>NZ_CP126690.1:0-67393 GCF_030219945.1 Kurthia sp. YJT4 | reverse complement strand
TCTTAAAATATTGAAATTCGGTCTAGAACCGGTATTAGAGATGATTTCATCTACCTGGGAAACCATCTTCTTATTTCCATCCATTATGCCTAAAATTTCAAGTGACAGATCACTGCTTCGTCTGATGTCTTTTATTTGAAATGGTGTGAAAACTTCAACAGCTCCATAATTAACAAGTCGCTGAATACTTTCGCCTAATTGAAATCTCCCCAAAATTTTATCTTTTGGTGTACCAAACGCTTCAGAAACATGTTGTTTTCGCAATATCCAGACAATAGATGTGGATGGGTCCTCTTGCTTCAGTTTTCCTAAATTAATCAATACATTTATCGCTGAATGTCCTCTTCCAACAACCACTGTTCTTTTTCCTAAATAACGTTCTTTGTCTTTTTTTAATACATCCGGTATTCCGTAACATATCTGATGTGAAACCTCTAACTCATTAGGAAGGGAAACACCACTGGAAACAATGGGATTTTGTTGTTGCCATGTGCCAGACGCATCTATAATGGCTCTCGCACGAAATTCTTTTATACTTCCCTGCGATTTCACATAGAGTACAAAAGGTGTTTCATTTCTTTTAGCTGATTTTCTTTTATCTATATCCTCTCTCCCTACAGCCATTACTTCACTACTCAAATGAATGTGAGGCTTAAATTGAGCTAGTTCTGATAAAGGCTTTAAATATTCATGTACAATATCACGAGCATATGGAAGTCTTTTTGCCACAGGTTCTGCCCATCCTGCTTCTAATAAAAATGCTTTTGATGCAGGATCCAAATTATACTCCCATGGTGAAAATAAGCGTACATGACCGTAATCTAAAAAGCTTGTTCCAACATGTTCACCTGCTTCAAATAGAACAAATGATTGTTGTCGTTGTATTAAATGTGCTGCTGCTGCTAAACCAACGGGTCCCCCACCTATAATCGCGACAGGTAGGCTACTCATACTATTTTGATTTTTCATATTATCTTCCTTATTAGCTTTTCGAATAACTAGTAAACATTCGTAGAGCGATATTTTAGAGCTTACTTCATTACTATCTTAACATTCATTAACCCTCGAATTAATCTTCCTTTTTGTTGTGTTTCTTCAAATACTTATCCTATTCAATTATAGCTAAAAAACTTGCACTTTACAAGTTTTTTTGTTATACTAACAAATAGAGGTGATTGAATGGAAAACAAACGTGAAATTTTTCATACACTAACAAGACGATTTGGCTTACTTAATAAAAATTGTTGTTCTGTTGGTAGCTTTGAAATTTCTACTGTACAGAGCCATATTTTATACGAAATTGATAAACAACATACACCTTCCATGCAACAAATTGCAGAAACGTTAGCTATGGACATTACAACATTCAGCAGACAAATTCAAACGTTAATTAAAATGGATTTAGTGAAAAAAACAGCCTCTGAACAAGATAAACGGGTGTCTATTTTAGATTTGACAACACAAGGAAAGTTCATCGCTACTTCAATCGATGAATCGATGAACGCCTATTTAGAAGAAGTGTTCTCTCATATGAATGATTTTGAAAAAGAAACGGTCCTTCGGTCAATTCAGCTTCTAAATGAAGCCATGTCTAAATCGACGGTATGTTGTACCCCGATTTTCTAAGCAAGAATTCTCTTGCTTTTTATTTATCATATAGTTGCAAAATACAAGTATTTTAGGAGGAATTTAAAATGAATATACCATTAACAATTAAAACGCAAAATACAAGCTGTTGTGCACCAGCACCTGAGCCAACTACTTCTTGCTGTGGGCCTGTGGAAGATACACAAAAAAAATCACTTCCTAAAGAAACATCTTTTAAATTAAATAGAACGTATCCTGTTGCAATACTTGGAGCGGGTCCAGTCGGTTTAGCTGCTGCTGCTCACCTTTCATTAGCAAATGAAGCATTCATTGTGCTTGAAAAGGGCGCTGAGGTTGCTGAAAACATTAAATCTTGGCAGCACGTTCGTCTATTTTCACCATGGCAATACAATGTTGACAAGGCTGCCAAGCAATTATTACTGAAATCTGGTTGGACGATGCCAGAAAAAGACCTCCTACCAACAGGTCAAGAAATTCGTGAGGCGTATTTACAGCCACTAGCCAATTTACCTGAGATCAAACCATTTATTTCGTTTAATACAACAGTTGTGGGCATTAGTAAAAAAAATCACGATAAAATGAAGTCTGCAAATCGTGAATCTGCTCCGTTTGTACTTTATACAGAACAAAATGGTGAAACAAAGCGTATTCTCGCAAGTGCTGTCATCGATGCGACGGGTACGTGGGCAACTCCGAGTCCTGTTCACGCTGACAACGTGTGGACATCAGCTGAACAAAAGCTTACTGACAAAATCTTTTATGGCATTCCAAATGTTGAAGCATTAAAAGAACGCTACACAAGCAAACGCATCGCTGTTATCGGTGGTGGACACTCAGCTATTAATACGATTTTAGAGTTAGAAAAGCTTGAGGACGTTAAAATTACATGGATTTTACGTAAAAAACGTGTAGAAGATGCGTATGGTGGTGAAGAAAAGGATGCACTTGCTGCTCGTGGCGAATTAGGCAGTCGCATTCATACATTAGTAGACGAAGGTAAAGTAAAGGTCTTTACCCCATTCTATATCGAAGAACTTAAACAAACCTCAACTGGTATCATCATTAAAGGCGAAGGCGTAACGGTTGAACAATTGCTTCCAGAAGTAGATGAAATCATTGCGAATACAGGAAGTCGTCCAGACTTCTCGTTCTTAAAAGAAATCCGCTTATCGATTGATGCTGCTGTTGAAAGTATTGAAGCATTAGCACCACTGATTGATCCAAACGAGCATAGCTGTGGTACGGTTCGTCCACATGGCGAACTCGAATTACGTCACCCTGAAACTGGCTTTTATATTGTCGGTATGAAAAGCTACGGACGTGCACCAACCTTCTTAATGGCAACTGGCTATGAGCAAGTCCGTTCTGTGGTTGCGTACCTTACAGGTGATATCGAAGCTGCTCGTAAAGTAGAGCTAGACCTTCCAGAAACGGGTGTATGTAGCTTAGACTTAAGTTAGTTCCCCTAACACACAGACAACTTGTTGTTAAATACTAAAATTAAAGCAGTACACTCGTTAATTTTACGAATGTACTGCTTTTTCCTATTAATCTATAACCGTAGCGCCTTTAAGCAATTAGAAAAGTCATTTCTGTTTGCTCAACAAGAACATACAGATAGGTGCAATAATGGTAACAAGTCCAATCACTAGAAAGGCGATTCCCCAATTAAAGGCTTCTAATAAAAGACCAAATACTAACGGTGAAAAAATAGTTACCGTAAACCCGATAATGGATTGAGCCCCCAGAGCTAATCCAATAACCTTAGGATCAGACACTTTCGTCACCGCTACATTATAAATAGGTGAATCCGCTACAAGGGGTCTCGCCAACATTTCGGAAATTTTGTACGCTAAGCAATTTTGAATGGAGAAAAAGCATTTTTTTGTACGTTAATATATTCCCAAAAACGAGTTTCTCTCTAATTTATGGGACTTTCTTTTTGGAAATGAGTTTTGGAACTGAAATGAGCCAGTTTTAGTGAAATATTAACTGCCAGTTGATACAGCATCATAAACGAACATTATTGGCACTTATGCTGTCATATCAAGGTTACTGATCTTAACGTACAATTTTTCCGTTTTGCTGTCTGTACGCCATAATGTTCTCCTGTTCTTAAATCGTAAAGTCAGTATAACGGGAATTTCTAGTGATGAAAATAGAAAAACCCCGAATAGGTTCACTTTTTTTAAAGTGTCCACTATTCGGGGTTCAGTTCATAGCGTATGGAAAATCGGCTTTTTTCATGTCGAAAATTGCTTAGCGTATGTTTTGCGCGTTTTGTTGGTGGGACGCCTATATAAAATGATAGGTCCTTGTATATTTCATAATAAAATAGAGCTTTTACGACATCCCTAAAAGAGTTTTTTCCCATTCCTCCAACTCTAAAGTTCCATTTCATTCAGTATCTCCCTAAGCTTTTTAAGTTCTTCTACGCTTAAGGTTACACCTTTGCCCATCTTCTCATGTTCAGGTCCCAATCTCTGATGTCATATTTAGGTTCCCTGTCATGCCAGCTGATTAAATTCAGCTCCTTTGACCAACCTTTGCGGTACCAAAACATCTCATAGTTTTGCTAAACGGTTGAACCCTTAAAGCAAAACTGCATTACCATGGGTGAGCTCAATTCAGAATCTAAACCATATTCCCTTAAAGCACACCCAAAATCTATAACTTTACCCGCCATCAAAAATAAAGAAACCCCTGAAAACACCGTAAATACGCCATTTCCAAGGGCAACTACATTTATTTTCTTGTTAACAGACATACTGCTTCCACATGTTTTGAGAGGTCTTAATAGCTGTCAAAACGGCATTTTAGTTCTATTTTTACCCACCCTCGAACTTGGGAAAATATCCACGCTCGTAAATGGAAACATATCCAATATTGGCTCTCGTTTGTGGGAAAATATCGACTTTCTCTATACCGCTGTTAAAGAAAAGGGCACTCTAACTAAGGAGCACCCTCAACCATTAACATTGATATAATTAATAGTCTTTTTTCTTTACTGGAATCCAGATTTCGCTTCGATACTTTGGATTTCCGGTATCTGGACTCTCGTTCCACAAAATTTCAGGACCTGGGGCTGCCTCATATCCTGAAGATGGAAACCACTCTGAGTATATCCTACCCCACACATTTTGAAGTGTTTCCGGAAATGGTCCAATTGATTCAAATACAGCCCAGGTACTAGCATCAATTTTTAATACATCAAAATCTGCAGTATCATTACTTGATGTTGCTACTCCAATGTAATGATCTAATTCTCCTTTCTCTTCCATTCTACCTTCTGAAAAATTAGTAGAAGCACTAATGATACCTCTTGGTTCCATATCTGAAATTGCTTTTAAATGTTTAATAACCTCCGGTGTTAAAAGTTCGGTCATTTTTGCAATCTCTGGATTGACACCTTCAAAAATAACTGGAACTCTCTTCTTAAATCCTACTAACTTAAATGACTCTTTTTCAACAATACGATAGTTCATTTCGCATCCTCCTTTAATTGATAATTGAAAGGTCATTCGAGGATAAGCTTTTAATTGTGTATTCTCACTTCTTGCCTCAGAAGGGAGAATGCCATGCAGGGAATGAAAAGCACGGGAAAATGAATCAGCCGAATTATAGCCATATTTGACGGCTACATCAATTATTCTCAAATCCCTATCTTTCAAATCTAGTACAGCCAATGTCAGTCTTCTTCTCCGAATATACTCTGATAAACTTATGCCTGCTAAGAAAGAAAACATCCGCTTAAAATGATACTCTGAACAGTAAGCAATTTTAGATACTTCACTATAATCAATTTCTTCTGTTAAGTGCTCTTCAATATATGCCAATGCATTATTCATACTTCTCAAAGAATCCATTGAACAACCTCCTTTCATCATCAATATTATCAAAGGGTGCGTTTACTCATCCGACATTCTGTGTACAGTTTAGTCGATTCTCTTTCATGTAGTTTTCTAATTTATTGAACTATTGATAGAGAAATTGGAATTTTTCAGTTACTTGTATTCACTAGGAACAGGAATATTAAATTTCTCGCACAATAGTTTTACATCATGCATATCATTTTCATCATGCTCATAGCCCAGATGAAATAATACTTGATTTTCAGCATCAATACATCTAACCATTTTATCGCCTATTTTCCCAATACCACTAAACACTTTTGGGGGATATGCTTCTCCTTCAAAAACAATGTATCCTTGTTCGTTGAATTTAAATATATGAAAATCAATTATCCTGTCTTGAGCGTCCTTCCAAATCGTGTGATTTGTAGTGGTATATGCTTCTGTAACTTCCGCAAAACCTTTTTCTTTTATTATTTCAATAAACTTTTTACTATTATTTTCTTCCACAAATAAATCAATATCGTTGTGGAGCCTTGTTTCTTCTTCTAAAAGAGCATCAACGCCCCAGCCACCATCTAGGGGTAGTACCGTCAAAACGCACATTTTATACGTTAAGGCTGAAAACCATGATATATTAAGGCTCTATCAATCAATAAACCAAAAGGGTTCATATCGGGGTCCCGTCATAAAATCGGAAATCTTACGAGACCCCATAATATCCGCGTTTTGTCGGCAGGACCCCAAAAAGCCGTATAAAGGCGTTAGAAGAAGAGAATGAACGGTTAAAGGATCAAGTTCAAAAATTACATGGCAAGCTGTTTTAGCAGATTTGTGTTTCTTGGAATTTATTGGGCACTTTGAATTGGCTACCTAAAATGAAATCGCTAAAACCTTCAATAACTTCAATAGCCCATTTCCCTAAATGTGTTAAGGGGAAATGGGCTTTCTTCTAGTATTGTTGGCATGATCGCAGAAGTGTTTTATGCTCTTAAATAATACTTTTTAATATATTGCAAATACTCATTAGCACTTTTCTGTATCTCTTCGCCCTTCATATCCGAATTAGCACCGTAAAGTACAAACTCTGGTACATATTCAGCATGAATCTATGCACATAAAGATTTGAATGGTGTTAACATCTGGGTTAATGTATGCTTGTTTTTACCCATACTTGTAAATTCACCTTTTTTTACGCCAGCTGATATAGCTAATCCTAATTTTCGATTATAAAATATTCTTTTACCCTTTGATCCGTAAGCCCATCCATATATAATCACTTCATCGATCCATTTTTTTAATAATGAAGGAGAACTATACCAATATAATGGAAATTGAAAAATAATATTATCATGATTTTCAACTAATTCCTGCTCTCTTTTTACATTTATAATAAAATCAGGATACTCTCTATAAAGATCATGAATGGTAATTTCGTTTGAATAAGACGCTGCTTTTTCTACCCAAACTTTATTGATTCGAGAATTTGGCATATCTGGGTGAGAAACGATCACCAATGTTTTCATTGTTTCATCCTTAACATACTCAACTTTCGCACCAATAAAACAGTGTACGAAAGTTGAGTTACTTAAAAGTATTCTATTCTAAGAAATTCAAATTTGCGTGATTCCTAAGCTATTTATTTACAGCTTAAACTATAGAAGATGAACTAAACAATAACTAATCTTTACATAACTAAGTTATTACCCACGCTTTTTTAAACCTAATCCAGCTATTAAGGCAATGAGTATTGCCCCTGTAGCTGCAAGGAACGCATCTGAGTAGGACATAGCGTCCAATATATATAATGGATTTATCGGCTCAGTAGCATCACGTCGAGCGGATAATAATGCTCCAATCATACCTGCTCCAGTTCCTGCTCCAAGGTACAAAGCACCTTGGAAAATCCCCATTCCGACACCAACCTTGTCTGCTTCGAGTGCACTTACTGCGGCGTTATTTGCGGGAGAATTCGTGAATGCAAAAGCAATCCCTACTCCGAGGACCCCCACGGAAACTAACAAAGGTGAAGCACCAGATGCATAGGTGGACAAGAATAAGGTAGACAGCCCCATCAGAGTCATCCCTGTAATTATCAGACGTTTATCCCCAAATCGATCAGAAAGACGGCCAACGAAGGGAGATAAGATTGCAACAGCCACACCACCTGGCAACAATATCATTCCCGCCTGTCCAGAAGAGAGTCCATTCACCTCAACGACTAGCAATGGGACGAACACAAGAACAGCGAAATAAGCAAACATCGAAAAAAATGCAATTATGACCGTATTGACATAATCCTTGTTATTGAACAGGACAGGTGGTACAAATGGATTTTCTGCGGTAACAATTCTCCAAATAAACCCTACCAAAGCTACAACAGAACCAATTAGGCTAGTTAACGATGAGAACGAAGAAAAACCAGAAGTTTCCCCTTGAGTGATACCAAAAAGGAGTAATCCTACTGTGAGGCCGAGCAATAAACCACCAATGAAATCAAAGTTCTTATTGCTTCCTACGGATTCTGCCGGTTTAATTGTCGGTAACGCGTAGTAGGCACCAATAACAAGCATAATGGCTAACAAAAATGTGAACCAAAACAAGGCATTCCACCCTAAATATTGACCAACCACTCCACCAAATATTGGACCAGCAGCAGTTCCAACACCAATACTTCCTGCGATAATTCCCAAAGCTCCCCCACGTTTTCCTTGTGGGAAAACCTTCGAAATTGCAATGACTGATAGAACTGGAATTGCGGACATCCCAGCACCCTGAACCATTCTTCCCAAAACCAACAATGGAAGGTTCGTGGCAATTGCACATAAAAGACTACCACTTGCCAGAATCATAATGGCAAAGATATATAGCTTTCGTAACTCAAAAAAGTCTGAGATTCGACCATAAATCGGAACTCCAATCGCAAGAACAAGTGCAAGACCACTAACTATCCAAATCACTTGAGATTTCGAAGCTTCTAAATCTTTGCTTATTAGTGGAAGTACGGGATTGACAAAATCAGCCGTAATTGCACCTACAAGTACAGATAGGGAGAGTACCATCATTAAGAGCCTAGTAGAACCCCTTTTTTCAGATTGAATCATTTCTTTAGATTTACTATCCTTTTTCATTTTATTTCCTCCTAAAATATATTGTGATTTTAGGAGGCTAAATCCACTGCTTTCACCATAAACCTCACCTCATAATCATTTATATTGTAAAACCCAATCAACTAACTCACCATATTTCTACAGCATGATTAAAGATTCGGTTCTCCAAACTAACTGAACTGATCAAACAAAAAAAAGGCACCAGTTTAACAACCGGTGCCTAATCATTCGTATGCATTTTTACAAATGCAATAGATTCATAAATTTTTGCCCATTATATAAAAGGAGGCAAAAAGTTTTCCGGTAGTGTTTCCATTTTTTGTTTTTGTGAAAAAGGACATACTGATCCCGTTGTACCTAAATCCCCTGAAACTTTTACATGCTTTCTAAACTCGACATTAATGAAATCAATTCCCATTACTTTTTGCCTCCTTTCTCATATTGTGATAATAACACAATAATAATTGATGAAAAAGAAATAATCAACCCTACTTTTTTGAAAACCAATTTAAAGCTTTACTACTTTTACTTACATAATAAAGGCAGGTGCAGTATAAACTTTTTTAAATAGGTCTTCTTTAACGAGCAGGTAGCGTCAGTTAAAGTAGATAATTTAAGATCGAAATCATATTATAGATATTCCGAAATTGGGCGTGATTGTTGCAGGTCAAAAGCTTAATTCCTCGATAAAATAAAAAGGAATTAGTTTTTTTATTTGTGGTACATTCTTCTGACCGTAATCAATTGTCATCTAATAATTACATTGTATTTTTTCATTTGATTTAACACGTTAAATATATGTTCTTAAAGTAAAAACATTGATGTTAATGGATTTTTAGTAATTTACTCTTGATAAAATCCATTGGCTAGGGTGGTTATGTGCCACAATTATACTACCTACATTTTATAAGAATGCTGTTTTAAACACTTCACGTGGTGTCACGATGCTTGCATTTAAAGAACCTATATGACAACGGCACTGACTGCCTTTTTTGAGACAGTAAGAAAACACCTTCTAAACAGCTAGTTGATGATATTGCACCGGCGACTGGTTGTTTAGTTTCGTTTGAATACGGATATTGTTAGAATAATTTATATACTCTTCGACGATTCGAATCACACATGCATTCGTTATGCTATGGATTCCGTCGAGATAGAACGTTTCGGACTTTAGCGAGGAGTGAAACGTTTTGATTGGGGAATTATCAGCTGGCGTGCCTTTACGGGACATGCTCATGGTAATTCCTTTTTCTTTTACTTGTTTTTGATATTCGTAAGATGTATAGACCGAGCCTTGATTGCTATGAAGAATCGCCTCACTTGAGATTCCTTCTACTTGATTCAGTGTGTCCAATACGAATAGTGTATCCTGTGTCGTTCCAAGTGTGTACGCAATAATTTCGCCGTTGTATAAGTCCATAATACTTGAAAGATATTATACTCGTTGGTTGCCCAGTTCGCTTGCGTTTCTTTACTTTTACACGACATGACCAATTATATTTTTGCATGATTTTTTGAACCGTTTTCTCGGCTAAATTAGGAAAGAAACTGGCGATTTTACGATAACCATATCGGTATTTATGCGCTGCACATGTTTCACCAACATCTCAATCTCGTTTTTCTTTTGTCGTTTGTGTACCTTTCTGTTTTTTTCAACGATAATAAGTGGCTCTTGCTACACCCATTAATTCACAGATTCTTCGTACAGAAATTTGGCCTCTAAGTGTCTCTACTAATTCTACAAATGCTTGTCCAACCACTTCCTTTCCAATTCCTTGTACTTTTTTAGCACTTCCACTTGCTGTTTTAGATAACTATTTTCAGTCTGTAAACGGGATTCCTCTGAATCAAACTCCGGCCCTTTTCCGAATGAATATTGTTTCCCCACCGGCTGATGAAGTCGATGTATTTCGCCAGTTTTATACCACTTCATCCATGTTTTTAATTGACTAACATTTTTAATATGCAATTCGTCCATTATTTGCTTTGCAGGAATGCCTAATAACTTCATTTCAATTGCTTTCATTTTCACTTCCGCTGGGTAGCTTACTTTTGTCCCCATAGAAAAAACACCTCCACGTTGATTTACTAGGTTTAATACCCGTTTTTCAACGAAAGGTGTTTTTATTTGTCTCATTAATTTAGGTCAGTTCCACTTAAAAAATAAGTATCCATTGTTTTTTTATTTACATTTTTATATTCTCTCGTAACGCTTTATCGGCCAGATATTTAACTTTTAAGGCATCCATATCAACAGCACCAATACCAGTTGCACAATCTTTTTTCAGTTGTTCAGCCAACACTGACAGTTCTTTTTGATGTTCTTTATAACTTTCAGACTCTCGTAACATAGCGTTCACACTTTTTTGAGCTGCTTGATACTCTTTTCTTTCAGCCTGTGTAATTTTTCTTTTCGGCGGAATATTTAATTTAATTTCAAATTCGTCATTAAATATTTCTTTGACACGTTCACTAAAAGTCGTTGCCATAAAAAAACCTCACTTTCATGTTGCTTCCTTACAATTATTATACAGCGGAGTTCGATTACTATACAATTAAATCGTTTTTTGATTTCTCTATAAAAAGAGATAAATCAGTGTAATTACAGATAATTCCATCGTTATAGATTGTAGTGAAAGGCGTCGCTCTTTTGTAAAAAGGTCTTTTTAAAAGTATATTCAAACGCTTAAATTAACTATTATTTGCTTCTCTCTCGGCTTTATCAGCGTAATATTTCGCTTCAATAGCTTTCATATCAACCACACCAATACCAGCTGCTCGATCTTTTTCTAGTTGTTTAGCCCACACTGACAGTTCTTTTTGTTGTTCTTTATAACCTTCAGAGTTGCGTAACATTTGATTGATTTTTTTAGCTTCTTTGTGATAACGCTCTTCTTCAGCAGGTGTCATCTTTCTAGTAAGTGGAATAATTAATTCAACTTTAAATTCCCCATTACCTATTTGTTTAACGCGTTCTCTAAAACTGATTGTCATAAAAAAACCTCCCTCTTCATGTTGCTTTAGTTAACTATATTATACAATAAAATTTCTATTCTAGATAATTGACCCATTCTCTTCCCATAAACCCATCTATTCAATACTCAATCACCCCTTTTACAGCTTTTTTAGTTAGTAATGATGTATGTTTATAAACAACTAAATCCTCATTATCTTCTGTTGGTAAATAAGACGTAGCAATTGTTATGGAAGCATCTGTAGCAGTTGTTACATCGGCTAATGCACTTGTAGCATTGTCATATACATATAATAAAATGAATCGTTTATTTCTTTCTAAACGTTTTGATAAATAACTTAATGCGCTTTCTGATTTTTGGTAATCTCTCAAATTACCAACTACTCTGTAAATCAAATAAACATCGTATTTGATTGTATTGACTTCATACGTATAAACCGCATGGAAGAGATCTTTAGCAATAGCAGGTTTTTCAACTTGAATAAAATGCTGTTTGTAGCGTTCATTATATAGCTCCATAAAATCTTCACAAATAAAGTCTTTTTCAATTTCTTCTAAATTATTCTTTGGATTTAAAATATAAGAAATCAACGGAATAGAATGAAGAGCATTAACAGCATAGAAATGTAAATTCCCAGGTAGATCAAAACCGCTTAAAAATGTAGCTTTAAGTGAGTACACTCGGCGATTTCTATTGGTTTCAAACGTATCCGAGATGGAATTATCCACAACTATAAAAACAACATGTATATTTCTTAGATTAAATTCTTTAGAACGGGCTTGTACAATATACTTTTCAATCTTTTGTTTAATAATATGCGCACGCTGAGTGCCTGTATCAATTTCAATAGGAACAATTGTGTCTCTCGTTTCTATAACATAATCCGGTATTATAAAACCTGTTGTTTCAGTTTTTCTTGTGTACGAATCATTGCCTAATAAGTAATGGTTGTTTCCTCTACAAAAATCAAAAGTAATCTCTTGCTTTATCAAATCCATGACGATTTTATTCGTAATTGTAGAGGCAACTTTCGAATGTAAATTTGGAAACTTGTTTATATGAGCATTCGTTTTATACGTTTTAATACTTTCTTTTCTTATAATATTTAAAAAAACAAGAACTTCTAAGCCAGCTGAATTTAGACGATAGCTATATCTTACAAAATTTTTAGACATGTCATGTATTAGTTCCTCATTTCTTGCAACAACCCCAGCATCTAGTAGCTTTTTTAACCGATTTGAAATATTACTCGTTTCAATTTTTTTATTACTTAATAATCTGTATAACTCATGAAGAGATGTTGCACGTAACTGTTTGTGTAAATAAATATGGCGTAATACTTCGATTTCATAATCATGCAATACTACCCCTTTATAAAAATGCCCCTTTCTATTTTCAGTCCGTTTAGTCCTTTTTTAATCTGCCTCAAAATCTTTTTTCCTCCCTAAAAACAAAAAAGCCCCCGAAGAATAAGACTCTACTAAGTCTTATTTTTCAGGGGTTTCCTGTTTATATTAAATTTAATATAAGTATATCATAGTACTTTATTTCATGCTAAAAAAGTTAAAACATGGATAGATTTCCTTACATGAAACTATGCAAAAACAAACAAATAACTACCAATCCATAACATTCTTTTTCTATTTGAATTACACTCTAGTTTTTATATATTAGTTGCACTTCTATTTCCTATGTCAGCACCCGTTGTTTCTACGTTAAAGGTATACAACGGAGGTGTACCTCCATGAATTGCACCCTTTTTACCCACAAAAAAGATACAGTTCACAATAAATAAAACTGTTTTTTTACGTCATTTAATATCCGTTAAAAGGTATACAACATGTAAATCATATTCTTCAAAATAGCAGACAGTATTTTAAATCGTTAACTTAATCGAACAGCGCGATTAAGTTGCTCCAAATATTTTAGAAAGATAAAAGGCTGTAATTATTCCTACCTTTTAAAAGATAGATGCACCTATTTGAAATATCAAAAACAAGCAGATTTCCCCTTTAAAAACAGTGTTACTCCGACGCTATTTTCACGTTGAAACAGAGACGAAGTAGGTGCTCAAAAGAAAATCTCCCAAACCATTTATGGGAAAAATTCTTTTTTGAAGCTATTTATTTTATAGTTGGTTACGATTGCTGTTTTTATAACCAACTATGCTAATTTTTGAAGTGCGTGACACGTATGATTTTTTTTCGTAATCAACTATGTAAAAAAACAGTAATAGCAAGGGTTGAAAGGTGGGAAAATCCTTTTTTTTCGATTTTTTTCGCTTCATCCGGGTTTGCCTATTATCCTGTTACCTTCCCTCTATCTTAATAGAGGGAGGAATAACGAAAAAAATTGATAACTAGATGTTGCACCTTAGTGCGCTTGTGAACCATTTTTTCAGTGGAGGAACTGACTTCATCTTACGAGGCACTTTCAGCTTCTTAGAAACTTGTTTATTTTTAATATATGGACTATCGAGATATTCTTTATACTTCAAAAAGCTTACATTTTGAAATAGAGGCATTAACCTAATAAAAAAAGAACCCACTTTTAAAAGGGAGTTCGAAATTATGTATTCTTTAAAAACAACTTGTTTACAAATTAATTGGAGACTGTTGCGGACATAAACCTGGAATCACTTCGTTTTTTCAAACTGTTAGCAATTATTCATTGTATTCCACTTTTACTCAAAATCGTTTAAAAGCTATTAAAAACGTTTCTATCAATCTTTTTATCAAAATAACCTTTAAGTTATTAAAAATGAAATTTAGTACGTTCAATAGCATTTAAACACTATTGTAGATTATTTCACCTGGTTGGCTATTGATTTTTAAGTTTTAAACTGTATACTAGTAAATCTTCTTCAATCAACGATGCAGACACTCCAACTCACATAACTACACATAGCGAAACATGTACACCCCACCTGGATCGTTTGTTATGCTTACCACTGATTACACGATGTACACTTCATATCTTCAATACAATTCTATTATTCTAATCCCCCTGTCATACACGCCCGACAAAACCATTTAACAAGACTAAAAGGGTTCTGTTGCAAGGTTTCTTAATTAGCATGATATCAGGTAGAATTAAGGGGGAAAAATTCAAAAAAGATATTATTACAATAGCCGTTGGCTATTATTTGAGATATAACCTGAATTACCGAGAAATTTCTGAAATTATGACTGATTGAGGTGTTGATGTGTGTCACACCACGGTCGTTAGGTGCAAAAATATAGTCAAATTATCTATTTGTCAAGAATCACATTGTAGGTGATTCTTGACAAATAGATGAAACCTATATGAAAGAGAAAGAACAGCTATACTGACTGACATTGCGAAACAATGTCATACACTCCCCTTACGCTCTTTAGGCAGTCCCGACATAAAGTAGCAAGTAATAAAATTCGACACGTTATGAACTTAGGAATAGTGAAAGATTATTGCAATACCAAGTATCCCCGAAATGTAGTGAAGACAAAGAAATTACTTGCCATTCATTAGAAACTTAGTGTCAGACAAAAAAATAGATAGAATAACTGTTTTTTAGCTTTCATAGGGCTCTTTTTAATATAAAAAGATTCGCTACAACAAATCTAACACAATCATATTCGCTTACATTTATTAAATAAGGGACTGACTTGTTATCAAAAAATTTATGTGGCGTGAGGTGCTTCAATTCGAATTTAAAAATTGCGATTGCTCGTTACTTTTATGATATTATATAGACTAAAGAGTTTCTCTTTTATATATATAAGGTTATTTTTAAAATATATATCTCTCGTTAACCCTTTAGATTTTTCAACTACATATATAAAATTTACTTTTAGTTGTTTATATTCCTTTTAGTGATTTAACGTAAATTCTATAGGTGTTCATTGTATATTCAGTAGAAAACCATGAGTTCGTTAAGATTAAAAAGTTTACCAAACCTTGACCTAAAACTACACAATATCTGAACAACAAAAAAAGAAAACGTAACTAGAAATATGTTAGGCAGACTGGAGTATTAATTTAACCAGAGCTATTTAAATAGATTGGCACCGGTTCTCGCCCGTTGTTTCGCAAAAACTTATCTAATTTCATACGCAACTCGCCATAGCCTGCGACCATTTCAACTTCTTCCATTACTTCTTCAATCATTTGTTTAATTACTTGACGGTATGCTGCTTTGGCTGCTTGTATCGTTGTCAGTGTGTACTCCATAAATAACTGTACCGTTGTCCATCCTGTTTTTGCGCCACGTCCTTTTCCTGTGACCGTTTTAATTAATCACTTCGAACGTTTCAATACTTCATTTAATGAACTTTGTGCTATCCCTATAGCTTCATATAGTTCTTTTTGTGAACGCCAAATAAACAGCTCTGAAGTCGCTTTTTCAGCCGTAATAAACGTAATTATATCTTCTTCCCATTCCTAATAATGACTCCATTTTCGTTCTTCTCTCTCTTTTTTAAACTTGTACCAAGTACGATTGCCAAAAGAAACCGTATATGTTTCACCATCTACAGCATACAGAGCTAATAAGGCTTCTACATAGGCTTTACTTGGTCCTGAATCTCTTCCTGAATACGCTGATCGACACGTTGATCGTAAATCAGCTGCACACATTGGCTGATCTAATCGACTATTGAACTCATCCAAGAAATTAGCTGTCCGTTCTTCTTCCCAGCCTTCCGTGTAACCAATTAGTGCTAACGTAAATAATGTATTATTACGGCCAATCACATCGGATTCACCTTTAATATTCGTTGTGTGTACAAGTGCATCAAACCAATCTGTATGTGTGAATCCTTCTTGCTTATTCGTTGGTACGACAAATAATGGACGTGCTAAATCGTCATCACGACGCATCGACCAGTCCATTAGTTCTTTTATTGCATATGTATTTTCTAAATCTTGATACACTATATTTTTAGCTATTGGTACCCGGAAAAAACCAAAATCATTACAATACAAATCAGCATCGACGGATTGTAAGCTACGTTTTAAGTTATCGCTCATACGTTTCGCAACCTTTAACCCTCGAAAATCTTCTTTATTTGAAATAAATAGAGGTGTCGACAGAACAAAATAAAGCTGATACCCCCGATCCGTTTCAATAATCCAAGTAGGTACTTATCTAGGCAGGTTAACAGTAATTCATTAACCGTATGACGCTTTGTATCAATATCTACGACAAATGTATTGATTTGTTATAGATTGCGTTCCTCAACACCTTTTATACATCGACGTGCCTAATCTGAGTAGGTACCAAAACGGTACACATTTGGCGTGAAATGTGAAATTGCACCTGCATCTTCTAGTAAACTCTCTTTTGATGTCAGAATATACCCTTTCACTTGTCCATTTGCAAAATGCGCCTTTTCTCGAACAACAAAAAGAACACCTTGGCAGATTGCTTTCGAATGTTTCTTTTTATATGTATTGATTCCTTTTGGTACTAGTACATCTAGTAGCTGTAAATTCATTCGTACACCTCCCCCGATTTTAGTTATATATACAGTATAACGAATAGGGTTTGGCCAAAATGGGCTTCTCTAAGAGAAAAATAGACCACCCATGAGCCTTAGAGCCACTTGCGTTTGAGCCACTTCATGAAAATTTTGTTTGTATGACTATCGGACGAAGAAATAGACCACTTTATTGGTCGTTTGTATATGTGTTGGACGAGAAGTAGACCACTTTATATTGATTGTGAACTTATTTCATTAAAAGGTTGTGCCATATCTTTCATAAGTATCATATAAAAACTATCAGAATTTATTTTACGGATTTTCAATAGAAATGGTCTATTTTTTCAACCGATTTGCTATAATTAAGGTGAAAATTGAAGCCCATGAGGTGATACAAGTAGATGAAATCGTCTTAACCGAATTAAATAAGATGCCTGATCGACTCGTTTTAAAAGAAAGCTATCGACCACTGGCTCTTTATCTAGAAGCCAAACCCTATTTTCAACACCATGAATCGATTCAAATATGGGAGCAAGATATAGATGGTTTAGCTAAGAGTCCTACGTACCGTCCTTCCGAAAGTTTTAGGGCTCTTTCAGAATGTGTGTTCCATATGCTCCTACAAGGAAAAATTCCAACAAAACAAATGCTTCGTGAGGCATTCACAGACTACATTGATACGATTCTCTATGAAGTTGAACCCCTTCTAAAAAAAGAAATGGCTACATTCACTGTTTCAGAAGAAGAAAGGATAGAGAATGATTCTTTCGATAACTCTGTCCAACTAACACTAGATGATACAATTGAACAAACGATTGAGAATGAACATATCTTTACCTCCTTAAACTATAACTACAATATCGTACGTGATACCGTTTCTTCGAAAAAACCCTTTAATACGGATGAAAATGGCATTTTACGTTCTGAACTGGTCGATCCAAAAGGAAACTTAACAGGAAAAGCAGAATTTCGTTTAGACACGCTTGATTTGCCTACAGCTGAAGAAACTCAAGTCTGGCTGAACCTTGTACAATCGACCATCAATGCATTTGACGAGCTTACAACGGATCTTCTCGATATCATTTCACATATGTGGGTAGTTCAAGAAAAAGATGAGGATGGTTACATTAATTTTCATAGTGATGTAGTGCTAAAACTTCGCCATGAGAATCACAATAACAAACCACTTATCATTCGTGAGCGTGATCGCTTCAAAATTATGAAGCGTGTGGCGACACTCTCATCGATTTGGTTATCTATGCGTGAAAATAACGTGAAAGTGGTCGATCGATCAGCTATTAAAAATGAAACTGATTATGATTTCACAACATTCCATCGCATGTTCGATATTAATAGCGTAAAAGTCGCTTACGACAAAAAAACAGGTGAGCCAAAAGGAATTTACGAATTAAAAATCAAACTAGCCCCTATTTTACGAAGCTATTTCGACGCTACATTGCAAACCTTTGTACCGATTGATTTGAAAATCATTCAATATAGGCGTACAGACAGCAAAACGGAAAAATTGTACGTTAAGATCAGTAACCTTGATATGACAGCATAAGTGCCAATAATGTTCGTTTATGGCGCTGCATCAAATAACCATTCATATTCTCTAAAACTGGCTCATTTTAGTTCCAAAACTCATTCCTAAAAACAAAGTTCCATAGATTAAGCCTACAACCATTTTTGGGAGTGCCTTAGCGTACAAAATTTCCGAAATGTTGGCGAGACCCCTTTATAAGTGGGTAAACCGTGAATATCGTGTTCTTTTCACTAAAAACCAATTCCGACAGGCTTTGAAGCATGCAAATGTCACTAATATTAATAAACTATCGAAGGAACAATTTCTTTCTATTTTCAATAGTTACAAATTGTTTCACTAAATTAAAGTAATAAAGCGTTCTCTAATTTCACAAGAGGACGCTTTATTCTTCCCAAAAATTGTTCAATATTTATCAATAAATCAGTAGTTTTAAAAGTAAGCACCTGTTATTGCAATAAAATTAGCCTAATTGAGAGAAGTTTCTATAGAATTTTTCATATACTTAACGAGTGCTTTCACCTTTGAATATAGTCCTTCCCACTTATCATCACACTCTCCCCGATAGCCTTTTCTAGCTATATCCAGTAAAGTTACATGCTCTTTAGGTAAAAGAGGTATAGCCCATTCTGCAGCGACATCTTTCGAGGTAATTTCACCAGTAGTCACTGTTTGCCACATTCGAGCTAGGGTTAAAATTACATTACGCTCATCACCTTTTATCCCCTCAATTAGTTCTGGCAAAGAATCCTTAATTGCTCTTCGAATATCTGTCAAAGGTACGGAGACAAGTATACTTGAAGAATCAGGACCAAATAGAGAAATACTATTCTTTCTTGCTTGTGCTAAAACAATAGCCAAATCAGGATCATAGCTTGGTTCCTGAATTTGTCCATTCTCAAATTCACCCCTGAGCCACTCACCGTATATAAATTCTCTTTTTGGAGGATATTGCCAAGGGACAACTTCACTCCTATTTATAACCGTAACTTCAAGTGGTCTAACAGAATCCGTATTTCCAATCTTTCCTGATATAGTCATTAGTCTTTCTGTTAGTTTTTTTCGAGTTAATTGAGGTAAACTATGATTCACGACGACTAGAACATCTACATCGCTGTTAATGCGTAAACCACCATTTACTGCTGAACCAAATAGATATACTCCAACTATTGAACTTCCAAATAAATCTTTTACGATTTTTAATGTTTGAATCGCTTGATTTGGTATTTTTCCGTTAATCAAATTGCTCATGATTTCACCTCGTTGATTATGTTCATATAAAGTTTATATTGATACTCAATTTACTTACCCTAGATTGGACATATACTTAAATTACTGTTCAATAAAGCTGACCGTTAGCGTTTAAGTACATCCTTTCACAATTTGTCTACAGATTAATAATTATTCTTTATTATACAGATCTCCATATAATTTTTGAATTTGGTTCTGTAATTTTTTATTTTCTTTTTCTAATTCCATTACTCTTCTTTTTAAGGTTTTAATAAGGATTTCCTCCGAACGAGAACTTTTCTTGGGTTTTGAGACTACATTTGCTGTTATTTGACGCTCACGAAGGGATTCGATTCTTTGCCTAATATCGTGTTCCTTATAAAGCCATGATTTAGAAACATTAGCTTCCTTTGCTATTGAATTAAAATTAATAACTTTACCTTCAATCGAAAATTTAGAAATCGCTTTGTCTACTTTTTCCCTTGTCTTTTTTGATTTCTGCTTCGCCAAACGTACAATTTCTGTTGTATTTCTAACTTGTTTATCCATTGATAATTACCCCGTCAAACTTCCAATGATTTGTTCTAAACGCTCTTTAACACGGCTATTAGTCTCTACTTGTCTTTGCCATTGTTTATCCTTAGCTATGGCTAATAACTCTTCTGTACGCTCTAACTGTTCTTCGTGCTGTGGTAAGAATTGCTTACTGGTACAGAAGTGAGTGCAATCTAAGCATGCATTCGCATGTGGACAACCACCTGCTACTACTGGCAATCTACAATAACCATTTGGAAGCACTTGTGCATTTATATTTTTCTTGAACCATTGAAGCTCTACATCATCGACTTCATTATCTTCATCTAGATCAAGCACATCTCCATTATTGGTAACCAGTTTTTCCTGAAATTTAGTAAATTCATTTTTTAGAGTTTCATCAAAGATATGAGCGTATCTGCTTGTCATTTCTGGGCTTTCATGCCCCAAAAATTTCTGCACAATATGCTGGGGCATCCCGTTGTTAATCATTCTTGTTCCTACTGTATGGCGAAAGGCATGGGCATGGAATCTATAAATCTCACCTGATTTATCCACTATATTTTGCTCATAAGCTAATTTATTTAACTCACCTCTAAATGTTTCTTGTTTTAATGGCGATCCATCTTTTCTTGGAAAGAGGTATTCACTATCTGGAAATTCCTCTGAAACTTTATCTTCCCGAACTTTAATAAGTAAAGCTACCTCTTTAGATATTGGAACTATATGCTCCTTTTTCATTTTCCATTGATAATACTTTAAAAAGAAATCTCCATCTTTGTCCTCTAATAGACAGCCTTTTTTCAAGGTGCACAATTCACTTATCCTCATTCCACATTCTTGAACAATCATAGTCATCGTAGCTATATATTCGGGTAATTTATCAAGATGACTGTTCAATTGCTCTAGGACGAATTCATCTATAAAGCGTGGTTTTGCTCTTGGTATTTTCGGATAGTCCTCAGAATAAATTAATATTTTGGAAGGAACATCATCCCATTCTAGCCTAAGAAGGGTACTAAATAGTCCTTCCAATATAGAGATCCTCCCAGTTATTGTACTAGGTTTTATTCCCATCATGTTTAGGACGTGTCTAAAAACTCTACCTTATTGCGTCAATTTGAAAATCGCAGCGATATAAACGAATGCCAAAAAAGAAGTGGCTAATTTGTCGTAACGGGTTGCCACTCGGCGAAAGTGTTTGATTTTATTGAAAAAGCATTCGACTACGTGACGCTCTTTGTAGAGATACCAATCGACAGACCACGGTTCTTTGGCGTTCGTACGTGGTGGAATCGTATAATGTGCGCCTTTACTTGTCAGTTTGTCGCGAATCGCCTTTGTACCGTACGCTTTATCACCTAATACGTTACTGCCCGCGATTGGAAGTTGGTCGAACATGTCACAAGCAGGTTGGCTATCATGCACGTTTCCAGCTGTTAGTTGAAATAACAATGGGTTGCCTAACGCATCCACAATGGCATGGATTTTCGTTGTTTTTCCGCCACGACTTACACCTATGTGTTGGGCAACTTCGGTATCGATGGCGTTTTTTTTGCCCCCGCACTATGTTGGTGAGCGCGAACGCTTGTTGAATCGATGCTTACGTTTTCAAAATCAGGTTCGATTTGAAGCGCCTGAAAAATCAAAATGAGTGTCCCGTCATTGCGCCATTTACAAAAGCGAGCATATGCCGTTTTCCAAAAGCCATAGCGTTCTGGCAGATCACGCCAAGGTGCGCCACTACGCGCAATCCACAGCATCGCATTGAACATCTCACGGTTACTTCGTTTCGAAGGCCGACCGGTTGTGTACGGTGGGAAGAACCCTTCAATTTGTTTCCACTGTTCATCTGTTAATTCGTAACGACTTGGCGGCATTTCATCCACCTCAATTTCTTCTTTTTAACATTGTATCACGAGGTGGAAATAGTTTTTAGACACAACCTAATGTTGTTTTTAACATCAGTAAAATGAATATGTAAATGAATATCAAAAAATGTACATAATCGTTGATATAACAATGTTTATAAACCTTTTTTAATCGGCTACTATTTTAACTCTTTTATCTTTTAAAACAATCTATTTAATATTAATTAATATATAATACGATTCGCTTGCAGCTTTTAAAAAATTAAAATCAAGTTTAAAAGAATAATTCGTAATAAATCGAATACACTATGTATTTAAAATCATTAGAATGCATTGTAACGCCATTTAAATTTTTCTATTATGAAAAATATGTATAGCTGCAAAAAACGCTTGTAAAGGCTTCAGAACGCATACAGATCATGTTAAATCGTAATCTAACATTTTAGTCACGCCTTTTTAGTGTTTTTCGAATGATTCGTTTAATGACAACCAATTGCGTGTATGCATTGTGAGTTTCGTCCCGTCATAGCGAATGGGCGGTTTTTCTTCGATACGAGGGTTCGATTGATTGTATTTTTTTTACAGGTCTTGCCCCATTTAATTGATACGTGACGATTGGGACGATTTCATATGTATCCGTTGGTTGATGTGTATTTCCGTTTCGTTGACGTTTTTTCGTGTTGATTATCATTTCATTTTTCGTTTTAGATCGGTGCGTTTTTCTTCTTTTTTTGCGAAGGTTTTTTCGTGTAAATTGAAGTCTTTTCGCTTCGTGTTTTGCCCCTATCTGATTCATTTTTCTGTTCGTTTTTCTTTAACGAATAGCCATTTCGATTCTATCATAAAATAGCAATGTCATACGCCCTTCTTATGCTCTTACACCCACCCACATCGCAACGATAGCCCGCATCGACAAAACGGAGCGAAAAACCCGTAGCGACAGGTTTTTATAGGTCAACCGTATCGAAAGGGGGCGACCACCGACACCACTGAGTACCCATGCGAAGTGAGTGCTGACGTGACACACGTGACGGTGGACGGGGTGGGTGTGGTGTCTTACGATGAAATCGCCTGGTGACAGCGTAACGGGAAAGGGAAACGGACCATCAGTTCGTCCTTTCGTTACGGTATGTCGAGGCGATGAACGGTGCGTTTGAACGGGTGGAATCGTGTGTGCAGTGAGGGCGTTTCGAATTGTTACCTTTGCAGTGTTTCGTTAGGCTAATTCGCGGCGAATGTTCGTATGAATTTTTCATCACGACAGACGAATCGGTGTTGTTTGGTTTGATGTGTATATAGGTATGCGAGCTATCCGTTTACGTTTCATTTTGGAATTTGGTTTATGCATAAATCGCGGCGTAACCGTTTCATTTTTTCGTTACGGTGTTTGTCGTTTTGTTGTTCATGCGGTGATCACTTCGTTTTACGTGCTGGATTGTGTACCATATCATGGTTTTTATCTGCTCCGTCTGACAAAAAGGTACAAAAAAGGTTCATTTTGAACGGAACGAGGCGTGTGTACGCTATGCGATACGTCGTGCGTGATGGTATGTGATACGTTACGCTATGCAGTACGTCATGTGTGATGGTATGTGATACGTTACGCTATGCAGTACGTCATGTGTGATGGTATGTGATACGTTACGCTATGCAGTACGTCATGTGTGATGGTATGTGATACGTTACGCTATGCAGTACGTCATGTGTGATGGTATGTGATACGTTACGCTATGTGGTACGTCATGTGTGATGGTATGTGATACGTCACGCTATGCAGTACGTCATGTGTGATGGTATGTGATACGTTACGCTATGTGGTACGTCATGTGTGATGGTATGTGATACGTCACGCTATGCGGTACGTCATGTGTGATGGTATGTGATACGTCACGCTATGCGGTACGTCATGTGTGATGGTATGTGATACGTCACGCTATGCGGTACGTCATGTGTGATGGTATGTGATACGTTACGCTATGCAGTACGTCATGCGATACGCGACGTTGTGTTATATGTTGTACGATATGTAATGTATGTACAGATTCTCTGTATCGGTCAGTTATTAATCAACGGGGCGGTCTTTTCCGATAATGCGTCACACGTGATAGCAGATAGTTATCAAAAAGTGTGTGGAATTCAAAGAAAAAAACGCCGAATCGTGTTCCTACTTTGTTCCTTTTTCGCCCGATTTGTTCCTTTTTGGTTCATTTTGTTCCTTTTTTTCGAGCGATTTTTAGGAACAAGCCTCGTTAAAATTCCTAATTTTTGGTAAACGTCACATCATAAATATGTAAAGTCGTGAATGGTTATTCGTGTCGAATCGTGTCATATTTTGCGATGTTCCTGCTTTGTTCCTTTTTTGAATCAAATGTCCCTCCTTTGTTCCTTGTTTTTTGGCAAAATAGGAACAACAAAATCGTTTAATAACAACGGTTTGAAATGTTATGTCCCTTTGTTCCTTCTTCTATTTTAAAAAAACTATTATATATAACCTATATATGCATATTATGCAAAAAACGTCATATTAAAAGTTTTTTCTGTTTCAAACCAGGAACAAAGGGACATCGTGGAACGGTGTGCTTTTCGGTTTGTTCATTATTTGTGGTACGACATTTTTATGCGATGGTGTGTAAACGATTAGCGCATGTGACGAGGTAGCGAGTAGGCGACTTGTTTGATGCACGTGACGGTTCTTTTATAGGGTTTATAATAGAAAGTCGTTTCGTGTATGCAAGTAATTGATTTTATAAACAGCTGTCGTCATTACGTTTTCTATATAAAAAATATGAAAACACTCGTGCCCTTTTTACAAGATATTCAAGCTCATTATTTTGAATTACCTGAACATATCGTCGCTGATGCGGGTTATGGTAGTGAACCAAACTATCAGTACGTGGTAGAAACACTCCAACGTAAAGCATTAATTACATATGGTATGTATCGCAAAGAACAGCAACGAAAATATCTTAAAGATCCTTTTAAAACAAGCAATTGGGCATATGACGCAACGACCGATTGTTATACTTGCCCGAATGGACAATTAGTAACGTACCAATATGATTCAACACGTACGGATAATACAGGATTTACACGTCATTTTAAAATCTATACATGTGAAGACTGTTCAGGATGTCCTTTCCGTCAATCTTGTACAAAAGCACGTGAAGGAAACAATCGAAGATTGGCCATCAATACGCATTGGGAAGAACAAAAGAAAATGATTCAAGCGACGCTTTCAGAAGCAAAAACAGGCGCCATTTATCGAAAACGAAAAATCGATGTGGAACCAGTTTTTGGATTTTTGAAGGCGAATTTGGGTTTCACTCGATTTTCACTTCGCGGAAAATCGAAGGTCCGAAATGAAATCGGACTTGCCTTAATGGCAACCAACCTAAGAAAGTATGCGATGAGAGGGTAAAACCCTCCCATCACTGATGAAAAAAATCACACAAAAAAGGAGATTGCCTGCGCAATCTCCTTTTTTGTGTGACTGAGAGCTATTTATGTCCCAGCCTCTAGTTTTGGCGTAAACACTTTTGAAATGTGTTTTTGCGAGTTCATGAGCATCGCTTATATCCGTTTTATGTCGACGCATTGTAGCCATTTGTAAATTTGCTTCAAGTGGATTCATACGAATGTATGCATAGCCATTATCTTTAAAAAACGCCTCAACAGGTTTGGAATAAATGCCTGTTGCCTCAAATACGATCTCAGGGGCTTGTCCATCTAACTCAGTGATTGCATCTATTCGTTCGTGTAAACGATTGAAATCAACACGTGTGTGGTACAGCTCACCTTCGAATTCACATTGACGATTATGATTATAAATCGCGATTGTACTTTTCCCTTTACTGACATCTAACGCAATGACATGTTTCATCTAATTTCTCCTTTTTCGCCAATTATAGAAGTCTTCACATTGCCTTATCGATTCCACTTTCTTATACACGATCTCTTGGACCCAACAGACTAAACTGATTCAAATAAGGGTGTGAAGTTAGCCGGTTTTAAATACGGATTCTAAAATGATCCCAGAGCCTGGTCGGCTTTTCTTCACTTCTACTATAAAAAAATAGTAGCACAAACCATAGCCTTGGTCTGTGCTACTAATCTTAGTATGTTTTATTTGATTTCAGACCCGTTAATAATGGTCTTTGACGGAATAAATATGTATCATGTCATTCACAATACGATAAATCAAACGATGTTCATCTGTAATACGACGGGACCATTTCCCTGACAATTCATATTTTAAAGGTTCTGGCTTCCCAATCCCTTCAAAAGGGGTACGGTCAATATCTTCGATGAGCCGATTGATTTTTTTGATGGTACTTTTATCGCCTTGATCATGCCAATACATATAATCATTCCAGGTATCATCTGACCAAACTTTAATCATCTTCTACCTCAATTAATTCTCGGATTTTTGCGGAACCTGTCAGCAAATACAACACAGTAAATGAATTCAAACCCTTATTTAATACAACAATTGTTTTGTTTGATTTAATGCAACTCCTGTTGTATTATTTGTGTAAAGGAGCTGATTGTCATGGAAGAACGTATTTACACAGTTGAGCAGTTATTTGAGGTACTGGAAGGTTACAAAATTACAAGTAACATCGAGAGTGTACGCAGATGGCTTCGTAATGGAACAATAGAGGGTATCGCACCAACAAGCCGTAAAGTTGGCTGGAAGGTCACACAATCGGCTTTAGATGCGTTCTTAAAAGAGCGTTTACCTGAAAAGGCAATTACAACAAATATTACAAAAGAAGATAATACAACTGATGTTGCATTAAGCGGAGAAGTAGCGAAACTTAAAGAGCAATTAAGTATTGCTCAATCTAAATTACACCAATCCCGTGAACGTGAGATTCAGACGATAGATAGAGACGCGATCAGGGCGCAAATGTGGCGTGAAATCACTTCGAAGAACATTTGGGAGGGGTATGTGTCGATAAAGCGCTCTATGTTAAAAGCCGCAGCGGAACATCGTTATTACACGCCAGAGCTAATTGAAAAGGTTTGGGAGCGTCTTACAACCGACAGTAGCAATAGAGGGTACAAGCAACCGAGAGTTAGTTACTTATTGGATGCTTTTTCGTTCGATGGAGAGCGTGTCCTAATGGATAACAGTTTTGCCAGCCTCGAAGAGCAAGTTGTATATGCCCTAATTGAGCATGTAAAAAAAGAATTGTATCAAGCGCAACGAAAAACAATGATATTGCAAATTAGTGAGTAATTTGGTGTCTTAACTTAAAGTATTGACACCAAAAAAGCGGTACTGTAATATCAATGCATTAAGCGGTGTCATAAATAAGTGCCATTAATGGAGGGCGATTTTACGATGATTTACGGATATGCGAGGGTATCAACAGCAGGACAAGACCTAGAGGCTCAAAAGCAGCAGCTTGAAGCGGCAGGCTGCGAGGAAATTTATAGCGAGAAGTTTACAGGCACGACAAAAGACCGCCCACAATTCAAAGCGGTACTGAACGCACTAGAGGCAGGCGACAAGCTGATCGTTACAAAGCTAGACCGCTTTGCTCGTAGTGCCGAGGACGCAATACATATAATCAAAGAGCTGCACACGAAAGGCGTTAGCGTTCATATCTTGAATATGGGGCTAGTAGACAATACGCCGACTGGAAAGCTCATGCTGACGATCCTTGCAGGCTTTGCCGAGTTCGAGCGTGACATGATTGTCGAGCGATTAAGCGAGGGCAAGGCGATAGCAAAGCAGAACGCCGACTATAAAGAAGGACGCCCAGCAAAATATACAAAGCAGCAGCTCGATCACGCTATGAAGTTGCTGACGAGCAATAGCTTTAAACAAGTAGAGGCATTGACGGGTATTAGTATGAGTACATTAAAACGGGAAAGTCGAAAGCGTAAGGTAGCAGGCGAGGCGCTTCAAGTGCCAAACTTAAAAACGATTGACGAGGCGTAGCAGCAGCTGTGTCTTTTCTTTTCATCGCTTAACGTTGTAAATCCGCACTTTTATGACGGGACCCCTTGTTTATTTTTCGGCTTTTTCTGCGTCCTTTAGGGCGTTTTTCTTTTGGTTTTTGCACCGTTTGTCATACGTGTTTTGGTTTGTTTCGTTGACGTTTTTTCGTGTTGATTATCGTTTCATTTTTCGTTTTAGATCGGTGCGTTTTTCTTCTTTTTTTGCGAAGGTTTTTTCGTGTAAATTGAAGTCTTTTCGTTTTTCATTTTGTTTGGATTGTATTTAGTTTTCGGCTCGTTTTTCATATCGGCGTGTCGTTTTGATTCTATCATAAAATAGCAATGTCATACGCCCTTCTTATGCTCTTACACCCACCCACATCGCAACGATAGCCCGCATCGACAAAACGGAGCGAAAAACCCGTAACGACAGGGTTTTATCGGTCAACCGTATCGAAAGGGGGCGACCACCGACACCACTGAGTGCCCATGCGAAGTGAGGGCTGACGTGATACACGTGACGGTGGACGGGGTGGGTGTGGTGTCTTACGATGAAATCGCCTGGTGACAGCGTAACGGGAAAGGGAAACGAACCAACGGTTCGTCCTTTCGTTACGGGATGTCGAGGCGATGAACGGTGCGTATGGACGTGTGGAATCGTGTGTGCAGTGAGGGCGTTTCGAATTGTTATTTTTGCAGTGTTTCGTTAGGCTAATTCGCGGCGAATGTTCGTGTGAATTTCTCGTCACGTCAGACGGAGCAGGAGCATTTGGTTTGATGTGTATCTAGACGTGCGAGTTGTCCGTTTTATACCGATTCGTGACTTGGTGTATGCGTAGATCGGGGCGGGACCGTTTCGTTTTTTCGTTACGGTGTTTGTCGGTTATGGCTGCTTCAATTTTACGTGGTTTTCGTGTTACATGTGGAAGTGGTATAAATCGTGTTGTGTTACAGATCGGTCTTCTGGTTGCTACATACGTTTCGATACGTGTTTGTCGTTTTGTTTTTCATGCGATGATCACTTCGTTTTACGTGCTGGATCGTGTACCATATCATGGTTTTTACCTGCTCCGTCTGACAAAAAGGTACAAAAACGGTTCATTTTGAACGGAACGAGGCGTGTGTACGCTATGCGATACATCATGCAATACATCATGTGATACATTATGCGATACGTTATACGATACATCATGTGATACATCATGCAATACATCATGTGATACATCATGCAATACATCATGTGATACATCATGTGATACATTATGCGATACATCATGTGATACATCATGTGATATGTTTACGCTATGCGATACGCGACGTTGTGTTGTATGTTGTACGATATGCAATGTATGTATCGATTCTCTGAATTGGTCATGCATTAATCATCGAAGCGGTCTTTTCCGATAACGCGTCACATCTAATAGCAGATAGTTATCAAAAAGTGTGTGGAATTCAAAGAAAAAAACGCCGAATCGTGTTCCTACTTTGTTCCTTTTTCGCCCGATTTGTTCCTTTTTGGTTCATTTTGTTCCTTTTTTTCGAGCGATTTTTAGGAACAAGCCTCGTTAAAATTCCTAATTTTTGGTAAACGTCACATCATAAATATGTAAAGTGGTGAATGGTTATTCGTGTCGAATCGTGTCATATTTTGCGATGTTCCTGCTTTGTTCCTTTTTCGAATCAAATGTCCCTCCTTTGTTCCTTGTTTTTTGGCAAAATAGGAACAAAAAAATCGTTGAATACCAACGGTTTGAAACAGTATGTCCCTTTGTTCCTTCTTCTATTTTAAAAAAACTATTATATATAACCTATATATGCATATTATACAAAAAACGTCATATTAAAAGTTTTTTCTGTTTCAAACGAGGAACAAAGGGACATTGTGAAATGGTGTACTTTTCGGTTTGTTCATTATTTGTGGTACGACATTTTTATGCGATGGTATGTAAACGATTAGAACATGTGACGAAGTAGCGAGTAGTCGATCTGTTTGATGCATGTGACGGTTCTTTGCAGGGTTTATAATAGAAAATCGTTTCGTTTATACAAGTAATTGATTTTATAAACAGCTGTCGTCATTACGTTTTTGGATGTAATATAGAGTCATGGACATACTCACGCTAAGTTAGTAAAACAACTTATATGAGAGGACGTGTCCGAAATGAGTCAAAAAAAGTATAATCAAGCGTTCAAACAAACAGTGGTGGAGTTTTATCACTCTGGCACTTCGGTCAATCAACTATCAAGCGAATATGGTGTATCAGAGGTAACGATTTATAAATGGATTAAACTCCATTCTCCTATTGAAGGTACAGATGAGTTAACCGCAGCTGAAGTCACTGCGATTTAAAAGGAAAATCTACGCTTGAAACAAGAGGTAGATATCTTAAAAAAGGCTATGACCATATTCGCGCAAAAATAGACGATCAAGAACTCATTGATCACATTGGAAAAGAAAGCGTGCATCAGCCTGTTCAACTGATGTGTCGTGTGTTAAAGATGCCCAAAAGTACGTATTATCAATCGTTTCATAAGAAACCAAACAACTATCATGTCGCTAACGAGAAACTTTTAGTGCGCATTCGTGCCCTCCATACAGACAGTGGTGGACGGGTACGGAGCTCCAAAAATCTTTGCCCTCTTAAAGCAAGAAGGTTATACAGGCAGTATTGATCGCGTTCAGCGTATTATGAAACAAGCAGGCATCCGTTCGAACATCGTAAAAAAGTACAAACCGACCTCATCTAGTAGTAACGTAGAAGAACGTGAAAATTTACTAGCACAAGATTTTACAACCGAAACCATCAATGAAAAGTGGGTGGCGGATATTACGTATATCCATACCGTTCAAGATGGCTGGTGCTATTTGGCGTCGGTACAAGATTTACACACGAAAAAAATTGTGGGCTATAAATTTGGTCGCCGTATGACGATGGACCTTGTTTTAGACGCGCTCGAAAACGCCGTGATGGCCCAACAGCCCGCACTAGGCTTAATTTTGCATACCGATTTAGGGGTGCAGTATACAAGCGCGGATTTTCGCGAAAGGCTCTGGCAACATGGCATAATACCTTCTTACAGTCGTAAGGGATGCCCATATGATAATGCGTGCATTGAATCGTTCCATGCGACGTTGAAAAAAGAAGAAGTATACCGTACACGCTACGCTAATTTTGAAGTAGCTCGTATGGCGCTATTTCGCTACATTGAAGGCTGGTACAACCGCAAGCGAATTCATGGTAGCATTGGCTATTCAGCACCTGATGTCTTTGAAAAAATTTGTCGTGCCGCAGCGTAAACGTGGGTGAACGACATCCCCACTCCTAACATTTTTGTTTGGCAACATCCGTATCTTTTTCACTCTACATTTTAAGTAGGCGGTCAAAGGCTCTTTTCACTTTGACGGGCTACTTGGGATGTGGAACAATCCACTCGGGATGTTGCCCCAAGAAAAAACTTAGGCAGAATGTGTCCAAAAACTTAACGTAGATCCAAAAGAAGGCTTATATGGCCTCCCTCACAGGAAAATACGTATTTACAACATTAAGCAAAGAAATGTCCCCAAAACGTGAAGTGACCCCTAAAAGTTAGACACGGTTATTTTAGGCAGCTTGGGTAAATTGAGTTCGGTATTGCACTGGACTCATCTTTAATTTTGCCTTCATGCGTTTCGTGTTGTAATAATTTATATATTTTTCAAGTTCCAATTTAAACTGCTCTACACTTTCAAATTCTTTTAGGTAAAGGAATTCGGACTTCATAATCCCAAAGAAATTCTCCATCACTGAATTATCGTAACAGTTACCCTTTCGAGACATACTTTGCACAATCCCTCTCGATTGAAGCGTGTGGCGATATTGTTTCATTTGATAATGCCATCCTTGATCCGAATGCATTAATAGCTGGTGGTCTTCTGGTAAACGTTCTAAAGCCTTATCTAACATGTCTGAAACAAGTGAAAAGGTTGGTCTAGAGCCAATCGTGTACGTGATGATTTCTCCGTTAAATAGGTCTAAAACAGGCGATAAATAAAGCTTTTCGCCAAATAATTTAAACTCTGTAATATCCGTTACCCACTTCTCATTTGGAGCTTCTGCTGTAAATTGGCGGTCTAAAATATTTGGGGCAATTTCGCCCACTGTGCCTTTATATGATTTATATTTTTTCATGCGGACAATACACTTTAAGCCAAGCTCTTTCATGATGCGCTGAACCTTTTTATGATTCACTTTTTGCCCACGATTCGCCAGCTCATCACGAATGCGACGGTAACCGTAACGACCTTCATGTTCATCGTAAATGGCTTGAATGTCAGCTTTTAAATCAGCGTCTGGGTCTGGTTGATCCATCTTCTTCACGATAGCGTAGTACGTACTGCGTTTGATTTTGGCGAATGCCACAAGCGCCTTCACCGAGTATTTATGCCTTAATTCATAGATGACCTTTACTTTGTCTTCTTTGGTGATTTTTCCTTGGCTTGAACTAAGGCATTCAACTTTTTTAAATACTCGTTTTCCATTTCAAGCTGCTGAATACGCGCTTGAAGAGCTTTAGTAGAGCCTTCTGCTAGTACGTTTTGGGGTCCCGTCAGAAAAATGCGGATTTACAACGTTAAGGAAAAACGGACACAAAACAAGAGCATGCACAACGCTAACTGTTGGGCTGCTCTTGTTTTAAATAGCGATAAAGTGTAGCATGACTAATCCCGGTCATTTCAACAATTTCACTAACACTATACTGTTCGGATCTATATAAATTGAGGGATTTTTTTAGTTCACGTTCATTCACTTTCGGACGCCCACCTTGACGCCCTCTTGCTCTAGCACTAATTAAACCTTCCTTCGTTCGCTGGACAATTAAATCATGTTCAAACTGGCTGAATGCTTGGAAAACCGTCATCATTAATTTCCCTTGTGGTGTTGAAGTATCAAAGTTTTCTTTAATGCTTAGCAACTTGATCTCTCGTTCTTCAAAATACGCAACTAATTCAATTAAATCCTTTGTACTTCTACCTAACCGAGAAAAGCTTTCTACGATTACCATGTCTCCTGGTCGCAATTTATCCTTCAGCCGGTTTAATTCTGGACGATCTGTTTTCGTTCCAGATAATTTCTCAGTTAAAATCTCGTGGCAATTGTACTGCCTTAATAAATCTAACTGTCGATTTAATTCCTGCTGTCGTGTACTCACTCGTGCATAGCCATAAGTATAAGAAGCCATCGTTTTCCCCCTTTGATATACAAATCTATATCACAAAGGGGGCTTTTTGAAACATAGATTTTGAGCAAAGTTTTGAAACAGCATTTAGCTAGAAATACGAATGAAAATTACTGAAATGAAAACTGTCTCAAAAACAATCGTTTGTGATAGATTCCCCTGGTGAAAGAAATTGGGTCCCCAAAACAAAATTTGGACTTTACATATACTACATTGTGTAGTATATTTAAACTACTACACAATGTAGTGGTTTTTAAAAAATACATACTTATATGGGGGTGAGACAGTGAATGATTTTCAAAAATTATCTGATACAGAAATGGAGATAATGGAAATCATTTGGAAATTTGGTTGTCCTGTCAAATCTAATGTATTGTTAGATATTGCATCGAAAGAAAAAGGAAAAGGTTGGAAGGGCCAAACGATAGCCACCTTTTTATCAAGACTTGTTGATAAAGGGGTCCTATCAGTAAAAAGAGAAGGACGATCAAACATCTATACTCCCCTACTTTCCTTGGAAGAGTATAAAAAGAAAGAAGCCCAAAGTGTCTTAGATAAAATGTATGAAGGTTCGGTCAAGAACTTTTTAGTAACACTATACGATGAAAAGATACCTTCCGATGAATTGAATGAACTCAAAAAATGGTTTTCGGATAAGTAGGTTTGATAATGAATGAGTGGCTCAAGGTATTAATTGCATTGTCAGTGGGTGGAAGTGGAGTTCTATTACTTTCCATCTTGATAACATACGTAACAAAAGGTTCACTCTCTGCGAAGTGGAGTTATTTAAGCTTGAAACTGACTCTCTTCTTTTTCCTTGTTCCAGTATTTATGATACCTGAACTACTTTCCAATTTCAGAAAAGTAAATACCGATATATATTATGGGAGTCAGTCTGTACATCAGAACACACTATCTTTATCATTGACATTTGTCCAAATTTTATTTGCTATTTGGGTTGTAGGAGTATTTATTACAAGTGTTTGGTCTTTTTATTCGTATAAGAGCTTTATAAAGAAGATGAAGATAGCTAGTTTTCTAGTGCCTGAAGAAAGTAAAGTGCAACACCTTCTTAATAAAAATATGGTAAGAATGAACATCTCGGCTGAAATCAAACTTGTTTATAGTCATTGTAATATTAGTCCTTTTTTAATTGGGATTTTGAAAACGTTTATAGTATTGCCTATGTATAAGATTCCAAATGATGAATTGGATCTGATTATTAAACATGAATTGACCCACTTTAAGAAAAAAGATTTATGGGTTAATAGGGCCATGCTAATTGCTACTATTCTACATTGGTACAATCCACTTGTTTACTTATTACAAAAAGAGATGCATGTATGGTGTGAATTATCTTGTGATGAAGAAGTTGTAATGAAGATGTCCCACATTGAAAGGAAAAAATATGGTGAAACCATTCTGAATATGATTGAAAGGGCAAACGAGCAATCTAAATCCCATTTTGTTGGGGCTTTTTTTTCGACTAAACAAATGAATTTAAAAAGGAGATTAATAAAAATGTTAAAGGTTAAAAAAATGAGTAAATCGGTTATTGCTTTATCCTCTGTTGCATTATTGACGCTTGGAAGCATTGGAGTATTAGGTTCTACATTAGCCAAAGAAAATACACCATCTGTATCAAAAGAAGTGGATCAGGAAAAAAATAAGATTGCAACATTAGTCTCAGAAAAAGAAAATAAAACAGAAAGTCCAGGCGGATATTCAGAAATTTCTGCGGTTAAATTATCGGATAAGAGTAAGTTTTCAGAAGAAAGTTGGAAAGAAGTTCTAAAAGGAATTGAAGCAGGAGAAATTATTTTGGAAGATGAATAGAACTACAAACCCTCTACGTTATAAAAAGTAGGGGGATTTTTATATTACAAATGCAAGTCACGTTCATATTGTTTTGTATGTTAATATTCCTCTTAAAGTAAAAGAAATTAGAATTTATCCTTCTAAAAATACCATAGTGTACAATACCCACGTTTTGTCGGCAGGACCCTAAGTAGTCCACTATCATTTAGAATGACAGTGGACTTACTGTTTTTATTATTAATAATAAGGTTGGTGAATCATGAAAACTTCAAGAGGACGGGAACTATTAACAGAAAATCAACGAAATGAGTTGATGCAAATACCTGCTGACGAATGGATTTTAGGATCATACTATACGTTTTCAGAGCAGGATTTGGCAATCATTTTAAAACGAAGACGTGAAGACAATCGCTTAGGCTTTGCCGTACAGCTTGCGGTTTTACGCTATCCAGGTTGGTCTTATACACACCTTAAAAGTATTCCACCTAGTGTTATTCAGTATATTGCTCAACAAATCAATATCCCAGCAGCAGCCATTCATTCTTATGGGCAAAGGGAAAATACGTTATGGGATCATTTAAAGGAAATTCGAAAAGTGTACGGTTATCAAGAATTTACAAGTAAGGAATATCGCCAGCTTTCCAAGCACCTTTTGTCTCTTGCTTTAGAAAATGGGGACTCGATGTACTTACTAAATGCATCCTTTGACTATTTACGCCAACAGAAAATCATTTTGCCAGCATTAACAACAATTGAACGGGTCGTATGGGAAACACGTGACCGAGCTGAAGAAAAAATATTTAATCGGATCTATCATGCATTAACCCCTACGCAAATAGAGAAATTAGAAACATTGGTTGTGCCAGCGAGTGCAACAGAATCGAATAAAACACCGCTTGGCTGGCTGAAAGAGCCGATGGGGTTCCCTTCACCAGATACCTTTTTAAAAGTTATTGAACGGTTAGAATTTATACGGGATATGGCGTTAAATGACCGTTCATTACATACGATTCATCGAAACCGGTTAAGCCAGCTCGCTCGACTTGGTACACGCTATGAGCCGTATGCGTTTCGTAATTTTAAAGAAAACAAACGCTACGCCATTTTAGTTGTGTACTTGCTGCAGCTGGCACAGGAATTAACAGATAAATCCTTTGAAATTCATGACCGGCAAATTTTAAGCTTATTATCCAAAGGACGTAAAGCTCAAGAAGAAATCCAGCGGAAAAATGGCAAGAAATTAAACGAAAAAATTATTCATTTCACAAATATTGGGCAGGCACTTATTAAGGCAAAGCAAGAGAACTTGAATGTTTTTGATGTATTAGAATCCGTTTTAGAGTGGGATACATTTGTTACGTCCATTGAAGAAGCAAAGGAGCTTGCACGACCATCGGATTACGATTATTTAGACTTACTGCAAAAACGCTTTTACGCTCTTCGTAAATACACACCAACGCTACTACGTGTACTTGATTTTCGTTCAACAAAAGCAAATGAACCTTTACTAGAAGCCGTTGAGCTATTACGTGAGATGAACGATGCGGGGAAACGAAAAGTGCCTATTGATGCACCTATCAACTTTATTTCTGCACGTTGGAAAAAGCATTTATATGAGGAAGACGGCTCCATTAATCGTCACTATTATGAAATGGCTGTTTTAACCGAATTACGTGAACACGTACGAGCTGGGGATATTTCCATTGAGGGAAGTAAGCAATACCGAGATTTTGAGGAATATTTATTTACAGCTGAACAGTGGCAGGCTGACAAACAACAAACACGACTTGCTGTCCCTATTGCTTATGAAGAGTACTTACAAGAGCGAATAGCAAGCTTAGAGGAACGTTTGAAATGGTTAACTACTAATTTAAAAGACTTAGATGGCGTTTCACTTGAAAAAGGACGCTTATCGTTAGCTCGATTAGAAAAAGATATTCCCGCAGAGGCACAAGCGTATAGCGCAAATTTATATAAGTTGTTACCACGTATTAAATTAACGGACCTTTTAATGGATATTGCATATTTAACAGGCTTTCATGAGCAATTTACACATGCTTCATCAAATCGGAAACCCGACAAAGAGGAAACGGTGTTGCTCATGGCTGCTTTAATTGGCATGGGGACGAATATTGGTTTAAGTAAAATGGCTGATGCAACACCAGGTGTAACCTATAAACAGTTGGCCAATGTCGCTCATTGGCGTATGCATGAAGATGCAATGAATCGCGCACAAGCGACCTTAGTGAATTATCAGCACCGGTTAAAAATGGCTTCGTATTGGGGAGACGGTACAACATCTTCCTCCGATGGTATGCGTATGCAAGTGAGCGTTTCTTCCTTACACGCAGAAGCCAATCCGCATTATGGCACAGGAAAAGGCACCACGATTTATCGATTCACAAGTGACCAGTTCTCATCGTATTACACTAAAATTATTCATACTAATTCAAGAGATGCGATTCATGTGTTAGATGGCTTATTGCATCATGAAACGGATTTAATGATTGAAGAGCATTACACTGATACAGCGGGCTATACCGATCAAATTTTTGGTTTAACGCACCTATTAGGCTTCAAGTTTGCGCCGAGGATTCGAGATTTATCGGATGCCAAGCTATTTACTTTTAAACAAACAAAAGAGTATCCCAAATTAAATGCGCTCTTACGTGGTCAAATAAACACAAAAATCATTCAGGAAAATTACGAGGAATGCTTGCGTTTAGCACACTCTTTACGTGAAGGAACGGTGTCTGCCTCCCTCATCATGGGCAAGCTAGGCTCTTATGCAAGACAGAATAGTTTGGCCACAGCTTTAAGAGAAATGGGACGAATTGAAAAAACGATTTTCATTTTAAACTATATTTCAGATGAGTCATTACGAAGGAAAATTCAAAAGGGCTTGAACAAAGGTGAGGCAATGAATGCGCTAGCACGTGCGATTTTCTTTGGGAAACAAGGCGAGCTGCGAGAACGAACAATGCAGCATCAATTACAACGTGCCAGCGCCTTAAATATCATTATTAACGCCATTAGCGTGTGGAATACGATTTATTTAACGGAAGCACTCGAACATCAAAAGAACCAAGGACATTTCAAAGAAGAACTATTACCTCATATTTCCCCACTCGGTTGGGAGCATATTAATTTCTTAGGGGAATACCATTTTAGATCAGAAAGTAGCCACAATCCTAAGGAACTTCGCCCATTACGAATTCCTTAACGTTGTTAAAATAGGCGTTTCCGTCAGAAAAAATCCCTTAACGTTGTAAATCCGCATTTTTCTGACGGGACCCCGTTTTTAGGTTGTTTAGTCGATTCTTTTTTCATGGATTGACGCCCCTTTTTCTTTGGCTGAAGGGCATCCTCTCCTAAAGTTTCGAATTGTTTTTTCCAATTCTGTATCGATGAAGCACCTGCAATATTAAAGATCGCAGCTGTTTCATTAAAGGACGTACCATTTTCAGTCATATAGTTAAGTACGTCTAGTTTAAACGCTTTTGTATAGTTTGTATATCGTCTGACAAAAACCTCTACACCATTGTGCTGATATTGTTTCACTAAGCCTAATAAATAACGATGTGAAATACCAAAATCCGCAGCGACCGTTCTAGAGCTTTCCTTGCCATTTAGATAGCGTTCAACCGCTGCTAATTTATCTTCAGGGCTCATTTTTCCCATAGAAAAACCGCACCTCCTTGTTAGTATGTGTCTAACAAATGGGGTGCAGTTCAACATCGCTTTGGTAGCGTTTTTTATAAATTATATTCATTACAAAATTAAACCCAAAACGATAACTTATTATCGTTTTGGCTCCTATAGCGGAATTAAAGAGATGTGCTTGTTGCATCATCACTAGATTTTTGATTAAGGATTACTACACCCCCGATAATTAGAGCTACTCCAAGGAAAGTAAGCGCATTAAAAGGGTCATTCCATATAATAATGCCCACTAAAGTCGTTAATGCTGTCCCTGCACCTGCCCATATTGCATAGGCTAAGCTTAAGGGCAACGTTTTTAAGGAAATACCTAAAAAGTAAAATGCCAAACCAAACCCAATCACAACCCCTATCGAAGGAAATAAATTTGTAAAGCCTTCTGATGATTTTAACATCGATGATCCAAAAACTTCTGCAATAATTGCTATTACAAGTGCAATATAACCGTTCATAATATGTCCGCCTTTCTTTAATTCGCTAGTTTTAATACAACCACACCAGTTATAATAATGATTATTCCTAATAGGATTTTGAAATTGAATTTTTCTTTCCAAAAAACAATGCCAACTATAGCTGTAAGAGCTGTCCCCACACCTGACCACATGGCATAAGCCGTACCTAATGGAATATGTTCTAATGATTTCGACAGAAATACAAAGGCAGCCCCCATTCCGATTACGACACCAATCGATGGCACTAACTTTTTAAAACCATCGGAAATCTTCAACATAGAACTTCCAAATACTTCAGTTATGATAGCCAATGCTAAGAATATATAGGGATTCATATTCTTTCCTCCTCATACGTAGCGTTAATTAATTTTTTTATGATTTCATTTCGTACCTCAGTCTGAAGCTTCATGATGTTAAACATATCCGAATAATACATCCCATCAATGGCAAGTCGAATCGTCATTGCTATCGTTGGATCAATACCATCTTCTGCGATTTTCGATTGGATATATTCGAATTGCAGAAGTTCATCTATGGAACTATTATTACTTAATTTGGAATAAGACATCAGTCCGATATTAATAATGCCAGCATTATTAATATCGAAAAGTGAGGCATTTATATAAGCCCGTGTCCACTTTCCTTTTTCAATAGGATCCTTATTAGCTAGTTCATTAAAACGATTGATGAAATCTTGGAAAATTTGTTCAACAATCCCTAGACATAATGCTTCTTTTGATGAAAAATGATACAACAAGCCCCCCTTACTAACATTTGCTTGCTTAGCAATGGCGTCTAACGTTAAATCATCAAAGCTATTTTCAATCAAAAAATTGATTGCTGAGTTTAAAATATGCTTTCTTTTTTCTTGTGCTTTTGTTGTCATATCATAAGCTCCCTTCTCTAACACCCAACAAAACTGTACCGTCTGGACGGTTTTTTTGTCAAGTCATAGCTTACTAAAGAGAGTTATAAAGCATACAAATTAAACCTAATAACCGTGTCTAACTTTTGGGGGTCACTTCAAGGACGCTTTGGGAACTATCCAACTCTGATATAATTAATAAATTTTAATAGAAAGGGAGGGGGAGAAGTTTAGTGATAACTCTAACTGAATTAAGTGTCGATTTTAACGATGAACTAACACCTTTTTTTCAAGTAAATTCAAACAATAGAATTCGCTTTGGATTATCAGAAATTTCATACGTAGAATTAAAAAGTATATTAGACTACATTTTTAAAAAAAGTTGATACTGTTGATATGGTTTATTTAGTTGCCAATATAATATCTATTTACACAACCATAATTACTTTTTCCTTTCTTTTATCATGTTTTCCTCGCATTTATCGAGTTTTCTGTACTTTTACCATGTTTTCCTCGGTTTTACCGAGTTTTCCGTTTACTTTTACCACATATAAGGTATATAATTTATATCAGTTACACATAATTAAACACGACTGCAAATCGTTTTTATGCTTTTCATATGGTACTCTCTTCGGTAAAGAGAGCCGAATTTTAATTTTCATTAAGTAAATAAAAAGAAAAAAGACACTCGGCTGGTAACCTTGTGTCTTTTTTCTTTTCTTTTTAATCTAATATTTTCCAGCGATGTCCTACCCTTGCAAGAGAAACCTCTAACTACTATCGGCGCTAAAGAGCTTAACTTCTGTGTTCGGTATGGGTACAGGTGTAACCTCTTTGCTATACGGGGTCTCGCCAACATTTCGGAAATTTTGTACGCTAAGCAATTTTGAATGGAGAAAAAGCATTTTTTTGTACGTTAATATATTCCCAAAAACGAGTTTCTCTCTAATTTATGGGACTTTCTTTTTGGAAATGAGTTTTGGAACTGAAATGAGCCAGTTTTAGTGAAATATTAACTGCCAGTTGATACAGCATCATAAACGAACATTATTGGCACTTATGCTGTCATATCAAGGTTACTGATCTTAACGTACAATTTTTCCGTTTTGCTGTCTGTACGCCATAATGTTCTCCTGTTCTTAAATCGTAAAGTCAGTATAACGGGAATTTCTAGTGATGAAAATAGAAAAACCCCGAATAGGTTCACTTTTTTTAAAGTGTCCACTATTCGGGGTTCAGTTCATAGCGTATGGAAAATCGGCTTTTTTCATGTCGAAAATTGCTTAGCGTATGTTTTGCGCGTTTTGTTGGTGGGACGCCTAAGAGAAGATATTCATAGACTAATTCATGCCACTAACTCTACAACGATTAATGACATATTAAGCAACATCAATCTGAAAAATGAACAACTCAAAAAACTCAACAACCTTCGAGTCAAAGTGGGAAACAATGAAATAATTTTTTAATGATATTTCATAAATCGGATTAACTATTGTACTTTCAAATAAGTACAATCATTCATTTAATTAGTTTGAGCGAGACAACATAAAATAGTTATTCATAACGATGGAACGCCGTATGCGGTGAAAGTCGCACGTACGGTGTGGACCGGGGGAAAAGATGGAGATTACTTCAAAATCTTACCTATCGGTATCAGTTGGAAGCTTTGAAGGCAAAAGCAGAAGCCGGAGATCAGGAAGCACAGAGCCAGCTAGCAGAGCATAAACAGTATCAGGTTAGAGCTACAGTGAAGAGTTACCGAAAAATGCGTGACGATGCATTAAACGGAGATCCTATCGCAAAAGAGAGATATGAAAAAACACTGGCTAGGAGACGTGAAGCGTATCATACAAAGAAAAGTGAACAGACAGCCTAAGAGTAAGCATAATATCACAATATAATAGTTGCAGAATTGATGAGAATAAGCGGGAGCGATGCAATTATTGTAATGGACAATGAAGTATGGTATTGTATAGATGGTTTACCAAATCGTTGTTTGGCGATTTGGTAAATCCCAATAAATTAATTTTATAGGGAACAAAAAATTTGAATTTGATGAGGTTTAATTATGGTAAGAATTGCAACAGTAAATGATGCAGAGCAATTAAATATCTTAAATAACGAATTTAATGGTGAAGGTGAAACAAGCATAGATAATATTGGAAATTCTCTTGTGAGTAATAAACAGGAGGTTGTTATCGTTGCTGATGAAGATGATATATTAGTAGGATTTGTATGTGTTCAACTTAAAAAGTCTTTCTGCTATGATGAATATATGCCTGAAATTACGGAAGTGTATGTTAAACCGACATATAGAAATAGAGGGATTGCGAGTGAAATGATTATTTTTGCAGAAAATTATTGCAGTAAGAATTATCCACTTCATAAGTACGAACTCTTAACAGGACAAGAAAATCTTGTTGCACAATCTGTATATAATAAACTTGGTTATGTAGATGATAATGAACTTCATTTATCAAAACGAGTTAAGAGATAGTCAAATTCTAATTTGTTGAGCACATAAAAATTTCAGGTTGTCGGATTGTAAAGGCAGAGCCTTACGCAAGGTGCAGGAGAAAGACTCCACTCGGGTTAAGGGCGAAGCGCCTTAGCAGGTCAAGGGTGCAACCATTGCCCAGTTAGTGGCGTTTCGCCACTAAGTACTGGGTATTACTTGTAGCAGAGCTTCACAAGATTAAGCAACTTCGTTGCAATTCCCTTCGGGAGAATAATTAAATATTGTTATTATTAACAGACTGAGTAGAGAAATTTACTTGGTCTTTTTTTGTAGAAAAAGAAAGGAAAGAAATGAATGAAAGCAACAAGGCATAATGGAAGAGCTGGTAAGCATGGAGCTTACAATCCTAAGCATAATGATCGTGAATTTGATGAAGAGAACAGTGAACATATTGATGCAGAGAGAACAAAATTCAATGTCTATTGGGACTGCTATCAGGGTTATAGTCTACCAAATGCTGAGAACGAAAGAGCAAAATTCACTTTCACAGAAGTAGAGAAAGCCTACTATGTTGAGCATTATTCAGAGCATGTGGACGGACAGAATGAAAGGAATCGAAAGGCAAGGCACTATGATAGAGTGAAAACAATTGACGGCATACTTACGAATACGAAAACGTGTCCGGAAGAAACGTTACTACAGCTTGGCAACATTGACGGAACAGTTTCCGCTGATGTGCTTGCTCAGATTAGCGCAGAATACTTTGAGGAATTTAATAAGCGATATGGTTCTCATGTTCATATACTGGACTGGGCTTTGCATCTTGATGAAGCTACTCCGCATATCCATGAAAGACACGTTTTTGACGCATTGAACCAGTATGGAGAATTATGTCCCCAACAAGATAAGGCATTGGAAGAATTGGGTTTTGAACTTCCGAAGCCGAATGAGAAAAAAGGAAAATACAACAATCGGAAGATGGTATTTGATGATGAGTGTAGAAAGCTGTTCATTAGTATTTGCCAAAAGCATGGATTAAATATTGATGTTGAACCGGTCTATGGTGGTGCAAGTTATTTGGAAAAGCAGGATTTTATCCTCATGAACCAACAGAAACGCATTGAGGAAAAGCAAGCCCTGTTAGACGGGCTTATGATGAAGATAGAGGACGTAAACGCAGTTGTTGAGGAAGCAAGTTGACCTTGCCTATGAAAAGGCTTGTGAGGTTGTCACAGAGCGTGTGAAAGAGGAAACTGTGAAGCATGATGTTGATGTAGTAAAAGATTACGGAGAATTGTTGCAGAAACAGCCGAAGGAAAAACTCAGCGACAGTTCTAAGTCGGTAGCTTCCAAAGTCGTAAATGCGATTGTTTCCCGACTGGAGAAAGCGTCTCAGGTTCTTCTTGGCAATATTATTTCTGCCCTGAATGAGCCGAAGAATAAGACTAAGGCAAAGGAGCAGATCAAGGAGCACGCAAGGGTATCTATTCAGGAAAAATTGAAAGCCATGCAGAAGCAAATTAGGGAAGATGAGCAGAAACGAGACGTGCCTATCAGAAAAAAGAATATGGAACTTTAAGGAGCATTTGTTATCCATGACTGGAGAGACAGATGCTTTTTTATTGTCCGGAAAGGATATTATGGGAGTATTTGATGAAGTAAAGGAACGAGTGACCGCAAGGGCGGTTATGGAGCGGGCTGGTATTGTTTTCAATCGGAGCAATATGTGCAAGTGTCCGTTTCATCAGGATAAGACAGCGAGCATGAAAGTAAAGCCGATGGATAAAAAATATTTTTGCTTTGGTTGCGGGGAAAAGGGAGATGCAATTGATTTTGTTGCTAAGTATTATAACCTTTCTCCCAAAGATGCAGCTATGCAGATTGCTGATGAATTTGGAATAGCTTATGACAGTTCGGTGCGGTCTCCACCAAAGCCGGTCAGGAGAGAAAAATCTCCAATGCAGATACTGGCAGAAACTAAGACTAAGACCTATCGTGTGTTATCTGATTATCTCCACCTGCTGAAAGACTGGAAGCGGGATTTCGAACCGAAAAGCATGGATGAAATTGATGCGAGGTATGAGGAAGCTGTGAATAATCTCCCTAAAGTGGAGTATCAGCTTGATATCATGCTGTGGGGAACAGAGGAAGAGAAAGAAATGCTACTCAGAGATTTAGGAAAGGAGGTGGCAGATATTGAGCGAAGAGTTAATGAGCATCGCAGAAATCAGGGAACGATTGATCACAACAGACAAAGGAGCTGTGAAGCAGTGCATTAGGAATGTTGTTACAGTATTGCAGAATGATCCGAAGTTCAAGGGTGTTATTCGTTACAACATGATGACAGATCGGAACGACATTGTAAAAGACTTAGGGTGGTATCGGGAAAGCCCTGTGCTGACTGATTCTGACATAGACCATATCATGCTGTATCTTGAAGAGAATTACAGTCTGACCACGGAGAAAAAGATAAAATCGGCACTCAATGTGGTCGCTATGGAAAACAAGTATCACCCGATTCAGGAAAAACTCAATTCCTTAGTGTGGGACAAAAAAGAGCGTATCAAAGATGTGCTGTATCACTTTCTTGGAGCGGATAGGAATGTCTATACCTACGAAGCAATGAAAGTTCTCTTGTTGGGGGCTATTTCAAGAGTGTTTCGCCCAGGGACGAAGTTTGAGTATATGCTGATACTGGTGGGTGGTCAGGGAGCCGGAAAGTCTACATTTTTCAGGTTCCTTGCCATGAATGATTCATGGTTTACTGATGATCTGAAAAAACTTGATGATGAAAATGTGTTCCGAAAAATGCAGGGACATCTCATCATAGAACTGTCGGAAATGATAGCGACTGCCAGTGCCAGGAGCATTGAGGATATTAAGTCTTTTATCAGTAGGCAGAGTGATATTTATAAAGTACCTTATGAGACACAGCCAAAGGACAGACCGAGACAGTGCGTGTTTGGCGGTACTTCCAATGCTATGGATACACTTCCGCTTGATCGTACCGGTAACAGACGATTCATGCCGGTCATGGTTTATCCTGAGAGAGCAGAGTGTCATATTCTTGATAATGAAGCAAGTTCAAGGGAATATATCGAGCAGGTGTGGGCGGAAGCTATGGAGATATTCAGATCAGGAGATTTCAGGCTGATGCTTAGTAAGGATTCTTCTGAATACCTGAAAGATTATCAGAAGCAGTTCATGCCGGAAGATGCTGATGCCGGAATGATTCTTGCCTTTCTTGATGATTTCAAGGGGGACAGGGTTTGTTCCAAACTGTTGTGGAAAGAAGCACTTCACAGAGACTACGAACCTAAGAGGATTGAGCTAAAGCAGATTTGCGATATTATGAACAATTCTGTGACCGACTGGGTTATGAGCGATGGGGCAATGCATTTCGGAGATTATGGCAAGCAACGAGGTTGGGTGCGTGTTGGCTCGTCTCAGGAAATCCCTGACAAAGCGGACAGCGATGGTTTTATGGAAATACCGAAACAGTTGGAATTGGAGATACCATTTAAGTAACAAAATTGATGAAGTTACCTTGTTGTTACTTATGTTGTTACCCAGTGGAAGCATTGATTTTACTGGGTTTTCTATGAAAGGTAACAAAAGTAACAAGAAAATAGAAAAATAAATAAAATACGGATAGCAAGCATAGGTAGCGGTGATTTGAGAAGTCTTTTCGGTCATGTTACCTTTTTTGTTACCCTTTCCCTTGTAGGGGGAATTTGGGAAAGGAGAGGTGCGAATGCAAGGAGATAAAACAGTGGAAAACAAAGCAAATTATATAGATGGCGGTAATTTTAAGACGAGAATCGGCAATACTACTTACCTTGTCGGGGTGTTCTTCAACAATGCGAAAAAGGTAACAGTAGAGGACAGAATGAAGAATTTAATACGTCAGGAAGTGGTTGCTGGCAATTTCTAAGCCAGTCCATCATTAAAACGAACATTTTTTATAGTGAATTATCATTCTCTGTATTGACAAAACGCTTCCTAAAGGATCGATTTTAAACGAACTGGGGGTTCTTTTAAGAGCAAAAGAAAACTATGATATTCGGGTGTTGAATCTCATTGATTTTTCAAAATCTATGCACTACAACCCCTTAGCTTATATCAAAAAAGAAGAGGATATTTTAAAGGTCGTAGAAACAATTATCAAAAATACCAGTGCCAAAGACGCAAAAGAAGATTTCTGGGTAACCACTGAAAAATTAATCTATCAAGCCTTGATTGCTGCCATCCTCAATTATTTTGAACCAGAAGAACGTCATTTGGGAACGCTGGTGGATTTATTAGCTTTATTTGAAGTAAAAGAAAACGACGAGGACTATATCAGCACGGTTGATCAGATGTTTTTAGATATTGAAGCAAGTGATCCTGATGCTTTTTGTGTCAAACAGTACAATGCCTTCAAATTAGCAGCAGGAGTTGTAAGCTGTAAAAGACTTATTCATCACGTTTTGGTGAATAATATTTTTACAGCTTATTTTATATGTAGGAGGTACGCCCAATGAGAGAAACCAAAATCACACCGTTATATGAGCGGCTCTCCCGCGATGACGGCGACGACAAGGAAAGCAACAGCATATCCACGCAGAAAAATCTTTTGGAGCAATATGCGAACAATAACGGTCTGCCCAACCCGACCCATTTTACCGATGATGGCATTTCCGGCACCCGGTTTGACCGCCCCGGTTTTATGGCTATGATGGAGGAGGTTGAAGCCGGAAATGTTGAATGTATCGTGATTAAGGACATGAGCCGCTTGGGTCGGGACTATCTCAAAGTCGGGCAAATTATGGAGATGCTGCGGCAAAGAGGCATACGGCTGATTGCTGTAAATGACGGCATCGACACAGCGCAAGGCGAGGACGATTTTCTTCCATTTCGGAATATCATGCACGAATTTTACGCCAGAGATACCAGCCGGAAGATTAAATCCACGTTCAAAACAAAGGGCATGAGCGGCAAGCATTGCACAGGCACAGTCATTTACGGCTACCTATGGGATGAAAAGCGGGAGCATTGGCTTGTAGATGATGAAGCCGCCGAGGTTGTAAAAAGCATTTTCCGTATGACGATGGAGGGCTTTGGCCCATATCAAATCTCGCAAAAGCTCTCCGAGCAAAAGGTTTTAATCCCCGCCGCCCATTTGGCAAAGCATAATGAGGGTGTGAACAAAAACAAGACCTTCAAAGATGTTTACGGTTGGGGTTCGTCCACCGTTGTCCATATTCTCAAAAACCGCGAGTATCTCGGCCATACCTGTAACTTCAAGACCCGCAAGCATTTCAAGGACAAGAAAAGCCGCTATGTCGATGAAAGCGAGTGGACGATTTTCGAGAATACCCACGAAGCGATTATCGACCAGGACACCTTTGACAACGTTCAGCGTATTCGCGGCAGCGTCCGGCGATACCCGGATGGATGGGGCGAAGCTCACCCACTGACAGGGCTTTTGTACTGCGCCGACTGCGGCGGGAAAATGTATGTCCACCGCACCAACAACGGCAAGCGCATAGCGCAATACACCTGTTCCCAATACTCAAAAGTGCCTGTCGGCGTTCTTTGCTCCACGCAGCACCGTATCAACGCCGAGGTCATCTTAACACTGATTGCGGATATGCTCAAGGCCATTGCGGAATATTCCAAAAATGACCGCACCCAGTTTATCAAGGCGGTCACCGACGCGCAGGAAACACAACGCAGCAGTGATATTATCAAAAAGAAAAAGCGGCTTGTTGTAGCACAAAAACGAGCCGCCGAGCTTGAAAAGCTTATCTGCAAAATCTATGAGGATTCTATTCTCGGCAAGCTGCCCGAATCGAGATATGCCGCCCTCGATAAACAATACGCCAAAGAGCAGGGCGCATTGTCCGAGGAAATTAAGGCGCTTGAAGCCGCCATAGATGGCTATGAGCAAAGCCGGAAATCAGCCGACAAGTTTATTGCCCTTGTTGAGAAATACGAGAACTTCGACACGCTGACCACTCCCATGCTTCTTGAGTTTGTGGAAAAAATCCTTGTCCATGAGCGTGACCGTAAGGGCAGCATTGAAACAACGCAGGAGGTTGAAATCTTCTTCAATTTTGTCGGCCGATACGTTCCCCCGCATTTCGGAGAAGTGACCTTGACCCCGGAGGAACTGGAAGAAATCCGCAAGCGTGAGGAACGCAAAGACAGGCTTCATCAGAACTATCTGCGCCGCAAGGAAAACGGCAAGCAAAAGGAATATGAGGAACGGATTAAGGCGGCGAAAAAGGCTGAGATGGACGCGAAGAAAGCGGCCATCCGCGCCGAGGATATTCAAAAAGGTGTGTTCGTTCCGGTCAGTCATTTGCCGAAAAGTGAGCCTGCGAGAGCAGCTTTGCTTGAGGTGGCGAGTCAATAAAGGGGAAGAGGCTGGGACAAAACCCTAGTCAATAAGAAAAGACATTCACGATTTTATTCAAATCATGAATGTCTTTTTTATCTGCTTGTCAGCCGTTGTTCATCGTTTCGGACGACGCTTTTCGCGGGCACGGCTCCATCTAATTTTTTTCGCGAGGGCGCGAAAAAAATGGATATTCCGCTCGTGCTGTTCCCGCAGAAGTCGCGTCCTCCACTCCGAACAACTTTTATATACTTCTATCAAAAATTCCTTATAGAAAAAAGGACAATTCCTGTTAAAATTTAAGTATCCTACTACCAAATCTTAAACGAAAGAAGTGTCCTTATGTTTAAAAATTATAACATGAATCAACTTACATTACCGCTAGATTTAGAAGTGAAATTACAAAAAAATGATATTGCCTTTCACATTCATCATCTTGTAGAAAGTATTCCGAAAGAAGCTTTCGCTCCTTTTTATCAAGAAACGGGCTGTCCGTCCTATCATCCAAAAATGATGCTTAAAATTATTCTGTGTGGTTATACGCAATCGGTCTTTTCAGGTCGACGCATGGAAGACTTAACAAAAGATAGTATCCGTATGAAATGGTTAGCGCAAGGTTATGAACCAAGTTATCGCACAATTAATCGTTTCCGAATTCATCCACAGATGCAGGAATTACTACGTCAATGTTTTGTCCAATTCCGTTGTCAGCTTGTCGAAGAAAAGCTAATTGATCAACAAGCGATTTTTATTGATGGTACAAAAATTGAGGCGAATGCCAATAAGTTCACTTTTAAATGGAAAAAATCGATTGAAAAGTTTCAAACAAACTTAATCGAAAAATCAAATCAATTATACGAACAACTGTTAGAAGAACAAGTCATCCCAGCCATCGCACGAGAAAATGAAGAAGAGCTTTCCGTTCAAGAACTTGAAATAATCGTATCGCAAGTAGAAGAAGTAGTCGACGACTACACAGCTAAAATTGAAACATCGAATGATGCGCAAGAACGTAAGCAATTACGAAGTCAGCGAAAGACACCCAAACAAATCGTGAAACAAATTCATGATTGGATTACAAGAAAGAAAATATATCAAAAAGACTTAGAGCGCATGGGTGAACGAAACAGTTATTCTAAAACAGATACAGATGCGACGTTTATGCGTATGAAAGATGACTATATGAAAAATGGACAACTTAAGCCCGGTTATAATCTACAAGTGGCAACTGAAAATCAATATACACTCGCGTATGATGTGTATCCTAACCCAACAGATACAAAAACATTAGTGCCTTTTTTAGAAACGATTACAGACCAGTATTTCGAATTACCAAAGCATATTGTGGCAGATGCCGGTTACGGCAGTGAAGTTAACTATCAAAATGTGTTAGAAACACATGAACGCATTCCTCTCATCACCTATAATATGTATCGCAAAGAAGGAAAGAAGAAGTTTCAGCAAGACCCGACAAAAACAAGCAATTGGCCATACAATGAAAAAACAGACAGCTATATCTGCCCGAATGAAAAACAATTAACTTATCAATACGATGCGAGCCGTAAGGATCGTTCAGACTATATACGTACGTTTAAAGTATATCAATGCGAAGACTGTTCAAATTGTCCAATACGTTCACTCTGTACAAAAGCTGCCGAAGGCACGCATCGAAAACTGTATGTGAACACGAAATGGGAACAACAAAAATTATATATACGACAGAAGCTTTCAGAACCAAAAACAGCTGAGATCTATCGTCAACGTAAAATTGACGTAGAACCAGTTTTTGGATTTTTGAAGGCTAATTTAGGTTTCACTCGATTCTCCGTCCGAGGAAAATCGAAAGTAAAAAATGAAATTGGCCTTGCATTAATGGCGATAAACTTAAGAAAGTACGCAATACGGGAATGGTAATTCCCAATTTATACATAAAAATAGAGAAGGTGATGTCAAATTCGACATCACCTTCTCTATTAAAGGCTGGAATTTTCACTTATGTCCCAGCCTCTTTCTGTGTTGCGTCAGTTATTATTGAATCTTTCCATAAAAATTTCTGGCGACATTAATGCGTCAGCGTTCGCGTTAATCTCATCAATAGACCAATTCCACCACTTAACACGGAGCAAAGTTTCTATCATTTCTGGAGAATACCGATAACGCTTAATCTTTGCAGGCACACCGACAACAACGGCATATGGTGGCACATCTTCCAATACTACCGCGCCAGAGCCGATTATCGCACCGTCTCCTATACAAGTCACTTTGGAAGCGTTAATAAACGCATTCGCTCCGATATATACATCGTTGCCGATAATCATTGGTTTCTTACTGTAAGCATAAGGGTGGTTCGTATTAGAAAGCAGTCTCTTTTGGAACAGAGACATGTTTTCTTCTGTAAATAATTGCTGAATGTCATCGCTAACAAAAGTCATATCCAACTGGTGGTTTACGGCAATATCTACAGAGCCGTTGATAGAAGTGAAATGACCTATGCTTTTGATGTATCCTTCTTTGCAAGCTCCGGCCACATCATCACTGAAATATGATTCGCGACCGACTTTGACACCGCAACAGTCCCATTCAAAGGGAAGTTCCCCGCCCGGGTCATTGAAGGTAAGATAGTCATCGACAAACTTAAACGGCTTACTTTGTTCATCCAAAAGAAAATCGTCTAAATCATCATCGTTGACAGCGACTACATAGTGGTTCTTCACGTCAATCTTTTCGGCGATGTGAAACTTGTAGTTCTGCAACACGCGAAGCATCAAGCGTGTGGGAGTGCCCCATACTGCAATTTCGCGACCATTAAGATATCGTTCTAAAACTTGCTCAAGTCTTGTTATCATTTCGCTACCTCCTAAATTTTGTTTTGTTCAATAAGGCATCATTAATATTTGGAGGTGCTCGTGCTTGGTTTTAACAGGGATAACGAATGCGCCTCATGTTAACACCGCCTTCATTATTTTTTTGTGTATGTAGTCGCCGCCCGCAGGCGGCGTAATCCCCCGCGGGAGCGCCCACGGCACTTTGCCCGCGAAGCGGGAAAGTGTCATAGTGGGTTACATACTTTGAAAAAGTATGTAAATCGCCGCTCTGCACTCAATACATTTTAACAATAGTATAGCATAAAAACGTGAACACTTCCACAAAAATAGTACGAGCCTCTCTGCGGTCAGACGTCGCCGCCGAGGGGCTTTTTATATAGATACCCCATTACAAGAAAAGGAGATTTTTCATGGCAGACCAAAACGAAACTTTGAAGCTAATTCGTATGAATGAGGTGGAAGCCACCGAGATTGATTGGCTGTGGTATCCGTATATCCCATACGGCAAAATCACGGTCATACAGGGCGACCCCGGCGATGGAAAGACAACGGTTGTACTGGCAATCGCCGCCGCTATTACAACAGGCGTGGCGTTGCCCGAAAGAAAGACCGCCACCGAGCCAATGAGCGTTATCTTTCAGACTGCCGAGGACGGTTTAGGCGATACTGTGAAGCCCCGCCTTGTTCAGTCCGGCGCGGATTGTGAGCGCGTGATTGTCATTGACGAGAGCGAAAAAGAATTGAGCCTTTCCGACATTCGAATTGAACAGGGGTCTCGTCAGATTTTCGCGGATTTACAACGATAAGGAATATTATTAACGCTGGTTAGTAAAATTTCGATTTTGAGCAATGTTTTGAAACAGTTTTTGATGAAAATATAGCTTTTTTAAGCACAATCATTCTATCTCAAAACAGTCGTTTATAAGACAGTTATTCCTTATCGTTGTAGTATCAATCATTTTTAAGCAGTTGCATAAGCTTAACGTTGTAAATCCGCATTTTTATGACGGGACCCCTATACTCACTTTCATACTTCACTAACTTCGATAAAACTAAAACGAGTGCTCTCAATTTTCATGCGACTGCAAGTTAATCGTAGTTGTAACGATGGGTGGTAAATCCATCTTCTACAATCCGCTAAGCTAACTCTAATCAGTTCCGTACATACTAGATTATCTTTTATACTCCGAGGTATAACCTAATTCCAGCCACAACAAGAATACCCACAGCACCGCAGTAATTTCTAATACGTTTACTACGACTCTCAGCTACCTTGGCTTGAATAAGTTTAACCTCAGCTTCTTCTTTGCGACGACTGCAATCATCGTTTTTGATTTGCTTTTGACTCATATGATACACCCTCCTTTACGGAGAGCACCTTGCAGTACTTACTATTAAACCACAAAAATATGGAATAATGAAAACTATTACCCAATTAATACAGTCAGGTAATTGTCTATAAATAATATATGTCTTTCTTCTAGTTTTATAACTAGATTAGAAAATATATTTACTCCTAAATTATTGATAGCAAAAAACTTATAATCAATCCTCATTTTTAATACTACAAAGGCAGCCATAATATTGGCCATTACATTTCAGAGTGCACATAACACCTTCGAAAATTGATGTGCTTAACAGGGGAATCGTCAGGAAAATGCGGATTTACAACGCTAAGCACATTTTCCTGACGATTCCCCAATTAGCAAGACGATCGGGTTTAACTCAATAAACCGTAGATTCCGTACTTCATACACAAAATACAAATCCTCGTATTGACACAATCCAGAAAATGATTAAAGCCCTAAATATATCTGTTCCAGAATTCTTTAATCATCCTAAATTTAAAAACCTTGAATAACTTCAAACAAAAGGTCCTCGTCCAGCAAGCTGGCCTGCGGAACGCCTCCCGCTCTGGGCTCTACTCTCCTACAAACATAAAAATATACCTAAGAAACAATAACTACTCTAGCCTCTCTCCTACACCAAAAAGCACGCGTAATTAGAATTATGTAAGGCAGACTGGAGTATTAATTTAACTAGAGCCACGAATACGATGTTCATCGGTGACGGATGGGCTTTCTTTAAAGAATAGAGATTCTAAATAGCTCATTAACGGCGCATAGCCGGCAACGATTTCTAACTCCTCTGTCCATTCCTTTATAACTTGAATCAGCTGCTTGCGATATGTTGCTTTTTTCTCTCTTGCCGTATTCATAAGCTCCATTGCATACTGAATAAACAGCTTCACTGTTGTCCAACCTGTTTTGGCACCTCTACCTTTCCCTGTTACCGTTTTAACGAGCTGTGTAGAACGCTTTAGCACCTCATTTAAAGTACTTTGCGCCATACCGATTGCCTCACAAAGCTCTTTTTGTGTACGCCAAATAAACGGCTCTGAAGACGCTTTTTCAGCCGTAATGTACCCTATAATATCTTCTTCCCATTCATCATAATGGCTACGTGTACGATCCTCTCGCTCCTTTTTAAACTTGTACCAGGCACGACTGCCAAAAGACACCGTATACTCAGTCCCATTTTTCACGTGCAGGGCAAGTATCGCCTCTACATATTCTTTACTTGGACCACTATATTTACCTGAATACGCTGATTGTAAAATAGCATATAAGTCCTGACCATTTAATGAATCTTGTAAGCGAGCATTAAATTCATCTAAAAAGTTCTCCGTACGCTCTAAATCCCAGCCTTCTGCGTAGCAAATAAGCGCTAGTGTAAACAGCGTATTATTACGCCCTAGCATGCCTTTATTGCCTTTAATATTCACGGTATGAACTAATGCATCAAACCACTCTGTATGCACGACAGACTGCTTCTGTTTCTTTGTAGGTAACACAAATAAAGGACGCTGCAGATCATCATCCTGACGCATCGACCACTGTATCAGTGCCGCAATGGAATATTGATTATCGAAATCTTTATACACGACATTTTTCTCTGTTGGTAAACGGAAAAAGCCAAAGTCATTACAAAATAAATCGGCTTCTATCGACTGCAAACTACGCTTTAAATTATCACTAATACGCTTGGCCGCTTTTAAGCCACGGAAGTTTTCTTTATTCGAAATAAACAGTGGAGATTCCAGTACAAAATACAGCTGGTAACCACGATCCGATGCCACGATAAATGTCGGTAAACCAATTGAAGCGTCCATGCATGCCATAAGTAGCTCGTTCACGCTATATTTCTTCGTATCAATATCCACGACGAACGTATTAATTTGCTGAAGATTACGCTCCTCAAAGCCGTAGATATAACGACGCGTGTCATCCGTATAACCAAACGTACGGTACACGTTCGGTGTGAAGTGTGTAAGCGTATGCGCATCCTCTAATAACGTTTCCTTCGACGTCACGATGTACCCCTTTACGCCATTTGCTGTAAAGTCTGCTTTTTGACGCACCACAAAGACAGCCCCTTGACGTGTCGATTTTTCTTTCTTCTCTGCCTCAACACGTGCTGGCAAGCTCGCTTTAGAATGCTTCTTTTTATATGTGTTGATTCCTGTATGTAGCAGCGTATCAAACAACTGCCCCATCTCCTGCTTTTCTAACGTAAAAATAGCCATGGACATTGCTCTCCTTTCCTCTAGGTGAGCGTCCACGGCTATCTCATTCAAAAGCACACTTAAAAAAGGGTGCTTGAAGCCAATTTTCAATCAGAAATATTGAAAATGTCGTCTACAGTTGCTATAATTAGCGTAATATTGTTTTACTAATGGCGTGTTACCAGCACACCATTTGCTAATTATAACAACAAATAAGATAGTCACATCTAGCTATGGACGCTCTCTTGTTTAGTTGTTGAAACGACGATAAGTTAGTTACCAGCTAACCGCTCAGACGCTCACTTATTTAGTTGTTGAATGTGTATGAGTCATTCCTTGTCCGGCAAGACAATAGAGGAATGGCTTTTTATTTTGCCTAAAACCTTTATTACTATTAAATAAAACATAAAATACAAGAGTTGTAAACTCATAAAAAGCGTTGATATCCTTATGTTTCCTCGCACTTTTCTACTTTTCCACTTTTGCGAGGAAGTTTGCTTTAGGTAGAAATTGCAAATTTCCACTTTTCCACCTTTGCAAAGTAGAAATGATTTTTTGCGTTTTAAAATGTACATAAAAATCCCCTCTCACGCCTTATATAGCAAGGAGTTTCGTGAAAGGGGACAAATAAGAACTTTATTTCAAAAGTAGAAATTTCTACTTTTGTTAAGTAGATATAGTTCTCACAAAAGTGGAAATTTCTACTTTTCCACTTTTGTGAGGGAAAGGGCGTTATATTACATTTTTGTTACAGTACAATTTTTAGTAACGCTTCTCGTAAAAGTTGTTCTCTTTGCTCTATAAATTCAAGAAACGCATCTAACTCTTGTGAAACTTGGGGTATATAATGTTTTTCAAAATAGAAATTCAAATCCATGTCATTAGGATACTTATTATTTATCCATTCTTTAAATGGCTTATCCGACTTTTCGATATTAGGTATACCTTCTAACAACTGAATATTACTAATTAAATCTACACTATCCAAATATTTATCGATTTTCTCTTCAGAAATACCTGCTCTTTTTAATTTAGGTCTTGTAAAGTAGCTTCTCGGATGAATGTGATCTAAATGGAAGATATTACGATAATCTAAAGTCGGATACAGCATTGACAGAATTGTAAATGTTCGGCCATTTCCATACTTAGAAGTTAATAAATTATCAATTTCATCTTCATCTAAGGTAAAGTTTTTCACTTGGCCTTTATGTGCGCTGATAATTTCATCTAATGGGAAATTCGATGGATTCTCTTGTATCACTTTTCGTAATGATTTAATAACATTATCTGGTGCTCCACCAAATACTCTTTTTAATAACGCTATACTTAACCATTTTTTTAATTTGCTTCGATCCTCTTCATGTTTTTGTAAAATATAATAATTTTCAGGAAGCCCAATCGTCTTCAAATAATAAATAATAGGAATAAGAGCATTATTAGATGTCAATGTACTTTCTGAATATCCGAAACTAGCAGCCAAATGCACGCCCTGCCTAATTGCCTCCTTAATTTCCTCCCATTTATCTTCTATCGTCTGCATAGTGGACGCATTAAAATTATCCATTTTAAACGCAATGTCAGTAAAATCACATAAAACCAAACTTGTTTTTAAAATGAAATCTTTATTGAAATAAAATCCATTTCCAATGGCATTAATTTCTTCAACAAATTCTGTAATTTCTTTACGTGCATCTTTCTTCTTCCATTGTGCCGTTGCAATGGATAATAATAAATCCGAGTAATTTAAGGTAGTACCGCCACTATTTACTCGAATAAAGATATTAAGTACCTTATCTAACTCCTGATCTTTTTCTAAATAATAATTTACTATAGGTGTCTGATGAATTACCTTGTGTAATTTGAACAAAGTACTACTAACAAATCTAGCCTGTTCTTTTTCAAGCACATTTAATCCGTTTTCAAAAATGTAATCATTTACTTCCACAGGCTCTTCATATTTCAAAATATCGCCGACTTTAAACCAATGTGCTACACCAGCCTCATTATCTTCTCTTGCCTCTTCCTCTGTAATGAACAAGAAATCATACTTCACATCAAATTCATTAGATTCCGCTAATAAATCTAAATATAAATAACGTTTTGGATAGGCTGTTGGGTTATCTCTGCGTTTTCTAGGCATTTTATATGAATAGCTGCCATGCAATCCAATATATAAAGAAGTCAGTCTTTGTTGACCATCTAATATAGCAATTAAATCATTGTCTTTATTAATTTCAGAAACCCGATTATGTTTGTTAGTCTTTTCATGAAAATCTCTAATAAAGTCATAAAATTGGAATTTCGTATTATTTTCTTTTAACACTTTCCAAAATAAAAACGACCCCACAGGATACCCTTGCATAATTGAATCAAATAAATGTTCGATTTGATTCGTATCCCAAACAAACTCCCTTTGAATAGCAGGTAATACAAATTCTCTCCGACGTATACTATCAGTTACTTCCTTAATTGTTATCGGCGTTTGAAAACTCAAAATAATCGCTCCCTTCGAAATATAATTATATCAGTAACCATCAAAATTTCCTATTAAATACAATTATAAAAGTAGAAATTTGCAAAGAAGATTTTTGCAAAGTGTTTTTTTATAAGGTATAATTTCGTTATTAAATGATAAGTTCGAAAATATATATCTATGAGGAGATGATAAGATGGCGATAACAATCGTAGTTGGGAACTTTAAAGGTGGCGTGGGTAAGACTAAGGTATCTGTTATGACGAGCTGGGAATTAGCGATGGCACGTGGTAAAAAGGTACTTTTAGTCGATATGGACCCACAAGGCAATGCGAGCACATTAATTGCACGTTCAACAGGTGTTACAGAAATTAACACAAGTATTTTTGAAGGGTTCCAAAATGGCTCGTTAAAAGGGTGCATCGTCGAAGTGACGGATAACCTGCATATGATTCCGGCACAAGTATCGTTCAAAAACTTCCCGAAATTTTTATATGCCAATGTAAAAGAAGAAATCGATCAAGTTTCTTATTTAAAGAAGCTACTTGATCCAATTCGTGATGAGTACGACTACATTTTCATCGATGTACCACCAACAATTAGCGACTTCTCGGATAATGCAATGATGGCTGCGGATTATGTATTAATTATCCTTCAAGCTCAAGAATTGTCGCTTGAAGGTGCTGAAACGTATGTGAAATACCTACAATTCATGGCCGACAACTACGATGCCGACATCCAAGTGGCTGGCGTATTACCAGTACTACTTCGTCCAGGTGGTCGCGTGGACATGTCAACAATCGAACGTGCGAAAGAGATGTTCGGTGAAGACAACGTAATGGAAAACGTTATTAAGCACTTAGAACGCTTAAAAGCTTGGGACGTAACAGGCATCACAAATAACGACATGCACGATAAAAAAGCACACCAGGTATTTTTAGATGTAATCGATGAACTTGAGGAAAAATTAGCTCGATTCGAGGAGGCTGGTAAGTATGAGTAATGAAAAAGGCGGTTTAATTAAGAAAAAGAAAAAGCCAACAATCATGCAGCCTTCTATCCCAGTAAAGAAAAATGATATGGACTTCGGTTACTCTGCTCCTGCCAAACAGGAAGAAACGCCACTATCTGTTGCAGCTGTACCAGTTGAAAAAAAGGTCACAAAAATCGAGCCGGCTCAGCCGCGTAAAAAGCTTGGCGTTGGGAAATCTAACAGTACGAAAAGCTTAAAAGTACCAACTGTCATCCATAGTGAACTCAACTTACTTGGTTCGTTTATGGATGAAGGGAAAACGTATGTGATTTTACAGAAGCTTATTGATAGCTATGTAAAGAATGAGCTAACGAATCGCCAGCAGCGTCAATTTAAGTTTATGGTTGAAGCGTTTCATGAGGAGAAATAACAAAAGTAAACCTAACAAAAGTAGAAATTTCTACTTTTGTTAGGTATATGTACTTATTTCAAATCAAGGATGATATGGAACACTGAGAGGTGAAATATGAGCGAAAAATATAAATTAACTTTTGATGAAATGATACAACATTTACTAACAAAGAATGTTCAATTTAATATTATTTCTGAAACCGAAGCAATTGAAATTTTACGAACTCGAAACTATTATTATAAATTAACTTCTTACAAGCATAATTATCGAAAAGAATTCGATAAAATCCCTGAAGGTATCTATACACATTTAGAATTCGCTTATTTAGTGGATTTAGCTGCAATTGATATGAAGTTACGTTACATATTGATTCAAATGTGTTTGGATTTAGAGCATGCTATAAAGGTTCGCATTTTAGAAGATATAACAGATGACGATACGCAGAATGGCTTCCAAATTATTCTTGATTATTTGGATACTATACCTACTACTGTTGAAAAATATATTGGGAAAATGGGGTCCTACACTAGTTATGCAAAAAAAATGTATGATCGTCATCACCAAAAGCTACCTATATGGGTGTTTATGGAATGCGTAAGCTTTGGCCAATTCGTGCGTTTTGTTGAATATTATTATTTGCAAAATAAGAAAAATGACGCGTATTATAAAAAACTAAACATTGGCTTAAAACACATTAAAAACATTCGAAATGCAGCTGCCCATAGTACGCCTATTTTAATGAATATTGCCGAACCGGGACGTTCAAAAAAGACGGAGTTAGCTAGTGATTTTCTTTTACAAGTTCATACAATTGGCCGAGATGTAAGAAATAAGAAGTTAAAGAATCATCGTGTCCATGACTTAGTACTTTTACTATTTATCTACGAGGAATATATAACAAGTTCCGGAATGAAAAAACACACATTTTCAGACCTATTTTCACTACTACAACGCTGCAAAAGAAACAAGTCCTATTATGAGAAAAATCTTGCTTTAATTTCTACTTTTACATTTTTCGAAAAAATCATTATACATTTAGATGAAAAATAAGGTTCATCGGTTGACTTTATCAGTCAAAAAATTTATTATAAATAGTAAGGAAATAACCGTTTTCGGTTGTAGGGGTAATGGGGAAACTTATTACGCCGAGTTTTAATTTAAATGATTTAAGACACTAGTAACTATGTTGCTAGTGTCTTTTTTTGGTCTGAAAATCCCAATCAAAGAATACGTAGCAAACGTAGAAATTCCTACTTTTGTTATGTGTAAACGTAAAACATTAGATTTATATTTAATCCTTTAACTTAATTGCGATATACTAATACTAACAAGTGATGGCTAAGCATCGTAAAAACCTGATATGTTTATCTGGACTACGCGTGCCAGACGTTGGCGGACAACATAAAAAGCCCATACTGATTCCAGACTTCGAGCGCTGGACGTTGGCAGGCAACATTAAAACTTAGCAATTAAGGCATGGTCTTTCAAAAGAAGCACCATGCCTTTTCATGTACTTTAAAACGGAAATATTTGCATACAAATGAGAAAAGAAGTGTTCATTTGTACATGCAGCATCTTGGCTACATCCAACTAACGGTCCAAATCCGCTGATTTCAACACATCAGAAACCACGTTTTGTACGCCCGTTCTACTGAAAAATGGTGTTACATCTTGCACCGACTTCAGTACTTTCATAGATAGCTCCGCTTTTGATTATAGTTTCTACTATTATATAGGCTTGATTCATACGATAAAAAATAAATTTTATAAAAATTCATCCACGTCATCCGATTTCAGCTTAATATAATGTTCCATAATCGTTTGATGTGACTTATGGCCAGATTGCTTAGCAATCGTCGGAATGTCCGCACCCTTTTGGTACATCGCCGTAATCTGCGTTTTTCGGAACGTGTACGGCGCAAAGCCGAGCCAGCTTTGAATGGCTTGATTGTAACTGACCTCACTAATTTGCCTGCTCGTATGGTTGCCCCATTTATCGGCAGCTCCGACGAAATAATCCTCTGGCATTAATTCGCATGCCACGATATAGTTTCGAATCGCCTGCACGCACTCTAGCGTCAGGCGTTTTTCTTTCATCTCACCCTGCTTGACCATCATTACTTGAACTGTACGATTTTCTAAATCGAAGTCACTCACTTTTAACCGGACCATTTCAGACGGCCGATTCGCTGTAATCAAATTCACTAGACAAATCGCACGCTTGCGCATATCACTTTTCTTATCGGTATCGTACCGATCAATGAGTCGCAGTACATCACTTTGCTTTTCAGCTCTTTTCCCACGCATCGGCTTTAAACGTAAATACTCCTCTTGATCGTATAAGCTACGCAGTAATTTCACACTTGCCTCGTGCTCTGAGGTGAATTGAAATCCGTATTCATGCACTAACCAGTACTTCACACCGGCTAAGCGTCGGTTAAATGTCGATAATCGGACTTGTTGCTGAGTAATTAAATGATGAAGATACAATTCTAACGATTCAAAATCCAGCTTTAATAAGTGTTCATCACAAAACGCATGGAACTGTTTAAAATCAGATTGATATTGCACCAGCTTCTGTTGTTGAATTTTTTGCAGCATCTCATCTTTTTGCTTCGTCATTTTATATTGCTGCAACGAAAACAGAGTTTCTTCCATTATATATGACCTCCTCCCTCTTATTTCGAGTAGAAATTTCAAAAGTAGAAATTTCTACTTTTGAAATGTTTTCTTCTGTTAATTCAATTGAATTAGATGAGAACTTACGTTTGTTTTATTATAACATAATCAACCTTAAACAAGCATTATTTTTTAAGGTTGAAAAAAGAATTTTAAGCGTCCTAGAAGGAATCTTTTTTGTTATTGAAGAAAGGTTCATTTTTTACTTATAACTAATTTATAAATTGTTATTTTTTATCATTTATAGTAATTAATTATTAAATGATAGATAACTACTTACTACTTAAAAATAAGGAATGATATATGATGAATAATCAAAGCATTAAAAGTAAAACAATCAAAGTTTCGGCGCAGCGTCATTTAGTGATCCCGAAAGAATACTATGACACGCTTCAGATTGGTGAGGAAGTAACGATTGAATTACATGAGGGACAGCTAGTGATTAAACCGGTTTTCAAAGTGGATGAAGATTTTGCGGAGAACCTACTGGAAGAACTGATTGCGGCTGGTTTTAGTGGTGAAGAACTGGTGGCTAAGTTTAAAGAAGTGAAGCAGCAAGTACTGAACGGCGAGAAGCCATATTTATAACACTATATAATAGAAGAAACTCACTTTTAGCATTCCATCTTTATATTATGTAATGCAGGCTCAGGCTTCGCGAAATGATATTCCATGAACCGTTATACCTTTCGATTCGTTTCGGAGCTATCCAACTGGAATGAAAACGAAGGGAATATGGTATAATGAACTTATTATTTATAAAGGGGTGTATCGCATGAAATATAATTCACGCCTAGAACGACAAAAACAAGTTCAATTTGCGGTAGGTATGGCAGCTCTCGATGGAGGAAAACCAACTACTTTCACACAAAACTTATTAAACCAATATGAAAATGGTCAGGTCACTTCAGGACAATTAAAACAAGCCATTCTTCAAAAATACGCAAAGGGATCAAATTAAATGGATCCATACGTTTATCCAAATTCTAGCGTATTAATTAATAAGCTCAATATTGTAGACGAACAGGAACTTATTGATGTTGAAGCTCAACTATTAATTGCGGGTATCATCGACATTCAAACCATTATGGATGATTTAGATTTTAGCGACTATACATGCTTACAAACGATTCATCGTTTCTTATTCGAAGACCTTTATGATTGGGCCGGTGAATTTCGAACAATTAATATTTATAAGAGTGAAAAAGTCTTAAATGGACTATCGATTACGTATAGCGATAAAGATCAAATCGTTCATGATTTAAAAGTGATTTTTAAATGGGCTGAACAAATAAACTGGACACATCAAAATTCACAGCTCCCTTCCCAGTTTGCAAAATTTATGACGGATATTTGGCGTGTACATCCTTATCGTGAAGGAAATACACGAGCTGTTTCAATCTTCATGAAGCTATTTGCTGATAAAAATAAATTAACATTCAATGCAGAGCTTCTTTCTCAAAACTCAGGCTATTTACGCAATGCACTTGTCATGGCTGCTATCGATGAAGCACCTGAGCCTAGTTATTTACATAGCATTATTACAGATGCTTTAAGTTTAAATTCATCTGATGTAACAAACCCGGTTGAAGTAGATTCTGCAAAGTATCAAACCATTGGGCAATACGATGTGACGAACTACGAAGAAAAACCATTTCATACTAAAGCAGACGAATCACAATGAGTTCACTTCGCTAAGAAGTGGTCTCATTTTCTTTTTATATTTCTATTGATTAGAAAAATCACTAATTGAATCATAAATCATCTCGCTCGTCTTTCATCGTTTTAATTTCGTCATAAATCCAGTAACGCATAGACTTTCCCCACTCTAAAACTTTCGAATTTGGTTATTCATATGCTCTGGTGAAATCGTTTGAATCGCTTCAATGACACTTGCTTCCTTCGTTGTCAGCTTTGAAATTTCTTTATTCGTTTTATGCTTGAAATAAATATCAATGCCGTTATCAAGTGTATATTTCTTTGTTGGACCATGGCTGATAAACGTACATTTCGCTGGCACCTGCGTTGACAGGCCGAGTTCATTTAATGCTGTATCCTCTGCTGGTGCAATCGTCCAACCAAATTTTTCGGCTAGCTTTTCAGCAACTTTTTTGGGTGAAATGCCAATATCCTTTTTCAAAAAGGCATTATAATTAGGGGTTTGGTATAAGCCACGTAATACGCGTTTTAATTTACCTTCATCACAAAGTCTAACCAATGCACGCTTAACGGCTTCATAATTCCCCACCTCTAAAAAGTCATGAGCACTCACTAATGATCCTTTTTCCAGTGTATCAATGATTTCCTCTAGCTTTGCTTGAATAGAAATTCGCTTCATTTTTATCACCTCGTCCCTTTTATTGTATATTATTCGGGACGAATTGATACAGAATTTAAAGCTTTAAAAATTACAAACCACTTCTTACTACATTTTAAGTGCCTTTAAATTATTCATTCATAACAAAAGAAGGTATTGTATGGCTTCTTGAAATGAACAATGACGGATGCTTGTGTAATTCTTTTTCTAGCATTTTATCGGCTAAGATTTGATCTAATGCTAAACAAGGTATGTTCAGCTTTTTCGCAAAGGACTGCTTAGAATAGCCGTTAGCTTGGATAAATAACTTTACATTTGCTACAACTATTTCTTTATCTAGTATTTCCATCTTTTCCATACTCCTGCTTCATCGTAATATAATCCTCAATTGCATAAAGTACTGATTCGAACGCGCGCTTTGAACGACGATTCGTTAATTCCCCGTTAAGTACAATTTGCAAAGGGGTCTGCTGATCTCTAGGTTCTAACAAAGCCTTTACCTCCACATTCAAAGCTACTGTAATTGCGATTAACTCATTTGGATATATTCTTCGCTCGCCTAATAGCATCAGTTCTATTAACATTTGCTGAATACCTGTCTCTTCACTTAAATTTTGAGAAGTTTTTCTTTGTAGTTGTAACACTGATTTTATACGATTTACTATGGATTGATTCACTTCCATACTTACCTCATTTCGCGATTGCTTCAATTTGAAGCATCTTTTCCATTACATAATCGAGAAAATGCAGCTTCTCTTGGGTGTGCTCATTTTCTACCTTAGCTATTATAGAAGACATAGCATCTAGGGGGCTGAAATTGTGATGAAGATCACCTAAAAGCTCATTTGTAGATATGTTTAGTACACATGCAATTTGCTGTATTTCTGCTACGCTTAATGCTTTACGTCCTTGAAAAATTTGATTCAGTACTTGCGGTATAACGTGACATCGCTCTGCAAAATCGCTAACAGAAATTTGCTGGATATTTAAATAGTCTTGTATTTTCCGTCCTATATTTACGTAAAGTGAAGCCATTTTAAAACCCCCTTTTTTTTAATATTATGATCGAAACTACAAATTAATTTAGTAGGCAAATAAACTTTGAAAAAATTATCTCCGGATACAAGAAACGAGAACCTCTCGCTATCAAAAGCTCCTGGGCAGTATACACAGCCATTCGAACAGCGTACAATCGAACAATTGTACAGCAATCGGCTACAAGAAAAGCACTGCTTACATGGTGTTTGATTACTGCCACAATTTTTTACCACGTGTGACATCTTTTTTACCACCGAATGCCAAGGTATTTACCACACAGTGCAAACGTATGTACCAACACGCTAAAATAGCCGTTTATCCTTGCTAATTCAAGGCAAACTCACGTGGCTTGACACCGAGCCTCTGCGGGCATGATTCTTGCGCCAGAGAACCAGCTATGTACATGCTGGCTCTGCCAAACGAGGCTATCATGCCCGCCGTTCGGTATAAAGCCTGACTTCGAACGAGTAATGGTAAACTTATTGACACACACTGGTACATTTCTTGGCAACTACTGGTACAAAAGATGGCAAGGGTGGTACATTTGGTTGGCAGTAATCAGTGTTACCTTAAAAACTACTACCAATACATTATTAGACCAGTATTTACAAAATAAATCGAAGAAATAAAGCCGTGTATTATGGATACATGCTCGTTTTTACACAAATAAAAAACGCCTGGTAGCCAATCCAGGCGCTGCACTACATGAGATTCTCGAACAGAATCTATCGCACGTTCATTGTATGCTTTGAGTGAAGGCAAGTCAACGTTTAGCAGTTCGTGGCTCTTCTAATAAATGAAATTCGTATATGGGTATATAAATATATGGATATATTCGTATATCTATATTATCACCCACCTACAGACACCGTGCGAATCCTCCCCATTAGCCCTTCCTTCGGATAGCCAAGTGCATTAATCGCAAATAGTATGCCTGCCTTTTCATACACCTGCTGCTCATGACAATGTCCAAAGATACAGATAGATGCTTTTATCTCCTTTAACTCATTTACATAACATGCACTGCTTCCATATTTACGATGGCTATCAAGTAGAATCGGCGGTATATGCGTTACGAGCAGGTCTACTTCAGGCATTTGTTCATACATAGCCATTTCCTGATGATGCAGCTCCTCAATTTTTAGTCCATGTATCATTACCGAATCATTTGACGTTTGCTTAAAATAGGTCTGCTGCTCAAAGGTTTCTAATGGATACCAGCTAGTTGAGCCTGCAAACCGAACACCGTTGACTGTATAAACGTCGAAATCTTGTAGCACCTGTACATTCGGTAGGCTTACAATCATTTCAAGTAGCTCTGTCTCACGCTCGCTGCTTGTTTCATGATACTTGCGGCGCTGCTTTTTTGAAATTAAATAATAATCGTGATTGCCAAAAACGAAAAACACCTGCTTGTAGTACTCACTGAAAAACTGTAGCGTATCAAACGACTGCTGATTAAAATGCGACAGATCACCAGCAATCACAAGCACCTCTGCTAACGTTTCTGGTAGTAGCTTTTGTAAAAAGTCACGCGTTTTAGCTGTATATTTTTCCTGATTTCCCTCAGGTTCCACGTAAAAATCCAGATGTAAATCCGATATATAATCAATGTTCATGTTTCTTCCCTCATTTACTGCCTTATTTCATTTCATCTACTTTTGCTAGGAAGTTAAATAAAAGGAACGCGTGTACCATGCGACACGAGTCCCTTTTAACGTAAACATAAAACGCATATACCAAGCGATACGAGCCTCATGTCTAGAGTGAATTATTCAAGGTTATTCCAAACCTTCATACCATTGCGAAGGTAATGTTATTTTGATTTCTTTCGATGCACTTATATCATCAGTTAAATAAGCAACCACAGAACGAGCCTGCTCATAACCAGTTGTTAAGAAGAATGTGGATGCCCTACCAAAGCTTTTCGCACCGATTATATAGAAATCTTTTTCAGGTTGTCGAAGATACTCCTCACCATGTGGAGGTACAATACCTTTTTTAGGGTAAATAATTTCTGCTAACTTTGGTGCGCATTCAATCGCAGCGTCGAAATTATGGCGAACCTC
>NZ_CP126689.1:2945000-3123893 GCF_030219945.1 Kurthia sp. YJT4 | reverse complement strand
TTAATTTTTATGTAAATAAAAGCGCAATGTTTAATATACATGAAAATAGAATTATACACAATAGCAACAACCTGTGGATAAGTGTTGTTAAGAGGTTGCAAATAACTTTATCCACAGGTTGTGGAAAATTGTGGATAAATAGAATTAAGGGAAAAATTGTATACAAACATTTCAACAAAATGGAAGTTCTTTAATGATTGATATATCAGTATTTAAAGCACTTATCCACAGAAAGAATTTATTGTTCGAATAACTTTATCCACAGGGTATTAATTTGTGAAAAACTTGTAGATAATGCCTGTGGATAAAAAATATCTGAAAATTTTTAGTCACAAGCCTTCTGTATAACCAAAATGAGATTTGTGGATAAATTTCATTTGTTATTCAGCAATGAAAATCAGGGTATTTTTGAAGCAGACTTTTTGGGATCCGTATTGACAAACTATTTATAAAAACGCTATAATGTGCAAGACTGTCTGTAGCATTTATAAATGGACTTTAGACTTTCAACAGGAGGTGTATTACACAATGAAACGCACATACCAACCAAAAAAACGTAAACATAGCAAAGTGCATGGTTTCCGTGCTCGTATGAGTTCTAAAAACGGTCGTCGCGTATTAGCAGCTCGTCGTCGTAAAGGTAGAAAAGTATTATCAGCATAAGCAAGTCCACTGACCAACATCAGTGGTCTTTTTCTTTTGAGAGGTTCGTGTCAATTTTTGGCACGGACACCTCTATTCAATAATTGTTGAGCAGGTGAACGATGAAAAAAAGTCGTAGAGTGAAGTCAGAACATGACTTTCAAAAAGTATTTCGAAGAGGTAAATCTTTTGCGAATCGTCAATTTGTTGTTTACGGTTTAGCAAAAGAAGAGCAAGAACAGTTTCGTATCGGTTTATCTGTGAGTAAGAAGTTAGGGAATGCCGTAACACGAAACCAAATTAAACGTTATATCCGACAAAGCTTTCACGAGCTAGATCTTGAGTTACGTCAAGATATGGATTACGTCATTATCGCCAGAAAACCGGCGGCCACAATGAATTTTGAAGAAGTAAAAAAGAGTTTAGAACATGTTTTAAAAATCTCTAAATTTTTGAAGAGAACTACTAGAGTTAAGCAGAATAAGCATGATAAAATAGAGAAAATGAATTGACTCGCAGGGGCGATCACTAAAAAGATTTCTACATTACTTCATCCTGCGAACAACAGGAGGGGCCCAATTGAAAGAATCGATCCAAGTCGCGAAAACAGTGGAAGAAGCTGTTGCGAATGCTTTGAAAAAACTTGATTTGACCCATGACCAAGTAGAAATAGAAATTTTACAGGAGCCTAAAAAGGGTTTTTTAGGCATTGGTGCGCGCGATGCACATGTTCATGTAAAAGAGAAATTAATATTGGTTGAACCAGAAATTGAAGAAGTAGAAAATGATGAAGCTCATCCACAAACTGTAGATAACCCTGTGGAAAAAGAAGAAGTTCAAATAAAGCATGATGACACCCGTGCAATTGAAGAAGCAAAAACGTATATTGAGTCTATCGTAAAGCAAATGGATATCCATGACTTGCAAATGGATGTTATACAAAAGCAGAAAACAATTCATATTCAATTATCAAGCGAGAAAGCAGCACTGTTAATTGGAAAACGAGGTCAAACATTGAACTCACTTCAACTAGTTGCACAGTTAGTTGTACAAAAATATGCAACGCGTTACCTTACTTTAGAATTAGATGTGGAAAACTATCGCCAAAAGCGTAGAGAAGCATTAATTGAATTGGCACATCGTTTAGCTGATCAAGCTGTATCCACAGGTAAACGTATTGATTTAGAACCAATGCCATCTAGTGAAAGAAAAATTATTCATCATTCGTTAGCGAGACGTTTGGATGTGGATACTTTTTCTGAAGGTGACGCGAACCGTCGCCATTTAGTAATTGAACCGATTCGCTCATAAGTATTAAAGGATTGTGAAAGAGTCCTTCTCACGTTTTTACGGAGAAGGACTCTTTATTTTTTGAAGTAATATGAGTGTAGTGAAAAAAGAATTTATGTTAACATATATCATTAGTGAATTACGGAAAATTAGATCCAAGGAGGATTCAAAAGATGTTTGAATTTGATACAATTGCGGCAATTTCTACGCCACCAGGAGAAGGGGCGATTGCGATTGTACGCATTAGTGGTGAAGAGGCATTTGCAATTGCTGATCGTGTATTTCATTCCCCGAGTGGAAAAAGTTTGATGGAAGCACCATCTCACACAATTCATTATGGTCATTTAAAAGAAGTGGATAGTGGACAAGTTGTGGAAGAAGTCATGGTTTCAATTATGAAGGGGCCAAAAACTTTTACACGTGAGGATGTAGTTGAGATTAACTGTCATGGTGGTCTCGTTACTGTGAATCGTGTACTTCAACTTATTTTACGAAACGGTGCACGCATGGCTGAACCAGGCGAATTTACAAAACGCGCATTTTTAAATGGGCGAATTGATTTATCTCAAGCAGAAGCAGTAATGGATTTAATTCGTGCGAAAACAGATCGCGCGATGAATGTAGCTTTAGGACAGATGGACGGAAAATTGTCTCGTTTGATTACACAGTTACGCCAAGCACTAATCGAAGTGTTGGCACAAGTTGAAGTAAATATTGATTATCCAGAATATGATGATGTGGAAGAAATGACAATTCCACTCATGCTTGAAAAATCAAATTGGGTAAAAGGTGAAATCGAAAAGTTATTACAAACTTCTTCACAAGGTAAGATTTTACGTGAAGGTTTATCCACAGTTATTTTAGGACGTCCAAATGTGGGGAAATCATCACTTTTAAATAGTTTAGTACAAGAAAATAAAGCAATTGTAACAGATGTTGCCGGAACAACTCGTGATATCATTGAAGAGTATGTCAATGTTCGTGGTGTGCCACTTCGTCTTGTGGATACAGCAGGTATTCGCGAAACAGAAGATATTGTAGAACGTATTGGTGTAGAACGTTCACGCCAAGTATTACATGAAGCAGATCTCATTTTATTTGTTGTAAATTATAATCAAGCATTAACAGACGAAGATTTACGTCTTTTCGAAACAATTCAAGATATGAATTATATTGTCGTTGTAAATAAAACAGATTTAGAACAAAATATCGATTTAGATCAAGTGAAGACTTTAGCGAAGGATCGTCGTGTGATTACAACATCTATTTTAAATGAAGAAGGTGTAGACGCTTTAGAGGAAGCAATTTCTTCGATGTTCTTTGAAGGTTCAATTGATGCCGGAGATGCTACGTATGTATCGAATTCACGTCATATTGCGTTACTGCATCAAGCATTAGATCGTATCACAGATGCGATTAATGCAGCAGAGGCAGATGTGCCTGTGGATATGATTCAAATTGATGTAACACGTACATGGGAAATCCTTGGAGAAATTATCGGCGATACAATGCAAGAAAGTTTATTAAATCAGTTATTCTCACAATTCTGTTTAGGAAAATAAATTTATTTTTAAAAAAGAAGGGAAGTACGAACATGCCAAACACATTTGAAGCAGGCACGTTTGATGTCATCGTAGTAGGAGCAGGTCATGCAGGGGTAGAAGCTGCTTATGCTTCAGCACGTATGGGAGCAAAAACACTCGTTTTAACAATTAATTTAGATATGATTGCTTTTATGCCATGTAATCCATCAATTGGTGGACCGGCAAAAGGAATTGTCGTTCGTGAAATTGACGCAATGGGAGGCGCGATGGGAAAAGTCATCGACCAAACTCATATTCAAATGCGTATGCTGAATACTGGTAAAGGTCCAGCTGTACGTGCATTACGTGCGCAAGCAGATAAAGTTTTATATCAACAAGCTATGAAACAATTATTAGAAGAACAAGATAATTTAACAATTCACCAAGCAATGGTAGACGAGTTAATCGTTGAAGATGGTGAAATTAAAGGATTAATTACACAAGTTGGTGCTGTATATCGTGCAGAAACAGTTGTTATTACAACAGGTACATTTTTACGCGGCGAAATTATTATTGGCGACTTAAAATATTCATCAGGTCCAAATAATCAACAACCATCGATTAAATTAGCAGATAATATGCGTGATTTAGGGTTTGAAATGGTTCGTTTTAAAACAGGTACGCCACCTCGCGTAAATAGTAAAACAATTGATTACTCAAAAACAGAAATTCAACCAGGCGATGAAGAGCCACGTGCATTCAGTTTTGAAACAACTGAATTCATTATGGATCAAATTCCATGTTGGTTAACATATACAAGTCCTGAAACACATCAAATTATTAATGATAACTTAGATTCATCACCAATGTTCACAGGTGTGATTACAGGTGCAGGTCCACGTTATTGTCCATCAATTGAAACGAAAATTGTACGTTTTAATGATAAACCACGTCACCAACTGTTCTTAGAACCAGAAGGACGTAATACACAAGAAGTTTATGTACAAGGTTTATCCACAAGTTTACCTGAACATATTCAACGTAAAATGCTTGAGACAATCCCAGGATTAGAAAAAGCTGAAATGATGCGTGCAGGTTATGCGATTGAGTATGATGCAGTAGTTCCTACACAATTGTGGCCAACACTTGAAACGAAAAAGATTAAAAACTTATACACAGCAGGTCAAATTAATGGTACTTCTGGTTATGAAGAAGCAGCAGGTCAAGGAATGATGGCTGGTATTAATGCAGCAGCGCGCGTATTAGGTAAAGAAGAAGTTATTTTAGGTCGTGCAGATGCTTATATCGGTGTTTTAATTGATGACTTAGTTACAAAAGGTACAAATGAACCGTATCGTTTATTAACATCACGTGCAGAATATCGTTTATTACTACGTCACGATAATGCAGATATGCGTTTAACAGAAAAAGCTTTTGAATTAGGTCTTGTTTCTGAAGAGCGTTATAACAAATTTGTTGAAAAGCGTGAGTTAGTAAAAGCTGAAATTAATCGTCTAGCTGAATTTGGCATAAAACCACGTCTTGTCAATGAAGCTTTAACTGAAATGGGCAGTAGTCCTTTAAAAGATGGTATTCATGGAACAGATTTATTAAAACGTCCAGAATTAAATTATGATTTTGTTGCTAAAGTGACAGAAGCTCCTGAATTACCTGAAGATGTGAAAGAACAAGTAGAAATTCAAGTGAAGTACGAAGGTTATATTGAAAAAGCTTTACAACAAGTTGAAAAACTTAAGAAAATGGAAGGTAAGAAAATTCCAGAGCAAATTGATTACGATGCCATTTCAGGAATTGCGACAGAAGCACGTGAAAAGCTAAAAGAGATTCGTCCATTAACTGTTGCACAAGCATCACGAATTTCAGGCGTAAATCCAGCCGATATTTCAATTTTATTAGTGTATATTGAACAAGGTAAAATTGCTAAAATCGCACAATCATAAATCAATTTAGTCGAGATGAGAGGGGAACAATATGAACGAGGAACAGTTTATACAAGCGTTAAAAGAACAAGGTATTGAGTTATCAGAAAAACAAATTCAACAATTCCGTCGCTACTTTGAAATTTTAGTTGAATGGAATGAAAAAATGAATCTTACAGCGATTACAGATGAACCATCTGTTTACCTAAAGCACTTCTACGATTCAATTAGTGCAAGTTTCCATTTTGATTTTACAAAAGTTACAACTGTATGTGATGTAGGTGCAGGGGCTGGTTTCCCAAGTTTACCAATTAAAATTTGTTATCCACATTTACACATTACGATTGTGGATTCTTTGAATAAACGTATTCAATTCTTGAATCATTTAAGCGATGAGATTGGTTTAGATCATGTGGAATTTGTACATGCAAGAGCAGAAGAATTTGGTCAAAATCCTCAATACCGCGAAAAATTTGAGCTTGTAACTGCTAGAGCTGTGGCACGTTTATCTGTATTATCAGAACTATGCTTACCTCTTGTTAAAGAAGGCGGTAAATTCCTTGCATTGAAAGCTGCAAGTGGTGATGATGAATTAAAAGATGCTAAAAAAGCGATTACTATATTAGGTGGTAAATTAGTGCATCATGTTGCTTTTGAGTTACCTGTTGAGGAAAGTGAACGTACCATTTATGTATTTGATAAAGTAAAAGCAACACCAAAAAAATATCCAAGAAAACCTGGAACACCGAATAAATCTCCTATTAAATAACGAATGTTTCATGTGAAACGATATGTCATCTTACTTTTTTTGTAGAAAGAAACTATAATAGAGGTATTGCGCAACAAAACAGACATAAAATCGACTTATCACAATGATGTGGAATGAGGATATACTTGAAATAATCGTTAAAAGGTGGTGCTAAACTTGAAAAGTGCTTTATCACGTATTTTTGGTGGCGGCGATAAAACTGTAACGAAAGAGTCAGCTGAAAATGTGCTAAACTTACCAATTAGTAAAATTCATCCGAACCGTTTCCAGCCACGTACAATTTTTGATGACTCCAAAATTGAAGAATTAGCTCGAACAATTCATACACATGGGATTATTCAACCAATTGTTGTACGAACAATGGAGAATGGTGATTACGAAATCATTGCAGGTGAACGCCGATATCGTGCGATGAAGTCATTACAATGGGTGGAAGTCCCAGCTATTATTCGAGAGATGTCAGATAAAGAGACTGCTTCTGTCGCATTAATCGAAAATCTTCAACGAGAAGAACTAACAGCAATTGAAGAAGCACAAGCATTTCAACAGTTGCTAGAGCTACATGAATTAACACAGGAAGCGTTAGCGCAACGTTTAGGTAAGGGCCAATCGACTGTCGCAAATAAATTGCGTCTATTAAAATTACCTGAGCAAATTAAAGAGTCTATTTTAAAACGTGAAATCTCTGAGCGTCATGCTCGTGCATTAGTTCCTTTGAAAAATGAAGAATTGCAATTGCAATTATTAGAAGAAATTAAGGAACAAGACTACAATGTGCGTCAGTTAGAACAGCGGATTCGTGAAATTCTAGAGCCAATTGAAAAGGTGAAGAAACCACGTGTTAAAAGGAAGTCTGTTAGTCGTGATGTTCGTATTGCTTTAAATACAATTCGTGAATCATTAACCCTTGTTAATAAAACAGGTATTGATGTAAAAGCAGAAGAAGAAGAACATGATGAGTATTATCAAATTACTGTAAAGATACCAAAAAATAAAAAATAAATTGCGTAAAAGGGAAGCAGACATATGAGCTGTTTCCCTTTTTCATATACTTATACTGAAAAAAATTTGATAGAATATAGAAAATACAGACAATTAAGGGATGGTGGAATTTATATGGTACGTGTAATTGCGATGGCTAATCAAAAAGGCGGTGTTGGTAAAACAACCACAACGATTAATTTGAGTGCAGGTTTGGCTAGTTTAGGACAACGTGTTTTAATTGTTGATTTAGATCCACAAGGAAATGCAACAAGTGGATTAGGTGTGGATAAAAGTACAATCGAACAATCTATTTATGACGTATTAGTTCGAGATGTACACATCAATCAAGTTATACATAAAACCAATACATCTAATCTATCCATTGTACCGACGACAATCGCGCTTGCAGGTGCAGAAATTGAATTAGTCTCTATTATTTCACGTGAATCGCGTTTAAAGAAAGCGTTAGAAGAAATAAAGGATCAGTTTGATTATATTGTAATTGATTGTCCACCATCTTTAGGATTATTAACGTTAAACGCACTGACAGCATCGGATGAAGTAATGATTCCAGTGCAATGTGAATATTATGCTTTAGAAGGTTTGAGTCAGTTATTATCCACAATTACATTAGTACAAAAACATTTGAATCAAGATTTGAAAATTGCTGGTGTTTTACTCACAATGTTTGATATAAGAACAAACTTAAGCACACAAGTAGCAGATGAAGTGCGTCAATTTTTTGGTAATCAAGTTTATCAAACAGTTATTCCAAGAAATGTTCGTTTGAGTGAAGCACCAAGTCATGGCGAATCTATTTTAGAATATGATGCAAAATCAAAAGGTGCGCTCGTTTATTTAGAATTAGCAAAGGAAGTGAATCAGATTGGCTAAAGGTTTAGGAAAAGGATTAAATGCCTTATTTAATACAGATGAAGTAGTTGCAGGGGAAAAAGTTGAGAAGATTCCAGTACGTGATATTAAACCAAACCCGTATCAACCACGTAAAGAATTTAAAAAAGAAGCGCTAGAAGAATTAGCAGAATCAATTAAAGAACATGGGGTTTTACAACCAGTAGTTGTTCGTAAACAAGGAAAAGGCTATGAACTAGTTGTAGGAGAACGACGATTTAGAGCTGCTAAAATGGCTTTGCAAAAAGAAATTCCGGCAATTATTCGCGAATTCGATCAACAACAAATGATGGAGTTAGCTATTTTAGAAAATTTACAGCGTGAAGATTTAACAGCATTGGAAGAAGCAGAGGCCTATCAAAATTTAATGGAGAACTTGAATTTTACACAAGAAAAATTGGCACAGCGTTTAGGAAAAAGCCGTCCCTATATTGCGAATCAAGTTCGCTTACTATCGTTACCAAAAGATGTTCAACAATTAATAGCAGAACAAATAATTACACCAGGACATGGTCGTACATTACTAGGTTTAAAACGCAATAAGCTCATTTCACAAGTAGCAGCTAAAGTTGTTCAACAAGGATTAAATGTTCGTCAGTTAGAAGCGCTTGTTCAACAATATAATGAAGATGTTTCACGTGAAACGAAAGAAAAACCTAAAAAGGATTTATTTTTACAAGAGCGTGAAGATCAATTGCGTGATGTCTTTGGAACAAGTGTTGTAATCACAAAAGGAAAGAAAAAAGGGAAAATTGAAATTGAATTTTTCTCAGAAGACGATTTAGAACGCATTTTAGAAATACTTGAAAAGTAATAGGATATAAAAAGCAGTGCAATAAAATCTTCTGCACAATTAAAGGAATCGTTTGACTTAAATTAAAATTTTATAAAATCTCCATAGTGATTTATCGCATCTATAACATAATTTTTATATAATCAAACGAGTGAAAGTGAGGGATTTTATTTGTCTAATTTGTATGGAGATGCCAAAAGTCAATTATATAAATGGGTTATGAATAAGCTAACAGATGAGGATATGTGGGTGGCATTAGGAACAGGATTGTTAAAAATTATTGCCATTACAATTTGTTCAATTATTTTAGTAAAGCTCGGAAATCATATGATAAAAAAAGCATTTGATTTACGGATTCACGCACCTGCAAAAATGACGCAGCAGCGTGAACGTCGATATGAAACGATTTTGAAATTACTTCAAAGCGTCATTACGTATGTTGTGTACTTTACAGCCATTTTAGCCATTTTATCTGTTATGCAAGTAAAAGTTGCTGGATTATTGGCAGGAGCTGGTATTGTTGGTTTAGCAGTTGGATTCGGTGCGCAAAGTTTAGTAAAAGATGTTATTACAGGGTTCTTCATTATATTTGAGGATCAATTTGGTGTTGGGGACTTCATTAAAGTTGCTGGAGTACAGGGAACAGTTATTGAAATTGGATTACGCACTACAAAAATTCGTGGAATTGAAGGCGAGATAAATATTATTCCGAATGGCTCCATTTTAGAAGTTGTTAACTGCTCTGTGAATAACTCCGTTGCAATTGTGGATATTAGTGTGGCATACAATGCAGATATCAACAAAGCTGAACGGTTAATTGAAGAATATCTAGACGGTTTAGTGGAACGTTATGAAGATGTCGTGACACGACCTAATTTATTAGGTGTTCAAAATGTGAATGGAGCAGAAATTACATTACGTATGTCAGTCGAAACATTACCAATGCGTCACTTTGCTACAGCTAATTTAATACGTAAAGATATTAAAGAAATTTTTGATGAAAATCATATTGAAATTCCATATCCTAAAATGATGGTTTATGAACGAGATACTACAAAAAATAAAGAGGAGGAAAAATAAGAGTGCAAGCAAAAGTGTATAATTTAGGCGATATCGTTGAAATGAAAAAAGCACATCCATGTGGCACAAACGAATGGAAGATTATTCGATTAGGTGCAGACATTCGAATTAAATGTGTTGGATGTCAACATAGCGTGATGATTCCACGTCGTGAATTTGAGAAAAAAATGAAAAAAGTACTTGTACAAGCGAATCCAGAAGACAATTAGACTTTTACGATAGAAGTCACTATAATAAGACGAGTTGAAAATTTGAAAACAAACAAACTGAAGGGTTGTGACATATATGGCTTTAACAGCCGGTATTGTCGGTTTACCAAACGTAGGTAAATCAACATTATTTAATGCAATTACAAAAGCAGGAGCACTTGCTGCAAACTATCCATTCGCAACAATTGATCCAAACGTAGGAATCGTGGAAGTACCTGATGCACGTCTTGATAAATTAACAGAATTAGTTGAACCAAAGAAAACAGTTCCAACTTCTTTTGAATTTACAGACATCGCGGGTATTGTAAAAGGCGCTAGCCAAGGTGAAGGTTTAGGAAATAAATTCTTATCTCATATTCGTGAAGTAGATGCGATTACACAAGTAGTTCGCTGCTTTGAAGATGAGAATATTACACACGTAGCAGGTAAAGTAGATCCAATCAGCGACATCGAAGTAATTAACTTAGAATTAATCCTAGCTGATTTAGAATCTGTGGATAAACGCTACGCAAAAGTAAGTAAATTAGCGAAACAAAAAGATAAAGAATCAATGGAAGAAGCAGCAGTTCTTGAAAAGCTAAAAGATGCTTTTGCGAACGAAATGCCAGCTCGCTCTGTTGAACTAACAGATGAAGAAAAGAAAATTGTAAAAGGTTTAAGCCTACTAACTTTAAAACCTGCTCTTTATGTAGCGAACGTTTCTGAAGATGAAGTATCAGATTCAGAAGAAAATGAATATGTAAAACAAGTTCGTGAATATGCAGCTAAAGAAGGCGCTGAAGTAATCGTTGTTTGTGCGAAGATTGAGGAAGAGATTGCACAATTAGATGATGAAGAAAAAGCAATGTTCTTAGAAGAATTAGGGATTGAAGAATCAGGTTTAGATCAATTAATTAAAGCAGCATATAGCTTATTAGGTTTAGCTACATACTTTACTGCAGGTGTACAAGAAGTACGTGCTTGGACATTCCGTAAAGGTATGAAAGCACCACAATGTGCTGGTATTATTCACTCTGATTTTGAGCGTGGATTTATCCGTGCAGAAACGGTATCATTTGATGATTTAGTAGAATATGGTTCAAAACCAGCAGCAAAAGAAGCTGGACGTTTACGTTTAGAAGGTAAAGAATATGTTGTACAAGACGGCGATGTAATGGAATTCTTATTCAACGTATAAAATAAAGAAAACTCGAAATCAATCGGTTTCGAGTTTTTTTGTATAGAAATGTAGTTTAGGATGCTCAGTATCATCTTGAATATAGTAGGCATCATCTATACGTTTTAATTGTTTGTACATATAAAAATCACCAATTGCACCTACCATAAGCCAAGCACCCACTAATGTAAGTGGTGTGTAATCAAAATAAATGCCGCAAATAGTAGGAACTACTCCTGTCACCCAAAAAGGTAGTAGAAGTGCTTTTCGCATCGCTTTATTTGGCATTAATTTTGTTGTTGTAGCATAAGCTACACCCATTTGTAAGTTCACGCCCATTTTCAAACTTTTTAAAGGAGCGTGTCCAAATAGTACAAAACCAATGAGATGACAAATTTCATGTAAAAACATAAAGAGTATGTAAAGTAGAATGACAATTAATGTACCGATTAGAAAATTGATAATCGTAAATCTGAAATTTTGATGGATTACAAATTGAAGAACTAATACAAATAGCGTTAAAATGATTGTCCATCGTGTCATAGGTTTAACGATTTCTTCGATTTTTAATTCAAATTCACCGACTTTTTCGAAATTTCCCATGAAAAATCATCTCCTTTTATTCTTAGTATATTCGATATGAAGTTATTGCACTATGGATATCCCTATGTTACAATTTAACGATGTGAGTAGTATTAAATACTAGCTCCTTGCCTTTACTCAATGAGTCTAGGCCTAAGTCCATAAGGAGGTGCTTAATAATGAGAAAATACGAATTAATGTACATTATTCGTCCAAACATCGAAGAAGAAGCGAAAGCAGCTTTAGTTGAACGTTTCAACACAATCTTAACTTCAAACGGTGCAGAACTTAATGAATCAAAAGATTGGGGTAAACGTCGTTTAGCTTACGAAATCAATGACTTCCGTGAAGGTTTCTACCAAATCATGAAAGTTACTGCTCCAGCTGCGGCAATCGATGAGTATACTCGTTTAGCTAACATCAACGAAGATATCATCCGCCACATCGCTGTTCGCGAAGAAGAAAAGTAATAACATCGATATAAAATAGATAAGGAGGTTGATTTCTGATGATTAACCGTGTTGTATTAGTTGGAAGACTTACAAAAGATCCAGAGCTTCGTTATACGCCATCTGGTGTAGCAGTTGCACGTTTTACACTTGCTGTAAACCGTACATTCTCGAACCAACAAGGCGAAAGACAAGCAGACTTCATTAATATCGTCGTTTGGCGTAAGCAAGCCGAAAACACAGCTAATTTCCTTCGTAAAGGTTCTTTAGCGGGTGTTGAGGGTCGCATCCAAACAGGTAGTTATGATGGTCAAGATGGTAAAAAAGTTTACACAACTGAAGTTGTTGCAGATAGCGTACAGTTCTTAGAACCTCGCAATGCAGGCGGCGGTGCTCCACAAACGAACCAACAATTTGGTGACCAACCATCGTATGGTGGCGGTCAATCGTATAACCAAGCACCACAGCAAAACAATTATCAGCAAAATCAATCACCAAATCAACAAAACTATACACGTGTAGAACAAGATCCATTTGCGATGCCAAATGATCAAGGTAAAGTTGACATCTCAGATGACGATTTACCATTCTAATCGTGTACAAATTTAAACAAGGAGGGGACATATACTATGGCACCACGTAGAGGAGGCCGCAAACGCCGTAAAGTTTGCTATTTCACTGCTAACAACATTAAACACATCGATTACAAAGATGTTGATTTACTAAAAAAATTCATCTCTGAACGAGGAAAAATTCTTCCTCGTCGTGTAACAGGTACAAGTGCGAAATACCAACGTAAATTAACACTTGCTATCAAAACTTCACGCGTAATGGCTTTACTTCCATTCACAACTGATGATAAATAAGTAATTGAGAGAGACTAGGGCATATTGTCCTGGTCTTTTTTTTATGCGATTTTCTAATATATGTCTTTTGAAAGTAGTCATTTGCTTTTTTGTTTGCAATTGGGAAACATGGTACAATAAACAGATAAAATATTCATGTTGAAACAAAAAAGGAAGATTAAAAATGACGCAAGATCCTAAAGTTCGGCAGCTAACAACAGGTGCAATGATGGCCGCAATGTTTGTACTTTTAACACTGCTAAGTAGTTTACCTGTCATTTCACTTATTTTTACATGGTTTATTCCATTACCGATTATTTTGTACGTGTATCGTTATTCATGGAAAAGTGGATTACTTGTCATTGTAGCGGGTACAATGGTGAACTTCTTAATTGTAGGTATATTAGCAATGTTGATTAGTGCTTTATTTGCTATTATTGGTCTCGCAATCGGTTATACATTGCATAACAAAAGAAGTAAAACAGAAGTGTTTTTAGCGACGAGTTTAGCTACGTTGGTAGCGATGGCTGGAATTATTGTTGCTTATATGCAGTTTACAGGTATTAATTTAATTACAGATACATTAAAGCAGTTAAAGTCGGCTGTGTATAAAAATGTGGAATTATCAGAGCAAATGGCTAAATTAACAAATACTAAATCGACATTTACGAATGAAATGGCCGCAAATATTGTGAAAATGTTCACAGATACAATGCCTGCTATGTTATTTTTGTCGACATTTATTTTAGCGTGGTTATTAATCACAATTAATTTCCCTGTTATAAAAAAATTGCGTGTTCCTGTACCAAAGTTTCCACCAATCAAAGACTTAAGACTACCAAGAATGTTACTACTCTTTTATTTTGCTATTTTATTAGTGCAATTTATTGTGAAACCTGAAGATGGTACATATCTATATCTTGTTTATGTAAATGCATATTTATTATTGTCGATGTTATTCTTTTTACAGGGTGTTTCATTTATTCACTTTATGGTAGCACGTTCTGAAATGCCAAAAGCAGTAGCATGGGTTGCAACAATTTTTGCAATTCCATTGAATTCGTTTATCACGTTACTGGGTATAATAGATTTAGGATTTGGACTTCGCGCATTACTAGGCGATAAGAAGACAAAATAGGAGATGAGAACTATGGGTACTCGATTTAGACAAAGACCAATAAGATATCCTCTTTTAATTTTATCGCTGTTGATGATTGTAAGTATTGTGGGCCTTACTGTCTGGCATCCAATTATTGGTACGTTATACGGAATTTTAGTAATTGCTACGACATTTGTTTCTTGGAAGTATGAGAAAAACACATACGAGGAAACGGAACGTCATATTGCGATGCTAAGTTATCGTTTAGAGAATGTGGGTGAAAAAGCATTGCTTGAAATGCCCATTGGAATCATCTTAATTGATGATGAAACAACGATTGAATGGGCAAATCCATATATTAAAAAGATGATGAACGGTGATGAATTAATTGGTCGTGATTTATCCTTTATATCAGAGGAACTAATGTCATTAACAGCACATGAAGATTTACATGAAATGAACGCGACAGTGGAAGATCGTCAATATCGTGTATTATTCAAAAGAGAAGAGAAACTTCTATATTTCTTTGATATTACAGAGCAAGTTGAAATTGAAGAATTGTATTATGAAGATCGTACAGTTTTAGCTATACTATTTATTGATAACTATGATGAAATTACGCAAGGTATGGATGACCAAACACGTAGTCAGACGAACACGTTGATTACATCACTTGTGAATAAGTGGGGATCCTATCACGATATTTATATTAAACGTATTTCGTCAGATCGTTTTATGGCGGTTATGAATGAATCCATTTTATCGAATTTAGAAAAAAAGAAATTTGCAATTTTAGATGATATTCGTGAAATCACTGCTCAGCAAAACTTATCACTTACATTAAGTATTGGTGTAGGCGCTGGCTCACCTTCTTTAACAGAGTTAGGCGAGTTAGCACAATCGAGTTTAGATCTTGTTTTAGGACGTGGTGGAGATCAGGTTGCGATTAAACAACCTGATGGAAAGGTGAGATTCTATGGTGGTAAAACAAACCCTGTAGAAAAACGTACGCGTGTAAGAGCACGTGTTATCTCACATGCTTTACGTGATTTGATTCAAGATAGTGACCAAGTATTTGTAATGGGGCATAAGATGCCTGATATGGATGCGATTGGTTCATCTATTGGTGTACGAAAGATGGCGGATATGAATAAAGTTGATGGATACGTTGTCATCGATTTTGAACAAATTGATCAAAGTATTAATCGTTTAATGCAAGTTGTTAAAGATAAGTCTGATTTGTACGATCGATTTTTATCACCAGATCAAGTATTGGATAAAATGACAGATAAGTCGCTCGTTGTCATTGTCGATACACATAAGCCGAGTATGACGATTGATGAACGCATTGTAAATCAAGCGAGTAAGGTTGTCGTGATTGACCATCATCGCCGTGGTGAGGAATTTATTGACCGTCCAATGCTTGTATATATGGAGCCATATGCTTCTTCAACAGCAGAACTAATCACAGAATTACTCGAATACCAACCTAAGAACGATAAGATTTCGATGTTAGAAGCAACAGCACTACTAGCAGGGATTATTGTCGATACGAAATCATTTACGCTTAGAACGGGTGCTAGGACGTTTGAGGCTGCATCATATTTACGAACAAACGGTGCAGATACTATTCTAGTTCAACGCTTACTAAAAGAAGATTTAAATACGTATTTAGAACGCGCACAAATTGTCAAAACAGCAGAATTTGTGCATAATGGCATTGTGATTGCACATGGTGAAAAAGACCAAGTATATAATTCAGTATTAATTGCACAAACGGCTGATATTTTACTTACGATGAAAGACATTTCAGCGTCCTTTGTTGTCGCACCGAGAAGTGATGGTAAAATAGGTATTAGCGCACGCTCTTTAGGCGAGATTAACGTTCAAATCATTATGGAAGCACTTGGAGGTGGCGGTCATTTAACAAATGCAGCTACACAATTACAAGTGGATACCATCGAAGAAGCAATCGAACGTTTAAAGAAAGCAATTGATGAAACATTAGAGGGGAGTCAAGAATCATGAAAGTAATTTTCTTAAAAGACGTTAAAGGACAAGGTAAAAAAGGTGAGGTTAAAGAAGTATCAGATGGTTACGCACGTAACGTATTATTAAAAAATAAATCAGCTGTAGAAGCTACACCTCAAGCAATGAGCCAATTACAAGGTCAAAAGCGTAAAGAGCAGCAAAACGCAGAAGCAGAATTACAAGCTGCTAAAGATTTAAAAGTAAAAGTAGAAGAATTAACAGTAGAATTAAAATCAAAAACAGGCGAAGGTGGTCGTCTATTTGGTTCAATTACATCAAAACAAATTGCAGATGAATTAAATAAAGCGCATGGTATTAAAGTAGATAAGCGCAAAATGGATTTACCAGAAGCAATTCGTACATTGGGTGTAACAAAAGTTCCTGTGAAATTACATCCAGAAGTTACAGCAACATTGAAAGTGCATGTAACAGAGCAAAAATAAGGGGAGACAAATATGAATAATGATCCATTAATGGACCGTATTCCACCGCACAACCAAGAAGCTGAGCAATCAGTATTGGGTGCGATCTTCCTTGAACCACAGGCTTTAATTACAGCCTCTGAAACATTATTAGCAGATGATTTTTATCAAGCAGCGCATCGTTTGATTTTTGAAACGATGCTACGCTTGAGTGATTTAGGAAAAGCCATCGATGTCGTAACCGTAACGGAAGAACTTTCAAGCCGTAATCAATTGGACGATGTCGGTGGTATTTCATATATGACGGAATTAGCCAATGCCGTACCGACAGCGGCTAACATCGCGTACTATTCAGAAATCGTTGCCCAAAAATCATTACTGCGTAAGTTAATTCGTACAGCTACAAAAATTGTAGAAGATAGTTTTACAAGAGAAGATGAAGTAGCAGAATTATTAGCTGAAGCTGAAAAGCAAATAATGGAAGTAGCCAATCGTAGTAATTCAGGGGACTTTAAGCATGTAAAAGATGTTCTTGTACAGACGTACGAGAATGTGGAAAAGCTCCAAAATCGTAAAGGAGACATTACGGGTATTCCAACAGGTTTCCGCGACTTAGATCGCTTAACAGCTGGTTTTCAGCGTGGTGATCTCATCATTGTAGCAGCCAGACCATCTGTAGGTAAGACAGCATTTGCCTTGAATGTTGCACAAGCAGTAGGGACGCAAACAACTGAGAATGTAGCCATATTCTCACTAGAGATGGGTGCAGATCAACTTGTTATGCGTATGTTGTGTGCTGAAGGTAATATTGATGCACAAGTATTACGTACAGGTGCATTAACAACAGAAGACTGGCGAAAATTAACGATGGCTATGGGAAGTTTATCGCATGCAGGTATTTATATTGATGATGCGGCTGGTGTCCGTGTAAATGAAATTCGAGCTAAATGTCGGCGCTTAAAACAAGAAAGTGGTCTTGGGATGATCTTAATTGATTATCTTCAGTTAATTCAGGGTAGTGGTTCATCAGGGCAGAACCGTCAACAAGAGGTTTCTGAGATTTCACGTTCTCTTAAAGCACTTGCTAGGGAGCTTGAAGTACCTGTTATTGCTTTATCGCAGTTATCACGTGGTGTAGAGCAACGACAAGATAAACGTCCGATGATGTCTGATTTACGTGAATCAGGTTCGATTGAGCAAGATGCGGATATCGTTGCTTTCTTATATCGTGAAGACTATTATGATAAAGAAACGGAAGATGCTAATACAATTGAGATTATTGTAGCAAAGCAACGTAATGGTCCAACAGATACAGTAAAATTAGCATTTAAAAAAGAATTTAATAAGTTTGTGAGTGTTGATTGGTCTCAAGAATCACCACCAGCGAGTTACTAACATTAAATACGAACATTTTCAATTGTAAAAATGAAATCTGTTCGTATTTTTAATTGACTTTTTAGAAGATGGTTGTTAAAATAACTTTTGTTTTTAATCAGGATACACAAAGTATCTGACGGAGGTGCTGTATAAAATGACATCAGTAGTAGTAGTAGGAACGCAATGGGGAGACGAAGGTAAAGGGAAGATTACAGACTTTCTTTCAAAACAAGCAGATATCATTGCACGTTTTTCAGGCGGTGACAATGCAGGTCATACAATTCAATTCGAAGGCGAAACATATAAGCTTCATTTAATTCCATCAGGTATTTTTTATTCAGATAAGCGCTCGGTAATGGGCAATGGAATGGTAATCAATCCAGAATCTTTAGTAAAAGAATTAAAAGGATTGCAAGAACGTGGTGTGGATACGTCAAATCTACGTATTTCAAATCGTGCGCACGTCATTTTACCGTACCACATTCATCAAGATAAAGTAGACGAAGCTTCACGTGGCGATGCAAAAATCGGTACAACATGTAAAGGTATTGGGCCATGTTATACAGATAAAGTACAACGTATTGGTATTCGTATTGCAGACTTACTTGATAAGGATGTATTTGAAGAAAAATTACGTACAAACTTAGAATTGAAAAACCGTTTATTCACGAAATTCTACGAAGTAGAAGGATTAGCGTTTGGTGATATTTTTGAAAAATTCTATGCGTATGGTCAAGAGATTGCTCCTTATGTAACAGATACTTCTAAGATCTTAAATGATGTCATGGATGAAGGCGGCAAAGTATTATTTGAAGGTGCTCAAGGCGTACTATTAGATGTAGATCATGGAACATATCCATATGTAACATCTTCAAACCCAGTAGCAGGTGGTGTTACAACAGGTACAGGTGTTGGCCCAGCTTCTATTAATCGTGTAATCGGCGTATCAAAAGCATATACTTCACGTGTAGGTGATGGTCCATTCCCAACTGAACTATTTGATGAAGTAGGAAACCAAATTCGCGAAGTCGGTCGTGAATACGGTACAACAACAGGTCGTCCACGCCGTGTTGGTTGGTTTGATACAGTGGTTGTACGTCACTCACGTCGTGTTTCAGGTATTACAGACCTAGCACTAAACTCAATTGACGTTTTATCAGGTTTAGATACAGTGAAAATTTGTGTAGCTTACGATTACAATGGTGAACGTATTACAGAATATCCTGCAAACTTACACATTATTGAACAATGCAAACCGATTTATGAAGAACTTCCTGGATGGGACGAAGATATCACAGGTGTTCGTCGTTTAGAAGATTTACCAGAAAACGCACGTAAGTATGTAGAGCGTGTAAGTGAATTAACAGGTATTCGAATTGCTACATTCTCAGTTGGTCCTGACCGTGATCAAACGAATGTATTATTAAATATTTGGGACGAGATTTAGTATCATATAAAGAAAGCAGGAATCGCATGAGAAGCGGTTCCTGCTTTTTTATACCTACGTATCAAAACGAAGATAACGAATCCCGAATTTAATTCCTGCAAGGGTTAAGGCTGTGCCTAAACCTGTATAGAAATATGCAATAAAGGATTCGGGCATTAAATTCATGACACGAATGGTAATACCGAGTGTCATCATAACAGCCATGATAATAAACGATTTTAAATCAAAGAAATACCAAAAATATTGTTTTTCTGTCTCATAGCCAGCAATTCGAATCGTATGTTTATTAACGAGGCGATTAAAAATCAAAAACCAAAACAAACAAAAGACAATAATTGATAAAATAATATTGAGGATAGTTATATGTCCAACATAAGCAAGTAAGCCAATGCGTACAATATTAATTCCTGCAATAAGCCATACAAAACAAGCAATGAGAAGTAATGTACGATTCTTAACCATAGATGGGCCACCTTTCCTTAAATGTTTGGAAAATGAAGTTGATTCATGTCGAATAGTACCCTTTTGGATTATTTTCATAACAAAAGTATATGTATAGAAAGTTTCAATTTCTTTACAATACAATTTCAAAATAGGTAGTATTTATAATATATGATAAGTTAGAAGAGTTCATTCTTATGTATTATAATATTTCCTGGGGAATAAATTACAAAATATTACCTAAAGGTGCGTCAGAATTGAAATCATGTTAGAGTAAATAGAGAGTGAATGTAAATAAAACAGTGTATTTTAGAGAGAAAGGATGAAAGAATTTGGATAAGAAAATCTTAGTAGTGGATGATGAAAAACCGATTGCAGATATATTACAATTTAATTTAACAAAAGAAGGTTACAGTGTAGTAACAGCTTATGATGGTGATGAAGCTTTAGAAAAAGTAGAAGCAGAAAAACCAGATTTAATCTTATTAGACATCATGTTACCAAAACGTGATGGTATGGAAGTAGTGCGTGAGGTACGTAAAAAATACGACACACCAATTATTATGATTACAGCGAAAGACTCTGAAATTGATAAAGTTTTGGGTTTAGAGCTTGGTGCGGATGATTATGTAACGAAGCCGTTTAGTACACGTGAGTTAGTTGCGCGTGTCAAAGCAAATATGCGTCGCCATCAAACAACAGCGACTGTTGAAGAGGAAGAAGAGTCTTCAAATGATATTGTTGTAGGTTCATTGACAATCCAACCAGAAGCTTATTTAGTTTTAAAGAGAGATGAAACAATTGAATTAACACATCGTGAATTTGAATTGTTACATTATTTAGCGAAACATATCGGACAAGTGATGACACGAGAACATTTATTACAAACTGTTTGGGGTTATGACTATTTCGGTGATGTACGAACAGTTGACGTAACAATTCGACGTCTACGTGAAAAAATTGAGGATAATCCAAGTCATCCAGCATGGATTGTAACACGTCGTGGTGTGGGGTACTATTTGAGAAATCCTGAACAGGAGTAATGTTGAATGCAAAAGGTAGGTTTTTTTAAATCTGTACACGCAAAAGTTGTATTGATTTATGTACTTTTAATATTGATTGCCATGCAAATTATGGGGTTATACTTTGCGAATAAATTAGAGACTACGCTTAAGCACAACTTTACGCATTCCGTAACAGATCGTCTTAAGCTAGTCGATTTTAGCGTGAAAGAAGAAATGGTTAAGTCACGTGAAGAAAATGATGGGACACTGGAATCCAATTTACGCGATATTCTAGGTGGATTGTCTTCTGGTTCGGGAGATATTAGTGAAATTCGTGTAATCGATTCACATAATAGAATCTTAGCGACTTCAGATAATAACAGTCAATCGATTATTGGCCAGCGTTCCGCAGAAAGCGCAGTGACTTCAGCGCTTTCTACATCATCACCAATTGAAAAGATGGCGATTGATAAAAAGACTGATAAACGCGTATGGATTATTGCAAAACCTATTCAATCACAAGGAAAAACAATTGGTGTCATCTATGTTAAAGCCAATATTGAAACGGTATTTGAACAAATGGCTACGATTAATAAAATTCTCGCCGTAGGTACAGCAATTGCTTTATTAATTACAATTATTTTAGGCGTTTTCATCGCTAAGACGATTACAAAACCAATTTCGGATATGCGTAGGCAAGCTGTTGCAATGGCAAAAGGGAATTATTCGAGAAAGGTTAAAGTATACGGGAATGACGAAATCGGTCAGCTGGCTGTATCTTTTAACCATTTAACGAATCGCTTACAAGAGGCGCACTCAACGACTGAAGGTGAGAGAAGGAAGTTAGCATCTGTCTTAACGAATATGACAGATGGTGTAATTGCAACAGATCGTAAAGGAAAAATTATTTTGATTAACGCGCCTGCACAGAAATTACTTGCGACTGAAAATAATGAATTAATGGGACGACAAATTACAGAAATTCTGGGCTTAGATGAAGAATACACATTTGAAGATTTGATTCATATGCAAGAGGCTGTGAATTTAGATTTTAGCACGCAAGACCGCCCTTATATTTGGCGAGCAAACTTCTCTGTTATTCAAAAAGAGACAGGTTTTGTGAATGGTTTAATTGCCGTATTACATGACATCACAGAACAAGAAAAAATTGAAATGGAACGTCGTGACTTCGTTTCAAATGTATCACATGAGTTACGCACACCGCTTACAACGATGCGCAGTTATTTAGAAGCGCTAGCAGATGGTGCATGGCGTGATGAAAATATTGCACCAACATTTTTAAATGTAACACGTACAGAAACAGAGCGTATGATTCGTCTGGTTACAGACTTACTGCAACTATCTCGTATGGATAGTCGTGAATATGAATTGAATACAGATTTCGTTGATTTCGTTAAATTCTTTGATCGTATTATTAATCGATTTGAGATGTCGAAATCTAAAGAAGTAGAATTTATTCGTGAGCTACCAACTACACCTATTTATGTTGAAATTGATACGGATAAAATCACACAAGTTATTGATAATATTATTTCAAATGCGTTGAAGTATTCACCAGATGGTGGATCTATTCGCTTTAAATTAACAAATATTGATGACGAGATTTTAGTCGAAATTAAAGATACGGGTATGGGAATTCCAAAAGAGAATGTTGATCGCATTTTTGACCGCTTCTATCGCGTAGATAAAGCACGCGCGCGCTCTATGGGTGGAACAGGTCTTGGACTAGCCATTTCACGTGAAATGATTAATGCACATGGTGGACGCATCTGGGCTGAATCAGTAGAGGGAAAAGGCACATCTGTATTCTTTACATTACCAAATAATGCAGAAGAGGATGGTGAGTGGGAATAATGAAGTATTTAGAACAAAGTAAAACCGTTGTATTAATTATTCTAGTTGGTCTAAGTATTTTATTAACATTCTCCATTTGGTCATACCATCCAAACTATGAAAAAGTAGAAAAGCCAGAGCCAGCAGGTGTACTGATGGACAAAAAACGAACATTACCTGAAATTATTCAGCCTGCTCGTCTATTAATTCATCAAGAAGGTGACTGGCGTGGAACCATTGATACAGAAGAAATGGCTCCACTATTTACTGAGATGAAGAAATGGCAACTGACGGATATTTCAACTGTTAGTAGTAACTTTAATTTACAAAAATTAAATGATCAACTATTAGTAGATCAACGAATTGTTCTTCAATTCGATGGAGAAGTACCAATGCCTGTATTTCAAAGTTTACTTCCTGTGACAAGTAAGAAAGTACCTGAAATTAATTTCGATCAGGTCATTATCAGTTGGTCTACAGAAGAATCAGATATCCCTAAGAATGAATTAACAATTCTTTTTTCTAATGTAAAACAGAAGCAGTTATACAGAGGAAAAGTGAAAGTGAAAAGTGAGAACGGTTTTAAAAATGATGTGTTAGGATCATTCCAAGATTTAGCATCGTATGAACCGATTCAACGCGACAATGCGAATACATTATTTTTACCAACACAAACACAAAAATTAACACAGTATAAATATCTGATTTCAGCGATTAGCATTGATGATTTTAAAAATGCACTCTTTACGATGCCAGGCATTGTGAAGATGAGTCCAGATTTAGAAGCAGGTATTGATAAATATACTGATGATAAATCGATTATGACGATTGATAAAAATCGCTATCTCGCAACATTTGTAGATGCGACAGCTACAGAGAATCAAGAAAATGTTCAAAAGAGTAATTTAATTACTTCTACATTCAACTTTATTAACTTACATGGTGGTTGGACAGGCGACTATCGCTATGCCAACGTGGACTATAATGCACAAGAAGTAGTGTATCAGTTATATGTAGAGAATTTACCGGTTTTAAAAACAGACTTGGGTACAGCAAAAATTGAAGCGTTCTGGGGGAATGGGCGTATTTATCGTTATATTCGACCAACGTATAAATTAGCTTATTTACCACAGGAGGAAAATAAGGAGATTAAGCTAATTTCAGGTGTGGATGTTGTCCAAAAATTGATGGCAAGTAATGAAATTGACTTCAATAAAATTACTGCACTTCGTGTTGGATTAACAATGAAACAAGATGAAGGGCGCTCATCGATTTATTTATTTGAACCGACATGGTTTTATCGTTTAGATGGTGTATGGTATCCAATTAACCCGAAAGATGCACAAGTAGGAGGTGATACAGATGGATTGGAGTAAAACAAAAACCATCTTTATCATCGTATTCTCTATTTTGAATGTATTCTTATACTCGGTGTATATTAATAATTACAATGAAGAACAAGAGCTAGAAGTACTTGGTGAATCCAATATTGAGAGTGATTTAAAAAATGCGAATATCTCAGTAGGGAATTTACCTGTTTCGACGGAGAAAGTAACATACGTATCAGGAAAAATTAATACCTTTGATAATTTTGATTTTGATCAAGTGACGAAAAATCAAATTATTACAGTAAGTGATAATATGATTATTGAAGGAACAATGAAAAAACCAGAAAAACTAGAAGCGCTAAATGAAAAAACACTAACTGAGTTCTTAAAAAGGACGGTTTTCAAAGGTGAAGAATATCGACTATGGCAGATTAATAAATCGGCACGCGAAGCGACATTCTTCCAAGTGATGAACGATAAAACAATCTTTTATAATCAAAGTGCGACCATTAAAGTTTATTGGTCTGAAAAAGAAGAGATTACAAAGTATGAGCAAACGATGTTTGGTTCTTTAAAAGCTGTTGGTGAGAAAAGTATGTTGATTAAACCAATTCAAGCGATTAAAACTATTTTTGAAAAAGGTTATTTAAAAGACCATACAACCATTTCATTTGTGAATTTGGGCTATTCAACATTAGTTCCATTAACAGAAACGCAAGTATTGTCTCCAACATGGCATATTCGTGCTATGGTACCAGATGAAAATGGACGTAAAAAACAACAGGACTTTTTTGTGAACGCAGTAGATAATCAAATATTAGATATTGAAAAAAATATTCAATTCAAAAATAAAGCAGCTACGGATGTAGAATATAAAGAGAGAGTTCGCTCAAATGTAGATGCAAAGCAATCTGAATTAAGTAAGTAAGGAGTCTTTCACATGAAGTTTAGTGTATTGGCGAGTGGTAGTACGGGTAATGCTGTTTATGTTGAAAGTGGCGATCAGGCTTTCATCGTAGATGCAGGGCTGACAGGTAAAAAGATGGAGCAGCTATTTGCCAAAATTGATCGCGATATTAAAAAATTATCAGGTATTCTTGTCACACATGAACATTCAGACCATATCAAAGGTGTTGGGGTATTAGCACGTAAATATAATGTGCCGGTCTTTGCGAATGAGAAGACGTGGCAAGCGATGACACCATCTGTTGGGAATATTCCATTAGACCAGCGTTTTCAATTCAATATGGAGACGGTTCAGGCTTTTGGAACATTAGAGATTGAATCGTTTGGTGTGTCACATGATGCCGCAGATCCGATGTTTTATACATTCCATGAGAATGGTCGTAAGTTAGCAGTGATTACGGATACAGGCTACGTGAGTGACCGTATGAAGGGGATTATACGCGGAGCAGATGCATTCGTATTCGAAAGTAATCATGATGTGAATATGTTGCAGATGGGCTCATACCCGTGGTCTACAAAACGTCGTATTTTAAGCGATGTGGGGCATGTGAGTAATGAAGATGCGGCAATTGCAATGAGTGATGTGGTATTTGAAAAAGATACGCATATTTACTTATCGCATCTAAGTAAAGATAATAATATGAAAGATTTAGCAAGACTTAGCGTGGCACAAACGCTGCAATCTGTTGGCATCATGCCAGGTGAATTTGTTCATCTACATGATACGGATGCAGAGGAGCCAACGAAGTTAGTAATGGTCTAATTTGAAGAACAATCGTAAAATGCGATTGTTCTTTTTATATTTTGAAGAGATAGTTTTTATCTATTCGAGAAGGGGAATAAATGAGATATCATGAAATTTTGAGGGTATTTTAAAGCAATTTTCATCTAATTTTCATGTTTGACAGGTATAGTAAGAATAACAAAAGAATAGAGGGAGGAAAACAAATGGGATACTATGATGATACAGAACATGGAAGACGGCAACAAAAAAAGGGAAGTAAAGTAGGCTACTTTTTCACGGGTTTAATCGGTGTAATTGTCGGCGCATTACTTGTCTGGTTGATTGTACCTTCTATCTCGAATACAGGAAGTAATAATACAACGAATCCTGTAAAAACAGAACAACTATCCACAGAAGTAACGACAGATGTCACAAAAGCTGTTGATAAGACGAAGGATGCAGTTGTTGGGATTACAAATATTCAAAAACGCCAAACAGCGAATGATATCTTCGGTGGTGCATTTGGTGGAAGCACAGATAACCGTGATTCAAGCACAACAGAAGAATCAGGCAGTGGTTCAGGTGTTATTTATAAAAAAGCGAACGGTAAAGCATACATCGTAACGAATAATCACGTTGTAGAAGATGCAGATCGTTTAGAAGTAACATTACCAAACAATAAAAAAGTAGAAGCAAAATTAGTAGGTACAGATCAATGGACAGACTTAGCTGTTATCTCAATGGATGAAAAATATGCAACGACAGTAGCGAAATTCGGTGATTCGGATAAACTAAAACAAGGGGAAACAGTGATTGCGATTGGTAACCCACTTGGCTTAGATTTATACGGTTCTGTAACAACAGGTGTTATCTCAGGTACAGAACGAACAGTACCAATGGATATTAACGGTGATGGTAATGCAGACTGGAATGCGGAAGTATTACAAACAGATGCAGCGATTAACCCAGGTAACTCAGGTGGTGCGTTAATCAATCTAGCAGGACAAGTAATTGGTATTAACTCAATGAAGATTTCACAATCTACAGTTGAAGGTTTAGGATTCTCTATTCCAAGTAACACAGTAATTCCAATCATTAGTGAGCTAGAAGCGGAAGGTAAAGTACAACGACCAGCGATGGGCGTATCGTTAATCGACTTAACAGAAGTACCTGCATTCTATCAAAAAGAAACATTAAAGTTGCCTGAAGACGTGACAGAAGGCGTTGTCATGGCACAAGTTGAAAATGGTTCAGCTGCTGAAAAAGCAGGTATTAAACAATACGATGTAATTGTTGAGATGGATGGACAAAAAGTCGGTAGCTCAGTTGAATTACGTAAAATCCTATACAGTAAAAAAGTGGGCGATTCAGTTACAGTGAAAGCTTACCAAGACGGTAAACTTGTAACGAAAACGATGAAACTAACAAGTACGATTTCTAAATAATGTGGATAACTTCAAAAGAGATTGTCGTAGAAAGTGTGGATACACTTTGCGACAGTCTTTTTTGTTTGTTACAATGATGTGTGGATAAAAAATGTGAATTGTGTATAACTTTTTATAAATTCTGAAAATAGAAAGGGTGTTAGATTATGGAGATTAAATGCTGTGAAAACCATACAGGACATGCGATTGATGTGTTCCTAGAAAAGGAAAAAGATTTTCCAATTTTAAATAAGCTAGAAGAAAGCGAACAGTTGTCCACATCATGTGCATACTGTGAAGCCCCAGCAGAATATGTTGTAGGGAACAAATAATCCCCTACAACATATAGGGTGTTTTGTGGATATGTGTATAAGTTTTGTGGATAACTCACTAACAAATAAAGGAAAAGAGTGACGAATACGTGGGGATTAGTATCATTTCAGTTGGAAAATTAAAAGAAAAGTATTTGAAATTGGGCATTGATGAATATGCGAAACGTCTGGGTAGTTATACGAAGTTAGACTTAATTGAAGTAGCGGACGAAAAAGCACCTGAACAATTAAGTGAAGCAGAAATGGAGATTGTAAAGAAAAAAGAAGCAGAACGCATCTTAGCTAAAGTACCACAAGATGCTTACGTTTTTGCACTCGCAATTGACGGGAAGCAACGTACATCTGAAGAGATGTCAAAAGAGATTGAGAACCTCTTAACCTATGGACAAAGCAAAATCATCTTCATCATTGGCGGATCACTCGGACTACATGACGACGTACTCAAACGCGCCGACACCAAAATCTCGTTCGGCAAAATGACACTCCCTCACCAACTCATGAAACTCGTCCTGACCGAACAAATCTACCGCAGCTTTCGAATTATGAAAGGTGAACCGTATCATAAGTAAGTGCGGTTTTTTGTGAAAAACAGCAACAGCACCGTTCCAATTAGTATGGAGGGTGCTGTTTTAATTAGATGAACATTTGTTGCATGAAGGCTTGTTTTTGTTTTTCTAATTCATTCATTTTATCTTTTTCAATATTAATTTTTCTTTCTAATCTTATGAAAAACTCGGCTATTTTTTTTTGTTCTTCAATATTAGGTATTAAAACTCTAATTCCCATAAACTCGTCATAATTAATATTCAATAATCCATCCATACGTGCTCCTGAAGAAATTAGTTTTCCTAATTCCTTATCTGTTCTTTTAGTTTCAAACATATATTGAATGAATTTAGAGTTGGCTAAATCATTTGTTTCAAAGCTATGATATACGCGTGGTACTAGAGCTTCTTCATAAGTATCTAATTCAAAAACTACTCCATATTTAGCTAATTTTGAATTTCCATGGTTATAAGACAATTGCCCTTTTTTTAATAACGTATAGTTTTTTTGCTCTTTCCCAGCTATATTCCCAGAAAATCTTTCTTTTTGATCTAACCAACCTTGACTTGCTGAAATAGTTAAAGTGGGTAGATCCAAGATACATGGACACAACTTGGTTAAGTCATTAAAATTGAATTAACGAAAGGTCGTGTCCGAATTATGAGTCAAAAACGTTATAACCAAGAATTTAAACAAACTGTGGTTGAGCTTTATCGCTCAGGTACGTCGGTCAGTCAACTCTCTAGTGAATATGGTGTGTCAGAAGTAACAATTTATAAATGGATCAAGCAACACTCTCCAATCGAAGGTACACAGGAGTTAACTGTGTCGGATGTGGAAGCGATCCAAAAGGAAAATCTTCGCTTAAAGCAGGAGCTTGAAATCTTAAAAAAGGCTATGACCATATTCGCGAGAAAATAGATGAGCAGGAACTGATTGACTATATTGAAAGTGAAAGCGAACATCATCCAGTTCAAATGATGTGTCGTGTTTTAAAGATGCCAAGAAGTACGTATTATGATTCATTTCATAAGAAACCCAACAGTTATCATGTCGCCAATGAAGCCCTACTTGAACGAATCCAAGCCATCCACAAAGAAAGTAAGGGTCGTTATGGCGCACCTAAAATCCATAAACTACTTCAAAAAGAAGGCTATTCATGCAGTATTAAACGGGTTCAACGTCTTATGAAAGAAGCAGGCATCCAATCAAACATCACTAAGAAATATCGTCCAACATCATCACCATCACGTGTAGAAGAACGTGAAAATGTACTTGAACAAGACTTTACAACAACAACGATTAACGAGAAATGGGTAGCCGATATCACCTATATTCATACGCTCCGTCATGGCTGGTGCTATCTAGCATCTGTGCTTGATTTGCATACGAAAAAAGTGGTTGGTTATAAATTTTCACGTACGATGACAACCGAGCTTGTGCTTGAAGCATTGGAGAACGCTGTAAACGCTCAAAAGCCTGGACCTGGACTCATTGTTCATACGGATCTAGGCACGCAATACACGAGTGAAGCGTTTCAAGAACGATTAAAAAAGTATGAAATGATTCCGTCATTCAGTCGGAAAGGATACCCTTATGACAACGCTTGTATCGAATCCTTTCACGCCACACTGAAAAAAGAAGAAGTCTATCAAACACAATACGAAAGCTTTGAGTCTGCGAGAATCGCCCTCTTTCAATACATAGAAGGTTGGTATAATCGCAAACGAATTCATGGCAGCATCGGTTATGTCACGCCCGATGAGTATGAAAAAATGTGTCGCGAAGCAGCGTAACACTAGGGGTAACTGTAATCCCCCCTCCACATTTTTCAGGCACAACATCCATGGGTTTCTTTCTCCACGTCCCAAGCAGGTTGTCAAAGGCTCTTTTCACTTTGACAATCTGCTTGGGATGTGGAACACTCCATGAATGGTTGTTGTGCAGAAAAAAACTTAAACTTTTTGTGTCCGGAATCTTGACATAGATCCACAGGATACCTTTAGAGTTAAATTAAATGAATTAGCTTATAAAGAAAAAATAACGGATAACAAGGGAGAAATTTTTCGATTTCATGCTCATGCTTTTCGGCATACAGTTGGTACTAGAATGATAAACAATGGGGTACCTCAGCATATTGTGCAAAAATTCTTAGGTCATGAATCCCCGGAAATGACAGCGAGATATGCGTATATTTTTGATGAGACCCTAAAGAAAGAATTTGCGAAATTCAAGGAAACCTTAGTGACAAACAACGGTAGCATTCTAGAAATAAATGAAGAAGAGAGTGAAGTTGATAATACAGATCTTCAATGGTTTAAAAAGAATATCAATGCACAAGCACTTCCTAATGGTTATTGCCGTTTACCGGTAATTGCCGGACCTTGTCCTCACGCAAATGCTTGTTTAGATTGTACAAATTTCTGTACAAGCAAACAGTTTCTAAATGAACATGAAGAACACTTAGAACGTACTAAACAGTTATTAGATAGAGCTAAACAGAACCAATGGCAGCGTCAGGTTGAAACTAATGAACGTGTTAAAAACAGGCTAGAACAGATTATTCACTCGTTGAAGGAGACTAATTAGGATGACACGAAAAAATAACACAACTGCCATAATTAAACTATCAAAAGAGAAATCGGAAAAAACAAGAATTAGAGTTGAAAAGGCTATTTCAGAAATGGCACTAAAAAATGAGAAAATTAATTTTAATACGGTTGCACAAAAAGCAAATGTTTCAAAGTCATGGCTTTATAAACAAGAAGACATTAGGACTAGAATAGAAAGATTAAGAGGACAGCAGATTAGTGAATTAATACCCCGTAAACAAAGTAAAAGTATCCGATCTGAGGATGTATTAGTAAAGACCTTAAAAACTCGTATTAAGGCATTAGAAGAAGAGAATAAGCAATTAAAAGATCAAGTTCAAAAATTATATGGCAAGTTGTTTTAGCTTTTTTGTATATTTTTATGATGGTTTTCTTAATTTTATATAGAAGTTATGTAATATCTTCAGCTTAGTGTAGGTTTTAAAATAAATTTTGATTAATAACACCGTCGGTGTTATTCCAGAAAAGACCAGATTGTTGAGGAAAGTAATCACCTATTCCTAGATGATTCAATTGGGATTGTGAACAAATGTACTTACACTAACGTGGCAGGTTAGTGAAAGAGTACAGATTGATATTTGACAAATCAGGCCCATATGTTATACTTGAACTAACTTATGATGAATGGAGGCTTCTTAATGATTGATATCCTAACTTTGAACCGTTAGTTTAATACGTTCAAAGGCTCTGCTTATGCTCAGAGTATTAGGATAAATCTGTCTTCTTATAGGAAACCTTTATTATACGGTTATAGTAAAAAGGGGGAGAGGAATCTTCCTCTTTTTTATTTTAAAGGGAGATCTCCCATGACACTTCGTAGAAAAGGGTACATCAATGAATTTGATGGCTTATTTGTGATACCAACAATCGGATTAATCCTGTTGAAATTTTATATTTCTATATTTAGAGCATAGGCAGATTGCCTGTGCTCTTTATTTTGTTTGTTTTAAATTGGTATTGAATGATACCAATATTACATGATTAATGGAGGAGATTATTTATGACATTTAATAACAATGAAAATACACGTGTGTGGTTTATTACAGGTGCAAGCAGTGGACTAGGATACGAATTCACAAAAAAAGCATTGGAGTCAGGAGAGAAGGTTGTTGGTGTTGCTAGAAATATTGAAAAACTGAATGAGTTAAAATGCCAGTTTGAAGGAATGTTACTTCCTTTAAGTCTTGATGTTACTGATAGAAGTGCTGTTTCGACTACAGTGGAAACTGCCATTAAACATTTTGGAAGACTCGATATTGTCATTAACAATGCAGGGAATATGGTAATGGGAATGATTGAAGAATTTAGTGAAGATGAAGTTAGAAGTCAAATGGAGACTAATTTCTATGGTGCAATTTGGATTTGTCAAGCAGCTATGCCGTACTTACGGACACAAGGATCAGGTCATATTATACAGATATCTAGTATTGGTGGACTGATTACTGGTCCAATGTCGGGAATCTATAGTGCTAGCAAATTTGCTTTAGAAGGATTTAGCGAGGCATTAGCACAAGAAGCTGCACATTTTGGTGTAAAGGTATCTATCGTTGAACCCGGAGGCTATTGGACGAATCTATACTTAAAAATGAGTTTTACCACACAGAACAAAGAGTATGATTCATTACGTGAGAAGTTGGCTCAACAAAACTCAACCGAATCAGTTGATAGTGACCCTAAGTTGGCTGCCGAAGCTATAATGAAACTGGTTAATAGTGAGAATCCGCCTCTCCGATTGATTCTAGGAAGCCTTGTTTATGATTTAGCTGTTGAAAATGCAGAAAAACGTATATCTACATGGAAAGAGTGGGAATCAGTCAGTCGTTCTGCAGAACATGGGATTCCTGCACCAGAAGGATATGGAATAATTGAGGAATAGAAACCCTAAGAAATAAACTCTCTAAACTACAAAAACTAATTAATGATTTAATATGTTTATTAACTTAATCGCTAGAAAGGGAGGCGATTGTATGGAATTGATAAAAATGAGAGGAATAGAAAAATATTTTGGAGGCAAGCTTCTTTTTACTTTTGATAAATTAACTGTTTTTAAGAACGATATTATTGGTGTAGTCGGGTTAAACGGAAGTGGAAAAACGACGTTGTTGGAGATCATTAACAATGATATAGCTCCTGACAAGGGAAATGTTGAGGTTAAGGGAGATATCTCTTATTATAAACAATTCGGTCAATACCACGAATCAGTAGATTCTTGGCAATTGAAAGAATTTCGCTCCAGCTCAACAATATCTGAAGGTTGGTTCAGTGGTGGGGAAAAAACTCGTTTACGTTTAGCTGAGACTTTTTCTAAGAGTAGTTCAATACTTTTACTAGATGAACCAACAGCGAATTTAGATACTAAAGGGATTCAATTGCTAAAGCGAAATTTAGGAAAATATAACACAATGATGATTATTAGCCACGATACAAATTTATTAGATGAATTGTGTAATCGAATTATTGAGATTGACAACAATACCATTAACTGTTTTGACGGGAATTATACTGCATATAAACAGCAGAAGGAACATCAAATTCACACTGAGAAAAGAGAATATGAAAATTATCAAGCAAAGAAAAAGCAACTAGAGGAAGCTTATTTGCAGAAAAAAAGGCAAGCTGAAGCGATAACAGATAAGCCAAGGAATATGAGTAATTCTGAAATTAGAGCTAGAAGTTTCATATCTACTTACAAGTCTTTTGGAGGGCGACAAAAAGCAATAGCAAAGCAAGCAAAAGCCGTGCAATCACGAATAGAGCAGTTAGATGTAAAAGAACAAGTCGAAGAACAGGCAAATATTCGAATCAATTTTGAGCTAACAAATCCCCCGAAAAATAAAATATTAATTCGTGGTGAAGAAGTAACTTTTGGATATGATAATCATTTGATTTTTAATCATGCCTCTTTTGAAATCCGAAACAAACAAAAAGTTGCTGTATTGGGGGATAATGGAAGTGGTAAATCTACTCTTTTTTCTTTAATCAGAAATAAGTATGAAGGGATCTATGCTGTACCGAAATTAAAAATTGGTTATCTGTACCAAGAGTTTGAAAATTTGCAGCCAGATAAAACTTTACTGGAGTCTGTCTTGTCTGACAGTGTACAAGAAAATCATACTGTTTATACAGTATTAATGAATTTACTGTTTACGATTGAGGATTTTGATAAAAAGGTTGCAGTATTAAGCGGTGGCGAAAAAATTAGGTTATCTTTTGCAAAGTTGATTGTATCAGATTATAATTTGCTTATTTTAGATGAACCTACAAACTATTTGGATTTACCATCAATTGAAGTCGTAAAAAGTGTATTAAAAGAATATGAAGGAACAATAATATTTGCCAGCCATGATGAGGCGTTCATTAATGAACTGAGTACGGAACTATTCATCATTGATAATAAAAAGCTACAAGGTTATCGTGGAAATCTAGAGGAATTCAAGAATAAAACGGATGCAAATATTGAACAGCTCCAACAGGAAATTGAACAAATCCAGTTAAGTCAAGCAAAACTTCTTATGGAAAATGAAACAAATCCTAGAAAAATTGAAAAGATAAAGAAGAGATATGAAGAGATGACTAGGGTATAAAAGGAGAATAATTATTTTTTGATTTAATTTAAAATGAGAAAAGTAACAAAGAGTCCATTTTGATTAAGTTTTTTACTTCAATAATCGGACGCCTTTCTTTAATAAGAAGGCGTCTTTTTCTAATCAATCAGTTTCTGGAGCAACGCATTAATGGATTGGAGTTATATTAGGTGTAGAAAAGATTGTGAAGGATTCTACTTAAACTATTGGGTGCGTTTCTGCAATAAGACAGGGACGCTTATTCCACTATTTGGAAGGTTTATTTAATTAGCAGGATAATGGTTTTGTCTTAAAGAATAATCTTATTTAAGAATACAAGGAGGTGCTAAAATGAATAGAAAAGGATGGATTTGTTTAGGAGTTGCTGGTTGTCTTGCTGTATGGTCTATTTCCCTTTTTGGAAGTGGTTACGGATATTATAATTCACAGGTTGGTCAATGGTTGTATGTAAAGTTTATGGGGGATATTGTAAAAGTTACAACCACAGAAGAGTTGAATAAATATGCTTACTTATATATGGGATTAAGTATTATCCCTGCATTTCTTGCCCTTTACCTTTACCGAAAGTTTTTAAAAATTGTTCCAGTGAAACAAGAAGTATAAGTATTTTATATTTAACTATCAGGGGCAAGAGTTCAAAATCAGAGCTGTCATAAGTGGCGGCTCTTTTCTTATACTATGGACTCGATTAGTTCTTTTTTCTTCTCCCCTATATATAAAAATTTATTCTACGGGAATACTACTAAAAATTCTGGAGGTGTTTCCATGTTTATATTTCGAAAAATTGTTTTAGGAGCTATTTTTTTGTTAACTCTATTTACTTTAGGACAGTCAGCTTTAGCGAATCAAAATTATGAGGATGTTAATCAGTTTTACAAAAACACGGTTGATAAAAAAGAATATGAGGAATACAGTGACTCAAAAACGAAAGTTCGAGAATTAGTGATTGTAAGGAAACTCCCTGATTTAATTGATACAATCAGTTGGGGTGATGAAAAAGGAAAGCAACGATTAAAAGAAGAAGTAGTCTCTGATGCAAAGGATATAAATTCTGAAGGTCTTGTATATTTTTTCTTTTCATTAAAAGACACGGGTAATAAGGTTTCTTATAAATATGCTTTATTTAACGCTGATACAAAGAAACCAATTTCAACTGCCGAAAGTGACTGGGTAAAACAAAAATAGTATTTAAGTTTTTTTATTTACTGCACAGGCGTTGATTCTACAAGGATTAACGTCTTTTTTCAGCGATTTGTTATTGAAGTAACGGGTGCTATAGTGACAGATAAAATTTATTGATTTTATGATTGAAATCATATTTTAGTTACTCCATTATAGGGTGCGATTATGCAATAATACTTGGATTTAATTAACTCGATTGTTAGCACTTTTTAGTGCAGTGAAGTATTTCAATTAAAAAACACATAACCTCGTTCTAAAACCAGAACGGGGTTATGTGTTTTTGAGTTAATCATCAAATATGGTGGTCTCTTTAAAGACATGTAGTCAAAGTGAAATAATTGATTTTATAATACTTTTTACACTTAACTATTGATAAAACCCAACACCATGCTCAGAGGACATTGATGTGACAGAGCGACTTGTAGAGGTCAGTAAAATTGTTGGGATTGAACTATTAAATCACATTATCAGCGGTGATGATAAGTTCATTTCACTAAAGGAGAAAGGATATTTTTAACGTGCTGAAAACAGAAGTTATCTTTGATGATGCAATGGAAAATAAGTATGTCATTCGAATGGCATTAGAACTGATTATGTGGATTCATATGTACTGAATAAAATATCTGGGCTAATGAACAACCAAAAGTTAAAAGATGAATTGGTAGCAAGTATTAATGAAAAGTAGCTGAGTATTTATGAGTCTATTGAAAAGGAATATTTCAGATGTTTATAGGAAATCAATAAATTAAAAGTCCGTTTGGATAAGACGCGGGGTGCTTATAAGGATGAGATGGTAATTAAGGTGGAATATGTAGCAAGATTAAATGCAATTGAACAAGAAATCAACGAGCTAAAAAGTAGAATTGCAGCCTTACAAGCACAGTTACAAAAAAGCCAAATCTCTAAAGTTTCTCTGGAACAAATTGAATTAGTCTTAGGGAATTTCTTAAATACATTTAGTAGTATCACCAGAGAGCAGAGAAAGCGTCTGTTACAACTGCTTATTCATCAGATTACTATAGGTGAAGATTGTAAAATAGAATCCATCTAATTAAAGCTCAAAACAGAAGTTCTTGAAGAATTACAATTAGGAGTAGGTGAACCATCATTAGATAGTTTGCTTGCTCCTTTTTCTATTTTAGTAGCTACATAATAACCAAATTTTAGTATAATTAATGAAACTTTATTGAAGTGTAATTATAATTTTAATTTTGGAGGAAACTTGATTGAACTGTTGTATATGTAAAAAAGATGTTTATGAATATCTACAGGGCCAAAATGGAGCGATTTATTGTTCGGAGGCGTGTTTCGAGGAAACTTTCCCTAAATGTCATGTTTGTCATACAAAAATGAAAAGTTGGACAGAAAGTGGCGGTAAAAAGTTTTGTTCAAATCGCTGCTATGAAACTACGTTAGAAGGTTGTGTGATTTGTAATAAACTTTTAAATGAATGGATTGAATCGGAAGGAAAGAAATATTGTTCGGAACGTTGTTTCTCTGCGTCATGGCCAAGTTGTACTGTTTGCTCGAAAAAAGTAAAACAATGGACGGAAGGAGAAGATGGGGGGATTTATTGCTCTACACAGTGTTTTGAAAAGATGTTACCGAATTGTACATGTTGTGGTCAAAAAATGCAGCAATGGACAGAAAATGATCGTGGGATGTTTTGTTCGGAAGCTTGTTTAAAAACAAGTTACCCAGCTTGTTCAGTTTGTCATACACGTCAAAAGGAATGGTTACAAACTGAGGACGGCGAAATTTATTGTTCAGAGCAATGTTTTGCAAAAATGCTTCCAATGTGTCAAACGTGCCATAAATCTATGTCAGAGTGGCTCGTTAGTGATGGAAAAACTTACTGTTCGGATACATGTATTGAAGCAACAGCACCTCCGTGTGAATGTTGTGGCAAACGACAAATGCAATGGATTACAGTGGATGGGCGCAATTATTGTTCAGATGCATGTTATGAAAAAACATGGCCGACGTGTCATGTGTGTAACGAAACGATGAACAAATGGTATATACATGAAGGATATCAATATTGCTCCCATATGTGTATTGAGAAAACGATGCCAACATGCTTACATTGTCAAAAACCTTTATACGAGTGGATAGAATTAACAGATGGTAGACGATATTGTTCCGAACACTGTGCAGATAGCAGTAACCATAAAATAAACGAAGTACTATTGCTAAGTGAAGTTACTGGATTATATCCAGATGAAATCCAAGTAATCGCTGCACATGAAAATTGGTCAACAGAGCAATTTGCGGAAAATATTGATGTCTTACTAAATGCCTTAGAAAAACAAATTCCTTTAACAGAAGGTATGACTGCCGCATTTGAAAATGCAGGAGTTTTTAATCGTTTAGCTACTAATTTAACATCGTATAATACTATGCGAGGTGGTACAAACGGCTTTAAGGGGTTCGTATTTGAAGAGCTACATGCTGCTAATGCCACAGCAAATGGTTTAGCCACAGACGTCATTGCGAATAATGGAATTGCTGATTTTATGATTTTAAACCCCGATGGTACACGTACGCTCGGACAAGCTAAACTAGGTTATAATACAACGAAAATTGATTGGTCAGCATATAAGGACCAAAAAATTATTATTGATAGAGGTAATGAAAAGCTTCTTCAAAGTGCTCGTGAAGCAGGATTGGATGTAATTGAATCTAACTTCTCAAATAAGCAAGTAAGTTCTGTGGCAAAACTCTTACAGAGCGAAAGTCGTTTAAGAGGAATTGTTAATGCACCTATTACTTCACGTATGGTATCAATACATCAGGCAGGCGCCATAAGTGCAAAACGAGGTGGTATTTTTGGTGCTGGCTTTAGCTTAGGTGGCAATGCAGTTGATTTATTATACGGTGACAAAACAATCGGAGAGGCGGCAACTGGTGTTGCGAAAGACACTGCTGTTGCAACAGCCACTAGCTATGTTGTTGGGGCATTAGCATCTACACAAGCAGGGGTAACTATAAGCGGGGCTGTAGGTGGTGCAATGACAGCTGCAGGATCTTTAGTAGGAAAAACGGTCATTGGTGGTGCAATTGCATCGGGATCGAGTGCAGTTACAGGAGCAATAGCTGCAACTTCGCTCGGAACAGCTGTATCGTCTGGCGCAGTAACGATTGCTACAAGTGCAGTTGGAACTGCTATTGCTACGAGTGCCATTGGTAGTGTCGTTATTGCAGCAGCACCAGTTTTGGCAGTAGGGGCTGCTGTAGGTGGAGTATTTAAATTAGGGAAAAAACTCTTTGGTAGATAATAACTTTCAACTATTTTATGTCAGTTAAGAATAAGAAATTAAAAGGGGAATACGGACGTAGCATGTTTAAAAACCTCATTTAGCCATATTAAGGAGAACCGTACCGTCAGTGAGGGTGATTTTAAGAGAATCTTTTAGAAATTTAATTTAAAGTTACTAAAGGGTCCTTTTTTGACATAAAATGTATTATAATAAATAAAATAAAGGGGTTTTTTTGTGATTTATAATATAGAACAAGAATTATCTATTCGTGGTGAAAATATTCAAAGGATTTATGATTATTATATTAATAATAAACTCTTAATAAATCGTAAATATCAAAGAAAATTGGTTTGGGCTATTGAAGAGAAACAAGCTTTTATTGATTCAATAATAAATGGTTTTCCAGTTCCGTTGATATTGTTAGCTGAAGTTAATTTTGAAGAGGTTAGTAGGTATGAAATAATAGATGGAATGCAAAGATTAAATGCATTAATGTCTTTTATTGAAGGTGAATTTCCATATGATGGGAAATATTTCGATTTAGAAACAATGGCAGAAACTAATCAAAAACTAGACGAAGGAATTTTAGAACAAAAAATTCCAAAATTAGATAGAACGTTATGTAAAAACATTGCTGGATATTTATTACCACTATCAGTTTATAAATATGATGGACTAAATAATAAAATTGATGAAGTGTTTAGAAGAATTAACTCTAACGGGAAGCATCTCTCAAAGCAAGAATTAAGAATAGCAGGTGCAACAGGTGGATTTGCAAATCTTATTAGAAAGATAGCATATATTATTAGGGGAGATATTTCAGCAAAAGATACACTATATTTACATGCTATGAAAAATATAAGCATAACTAATAGGGAATTAGAATATGGAATAAATGTTAATGATATATTCTGGGTAAAAGAAGGAATTCTTAGTAGGGAAAATGTAAGAGAATCGAAAGACGAGGAAATTATTGCTGATATAATTTCTTATATGATTTTAACAGTTAAACCTCCATCAAATTCAGATGTATTAGACGATTACTTTGGCGCAAGTGGAATAGAAAATAAACGATATATAGAAATAGAAAGTGCAGTGAAAAAGTATTCAAGTGAATTAATTATAAGACAATTTAAAACTGTATATGGGGTTTTAAATAATATATTAAATGAGTCAGGAAGTTCTTTTGGTCAATTACTTTTTGAAACACCACAATCAAAAAAGATACCTAGATATTTCCAAGTTATATTTTTAGCTTTACATGACTTAGTTATAAAGAAAAATATGGAGATAAATGATATTAAAGGACTTATTACGATAATGGAAGGAATTGGAAATAGACATATAAAATTAAGTTCTGGCGGTGGAAAATGGAGCGCGATTGAACGAGAAAATAATGTAAATGCCATAAAAGGTATTTTTGAGCCATTTTTTAAAGTTAAAGACACTCAAGATCCAGCAATTGCAACTTGGGCAATTGAATTAGAGAATATTTTAATGCAATCTAATACTGAACAAACTTTATATGACTTTAAGCAAGGTTTTTATGACCTTATTGATGAGAGTGAGTTTAACCAAAAATCATTTTCTAAAGTGATAAAAACATTAACAGCTATGATTAATCTAGGTCCGAAAAATACAGGTTATGTAATAGTAGGGGTTGCTGACAGTTTAAAACATGCTTTAAGAGTAGAAGAGTTATATTCGATAGAAAAACGAAGATATAATCATTTTTATATTACAGGTATACAAGGAGAAGCTTTAAAATATAATAAAGACTTAGATAGTTATTATCAAAAGTTAATACAGTTATTACAAAGAGAACCTATAGACGATTTATACAAGGCACAGTTTGCTAGAAACATTAGAATGATTAACTATTATGGACATTCTGTAATAGTATTTAAGGCTATGAGTGAAGAACAACCAGCTTTATATAAAGACGAATATTTTGAAAGAAATGGTGCAAATGTAAGTAAAATAGCTCCATCAGAATATCCAAATCTGTTTAAACGATTTTATAAAAAATAACTTCACTTAGAAGCATTAAGATAATCGGTATCATAAGTAAGTACGATTTTTAATAAACCATCAATTGCAGTCGTTTCATTGTGAACTGCACCCCAATTGTTAGACACATCTAACAATTGGAGGTGCAGTTTTTTATGGCTAAATATACGGCAGCGGAAAAATTACAAGCGGCTTTACGCTACTTAGAAGGCAAAGAAAGTTCACGTGAAATTGCTAAATCGATCGGGACAGATCATAAGGCCATTCTTAATTGGACGAAACAATATAAGTATAACGGTGTAGAAGCGTTTACAAAATCGTATACAAACTATACAGCACAGTTTAAACTAGACGTACTAAACTTCATGATTGAACAAGGTACGTCCTTACTTGAAACAGCGGCTATCTTCGGTATAGCCGCACCATCCACGATTCTTCAATGGAGAAAAATATTCGAAACCAAAGGATTTGATGCCCTTCAATCAAAGAAAAAGGGGCGTCCATCCATGAAAAAAGAAACAAATAAACAACCAAAACAAGCACCAGTAGAAGGCTCACCAGAAGCACTACAAGCAGAAATCGACCGTCTACGTATGGAAAACGAGTATTTAAAAAAGTTGAATGCCTTAGTTCAAGCCAAGGAAAAATCACCAAAGAAGACAAAGTAAAGATCATCTATGAATTAAGGCAAAAATACTCGGTGAAAGCACTTGTAACATTCGCACAAATTCCACGCAGCACGTATTACAATGTAGTAAAAAAGATGAATCGTCCAGACCGCGATGCCGAACTGAAGGCAGAAATCAAAGCGATTTATGAAGAACATGAGGGTCGTTATGGCTATCGCCGTATTCGCGATGAGCTAGCGAATCGTGGGCAAAAGGTGAATCATAAGAAGGTGCAGCGCATCATGAAAGAGCTGGGTTTAAAGTGCTTAGTGCGTATGAAAAAGTATAAATCCTATAAAGGTACCGTCGGTAAAATTGCGCCAAATATTTTAGATCGTAACTTTACAGCAGAGGCACCGAATGAGAAATGGGTAACAGATATTACGGAGTTTAAGCTATTTGGTGAAAAGCTCTATTTATCACCTGTTTTAGACTTATTTAACGGAGAAATCATCACGTATACCATTGGCTCTAGACCAACGTATTCTTTAGTATCTGAGATGTTAGAGAAGGCTTTAGAGAGATTGCCGGAAGAACATCAACTATTGATGCATTCTGATCAAGGCTGGCATTATCAAATGAAGCAATATCGCCATGCCCTTGAATCAAAAGGGATTGTACAAAGTATGTCCCGTAAAGGGAACTGTTACGACAACTCCGTCATGGAGAATTTCTTCGGCATATTGAAATCGGAATTCCTTTACTTGAAGGAATTTGAAAGTGTGGAGCATTTTAAATTGGAACTTGAAAAGTATATAACGTATTACAACACAAAACGTATGAAGGCAAAATACAAAATGAGTCCGGTAGCGTACCGAACCCATTTCACTCAAGCTGCCTAAATGAAATAACTGTGTCTAACTTTTAGGGGTCACTTCATTGTAATTGGTGGTTTATTTTTGTAATCATAGATAATTAAAATCTGTAGGAATTATAATATAACTTGCTAAGCTCAAAAGCACCTCTTATTTAATAACCATGTATTTATATTTCTAACTGTAATACGACCTGAGTAAACTGTTTAAAATCATCAATATGCTTCTCTAAAATAGCTTCTAATATGTCAACCTTTAGTGCTTGATAGTCATGTACCGCAATATTTCGGAAACCAACCATATTCATTAATGTTTTCGCTAATGACGAATCAATTATATGAGCTTCTTGTAATAGCTTAAAGCCTTCACGACTTGCTTTCGGAACACCTAGTTTACGTTCACTAACAATATGCATCGCTAAATCAATACTTGCCTCGCATGCACGTTGAATATTTAAAATGATACTGTCTTGTTTTGTAAAGTCTTTTAAATTTTCAGGGTTTCCCTCGTAAACCTCATGAATTCGGTTTACACAGCGTTCAATTGTAGTTATTTTATTTAAGATTACATCATTCATCGCCAAAAACACTTCCTCGTTCTTTAATACTTTCAATCACACCAGCACGCTGCTCACTTAATGTTGCATACATACTATAAGCACGCATTTTTTGGCGTGTAAATTCATTTTCATCTTGGATGTAAATGGGTATTCCTTGTGAAAATATTTGCATCGTGAACACAGTATCAATTTGTTTAAGGTCGACTAAATCAACTTCACGACCAGCAATTTCAGCTAATTCACTTGCTAGTAAAAAACGTTCATAAGATGATAACTGCTCTTTACTAAAAAAAGCTAAATCAATATCGCTATCAATGCGATTCGTGCCTTTTGCGAACGATCCAAATAAAATGATGAAAGCTGGGTTTATTTTATTTTGAATTACTTTGATTAGCTGTTTTTTAAGATTTTCTTCAAGCATGTTATCACCACCTTCACCTTATTATATACGTTGACGAAAAAAACCGCACTTACTGTCATCACAAGTAAGTGTGGTTACTGAGGGCGTGGGTAGAACTTGATATTCCAATATTTCTACCATTCTTTTGGTTCGTAGTTTAATTCTCTAAATAATTGAGTTCGCTCTTTTTTGGATAAATCTCTCCATTGTCCAGGAGGAAGTTTGCCTAATTCAATGTTCATGATGCGAATTCTTTGTAATCGGTAAACTTCGTATCCTAATTCAGCGCACATGCGGCGAATTTGACGATTTAATCCCTGTGTTAAAATGATTTTAAAATCATATTTTGATAGTTGAACGACTTCACATGGAAGGGTTGTTGTGCCTAATATTTTGACACCTTCCGACATCTTCTTCAAGAATTCAGGCGTAATAGGTCTATCTACTGAAACGATATATTCTTTTTCATGTCTATTTTCAGAACGTAGAATTTCGTTTACAATGTCACCATCGTTTGTCATAAGTATTAAGCCTTCTGAATCTTTATCCAGACGTCCAATATTGAATATTCTTAATGGATGGTTGACTAAATCAACAATATTTCCTTTTACACCTTTTTCGGTTGTACTCGTAATGCCTACAGGTTTATTTAAGGCAATATAGACATTATTTCGTGCCACTCGGACAATATTTCCATCTACTTCAACTTCATCCCCAGGTTCAACTTGGCTACCTATAGTTGCACGTTTACCATTAATTTTAACTCGACCTTCTGTAATTAATTTGTCAGCGCCTCGTCTAGAAGTCTTACCAGATTCACTTATATATTTATTAATACGCATGTTGCCACATCCTTATTCATGGATTGTTTTATTAAATACTAACTATACTTTATTTTAAGGATAAATTACATACTATTGTGTAGATCAAATGAGTCAAAATTTGTGGGTAATTGAATTATAGGGCGTTATTATAGCCTCTCTAAATAAGGGGCTTTTCTTTATCTCTACATCGCATCTGTGCTTTAATAAACATGAAAACAATTACATGAATCGATGTCTTGGAAAGGGAGAGGTTCCTCTTGGGTAAAACGGTTTGTATTATTGGTGCGGGTGTTGGTGGCTTGATAGCTGGTGCTTTTTTGGCGAAGAAGGGTTATCAGGTGACGGTTCTTGAAAAGGCGACAAAGGTTGGTGGTTCGGCGGGTTCGTATGTGCGAAAAGGGCGCACGTTTCCTACGGGTGCGACGATTGCTTTTGGGTTAGAAGAACAGGGGTTACTCGACTCTTTAATAAAAGAACTTCAACTTGATTTGCCATTCCAATTGTTGCAACATCCAATGGATATCATCTTATCGGATCGTCGAATTTCGATTTATCAGGATCAAAAAAGATGGGATGAAGAATTGCAACAGGTACTACCAGAACGTCAAAAAGATGTGCAAGCTTTTTGGAAAAAACTTGAGCAGATTAGTGAATATGTGTACGGTGTAACAGCTACGGGTGTCTCGATGCCGATTAGTCGTCCTTATGATTTAGGGAAGTTACCAAGTCATGCACTAACACATCCAAAAGCGATGTTACATTTGGCGCGCTATGCGACGTGGACAGTGGAGGATTTATTACGTAAATATCATTTAGAATCGTATGAGCCGCTTCGTCAGTTGATTGATGCACAGTTAATGGATGCAGCACAGACGGATTGTACAGAGGCTGCTTTACTACCTTCTAGCTTAGCATTAGCAATCTATAGACGTGGTAGTTTCTATATTGAAAAAGGTATGGGGCAATTATGCGAAGTGTTAGCTGAGCGTATTGTCGCGCTTGGTGGTGAGGTTATTTTAGCAGCGACGGTAAAAGAGCTGACATATGAACAGAAAAAGTGGCATGTGACAAGTCGAAAGCGAAGTGGTGAATTTGACATCGTCATTAATAACACTGGAATTTCATTCGGCAAGGGCACAAGTTACGCCGATTCAGATTCATTTTCTTGGGGTGCCTTTCGTGTAGATGCCCTATTAAAAGATACATTTTGGCATCAGGAATTACAAGGAAGACCCCTTCCTTTTGCGCTTCAAATTGTGCCGAGTAAAGAGCAAACGGTATTATTTTCAGATGTTCATGGACCTGTATATGCTACATTCCAGCCAGCTTATGATGATCAGGGTGAGAAGGTACTAGAAGAAGTCATGATGACGATTTCCATTCATGCGAATGAAGATGGATGGAGAAAGGAATCAAAAGATGAATATAAAGCAATTAAACAGCAAATAACGGATGCGATGTTTGAGGAGATTCAAAAAGTAATTAATATAAAAGATTATTTAATTTATGAAGAATCCGGAACACCTTTAACATATAAAAAGTATATGGGGAAAACGAGTGTCGGTGGTTTCCCGTTAACAGTGAGAAATGCTATTACAAAACCGAAAAGTGTTCGTTCACCTTTGCCACAACTCTATATTGTAGGTGAACAAGCCTTTCCGGGACCGGGAACACTATCATCAGCATTAAGTGGCTACCACGCAGCACGCGCTATTATGCATACACATCGTTTAAAATAAACTGTTCATTCTATAATGGACAGTTTTTTAATTTTAAAAATTCGAAATTTATAGTCTAAATAAATTAGATAAGGTACGATGTAATTATAAAATATTGGGAAAGGAGGCAATCTATAGATGGAGTTGAAAGAGGCGTTTGTACTATTAGTGACGCACATGATCCCTATTTTATTTTTAGCATACATGGCAACCGACATACTTCTTCGTAACAAAAGAAAGACGGAACATATTCTACTCAGTTTGATTGCTTTTTGTTTTTTATTGATGTTTGTTGAAGAATATGTGAGGAATCAGGTGCCAATTGAATATAGTTCAATACTATCTGCTCTATGGTTAAGTAGTGTCGGGACGATTATTCCAGGATTGTGTTTTCATTTTCTTATAAAATTTACAGGCCTTTATAAGAGTTGGCCGCGTTTTATATATCCGTATATTTTTTATGTTCCAATTGTATTCGTCATTATGAATACATTTATAGGTGCGGAGCTTGTTTATACACAAGACTTCTTTGAGGCAGGAATGTGGAAATATCCTGTTTATAATACGAATTATTATATTGCGATGACAGTAGGAACAATCATTGATTGTATGTATTTAATCCCACTATTTATCGCAAAACATCGTTCGAAATTAGAGGAACAGCGTAAGATTTATCAGCAACTCATTATAGGGGTCTATGTCGCGATTACTTTGAATATTGTACTAGGCTATTTCAAGTATGAAAATCTATTGCCTCCACACTCATATATTTATGCAGGAATTGTCTGGTGTTATTTCTTACTTCGCACGATGAAGCAATACGACTTTTTAAATTTATATGATAAACGTTATGAGAAGCTATTCCGCTTAAATCCGAATGCGATTGTACTGCTCGATTTTCAAGGGAAAGTGCACGATGCGAATCCAGCTGCTACTAAATTGTTGGGACGTCTACATTTACAACAAAATCAACTATTTGGGTTACTCGACAAGTCGTTGCAAGAACAGTTATTACATGAAAAACAAATTAGAGATTATGCGATGCATATTTCGAATGAAGATATTCATTTTTTTGTATTAGTGAATGCAGATTATGTGATGGTAGATAATGAAATGCACATTCTGTTAATTATTCAAGATATGACATTACAAAAACAATATCAGAGTGAAATTGAATTTTTAGCGTACCATGATACATTGACGCGCTTACCAAATCGACGATTATTTACGAATCAACTGGAAGCAGCTATTGAAGTGTGTCAACGAGATCATCAAACACTTACAATTCTTTTAATCGACGTGGATCATTTTAAGAGCTTAAATGATACATATGGTCACCAATGTGGAGATGAGCTATTGCAAGCGACTGCACAGATTTTACAACAAGCTGTTGGTGATAAAGGAACGGTTGCACGAATAGGTGGAGATGAGTTTGTACTGTTCATGAAAGAGCCCGATTTTGAGCAGCAATTGAATGACTTCACAAAGCAATTACAAAGTACTTTTGAGGCATATACTGAAGCGAAGTATCCTGATTTATCACTATCGCTTAGCGTAGGTATGAGCCAATTCCCGAAAGACGGAAATGATGAGCAAACCCTTATGCATCAAGCAGACCAAGCAATGTATGAAATGAAGCGAAATCGAAAATTTAGATAAGCTGAAGGAAATATAAAGATACAAAAACGGACTAAATATAGATCTAGTCCGTTTTTTGTGTGATTTCATTTATTTGTGCATTAAACATGAGCTGAATAGGTTATTGTGTAAGAAATTCGAGTGCATGAATCGAGAGTAAGTGGTTATTCCATTCTTTAAATTCAATATAGTCAATCATAATAGGCGTTTCAATAGGGGTGATTTGTTGTTCAAATTCCTTTAAAGTATCTAAATTTTTTTGTTTGGAGATGAAAATAGTATAGTAATCCTTTTTCAGTTTCTTTCATTTTTCCTTTGTCTATTTTTTTGAAAGCCTTATAATGATAAAAGATGTATTTTAGTGAGCATTCTTTCGAAATGGGTAACCATTTGAGGAAAGAGCTTGAGAGAAAGGGCGCGCAGAAATCAAATGAAAAAAGTTGGATTTGATATCGAGAAGTATTTGCAAGAACAATCTGCTTATATCTTAGAACGAGTAGAGCAGTATGATAAGTTATACTTAGAATTTGGTGGGAAATTAATCGGTGATAAACATGCGAAGCGTGTGTTACCAGGATTTGATGAAGATGCGAAAATCAAATTATTAAACACATTAAAAGATAATGCAGAGATTATCATTTGTGTATATGCAGGAGATATTGAGCGTAATAAAGTACGTGAAGATTACGGGATTACCTATGACCAAGATGTACTGCGTTTAATCGACGAGTACCGCGCATACGGTATTTCTGTGAATAGCGTACTTTTAACACGTTATGAAGGACAACCGACAGCAAAAGTATTTATGACGAAGTTAGAGCGTAGTGGTATTCGTGTGTTCACACATAGCCAAATCAAGGGTTACCCTACAAATGTAGAAGAAGTCATTGGTGAAGAAGGATTTGCGAAGAATCCATATATCGAAACAACGAAGCCAATCGTCGTTGTAACAGCTCCAGGACCAGCTAGCGGTAAGTTAGCGACGTGTTTGAATCAGATGTATCATGAACATCGTTTAGGTAATAAAGTGGGTTATGCGAAGTTTGAGACATTCCCTGTTTGGAACTTACCTTTAAAACATCCTGTAAATATCGCATATGAAGCAGCAACAGTCGATTTAAAAGATGTGAACCTAATTGATAACTATCACTATGAAGCGTATGGAAAAGTCGCTGTAAACTACAATCGTGATATGGAAACATTCCCTGTCATTAAACGTATTATTGAGCGTATTACAGGTAAAGAATCGGTATATCAATCACCAACAGATATGGGTGTAAATCGTCTGAAATCAGGAATTACAGATGATGAAATCGTACAAGAAGCAGCGCGCCAAGAGATTATTCGTCGTAGTTTTAGCGTAGAGAATGATTATAAAAAAGGTTTAGCTGATGAAGATAGCGTACGACACATGCAAGTGATTTTAGAAGAAACGAATTTGAAAAAAGAAGATCGTGCGCCGGTATTACCTGCACGTGAATATGCGAAGCAATTACAGGAACAAGAAGGTAGCACGAATTTACAAGCTGTAATCGCTGTAGAATTACCGAACGGTGAAATGATTACAGGACGTACAACAAAGTTAATGGATGCATCAGCTGCAGCCATCTTAAATAGCTTGAAGAAATTAGCGAATATTGCGGATGAAATTAAACTATTATCGCCAATGATTTTAGAAACAATTCAACGTTTAAAAACAGATGAGCTAAATAGTCGTGTACCGACATTAACGGCGAACGAAGTGTTAATTGCGTTATCAATTAGCGCAGTAACAAATCCAACGTCTGAGCTAGCTTATAAGCAATTACCAAACTTACAAGATACACAGGCGCATTCAACAGTTATTTTAAATCGTGAGAATGAGCAAACATTGAAAAACTTAGGTATGGACGTAACGAACGATCCAATCTATCCAACTGATAATTTATTCTATAACTAATGATATATGTAGTCTTCTTTGCAAGAGAAGGCTACATTTTTTCATGTACAATAAAAGAAAAGGAGGAGCGTATCTTGGGTAGAGGTTCGAAAGTTTTACAAATAGAGAAGATGGACCGACGAGAGCTTGGCTATTATTATACACCTGACTTCGTAGCGCGCTATCTGACGGACCGACTTCGCATGATTCAACCAGATGGACGAACTGTATTGGACCCTTGTGTGGGGAAGGAAGAGCTCATCACGCATTTCTTAGCAGAGGGTTATACAGTGGACGGTGTAGATGTTTTTCGACATGAAGAAACATATGGTTGTACATTTACACAGATGAATTTTATTGATGTATATAGAGAACAACGAGAACCACTTCACTATGATTACTATATTGCGAACCCTCCATATAATTGCCACGAAGTCGATTACATTCAAAAGAATAAAAAAGAATTGAAGACATTATTTTCAGATGTGGGCGTACACAATATGTATAGCATGTTTATCTCGGCTTTAATTGATGTAGCGAAAGACGGTGCAGTACTTGGATTGATTACATATGACTCTTTCTTTACAGCGAAGGCTCATCAAAATTTACGCAGAAAGATATTGGAAACATGTACGATTCATGAGATTACGATGTGTCCAACAGATTTGTTTCATGAACAATCGGCAGACGTAAGAACAAGCATCATCATTTTACAAAAAGGAACGTCTTATCAAAAGGGCGTCTATGCAAAAAACCGACCAATTTCAACAGTTGCTTTTACAGAACAATTGCAACAACAGCTGACTGAATTTATGAATGGAGAAGTGGACACACACACGTTAGATGAATTAATTTTGAATGATGAAAAAGATTATGCAGAGTGGATGATTGATTGTCCTGTGGAGGTTAAAAAGCTTTTTCAATATGACCGACTCGGTGACAAGTTTGATTGTGTGACAGGTATTTCAACAGGAAAAGACGCACTTTATTTATCAAAAGAAAAACGTGCACCGTTTACAATTCCATTCTATAAAAATCCGGGAAGTCACCGCTTCTACGCACCGGTTCGACTTTATTTACATGAAGATTTTTTAGAATTTGATCGAATGATTAAAACGTTTAATGTGCGTAATAAGCAACTACTTTATCAATCGGGTATTACCTGTTCTTCCATGGGCGTGGCTTTCACAGCGAGTCGTCTCCCTAAAAATGCAACTTATGGTGTGAACGCGAATATTATTTGTGAGGATGAAGATGTCTGGTGGTTACTAGCCTACCTCAATTCAGATTTAGTCACCTATTTAGTACGTGGTATTTTAAATCGTTCAAATATGGTGACCTCAGGTTATGTGGCGAGAGTCCCTTTATTACCGTTTACGAATGAGCAAAAAAGTCAGTTAGGCATATTAGCAAAACAAGCTTATGAACTTGCAGAACAACAATATGCATATGAGGATCAATTAAGGGACATCAACGACATGATTCATCGCGTTACTGCATTCTCAAATGAAACAACGAAGAAAATTAAAGAATTTAATAGGAATCTGGTACAACGGACATAAAAGTATGCAACATGGATTGCATACTTTTTTTATATACTAATTTATTATTATAAAATAAGTTAACTTAAAATAAAAATCGGTTGACACATATCGAAAGATTACAGTATGATAACACCAGAATTTATTACATATTTTGTTTAAAGGGGTTTGAAAAAATGACACGTAAAGAATTAACTTTTGTTGCTTTATTCGCAGCAATCATGGGGGCGCTTGGAATGATTCCACCAATCGTTTTAACATTTACACCAGTGCCGATTACATTACAAACAGTCGGTGTTTTATTAGCTGGCGGAATTTTAGGTGCGCGTTTAGGAGCTTTGAGTCAAATTGTCTTTTTATTATTAGTAGCAGCTGGTATGCCTTTATTATCAGGTGGGCGTGGGGGATTAAGTGTATTTGTTGGACCGAGTGTTGGCTACTTAATTGGTTATCCACTAGCAGCTTTCGTGGTCGGTTATTTATTCTCACGTATTCAAAATCTTAAATTGTATAAAGTGTTACTTGTGAATTTAACAGCAGGTATTTTTGTAGTGTATTTAATTGGTATGCCGATGCAAGCATTTATGATGGATATTCCTGTTCTAACTGCTGTGAAGTTAGGTCTAGTTTATTTACCAGGGGATGCATTAAAAGCGATTATCGCTTCTATTTTGGTCTATAAATTAAGAAAACATCCTTTCTTTGTACGAGCTTTATCAAAAAAGCCAGTGAAAAAAATGATGACGGAAAGTATTTAAAATGTTGAAGGGATCTTTTAAGTGGTTCCTTCTTTTGTATTAAAGGAGAGGAAGTTAATGATTACGGAAACATATCAAGTATTTGTGAATGAAGATCCTGAAAAAATAGCAGTTACAACTTCTACTGAAAAAATTAGCTATTCACAGTGGCATACGTGGACGAATCAAACAGCACACTGGTTAAAAAGTATGCAAAATGAATATAAAACCGTTGGTATTTTACTACCGAATAGCCGTCACTTTCTACAAGTTTTTTTAGGTGCTGCAAAAGCAGGGTGGGTAGCTGTTCCTTATGATGTGCGTTGGACAACAGATGAATTAATGAAAAGAATCCAACTATCAAAGCCCGATCTCATTGTGACAACAGATGCTTTAAAAAGTAAGCATCATCAGTTATCGCAAAACTGGTTTGATGTCGTCGATTTAGATTTAGCTATACGTTCTTTCCCAACAGAAAATATAGTATTAGAAAAAAATAAACCATTCTATATTGGTTTTACTTCTGGAACAACAGGCACTCCTAAAGCTTTTATTCGTTCACAAAAATCATGGGTAGCTAGTTTTCAATGTAATCGTTGTGATTTTTATTTGGATAACACGAAGCATGTTTTAATTCCGGGTTCTTTATTTCATTCGCATTTTCTATATGGAGCTGTGAGTACACTTTATTTAGGTGGAAGTGTATATATCATGGAACAATTCACGCCGCAATTCACGATGCAGTTTTTGAATCAACACCCAATCTCTGTTTTATATGTTGTTCCTACAATGATAGAAGCGTTTTTTAAATCTCAAATGGCTGTAAAACAGTCGATTCAATTGATTTCATCTGGAGCGAAATGGTCACCACAATCAAAAAAACAAATTCATGAAGTTTTTTATGATGTCCAAATGTATGAATTTTATGGCGCAAGTGAAACAAGTTTTATCACCGTTTTATCAAATGAAGACGCGCTAAATCGTCCAGAGACAGTTGGTAAAGCTTGTACAGGTGTTGAAATTCAAATTCGACATCAAAAAGAAGAAACACAGATAGGCAAAATCTATGTAAGAAGTGAATTATTGATTGATGGATATATTACAGGTATGAATCGTGAGGTTGAAACGATTTGTGACGCAGAAGGGTTTGCGACAGTAAATGATATGGGATATATCGACGAAGAAGGTTATGTAACAGTTATAGGACGTGAACATAATATGATTTTATACGGCGGTATTAATATATTCCCTGAAGAAATCGAACAGGTATTAAAGACACATGAATTCGTCGAAGAAGCTGTAGTGATGGGTGTTGCAGATGCTTATTGGGGACAAATGATTGTAGCCATTATTAAAGGGAATGTTAGTAGATTAGAGCTCAAAAAGCATTGTCGAAAAGTACTTGCATCTTATAAAATCCCACGTAAATGGTTATTTGTTGAGCAAATGCCCTATACGACAAGCGGTAAAATAGCGCGCGGCGAATTACTAAAGCAGATTGAACGTGAGGAGCTTACATATGTTTAATGCGGTAATTGTGAAAGCTAAACGAACGCCAATTGGAAAAGTAAATGGACAATTTAAACATATACCGCCACAACAATTGATGACACCTATTTTAAGAAATTTAGTAGAAGGTTTAACAGTGCCAATTGACGATGTTATCTTAGGAAATGTTGTAGGGCCTGGTGGAAATGTAGCGCGATTTTCCGTATTGGAAGCAGGTTTACCGATGGAAATCCCTGGCATGACAATTGACCGTCAATGCAGTGCAGGGTTAGAAGCCATTAGACTGGCAAGTTACTTTATAAAGTCCGGAGCAGGACAATGTTATATTGCTGGTGGGGTTGAAAGTGCTAGTACATCACCCTTTTCTAAAAGAGCACAATTTTCACCAAAAGAAATAGGCGATCCTGATATGGTTGAAGCGGCAGAGAATGTAGCAAGAAAGTTTTATGTTTCAAAAGAACAGCAAGATGCTTATGCTTTAACGAGTTATGAAAGAACATGGCGAGTATTTGAGAGTGGGTATTTACAACAAGAAATTATACCGATTCAGCAGTTACAATGTGATGAAGAATTATATAAGAAAAGGGATTTATCTATTTTACTCAAAAGAATACGTCCGCTTTTAAAAGATGGAACTGTAACAGCAGCTAATAGTTGTGGTATTCATGATGGCGCTTCAGCAGTATTGGTTATGGAAGAAGAATTAGCAATTCAACAAGGATTTCAACCAGTCCTACGTTTTATTGATAGTGCCGTAGTTGGAAATCATCCGAATTATCCTGGAGCTGCACCGATTCCAGCAATTCAACAGCTTTTAAAAAAGCAACAACTAACAGTAGAACAAATTGACTTATTTGAAATAAATGAAGCTTTTGCATCTAAAGTGGTAGCCTGTATGCAAGAGTTGAATATTCCATTTGAAAAAATAAACTGCAGAGGAGGGGCACTAACCATTGGACATCCTTACGGTGCATCAGGGGGTATTCTAATCACGCGTTTATTCTATGAAGTACAAAGACGGGAAAATCTAAAGTATGTAGTAGCGGCAATCGGTAGTGGTGGTGGGATTGGTGTAGCTGTCTTACTTGAGGTAGTTGTATGAAAGAGAAATGTTTTGATATCGCATTTACAGAAGAAGAAGTAAAGGGATTTTTAGATTTAATAGATATGGAACCTAAAAACAATCGACAATTACCTCATATGTTTCCAATGATTGCTTGCAAATTTGCACAGGAATTATATATATGGTCAAGTCCACCTATTTTACGTAAACAAAATTGTATCATGTATGAAACAATGTATGTGAATCATATATATCATGTGAAGATTTATGTAACCAATCCTATTAAAAAGCGACATATTATGTATGCACAGCAAATCATTAAAATATACGATGAAGAAAAATGCCTGTTTGAAGGGGAGTCTGATTTAATATGGAACAATATCAGTTCACTCTAAAAATTTCATGTGAAGAAATTCACGCATATAGTATATTATCAGGAGATAAGAATCCCATTCACGTAGATCAATTAGCAGCAAAGCAAGCTGGATTTAAAAGTATTGTAGCGCATGGATTACTCGTGCAATCAAAAATCATATCGCGCCTAGAATCATTGTTTCAACTTGAGCAAGAAAGTATACAAATAGCATGTACATTTTTATCACCCGTCTATGCGGAAGAAATACTAGAAATAGAAGTGATATCTACGGTACAAGAAATAAAATTCAAAGGCACCATACAATTGCATGAAGTAGTTCGAGGGGGAATCAAAAAGAGTGAACGCATTTAAATTTGTTCACTCTTTTTACTATGAGATTCTTTTGTCTAAAACTACGCCAATAATCAATCCGATTGTTGAAATTAAAAAAAGATAGGCACCTGAACCTGCTACATTAATGGCAGTCCCAAATATTTCGTCTGATTTTGAACTAATATAAGCAATTGAAGCAATTAATGCTACGATTCCACAAACTAGTCCGCCAACTTTATTTATATAAGTATTCTTGAGAACACAATAAACTGGATAAATAAAAGCAATTAAAAAAAGATATCCACCTTGTTGGAAACCAGAAGCACTTAAAATACCTAATTCAACCCACGGCAAAAATAAAGAAATAAGAGCGATTACAGTTGTAATTAAGATAATTTTTTTACCGAGTGATAGTTGTTTAAAGTTCATATTATTCACCACCTCCACCTTATTTTACCATAAAATATAAAAAAGATTTATAATGTAAATCAATAAACCATTTAAAAATAGTGGAAATATTAAAAAGTATATACAATACATCTTTAGTTCTAGTTAAAAAGACCTTATAATGTATAAAATAGTATATATTTTAGATGGGTGGGGAAATGATGATATTATTTGTGGTTTTACTATTATTAATTTTATGCTCTTATATCTACATGCAAAAAGTAAAGCTTTCTAAAAAAATTACTTTATTACAACCTATGGTGGAATCTGTAGAGAACATCCGAGATTTACTTTATTATTGTGAAACTTATCCAGAATTTAAATATCATTATCTAAGCCCGACAATTGATGATTTATTAGGACCAGGAACGTTAAAATCGCATCTTCATAATCCTAAAGCAATTTATGATTTAGTTCATCCAGAAGATTATGCATTATTAGAAGCGAAGGAGCGGGGTGAAGTCGATTTCACACAACCACTTCGATTTCGCTTTCGTAATCATCATGGAGAGTACCTTTGGTTTGAAGAATATGCGACTCCAGTCTATGAAAATGGACGTTATGTGGCTGTTCAGGGGCTATTTCGTAACATTCATGAGAAGGTTATTTTAGAAGAAAAATTATCTAATCAAGCAATTCGAGACGGACTTACTGGTGTTTACAATCGTCAATATTTTCAACAACAATTGGAGAAATATGATGCACTACAGGAAGAAATGATGATTGCTGTAATTGATTTAGATGGTTTAAAAGAAGTGAATGATACATATGGTCACATGACTGGAGATCTTATGATTCAAGCAACGGCGCAAGCTTTACAACAATATGCTTGTGAAAATACAGTGGTTGCACGAATTGGTGGAGATGAATTTGTGATTATTAAACCGAATTGTAACTATACTGAATTCGAACAGTATATCAAGAAAGTACATGGTTATTTATCTAATATACATGAACAAATTCAAATGTCTGTAGGTTCTGCTTATGCACCAAATTCATATGGCAAAATGAATGAACTATTACATGAAGCAGACCTTCAAATGTACGAACAAAAGAAACAGCAAAAACAATTATAGAGTGAATGAGATACTTCTTTTAAGAGGTATCTTTTTTTGTATGACCACATCATTTTAAAGATTTTGCATAGCTTATTCTATGTTCTGAAAACTATAAAATCAGTAAGATAGAGGTAACAACATGAACGGAGGTGTCTTCATTGGCTGTCGAGCAACTTGTATGGGGCTCTGTATTCATTGCAGGCTTACTATCATTTTTTTCTCCATGTATTTTACCGTTATTGCCGGTCTATATATCGATTCTTTCAACAACTGAACAGGGAGCGAAAGGAAAAGTCATCTCGATTGGGAAGTGGCATATCCATCCGCTACTTGTATTGAAGACCATTATTTTCGTTACGGGTCTATCAACAAGTTTTGTATTATTAGGTTTTGGCGCAGGTTATTTAGGTGCAGTTGTACAAAGTGAATGGTTCATCGTCATTTGCGGTGCAATTGTCGTATTTTTAGGTTTACAACAAGTTGGACTATTCAACTTTTCATTTTTAAATCGCGAAAAGAAAGTTGAAGTGAATCGCAGTAATAAACGTGATTTGTTTGGAACATACTTACTCGGTTTAACATTTAGTATGGGATGGACTCCTTGTATTGGGCCGATCTTAGGTGCAGTACTCGGTTTATCAGCAAGTGAAGGACAAGCAGCATATGGTGCATTATTAATGTTCATTTATGCACTTGGTTTATTAATTCCATTCCTTGTTTTAGCGCTATTTTCAGATTTATTACTAGGGCGCGTACGCAAATTAAATCAGTATATGGGGAAGTTAAAAGTATTCGGTGGTGTGGTTATCATCATCATGGGTCTATTCTTAATGACAAATAATCTAAATTGGTTTACAACACTTATTCCACAGTAAAGGAGAACGAGTAGATGAAACGAATAAAAATTCTAACACTAGCAACCGTATTGATGTTATTACTAGTTGCCTGTTCCTCAGGTGGCGAAACGAAGACAGAATCAAAATCAAATGAAACAACGACTACAACTGCGAGTGCAGGTGAAGCAGCACCTGATTTCACATTGACAGATGTAAATGGCAAAACACATAGCTTAAAAGATTATGAAGGTAAGAAGGTCTATGTGAAGTTTTGGGCTTCTTGGTGTCCAATCTGTTTAGCAGGTCTTGAGGAGTTAAATACATTACAAAATACGAAAAAAGATTTTGAAGTATTAACGGTTGTAGCACCTGGCTATAAAAACGAAAAAAACACAGCCGACTTTAAAAAATGGTTTAGTGGTGTAGAAGAAGCACCAGATATTACAGTATTACTTGATGAAGGTGGTAAAATTGCCGACCAATATGGCGTTCGTGGTTACCCAACATCAGCGTATATCTCATCAGATGGTAAAGTTGTTCAAACATTACCAGGACATGCAAGTAACGAACAAATTATCGAGAAATTTAAAGAAATTAAATAGAGAAAGGTTGTCAGGCAAATGAAGAAATTTTTATGGCTTTATTTACTAGGCGCTGTATTGCTACTTGCGGCATGTGGTTCAGCTGGCATTACAAGTGGTGGTTCAAATGGCAGTAATGGGGCAGAATCAAAGTTCCCTGAAAATCCAAATGAGAATTTAACATTCGATAAGAAGAACTTAAAAGAAATCTATTTAGCTGGCGGTTGTTTCTGGGGTGTCGAAGCCTATATGGCACGTGTGTATGGTGTCTATGATGTAACGTCAGGCTATGCGAATGGTACAACAAAAAATCCAACGTATGAAGAAGTCGTTAGTGGTAAAACAGGTCATGCGGAAACAGTTCATGTATTATATGATCCAGAACGTGTAGATCTAGAAAAGCTACTTTCTTATTACTTTAAAATTATTGATCCAACATCTTTAAATAAACAAGGTAATGACCGCGGTACACAATATCGTACGGGTATTTACTATACAGATGAAAAAGATAAAGCAGTTATTGATAAAGTTATGGCAAAAGAACAAAAACGTTATGATGATAAAATTGTAACGGAAGTAGAACCACTTAAAAACTTTGGTTTAGCAGAAGAATATCATCAAGATTATTTAGAGAAAAATCCGAATGGTTACTGCCATGTGGAATTCGATTCACTTGAAGATCAAAAAGTACCTTCATTGATTGACCCTGCGAAATATCCAAAACCAAGTGCAGAAGAAATCAAAAAGAAATTAACAAAAGAACAATATGAAGTAACACAAGGTAGCGACACAGAGCGCGCATTCTCAAATGAATATTGGGACACATATGAACCAGGTATTTATGTAGATGTGGTAACAGGTGAACCGTTATTTGCATCAGAAGATAAATATGATTCAATGTGTGGATGGCCAAGCTTCACAAAACCAATCGATCCAGCGGTTATTGTAGAGCGTGAAGATAACAAATACAATATGGTTCGAACAGAAGTAAGAAGTCGTACAGGCGATAGCCATTTAGGTCACGTATTTGATGACGGCCCAAAAGATAAAGGCGGTCTACGCTACTGTATTAATAGTGCAGCAATCAAATTCATTCCAAAAGAAGACATGAAAAAAGAAGGTTACGGCTACCTATTGAAATTTGCAAAATAGGTCGATTTAGTACAGTATAAGAAAAGCTAAAACAATAAGAGAAATCGCGTTTCACGTGGTTTCTCTTTCTTATTACATAGAAAAGGAGTGATACGTGTTATGTATAGATTATTATTAGTAGATGACGAAGCGATTATTATTCGTGGCATTCGCTCATTCGTTGATTTTGATGCACTCTCGATTTCAGAAGTATATGAAGCTTCCAATGGCGAAGCAGCACTGGCGCTTTTTAAAGAGCATGAACCCGATTTAATTTTAGCTGATATTAATATGCCAAAGATGAATGGTCTTGATTTTTCAATTGCGGTCAAAGAGATAAAACCTGATACAAAAATTGCGTTGATTACAGGGTATGACTACTTCGATTATGCGTTGACAGCTTTAAAAGCAGGTGTAGATGATTATGTATTAAAGCCTGTATCTAAAACAGATATTCAACAAACATTGCAAAAACTCATCGCAAAACGTCAACAAGATGATAAGCACCTCGCTGTGACAAAAATCGTAGAAGATTTAACGAAAAAAGTAGATACAGTAGATGACACAGGGTACCAAGAGAAGATTCAAAAAGAGATTGATGACCACATGAATGATGTTGATTTTTCACTAACGTATTTAGCAAAACAATTATCACTCAGTACGTCCTATTTAAGCAATTTATTTAAACGATTATACGGTCAAACTTTTCAAGAGTATATGCTGACAACACGTTTGGAACGAGCAAAAATTCTCTTGCTTAGTACGAATATGAAAGTATATGAAATTGCATCGGCAGTTGGATTTGATGATCCAAATTATCTAAGTAGTTCTTTTAAAAAGAAGTACAAGATGTCCCCGAATCAATTTCGAGATAAGGTGAAAGAATGAAAAAAGCGCGTTTTCCAGTTTTAAAAAAATTACGTGTACAGATGTCCTTGCATTACGTCATCGCAAGTATTTTAACACTTGCTTGTATGGGAATTATTTTGTATTACAGTATGACGTCCATTGTTCAAAAAGAAGAAACTACGACAACAGAGACTGCAATTGAACAGAGTGGTATGTATATTGATTTGTATTTAGACCGTTTAAAAGCCATGTCACGTGTTCTAGCAGAGAATCCACAACTCGTTGATTATTTAGCAACAGAAGAACGCAATCAAACGACAAAACAAGATTTACTATCCACAATTCGCACAACGATGTCTACAGACCAAGCAATTGAGTCGGTTGTCATTGTCAGTAAAAATGGTGAAATCTTATCGAATGAAAAAGGGCTCAATATGAGTATGTCGAGTAATATGATGAAGGAATCGTGGTATATGTCGGCAATCGAAAATGGTGACCAACCTGTTTTAACATCTGCACGCATGCAAGACTTTTCAATGGATAAAGACAATTGGGTGATTTCATTAAGTCGTGAGATTAAAGATGCAGAAGGTAAGAATATTGGAGTTCTCTTGATTGATATTCAATATAAAGTCATTGAAGATTACCTTAAAAACTTAAACTTAGGTAACGAAGGATTTTCATTTATTTTAAATGCCAATAATGAAGTGGTATATCATCAAAATCCAAGTTATTTTCAAAATCCTGTGAAGCAAAAATATTTACAGCAAATTGCGGATAACCCGAAAACATTCGATGAAAAAGAAGGGACATTCACGTATTCTTTCCCACTTGAAAATGCGGACTGGAAGCTCGTGGGCGTATCTTCACAAGATGAGTTAGTGGCGATTAAAGACAAGCTAATGAAGATTGTGTTAGCTGTCGGTCTCATCTTTTTAGTGCTCGCGATTGTGAGTATTGTTATTTTTACAGGGCGCATTACAAAGCCTTTCAAAAAGTTAGAGCAGGCGATGCAAGACATTGAACAAGGATTGGTTGAAATCCCTGTAGATGAACGTGGATGTTACGAAGCGCAAAGTTTAACACGTCATTTTAATGAGATGGTTGTTGAGATTAAAACGCTGATGGAAGAAGTGACTGAAAAGGAAAAAGCATTACGTCATTCGGAAATTCGTACATTACACAGTCAGATCAATCCACACTTCTTATACAATACGCTCGATACGATTGTCTGGATGGCAGAGTTCAATGATAGCGAAAAAGTGATTGATATGACAAAAGCGCTAGCGCAGTTCTTCCGCCTATCATTGAGTGGCGGTGCAGAACTAACGACTGTTGAAAATGAATTGGATCATGTCAGACAATATTTATTCATTCAAAAAGAGCGTTATGGTGATCAACTTAATTACACAATTGAGTGTGAACCGTCACTTGCTTCTATTCAAATGCCAAAGATTTTATTACAGCCAATTGTTGAAAATGCGTTGTATCATGGTATCCGAGGTCTTTCGCATACAGGTGAGATTCGAATCTATGTAAAAGATGAAGGAGAAGATTTAACCTTTTATGTAGAGGATAATGGAGAAGGATTCGACACATCGACTCTAGATGAAATACAAGAGAAAAAACAAACAAAACTAGGCGGTGTCGGTATTCAAAATGTAGATGAGCGTATTAAATTGTACTACGGAGAAACGTACGGTGTGACGATTGATTCTACAATCAATGAAGGGACAACCGTTGCCATTAAAATTAGTAAAACATTGCACACATAATAGATATAAAAAAACAGCCCTTTGGTTCAAGAAAGGGCTGTTTTTTTAGTCATAAAATAATTTTTGTTGTAGTAAATTAAGTGCTTTTTCAAGTTCAAACTTTTCGGTAGCAGTTAAATGCGCGATTCTTTTTTGAAATTTATGCTCGATCTTTTGGAAAGAAGCAGACATCATTTTTGTACCTTCAGTAGATAATGAAATCACTTGTTTTCGACGATCCACAGCATCTGTTTCTTTTATAATCCATTTTTGTTCTAATAATTTTCGTAATTCACGACTTGTATTCGGTAGAGAAATATGGAGACATTCGCTAATTTCACTTGGTGTTACCGGTTGGCTCACTGTAATGTACTCTAAAATAGCATATTGAACAGCTGTTAGATGTTCATTTTTTACATCCTTTGTGAGTTGTTGTGTGGTTAAATGTACAGCAGATGTAAAGGAAATAACTTTTTCAAATAAGGTTTTTTCGTTCATAAGAGACACTCCTTTAAAAAAACATATCAAATAACTTATCTAAAAACAATTATCATTTGACAACTAATTACTTTACAAGTTATATTTAGTTATCAAATGATAACTAAAAGAGGTGTAGAATGAATATTTTAATTGTGTACACATATCCGAATCACGAAAGTTTAAATGCGTCATTTTTACAACACACATTAAAAGGGCTGCATGATCATTCTCAAAAACATGAAGTACAAGTGCTCGATTTATATGCTGAAAATTTTAATCCAGTATTAGATTTCCATAAAGAAAAACGAAGAAGAGATTTATATAAAGACCCAGATTTAGAGAAATACAGGGAGCAAATTAAATGGGCGAATCAACTGATTTTTATTTATCCAATTTGGTGGGGAAGACCACCCGCAATATTATTAGGATATATTGATAAATTATTTTCTGCAAACTTTGCATATCGAGATACAAAGGGATTATTTGCAGAGGGGTTATTAAAAGGAAAATCAGTTATTTGTATTTCAACAATGAAAGGACCAACACATTATCCATTCATTTGGCTGCATAATGCACATAAAATTTTGATGAAGCGTGCACTATTTCAATTTGTCGGTATTAAAAAGATAAAGTTTTTTGAATTTGGTTCTATGGAGAAAAAAGAGGGAAAACAACAAAAGAGGTTGTTACAAATTGAAAGTCATATGAGAAATTTATAAAGAGCCCGGGACAAAACATGTCATCTCCCTTTTTTAGAGTTCGCAACGAAAAATTGGAACCGCGCCACAGCGCAATTCCAGTTTTTCTTATGCTCATATGGGATGTGTTTTTTACCCTTATGTCTCAGGCTCATAGATACTCATTTATTCAATTTTTGTATCAATTTCTTGAATATAAGTTTGAAGAATGTCAATTTGCTCAACTAATGTTTGTTTATGTTGTTGCAAAATTGCTTGCACATTTAATTCTGCATGTTGTGATTCAAATGTTTGAATTTGCTGCTGGATTGTCTGAATGGACATACCGAGCGTTCGAAAACAGCGAATTAAGTTGAGTAATTCGATTTCTTTCTCTGTGAATATTCGATTACCCTTTGTATCACGTTGAACAAAAGGGAGTAGTTGAATTTTTTCGTAGTAGCGAATTGTGCTTGCAGGCACTTGTGCTAATTCTGAAGCTTGTCTAATAGAGTACATGAATCGTCCGCCTTGACTTAAAGTATGGTTTAACTTGTACCATGAATCATATCAAGAAAAAAGGAGTATGTATAATGAAAAAAATCTTAGTTGTCGTAACAAATGTATCAAAATATCCAAACCAAGCGCGTGCTACAGGATTATGGTTAGCAGAAGCAGTTCACTTTGTAGAAGAAGTAACAAAAGCAGGCTATGAAGTGGATTACGTAAGCCCTAAAGGTGGTTATACACCACTTGATCCACATAGTCTTCAAGCAGATCAAATGTCTGAACTAGATTGGTCTTACTATACGAACCCTACATTTTTAAATCGTTTAGGAACAACAATGGCTGCGAGTGAAGTAGATGCAAGCGAGTATGATGCAATTTATTACACAGGTGGTCATGGCGTAATGTGGGATTTCCCAGAAGATGCACACCTTCAAAAATTAGCGAGTGTCATCTATGAAAAAGGCGGCGTAGTAGCGGCTGTATGTCATGGTTCAGTCGGCTTATTAAATATTCAAACTGCAACAGGTGACTATTTAATTAAAGATAAAAAAGTAACTGGATTTACGAATACAGAGGAACAAGCTGTAGGATTAACAGAAGTTGTACCATTCTTAACAGAAGACGCGTTAAAAGAACGTGGCGGCCAGTATGTGAAATCAGATGACTGGGCATCATTTGCAGTAGCAGATGAACGTGTCGTAAGCGGTCAGAATCCTTCTTCAGGTGCAGCAGTTGCAAAAGAAGTTATTCAATATTTAGAAGCACAATAATAAAAAAGTCCGAAGTCGCATTATAAGTGCAATTTCGGACTTTTTTTATGGTTTATTATTGTGCAATTCCTACAGATTCGCCGATATATGTGTTGTCACCTAAAGCTTTTAAAATAAAGTGTGCGACATCAGCACGTGGTATATTACGTGCATTCTCTGGCACACCTTCTTTTGCTTCACGATATTCTCCTGTATAGTCATCATTCGTCAAACCAAGTGGACGAACGATCGTATATTGTAAGTCTTTATGTGCTTGAATCAAATCAACAGCGTGGCGATGGTCAGTTAAAACATTTTGAAGCATTTTCATCACCATTTTGCCACCTACACCCGGTAGTTCATTATTGATTCCAGCAGAAGCGGTATAGACAATTCGCTTCACGTGATGTGCTTCCATACCAGCTACAATGTGTTGGGTCATTTCTTCTAATTGTGTAGACTTCGCGACCATCTTATTTGAGCCGAGACAAGAAACAACGGCATCATGACCTGCAATTGCAGCAGATACTTCTTCTGCATTTGTCGCGTCACCGCGTACGACATGAAGATGGTCATTTTCGATTTGTAATTTTGTTAAGTCACGTACAAAAGCAGTCACTTCATAACCTGCTTGAAGTGCTTGATTGACTACATGACGTCCAACGCCTCCAGTAGCACCGAATACAATGATTTTCATAAAAATCCTCCTCGAATATAGCGTTATTTACTTATACCCTAAATGAAAATGACATAACAAATCAAATAATGTTCGATTTTTTAAAATATTCAACACTCTTCGGTTCACAAAATAACTTTTTTTGTTCAAAATAGAGAAGTAAGTAATTTTGATAGGGGGACAAATGAAAATGATTAAAGAACGCGTAGCACAACTGAGAGAATTAATGAAAGAACATCAATTGGATGCGTATATTATTCCAAGTTTTGATGCACACCAAGGAGAGTATGTAGCAGATTATTGGAAGAGTCGTGAATGGATTTCAGGTTTTACAGGTTCAGCTGGTACGGTCGTAATTACATTAGATGACGCAGGGCTATGGACAGATGGACGTTACTATATTCAAGCAGAAAAACAATTAGCAGGTTCAGGCATTCGCTTATTCCGTATGGCAGATCCTGAAGTACCTTTTTATACAGAATGGTTAGCGGATGTTTTAAAAGAACAGGCGACAATTGGTTTTGACGGTCGCGTATTTTCAACACAATTAGTAGAGCGTATGAAAAAGGATACAGCTGCTAAACAGATGAAAATTCATGCAAAAGACGATTTAATTGGTCAGCTATGGCACGATCGTCCAGCTGTTTCAGATGCACCTGCTTATATTCATGACGTGAAGTATGCAGGGAAATCACGTACAGAAAAACTAGCAGAAGTACGTGTTGAGATGAAAAAACATCAGGCAACACATTATCTTGTTGCTTCTTTAGATGATATTGCATGGTTATTAAATATTCGTGGTACAGATGTTCCGAATAATCCTGTAGTGACAGCAAATGTGTTGATTACCGATACAAATTGCACCATCTTCATTGATTCTAAAAAATTACGACAAGATGTGAAAGAAGTTTTAGAAGCAGATGGTATTGAGGTTAAAGAGTATGAAGAAACTACAGCAACACTTGAAAAGTTACCAACAGATGCAGTCATGTTATATGATGACCAACGCATCAATTATGCTTTAGATGAAGCCATTCCAACAGCTGTTAAACGCATTGCGAAAACAGATGTAACAACAACATTAAAAGCGATTAAAAATGATGTGGAGATTGAAAACTTCAAAGCATGTGAATTACGTGATGGCGTAGCGATGGTTCGTTTTATTAAATGGTTAAAAGAAGAAGTGGCATCTGGGAACATTACAGAAATCGCAGCAGAACAAAAATTAGAAGACTTCCGTCGTGAACAGGCTGACTTTGTAGAGCCAAGTTTTGATACAATTGCAGCATACAAAGAGAATGCAGCGATGATGCATTATAAAGCAGAGGAAGCGACTCAAAAGACATTAGAAGCACAAGGGTTATTCTTAGTCGATTCAGGTGGTCAATATTATGATGGTACAACGGATATTACACGTACAATTGCGTTAGGCGCTCTAACAGATGAAGAAAAACATCATTTCACACTCGTATTACAAGGTTTTATCGCACTAAGTAAAGTGAAATTCTTGCATGGCTCAACAGGTGGCAATTTAGATGTATTAGCACGCCAACCAATCTGGGCTGAAGGCATTGATTATAAGTGCGGTACAGGACATGGTGTTGGTTTCTTCTTAAATGTACATGAAGGACCACAAAGTATTCGTAACAGCAATCACGTTGTATTAGAAAAAGGCATGATTATTACGAATGAACCAGGAATCTATTTAGAAGGAAAGCATGGTATTCGTACAGAAAACATGTTAGTTGTAGTAGAAGCAGAAAAAACGGAGTTTGGTCAATTCATGGCATTTGATACCATCACATATTGCCCAATTGATGTAGACGCAATCGAAGTAGAATTACTAACACAAGCTGAAAAACAATGGTTAAATGCGTATCATGAAGAAGTATATGCAAAACTTTCTCCATATTTAAATGAAGAAGAACAAGCTTGGTTAAAACACGAAACAAGAGCAATTTAATCAAAGAAAAGCGAAGCCATTCAAAATTGAGTGACTTCGCTTTTTTATTTTGTCTTCTGATCCAATCGGTAACTAATACTCGTTAAAATACACGCTAGAATCGCAAGAACACCACCTACAAATGGAATAAACGTTAGCGAGCTTGCGTGATAGACAAATCCACCAATAGCAGAACCCATCGCAATCCCTACATTACTTGCGACAGGCATGAGGGAAGCCGCAAGACCTGTTGCGCTCGGCTGATAAATTTTCGCTAAATCAATTAAATATAACTGAGTTGAAGTCGTTAAGAGAATCGACATGAGTGACATCAAGCCAATATTAACTAAAGCGAGTGGTAGCGAAGCAGTTGTCCAGTAGATTGCGATTAATACAAGTGCTTGAATAAAGAAGACGATACGCAGTCTGGCGATTGGACGATGACTAGCAATCTTTCCAGCAAGAATATTACTAAAGATTGAAATGACACCATAACCAAATAATACGAGACTGATGGACTCATTTTGAATATCTAATGTTTTTAAAATCGGTACAAGATACGTGAATACGGCATAGGTAGCGCCAAAGCCAAGAGCTGGAATGAAGAATGCCATTAGTATTCGACTGTTACCAAGTAGTGCGAATTGGTCACGAATGGAACCTTTCTCTTGACTGAGTTTATGCGGTAATAAACGCTGTGCAAAGATGAACGCAACTAAACCAAGTGAAGCGGTTAAGATGAATGTTGCGTGCCAAGAAAAGTGTCCAGCAAGTAGTGTACCGATGGGAACACCGATGACATTCGCTAATGTAAAACCACCGAATACGAATGAGATGGCCATGCCACGCTTATGTTCAGGAACCGACTCATTGGCTACGACCATCGCTAACGAGATTAACACACCTGTAACGATGGCTGTTAGCATACGAAGTACGAGTAGGACCAAATAGCTTGTTGCAAAAATGGATAATGTATTAAATAGAACGAAAGCTAAAATTAACAGTAGCATCCAAGGACGTTTTTTAAAGTGACTTGTAAGTGCCATAACGATTGGTGTAGTAATGGCAAAAGTAAAGGCAAATGCAGAAACGAGTGTACCTGCTTGTGCATTTGAAATATGAAGACTAGAAGAAATATCAGTTAAAATTCCGACAATCACAAATTCGCTTGTACCTAATACGAATGTAAGTAGGCTTAAAGAGAAAATGAGTAGACCATAGGGTGTTTTGTTTTCTTGTTGTGTCATAGACAGGCTCCTTTTTCTCAAAATAACTTCATTAGCATAGCATAATTAGGACATAAAATAAGGAAAAGGTGAATTTATTTAATTCATTTAAATTGTCTTGGCATCGTAAAGTACGATATAAAAGAGAAACATAATAGATATAAATGGAGTGAATAGATGTTGAAGAATATAATAGGTTTAACAGCAGTTACCATATTATTACTGGCTGGATGCACATCAAAAGGGGATGACAATGTGGAAAAACAGACAAAGACAGAGGTAACAGAAGAAGCAGTAGAGAAAGACTTACAACCAAAAGAAGAACAGCAAGTACAAAAAGGGGAACTTCTACAAGCTGTAGAAGAAAAAGATGTACAAAAAGTAAAAGAGATTTTGGCACGTAGCAATGCAACTATAAACGAAACAAATGATAAAAAGGAAACGCCATTACTCATTGCTACACATGAAAATGATATAGAAATCGCAAAATTATTAATTGACGCGGGTGCAGATATTAATCAGCAAGATGCGATTCAAGATAGCGCCTATTTATATGCAGGTGCACAAGGGAAAACAGAGATTTTACGTTATATGATGGAACATACAAAACCAAATCAACAAGTACGAAATCGTTTTGGCGGAAATGCATTAATTCCAGCAGCTGAAAAAGGGCATTTAGATAATGTTCGTCTACTATTAACAGATGAACAAGTAGATATTGACCATCAAAATGATTATGGTTACACAGCATTGATTGAAGCAGTTGCCTTAACAGATGGCTCGAAAGTATATCAAGAAATTGTGCAAGAGCTTATGGACGCAGGAGTAAATCAAAATCTACGTGACCGCTATGGTAAGACAGCGTTAGATTACGCAAAAGAACAAGGGTATCGCAAAATGATTGAGATTTTAAATTAGAATAAAGGTTGGAACATAACCACCTTATATAAGTATAAGAAAAATCGGAATTGGGCTGTGGCACGGTTCCGATTTTTCGTTGCGAACTTTAAAGGGAAAGTAAGATAGTTTATCTCATTCTGTCTTTTTGGTTCTATTTAAAAGTATGGTATATTTTTGGTAAGAAGAGAGGGAGGATTTATACATGAAAAAGAGTAAGTATGGACTACTATTATTTATGGTGATGGCACTCATCGCAATGTTAGCAGCATGTAGTTCAGATAAAAAAGAATCAAAAGAAGAGCCTGAAACAAATTATGCATCAGAAGTAAAAGAGAATCCGATTGTGACCATCACAATGGAAGATAATCAAAAGATTCAAATGGAGTTATATCCAAAAAAAGCACCGAATACAGTTGCGAACTTTATTTCATTAATCAAAAAAGGCACATATGACGGAACAATCTTCCATCGTGTCATTCCTGATTTCATGATTCAAGGTGGAGACCCAGATGGGAATGGTACAGGAGGTCCTGGCTATGAAATCAAAGGAGAGTTCTCTAAAAATGGTTTTGACAATGATTTAAAACATACACGTGGTGTTGTATCAATGGCACGCAGTCAAAACAATGATTCGGCAGGTTCACAGTTCTTCATCATGGTGGCAGATACACCAAGTCTAGATGGTGACTATGCGGCATTTGGTAAAGTGACATCGGGAATGGACGTTGTAGACCAAATTGTAAAAGTTGAACGTGATGGCTCGGATAAGCCGAATAAAGATCAAAAGATGAAAAAAGTCGAAGTTGATACAAAAGGCTTTGATTACCCAGAACCAGTAAAAGTAAAATAAAGATTTGAAAAATCATCCTAAGTTGTCCACAATACAATAAAGGATGATTTTTTTTGAAAAGATATCCACATGTGTATAACTTATACTAGTTGAAAAGATATCCACAAAGAGAGGATGATGAGGATGAAGGGGATTTTAATTGGAGCAGGTGTTGTTGGAGAGAGAATACTTCAACAAGCAGCTAACTCCACCAGTGTAGAGATTGTAGCAATGTACGACGTGAATACAGAGCGGTTACAAGAAATGTCGGCGCGTTATAACGTTCAAACAACTTCTTCATTAGAAGAACTATTAGAAATAGAGGCTGAATTCGCTTATATTGGCACACCACCTATTAGCCATATGTTTTTGACAGAAGGTTGTGCAAAAAGAGGATTACATGTTATTTGTGAAAAACCGCTTGCTCACAATGAAGAAGAAGGAAAAAGAATGGTGGAAATTGCAAAAGAATATGGTGTTAAAACAGCTATGCATTTTCCAATGATATATGGGGAAGAATTTTTATATGTAGAAAAAGCAATACAGCAACAGGAACTCGGTGATGTTATTCAGGTTGAGTTATCAACTTATTTTCCACAGTGGCCACGCCCATGGCAAGAAAATAATTGGATTCGCACGCGTGAACAGGGTGGTTTTATTCGTGAAATTTTTCCACACTATCTTCAGATGACAGAACGACTTTTTGGTGAAGGATCACTTCAATCTCATCAAACAAATTATCCACAGAATCCAGAGCTTTGTGAACAGAGTGTTTGTGCACTTGCACAACTTCCGGGAAATATTCCGTTTGTTTTACAAGGAGCGCATGGTGTCGCAGAACAAGAGCAAATAATCTATCGTATTCATGGTACGAAAAAGACAATGACCATTCGAAATTGGGCAGAATTATGGGTTAGTACACCTAACCAACCAGAACAACGACTAACATTACAAAAATCTAACATTTCTTTTTTAGATGAGGTTTCTCTCTACTTTCAGGGTAAAGGTTCAAACTACGTTTCATTTGAAGAAGGCGCATCTGTCCAACATATAATTGATTCTTTATTAAAATAGGAGTGAGAATATGAAAAAGTTGTATATGAAGCAAAAAGTACTTAGCTTAAACAGTAAATTTACGGTGAAAAATGAAGCTGAAGAAGATGTGTATCGTGTAGAAGGTAGTTTTTTACGTATTCCTAAAAAATTCTCTATTACAAATCAGCAGCAACAAGAGGTAGCGCTTGTAACTAAGAAAGTATTTAGTTTTTTACCACGTTTTTTCGTAGAAGTAGAAGGACAAGAAGTACTAACCATCAAAAAGGAATTTTCATTTTTTAAAGCGAAATATAGTATTGAGGGTCACGGAATTGAAGTGAATGGAAATTGGTGGGATATGAATTTCGAAGTCTATCAAAATCGAACATGTATCGGTTCGGTTAGACAAAAGTGGTTTAGTTGGGGCGATAGTTATGAGATTGAAGTTTTAGATGAGGCGATGGAGATTATACTTGTAGCGATTGTTGTAGCAATTGATTGCGTAAAAGCAGATGATCGTGCAGCAGCAGCATCTACATCTGTATAGTTCAAATTACAAAATGATGTGATATCGTTATTTCGTTATTTAAAGGGGTAAGAGAGTCATACCTAATTAAATAATGAAAAGGTGTGGATGAAATTATGAAAACTTTACACATGGGTGGTAACACATATGCGATTAAGGAATTTTTTATTCGAGATGAACAAGATGAAGTAGCTTATACAATTGAGGGTGGATTTTTACATCTACCAAGAGAATTCAAAGTTCTTGACCGAGATGGACAACAAGTAGCTAAAATCACGAAAAAAACATTTAGTTTATTACCACGCTTTTTTGTAGAAGTAGAAGGACAAGATGTACTCACAATTAAAAAAGAACGCTCTTTTTTAAAGGCGCATTACACAATTGAGGGCGCCAATATCGAAGTACAAGGAAACTGGATGGATATGCAATTTGAAGTGCTATGTGAAGGAGAGCATATTGGACGCGTCAAAGAACATTTTGTAAAAGGACGTCGTCGATATTTCATTGAAATTGAAGATGAATCGAAAGAGTTAATTCTTGTGGCGATTGTTATTGCAGTGGATTGCGTACGTGTGGATCACCGATTAGAAGAAGATTTAACACATCTATAAAAAGATTTCGTTTCACTTTCATACGCTGTATTATAGAGAGAGAGAATAAACGTATAGGAGAGAAGTGAAATGGAATTAGAACGTATTCGACAGCAATTGCGTAAACCACAGCCGCTTTTTATTGGTGAAGAACAAGCCTTCCGTTCTGCTGTTATTATTCCGTTGATTCAAAAAGAAGATGGGTGGCATATATTATTTGAAGTGCGTTCTGTCACAATGCGTAAGCAGCCGGGAGATATTAGTTTCCCAGGTGGAAAAATTGATGATACAGATGCTTCTATAAAGGATGCCGCGATTCGAGAAACTGAAGAAGAGTTGGGTGTTCGAAGAGAAGATATTCAAATCTTACAAGAGCTAAGTCCTCTTATCATGTCGCCTTCTTTTGTCGTCTATCCTGTTGTTGCAGTAATTCCGGATGAGTCACATTATAGATTGAATCCAGATGAGGTAGGTTCAACTTTTACGATACCAGTAGATTGGCTATTAAGTCATGAAGCCTATCGTCATTATGTTCCGGTCAAACTTCAGCCAAAAGATGATTTTCCATATGATAAAATTGCGCGTGGACGAGATTATAAATGGCGTTCTCGCGATATGGAAGAATGGTTTTATGAGTATGAGGGGCATACGGTATGGGGCTTAACAGCACGTATATTACGCTATGTGATTGAACAATTGAAAAAAGACGCATAAAAAAACAGGCGACGCATATTGAGCGAAGCCTGTTTTTCATTATGATCGGAACATCGGCATTTTTTTAAGTACAGCTACTACTGGAATCGCTACAAGTAAGCCAATACCATTTTGTAATAAGTTACCTGGAATCGATGTAGCTGGTGCAATCCAGTTACCGAATAGAATACCTTCACATAAATAGTAACCTGCTAACATAACAGGTACAGAAGCTAGAATACCGAAAATGTTGAATGGGATACTACGACCATTACGGCCAGCATAGAAAGCAATAGAGCCAACAATATAGGCTTGTAATCCACGTGTTACGAATGTGAACGGAGCCCATAATGTCCAACCTGAGAATAAATCGAATAGTCCCATTCCTACAGCGCCAATAATCATCCCTTTTTTCGGTCCGAATAATAGCGTTGTAATGAATAACATCGCTGTACCTAAGTGGACGAGTCCACCATTAATTGAGATTGGTAAACGAATGTTTAAAAATAATGTTGCAACAAAAACAAGTGCAATACACATCGCTGTAATAATTAAGTCATATGTATGAGAGCGCGGACGAGCGTTTGTATTCGATAATGTTTTTTGCATAGTAACCACCCCTTTGGTTCAATTTGTACTCTTACATTAGCAAACACACTGACTGTTTAAAAGTGCCAGAATTAATATATTTAAAGTGGTCAGAAAATTTATAAAATGGTAGTTTGTCATAAATTTGATTTATTCGATAAATTGTCATTTAATACGAGCTGAATTGCTTCATATCTACCGATAAATACGCTATAGTATGAAAATAATCTGAACGAAAAGAGGCGTTTACAATGGCGAAATTGTCATTAGAAAATATTGAGTTAATGTTAGAGGATGCAAAGGATATGTTATCTGTTCTAGAAGCACCTGGTGAAATTGACGAAGGCACAAAAGAATTAATTGAACTAACAAAAGAGCAAATTGCTGAATTGGAAGAAATGAGAAAAGAACTAATCGAAAAGTAGTGATATTCCTTGTTTAATTACCTATAGGGGTATATGATATAGGTATAAACAAATGAGGAGGATATATTCAATGAAGGTATTAGTTGTTGGTGGCGTAGCAGGCGGAGCTTCTACAGCTGCTCGTATTCGTAGATTAGACGAACAAGCAGAGGTAATCATGTTTGAAAAAGGCCCGCATGTCTCTTTTTCAAACTGTTCTTTACCATTTTACTTAAGTGGAATTGTTCCAACAAGTAAAAAATTAATTATGATGAGTCCTGAAAAATTTAAAAAACAATATAATTTAGATGCACGTGTGAATCAAGAAGTGATTGCGATTCATAGGGACCGCAAAACAATTGAAGTGAAACATGTTGTTACAGGTGAAGTCTATGAAGAAGCATATGATATTTTACTATTATCACCGGGTGCAAAACCGACGTTACCTCCTATTGAAGGAATCCATTCTTCGCATGTATTTACGATTCGAAATGTAGCAGATATTGAGAGATTACAAACTTATATTCAGATGAATAATGTACAGGATATTGCGGTTATTGGCGGTGGCTTTATTGGTGTTGAAGTGGCTGAAAATTTACGTGAAGCGAAAAAATCAGTGACATTAATTCAGCGTGGTGCACAAATTATGGATCCATATGATGAAGATATGGTGCAAATTATGCAAAAAGAATTGCTCGATCATGGCGTGAATTTGGAATTGCGTGCAGCGATTGAAAAAATTGAAACAGCGCATGTGTTACTTGCAAACGGTAAAAAGATTGCAGCAGAAGTAGTTGTAGTTGCAGCAGGTGCGAAACCTGAAACTGATTTAGCGATACAAGCTGGGTTAGATTTAGGTGTAACAGGTGGTATTAAAGTAAATACGAATTATCAAACGAATGATCCTTCGATTTATGCTGTAGGCGATGCAATTGAAGTGTACGATCAAATTCTACATCGTCCAACACGTCTTGCTTTAGCTGGTCCAGCACAAAAACAAGCACGTGCAGCCGCAGACCATATGTATGGTATTACAAACCGCCAACGTGGTGTAATTGGTTCATCGAGTATTCAAGTTTTTGATTACAACTGTGCAGCGACAGGTATTAATGAACGCACAGCTAAAATGGCTGGTATCGAAGTGGACTCTGTTTACGTGATTGCACTAGATAAAGTGGGATTAATGCCTTCAAGTAATCCACTTCATTTTAAATTAGTTTATGAAGTGCCAACAGGCAAAATTTTAGGTGCACAAGCGATTGGTAAAGGGAATGCAGATAAAAGAATTGACGTAATCGCTACGATGATTACAATGGGCGGTACGATTGAGGATTTAAAAGATTTGGAACTATCTTATTCACCAATGTATAGTACAGCAAAAGATGTTGTGAATATGGCAGCTCTTGTCGCAACGAATGTATTGTATGGACGTTTTAAACAGATTCATGTATCGGAAGTACGTGATTTATATGAACAAGGTGCTTTCTTTTTAGATGTACGTGAAAAAAATGAGTTTGAAAATGGACAGATTAAGGGAGCATTAAATGTTCCTTTAAGTGAACTACGTGAACGTATGAATGAAATTCCAAAAGACCGACCAATCTATGTTCATTGTCGTTCGGCACAACGTAGTTATAATGCTGTGATGGCACTTCAAAACAGCGGATTCACACAAGTTTATAATGTATCCGGCTCATTCTTAGGAATCTGTTTGTATGAATATGTACAAGATACATTACAACAGCGAGAACCGATTGTAACAGCATATAATTTTAAATAATGCACAAAGCGAGGGGCTAACCTTCGCTTTTCTTTATGTTCTAGAACATACTCGTTTATTTCATTTTTGGAAATTCATGATAAGATAGAAAGAATAGTCTTATCGTTTTAAAAAGAAAATAAGATAGATAAAGAGGTGGATGAAGATGGATATTTTACAGCGTAATAATGTCAACGTGGTTGGAAATGGCGACCAGACAATCATTTGTGCACATGGTTTTGGTTGTGAACAAAGCATGTGGCAATATATCACACCTGCATTTGCAGAAAAATATCGCTTAGTTTTATTTGATTATGTAGGTGCGGGAGGTTCTGATTTACAGGCCTATCATAAGGAAAAATATAGTACATTACATGGTTATAAACAAGATATTATCGACATTATGGATGAGATGAATTTAGAAAAAGTCATCTTTTTAGGGCATTCGATCAGTTCGATGATTGGTATGCTTGTAGCAATCGAGCGACCAGAACTATTTGAGAAAATGATCATGATTGGACCTTCGCCATGTTATTTGAATAAAGAAGATTTTAATGGTGGTTTTGAAGAAAGTGATGTCCATGAACTGTTAGAGATGATGGAGATGAACTTTTCAGGATGGGCGAGTTATATGGCGCCTGTTGGAATGGGAGAAGAAGCTGCACCTCAGATGACAGAAGATCTTGAAAAGGTTTTTGTTTCAACAAATCCTAAAATCGCACGTGAGTTTGCGGAAGTCACATTCTTTTCAGATTATCGCGAACAATTACCACAATTGCAAACGAATACGTTAATTTTACAATGCGCAGAAGATAGTATCGTTCCAAAATATGTAGGTGATTATTTACATCAGTCAATTCCGAATAGCCAATTAGTTGTTATGAATGCAAAAGGTCATTATCCACATATTAGTCATGCTTCAGAAACAGCTGCGATTATTGCAGACTTCATTGAGAGTGACTTGGCAATATGATGAATCGTTTTGAACATTCTCCATGCGGTTATATGCAGCTAAGTTTAGATGGTGAAATTTTAAATCTAAATGAGACAATGGCGAAATGGTTGAAGATGGATAAGCAACAACTACTTCATCAATCCATTGAAAAAGTATTATCGAAAGTAAGTATGATGATGTTCTATTCTTATTTTTATCCAAAAATCTCAATTCAAGGGCATGTTGAAGAGATGCTGCTGACATTAAAAACAGCTGAAGGTACAAGTGATTCATATGTATTAAATGCTAAAAAATTCGAAGAAAAAACACCTATTATTGATTGCGTGTTTATGCGAATTAATCGTCGAGTCGATCATGAAAAAGAATTGAGAAATGTACAGTATGCTCTACAAGATGCATTAAAACAAAATCAAATTGCAGTAGAAGCATTAGAAAAAATTAACCAGCAAATTGAAGAGCAAAAAGCAAAATTAGAACAGATGAATTTGGAGTTGTCACAAATATCTCATGTGGATGCTTTAACAGGTGCTTATAATCGACGTTATCTAAATGAACGTATGGAAGAGATTATGCAAGAGAAGGTGCTATTATCTGTGATTATGGTAGATATTGATCACTTTAAAAAGGTAAACGACACGTATGGACATTTAACAGGTGATGTTGTCTTAACAAAGTTATCGAAGTGCTTAAGTAATACATTAGGTGATAAAGGGATTGTAACGCGCTATGGTGGAGAAGAGTTTGCGTTATTATTACCTTTAATTGATGCAGATGAAGCACTAGAAATTGCACAGTTTTTAAATCGTGAAGTAGGAAACCAAGAATTTGAAGTTGTAGACCATATTACAATTAGTTTAGGTGTATCAACACGTACAGAAGAGGACACGATTACAACACTGTTTAAAAGAGCAGATGATGCGCTATACTATGTTAAAAATAATGGGCGCAATCAGGCAGTTCATGCAAATCAATTATGATAAAATGAAGCTATGTTAGAAAAGGAAGTGTATGTATGACATTCGAAGAAGTATTACCAAAACTGAAAAATGGCGAAAAAGTAATTCGTGACGGTTGGAGCGGTCCAGAACTATATGTAAAATTAGTAGAGGCTTCTCAATTCGATGGAGAAAACTTAAATCCATATTTTTTAATTAATGTAGAAGGCGAAGGTTACACGATGTTCCAACCGACAGTGTGTGACATTTTAGCCGAAGATTGGTCAATTGTAGAATAACAATAAGCTGCGCTCTAATTTTAGAGCCAGCTTCTTTTCATATGGAGGAATATAGATGAATTTTAATCAAAAAGTAGTTTTTGTAACAGGTGCAAATTCAGGAATCGGAGCTGCACAAGTAGCTTTATTTTTAGAAAAAGGCGCTTATGTATATGGTTTTGACTTAGAAGATACACAGATGAAACAGATGAAAAGCTTATTTCCAAAACAGTTTGCCTATAGCGTAGGCGATGTATCGAATAAGTTTCATGTGAAACAATCTGTGAAACATGCGCTCGAAACATTTCATACGATTCATATTTTACTAAATACTGCAGGTGTATTAGATGGTTATGCGAAAACCTTAGATACAGATGAGGAGCTTTGGGATCGAATTATGAATACGAATGTCAAAGGAACGTATTTTGTAACGAATGAAGTATTGCCGATTATGTTAGAGCAGAAAAAAGGTGCCATCATCAATATGGCTTCCATTGCAGGGCTTGTAGCTGGCGGAGGAGGAGCAGCTTATACTGCTTCAAAACATGCGATTGTCGGTTACACGAAACAAGTAGACCAAGATTATTGCAGAGAAGGAATTCGCGTGAATGCGATTGCACCAGGAGCTATTCATACACCGATGAATGCAGCTGATTTTGAGGGAGATGGTGAAATGGCAAAATGGGTAGCAGAACAGACACCAGCTGGAAGATGGGCAAAGCCAGAAGAAGTAGCGAGTCTAACAAGTTATCTTGCAAGCGATGACGCCGATTATATTCACGGCGCAGTTATTCCAATTGATGGGGGCTGGATAGCCAAATAAGAATTTGTTATAATAATTCGGTAAGCAAAATGCTTACACTACGGCACTTCAGATCGGGTGAAAACTCGCTTCCTTTGGTCGTAGTTATTACTGGACTACTTAAATAGTAGTACCACAAAGGAGAAGAAAAATGAATAATACGTCGATTACAAAAAGCTCAACAAGTATTTCTGAGCTGTCGAAAACAGCACTGGTTGCCTCATTATATGTGGTCGTAACCGTTTTTTTAGCTGTCATTAGTTTTGGTGCCATCCAATTACGTTTATCGGAGATGCTAAATTATTTAGCGCTGTATCATAAACGTTATGTCATAGGTGTCACAGTAGGTGTAATCATCGCTAATTTTGCCTCACCCACTTGGTTCTTAGATGTACCGATTGGTGGAGTTGCGACATTTGTTGTGTTAATGATTTGTCGCTATGCAACGCGAAATATGCAAAATATGAAATTAAAAATGGTTATTACGGCACTTATTTTCGCTGCCTCTATGTTTACTGTAGCATTGCAATTATATGTATTAGCAGATTTACCATTCTGGGAAACATGGTTGTTTGTTGGAATTGGTGAGTTATTATCAATGACAGTAGGCGGAATTACCATTTATTTAATTAGTAAACGAATTAATTTATATAAATAATGAAATGCTTAAATTACGTGCATAATCTGTGCGTAATTTTTTTATTACGATAAACAGGTTTTATGGTCTAATAAAATATAAATAAATGTATTATAAAATATAAGAAAGACTTATTGTTCGTTGTCTTAGGTAATGTAGATAATAAATAAAATAGCAGTGGATTATATGATAATAAAGAAATCTTTTTATTATTAATTTGCTATAATAAAAAATCATTAAAAGTGGAGGAGGAAGTGAGAGGTGGCTAAACGAAAAAGCAGTATCCGCTTAAAAGTAACTTTAGGTTATATCGTGATTATCGTTTGTGTTTTACTATCATCTATTCTCATTTTAGAGAAAGTCACTGTTTTAAACGGTAAAAGAAGTGATGTCACGAATCGCAATTTAGAAGTGCATCAAATGATTAACACAGTAGAACAATCGATTATTCAAATTGAAAAAAAGCAGAATAGCTATATCTTAACAGGTAAAAAAGAATACCTAAGTGAATACGCAGAGCAACGCATGAATGTGTTTAATGATTTAGCAAACCTACAAGATGCTGTACAAGACCAATCAAACGAAAAAATGCTCACTTTAGATTTGGAAAAGAGAGTAAACAAATGGACAAAACTCGTAGTTGAACCATCTCTCAAAATAAGAGAAGAAAAAGGCGAACCCGCAGCGACAGCTTTTTTACAACAAAAAATAGAAAACAATGAAGTACCGAGTATTAATCGAACGATTAATCGTTTACGTCAGGAGCAAAATGCACTACTAAATGACGAGACAAAAAATTTAGAACAAACAAGTATTCAATTAATGTGGGTATTATTTATTGCGATTTTATCAATTATGTTAGTCGGTCTATTTGTTTCAAATTATGTTTCAAAAAATATTATTCAAGCGATTCAAAATGTAAAAAAAACGATTCAAAATATTCGCCAAAAAGGTGGCGATTTAAAAGAACGTATTGATATTATATCGCGAGATGAAGTAAGGGATTTAACGATTGAAACAAATCAATTATTAGATCAACTTGAAGAAAAAGAATGGGTTCAAAATAATGTGAATCATATTATTTATGCATATCAAGGAGTCAATGATATCCATACATTAGCCGATGTTATCTTATCTGAAATATCGCAAGTTATTCATGCAGTACATAGCGTTTTTTATTTGCGTGAAGAACAGGATAACGATATATTGTATGTAAAAAAAGGTGCTTTTGCTGAGAATAATTTGGATATTGGGAGAGACTCATTTAAATTAGGTGAAGGATTAATCGGCCAAGTAGCAAAAGATGGGTATATGTATAAAATGGCTGTAAGTCCAGAAAATACACATATCATTTCGACTAGTTTAATAGATACAGCACCTAGGACGCTATTATTAATGCCTGTCTATTTTAACCGTCAAGTAATTGCAATTTTAGAGTTTGCAACGCTTGATACTTTTGAAGAAAAGCATATTCAACTATTAAATAAAGTAAATGAAACACTCGGAATATCGATTGATAGTGTAAAACACATGATGCATATTGAGTCGCTATTATCAGATTCTAATCGCTTAACAGAGGAATTGCAGGTTCAATCTGAAGAATTGCAAACACAATCTGAAGAATTGCAAACACAGTCTGAGGAGTTACAAGCACAGACGAATGAATTATCGACAATGAATGATAGTTTAGCAATTCGTACAAAAGAAGCGGAAGCAAGAACGCGTGAGTTAGCACTTGCAAATCGAGATATCGAGACACAGGCGAGGGAAATTGCTCAGGGTGCAAAATATAAATCGGAATTTTTAGCGAATATGTCACATGAGTTAAGAACGCCACTTAATAGTATCTTATTGTTATCAGAAATGCTGACAGACCAAGAAAATAGTCATTTATCAGATGAAGAAAAAGAGTTTGCGAAAGTCATTCATTCTTCAGGACAGGACTTATTAGAGCTTATTAATGATATTTTAGATTTATCTAAAATTGAAACGGGTAAAGTGAATATTGAGTTTTCCGATGTAAATATTAGTGAGTTACCAACAATTTTAAAAGCAAATTTTGCGCATTTTGCTAAACAAAAAGATTTAACTTATCATATTGAAATCTTAGGAGAAATACCAAAACTATTCTTTACAGATGAATTAAGATTGCGTCAAATATTGAAAAACTTTTTATCTAATGCTTTTAAGTTTACAGAACAAGGGAAAGTAGAAGTTCGTATTCAAAGCGCGGCGTTAATTACAGAAGAAATGCAGAAAGTAAGCGACGATTGGCTTGAGATTGCTGTTGAGGATACAGGCATTGGTATTCCGAAAGAAAAACATAGTATTATTTTTGAATCGTTCCACCAAGTAGACGGTGCAACAGTACGTAAATATGGTGGTACAGGTTTAGGGTTGGCTATTTCAAAAGAATACGCTAAATTATTAGGTGGATTTATTCAAGTAGAATCTGAAGAAGGTATTGGAAGTACGTTCACACTGTATTTACCTAATATGAGGCAATGCCAAGAGAATATAGAGGCTATGCAAGGGAGCTTGGCAGTTCAACCCGAAGAAAAAGTGAATATCTTTCAAGGTAAAAAAATCTTAATGATTGATGATGACCGACGTAACATATATTCCATGCGAACACTTTTAGAAAGTAAAGGGGCGATTGTTACATCAGGAGAAAGTGGATTAGAATGCTTACAAAAATTACAATACAATACTGATTATGATGCCGTATTAATGGATATTATGATGCCAAGGATGAATGGATATGAAGTAATTCAAATCATACGAGAACAAATGAACTTAGACTTACCAATTATAGCTATAACAGCAAAAGCAATGGAAATTGACCGCGATCAGTGTATGAAGGTAGGTGCATCTGATTATATTAGTAAGCCTCTTAATATGGAACAGTTACTAAGTATCCTACGTGTCTGGCTGACTAAAGAGGTGAAGGTCAAGTGATTCATGAACGCGAAACAATTGAAGTAGAATTGTTGCTCCAAGCCATTCATCAATTAACAGGCTATGATTTCAGAGATTATAGTCGACCATCTATTATGAGAAGAATTCATCATCGAATGAAAATGAATCAAATGGATTCCGTTTCGATTTTACAAAATGAAGTTTTTACGAACGAAGAAATGCTTCATCAATTATTACAGGACTTTTCAATTAATGTGACAGAAATGTTCCGCAATCCTTTATTTTTTAAATATATTCGTGAAGAAATTCTACCAATATTTAAAGAATTATCTGAGATTCGAATTTGGCATGCAGGTTGTTCCACAGGAGAAGAAGCTTTTTCGATGGCTATTTTATTAAAAGAAGCAGGACTCCTAGAGAAATCTAAAATTTATGCGACAGATATGAATGAAGAAGTATTAAAGATTGCAAAAGAAGGTAAAATTCCTTTAAGTAAGATGAAAAACTATACGAAAAACTATCAATTGTCTGGTGGAAAGCAATCCTTTTCACAATATTATACGACAGATGAAGAATATGCTTATCTACAAGAAGATTTAGTAAAATCAATTAGTTTTATGCAACATAATCTAGTGACAGATCAATCATTTAATGAATTTCATATGATTCTCTGTCGAAATGTATTGATTTACTTTAATATAGGTTTACAAAATAAAGTGCAAAAAATCTTCTTTGATAGTCTAAGTACAGGTGGTATTTTAGGGTTGGGGCATCGAGAAACACTTCAGTTTACAGATGTCTGCAAATTTTATGAAACAAAATCAACTGAACATCAAATTTATAAAAAGAAAGAGATACGTTATGATGAGTAAACCATCATAATGCATCTCTTTTTTATCCTTGAATTAAAATCACACACATATCATCTGTTTGATTAAGTTGTTGGTCAGGTGGAAGTAGTTCGTCTATTACGGTATTTGGACAAATCCAATGGTGTGAACAATGCGCTTTAATTTTTTCTTCCGCAATATATTCATCTGCATGAATCGCTTCTAATACACCGTCTGTAAATAACACAATTTGAAAATCATTTTCATAATGAACTTTATCTTTAATAGCACATAACTTATCAAAAAAACCAACAGCCATTGTGTTAGATGATAGTGGTTGAACTGTTTTTTCATCTAATGTAAGGTAACCTGCTGGATGACCTGCATTAATGTATTCAATCGTTTTTTCTTTTGTATCAATTACTAAGTAAATTCCTGTAAAATAGTAAGGTATACCATTATCAGTTTCACTATGTAAAATCGACATATAGCGGTTTAGTTCGGTCATAACAGCTACTGGCTCAACAATATTGTTAATTGTTTCACGGAGAACAGAAGATATATACATACAAATAAGTGAAGATGAAATCCCATGCCCCATCATATCAAGTAAGATAATCGCGTAACGATTTTCGTCTAGTCGATACCAATAATATAAATCCCCTGAAAGGTTGGAAGAAGGGCAATAAGATACATCGATTTTTAATTGTTCATTCTCGAAGGGTGTACTTAATAAATTCTGTTGTACTTTGGAAGCAAGGTTTAATTCAATTTGAATTTTTTTATCATGTTCTGTATGCCAATCTAATTCTTTTTTAAGTCGTAATGCTACGCGAATACGCGCGAGTAATTCAGTTTTGTTAAGTGGTTTTGAAATATAGTCACTGCCACCTATATCCAGTGCTTCGACTAATTTCTTTTTATCTTCTAATGCGGTAACGAATATAATCTGAACATTTTTAGCGTGATTCATAGCTTTGATTTGTCTACAAGCTTCTAAGCCATCCATCTCCGGCATCATAATGTCGAGTAAAATTAAATCGACATTTTTAGCATGTGCAGGTGTACGCATATAAGTTAGTAAATCTTTTGAAGAATTAAGTGGAATACAATCTTCATATCCCGAACTTTTTAATAGTTTTTCTAATGTGAATAGATTAATTAAATTGTCATCAACTAATAAAATACTCATAGATTATACGACCTTTCACTTGAATAATACATATATTATACTAAATTTCTAAAAAATACTAAAATCATTTTTAGAACAAATTTTCTATGTGATGTTTCACATGAAACATCTTTATACAAAAAAAGTTGTTCTAAAAATAGAACAACACATAAATGCATTACCTTCTATAAATAAAAGTTAAATGTCGTCCATCTTGCTTACATTGTCGATAAGAAAAGCCTTCAATCGAATCAAATGTACATGTAGGATCTATTTGTATATTATCACTTGGTACACCTGATAATTCAAATTGTGTTTTTACAACGAGTTGGTTATCAATATGATATTTGGAAGTACCTTCATTAAAATAGATAAAATCATTCGTATAGCCTAAAGCTTTAAAACGAATATATACATCTTCGTCTACTTCGAAATGATGTTGGCTGAGTGCTGTACCAATATGAACTTGTAAATTTTCAGGGTTAAGTCGTTCTCGATTTTTCAGGAAATCCATTACACGTAAACTAATTTCTTTTACAGTACCTTGCCATCCTGAATGAATCACACCAATCAACCCAGATGTAGGGTCATAAAATGTTACAGGAACGCAATCGGCTGTAAAAGTACACAGAACCAAGTCTTTTTCAAATGTGTATAAAGCATCTGTGTTTGGAATGGCAGTATCTGCATCTGTAGAACCACGACCTAAATCATCTCTTGTTACTTTATATAAGTTAGCACTATGTGTTTGGTTTGCGCAAATTAGTTGCTCTAATTCCACTCCTAGTTCGTCAGCTAAAGCACGTCGATTATTTAGAACAGCTGTAGCTTCTTGGCAACAATGCAGGGCTAGATTATAGGCTTCTGGTTCAGTTTCATCTTTTAATGTAATACCTGATACGATTTCGTCATCTTGACGAATATATTGGATTTTCATGCAATCACCTCTTTTAAATTACTGTATGATATTTAAGTCCGAAAATCAAAAGACAGGGGTTTAGACTATTTATACTCTACCCCAATTTATAAAAAAGAGGCTAGGGATTTCCCTAGCCTCTCATAAATAAATGATTATTTTGTGTAATTATCGAAGTAACCTTGGATGTAAATCATTGGTGTTCCTTTATCACCAGAACCCGAAGTTAAATCTGATAGAGAACCGATTAAATCAGTTAAACGACGAGGTGTAGTACCTTGGGCAGCCATATTACCTGTTAAATCTTCATCTTTATTATTGATGTAGTTTTTAATTGCAGCATCTAATTCATCACCGCGTAAATCAGCGAAATCATTATCAGCTAAATATTTTAATTTTACTTCGTTCGGTGTACCATCAAGACCTGCTGTGTAAGCTGGTGATACAACAGGATCAGCTAGTTCCCAAATTTGACCTACAGGATCTTTGAAAGCACCGTCCCCGTAAACCATTACTTCAATTGTCTTACCTGTTTTCTCTTTTAATGTTGCTTGGATACCATCAACGATTGGTTGGCAGTTACGTGGGAATAATTTTACGCTATCTTCTGTTGATTTGTTTGAACCCAGAAGACCGTATGCTTCGTTGAATCCACTACCGTTTACTGATTGATTTAAAATATCGTCAAGTGAGTAAACTTTTTCTGCACCAGCAGTTTTTAAAATACGTTTTGTACGTTGACGTGAGTGGATATCACAAGTTAAAACGTTCTTTGTATAGTCTAAGATTGCTTTTGGATTGTTAGAGAAAATAACTTCTACCTCAACACCATATTCTTGAACTAATGATTTATAGTACTCGATATAATCAACACCAGTGAATGGGTGTGTGTTTGCGCCGAAGTGTTCACGGAATTCTGTTTCTGAAAGTGTATCAGTCCAAGGGTTCACACCTTTTTCATCTAATGCATCTAGGCTTACTAAGTGGTTACCTACTTCATCTGATGGGTAGCTTAACATTAAAACAGCTTTTTTAATGCCCTTTGCGATACCACGTAAGCAAATTGCAAAACGATTACGACTTAGAATTGGGAAGATAATACCAACTGTGTCATCTCCAAATTTTGCTGATACATCTTCAGCGATTGCGTCAACTGAAGCATAGTTACCTTGTGCACGTGCAACAACTGATTCTGTTACAGTTACAACATCGCGATCTTGAATTTCAAAACCTTCTACTTCTGATGCAGTTAATACAGCATCTACAACGATTTGTGCGATATCGTCACCTTCATTAATAATCGGACCACGAAGTCCACGTACAACAGTTCCTACTACTCGTTCCAAAATAATCTCTCCTCAATAATTATGTATTATATATGATATAAATAACTATACTTTGCTTCTATATATAAGTAAAATTAATATAAGAAATAGCACGTATAAGGAGAGGTTATATGGTTGTCAAACTAGACTACTATCGCATATTTTCACATGTGGGTCGTGCAGAGAGTTTTTCAAAAGCAGCCAAAACTTTATATATGACACAACCTGCCATTAGTCAGGCCATTTCTCAATTGGAGCGCGAATTGAATTGTCGTTTATTTAATCGCACACCAAAGGGCGTTACACTAACAAGTGAAGGCGAGATTTTATATGCGCATATTAAATCAGCACTTGCTTTAATTGAAGTGGGTGAAAATAAATTGTTAGAATTAAAATATTTAACAGTGGGAGAATTAAAAATAGGAGTAAGTGATACGATTTCTAAGCATTATCTCTTACCTTATTTAGAAGATTTTCGAAATCGTTATCCGAATATCCATTTTAAAATGGTGAATGGTACAACGATTGAGTTAACACAACAAGTAAAGTCTGGTGCTGTTGATTTAGCAGTGTGTAACTTACCCATTCATGAAGAACAACTTGCAGTTACAGCACTAAAAGAAATTCATGATATTTTTGTCTGTGGGGAGAAATACAAACCACTTATAAAATATCCACTAAAGCTCGAACAACTAAAAAATTTACCACTCATTATGCTTGAGCGCTCAGCAAATTCGCGAAAATATGTAGAGAACTTTTTAAAAGTACAGGGAACCTTGATTGAACCAGAACTCGAACTTGGTTCACACGATTTACTCGTGGAATTTGCTAAGAGTAATTTAGGAATTGCCTGTGTAACAAAAGAGTTTGCACTCGAAGAGTTAGAGAGAGGTCGTTTATTTGAGATGACACTTGAACATGATATTCCACCACGTTCTATCGGTGTTTGTCATTTGAAGAATGTTCCTCTAACTCCTGCTTCCACACGTTTTTTCGAAATGCTTGTTAAATAATGAGTAAGAGAGGAATTTACATGCATTCATTTTCACATTATATTCAAGATTCAAAAGTTTTACAGGCCATTGAGGATTTAGGTTATAAAAAACCAACACCGATTCAAGAGAAAGTGCTACCAATTGTACAATCAAAACAAGATGTCATTGCAAAGTCTAAAACAGGTAGCGGAAAAACAGCTGCTTTTGCGATTCCACTAATTGAACAAATGAATTGGGAGGAGAACAAACCGCAAGTACTTGTGCTTGTTCCCACACGTGAATTAGCTGTACAAGTAAAAGAAGATTTTACGAATATCGGTCGTTATAAACGCATTAAAGCAGTAGCTGTATATGGTCGCCAACCGATTCGATTCCAAATGACTGCACTCCGCCAAAAAACACACGTTGTTGTTGGAACACCGGGGCGTATTATGGATCATATTGAGCGCGGAACACTTCATTTAGATCAACTGACAACACTTGTTATTGATGAAGCAGATGAATTATTGCACATGGGATTCATCGATCAGGTTGAAAAAATCATTAAGAAGTTACCAACAAAGCGTCAAACACTACTTTTCTCTGCAACATATGCAGATGAGATTAAACGTTTAGCTGAGAAATATATGAAAACACCTGTCTTTATTGAACATGAAGCGAAAGAGCAAGAGAAAACGGCGATTCGTCAACAACGTATTCAAGTGAAAGCAGAAGATAAAATACGTGTGTTACGTGATGTCACAGTCGTCCAAAATCCAGATAGTTGTATCATCTTTTGTAATACGAAAGAGCAAGTGCGTTCTGTATGTGATCAATTAGAAAAAGCACACTATAGTGTGGACATGCTACATGGTGGAATGACACAAGATGACCGATTAGCTGTCATGAAAGATTTTAGAAAAGGCGACTTCCGTTACTTAGTTGCAACAGATGTCGCAGCACGTGGTATTGATATTGAAGGAATCTCACTTGTAGTTCAATATGATGTACCATTTGAAAAAGAGAGTTATGTCCATCGTATGGGACGTACAGGACGCGCAGGTCAACAAGGTACAGCGATTCTATTATCTAGTCCGAATGAAAAGCGTTACGTACAAGAGATTGAAGAGTATATTGAGAAAACCATTCCAGTTGAAAAAGCACCGACTACTGAAGAAGTAGCTGAAAACCAAGCTGCCTTTGAAGAAAAGATGAATACACGACCAGAACGTAAAGTGATGAAGAGTGAGCAATTGAATGCACACATTACGAAATTGTACTTTAATGGTGGTAAAAAGAAGAAAATTCGCGCAGTTGATTTTGTAGGAACCATTGCAAAAATTGACGGTGTGACAGCCGATGATATTGGCATTATTACAATTGAAGATGCATGTAGTTTTGTTGAGATTTTAAATGGCAAAGGAACACTCGTTTTAAAAGAAATGCAAAATCGTACAGTTAAAAATAAAAAATTAAAAGTACACGTTGCGAAAAAAGCATAATTTACACATCATTCATTCCGTATTGATTACGTGAATGAATGATTTTTTTATGTGATTTTGCATATGTGAGAAAAAATAGGATACAGTAGGCAATTGTTATATGAAAAAAAGCATGTAGAAACGCTGAATTTATAGATTTTTAGAAAAAAAACGAGAGTTGTCAGTGTGAAAATGGTTTGTTATATTGCTTATTGATAATGATAATTATTTTCAATTAAAATAAATGGAGGAAATAAAAATGAAAAAAGGTTTATATAGTGCATTACTTTTATCAACAGCATTATTACTTGGTGCATGTGGTAATGCAGAAGATACAAGTTCAGGTTCAAAAGTAGAACAAACAACAAAAGATCAAACAGCTACAGCAAATTCTGCACAAACAAATGAAGCAGTGGATAAATTGGTTCAAGTATTTCCACAAAAGGAGATGAAAAATGTTGTAACGACATCGGTTACGCTTGCCGAAATGTTACATATTCTTGATGTAACACCTATTGGTCTTCCTACAACAACACATCAGCTTCCAAAAGAGTTTGAAACGATTGAAAAAGTAGGTTCTCCTGTTGAACCAGACGTTGAAAAGATTGTTAGTTTAAAACCGGATATAGTAATCGGTCCGATTTCAGTACATACAAGTTTAGAGAAGAAATTAAAGCAAACTAATGTTGCATCAGCTTATCTACCAACTGATTCGTATGAAGATTTAAAGAATGATTTAACAGCACTCTCAATTGTTCTTAAAAAAGAACAGCTCGCAACAAGTTATTTAAATGAACTTGAGAAAAAAGAACAAAAAATAATCCAATCTTTAGATGTAAAAGATCGAAAAGTTATGATTCTCTTTGGAACAGGTGAATCATTCATGCTCATGAATACAAACACATATGTTGGCAGCCTCGTAAATACGATGGGTGCACAAAATATGATTACAAAGGTAAGTAAATCAAAAGAAGCCTACGTACCACTTAGTATGGAAAATGTTATTGCAACAAATCCGGATGTTATCTTACTTGTATCACATGGAGATGCGACAGTCGCTTTAAAACAATTTAAAGATGAAGTAAAAAAGAATGGTGCATGGAATCAGCTGACAGCATTTAAAGAAGATCGTGTGCAGGCACTAGATTATAGTGTTTTTGGTTACGCTTCAATTGAAAAAGCACCCCAAGCACTCGAAGAACTACAAAAGATTTTAGCAAAGTAGGTTGGAAGAATGAACATAAAAATAAGTCCATCCACACGCATTGCCTCTACTAGTATTTTGTTGCTCATTTTTGTAGTCATTTCAATTGGCATGGGAAGTGTTTATATTTCGCCTCTTGAAACGATTCAAACTATTTTTACACGAAGTGAGGAAATGGCAACAACGATTATTTGGGATTTACGAATTCCACGTGTTGCAGTGGCAGCGATTGTCGGAGTCAATCTAGCTTTATCAGGAGCATTACTTCAAGCTGTTATGCGAAATCCACTTGCAGACCCAGGTTTAACAGGTGTCTCGAGTGGTGCATCTGTTACCGTTTTAGCTATTATGCTCGTATTTCCAAACTTTACGTCTTTCGTTCCCATTGTAGCCATGATTGGTGGAACCATTGCAGTGGCGATTGTTTATGCCCTTGCATGGAAAAAGAATACGATTTCACCTGTTCGTATTATTTTAGCTGGTGTTGCAGTTAATGCGATTTTCGGAGGGATTACAGGACTACTTTCGATTTTATATAGTGATCGTCTACCTGCTGCTTTGCAGTGGATGAATGGTAGCCTCGGTGGTAAAGGTATGGGGGATGTAGCAGTTCTGTTACCGTATTCCATGATTGGTTGGGTTCTTGCATTATTTTGTATTCGTTCTGCTAATTTACTGTCACTGGGTGAAAAAGTAGCTAGTAATTTAGGAGAAAATACAAACCGTATTCGAATTTTATTATCTTTAGTTGCCGTATACCTTGCAGCTGTCTCAGTATCTATTGTCGGTCTACTCGGTTTTGTTGGATTAGTTGTACCCCATATGGCTCGTTTAATTGTCGGTACGAATTATCGTTTTGTTATCCCGATGAGTATGGTACTTGGAGCAGTTGTTTTAGTGATTGCTGATACAATTGGTCGCACATTATTCGCACCACTCGACTTACCAGCAGGAATCATTATGGCAATGGTAGGTGGACCATACTTCTTATATCTCATGCGAAAAGGAGATGTATAAAGATGTTAAAAGTTGAACATTTACATTTATCAATCAATCAAAACGCCATACTTCATGATATTCAGTTTGAAATAAAAGAAGGGGAGATTGTTTCAATCATTGGTCCGAATGGTTCTGGAAAATCAACCATTCTAAAAGCAATTTCACAAATGATTCCTATTGATGAACAGGTTGTATTTTTACAAGGGGAAGACCTATATCATGTTAGGTCAAAAGAGCGCTCTAAAAGAATGAGTGTTCTTTTTCAGTCGAATGAAGCACCACATGATTTAACTGTACAACAGCTAGTCGAATATGGTCGTACACCACATAAAAAGTGGTTTCAGACATTGAATATAGAAGACGAGGAAATTATTGATTGGGCAATTGAGCAAACAGGATTAGAAGATTTTAGACATCGCTTTGTATCCTCTCTTTCAGGTGGAGAAGCACAGCGAGCATGGATTGCGATGTCGCTCGCACAGCGACCTAAAATTCTACTTCTAGACGAACCCACTACTTATTTAGATATCGCACATCAATTACAATTACTCGAACTTATCCATCGTGTGAATCGTGATTTTGGCATGACCATCGTGATGGTTTTACACGATTTAAATCAAGCGAGCCTATATAGTGATCGTGTATGTATGATTCAAAAAGGAAAAATCGTGAAGTATGGAACATCAGAAGAAGTAATGACACGAGAGTTAATACGCCAAGTTTATCATGTGGACTGCGATATTAATGCTCACTTTAAACATGGTCGCCCAAGAATTCAGTGGATTGGAATTGCAGAAGGAGATTAAACATATGAAAAAAGAAATAGATTTAGCTGAACAGCAGCAAGCATATCAAACATTTTTACAAACACAAAAAACAGTCATGATTAGCAGTATAACAGCAGAAGGATTACCTTTAATTAGCTATGCGCCTTATATTTTGAATGAGGGGAAGTTATACATCTATATTAGTCGTATATCAGATCACCACGCTTCTATTCAACAAAGTGAGTGTATTCAAGCTATGTTAATAGCAGATGAAGTGCATTCACCTAATTTATTCGCACGAGAACGATTACGTTTTGTATGTAGACCTCGATTAGTGGAAGAACATACACATGAAGTAGTTTTTCAACAGTTTGAAGAAAAGTTTAAGAAGCCAATGATTGACCTTTTACGTGGCTTAGATTTTTCACTTTTTGAGTTAACACCATTGGAAGGGCGATATGTAGTTGGTTTTGGAAAAGCTTTTGATGTTAATTTGCTTGAGAATACCATCTCACATGTAGTCATCGATAAAAAGTAAGAGAAGCAGACACTTAGACGATAGGTGTCTGTTTTCTTTATTTACATTTCAAAATAAATTTGTTATTATTCTTATAAGATAACTAGGTTATTAAAACGGAGGCTGATTAAAATGAATACAAATCACTTTTTTAGAACAACTATGGCAACATCTTATACGGCACGAAAGTTTTTCAAAAAAGTTGTACACGATGCATATTTGCAATTACAACAATGGGACTCAGAAGTTGTATTAGAAGCAGAAGCATGGCGTTTATACACGGTTAAAATACAATATCGTGGACAGTCTTATCAAGTTGCCTTTACTAAAAGTGAAATTGATATTTTACAGCAAGAATCTCCGTATGCACTTGATCAAGCAATTTGGTTACATCTTATTCAGCAAGGTCTAGTCATTCAACCGTTCGAAGGGAATTACTTATCAAAAGTTTTAACTTCTTCAATTCAAAGAAAAATCTCATAAGAGACAGGCTGGAATAAAACATTTCACTTACCTTTTTTAGCGTTCACAACGAAAAACTGGAACCGCGCTACAGCGCGATTCCAGTTTTTTTATGCTCATATGGGATAGTGTTTTTGCACTTATGTCCTAGTCTGTTTAATTTGGTAATTTAAATTTTTGAATACTTTGTTGTAATTCTTCAGCTAAGTGTTGTAATTCTTGTGCAGTACGTTCCATACTTACCATTGAAGACAGAGATTCTTCAGTAGAAGCAGATACTTCTTCTAATGCAGCTGCATTTTCAGTTGCTGCATCAATTAATACTTGTGAACCACTTGTCATCGTTGAAATAGTTGCTGCAATTTCTTGTGAAACAGCAGAAACATTTTCCATGCGTGGTGTAATACTTTGCATATTTTTAACGATTACATCAAATTTCTCAGCTGTATTTTCAACCACTTTTGTTCCATCTTGCACATGATGAAGAGCAGATTCCATAATTTTCACTGTTTCGCCCGTATCATCTTGAACTGTCTGAATCAATGTTTCAATTTGTCCTGCAGATTGTTGTGAGCTTTCAGCAAGTTTACGAACTTCTTCAGCTACAACAGCAAAACCTTTCCCATGTTCCCCAGCACGTGCTGCTTCAATTGAAGCATTTAATGCAAGTAAATTTGTTTGGTCAGCAATTGAGCGTATCATTTCTAAAATTGAATTGATTTCTTTTGTACGATCATAAAGTGAACGGACTTTTAAATCTGTTTCATTTACAGCCGATTGAATACTTTCCATCTTTTCAACAGTCTCTTGGATTGATTGTCCGCCTTCAAGAGCTTGTTGGTTTGCTGTTTGTGATAATTCCGTTACTTGACTAGTATCTGAAGCCATATCTTGGATACCATCAGAAACTTCACCAAGAGCTTGGTTAGATTGGGCCATTTGGTTTGTTTGACGTTCATTATTAATCGTTACTTGTTGCATTGCAGCAGTAATTTGCTGTGAGCTTGCCATATTTTCGCTTGTACTTGCAGAAAGTAAGTCAGAAGACTCGCGAATGGTATTAGCATTATCTTTTAAATTAGATATTAAAGCTGTTAAATGAATTTTCATCTTTTCGAATGCTTCAGCTAATTGACCTACTTCATCTTTACCAGAAACCGTAATTTCAGTTGTTAAATCACCTTCACTGATTGTTAAAGCACTATCACGTAATTTTTTAATTGGCGAAATAATTGAACGAATGATGAAGAAAATTAAGACACCGCCTAATACAAGAGATCCTACTATGATATACACAATATTCATCCATGTTTTACCGGCTTGGGCGATTGCTTCAGACACATAAGTTGTACTTACAATTTTCCAATTAGATAAGTTATTTGTTTTAACTGTTAAGATGCGATCTTGTAATTCTTCAGTTTGGTCACCATCTTTAGATACGAGTGTTTGTACTTCTTTTTCGACAGGTTTACCGAGTTCTTTTGTTGGGTGTGTAATATAATTACCTTGTTGGTCTACAATTGCTGCAAATCCTTTTTTACCAATCTTTACTTCATTGGCAATGGCTTGGAACGAGTCAATTGACATATCAATGCCGACAACACCAGCATTATTCGGTAATTGCTTCGAAATGGTAATGACTAATTTATTATCGATTGCCGATATGTATGGGTTTGAAATCGAATAGTCTTCTTCTTTTAAAGCACCGATATACCATGGACGCTCTAGTGGATTATAATCTTTTGGGTAAACTAGATAAGGCATACGAATCATATCGCCTTTTGTTGTACCTACGTAAGCAATCGATACATCATTATGCCCTTCAACATATTCATTTAATACTGTACGTACTTCAGAGTTTTTATCCATTTTTAGTGGTAAATCTGAAATGCGTTTTGCTAAATAATTCACATCATCTATTTTGCTTTGCAGTGTGTTTGTAATATTTGCATTAAGCATTTCAGAGCTGGAATGTGCATAATCTGTATTTTTGTCTTCAACGAGCGACTTGATGTTTTGGAAAGCTACAGTACTAATAATCATACTTGGAATGATTAAAATTGCCAAAAATGAGACAATTAATTTTGTGCGCAAGCGCATATTTTTTAACATTTTTCTAAAACCCTTCTTTCAATAGAATGCATATATTTAGTATCGGACTAAAATATACATTATAAATAAAAAATGATGAATTCAAGTCATAATAAAAGAAAATTAACATTTTATAGTGTTTTTTAGTAAAAAAACTAATATTTTGTATAGGTTAATTAATGATTAGAAGTGTGATAAATATACTAAAATAAAATTAATGGAATTAAAGGTATTAAATGTAATTTTGATGTAAAAAAACAGCTTACAAAATAATGTAAGCTGCTTTATACATTGGTTGATACGATTAGTAAACTTTGTCACCGTTGAAAATTGAGTTTTTAACGATTACATAATCAACTGTACGGATAGCATCTAGTTTTGTACCACCAGCGTAAGAAATTGATGATTGAAGATCTTGTTGCATCTCAACTAATGTATCTTTTAAAGCACCTTTGTGCTCCACATACATTTTCTTACCTTCAACATTTTTCTTTTCACCTTTTTGGAATTCAGAAGCTGAGCCGAAGTATTCTTTTACTTTTTTACCATCGACTTCAACTGTTTTACCAGGTGATTCTTCATGACCTGCGAATAATGAACCAATCATAACCATTGAAGCACCAAAACGAATTGATTTTGCGATATCGCCATGTGTACGAATACCACCATCTGCGATAATTGGTTTTGTTGCAGCTTTTGAGCACCAACGTAAAGCTGCTAATTGCCAGCCACCTGTACCAAAGCCTGTTTTGATTTTTGTAATACATACTTTACCTGGTCCGATTCCTACTTTTGTAGCGTCAGCGCCAGCATTTTCAAGTTCACGAACTGCTTCAGGTGTACCAACATTACCCGCGATTACGAATGCGTTTGGTAGTAGACCTTTGATGTGTTGGATCATGTTGATGACTGCATTTGAATGACCATGTGCAATATCAATTGTAATGAATTCAGGTGTTAAACCTAAAGCAGCTAATTCTTCTACGAATGTATATTCTTCTGGTTTTACACCTACGCTAATTGAGGCGATTAAACCTTTTGATTGCATGTCTTTAATAAAGCCAATACGTTTTTCAGGGTTGAAGCGGTGCATAATGTAGAAGTAACCATCTTCTGCTAATTTTGTAGCAATTGTTTCATCAATGATTGTTTGCATATTTGCAGGAACAACCGGTAATTTAAATTTATGTCCACCAAGCTCGATTGTTGTATCACACTCCGAGCGGCTATTTACGATACACTTTGCTGGTACTAATTGAATGTCTTCATAATCAAATACGTTATCCATTGTTTAAAATACACTCCTAAAAGCGAATATTATTTTTGTTGGGACTATAAATGTTCGTCCTTTGGTAATTTACCTCATTTTCAAAGTCATGTCAAAGGTTTTGTGTATAAATATTTAGAAAATTTTTGATGTTCACACAAATTGAACAATTTAAGACTTGTAAATGCTTTCATTTTAAGTTATAAAAACGAATAAAATACGTGGAAGTATGAAACTATCAAGACGAAGTGATAACAATATGATAAAATTAGAATTTAAAGAGTAGTAAAATATATACAGTTATTGATTGCTTTATTCATAGATTGAAATACGGAAAGAGCAAATGAGAAAGGAAGTTAGTCATGCGACAATTAGAAATAGAATTACGTGAACTTTTAATTGGTGCACCACCGATTAAAATTATGACAGAAGAAGAGATGGAAGAATTCGGAGAGATTGTAGATGCACATCGCGAAATCTCTTATGGACAAGTTGAAGTGTCAGATGAAGGGAAAATTACATCATTAATTATTGATTTAGAAGCCATTTTAGAAAATAATGATGTATCTTTAGATGAATATGAAGAACTATCAGCTGAAGATTTAAAAGAGATTGCTCAAGATTTTGTAGATGAATATGGTCAAAAGAATTTACAGTTAACTTCTTTTTCTGAGTGGGGCGATCAAACTTTTTTATTAACTTTTGAGGCAATGGATGTGCAGTATCAAATCCCACTACCTGATTCAGGTGCAACAATTGAGATGAATAAACAAGGTTTTGTATTATCCGCAACATTCAATCAATCTTATTATCAATTAACACATCCGAAACTTACAGTCGATGCAGATGTGGCATTGATGATTTATAAAAATAGAATGTTAGTTGAATTAGCTGCTTTCCAACAAGAAGATGAAATTCGATTAATGTACTATCCTAAAAATTTAAATGAAGTAGTTGGCGCAAATGGAGATATTATTTCATTAAATCAATTTTTAGAGAACGGTCCTGTTGAATTAGAAAAAGTTCCACCTGTTATGGAAATGTATGATGAAACAATTTTGTTAGGTATTACACCGGATATGAATAAAGTTGAAGAAGAAAATACAGTTACATATGAACAATCTGACCAACATTATGTTAAATTCGATATGTCTGATGAACATCAATTGATTATTGATTCTACTCTGCCATTCAAAGAAGGGGACGAATACACACTAGATGAACTTCGTAAACGTGCAATTGCCTTTTTAGAATCCAAAGTAGGAAATGTGTCTGAACATTATTTATTAGAAGATGCATTCGTTGAAGAAGATTTAGAAGATGATGAAGATGATGAGTTAACAGAAGAGGAAATTGAGATGTTAAAAGCTCTATCAGCAGAAGATGGTGAGGATGAAGAGGAAGATGACGAAGATGATTCTTATGCTTTCGAACCATTTGTGACTTTTACATTCCACCGTTACATTAATGGCATTCCACTAAGTGAATATACAGCAAATATTGATATGGGTATTTATTCAGGTCGTGTAACAGATGCAGTGATTCCAATGTTAAAAGAAGAGCATATTGAGAATATGTCAATGGAACCAACAATTACATTAGAAGAAGCAAATGAAATTTATAAAGACTCCATTAAGATGGAATTAGCACGTGTTCCATATGAAGATGAAGAATTTACAAAATATGAATTATGCTATGTTGTAAAAGAAAAAGAAGTGGGACAACGCATTGAGAGAATTGATGCAGAGAATGGAAATATTTTTTATTATGATCAATTAGACGATATTGAATACGAAGAATAAATACATAAATTTTTATTTTTAAATAAAAAATTTATATTTTTCTTTTTTTCAGTATATTGACATAAAATAGTCTATAAAGTAGACTATTGTTAATTATAACAAACGAATATGACCTCACATTGATACAATTGTGAGGTAGAGGCGCGATATTTATTAGTAAGTAGCGGAGTACGAGAATACAAAGATGCTACTTAGAAGGAGATGTCGCCGAAGTGTATGGTGGGTTCTCAACATCATATGCTGGGTCTGCAATTAATAGTTGCAGGACTGTCTTACTTTTTTTACCCGAATAAAGTAAGTTGAGCTATCTCAATTGGGCAATGATGAGGATTTTTAGAAGGACTATACCAAAAGGTCTGGAGAAGTATCTCATCCACCTTTTGTTATAGTCCTTTTCGTTTTCACAATGGGAACATATTTAAAGGAGAGGTACAAATGAAAAAATCATGGGGAATATTTACAGCACTATTACTTGTGCTTGTAGTTGCACTAGCAGGATGCGGCTCAGGAGATTCGGAAAAATCGGAATCTTCAGGCGGTAAAGAAAAAGAAAAATTTACAGTCGGTATGGAAGCAGGCTATGCACCATTCAACTGGACACAAAAAGATGACGCGAACGGCGCTGTAAAAATCGAAGGCAATGCAGAATATGCAGGCGGTTATGATGTACAAATTGCTAAAAAAATCGCAGATAGCTTAGATCGTGAATTAGTGATTGTAAAAACAGAGTGGGATGGTTTAATTCCAGCACTTATTTCAGGAAAAATTGATGCAGTAATTGCAGGGATGTCACCAACAGAGGAACGTAAAAAAACAATTGATTTCTCAGACATTTACTACACTTCAAATCTTGTAATGGTCGTGAAAAAAGGCGGTAAATACGACAATGCTACATCAATTCAAGATTTCAAAGGTGCCAAAGTAACAGGTCAGTTAAATACGTCACACTATACAGTAATTGATCAAATTGATGGTGTACAAAAACAACCAGCTTCAGATAATTTCTCAGCAATGCGTGTAGCACTCGAATCAGGAAAAATTGATGCATATGTGTCAGAACGTCCAGAAGGTTTATCTGCTTCAGCAGCAAACGACAAATTTAAAATGATTGAGTTCAAAGACGGTTCAGGTTTCAAAGCTGATAAAGCAGAATTTTCAATCGCAGTTGGTGTGAAAAAAGGTAGTGAGTTAGCAGAGCAAGTGAATAAAGCATTAGCAGGTATTTCAGAAGAAGAGCGTCAAAAGATTATGGAAACAGAGATTAAAAACCAACCAGCAGCAAAATAGAACGTACGTGGCTACCGACTGTCTTGTTTAGTCGGTAGTTTGTGTTTTTATAGGGGGAGAACGAAATGAGTCTAGAATGGCTATTTGAAATTGCTAAAGATAATTGGCAAATGTTTTTACGTGGCGCAGGAATGACGATGTTTATTGCCACCGTCAGTACCATTCTGGGGGCAGTCATCGGATTATTAATTGGGGTAATTGATACGATTCCAAAAACAAAATCAGCATTTAAAATGACCGTGTTAAAAATTATTCGTGTCATCTTACGAATCTATGTAGAATTCTTCCGTGGCACACCGATGATGGTACAAGCGATGGTTGTATTCTACGGATTCCCATTGATTATGCAGTCAATTAAAGAATCAATCGGAACTGATTTTGGTGTGACAGGTGATATGAATCGTACAGTTGCGGCAGTATTAGTTGTCTCGCTGAATACAGGGGCTTACATGGCAGAAATTGTACGTGGTGGTATTGTCAGTGTGGATAAAGGACAATTCGAAGCAGCACAAGCAATTGGTATGAATCACTGGAAAACGATGATTCATGTTGTATTACCACAAGTTTTACGCAATATTTTACCAGCTACAGGTAACCAATTCGTTATGAATATTAAAGATACATCTGTATTAAATGTAATCGGGGTAACCGAGTTATACTTCGTCACAAAGTCAATTGCAGGTGCGAACTTTAGATACTTTGAATCGTTCTTCGTAGCATGTTTAATCTATCTAGTCTTAACGATTGTTGTGACACAGATTCTACGATTCTTTGAACGTAAATTAGGTGGCACAGCCAACTATCAAATGTTAGATATTCCGCAGCCTAGAAGAGCTGAAGGACCAATGAAGTAGGGAGGGAATTTACATTGAGTACAGTCATTAATATTAAAAATTTAAGTAAATCCTTCGGGTCACATGAAGTCTTGAAGGACATTAACTTTTCAGTTGAAAAAGGAGAAGTTGTGACCGTAATTGGTTCTTCAGGTTCAGGTAAATCTACATTATTACGTTGTTTGAATTTACTTGAAACACCAGATGGTGGTGAAGTGAATTATGAAGGTCAAAATGTATTAACACATATGGAAGATGTGAATGAGTACCGAACAAAATTAGGAATGGTGTTCCAACAGTTTAATTTATTTAATAACTGCAATGTTTTACAAAACTGCACATTGGGACAAATTAAAGTATTAAAACGCTCAAAACAACAAGCAGAAGAAATTGCGAAAGAATATCTAGATATCGTGGGGATGGGCAGATATATTAACGCAAGACCAGCTCAATTATCGGGTGGTCAAAAACAGCGCGTGGCGATTGCGAGAGCTTTATCTATGAAGCCGACTGCATTATTATTTGATGAACCAACTTCAGCACTTGATCCAGAGATGGTCGGTGAAGTATTAAAAGTCATGAAAAAATTAGCAGAAGCAGGTTCAACAATGATTATCGTAACGCATGAAATGGAATTTGCGCGTGAAGTATCGGATCGTATTGTTTTCATGGATCAAGGTGTGATTGTTGAAGATGGAACACCAGATGAAGTATTTAATCATCCAAAACATGAACGAACAAAAGCCTTTTTACAACGTACGTTTAAAAACTAAGGGTAGTATTTTATTATAATTAAGAAAGAATTGTGCTAAATCAGCATGATTCTTTTTTTATTTTAAAATTGTAAAACCTTGCTCTATCAAGGATATCATCACTTTTTATACAAAATACTTTCATAAAAGACATAAATTGTTGTTTAGGGAATGGCAAATTAGTCAAAAATATTAACACATCCTAAAACAACTTAGAAAGTGGTGAGTGCGATTTTAGTAAATAAAAAATATGTTCGATTGTATATTAGTTTATTACTACTATGTTTTCTTATGATTCCTTCTCTCTCTATGGAAGGTAATCCACAAGCAAAAAAAGAACAACTGCTTATTTATGTGAATCAGGCAACGACCATGTATAAAAGTAAAGGAAAAGGAAAATATAAATCGAAATTATCGCCAAGTATTTATAAGCAATATAGTAAGTCTGGTAGCTGGGTTAAGGTGAAAAATAGTAAGACACAAAAATATGTATGGATTAAAAATGTAAAAAGCCTTTCAAAACTACCTACTAAGACGAATGCAACAATGGAAAAAGAAATTGTGACATTAGTGAATAAAGAACGTAAAAAACGTGGAATTTCCTCTCTAAAAGTAGATACATCATTAAAAGAATACACACATTTTAGAAGTAATGATATGGCAATGGTAAATTATTTTGGTCATAGCAGTCCAAAATATGGACGCTGGGCAAACTTTCTTTATACAGGGGAATATAAATTTTCATTTGCAGGTGAGAATCTAGCAGCGGGGTACATGACTGCGAAAGATTTTGTACAAGGATGGATGGATTCACCAAGCCATAAAGCAAATATGTTAAATCCTCGATTTAAAAAGATTAGCGTAACAGTAGTAAAAGGTACAAAAAATAGTGACTACCCTACTTATGCTACACAATGGTTCGCTAAATAAGATGAGCATAAGAAAAATTGGAATCGTGCTGTAGCATGGTTCCAGTTTTTCGTTGCGAACGCTAAAAAATAAAAGTGAAATGTTTGTCCAGCCGGTTTTGTTTTATGAAATAGTAGAGAATTATAAAGAGGCAGTGGTAAACTGAAGAAACAATGGGGATAAAGGAGAAACTAATGAATAAAAGAGTTAATCAGATATTTCGTTTTGAGTGGGTCTGGATTATATTAATAGCTGTATTTACAGCAATCAGTAGTGAAATTAAACTCTCTCCATTTAGTGGCGAAAATTTCCGTTTTGGCATGGGGAGTATTGTATTCTTTTTAATGTTACTTATTCGTATGCCAAAGCGTTACATACTAACGGGTATAGTTACAGCATGTATTGTTGTTGGATTCCGTATATGTTTTCCATTAGAACAAGTGCCGAACACGACAATTTATGATCGATTCATTGAACATTATCCAGCAGGTGCTTATTATTTCATATATGTAATAGGTTTTCATTTTTTAAAGCTTAAAAATTTTATTGGACAACCTTTAAAATTAGGTTTTTTAGCGACATTTTTAGAAATACTAAGTAATAGTATCGAGCATCTATTACGTATTTTAACAACAGATGGTTTAACGAGTAGTTTACAAGACTGGTTACTACTTGCAGCAGTTGCTGTATTTCGTAGTTTCTTTGTTGTGGGGTTATATAGCTCTGTCTTGTTATCTGAACAGAAAAAAAGATTGGAAGATGAGTTCGCGGTAGGATCAGGTTTATATATTGAAACACTTTATTTACAAAAATCCATGAACCATATTGAGCAAATCATGGCAGATAGTTATGATTTATATCGTGTATTAAAAAAAAGCGAACAAAGAGAATTTAGCCAAAAAGCTTTGCACATTTCTCAAGAAATTCATGAAGTTAAAAAAGATTCACAGCGTATTTATTCGGGCTTATCTGCAATTACACAATCACGTGATTATACACATTATGATTTATCCGAAGTAATAGAAGTAGCTATAGAAGGAAATCGTAAATATGCTCAACATTTAGAGAAAGAAATTACAATTTATACAACCGTGAATGTGAATTTTATTGTAAAAGAGCAAATGCTTTTTTTAGCGATTATTAATAATGTACTTGCGAATGCAATCGAAGCAATTAAGAAAAAAGGAAGTATCTCATTTATTATTAATGAATTAAACGATTCAATTTATATACAAGTAAGAGATTCAGGTAAAGGTATTTCAGAAGAAGATCTGCAATTAATTTATGAGCCTGGTTTTACAACTAAATTTAATGACAAAGGTGTCGCGGCAACAGGAATCGGTTTATCGCATGTTCAAGAGGCGATTCGTTTATTAGAAGGAGAGCTTCGTGTGCAATCGGTTATAGGAAAAGGTACAACATTTACAATTAAAATACCAAGGAGCAAAATTGAGCAGAGGGGCGAATAATAGTGCGTTATTTTATAGTAGATGACGATGCGGCAAGTCGTCGTATGTTAAAAACGATTATTTTAGAAGAAGAAATGGGTGTAATCGTCGGTGAGGCAGATAGCGGTGAATCGGCTATTCAAAAAATTATCGCAAGTGATCCAGATGTTGTATTAATGGACTTACTGATGCCACATTTAGATGGAATCGAAACAATTGATGAATTGCAAAAGCATGGATTCAAAGGAACGTTCATTATGTTATCTCAAGTTGTAAATAAAGAGATGGTGGGAGAGGCATATGAAAAAGGTGTCGAATTTTTTATTCATAAGCCGATTAATCGTATTGAAGTGCATAGTATCTTAAAGAGAACGAGTGAAAATTTAATTTTGAAACAATCACTTATGACAATTCGAAAATCAATTATGAACTTTGAAGAAAGTACAAATACAGAAAATTATCGTAATTTAAAAGATATTGCGCTTTCTATATTAAATGATATGGGTATTGTGGGAGAAGTAGGAACAGACGATATTGTAAATATGCTGACGTATTTAGCTGAACAAGAAGAACATTCGATGCAACTTCCACCATTAAAAGAGTTATATGAAGCAGTAGCACGTAAAACAAAAATTAATCCACTTGAGATTCTAAAAGAGAGTAAAGCCATCGAACAGCGTATTCGTCGTACGGTTGGTGCAGCAATGAATAATATTGCAACATTAGGTGTAGTAGATTATACGAACCCAGAATTTGAATATTATGCGCCACGTTATTTTGAATTCTCAGAGATTCGTACGGTGATGAAGGCGATTCAAGACGAAACAACCCCTAAAAAAGTGAAGATTAATGTGAAAAAGTTCTTACAAGTACTCTATATCGAATCAAATGAAAAATTTAACAATAATTCTAGTAAAATGTAATTCGGAAATCGTTTTCATATCAAAACAGCATAATAGTCACCTCAATGATAAGGAAAATATATGTTTTTGAACTTTTTTTGAAAATTTTATCTAATTAAAATGTCGGATAATGTCGGAAAATTAAGGTCAACCATAGAATAAGATTATAGTTTTTAAAAATTCATGAAAAAAACTAATATAATCTGAGAGGTGACTCATTGATGAAGAAGTTTAAATTAGGTCTAGCATGGCAGATTTTAATCGGTCTTATTTTAGGTGTTATTGTCGGTGCTGTATTCTACGGAAATGACAACGTAACTAAATATCTTCAACCATTAGGTACAATCTTTATGAACATGATCAAAATGATCGTCGTACCTATTATCATTTCAACTTTAATTTTAGGTGTAGCTGGTACTGGAGATATGAAGAAGCTTGGTAAACTAGGTTTAAAAACAATCGTTTACTTTGAAATTATCACAACAGTAGCTATTTTAATTGGTTTACTAGCAGCAAACATTTTCAACCCAGGTGCTGGCGTTGATATGGCTCATTTATCTAAAGGTGATATTTCTCAATATCAAACAACTACAGAAGAAGTGAAGCATGGTGGTTTTGCGGATACGATTATTAGCGTCGTGCCAACAAACATTGTAGCAGCAATGGCTAGCGGTAATATGCTTGCAATCATCTTCTTCTCAGTATTATTTGGTTTAGGTGTGGCAGCAATTGGTGAACGTGGTAAGCCAGTCTTAGCATTCTTCTCTGGTGTAGCAGATGCAATGTTCTGGGTAACAAACACAATCATGAAATTCGCTCCAATCGGTGTATTTGCATTAATCGCTGTAACAGTTTCAACGTTCGGGGTAAAATCATTAATTCCATTGTCGAAATTAGCAATCCTTGTCTATGTAGCGATGGCATTCTTTATTTTCGTTGTATTAGGACTTGTAGCAAAAATGGCGAAAATCAGCATCTTCAAGTTAATCAAAGTGTTAAAAGAAGAGTTGATTCTAGCTTATTCAACATCAAGTTCTGAAACCGTTTTACCACGTGTGATGAAAAAGATGGAGAATCTTGGTGCTCCAAAAGATGTTGTATCATTCGTTATTCCAACAGGTTATTCATTTAACTTAGATGGTTCAACCTTGTACCAATCAATCGCAGCCATTTTCATTGCACAAATGTATGGCATTGATTTATCAATCACACAACAAATTACATTAGTATTAACATTAATGGTTACTTCTAAAGGTATTGCAGGTGTACCTGGCGTATCATTCGTTGTATTATTATCAACACTTGGCGCTGTAGGTATTCCAGTTGAAGGTTTAGCATTCATCCTTGGTATTGACCGTATCCTAGATATGGCTCGTACAGCTGTAAACGTAGTAGGTAACTCATTAGCGTCATTAGTAATGGCTCGTTGGGAAGGTCGTTTCGATCAAGAGAAGTACGATAACTACTTTGAAAACCAATCAAAAGCATAATACAGTATTTATATAGTGAAAAAGGAGAGTACTCATATCGAGTGCTCTCCTTTTCTAATTTATGAATTGTAATATTTATTTCAGGGTATATGACTTAAATAGTCTGGTTTAGTAAGCGCTCCAACCTGAATCGGCAGCAATGGCTACACCATTAATAAGAGATGATTCATCTGAAGCAAGGAAGATTGCGATATTCGCAACTTCTTCGACTGTTCCAACACGAGGCATCATACTCACACCACGCGTTGCGACTTCTAAACCGAATTGGTCCATCTTACTCATATTCGCAGCGAATTTTGTTGCGATTTGAGCAGGTGCAATCGCATTACAACGGATGTGATGTGGTCCGTATTGTGAAGCGACGTTCTTTGTCATACCAACAACTGCGTGTTTCACAGCTGTATAGGCTAAGCCGCCACGACCACCTGTTAAACCAGAGATAGAGGCCATATTAACAATCGTACCGCCACCCTGCTCAACGAAGTGAGGAATTACTTTTCGCATGGCACGCATGACACCAGTTAAGTTAATATCAATTACACGATTCCATGTATCATCTTGAACATTACCAGCCGCTTGCATCTCATCACCAATGCCAGCATTATTCACAAGAATATCGACTTTACCATAGTGAGCAATGGTATCATCTACCATGCGTTGAATATCATCTTCAGAAGCTACATTCACTTGAACGCCAAAAGCATCTAATCCTTCTTTTTGAAATTCTGCAACTGTTTCGCGTAAGGATTCGTCATTAAAGTCAGCAATAACGACTTTTGCACCTTCTTTTGCGTAACTACGTGCAATTTCCTTACCGATTCCAGAACCACTACCTGTAATGATTGCAACTTTATCATTTAATCGTGACATTGTTCTTCACCTTTTCCTATTTTATAGTTAAGATAGATTACGCAATCATTATATGTAACGATATTTTAAAAGTAAAGTATTTACAGTTGAATGATTCGATCATCTATTATAGATATAAATTTAAGTCTTTTAATCACAGTGGAGGGTTAGCAATGAATATGTGGCAAGATCGTTTTGATACAGATGGTTATGTGTACGGTATCGAGCCAAATGAGTTTGTAAAACAATATTACAAAGTATTTAAGGGAAGTAAGAAAATCGGTGCTTTTGCAGAGGGAGAAGGACGAAACGCTGTTTTCTTATCAATGCGAGGATTTATGCTAACTGCTTTTGATTTTGCACAAAGTGGTTTAAGTAAAACGAAGAAATTAGCTTCTGAAAATCATGTGCATGTCGCAACAAGATTAACAGACCTTATTCATGATGAAACACCAATTGAAGAGTTTAATGGAGCTGTTATGATTTTTGGGCATTTCCCCAAAAAATATCAAAAGCTCATTTTTGATAAAGTAGTAAAATCAGTCACGCCAGGTGGCATGATTATGATGGAGCTGTATAGTGAAGAACAATTACATTATCAAACAGGCGGACCAAAAGATATCGATTTATTATATAATCCACAAGATGTTTTAGAGTGGTGTAGTGACTATAAGATTAAACATTTTTATGTTGGTGAAGTAGTACGCAATGAAGGCACGCTACACACGGGATTAGCGCATGTTATACAATTCATTATTCAAAAATAGATTGTCTTTATAAGGCAATCTATTTTTATTTACTCTTTATTTCCTGGGAAATTGTGATACAATTATTTAGTGAAACTAAAAGTTACCCTAAGTAACTAAATGTGAAAGGAGGAACTGATTTGGCACATATATCATCATTGTTCCATCAAATCATTTTATTTTATCGACCTTTTGAAACGCATTTGAATGCGATTTTAGCAGACCATCAATTGCATCGTGCGCAGTGGTCAATTCTTTATTACTTAGAGAAAAATGATTCAATAACTTTAGTTGAATTAGCACAGTTACAAGGAGTTGAAAAACCGACTGTGACAAGGACTGTTACAAAATTAGAGGAAGCTGGTTTAATTAAACCTATCGCAACACATGATAAACGAGAGAAACGCATAACCCTAACAGAACAAGGAAGAACACTATATCATCAAGTTCGTATCCCAATTGATGCATTCGAACATCGTTTATTGGAGGGAGTTTCAGAGGAAGAACAGCAGCAGATGATTGAATTGTTAGTAGCGTTAAGAGAAAAAATTTAATAAAAAGAAGGAATAATATGAGTAAGACAAAAGCAGCTTTATGGACACCACAATTTATTGTGATGTCAGCGATTAATTTTTTATTAATTGTTATTTTTTATTTATTGATGGTAACAATCGGCAAATTTGCGATTAGTGAGTACGGAGCAACAACAAGTCAAGTTGGTTTAGTAACAGGTATTTATATTATTGGTACATTATTAGGACGATTATTTACAGGTCGTGTCATTGAACAAATTGGACGCAAAAGAGTATTATTATTTGGTTTGCTCTTTTTCATTGCAACTACGGGATTATATTTCATTCATGCAGGAATTATTCTTTTATTAGTATGCCGTCTTGTACATGGAATTGGGGTAGGGGTTGCCTCTACAGCAACTGGAACCATTGTTGCGCAAATTTTGCCTCCATCGCGTAAAGGTGAAGGAATTGGTTATTTTGCAATGAGTGCAACACTAGGTACAGCAATTGGTCCTTTTATTGGACTATCTATGGTTCAACATACAACATATTCTGTTATTTTTATGATGTGTATGATAATCGGTATTATTAGTTTCTTACTTGCTGTATTCACAAAAGTACCTGGTGCTGAATCAACTACGGTAGTACAACCAACTGAAAAATCAAAAGGAAGTTTTATTTCACAATATATTGAACTAAAAGCAATGCCAATTGCCATTGTGACTTTTTTAATGTGCTTTGGTTATGCAGCAATTTTATCTTTTATTAGCTTGTTTGCAAAAGAACGTAATTTAGAAGTAGCTTCTAGTTACTTCTTTATCGTTTATGCAATTGCTGTTTTATTAACACGACCTGTAACAGGGAAAATGCTAGATCGTTTCGGTGGAAACTCCGTCATGTATCCTTGTTTTATTTTCTTTGGTACTGGATTAATTTTAATGAGCTTTGCACATTCAGCTTTTATACTCCTCTTAGCTGGTATTTTAATTGGTATTGGGTATGGTAATTTATCATCTGGTGCCCAAGCACTGGCTATTAAGTTAACGCCTCCACACCGTATGGGACTCGCTACATCTACTTACTTTATTGCGTTAGACGCCGGTTTAGGTGTAGGACCATATCTCTTGGGGTATGTGATTCCTGTATTCGGATATAGTGTCCTATATACCTCGCTTGGTATTTTCATTTTCGCACTCATTCTTCTCTATTACGTAGTCTATGGTAAAAGAGAAAGAATGTTAAAAGTTTCACAATTAAGTTGAAAACGTTTTAAAACTAAATGTTTTAGTGTTAAAATATGCATGGACATATTTTAAGGAGTGAAATACATGGGAAAGTTAGAAGGTAAAGTAGCAATTATTACTGGAGGAGCTGACGGTATCGGAAGTGGTATGGCACGTGCAATGGCTAAAGAAGGTGCAGTTGTAGCAATCGTTGATTTAAACGAAGAAATGGGTAAAGCGACTGAAGCAGAACTTCAAGCGATTTCTCCAAAATCATTTTTCTTAAAAGCCGATTTAATGGATCATGCAAATCTTCCAAACATTGTAGAAACAGTGGTTGAAAAATGTGGTAAACTAGATATTCTAGTAAACAATGCACACGTTTCAAAACAAGTGCCACTAGCAGAAACAACACAAGCACACTTAGATCTATCATTTGGTACAAGTTTCTACCCTACATTCTATTTAATGAATGCTGCATTACCACACTTAAAAGAGACAAAAGGTAATATCATTAACTTTGCATCAGGTGCTGGTCTTTCTGGCCATAAAACACAAGGTGCTTATGCAGCAGCAAAGGAAGCAATTCGTGGATTATCACGTGTAGCAGCAAATGAATGGGGCGAATTCGGTATTAATGTCAATATCATCAGTCCATTAGCATACACTCCAGGCGTTGAAGCTTGGTCAAAATCACAACCAGAGTACTATGAGCAAGTTCGTAATCAAATCCCACTAGGTCGCTTTGGTGATGTAGAACAAGACATCGGTCGTGTAGCTGTATTCTTGGCTTCAGATGATTCTTCATATATCACTGGTCAAACTCTAATGGTTGATGGTGGATCATTAATGCTTCACTAGAAACGATGATTTTCGTGGCTATTGAGGAGGATATAGTTGTGAAGGATTCAAATTTATTTCAAGTTATACACAAAACGGAGTATATTAATAACTCAAACATCTATCATTTTACAAGACGTTTTCCGCATAAATTAGGTGTAACGCCTGTACTTGTACTCTCTGAACTTTTACAGCATGGTGCTTTAAAGCAAACTGTGTTAGCAGAAAGAATGGGATGTACACCTGGTGCTATGACAAATATTGCGAATAAACTTGTAAAATTGGGTTATGCGAAGCGTGTTTACAACGAAGAAGATCGTCGTCATGTGCTCATGGAAATTACTGATGCAGGTGTTTCAGTATTAAAAGATGCACAGGTACAAGGACGAAAAGTACATCAAGAATTATTTGAAGTATTAACTGATGAAGAACTCGAACAATATTTAAATATTACTGAGAAGTTATTAGAAGCTTCAATAGCACGAAATCAACAATATAAGCCTTAGTTTGAAAAGAGGAGAATTTTTAATTCTTCTCTTTTTTGTATTATAAAAGAGAATATTTATTTATTCGAAATAATTTTCTCGTAAAAGGCTTGAAGTTAAGCTATATAAGGACTTTTATATAAAAAAACTAGTTTAAAGAATTAATTTTATTTAAAAATTTAGAATTTACAGAAAATTAATGTAGACGAAATAAATGTAATCATTTAAAATGTGAATTGTTAGATGAAAGGGAAGTATCATTTATATTTCTGAACAAGTATCATTACATAATTCAGAAAAATCAGAATTTAAGGGGGATTCATATGAATAAAAAATTAAAACGGTATGGTTCGGTATTTTTAGCAACTTCTTTTGTTTTAGCAGCACTTACAGGATGTGGAGCAAAAGATTCATCAGGGGGTGGCAGTAAAGACGACGCAAAAGAAATCAAGTTAGGCATGAACTTAGAGTTGTCAGGTCCTGTAGCTTCATATGGCTCTGGTATCGCAAATGGTGCACAACTTGCGATTGACGAAATTAATGCCGATGGTGGAATTGACGGTAAGAAAATCACAGTAGTTAAAGTAGATAATAAATCTGATTCTGCCGAAGCAACAACAGCTGCTTTGAAGTTAGCTACACAAGACAAAGTAGTTGCGCAAATTGGTTCTGCAACATCGGGTAATACACTTGCCTCGGTAAAAATTGCGAATCAAAACAAAATGCCAGTTATCGGACCATCTGCAACGTCACCAAACGTAACAGTCGATGAAAAGACAAATAAAGTAAATGACTACGCATTCCGTACATGTTTCATCGATCCATTCCAAGGTAAAATTGCAGCTAACTTTGCCATTGATACATTAAAAGCGAAAAATGTAGCGATTTTCTCAGATAGTTCAAGTGACTATGCAAAAGGACTGGCAAAATCATTCAAAGAGACAATCGAAAGTAAAGGTGGAAAAGTCGTTGCACAAGAAGCATATGTAGCAAAAGATACAGACTTCAAATCAACACTTACACGTTTAAAAGCTAAAAATCCTGACTTTATTTATATTCCAGGATACTACGAAGAAGTGGGTATTATTGTAAAACAAGCACGTGAAATAGGTATTACAGCACCACTAATGGGTGGAGACGGTTGGGATTCGCCAAAATTAGTTGAATTAGCAGGAGATGAAGCACTGAATAATACGTACTTCACAAATCACTATTCAGCTGAAGATCCAGACAAGCGTATTCAAGATTTCGTAAGTGCATATAAAAAGAAATACGATAAAACACCAGATGCATTCAATGCACTTGGTTACGATACAGTTTATTGGTTGAAGGATGCAATTGAGCGTGCTGGATCAACAGATGGTGAGAAAGTCCAAAAAGCATTAGCTGATACAAAAGATTTAAGTCTTGTAACAGGTACATTCTCAGTCGATGAAAATCATCACCCTGTAAAAACAGCAACAGTACTTGAGTTTAAAGAAGGCAAACAAGTATTCAACTCAAAAGTAAATCCTTAATAATGAGCTGAATAGTAAGAGAGTGTCTAGTTTACGCTAGGCACGCTCTTTTACTTTAATGATAGGAGAGGTGCAAATGGAGTGGTTACAACAACTCATTAATGGTATATCGCTTGGCAGTATTTATGCGCTAATTGCATTAGGATACACAATGGTATATGGCATTATTAAACTAATTAACTTTGCACATGGTGATGTATTCATGGTCGGGGCATTTGTAGGTTTCTATGCTGTCACGTCTTGGCAAATGGGCTTTTTCCCAGCACTCATCATTGCGATGATTTTATGCGCAATACTTGGCGTAGTAATCGAAAGACTCGCATATAAGCGATTACGAAATTCTACGAGGATTGCAGCACTTATTACAGCAATTGGTGTTTCATTATTAATTGAATATGTCACAATCTATATTCGCGGTGCACAACCCGAAGCTTACCCAAAAGATTTAGTTGCCAATAAGCAATTTAATTTATTCGGTGCAGATATTAGTTCGCAATCATTATTAATTTTAGGTGTATCGATTACATTGATGATTTTATTACAGTTTATTGTACATAAAACGAAGGTTGGTAAAGCGATGCGTGCGGTATCACATGACGCGGAAGCAGCAAAATTAATGGGAATTAATGTAGACAATACAATCTCAGCTACATTTGCGATTGGATCTGCATTAGCAGGTGCAGCAGGCGTTATTTTCGGATTATATTATACAAAGATCGACCCTTTAATGGGTGTTATTCCAGGAATGAAGGCCTTCGTTGCAGCAGTATTAGGTGGAATTGGTAGTATTCCAGGAGCGATGACAGGCGGTATGATTTTAGGTGTTATTGAAACAATTGTAAGTGCAGTTGGCTTCTCACTGTGGAGAGATGCAGCCGCATTCATTATTTTGATTATTATTTTAATCTTTAGACCAGCAGGTATTTTCGGTAAAAATACCCGCGAGAAAGTGTAGGTGGCGGCCTTATGAAAAAGTCTAAAGTGTTTTGGATATATACTGTTTTGGCGCTTGTTGTATATGCAGTTGTTCAATTCATGATTACGAGTGGACAGTTAGATGCATATTATACAAACTTAATGATTACGATTTTAATTAATATTTCGTTAGCAGTCAGTCTTCACCTCGTTATTGGAATCACAGGGCAGTTCTCAATCGGACACGCTGGGTTCTTAGCGGTTGGTGCTTACATTTCTGCGATGTGTACAATGAATTTTAATATGCCATTCATTGTGAGTTTAATTATCGGTGCATTGGCAGCGGCAGCAATGGGCTTCCTAATTGGTATGCCGACACTTCGTTTACGAGGTGACTATTTAGCGATTGCAACACTCGGTTTTGCTGAAATCATTCGTATTACGTTTTTAAACTGGGAGTTCGTAGGTGGTGCCTCAGGCTTCCAAGTAGATCAGCAAACAACATGGACATTCGCATTCTTTGCGACACTTGTGACGATTATTGTTATTTCAAACTTTACGAAATCACGTCATGGCCGTGCATGTATCGCAGTAAGAGAAGATGAGATTGCAGCAGATTCAATGGGGATTAATACGACATTTTATAAAGTAATTGCCTTTGTGATGGGTGCATTCTTTGCCGGTCTTGCGGGTGGATTATTCTCGCACAATTTCTATATTATTCTGCCATCACAATTTGGTTTCTTAAAGTCATTTGATATTTTAATCTATGTTGTACTTGGCGGTTTAGGAAGTATGTCAGGTGCGATTATCGCAGCAACACTTTTAACAATTATTTCTCAGTATCTACAAGAGTTCCCAGAGACGCGTATGATTATTTACAGTTTAGTTTTAATTATTGTGATGCTATATCGTCCTTCGGGTTTAATGGGTACGAAAGAAATTACGGATATTTTTAAAACAAAAAAACAACGTAAACCTGTAGCGAAGGGGGAAGATTAGCATGAATAACCCTTTATTAAAAGTAGATCAAGCAGGAATTCAATTTGGTGGTTTAAAAGCTGTTTCAGGTTTGAATATGGAATTATATCAAGGTGAGTTAATTGGACTAATTGGACCGAATGGTGCGGGAAAAACGACAACATTCAACATGTTAACAGGTGTTTATAAACCGACAGAAGGTGCCATTTATTTTGATGGTAAAAATACAAAAAGTATGTCGCCTCACCAAATTACTAAAAGTGGTGTGAGCCGTACATTCCAAAATATTCGTCTATTTAAGGAATTATCGGTTTTAGATAATGTAAAAGTAGCGAATCATTCATTAGCTAAGCACTCTATCTTAAGCTCTGTTTTACGTCTACCATCTTTTTTCAGAGGCGAAGAAGAGATGGAGAAAGAGTCGATTGCTTTCTTAGAGATATTTGGACTTAAAAAATATAAAGATGAACTTTCTAAAAATCTACCTTATGGTATGCAACGTCGTTTAGAAATTGCGCGCGCTTTAGCAGCAAAGCCGAAGTTATTATTACTTGATGAACCAGCTGCTGGTATGAACCCACAAGAAACAAAAGAATTAATGGAATTGATTGCACTCATTCGAAAACGTTTTGATTTAACGATTCTATTGATTGAACATGATATGGGGCTTGTGATGGGCATTTGTGAACGAATCTATGTACTTGATCATGGTCAATTAATCGCAGATGGATTACCAGAAGAAATTCGAAATAACCCGAAAGTAATTGAAGCTTACTTAGGTCAGGAGGTTGATGAGTGATGTTGAAAATCGAGAACCTAAATGTATATTACGGTAATATTCAAGCGCTTAAAGGTGTATCACTCGAAGTAAATGAGGGCGAAATCGTTACGTTAATTGGCGCGAATGGTGCAGGCAAAAGTACATTGCTCAAAACAATCTCAGGGTTACTTCGTCCGAAGCAAGGAACGATTGAATATTTAGGTTCATCTATCAATAAAAAAGCAGCGCAAAGTATTGTAAAGACGGGAATCTCACATGTGCCAGAAGGTCGTCGTGTCTTTTCGAATATGACAGTTGAAGAGAACTTAGACTTAGGTGCATACTTGCGACGTGATCGCGCGAATATCTCGAAAGATTTAGAGCGCGTATTCGAGTTATTCCCTCGACTACTTGAACGTCGAAAACAACCTTCAGGTACATTATCTGGTGGTGAACAGCAAATGCTCGCAATGGGCAGAGCCATTATGGCAAAACCAAAGCTGTTACTCTTAGATGAACCTTCTATGGGCTTAGCACCTTTAATGGTTAAAACGATTTTTGAAATTATTGAAGAAATAAATCGTAATGGTACAACTATCTTACTTGTGGAACAAAATGCGCATATGGCATTATCGATTGCGGAACGTGGTTATGTAATTGAAACAGGTAAGGTCGTATTGTCTGGAGATGCGAAAACATTACAAGCATCTGATGAAGTACGCGCTGCCTATTTAGGTGGTATTTAAAACAAGCTGGGATATAAGTGTGAAAACACCATCTCACAAGAGCGTAATAAAAACTGGAATTGCGCTATGGCGCGGTTCCAGTTTTTCGTTGCGAACGTTAAAAAATGTTTTGTCCTAACCTGTTTATTTTGAACTACCAATGATTTAGTCTGCTTGTAAGACAATTCTATGTATTGGTAGATTAGATTCTTTTGCAGTACGATTTAGCATGTTTTTAAAACAAGTGTATTCAAAATCACGTATATGGAATTTTTTAAGAATGTGAGGTAGGTATATCATTTTAGTTTCTTGGGGTAGAGCCAGATATTTAGCTGTGATGAGATCGACATATTGTGCAATGAATTGACGAAAGTCGTGAGGGGCGCTAAAAAATAATGTAGCGATTTGAGACTTATTAATGAGCGTGATTTTTGAGGTGAAACATTCGAACACGAGGGACTCGAATTTTCGAATGACCATAATATGAGTTTGTGTGAATGGTTGTTCTTTATGAGTTGTTGTTTCTTCAATAAAATGATTTAAGCAGAGAACTGTAAACAGCATTTTTGGCCAACATTTTTCAAAAGAGAAATAAATATTTTCTTGTGGAAATGGAATAACAAACTCTTCTTGTAATTCGTCGTAAATGCCATTATAGGTGGTCTCGATAGCAACTTCGCCTTCGATTGCTTGTTCAAGTTCGCGACAAAAACGAAGTACATAATTTTTTTGTACATGATTTGTACAATTATTTTCAATAGATGTATGAAGTAATTGTTCAATAGCTTTTTGTAGTTCTTTTAAATCCCAATAATCACCACTTATACGGATGTTTTCTAATTGTTCTGTATTTAGTACGGCTAACACATAAATACCTCCTTTTTGGAACTTATACCCTAGTATTTTAAAATAAATACCATACTTTGAAAGTTAATAGTTGAAAAATATTGAATTTTAAGACAAAATAAAGTCAAAGATACACAAAAATTCTGTTTAAGACGTAATTTTTCTTGTGTATTGAATGATTGCAGAGGAGGAAATTTATCATGATTTATGCAAATCCAAATACAGCAGGTGCCGTTGTAGAGTTTAAACCGCAATATGAAAACTTTATTGGGGGCGAGTGGGTTCCACCGGTAAAAGGTCAGTATTTCGACAATATTACACCAATTACAGGTGAAGCTTTTACACGCATTCCAAAGTCAACACCTGAAGATATTGAATTAGCACTTGATGCGGCACACGCTGCAAAAGATGCTTGGGGTAAAACATCACCAGCACACCGCGCGCAGGTTTTAAATGCGATTGCTGATCGTATTGAAGAGAATCTTGAAAAAATCGCTGTTGCTGAGACGTGGGAAAATGGTAAGGCAGTTCGTGAAACATTAAATGCAGATATTCCATTAGCAGTAGATCACTTCCGTTATTTTGCAAGTGCAATTCGTACACAAGAAGGCTTCTCTTCTCAAATTAATGAGGATACAATTGCTTACCACTTCCAAGAGCCACTTGGTGTAGTAGGACAAATCATTCCTTGGAATTTCCCTATTTTGATGGCTACATGGAAGCTAGCACCAGCTTTAGCTGCAGGGAACTGTGTTGTATTAAAACCAGCTGAGCAAACACCAGCTTCGATTCTATATGTTGTGGAGTTAATCCAAGATTTATTACCACCAGGTGTTTTAAATATCGTAAATGGTTTTGGTGCAGAAGTAGGTAAAGCTTTAGCAACAAATAAGCGTATTTCAAAAATTGCATTCACAGGTTCTACAGCAGTAGGTCGCCTAATCATGCAATATGCGACTGAGAATATCATTCCTGTAACACTTGAATTAGGTGGTAAATCACCGAATATCTTCTTCCCAGATATTATGGAAGCAGATGATGACTTCTTAGATAAAGCAGTAGAAGGATTCGTTATGTTTGCACTTAACTCTGGTGAAGTATGTACATGTCCATCACGTGCATTAATTCATGAATCAATCTACGATGAATTTATGAAGCGTGTTCTTGAGCGTGTTAAAGCGATTAAAATCGGTAACCCACTTGATACAGAAACAATGATGGGTGCACAAAACTCAAATGAGCAATATCAAAAAATCATTTCTTACCTAAAAATTGGTAAAGAAGAAGGCGCTGAAGTTCTTGCAGGTGGCGATGTAAATGATTTAGGCGAAGAATTCGCAAATGGTTTCTACATCCAGCCGACTGTCTTTAAAGGTACGAATGATATGCGTGTATTCCAAGAAGAAATCTTTGGTCCAGTTGTAGCCGTTACAACATTCAAAGACTTCGATGAAGCAATTAAGATTGCGAATGATACAGACTACGGTTTAGGTGCAGGTGTATGGTCACGTCATGGCGATACAGCTTACAAAGCAGGTCGTGCAATTCAAGCTGGTCGTGTATGGACAAACACATATCATCAATATCCAGCAGCAGCAGCATTCGGTGGTTACAAAATGTCGGGTATCGGACGTGAAAACCACAAAATGATGTTAGATAGCTACCAACAAACGAAAAACTTACTTGTAAGTTACGCTGAAAAGCCACAAGGATTCTTCTAAATCGAATAGGAGGTGAAGCAAATATGGTGAAGCGTGTAGAAGTAACACCAGAAGCTTTACAAATGATTCGATTTTTAAAAGAAAAGCATGGCCCAATCATGTTCCATCAGTCTGGTGGATGCTGTGAAGGTTCTGCCCCTATGTGTTATAAACAAGGTGATTTTCAAGTAGGTAGTGTAGATTTATTATTAGAAACAATAGATGGAGATGTTCCATTCTATATGCATGAGGCTTTGTATCGTTACAATAAACATACACAAATTATTGTAGATCTTATCGATGGATTTGGTAGTGGCTTTTCACTTGAAAGTTTAGAAGGTAAAAGTTTTCTATCACGGAGCCGCATGTTTACAGATGAAGAGTATGCAGAAATAAAAAAGAGTCTCTAAAAAAGCGAGAATTGTAGATTTCTACAGTTCTCGCTTTTTCTTCTATGATTAAAATTATTTTAAAAGTGTATACAATAAGCGTATGATAGTAAAAAAGCATAGGAGGAGATTACATGATTAAAACAAGTTTATGGATTGATGGTCAGTGGGTAGAAACGGTGAAGAAAGATACGCTAAAAGGCCCTTATGATGGTGAAACCATTGCGGAAGTTGCACGTGCTACTCCTGAACAAGTATCGGTTGCGATAGAAGGTGCACACCGTGCCTATATAAAATTTAAAGAAAAGACAGCTTATGAAAGAGCCGAAATTTTACATCGCGTATCTGAAATTATGAAAGATAAAAAAGAAGAACTAGCTAAAATGATTACAATGGAAGCAGCGAAGCCTTTAACAGCTGCTTTAGGTGAATTAGATCGTACAATTGCAACGTATGAGTTTGCGGCGGAGGAAGCAAAACATTTACATGGTGAAACAGTACCTTTAGATGCAGCGCCTGGCGTACGTGATCGAATTGGTTGGACAAAAAGAGAATCACTTGGTGTCGTATCTGCTATTACACCATTTAACTTTCCGTTCAATCTAGTTGCACATAAATTAGGGCCTGCTTTTGCTGTAGGTAACGCAGTTGTATTGAAACCAGCTTCTCAAACACCTTTAAGTAGTATTGCGCTAGCTGAAATATTTAAAGAAGCAGGATTACCAGATGGAATGTTACAAATTGTAACGGGAAAAGGTAGTGAATTAAGTGAGATTCTTGTAACACATCCATTAGTTAAAAAGGTGACATTCACAGGTAGCAGTGCTGTCGGAATGAAGATTAAGGAACAAGTAGGCCTACGTAAGATTACACTTGAACTTGGATCTAACGCAGCAGTCATTGTTGAACCAAGTACACCAATCGATAAGATGGTGAAACGTTGTGTAGATGGCGCATTTGGTTTTGCAGGACAAGTATGTATTTCAGTACAACGTATTTATGTACATGCGTCGATTTATGAAGAATTCACAAAAGCTTTTGTAGAAGAAACAGAAAAGCTAGTTGTAGGTAGTCCAATGGATCAAAAAACAGATGTAAGTGCAATGATTCATCCAAAAGAAGTAACGCGTATTAAAGAATGGGTGGATGAAGCAGTAGCAGACGGTGCAAAGGTAGCGACAGGTGCAGAATATACAGAACGTACGATGAAACCAACTGTGATATTAAACGCTAAACATGATGCGAAAATTATTAAACAAGAAACATTCGCACCGATTGTATCAATTATTCCATATGGCACATTAGACGAAGCGATTCAATATGTGAATGAATCAGATTTAGGCTTAAATGCGGGTATTTTCACAATGAATATTGAAGATGCTTTAAGAGCAGCAGATGAGATTGAAGCTGGCGGCGTTATTATTAATGATATTCCAACATTCCGCACAGATAATATGCCATATGGCGGTGTGAAAACGAGTGGTTATGGACGAGAAGGAATTAAATATGCTGTTCAAGAAATGTCTGAAATGAAATTCATTACTATAAAAACAAAACTGTAATAATATATTTTCATTGTGTATAGGTACAGAATATTTATTTTAATATGTAAATAATGGGTGTGTTTCATTTTATTTATGTTAAAATAGATACAGAAAATAAAAAAGGAGTGTTGATCATGTTAGAAGCGATTCCAATGTCAAATTCACGTACAGTTCAAACAAGGCTGGTTGCTCCACCTGATACCAACTATATGAATACAATTTTTGGTGGTAAGGTATTAGCGTATATCGATGAAATTGCAGCAATTATTTCGATGAAACATTCTAAAATGGAGACAGTTACAGCATCTTTTGATTCAGTGGATTTCTTCTCACCAATTCGTGCAGGAGAAATTATGGAGTTAGAAGGAATTGTCAGTGCAACAGGTCGCACTTCGATGGAAGTTTATATTCGTGTATCTTCACTTAACATTCAAACAAAAGAACGAAAATTAACAACTGAATCTTTTGTAACGATGGTAGCGATTGATGCAGATGGGAAACCTCAAGCTGTTCCACCTGTTTTCCCTGAGTCAGAAGAAGAAAAGAGACTGTTTGAATCAGGTCCACTGCGTCGTGCTCATCGTAAAGAAAAAAGAAATATGCCACATTCATTCTTTTTATAAATATAAAAAACACCTTTCACGCGAATATGCTGGAAGGTGTTTTTTGTTAGCTATTCTGTTTTTGCATGTGTTCTGTATCACCAATGCATTCAAAGTGTACATCACCATTTTTCTTTAAATGAAGTACGGTTAAACTCGTTCCGTGAATGAAGGGAGGATCCCACACATGATCAATGGATTGATTTTGAAAATGAGCAATCAATAGTTTCTTTACAACGGCATGTGTGACGATTAAAACAGGTTCATCATCTTCGTAATCTTCTATTACATCTTTAATTACTGGAAGTACACGTTGTAATACATCTTCAAAAGTTTCACCTTCTTCAGATTTATATTCTGTTGGGTGATTATAATAATGATGATACTGTTCAGGATATGTTCGCTTAATTTCGCTATCCGTCATGCCTTGCCACTCACCTACGTTAATTTCGCGTAGTTGTTGTTTAAAGAAAATAGGGATTTGGCGTTCACAACAAATAAATTTCGCAGTATCCACTGTTCGACCGCTAGAACTAGCATAAATAGCACTAAAAGGAATTTGCGCCAGTCTTCTACCAAGCGCGATTGCAGCTTGTTGACCCTCTTGCGTAAGAGGGGAATCAAACCAGCCTTGCATTCTCTTTTGTAAATTCCATTCTGTTTGCCCATGTCGTGTAAGATAAATTTTAACCATATTGAACCCTCCTCCATCTGCATGGACATATTGTAGCGAAGAATGAAAAAAATAGATAGCCTATATCGCATGGATTAGCTATCTATTTCATATTTCGTTTTAATTTAACTCATAAGTAACTTCTAATAGTTGTTCAGCAGAATTACATACTTGAATTGTACCCTCTGTTAAATCATCTAATAAACGTGAAATTGTATTTACATCTTCTGTTGTACTTTCATTGATTGCTTGAATACCACTCACAGCTTCAACAATTGTATGGAAGCTAGTAGATAAATCATCCTGCATTTGAACACCTTCGTTAATTTGTTCATCAACATCGTTTACGGATACAGACATATTTTCAATATTATTTTCAGTTTCTAAAATTAATTTGGATACATTTTGAACAGCTGATTTTGTTTCTTCAGCTAATTTACGAACTTCTTCAGCAACAACAGCAAAGCCTTTACCATGCTCCCCAGCACGTGCTGCTTCAATTGATGCATTCAATGCTAATAGGTTTGTTTGGTCGGCAATACCTGTTACTAAATGAACAATATCATTAATTTGTTTAGAAGAGATTTTCAATTTAGACATGGTTTCGTCAAGCATTTGGACGCTTGCAGACATTTTTTGCATTAATTCATTTTGCGTATGTAGTAATGCGCGACCATTTTCAGATTTTTCTTTTGTTGAATTTACAAAGTCTAAACCTTGTTTTGTAGAAGAAGCAATTTCATCAGCTTGGCGAGATAGTGATTGGATTGCAGCGGTTGTTTCTTCACTAATCGCATTTAATTCTTCTGAAGTATTTTGAACTGTATGAATAACTTGTTGTTTTACACGACCGTGTTCATCACGAATGGCATCCACTCGATTTTCATAAGCTTCAATAACAATTTGCTGTTCAAAGTTAATCAGTTTTGTAAATGCTTTAATTGCTTGAGCAGATTCACGTGTTGAAATTTGTAAATCTTCAATAAAGTCAATGAATGAATTTGTTAGTGATTGGAATGAGTTTAAGTACCATTTTGAAGGTAGACCAATCTTAACGTGAACGTGTGCAATAATTTTTCGCTGTTCAATATATTGTGCATCAATTCGTCCATCGAACATTTCGCTGATATGCTTTGTTAGCGTTACTTTTAAACGATCAATACTAGAGTTCTGTGAAATCATATGTGTTAATTCAGGTGCTTTTACAATCGCATCATAGAATGCATCTGTCATATGTACAAAAGTATCTGCTGCAACAAATTTTAATTGATGAATAATAGCTAAGTCCTCTAATGTTAAACTAAGTAGTTCAATTTGTTTTTGTAAGTGCTGATTATGTGATAAATCAATTTTGACGTTTTTCTTATATTGTTCTATATCGAAAAAAGTCTCGTTCTTTGTCTTTTTCGAACGGTTCCAAATCATAGATGAAGCCTCCAAAATATTATAGTAAAAAAGTCTTTCTAATCTTAAAAGGGTATGTCATTTCTTTAGTCTTGTTTTTTGAAAAAGAATAAGTAATAAGTTTTAAATGTTGGGGTGTATCATCTAATAATTTATCATTTTATTAAGAAAAAGAGAACCGTATTCAACGAAAAAAAAGAGATTTCACATAAATTTCTATATATTTGTGTTTATAGCAACAGAAATATAAAATGATGATTTAAATCGTTTTTTTGAAATAAAAAGAGTATAAAATGTATTTAACAGTGAAAAAAGTTAAGTAATAATAAAATATGAGTAATTCATATGGTTATTAATGAATACATGATATTTTTTTGATTCGTAAATAGGTTGAAAATAAAGAGCTTACAACAGAGTAAAATTAGAGTGTTTCAAACACGGATAATCAAATTAATTAAATGCATAGAAAAAATAATCCCTGCTCGCGAAACGCATCAAGGCAAAATTAAAAGGTATGAGTCCGATACAATATCGAACGCATACCCAAACCATTGCCTGATGAAATAACCGTGTCTAACTTTTAGGCGTCATTTCAATCATACGGGGTTTCCGCTGTTTAAAATACTACTGTCTTAGACATACCTTACTAATCATCTTTAAAAAATCCAAGCCAACCACGTTTTTTAAATAGCATGAGCATCGCAAATACGATGAAAATCATAAGTCCTAATGTAATGAAGTATCCATAATGCCAATTCAATTCGGGCATATTCACAAAGTTCATGCCATAAACTCCTGCGATGAATGTGAGTGGGATAAAAATAGTTGATACAATGGTAAGCGTCATCATAATATTATTCATACGAATTGCGTTCATTGACATATGACTATCTCGCATGTCAGCAGTTAATTCACGATTTGATTCAACCATTTCAGTCAATTTCACGAGATGGTCGTGTACATCACTAAAATAGGCTTTTTCTTTTTGTGTTAAATTTAGGCGGTTTGAATTTAAAATCCGATATAACAAATCACGCATTGGGAGAACCGTTCTTCTTATATGGAGTAAATCATTGCGGAGATCGAATACATCGTTCATTAAGTCTACGCTATTTTTATAATCTAACTGATCTTCAATGGTATTAAGTCGATCTTCAATAGTAAAAACAAGGGGGAAAAACTCATCGACAATTTTATCGATTGTTTGATACATGATGAAAAATGTACCGCGATCCCAGCGATTCGGATGACTTTCTAATTCACGTTTGACGATTTCAAATTCGTGAACAGGGAATTGATGATATGAGACGACAAATTTAGAAGAAATAAATAGACTAATCTCCTCAGATGTTAGTTCTTTTGGGTTTAATTTATGGACAACAGTGAAATAATAATCATCATAGTAATCTATTTTTGGACGCTGTAAACGCATCAAGGCATCTTCTACAGCTAGGGGATGAAATTGGAAAAAAGTATGCAGTAATAAATTTTCTTTTGCAGTAGGTTCTGAAAAATCAACCCAAAACCAATCGAAACGATCTTCTTTAATATGTTCTAAAGGGAAGTTTTCCACGAGCTGCTGGTCTTTTGTAAGACCTAGAGTGTAAATCATTTTGTCACCTCTTCACGATCTATTTACTCTATATCTTCCCATAATTTAATTTTTTTGTCACATCATCACAAAAATAAAATGAAACGGATGACACTGTTCATGCGTATATATAAGAAAGAAAAGGAGCGTGTTTTAGATGGAACAAGACAATAAATGGATTAAAGTTGTACTACACTCAAGTGCATATTATTTACCGATTCTACTTCCATTACTCTTTATGCTCTTAATTGATGATTCGAGAGTGAAAAGTTTATCACTACAAGCATTGTTATTCCAAATTGTTATGTCAATTCTTATTGGTATTTCAGTTGTATTCTCGTATGTGTTAATTGGAATTCCGTTTTTAATCGTCTTTGGATTAATGGGGTTCATTGTTCCAATTATCGGGATTATTCGTGCATTGCAAGGTGAGTATTGGAATTATCCAATCGTTGGACGCTGGGTTAAATAATCATAAATAGACAGATATTCTAATTGTAATGGTTAGGATGTCTGTTTTTTTATAAAACAAAAAAGGAACGAGCATTTTTATTGCAATTTATAAAACAATTTATTTATAATATAGTCAAAGATAGTCAAAGTCAGCTTGATTAAAGGAGGTGGGGACTCGACATGAAGAATATGTCGAATATTATTGAGGCGTATTTGAAAGAAATTATTGAAATGGGCGGTAATGGACACATTGAGATTAAACGAAGTGAGATTGCAGACCGCTTCCAATGTGTACCGTCGCAAATAAATTACGTCATCAATACAAGATTCACAGTAGAGAGAGGTTATATCGTCGAAAGTAAACGTGGAGGTGGGGGGTATATTCGCATTTTACGTGTACGTACGAACTCGAAAACAGAACTGTTAGACGATATTCTATCTCAAATCAATTATCAAATCTCGCAAACGGCTGCAGAGGATATTGTACATCGCTTAACTGAAGAGCAAGCAATTACAAAACGTGAGGCAAAGCTCATTCTTACTGCTATGGACCGAGAAGTCATTGCGATTGATTTACCATATCGTGATCAGCTCCGCTCTCGTATTTTACAAGCAATGCTAGTAGCACTGAAGTATGAAAAAGAATCTTAAAAGAAGGTGTATAGAGGATGATCTGTGAAAACTGTAAACAACGTCCAGCTACTGTCACCATTACGATGACAAAAAATAATGAAGAAGTCGTAAAACACTACTGCGAAGTTTGCAGTGGGCAACAAGATTATTTGCATATAGATGAAGAAGTAAAGCCTGTGACAATCGAACAAATCTTTTCGGACTGGTTTGGTATTCCAACATGGTCATCCAACGCACCTCAGTCAAAACAACCATCGCAAGAAAAGCAGCAATGCGAGACATGTGGTATGACGTACCAACAGTTTTTAAAAGAAGGTAAATTTAATTGTCCAAATTGTTATCATGCTTTTTATGAACGTTTGCCTGAAGTATTTAAAAGACTTCATAATGGTGCAACAGAACATACTGGTAAGATACCGGGCGGATTAAATAAAACATATCAAATTAAAAAAGAGATTGAAGTATTACGTCAGAAGATGAAATCAGCTGTAGAGCAAGAAGAGTTTGAAGAAGCAGCAAAACTTCGAGATGAGGTAAAGCAACTTGAAAAACAGTTAACGCAAGGTGGTGCAGCGAACGATGAAAATTGATCATTTTCTAAAAGGTGACAATATTAGTTGGATGGCTGGCGATGGTGAGCACGGTGATATTGTCATGAGTACACGTATTCGTTTAGCGCGTAACATGTCCGCGTATCGTTTCCCACGTGCCTTTAGTGAAGAAGAAGCGATGGCTGTTGATCGTCAAGTGAGCAGTGCTTTACTCGACTGTGAAACACTTCAAACACCACTCTATCATTTTGATTTGGGGCAAAGACCTTCTTTGCAAAAACAAATTTTAGTAGAGAAGCATTTAATTAGTCCGCAACTTGCGAAAAAAGAACGGATTGGTTCGATTCTCGTATCTGAAGATGAATCAATTAGTGTCATGATTAACGAAGAAGACCACATTCGTATTCAATGTTTAGAACCAGGACTTAATCTTAAAAAAGCGTTACTAAAAGCAAATGAAATTGATGATTGTATTGAAAAACAAGTGAACTATGCATTTGATGAACAATTTGGTTATATGACTACTTGTCCGACGAATGTAGGAACAGGGTTACGTGCTTCCGTCATGATGCACTTACCAGCTCTTACGATGACGAATCAAGTTCGTGCCTTAATCAACATGATGCCACGACTAGGTTTAATCGTACGTGGAATCTATGGTGAAGGAACCGAAGCTGTAGGGAATTATTATCAAATTTCAAATCAAGTAACACTTGGTAAATCAGAAGAAGAAATCATTCAAGAATTGGAAACAATTGTAGAACAAGTTGTTGCAAAAGAAGTAGAAGCTAGAAAGGCGATGTTAGAACATGCGCCGATTGCAATTTCAGACCGTTTGCATCGCTCGCTAGGAGTCTTACAAACAGCTCGAATCCTATCGAGTACAGAAGCTGCGAATTGTTTATCTAACGTGCGTTTGGGTATAGATTTAGGTATCATACAAAGAATTCCAAATGAAGTTTTAAATAAATGTATGCTGATTATGCAACCAGGCTTCTTACAACAATATACAGGTACAACATTGAAGCCAAATGAGCGAGATGTGTACCGCGCGACATTGATTCGCGACATGATTGGCGAAGCATGCCAACATAAATTGGAAGATGAAGGAGAGGACTCATATGATGTTTAATCGATTTACACAAAGAGCTCAAAAAGTATTGCAATTAGCACAAGAAGAAGCCGTTCGTATGAAGCATGAAGCGATTGGAACAGAACACATCTTACTTGGATTAATTCGAGAAGGTGGCGGAATCGCTGCAAAAGCTCTTGAGGCTATTGAAGTGAGTCCTGAAATGATTGAAGAAGGCATTGAAGAACTTGTTGGTACAGGTTCTAAAAATGTTGGGCCAATCGTTCATTACACACCTCGTGCTAAAAAAGTCATTGAGTTATCAGTAGATGAATCTCGTAAATTAGGTCATTCATATATCGGAACAGAGCACATTTTATTAGCTCTTATTCGTGAAGGTGAAGGTGTTGCTGCACGTGTATTAAATAATGCAGGTGTTAGCTTAAATAAAGCGCGTCAACAAGTGTTACAACTGCTTGGTAGTGCAGATGCAGGTCAAAATGGTAATGCTGCTGCACCGACAGCAAATACGCCAACATTAGATAGCTTAGCGCGTGATTTAACAGAGATGGCGCGTGAAGGTAATTTAGATCCAGTAATTGGACGTAGTAAAGAAATTACACGTGTGATTGAAGTATTATCTCGTCGTACAAAAAACAACCCTGTTATTATCGGTGAACCAGGTGTAGGTAAAACAGCGATTGCAGAAGGATTAGCACAACAAATTGTGAATAATGAAGTGCCTGAAATCCTACGTGATAAGCGTGTTATGACACTTGATATGGGAACGGTAGTTGCAGGTACAAAATATCGTGGTGAGTTTGAAGATCGCTTGAAAAAAGTGATGGACGAAATACGCCAAGCAGGTAACGTTATCTTATTCATTGATGAGTTACACACATTGATTGGAGCGGGTGGTGCAGAAGGTGCAATTGATGCATCAAATATCTTAAAACCTTCTCTAGCGCGTGGTGAACTACAATGTATCGGTGCAACAACATTAGATGAGTATCGTAAATACATTGAAAAAGATGCTGCATTAGAACGTCGTTTCCAACCAATTCAAGTAGATGAACCTTCTGTAGAAGAAGCGATTCAAATTATCGAAGGTTTACGTGATCGTTATGAAGCGCATCACCGTGTGAAAATCTCAGATGTTGCAGTAGAAGCAGCTGTTAAAATGAGTGACCGTTACATTTCAGATCGTTTCTTACCAGATAAAGCGATTGACTTAATTGACGAAGCAGGTTCAAAAGTACGCTTACGCTCTTACACAACACCTCCGAACTTGAAAGAGTTAGAAGTTCAATTAGAAGCACTTCGCTCAGAAAAGAATGAAGCGGTGCAAAGTCAAGAGTTTGAAAAAGCGGCGAACCTACGCGATTCTGAACAAAAATTAGTAGCGCAATTAGAAGAGACAAAGAAACAATGGAAAGAAGACCAAGGTCGTTCAGAGTCTGAAGTGACAGTGAATGATATTGCAGAAGTTGTTTCGATGTGGACAGGCATTCCAGTTGCAAAACTAGAACAAGAAGAGTCTACAAAGTTACTAAATTTAGAAGAAGAATTACACAAACGTGTAGTAGGGCAAAGTGAAGCAGTTGAAGCAATCTCTCGTGCGATTCGTCGTGCTCGTGCAGGGTTAAAAGATCCAAAACGTCCGATTGGTTCATTCATCTTCTTAGGACCTACTGGTGTAGGTAAAACAGAATTAGCTCGTGCGTTAGCTGAAGTTATGTTCGGTGAAGAAGATGCGATGATTCGCGTTGATATGTCTGAGTACATGGAAAAACATTCTACTTCTCGTTTAGTTGGTTCACCTCCAGGCTATGTAGGATTCGACGAAGGTGGTCAATTAACAGAAAAAGTACGTCGTAAACCATATTCAGTTATCTTACTAGATGAAATTGAAAAAGCGCATCCAGATGTATTCAACATTCTATTACAAGTACTAGATGATGGGCGTTTAACAGACTCAAAAGGACGCGTTGTTGATTTCCGTAACACAGTCGTTATTATGACTTCAAATATTGGTGCAGAAGCATTGAAATACCGTAAATCTCTTGGTTTCGGCGCACAAGAGAAAAAACAATCACAAGAAAATTCAAAACAAGTGATGTTAGAAGAACTGAAAAAAGCATTCCGTCCAGAGTTTTTAAACCGTGTGGATGAAATGATTGTCTTCCATGCACTTGAGAAGAAAGAGTTGAATGAGATTGTTGAAAAAATGGCAGCTCAATTAACAAAACGTCTAAAAGAACAAAACATTGAATTAGAATTAACAGAAGCTGCATTAGATCGAATTGCAAATGAAGGTTATGACCCAGAATATGGTGCAAGACCACTACGTCGTGCAATTCAGAAAAATGTAGAAGACCGTTTATCAGAAGAAATTCTAAAAGGTACAGTTCTAACAGATCAAGTTGTTGTATTTGATGTACAAGATGGCGATTTTGTTGTTCATGTCAAAGAAAAAGCGAAAAACTAATTTTAGATAGGTGAAAACCTGTACGAAATTAAAATTCAAAAACACTCCAAACAGACGTTTGGGGTGTTTTGCTTTATAATAAGGGAATATGAATACGGAGGTGCACAAAGTGGCAAAGAAAAAAACAAAGTTTATGTGTACAGGGTGCGGTTATGAAGCACCAAAATGGATGGGGCGTTGTCCAGGTTGTGGTGAATGGAATACGATGATTGAAGATGTTGAGATTGTACAAAAAGGCCCTCGCGGTGCATTCCAACATACAGTGAGTAAATCACAACAAAAAGCCATGCCGATTATTTCAGTCGAAACACAAGAAGAACCACGTGTACAAACAGAATTACACGAGTTGAATCGCGTGTTAGGTGGTGGTGTTGTACCAGGTTCGCTTGTCTTAATCGGTGGCGACCCAGGGATTGGGAAATCGACATTATTACTACAAGTGTCTGCTTTATTATCGAATCAAGGACATCGCGTTTTATATATATCTGGTGAGGAATCAGTTCGCCAAACGAAGCTACGCGCAGAACGCTTAGGGGTAAAATCTGCTGAACTCTATATCTATTCTGAAACAAATTTAGAATTTTTACATGAAACAATTGAAGAAGTACAGCCGAAGTTTGTGATTGTCGATTCCATTCAAACCGTACATCATCCAGAAGTAACGAGTGCACCTGGGAGTGTATCGCAAGTACGTGAATGTACAGCGGAATTAATGCGTATTGCAAAAACGAAAAATATCGCTATTTTCTTAGTTGGTCACGTAACGAAAGAAGGGCAAATTGCAGGACCGCGTATTTTAGAACATATGGTAGATACCGTTCTTTATTTTGAAGGAGAACGTCATCACACATATCGTATTTTACGCAGTCAAAAAAATCGATTCGGTTCTACGAATGAAATTGCGATTTTTGAAATGTTGCAAGGTGGGTTGAAGGAAGTACTAAATCCATCAGAGTTATTTTTACAGGAACGTTCACAAGGTGCGCCTGGCTCTACAGTTGTCGCCTCAATGGAAGGAACAAGACCGATCCTAGTAGAGATTCAAGCTCTTGTAACACCATCAAGTTTTAACTATCCAAAACGCATGGCAACAGGATTGGATCAAAATCGAATTTCATTATTAATGGCTGTTTTAGAAAAACGTATGGGTTTAATGCTACAAGCACAGGATACTTATATTAAAGTAGCAGGTGGTGTAAAGTTAGACGAACCTGCCATCGATTTAGCCGTCCTAGTATGTATCGTATCGAGTTTTAAAGATGCGAATGCTAACGCTACGGACTGTTTTGTAGGTGAGGTTGGTTTAACGGGTGAAGTGCGACGTGTATCACGTATCGAACAACGTGTTCAAGAAGCAGCGAAACTCGGTTTCAAACGCGCGATTATTCCGGCATCTAACTTAGGTGGTTGGGAGTACCCAGAAGGGATTCAAGTAATGGGTGTAGAGACCGTAAACCAAGCTTTGAAAATTGCGTTCAAAGAAATGTAATGATTTCAAAAAGAAAATGACAAAACGTCCACCTCAAAAGAGAGTTTAGTTGGCAAAGTATGTATAATGAGCTCAAGGGGAGGTGAGAGAAATGTTAAAACGAATCGTTCAAGTCGCATTTTTGTTCATCGGGGGTACATTAGGGTTTATATTATTACCGCCATTATTCGATGTTATTCATTTAAGTTCAAACTCTTGGATTAACAATCCCTATGTGACGGTTTCGCTAGGTGCAGTTCTTTTATTCATTCTGTCTTTTGTATTGGCAGATCCGTTTATTCGGTTTATGAAATTCTTTGAAGAGCGCCTATTAAAAGCACCTGTGGGCGACTTATTATTTGGAACAATTGGTTTAATCATCGGTTTAACATTAGCGTTTTTAGTAGGTGTCGCACTTGATGGTCTTCATTTAGCAGTAATTAGTGATATTGCACCAATCCTATTATCCATTGTTTTAGGATATGTTTTCTTCCAAGTCGGCTTCAAAAAACGCGACGAATTAATGTCTGTTTTCACATCGCGTTCTAATAAGAAAAAAGAAGCTGATGTAGGTGCGGAGAGTTTTAACGAAGTAGGTTACAAGCTGCTTGATACAAGTGTTATTATTGACGGTCGTATTGCAGATATTTCAAAAACCGGTTTTATTGAAGGTATTTTAGTTGTTCCGCAATTTGTATTAACGGAATTACAGCATATTGCCGACTCATCTGATACATTAAAGCGTACAAGAGGTCGACGAGGACTTGATATTTTAAAAGTACTTCAAGATGCTTCAAATTCAAATGTCTTAATTACTGAAATCGATTTTGAAGATGTACCTGAAGTGGATTTAAAATTAGTACGTCTGGCTAAAAAGATGGGTGCGCAGATTCTAACGAATGATTTTAACTTAAATAAAGTATGTGAGCTACACAAAGTAAGTGTGTTGAATATTAATGACTTAGCCAACGCAGTAAAACCTGTCGTCATTCCAGGTGAAGAAATGAATGTCGTCGTCATCAAAGATGGTAAAGAACATAATCAAGGGGTTGCCTATTTAGATGATGGTACGATGATTGTTGTAGAAGAAGGAAAGTCATATATTGGACAAGCGATTGTTGTAATTGTGACGTCTGTTCTCCAAACTTCAGCAGGACGAATGATTTTTGCTAAGCCAAAAAACCATAAATAATGGTAGTATAAATGTATAAACGAACAGGGGCTGTCCCCAAGAACCAATTGAGGTTTTTTACGGACAAGCCCCTTTTATATTGAAGGAGTGTACGTTATATGCAGTATGACGTGATTTTACCTGCTGCTGGTAGTGGGAAACGAATGGGCGCTAATCAAAATAAGTTGTTTTTAGAATTAGCAGGCGTACCTATTTTGATTCATACATTACGTGTTTTCGAACAAGATACGCAGTGTCGAGCAATTTATTTAGCTGTAAAATCAGAAGAACGTGATTATATTCAGCAACAATTGGCACAATATGAAATTCATAAAGTAGTTGCGATGCCTGATGGTGGTGAAGAACGCCAGCATAGTGTTTATGCGTGTATGCAAGAAATCAAGAATAGTGAAATTGTTCTTGTTCATGATGCAGCAAGACCATTCATTGAATTACCGACGATACATGAGCTTGTACAACAGGCAACAGAAAAGGGTGCAGCAATCGCAGGTGTTCGAGCAAAAGATACAATGAAGAATGTACAAGATGGTAAAATACAAGAAACGGTGGATCGTTCAAATCTCTGGATGATTCAAACACCACAAGCGTTTCGTTTTGAATTATTAAATCGTGCAGAGCAACAAGCGGCAGAGGACGGTTTTTTAGGAACCGATGAAGCGATGTTAGTTGAGCGTTTAGGCGAAGCTATCTATATTGTAGAAAGTAGTTATGAAAATATAAAAATGACAACCAAAGAAGATTTAGTTTTTGGTGAAGCGATTTTAAATCGTAGAACAGGAGGACATTCATATGTTTAGAATTGGACAAGGTTTTGATGTACACGAGTTTGCGGAAGGGCGACCATTAATTATCGGTGGTATTACAATTCCACATGAAAAAGGATTGATTGGACACTCAGATGCAGATGTATTGTTACATACGGTAACAGATGCAGCATTAGGCGCAATCGGTGAAGGGGATATCGGGCGACACTTCCCAGATACAGACCCAGAGTTCAAAGATGCAGATTCAGCAAAATTATTAGCGTACATTTGGAAGATTGTTGAGGAGAAAGGGTATAAGTTAGGAAACGTAGATTGTACAATCATGGCACAACGTCCTAAAATGGCTCCATATATCGAACCAATGCGTAATCGTATTGCAGAACTATTAAATGCAGAACCAGATCAAGTAAATGTGAAAGCAACAACAACAGAAAAGCTTGGATTTGTTGGTCGTGAAGAAGGTATTGCAGCAATGGCAACAATTTTGTTAATCAAAGCCTGAGTTCCTTTAAATTTCAAGGAGCGAGTGGTAAAATGAGAAAAGTTGAATTTTTCTCGACAAATTAGGAGGATCTGAATTATGACTAAAAAAGTTCGTGTACGTTACGCACCAAGTCCAACAGGACACCTACACATCGGTGGCGCACGTACAGCATTATTTAATTATCTATACGCAAAACATTATGATGGGGATTTCGTATTCCGTATTGAAGATACAGATGTAGCTCGTAACATCGAAGGCGGAGAAGAATCTCAACTTCACAACCTTGAATGGTTAGGCATCATCCCTGTAGAATCACCAATCATTGGCGGTCCATACGGTCCATATCGTCAAATGGAACGTTTAGACACATATACAGAGCATGCACAACAATTACTTGAAAAAGGTCTTGCTTACAAATGTTTCTGTACATCAGAAGAATTAGAAGCAGAACGCGAAGCGCAACGTGCAAATGGTGTAGCCGCTCCTATGTATAAAGGGACTTGTCGTCACTTAACTGCAGAAGAAGTTGCAGAAAAAGAAGCAGCGGGTTTACCATACACGATTCGCTTTAAAGTACCAGCAGAAGAAACATATGTAGTTGATGATTTAATTCGTGGCGAAGTAACGTTTGAATCAAAAGATATCGGTGACTGGGTAATCGTAAAAGCAAATGGAATCCCAACATACAACTATGCCGTTGTTTTAGATGATCACTTAATGGAGATGACACACATCTTCCGTGGTGAAGAGCATCTATCAAACACACCAAAACAAATGATGATTTACCGTGCATTTGGTTGGGAAGTACCTCGTTTTGGTCATATGACATTAATCGTAAACGAAAACCATAAAAAATTATCAAAACGTGATGAGTCAATTATTCAATTCATCTCACAATATAAAGATTTAGGTTACTTACCAGAAGCAATGGTCAACTTCCTTGCATTACTTGGTTGGTCTCCAGAGGGTGAAGAAGAAATCTTCTCAATGGATGAGTTAATCGCTCAATTCACTGAAAAACGTTTAACAAAATCACCTTCTATGTACGATACTCAAAAGTTAAAATGGATGAACAACCAATACATGAAGAAGTTATCGCATGAGCAAGTGGTTGAACTATGCTTACCATTCTTACAAAAAGAAGGTCTTGTTCCTGAAAATCCAACAGAAGAAGAAGAAGCATGGGCATCTCGTTTAATCGGCTTGTACCATGAGCAAATGAGTTACGGTGCAGAAATCGTTGAATTATCAGCACAATTCTTCACAGACGCATTAACATATAGTGAAGAAGAACAAGAAGTATTAGCTGGTGAACAAGTTTCAGAAGTAATGGCTTCATTCAAAGCACAACTAGAAGCACTTGAAGACTACGTAGCACCAGAAATTAAAAAAGCGATCAAAGCTGTTCAAAAAGAAACAGGTCATAAAGGTAAAAATCTATTCATGCCAATTCGTGTTGCAACAACAGGCGAAATGCATGGACCAGAATTAACAGATGCACTTGAGCTTTTAGGTAAAGAAACAGTCATTGCACGCATCGAACCATTTATTAAATAAGTTTTCTTTTTTGCAAAGACATTGTAGAATAGAGTTACTTATACAACATAAAGCGTTGAAGAGGAGAAGTACGTGACGCAAGCTCGAAAAAGAGAGGACCATCATCGGCTGAAAGTGGTCTGAGCCTCTGTAAAGCAGAAATGCACCTCTGAGTATTTGATTGAACCATGTTTTTAATGGGGTAGGTCAAATCGGTTTGTCACCGTTATCGACCTTGAGTGGAATAGAGGCTGATTAGTCCTATTCAATCAGAGTGGAACCGCGTACTTTCTCGCCTCTGTCTATCTTTACGATAGATGGAGGTTTTTTTATTAAACTTAATATCTAAAGGAGTGTTTCATTTGGCTATTCAAATTTTTAATACATTAACACGCGAAAAAGAAGAATTTAAACCAATCGAAGAAGGAAAGGTGCGCATGTATGTATGTGGACCAACTGTTTACAACTACATTCATATCGGAAATGCACGTCCAGTAATCGTTTATGATACAGTTCGTCGCTATTTAACATACCGTGGTTATGAAGTAGATTACGTTTCAAACTTCACAGATGTAGACGACAAAATCATCAAAGCAGCAAATGAATTAGGTGAAGACGTATCTGAACTAACAGAGCGTTTCATTGCAGCATATTTTGAAGATATTACAGCACTAGGAGCGCAAAAAGCAGATGCCCATCCACGTGTAACAGAACATATGGATGAAATTATTGAGTTCATTGATGTATTAGTACAAAAAGGATATGCGTATGAATCACAAGGTGATGTGTATTACCGTACACGTAAATTTAAAAATTACGGACAATTATCACATCAATCTGTAGATGATTTAAAAGTAGGCGCGCGTATTGAAGCAGGAACAAAAAAAGAAGATGACTTAGATTTCGCATTATGGAAAGCTGCAAAACCAGGTGAGATCTCATGGAAGAGTCCTTGGGGCGAAGGTCGTCCAGGTTGGCATATCGAATGTTCTGTTATGGTTCACAATCATTTTGGTGATACAATCGATATTCACGCTGGTGGACAAGATTTGAAATTCCCTCACCATGAGAACGAGATTGCACAATCAGAAGCTTATACAGATAAAAAATTCTCAAATTATTGGATGCATAACGGGTATATCAATATTGATAACGAAAAAATGTCAAAATCACTAGGTAACTTTATTTTAGTACATGACATCATTCAACAAATTGACCCACAAGTGTTACGATTCTTTATTCTATCTGTACATTACCGTAACCCAATTAACTTTGCGCAAGACTTGGTGGAAGCAGCAGCGAATGGTTTAGATCGCCTTCGTACAACGCATCAAAACTTACAACATCGTTTAAAAGCAGCAACGAATTTAGTTGAGGTAGACGAAGCTGAATTACAAATTATTGAAGATGCAAAAGCTTATTTTGTTGAATCAATGGATGACGATTTCAATACAGCAAATGCCATTTCAGCACTATTCACCATTTCAACTGCTGCAAATAAATATTTAACAGCTGAAAATACAAACACAGAAGTTTTAGAAGCGTATAAAACAGCACTAGAAGAATTAACAGGTGTATTAGGTATTCAATTAGCGCAAGCAGAGGAATTATTAGACGCAGACATCGATGCGTTAATCGAAGAACGCCAGCAAGCTCGTAAAGACCGCAACTTTGCACGCGCAGATGAAATTCGCGATATCTTAAAAGAACAAAACATCATTTTAGAAGATACACGTCAAGGTGTACGTTGGAAACGAGGCTAATCAATTGGGACAATTACGAGATATTGATGTAAAACAATTGAATGCTTTAGCGCTTGCTTATATGGGAGATTCTGTTTTAGAAATTGCAGTACGTGAACATTTATTGCGTAATGGTAAAGTGAAGCCGAATATTTTACATCGTGAAGCAACGCGCTATGTTTCTGCGAAAGCACAAGCAAAAGTTGTACGAAAAATGATTGAAGAAGAGTTCTTTACGGAAGATGAAGCGGGCGTATTAAGAAGAGGACGCAACGCAAAATCAGGTTCTGTACCGAAGAATACAGACGTACAAACATATCATTACAGTTCAGCATTTGAAGCTGTTTTAGGTTATTTATATTTATTAGGACAAGAAGAACGTATAGCGGAAATAATTTCCTATACGATTGAAACAGTGGAAGCTGAGAAATAGGAGGTTATCAATATGGATAACAGACGAGGTAAACGAGAGGAACGTGATCGTCGCGGTAATAAAATTACACGCGATGGTCGCAAACCTAAAAAACATACAAGAAGACCATACGAAGAGCCAAAAGAAATCGTAGAAGTTGTCGAGGTAGAACAAAAAGATAAAGAAATGATTGCAGGTAAAAACCCTGTATTAGAAGCATTGCGCGCGACACGCGATATTAATAAAATTTGGATAGCAGAAGGTGTAAAAAAAGCAGGGATTGCAGAACTACTTGAATTGGCAAAAGAACGTGGAATTGTTGTACAATTTGTACCAAAACAAAAAGTCGACGGTCTAACTTCTGAAAACCATCAAGGTGTTGTTGCATCAGTAGCTGCATATAATTATGCGGAATTAAATGATATTTTTGCGGTTGCTGAAGAACGTGGTGAAGATCCATTTATTTTAATTTTAGATGAATTAGAAGACCCGCATAATTTAGGTTCAATTATGCGTACAGCAGATGCTGTTGGTGCACATGGCATCATCATTCCAAAACGTCGCTCAGTTGCTTTAACAGCAGTGGTCGCAAAAGCTTCAACTGGTGCAATTGAGTACATTCCAACAGTACGTGTCGGTAATTTATCGCAAATCGTTGATGAATTAAAAGAGCGTGGTGTATGGATTGCTGGGACAGATGCAAAAGGTTCTGAAGATTATCGTCGCATGGATGCAACATTACCTCTTGCCATCATTATCGGTAGTGAGGGCAAAGGAATGAGTCGAGTATTAAAAGAGAAGTGTGACTTCCTTTACAATTTACCAATGGTTGGACATGTTACGTCATTAAACGCCTCGGTAGCTGCATCATTATTGATGTATGAAGTGTACCGTAAGCGTCACGAATTATAAGTGATTGCCTATGGATATTATGTTGGTAGATGGGTATAACATCATCGGAGCTTGGAAAGAGCTACAAGAATTAAAAAAGCATGGACTAATTGAAGCACGTGATCGTTTAATTGAAATGATGGCAGATTACCAAGCGTATTCAGGCATGAAAGTAATCGTCGTTTTCGATGCATACCTTGTCCCAGGGAATGCGACCAAACTGAAAAAACACGAAGTCGAAGTTATTTTTACAAAATCAAAAGAAACAGCAGATGCTCGTATTGAAAAATTATCGAATGAGTTAATGTCACGTCGAACAAAAGTTTATGTAGCCACAAATGATATGGCTGAACAAAATGTCATTTTTGGTAATGGTGCATTAAGAAAATCAGCGCGTGAATTTGAAATCGATGTTCAAACTGCTCAAAAAGGTATTGAAGAAAAAGTACGACAAACGCTGAAAGAAAAACCTGTGCGTCCACTAAATATGTCAGAAGAAGTACATGAAGCGCTTGAAAAAATGCGTAGAGGAAAATTTTAGGTATATGGATAAATATTGTTAGTTACGTTATACTAGGTCTAACTATGCAGGGAGCATAAATTGGGGTGATACTTTGATAACTGATCAATTACAAGAAAAGCAACAACGGTTTAAAACCCTTACAGATGAGCAGTTAGTCGTTCGTTCTCGTGAGGGCGATAGTGATGCGCTAGATTTTTTGATTACAAAGTATAAAAACATTGTTCGACATAAAGCAGGATCTTATTTTTTAATAGGAGCTGACCGAGAAGATATTGTGCAAGAAGGCATGATTGGTCTATATAAAGGGATTCGAGATTTTAACGAAGATAAGCAAGTAACATTTAAAGTTTTTGCGGAACTATGTATCACACGTCAAATTATCACAGCAATCAAAACAGCGACGCGTCAAAAACATATTCCTTTGAATTCTTCTGTTTCGCTTGATAAGCCGATTAATGATGATGAACAAGTGAATACATTGTTAGATATTTTGTCGACGAATGAACAAGATGATCCGCAAGAAGTGATGGTGAGTAAAGAACGAGTCCATTACATGGAATCGCAAATAAAAGATGTGCTTAGTGCGTTTGAAAAACAAGTATTGGCTCTCTATTTAGATGATTGTACATATCAAGAGATGTCATTAGCACTGAAAAAAGAAGTGAAGTCGATTGATAATGCTTTACAACGTATTAAGCGCAAGTTAGAACATCATATTTTGAATATATGAGCTAGTTGACAGAAAAGATTGTAAAGTGTTAGTCTTTTAACAGAACAATGCCTAAAAAGGTGATGACAATGGCAAACAAAATCGTTTTATGTTGTGAAAAATGTGGCGCTCGTAATTATCATTTACCGGCCCCAAAAGATCTTTCAAAACGCATGGAGTTAAAAAAATTCTGCTCAACTTGTAATGAACACACATTACATAAGCAGACACGATAGCATTTATATAAGATTTATTCGGAGGTTAGGTTAGATGGCAAAGTTAAAGCAGTTTTTCAAAAACGTCCTATCTGAGATGCGAAAAACAAGCTGGCCGAAACGTAAAGAGCTTAGTAAATATACACTTGTTGTAATTTCTACATTAATCTTTATGGCAGTATTCTTTATGCTAGTGGACTTAGGAATCTCAAAATTATTCCGTATGTATTTGGATTTATAGACGAAAAATGTTATGATTTGTGAAAGAGCCCGTAATGTGTACGGGTTTTTTCATTTGCCTTAAAAAAGGAGGGAATGGACCACGCGTCCAGACAATTATGGAGAAGAATTGGTATGTTGTTCATACGTATTCAGGTTACGAGAATAAAGTAAAGTTAAATCTCGAAAAACGTATCGAAACAATGGGAATGTCGGATAAAATTTTCCGCGTAATCATCCCAGAAGAACAAGAAACAGAAGTAAAAGATGGTAAGAAAAAAACATATATGCGTAAAACATTCCCAGGTTACGTTCTTGTCGAGTTAATTATGACAGACGATGCTTGGTATGTAGTACGTAATACACCAGGTGTAACAGGATTTATCGGTTCATCAGGTGGCGGTGTTAAGCCAACTCCATTATTACCAGAAGAAGTAGAAGTCATCCTTGCGCAAATGGAAGCGAACTCACCAACTGTAGAACTAGATTTCGCAGTAGGCGACTTAGTAGAAGTGAAAGAAGGACCTTTCGCACACTTCCAAGGTGTGGTTGAAGAAATTGATGCTGATAAACAAAAAATTAAAGTAAATGTTGATATGTTCGGCCGTGAAACGGTTATGGAACTAGATTTTGCACAATTTTTAAAAGTTTAATCACTTTTGAACTTGCCACAAAAACATAAAAGTGTTATCATTTCAAAGGTCAGACTGTAATGTATGACTACCGTAATTTTTAATGTTATCGGAATAAGCCGACAGACAGATATTGAGTGGGAGGGGAAACCCTTTGACCACATCACGGACTTAAGGAGGTGTGTCTCGTGGCTAAAAAAGTTGTAAAAGTTGTAAAACTTCAAATTGAAGCTGGTAAAGCAAATCCAGCTCCACCAGTAGGTCCTGCACTAGGTCAAGCAGGTGTTAACATCATGGGATTCTGTAAAGAATTCAATGCTCGTACACAAGACCAAGCAGGTTTAATCATTCCAGTAGAGATTTCTGTATTTGAGGATCGTTCATTCACATTCATTACAAAAACTCCGCCGGCAGCAGTGTTACTTAAAGTAGCAGCTGGTATTAAATCCGGTTCAGGTGAACCAAACCGTGTTAAAGTAGCTACAGTGAAACGCGATAAAGTTCGCGAAATCGCTGAAACAAAAATGCCAGACTTAAACGCAGGTTCTGTAGAAGCTGCTATGTTAATGGTAGAAGGTACTGCACGTAGCATGGGTATTGTCATCGAAGACTAATCCCATTACTTGATAGAGAAGTTTTGTTTTTTGGAGGTTGCGACAGTTTCACAAGATTGAAACTCGCAGCCTTTATTCGTGGGAGGTTTATTCCGCTACAACCACAATCAAGGAGGAAATTATAATGGCTAAAAAAGGTAAAAAACTACAAGAAGCTGCTAAGCTAGTAGATAAAAATAAACTATACACAGTAGCAGAAGCTGCTGAGTTAGCAAAAAGCACAAGCGCTGTAAACTTTGATGCAACTGTAGAAGTTGCTTTCAACTTAAACATCGATACTCGTAAAAACGACCAACAAATCCGTGGTGCAGTAGTACTACCAAACGGTACTGGTAAAACTCAAAAAGTTTTAGTATTCGCTAAAGGTGAAAAAATCAAAGAAGCAGAAGCTGCTGGCGCTGACTACGTAGGCGATGCTGAGTACATCCAAAAAATCCAAGGTGGCTGGTTCGATTTCGACGTAATCGTTGCGACTCCAGACATGATGGGTGAAGTTGGTAAACTTGGTCGTGTATTAGGACCTAAAGGTTTAATGCCAAACCCTAAAACAGGTACAGTTACTTTCGACGTAACTAAAGCTGTTAACGAAATCAAAGCTGGTAAAGTTGAATACCGTGCTGACAAAGCTGGTATCGTACACGCACCAGTAGGTAAAGTTTCATTCGAAGCTGACAAATTAGCTGAAAACATCCAAACAATCGTTGATGTAATCACAAAAGCTAAACCTGCAACTGCTAAAGGTGTTTACATGAAGTCTGTTCACGTAACAACTACAATGGGACCATCAATCAAAATTGACTCTCTTTCTTTAGCAAAATAATTTCACATTGACAATGTACTGTTCTATTGTTAAAATAAACAACGTTGTGAATTATCCATTTGTACCATAGACAGTAGGGGTAGCTTAATTGACTACTTAATGATCCTACCGAGGGCAAAGGAACTCAGACTCTTTAATGATGATGAATTTCCGCCCCTCTCTATTTTATTGATGAGGGGCTTTTCTTTTGTCGGTATAAGTGACCCATTCTTATAGGAGGTGTCCAATCATGAGCAAAGCAGTTGAAATGAAACAAACTGTTGTTCAAGAAATCGCTGAGAAATTCAAAAGCGCAGCGTCAGTAGTAGTAGTTGACTACCGTGGTCTTACAGTTGCACAAGTAACTGAATTACGTAAACAATTACGCGAAGCTGGTGTTGAATTCAAAGTATACAAAAATACTTTAGTTCGCCGTGCTACTGAAGAAGTTGGTCATGCTGATTTAAATTCTGCATTAACAGGCCCTAACGCTATTGCATTCTCAACTGAAGATGTAATCGCTCCAGCCCGTATTATCAACAACTTCGCGAAAGAAAACGAACAACTTGAAATTAAAGCTGGTTTAATCGAAGGCGCTGTGGCTTCTGCTGAAGAAATCAAAGCACTTGCAGAACTTCCATCACGCGAAGGTCTATTATCTATGCTTTTATCAGTTCTACAAGCACCAATGCGCAACTTCGCGCTTGCAACAAAAGCTGTTGCAGACCAAAAAGAAGAACAAGGCGCTTAATAGCAAGTTGATCTTCATCGCATAGTAATATGCACAAAAAAAATAAAAAATTAGATTCCAAATAGGAGGAACTCATAATGAACCAAGAACAAATCTTAGCTGCAATCAAAGAGATGACAGTTTTAGAATTAAATGACTTAGTAAAAGCAATCGAAGAAGAATTCGGTGTAACTGCTGCAGCTCCTGTAGCTGTTGCTGGTGGCGCTGCTGGTGCTGCTGAAGAAAAATCAGAATTTGATGTTGTATTAGCATCTGCTGGTGAATCTAAAATTAAAGTAATCAAAGTGGTTCGTGAAATCACTGGTTTAGGTCTTAAAGAAGCTAAAGAAGTTGTAGATAACGCTCCTAAAGCTCTTAAAGAAGGCGTATCTAAAGAAGAAGCTGAAGAAATCAAAGCTAAACTTGAAGAAGTTGGCGCAAACGTAGAAGTTAAGTAATTAATTTTCTATTGATTAACAAAAGCTCGTCAATATACTTATTGACGAGCTTTTCTTCATTTTATGTGAAGGAGGGCGAAACATGTCAGAACATTATTATTCAAAAAACCCGCATGTAGAAAGCAAACCAAGAAAGTGGAATTTCACATTAAGAGGTTTTACATTTTCTTTTGAAACTGACGCAGGCGTGTTTAGTAAAAGCGAAGTAGATTTTGGATCCCGTGTGTTAATCGACTGCTTTGAATTACCGAGTGTTTCTGGAGATATTTTAGATGTAGGTTGTGGTTATGGGCCGATAGGGTTGTCGATTGCTAAAAGTTATCCGGATCGCATAGTTCATATGATGGACGTGAATGATCGGGCATTAAGTTTAGCTGAGAGAAATGCGGAAAATAACGGAGTACAAAATGTGCAGATTTATGAGAGTGACGCACTTTCATCTGTGAAAACAGATCAAGTCGCTGCTGTTTTGACAAACCCGCCAATCCGCGCAGGAAAGAAAACGATTTTTCGTTTTTACGACCAAGCGTATGATGTGCTAAGAGAAGAAGGCGAGCTGTGGATTGTAATTCAAAAGAAGCAAGGAGCCCCTTCGACGATGGATCATTTAGCTGAAAAGTTCCGTTTGGTAGAAGTTGTTGATAAGGTCAAAGGTTATTGGATTATCAGAGCTGTTAAATAATTTGTCAACAATAAAAGATTGACTTGACAAATTGGCTATGATATTATAAGAAAATGCAAAAATATTTAAATTGCATAGGTATGTCTTTTTATCGTTCAAGGTAAAAAGTCAGCAATTTTTTAAGTTTGGTTAAACGAGAATGAGCTCTAAATTATATGAACTCGTTTTCTTTTTTGTCTTTCAAATCATACACGATGTGTAAAGATTTTGAAAGACCTATTATCGCTTTATGAGGGGTGAATGAGTTGACAGGTCAACTAGTTCAGTACGGACAACACCGCCAGCGTAGAAGCTTCGCGCGTATTAAAGAGGTGCTGGAACTTCCGAATCTTATTGAGATTCAAACCGCATCTAACGAGTGGTTCCTAGAAGAAGGATTACGTGAAATGTTCCGCGATATTTCACCGATTGAAGACTTCACAGGGAATTTATCACTAGAGTTTGTCGATTACAGTCTTGGGGAACCAAAATATGATGTCGATGAATGTAAACAACGCGACGCAACTTTTGCCGCGCCATTGCGTGTGAAAGTACGTTTGCATAACAAAGAAACTGGAGACGTGAAAGAACAAGAAGTATTCATGGGTGATTTCCCATTAATGACTGAAACAGGTACTTTCATTATTAACGGTGCAGAACGCGTTATCGTTTCCCAATTAGTAAGATCACCAAGTGTATACTACCACGATAAAACTGATAAAAACGGTAAAAAAGGTTTCGGAGCTACAGTGATTCCTAACCGTGGTGCATGGCTTGAATATGAAACAGATGCGAAAGATGTAGTACATGTTCGTATCGACCGTACACGTAAATTACCAGTAACAGTACTTTTACGTGCATTAGGTTTCGCTTCAGACCAAGAAATCATCGATTTAATCGGTGATAACGAGTACTTGCGTAATACATTAGAAAAAGATAATACAGAAAGCACAGAAAAAGCGCTTCTAGAAATTTATGAGCGTCTACGTCCTGGTGAACCACCAACAGTAGAAAGTGCGAAAAACTTATTGTATTCTCGTTTCTTCGACCCAAAACGCTATGATTTAGCAGCTGTAGGTCGTTATAAAATGAACAAAAAGCTTCACATTAAAAATCGTTTATTCAACCAAACAATCGCTGAAACACTGGTAGATCCAGAAACAGGCGAAATTTTAGTTGAAAAAGGCACATTAATTGATCGTCGTGTCCTAGACAAAATTATTCCAAACCTTGAGAATGGTGTTGGTTTCAAAACACTTTCTAAAGTGGGTGGCGTAATCGAAGGCGACGTATTAGTACAAGAAGTAAAAATCTTCGCGCCGAATGACGAAGCTCAAAAAGAAATTAAAGTTATTAGTAATGCATATGTTGATGATGAAGTAAAACACTTAACACCAGCAGATGTTGTTGCTTCAGTATCTTACTTCTTTAATTTATTATATGGTATCGGTGATACAGATGATATCGATCACTTAGGTAACCGTCGTCTACGTTCTGTAGGTGAGTTACTGCAAAACCAATTCCGTATCGGTTTATCTCGTATGGAACGTGTTGTACGTGAACGTATGTCAATCAATGATACTGAATCAATCGTGCCACAACAATTAATCAATATTCGTCCAGTAATTGCGTCTATTAAAGAATTCTTTGGTAGTTCTCAATTATCTCAATTCATGGACCAAACAAACCCACTTGCAGAATTAACGCACAAACGTCGTCTATCTGCATTAGGACCTGGTGGTTTAACACGTGAACGTGCTGGCTTTGAAGTACGTGACGTTCACTATTCTCACTATGGCCGTATGTGTCCGATTGAAACTCCTGAGGGACCGAACATTGGTTTAATCAACTCACTATCTTCTTATGCAAAAGTTAATCCATTTGGTTTCATCGAAACGCCATATCGTCGTGTCGATCCTGAAACGGGTGCTGTAACTGCGCATATCGATTACTTAACAGCAGATGAGGAAGATAACTATGTAGTAGCTCAAGCGAACTCACCATTAAATCCAGATGGTACATTCGTAGAGAGTGAAGTGGTAGGTCGTTTCCGTGGAGATAACTCTGTTTTCAAGCGTGAAACAATTGACTACATGGACGTATCTCCTAAACAAGTAGTATCTGCTGCGACAGCATGTATCCCATTCTTAGAAAACGATGACTCAAACCGTGCTCTAATGGGTGCCAACATGCAACGACAAGCTGTTCCTTTATTAAACCCTGAAGCTCCATTCGTTGGAACTGGTATGGAACACGTAGATGCACGTGATTCTGGTGCTGCAGTAGTAGCGAAATATGCTGGTATTGTAGAACATGTAGAAGCTCGTTCAATCCACGTACGCCGTATTGAAGTTGTAGACGGTAAAGAGGTTCAAGGAGATTTAACTAAATATAAACTACAAAAATTCGTTCGTTCAAACCAAGGTACAAGTTATAACCAACGTCCACTTGTGAGCGTAGGCGAGCGCGTAAAACCACGCGATATTCTTGCTGACGGTCCATCAATGGAAAAAGGTGAACTTGCATTAGGTCGTAACGTAGTTGTAGCCTTCATGACTTGGAATGGTTATAACTATGAGGATGCTGTCATCATGAATGAACGCCTAGTTAAAGAAGATGTATACACTTCAGTTCATATCGAAGAATATGAATCAGAAGCACGTGATACAAAGCTAGGGCCTGAAGAAATCACTCGTGACATTCCAAATGTCGGAGAAGAAGCACTTCGTAACCTTGACGAACGTGGTATTATTCGTATCGGTGCTGAAGTAAATGACGGTGATATTTTAGTAGGTAAAGTAACGCCAAAAGGTGTAACAGAATTAACTGCTGAAGAACGTCTATTACATGCAATCTTCGGTGAAAAAGCACGTGAAGTACGTGATACATCACTTCGTGTACCACATGGTGCCGGTGGTATCGTACTTGATGTTAAAGTCTTCAACCGTGAAGATGGCGACGAATTATCTCCAGGTGTTAACCAATTAGTTCGTGTTTACATTGTTCAAAAACGTAAAATTCGCGTTGGTGACAAAATGGCCGGACGACATGGTAACAAAGGGGTTATCTCGCGTATCCTTCCAGAAGAAGATATGCCATTCTTACCAGACGGTACACCAGTCGATATCATGCTTAACCCACTTGGGGTACCATCTCGTATGAATATCGGACAAGTATTAGAGCTTCATTTAGGTATGGCTGCTCGTTACTTAGGTGTTCACATGGCTACACCAGTATTCGATGGTGCGTCAGATGAAGATGTATGGAAAGTGATGGAAGAAGCTGGTATGAACCGTGATGGTAAAACAGTTCTTTATGATGGTCGCTCAGGTGAACCATTAGACAACCGCGTATCAGTTGGGGTTATGTACATGATCAAACTTGCGCACATGGTTGACGATAAACTTCACGCACGTTCAACAGGACCTTACTCACTTGTTACGCAACAACCACTTGGTGGTAAAGCGCAATTCGGTGGACAACGTTTTGGTGAGATGGAAGTTTGGGCTCTTGAAGCATATGGTGCTGCGCACACACTTCAAGAAATCTTAACTGTTAAATCAGATGACGTTGTTGGTCGCGTGAAAACATACGAAGCAATCGTAAAAGGCGATCCGGTTCCAGAACCAGGCGTTCCAGAATCATTCAAAGTATTAATTAAAGAGTTACAATCTTTAGGTTTAGATGTGAAAATGTTAAACATCAATGACGAAGAAATTGAACTACGCGACTTAGATGATGAAGAAGAAAACACATCAAATAACGCATTAAACATTCTTCCAAATGATGAAAATGCAGAAGCATCAGCGACTGTACAAGAAGATTAATCGAGTATTTTTGTGGAAGATGGACAGGCTCTTTTTGGGCTTGTCCTAATTCCAATTTATCTATAAAAATCAATCGTCGAGCTAATTTATAAGTCAAATAGACTTCAGAATAAAGGGAGGTAGGCTCCTTGATAGACGTTAATAATTTTGAGTATATGAAAATCGGTTTAGCTTCACCAGATAAAATCCGCTCATGGTCTTATGGAGAAGTAAAAAAACCTGAAACAATCAACTACCGCACACTAAAACCAGAAAAAGATGGTTTATTCTGTGAGCGTATTTTCGGACCTACAAAGGACTGGGAATGTCATTGTGGTAAATACAAACGCGTTCGTTATAAAGGCGTAGTTTGTGACCGTTGTGGCGTAGAAGTAACACGTGCTAAAGTTCGTCGTGAACGTATGGGTCACATCGAATTAGCAGCATCTGTATCACACATTTGGTACTTTAAAGGTATTCCATCTCGTATGGGTCTAATTTTAGACATGTCACCTCGTGCACTAGAAGAAGTTATCTACTTTGCTTCTTACGTAGTAATCGATTCAGCTGATACACCTTTAGAGAAAAAACAATTACTTTCTGAAAAAGAGTATCGTGCTTATCGTGAAAAGTTCGGTTCAACATTCAAAGCATCAATGGGTGCTGAAGCGATTAAAGACCTTTTACGTGAAATCGACCTTGATAAAGAAACAGAAATGTTAAAAGAAGAATTAAAAACTGCTCAAGGTCAACGCCGTACACGTGCGATTAAACGTCTTGAAGTAGTTGAATCGTTCCGTCACTCAGGTAACCGTCCTGAATGGATGATTTTAGATGTACTACCTGTAATTCCACCAGAATTACGTCCAATGGTACAACTTGATGGTGGTCGTTTTGCGACTTCAGATTTAAACGATTTATATCGTCGTGTAATCAACCGTAACAACCGTTTAAAACGTTTATTAGACCTTGGTGCTCCTGGCATCATCGTACAAAACGAAAAACGTATGTTACAAGAAGCGGTAGATGCATTAATCGATAATGGTCGTCGTGGCCGTCCTGTTACAGGTCCTGGTAACCGTCCATTAAAATCACTTTCACATATGTTAAAAGGTAAACAAGGTCGTTTCCGTCAAAACTTACTTGGTAAACGTGTTGACTACTCTGGTCGTTCAGTAATCGTAGTTGGTCCATCTTTAAAAATGTACCAATGTGGTTTACCAAAAGGTATGGCAATCGAGCTATTCAAACCTTTCCTAATGAAAGAATTAGTTGAGCGTGGTTTAGCGCACAACATTAAATCTGCAAAACGTAAAATTGAACGTATGCATGAAGATGTATGGGATGTTTTAGAAGAAATCATTCGCGAGCACCCAGTATTACTAAACCGAGCACCAACGCTTCACCGTTTAGGTATCCAAGCATTCGAACCAACATTAATTGAAGGTAAAGCGATTCGTCTTCATCCGTTAGTATGTACAGCTTACAATGCTGACTTCGACGGTGACCAAATGGCGGTCCATGTACCACTTTCAGCAGAAGCGCAAGCAGAAGCTCGTCTATTAATGTTAGCTGCTCAAAACATCTTGAACCCTAAAGATGGTAAGCCAGTTGTAACGCCTTCTCAAGATATGGTATTAGGTAACTACTACCTAACTTTAGAACGTAAAGGTGCACCTGGTGAAGGTACAGTATTTACAGATGCTGAAGAAGTAATGGTAGCTTACCAAAACACTGAAGTACATCTGCATACACGTGTAGCAATTAAAGCATCATCTTTAAATAATAAAACATTTACAGAAGAACAGAATGGTAAACTATTAGTTACAACTGTTGGTAAAATTATTTTCAACGAAATTCTTGATGAGAACTTCCCGTTCATTAATGAACCATCAAATGATAACTTATTAGAAACACCAGATCACTTCTTCTTACCAACGAATACAAATGTAAAAGAATACTTCGAAAATACAGACGTAGTAAAACCATTTACAAAGAAATTCTTAGGTAATGTTATTGCGGAAGTCTTTGCACGTTATCATATTACAGAAACATCTGTTATGTTAGACCGTATGAAAGACTTAGGTTTCAAATATTCTACTAAAGCTGGTATTTCAATCGGTATCTCAGATATCATCGTATTACCAGACAAAGGTGAAATTTTACATCATGCGCAAGAACAAGTAGATAAAGTACAAAAACAATTCCGTCGTGGTTTAATCACAGAAGAAGAGCGTTATGATCGCGTTATTTCATTCTGGGGTGCTGCAAAAGACGAAATTCAAGCACGTCTGATGAAATCTTTACCAGCTGAAAACCCAATCTTCATGATGAGTGACTCTGGTGCCCGTGGTAACGCATCTAACTTTACACAGTTAGCTGGTATGCGTGGTCTGATGGCAAACCCATCTGGTCGTATCATCGAGTTACCAATCAAATCATCATTCCGTGAAGGTTTAACAGTATTAGAGTACTTCATCTCGACTCATGGTGCGCGTAAAGGTCTTGCCGATACAGCACTTAAAACAGCCGATTCAGGTTACCTTACTCGTCGTCTAGTTGACGTAGCGCAAGATGTAATCGTACGTGAAGATGATTGCGGTACTGACCGTGGTTTAACAATTACTTCATTAAAAGAGGGTTCTGAAATTATCGAAGCATTAGACGAGCGTATTATCGGTCGTTATGCGAAGAAAACAATTCGTCACCCAGAAACAGAAGAAGTAATCGTTGCGCGTAACGAATTAATTACGCAAGAGTTAGCTCGCGTAATTATTGATGCTGGAATCGAAGAAGTTACAATTCGTTCTGCATTTACATGTAACACACGTCACGGCGTATGTAAAAAATGTTACGGTATGAACTTAGCTACAGGAGATAAAGTTGAAGTGGGTGAAGCGGTTGGTACAATCGCAGCTCAATCAATCGGTGAGCCAGGTACACAGTTAACAATGCGTACATTCCATACTGGTGGGGTTGCCGGTGCCGATATCACACAAGGTCTTCCTCGTATCCAAGAGATTTTTGAAGCACGTAATCCAAAAGGTCAAGCAGTAATCAGTGAAATCACTGGTGTTGTTTCTGATATTGAGGAAATTCGTGAAGGTCAAAAAGAAATTACGGTAACAAGCCCAATTGAATCACGTAAATATTTAGCACCATACAATGCACGTTTAAAAGTACAAGTAAACGATGAAGTTGTTCATGGTCAAGTATTAACAGAGGGTTCAATTGATCCAAAACAATTAATCAAAGTAACAGATGTTTCAACTGTAGAAGAATATCTATTAAAAGAAGTACAAAAAGTTTACCGTATGCAAGGGGTAGAAATTGGCGATAAACACATTGAAGTAATGGTTCGTCAAATGCTACGCAAAGTACGCGTAATCGAAGCTGGTGATACTGATTTATTACCTGGTTCACTTCTAGATGTTCACCAATTCTATGATGCAAATAAAACTGTTCTTAAAGAAGGTAAACTACCTGCTACATGTACACCAGTGATTCTTGGTATTACAAAAGCATCACTTGAAACAGAATCATTCTTATCTGCTGCATCATTCCAAGAAACAACTCGTGTTCTTACAGATGCTGCAATCAAAGGAAAACGCGATGAGTTATTAGGACTTAAAGAGAACGTTATCCTTGGTAAGTTGATTCCTGCTGGTACAGGTATGCAACGCTACCGTCAAATCCAAATTGCTGGTGAAGACGAGCAAAAATCAGAAGAAGCAGTTTCTGCTGAATAACTGATGAAAATCGAGGGAGATTTCTCCCTCGATTTTTTATTTTGGGTTGACACGTTGTTTCGAGAATGATAATATATTTTAGGTTGATAGTTGTCTGTCTATCATTTCGGAGGATATGAAAATTTTCTCACGGAAAAATCAACAGTCTGGTTTAAAACGAACAATAGTTAATATTTGTTGGTCATGTATGAGGATAATGAACCTCTAAATGTATACGATCGAATGGCCACGCATGCGGTGCGACTAGTAGCACATATATTGGTGTTCCCGTTGCATTTGAACTGGCAGCTAAGCTAGTAGAGAATTTTATTATTTGAACATGTGGCAAGCGATATTAGTATTGATGGTAGTTTTTGCACTGATCATGCGAAAGCTTTGTTTTTTACCCTAAAATGAACCACCTGGATGTGTGGATTTAAAACACAATCAATGAGAGGAGGAAGAATCGATGCCTACAATTAACCAATTAGTACGTAAGCCTCGTCAATCCAAAAGTAAGAAATCAAACTCACCAGCACTAAACAAAGGCTATAACAGCTTTGACAAAGCGTTAACAAACGTTAACTCACCACAAAAACGTGGTGTTTGTACACGTGTTGGTACAATGACACCTAAAAAACCTAACTCAGCGTTACGTAAGTACGCTCGTGTGCGTTTAACTAACCAAATCGAAGTTAACGCTTATATCCCTGGTGAAGGCCACAACTTACAAGAGCACAGTGTTGTTCTTATCCGTGGCGGACGCGTAAAGGATTTACCTGGTGTTCGTTACCACATCGTACGTGGTGCGCTTGATACTGCTGCTGTACAAGGACGTATGCAATCACGTTCATTATACGGTGCTAAAAAACCTAAAGAGAAAAAATAATTTACATTGAGCTATATAGCTGAAAGGAGGAAAACACATGCCTCGTAAAGGTCCTGTTTCCAAACGTGACGTGTTACCAGATCCAATTTATAATTCAAAACTAGTAACTCGTTTAATCAATAAAATGATGGTAGATGGTAAAAGAGGTACTTCTCAAAAAATCTTATACGGAGCTTTCGAATTAGTAAAAGAACGCTCAGGTCAAGATCCACTAGAAGTATTTGATGCTGCACTTAACAACGTAATGCCTGTACTTGAAGTACGCGCTCGTCGTGTTGGTGGTGCTAACTACCAAGTACCAGTAGAAGTACGTCCAGAACGTCGTACAACTCTTGGTCTTCGTTACCTAGTAAACTACTCTCGTCTTCGTGGCGAAAAAACAATGGAAGAACGTCTTGCTAACGAAATTTTAGACGCTTCTAACAACACTGGTGCGTCAGTTAAAAAACGCGAAGATATGCACAAAATGGCAGAAGCAAACAAAGCGTTCGCTCACTACCGTTGGTAATATTAAAAATATCTTAATCCATTATGGAAGGAGAAATACCGCATGACTAGAGAATTCTCACTAGAGAACACTCGTAATATCGGAATCATGGCTCACATCGATGCTGGTAAAACAACAACTACAGAGCGTATCCTTTATTACACTGGTAAGATTCACAAAATCGGTGAAACTCACGAAGGTGCTTCTCAAATGGACTGGATGGAGCAAGAGCAAGAACGTGGTATCACAATCACTTCTGCTGCGACAACAGCTCAATGGAAAGGCCACCGCGTAAACATCATCGATACACCAGGACACGTAGACTTCACTGTAGAAGTTGAACGTTCTCTTCGTGTACTTGATGGTGCTGTAACTGTACTTGATGCTCAATCAGGTGTAGAGCCACAAACTGAAACTGTATGGCGTCAAGCTACAACATACGGTGTACCACGTATCGTATTCATTAACAAAATGGATAAAATCGGTGCAAACTTCCTATACTCTGTAGGAACTCTTAAAGAACGTTTAGAAGCAAACGCTCACCCAATTCAGTTACCAATCGGTGCTGAAGATGAGTTCCACGCAATCATCGACCTTGTAGAAATGAACGCTACATTCTACAAAGAAGGTGACGACGGTTCTAACGCTGAAGTGAAAGAAATTCCTGAGGAATACAAAGCTCAAGCTGAAGAATACCGCGAAAAATTAATCGAAGCTGTTGCTGAATTAGACGAAGAGCTAATGGAAAAATACTTCGCAGGCGAAGAAATTACAACTGAAGAGTTAAAAGCGGGTATCCGTAAAGCAACTCTATCTGTTGAATTCTACCCAGTAGTATGTGGTACAGCATTCAAAAACAAAGGTGTTCAATTAATGCTTGATGCAGTAATTGACTACTTACCAGCTCCAACAGACGTAGCTGCTATTACTGGTACATCTGTTGACGGCGACGAAGAAATCGTACGTCATTCATCTGATGAAGAGCCATTCGCTGCACTAGCGTTCAAAGTTATGACTGACCCTTATGTTGGTAAATTAACTTTCTTCCGTGTGTACTCTGGTATCTTAGAATCAGGTTCTTACGTGCAAAACTCATCTAAAGGTAAGCGTGAACGTGTAGGTCGTATCCTACAAATGCACGCTAACTCACGTGAAGAAATCGAACGCGTTTACGCAGGCGATATCGCAGCAGCTGTAGGTTTAAAAGTTACAACTACTGGTGATACTTTATGTGACGAAAAATCTTTAGTAATCCTTGAGTCTATGGAATTCCCTGAGCCAGTAATCTCACTTTCTGTAGAACCAAAATCAAAAGCTGACCAAGATAAAATGGGTCAAGCTTTACAAAAACTTCAAGAGGAAGATCCAACTTTCCGTGCACATACTGATCCTGAAACAGGACAAACAATCATCTCAGGTATGGGTGAACTTCACTTAGATATCTTAGTTGATCGTATGAAGCGTGAATTCCGCGTTGAAGCTAACGTTGGTGCTCCACAAGTTTCTTACCGTGAAACTTTCCGTTCATCAGCTCAAGTTCAAGGTAAATTCACTCGTCAATCAGGTGGTCGCGGTCAATACGGTGACGTATGGGTTGAGTTCACTCCAAATGAAGAAGGTAAAGGTTTCGAATTCGAAAACGCAATCGTTGGTGGTGTTGTTCCACGTGAATACATCCCTGCAATCGAAGCTGGTTTAAGAGACTCATTAGCAAACGGTGTATTAGCTGGATTCCCACTAATCGACGTTAAAGCTAAGTTATACGATGGTTCTTACCATGATGTCGATTCAAACGAAATGGCCTTCAAAGTGGCTGCATCTCTTGCAGTTAAAAAAGCAGCAACTGCTTGTAACCCAGTTCTTTTAGAACCAGTTATGAAAGTAGAAGTTGTAATGCCAGAAGAATACCTTGGTGATATCATGGGTAACATTACTGCTCGTCGCGGACGCGTTGAGGGTATGGAAGCTCGCGGTAACGCACAAGTTGTTCGTGCAATGGTTCCACTTGCTGAAATGTTCGGTTATGCAACAACTTTACGTTCAGCTACACAAGGTCGCGGTACATTCTCAATGGTATTTGACCACTACGAAGAAGTACCAAAATCAGTTTCTGAAGAAATCATCAAGAAACACAAAGGTGAATAATTCAATTATTTTTAATTGAATTTTCTACTGTTATCAAGTATAAATAACTATGTAAGCTATGATTTATTCTGGGGTAGGGCCCTGCCCCTTCAATAAATTATGACTATAAACTAAATTACAAACCCTAGGAGGCACATTTAAAATGGCTAAAGAAAAATTCGACCGTTCTAAAACACATGCTAACATTGGTACAATCGGACACGTTGACCATGGTAAAACAACTTTAACTGCTGCAATCGCTACAGTTCTTGCTAAAAAACAAGGCGGGGAAGCTAAATCATACGATCAAATCGATAACGCTCCAGAAGAAAAAGAGCGCGGTATCACAATCAACACTTCTCACATCGAGTACGAAACTGAAAAACGTCACTACGCTCACGTTGACTGCCCAGGACACGCTGACTATGTTAAAAACATGATCACTGGTGCTGCACAAATGGACGGCGGTATCTTAGTAGTATCTGCTGCTGATGGTCCAATGCCACAAACTCGTGAACACATCCTTTTATCTCGTCAAGTAGGTGTTCCATACCTAGTTGTATTCTTAAACAAATGCGATATGGTAGACGACGAAGAATTACTAGAATTAGTTGAAATGGAAGTTCGTGACTTATTATCAGAATACGATTTCCCAGGCGACGATGTTCCTGTAATCAAAGGTTCTGCTCTTAAAGCTTTAGAAGGCGAAGAAAAATGGGAAGAAGCAATCGTTGAATTAATGGACGCTGTTGATTCTTACATCCCAACTCCAGAACGTCAAACTGACAAACCATTCATGATGCCTGTAGAGGATGTATTCTCTATCACAGGTCGTGGTACAGTTGCAACTGGCCGTGTTGAACGTGGTCAAGTTAAAGTCGGCGACGTAATCGATATCGTAGGTATCGCTGAAGAAACTGCTCAAACAACTGTAACTGGTGTTGAAATGTTCCGTAAATTATTAGATTACGCTGAAGCTGGCGATAACATCGGTGCTTTATTACGTGGTGTTTCTCGTGAAGATATCCAACGTGGTCAAGTATTAGCTAAACCAGGTTCAATCACTCCACACACAAACTTCAAAGCTGAAGTTTATGTATTATCAAAAGAAGAGGGTGGACGTCACACTCCATTCTTCTCTAACTACCGTCCTCAGTTCTACTTCCGTACAACTGATGTAACTGGTGTTATCACTCTTCCAGAAGGCGTTGAAATGGTAATGCCTGGCGATAACGTTGAAATGGACGTTGAATTAATTCACCCAATCGCTATCGAAGATGGTACTAAGTTCTCAATCCGTGAAGGTGGCCGTACAGTAGGCGCTGGCGTTGTAGCTTCAATCCAAAAATAATTTCTTCTATTGAAGAATGTTATAACTGTAATAAAACCCAAGGAGTGCGCACTCCTTGGGTTTTTCTTTTAGCTATTGTTAAATAAGATCAAAAGATTTTTTAAAAATATACAGTTAACAATTGAAATTGAGTTCATAATTTTATATACTATAAAGCGTTGTAAAGACCGAACGCGTGAAGAAATAAGGGAAACGAGTTACATATAAAATATTTTCCTGAAACGACTTGCACATTGCGATATTATTATGTATAATATTGAATGTTGGTCTTTGACTGCGATGAAGCGAGAGGTTACCGACACACCCGGCCGCATTGCCATGGCGAGTGCTCGGAAAATTTTCGTGGAGAATTGTCTAGGAAATAGGCGAAAAGGGAGGGAAAATAATGGCAAAACAAAAGATTCGTATCCGTTTAAAAGCATATGATCACAGAATTCTTGATCAATCGGCTGAGAAAATTGTTGAAACTGCTAAACGTTCAGGTGCTGGTGTATCAGGTCCGATTCCACTACCAACTGAAAAATCAGTTTACACTATCTTACGTGCGGTTCATAAGTACAAAGATTCTCGTGAACAATTCGAAATGCGTACACATAAACGTCTGATCGATATCGTTAACCCAACACCACAAACTGTTGATGCGTTAATGAAACTTGATTTACCATCTGGCGTTGATATTGAAATCAAACTTTAATGGTAAAAATAAAAATAATATTTTAAATCTTACAGGAGGTGCGACTAAATGACTAAAGGAATCTTAGGTAGAAAAATCGGTATGACGCAAGTTTTTGCAGAGAATGGCGATCTAATTCCAGTAACTGTAATCGAAGCTACTCCAAACGTAGTTCTTCAAAAGAAAACAGTTGATACTGATGGTTACGAAGCAATTCAATTAGGTTTCGAAGATAAGCGTGCAAAGCTTTCTAACAAACCTGAACAAGGGCACGTAGCTAAAGCAAACACTGCTCCTAAGCGCTTCATTCGCGAAATTCGCAATGCAAACTTAGCTGAGTACGAAATTGGTCAAGAAGTCAAAGTTGATAGTTTCGCAGAAGGCGATGTAGTAGATGTAACAGGTGTTACTAAAGGTAAAGGTTTCCAAGGTGTTATCAAACGCCACGGACAATCTCGTGGACCTATGTCACATGGTTCTCGTTACCACCGTCGTCCTGGTTCAATGGGTCCAGTTGCTCCGAACCGCGTGTTCAAACAAAAGAAATTACCTGGTCAAATGGGTGGTACAGTAGTAACAATCCAAAACTTAACAATCGTTAAAGTGGATGCTGAACGTAACCTTATTTTAGTAAAAGGTAATGTTCCTGGTTCTAAAAAATCATTAGTAACAGTTAAATCTGCTATTAAAGGTAACTAATTTTCCGAAGAAAGGAGGAAACAGGAATGACAAAAGTTAATGTACTTAGTCAAACAGGTTCTTCTGTAGGCGAAATCGAATTAAACGATGCGATCTTCGGAATCGAACCAAATGAATCAGTTGTATTTGATGCAGTAATCGCTCAACGCGCTTCACTACGTCAAGGTACACACAAAGTAAAAAATCGTTCTGAAGTTGCAGGTGGTGGTCGTAAACCATGGCGTCAAAAGGGTACTGGTCGTGCTCGCCAAGGTTCAATCCGTTCTCCACAATGGCGCGGCGGTGGTATCGTATTCGGTCCAACACCACGTAGCTATGCATACAAACTTCCTAAAAAAGTTCGTCGTTTAGCTCTTAAATCAGTATTATCAGCAAAAGTTGCAGATACTGAATTAGTAGTATTAGACGCATTAACATTAGCAGCACCTAAAACTAAAGATTTCGTACAAGTTCTTTCAGATCTTAAAATCGAATCTAAAGCTTTATTCGTAACTGCTGATGTGGAAGAAAACGTAGCACTTGCTGCTCGTAATATTCCAGGTGTAACAGTATTAACAGCTGAAGGCATCAACGTTCTTGACCTAGTTGGTCATAACCAAGTTGTAATGACTAAATCTGCTGTAGAAAAAATTGAGGAGGTGCTTGGTTAATGGAAGCACGTGACATTTTAAAACGTCCTGTCATTACTGAGCTTTCTTCAGAACAAATGGCAGAACAAAAATACACTTTCGAAGTTGACACTCGTGCCAACAAAACAGAAGTGAAAAACGCTGTTGAAACAATCTTTGGAGTTAAAGTTGAGAAAGTAAACATCATGAACTACAAAGGTAAAAAGAAACGCGTTGGCCGCTACACTGGTTTAACAAACAAACGTCGTAAAGCTGTTGTAACACTAGCTGAAGGCGAAATCGAATTATTCGAAATGTAATTCGAATAGACATTTTTAAAGGAGGGAAAACACATGGCGATTAAAAAGTATAAACCTACCACTAATGGACGTCGTAACATGACTTCATCGGACTTTGCTGAAATCACTACTAATAAGCCAGAAAAATCATTATTAGAGTCTACAAAACGCAAAGCTGGTCGTAACAACCAGGGTAAAATCACTGTTCGTCATAATGGTGGTGGACATAAACGCCAATACCGTATCATTGATTTCAAACGTATCAAAGACGGTATCCCAGGTAAAGTCGCTACTATTGAGTATGATCCAAACCGATCTGCTAACATCGCATTAATTAACTATGCTGATGGTGAAAAACGCTATATCTTAGCACCAAAAGGTCTTAAAGTAGGTATGGAAGTTGTTTCAGGTCCAGATGTTGATATTAAAGTTGGTAACGCGTTACCATTAACAAATATCCCAATGGGTACAACAATCCACAATATCGAAATGAAACCTGGTAAAGGTGGACAATTAGTACGTTCTGCAGGTACTTCAGCTCAAGTACTTGGTAAAGAAGGTAAGTATGTAATTGTACGCTTACAATCTGGTGAAGTACGTATGATTCTTGCTACATGCCGCGCTACAATCGGTGCTGTAGGTAACGAACAACACGAACTTATCCACATTGGTAAAGCTGGACGTAAACGTTGGATGGGTAAACGCCCAACTGTACGTGGTTCTGTAATGAACCCTAACGATCACCCACACGGTGGTGGTGAAGGTAAAGCTCCAGTTGGACGTAAGTCACCAATGACTCCATGGGGTAAACCAGCACTTGGTTACAAAACTCGTAACAAAAAAGCAAAATCTGACAAGCTTATTATTCGTCGTCGTAAAAAATAAAGTGGTTAAACTACGGTTCAATGGTCGAACCGTGGTGGAATCACGGAGGGAGGTTCCAAAATGGGTCGTAGCTTGAAAAAAGGACCTTTTGTTGACGCTCACTTAATGACTAAGGTTGAAGCTCAACAAGATTCAGAAAAAAAGCAAGTTATTAAAACTTGGTCTCGCCGCTCTACAATCTTCCCGAACTTTATCGGATTAACAATCGCAGTATATGATGGACGCAAACATGTGCCTGTATACGTGACTGAAGATATGGTAGGTCATAAACTTGGCGAATTCGCACCAACACGTACTTATAAAGGTCACGGTGCAGATGATAAGAGAACATCAGTACGCTAATTAAGAGGGGAGGTTAATCCTAATGCAACAAGCTAAAGCAATCGCTCGCACAGTTCGCATTGCTCCTCGTAAGGTACGTCTAGTAGTAGACTTAATTAGAGGCAAGCAAGTTGGCGAAGCAATCGCTATTTTAAAACATACTCCTAAAGCAGCTTCTCCTGTAGTAGAGAAAGTTTTAAACTCAGCAATCGCTAATGCAGAGCACAACTATGATTTAGATGTAAACAGCCTAATCGTTTCTGAAGTATTCGTAGACGAAGGTCCAACATTAAAACGTTTCCGTCCACGCGCACAAGGTCGTGCAAGTGCGATCAACAAACGTACAAGCCACATTACTCTAGTGGTATCTGAGAAGAAGGAGGGATAATACGTGGGTCAAAAAGTACATCCAATAGGTTTACGTGTAGGTGTCATTCGTGATTGGGAATCTCGCTGGTACGCTGAGAAAGACTACGCAACATTACTTCACGAAGATATCAAAGTACGTAATTACATTGAAAAAACTTTAAAAGAAGCATCAGTTTCTAAAGTAGAAATTGAACGTGCTGCTAACAGAATTAACATTACAATTAGTACAGCGAAACCAGGTATGGTTATCGGTAAGGGTGGTACTGAAGTTGAAGCACTTCGTAAAAACCTTAACGCTATGACTGGCAAACGCGTACACATCAACATCGTTGAAATCAAACGTGCAGATCTTGATGCAAAACTAGTTGCTGAGAACATCGCTCGCCAATTAGAAAACCGTGTATCATTCCGTCGTGCACAAAAACAAACAATTCAACGCACTATGCGTGCAGGTGCTAAAGGTATCAAAACTCAAGTATCTGGTCGTCTAGGTGGCGCTGATATCGCTCGTGCTGAGCACTACAGTGAAGGAACTGTTCCACTTCATACACTTCGCGCTGACATCGATTATGCTCACGCTGAAGCTGACACTACTTATGGTAAGTTAGGTGTTAAAGTATGGATCTACCGTGGAGAAGTACTTCCAACTAAGAAGAACTCTGTGGAAGGAGGCAAATAATTATGTTATTGCCAAAACGCGTTAAATACCGTCGTGTACACCGTGGTAAAATGCGTGGCCAAGCAAAAGGCGGTACTACAGTAACATTCGGTGAATTCGGTTTACAAGCTCAATCAGCTAGCTGGATCACTAACCGTCAAATTGAAGCAGCCCGTATTGCAATGACACGTTATACAAAACGTGGTGGTAAAGTATGGATTAACATCTTCCCACACAAACCTTACACTAAAAAGCCTCTAGAAGTACGTATGGGTTCTGGTAAAGGTGCTCCTGAAGGTTGGGTAGCAGTTGTAAAACCAGGCCGTGTAATGTTTGAAATCGGTGGGGTTTCGGAAGAAGTCGCTCGTGAAGCACTTCGCTTAGCATCTCATAAGTTACCTGTTAAGTGTAAAGTTGTTAAACGTGAAGAAATTGGTGGTGAATCTAATGAAAGCTAATGAAATTCGTGAACTTACAAGTGTTGAAATTGAAGATCAAGTAAAATCACTGAAAGAAGAGCTTTTCAACCTTCGCTTCCAATTAGCGACTGGTCAATTAGAAAACACAGCTCGCATTCGTGAGGTACGTAAAACTATCGCTCGTATGAAAACTGTTATTCGTCAAAGAGAAATCAGTGCTAATTAACTGATAAAGGAGGTTTGCAAGCATGTCTGAGCGTAACCAACGCAAAGTTTACACAGGCCGTGTTGTTTCTGACAAAATGGATAAAACGATCACAGTAGTCGTTGAAACATACAAGAAACACTCACTTTACGGTAAACGTGTAAAATACTCTAAAAAGTTCAAAGCGCATGATGAAAACAACACAGCAAAAGTTGGAGATATCGTACGCATTATGGAAACTCGTCCGCTATCAGCTACTAAACGTTTCCGTTTAGTTGAAGTTGTAGAAAAAGCGGTTATTATCTAAATAATTTCGGAACACTCGATCCGAAGGGAGGTAACCTAAGTGATTCAACAAGAAAGTCGTTTGAAAGTTGCCGACAACTCAGGTGCTAAAGAAGTACTTACAATTAAAGTACTTGGTGGTTCTGGCCGTAAAACTGCTAATATCGGTGATGTTATTGTTTGTACAGTTAAGAAAGCAACACCAGGTGGCGTTGTCAAGAAAGGCGAAGTAGTTAAAGCTGTAATCGTTCGTACTAAGAGCGGTGCACGTCGTAAAGACGGTACTTACATCAAATTCGATGAGAACGCATGCGTAATCATCCGTGATGACAAGTCACCACGTGGAACTCGTATTTTCGGACCAGTTGCTCGTGAACTACGTGATAGCAACTACATGAAAATCGTTTCATTAGCTCCGGAAGTTCTTTAATTACATGAAAGTAGCCATCAAGGAGGTGCGACAAATGCACGTTAAAAAAGGCGATAAAGTAAAAGTGATTACAGGTAAAGATAAAGGCAAAGAAGGCGTTATCCTATCTGCATTCCCGAAAAAAGATCGCGTTTTAGTTGAAGGTGTTAACATCGTTAAAAAACACGTTAAGCCTAACCAACTAAATCCACAAGGTGGAATTGTAAGCCAAGAAGCTGCAATTCACGTATCGAACGTAATGTTAATCGATCCGAAAACTGGCGAGCCGACTCGCGTAGGTTACAAAATGGAAGATGGCAAAAAAGTTCGTGTTTCAAAAAAATCAGGTAAAGTAATCGACTAATAGTAATAGAGAGGAGGTATACAAATGAGCCGCCTAAAAGACAAATTTGTAAATGAAGTATCATCTGCTCTAATGAGCAAATTTGAATATACATCAGTAATGCAAGTACCAAAAGTTGAGAAAATCGTTGTTAACATGGGTGTTGGTGACGCTGTTCAAAACTCTAAAGTTCTTGACTCTGCTGTTGAAGAATTAGCTTTAATCACTGGTCAAAAACCAGTTATCACAAAAGCGAAAAAATCAATCGCTGGCTTCCGTCTACGTGAAGGTATGCCAATCGGTGCAAAAGTTACATTACGTGGAGAGCGTATGTATGACTTCTTAGATAAATTAATCGCTGTTTCATTACCACGTGTACGTGACTTCCACGGTGTTTCTAAAAAAGCATTCGACGGTCGCGGTAACTACACTCTTGGTGTGAAGGAACAATTAATTTTCCCAGAAATCGACTATGATAAAGTATCAAAAGTACGCGGTATGGATATCGTTATCGTTACTACTGCGAACTCTGACGAAGAAGCTCGCGAGTTGTTAACACAATTCGGTATGCCATTCCAAAAATAATAAGGGAGGCGAGATCGTGGCAAAAAAATCTATGATCATCAAGCAACAACGCGGTTCTAAATTCAAAGTACAAGAATATACTCGCTGTGAACGCTGTGGCCGTCCACACTCTGTATACCGCAAATTTAAACTTTGCCGTATTTGTTTCCGAGAACTTGCTTACAAGGGACAAATTCCTGGCGTGAAAAAAGCCAGCTGGTAATCCCCTAATATTGGGAAGGAGGTAAATGTAATGACAATGACAGATCCAATCGCTGACATGCTAACTCGCGTACGTAACGCGAACATGGTTCGTCACGAAAAATTAGAGCTTCCAGCTTCTAATATCAAAAAAGAGATCGCTGAAATTTTAAAGCGTGAAGGTTTTGTACGTGATGTAGAGTATGTTGAAGATGACAAACAAGGAATTATCCGTATCTTCTTAAAATACGGTCAAAATAACGAACGTGTTATTACAGGTTTAAAACGTATTTCTAAACCGGGTTTACGCGTTTACGCTAAAACTGAAGAATTACCTAAAGTATTAAACGGTCTAGGGATCGCTTTAGTTTCTACTTCAAACGGTTTATTAACAGATAAAGAAGCTCGCGCTCAAAAAGTTGGCGGCGAAGTTTTAGCATACGTTTGGTAATAAGCAACAAATGAATGGAGGTGCAACATTAAATGTCTCGCGTAGGTAAAAAACCAATCGAGGTACCTGCAGGTGTTACTGTATCAGTAGATGCAAACAACGTAGCAACTGTTAAAGGTCCAAAAGGCGAATTAGTTCGTTCTTTCCACAAAGATATGAAAATCGAACAAGAAGGTAACGTGATTACAATCACTCGTCCTTCTGAATCTAAAGAGCACCGTACTAACCACGGTACAACTCGTGCGTTACTTGCTAACATGGTAACTGGTGTATCTGAAGGATTCTCTAAATCATTAGAATTAATCGGTGTAGGTTACCGTGCTCAATTACAAGGCAAAAAACTAGTACTTAACGTTGGTTATTCTCACCCAGTTGAGTTTACACCAGAAGACGGTGTTGAAGTTGAAGTACCTTCTAACACAAAAGTTATCGTTAAAGGTATTTCAAAAGAAAAAGTTGGTGCTCTTGCATCTAACATCCGTGACGTTCGTCCTCCAGAGCCTTACAAAGGTAAAGGGATCCGTTACGAAGGCGAATACGTTCGTCGTAAAGAAGGTAAAACAGGTAAATAATGCTGCATAAGCATTAGAAAGGAGTGACCTTTTGTGATTACGAAACAAGATAAGAATCAAGTTCGTAAAAAACGTCATGCACGCGTACGTTCAAAAATTTCTGGTACTACACAACGTCCTCGTTTAAACGTGTACCGTTCTAATAAAAACATTTACGCTCAAATCATCGACGATTCTCAAGGCGTAACATTAGTTTCAGCTTCAACAATGGATAAAGGTTTCGAAGGTTCTGCAGGGAACGTAGAAGCTGCATCTAAAATTGGTGAAACTATCGCTAAAAAAGCTGCAGAAAAAAACATCAAAGCTGTTGTATTTGACCGCGGCGGTTACTTATACCACGGACGCGTAAAAGCTTTAGCTGAAGCTGCTCGCGAAAACGGTTTAGAATTTTAATAAGAAGGAGGTACACATTTCATGGGTCACATTATTGACGCAAACAAACTAGAACTTGAAGAACGCGTTGTTACAATCAACCGCGTAGCTAAAGTTGTTAAAGGTGGACGTCGTTTCCGTTTTACTGCATTAGTAGTAGTAGGAGACCGCAATGGCCATGTTGGTTTTGGTACAGGTAAAGCTCAAGAAGTACCTGATGCTATTCGTAAAGCTGTTGAAGATGCGAAGAAAAACCTAGTGGAAGTTCCACGTGTTGGTGGTACTACACCTCATTTAGTAATTGGTAAATTCGGTGCAGGAAACATCATGATCAAACCTGCTGCTCCTGGTACAGGAGTTATCGCTGGTGGTCCAGTGCGTGCTGTATTAGAGTTAGCTGGTATTACGGACATTCTTTCAAAATCTTTAGGTTCAAACACACCAATCAACATGGTACGTGCGACTATTAAAGGTTTAACAGAACTTAAACACGCTGAAGAAGTTGCAAAACTTCGTGGTAAATCAGTAGAAGAGTTATTAGGTTAAGGGAGGGAAATGACTATGGCAAACAAATTAGAAGTTACCCTAACAAAAAGCCTAATTGGCGCTAAACCAGGTCAACGTGCAACTGCACAAGCTCTAGGTTTACGCAAAATGAATCAAACTGTTGAACACAACGATAACGTTGCTGTTCGCGGTGCGATTGCAAAAGTTGCTCACTTAGTAACTGTTATTGAAAAATAATACATTATTCTATATATAAGGAGGTGCCATCTAATAATGAAACTTCATGAGTTACAACCAACTGCTGGTTCACGTAAAGAACGTAACCGTGTAGGTCGTGGTATCGCGACTGGTAACGGTAAAACTTCTGGTCGTGGTCATAAAGGTCAAAAAGCACGTTCTGGCGGCGGCGTTCGTCCGGGCTTTGAAGGTGGTCAAAACCCTTTATTCCGTCGTTTACCAAAACGCGGCTTCACAAACATTAACCGTAAAGAGTTCGCTATCGTGAACCTTGATGCGTTAAACCGTTTTGAAGAAGGTACAGAAGTTACACCAGCTTTACTTATCGAATCTGGTGTTGTAGGCAATGAAAAATCTGGTATCAAAATCCTAGGTAATGGATCACTTGATAAAAAGCTTTCTATTAAAGCCCACAAATTCTCAGCTTCAGCAAAAGAAGCAATCGAAAATGCGGGCGGGAACATTGAGGTGATTTAATGTTTCAGACAATCTCGAGCTTTTTACGTGTGAGAGATATTCGAAATAAAATCATCTTTACACTTTTGATGCTGGTAGTGTTCCGTATTGGAACATTTGTGCCAGTGCCAAATGTGAACGCTGACGTATTAAAGCAAACAGACCAATATAGTCTTGTCGGCTTTTTAAATACATTCGGTGGAGGAGCCTTACAAAACTTCTCAATCTTTGCGATGGGGATTATGCCTTACATTACGGCATCGATCATCGTACAGCTGTTGCAAATGGACGTTGTTAAGAAGTTTACAGAGTGGTCAAAACAAGGTGAGGCAGGACGTAAGAAAAGTGCGCAATTTACTCGTTACTTTGCTATTATTCTTGCATTCATCCAATCAATCGCCATGTCTTACGGTTTCAACCGTATGTACGGTGGGGAATTGATTCAAGGTGAAGGTTTCCTAACTTACTTTACAATTGCTATTGTGTTAACTGCTGGTACAGCATTTCTTTTATGGTTAGGTGAGCAAATTACTGATAAAGGTGTTGGTAATGGTGTTTCAATCATTATCTTCGCAGGTATCGTAGCCGCTTTACCAACAACAGTGAACCAAATTTATGCTCAAGAATTTGAAAATGCTGGTGATCAAATGTTCATCAACATTATCAAAGTCGTACTGATTGCTCTTGCAGCTCTTCTTATTATTGTCGGAATCATTTACTTCCAACAAGCGGATCGTAAAATTCCAATTCAATATGCAAAAGGCACAAGTGCTAATCGTGGAGCACAACAATCTCATTTACCATTGAAAGTTAACGCTGCCGGCGTTATTCCAGTAATCTTTGCGGTTGCGTTCATCGTAACACCTAGAACATTGGCTAGTTTCTTCGGTGATGGGAAAGTAGCTATCTTTATCCAAAACACTTTTGATTATTCAAAACCAGTTGGTATGATTATCTACGTTGCATTGATTGTTGCATTTACGTACTTCTATGCTTTCGTACAAGTGAATCCGGAAAAAGTAGCGGACAACTTGAAAAAACAAGGTGCTTATATCCCGGGTATTCGCCCAGGTAAAAGTACTGAAAGTTATTTAACAAGTGTCTTATATCGCTTAACTTTTGTTGGGGCTATTTATCTGTCAGTTGTGGCAATTTTACCGATTTTATTCGTAAATATCGCTAATCTTCCGCAGTCGGCTCAAATTGGCGGTACAAGTTTAATCATCGTTGTGGGTGTTGCACTCGAAACAATGAAACAACTTGAATCACAGTTAGTAAAACGTCACTACAAAGGTTTTATGAAATAAAAGTTGGTTTTCAGGGGCGTTTTCGTTCCTTTGAACCATCATAATTGAAAGAGGGGGCTCACCGTATGAATATCGTTTTAATGGGTTTGCCTGGTGCTGGTAAAGGTACTCAAGCAGACAAAATTGTTGAGAAGTACGATATCCCTCATATTTCTACAGGCGATATGTTCCGTGCAGCTATTAGTAACGGTACGGAATTAGGCTTACAAGCGAAATCGTTTATGGATAACGGTTCTTTAGTTCCGGATGAAGTAACGATTGGTATCGTTCGCGAGCGCTTAAGCCAACCTGATTGTAACCAAGGATTCCTACTTGATGGTTTCCCACGTACAATTGAGCAAGCTGAAGCACTAGATGCAATTCTAGCTGATTTAGGTAAATCAATTGAACATGTGGTAAATATTGAAGTAGCTAAAGAAGATCTGGTTAAACGTTTAACAGGTCGTCGTATCTGTAAAGTATGTGGTTCATCTTATCATTTAATTTTCAACCCTCCAAAAGAGGAAGGAAAATGTGATAAAGATGGAGGAGAACTTTATCAAAGAGCAGACGATAATCCAGAGACAGTTAATAACCGTCTGGAAGTAAATATTAAGCAATCACAACCATTATTAGATTTCTACGCTGCTAAAAATGTTTTAACAAACATTAATGGCGATCAAGAAATCGGTAAAGTGTTTGCTGATGTAGACGCTCTTTTACAGAGCAGCCGCAACTAATAACCCGTGTCTCGGGCGCATTGATTTTGCTGAGGCAAGGTAGTATGCGGTGGCACAACGGAAAGTTAATTTTCGAGAGCTGCAAAAGCATATTGTGCCCGGTCTATGCACTGAAGAATGGATTGTTTCGTTTAAAGGATACCCTTTTTCCTAGATGCAATCAGTATTCGAACAGGGTATAATGGGTTTCGTGAAAAGTATCTGTTTTTAACAGGTATGCAGGATCTCATCTAGGACATTCCGGGTGATCGTGTTGACATGAAGGGATACAAGGTTCTCCGGGGACATATTATCCTGGGATTATGAGATGCGAAACCTGATGAACGTCTTTCGAACATCCTCATAAACCAAACCATTGTTGATGCGAATTATCTTGTTTAAGATGAAGCTTGCAGCAAATTCCGTTTGAATTTGACGATGAGAACCTGAATTGCATATAGAAGGGAGACAGGCTCGATGGCGAAAGACGATGTAATTGAAATCGAAGGTACAGTTGTTGAAACTTTGCCAAACGCGATGTTTAAGGTAGAATTAGAAAATGGTCATACAGTGCTAGCTCATGTATCTGGCAAAATCCGTATGCACTTTATCCGTATTTTACCTGGAGATAAAGTTACAATTGAATTATCTCCGTATGACTTAACACGCGGTCGTATCACATACCGTTTTAAATAATCTTTTGCACTCCGGACCACTAAGGAGGTTAGGTTAAGATGAAAGTAAGACCATCAGTAAAACCGATCTGCGAAAAATGTAAAGTTATTCGTCGACGCGGTAAAGTAATGGTAATCTGTGAAAATCCTAAACACAAACAAAAACAAGGATAATTCTAAAGGAGGTGCACATCGTACATGGCACGTATTGCTGGTGTTGACATTCCACGCGAAAAACGCGTTGTAATTTCATTAACATACATTTACGGTATCGGTAACACAACTGCTAAACAAGTTCTTGCAGACGCAGGTGTTTCAGAAGATACTCGTGTAAAAGATCTAACTGAAGATCAATTAAACCAAATCCGTGAACAATTAGACAAGTATAAAGTAGAGGGTGACTTACGTCGCGAAATCTCACTTAACATCAAACGTCTAATGGAGATCGCTTCATTCCGCGGTATCCGTCACCGTCGTGGTTTACCAGTTCGTGGACAAAATACGAAGAACAATGCGCGTACGCGTAAAGGTCCTCGTAAAACTGTTGCGAACAAGAAAAAATAATTAAGTAAAGGAGGTTTCTTCTTAACATGGTACGTAAACAACAATCACGTAAACGTCGTGTGAAAAAGAATATCGAATCTGGTATCGCTCACATCCGTTCTACATTTAATAATACAATCGTAACCATCACAGATGTACAAGGTAACGCTATTTCTTGGTCTTCTGCTGGTGCATTAGGTTTCCGTGGATCACGTAAATCTACTCCATTCGCTTCTCAAATGGCTGCTGAAACTGCTGCTAAAACTGCAATGGAACACGGTTTAAAAACATTAGAAGTAACTGTTAAAGGTCCTGGTGCAGGTCGTGAAGCTGCTATTCGTGCACTTCAAGCTGCAGGTTTAGAAGTTACAGCTATTAAAGACGTAACTCCAGTTCCTCATAATGGTTGCCGCCCACCAAAACGTCGTCGCGTATAATTAAGTTTCTTGTCTTGTCGACTAGATTTAATGTACACATATATTTAATATCGTAAAGATTGATTGACATTTGATTTTATGTTGAAATAGATATATATTCGATGTTTTTAAGGAGGGTAAATTGAATGATCGAAATTGAAAAACCAAAGATTGAAACCGTTGAGATCAGTAATGACCTTAAATATGGCAAATTTGTTGTAGAGCCACTTGAACGTGGTTATGGTACTACTTTGGGTAATTCACTACGTCGCATTCTGCTGTCTTCTTTACCAGGCGCTGCTGTAACTTCTATTCAAATTGACGGCGTACTTCACGAGTTCTCTACTATTGAGGGTGTAGTTGAAGATGTTGCTTCAATCATTTTGAATTTAAAGAAACTTGCATTAAAAATTTACTCTGACGAAGAAAAAGTTATTGAAATTGATTTTGCAGGCGAAGGTGTTATCACAGCTGCTGACATCATGCATGACAGTGATGTGGAAGTGTTAAACCCAGATCTATATATCGCAACTGTTGCTAAAAACGGTCATTTGCGCATGCGTATGCACGCACAACGTGGACGTGGATACACTCCAGCTGATCAAAACAAACGCGAGGATCTTCCTATCGGCGTTATCCCGATCGACTCTATTTACACTCCAGTTTCACGCGTCAACTTCACTGTGGAGAATACTCGTGTTGGACAATCGTCTGATTTCGACAAACTTTCACTAGATGTGTGGACAGATGGCAGCATCGGTCCTAAAGAGGCGATTTCGCTCGGAGCAAAAATTTTAACCGAGCATCTAAATATCTTCGTTGGTTTAACTGATGAAGCTAAAACAGCTGAAATCATGGTTGAAAAAGAAGAAGATCAAAAAGAAAAAGTATTAGAGATGACTATCGAAGAGCTTGATCTTTCTGTTCGTTCTTACAACTGCCTAAAACGTGCTGGTATCAATACTGTTCTTGAACTTGCTAACAAGTCTGAGGATGATATGATGAAAGTTCGCAACTTAGGTCGTAAATCACTTGAAGAAGTAAAAGCTAAGTTAGAAGAGCTTGGTTTAGGATTACGAGAAGAAGACTAAGCGATTTTATATAAAAAAATGTATGATCAGTAATTGAACGAAGGAGGGAAACATCCATGGGTTACAGAAAACTTGGACGTACAAGTTCTCAACGTAAAGCGATGTTACGTGATTTAGCAACTGACTTAATCATTAACGAACGTATTCAAACAACTGAAACGCGTGCGAAAGAATTACGCTCGGTTGTAGAAAAAATGATTACTTTAGGTAAACGCGGTGATTTACATGCTCGTCGTCAAGCGGCAGCATACATTCGTCGTGAAGTGGCTACAATCACTGACGCTGAAGGTAATGAATCAACAGTTTTTGCATTACAAAAATTGTTTGATGATGTAGCACCACGCTACGCTGACCGTCAAGGCGGTTATACTCGCATTATGAAAATGGGACCTCGCCGTGGTGACGGTGCGCCTGTAGTTGTGATTGAACTAGTTTAATCATTGCGAAATGCGATGGAGGGTGTACTTGTTCACGCAAATGAACTTTGCACCCTCTTTTTTATAAAAACAAGATTTATACGACAAATTTAAAAGCCGAGCGTTATGATGAGCGGACATAAGTGCTGTCTCGTTTAGCTCTACGCACCCCATTCACTCTAAGGTCTGAGCAACCTTAGAAGGTGAGAATATTCGATTATTGCGCATTTCTCTTGAATGGGGTGCGCGCTTTTTTATTGCATTAATGCACGAGGCTATTTAAAAACTTCCAAGTTGCACGTTTTTTTGAGTTGAATGACAAAAATCTTATAACATAAGTTTTTTCATCTTAACAGTTCGAGAAGGACGTCTTACGGAGGCTTTTAGGTAGCCTCGTTTATTTATACATAGAAAATTCTGTCTAGCATTTAAAGAGAAAACAGTGTAACGTAAAGAGATGAGCAGAGCTTAGTAAACTAGCACGAGGAGATGGTCATATGACGGAGATTTTATCTTTACAAAACATAACATTCACATATGATCTGGAGCAGCCAGAAGTGAAAAATGCTGTAGAAGATGTTTCATTTTCTGTAGAACAAGGCGAATGGATTGCCATTGTTGGTCATAATGGGTCGGGTAAATCGACGATTGCCAAAATCATGAATGGTTTATTGTTTCCGCAAGAAGGAACAGTAGAAATTTTTGGTATGCCAATGAACGAAGAAAATCTATGGTCGATTCGTTCACAACTGGGCATGGTTTTTCAAAATCCAGATAATCAATTTGTTGGAGCAACTGTACAAGATGATGTTGCTTTTGCGTTAGAAAATAATGGGGTGCCATATGAAGATATGGTGAGTCGAGTTGAGCAAGCGTTAGAGCAAGTAAAAATGTCGGGTTTCATGAATCATGAACCACAACATTTATCTGGTGGTCAAAAGCAGCGTGTCGCGATTGCGGGTGCGTTAGCATTAAGACCGAAATTATTAATTTTAGATGAAGCGACTTCGATGTTAGATCCACAAGGGCGACAAGAAGTTTTAGATACAGTTCGTACATTAAGAGAAGAAACCGGTTTGACGGTTTTATCAATTACACATGATTTAGAAGAAGCGATTTTAGCAGACCGTCTTTTATTCATGAATCAAGGTGAGAAGTTTGCAGAAGGAAAACCTTCAGAGATTTTTGCATTGGGTGAGCAGTTGATCGCATTGGGATTAGATTTACCATTCTCAATGAAGATGGCTCATCTATTAATGCAGGAAGGTGTTTCGTTAGAAGGAACACATATGTCGGAGAGAGAGTTGGTGGAAGATCTATGGATATCAAACTTCAAGAAGTAGGTTTTTCATACGCTCAAAATACGCCTTTTGAAAAGCGAGCATTACATGATGTGAATATTGCGATTGAAAATGGCACTTTCCACGCGATTATTGGTCATACAGGATCGGGTAAATCAACGGTTCTACAACATTTAAATGCGCTTTTAAAACCAACTGAAGGGCAAATTCAAATTGGTGAAAAGACGATTGTGGCAGGTAAGAAAGAAAAAGATTTACGTGCTGTACGTCAAAAAGTAGGGATCGTGTTTCAATTTCCTGAACATCAACTGTTTGAAGAAACGGTTTTGAAAGATATTTGTTTTGGTCCGATGAACTTCGGTGTTCCAGAGCAAGAAGCAGAACAGCGCGCACGTCAATTAATTGAAGTAGTCGGCTTGCCACCAGCGATATTAGAAAAGTCACCATTTGATTTGTCGGGTGGTCAAATGCGTCGTGTTGCGATTGCAGGTGTGTTAGCGATGGACCCAGAAGTTATTGTGTTGGATGAGCCAACAGCAGGACTTGATCCTCGTGGTCGCCAAGAAATTATGGAGTTATTCAATCGTCTACACCATGAGAAGAATCTAACGATGATTCTTGTGACACATAGCATGGAAGATGCAGCACGTTATGCAGATGCGATTACAATTATGTATGACGGGGAGAGCGTATTACATGGTACACCGAGAGAAGTATTTAGCGATGCAGAGAAGCTCGCTGCTTATCGTTTGGAAGTGCCACACATTATTCAATTCCAAAAGCAATTAGAGGCGAAAATTGGGCGAAAGTTGAATACGCTATGTCTAACTGAAGAAGAATTAGCAAAAGAGATTGGTCAGCTTGTACGTGAGGAGCGTGATCAATCATGATGGAAAAAATGATTTTCGGACGATTTATTCCAGGGGATTCATTTGTACATAAGATGGACCCGCGTGCAAAATTGATTTTTGTTTTTGCTTTCATCTTTGTTGTATTCGTGGCAAATAACATTCCAGCTTATATTGCACTTGTTGTATTTACTTTCTTTATTGTCTTTGTATCACGTATTCGTTTGTACTTTTTAATTAATGGGTTGAAGCCGGTCTTAATTTTGATGATTTTCACCTTTTTACTCCATGTATTCTTTACAAAAGGTGGCGATTTATTAGTTGAGATTGGTTTTGTGAAGATTTATGAAGAAGGATTGAAACAAGGGATTTTTATTTCGATTCGATTCTTAGTTTTAGTATTTGTTACATCCATCTTAACTTTAACAACATCGCCTATTTCGATTACAGATGGTTTAGAGACATTGCTGAATCCATTAAAGAAAATTAAAGTACCTGTGCATGAATTAGCATTGATGATGTCGATTGCGCTACGTTTTATTCCAACATTAATGGATGAAACAGATAAAATTATGAAAGCACAGATGGCACGAGGTTCAGATGTAACGTCAGGGCCGATTAAAGAGCGTATTAAAGCAGTTGTACCATTATTGATTCCATTGTTCGTTAGTGCATTTAAACGAGCAGAGGACTTAGCTACAGCGATGGAGGTAAGAGGCTATCGTGGTGGTGAAGGAAGAACGCGTTATCGTCAGTTGAAATGGACGGGGCGTGATACAATTGCAATGGTTGTATTTGTAGTATTAGCAGCCATTTTAATTTATTTAAGAATTTATTATTAGGAGACTTGCATAACGATGAAAAGAAGAATGAAAGCTACAATTGCATATGACGGTACAAATTTCGCAGGATATCAGGTTCAGCCTCAACAGCGAACAGTCCAAGAAGAAATTGAGAAAGTACTGACAGCGATGCATAAGAGTGATGAAATCGTGCATGTAGTAGCGAGTGGTCGTACAGATGCTCGTGTACATGCAACTGGTCAAGTACTACACTTTGATACGACTTTATCCATTCCCCTTGATCGTTATGCACACGCATTAAACGTTCAATTACCACGAGATATTCGTGTGTTAGAAATAGAGGGAGTAGCAGATGATTTTCACGCGCGCTATGGTGTGAGTGGAAAACGTTATCGCTATATTTGGTCTTGTGAAAAGATTCAAAATCCATTTCGACGTTTTTATGCAACACCCACCAATGGGGTGAAACCAGATGTGACTTTAATGAAAGAAGCGGCACAGTATATTTTGGGTACACATGACTTTTCTTGTTTTTGTGCAGCAAATACAGGAGTAAAAGATAAAGTACGTACAGTGCATGCAATTAACTTTGAATGGCATGATGAGGAATTGCATATGACCATTGAGGGGAATGGCTTTTTATATAACATGGTGCGCATTATTGCGGGTACATTATGGGAAGTAGGTATTGGTAAAAGAGATGTGAATACATTATCTGCCACCATTGCTTCGATGGACCGTTCGAAAGCCGGTAAAACCGCGCCAGCACAGGGTTTATACCTTGAAAAAGTTCATTATCCACAGTGAAACAACATCACCTGGTGTTTTACTTAAAGCACTTGACTTTCATTGTTTTTTATTATAAGATAACGTATGGTATTTTCATTACCCCACAAGATAAGCCCCGAATCTTAGCTTTTGAGGATAAAGAAAACAATTGGAACAGAACTATAGAACAATTAGTTAGTAGGAGGATACTAAAATGCGTACAACATTCATGGCTAAAGGTCACGAAGTAGAACGTAAATGGTTAGTTGTAGATGCTGAAGGCCAAACTCTTGGTCGCTTAGCTTCAGAAGTAGCTGCTATTTTACGTGGTAAAAACAAACCAACATTCACACCAAACGTTGATACAGGTGATCATGTAATCATCATCAACGCTGAAAAAATCGAGTTAACAGGTAATAAATTACAAGGTAAAATTTACTACCGTCACACGCAATTTGCAGGTGGTTTAAAAACTCGTACTGCTGGCGAAATGAAAGAAAAATACCCAACTCAAATGTTGGAACTAGCAGTAAAAGGCATGCTTCCTAAAAACTCTTTAGGTCGTCAAATGTTCGGTAAACTTCACGTTTACACAGGTGCAGAACACCCACATGCAGCACAAAAACCAGAAGCTTACGAGCTTCGCGGATAATTAATAGAGGAGGATATTCCCTTGGCACAAGTTCAATATATCGGCACAGGTCGTCGTAAAAGCTCTACTGCCCGCGTACGTTTAGTACCAGGCGAAGGTAAAATCGTTATCAACAACCGCGACGTTGAAAACTACGTCCCATTCGCATCTTTACGCGAAGTTATTAAACAACCATTAGTAGCTACAGAAACTCTAGGTAGCTATGATGTTCACGTTAACGTGAACGGTGGTGGATTCACAGGTCAAGCTGGCGCTATTCGCCACGGTATCGCTCGTGCGTTACTAACTGTTGACCCTGATTTCCGTCCAGCTCTTAAATCAGCAGGATTACTTACTCGTGACCCTCGTATGAAAGAACGTAAAAAACCAGGTTTACGCGGCGCTCGTCGTGCACCTCAGTTCTCAAAACGTTAATCATTCGATTTACGATTCAAAAAGTCACTTCACTTTTGTGGAGTGGCTTTTTTGTTTGTATTTTTTTACAGAGATTTGTATTGTGAGAGAAAGGGGGAAATATAGATGTACATTCAAATAGAGAGAGTAATCCTTCGTTTGTTTACAGAAGAAGACTGTGAAGCAGTATATGCTTATACATCCCAAGCAGATGTGATGCACTATATACCAGAAGGTGTTTTTTCAAAAGAGGATGTGAAACGTTTTATTTTAGAAAATAAGGGAGAGAAGGCACGATATTTTCCAATCATCGAGAAGTCATCGAATCAATTAATGGGTCATCTATTTTTTGAGCCTTACTTTGGAACGCATACATATGAAATTGGATGGGTAATGAATCCTTGTTATACAGGTAAGGGATATGCTTCTGAAGCAGCTGCGGCAATGATCAACTATGGGTTCACTGAATTAGGGTTACATCGGATTGTCGCAACATGTCAGCCGGAAAATATCGCATCATGGCGAATTATGGAGAAGATTGGTATGCGAAAAGAAGGATTATTTAAACAGTGTATTCCAACTGCTGATGGTTGGTGGGATGAATTTTATTATGCGATTTTAGCAGATGAATATAAAAAGAGCAGAGCTTTAGAGTAGCAACTGCTCTTTTTTCGTTTATTCAAATACTCGAATACCTTCATCTTGAAGTAATGGCCCAATTAATTTTGGTTTGTTGGTACTATGTGTAGCAAGATCTTCACTACTTAATTGAAACATTGAGCCGATTTTTTCAGCTGCTTGTTTTGCTGGAACACTGTAAACAATGCGTCCAACATTTGCCTAGATAGCCGCACTCATACACATCGGACAAGGTTCACAACTACTATAAAGTGTGTAATCTTGTAAATCTGTCATTCCAGATTGTGCGCAATAGGTATAAATTGCTTCAAGTTCAGCGTGTGCGATGGGGTTCTGATTTCGTTTTACGTAATTTTGTCCTGTAGCGACGATTACGCTATTCTTTACGAGTAGTGCGCCGAATGGTTCGTCCTTTTCTTGTTTTTCCTGTTTGGCTAGTTCAATGGCTTTTCGTAAAAATAGAATATCTTGTTCCATTTAAATTCTCCTAAATTGTTTTTTACTCACTAATGTATCTTTTGGTTGGAATGGTTTTGCAATATTTTTCTCAATAGTTCGTAATATCATCTCAAATGGTTTCCATGCGAGCAGAATAGCGACGACGATTCTTTTCTACATTAAATATAAAACAACTTCGAATGAAAGAGGTTTTTTGACCTATTTTTTTACATAAATGTAATGTAGTAATATGTGGGCAAAATATAAATAGTTTTATAAATGAATATGTTATACTAACAATTGATATTGATTTATATAAATAAGGAGTGTTAGACGTGATCAATGAACAACAAGTTCGTGAATTAGTAGGTGCTTTACATGATCCTTTTCTACATAAAACATTAGCTGAAACAGATGGCATTGTTGAAGTAACAATCAAAGAAGAAAAAGAACATGTGAGTGTTAAAATTGCTGTAGCAAAGACAGGTACACCTGAACAACTTAATCTTCAAATGGAAATTGTAAACGTTTTAAAAGGAGCAGGTGCAAAGTCAGTAGGTATTCGTTTCACTGAGTTAGACGCATCCGTTTTAGAAAAATTCCGTGGACAAGCAACTGCAGCAGAAGCGCAAGGTATGCTTTCACCATTAAATAAAACAAAATTTATCTCAATCGCATCTGGTAAAGGTGGCGTTGGTAAATCAACTGTATCGGTTAACTTAGCAGTAGCACTAGCACGCCAAGGTAAAAAAGTTGGTTTAATTGATGCAGATATTTATGGATTTAGTGTTCCAGATATGATGGGTGTTCAAACGATGCCTGTCATTAAAGAAGATCGCATTTATCCAGTAGAGCGCTTTGGTGTAAAAATGATTTCAATGGGATTCTTTGTTGAAAACAATGCACCAGTTGTATGGCGTGGACCAATGTTAGGTAAAGTATTAGATCAATTCTTCCGCGATGTAGAGTGGGGCGAATTAGATTATCTACTATTAGATTTACCTCCAGGCACAGGCGACGTTGCTTTAGATATTCACCAAATGTTACCAGAGTCATATGAAATCGTTGTAACAACACCACATCCAACAGCAGCATTTGTAGCAGCTCGTGCTGGTGCAATGGCAATTAAAACAGAACACCACATTTTAGGTGTAGTCGAAAACATGTCATGGTTCCAATCAGATGTATCGGGTGAGAAGGAATATGTATTCGGTAAAGGCGGCGGTCCTAAATTAGCAGAGGAATTACGTACAGAGTTACTTGCGCAAATTCCACTAGGCCAACCAGATATCCTTGAAGAAGACTTTGCTCCTTCAGTTTATGCAAAGAATCATTCTACAGGACAATTATATTTAGAGATGGCTCAAAAAGTAATTGATGCTTTAGATAAGTTAGATCAAGAGCAGTAAAATTGCTTGAATAGATGTGTATAGATATTTAGAAATCGCGCTTTGGCGCGATTTTTTCTTTATAATAAAACTCTTTATCGTAGTAGAAAGAACACTTATTTCTTTTCTCTCATGCTATTTCTTTTCCTTTGTTCAACTTTTTTTCGTAAAAGCATTGACTTACATAATAATTGCGCGTATAGTAGTAAAAGTCAGTTCGAACAAGTCACTTTAACTTGTGAAAAACTTTCTTTAAAAAAGTTGTTGACTTATAAATAACAAACATTTATAATATTAAGAGTCGCTAACAAAGACGCTTTAAATAACTAAAAAACATTTTTAAAAAGTTGTTGACAACTTGAATGAAGATGTGGTAAGATATTTTAAGTTGTCACAAGAAAACAACGAAACAACATGAACCTTGAAAACTAAACAAGCAAGAAGATAATCACAAACAAGTCTTATCACATTAAGTGAATAAGCAATTGTTATCAAAAAAGATAACGCTAGCAAAGCAAATGAGCTTTCAAACTACTTTTATGGAGAGTTTGATCCTGGCTCAGGACGAACGCTGGCGGCGTGCCTAATACATGCAAGTCGAGCGAATGACGAGAAGCTTGCTTCTCTGATTTAGCGGCGGACGGGTGAGTAACACGTGGGCAACCTGCCCTACAGATCGGGATAACTCAGGGAAACCTGGGCTAATACCGGATAATCCTTCGAATCACATGTTTTGAAGTTGAAAGGCGCTTCGGCGTCACTGTAGGATGGGCCCGCGGTGCATTAGCTAGTTGGTGGGGTAACGGCCTACCAAGGCAACGATGCATAGCCGACCTGAGAGGGTGATCGGCCACATTGGGACTGAGACACGGCCCAAACTCCTACGGGAGGCAGCAGTAGGGAATCTTCCACAATGGACGAAAGTCTGATGGAGCAACGCCGCGTGAGTGATGAAGGTTTTCGGATCGTAAAACTCTGTTGTAAGGGAAGAACAAGTACGTTAGGAAATGAACGTACCTTGACGGTACCTTATTAGAAAGCCACGGCTAACTACGTGCCAGCAGCCGCGGTAATACGTAGGTGGCAAGCGTTGTCCGGATTTATTGGGCGTAAAGCGCGCGCAGGTGGTTTCTTAAGTCTGATGTGAAAGCCCACGGCTCAACCGTGGAGGGTCATTGGAAACTGGGGAACTTGAGTGCAGAAGAGGATAGTGGAATTCCAAGTGTAGCGGTGAAATGCGTAGAGATTTGGAGGAACACCAGTGGCGAAGGCGACTGTCTGGTCTGTAACTGACACTGAGGCGCGAAAGCGTGGGGAGCAAACAGGATTAGATACCCTGGTAGTCCACGCCGTAAACGATGAGTGCTAAGTGTTAGGGGGTTTCCGCCCCTTAGTGCTGCAGCTAACGCATTAAGCACTCCGCCTGGGGAGTACGACCGCAAGGTTGAAACTCAAAGGAATTGACGGGGGCCCGCACAAGCGGTGGAGCATGTGGTTTAATTCGAAGCAACGCGAAGAACCTTACCAGGTCTTGACATCCCAATGACCGTTCTAGAGATAGGATTTTCCCTTCGGGGACATTGGTGACAGGTGGTGCATGGTTGTCGTCAGCTCGTGTCGTGAGATGTTGGGTTAAGTCCCGCAACGAGCGCAACCCTTATTCTTAGTTGCCATCATTTAGTTGGGCACTCTAAGGAGACTGCCGGTGACAAACCGGAGGAAGGTGGGGATGACGTCAAATCATCATGCCCCTTATGACCTGGGCTACACACGTGCTACAATGGACGATACAAAGAGTCGCAAACTCGCGAGGGTAAGCTAATCTCATAAAATCGTTCTCAGTTCGGATTGTAGGCTGCAACTCGCCTGCATGAAGCCGGAATCGCTAGTAATCGCGGATCAGCATGCCGCGGTGAATACGTTCCCGGGCCTTGTACACACCGCCCGTCACACCACGAGAG
>NZ_CP126689.1:2680000-2940000 GCF_030219945.1 Kurthia sp. YJT4 | reverse complement strand
AAATGAAAAACAAAGATAGGGTTTTCATTTAGAAAATCTATTCTTTAAATAGCTATTTTTGAATAATTATACGAATTCATGTGCAGTTGAACCATTTACATAAAAATGTTTACAATAGAAACAACTAACAAAGGGGGTTGTTTTAATGGAAACATTAAATATTTCAATGATTGGTGTGCCAATCGATTTTGGTCAAATGCGTAGAGGTGTAGATATGGGACCGAGTGCTATTCGTTATGCAGGTGCTGTAGAGCGTTTAGAGGCATTAGGACATGAAGTTGTAGATGAAGGGGATATCTACGTGCCAAACGCAGCCAAACTAGAAGTACATCCGAAATTGCGTAATTTAGGCGCAGTTGTAGAAGCATGTACAAAATTAGCAGAACAAGTTGCGACAGCAGTTGAACATAAAAAATTCCCACTTGTATTAGGTGGTGACCATAGTATTGCGATTGGAACATTAGCAGGTCTTGCGCAGCATTATAAAAATCTAGGTGTGATTTGGTATGATGCGCATGCGGATATGAATACAGCTGAAACATCACCATCAGGAAATATTCATGGTATGCCGCTTGCAGTAGCAATGGGACTAGGACATGAAAAGCTAACGCATATTGGCGGGGAGCAGCCGAAGATTGATCCGAAAAATTTAGTAATTATTGGTGCACGTTCGGTAGATGAAGGAGAGCGCGAACTAATTAAAGAAAAGGGCATTAAAGTATATTCAATGCATGAGATTGACCGTTTAGGAATGGCAGCTGTTATGGAAGATGCACTTGCTTATCTACGTTCTCGTGAAATTGATGGTTTGCATTTATCTTTAGATTTAGATGGTTTAGATCCAATGTATACGCCAGGTGTGGGGACACCAGTACCAGGAGGGATTACATATCGTGAGAGTCACTTAGCGATGGAGATGCTGCAAGAGTCGAACCTGTTAACATCAGCTGAATTTGTAGAAGTGAATCCTGTTTTAGATACGAAGAATGCAACAGCAAATGTAGCTGTAGGCTTAATGGGTTCGCTATTAGGTGAATCACTGGTATAGTTTGAAAAGTCATAACCCCCTTCTTCATGTTACAATAATATACGTACTCGATTTTTGAAACTATATGATGGAATAAAACGTATATCAAGTACAGTTTAGTTGGAAGGAACATCACAATGGACACGTTAATACACAAACGAATAAAGCAGGTGCTGAAGGGCGATCAAAATGCGTATTCTGACATTGTGAACTCTTACCAGCAGAGTCTTTATCACGTATGCTATCGTATTGTTGGGAATCAACAAGAAGCTGAAGATATCGCACAGGAAGCATTTGTGCGCGCATATATAAATTTGCATACATTTGATCCGAAGCGAAAATTTTCAACATGGTTGTTTCGTATTGCGACGAATCTCTGTATTGACCGTTTGCGAAAGAAGAAACCGGACTATTACTTAGATGCCGAAGTACCGGGAACTGAAGGACTAGATATGTATTCGCAAATTGCGTCAGAAGAACGTCTACCAGACGAAGAAGTAGAACGTATGGAGTTAAAAGAACGTATTCATTACGAAATTGGTCGATTGCCAGAAAAATATCGTACGGTCGTTATTTTAAAGTATATTGAGGAGTTACCGCTGCAAGAGATTAGCGATATTCTCGAAATACCACTAGGTACTGTGAAAACACGTGTACACAGAGGACGAGAAGCGTTACGTAAGCAGTTAGGTGACGTGTAGGGGGAAGCATGATGCACACATGTCCAAAAGAGATTGTCCACTATATGCATGAGCGTTTAGATGGAGAAATTAGTTCTGAGCATGATCGAGTGCTTACTGAACATTTACAGACATGTCCGGATTGTCAACGACATATGGATGAATTAAATCGTGTCGTTTACTTAGTGGGAACATTACAAGCGATGCCTGTACCAGCAGGATTTACAGAGCGCGTTATGTTCCGATTACCAAAGCCAAAATTAAAGTCCGGTGTGCAGCGATGGTTGAGAAGGCATCCGATTCTTGTCGCAGCCGCACTGTTCATGATTTTAATGAGTGCTTCTTTATTATCAGGATACAATGACCGCTCAGCATTTTCTGTAACAGAACATCCGGGGATGATTGTTGAAGGAGATCGCGTGACTGTACCGGCAGGACAAACGGTAAAAGGGGATATCGTTGTCACGAATGGTGATTTAGTCATTGATGGAAAGGTAGAAGGAGATGTCACCGTTATTAACGGTAAGTACATGGCTTCTACTGCAAATGTAACAGGCCAGATTGAAGAAATTGATGATACATTTGAATGGTTATGGTACACCATCAAAGACGGCACAAAAAAGCTATTCACATTCGAATAACTAAAGGGGACGGAAACTTGCAGCTGCATTTTTCCGTCCTTTTGAATATCAGGCTATATGATAAGTAAATTCTATCCTTTTTTGGCTTGAAAAAGGCGAGGACGGGGTATGTTATGCTATACTTATTACCATACGTACGCGCTAGAAAAGTGGGGGATTCCACATGACATTTATTAATGAAATAACGAATTTAACAGAGAATCAACTAGTAAGGACATTTCTAAATATTTTAGATATCTTACTTGTTTGGTTCGTCATTTATAAAATACTGACATTAATTAAGGGCACAAAAGCTGTTCAATTATTAAAAGGTATTTTCGTCATTATTATTATTCGAATTATAACGGAATATTTAGGGCTTACAACGTTAGGCTGGATGACAAATCAAGTAATCGATTATGGTTTTTTAGCAATTATTATTATCTTCCAACCTGAACTTCGTCGAGCGCTAGAGCAGTTAGGGCGCGGAAAGCTCTTTGCTCGAAGTGGTATGCAGGAAGAGGAGGAACGCGATCGTTTAATTAGTGCGATGACAAAATCAATTAGCTATATGGCGAAGCGTCGTATTGGTGCATTGATTTCAATTGAAAAAGATACGGGTTTGAATGATTACATTGAAACAGGTATTCAGATGAACTCAGATATTTCTTCAGAATTACTGATTAATGTATTCATTCCAAATACACCATTACATGATGGTGCAGTTATTATTCAAAAGAATCGTATTGCAGCGGCAGCGTGTTATTTACCGCTATCAGAGAGTCCATTCATTTCAAAAGAATTAGGAACAAGGCACCGCGCAGCAATCGGAATTAGTGAAGTAACAGATGCAGTAACTGTCATTGTTTCAGAAGAGACAGGTGGCATTAGTTTAACAGTGAACGGTGAATTACATCGTGACCTTTCAATGGAGGAGTTTGAACAACGTTTGCGTAATGCTTGGTTCGGTGATACGACAGAGAAAAATACAACACGTTGGTCATGGAAAGGGGGCAAAAAATAGTGAATAAATTTATTGATAACCCCTGGATGCTTCGTATTACAGCTTTAGCTCTAGCTATTCTAATGTTTTTTAGTGTGAGACCTAGCGGTAATACGATTGATTCGACGAACTCTGGTATTAAAGAAGAAGTTTTGCGTGATGTGCCTGTTGAATTACGATACGACGATAATAACTTTGTTGTCACAGGCGTACCACAGACTGTTGATGTTAAAATTAGCGGTCCTGTAGGCATTGTTATCACAACGAAAACAGGTCGTAATATTAAAGTGGTTGCGAATATCAAAGATCAGCCTTCGGGAACGCATGTCGTTAAGTTTGAACCTGAAGGATTCTCTGATAAACTAGCTGTAGAAGTCGAACCGAAAACAGCAAAAGTAAATGTAGAAGAACGTATTACAAAAGATGTGAAAGTGGAACCTGAAATTAATGAAGGGCAGCTTGCAGATACAAAATACGTGAAAAACATGACAACAGAGCCAGAAACGGTAACTGTATCTGGTGCAAAGAGTGCGATTGATCGCATTACGTATGTAAAAGCGACAGTCTCAGCGAGTAAAGATGCAGATAAGACATTTGAAAAGGTAGCGGGAATTAAAATCTTTGACCGCAATATGAACATTTTAAATGTTGACGTAGAGCCAAAAACCGTTAAAGTAAAAGTTGAGTTATCTGAGTATAATAAAGAAGTGCCACTCGTTGTAAACCAAAAAGGAAAACCGGCAAAAGGTTATACAGTTGATGGTGTAACCCCTAAATCTGATAAAGTACTTGTATATGGTTCACGTGGTAATTTAGAAAAAATACAACAGGTTGTTGTAAATGCAGATGTAGAAGGTTTGAAAAAGACGACAACTGTTAAAGGAACACTCGAAAAACCTACAGGTGTAGCAGATTTATCATTTGCAGCAGTTGATGTACGCGTAAAAGTATCAAAAGAAAATGAGACGAGCGCGAAAAACAAAAATGAAACAGATACAGCGAAAAAAGATGAAGAAGATACTGCAACGGAAGACGTCGAAAAAACATTTAAAAATATAAATGTGAAGTTGCAAGGCATGAACATTACAGATTATAGTGCAGAATTTATTACACCATCATCAGGGCAAATTAATGTGATAGCAAAAGGCGCTTCTAAATTAATTTCAGCTCTGACGACAGCAGATATTCAAGCATTTGCTGATGCAAGTAAAATTGATGATGGGATACAAGAGCTACCAATCCAAGTAAAGAGTTCAGAAGGTATAGAATTGACTCCGTCGTTAGATCAAATAAAAGTTCGTTTTACGAAACAAGACTAACGTATATGAGGAATGGTTTTGAAGGAGAGAAAAAATCAAATGGGTAAATATTTTGGTACAGACGGCGTACGTGGCGTCGCTAATAGTGAGCTAACTCCTGAGTTAGCATTTAAATTAGGTCGCTTTGGAGGATACGTCTTAACAAAAGACGCAACAGAACGTCCAAAGGTATTAATTGGTCGCGATACGCGTATTTCAGGTGAGATGTTAGAAGGTGCATTGGTAGCAGGGCTAATCTCAATTGGTGCTGAGGTTATGCGTTTGGGCGTTATTAGTACACCTGGCGTTGCTTATTTAACACGCGCAATGAGTGGAAATGCAGGTGTTATGATTTCAGCATCACACAATCCTGTAGAAGATAATGGGATTAAATTCTTCGGTCCAGATGGTTTTAAATTATCAGATGAACAAGAAGCGGAAATCGAAGCGCTTTTAGATCAAGATGAAGATACACTACCTCGTCCAACAGGTGCTGATTTAGGCTCTGTGAGTGACTACTTTGAAGGTGGACTTAAATATATCCAGTACTTAAAACAAACAGTAGATGAAGATTTCTCAAATATTCATATTGCTTTTGACTGTGCACATGGTGCAACGTCATCACTTGCGACACATTTATATGCTGATCTAGAAGCCGATCTATCATCAATGGGTGCTTCACCAAACGGTTTAAATATTAATGATGGCGTAGGTTCAACACATCCAGAAGCATTAGCTGAATTCGTACTTGAAAAGGGTGCTGATGTCGGTTTAGCGTTCGATGGTGATGGTGACCGTCTAATTGCAGTCGATGAAAAAGGACAGATTGTAGATGGCGATCAAATTATGTATATCTGTGCAAAATATCATCATGCAAAAGGTCGTTTAAATAAGAATACAGTGGTTTCAACTGTGATGAGTAACATGGGCTTCTATAAAGCACTGGAAGCAGAAGGAATAGAGAGTATTCAAACACAAGTTGGAGACCGTTACGTTGTAGAAGCGATGCGTGAAGGTGGCTACAATGTCGGTGGTGAGCAATCTGGTCATATCGTATTCCTTGATTACAATACGACAGGTGATGGCTTATTAACAGGCTTACAGCTGGTGAACACAATGAAGATGACAGGTAAGCGTCTATCAGAATTAGCAGCTGAAATGACAATCTTCCCTCAAAAATTAATCAATGTACGTGTAACAGATAAGCATGCTGTGACACAAAATGAAAAAGTAGCTGAAACAATCGCAGCTGTAGAAGCGGAAATGAATGGTGATGGACGTGTGTTAGTACGTGCATCAGGTACAGAACCGCTTGTACGTGTAATGGTCGAAGCTTCAACGAAAGAACAATGCGATGCATATTGCGAACGCATTGCAGCAGTTGTAAAAGAAGAAATGGGTTTAGCTGAATAACATCATTCAAAAGACAGTGTTGGAAATAAGCCGGCACTGTCTTTTTTCGTGTTTATTTCCTGGGAAATTGGGAATATTATATAAATAAAATGATATTTGTATGTTTTAAATTGACGTATATTCTTTTACCGTTTATGATATAGTTCTGATAATTTGCTGAGGAGGATTGTGTAGAAGCGTAAATCGGAAAAACAGTTATAGCGCCAGTACTGAAGAAATCGGACGACAAGTATCTTCAGTAGACGAGGTGGAGGAGTATCGAAAGTTTCGGCGGATGCCTCCCGGTCGACAGCCCGATCGTAAGTTCATCTTTAAAATAGTGAAGTGATTCGCTAGACAAAGAGATGAAACGGCAAATCATAGAGAGATAGAGAAACTGTTCGTAAGGGAATTTCTATGCGAACTTTCATTGCTATGGACTTTTTCTCTTTTCATAATTTGCAAAATATCGGAGGAATTAAATATGTGTGGAATCGTAGGTTATATTGGTCAACTAGATGCAAAGGAAATTTTGTTGAAGGGACTAGAAAAATTAGAGTATCGTGGTTATGACTCAGCGGGTATTGCAGTAGAGAATGCAGCGGGCGTACAGGTATTCAAAGAAAAAGGACGTATTGCAGATTTACGTGATGTCGTGGACATGACAGTAGATGCAACAACAGGAATTGGACATACACGCTGGGCGACACATGGTGTACCGAACTATGTGAATGCACACCCACATCAAAGTGCTTCAAAACGTTTTACATTAGTACACAATGGTGTGATTGAAAACTATCATTTATTACAAGATGAATATTTACAAGGTGTGACAATGACGAGTGATACGGATTCAGAAGTCATTGCGCAATTAATTGAACACTTTTCAAATGAAGGTATGACAACAGCAGAAGCTTTCCGTAAAACACTAACATTAGTAGAAGGTTCTTATGCGTTAGCTTTATTAGATGCAGAAGAAGCAGATGTCATTTATGTAGCGAAAAAAGGTAGCCCACTATTAGTAGGTGTTGGTGAACAGTTCAATGTTGTGGCATCAGATGCTATGGCGATGTTACACGTAACAGATCAATTTATCGAATTACATGATAAAGAAATGGTGATTGTGACAGCAGATTCAATTCAAATCCAAAAGTTAGACGGAACCGTTGTAGAACGCGCACCGTATAAAGCAGAACTTGATTTGAGCGATATCGACAAAGGCACGTACCCACACTACATGTTAAAAGAGATGGATGAACAACCAGCAGTCGTTCGTCGCATTACACAGAAGTATGAAAATGAAGCAGGTCAATTAACGATTGACCCAGCGATTCAACAAGCGATTCAAGAAGCAGATCGTCTATATATTATTGCTGCAGGTACGAGCTACCACGCAGGATTAATCGGTAAACAGTACTTTGAAAAGCTTGCCAAAATCCCTGTAGAAGTGCATATCGCAAGTGAGTTCGGTTATAATATGCCATTACTATCGAAAAAACCATTATTCATCTTCATCTCACAATCAGGTGAAACAGCAGATAGCCGCCAAGTATTAGTGAAGGTGAAAGAATTAGGCTATCAAGCATTAACGATAACGAATGCACCAGGCTCAACATTATCACGTGAAGCCGACTACACATTATTATTACATGCAGGTCCAGAAATCGCAGTAGCGTCAACAAAAGCTTATGTAGCACAAGTTGCGGTATTGGCGATTACAGCGTATGTTGTGGCAGACCAACCAGAGATCGAATTGAAGAAAGAATTAGGCATTGCGGCGAATGCGATTCAATCAATTATTGACCGCAAAGAAGAATTCGCTAAACTAGCAGAATCATTCCTAGCAACAACACGTAACGCATTCTTCATCGGACGTGGCATGGATTACTACGTGAGTATGGAAGGCGCACTAAAATTAAAAGAAATCTCGTATATTCAAGCAGAAGGATTTGCTGGCGGTGAATTGAAGCATGGTACCATCGCTTTAATCGAAGACGGCACACCTGTCATCGCACTTGCGACACAAAAAGAAGTAGCACTAAACTTACGCGGTAACGTGAAGGAAGTCGTAGCACGTGGCGCAAACCCATGTATCATCTCAATGGAAGGCATGGAAGAAGCGAACGATGCGATTACAATTCCGCACGTACACCCGTTACTATCGCCACTAGCAGCAGTTGTCCCAGTACAATTAATCAGCTACTACGCAGCCCTACAACGCGGCTGTGATGTGGATAAACCACGTAACCTAGCGAAAAGTGTGACAGTGGAGTAAGGATATTTTTAAAGCTAATCAGACTGTTGGTTTTTAATAAAGATTGATAATTTATAATAAAGATTGATAATTAATAATAAAGATTGATAAAAAATAACCTCTATGGGTAAAATATCCATAAGAGGTTGTTTTTTATTTCTGACTTTTTGGAGGGCATTATATGGAGAGAAGTTTTGACTGGTTATGGGACAAGTACAAAGAAGGTGCTCGAGATAAATTTGAAGAGGTATGCTATAAAATCTATAAAAATGAACATCCAGACGCTGAAGTTAAACGAGTAAGAGTTCAGCATGGTGATGGAGGTATTGATGTATACATAGATTATCCTGATAAATTTATTGTTGTTCAGTGTAAATTTTTTATTAACGAATTAGGAGATTCTCAAAAAAGCCAAATTCGAAATTCACTTGGTTCAGTTGATAAAACAGAACTGAATGAATGGATATTAGCTGTTCCCCTTATCTTGTCTGAAAAGGAAGCAAGTTGGTGGAGAAAGTGGAAAAAAGTGAAGGAAGAAGAATTTGGAATTAAAATAAGATTACATGATGAAGATGATTTATTAGATTTATTAAAAAAGCATAATTTATATGATGATTATTTTAATACAGTTAAATTCGATAAAGATTTTATTGAAGATGTTGTAGGGAAAGATGAAAAGAAGAATATTCACGATAGACTATACCCTTTAATTTCAGAACTCTCAGGTGTTGATTACAATTTATGGGATATTGTAGTACAAGTGGATCAGCTTGCTGATTTAAGAGCGCACAGATTATTTAAGGAAAATACATTGTTGCTAAATTTAAATAGGCTTACAAATTTATATGCACTTCATGCTGAAGGTAATTCTATATTTGGAAAAAGGTTAAGAAGTGAAGAGAAAATTTCAGAAGAAACAGAATTACGCAAAAAAATTATGGAAGACTATTATAATTTAGGACTATAAGGGGGGATTTTAATTGTCCAAACGCAAACGAACAACACCGATAGAGAAAAAGCTAAAAGACGGTCTTGGTCAAGGAATAGGAATAGATTACAAGCCATGGCTAGTTATTCAAGATGTATCATCTCTTGGTCGCTCCACTCGCTTAAAAGGTATTAAAATTCCTCGACAGTATGAGTTTTTATCAGACTTAGAACGTAACTACTTTTATTTGTTGGAATATTCCGATTATGTAGTTGATATTCGTGAGCAATTTCCATTATTAGAGTTAGAGGAAACAATGATTATTGCAAATGAGTTGGGTATTAAACATCCAGCACATCCTGAAACGAAAGAGCCAATTGTTATGACAACGGATTTTGTAGTTACGAAAATGGAACAAGGAAAGCCTATCAATGTAGCTCGAACATTAAAATATAAGAATGACCTTATGGATAAACGCGTCATTGAAAAATTTGAAATCGAACGAGAGTACTGGAAACGTAAAGGTATTGATTGGGGCATTGTAACAGAGTTAGAAGTACCGAAAGAAATGGCGATGAACATTTCTTTTGTACATTCTTATGCTGATTTAAATAGTATTGAAGATTTTAATGAATTTAGTGAAGCGGATATTGATATATTTAGCGTTCACTTAATTTCGACTTTACTTACGGAGGATAGAACAGTTAGAGAAGCTTGTACGCGTTTAGACGAGGTATTTTACTTAGCACCTGGCTGTGGTCTTACCCTATTCAAACATCTGATTATTACAAAAGCAATTGAAGTAGATTTAATGAATAGATTAGATGTAAATAGTGTTATTGAAATCCAATCTGTTCATAAGGATTATTCTGAGAAGGTGAAAGCAATATGATTTTTTATAACCAGGTGTATCAGTATGTGAATAAAGATAATGAAAATAAAATACGTGTTATCGAGTTAGACGATCCATTCGTTTACTATGTGGAGCTAAACGGTGATACTGCTATGCCTAAAAAAGTCACTTTGAAAACATTTGAGGATGAAATCGAAGCAGGTATTTTATTAGCAGTTTCAGACCCGTTTTTTATGAGCCAAGATGATAAATATTTAACTCCAAAGCAGGTTGAAAAACGAGATGGAGATTGGGAAGTAATAAATAGTTCATGGCAAGAACTTAAATGGCAGCTGCTTGAAAAGAAAACGCGTGATGTAACCTTTGACGAAATTGCTGAAAAGTTTAATTTGAAAAAGCTCAAGGCAAAAAGACTATTTACTCGTTTTTGGCAAAGAGGCTTAAATAAAAATGCTTTACTACCCGACTACAATAAATCAGGTGGTAAAGGTAAGGAAAGAGATTTATCAGGGGCCAATAAAGTAGGAAGACCTCGTAAATATGCCTTAAATAATGATTTAAACGAAGGTATTAATATTACTGACGATGTGAAAAAACAATTCGCACATGTAATAAAACAGTACTACCGTAAAAAAGAGCAGATAACTTTAACAGATGCATATGAATTTTTACTACGTGACTTCTACTCTAATAAATATGTTGAAGATGGTGAAGTGAAATATAGTGTGTGGGATGCTTCAATAATTCCGAGTTATAACCAATTTTACTATTGGTTTAAAAAGTATGAGGATCCACAGTTAGATATTTCTATGCGTAAAAGTAAAAAAGAGTTTGAACTAAAGCATAGACCAATTTTGAGTAATTCTACACAGGAGGCAGACGGACCCGGTACTCGATTTCAAGTTGATGCCACGATTGCTGATATTTACTTAGTGAGCTCATTTAATCGTTCTTTAATTATTGGACGTCCAGTTGTTTACGGAATTATAGATGTGTATTCAAGGCTATTTACAGGTGTATACGTTGGTTTAGAAGGTCCTTCTTGGATAGGTGCGATGATGGCTCTAGATAATATGATTACAGATAAAGTTGCTTTCTGTGCAGAACATGACATTTATATTAATGATTCACAATGGCCAGCTAAACATTTACCAGAAATTATAATTGCAGATAGAGGCGAGTTTGAAGGTTATTCAGTAACAAGTTTAATTAATAACTTTAATATCAAAATTGAAAACACTTCTGCCTATCGTGGGGATTTAAAAGGAGTCATTGAACGTCAGTTTGGTACCATCAATGGCAAAATAAAACGTAAAGCACCAGGAGCGATTCAAAAAGAATATCGTGAGCGTGGAGATCGAGATTATAGATTAGATGCCACGTTAAATTTAAAGGAATTCACTAAAATTGTTATTCATTTAATGCTACAACATAATCAAAAAATTATTGATAAATATCCTTTAGAAAAAGCAATGATTGAAGATGGCTTAGTGGCTACCCCACTTAATCTTTGGTCCTGGGGTATTGCTAATAAAAAAGGACGCTTACAAGTTACAAATGACAAAAACATATATAGGCTAAATATATTACCACGCGGAAAAGCTCGTATTACTAGAGCGGGTATTAAATTTAAAGGGCTTTCTTATGGTTCTGATAAGGCTATTAATGAGCAATGGTATGTGAAGTTGAGAAGTACAAGCATTGAAGTTGCATATGACCCTAGAGATATGAATCAAATCTATATCCCATCTAATGATGGTAAAAGCTTTGATATTTGTTTCTTGTTAGATACAAGCGAACAATACAAAGGAAATACGTTAGATGAAATCGAATTTTATCAGGAATATCTTGAAGAACTAAAGGCAGAGCAGTTTGTTGAACAGAAAAATAACAGTATCAATACGGATGCAACAATTGAAGACATTATTAAAAAAGCTAAATCAGAAAAGAAAAAGCAGCCCAAACCAACTTCAAAAACCGAACAAGTTCGTAATATAAAGGTAAATAGACAGGCGGAAAAAGCATTACAAAGAGAAGAGGAAAAATTTGATTTAGTTGATAGAGAAGCAAAAATGAATCAACAACCTACACAAATATTAGAATTCCCAAAAATAAAAGAAGAATCACCTAAAAAATCGAGTTCAGGCATAATGAGTAAATTGAAAAGAAAGCGAGATGAGCAGTTTGGAGAAGACGAATAATGTTGTTTTAAAAGGCGATTATGAGGAAGCGGTCTACAAGCAACAACTCCTTCCAGAGTACAAAAATAACCCTTTTCTAGAAGCTCTTCCGCCTATTTTCAATGAGGATGACGTATTAGATAGATTTATGGTAACCCCACGGATAAGTAAGGAAGACAAGCAGAAAGATATTAATATTCGTTATCACGTATTAAAGCGTGTGAAAAATTTCATTCAGCCATTACCGATCCATTTTGAAGTAGAACGTCGTTTATCAACTTTGATACGCAGAGGATATTTAGCTAGAAACCCATTAGATAAAACATTTTTTGAACGTCTTAAAGTATTGCATGAATTACGGGAAGATGAGGAACAAGCTCATAAATATATCGATGATCGTTTATATTATATTCGTTCAACTGCCGATAGCCTTTCGATTATTGGGATTTCTGGAATTGGTAAGACGACAGCAATAGAGCGTCTTTTATTAATGTATCCTCAAGTCATTAAACATGATATTTACAAAGACCAACCATTTAATCGTACTCAAATAGTGTGGTTGAAAATCGATTGTCCATATGATGGAAGCCTCTCTACGTTATGCAAAAGCTTTTTTAAAGCAATCGATGATTTATTAGGAACTCGTTATTTAGAAAAGTTCGGTTATTTAAATCGAGTTACATCTACAATGCTTCTCCATATGACATCTTTAGCTAGTATGTACGGGATTGGTGTACTCGTCATTGATGAGATTCAGCATTTGTTACATGCTAAAAATGATCAAGAAGAGATGTTAAATTTCTTTGTAACATTATCTAATACTGTTGGAATTCCTACAGTCCTAATTGGTACTTCTAAAGCGCAGCAACTGTTCAAAGGAAATTTCCGTCAAGCTCGACGCGCGGCAAGTGATGGAGCAATTATTTGGGATAGGATGGACGAAGAAAGTGAAGAATGGGAGTTCTTTCTTGAAACGCTTTGGAAATTGCAATGCCTTAAAACACGCTCAGAGCTCACAGAAGACGTTAAAAAGACGTTTTATGACGAGTGCCAAGGTATAACGTCGGTAGCTGTTAATCTGTTTATTTTAGCGCAAGAACGCGTTTTATTTGATGAACAAAATGAAGAAGAAATATTAACATCTAAAGTAATTAAAAAAACGGCCAAAGAAGATATGAAAATTATTCAGCCAATGCTAAAGGCGATAAGGAATAATGATTTTACTGCGATGTATAAGTATGAGGATATTATGATTAATCTAGATGAACTGATGATGAATCATAAGAAGAATACGCAGTATGAAGGTAAAGTACAAGCAGCAATGAAAGAACGTCAGAATACGTTAGAGTACAAGCGGAAAGAATTAATTGAAGCGTTAAGCGTAGAAGCCGCATCTTTAGGCATATTTCACTCATTATCTTCAACAGATATTCTAAAAGCTACTCAAAAAATAGTAGAAGATACCCCAGCTGATACGGATGAAATTGTTCTGAAATCAAAACTGATACCTTATTTAATTGAGATGAATGAAAGAGTAAAAGAAAAGAAGAATTCTATAGCTTCTATAGATAAAGTATTACCTTTACTAATTTTAAGAGAGCAAGCATTGAAGAAAAAAATACATCCTTACGATTTATTAAAAAGTAAAGGATACATTAAAATAGAGATATAAAGCTGTAGAAAATATTAGATAAATATAGCATTATTAATTTTTATTATTGTAAAAAAGGGGATGAAATAAATGTTGTATCAAGTATTTATGGAAGTGACAAATATTCCAGGTGCTAGTGAAAACTTAAGTTTATACGAATATGATAAAGAAGACAAAAATAAAATTATTGAAGAAACTATTCTACCATTCTTAAAAAAAGAAGAACTACAGTTTAATGGTTATTTTTTGAATTCTCAAAATGTAGTTAGAATAGTGGTTAAAACTACGGAATTCCCTATAAAAACAATAGTGGAAAGAAAAGATGCAGAACTACCAGAGAATTTTATCTGGATTGTGACTAAAGAAGAAGCTTTTAGTGATGATGATTATACCCTTGATGTAACATCGGAAATAATGAAAGAAGCTAAAATTAAAATGGAAGATTATGAAAATATATTAATGAATCCTTCTCAAGTTGAAATAGATAACAAAAAAGTATTTATAGTGCATGGTCATGATGAGAGTGTGAAAATCTCTGTCGCTAGGTTTTTAGAAAGATTAGACTTGAAACCTATAATTCTACATGAACAAGCTAGTGGTGGGGCAACAATTATTGAAAAAATAGAGAATAATGCAGATGTAGGTTTTGGTATTGTACTTTATACCCCTTGTGATTTAGGGAAAGCTAAAGCTAGTGATGAACTACAAATGAGAGCAAGACAAAACGTTGTATTTGAACATGGTTATTTAATTGGCAGATTGGGGAGGTCTAATGTGTGTGCATTAGTTAAAGATGATATTGAAAAACCAAATGATATATCAGGAGTTGTATATATTAATTATGATTCAGGGAACGGTTGGCACATGGATTTATTTAAAGAACTAAAGAATGCCGGTTACGACTTGGATGCAAATAAGTTATTTGTATAATTTATTAATGTCTATGAGGTGATTAAATGCTACCTTTCTTCACAAACCCATATCCAAATGAGTTGTTGTATTCAGCCATTGCTCGTTACCACTTTTATAGTGGGAATCTTGATTGTAAAGATACGTTGGAAGAGTTGTTTGGCAGTCGTTGTGTGATACCGAGTGTGGAGATTGGCAGCTATTTTTCTGTTTTGGCAGAAAAGCTAGGACCGCATTACTCGGTAGAATCGCTTTTATCCAACCATACGATTTATCCGTATTATGCTTCGTTTTTATCGAAAGCACGGCAGCAGGAAGTTTTGCAGGATGTATTACAAGATGGACAGGCATTATATACAAGGCTTGGCATGATTGCGGGAAGTGTTTGTAAAAAGGATGGTTTATATTATTGTGCCGAATGTGCTAAAGCAGATGATGCACAATACGGAGAACCGTACATTCATAGAGAGCATCAGCTTCAAGGAATTAATTATTGTCTACATCATGAAGTGTCTTTGCGTAAATATCCAACTACAACAGATAGTCGGATACAATATGTCAGATTTGAATTAAAACATATGAATTTAACAGCTATTTACGAAACGGATCCATATAAGGATATAGCTGTAACAATAGCAAAGCAGGCATATCAACTGTTGCAATTACCTTTACATGGACTTTCAAGGGAAATCATAAGTTCTAAGTATCGAGCGTTATTAAGAGAGCGCAATTTAATAACAGCCTCAAATTGTGTGCGACAAAAGGAGTTATATCAAGCGTTCGAGTCACATTTCCCAAAGGACTTTTTGCAACTGTATGAAAGTGAATTAAACGAGGCATACGAATATAATTGGTTGAAGGTGTTATTGCGTAATTCCAAGCGTCATGTACATCCGCTACGTCATTTATTTCTGCTGGATTTTTTACAACAGGATATAGAGAGTTTTGGAACTACTTCAGCTGATCAAGGTGCATTTGGTAATGGTCCATTTCCTTGTTTAAATAAGGCTGCATCACATTACAAGCAGTTCATCATTCAAGATGTAGACGTAACAAGGGATTCTAAAACGAAAAATTTAATTGGCACATTTACATGCTCATGTGGGTTTATTTATGCAAGAAAACAATCGACAGACATATTCAAGATAGGTCGAGTAAAAGAGTTTGGTCATGTATGGCATCAAAAATTAATTGAACTTTCATGTGAAAACATAAGTATCAGAGCAATTGCAAGAGAGTTAGGCGTAGATTCTAAAACCGTAAAAAAATATTTAGAACAGCCATCATTCAAACAGGACCAGCAAAAGGTTCCTATTACAGTATCAAACTTAGATTCATATAAAGCTGAATTTATTACGATTGTGCAAAAGCATCCGCAATCAAGTAGAACGCAATTACGTAAAACTTACCAAAAAGAATATATGTATTTATACCGTCACGATAAAGAATGGTTGTTTAGTATATTACCAGCCCATCAAAAGCGTTATAACGAGGTTAAGACCGTCGATTGGAGTAAAAGAGACAAACAATATACAATTGCAATAAAAACGCTATATGAGCAATTATGGGCGTCTGAGAAGCCTATTCGAATTACGACATCTCTTTTAGGTAAACGTTTAGGGATAATAGCCAATCTTGAAAGACATTTAGAACAGCTGCCTATTACAAAGCGTTTACTTGAGCAAATTACGGAAAGTGTGGAACAATTTCAAATTCGCAGATGCTGTAGAATCATTGATAATTTGAAAAATGAATCAAGCGATGTGAAATTGTGGCGTGTTCAAAGATTGGCAGGGATAAAGTCAAAGGATTTTAAAACGATTCGGTCAATATTAGAGGCGTATTTACAGGAAGGTGGAATCGATGAAAAGCAAAGATATAAAGCTTAAGAATTGGCCGTTTGATCAAGGTGCACGCGTGAAATTAGAATGGATCGGTGCACCTTTTAGATACGAAAAAAAGATTGTGCTGCCAGTTTATTTTAGTGGAAAAGTTAATGGATATTATACAACTGAAAAGTTAATAGTTGATTGGACTGTATTAGCTTCTTTAAGAATCCAGCATTATTACGTAGATGGGGTTATTACGCAACCTATCTCACCTAACCAAACTGAAGAAATTATCATTACAATAGATCCAAATTACGTTGGCTATTTTGAACAAAACTATTCAATACGCGGGACAAAATATACAGAAATATCGCAAACTTTCGTTATCAAATACAATGGGGAGCGTTTCTACCTACCTTTAATTGAAGTGCTTAGAGGAATCATTGCACCGAATGCATTCCTGTTGAATTGTTTATTTGAAATGAACTCTTTCCCGTTATATTTCACAGAACAATATGAGTCGGATTTATTACGATTACACTTCGCGTCTTCATACAATGCAAAGTATTTAAAGAACGAGTATTTACATCATTTAGTGTGGCTATTAATGAACAATAACGCTCGTAAAGTATATGAAAGTATAGCTAGTAATTTTCATTTTAATGACTCTCTTAAGTTTGAATGGCCATTTCAAACACCAATCAAACTAAAGCTACGTGTGAAAAAAACACCAACAGGATATACAGTTCTATATATTAAGGCGATGCTAGATAAAGAATTGCAGGTTTCTAATTTGGAAATTACTCACCCTAGCCTTGTTCGTCATGAAAAATCGAATGAACCAAGAAAACGTATAATTCTCCCCCTTTCAACTTCAGGCGATTATGAAGCGGATGTAACAGTTGATGGACGTACAAATGAATTTGATGAAGTAATGACTGATACTTTAACTCATGAATACGTAGATGCTCTAGTAATTACTAAACAAAGAATAACTTCATCCAAACAACGCGAGGGAATTGATCACAACACTAAAAAGACTGTCAAAGCAGTTAATAACAGCCGTTCAATGGGGGATATTGGCGGAACAAGTCTATTAAGAGGCTTAGAAGTTAAGTCATTACAAAATACATATGTTAATGGTGAATTAGCGGACTTTAAAGAAGTATTAAATGAGTTATCAAGAGCTTATTTTGTAGAAAGTGTGGAGGCATATGTTGGTGAGTTAACTGACATAGGAGAGCGTTCATTTGCGTTTTTAGATGATGGCATTACTCCTAGAAAGTATATAGTGGCATATGTAAAACTAAGGAATGGAAAAGAAGTTGCATTGTTAGAAGTTGAACGCGCTGGGCGTAGTGTTTCTACTTTAATTATTACATCCTTAGATTGTTCAAATATTAAATTGCATATTGAGCCTTTACTAAAATACATTATATTCAGCTCAGGTAGTTGGTTAAAAGAAGGTTTAGTTAAATGGGAAAAGAGCCTAGCGATTTATAAAGTAAAGCACACGAGTAACTTTAAAAAGTTGGTATTCAGTAAAATCTCAGACGTTTAATAAATAATCCTTTTAATACACTTAAATGGAACACTCCATAAATGGTGGTTGCGACAAAACAAAAACTTAACTTTTGTGTGTCCGAAACCTTGACCTAAATCCAGCTCGCTGTTACCCTGTTTTTTGGTAGATAGTATAGTTAAATGAGATTTTATTTATTATATTTGTGAAGTAATCTACTTAAACAAACGAAAGTGCTGTAGTTTAAAAAGGATTTATAACGTATACATCAATAAATATAATAACGTTCCCAAATGGAAGTTTGGGGGCATAGGGAAAAGCGACAAACGTTGATATAACGGCCATTTGTCTCTTTTTTAGTGGAACATTGTTTATGCAACTTTTTATGCAAGCACGGCAAACACTTGATACAAGGCAGAACAATCTATAAAATAGTAAATGGAAAGGGAGATTATAGTTTCTACCCGTAATCTTTTTTCTGCAAACGGGCCATTATCCAAAATACCACATAACAGAAGAAATTTATGATAAATATATATTAAGTTTTGAAATATTGGTATTTATGCCAAAGGGTATTCAGTACAGTGCAAGAAAAATAGTCTTAGTTAACTTGACTTTTTTTATTAAAAATATATAATTACTAATGTATTTTATAAACTATTAGGAGGATTATTAAAAATGACACATTCTATGAGACTACGTTCCCTATCTTTGAACAAGTAATTAAATACGTTCAAAGGCTCTGTTTGTATTTACAGAGTAAACGGGAGTAGTCTGTCCTTTTTTAATAATCTTCATTTCAAAAATCCACCCAATCCATACTTGTGGTTTGTCTAACTATTTTGATGTAGGCAATATACTGTTTGATTTATTTGGGATGGAAAGATGTTATGATGAGAAAGGCGACTTGTTCTGCCTTTCTTTATTTTTATCTTTTTCACTTTCTTAGCCATGCTCATGCTAGAGCTAGGTATGTTTAGTGATGACTTTCTACAAGTCACAAAAAATAAGGATGGATCTCTTTCCCTTTACTCTAAAATCACAAGCAGATGCTTGTGATTTTTTTATTATTTGGAGGTAGGGAAAATGGATAATATGAATTGGAAACGGAAATTTATTGCGATTTTTACAGGGCAGTTCTTTTCACTATTAAGCAGTGCTGCTGTTCAATTTAGTATCATTTGGTGGTTAACAGATACATCAGGAGGTTCTCCACTGATTTTAACATTAGCAGGACTGGCTGGATTTATGCCACAAGCATTGTTAGGTCCTTTTGCAGGAACTATTACTGATCGTTATTCACGAAAAGTGATTATGATAATTGCAGATATGACGGTTGCACTTGGAAGTTTAGCTTTATTTGTATCAATGTATTTTTATGATCCGAGTATTATATTGGTGATAATTGTATTGATCGTTCGTTCATTAGCAACTGCATTCCATATGCCGGCTATGCAAGCGTCTATTCCACTAATAGCCCCAAAAGAGCATTTGACAAAAGTTTCTGGATGGGGACAGACAGTGGCTTCTATATCAAATATTGTTGGTCCAGCAGCGGGGATGTCATTACTAGCGATAAGCTCCGTTGAGTGGGTTCTATTACTAGATGTCTTTGGGGCAGTAATTGCTAGTAGTATTTTGCTATTTATTCACATTCCAAATGTACAGAGTTCAGAAACTGTTGATTCTTCTAGTTTTATCAGCGATATGAAAGAAGGATATCATGCACTTGTAAAACATCCTGTTTTATTAAGGTTAACAGTCACGATTACGATTGTTTCGGTGCTGTATATTCCGCTAGGCACTTACTTTCCGCTTATGACACGAAATCATTTCGAGAAGGGCGTAGTTGAAGCTGGAATAATCGAAATTGTTTTTGCTGTTGGCCTCATCTTTGGTGGTATATTAATGGGGATTTTCGGAGATCGATTTGAAAAATTGAAACTCATTGTTAGCGGAATGATACTGATGGGGATTGCCTTATTCATTTCTGGCACACTTCCATCAACTTTATTCTATGGATTTATCGTAATGGCTGGTCTAGTGGGATTGTCTGGTCCATTATTTTCAGCTCCGTTTTATGCTCTTATCCAAACCGAAATTGAACCTCATTTACTTGGGAGAGTGTTTAGTTTTGTTGGAAGTTTGGCATTACTTGCAACACCGTTGGGTTACGCATTTGCTGGGGTTCTGATCCACTTAACAAATGTGGCCGTATTATTTTTGATTACAGGTATATTAATTGTATTAAATGCTGTTATCGTAAGGAAAGCAAAATAGGAGGGGAATTTCATGCAATTTTTACTATTCTTTTGATACGAGCTTGGTTTTGAGAAAGAGGCTCGTATCGATTCTAGCTATCGATACGGAATAAAAATATTTCGGGGGTAGCGAAAGATGGAACAAATCTGTTTTGAATTAGAAAATGTAGAAGTGACATATCTAGATAAAGAGGTTTTAAAGATTGAAAGATTAGCTGTACACCAATTTGACCGTATCGGCATAGTCGGTAAAAATGGTGCAGGTAAAAGCACGTTACTAAAATTACTGGCGGGTATCATTAAGCCAACAACGGGAAAGGTGAATCGGCTTGTTGAGAATGGCTATTTTGAGCAACTTGAAACTCCATCAGTACGTGATGCTGATCCAGTGTTACTTGGAAAATTAGACGTACCAAAAGACTCTAATCAGCTAAGCGGTGGGGAACAAACAAGGATGAAACTCGCTAAATTGTTTACTCATTATTATGAAGCTTTATTAATTGATGAGCCGACTACTCACTTAGACCAAGAGGGGATTTCGTTTTTGCTCGATGAACTTAGGTATTACTACGGAGCGCTTGTATTAATTAGTCATGACCGTTCTGTATTAGATGAACTAGTTACGACAATTTGGGAAGTTCATGAAGGTAAGGTACGAATCTATTCAGGAAATTACAGCGACTACATGGCACAAAAGAAGTTAGAACGTGAACAGCAGAGTCAAGCACATGAACAGTTCATAAAAGAAAAGAGCAGGCTAGAAAAAGCAGCACAAGAAAAAATGAAGAAAGCTGAAAAAGTTGCACAAGCAGGTCGATTGTCAAAAAAAGATGCGAATGCAAAGCCGGATAAGTCCTTTATGACAAAATCCAAAGGTACGAGCCAAAAAGCTATGCAGCGTGCAGCAAAGGCCATTGAGCAACGAATGGAAAAACTTCAGGAAGTCGATGCTGTAAAAGAGGATAGGCAAATAAACTTCCATCAATCGAGAAATTTAGAGCTGCATAATAAATTTCCGATAATGGCAGACCGATTTACTCTTCAAGCGGATAACAAAGTATTATTAAATGAAGTAAGTTTTCAAATGCCGCTTGGTAAAAAAATTGCAATTTCGGGTAAAAATGGTGCTGGCAAAAGTACTTTACTCCACCATATTGCTATCAATGCGCCCGGTTTAACAATTTCACCAAAAGCAAAAATTGGATACTTTCGTCAAATGAGCTATCAATATACAAGGGATGAAACGGTATTGGAATTTCTGAAAAATCGTTCTGAATACGATGAGAGATTTTTACGAAGCGTTCTACATTCCATGTTGTTTGTCGGCACAGATATATTAAAAAGTGTAAAATCATTAAGTGGTGGTGAAGCGATTCGTCTACAATTATGTCAATTATTTTTAGGAGAGTATAATATTTTATTGTTAGATGAACCAACCAATTTTTTAGATATCTATGCTATTGAAGCGTTAGAAAGATTTATTACAGCATATAAAGGCACTATTATCTTCGTATCACATGATCGCAGGTTTATTGATTGTGTAGCAGATTGTATATATTTCATTGAAGATCAACAGCTAAAATTAAGGGGTTGATTAATGATGAAGGAGAAATAATGGGGTTATTATCAAAATAAGATCTTTCGTAATTGGGTACTGTTTTGAAGAATACAGTAGAGAATTATCAAACTTTTTTATAAAAATAGTGTAATACTTCATAAAGAAAGAATCCGTTTTGATCAATCTTTTTTCAAAATGGATTCTTCTTATTTATCGTTTAATAAGGGTTTACGAGGTGTTTTTGCTCAAACTATATTTCAAAGTTACACAGACTAGATTATCTATCGAAAGGTGGTTGTCTAATCAGATTAGCTTTTTTATATGTGGTATTTTTAATAAATTATCGTACTTTCTATATTAAAGTGATATATTCAATAGAAAATTAAAGTACATATACACTTTGAAGTTCCTATTTTTGTATTAATGTTATAATAAGATAAGAAAAATATGAGGAGGCATTCACGTGGGGTATCAATCTGAAGCACAATTAGAGAAGCATCTAGTTGAGCAACTGCAAACACAAGGTTATGAAACCGTTCAATTATCTGATTATCAATCTGTCTTAACTAACTTTCGTGCACAATTAAATAAATTTAATGAAAAAAAATTGAATGGCCAATTATTAACAGATAAAGAATTTAAGCGTGTGCTAGTAGCAATAGAAGGTAAAAGTATTTATGAATCGGCTAAAATTTTACGTGATAAATTACTTATAGAACGTGAAGATGGAACAGAATTATATTTAGAATTAATGAATACAAAACAGTGGTGTAAAAACTTATTCCAAGTAACAACACAAACAACGATGTTTGGAAAGTATGAAAATCGCTATGATGTGACCATTTTCATCAATGGATTACCTATTGTTCAAATCGAGTTAAAGCGTCGCGGACTTGATTTCAAAGAAGCTTTTAATCAAATCCAGCGCTATCGTCGTCATTCATTTCAGGGACTGTATCATTTCCTGCAAATTTTTGTTGTGAGTAATGGTGTTGATACGAAATATTTCTCAAACTCGGATTATGATATTCAGTTTGGTTTTACGTTCTTTTGGTCAGATGAAGAAAATAATATTATTACGAACTTACAAGAGTTTACGAAAGTATTTTTACAACCATGCCATCTAGCAAAAATGGTTAGTCGTTACATGATTATTAATGATACGGACAAAGCATTAATGGTGATGCGTCCGTATCAAGTGTATGCAGTAGAAGCATTAGTGAAACGTGCGAATGAAACGAATAATAACGGTTTTATTTGGCATACGACAGGTTCTGGGAAAACGTTAACCTCTTTTAAAGCAGGACAAATATTAGCGAATGAGGAGAGCATTAAAAAAGTGTTCTTCCTCGTCGATCGTCAAGATTTAGATAGCCAAACGACTGCAGAATTTAATAAGTTTGAAAAAGGTTCTGTGGATCGCACAGATAAAACAGAGGAATTAATTAAGCAAATTAAAGATCCGATGAAACGGTTCATCGTTACGACTATTCAAAAAATGAGTAATGCAGTTAAAAATCCACGTTATGAAAAAATCATGGAACCGTATAAACAAGAACATGTTGTTTTCATTATTGATGAATGCCATCGTAGCCAATTCGGCGATATGCGAAAAGATATCGATCATCACTTCCAAAATGCACAATACTTTGGTTTTACAGGTACGCCACGTTTTGAAGAAAATAAAAGTCAGGATGGTCGTACAACTGCAGATTTATTTGAAAAATGTTTACACAACTATTTAATTAAAGATGCGATTCGTGATGGGAACGTATTAGGTTTTTCAGTTGAATATATTAGTACATTCCAATCAAAAGCAGATGAATCTGATGATACAAAAGTGGAAGGTATTGATACAGATGAGGTATTACATCACCCTACGCGTTTAAATATGATTACAGAACATATTGTCGATAATCACAACCGTCGCGCAAAAAGTAAAGGGTATTGTGGTATCTTTGCGGTAGATTCGATTCAAACGTTAATTAAATACTATGATTTATTTAAATCGAAAAATCATAACTTGAAAATTGCAGGGATTTATTCATTTGGTGCGAACGAAGAAAGTGATGGTACAGAAGAACATTCACGTGAAGCATTAGACCGTATGATTGTCGATTATAATAAAATGTTTGGAACAGACTATTCAACCGATACATGGGATCGCTACTTCTCTGACGTATCGAAAAAGATGAAAAATGCGCAAATTGATATTTTACTCGTTGTAAATATGTTCTTAACAGGATTTGATAGTAAGCCACTTAATACATTATATGTCGATAAAAACTTGCAATATCATAATTTATTACAAGCTTATAGCCGTACAAACCGTGTAGAAAAGGCGACAAAACCTTATGGTAATGTCGTTTGTTATCGCAATTTAAAGAATCAAACAGATGCGACAATTCGTTTGTTTTCTAAAACAGATTCTGTTGATGATGTTTTAATGCAAAACTATGATGCCTATCTAGCAAAATTTAAAGAAGCATTAAAAGGTCTGAAAAAAGTAGCAGTATCGCCTGAGCAAGTAGACACACTTCAAACTGAAGAAGATCAACGAGAATTTATTGTGGCTTTCAAAAATGTAACGAAAATGCTTCAACGACTGCAATCATTTTCTGACTTTGAATTTGATGAAGATGAACTGCAAATTACAGAGCAATCTTATGAAGACTATAAGAGTAAATACTTCAAAATTCATGATCGTTTGAAGAAAGAGAATCCATTTAAGGAATCTATCTTGCAAGATATTGATTTTGAACTAGAGCTTATGCACACAGATAAAATTAATGTAACTTATATTATGAATCTCATTGCTAATTTAACAATGAATGATGAAAAAACACGTGATCAAGAGATTAAGTTAATCAAACAAGAGTTAGATCATGCGTCAGATGAAAAGTTACGTCTAAAAGTTGAACTGATTCATAACTTCTTAGATAAAATTGTGCCACAGCTCGGTACAAATGTATCGATTCTTGATGAATATTCAAAATATGAAGAAGTAGTACAAGAAGAAGAAATGACTACATTTGCAAGTGAAGTAGGATTAGAGCAATCTGTTTTAAAAGAACAAGTAGCGACTTATGAATACGCTAATCTCATTGAAGATCGTGCAATTATGGACCAATTATCAGGATCATTTTTAAAGAAAAATAAGGCGATTAAAAAGATTAAACACTTTATTCAAGAACAAGTTGCAAAATATGGAGCGTAAGAAAAGGGAGGCATAGCCTCTCTTTTTTTATGTTATTTTAAAAAATATCGCAAATAAACGACTTTTTATATTGATATTATTTAAAATATCGTTTAATATGGTGTTTATAAAGGAGGTTATGCGATGAAGTTAAGAGAATGTGCAGATGTTACACAAGGTGTTTTCACAAATCGAGTTGAAATATCTAATCTAAGTGAAGATAGTGTCCAGATGCAGTTAGTAACATTAAAAGAGTTTAATCATTTACTTGGAATTGATTATCGAATTTCTCAAGAAAAAGACCGATCGATTTATGTAAATAAAGAAAAGATTAAACAAGAAGTATTAACTGATCCGGAAAGCCTCGTGTTACATACATTAACACAAAAGGTTGCATGGTTTCCTCCGCAATATCAAGGTCTTTTATTAACAAATAATTTTATGAAAATAAGCTTTTTTGAAAAAGTAGATGTGCACTTTATGGAATGGCTATTCAATGAACATCCTTCTATTCAAAAGCAAATCGCATTATTTACAGAAGGAAGCATTATTTCTTCATTGAAGTTATCGAATGTAAAAGAAATTGAATTGAAACTACCCAATATTGAAAAACAAATAGTATTAGGGAAGATTGCACAATTAAAAAAGAGAAAAACAGCGCTTTTAAAAGAGAAGAATCGATTAGAACAACTACTCCTTCATTATGAAATGGTAGAGAGTATCGAACAATTAGGAGGTCATTAATATGACAACAAGTGAAAAACAACGTCAGCAACAAGCAGAATTGCACAAAAAACTTTGGGCAATGGCCAATGACTTACGTGGTCAAATGGATGCGAGTGAATTTAAAGACTATATTTTAGGCTTAATTTTCTACCGCTATTTATCAGAAAAGGTTGAAGCTCGTGCAGGTAAATTACTTGAAGAAGATGCACTAACATTTGTGGAAGCTTGGGATAATGAAGAATATCGTGAAGATTTACAAGAATATTTAATCGAAGAATTAGGTTATGTGATTACACCACAATACTTATTCTCTACATTCGTGAAAGAAATTGAATTAGGTGTAAACGGTGATTTCGACGTTGAAACGCTTCAAAATGGCGTTAAAGCAATTGAAGCTTCAACAATGGGCGCAGATAGCCAAGAAGACTTCGAGAACTTATTTGATGATATGGATTTAAACTCGACAAAACTCGGCAAAACGGTAAAAGCACGTACAGAGCTAATTTCAAAAGTGATTGTGAATATTGCCGATATACCGTTCCTACAAGACGACGTAGAAATCGATGTATTAGGTGATGCTTATGAATATATGATTTCTCAATTCGCCGCAAACGCTGGTAAAAAAGCTGGTGAGTTCTATACACCACAACAAGTGTCACGTATTTTAGCAAAAATCGTGACAGCTGGTAAAACAGAAGTTAAAAGCGTATACGATGGTACATGTGGATCGGGTTCATTATTATTACGCGTTGGTAAAGAAGCGAAAGTATACAAATATTACGGTCAAGAAAAAGTATCAACAACATTCAACTTAGCACGCATGAACATGTTACTACATGATATTCCATACCAAAACTTCGACATTAAAAATGCCGATACATTGGAAGATCCTCAGCATATGGGCGAAACATTTGAAGCCATCGTTGCCAATCCGCCATACAGTGCGAAATGGAGTGCAGATGACAAATTCCAAGATGACGAGCGTTTCAGTAACTATGCGAAACTGGCACCAAAATCAAAAGCCGACTTCGCATTCGTCCAACACTTTATCCATCATTTAGACGACAACGGTACATTCGCAGTCGTATTACCACACGGTGTATTATTCCGTGGCGCTGCAGAAGGCGTGATCCGTAAATATTTAATTGAAGAGAAAAACTATTTAGATGCGGTCATCGGTTTACCAGCGAACATTTTCTTCGGTACATCCATTCCGACATGTATTTTAGTATTCAAAAAATGCCGTAAACACGATGATAACGTCATCTTTATTGATGCATCAAATGAGTTTGAAAAAGGCAAAAACCAAAACCACTTATCAGATGAGCATGTTGAAAAAATCGTCGCAACGTATTTAAGCCGCGAAACGATTGATAAATATTCATACGCAGCAACATTAGATGAAATTCGTGAAAACGACTATAACTTAAACATCCCACGCTACGTCGACACATTCGAAGAAGAAGAACCAGTAGATCTAGCCGAAGTCGCAAAACAGCTCGAAGCCATTGATGCCGAAATTGCGAAAGTGGACGAAGAACTCGCTGCATACTTCAAAGAATTGGGGGTGTAGGAGATGAACGTACCAAAGTTGAGATTTAAAGAGTTTGATGGGGAATGGGAAGAAAATAAACTATCAAATTTATTAGTAAAGATTGAAGAAAAAGCGACAGATACAACTAAAGGTGTTGTACTGACTTCTTCTAGAATGGGTCTATTTCCGCGTTCTGAATATTTTAATGGTAGAGAAGAAAAAGATATAGAAGGATATTCTATAATTCCGAAAAACACTTTTACTTATCGCCAAATGAGTGATGATAATACATTTCATATTAACTACAATACGAAATATAATTTAGGGTTAGTAAGTCCAGAGTATCCTGTTTTTAAGACAAATAATTTTTTAACAGATGAGTATTTTTTTAACTATATCAATAATTCTCCTAGATTTAAAAAGCATTGTGTCTTGCAGAAAAAAGGTGGCACGCGAACTCGATTATACTTTAAAGTCTTGGGAGAATTGGTAATAGCTAAGCCTTCTATAGAAGAACAGAAAAAGATAGGTGATTTCTTTAATTTATTAAATAAAAAAATCCAACTCCAACAACAAAAAATTGATTTGCTGCAAGAACAGAAAAAAGGATTCCTGCAAAAGATGTTTCCTAAAGCTGGTGAGACACAGCCAGAGATGCGGTTTGATGGATTTACAGGGGAATGGGAACAGAGTAAGTTTGCACAAATACTAAAAACTTATCCATTTCAATCTTATTTGATGAATCCAAGTCAATCTGGAAAATATGAGGTGATTCAGCAAGGAGACAAGCCAGTAGTTGGTTATGCTGATGGAGAGCCATTTGAAGATTTTGATGATGTATCTTTATTTGGTGACCATACTGTTTCTTTATATAAGCCTAAAGAACCGTTTTTTGTTGCAACTGATGGAGTTAAAATCATTGGGGCTGATAATTTTGATGGCAAATACCTATTTGCCACATTAGAGAGATACAAACCAGATCCTCAAGGATATAAACGCCACTTTACTATTTTAAAAAATGAAGACATTCAGTTTACTATTAATAAAGATGAACAAGTGAAAATAGGTATGTTCTTCAAAAAGTTAGATGATATTATCAGTTTTCACCAAAAAAAACTAGAATTACTTCAAAAACAAAAAAAAGGATTTATGCAACAAATGTTTATATAACAATCAAAAAGCATTCTAGTATTACGTAATATTAGAATGCTTTTTCAATAGAAAAGGAGTTAATATGAAAAAAGAAATTTTTTTAAAGTCGTTAGCAGAACATGGCTATAATGTGATGTTTGGCGCTAAAAAGCATTTTGCAACCCATGATATTGTTGAAAAAGTACCAAGTGGAATAGCTTTGATTACATTATTAATCGGGATATGGCAATTGTATGCACCGTCTTTTGACTATAGCAAAGAAGTGTCTCTTGTGATTATTTTAGTAAGTGTTGTTGCACTGCAAATAAACCTATACAACTCTAATAAAGAAGATTATATGAAAGCTGGCATAAAACTAACAGAAATTCATAATGAATTAAAAGATATGTATTATCAGACAAAGAGTTCTACTGAATCTGAGGTGACCAATGCAGAGCAAGAAAAACTACAAAAACTGTTGAATGACTATTATGCCATAAGCATCACAAAGCAAATAACATTTAGTGATTGGTATGCTCATTATAAATTCTTTTATCAAGCGCAGCATGAATGGATTGATGAGCAAAAAAGCTTTACTTGGAAAGATAGATTTCCAATGTCTTTGAGAATGTGGATTGTTATTATAATTATTACAATTTTAAGTTTTGTAATAAAGTTTTGTATTGAAAATTAGAAGCAAAGGGGATACGGTATGTTAGCTACGCATATAGAAGAGTTTATTGATTCTTTAAAGATTGAAGATATTGAAGAAGAGACTAAGCGAGTTAAAAAAATCACAAAAAGATTAAATAAATCTTATTATGAGGATTGTGAAAGCGAAACAGAGCACTGCGAGATTGTTGGATCACTTGGAAGAAAAACTGCGATTAAATCATTTAGTGATGTAGACATGCTATTTATTTTACCAACCAATAAAAAGAAGCAATATGATGAATATAAGGGCAATGGGCAATCAAAGCTACTACAAGACATAAAAAAAGAAATAAAAGAACTTTATCCAAAAACAATTGTTCGAGGTGACGGACAAGTTGTAGTTGTAAGTTTTGAAAGTTTAAAAAAGATTGTTGAAGTTTGTCCTGCATTTGAACAAACGGATGGTTCCTACTTATATCCAGATACAAATAACGGAGGGAGTTGGAAAAAAACAAACCCTATTCCAGAAATTGATGAAGCAGCTGCTTTCAATATTACTACCAATAATAATTTTAGCTATGTCTGTTATTTAGTTAGAGCTTGGAAAAATAACATTGGGTTTAAATTTGGCGGATTACTGCTTGATACATTAGTCTACAAATTCTTGAACGCAAATTCTAAATATTATTCTGCAGATTTTACTGATTATTTAGATTTGTTAAAAGACTTATTTAAGTATTTAAAAGATTTGAATGAAGATCAAGCATATTGGTATGCTCTAGGCAGTAATCAAAAAGTCTACAATAAAAAGTGTAAGTTCGTAAAGAAAGCAAAGAAGGCTTATAACAAAATTAAAGATTTAGATGAAGATAGTACAGACTTATATGAAACGCTAGTATATTTATTTGGCCAAACCTTCCCAGTTCCAGAAACAGTTAATAAATCTGTTGCCTACTTTGAATCTGCTTATACTAGAGCAACTAACACCGAGGAATTCATTGAAAATAAATTTAGAGTTGATATACGTTATTCGCTTAAAGTTGACTGTATTATTAAACAAGATGGTTATAGACCGACATTTTTAAGAGACCTTTTGAAAGGTCAAATTAGAATTAAACGCCAAAGGACACTTGAATTTTTTATTGTTGAAAATGAATTTGAGCAAATTATTAAAGAACGTAACCAAATAAATAGCTTTAGTTCGGATGAAAAAATTAAATTCGATATATATTGGAAAGTTCTGAATAGAGGTGACGAAGCAATTCGTAGAAACTGTATTCGAGGGCAAATAAAAAAGGGAATGGAAAAGCGTACAGAATCAGCAGATTTCAATGGAGATCATTTCGTAGAATGTTATATTGTTTATGAAGATACAGTAGTAGCAAGAGATCGTATTCATGTTCCTATTCAAATTGAAAATATTTTACAAAGCTCTTTTTAATCAATCTTTTTTTATAAAAACTTCAATACTTCGAACCTAAAACCCACGCATTTTGATCAATCTTTATTCAAAATACGTGGGTTTCTTCTATTATAAAATCAACATTTGCAATGTACTTTTAATCAAACTTTATTCCACTCCAACATAAAAATTATGCATTTAAAATAGAATTTGATAAGACCTGCTTATATGGATGAAATATCCATATAAGTGTTTTTTGAGTATAGTATATAGTTGTAGTATGAAATATACGATACATGCATTTAAATCATCTATTTAATTTAATAAAAAGTGAAAAATGATAGATGAAACAATGGTGTGTAAAAATCTTTGGTAAGAGGAATCGAAAATCAATCTTTATAGCAAGTCCAGAAATTAATTGAATTTGAACATGTATTGCAAGAGTTAGAAGAATACAAAGAATTACAATCTATTAAGTCCAGTTAATTCGTTTAATAGTAAGGAGTTTAAAAATTTAGAAGTAAAACGCAAGAATCATGCACTCTTTATGCTGACTTTATTTTCTATGAGATTGATTAATTAGTGGTTTGTCATTGAGTATAGTTAATAGTAACGAGATATGAGAAAGAGCGATTCTTGAAAATCTAGGACGAAGAAATATAGTCGTATGAAAAGTAAAGCATAGTAAAAAAGGCTATAAACATAGAGCAAAGTTAATGATTAATAAAATGATATGAATATCATAGGCCATAAGTTTTTTGTAAAATAGAATATAATGTTATTTGATAATTACTATTTCCATTTAAATGGTATAATAGGCGTATATAAGATTTAGCTTACAAGAGGAAACAACATAGCAACAGCAAATTTTTAATTTGGAATGAAGTCCACACATTAGGTTTTATAATCAGATAATCTTTGTAAATAAAATATTTAGTTGTTTTTTAATAAAGTTAAAGGGAATGATTCAATTGGCCAGTAAGAGAAGCGCAGAAGCGGGTATTATGGGGTTTACATATCAATTTATACAAACAGTGATTAAAATTTTAGAGACAAAAAATGAAGATACTTCTTTTACTATTGAAGGTATTGAAGATTTAGATGTTTCTACAGTAAAGGAAGAAGAATTAGTTCAATACAAGTATCATGAAGCAAAAAAGTATACACTCTCAGCTATTCAAAAACCTATAGCTTTGATGTTCAAACATTTTATTGAAAACTATTCAAAAGAAAAAAAGTGGAAAACAAAATATACTCTGTTTTGTTTTTTTGGGATTGATGAAAAAAGAAAACAAATATCTCCGAATTTAATAACAACTACTATAGAGCTTAATACAATTTTAAATTATACAGAAGCCCAAAGTATCTTAAAAGATAATACATGGTCGGAAGAGTTAGAAGAAAAGTTTTTAAAATATTTAATATTTTCCAAAGCTGATAAATTTGATGATGCTTATAAAAAATTAATTGATGTGATTAAGAATGTATTTCAAGTTAATGAAATTGAAAGTAAGGTGGGCTATTTTTCAAATGCTATTTTTTATATCAATAAATTAGCAATTCAAAAAAATCCGGATTCTAGGAAGATAACTAAGCGAGAATTTATAGATTATTTAACTAAAAATTATTTGAAAAATGAAGCAGCAATAATTCAACGTTTGTATGGAAAGGATAAATATATAGCCACTTTGAAAAAATATCTATCTTTTAAAAATGTTAAACCATATACAACGTCACATGTTTTTTATTTACCAACCATTAATTCAAAAACATCCAGATTTATCATTGATTTAGCAAAAAAATTTTTTGTATCAGGTGAAAGAAAAGATGTAAAACCCATTACTCTAATAATTAATTCAGATGAGGAACAATTAAAAAAATTAAAGCGAGAACTTTCTCAAATAACGATTTTAGAAAATCTTGATTTAGTTTTTAATGATGGATATGAAGAGTTTTATTTTAATCATAAGTATTTTAACAAAGCACCATTAATTACTTTACAAGGAAATAGGCAAAAAATAGAAAATGCAAGTTATAATTACAAATTAATATCTTTTAAAACTTTTAACTCGCACCAAAAAAATATTTTATTTGATTATCCACTGCATATTTTTATAGATGATGTAGAGGATTATGCATTACTGGATAATTATTCTAACATGAATAAATTTATTATAAATAATTTAAACGAGCAAGAAATTTTGCAATTATTTGGAGGTTGATAAGAGTGGATAAAGACGATCAATTGCGTGTACGCAGTTTTGAAAATAATAAAATTGTCATTGAAATTATAGATTTTAATAAATGGAAATCTGAAAATACAGGAGTGGATTTAAAAATAGGTTCATTTTTAAAAATTGAAGATGGTAATGATAAATCAATTATCGCCATGATTCAAAGTTTTAAAATGGCTGAAGATTTGTTAGGTGATAGTGTAGTTCAACAAAATGACCAACCTAAAGGTCACTTTTTACTAGATACATATCCTATAGGTCAACTAGAAAGCATTGATGGAGAAATATTATTTAAAAAAGGAATTAAAAATATTAGTATTCCTCCGACTTCAGTTAGTCTTCTTTTAGAAGAAGAATTCAAGGCTATTTTTGAAAAGAGAGAGCAGCCGTTTGTTTTTTCAAAGCATAGTGCAAATGAGAACGTTGATATCGTGGTTGATGGAGATAAGTTTTTTTCAAAACATCTAGCAGTTGTTGGTTCTACAGGGTCAGGAAAATCTTGTACTGTGGCTAAGCTAATTCAAGAGGCTAACAAAAGTGATAATGAGGCTATAAAAAACACACATATTATTATTTTTGATATTCATGGGGAATACGCACATGCATTTGAGAAAAGCTATAGATATCTCAATATTGAAGAAAATAATTTAGAAATACCATATTGGCTTATGAATGCTGAAGAATTAGAAGATTTTTTTATTGAGTCTAATGAAGCAAACTCACATAATCAACTATCTCAATTTAAAAAAGCAGTTATTAGTAATAAAATTAAACATAATCCTAATTTAAATGTGACTTACGATAGTCCTGTTTATTTTAACATTAACGAGGTTATTATGTATCTAAGTAACAAAAATAGGGAGTCCAGGTATTCAATAGATGATATCGAATACTATGCGCTTTCTAATGGAGAAAAAATAAAATGTGTGGATAATGAGATTCCGGAAGCATTTTGGCAAGGGCTAGATTTTTATCAACCTACTGGTAATAGCAATCATGGTATTTTAAAAAAGAAAGTATCGAAAGGATTCTTTTATGGAGAATTTAACAGATTTCTCTCTAGATTTGAAACGAAAATATTAGATAATAGACTAGATTTCATGTTAAAACAAACAAGTCTTAAAACAGTAGATTTCTTTAGAATTATTAAGAATTTGTTAGGTTATCATAACGGAAAAGATGATGCTTCAAATATAACTATAATCGATTTAAGTTCTTTACCTTTTGAAATAGTATCAATAGTTGTTTCTATAATCACAAGGTTTACATTTGAGTTTTGTTTTTTAAAAACTAAAACGAATGACACCAATGATACGCCCTATCTATTAGTTTTTGAAGAAGCACATAAGTATATACCGAAATTAAATGATGTTAAATATAAAAATACAAGAATCGCAGTAGAAAGAGTAGCTAAGGAAGGAAGAAAATATGGATTATCAAGTATGATAGTGTCTCAAAGACCTTCTGAAATTTCACCAACAGTTTTCTCACAATGTAATAATTTTGTTGTAATGCGTTTAACTAATCCTGATGATCAAAATTATGTTAAAAGATTATTACCAGATAGTTTTGATGTTTATACAGATTCTTTAGCAATGCTAGATACCAAAGAGGCTTTATTAATTGGTGATGCAGTATCAACGCCTTGTATAGTAAAAATCAATGATGCCAACCCTCTTCCTAAATCTGAAGATATTCTCTTTTTGAAAGAATGGAAAAGAGATTGGATAGATATCAAATTCGAAGAACTTTTCACAAAAATAATGACTGAAAATATAGTATTAGAAACAGTAAAATAGTCAATAAATTGCGTGAAGATAAGAAATCAAAAATCATAGAAGAAATAAGTATAAATATTGCATCGCATGCAAATATAAACATGAATTATATATAGTATATGATTCAGGAGTTACTCAAAATGAGGAGGAATTCAATAGAGGTATTGAGAGTGCAGAAGGTGTAATCAAACATTAACTGGAATTTTAATCAAACTTTATTCCAAACCTACAATTATACCCTTTAGGCTATATTGGTCTAAAGGTTTTTTTATATTCAAAATCATTCAAGACCATTTATAAATGTTACTTCATATCAAATGAATATAATGGTGAAAATAATTTAAGAGAAGTGATCTTTTAAGATGAAAATATATTCTCTTTTTAGTAGTTTGTTCATCGCATGCGGTAAGTGTATTGCAAAAAAAGAATATAACTATATAGAATGTATAACTGTTATAATAACCGTATTATAAAGGAAGTGAATTCATGAGTGATTTAGAGAGAATTAAGCTCGTGAAGCCACCATTTCCCAAGTTACGATGTTTTTCTTTCAACCTAAAAATGATTTTATAGGGGAGATTTATTTTGAAGAAAAACATCGGAAATCATGTACCGAGTTTAGTATTATTAACGATATTAGTGGGTTTTCCGCAGATTAGTGAAACGATTTTTAGTCCGACATTGCCAGCTGTTGCAAGTGCTTTTGTAGTTTCTATGAGTGATGTGCAGCTAGTCATGAGTATATATTTTGTAGCTTTTGCATTGGGTGTATTCTTTTTTGGGCGTTTGTCTGATTGGATTGGACGACGTAAAGCTATGCTGTGCGGATTATTTTTCTATTTTATTGGCAGTGTACTTTGTTTGTTAGCGAAGGAAATGGATGTATTGCTCGTTGCACGTTTTGTTCAAGCATTTGGAGCAAGTGTGGGCTCTGTTATTACGCAAACGATTTTGCGTGAGAGTTTTTCAGGGGTGCAACGTCATCAGCGCTTTGCACAAATTTCTGCTGCTTTAGCATTTACACCTGCAATCGGTCCATTAATTGGTGGCTTTACAGATTATTACGTAGGGTTTAAATGGGTATTTGTTTTATTAATTTTCATGAGTATTTTTGTTTTTTGTTATGCTTTTTTCCGTCTGCCAGAAACGGTTCAATTACCTTTAACGATACAACCAATTCGTCCAATCATAACGCGTATGTGGAGAAATTCACGTCTCTGGTATTATGGTGTTTTAATTGGTGGGATCAATGGTTTATTGTTTAGTTACTATACAGAAGCACCTTTTATTTTTACACAGTTATTTGAATTTACGAGTATGTCTTATGGATTGTTGGGTATTCTTGTAGCCTGTGCTACCATTGCAGGTGCTTATCTATCTAAGTATTTAGTCTCTAAAGTTGTGCCTGAAAAAATCATTTTGTTAGGTATAGCGATTACGTTACTAGGTGCGGTACTCTCAGCGAGTGTTGTTTTATTACCAACAACAATTCAAATGTTAGCGATGCTCATTAGTATTTTTGTATTGTTATTTGGTATGGGGACAGCTCTACCGAATTGTTTAAGCCTCGCATTAGTCGACTTTCAAGATGTATTGGGTTCAGCAAGTGCATTATTCAGTCTAGGTTATTATCTAGTAGTTAGCTTAGTGATTTATGGCATGAGCATCTGGCATAATGGTACGTTACTTGCAATGCCTCTCTATTTTATATTCATTAGTCTCGTTTTATTCATAGTCAGTTTACAAGTTTGGAGAAAAATCTAAGCGTAAAAAAGCCGAAATCGTGTTATAGCACGATTTCGGCTTTTTGTTAAGCGCTTTAATTTACTTCGATTCTTTCTCCGCAATATCCTTCACTACATCTTCAATGGTTACGTGTTGGAGTGATTTTTCCATAGCGGTTTGTGCATGGAGGAAGAGTGGTTCAATGGTACTTTGAATGTTTCGACCGACAGGACATTCGGGGTTCGGGTTGTCATGTACGCTGAATAGTTCGTGGTCTTTTACAACTTGAACGGCTTTATAGACATCAAGTAATGTAATCTCAGATAAATCTTTGGCTAGTTTGGCTCCAGCGATTCCAGGTTGTACTTCGATTAAGCCTGCTTTTTTTAGCATACCCATAATTTTTCGTATAACGGCTGGGTTCGTGTTGACGCTACCAGCTAAATATTCAGAAGAGTTTACTTCGTTTTTGTTGATTTCGAGTAATGTTAATATGTGAATGCCGACAGAGAATCTGCTACTAATCGCCATGTTTTGTCACGTTCCTTTCATTGTTTACAACATGTAATACGTGTAGTTACAAGTATAGTATAACGTTAAGAAATAAACATATGCAATGTATTCGTTGACATCTCACTAACTTGTAACTATAATGATTACAGATAAACGAATTGATTACAAGTGAAAGTATATAGGAGGAATAGAAAATGAATATTGGAATTATTGGAGCAAGTGGTAAAGTAGGAAGTCTTATTTTAAAAGAAGCGGTGAATCGTGGTCATCAAGTGACAGTTATTGTCAGAGATCAGAAAAAGATCACTGATGCAAATGTGGCAGTAGTGGAGAAAAATATTTTAGAACTAACACAAGAGGATGTAAAACCATTCGATGTGATTGTAAATGCTTTTGGTGCGCCACTTGGTGAAGAACAAGTACATGTTGATGCAGGTCATGCTTTAATTGAAGCATTAAAAGGAACAGATACAAGAGCAATTATTGTTGGTGGAGCAGGTAGTTTATATGTGGATGAAGACAAAACACTTCGTGTTGTCACCGTCAACCCAAATTGAACATTTTTTGCTCATTAAGGATGAACACTTTTTATTCGGTAAAGATTCTTTGTTGATGTTTTAAACGATGACTTTCATTGTTCATATGAATGACCTCGACTCTGTGTAACAGGCGGTCTAAAATAGCAGTCATCATCCCTTGGTTATCCACTAACTCTGTCCATTCTTCTGGACTTCGATTTGATGTCAATATTAGCGAACTTTGTTCGTATAGCTGATGTACGAGTTGAAAGAATAAAGTGGCTTCCCGTTGATCTAAAGCCATATACATCACATCATCAATAATAATTAAATCTGATGCTCTCAAACGTTTTAATTGGATTTGTGAGCGATGTGTAAATTCTTCTGTTTTCAATAACTGAATTAATTCTCCCATTGTTATGAAATAGACTTGAAAGCCTTTTTGAATGGCTTCAATGCCTAAGCCTACGGCCAATAATGTTTTCCCTGCACCAGGTGGTCCCAAAAGAATTAAATTGTAACTTTGCTCTAACCATTGGAACTCCTGCAGCTGTTTCATTTGGCGCTCTGTAATCGCTGTTTGCTCCTCTAACTGAAACATATGCAACGGCTTATGGTATGGGAAACGTGCCCACGATAAACGCTTTTCGATACTCTTTTCTTCTCGTCTTCTAAGCTCTAATGTTGTTAGTTCATCAATAAATTCTAAATATGTCCACGATACTTGTTCCGCTTGGCGGAGAAGCTCTGGGAGCCCCTCAGCGGTTTCTGCTAAACGTAATTGCTTAAATGCCTGTTGGATATCTGCCACACTTTTACTCATATTATTTGCCTCCCATACGTTGAATGTATTCTTTTAAATCTCTCGTTTGAACTGCTATTGCTAGCGATTCTTTTGATTCTTTTACAGTAGTTATTGGCTGCTCAGGTTCGATATTTGTACGCTTAAAATAGGCGACAACGTCTCGGAACTCATTTGCGCTGTATAACTTTTCTTGAATACATTTATGTATTGCTGCAGATAACCATTCGGGATTCTCTTTCGCAATTTTTTGGAATAACAATAATTGATCTCTACGATATCGACCGTATGTATGACAAACATCTTGAATATATTGTTCGGCCCCATCATATGGAAATAAAGTGAGCACATTTCGTTGTAACTCATCGAGCGACTTAGAGCGATCACGTCCATGATTTAGATTTTTTATCAACTTGCCTTTTTCTAAACTGATGGTATGTTCCGCAAGTATTTCGCCAGTATGCGGTGCTAAGATTTTTAATTTTTGCCCTTGGGGCACTATTTGTACGACTGGATAATTCGTATAGGTTCCTAGTGGAACGGAATATCGATTCGATGTGTACCGGACTGTGTTGTCCTTGTTGACATTCCTTGTTATAATTTCTGTATGGTTGCTTTCTAATATAGGAAGCGGTGTAGAGACTTTTTTTAAGTGTTGCTTTTCCAGGAGAAACACTTCGAAAGGTCTCTTTTTTGTTGTATTGTGCACTTTATAATTCCCGGTACGTTCTAACCATTTTAAAGACCTCTCATTCCAGTCCTCAAGTGTTGTATAAATTCGATTTTTAGCGAAATTATATTTTACGTATTTTACAACACTCTCTATTTTACCTTTGGATTCGGGATCTGCTTTGCGGCACAGATAGATTTTAAATTTCCGGTCTTTTATATACTGTTGAAATTCCTTTGTTAAAATGAGGTCGCCTGCATTTTCACTTACCGCAATTAAATTGTCTTGATCGTACACAATTTCATCTGTTATACCGCCATAAAACTGAAAAGCTTTTTCGTGACAGGCTATTGTATCTCTTGTCGTAAAAGGACGATCTAACCACACAGTGAATTTATGTCGAGAGTGCGCTAACACAAAGGCAACGAAGTATAATTTCACTTCTTTACCACCTGATGTTTTTTGAATAGTTTGTCCCCAATCTACTTGTAATTGCTTCCCTGGTGGCAGCTCAATGACCGCTTCGTATTCACGGGGTTCATCTACCTTATCAATTTGATAAATTTCGCGAATTTCATTTACATAACGTCTAACTGTACTTTCCCCAACATCAATTTCAGGGTATTTCTCTTGTAGCCAATCTAAAACTTGTGCCCCTGTTAAGCTTGGAAACTCAAGTAACCAACCTACAATCCAATCTTTGTATTCATCCAGCTTCTTCTTACGGCCAGTCTGACTAAACTCATTTACTGCATCTTCAAATGACATATCTAAATATTTATACACGGTATTACGTGATATTCTTAGTCGCTTTGCAATTTGCACAATCCTTAATCCACGATCACGCAATTGATGAATTTCGATATGTAACACAAGCTTCTCCTCCATTAGTACAGCCTCCTATTAAACTGATATTTCCAGTTTACAGGAAACTATTGAATTGGTGAAAAAGTGTTCAATTGAAATGAGCAAAAACTGTTAATTTTATTTTAGCGGTTACAGCGTGCCTATCACTTTTAATTTAGGCTTTGGAATAGTCATACTATAGGTTCCTTTTTTATTCTTAATTGCCTTATAGTAGTTATGGTGGCTTCCAATTCTATATTTTGAAGGCCATGAATATCCTGCTGAAATATTTACAGATGTTATTGAATGCCCTGGAGAAAAACCTTTTTTTACTTTATACTTAATTGTAATAGTTCCATCTTTATTTTTTGTGACAGATTTTGCTGTAACATATTGATCTATAACAGGGTTATTGTCAGCACTTGCTTTATTAGGAATAAATATAATGCTAGATATAAAAACTAGGTTGACTATCATTATTAAACTAATAATTTTTTTCATTAAAACCACTCCTTTTTACATACTTTACATTAAAAACCATGTAAAATTAATAAATAAAAGGAAAACAAGAATTTATATCTATAATTTTTATAAAAGGAGGTCTAATGAACTGTGAACAAAAAAGTAAAATATACCTTTTTTATAATAGGTATTATTATGATTTTTGTAGGATTACCTTATTTAATGGGTTATACCACAAACAATCTAATTAAGTACTCTTTATATTTAGGCCCAATAATTGCTATCCTTTTTATTCCTATTCCCCAAAAAAGAAAAGAATAATAAAGCATATATTCTGAATCGACTAGGGGGCTTATAAGAAAAGGCATTGTTATAGAAGATACCATCAGTGTAAAATATCGATTGAAATTTTCTCCTTTTTATGATTTTATCTATTTATTTTTGTAACACAAATGTAATATTTCGAATAATTTCTCGCAAAAGTAGAAAAGTAGAAATTTCCACTTAGCAAATTTATAAAAAAGACATTGAAGTTATCAAAAAAATCGTGGTTAAATAGATTAGCATCTAATACTTCTTAGATTGCAATAGATTCCGGTTGATAATCATATTCTTTTTGAACAATAACCCTAACTTTCTCTACATCTAGCTGCATATTCCCATAACACCCCTTTACACGAAATAGCCAATCTTTTCCATGCAAAAAAGTAGCCGTAATTGGTTACTTTTTTTTTCGTTTTTTTCATTTTTGCGTCAGCAAATTTTGCTTTTAACGGTCTGAAAAAATTTGGCTCATCGGTACGATCCGCCAAATTTTTGTGCCAGGGATTTTTGATTTTCGCACGCATCATGAACATGATGTGTAAGTGCGCCCTGTTCCTTGCAGCTCTTTTATTTTTCATTTCGAGTGCAACGACACAAAAGGTTTTAGGAATTCCTAACAAGCAAAAATGAAATTTTAGGGATTACCATGGTAATCCCGTAGCTTGCCCTCACCAAAAATCGAAAAAAATGTGTGGGCAAATGGTGGACATTCGATTTTTTTTGGTGGGCAAATGGCGGGCAAAGCCCTCAAAAGTGGTGGGCATACGGTGGGCAAATGAAAAAAATCACGCTATCACGAAAATACTAGGCTCTGCCTAGACCATCACGTAAGTGATAGCACATTTCCCTTATGCTCTTTCTCACTAATCGACAAAATGCGTGTTCAAAACAAATTTCAAAAAGTGCAAAATCATTTTTAGAAAAACGGAACCGAAAAATTTATTTTTGTGCGAGAAAAAAACAAAAAGTTGGCGATCCTTTTTTTATTTTGAATTCCCTAGCGATAATATTTTTCTAATTCATTTTCGTAAAAAGCGTGTTTTTCGTTCAACGCATTTTGATATAATTCACCAATTTCTTGGCTCATTTTTTTAGCAGGTGCTGGTGTTAATTTTTCAATTTCGTTGAAAACATACGCTGTTAACTCTTCGTTTAAGCAATGGTTAATAAATCCACGCATGGATTTAATGTGGTCGAGTTTTTTATTTTTACGTGCGTCTAAACAAACCTCAACAACTCGTAATAAGTGTTCAAGCATGATGTCTTTATGTTCTTTCCACACGTCAAACTTCGTAAAGCTGTGTACTTTGCTATAAATCATTTCTGTTACGGCTTTTACATCGGATCTGCGGTTCATTAGGCTGTTGTACATGGCTTGTTTTAATCGACTAATGAATTTTAGTGGCTTAAAGTCCGTTGGATTTTTCACTGGTTGTGTAAGCAGCGTGATTTTTCGTTCTTGCTTAATAGCGATTGATTTAGAAATGGTTTTAAACCCGTATGAATACGTATTTAATAATTTATTTTTAATGGCTTTAATAAAGACAGATTTATGTGGTGACATTTCCATATTTGCGTTTGGTGACTGTGCGACTTCGTCTGATTGCTTGCTACGCTTGAGTTCTTCGCATTCTTTCGCAATTTTTTCGATGTTTGTCCCCACTTTCTCCGTAGGGACATTTTGACATTGGTACGGTTGCCATACATAAATAGATGGGCCCTTTAAATTTGTTTTTGCTGTGCGTGTTTCGAGTGTCACAAGCATGCCTAAGTTTTTCGCTTTGGCTACGGCACGTTTGGCTGTACGTAAATCAAAACTAAAGTCGAATTCTTCTTTTGCGACTTTAACAACGGTCTTTAATTTTAGTGTAGCGATTCCTGGCACCTTTACAGAGTGTCTCACAATCGTTTTAAGGGCTTGTAGCTCTTTTCTGCCGAATTCCTTCTTGTGATCCGCTAACCACATCTCAAAGGCTGTATTGAGGTCTTTAGCGGTTGTGAAGTTGGCAAATGCCTTATAAGGGGTAGCGTCAGATTTCCGCAGATTTACAACGATAAGGAGTTTTAATAACGTTGGTTAGTAAGATTTTGTTTTTGAGCAATGTTTTGAAACAAATTATCCTCAAAATATAGCCACTTTTAGCAGCATTACTAGGTTGTATCAAAATCCGTCGTTTATAGGACAGTTATTCCTTATCTTTGTTATATCAAGCAGTTTAAAGTAACTATAAGGGCTTAACGTTGTAAATCCGCATTTTTATGACGGGACCCCAACATAAAACGAATTAAGGTAAAATAAAAAATGAGCTCGGTACAATACCGAACTCATTTTTTACAAGATGTTTAAACGAAATAACTATGTCTAATTTTTAGGGATCACTTCAATTATCTTGCTTTTTTGTAATCTTATAACTTAATCTCCTAAGTCATATTTTAACTTTGAACTATAATAACTTGTATCAAAATCAAAATTTATTAATTTGTTCAAATCATAACTTTTTTGTTTATAAATTTCCTTCATATATTGTAAGAAAATATAACGACAAGCGTAGAGCTCACTTACATCATCTGTATCCTCTCGTAATTCAACATAGTCAATTTCTTCATCGTAAGTATCATGTGTGATCGCTTCAAATTCTAAATTCGTATGCCACATGAAATCTAAAAAACCTTGTAAAACGGCTTCTTTATAGGTATCTAATGAAAAAGTCGCGATTACTTGTTTTTCATAATGGAATTCTACGGTTTTTTTATGATAAAAAATTGTGATTTTAAAATTATCCATAACATAATCACTCTCATAAAGTGCTAAATAAGTATTTCTATCAAGAGATTTATCTTGTGGTAATAAAGTTGAAATTAGAGTAAACCAAAAATTATATAATTCATCTACTTTTGTATCAAACTTATCAAAAAGCAATGGTTCACCATCTACATAGAAAACAACTCTACCTCCAGGATATCCCCCAGATCGTCCAAATGCATAATTAAATACATCTAAATCGTCCAAATTTGTCATTTCGATATAACCTGGATACGTTTGATTTTCATCTAGCTCTTCTTTTTCAGGTGGAATTTTAATGTATGATTTAATTTCAAGTTTCATTTTTCTTACTTCCTTTCAGCAGGATAAAAAGAAGATACTGTTAATGTTTTCTTATTCCCTATATTAATACGTAATTTATAATTTACTTTATTTATTTTTTTTTTTATAAACTATAATTTGAGATTTGTCTTTTCCTTTTGCTCGTTTAACTATATGTTTGGAGTTACTATTAATTGTTTGTTGTATATAATTCCAAATTTTTTTAATACTAATATCAGGATCAAAGAATGTCTTTCCTTCTACTTTTTCTCCTTTCCAATATTTAAGATGATGTTCAACTAAAATATGTTCTAATGTATTAGAGCCCATTTTTACTACTTTCCCTGTTTTTCCTACTTTAAAGGTATCACCTTTATAATCTTTCAAAGCCTTTTTTGCTTTTTTCTTAGGTTGTCCTTTGTAAGTTTTTCCTGCAATCTTAATTGAATTTTTTGTTAGATTTTTTGCAGCTACTGATGCTACTCCTCTAATAATAACGCCACCAATTGCGATGGCAATTGGAATCCATTTAGCTTGATTAATCAATTCTTTTAATTCTGGAATATCTTTTTTAAATCCAAAACTCATATTAATGATATCTACATCTTGATCGATTGCTTTTTGCAACGCTGTTAATACTTTCTGTTCAGAAACATTAGTACCAGAACTTGTTACCGAATAATCAATAATTGTTATTTTTTTCTGATTATTTTTCTCAATCTTGCTTAATATAGCTTTTAACATGATATCTGCATGAGTATCTGTTGTTTTTTCATAAGATTCTACAATTACTTCACTATATTTTTTTTTTGATAGCCCTGAGTCTAAAAGAGCAATTTTAACATGATTAGGTACTACTACATTTTTGTTATTAAAATAAATTAATAAAGTACCTAAAGAAAAAATAAAAGAAGCAATAACCATAGTATAAGTAGTTCAGTTTTGGAGTACAAAAAGTGAAAATGTAAACCTAAATGAGTATCAAATTGCAACTGAATTTGATACTCGTTTTTTATTGTTAAATCAACGTTTGTTGTTAATTTACACCACAAAATGTAAGTTAAAATGTATATAAAAATGCGAACGTGAAATAATTATTGTAGGAATGCAAATTGGTGTGTTAAAATGGTTACAATTTACTAAGCAAAAAGGGGTGCATTTTCCTATGCAATTTCTTGAGCCAAAAAATAAGAACGCTAAGTCTGTGGATTGGGAAATATCAGAGCAAGTAAGGGTGATAGTTAAGCAATACGCTGAATATGCAGAGCGTACTGAAAGCGAAGCAGTGGATGAATTCTTATTGAACATTTTAGACGATAAGAAGTTTATTGAATGGATTGCCAACAAGCGAAGTAATAAGCGGATTGTTGAAAAAATGGGTATCAAAGATAGAGTGGGTTGATAGACAATGACCAAGCTTAAAAGATTAGCCACGAAGGAAGATGAAATTGTAGATGTTAAAATTCCGATTTCAAACGAAGAATTAAAAGATAGGGCTAAACAATATGATTTATTAACTCCAAAACGATTTGCAACAAGGTATAACAAAATGTTGTTCTTGCCAACGTCTTTTAAATGGAACGGTTCTGAATATCCCATTCAATATAATTACTGCATCAATCCGTTTTGTTGTAATTTTGGGAAAGAACAGCACAAATTCAAAGATGTAAAAGGGAAACCAAGTCGATATAAAATGACTGGTAGTTCCAAAGATAAAGGTCATAAAGGTATGTACTGCAATGACAATCCTATTGGCAGAGGTGTATCGCAAAACTGTACAGTAACCCCTTTATCTAATTGGTCTGTTGTTGAAGAAATTAAACGCCTTATAGAAATCAATAGCATCCAAGATGTTGAGCCAGATTATCAATTTCATAAAGAAGGCTGCTCGGAAGAAGAATCAACCCCATTCAATGAGCCGAAGCAATTTTACAAAAGGGGGAAAAGTAGGGGCAAATCTCAACGCTATCAATGTAAGGCGTGTAAGAAGTTCACTAATGTTCTACCAAAAAGAGAAGAAACCACTACTTATCACCAACAAAAGAACACCATTCTTCCAATGTTCGCTAAGATGGTTGTTGGAAGGGTTTCAGTCAGTCGTACTTGTGATATTTTAGGAATTGGAGTTGGAACCTACTATCATAAGCTGGAGTGGCTGTATAGGCGTTGTTTGGAGTTTTTAGAACGATATGAGACACAACCCCTTCAAACAAAGAAATTTAACGAGATGTGGCTTAATACGGACAAGATGCACTACTACCTAAATAACGTCCGTAAGAAAGGACAAGGTTCAAAGAAATATACGGGGTTTGAAGACCTTAATATGCAAACGTATATAGTTGTATCTGCTGAGGTCTTATCAAGATATGTGTTCCGTTCTGATGTTGCCTATGATTGGAATATTTCAATGGATGAATTAAATGAAGATACAAGAAAATTCAAAGAAGACCATCTCAATACTTTTAGTCGTAAAAATGATAGGTTAGATTGGTCTTATTATCCACAAGAACCATCCGCTAACGATAGCGAAAATAGGAATGCTTATCTTCACGAATTAGGGAAAATTACTAATAGGAGTAGATTTGTCGATGGTTTAAATGTTGATGCTCCTTATACTACAACTGCTCACTATTGGTTAATTAAACAAATGGTTAATGCCGACGAATGGCGAATGATTAGTGATGATGACTTCTCTATTAGAAACGCCTTTTATAGAGTATTCACGAAAGAATTAAGGTTGAGCGATGCACATCATTTTATTTGCCAAGTTAACAAGACGAAAAGCAGAAAACAATGCTTAAAAGAATTCGGACAAGCAAAAGCAGAACTGCTCGATTGGGGAGATATCAGAGGATTCAAAACAAAGTTTCTACGGACTTTGGCATCTCATTATCTAACTGAATTACTAACAAGTCATCAATTCCACGAAGAGGCTATTAGTAAAGATGGAGAAAGATATCGCAAATATGCCGATAACCCTATCAAACATCCATTAGCCACTAAGGATAAAGGATTTTATTCAGTTGATTGTAGAACGGATTTATCTGCTCTGGAACCAAACGAAATCGCAAAGATGCTATTAAATGTTAATGACCATTCGACCAATAGCTTTATTCAACAGATAAGACGTTATATATCATCTCTTGAAAGACCATTAACAACAGCTCGTGGTGATAAGAAGAGCTATATTTACGCTAACTTCAATCCGAAGTATGCTCAATTTGCGATTACAATTCTAAGAACTTACTACAACTTTTGTCGCCCTTTTAAATCAGCGGATAAAAAGGTTTTGACACCTGCTCAAAGATTAGGGATTACAGATAAACAATTTGATTGGAAAGATATAATTTATTTCAAATGACAAAAAGAGCTTGGAGTAATCCCAAGCTCTTGTGCTTTATCTTTACTGTTCTTCTTCAATTAACGCACCCGTTAACTCAATAAGTTTTTTCTTTCATATACATGAAAATAGTAGTTATACGGATTTTTATCATTCTTTATCCCTTTTTGGGCAAATACCTCATTCCATTCCTCATAATTCACTTCTGGAAAAAAAGTATCTCCTTCGAATTCATGATGTATTTTTGTGATGTACATTTTCTCAACATAAGGGAAAAACAAATTATAAATCTGTTCTCCTCCGAAAATAAAAATTTCTTCTTCGTTTTTACATAACTCAAAAACATCTTCTATTGAATGAACAATTTCACAACCATTAAAGGTAAACCCCTTATCTCTCGTCAGAATAATATTTCTTCTGTCAGGTAAGGCTCTTCCGATTGATTCAAGGTTCTTCCTACCTAATATTATCGGATGTCCCTTTGTAGTATTTTTAACATATTCCCAGTCCTTGGGAATCCTCCAAGGAATGTCATTCTCTTTGCCAATCACTCTATTCTTATCCATCGCAGCAATCAAAGAAACTTTCATTTATAACACAGCCTTTTTAACTAATTTACCATCTAATTTCTTATTTCTATCAAAAAACCTTTTCTCATTATCCTGCCCGTTAGTTGAATAAGCAATTTTTTCTATAAGTTATATTATCATAATACCACAAAATCACAAATTTTCATTCAATTATCATTTTCAATTGCATTTTATAAATCATTTTGTATGTAATTTGGTATGTAAGTTAAAATGAAAAAAGTAGTCCATTTTGAAGTACATTTTGTCATTTTGTACTCCAAAACTGAACTACTTAACCATAGTATGGTTCCCTTTATTTTTACTCAGAGTGGGGTTAAACCGCTTACATCTATCAACATGTCGCAACGATATGTTGAGCTGTATGAAAAATTTAAAGAATGTGATTCTATTGCAATTATTGGATATGGTTTTAACGGAGATGATGGTCATATAAATGGAATGTTTAGAAGTTTAATAGAAGAGGAAAATAAGGACGTTCATATTTTTCATTATTCTACTGAAAAGATGAATCAATCTTCTCTTCAAAGAATGTATAAAAACAAATTAAGAATAGATTCAACACAACATTTACATGTTCATTTAATCAATCATCAAAGGTACACTAAAGGAGATGGTTGGTTTAAAAATTTATAAAATGATCAATCTTTTTTATAAAAAGTAAATCCGCTTAAATATGAAACCTATATATTTTGATCAATCTTTGTTCAAAATGTGTGGGTTTCTTCTATCTATAAAATGAACATTCTATAAAATTAACATTTGCAGCATACTTTTAATCAAACTTTATTCCAAACCAACATTATAGAACTAAGCATTTAAAATAGAATTTGATTTAACCCTACCTACATGGATATTTTGTGCATATAGGTAGGGTTTATTTTTGAATAAAACAGATTTTTTCTATATAACCCTTTTTATGGTAACTTTGTCATTTGTGAAGCGTTCTATTTTATAGACAAAAATTAAAGGGGTGTAAGATGCAAAAATCAATGAAGGGTATTTTATGGGGAATTTTTCTGCTCTATTTACTATTGTTAACGTATCAATTACTGATGAAATATTATAGTATCAGTCAGATTGGGCGCTTATTGTTGTTTCAAGAGGAAGGGCTATTCTTTTTGAAAGAAGTGAATCTTGTGCCTTTCCATACGATTCAATCGTATGTACAAATCGAGGGAACAACGTTTTTGAGTGCGATGCGTAATCTTATTGGGAATGTTATTGGTTTTGTACCGTTTGGCTTCTTTGCTGCACTGATCATTTTCAAGCGTCCAACATGGCTGAAGGTAATTGGGGCAACTTTTATGTGTAGTTTATTCTATGAAACAATCCAATATATTTTCACGCTCGGACTATTTGATGTGGACGATTTACTATTAAATACGCTTGGTGGAGCAATCGGCTATGGGTGCTACTGGATTATGAAGCGATATTTAGAGAGATTGAAAAGAAATCGGATAACAACTGTCTGAGACCCAAACATGATGCGAAAGAAATAGTATATATAAGTAAAAAGATGCTTTTTTTAGTGAATGATAGAAGTGGTTAATTTTGTATGATAACCTTTTATAAGGAAATTATATGAAGGGAGTATGTATGTGTCATTAAAGTACATACATAATCAGATTATGCCTTATCAAAAATCGTTTTACTTATTTATTTATTATATTGTTTTTACCGTATTTGTTTGTTTAGTTTTTTCTTCACTTGCTACTTCTTTTGAGAATAGCGGGAAGTTAGAAGATGACTTAACCGAACAAAGTTTTCAATTAACTGTTTCACAAGAGCAAAGTCCAAGCGTTACGGTGAAAGAATGGTTAGATACCGTTCGCAAAAAGGATGACTCTTTTTTAGTGATGAAGCGCGATGCTTCGTATGTTAGTAAGGAAATCTTTCTTCAAAACTATCCTTTCCGATTAGCAAGTGATAAAAAAATCGAGGGGTTACCTAATCAAAGTGCTTTCGTCGATGAAAGTTATAAACAAAATTTTAATGAAGGTTCAGGTAAACCCTCTCTTCGTGCTTTTGGGAAGGTCTACACAGTGTATGCAACATTTAATAACCCAAATGATAGTTTGCGCATGAATAGTACGATTTACTACACGATGAATCAGAAGGCGAAGTTTGAAGGAGATTTTTTAATAGATGGAATCGAAAAAAAGAAATTACAAGAGGTTGTACATACATTTCAAATGCAACATGAAGGCGTAGATTTGGAACTTACATCGAATCAATTATCTCTAATGGAACGTATAACATTTGTCTTTAAAGAACAAATGATTTTACTAATTGTATTGATGCTGACACTTATTTTAATTTTGATTAATACCATTGCGACGATTATTACATGGATTGAGTCACGTAAAGAAGAAATTCATATTCGTTATATGGTTGGTGGCAGCTACCAAAGGATTCAATGGGGATTATTAAAAGATTATTGGTTTATTATTTTCAGTAGCTTTATCATCGGGACAATCATTGCGTATGCAATTTATCAGATTCAGCTATTTGATACATTAATTCATACGTTTCGCTTTGATGCGGTACTCTATACATTCATTTTCTGTTTTGTATTAGGTACGAGTATTGCATATCCAAGTATTCGTTATTACGATCAAACGCATATTGTGAAAAAGGAGCGAAAACGATAGATGAAGCAAATACAATTTGCCTTAGAGGATTTGTGGAAGCGTAAATGGCTCTCTCTATTATTATGGCTACAGTGTATTCTTTTACTTTTCATTGCGAATTTTGTTATTGAAAACATCAAAGATTTATCCAATATGAAACAAGAAGTGAATCGCTTAACAAAGTCAGAGCCAATTTACTATTTCTACGATTTAACAACGGAAAAACAGTTAGATCAGACGTTGAATCAGCCAAAACATTTAGATGATTATAAAGCAATTTATAAAAAAATTTATGAGAAGAAAGATAGTCGAGCCTTTTCATTATATACAACAACATATCCATTTGACTTACAGTATTTCGAACCTAATTTACGTGATGTCATTGTGGAGGGACATCAAGTCTATATTGATGTTTTACCTTTTGCAAATGCTTCATTTTATGATTTTGCGCAATTGAAGTTATCGCAGGGAAGATACTTTCATCAGGATGAAATTCAAACGACAAAGCAACCTATTCCGGTTGTTATTGGTTCAGGATTAGCAGCGTCACTACAAGTGGGTAGTGAATTTACGAGTGATGAGGAACATTATCGTGTTATTGGTATTCTAGAAGAGAATATGAGTTATATTAATCTCGCTGCATCAAAAGATTTTATCTCATTGGATTATGCAATCTTACTGCCAACACCTGTATTAGAGGATAATACAGATTATTATGCGCTATTAAGTGGGACGATGATTCCAACTTCAAATGAACAAGAGATACGTGATACGATGGCATTTATTCAAAATCAGGGGCATGTCTCTTTTGTTTATCGAGATTTAAGTAAGCAGATGCCTTATGTAATGGAAGATAAGAAAAAGTGGATTCAAATGCAGTTGATGCTTACGATTTTAATTAGTATTTTCACATTGATTAGCATTACCGTATCGTATTTACAATTTATTCGAAAATACACGTTTGAGCTAGGTGTACATATTTTAACAGGTGCAACGAAAAATCAAATTATCTTCCGTTTATGTAGCCAGCTTATTATATTATTTGCACTTGCCAATAGTGTCGTATTTATGATTCTTCATCGATTCCAAATCTCAATCATGATGACGGTGATTTCTTGTATGATTTTATGGATTGTACCCATCATTCGTATTCGAAAAATGAAAATTGATCAAATGCTAAGGAGAAAATCATGAAGAAATTAATAGAAGTGAAACATTTATCAAAGAGTTATCGCATCTCATCAAAAGAGCAAGTTCAAGCTTTGCAAGATGTGAACTTCACCATTCATGAAGGAGAAATGATTGCAATTGTTGGAACATCTGGTTCTGGTAAATCTACATTGTTACGTATTTTAGGGTGTATTGATTCACAAACAACAGGTCATTATCATCTGAATGGTTTTGATATTGAGGGGAAAACGGATCAAGAATTAGCGCACATACGAAATCAATCGATTGGCTTTGTAATGCAAGACTTTTCATTAATTGAGGACTACTCTGTGAAAAAGAACGTGTTATTGCCACTTACGTATGAAAAGAATAAAGAAAAGAGACAACAACAAAAACAACATTTGTTACCATTGCTTCAAAAGCTCAATATAGCGAGTAAAGAGAATCAAAAAGTAACTTCTTTATCTGGTGGACAAAAACAGCGTGTCGCGATTGCACGTGCATTAATTAATAATCCAGCTATTTTATTAGCTGATGAACCAACAGGTGCTTTAGATCAAAAGACTTCCAAAGAAATCATGAACATTTTACATGAACTTCATGCAGAAGGAAAAACGATTATTATTGTGACACATGACTTACAAATCGCTGAACAATGTCAGCGCATTTTTAGAATTGAAGACGGTCTGTTAAATGAAGTCTATCCTTAAAATTGGAACAATCTAACATATGAAACGTCATGTATGTTTCATAAGGAGGGATTGTTCATGGAGATGATTTTTTTAAGTATAGCGCTTGTTGCAACAGTAATCAGGCTTTTACAGTTTAAGAGAGGTTATATAGCGATGTGGGTGGCGCTTTCAGCAACTGCGTTAACTCTGTGTTCGTTTATAACGATGATTGTAGGTTGGATCAGTCAGAATGATATGAGCGCCTTAGCGGATGTGGTTCCGACTATGCATATAGTGTATTGGATTTTTACGGTGTGTATGATTGTACTAAATGTATTACCACTCGTTCTAAAAAAGAAAAATCAAGTGAAGTATGTATCGTGAGGGTAGGTTGAAAAGGACGTATTCCTTTTAAAGTACCAATAAAAATAAAGGAGTTATGTAATGGATTATCCATCTATGACACCATCGTTTAATATGAAACCCTTTGAAGAGATGAATAAAAAAGAAGCGAAACAATATTTTGAATGGTATGTATCACAAATACCAGAACGAATGGCGATTTTAAAACAAGTGTCAAACGGACAAATTCTGCTTGATTACTCTAAAGAATCATTGATTCCTCTTTTTACATGGTTTCTATCAACTATTACGATTGATCAACTATCTGAAGAAGAGATTGAAGCAAAACTAGAAAATTTGCTTCAATATCCTGATTTCGCTTTTGAAGATGCAAAAGAACGACTTCTTGCAAATCCAGTGGAATTAAAGGAAGAAGATTATGCTTTAGCAATGGATATTGCGATTTATTATGGTGAAACACTTATTAAAAATTACCCTCAAGTACATTGGACATACCTTACTAAACCTAAATCACATATCTACTTAAATGAGCCTATTCTCGATGTTACAGATGATATTGGATTTCTAAAAAGAAATCCTAACAATTTACTAATGGTACTGATCGAATATATAAAAGAAAACGATATACAAAACACTACACTATATGAAATGTTTTTAATGGATGTTGATAGCATTCTTGGTAAAGATCTTGATGATGAATAAAATTATCCCTTCAACTCTAGAGAATGTATTACCACTCGTTTTCAAAAAATGAGCTAATTAATTGTATCCATGCGTTAAAAAATGTAAGCTAAGTACATTCAAAATGATAGCTGAATCCAAGGAGGAACATGCATGGAAAACTTTAAGTATCAAAACCCAACGAAGCTCATTTTCGGTAAGGGGCAAATTCAATCACTAGGACAAGAGATTCCAGCGGATGCAGAGCGCGTTCTTCTATTATACGGTGGCGGTAGTATTAAGAAGAATGGTGTGTACGACCAAGTGATGGCGCAGTTAAAAGAGGCTGGTAAAGAGGTAGTCGAGCTTTCTGGTGTAGAACCAAATCCACGTCTAACAACAGTTCAAAAGGGGATTGATCTTGTAAAAGAGCATGAACTTGATTTTATTTTAGCTGTTGGTGGCGGTAGTGTTATTGACTGTGCAAAAGGAATCGCAGCGGGTTCGCATTATGACGGGAATGTGTGGGAGCTTGTAACGAAAAAAGCATTCACACAATCAGCTGTGCCAATTGGAACGGTATTAACGATTGCGGCTACAGGTTCTGAAATGAATGGTAGTGGCGTTATTACAAACTGGGAAGAGAATGATAAGCGTTCATTCGGTTCGATTCATACGTATCCGAAATTCAGTATTTTAGATCCTGAATTGACGTATTCTGTACCATTGAATCAAACAATTTACGGTATTGTCGATACGATGTCGCATGTATTCGAGCAATATTTCAATGCGTCAACGAACACACCACTACAAGATCGTTTTGGTGAGTCGATTCTGCGTACAGTACTTGAAGTAGGACCAAAATTAGTGAAGGATTTACATTCATACGAATATCGTGAAGTGATGATGCTAAATAGTACATTCGCATTGAATGGTGTCTTATCAATGGGTGTAAAAACAGACTGGGCGACACATATGATTGAACATGCGGTGTCTGCTGTGTATGATATTCCACATGGTGGCGGTTTAGCGATTCTATTCCCTTCTTGGATGTCATTCGTTAGCGAACAAAAACCTGAAAAAGTGGCGCAACTAGGTAAGAATGTCTTTGATTTAGATGCGACAGGTAAGACGGATGCAGAGCTTGCGAAAGAAACGATTGCGGCTTTACAAGAATTCTGGACTTCAATTGGTGCGCCAACAAAATTAGCTGATTTTGATATTGATGATGCACAGCTTGATTTAATGGCAGAGCGTTCAATGGTTGCTGAAAAAATCGGTAGCTATGTACCACTATCAAAAGAAGACGTAAAAGAAATTTTAAAGCGTTCATTATAAGAGAGAAGGCTAAGGAGGAATCCTTAGTCTTTTTTAATAGGAAAATCGAGATGAAATAATCGATTGTACATGTCGTACTTGTCGTAAAAGATTATGATGAGGCGATTGCATTTTATACAAAAAAACTGCATTTTACATTGGTAGAAGATATAGAACAACCAGAGCAGAATAAGCGTTGGGTGGTCGTATCACCACCTAATTCGAATGGAACGAATCTATTATTAGCGCGTGCTTCGAATGAAGAACAGCAAGCTTTTATCGGATGACAGTCGGGTGGACGCGTCTTTTTATTTTTACAAACGGATGCTTTTGAGCGTGATGTACGTGATACGTACGAAAAGGGGATTGAGTTTGTAAGAGAGCTACAGACGCAATTAACTGGGGTTTGTTAATGGGCATACATTTAAACAGCAGTGAGAGCAGATTTCTCAATCGAAAAATAGTATAATATTTAAATAGGAAGAAACTCGATTGAAAAGGATGTTTAATACGTATGGATGAACAAGTAAAATTGTGGATTACACAGTTTCAACAAGAAAAAGATGCGGATGCTTTAGAGAAGTTAAAAGAATATTGTGTGGTCATGATTGAACCACTCATTGTGGAGTTTACAGAGAAGTACGGGGAAGAAGCTGGTGTGCTGTTACGTTCAAAATGGGATAAGCGCTTCTTCTTTATCTTTTCAAAATATCAATTGAATGTAGGATTATCACTTGAGAGTTTTGTTCAAAACACATATCGCTTTTACTTCATGCAAGTGTTGCGAAAAGCAGGGTACATTCAATAATAAAAAACAGGTTGGAAGCATAGTGTATATGTTCCAGCCTGTTTTTAAATTAGCCATAAACGATGTCTTCTGCAAGGTTTGTGAATACTTCACCTACGACAGAGTCTTCATCGTAAATCGATGAGCCAAGATTTTCTTCTGGTTTTGCGAATGGTACGCGTGCGATGACGTCACACTTTAGTGAGCGTGCAAGGTTGTCGCCGCCACCTTGACCTAGAATATAGTTCTTCTGACCATCTGGTGTTTCAAAGTATGCCATGTTTTCAACGACACCTAACACTTCATGTTTTGTATGAATGGCCATCATACCTGCACGAGAGGCAACGTATGATGCGGTGTTATGTGGTGTTGTGACGATGATTTCTTTTGCTTGTGGAATCATCGCCGCGACATCGATTGCGACATCTCCTGTTCCTGGTGGTAGGTCAATCAGTAAATAATCGAGTTCGCCCCAATGTGTGTTTACAAGGAAGTTACGAATCCATTTATTTAGCATTGGTCCACGCCACATCACAGGTTGATTGTCTTTTGTATAGAAGCCCATCGACATAATTTTAACGCCAGCTACTTCTACAGGAATCGCTGTTTGGTCAATCATTGTTGGTTTTTGTTGTGTACGCATCATAGCAGGAATACTAAAGCCATAAATATCAGCGTCCACAATCCCAACACGTTTGCCAAGTCTCGCAAGTGCAGTCGCTAGGTTAATCGTTACGGTTGATTTACCTACGCCACCTTTACCACTTGTGATGGCGATAAATTGTACACCTGAATCGGGTTCTAACATTTTCGGCATACCTTGCTTGTTGACGTTTTGTGTTTTTAACGAAGCAGTTAAAGCCATGCGTTCTTCATCGGTCATTGTACCGAATTGTAATGCTACTTCTGTTGCGCCGATTGCTTTTAATGCATCTTCCACGTCTTGTTGGATTTTAGCTTTTAGCGGACAACCTTTAATTGTTAGCACTACTTCTAACGAAACATGCGTACCATCAATTTGAACATTGCGTACCATATTTAGTTCGACAACGCTTTTATGAAGTTCAGGATCTTGCACGTCTTTTAATGCATTCACCACATTTTCTTTTGTTAACATACGGGGTATACCACCTTACTATTTTAAATTACTGCCAAGCCCTTTAAGGAAATGGATACCGAAATTCATCGCGCGATTGACATCTGGATCGTTCATCATTTTGATGAGTTTTAGTTTGCTGATTTTATCTTGTTCAGCGATTGCTTTATTCGCTTCGTCCACGCCACTCATCAAACCTGCTACTAACTTTGTTGTAACAGCAGGATCTAAAGAGGCAAGTGCCCCTGCAGCGCCCATCATATTATTGATGATGTTCGTTACAGGTTTACTTGTTAATTGACCTAATGCGATATTTGCTACGTCTTCTTTTGCTTCAAGCATTTTGTTTGCTGCGTCTAAAGCGCCGATTGAATCAAGTTCACCAATCAATTGCATGATTTGTTGAATGGCACTGTCGTTTTCGCTCACTAATTGCTTTAAGTTTTCTAGCTTTTGTTCTGTTACTTGTTCTTCTGTTAGAACTTGTTTTTTAATCGTATTAATTGGTGCAGCCATAATTATTCTCCCCCGTTCGTTGTTAAGTGTACATAACCTGGGCGATCCCATTTACGTTGTACTTCAACACCGTTTTGCGGATGACGTTTTTTAGAACGTGGATTTGTTCTTGGAAGCGGTGATTTACCTTTTGATTTTAAAACTTCCACACGTACTTTTGTTTGTTTATAAGCAGGTGTAGATGTATTCACATCTAATGTTTGACCTGTTAAGAAGTTGATTGCTGAATCTTTACTTGTCGAGTTCATCGGTAAGAATAGTTCGTTACCTTGTACACGGTCTGTAATTAACGCTGGTAATTTTAGTGCGCCATTTGGTGATACTAATCGAAGTAATGCACCTTCTTCAATACCACGTTCTTTTGCAAGTTCAGGTGATACTTCGACATAAATTTCAGGTACTTTTGATTGAATACCTTGTGATTTATTCGTCATATTTCCTTCGTGGAAGTGTTCTAAAATACGTCCGTTATTAATTAAGCAATCATATTGTGCTTCATATTCTACTGGTGGAATCCAGTCATTTAATGCGAAGCGTGCTTTTTTGTCTGGGAAGTTGAAGCCATCTTCGTAAAGAAGTGGTGTATCTTTACCATCTAGGCTACCCCAACAGAAGCTACCCCAGTTTTCAAGAACGTCATAGTTTGCTTGTGCAAAGAATGGTGTTAAGCTTGCCATTTCAGCGAAGATTTCACTTGGATGACTGTAGTTCCAATCAGCACCTAAACGACGTGCTACATCTTGTAGAATAACCCAGTCTGGTTTTGATTCGCCAAGAGATGGAAGTACTTGATATAGACGTTGAACACGACGTTCTGTATTTGTGAATGTACCTTCTTTTTCAAGTGATGGAGATGCTGGTAAGATGACATCTGCATATTGAGCTGTACGTGATAGGAAGCAATCTTGTACAACGAAGAATTCAAGTTGTGATAATACATAATCGACGTGGTTTGAATCACAGTCTACTAATGCCATATCTTCCCCAACTAAATACATCGCCTTCATATCGCCATCTGTAATCGCATCCAGCATTGCCATGTTTGTACGACCTGGTTCAGCTGGGATTTTTGAGCCATATGCTTCTTCGAATTTTTGACGCGCTGCATCGTCCGTTACTTTTTGGTAACCCGGTAATACATTTGGTAATGTACCCATATCACAAGCACCTTGTACGTTATTGTGACCACGTAATGGATAAGCGCCTGCGCCTGGGCGACGGTAGTTACCTGTCGCAAGTAGTAAGTTTGAGATAGCTGCTGAAGTATAAGAACCACCGTTATTTTGTGTAACACCCATACCCCACAGTACACATGTACCGTCTGCTTCTTTAATCATCTTCGCTACTTCGATTAATGTCTCTTTTGAAATACCTGTTTCTTTTTCAGCGTATTCAAGTGTGTATTTATCAAGAACTTGTTTGAATTCTTCATAGAAGTTCACGTTGTTTTGGATGAACGCTTCATCATGCCATCCTTGGTCGATGATGTATTTTGTCACAGCCATTAACCATACTTGGTCTGTGCCTTGGTTTGGATGCATGTAAATGTCTGAGCGCTCTGCCATTTCGTTTTTACGAACGTCCGAAACGATTAATTTTTGACCGTGTAATTTATGTGCACGTTTTACGCGTGTTGCTAAAACAGGGTGTCCCTCTGCTGGATTTGCACCAACGATAATAACTAAGCCTGCTTTTGCGATATCTTTAATCGTACCTGCGTCACCACCGATACCAACTGTACGTTGTAAACCATCTGAAGCAGGTGATTGACAGTAGCGTGAGCAGTTATCGACATCATTCGTTTCGAATAATTGGCGTGCCATTTTTTGAATTAAGTAGTTTTCTTCGTTTGTAATTTTTGAAGAAGAGATGAATCCGACAGAGCCAGGACCATGTTCTTTTTGGATACCGCCTAATTTTGTAGCGATTAAATCAAGTGCTTCATCCCAAGATGATTCAACGAATTCATCATTTTTACGGATTAATGGTTTTGTAATACGTTCTTCTGAGTTGACGAAGTCCCAACCGAATTTACCTTTAACACAAGTTGAGATGGCATTAACAGGTCCTTCAGAAGGTTGAACTTTTAAGATTTTACGACCTTTTGTCCAAACTTCGAATGAACAACCGACACCACAGAATGTACAAACTGTTTTTGTTTTCTTTGTACGTTTACTACGCATCGCTGCTTCAATTTCAGAAATTGCAAAAATACCGCTATAACCTGGTTCTACTTCTTTGATTAAATCAATCATTGGTTCTAATGTATCTTGTTTAATACTTGTCATGAAGCCAGCTTCACCAAGCATTGATTTTTCCATTAGTGCGTTACATGGACATACAGTTACACATTGACCACAACTTACACATGAAGAATCATTGATGTCGACGCCTTCATCCCAAATAACACGAGGACGTTCAGCTTCCCAATCAAGTGATAATGTTTCGTTAACTTGTAGGTTTTGACATACTTCAACACATTGACCGCAAGCGATACATTGGTTGGCATCGTAACGGTAGAATGGGTGAGAGCTATCTACTGCATTCTCTGGTTCTTCTTTTGGAGAGAAAGGATATTTTTGATGTTCAATACCCATCATTTCAGTTGTGTTGTGCAATGTACAGTTACCATTGTTGTTATCACAAACTGTGCAATAAAGCATATGGTTTTCGAGTAAACGATCCATCGCTTCTGTTTGTGCACCTTTGGCATTAGGGGAGTCGAGTTGAATGTTCATACCGTCAACCGCTTTTGTTGAACATGAGCGTACAAGTTGACCGTCTACTTCGACGATACAAGTATCACATGTCTTAATGGGATCAACTGAAGGTACATAACATACTTGTGGATGTTCGATGTTGTATTTATTGATTGTCTCAAGAATCGTTGCATCTGGTTCAACGTCATAAGGCAAACCGTTAATTTTGATTTGTGTCATGGGCTAGTTCCTCCGTTTTGTATTTTGATACGTTATCATCAGCGCGTTCATTTTGAAAAAAATGAGGGAATAGAAAAAATGAGCTTTTTTAAAAAAATTGTCTTGTTATGTATTTCTATTCCCTAAATTTCACAAAATAAATAAACAAGTGATGATCTGTGTATCGAAACTTTGTAAAAAAAAATCCACCATGAATCAGCACACAAAATGTTTGTATGTTGATTAGACATGGTGGATAAAATTCTTAGCATCTCTTGCTAAAAATCCAATCTACTTTTTAAATTGTTAGACTTAACTCATCGTTAAGAAAAATAGCATTTACCCATTCGAATGGAATAAGAAAATCCCAAAAATCATAACGAAAAGAAAAATCCATATAACTGACACAATTATAGACCTATTGACTAAATTATACAACATCATCCGAGAAATATTCTTTATTGAGAATTATTATCAATAAAAAAAGCTCTTTAAATTTCTGAGGAGTTGCTTTATCATTAACCAATTGTAAGGGTGGGCTCGTCGTTGAAATGGTAAAATCAAGTAAAAACATGTGAGGAGAATGGTTAATATGTCTCAAAAAATTCATGCGTTTAATGATATTATTCGTAAGCTACGAAAGGATTTATTCGGTAAAGGTCCAGAACGAATTCACACCGTTTTTGTGGAGAATATGGCAGTATCGACATTGGTGGGAAATATCACACCAACGGAAAAATTCATCGCAAATTCACCAGAAGGACTTAAAATGGTTCACGCTGCGAGAACTTCGATGATTCAAGATTTATATGCTGAAAAAACACCTGATGGCATGGAGGAGTTAGTTGGCTCTAAGCTTGTTCACCTTTTCTCTGATATTAAAATTGAAGAGGATATTGCCATCTCTGTTTTTGTCTTTGAGGACAATATTACGGAGTAGAGGGAGATGCCAGATGGAAAACACAGTAAAAAGAAATGTTCTTCGTATTGTGGGAAATAATGCGAAAGAAATGGAAGATACGATTGTGACAGAATACGCGGTTACTGTAAAAGTAAACCAAGAAGAATTTGTCACGATGGTTTGTACACCTGAATATGTAGAAGATATGGTTATTGGTTATCTAGCTTCTGAACGTGTCATTCGAGATTTTGATGATATCGAACAAATTTGGCATCAAGAGAAAGAAGGATTTGTACATGTGAAAACGAAACGCGTCAATCCATATTTCCAACAGATGCAAAATAAGCGCTACATTACATCGTGTTGTGGTGCCAGTCGTCAAGGGTTTGTCTTTGCGAATGATGCTTTAGTGGCAAAGAAGATGGAAGAAGTACATGTGCGCGTTACACCAGAAGAATGTCATCGTCTTATGCACAACATGCAAAATGATGCGACAATTTTTCAGGAAACAGGCGGCGTGCATAATGCTGCACTCTGTGATGCTTCAGGTATCGTATTAAGTCGTATGGACATCGGTCGTCATAATGCACTCGATAAAATTTATGGTTATTGCCTACGTAATCAAATCTCGATGCAAGATAAAATCATTGTATTCAGCGGACGCATCTCTTCAGAAATTTTACTGAAAGTATCAAAAATTGGCTGTGAAATCGTCTTATCAAAATCTGCACCAACAGCTTTGGCTTTAGAATTAGCAGACCATTTAGGTATTACAACAGTAGGCTTCATTCGAAAAGAGGGAATGAATGTATATACACATCAAGAACGCATTCAATTACAAGACGAATGTTAATTTGGATGAAAAAAGAAGGAGGAATTTCATATGAATCATGTTAAAGACCAACTTCAAAGACCGCTTAGGGATTTACGAATATCCGTAACAGATCGTTGTAATTTTCGTTGTAGCTACTGTATGCCAGCAGAAGTATTTGGACCTGATTATGCCTTTTTACCACACGATAAAATCCTCAGTTTTGAAGAAATTCAAAGACTGGTAAAAGTATTTGTATCGCTCGGAGTTGAAAAAATTCGGATTACAGGTGGAGAACCTTTATTACGAAAAGACTTACCTACACTTATTCACATGATTGACGCTGTAGAAGGCGTGAAAGATATTGCGATGACGACGAACGGGACACTATTAAAAAAATTCGCCCAACCTTTAAAAGATGCAGGTTTACAAAGAGTGTCGATTAGCTTGGATTCATTAGATGAGGATCGATTCTTTGAGATGAATGGTCGACGTGGTCGAGTGAAAACTGTTTTAGAAGGTATTGAAAAAGCCGCTGAAGTAGGACTTCAAGTGAAGATTAATATGGTTGTGAAGAAGGGGGTCAATGATCAAGATATTGAACAGATGGCTGCTTTCTTCAAGGAGAGACAACATATTCTTCGCTATATTGAATATATGGATGTCGGAAATTCAAACGGCTGGCGTTTAGATGATGTTGTTTCGAAAAAAGAGATTGTTGAAAAAGTAAATGCTTTTTCGCCCATTCAACCGATTGACCCGAACTATAAAGGGGAGGTCGCATCCCGCTTTGAATACGCAGATCAAAAGACAGAGATTGGTGTCATATCATCCGTTACCGACTCGTTTTGCTCTACATGTTCACGCGCGCGTATTTCGGCTGAAGGGAAGTTATACACATGTTTATTTGCGACAAAAGGAACGGATTTACGAGACTTAATTCGCAATGAAGAAGATGATGAAATCGTATTAAAACAGATTTCACGTGTTTGGGAAAACAGAATCGATCGTTATTCAGATGAACGAAATGAGCAGACGATGAAAGAGAGAAAGAAACATAAAATCGAGATGTCTCATATTGGTGGATAATGTACAAATTTGAGGAGATGTAAGAAGTCATGAGTTTTAATAAACCTGCAGAAATTGCAGAAATTGCTGTAAATGTTGGTGTCGAGAAAGTCGCATCACCAATCAAAAAAATGCTCGTTCTTGGTTTTTTAGGCGGCGCATTTATCGCATTAGGATTTTTATTAGATATTCGTGTTATGGCAGCTATGCCAGCAGAGTGGGGAAGCTTCATCACATTAATTGGAGCTTCTGTCTTCCCACTTGGTTTGATTCTTGTCTTATTAGCAGGGGCTGATTTAATCACTGGTAATATGATGACCGTACCTTTAGCATTATACGCAAGAAAAATCACATTCACGCAATTATGTATTAACTGGTTCTGGGTAACACTAGCCAACTTATTAGGTGCTTTATTTGTGGCATTTGCTTTCGGTCATTTTTTAGGATTAACAGAGACAGGTCCATTTTTAGATAAGACAATTGCTGTCGCAGACGCTAAAATTGGGGATTCATTCCTACATACATTCGTATCAGGAATCGGTTGTAACTGGTTAGTATGTTTAGCTGTATGGCTATCATTCGGTGCACAAGACTTCATCGGGAAAATCGTTGGTATTTGGTTCCCAGTCATGGCATTCGTTACACTTGGTTTCCAACACGTTGTTGCCAATATGTTCGTTATTCCAGCAGCTATTTTCGCAGGACATGCAACATGGGCAGACTTAGTTTCAAATGTTGTACCAGCATTTTTAGGTAATGCAGTGGGTGGCGCAATCTTTGTTGGTGCAATCTACTTTGTAGCGTACAACAAGAAAAAAGCAGCAGCAAAATAAATAAAAAAGGGGCAAGGTATTTCACCTTTGCCTCTCTCTTTTTATTGATGGTTATAAACGCCGCTTTTACCACCCGTTTTTTGAACTAAATAGGTTTCTTTAATCACCATCGATTTATCAACTGCTTTACACATATCGTAGAATGTCAGTGCCGCAATCGAAACAGCTGTCAGTGCTTCCATCTCAACACCTGTTTTACCGCTACATTTGACTGCTACTTCGATATGCAGTTCATAGCCTTGTTCTGCTTTTTGATAATCGAATGTAAAATCTGTACCTTGTAACATAATAGGGTGACACATCGGGATTATATCGGACGTTTTCTTTGCACCCATAATTCCAGCGATTTGTGCCACTTGTGTTGGATCACCTTTTTTAATACCGCCATTTTGAATGGCTTCGTACACTTCGTCGGATAGTGTAATTGTACTGCGTGCAATCGCTGTACGTTTTGAAATATCTTTATCTGAAATATCGACCATTTTCGGTCTACCTTCGTCGTTCCAATGTGTAAAGTTTGTCATAAGTTAATCTCCTTTTGGTAAATCTTGTTCGTAGTTAATATTTGTAAATACACGCTCGTTATCCGAGAATGGAACGTAATGAACGTGGATGAGGTCGAGCAAAGCCTTCATACTTCGTCGCTCTTGTGCGATGAGTTCCGCGGTTTTTTTAAAAATCTTTCGATGGTATAAACCAGCGAGTGGCTGGATGCGTTCATGTTGTTTTGGAATGATGGCGTCGTATGATTCGTCTATCTCATGCAACATTTTTTGAACAAAGTCAGCTGTCATGTAAGGCATATCTGCTGCGATTAAAAAGAACCAATCGACTTCTTTGAATGTTTGAAGCAGTTCATGTAGTACGAAAAGAGGTCCTTGATGTTTTGTTTTTTCAATGAGAAATGTCAGTTGTTCATCTGGTTGAAAGAAGGGGAATAAATCATCATTTGTTGCGATAATATAACGTGATAATTGATTTTCTTTCAAGGATTGAAGACTATATTGATAAAGTGGTACATCATGTAAGGGTTCAAACATTTTAGGACGACCAAAGCGAGAGGACTGTCCGCCAGCTAATACGACACCTGCAATATTCATATGCGGTGCAACTCCCCTACGAAGTGTTGTACAGTAGGCAAAATGAGTTTTTGCATGGCTAGATTGACTGCATTTTTTGAACCAGGTATGACATAGATGGCTGTCTGTTTAAAGCAACCAGCAGTAGCTCGGCTGAACATCGCTTTTGGACCAATTTCGTCATAGCTTAATGAACGGAATAGCTCACCAAAGCCGATCATCTCTTTTTCAAAAAGAGGTGTAATCGCATCATATGTTTGATCGCGTTGTGAAAATCCAGTGCCACCTGTAATAATAATGGTATTGATGTGTTCTTGAGCAGACCATTGGCGTACATGTTCGAGTATTTGAATGGGTTCGTCGCGTTCGATTACATAGTCGGCAACTTCAAATTTTGCATCTTGTAACAGTGTATGAATTAATTGTCCGCCGGTATCGGTATCCTTCGTTCGCGTATCACTAACCGTTAAGATGGCTGCGTGAATCGCTACTTCTTGATGTGTAGGGTGCAAAGACAGCGACCTCCTTGTGCGTATTTTGAGTCTTATTATAAAGCTATAAATAAAAACGTCAAACAAAAATTGTAAGAGAAAGGTGGCGAGTCGTCATGAATGACCGTTACTCAAGACAAGAATTATTTCGCCCAATTGGTGAAAAAGGACAACAATTATTAAGTGAAAAACATGTGTTAATTGTCGGTGTTGGCGCATTAGGAAGTGCGAGTGCAGAGGCATTAACGCGTGCTGGTGTAGGGAAATTAACGTTAATTGACCGCGACTATGTCGAATGGAGCAATTTACAAAGACAACAACTTTATACAGAAGCAGATGCAGCTGAAAAACTTCCGAAAGTGATTGCAGCTAAATCACGTTTACAAGCGATTAATTCGGATGTAGAAATCGAAGCGCATATTGCAGATGCCTCGAGCGAATTACTGCCAACACTCGTTGAAACAGTAGATGTCTTAATTGATGCGACTGACAATTTTGATATTCGTTTTATCTTAAATGATATTAGTGCTAAATATAAAATTCCTTGGGTGTATGGTTCGTGTGTGAGTAGCTATGGTGCAACTTATACGGTTATTCCAGACGAAACTCCTTGTTTTTACTGTTTAGTTGACGTCATTCCTAAAACGACGATGACCTGTGATACGGCAGGAATTATTAGTCCAGCAGTGCAAATTGTAGCAGCATACCAAGTAGCTGAAACACTGAAAATATTAACGGGGAATATAGAAGCAGTGAACCGCAAATATAAAACATTTGATGTTTGGCAAAATCAACATTTTGAAATTAATGTGGAGAAGATGCAAAATACCGCGTGTCCATGTTGTGGAGAACAAGCCACACATCCTTACTTAGCCTACGAAAATCAGACGAAATTAGATGTTTTATGTGGGCGCGATGCAGTTCAAATTCGTCCGCCAAAAGCGATTCAATATGATTTTCAAGCACTACAGTCTAAACTTGAAAAACAAGGGAATGTGCAGTGTAATCCGTATTTATTATCGTATCAAACGGATACATATCGCTTTGTTTTATTCCAAGATGGTCGCGTCGTCATTCATGGTGTACAAGACCCGCAACAAGCAAAAAAAATTTATTATCAATTACTAGGATAAGGAGTGTTCAATATGGTAGAGAAAAGAAATCCGATTGCTGTTTCAGAAGCAGTTAAACGTGTGATGGACTATGCTTATACAGAAAAAGTAGAATGGGTTCCACTCATAGAGGCGAATGAACGCTTCTTGGCAGAAAATCTTGCTGCAGACCAAGATGTCCCTTCTTTTGATCGTTCTCCTTATGATGGTTTTGCGATTCGTGCAGTGGATAGTCAAAAAGCGACAAAAGAAACACCAGTATCATTCAAAGTAGTTGGTGAGATTGGTGCGGGCTTTGTGTATGAACAGGAAGTACAAGCTTTTGAAGCAGTGCGTATTATGACCGGCGCCCCGATTCCAAAAGGCTGTGATGCTGTTGTGATGTTGGAACTAACAAAAGACGAAGTACGGGATGGACAAACGTATATGTCGATTAACCGTTCGTATGAAGCAGGCACGAATATTTCATATCAAGGTGAAGATGTTCGAAAAGGTGAAGTGCTCATTCAAAAAGGACAATTTATTAACCCAGGTGTGATCGCATTACTCGCGACATTTGGTTATGCGGAAGTACCTGTTTTTAAAAAGCCTGTGGTCGGTGTAATTGCAACAGGTAGCGAATTACTTGAACCGAATGAACCGCTTCAAGCAGGTAAAATTCGTAATAGTAATGCGTACATGATCATGGCGCAAATTGAGCGAGCAGGCGCAACTGCGAAATACTTCGGGCAGTTTAGTGATGATTTAGATGTATGTATTGAAGAAGTGAAAAAAGCTTTATCACAAGTGGATATCTTAATTACAACAGGTGGCGTATCAGTGGGAGATTACGACTATTTACCAGCGATTTATGAAGCGATTGGTGCAACCGTTCTATTCAATAAAGTGGCGATGCGACCAGGGAGCGTAACAACTGTTGCAGCTTTAGATGGTCAGCTACTCTATGGTTTATCCGGTAATCCATCGGCTTGTTATGTTGGATTTGAATTATTCACTCGTCCAATTATTCGAAAAAGCTTTGGTAGTCCAACACCACATTTACGTAGAGAAAAAGCGATATTAGGTGAGGACTTTACGAAAGCGAATCCATTTACGCGCTTTATTCGAGCGACGCTGCATTATAATGATGGTCAATTAGTAGCGACACCATCTGGTTTTAATAAATCGAGTGCGGTATCTTCTTTAGCAACTGCGAATGCGTTCATCGTATTGCCGGGTGGTTCGAGAGGTTATGAAAAAGATATGCCAGTAGATGTTTTACTGTTAGAAGATGTACAGGGAAGTGAATGGCCATGGGACAATATCAAAAAATACTCCAAGTTGTAGGGTATCAAAATAGCGGTAAGACAACATTGATGGAACAACTCATTCGAGAAGCCACCGCGACTGAATTACGTGTAGCAACAATCAAACATCATGGGCATGGCGGTATTCCTGATGTAGAAAGTTCAAAAGATAGCATGCGCCATGAACGAGCAGGTGCAGCAGTGGCAGCAGTAGAAGGTGGTGGGGTTCTACGGTTAAGTGCCAAAAGAGACCAATGGAATTTAGAAGATATCCTTGATTTATATCAGCATTTTCCGATTGATTTAATTTTAATTGAAGGGTATAAACATGCTTCTTACCCGAAAATCGTCATCTTACAGATGGAAGAAGATTATGAGTTATTGACGGAGTTACATGAGATTATGTGTGTGCTGTATTGGCCGACTTATACAGGTGAATTACCAACGGATTATCCTACTTTTTCAATTGACGCAAAAGAGGATTATCTAGCATTTTTATGTAAGGAAATGAGGTTTGAACATGCAGGAGAATAAGTTTGAGATTGTAGACCAACCAATTGATGTAGAAGCGATGCGTGCAAAGGTGATGGATCGTAACGCAGGAGCAGTTACATTATTTATCGGTACGGTTCGAGAGATGACAAAAGGGAAAAAAACATTGTCACTGCAATACGAAGCCTATGCACCAATGGCGATTAAAATGTTCGAACAAATCGAACATGAAATTTTAGAACAGTGGCCAGATGTACGATTAGCGATTTCGCATCGTGTCGGGTTATTAGCGATTTCAGATATTGCAGTAGTGATCGCAGTATCTTCGCCACATCGTAAAGTTGCCTATGAAGCGAATGAATTTGCGATTGAACGTATTAAACAAATTGTTCCGATTTGGAAAAAAGAACATTGGGAAGACGGGACTGCTTGGATTGGAGACCAACTAGAAAATGTACCGTATCCAAACGGACGACCAGAGGAGGCGGAATAAGATGATTTCGATTTTATTCTTTGCACAATTACAAGAAAGTATGGGGCAATCACAGATGGAAGTGCCATTAGAAGGGAAAACAGTGGCAGAAGTGAAAACTTGGTTAGAGAAAGAGTATCCATTACTCTCTTTAGGACAGGTAATGACAGCTGTGAATGAAGAATTTGCGCGCGACCAAACAATTGTCAATGAAGGGGACCAAGTAGCATTTATTCCACCGATTAGTGGCGGCTAAATAAAATAGTCTGGGCATGCATGTATATAAACATAAGAAAAACTGGAATCGCGCTTTGGCGCGGTTCCAGTTTTTTGTTTCAAACGCTAAAAAAGTGACATGTTTTGTCTATGCATCAACTCGAATGAGATGAACACAGAGTAACATGATGAATGAGATGACTACCATACAAATGACGAGTGTCCATGCAACACTCATATTCCCTGAGTCAATTGCAGTATAGATGGCAAGTGGTGCAGTCTGTGTTTTACCAGGAATATTCCCTGCAAACATTAATGTAGCACCAAATTCACCTAATGCACGCGCAAAGCTTAAAATACCACCCGATATAATGGCTTTGGCAGCAAGTGGAATGGAGATGAATAGCAAGACTTTCCATTCACTTGCACCGTCTACACGCGCAGCATTTTCAATATCACGACTGACACCTTCAAAACCTGTTTTTGTCGATTGATACATTAATGGGAATGCGACGACAATCGAGGACAGAACAGCTGCCCAAAACGTGAAAATAATGGGTGCGTGAAAGAGCCATTCAATTGCGTCACCGACAAAACTGTTTTTTCCGAAGATGACAATGAGTAAAAAGCCGACAACAGTAGGTGGTAACACAAGTGGGAGTAGAAGGAGTGTCTCAAAGAGTACCTTCCCACGAAACTGCCGATGTGCCATCCATTTGCCCAGCAAAATACCGACAATAAGGACGACAATACTCGCGATGCATGCAACTTGTAGCGACAGCTTGAGTGGCGTCCAAATGTCCGTATTCATACACTATTTCGCTCCTTTGAACCCGTATTTTTCGAATGTTTTCATCGCTTCATCACTTTGTAAGAAATCATAAAAAGCTTGTGCTTCTTTTGGATGTTTACTGTCTTTAATGATTCCAACAGGATAGATAATGGGCTGGTGTGTATCACTTTTAGCAGTCGCAACTAATTGAGCTTTGTCGGAAGTACGCGCATCTGTTTCATAAACAAGACCAGCATCTACATTACCCGATTCTACATAGGTTAAGACTTGGCGTACATCTTTTGTGTAGACGATTTTGTCTTTTACGCTTGTCCAAAGCTTTAAAGCTTCAAGCGTTTCGCGACCGTATTGCCCAGCAGGTACAGATTCAGGTGTACCAAGTGCAATTTTTTTTGCTGTTGTTAAGTCTTTAAAAGACTGAATATTGTTGTTTGTATCTTTTGGTGTAATTAAAACTAATTCATTGGCTAATAAGTTCACTTGCTTGGATTTTTCAATATCACCACTCTGTACTAATGCATCGAATGGTTCTGAAGCTGCTGAAAAGAATACATCAACAGGTGCTCCTTGCGCAATTTGTTGTTTTAAAGCACCAGACCCACCAAAGTTGAACTGTACGTTGACATCTGTGTGTTCCTTCTCATATGTTTTTTGAAGTTCCACTAAAGCATCCTGCAAACTAGCGGCAGCTGACACAGTAAGGTCGACTGGCTGCTTAGATGAAGATTCTTTCGAAGTCTCTGTATTCGAACAAGCGGTCAGTAGTGCGAGTAACAATAAGGTTGTAACTAAACTATAAATCTTTTTCATTATGAATGAACTCCTTTTATAGCTCGTTATAACAAGACACCCTCATTATAATCATTTATAACTAAAATTGGAAGGTGGTTTATTCTTCTTGTTTTGGTTCTTTAAAGGGTGTAATTTTTTAATGGATATGGAAAATTGAATCGGCTAAAAATGGTTAAAGTTATGGAATAGGGGGAACGGATTGTGGTAGAGTGGTTGGTTTTTAAATGACAAAAATCAGCCCGATTGTTCGTCACCCGAAGAGGCAGTTGGTAGACTGTTTTTTTAACAAAAGACTACACATGTAATTTGGGAGGAATCAACTATGTATAGAAGTAATGGTAACTATGAAGCATTTGCACGACCGAGAAAACCAGAAAGAGCCGATCGCGTATCCGCTTATTTAGTTGGTTCAGGGTTAGCATCTTTAGCAGCCGCAGCATTTTTAGTGCGCGACGGTCAAGTACCGGGAGAGCGTATTCATATTTTAGAGGAACTCTCGATACCAGGAGGATCACTGGATGGCATTGATCGTCCTGATGCTGGATTTGTTATTCGTGGCGGTCGTGAAATGGAAGCGCATTTTGAATGTTTATGGGATTTGTTCCGCTCTGTCCCTTCACTTGAAGTAGAGAATGCTTCTGTACTTGATGAATTCTACTGGTTGAATAAAGATGATCCAAACTCATCTCATTGTCGTATTATTCATAAAAAAGGTGAACGTTATCCAACAGACGGTCAATTCACGTTAAGCGAAAAATCCGTTAAAGAGATTTTACATTTATGCCTTCAAAAAGAAGAAAACTTACAAAATAAAAAAATTACAGATGTTTTTTCTAAAGAGTTTTTTGAATCAAACTTCTGGACGTATTGGTGCACAATGTTTGCCTTTGAAGAATGGCACTCTGCAATGGAAATGCGTCGCTACCTCATGCGCTTTATTCACCATATTGATGCCCTCGCAGATTTCTCCTCATTAAAATTCACTAAATATAATCAATATGAATCGCTAGTTTTACCGTTAATGAATTATTTAAAAGAACAAGGTGTTCATTTCCAATATGACACAGTAGTAAAAAATGTGATGATGAGTAAAGGTGGTCTAGAGAAGGTTGCAAAAGAACTTCATCTTACAGTAAAAGGTGAAGAGCAAGTCGTTCAATTAAGTGAAGACGACCTTGTATTTGTAACGAATGGTTCAATCACAGATAGTTCAACATATGGAACACAAGACGAACCCGCACCGCCAACATATAAAACAAGCGGTGGATGGGACTTGTGGAAAAATTTAGCTGCACAGGATGCGGACTTTGGATATCCTGAAAAATTCTACAAAAATATCCCTAAGGCAAGTTGGTTTGTATCAGCAACCGTTACAACATTAGATGATAAAGTAGCACCATATATTGAGAGAATTAGTAAACGTGATCCCTATGCAGGTAAAGTTGTAACAGGTGGTATTGTTCATGCTAAAGACTCTAATTGGAAAATGAGTTATACATTAAATCGACAGCCACATTTTAAAGCACAGTCAAAAGACGAATTAGTCGTTTGGGTATATGCATTGATTTCAGATCAACCAGGTAACTATATTAAAAAACCAATTACAGAATGTACAGGTATGGAAATTGCATGTGAATGGTTATACCACATGGGTGTACCAGTGAATGAAATTGAAGATTTAGCACGTAACTCATGTAATACAGTCCCATGTTACATGCCATATATTACGTCTTACTTCATGCCACGTGCATTAGGTGATCGTCCACTCGTTGTTCCCAAAGGATCTAAAAACTTAGCGTTCATCGGTAACTTTGCAGAAACAGAACGCGATACGGTATTTACAACAGAATATTCTGTTCGTACAGCGATGGAAGCAGTTTACACATTCCTAGATATTGAACGTGGCGTACCAGAAGTATTCGCTTCTTCATATGACATTCGTATGTTGCTGCGCGCCTCTTATTATTTAAATGATAAAAAAGGTATTCGCGATATGAAAGTTCCAATTTTAGAAGGCATGTTGGCAAAGCATGAATTAAAGAAAATTAAAGATACGTTCATTGAAGAACTTTTAGAAGATTCGGGACTTCTATAGATTTTCTTATATTTAAACAGACGGGAGTAATGGAATGACACAAAAACGCAGTATATCAAAGTTTGGGTTCTTTGCGATGACCGCATCGTTATTTATAACGGTGTACGAATATCCAACATTCGCTGAGTCAGGTGTCATGCTTGTCTTTTATTTACTCCTTTGCGGTATTTTTTGGTTTTTACCAGTAGCGCTCTGCTCAGCAGAGCTAGCTACGGTAAAAGGAAATCAGGACGGTGGTTTATTCATTTGGGTTAGTCGTATGATGGGCGAACGTTTTGGATTTGCGGCTATTTTCTTTCAGTGGTTTCAAATTACGGTTGGATTTGTAACGATGATTTACTTCATTATTGGTGCATTAGCATATGCATTAGATTTTAATGCTATAAATCAAAATCCAGTTTATAAATTTATCGCAGTTTTACTTATTTTCTGGGCTTGTACATTTTTACAATTTAGAGGAACGCAACTAACAGCACGTCTTGCAAAAGTAGGTTTTTTTGTAGGGATTATTATTCCAGTAGTTCTTTTACTCGTTTTATCGATTCAATATTTTAATAATGGACACGAAATTGCGAGTTCCTTTACAAAGAATGGATTCTTCCCAAAAAACCAAACAGACTTTGCGGCACTTGTATCTTTCATGTTGGCATATATGGGTGTAGAGGCATCTGCACCGCATATCAAACAACTTGATGATCCGAAGAAGAATTACCCGAAAATTATGATTTATCTCGTTATTGCAGGAGTTGTTCTAAGCACCATTGGTGGTAGTGTTGTATCAATGGTTGTACCAAGTGACAAGTTATCTTTGAATTCAGGAGTTGTACAGGCTTTTGAAACGCTTGTTTTAACAGGACATCCTGAGCTAGGCATCTTCGTAAAAGTAGCAGCCATTCTTTTAACAATTGGTGTACTCGCACAAGTAAGTTCATGGATTGTTAGTCCTACTGAAGGACTTCATTTTGTAGCACAAAAAGGTTTGCTACCAGCTTATTTTAAGAAGACCAATAAAAATGAAGTACCTGTACCCCTAATTTATTTGCAAGGTCTTTTAGTAAGCATATGGACTGCTATCTTAACATTTGGTGGTGGTGGCAATAATGTATCATTTTTAACCGCAATCTCTTTAACGGTTATTATCTACTTAGTTGCCTATGTCATGTTGTTTATTAGTTACTTCTTATTAATTTTAAAAGCAAAAAACAAAGGATTGGAACGCTCTTATAATGTTCCCGGAGGCCATATCTCAAAAATAATTGTCGCTTCAAGTGGTTTGATTTTGTCGATTTTAGCTATTGTCTCAGCCTTCATCATACCGAGTGAATTGAAGGGTACTCAAGGGTCCACTTATATTTTGACATTGACTGTAGGCTTCATCATAACTGTTGCAATTCCATTTGTTTTTTACCATTTCTATATGAAATATAAACAAGTAAAGGATGTGTAAATATGTGTACAAGTATTTTTACTGTAACAAAAGATGGTAAGTATCTATTATCACGCACGATGGACTTTTCGTTTGAACTCGATACACAACCTGTTTATTTACCAAGAGAACATTCATTTGAGTCAGTAGTGGATGGAACAGAGTATGTTGGTAAGTATGGCGTACTAGGTGCAGGAACAGAGATTGAAGGTCTCTATACTGTTGCCGATGGTGTAAATGAAAAAGGCTTATCAATGGCTGAACTTTATTTACCAGGTGAAGCTTATTATGCAGAAGATAGTAAGGAAGGAGCAATTAATTTAGCACCACATGAATTTATTACATGGGCAATTGAACGTTTTGCAACGATTGATGAGTTAGAAAAAGAATTACATCAAGTACATCTTGTAGCAAAATCGGCACCGCTTATTAACATTATTACACCACTGCATTGGATTGTGACAGATCGTACAGGAAGATGCGTTGTTATTGAACCGCTAACAGAAAATCTAACAATTACAGAGAATCCTGTAGGTGTTATGACAAATACGCCGAATATTCAATGGCATTTTTCGAATTTGCATAACTATTTACATGTGCGTCCGAAACAATATCCTCCTGTGAAATTTGGTGAATATGAAGCAAGAGCTTTCTCACAGGGAACGGGAACGATGGGGTTACCTGGTGGTTATACACCTCCTGAGCGATTCGTTCGAGCGGCATTCTTTAAAGAACATATTAAACAAGCTGAGAACGAAACAGAGGGCGTATCGAATGCCTATCATATCCTTTCAACAGTTCGTATTCCAAAAGGAATTGTTGTTACAGCAGATGACCGAGAAGATTTTTCTCAATATGTCGGAACGATGTGTAACACGTCACTTACGTATTACTACACATCGTATGAGAATTATCAGATTGCTAAAGTACAAATGACCGATGAGCTTTTACAATCAACAGAACCTAGAATGTTTAAAGTTCAAAAAGAAGAAGCATTTAAAGAGTTGAATTAGAAAGGAGGTTCTTTTATGAAGAAAAAACACTTACCAGATGATGCAAGCCCTTTGTATGGTTCGTTAGCATCAGGTAAAGACGTTGTTTTGAAAAAGTTACGTAAAAAACCAATTAGTGCCCATATTGCCTATCAATTAATTAAGGATCAGTTAATTGATGAAGGAAATGCAAGACAAAACTTAGCGACTTTTTGTCAAACATATATGGAACCAGAAGTCACAAAATTAATGTCTGAAACAATGGAGAAAAATGCAATTGATAAATCAGAATATCCAGAAGTAGCACGCTTAGAAACGAGTTGTGTGAATGTACTAGCTGATTTATGGAATGCACCGGATGCCGAGGAAGTGATGGGAACGTCTACTGTTGGTTCAAGTGAAGCTTGTATGCTTGGCGGTATGGCAATGAAGTTTCGTTGGCGAAATCTTGCACGTGAACGCGGACTCGATTTAAATGCACAAAAACCAAATCTTGTGATTTCTTCAGGTTATCAAGTATGTTGGGAAAAATTCTGTGTCTATTGGGATATTGAGATGCGTGAAGTACCAATGGATGAAGAACATTTAAGCATTAATTTAGATAAGGTAATGGATTATGTAGATGAGTACACAATTGGAATTGTGGGTATCTTAGGTATTACGTACACAGGTAAGTTTGATGATATTGAGGCGCTCGATCAACTTGTTGAAAAGTACAACGAAACACATGAACATCAGCTTGTTATTCATGTAGACGGTGCGAGTGGTGCAATGTTTGTACCATTCGTTGATCCTGATCTTGCATGGGATTTCAGATTGAAAAATGTTGTATCAATTAATACATCTGGGCATAAATATGGGCTTGTATATCCAGGTGTTGGCTGGATTTTATGGCGAAATCAAGAATATCTACCAAAAGAATTAATTTTTGATGTGAGCTATCTAGGAGGAAATATGCCAACAATGGCGATTAACTTCTCTCGTAGTGCGAGTCAAGTTGTGGGCCAATTCTATAATTTCTACCGTTTAGGATATGAAGGGTATCGTGAGATTCATAAACATTCACAGAAAGCAGCCATGAATATCTCAAAAGCAATTGAAGAGACAGGACTCTTTAAATTGTATAATGATGGCGAAAATCTGCCCATTGTTTGTTATACGTTAAAAGAAGATGCCGATGTATCTTGGAATTTATATGAATTAGCTGACCGTCTTCAAATGAAGGGGTGGCAAGTTCCAGCATATCCATTACCAGCCGATTTAGATGATATTGTCATTCAACGTTTTGTATGTCGAGCCGATTTAGGTCAAAACCTAGCGGACTCTTTAATAGAAGATTTCTTACAGTGTATCGAAGATTTAAATCATGCACGTGTCTTATTCCACGATGATGATGAACCACATGTACATGGGTTTACACACTAAATTAGAAGGAGTGTTTTATATATGACAAACTATGAAGAAAAAAAGGACAAAATGATTGATAAAATGGCGGAAACGTTAATGAAATTGGATGAAGTACTTGAAAAGTTAGAAGCGAATAAAGAAGATGATAAGTCACATCGCATGAAGGAATGGTATGAAGAGAAGAAAGTCATTCATGAATTTAAGCGTTTATTACATGAAATTCAAAAATATGATCATTATGATGAAAAAGAAGAAGCTAAAATTGACAAGCAATTTGAAGAATACAAATAGTTAAGTGAAGCAGGTGCATATTCTTTTGCACCTGCTTTTTGTTATACTATCTCTAAAAAAGGAAGATTCTATGCGAAAAAAAGAAGGACGAATTCGACATTTTTTTCGAGATGTAAAAAATCTAATTCGTGAAGTGATTTGGGAAGGTATTATTCAAGGTTTTTTGAGTTTTCTCTTGAATCTAATTCTAGCGATTTTTCGATTCATTTTACACTTATTTAAATAAAAGGGGAGGAAAGTTTAGCAAAAGAAGAAGCAATCTATTCATTACTTAACTTTCAAGAGGCACTATATCATCTCGAAATAAGCAAGGAAAGATATTTTTAAAAAGTAATTGTAAATAAGTCTCTCTACATAAAAAAACAATTCATTTAAGTCTTTTAGTATCAATTTTAAAATAAATTCTATTACATATTTTCTTTTAAGAATAAAAATGAAATAAAAGTATTTTTATATAGCATAATTTTATCAACACAGGGTTAATTTATACCATGTTACAAACTTTGTTAAAATGGTAGTGTTATATACATATTTGCTTTTGTTGTAAATAATAATAAAGTAATAGTTAAAATATATTCTAAAAAACACATTCGTTTAAGTTAAGGAGAAAAAGATGTTAAACATCAGTGGTAGATTCTACTTTTATATTGCATTAGAAGTTGTGTTAATTAGTATTGTACTTGGGTGTACCTACTATAATATAGATATGATATCTCTGTTTATCTTGGTAATGAGTCCATTCTTTTTACTATTTAGTGCGATTTGGTTAGAAGTGAATGAACGAAAAAATCCCCTCCTACTATTGGGGAGTATTATTTTATATGTAGTGATTGTGTTAACTAGTTATTTAATGACCTTACATATTGGAACAGAAAAATATTTACCAAAGGCGTCACATTTTAATGAAGGAAGTATGGTCACATTTATTATTTCAATTGTGACAAAGGAAATGCTAATAGGTGTAAGTGTTTATTTGGTTCTCCTCTATTTTTTTAAGGAAAATAACAATAAAACAACAACAGAATAGGATGTATGACCTCTTTACATAAAAGTTACAATCGATAAGAATAAGACTATAAAAGTTTACATAAATCGCCAAAATTGTGTACACTTAATAAGTGAATGTAAAAATCAAGTTATTTATATTAGAACTTCAAAGAAAAATACTGTAAAATAAGCTAAGTGTTCTTTTATGAAACATTTCACAAACAAAAACGTTATAGCTTATGATTTATTGAAAATGAACTTAATTTTTATGAAGTAGGTGTAAAAAATATGTTGAAAGATAAAAAATTCTCGTCTATGAATCGCTTTACGGGAATTTATTTAGTAGCCGTACTTGTGCTATGGATTAAAACATATATTGTACAAGTCACACAATTTAACTTGGAAGTTAAAGGTGTGTTGCAACAATTTTTACTTGTTATTAATCCACTAGGCGCTGTTGTGTTACTACTCGGTCTGTCTTTCTTCTTTAAGAAAGACAAACGAAAACTAACTGCACTTGTTGTGATCTACACATTGATGACGATTTTATTATTTGCCAATGCTGTATATTATCGCTTCTTCAGTGATTTTATTACGTTGCCAACTGTAACGCAAACACAAAACTTTGGTGATTTAGGCGGTAGTGTACTATCGTTATTAAAATGGTATGACATTCTATTCTTTATTGATGTATTTGCATTAATGTATTTACGTTTCTCAAAGAAAACGCATAAGTTAGTGAATGAAAAACGTGGAACGCTAAAAAATGCTACATTAATTTTAGCTGTATCAGTCGGTTTCTCAATTGTAAACTTAGCATTAGCTGAAATTGATCGTCCACAATTATTATCACGTGGTTTCGACCGCACGTACATCGTAAAATACTTGGGTATGTATAACTACACAGCATATGACACATATGAAACGGTTCAAGCTTCTTCAGAACGTGTACTAGCTGATAGTAGTGATATTACGGATGTATTGAACTATACACGTTCAAACTATGCAAAACCGAATAAAGAATACTTTGGCGCTGCCAAAGATATGAACGTCATCTATTTACATTTGGAGTCGTTCCAAACATTCTTATTGAATTACAAAGTGGATGGTGAGGAAGTAACACCATTCTTAAACAAGTTAATGAAAGACCAAGAGACATTGTATTTCGATAACTTCTTCCACCAAACAGGGCAAGGAAAGACATCAGATGCAGAGTTCATGTTAGAAAACTCATTATTTGGCTTACCACAAGGTTCAGCTTACATTACAAAAGGTCAAAATACGTACCAAGCTGCACCGAATATTCTAAAAGGTGAAGGTTACACATCAGCAGTATTCCACGGGAATAACGGAAGCTTCTGGAACCGTAATGTGATTTATAAGCAATTCGGTTTCGATCATTTCTATGATGCAAGCTTCTATGATACAAGCTCACCAAAAGATATGGCTGAGTATGGTTTATTAGATAAGCCATTCTTTAAACAATCTGAACCATATCTAAAAGAATTACCTGAACCATTCTATACAAAATTGATTACAGTAGGGAACCACTTCCCATATAAAATGGATCAAGATCTTGTGACGATTGGCAAAGAAAAAACAGGTGACCAAAGTGTAGACGATTACTTCCAAACGGCACGTTATTTAGATGAGTCAGTGAAACAATTCTTCCAACAAATGAAGAAAGATGGCTTAGATGATAACACGATGGTTGTTCTATATGGTGACCACTATGGTATTTCAAGCAACCATAACAAAGCGATGGCTCAAATTATGGATAAAGAGATTACACCCTATGAAAATACGAATTTACAACGTGTACCATTATTCATTCATGTACCAGGTATGAAAGGTGGCGTTGATCACACATACGGTGGTCAAATTGACCTTTTACCAACGTTATTACATCTTTTAGGTGTTGATACACAGAAATATGTACAATTGGGTACAGACTTATTATCAAAAGATCATAAAGAAATTGTAGCTTTCCGTAACGGTGGTTTCGCTACTCCTAACTATTTCTTTGTAGATGATAAATATTATGATAATAAAACGGGGGAATTATTAAGCGAAGATCAAATTCCAGAAGCTGAAAAAATTAAAGCTGAAGTGTCAGAGAAATTAAGTATCTCAGATAAGATTGTAAATGGAGATTTACTACGTTTCTACACACCAGAAGGCTTTAAAGCAACGGAACCCTCTACGATAGACTATACAAATAAAGATGCAAAATAAGAAAAAGGTTTCGACATTTGTCGAAACCTTTTTTGTGTTTTAGAAGTTTTCAGCATGTACATCATCAGCTTGTACTTTGTGTAACATTCTTTCAAAGGCGAAGCTAGCTTTAGCTGATGCACAGATGAAGCATTGAGCTTGTTCTAAATAAAGATTTTGTTCTAACTCTTTATATGTTAATCGCTCACATAACCCTTCTTGTGTTACGTATGGTGTGTAGTAAAAGTTTGGAATTGTTTGTTGTAATTGACGGAAATAACGGTCATATACTAACTCGTCACTTTTACGAACAGACCAGTAAAGATGGAATGGTTGTGTTGGATTTTTAGACCAAGCTTTAATATAACTCATCGCTACAGCAATACCACTACCACCAGCAATATAAATGGTTGGTTTTTCAAATTTCGGTAGCTTTCCGTACCCCTTCGTCATGTATAGACGATCTCCGGATTGTAGTTGTGCCATTTTCTTTGTAAATGGTCCAACCTTTTTAAAGATGATGGTTACTTCATCGTCATTCACATCTGCAATCGTGAATGGATGTTCCATACCGTTGATGCGAATCCATGCTGCTTGTCCAAGTTGTGCATGTTTTTTACTGTTCATGTGTAGTTTTAATTCATACATTACAGAGCTTAAAGCTGTAACAGATGCTACGGTTGCATTGCGTCTTGCGAATTTTTTTAGTAGGAATGGGATATAGAATACAAGTGCCACTCCGAAGTACACAATATAAGGGACAGCTGTCATCGGTGTATTGTAGGCGATATTCACTAGAATTACGTGAATAGCCATAAAGATAATCCCGAAGATTTGTAAGTGATGTACCCATTTCATCCAGTCATAACGGATAAAGGAGAACATCTTCATGAATTTCTGTACAATAGAAGGTGTATAACGTAACCATTTTGTTGCTAAGAATAAGATACTCAATCCACCCATAATTAAGAATACATTTTGTGATAGTTCACCGTAGCTACCAGCACCATGTAAACCATGTGGATTATTTACAAAGTCTTCTGTTTGGCTATGAAGAAGAATCGCTGCGATTGCAAGAATTGGTAAAACACGATGGAATTTTTGTGCTACTTCATATTTAATCCATCTTGGACGTGTACCTAAGAATAAGATGAAGCACAGGTAACTATATGCGATTGCACCGAATGATACGGTGACAACGTTCCAAAAAGCGAATCCATGATCTTGTGTTGTAATTTGCCAAAAGATTAATGGAAGTGGTAAAAGAAATATAAGAAATGATAGCCATTTAGCATTCATACGAATCATCCTTTCTGTTAAACCAAGTATAGAAAAGGATGCTGTATTTCAAATGAAGGGTAGCTGAAAATTAGCTGAAAAAAGGAGAATGGGGATATGACACGAATTTTAGCCATTGATGATGAGGAAAGTATTACACAATTTTTGGAGATGGGGCTTGAAGCTGAAGGATATGAAGTAATCACTGCTTCTGAAGGAATGACAGGCATTCAATTAGCAGAGAAATGGAAACCAGATGTTGCCATTGTTGATATTATGATGCCTGGTATGGATGGGTATGAAGTATGTCGTAGTTTGAAAAAATATATAAACTGCCAAGTTATTTTACTTTCTGCAAAAGGAGAAGTGACCGACCGTGTAACGGGGTTAAATGCAGGTGCAGATGATTATATGGTAAAACCATTTAGCTTTGAAGAACTGATTGCGCGTGTACAAGCACGACTGCGCAATACACCACAATATGAAGAACAACTAACAGGGCTTTTTTCAATTGATGACGAACAAAAACAAATCACCTATCAAGGAGAGGCACTTACATTAACGCGTACCGAGTACAAATTATTACGCTATTTTATTCAACATAAAAACAAAGTGCTATCAAAAGAAGCGATTTTGAATGCTGTATGGGGGTACGATTATTACGGAAATGATAATGTCGTTGAAGCGTATATAAAAACGTTGCGTCAAAAGCTACAAGACCCTGAACATCAAGTGATTCAAACATTGAGGGGCTTCGGTTATAAATTGGATGTGACCGAATGAAAAAACAATTACTTGTTCGAACATCGATTATTTTTGCCATTTTATATGTGATACTCGGTATTTTACAAATTGGGATTTTTAAATACTCTGTAGAATACCAACAACAAGATAATGTGAAAATGGCGAGTAAACAATTAGACATAAGAAATGGTGAATTAACACCCGAATCACGTGAGTTACTCGAAAAGCAATTTTTAAATGCTCGCATTGAATGGGATGGAGAAGTAATTCGTTCATTTCGTGGAGATGACGATGATAAAGTCACATCACGTACAATCGAAAGAGAAGTAGCAGGTCAAACACTCAAAGTTTCTTTCCCAACACATGAAGAAAATGAAATTATGTTCACACAATTAATTATTTATACAGTAGTTGTTGCGATTATTTTTACGATTGTTTTTTGGCTATATCAGAAAATCTTACGTCGTACATTGCGTCCATTAGATGAATTATCTGAGCAAGTGCGTGAATTAACCATCGATCAAATGGGAAAAGCAGTCTCAGTTAAACAGGCGCCAATTGAGGTAGAGCAATTAGAAAAGGCGATTCAAAAGATGCAACAACGTGTACAACAAGCCTTTGAAAAAGAGAAGGAGACGAAGAAAGTATTAGAGCAGTTCGTGTCTGATGCATCACATGAATTAAAAACGCCACTTACATCGATTCGTGGTTTTACAGAGGTACTTCTTCGTTCGAATTTTGAAAATGTACAACAAGTAGAAGATTCTGTTACGCAAATTCATCTTCAAACAGAAAGAATGAGTGCTTTGATTGAGAGGCTACTACAGTTATCACGTTTAGATCGCCAAGAACCCTTACAGTTAGAAATGATTAGTTTTAATGAGTTAGTAGAAGATTTAATGCCTGTTTTGGAAGTGCTAGGGGAAAAACGTGAGATGAATTATGTATTACAGTCAGCACAATCACAACAGATGGATGTTATGAAGATGCAACAAGTTGTCATGAATCTCATACAAAATGCCATTCGTTATAGTGACGATAGTTCGAAGATTACGATTAAAGCATATGGCACAAAGCTTGAAGTGATTGATGAAGGTAGAGGAATTGAACAGGAGAAGTTACCTTATATCTTTAGACGATTTTATCGTGTTGATACAGACCGCGCGCGTTCTACTGGTGGTGAAGGTCTTGGGTTAGCGATTGCAAAAGAGATTGTTGAGCAACATGGTGGAACGATTCAAGTAACGAGTACAGTGAATGTGGGAAGCTGCTTTACGATTACATTACCAAAGGAATGAAGCATATGAATACATGGAAACAGAATGCCGCTAATAAAAAGAGTATCGTGTCTTATAGTGGTGGTAAGGATAGTACACTCGCACTTGAATGGGCGATGAAGCAAGGAGAAGTAATGGGCTTACTCGTTATGATGGAGGAACAAGGAGAGCGTTCACGTTCACATGCGACAGGTTCAGAGCTTGTACGCGCGCAGGCAAAAGCAATAGGTCTTCCTGTTTTTGAAGTATCAGCAAGTTGGGCAACTTACGAGGAAGCTTTTGTAGAAGCGTTAAAAGCAGCAAAAGAAGCAGGGGCAGAAGTACTTGTGACAGGAGATATAGATTTACTAGAGCATGGTCTCTGGCATGAACAAGTGGCAGCGCGAGCAGGATTACAGCTCGCTATGCCATTATGGCAAGAAGAACGTAAATCCATTGTAAAAGAAGTTGTAGAAAGAGGATATCGTGCCATTATTGTCACGATAAATGAGTCACTCGGAATGAAGGCATCGGATTTAGGGCGTGAGTTGTCGATTGAGTTCATGAATGAATTGATTGAGCGAGGAATTGACCCATGTGGTGAACAAGGTGAATTTCATACGACAGTTATCGATGGACCCTGTTTTCAACAGGCATTAGATGTGAAATTTGGTCGAGTAGTTCGACAAGACCCTTATGTGTTTTTGGAATTAACGCTGTAGCCATTCATAATCCCAACTAAAATGATAAGCATATTTTTTGAAATTTCGATGTAACACGTTCATAATTTTCTCATAGATATGAGGAGGGAATTTTTGTATGAATGCTTTTGAACCAATTACTTTAAATAATGGTGTGAGATTAAAAAATCGCCTAGTTATGGCCCCTATGACAACATATTCTGGTAATCCAGATGGTACTGTTTCAGATGAGGAGATTGCTTACTATAAAGAACGTTCTGGTGGCGTAAGTGCTGTTATTACAGCTGTTGCCTATGTATCAGAGCATGGTAAGGGATTCCTAGGACAATTCTCAGCGCATGAAGATCGTTATATTGATAGTTTACGTCGTTTAGCGAAAACAATTCAAAGTGGAGGCGCAAAAGCGATTTTGCAAATTTTCCACGCAGGTCGTCAAAGTCCTGCGAATGAAGTACCAGAAGTGGTCGGCGCAACGGATATTACAAGTGATGGACAGCCAACACCACGTGCTTTAACGACAGAAGAAGTACAACAAATTGTACGTGACTTCCATGAAGCGACAAGACGTGCGATTGAAGCAGGCTTTGATGGTGTCGAAATTCATGGTGCAAACACATACCTATTACAACAATTCTTCAGTGGCTTCACGAATAAGCGTACAGATGTGTATGGTGAAGACCGTATGAAATTTATTTTAGAAGTCGTACAAGCTGTACAACAAGCAAAAGAAAAATATGCGAATGACGCATTTATCGTTGGTTACCGTTTCTCTCCAGAAGAGCCTGAAGAAGATGGTATTACAATGGATCAGACACTAGAATTAGTAGATGTTCTAGCAGACCAACCACTTAACTACTTACATGTCTCACAAATGCAGTTTGATTCAGAGCCACGTCGCTATAGTGGTAAAGCGACTACACGTGTAGAAGCACTTCAAGAAACAATCGCAGGCAGACTACCGCTAATTGCAGTAGGTTCAATTTACAGTAAAAAAGATTTAGAGAATGCATCACATATCGGTGCAGACTTACTCGCAATTGGTCGTGAATTATTAATTGAACCACATTGGGTAGAGAAAATTCAACGTGGTGAACAAGTGGAAACAGCACTTGATACGAAAAATCCACCTGTTTTACCAACGACGATGTTTGAAATTATTAAAAGTCGCCCGGGTTGGGTTCCGATGAAATAAGAAGAGGGAGTCATGTGATGTTTTTAAAAAGCTGTCGTTTAAAGAGAGAAGAAGTACAAGATTTTTCTGTATATCCGTTCTCGATTCCGACGATTCATCATTTAGATACTTTATCGCTTAATCAAACTGTTACGTTTTTTGTAGGTGAGAATGGTTCAGGTAAATCAACTTTACTTGAAGCTATTGCCGATCAAATTGGCTTTCATACAGCTGGAGGAAGTCGACAAAATGTAAGAGCTTATAATGTACATGCGAGTGAATCACATTTAGGTGATTACTTACGTCTATCTTGGATGCCCAAAGTGACAGATGGTTTCTTTTTAAGAGCGGAAACATTTTATCAATTTGCATCTCACATTGACGAAGTGGATGAGGATGGTTTTAAATCTTACGGGGGAAAGTCATTGCATCACCAATCGCATGGCGAATCTTTTTTGTCTCTCTTTCAACATCGTTTTCGTGAAAAGGCAATCTATTTATTGGACGAGCCTGAAGCTGCATTGTCTCCAGCAAAGCAGCTGACATTACTGCGGATTTTACATGATTTAGAGAAAGAACAGAATGTACAATTTATTATAGCGACACACTCACCAATTTTACTGGGATACCCCAACGCAAAAATTTATGAATTTGATGAAACGATTCACGAAGTAGCTTATGAAGAAACATCACATGTACAAATCTCCACATACTTTTTGAGAAATCGTGAAAAGATGTTAGAAGAATTATTTAAAGAGGAATAATAGAAAAACGATTTAGTCAGCTTCGACTAAATCGTTTTTCTATTGGTTATTTTTGTAGTTTCTTTCTAATTGATAGATGATGACAAACAAACTACCAAGACCTAACCCAGCAAGCATTAGTAAGCCGATATCCTCTAAAAATGTGACTAAAAATAAGCTTAATAGTATACCTAGTATTAAAAGACCGATGATTTTCAATTTATTGTCTCCTTAGTCTTACTCAGCCGATTCTAAAAGAATACGGTCTGTATCACTGTTTTTATAATAGTAATATTTTTTAGGATCATTTTTGATTTTTACATAAACTAGCCAATTTTTATCTCCGTCTAAGTTAGCTACGAATGGATCTAATACTTCAATGTCAGCTTCTTTTATATTTTTTTCCTTTAATAGATATGTATGAACATCATTTTTAACCAGATACTTTTTAGTTTCGATGTATCCAAAAATAGATAGCCCAATTAAAATCACAATGCCTAAAAATATAACGAATTTTTTCATGTTAAAAAGTCCTTTCTATAATTACTAGTTCAATTATATATGTTTTTTATCCAATTTCATCCATATATTATTTTTTCCTGTAAAAGAGAATAGAACTGTAATAGTATGAAATGTATGTGTTTTACGTTTTACTTCCATGCATTCAAACGAAAAAAAGACCTTCTATCTAATTGTGCGAGATAGAAGGTAAGGGTTCATAAAGCATTTGATTCATTTTTTTAACCTCATGATTTATTTTGTATAAGATAAAATAGCGTTGTTGCATCCTTTTAGCTTTTCTGTAGCAGCATCCTTATTTGTGTACTCAAACATACGAATATCATGAATATTATTGAAAATTGTTACAACCCACATGGTCATTCTCCATTCTTTGTTATATTACAAGTTGTTGTTGTTGTATAACAAAACTTGTTATAAGTTATTCTACATGATTTTTAGAAAAATGGAAGTGTTTTTTACGGTTGTCACAATTTATTCTTATTCGAAGCGTTTTCATAAAAAAGAGCCACTTTAGATTGTTTAAAGTGGCTTATTACAGGTTAGCGTAATGTTTCGCGGTATTGTTCAAGAAGTGCATAACAGCGTTCTCTTGTTGAAGCAGCTAAAGATTCTGTATAGGCAATCTCTGGTGCATATTCGCTATAAGCAGATGCGCTACCAGCATTATAATCACGTTCTTTAATCCAATTACGCTGTATATCACGTAGCACAGTGAATTCGGATGAAGATAGACATGATTTTAATGTGCCATAAATTTCATTTAATAGAGCATCCTACTGCTTATAACTTGTATCAAACGCTTTTAACATAGGGTCAAAGCTATCTTGACGTTCACCGTCTATTGCGTATGCTGCTTCATCGAAATTCTGCCCGATGAGAGTTGCCTTATTCATATAGCTTGCATATAGATTCTCTTTTTGAGGTGTTGTTTGGGTTTTAGGTGTTGTATTTGTTTTGGTCGTTTCTTTTTTTATTTCCTTTTGTTTTGATTCAGCTGTTTTCTTTAAATCAGATCATTCTTTTTGGACAAGGAAAATAGCGTATATTTCTCCATCGTTTGATTGGCTGTTTTGACAGCTTGTTCATATTCTTTTTCTTCTATTAAGTCATGCACGCGGTTCACTTGTTGTAGCTGTTCTACATATTTTTTCGTATTGGCATCTTGTGGATTTTCATTTTTTTGCGAGTTCAAATGATGCCAAAGCCTCTTCCACATCACCTTTTGCAAAAGCGAGCTTACTTTGTTCCACGGCGTTTTTAAAGATAGTATTTTCTGAAGGTTCCTTGCTCTCTTTTTCATTACTACAAGTTGTTAAAAATAGGCTCGTACAAATGATTGTTGTCATTATTTTTTTCACAAAAAAATCATCTTCATTTAAATACATTGTTTCATTGTTATTTCACATTTTCTTGGTATATTAAACAAATTGAAAAAAGGAAGGAAGATTACATGAATGAAAAAGAAGACAACAGAACTGTATAAAACAATTTGGCGATGGCATTTTTACGCAGGAATTTTTGTTGCGCCTTTCTTAATTGTTTTAGCGATTACAGGCGGTACATATTTATTTAAACCACAGATTGAACAAGCACTTTATCATTCATATTATGAAGTGAAAGAAGAAAGTACAAAGATGGATGCAGATGCACAGGTAGCTGTCGTCCAAAAACAATACCCAGAAGGAACAGTTACATCTTTCAAACCAAGTAGTTCGCCTACACGTTCAAGCGAAGTCGGTTTGGCAGAAGGTGATGCCACGTATACAGTCTTTTTAAATCCTTACAATGGTGAAGTGATTAAAAAATTAGATAACCATGATCGTATTATGGATCGAATTGAAGAATTACATGGTGAATTAATGGTGGGAACATGGGGTGACCGTCTGGTTGAACTCGTAACTTGTTGGGTCATTGTTTTAATCATTACAGGGGTTTATTTATGGTTCCCTCGTAAATCAAAAAAAGAAAAAGGCGGTACATTCCTTATTCGTTTTAATAAAGGTGGACGTGCATTGCGTCGCGACTTGCATGCAGTTCCAGCCGTTTGGTTAACAGCAGGTATTGCCTTTTTAATCGCAACAGGGTTACCGTGGTCGGGCTTTTGGGGTACAAACTTCCAATCCATCGTAACGAACACAGGACAGGGGTATCCACCAAGTATTTGGACAGGTAATCCCCCTGATTCTGTGACACAGACGAAAGATTTAACAAAAGTACCGTGGGCAGCAGAAACATTAGAAGTTCCTAAGTCAACCGTAATTCCAAATTATGAACGTGTATCACTTACAACAATTGAAGAAAATGCTGAAAAACGTGGTGTACCAGAAGGCTATAAAATTGTCATGCCGCAAACAGCAGAAGGTGTGTACACAATCTCTGCTTTCCCGAATAAAGCACAAGATGAAGTAACAATGCATTTAGATCAGTACACAGGTGCGGTATTAACTGATTATCGTTATGACAACTATGGTTGGATGGGTAAGGCGATTGCACTCGGTATTACACTTCATAAAGGAACACAGTTTGGACTTATCAATCAATTAATTAGTGTGCTTATCTGTATTGGCATTGTGTTAGTAGTATGTAGCGGTATTTATTTATGGTGGAAACGAAAACCGAGCCATCAATTAGGTGCACCAAAATCAGGTAGCGCACGTCATGCCTATGGTTTTTACATCTTATTAGTCGTATTAGGAATCATCTTCCCATTAGTTGGTTTATCACTTATTGTGATTTTCTTACTCGACTTTTTAGTAATTCGTCGCGTAGCAAAACTGAAAAAATTCTTTAATGCATAGGAGGCACGAAATGATAAAATCAAAACTCATGTATGTAGTCGTTTTCGCATTGATTTTCGTGCTAGCAGGCTGTGAAACACGTTCCGATGCAAATACACTATATAAAAAAGAACAACCGTTAGAAGTTCAATTTTTATCGAAAGAAGCGTATGAAAAAGAGGGAGAGCATACGATTCACTTTAAACTATTACAAGATGGTCAATCTGCGAAAGATCTTCAGTTTACACATATCTCGATTTGGAATGTAGATCGCTCGGTGACATTAGATATGACAGCCGCTTTAGAGGAGAAAGACGGGACATTTACGTTCCCATTCGACTTTAAAAAACCTGGACTATACTATGTACAGATTCACGCAGGAACAAAAACAGAAACCATCTCACCAACACAACGTTTATTAGTTGGGAAACTATCGAAAAAAGATACAGATGCATTACAATCGAATACACCATCTTCAAATGGCGGTGGAGGACACCATCATTAGAAAAATAAGAAGAGATCTCTTTTTAGCGTTCGAAACGAAAAACTGGAACTGCGCTACAGCGCGATTCCAGTTTTTCTTATGCTCATGTGGGATGTGTTTTTTTGCACTTATGCTCCAGACTCTCTTCATATTAGTAATGATATTTAACTTGTACAATTTGAATTTTATCAATCGTCACAATATAGACGAGTCGATTCGTATCATCTATTCGACGTGACCATGCACCTGAGAGACCGAATTTTAAGGGTTCAGGCTTTCCAATCCCTTCGAATGGTTCGCGTAAAATAGCATCGATTAATTTGTTAATACGTTTTAATGTTTTTTTATCTTCGCTTTGCCAAGATACATATTCTTGCCAAGCCTGCTGCGAAAATTCTAGATTTAATTTTTTCATTCGTCTGTGTCATCATCTTGCAATTTCAGGTTTGCCCAATCTTCAGGTGTTAGTATATGCGTATTTTGATGATCTAGTTGTTTTAAAGAAGTAGTAAGAGCTTCTTGATTGGCAGTTGTTCCTAATAAATGAAGTGTTTCTTGCCACGAGTTATACTCAGCTTCAGAAATCATTACGACATTTCTTTTTTTAGGGCGTGTAATAATAACCGTTTCATTATAATCAAACACATCATCGGTAATCGCTTTTAGATTTTCGCGAAAATCACTTACTGTATATGCATGGATTGCCATTTTTATTGCCTCCTTTTGCGAATCAGATGGTACTTTTATTATAGGTGATAATATATTTTTGTACAATATTCTGTACAAAAATATTTGTGGTATAGGAGATTATATGAAATCGTCAATACAAATAAATATTAGATGAGTAGAAAAAGTTTTTCCTTTGTGAATGGAAATATATTTGAAAAGTACGTTACTATATAAATAGGACGTACTTTTTATTTTATACAAAGGGGATGAGAAAGTATGGATGAACGTTATCCGATTGGTCGCTTTGATGTACCAGAAGAAGTGGACGGTGCGAAATTAACAGCTTGGCTATACGAGATTGAAGCACTACCACGTTTATTAAATCAAACGGTTATGCATTTAGAAGAGGATCAATTACAAAAAACATATCGTGAGGGTAGTTGGACGGTAAAGCAAGTGGTGCATCATATTGCGGATAGTCATATGAATAGTTATATTCGTATGAAGCTAGCGGTGACAGAAAATAATCCGACGATTTCAACATATGAAGAACAGTTATGGGCTGAGTTAGCAGACTATACATTACCTGTGGAAGTATCATTACAATTAATTGCTTCGCTTCATCAACGCTGGTTACACTTTTTACGCTCATTGACGGAAGAACAATTGCAAAAGAAATTCGTCTATCCAAATGGAGAAGCGATTCAAGTAAAGCAAGCTATTGGTTTATATGCATGGCATGGCAATCACCATTTAGCGCATATTAAACAAGCCATTTCATAAATCCAAAAGGGAGTGATGAACGTGCGTGATGAAGATTTAATGCAGTTACATTTAGATGTACTGTACCAACAAAATGAAGCAGGCGCATTAACGGTAATGAATGAACCACCATTTGAACCAGCACCGACAGTTCATATTGGTGTAACAAGAGATGGGAAGCAGATGCGCTTTTCGTCGCGAGTAGATGAAGTATTTAAAAAGCGTTTAGAAAATACGATTCAAGATGCAGATGAAGATTTACTCGTTGATTTAATTCATCAGCTAATGAATCGCGCAGATTTACATGAATTCCGTATGGGACCAACCTATGTGTTCCCTACAATTGAAGAAATCTCGCCTAAGGTTTTACACGTAACGGAGCAACATAAAGAGCTATTAAAAGACGATTTCCTATTCACTTATATGAATTTTGATATGAAGCAACCCTGTTATGTAGTCATGGAGTTAGACCGCATTGCATCGATTTGTTGTACAGCTAGACAAAGTGCAGTAGCAGCTGAAGCAAGCGTCTACACACATCCTAAATCAAGAGGAAAAGGGTACGGTGCAGCAGTGGCACAAGCGTGGGCAAGAGATGTGCAACGCCAAGGACGCGTCGCACTCTACAGCACAACATGGGATAACTTTGCTTCACAAGGCATCGCCCGTACATTGAACATGAGCCAATACGGTGTGGACGTGTCGATTGAATAAGTAAAGAACAACACTTTCAATTTTAGAAAGGGGTTATTCAAAGATGAAAATGCGAGAATATCGTCGGGGAGAAAAACCAAATGATCGAGATCATCATGGTGGAGAAGAACAACGTACGCAAACATTTCGTCGTAAACGCGCACTTGGCTTTTTGGAGATGCTCTATGTGAAACAAGAAACATTAAAAGATCAACTACAGCGGGAAGAATTTGCGAGTAGTCGACCAGTGATTGAAGGCGAATTAAAAGCGGTTGAAATGATTATCGAAGAGTTTAAAAATGTCTTTCAAGTGGAACGCTCTGAAATAGAGGAGGGGGAAAACGAATGATGGAACAAGTAAATAAATACGCAGATAGGTACTTTGGAAATGAAGATGAGCATTTACAACATATTTTAAAAACAATTGAAGAGCATGGTATGAAAAATATCTCGGTTTCAAATGCGACAGGAAAATGGCTGACGCTTCTTGCGACATTAAAGCAATCAAAAAAAGCATTAGAAATAGGTGCTTTAGGTGGTTATAGTGGGCTCTGTATTGCGCGAGGTTTAGCAGAAGGTGGCACACTTCTATCATTAGAATTAGAGCCAGAATATGCGAAACTAGCGAAAGAAAACCTCATGCGCGCAGGATATGGTGAAGTTGTAGACTATCGTATTGGAGATGCGTTAACATCTTTGAAGCAGTTAAAAGAAGACCAAGAAACATTTGATTTCTTCCTTATTGACGCGGATAAAGAGCGTTATAAACATTATTTAGATGCTTGCGTAGACATTGCAGAAGATGGTACAGTTATTGTTATGGATAACGTGTTGGTGCTAGGTGGCGTAGCAGACGAAACGGTTAAAGATTCTTTACCTGAACATTTACAAGAACGTACACGTATTATGCGTGAATATAATGAATATGTATCACAGCACCCACATCTATTTTCAGTACTACTACCAATCGGTGATGGGTTAATTTGTTCTATTGTTAAAAAGTGATTCGAAGTAAACATATAGCGATTGTCTAAATAAATGTTTTTTTCATATAATATGAGAGCAAAATAGGCAAATTCGGAGGTACACAGATGACAAAAGAACAGTGGATGCAAAAAACAATTGAACTAGCTTATGAGAATACAGTGAATGGTGGAAAGCCTTTCGGTGCCATCATTGTCAAAAATGATGATATTGTAGCAGTTGGTGTGAATGAAGTGTTAGAAACACATGACCCAACAGCACACGCTGAATTACTCGCGATTCGTCGTGCAACAGAGAAGTTACAAACAACAGATTTATCGGATTGTCAGCTATATGCAAGTGGTGAACCATGCCCGATGTGTATGGGTGCGATTTACTGGGCAAACTTTAAAGATGTATATTATGCCTATTCTTCAGAAGAAGAAGAACAAGCAGGTCTTGGAACATCACATGTCTATGCACAACTTGCTTTACCACGTGAAGAACGTGAGATTCAATTGCAGCACGTTGAACGCCAAGCAGAAACGAATGATGCGTTTGCATTATGGATTGAAAAACAACAATAAGTTTAAAAACAGAAAGAATCGTGCATATACGGTTCTTTTTTTGACAAAGGAGGTTTTTGTATGACAGCGTCCATTATTTTTGTCGCCTTTACAGCAGGTCTCGTTTTAGCAGTACGTTCAATCTTAAAAGCAACACGAAAGTCTACGAATTAAGAAGTTGAAAGGGAATCGCATATTGCGGTTCTTTTTTTATTTTAAAAAAGCTGCATTTTGGTACAATAAGGAAAAGGGGTGGATGATGTGGAAATTCAATATGCAACGAAAGCGGATCTAGAAAAGGTTGTGCCATTATTTCAAGGATACTTACAGTTTTATGGTCGCCAATTTGAAGAACAAGAAGTGGTGACTTTTATTAAAAAGCGTTTAACAAACGATGATGCCATCATTTTATATGCAGAACATGAAGGAAAAGCAATTGGATTTACGCAACTCTATCCAAGTTTTTCATCACTTGCATTAAAACGCGCATATATTTTAAATGATTTATTCGTTGAAGAGTCTCACCGAAAGTTAGGTGCGGCGAGAGCCTTGATGGAGGAAGCATTTGTATTTTGTGAACAAATGGGTGCAGCGTACATCACGCTTGAGACACATCCAGATAATGTAGATGCTCAAAAACTATATGAAGATATCGGTATGCAACGAGATGATGAATATTGGCATTATACGAAAGAATTTAAATAGAACGTGAAAACAGGCTGGGACATAAGGGCAAAAAACACATCTTATATGAGCATAAGAAAAACTGGAATCGCGCTGTAGCACGGTTCCGGTTTTTCGTTGCGAACGCTAAAAAAGGAAAATGACATGTTTTGTCCCAGCCTGTTTTCTTTTCTTGTATAATAAAGTCAAACGGAATAATAGAAGTTGGTACAAGTGTATGGCACTTGTTTAAAAGGGAAGAACGGTGAAAGTCCGTCGCTGTCCCGCAACTGTAAGTAGGAGTGCTTTTCGATAAACCACTGTCTTATGAGATGGGAAGGTGAAAAGTGCATTGAATACGAGCCAGGAGACCTGCCAATCTTCGAGTACAACCAAAAACCTACGCGGATAGGAGGTGTTTGAGTATGCGAACACAATATGGATTACATACTCACAGTACGACGAAAAACCGATGGAGATGTCTAAATCATCCCACTGTTTTTTTGTGCTGTACTACGAACAATACGTAATTCTGCCACTATGAATAAATGATTCAATAGAGGAGGAATTACGTATGGAATCTTATGTAGAACAATTTAAACAACAAGTCATGATGAAGCTTGCAGGACATGATACACAATCTTTACAAGAAACAGCTGAACAACTCGCTTCACAATCTACGACAGATGCTACAATGATTTGGCAAGCATATGAACAAGTGAAAAATGAGTTAGTTGGTTAATTAATCAAATATCAATTTACATTCGTTATACCGTATGATTTCAAAAAATCATACGGTATTTTCTTTGATACGGTGCTAAATCTCCAAAACTATTGATATAACAATTTTTATTAAACTTTTAATAGGTCTTATACTCTCACTCTCTATATAAGGGCTTTTCTCCACGCAAGGGATGGGTAGTATTTTTTGATAAAGACATTCAAAAAATCTCCACCCTCAAGCCCTTGCATTCCGAAATTTTGACGGTTATTTGGACTTCGCCAAGGCGACTTTCAAACACATTTAACCTTCTAGGTCAACTTGGACTTTTCAGCGTAACCGTCAAAAACGCTTCTCAGCTATTCCAGATATAATCCTTAAACGTAAATAAAGATACTCTGTGGGATTTCCGCCCCACACGACGAGCCAATTACTCCTTTCAAACTTGAAGAACGTTAAAAACCCTCTAGATGCTCTTTTTTGTTAATTTAATCTATTTTCCCCTTTTTTAATAAAAAAATGATTTATTTTGAATTTTAATGGTATGATTAGGTTTTAAACTTTTTTAATGAAAGAAGTGTTTCGATTTCTTGTTTTGTAAATATGATTTTACTCATGACGTCGCCTTCTTCCTATAGCTTGAATGTAAAGTATATAAAAAAATACCTGTGATTAAAACACTCTTTTTATCGAGTGTCCTAACTACAGGTACCATACTACAGTATCTTCTTTTTATCCTAAATCTTGAAATTAAGGAGTAAAACATATGAAATTAGAAATTAAATCGTATATTACAATCCCCCCTGAAAAAGAAGAGTTAAATAAAAATCAAGAGTACCCAGGCTACATAGAAATGACCCATTTAGAAGGTTTAGATGTATTTAATTATGAATTTGGACGATCTGGAGGATATCCTGGAGGTAAAGTAGTTTTTTGTGTAGATGGAAAACCCTTGCCTTTTAATACAGAAGTATTTGAATTATATAGGTTTTGGTATAATTTGGTTTTAACTTTATTACCAAAAGATAAATCTATTGAAAAACTCGATCATCTAATATTTTATGCAGACGATTATGTTATGGATAATTTTAAAATTAGAATTTTTTTACACAAACAAAGTATAAATTTCTAATTATCTTTTTATATTTTCTTAAATGCTCGTAAAGCCTTATTCTATGTGCTTTCGAGTATTTTTACTGTAGGAAGATACTTCACGTTTCTTTGCATATTTCCTCATGTCTTAGCTGTCAGAAGTGGTAAATAAGTAGTAAATTCATTTGTACTACTAAGCAACAAGACGCTCCTGTTGCTTCTCTTTATTCAAGCGTTTCATTTCTGCCATTGCAGAATCGAATGTTGCATGTGCGTAATAGTTCAGCGTCATGGCTATATTAGCATGTCCCATAATGTACTGTAATGCCTTTGGATTCATTCCTGCATTTGCATAGTTGGTACAGAATGTATGTCGCAAACTATGTGGAGTGATGTGTGGCAATTTATCCTCGTTATACTTATTGTATTTCTTAACAAGACCTTTCATCATGCCGTTGTAATCACTTGCCACTTTTGGATAGTTCTTTCTATTAAGAAAGAGGAAATCACTATATCCATCAATCTCAACACGCTTATCATTCTTTCGATTCGCTAACACTCGCTTAAATGCTTGATAGGCTTCTTCAACCATAGGAACTTGACGTTCGCCACTTTTGGTCTTTGGTGTTTCAATGTAGTACCCAATTTCAGTATCTCTCAATAGCTGATGGTCTATATTGACAAGACGATTCTCAAAATCTAAATCTGGAAGTGTCAAACCACCAAACTCTGAAATACGAAGACCTGTTTTTAAGAGTATCAGAATTTCATCATAATTTTTGCTGTAGGTTTTATCAGCTTTTGCAAAGGCTAACAGTTTTTCTTCCTGTTCTTCTGTTAGTACGGTCTTAGGGACAGTATCATCATCAAGATAAGAAAGAACAAGTTCAAAACCATCAAAAAAAGACACCTTTTCAGGTGCTTTTTTTATTTTATAAACTCATTCCCTGATCTCGACTTCGTTCTTTTTTTACCTCTCGGTTATGAGTTAGTTCAAATTCGTTCTTTTTAGGTTCTAAATCGTGTTTTTCTTGGAATTGTGCTGTTTTATCCTTTACCTTGTCTACAAACCCCTTAAAAACGTTTTTAAAGGCTTTTAAGCCGTCTGTACGTTCCTTAAGGAATTCCTTAGTGCTTTCATAGATTAAACTCACATCACGCTTTAAATCGCTTATTTTAGACTTTAAAGACTTGTTTTCTTCAAGCAACTCATTATAATCATTTACATTTTCATTAAATCGCTCTACAAGACCACTATATTTTTCTTTAACTTGCCCATGTTCTTTACTTAATTTTTTATATTCTCTCGCCATATCAGTACTCATGAGATTTCTAACATGCTGTTTTAACCTATCGTTATCTCTCGCAGCAGTCACTAAGTTTTTATAATCACGCTCCGATATAACAACATTTTTGGTTGGTTTCTTTTCTGTTTTCATTATTTCTTTTCCCAAACCAAACATGGACTTTTCACCCGTTGGCACTTCAACACTTTTCATGTGTCGTTTCGCTGGTACTTCTAAATCTGATTTAACTTTATCGCTATAAGCAGTCCATTCATCTTTTTTAACTGCTAAATTTTTTTCTAGAAAATCAATCTCTTTTTCCAAAGTTTGTTTTTTAAATTTAGCTGTCTCAATATGTTTACGGTCAGAGCCACGTTCACCACGCTTCAACTCAAAACCCTGTTTTTTCATATGCTCGGGGAATTTATCTTGTAGCCATAACAGTTCTTGACGATTAAACACATTTTTTCCTTGCAGTTTTCCATCACGCATAGGCACAACACCTAAATGCATGTGAGGGGTTTGCTCATCATTATGAACTGTTGCATAAGCAATATTTTGCTTGCCATATCGTTCGGAAAATAATTTATAACTTTCCTCAAAAAATCGTTTTTGTTCTCCTGGATCCAGTTGCTCAAAAAAATCTCGGTCAGATGTTACTAGCAACTCATTTACAAGAACAGCATCTTTCCTCGTTTTTCTTGTACCTGTTTTTTGTGATTCAATAATTTCTTTGACACGTTCGTTGTAATCAATATTTTTATCATTTTTCAAATCATAATTTTCACGTGTTCGCTCATGGTCAATATCATCATTCGTTCTACTTTTTCGCTCTCTTTGATTATGAAATTGCATGCCTTTTAGTCCAGCTGATTTCACTTTTTGCATTCTACAAACTGCATAACTCATATGTAAATCGCTCCTTTTTAGGTGGCACAAATGTGAGGCATTTTCGCTCTTTCCGGCAACCACTTCCAAGTAAAGTATAACACATTATACTTTATATTCATAAAGTGTGTGCTCTGCGAGGCTGTCGGCAGTGCCGACCAAAACCATAAAACCTTTAAGACCTTTCTTTTTTTTACGAGAAAAAAGAAACAAAAAAACCTGCCCTCTGCCACCTCAGCAAAGGGGGGTTTTGCTCTCGTGCTCGTTTAAAAATCAGCAAGGGACAGGTAGTATTTTTTGAGAAGATCACTCAAAAAATCTCCACCTTTAAACCCTTGCCAATTTTTATTTTGTCCGTTTTGTCTAGCTTACCGAAAGCCAGACTCAGCAAGAATAAAATTTTTATTGTCTTTCGGTTTTCTAGTGTAACGGACAAAACCACTCAAAATAAAAAAGATACAAGAGAGGTCTCTCGTATCTTTTATTCAGCAATCGCGCCCTTTAATGGAACAAAAAGATTTGAATTCCTGTTATAAAAAAAGGATCAATTTTGAACTCTCTCCCAAAGTTGATCCCTTAACGATTTAGAAATCCCTTTGAGAATGTTTATATACATTCAAGGTGATCAGCCAACTAGTGACAACGACTCCTGTAAAAAGGAATAGCATATTACTATACAAGTAAGTGGATTGATCAAGGTCCATAGGTAGCAACTTCTGATTCAGCAAGCGTACAGATAATAAACCACCAACAATTGCAATACCTGTTCCCTCTGATAAAAAGCTGGTAAAATTAAGCAAACTCATTCCGGCACCAGCTTCCTTTTGTTTCAAACTACTTGAAACAATTGTAGATATAACTGTTTTGGTGAATGACAGCCCACCAAAAACAAAAACTAATATAATTGTCAGTAACCATGGTGTTACTTCTAAAAAAAAGGCAGCAATTAAAAAGCTAACGGAAAGAAATGTAACTCCAATGGTTAACACGTACAATGGACCTTTTCTATCAACAAGTAATCCACCAATGTAACCGAAGATAATAACGCTCATTGTTCCAGGGAAAATAATCACACTGCCAATTGCAGCAGTGCTTAGTTGATGTACATCTTTCATCATGTAAGGAACCATAGAGATAAACCCTGCTACTGTTCCAAATATAATTCCCCCACAAAGAACTCCAATCATAAAAGGTATATTTTTCCCTAATCCGGGATCAACAAAAGGATCTGTTACTTTCCTGATATGTTTTACAAATATCAGGAATGACAGCACGCTAACGATAAGAAAAGAAATGCTATATGATGTTGTAAACAACATAAAAAATACAATGCCTACAGACATTAGTATAATTCCTTTGATATCAAAATGACCTTTTATCCTTACTTCTTTCTTTAATAATTTCATAAGAAACGGAACAGTGATAATTGTTATCATAGGAATGAGTAGAAGATAGGACCAATGAATATAATGGGCTATCATTCCACCAATCGCTGGACCGACTCCTTCTCCCATGGCTACTATCGATCCAATAAGACCAAATGCTTTACCCCTATTTTCCTTTGGAATATAGCGCGCAACTACAACCATTACGAGTGCTGGAAATGCAGCTGCACCAGCCCCTTGAATAAAACGAGCCATAATAAGTAAGGAAAAGAAAGAATGGCCAACAAACCCAATTACCGACCCGAAACAATTTATTATAATTCCAAATAGGAGTAACCTTTTGATGCCTAATTGATCAGATAGCTTTCCATATACAGCTGTTCCAATGGAAAAGGTTAACATAAAGGCTGTGTTCACCCAGTTTGTACTCGCAGGTGGTTTATTAAAATCATTTGCAATATCAGGTAATGAGACGTTCAAAACCATTTCATTTAATACGCTAAAAAAAGATAGAACGCAAAGCCAAATTAAAATTTGGTTGTGTCGTAAATTTGATTGTGAATAAGACGTATTCACATTTCGCCCTCCAATAATGAGGGTAAACGCAGTTTATAGGGCTAATGATACGTTTCCCTCTTTTAATTGAACCCTGTTACATTCATTTCACTTCATAATTAATTCCTCCTTTACACTTTAATTCAAATCTTTATTAAAAAATATTTCATCTCGTTTCGTTTAACAAGAAGCCACATTTATATAACAATATAAAATGTGCTAAGTTATTTTATTGAACATATATCGTACTTTATCTATCCGACTATTTGGACGACGGGGCTGGCAAACAGGTTCGCCAGTGGTAACCTGATATCCTTTTAACTCTGTTAAACAAACGCTACGTCCATTTGTAAAGAAAGTTAAATCATTACGATATTCTTGAATACACCGAGCAGGAATTTCTCCACTAAGAATGACCTCATTATTTTTCAGTTGAGTGTCTACGATGTTCGCACAATATTTAGGAGCATCGTCATATGCTCGTGAAAGATATTCTTGTGGTGCATAAATTTTAAAACTAAGATATGGCTCTAACAATTCTGTTCCAGCTTTTTTTAAAACTTGTTCCAATACAATAGGAGCAAGCATCCGAAAATCTGCTGGGGTACTAACAGGGCTATAGTATAAGCCATACTTAAAACAGATTTTACAGTCCGTCACATTCCAACCATACAATCCTTGTTCACAGCCATAGCGTATCCCCTCCATAACTGCATTTTGAAATGATTGATTTAAGTATCCAAGAGAAACCGAGCTCTCATACTGCATTCCACTTCCCAACGGAAGCGGTGATACAGATAAACCAATGGAAGCCCAGAAAGGATTTGGCGGCACTTCGATGTGAATGGTATATTCTGCATTTTTTAACGGTCTCTCCATATAAATGACTGTAGGCTCTTTTAGTTCTATCTCCACATGATACTTTTCTTGCAACAGTGCACTAATCACTTCCATTTGTACTTTCCCTAAGAAAGAAAGTATAATTTCATGTGTCGTAGAATCCACGTAATATCGTAGAAGCGGATCACTATCTGAGATTTCCAAAAGGGCATCAAGCAACATTTCTCTCTGTTCAGGTTTACTCGGTTCAACAGTTGTTTGTAGTAGAGGGTGCGGATTTTCAATCTTTTTTCTCTGTGGCAATAGTTTTGTATCTCCAAGAACACTATTTAACTTCAAAAACTCATTTTGCAAAATAACAATTTCTCCAGAATAAGCTCTATCAATCTTACATAATTCACCATTTATTGAAGTATACATTTCTGTAACTTTTATTTTTTCTTTTTCTGATACTCTAACCGAATCTCGTAAATGTAGTACTCCACTATAAAGGCGTATATATGCAAGACGTTGTCTTTTTTTTGTATATTCAATTTTGAAAACATTTCCGCAAAGTTCAGACGGACCTCGATGTGTTGATGAATAAAATTTATTAGTAATAACTTCTATAAGGTTATCAATCCCTATATTACTTTTTGCACTTCCATGATAAAGAGGGAACAGAGAACAATTCTGAAATCTTATGCTTTCCTCTTGTTCGAGTTCCAATGCTTCTAATGATTTACCGGACATATATTTCTCTAAAAGGTCATCGTTTCCCTCTATTACCGTATCCCATTGTTCAGATTCGGTAAAGTTCGTCACACACATATTAGGATACAGTTCTACCTTCTGTTTGATTACAATTTCGGCAGAAAGTTTCTCTTTAATATCCTGATAAACCGTTGATAAATCAATTCCATTTTGGTCAATCTTATTGATAAAAAAGATTGTGGGAATCCCCATTTTCCTAAGTGCATGAAATAATATACGAGTTTGTGCTTGTACGCCATCTTTTGCAGAAATCAGTAGAATTGCCCCATCTAAAACTGATAATGAACGATATACTTCTGCTAAGAAATCCATATGTCCTGGCGTGTCTATGATGTTCACCTTCGTATTTTCCCACTGAAAAGAGGTTATTCCTGTCTGAATTGTAATTCCTCTCTGACGTTCTAAAAGCGTATTATCCGTCCTCGTTGTACCTTTGTCCACGCTTCCTAATTCTGTAATCGCTCCACTGTTATATAATAAGCTTTCTGTTAAGGTAGTTTTTCCCGCATCAACATGAGCTAAAACTCCAATATTAATAATTTTCATGTGATTTTCCTCCATTCAAAAGCCCAAAAGGGCATAAAAATCCCAGTGATAAATACTCTTATCACTGGGATTTTTATGCATAACCATAGGCATACAAAGCATACAGATATTCTCCGGATACTTTAGAATCACATGATAAAGGTATTCTTAAACTGGGTACAAAAAACTAAGCCCTCCTAAAAAAGGACATCCAATTATTTGTTCCCACTATCAAATTGACAGTTTATTTAAGAATACCTTGCCGCATATTTATTAACTCCTTTTAAATAGATACTTAAATAATAGCACGTAAGAGCATATTTGTAAAGGAATCTCCAATTTTTTATCAAAGAGAGTACGTGATTACAAAATAGCTGTAATAATGTACCAATATTTGTTATTCTATAATCTTCCAATTACTCCCGTTCTTTTCAAGTACCAAATCAAATTGAGATACCTGCGTTGCTTTGGTCTGCTGGTCGATATACTCCACTGTCAGCGATACCGTGACTTGATTATCCTTACGATTGTGAATAGGATTTACCAGTTCTTGAAAGATGTACTCTTTTCCGATTGGTTTTAATATCCCGTCATTCACATAGTAGGAAAGTTCACTGGCTGTCGCTGTAGGATAGAGCTTGAAGAACGTCGTTAAAAACTCATTGATTTCATTGGTTGTAATGGAATCAACCGTCCCCTCACTTTCAATGGCTTTTGGTTTATAACTTGATTTCTTAGGTATGTTGGTAATGGTCGGATTCTTAACCAGTACCATATTTCCAGAACCATCTACATAGACACTCACTATATAAGCAGAGTGGACGGTCTTTGTATTTTCTCCCTCTGTAATGAGCTGGTCTACACTGTAGGTTACATTAAACTCATTGTCGCCAGTTGGCTCTACCGTCCATATCTGAAATCCTCTTACAGAAGACGATACAGGAATATCTTTGCGTACTGTATCAACATTGAGAGCTTGAAGTTCATCTGTCAGATAGCCTTTTAGACTTTCCATTCGATTATCAATGGACTTATCGGATTGCTCCCATGAATAGTAGACTTTCGCAAAGTTCTCTACAAAATTTTCTACATGATGAGTATCAACGTATTCCTTTTCTATGATAGTTGTTTCGTGAATAGTATGAGTATCTATAGCTGTAAAGTGCTTGAATATCGCAAAGCTGAAACTAAGCCCTAAAAGTACCCACAAGGCAATCACAACCTTTTTATGAGGATTGACCTTATAGACACGAGGTTTCTTTTCCTTTGGTATCTGTTTTTCTTTATTCTGATTTTTTCTAAATTTCATCATTAAATCTTCCTTTCTCATTGTTTGATTCGTCCTGCTCCCACTAAATGCTGTTGCCAGTAGGGGCTTGTTAAGTCGGCATAACCGATTGGGTCGCCTGCATGAAACATACGGTTATTGCCAAGGTATATCCCAACATGAGTAATATAAGAGCCAGCGTTATAGGTAGAATGAAAGAAAACCAAATCGCCAGCTTGTGCTTCCGATAGTGGGATATGCTGGGTCACATCATATTGCTGTTGTGCGGTTCGTGGTAAGTTAATTCCAGCTTTTCCATACGTCCATTGTGTCAGTCCGCTACAATCAAAAGAAGTAGTCGGGGAAGCTCCACCGTAAACGTATCGCCAGCCCTCATATTTCAGTGCTTCGTCCATGATGGCTTGTACCGTATCATCATCAAACTCTGTTGTGACAAGATACTGCGTTACCAGTTGCACATAAAACATATTGCCATAGTTGTATCGCCAGCCCCCATTGATAGGTATGGCTATGGGATTGGGGTAAGACACTTTTTCGCCACCTGAATACTCTTTTGAGAAACTTTGAGCCAGTTCAAAGGTATATTTATTTCCACGATTAGCCACATACCCTAAGAAACCACCACCATAATTGTAGGACTGGATAACCGATTCTAAATCTACACTGAGCCTTTCGCTACTGGCTAATAATTCACTGAAATACTTCACACCTTGCTTAATGGATTCTTCTGTACTCAATGAATTAGGTGGAAGACCGAGGGATTCCGAGGACTGCATAACATCTTCCGCAGTACCGCCCGATTCCACCTGTATAATCGCAAGAAGTATGTTGACATATTCTTCAACGCCATATTCTTTGGCATATTTTTCTACCATAGGCTTATGAGCCAGCACTTCTGCGGAAACATTCACACCTCCATAATGAATATTGGAAATTCCGCTGTCCTGTTCATCTGAAAATAAAATGGCAACAAACAGAAGCAGTGAGAAGACCATCAAGAATAATCCAGAACCACCAATCACTAAAGTTTTCAACTTCATGGTTTCTTACCGACTTTCTTAATGGTGGCGGTTTTGATTGGTGGTCTACTTCTTGTATTTTGTAGTGGTACTCTTTGAACAGTAGACGGACGTTCTTTTGTGATTGGACGTTGTGAAGTTCTATCTGCTGTAGTGGTTGAAGTTGCTGGCTTTTGAACGGTTTTTTCTTGAACGGTATTGCCTTGGCGTTCCACTTTTGGACTTGAAAAATCGGACTTAACTGCTGGACGCTCTTGTTTGGCTTGTTGAGATTCCTTATATGAAGTCTGAATATTAGACTGTTTTGAGGTCTGTTCATCATGATATTGTTCTTGTCTTGTAGTCGGTCTTTCATGAACAGAAGAAGCAGGCTGTTTTTTCTGTTTGACCTGTTCCATTTCAGAGCGACGCTTCGCAATGGTTTTTCGCCTTTGTTCCTGCTGTTCCTTGCGTCCACTGGCTCTGTCCGCTTTGGTTTGAGAAATACTACTGGTTAAATCACGGACATTCTCTTTTACTTTGGATTTTCCTTGATATACTGCATATCTTGCATTGGTCGGCAAATCTTTAACCTGTTCTTTCAAACCACTAGCAGTGTCTACCATTCTGTCTTTGGTATCAGCTACTGTACCGATGGTTTGACCGATACGTTTTCCAAGTGTTGATTTTTCCTTTCCGTCTGGTCGGGAGTGATCTGCTTGTGTCCTTGCAGAACTCCCCGAACCCGACTGTCCTTTTTTACCTGTAACAATGGCAGACCCAGCCCCTAGAGTAGTCATGGAACGTCCAAGTTTCCGCTGTAGACGGTGCATGTGAGCGTGCATAAGCATACGAGGTTTTCTCATCACACGACTTCCCACACTTTGAGAATCGTTACTCTGTAGAGAAAACATACTCATTAAATCGCCCAGCTTGAAGTAGATTCCTGCAAAGGTCGCAATCTGTAGAAAAGCAATCAAAAAGAACGGATAACCAGCCGATAAGGTATAGAGCATGGTTGAAATACTAAATGCTGTCGTAATAATCAATGTGATTCCAGCTCGTGTCAAAATGGTATTAAAGAGCTTTGTTATGGCTCGTTTTGACATACCATCAAATGATGGAATCATGCTTAAAATAAAGCTCACAGGCAGAAACATAGCATAGATGATAAAAAGTACCTGCGAGAAAATCATGATTCCTGTTAATAGGAATACAAATATGGAAATCCCAATATTGAAGACAAATAGGAAGAAGACTGTACCTAAACGGTTAATGGTCTTTGTAATGGTTAGATTGGTATTGCTTCTGTCTTCAATTTCTTCCGCAACAATTTTTTCTCTGTCTTCGCCATTGTTGGAATCTGGGCTGGTGGAGAGCAGGCTTTCCACACGGTCAATACCGATACTTTCAATGTCTGAACTGTTGTATTGAAGCAGTAGCCACGGTTGCTGAACCTGTATGGAAAACAGGCTATCTCTGATTAAGTCCACGCTGTCCTTGCCTTGACTATCGGAATGGGGCATGACAATCTTCGTGCCAAGTGATAAACTGGCATTACTGATGTCTGATGAAAAGTCATTGATTTTTTTAATGTAGTCGGGAGCGTAGGCAATAAAGGAAGCCGATAGGATAAACACCAGCACAAAATTCATAATGGCATGAATTGCCTTTGTGGTTTCTCTCTTTATCAGTCCCGTATAGGCAACATAAACCCCAAGAACCAAAATCAAGAGTAAGAGGAATCCAACATAGAAACCCTCTGTTGAAAATCCGTTTGCACTCACACCAGCTAAGGTCTGCATATTCTTACCAATGGAATCTGCTGTAGCGGAAATGAAGTCTAAGGAATAGGCTTCCTGTACTAAGTAACCTGTCGCATTGGAAACATACAAACTGATTGTCCAAATAAAATTGGTAATGGCATATAGTCCATACATGACCTGTTTTCCAATCCCGTCCGACCAGTTCCACGGAAGCCAGCCCCAGCTATTATCCACATAAAAATCCAGTTGATAGTTTTCAAGTGGGTATCGGCTGTATTCATTTGCCACATTGACCGTATCATCTACCAAGCCCGCAGCTTGAACCACCGTTCCCAGCATGGCTAAAAGAAAAATGGCAATCACAAGTGTGAAAGCCACTGTCATTGCCACTTTACCTAGACGTTTCAGCGTCCAGTTTGATTTTATTCTGTTTACTATTGATGGTTTCACATTTACACCTCTTTTCGCACAGGTGGTCTGGTATCAAAGGCATGGAGCAGTTCTTCAAATACAGGGTGGAACTGTATCACACCGACACGACCATATAAATCACTGATAAGGCATTGCCCGTTTTCCAAATCACGCAATCGCTTCTGATTGTTTTCGTCCTCTGGGTCTACACCAAAAAAGGCTAAGGTCTTTTTAATCTCGTTAAGGTCAGTGGAACGAAATGCAAATTTTAAGCCGAGGTTATTTTTCAGTTTTTCATCTAAGAGGTCGTCTGTATTTTGGGTCACGAAATATACCCCAGCGTTCATAGCACGACCAGCCCGAACCAGCTTCATAGATAGTGTTTTTCCTTGTGCTACCTGTAAAAAGCTCCATGCTTCGTCTAAATCTACAATCTTGAAAATGCTTCGGTCTGTATGGATAAAGTCTAAAGCAAAGGTACTAATGACAATCAGCATAGCAACGGATAAAAGCTCCATAGTGGTATATTCCTCAAAGGAAGTTTCCTTGTCGGGAAGTACCAAGTCCGCAACCTGTATAATGTTCAGTTGTTTTTCTAAGCTGATAGACTGCTCCACATAACCATTACTGAATAATAAATGTGCAAAGTCATAGTCTGTAAAACTTTCGATATGGTCGGCTATACTGGTACTTAGTGGCGTATTCTCAACCCGTAATTCCTCAATCACTTTCATCAACCCTCGTACTTCACTATTGGTTACTGCACGAATGGCTTTTCTAAGGATTGGGAAGCGTTCCCCATCACGAGAGGAAATCCCCGTAAGGAATGTCAGAATATCAATAGCCAGTGATTCAGAATCTTTGGGATTTTTCATAATCACATAAGGGTCAAGTAAGCCTTTGTTTTTCTCATCAGAAGTCAGAGTGACGATATTGATTTCATGGGAAATCTCTGGCAAGGTTTCTTTCCATCTGCCACGTTCTGCTTTTGGGTCTACAATCACTGCTTGTGCCCCATAAAGCACCGCATAATAGACGATAAGGTTATTCGCAAAGGATTTACCACCACCCAGCGAACCAACAAAAGCCGACGCTAACGCATTGGTTACTGAACCCTTAACCCCTTGACTGGCAAGAGCAGGTTTCAGATAGACATTGCGTCCAGTATCTAAGCTGTAGCCAACATAAATCCCCTCATTTTCCCCCAGCATTTGAGTAGCACCAAAACCTAAACCAGCGAGGAAATCAGAGGTCACGTATTGAATATAATCATTCATATAACGCTTGCTGGCAGGTAAAAATTCTTCATGTAAGCCGAGCATATCCCCAAATGGTCGTACCAGTTTTACGCTTAAATCGTCATAAAAATCTTTCACTTCATTACAACGACGTTTGAGTTCGTCAAGATCATTTGCTGATACCCTTACCACATAAGACAGCTTGTACATAGATTCCTTGCTTTGGTCTAAATTGGTTTCCAGCTCATTCACACTTTCCAGAGCTTCCGCCACATTGGAGCTGGTTTCATTATCACTTTGCCAAGCGTGGTTATCCAAGTCTTTCAGTTCTTTCTTTTTATTGCGGACAGTAGATAGGGCTTTACGATTCGCTACAATTTCCACATTCATTGACGTATCAATCGGGAATGTAAATTGCTGTTGCTGGTAGTAGAAGATTTCAGAGGACGGGAAGTCCAGTTCTCCGACAATGCTGTTAATGGTAAAGTAAGCTACATAGACGGTTTCATCTTCCTGCTGGATTTTCAAATATCGCTGTTTTTCTTCCACCAAACAGCGAGTAGGCTTAATCAAGTCATAGTATTTAATCAGCGTTTCATTATCCAGCTTTTTCTTTGATAGATGGTACTCATACTCTTCATAGGCAGTGCCTGTCTGTCCGTAAAGGTGTTCAATCAGATAGCCGAAGTCGTCCTTATCTAACCTGCGGATTTTGAAACGACGAGAGATTTTATTTTCTAAGAGCTTTTCCATCTTCTGAAAACGCAGGATTTCATCATTACTCATACTAACAAAATCGCCCATCAGCTTATGGTTCACATCATAGACAAAATCAGACAAAGCATTTTTTGCTTCAACGGTAAGACTTTTCATAGAAAACTCCTGATCGTTGAGAAGCAACTTAAAGCCGATAAAGAAACGGTAATCCACTTGATTTTCGCCAATCATGGATATTAAAGCGTCTGTCTGTTGGTCGATTTTGTCATAGGCAATCGCTTTGAGCTTGCCAGTGACTTCATTTTTAGAACGCTCTTGTGCTGAACGTATGCTGGATTCTGTACTGATTTGTAAGGCATGAATCTTGCCATCACGATTTTGTGCGATAAGCTGTCTGAAAGAATCATGCACTTGTATTTTCTGTTCTGGACTTAGAAATGAGTAATTGTAAGGAACAAGCTCATAATAGGCGTAACATTCGCCATCTTTATTCCAGACCAGATTATTTTCAATGTATTTAATTGGATATGCCATAAAATTCACTCCTAACTGCTGTAATGGCTTCTTGTGGCTGATTTCTGCCAAGGGTTACTTTTTTCCCTGCATAGGTCAGCTTTGGTCGCAGTGCATAAGCAATGACAGACTTTAAAAATCCATAAGGCTTTTTACCATCAAAGGTTTTTGTAGACATAAACCATGTGAAAGCGACAGGAATCCCAAAGTATTTGAGAAATGCTCCCTCAATCATGGAAAGAGGTGGCACGTTGCCAAGTATCATAACCGCAAACAGTGACACGACAAACCACGTCATTTGCGTAAAGGTTATGGGAAACGGAAGTCTAAAATCGTTTATGGAGTACAGCACTTTCTCAACAGACCAAATACTGGTATAGCTTCGTATTTTCTTCATAGAATCAATCCTTTCATAAAAATAGGGATAGCTGTTTAAGCTACCCCGCAAACAAGAAACTCTGCCAGTAGTAATGTACCGACAGACTTAATGAGTGATTTCAAAAATCCCATGATTGGTAGAAATGAATGTTCCCGAAAGTTCTAAATCACGACCATAGGATTCGTAATCAATATAGTTTTGAAGACTGGCTGGTACTTCGCCTAAAGCACCAGTTTCTTCAATGTAGTAACGGGCAACATCTTCCATATCATCACAATCCGAGTGAATAATAATATCCTCTTGATGTTCGCTTAGTTCCTCAATACTTGAAAAATGAGTGAGCAGAGCAGATAGCTCGGATTGTAGTTCCTCTGGCAACTCCGATACCATTTCCCATAGGCGATTGAGTTCGCCAATAGAAGTGTATTCGTCAACCGTAAAGGGTAACTCATAATCGTGAATGGCGTATTCCTCGTATTCATCATTCAAGCCGATTTTCTCTTTGACTTCTTCAAAATCAATGGGAAAGGTAAACCAAGCACCGACTAATTCTCCTTCATTGTATTTACCTAAGTTGGCAATATAGACTTGCATATCGTCCATGTGTTCACGTCCTTTCTGTGTAGAGATTCAAAAATCCCTACCGCACTTCGTTTGGTGTGCCATTCTTTTGCGGAACATAAGAAAACCACTTATATTCCACAAAATAACGGTTTAATTTAAGCACCGATAATGCGATTAAATAGCTCTAATAAAATGTCTTTTACTCCAGCAGCGTTGAACACCAAGCCCACCGCAATAATCGCAATGATGAGAAAGCCAATCAGTTTACTAAACTCACGCTTGAAGCCAAGATACAAGCCAATTACAACGATTGCTAAAAGTACCAGTGATTGAGCATTTGATAGAAACCAGTTATAAAGGTTTTGTCCAAAATTCATAAAAATGTTCTCCTTTCTGTATTCAGTAAATTTGTATTTAAGTTATTTTTTGTTCGTTATCACGTCCTGTTCTTTTACCGACTGTTGCTTTAAAATCTGCTTGTGTCGGTCTGTCAGTTTCGCATGGTCGAGAATGTCTTTCACAACCTGCGTCTGGTTAATTTCATCAAGTGTAATAGCAACCTTTAAGGTCGGGGCGACTTGATGAGATAGCCAGTTTAGTGTCCTTTGGAAAGAGTAAGGCTCTGGTTTTGTGGTTAGTTTTAATCGTTCACGATTGTTTCCAATAAACCATGCCCATTCTTCATTGAGTTTCCAATCGGAACGTGCTTTTGAATCGTCCTTATCCACAAAGCGGATATACCGATTGATAATCTTAAAAGCTGTATGCTCTGGATTATCATAGGCAAGTAAATCACGTACTGCATAATAGGCACGCTCATTTTTTAGTCGGATTTCAAAACGGTTTTTAACCTCTGCGTCTTCAATGGGAATATCATTTTTCTTGTACTGCTCATAGTCCTTTTCATAGATACAGAAATAGACTTCGCTTTGTAATGAACCGATATAAAGTGTGTTTCCCATACATTCCTTTTCATCTTTGCGTACCAGTTCGCCACTGCGATAGCTCTTGAAACTGCGGAACACCGAAATACACTCTTCCTGTCGGCATTTTTCCGTCAGTATGGGAATATTCAAAATCCCTGTTTTATCGTTGATGGCAAGGTCAAGGCGTTTCATCACGCCACTAGCCACCAAAGCGTCCATAAAGAACTCATACCAGCTTCTTTGTTGTGCTAAGAGATAGCTTTCAAATTGTCTGCACCCACGACCTTTCAATTCCACTAGAACCCCTTTATCCAGCTCATGAGAGCATAGGACGAAAATATTGCCTAAAGCATAATGTTCGGTATAGGAATAGAAGCCATAGTCTTCATGGAGCATATAGGAAAGTTTCAATCGTAAAACGTCCTCGACCACATGCTGTACGTCTGTTGTTGGAAACCGAATCCTTACATAGTCAAAGAGCATTTCAAGGGGAGCGTCGGGATTGAAGCGTTCCAGCGTTTCTAAAAGTGCCAGTTGTAATTCGTCTGATGGCTTGACCTTGCCAGTTTCAATGTCGCTAAGATATTGCCTTGTAATGCCAGTCGCAACAGCTAAACGGTTTTGAGATAGTCCATAAGCCAAGCGTTTTTCTTTTAAATGCTGTAACCAAGTTTGTTCATTCAGTAAAAATCCCTCCAATCAAAAAGGCGTATGTCAACTTTTAAAGCCCATTTGACATACGCTGAAATTTTGTAAATCCCTTGTAACCAAAGGATTTTCTAATGTTTTTTTGACTGTTTCCTGTCGATTTGTACCCCCCTGTTAGATACGGGGGGTTAAGTGCTGGCGTGGCTATTGCCACACCAGCCAGCAAGATCAGTCCACACCTGCGACTTCCGCTTCGCACGTCGCCTGCGTGGACTGTCTGCTGTTGGATAACTTTTTAATTTCCTCCAAGAAATCATATCCTTTTGGTACAAGGGGAGTATAAAACTCTGATATGACACTTGTTCCTACATCAACATAGCCACGACCTTTGATTCGCTTTAAGAAGAAATCCTTTTGTACGTCACTGCCAAACATCATGCCATAGCCCATTTCAGACATACGACCTAAAGCCACTCTGAAATTAAACTGATCACGGATTCCGTCGCCTAAATATTTTGCGTCTGGACGTTGACAAGCCAGTATTAGAAAGAAGCCAGCTTGACGACCTAACATGACAATCTGTTTCAGCTTATTCATAACTGCGGTGTTTTCTTTTGTTCCCAGCATTTCCATGAAAGCGACGTATTCATCAAAGATTAAGAAGTGTGCCGGGAGACCTAAGTAAGCATAATTTTTGCCAGTCTTATAGTTCTTCATCTGCTTCATTTCCTCACTACGTTTCATCATTTCTTCATAGAATGTTTCAATGCAAGAAAGCAAGTCTTCTTTTCTATAGTAGACATTTGCCATCACAGAACCTAAGTCCGCAAGATCAGCATTTTTCGGGTCAAGAATATACAGTTTTGAATCTGTATGAAGCAAGGCTTCAATCAGTGTCAGTATAAAGTAAGTTTTACCGCCACCTGTACCACCAGCAATCAACATATGAGGGAGCTTATCATATTCCCACCATACGTTTTTCATTAAGCGAAGTTTACCATCTTTAGCTTCTACTTCATCAATAGAAATACGACTGGCTATGGTGTCATAGAGCAAAGTATATTCCACATAGGAATCCTTTAACTCTTTATCCGTCAGCTCACAGTACAAGCCACTCTCTAATTTCTTTTCCAAGTGTAAGAGTTGGTCTTGATATTTTCCCAGCGCGATTTCCACCCGTATCTGTATCAAGCCATTTTTAAGTCGATAATACATTTTAGGGAAGTAGGTTATCTTTTCCTTTGTACGACCAGCACTATCTTTAAAGAAACCCTCTGTTTTGACCTGTTCAGATTCATACCACTTGTTTTCAAGTATCATCTTTGCCAGTTTTTGACGGTGGTAAAGTTGTTTAACCGTATCATAGCGAACCCGTTTGAATACAAACGCTACCAGCAAGCAGATAAGAATTGCGACACTGAAACTGATAATTAAATAGGGAATGTCAATCTTATCTGCTTGTGATAGGTTAAAATCCTGCCAGTTGATCTGCTGGATTGTCTTCACATGAAACAGTCCGACAACCAGCAGGAAAACAGGCAGGAGTGACGCTATCGTAAAATGAAAGACTAAATCTTTACCAGATGGGCGAATCCTTTTACCACGCTGTTTCATGCGAAAAAGTCTCCTTTCTACCTAGCGACTATTTGTCTTGTGTCGGTTCTTTCTTTGCTTGTGGTTGAGCTTTGAATGAACTAGAATCCTTTGTCAGCACAATATCGTCTGCCTTGATATACCAGTCAACATCTGCTCCTTGATAGGTGGCAGTAGCAACGGTGTCCGCAATGGGATTGATAAGTTCCACCCGTGCGTTATAATCAAACTCTTTCAAAGGCACGCTGGCAGGAATACTTACTTGAATCATGCGTCCTTGTCCTTTGGATTTTAAGTCATAGGTACGTTCCTTGATTTCATCTGAAACCGACCCGTCTTCATTTTGGATTCTCACTTCACGACGTAGAGCAGAGAATTTCAATTCTCCAAAAGTCGTGTCTTTATCTAATACAATGCCATTTGCTAATCTCATCATTTTTCCTCTCTTTCTTTATTCTTTTATCATGTCGTCAGCATGTAAAAGGTAATTTGTAAAACCACGAGTGCCGATTTTGTAGCCCTCTGCGGTAATACGTGGATTGACTAACTTCACACGTTCCTCAAAGCCGAAATGTTTTTCGCCAGCTTCAGCAGGAAGCACCACCACAATATCATCTGCTCTTTGAACATCAGAATAGAGATTATAGCTTCTTGATAAGACAGTTAGCCGTCCGTTGATTCTTCGCTGAACGACTTTATCCTCGCCAGCAAATTCTAAATTGCCGAATGTTTTTTCCATGTTGGGAATCACAAATTTAAGTTCCATATTTTTACCTATCCTTTCTTTTTTATTGGCTGAATGAATGTTTGATGGTCTTAAAGAGTGGGGAACGACCTTTTGATTCTTGATTTTTTGTTTTCATAAGTTCACTTCCTTTCAAAATCGGGTAAAAAAATAGACACCTCATTTTTTGAAGTGTCTACCTATTAAATATTCAAATTTTATTGGAAGTATCTTTATATCTTCACTTTTCAAGGATAAATCGTCGTATCAAAGCTCATTCATAAGTAGTAAATTAGTAGTAAATTGAGTGGTTTTGACCTTGATAAAGTGTGATAAGTCCAGTTTTTATGCGGATAACTAGATTTTTATGCTATTTTTTATCATAAAAAAACAGTTGAATTTCATTATAAAAAACAAGTATTTGCTACTTTTTCATTAGATGAGTATAAAAAAGCTGTTTTACAAGGGTTTTTAGATTTCATGTGGCATACGAATTTAGAATTTGAAACAATTACACATGATTCTTTAGGTGATGAAATTGATTATATCGATTTACGAGAAGATTTAGATTCAATAAGTGAGTTATATGGTTGTCGTTATATTTTCTTACAATTTATGAAAGAAATTTATAAACAAAAAAGTTATGACTTAGGCAAATTAATAAATCTTAATTTTGATACAAGTTATTATTATTCAAAGTTAGAATACGATTTAGAGGATTAAAATTATAATTATAAGGATACTTTATTGAATAAAGTAAGACTTAGAAAGTTGATAGAAAAAAGCCTGGTACAGAACAAAATAATATGTCTCAAATACGAATAATCAAATCAATTGAACGCGTAGAAAACGACTCCTGCGGGAATAGCGTGAGCTGAAAACCTCACAGGAACGCAGTGACGAGGAGTTTGAAGCCATGCCCGAACGCTACGTGATGTAGTGGGGCAAGATTTGCAACAGGACGTTGCGTTCTTTTCTTGCCTACCGCTATTCGTTTTTCGAAGCGGAAATTGATCTGAATGAACAAATCCCGTATGATTGAACTGCACCTCAATTATTAGACACATCTACTAATTGGAGGTGCAGTTTTTATATGGCAAAATATTCATCAGAAGAAAAAATACAAGCCGCTTTAAGGTATATAAACGGTACGGAAAGTTTATATACAATAGCGAGATCGATTGGTACAGATGATAAATCGATTCTTAATTGGGTGAGACAGTATGAGTATCATGGTGTTAATCAAGTTAGTGAAAATAGTGGATATAGCGATGGCATTTATTTAGTTGGTCCTTTTAGGTTGTATAAAAAGTTTGACACAGGGGAGCAGTTTGAAAAATTTGTTAATTTTTTTGATGATCATGATTTAGAAGAAATTACGATGAAAGAAGTAAGTGATTGGGTGAAAAAATGCTTTGATAAAGCCATGGTTACATTGCCTTTACCTATTTATTTTAGATTGACAGATGAAGAAGATTCACTTAATTTAGTGATCGGCGAATGGGAAAATCAAATGGAAATAGAGTTATAAGCTTAATGCATATTCGTTTATCTTAATTTAAATAAATGATAGAGCGACACTTTTTCATACTCAAAAATACAAAATAGTCTAAAAATTATACAAAATTATCTATTTTTCGTTTATTCTTTCTCTTTATTCTCTGTTCATCTTGTATTGTCTGTAGTAAATTGTTAATATACTCTAATTACAATATTAAATAGACGATTTAAGTCATAAGGAGGAAAAATATGCAAACAAAAGTACCATTTTCAACATACGCCATCATCGGTACGATGTTATTCGGTATGTTCTTCGGAGCAGGGAACTTAATTTTCCCAATCGAACTTGGACAGATGGCTGGTACGCAATTCTGGTGGGCTTTAATTGGTTTCCTAGTTACAGCAATCGGTTTGCCGTTCATGGGGATTCTAGCAATTGGTTTATCAGGAAGTAATGGTTTACGAGACTTAGGGAATCGAGTGCATCCACTATTCGGTCTTGTATTCTCAGTTGTACTATATTTAACGATTGGACCATTCTTTGCGATTCCGCGTACAGCGACTGTATCGTTCACAGTAGGGTTAGAACCATTCTTAAATCCAGATCAAGTATCATTATTTTTAGGAATTTTTAGTTTTGTATTCTTTTTAGTTGTATATTACTTCTCACTAAATCCAGCGAAAGTAATGGATTATATCGGTAAGTATTTAACACCTGCATTCTTAGTGTTCTTATTCATCTTAATTATTGTCAGTGTCGTTAATCCGATGGGGAGTTTTGAAAAGCCAGTAGGTGACTATGTGAATCAAGCCTTTATGACAGGTTTTAAAGGCGGATACAATACGATGGATGCATTAGCATCACTTGCGTTTGGTATCGTCGTAATTAATGCGATTAAGAGTCGTGGTATTACAAGTACGAAAGATATTGCGATGGCAACTTGGAAATCAGGAATTTTCGCAATGGCTTTAATGATGATTATTTATGGCTTTATCACATACATGGGCGGTACAAGTGTTGGCGCTGTTGGAACATTTGAAAATGGCGGCTTAATTTTTGCGGCTGTTGCGAAACACTTCTTCGGTTCATTCGGTGGGATTTTACTAGCGATTATCATTATCTTAGCTTGTTTAAAAACAAGTATTGGCTTAATTACATCATGTAGTGAATTCTTCCATGAAGTTATTCCAGCCATCAGCTATAAGTGGTTTGTATTCATTTTAACGTTTGTATCATTCTTAATTGCGAACTTTGGTTTAAGTAATATCATTACATATGCTGTTCCGGTATTAATGTTCTTATATCCATTAGCAATTGTTTTAATTCTATTAACGATGTTCTCGCCGCTATTCAAAGCACGTCAAAGTGTATATGCGATGTCGATGTTCCTAACATTCTTCGTGAGTGTGATTGATGGTTACAAAGCATTGGTTGAAAGTGTACCTGGTGCGAAATTACAAGTGTTAGAATCAATTGAGACATTCTACTCGCATTACTTACCGTTATATGATATCGGTTTAGGGTGGGCTGCTCCTGCTGTGGTAGGTGCTATCATCGGACTCATTTATGCGGTAATTGTAAAAAAATAATGGCATGAAGACAAGGTGTGTTTAATCAGACATACCTTGTTTTTTTATAATAAGTTTTTAAAACTTATTGCTTTTCATTGCGCCGATTGGCTGCCTATGTATAGAATTGTTATAAGTGTTTATTTAACAAAGATAAAGGTGGACAAATAAGTGAGAGCTTTATACATTTTGCATAAACGTAATCGTAAATGGAATTTAATCCTTATGGCAGCCGCACTGCTATGTTTTTCAATTGTCTATTTTACGATTTTGCATACAGCATATAAAAGTGAACCTGCAAAAGGTGGAACCACATTTGTAGGGCAAAACAATTACAATCTTACACTCATTGGAGAAGAACCAACAATTGAGCAATTGGAACGCTTCAATCAAGCATTACAAAATAATAAGCAACTAACCGTTTATACAGCTTCACCGATTCCTGTATTCATCCAGGAATTTTCCGGTGATGAAGCATTTACACCTGAAAATGCAAAAGCAGATGGACAATATATACCTGTTTATGGACTTCAAGTGAATGCAGCTGCACAAAAGCTAAATAAGTTAGAGATGGATGCAGGGACATTTTTTAAACAAGAAGATTTTAAGGATTATGATGACAAAGAAGTTATGCCCGTTGTGTTAGGAAGTGACTATTATCAGTTGTATGATATTGGTGATTCACTTCGCATGCGTATTCATGGTCAAGATATTCAAGCGAAAATCATCGGCTTTTTAAAGAGTGAACAAACGATTGTGACAACAGCATTACCTCAAATGTCAGCAGGGCATCAAGTGTTAGTTCCGTCACAGCAATATCGTCAAACACCAAGCGAAGACAATGTATTCGCAAAAGAATCATTGATCGCATCTGCAAATACAATGCTCGTAACGAATGCATCTAAGATTGGTATTCGCGATATCATGCTTGAAGTATCACAGCAATCAGATTTCTGGTCATTTACAATTGGTGGCGCAGGTGGAATAACAGTTAATATCTATAATAAGATTTTAAAAGCAAACCCTGTACTCGTTTATGGATTATTTTTGATTGCTTTAGTGGGTATGTTTATAGCTGTACAGCGTATTCAAAAGCGTAGAAATGAAGGGACGAAGCAGTTGTTCCGTATTCTGATGACGAGTGGTATGGCAGAACGTGAAATTCGAAAGTATATTCGAATTGAAGTGGGGATTTTACTAGGGATTGCACTCATTCTTCCAGCCATACCGTTTATGGTGATTTCACAATTCGCCATTATTCCACTCGTGTTATATCTCGTTCTAGGTGCCATGATTGGTGGCGGTATTTTATGGCGTGTATTACGGAAAACAACGATAGAAATGGAGCAAGAGCATGTCTAAAATTCAATTAAAATATGCAGCGGTAGAACCGTATTTTCAAAAAGTGAATTTAGTCGTTGAAAAGGGAGCTTCACTAGCGATTACAGGCGCTTATCGAAATGAATTACTACAGACAATTGGTTGTTTCCGCGTTTTGACGAACGGGACATATCGCTTAGAATACCACCAAAATGAAACAAAAGATGTGGGCGACTTAGCTGTGTTGAGACAAACGAAGATGGGCTATCTACCTGCGCAAGACGAATTTTTAAAAGATGAAACCGTACTTGAGAATATTCAGCTATCGTTCTTTTTTCAAACAGGTACTAATAAGTTGCCAGGAGCGAGAAAGCAGCGTTTAGATCAGCTAAGCAAGCTTATTGGTATTCATGAATTACTAGGGAAGAAAGCAGTACATCTAGATGCTTTTCAAATTAAATGTATGGCGCTTATTCGCGCATGCTTACATGCACCGTCTATTTTGTTAATAGAAGAACCTGAAAAAGCATTAACAGAAGCGCAGCTAGAAAAATTCATACAGTGTCTGCGTTCTGTAAAAGCAGAAGGTGTCACGCTCATTATTAGTTCTGAAAATCCTACGGTATGTGCGAGTTGTCAGGATGTATTTGAATTAACAGGGGAACAAATTCTATCAAATTAGAATGAAACATTTAATAAAGGGTACTAATAGTTTAGAGGTGATCCAAATGCCAGAAAAGCTATTAAGAAAAGCAGTTTTAAACCAGATTGCTTGGTGGAAAGCTGTTTGCGCAACACATGATATTACAACAGCCTGTATGGATAACGTATGGATTGCGGATCAATATGTACCGAGTTATTATCCAGAGATGATTACAGAGACGAGAGAAGCGACTGTGGAAAAAATTCTAGACCGCGTATCGACGATTATGGATAGTTATGCAACCTTACAAATTCCAGGATTCACGAAACTCTTTAAAGCACAGTGGATGACGTCATCTTCTGTTGTACCATATTGTAGTGAGTGGAAGTGGGTTCGAAATGAAGAAGCATTTCAAAATTGGCTTGTGGCGGCTAATTTAGAAGGTATGTTACAGCCATCAATTATTGATGATCCTCATGTTTTAGTATTTCATAAAGAAGGATATGGCGGTTTTTCAGCTTATCAAAGCCATGGGATTATCGGGATTTTTAATGTATTTGGCGTAGACCATGTATTTCAAGATATTCCTGCTGTCTTGGCTAACTTTTTTCCGAAACAACCCATTGTGGGGTATGAAGCAGATGAACGATTGGCTGCTGCTATGCGTGGTGGTTGGTCAGCGATCGGGCCTTTAACGATTTGGACAAGGGAAGTAGCTGTTCTATAAATTTGTATTTGATTTATAGAACAGCTTTATTTTATATAAAAATAAAAAATTATCATTTTTGAGAAATTTAATATTCTAAAAATTCAGATATGTGTTATAATCAACTTTATTTCGTAGATAGGACAGGTGATGACAATGAACTCAAATCAAGTGAAAATTTTAGACTGTACAATTCGTGACGGTGGTCTCGTAAACAATTGGGATTTTAGTGTAGACTTCGTGCGTGATACATACGAAGCATTAAATAATGCAGGTGTCGATTATATGGAGATTGGTTATAAAAACTCACCTAAGTTATTAGATGCAGATGGTTGTGGCCCTTGGCGTTTCTGTGATGATGATTTCATTCGTGAGGTAATCCCAGAAAAGAAAAATACGAAGCTATCAGCAATCGTTGATATCGGTCGCGTAGATCCAAGCGAATGTGCACCACGCTCTGAAAGTCCATTCGATATGATTCGTGTCGCTTGTTACTTAAAAGACATTGATAAAGGACTTGATTTAATTAATCAATTCCATAACCTAGGTTATGAAACATCATTAAATATTATGGCTGTATCGAATTCAATTAATTCACATTTAGTTGAAGCACTAGAGAAAATTGAACATAGTGTTGTCGATGTACTATATGTTGTCGACTCATTCGGGAGCCTTTTCCCGAAAGACATTGCTTACTTAGTGAAGCTTTTCAAAGAGCATGCACCGTCAAAACGTTTAGGAATTCATACGCATAATAACTTACAGATGGCTTTTGCTAATACATTAGAAGGCATTGAGCTAGGTGTTGAATTTTTAGATACATCGGTTTACGGTATGGGACGCGGCGCAGGGAACTGTCAAACAGAATTAGTAGTGGGTCACTTAACCGCTTCACGTTATGATATGAAACCACTTTTAAAATTAATTGATGATCGTTTTGTACCGCTTAGTAAGGAAGTAGAGTGGGGATATAATACAGCCTACGCTTTGACTGGATTATTCAATGAACATCCACGCAGTGCGATTGCGATGCGTAAAACACCTGAAAAAGATCAATTCTACCCGTTTTTCAATAAACTAACGAGCGTAGAAACACATAGTGATATTTAAATAAAAACAGGAAATGCGCTTTATATGCGTGTTTCCTGTTTTTTTGAGAAGTGTTCCGTAATAAAGTCGATGAAATAGCGACTTGCGATTGGGAGCACTTTTTTATTTTTATAAGCGAGACTAATTGTACGGACAACAGGTGGCGAGATGCGTTTCGTCAAAATATGATAAGGGCAGCGGCTTAATACGAGTTTCGGTAACATGGAAATACCGAGTTGTTGTTCGACCATCGCCATGATTGTGTAGTCGTCATACACTTTAAATTGTGTGTTCGGTGTAAGATTTGCCTTCTCAAAATAGTGTTGTGGTTCACTAAAATCTCCTTCGTCAATTTGAATAAAAGGGTCTTTTGTTAAGTCATGAATATGTACTTCATCATGGTCAGCAAGTTCATGTCCGTAAGGTAGCACAGCTAAGACCTCATCCTGTGCTAATGGAATAGTCGTTAAATTCGATACAGCAGCAGGATTCACAAAACCAAAATCGACGGTCCCTTCATAGATCCATTTTGAAATACTTGTATATTCACCTTGTTGTAACTCGAAGTGAACACCTGGATACAGTTGTTTAAAGTCATGTAATAGGGTTGGAATCCAATTCGTCGAAACACTTGAAAATGTACCGATCCGTATGAGACCACGTTCCAAACCTTGCATTTCTTGATGTTTTTCTTTTAATTCACTATGTGCATGACAAATATTTTTAATAAAAGGTAGCATTTCCTCACCATCTGGTGTGAGAGAAATTCCTTTGCGAGAACGAATGATCAGCGTTGTATCGAGTTCTTTTTCAAGATTATTCACCATCTGACTAATTGCTGATTGTGTGTAACCAAGCGCTTCAGCAGCTTTTGTAAAACTACCGAGCTCAACAATTTTAACGAAGGACTCATAAATATTCATTTCATCATCTCCTATACATTAGTAAAACTAATATTACTATTATAAATATTCGTTTTATTAATGTAAACAACGGTGATAATCTAAGAAAAAGAAAAAATAAGGAAGTGATGGAATGACACAGAAACAAGCGAACTTATTATTAATTACAGTTTCGATGGCGTGGGGAACGTCTTATTTATTTATGAAAGTAGCCGCAGATGATGGAATGCCTTCTTTTACAATCGTCGCAATGCGTAGTATCATCGCATTCATCTTCATGTGGTTATTATTCGCGAAGAAGATGGTTCGCGTATCATGGCAAACGATTAAGTACAGTGCGATTGTTGGTGCATTATTATACGGTGTATTTTTAGGATTATTATTAGGAACGAAATATACAGATGCTTCGACAGCAGGATTTTTAACGAGTACAACGGTTGTACTTGTACCAATCTTGCAAATCTTTTTAACGAAGCGACTACCAGCGAAGCAAATTATGATCGGTGTTGTGGTGGTCATGATGGGACTAGCATTTTTAACATTAAAAGATGGCTTCTCTATTCAGCTTGGTGCTATTTATTGTTTAATCGGTGCGTTGTGTTATGCCATTCATATTCTTGTGACGAATCAGTTTGCGCGTAAGGTCGATGTACTGCAATTAGGAATTTATCAATTAGGCTTTTGTTCGTTATATGCCATTATTATTGCGTTCACATTTGAAACACCCGCTCTACCGACGACATCGGGTTCTTGGATTTCGATTTTGGGTTTAGCGTTCATCTGTTCAGCATATGGTTTTGTTATGCAGCCCATTGCACAGAAATATACAACACCTGAAAATACAGGCTTTTTCTTTTCACTTGAACCGATCTTCTCTGCTTTCTTTGCCTTCTTATTCTTACAAGAAGTAATGGGCATGACGGGTTATATTGGTGCAGTATTTATCATGCTCGGTGTAACAATTGCCAACTATCAAAAGAAAGTGAAAGAACCGCGAGTCGCATATCGAAAAATCGCGCTAAAAGAAAAAATAGTCAAATAAAAAATATTCTAGCGTCCATGTGACGTTAGAATATTTTTTAATGGAGTGAATTCCGCATTGTTGATGGAATACTTTCTGCGGTAGTTTCTTGTATGAGTTTGATATAATTGCCTTTTACGTAGAGTTTCACATATGTACCTTCTGGAAGTGGACGTTCTGTTTGGAATGCAAGGAATTGTTTTTTACCTGCTGTATTTACAGCGTAGGTTTCATATATGTAATGACCACTGACGCGCTGTTGTTCTTCTGCTGTATGTGCTACTGCATAGAAGTGTTCAGATGGAATGAAGGGCATGAATCGGTCACCTGTGAGTAAGTATGTAATTCCGAACATCATCGATACAGCAAAAGAGAAGATACCTAACTGCTTCAAGATGGTTTTCATGTTAAGCCTCCTTTTTCTTTCTATATTTATTATTATAAAAAGAAAGAAAGGAAAACAAAAAGGTCTCAGACTGTAACTTTGTCTAAGACCAGAGACTTAGATTGCTTGAAGCTCCACGCAAATGCTTTGGATGGCTTGCTGCTCATCTAATGTATAAAGTATATCGTATTGTGCTGAGAGTTCTAAAAAAGATTGTTCAAGTTCGTCGTAAGATACAGATTGCGAGCAGACTGTACCTTTAATAATTTGAGCAGCTCTTTCGGCTTCGATTTCAGAACAAAAAGCTTGTGCTTCTTCAATATCTGCTACAAATCCAGATTGTGCATAGTAGCCTGCGGTTGTAGAAATGACGAAATAATGCAACGCGTCTTCCACAAAATCACCTTCTTTTCTAAAAAACTGACGTCTTCTAGTCTATTAAAAAAACAGAAGATATGCAAATTATTTTTAATATTTAAACCTAACAGGAGGTAACAAACAGTTAGAATAAATATATAAATATCTATAAAAAACTATTGATTTTTCATACATTTCATAATATAATAGAATTATCTACTAATTCAAAGGAGAATGTAATGTATGAAAAAATATAGTATTGGTCAATTCGCTAAAGAAATCGGAGTAACAGTTCAGACTTTAAGAAACTGGGATAAGACAAATAAATTAAATCCCCAATATACAGCACCTTCTGGACACCGTTATTACTCTCAACAACAACTTGAATATTTTCTTGGTTTACATTCTCCTGAATCAGAATCGAGAATAACTATAGGCTACTGTCGAGTATCTTCTCATCAGCAAAAGGATGATTTGCAGAGACAAGTGGAAAACATGGAATCATACTTACTGTCTCAAGGTAATCCATTTAAGATTGTGAAAGATATAGGTAGTGGCATAAACTACAACAAAAAAGGGTTAAATGATGTTATTGATTTAGTCCTAAATTACAAAGTAGATCGAGTTGTAGTTTTATACAAAGATAGGTTATTACGATTCGGATTTGAAATCTTGGAAAATTTATTTGCTAAATACGGAACAAAGATTGAGGTTATCGACAATACTCCAAAGACAGATGATCAAGAGTTGGTCGAAGATTTAATTCAGATTGTTACTGTATTTAGTTGCAAATTACAAGGGAGACGGGCGAATAAGGCTAAGAAATTAATTAAGGAGTTGAAAGAGAATGATACTAGCAAAGAAGATACGAATTAAACCAACTAAAGAACAAGAAATTCAATTATGGAAATCTACTGGTGTGGCAAGATGGGTATACAATTGGACATTAGCTAGACAACAAGAAAATTATCAACGAGGGTTGAAATTCTTATCTGACAATGTTTTAAGAAAAGAAATCACACAAATTAAAAAGCAAGAGGACTTCCAATGGTTGAGTGAAGTATCAAATAATGTGGCTAAACAAGCTGTTAAAGATGCTTGTAATGCGTATAAGAGATTCTTTAAAGGTTTGGCGAAACGTCCAAGATTCAAATCTAAAAAGAAATCTAAACCTTCTTTCTATAATGATAATGTGAAACTTAAAGTAAAAAAGAACACGGTGTTAATTGAGAAAGTAGGATGGGTTGCAACTTCTGAACAAATACCAATGGGGGTGAAATATACTAATCCTAGAGTATCTTTTGACGGAAAGTATTGGTATATCTCTGTTGGAGTAGAGAAAGAACAAGTAAAACAAGAATTAACGAATGAAGTAATTGGAGTAGATTTAGGAGTTAAAGAATTAGCAATTTGCTCGAATGAAATGGTGTTCAAAAACATTAACAAAACAAAAGAAGTGAAAAAGATTGAGAAACGTTTACGTAGGTTACAGCGAAGCGTTTCTCGAAAATACGAGATGAATAAGGAGGGAAACCGATTTGTCAAAACATGTAACATTATAAAAATCGAAAAGCAAATACGAAATCTACACAGACGGTTAGCTAACATTAGAAACAACCACATTCATCAAGCGACAAATACAATAGTGAAAACCAAACCTTGTAAAGTTGTGATGGAAGATTTGAATGTAGTTGGAATGATGAAAAATCGTCATTTAGCTAAAGCAGTAGCTAAACAAAAGATGTATGAATTTCTCCGTCAAATGAAATACAAATGTGAAAAATACGGAATTGAATTTATACAAGTTGGGCGTTTCTTCCCATCTTCTAAAACATGTTCGTGCTGTGGACAAATTAAATCAGATTTAAAATTATCTGATAGAGTTTACAAGTGTGACTGTGGATTAGAGATAGACAGAGATATGAATGCTGCGTTAAATTTAGCTAAATTTGGAGAATTAGTAGCTTAGTCACTTACAAGATACTACTAATGTGTAGGGTTCGTTGTACCCGAATTAACGCCTGTGGAGTATCATATCAAATGTGAGTAGCTTCGGTAAAAGCAGATACAAAGAAACAGGAAATAAACATTGCTTATAGATTTTTATAGGTTTTTGGCAACGGGACTTATGAAATATAAAGCACCGGAATCATTTTATTTTCAAGGCGGTAGTAAAGCGATTTTACTACTTCATTCATTTACGGGATCGACGATTGATATGCGACAACTTGGGAAGTTTTTAAATAAAGAAGGATATACGGTTCATGCACCGATGTATACGGGGCATGGCCAAAAGGCAGATACATTACTACAGTATGGTCCATCTACTTGGTGGGGGGATGTTCAATCAGCGTATGAGTTTCTAGAAGATGAGGGATATGAGGAAATTGTTGTGATGGGGCTATCTTTAGGAGCTGTACTCACATTAAAAGTAGCACATGAATTAAACCCACTTGCAATTGTTACAATGTCACTACCGATGACGCGTGATGAAGTGACCTTGCGAAAAAGAGTGGTCTATTATGCAAAACAACATCAACAATATGAAGAAGGTACAGATGAAGAAAAAGAAGCGGCACGACAAGCTTTAAAAGCACATCCGATGGAGATTATACCAGCCTTTATTGAGATGATTGAACAACAAATGCAATATATAGCGCAAATCGAAGTACCCATCTATTTAGCATATGGTGGACAAGATGATGCGTTATATGAAGAGACAGCTAATTATGTAGCCGAGCAGATCGGTTCAACACAAAAAGTTGTAAAATGTTATGAACAAGCAGGACATTTAATGACATATGGAAAAGATGCTAAAACAATGTATGAAGACTTTTTACACTTTTTACAACAACTTCACTGGAAGAAATAAATCATAGTTCTTGCATTTTTATAGAATTTTTATGTATAATAATGAATAAAAATTCGTTAAAGGATGTGTAGAGATGATTATTGTGCATACAGAAAATGAGGAATTAATCGTAGAGCTCATGCATGAAGCATTTAAAGAGTATATGAATCCGCCATCAAGCGCCATCATGGAAACAGAGCGTGATGTTAAAAAAGCGTTAGCTCGTGGTCAAAAAGCAATTGTTGGATTGAATAATGAAGGTCCTGTGGCGATGGCACGCTATGAGATAAAAGAAGGTACACTCACTTTTTCTCGTGTGAGTGTTTTACCAACTCAACGTGGAAAAGGATATGCGAAAAAGCTAGTTGCCCATTTAGAAAATATCGCAAAAAAACAGTCTGTACAATGGATTGCTTGCGACGTTCGCGCGAATGAATCACGTAATGTTCATCTCTATGAATCTTATGGTATGCACATTGAATCTACATTTGAAACGACGAATTTATTAGGACACCAAATGCCTGTTGTTCATATGAAGAAAAAAGTTCAAGCACAGGTTGAAAGCTATGCAGTACAATCTTAAATATTAAAAGAAGAATCGCCCCTTCACGTGAGGAACGATTCTTCTTTTTGATTAGGCTTGTAAACCTTTTAGTTGTTGGTCAGAGAATTCTTTATAGAGTGCATGTGTTGCATAAAGTTCTTGATGTGTACCAATCCCTGTAATCTCACCTTGTTCTAGGAAGACAATTTGATCGGAATGAATAACGGTTGAGAGGCGATGAGCGATTACAATTGTTGTACGCCCCTTCATGAGCTCCTCTAACGCACGTTGTACAACTTGTTCGGATTTACTATCTAAACTCGATGTTGCTTCATCTAACATTAGAATTTGCGGGTTACGTAAGAACGCACGTGCAATGGCGATACGTTGGCGCTGTCCACCAGACAGCTTCATGCCACGTTCACCTACTTCGGTTAAAATGCCACCTTCTAAGTTTTCAATAAACTGATCGGCATAGGCCATTTTAATAACGCGATTGATTTCTTCGTCTGATACTTCTCGTTCTAATCCATATGTGATATTGTCGCGAATGGTCCCTGCGATAATCGGACTTTCTTGTGACACATAGCCAATCTGCTTACGCCAAGATAGTAGAGAGAAGTTTTGAATATCTTGATTACCAAGAAGAATCGCTCCCTCTTGTGGTTGGTAAAAACGTTCAATAAGAGAGAAGAAGGTCGTTTTACCACTACCACTCGGACCGACAATTGCGGTTACTTGATTCGGCGGAATCGTAAAGTTTAGATTTTTTAATACAGGTTCTTTATCTGGATAGTTATAAGATAAACGCTCAATCTGAATCGCTTCATCAACTTTTTTAACTTCTTCATAACCATCTTTTTCATCTTCAACTTCTAAAATTTCAATAATGCGTTCGGTTGCACCTGAAGCTTTTTGGAATTGCGTAAAGAACTCTGCAATTTGTGCCATTGGCATAATGATTTGGAAGAGGTACATGATGAAAGCTACTAATGCACCTGCTGATAGCGCCCCAGAAGATACACGCATACCACCATAACCGAGTAATACCACTAATAAAATCATCATAACTAGATTAATAATCGGTCCAATAAAAGCATAGACTTTTGCTTCTTTTAAACCGTAATTGAATAAGTTACGAATACCTGTTGCGCCGTTATTGTATTCAATTTTCTCAGAGTTTGAAGATTTCACAAGACGAATCTCAGAGAGTACCTGTGTTAAAAGTGCTGTGAATTTACTTGTTTCAAGCTGTGTATTCTTTGAGATTTTATACATCTTACGACCAAGCGGAATTAGAATGGCCGCAGCTAACGGAATGGCGATAAACATGGCAGTTGTCATGCGCCAATCTAAAATGAACAGGACAATCATTGCACCGATAATCGAGATGATACCCGATAAGAAGTTGGCAAGATGTTCTGAGATGAGTGTTTTAACGACGGTCGTATCATTCGTCATACGACTTACGGTTTCACCAGAAGGGTTTTCATCAAAATAATTAACGGGTAGAACTAATAACTTCTTCCATAGACGGTCACGCATACCAGCGACAACACTTTGTCCAATGCGATTTAAAATGTAGATGGAGAATCCACCTGATAATGCTTGTAAAATAATCGCACCGACTAGTAATGCAATCGTTGTTTTATTTAAATCATCAATTGTAAAGTCATTTACGAGGTTCTTTGTGAAGAGCGGAACCATTAAGGATACAGCAGTTGTGGAGAGTGTTAGTATAAGCGCAATCACGATTAGAAGTTTTGGTGGATTGGTACTTTTAACGAGTTGAATGAACTTTTTAAAATTTTTCTTTGAGATTTTTTCTTTTTCAGCCATTTATTTAACCCTTTCTACATATATGAATACTCTAAGTATGCGTAATCAAATGAAATTATACAAATTAAAAAGGAGAAATCTCGTCATAGCGAAATTTCTCCTTTGTTGAGCGAATTATTTTAAGAAGTTTGGATCGGCATAAGCAGGGTTTGGGTATTTATAGAACCCTTCGCCTGTCGCAACACCCATCTTTCCTTTATCAATAAAGTCATGTTTTAAAATGTCAGCAATTTTTCCAGCAACCGGATTTTTATCTGCACTTGCAGATACGATGTTGTAAGCGGTTTGTAAGCCGACTACATCTAAAATAGCAAATGGCCCTCTTGGTGAGCCAGTCGCAATCATCCAAGTTTTATCAATGGTCTGTGGTTCAGCAATACCGTTTGCGTACAATGCCTGTGCAGCATTAAGTAATGGTATAAGTAATGAATTTAAAATATAGCCATGCTGTTCTTTTAAAATATGCAGTGGAACCATGCCAATCGCACGAGCAAAATCAATTACTTCTGTTACGTATTTTGGATCTGTTCCATCATGTTCCATGATTTCAGCCGTATTATTTTTCCAAATTTCGTTTGCGAAGTGCAGTGCTAGGAATTTTTCAGGTCGTCCTGTTGCATCGCGGAATTGACTTGGAATCATTGTAGAAGAGTTCGTTGCAAAGATGGTTTTTTCAGGTGCTACTTTTGCTAATTGTTCATAAAAACTTGTTTTAATATCAATTCGTTCTGGAACAGCTTCAATAACTAAATCAGCATCTTTTACAGCCTCACCTAAATCTGTATAGAAAGAAAGTCGAGCGAGGGCATCGTCTACCTCTGAAGGATGTCTTGCAACTTCGTGTTTATATGTCTCAGCAAGCTTTTGCGCGCGTTCTTGTGCGGATTTAATCGCTCCTTCATTAATATCATAAACACTTACGTTAAAGCCTTTAAAAGCAGTTTGGAAAGCAATTTGACTTCCTAAAACACCACTACCAGCAACCGTAACATTTTTAAAATTCATTTAAAACGCTCCTTTAAAGTGATTTTTCATCCCTATTCTACATTCCCTGTTACTGTATAAATTAATCAAATACAAATGACAATTTTAATTCATGGATAAAGGGGTATAAGTAAAGTGTATTGTGAAGTATAGGGGAGATGCTTATGATGCAAATATATGACTTAGAGATGAGATTGCAAGATTATGTGTATGATGAGTTTGATCAAATGATGGATGAAGACTTTATCGAATTTGGCACAATCGGCACACAATACACAAAACAAGATCAGCTAAATGCCATCGGTAAGGAATCACCACCAACAGAACGTTTTTTCCGTGTAGAAGATTATGAAGAACGTTTTGTAGATGAAAGTGTCATTCTAGTAACATATAAAACAACAAATATTTTAACAAAACAGCAAGCTTTAAGAAGTTCGATTTGGCGTAAAAAAGAGAAAGATTGGAAATTATTTTTCCATCAAGGAACCTTGATTAAGTAAAGATTTTTGTATAAAAAAGCAGAAAATTTTTAATGATTGGATAGTCTTTTTTAGACAAATCGGACAAAATAGGTTATACTGTTATTAATAATGAAATTGGCTCAGCGTATACAATACATTCACCTGTTTGGAAGACTGTATAATGCGGTCACTCTAGCAGGTGTATTTTTATTCTCGGTTGAACAATCTATTATTGAATTCATTAATAGGAGGTCATTCATAATGACACAAGGTACAGTTAAATGGTTTAATGCAGAAAAAGGTTTCGGTTTCATCGAAGTTGAAGGTGGAAACGACGTATTCGTACACTTCTCAGCTATCCAAGGCGACGGTTTCAAAACTTTAGACGAAGGTCAAAAAGTTGAATTCGAAGTTGAAGAAGGTAACCGCGGACCACAAGCTACTAACGTAACTAAACTTTAATTTTTAAAGTTTGTCCGTAAAAAGCAACTCTCTTAGGAGAGTTGCTTTTTTTATATTTTGTAAGTATAAATATTCTTATTTATGTATTGATATTCACACTTATTCTCCTTATAATCAAGTAAGGAGTTGGTAAAGTTATGGAAACATATATTTCTTATTTAATTGTTGGATTTACAATTGCTTTACCTATCGGAGCCATGACTGTTGAAATGACAAAACAAGGTTTGAAAAATGGTTTTATTCATGGATGGGCAGTTGGACTTGGCGGCATGACGATTGATGCCGCATTAATTATTGCACTGTATTTTGGATTAGCTTCATTTTTAGCACTTCCATTTGTTCAATTACCACTATGGATTGTTGGCGCCGCTTTTTTATTTTATTTAGCGTATGATTCGATTAAAAATGCAGATCAAGGAATTAGTTTAGCAGGAGAAAAACCGAATCAGTCTTTTTGGCGTACATATAAAAACGGAATTTTAGTAGCTATATCGCCAGGGAACTTAGTCTTTTGGGTATCCGTATTTGGTGCAGTGCTCGCAAAGTCATATAGTGTCCATGAATTCGGTTTTGCAGGGCTCGGTATTTTAACAGGTATTCTTTTACATGATGTCGGTCTGTTAGCGATTGTATCGATTTCAAGACGGGCAATGAGTCGCAAAGTGATTCGAAACGTCTCTATTGTTGCAGGTATTCTTCTAATTGGTTTCGCATTGTATTTCCTTTATGAATTCATATTAGGTATTCGTAATCTACTTTAATCGCATTTTCTAATGATTTTTACTATACTATAGAAAATGAATGAAGGAAGTTTTCTATGCAGTTATGGGTTAATAAATTAAAGTGTATGTGGAAAAGCATTGTTTTATATAGTTTAGGATTTTTACTACCGCTGTATATTATATGGTGGCTTTTTATACGCTAAGATGTGTGTCCGAATGAAAGGTTATAACTATTCATTCGGGCACACTTTTTGTATAATGAGACAATCAATTAGAAAGAAGGAGATTCTATGGAAAAAATCTACCTAGTACGTCATTGTAAAGCGGATGGTCAACAGCCTAAAGCACAATTAACAGAAGAAGGACGTCAACAAGCACAAGACTTAATTCCATTCTTTGAAGAGCATCCCATCGATTTAATTATGTCGAGTACATATGACCGAGCAGTTCAGACAGCTGAACCAATTGCTGCATCACGTGATTTACCTATTCATGAAGAAAAGCGTTTAACAGAGCGTGTATTTAGCACATTAAAAGTGGATGATTGGCTGACATGGATGCAAAGAGGCTTTGTAGAGATGGATTTAGAATTTGAGGGTGGCGAATCAGGTCGTGCAGCACAAGCGCGCATTGTAGAAGTGATGAACGAGTTAATTGAACGACCTGAAGAAGCAGCAGTCGTTGTCAGTCATGGTAATTTAATCTCGATGTTCTTACAAACAATTAATGATCAGTTTAGCTTTGAAGATTGGCAGAAGATGACGAATCCAGATGTCTTCTTAATTACACGAGATGAAGCAACAAAAGAATTCCAATATGAGCGTATTTTTACAAAGTAAATCCAATCAAGCAATAGTGAATAATTCTAAAATAGTAGCTTTAGAAGAAAATGCTTTAAATCGAGGATAAAGAGTTACATCCTATACAAAGTTATATCTAGTTTTTATTGCATATGTTTAGTAAAATAGATATTGGAAACAAAAAGGTAAGCCACTTTTCTCCAAAAAAATCGCTTACACTTTTTGAATCTAAATGAGCTATAACGAGTTACCCGACTCGTTATAGCTCATTTTTCATTTTGGGTCATAATGGCTTGTAATTGCTAAAATGTGGTATAATATCAAAAAATAAAGGAGGGTCTTTTGTGCGTATTCGCGTGTTAACGAAAGAAGATACACAGATCTATCGAGAATTACGATTACAAGCACTTGAACACTCTCCAACCGCGTTTGCCGCATCTTATGAAGAAGAAGTAACATATGAACCTCATTATTTTGAAAATTTTCTAAATAATCAAAACCATATTGTGTTTGGCGCATTTGAGAAAGAACAACTTGTAGGAATGGTCACATTAAAGACAAATACAAGGCTGAAATTGCGTCATATCGCTTCTTTAAAAGGAATTTATGTGCATCAAGATTATCAAGGAGAGGGCATTAGTAAGCCAATTATTGCCGCAGCGATTATGCGTGCAAAAGAATTACGTTGTGAGCAAATTCATCTCAAAGTTAATGTGAAAAATCAAATTGCAAAAGGTGTGTATACATCTTTTGGTTTTGAAATTATCGGTATGGAAAAAGATATTTTAAAGATGCCAAATCATCAATATATTGATGAGTACCATATGGCATTGTATTTTGATGAATGGGATGAAGCTTAAATAAAAAAAGAAAAAATGAAGGAGTGTTGGACATGATTAAATCAATGAAAACAATTACAGCAAATAAGGAGGGTTTACACATGTAAATTCTCCGGAATAATCTGGAGGAGTTCTACATTGATGTTGGATAATAAAGGTTTTGATTTATGGGCTTCAAGCTATGATCAAACAGTTAAATTAAGTGATGAACAAGAGGCATATCCTTTTGCGGGGTATGAACCAATGATGGAAGCTTTATACGAAAAAGTTTGTACAAAGGATGTACAAAACATTGTCGATTTAGGCGTTGGAACAGGTAAACTAACGAAACGTTTATATGATGCAGGACATCATATTACAGGTATTGATTTTTCGGAAGAGATGTTGAACATTGCACGCGATAAAATGCCAAAAGCGACTTTTATCGAAGGCGATTTACACCATACATCGAAGTTGATTACGAATCAAAAATTCGATGTTATTATCAGTACCTATGCGATGCATCACTTAACAGATGACGACAAAGTTAGGCTGTTGCGTGAATTATTGACACATCTAAATGAAGGTGGTGTCGTCTATATTGGCGACATTAGCTTTGAAACACACTTTTTACAGAGTAAATGTCGTAAACAGCATATTGATGAGTGGGATGATAGCGAATATTATTTTATCGTGACAAAGCTTTTACCTATCATTTCGACATTTGCCAAGGTACAATTTAAGAAATATGCTCATTGTTGTGGGCTATGGACAATTCAACCGAGGTAAGGAATGAAGAATATGAAGGCGATGGACTTTGTGCCAACAACCGTTATTGGAACGGCACTTATTTTATTAGCTATTTATTTATGGCGCACTAAAAATTTGCAAATGCTTATTGGTATGCAAGTAACTCAAATAAAAAAACCACTATTACAAGTCGCAACGAATAGTGCCTATTTTTTATTAGGTATCGGTATTTTAACGGTATTGTTACCAATATCAGAACAAACAAGTGGACTTTTATTAGCACTACATTTAATCATTATTTTAATTAGTGTGTTAAGTTTAGTTATCTATATTCAAAAACAAAAAAAGTAATTTTAAAATCTCGAGTACATTAGTGTATTCGAGGTTTTTTTATAACATAATTTGGGTAAATCATATTATTAGTATAATAATAAAAATATTGATTTCTAACAAATACATAGTGGAAAGACAGATTCAATGATAAAGTCCGTATAATTGTGTAAAAGTAAAAAGGCCATATAACAGTCCTTTTACGGTACAATGTTTTTAACGACAAAAACATACCCAGGAGGACTTTTACATGACCCAAGTACATTTTACACTGAAAAGCGAAGAGATTCAAAGCATTATTGAATATTCTGTAAAGGATGACGTTTCTAAAAATATTTTAACAACGGTATTTAATCAACTAATGGAAAATCAACGAACAGAATATATTCAAGCAAAAGAATATGAACGAACAGAAAACCGACAAAGTCAACGAAATGGCTATTATGAGCGCAGCTTTACGACACGTGTAGGCACGCTAGAATTAAAAGTACCCAGAACTGAACTGCACCCCATTTGTTAGACACATACTAACAAGGAGGTGCGGTTTTTCTATGGGAAAAATGAGCCCTGAAGATAAATTAGCAGCGGTTGAACGCTATCTAAATGGCAAGGAAAGCTCTAGAACGGTCGCTGCGGATTTTGGTATTTCACATCGTTATTTATTAGGCTTAGTGAAACAATATCAGCACAATGGTGTAGAGGTTTTTGTCAGACGATATACAAACTATACAAAAGCGTTTAAACTAGACGTACTTAACTATATGACTGAAAATGGTACGTCCTTTAATGAAACAGCTGCGATCTTTAATATTGCAGGTGCTTCATCGATACAGAATTGGAAAAAACAATTCGAAACTTTAGGAGAGGATGCCCTTCAGCCAAAGAAAAAGGGGCGTCAATCCATGAAAAAAGAATCGACTAAACAACCTAAAAACGTACTAGCAGAAGGCTCTACTAAAGCTCTTCAAGCGCGTATTCAGCAGCTTGAAATGGAAAACGAGTATTTAAAAAAGTTGAATGCCTTAGTTCAAGCCAAGGAAAAATCACCAAAGAAGACAAAGTAAAGGTCATCTATGAATTAAGGCATAAATACTCGGTGAAGGCGCTTGTGGCATTCGCCAAAATCAAACGCAGTACGTACTACGCTATCGTGAAGAAGATGGATCAACCAGACCCAGACGCTGATTTAAAAGCTGACATTCAAGCCATTTACGATGAACATGAAGGTCGTTACGGTTACCGTCGCATTCGTGATGAGCTGGCGAATCGTGGGCAAAAAGTGAATCATAAAAAGGTTCAGCGCATCATGAAAGAGCTTGGCTTAAAGTGTATTGTCCGCATGAAAAAATATAAATCATATAAAGGCACAGTGGGCGAAATTGTCCCAAATATTTTAGACCGCCAATTTACAGCAGAAGCTCCAAATGAGAAGTGGGTAACGGATATTACAGAGTTTAAATTATTTGGCGAAAAGCTTTATTTATCGCCTGTTTTAGACCTATTTAACGGAGAAATCATCACGTACACGATTGGCTCTAGACCAACCTTTTCACTTGTTTCAGACATGTTAGATAAGGCTTTAGAACGTTTACCAGAAGACCACCAGCTATTAATGCATTCGGATCAAGGATGGCATTATCAAATGAAACAATATCGCCACACGCTTCAATCGAGAGGGATTGTGCAAAGTATGTCTCGAAAGGGTAACTGTTACGATAATTCAGTGATGGAGAATTTCTTTGGGATTATGAAGTCCGAATTCCTTTACCTAAAAGAATTTGAAAGTGTAGAGCAGTTTAAATTGGAACTTGAAAAATATATAAATTATTACAACACGAAACGCATGAAGGCAAAATTAAAGATGAGTCCAGTGCAATACCGAACTCAATTTACCCAAGCTGCCTAAAATAACCGTGTCTAACTTTTAGGGGTCACTTCAAACACGTGATGGCCATTTTTCACCCACAGTGTTTGAACGTTATCAACGAAACGAAAAAGCCCTCATGGCTTCAATGTTGGAAATGTATGTATCAGGCGTTTCAACTCGTAAAGTATCAAAAATTGTGGAAGAACTTTGTGGTAAATCCGTCTCTAAGTCCTTCGTTTCTAGCTTAACAGAACAGCTAGAACCTATGGTTAACGAGTGGCAGAATCGTTTATTATCAGAAAAAAATTATCCTTACTTAATGACCGATGTACTCTATATAAAAGTACGAGAAGAAAATCGAGTACTCTCAAAAAGCTGTCATATAGCGATTGGAATAACCAAAGATGGCGACCGTGAAATTATCGGCTTCATGATTCAAAGTGGCGAAAGCGAAGAGACCTGGACAACATTTTTTGAATACCTAAAAGAACGCGGTTTACAAGGTACGGAACTCGTTATTTCTGATGCGCACAAAGGATTAGTCTCTGCCATTAGAAAATCCTTCACCAACGTAAGTTGGCAAAGATGCCAAGTTCACTTCCTAAGAAATATCTTTACCACCATTCCTAAAAAAAATTCAAAATCTTTCAGAGAAGCTGTTAAAGGAATTTTTAAGTTCACAGATATTAACTTAGCGCGTGAGGCTAAAAATCGATTGATTCATGATTATATCGATCAACCAAAATATTCAAAAGCTTGCGCATCATTGGATGATGGATTCGAAGACGCCTTTCAATATACCGTACAAGGAAATTCCCACAATCGACTAAAGAGTACCAATCTAATTGAACGACTGAATCAAGAAGTACGCAGAAGAGAAAAGATTATTCGCATCTTCCCCAATCAAACATCAGCCAATCGCTTAATTGGAGCCGTTCTTATGGACCTACATGATGAATGGATTTATTCTTCAAGAAAATACATCAATTTTGATAAGTAGAAATGGTAAAAACATTGTATAGCATTTTACACAGGAGTCTGGACTTGACTGATTCAATAACGTTTTGTTTATATTTTTAATAGAGATGTTATGCTTACATTTCAATGATATCCATTTTTTTATATAATTAAAGACCTTTTATACTATATAATGAAATAAGTGTGACGATATAACTAGCATACTAAGATTGTATAAAAATAAAGGATAGGAGGTTTTAAATAGATGTTTTCTAATGCAGAAGGTCAAATGACATGTGTCGATTTATCTGAACAACAATTAACTTGTTTTCCAAATGAATTATTTTTACAAACTGAATTGGAAGAATTGAATCTATCCCATCATCAAATTGAAGAGATGCCAGCAGAGGTAGGGTTATTACAAAATTTATCAGGAGCATTACACGTTGAATATAATCAAATGAAAGAATTGCCAAGTACGATTGGGAATTTACATAAACTAAAATCTTTAAATATTTCACACAACCAATTTGTTCAAATCCCTGAAGAGATTGGTATGCTTATTCAATTAACACATTTATCAATCGACCATAATCAAATTATGACAATTCCACGTTCATTTTATACACTTGTTCATCTAAAAGAATTTTATGCAGGATATAATCAAATTGCTGAGATACAGGATTTTACGCCAAGTTTTTCAAGCTTAGAAGTACTCGATTTACAAGCGAATCAATTAAAAAGATTCCCTGGTAAGATGTTTAAATGTCAGGCTTTGAAAGTATTAAATATGCGAGGCAATCAAGTAACAGAGGTTCCAGCTGAGCTATTACAACTAACGAATTTACAAGAACTTGACTTACGTGATAATCCAATTGAAGATGTTCCACCTTGGCTGGATATATTAGTTGAAAGGGGCTGTAATGTTCAAATTTAATCAAGTGTTTTACATATAAAAAATTTGCGTCGATATGCTACAATTGGTAAGAGAAGTCAATTTGATTAAAAGAAAGGTAGTTGGGTAACATATGGATTCAACTAATACACAATTATTAATTGATGCGGCTAAAAGTATCATCGACAATGCAGTAGCGCTTCAAAAAGGTGAGCCAACAGGTAAAAAAGGTATGGAAAACTATTCACATTTTAGTGCGAGTGTACATTCATTCCAAGTGTATACATTTATGGATCCGGAATTTGAATCATTCCAACCATTAAAAGATTTCCAACAAGCTGTTGCAAAATTTGATGAACATTATTCAAAATTACGTTATGAAATTAATGTGAAGGCGGATCAAAAAGCATCAAAACCGGATTTAGAAGCTCTTCAAGAACAATTTGAAAAGCTAAAACAAGCTTTTAATGGCTAAAATTAATAATGTACTAGCACCTGTTATTGACGAACAGACGAAAGTATTAATTGTTGGTTCGATGCCAGGAAAAATTTCTCTTGAGAAGCAGCAGTATTACGGAAATGAGCGAAATCATTTTTGGGGAATTATGTCGCATATTTTACAGCAAGATGTACCATCTACATATGATAAAAAGATTGCATGGTTATTAGACAATCAGATTGGATTATGGGATGCGATTGCTTCTTGTGAGCGTGTAGGAAGTCTAGATTCAGCTATTAAACAAGAAGTGCCAAATGATTTTGAAAAGCTATTGGTTCGTTATCCGAATGTTGAACGTATTGTTTTTAATGGCGGGAAAGCAGAACGTGTTTTTTTGAAGTATTTTAAACATACTTTTTCAGAGCAAGTTTCATATATGCTTATGCCTTCAACAAGCCCTGTTCCGGGAAAAAACGTAAAGTCTTTTGAAGAAAAAGTAATCTGTTGGCAGCAAATTATACAATAAAAGCTAGGTTGTTCGATGATTCATCGAAAACAACCTAGCTTTTTTCATTTTACAATTGTTGGTTTTAACGATTTAAATGGTAATGTCCATTTATAAATATATGAAATGATTCTTAAAATCGTGATGACGACAAATAATGTGTAGAGCGCCCAATCATCTTTTACCCACTCAAGTCCAATAATTAAACCAGCGATTCCCGCCCAGACGGCATATACTTCTTGTTTTAAAACAAGTGGTTTACGCCCTGCTAGTAAATCACGAATAATCCCACCGCCAGAACCTGTTAAAATACCTGCTACGATAGCCGCTGCTACAGGTAGATTTAGGTGGACGGCATATAAGGCACCTTGAATAGCAAATGCAGATAGACCGACCGCATCAAAATAATTCCCCCAGTGATTCCAATGCGCGATACTTTTATGGGGAAATAAAAAGACGAGTGTTATAGATACAAGCGCAATTTGGAATAATGAAGTTTGTTCCCAAAGTGCAGATACAGGAATATCAAGTAATGCGTTACGGATTGCACCACCACCAAAAGCTGTGACGATTCCTAGTAAGTAAACGCCGAAAATATCATATTCTTCTTCCATAGCGATAATTGCACCAGATATTGCAAAAGCAATCGTTCCGACGACACTAAAAATCTCCCAAGTCAATGGCTGACACCCCTTTCAAATGACCATTCGTATTGTATCAGATTTATTGAAAAATACAACTAAATTTACGTTTGAAATAGACAATATATGTCCTTTCCTAGAGGAATGTTGTGAACCAAGCGATATATTTTGCCCCAGGAATAAATAATAATTGAGCTACTAGAGTACCGATTAATCTTGATGTAATCATAAAAATGCTTGCTGTTTTCAGTTGATTATAGCGCCCTTTTCCGCGTATGACACTGTCCGCCATGACAGAAATCTTAGGATCAATAAAAATAATTAAAAGGATTGTTGCTACACCATTAATCAATCCAGATGCCATTGTAGCAGTTGCACTATGACTAGGCATTAAGAGCGCCGCATATAAAGCAGATAAGACACCAATCGTATAGATGGCTGTAATAAAAATATTAATAAAGAATAGGCGATACGGTGCATCCTTCCATTCAATCTCTTGCCAGTCTTTTCGTTTGGGTAAGCGAATATAGTTTAAACTGCGGCGAAAGTAACCTTCTGTAAATCCTTTTTTAAACAAAGCGCCAACTGAACCATTAACCTCTGTTAAATGGATGATTGCTCGTGAGAATACCGCGATAAATGTTGGAAGTAGAAGAATACCTACAAGTGTGCCAACTGTTGAAGCGCCGATAATGAAGCGAAATTGTGTCTCTAAAAAAGAACCGTCATCTTGAGGTGCTTCATCGAGTAAGTTTCCTGTGAATGGTTGTTGCGCCATATTTGCCATACGTGACACCATCACAAGAATATTAAATAATGAGAGTGCCGAGGCAAGTAAGCCAACTCGCGCACCAGATAAGCGAACTGCATAAGCGAGTGTTTCAATTGAGTGAATCATCAAAATGAAAATCGCGATGAAGATTAATTGAGTTGTGATGATTTCCATAAATGTAGTACCTCTTTTATAGTTTAAAATTTACGAACAAGCGTTCTTTCTGTAAAATGAAGAAAAGGGGATGAATGTATGTATTTTAAAAAATTTACGGTTGAAGATGAGCCACGTATTCAAAACTATTTACTAACAGAAGATCAACTGCTTTACACTGCCTCACCACGTGAAGTTATAAAAATAGAAGATAGTGAGAGACACCCTATTTTAGCGTTGGATGACGATTTATTTGTAACATTTTTTGTTTTGCATGAAGGAAAAGGCCCTCTTGATTTTTTAGGTACTGAACATGATATTTTATTACGTTCTTTTTCAACAGATGTTCGTTATGAAGGACGTGGCTATGCGACAAAAGTTCTTGAAAAAATTCCAAGCTATGTGCAAGAGAATTTTCCACATATTGAGCGTATTATTTTAGCATTGGATGAAGGAAATGAACGTGCGCGTGCTTTATATATAAAGCAAGGTTATACCGATACCGAACTTCGCATGGCAGGTCGCACATCAAATTTGCATATTTTACAGTATTCATTCGTATAGAACGCCATTTTTTGATAATCTTACTATATCACTTACTATGGGAGATTCTACATGAAAAAGAAATATTATTTTATCTTACTCTTTATTATTTTGGTTACAGCTTCTCTATACATTTTGACTGGAAAAGGCGGTATGGATCCGAAAGTTGTTGTGGATGCATATAAACAAGAATGGGGCGTGACGATTCCACCACCAACTGCGGAATCACCCATTCTAGCGCATGAATTAGCCCAAACAGGAAGTGGGCAATGGGTTACATTATATGAATACGATAAAATACCCTCTATGACGAATACAGAGATGGAAGAAGTTACGACAGAGAACCAAGCTTATTATCAAAAGCTATTAAATAAGTTTAAAGAGGATGCAATTGATACAGGTTTGAAAAGTGATATGAAAAAATCTTTACAGGATCATGAACCAACAATTGAAGTAGGAGATTATGCATATTATCGTGCGAAAAACGATGGTAAGGACTATTTCTTAGCAATCCAAGAGAAAAAACAACTCTATACGTACACATGGCATGAATAAGCCCTGTAACGGACCAGTATAATGTTTGCATTATGCTGGTTTTTTATTGTGAGCGAAAGGGGATATTGGGTCGGCGGAACGGGACATTCGCTCGGAGAAATGGGACATTGGAGTGTGGAATGGGACATTGGTTTGTAGAAAGAGACATTCGCTCAACAAAACGAGACATTGGTTCGGCGGAACGGGACATTGGGTTGTGGAATCGAATCATTCGCCTCTCATTCTAAAAATTATGACGAAACTTCAAAAACTTTTCACGTTTGTGAAGAAGCGATGTAATTTTTGTGAATGAAAAAGTAATTCTGTCTAGAAAAGGGTATTGGAACAAGAAAAGCATAATAAATTCTTCTATAGTGGAATTAAGAGAGAAGGTGCAATTTCATGGTATGGCTACAAAAATGGGCAATGAGACAAAAAGGTGTTTTAGTAGGGAATGCTATTTTTTCTATTTGTATAGGGTTAGCAATTATTGCGCAGTCTTATGCAATTGTTCAAATTGTCAATGAAGTGTTTATTAAAAAGTCTGCTTTTTCAGCGACATTTCCTTATATAGCAGTATTAATTGGTGCGATTATTATTCGTGTTATTTGCACGAGTGTAAATCGCCAATTAGGTGTCCGTCTATCAACGAATGTGAAAAAACGTGTCCGCCAGTCACTGCTTAAAAAGTGGCAACAAGACCCGCTTCAGATATCCGTCAAAGGACAGACCGGTAGCAAAGTGACAATGTTAATTGAGATGATTGACCAGTTAGAAAGTTATTACCGAGATTATGTGCCACAAGTAATCCAGTCGATGCTCGTACCGTTCATCCTATTAATAGCCGTATTTATGACACATATTTATAGCGGGTTGATTCTTTTATGTACAGCGCCGCTTATTCCGGTTGCGTATATTATTGTTGGTTTACAAACGCAAAAAAAATCAGAACGACAATTAAAAGAACTGACCTTTTTTTCAGGGAAGTTTTTAGATTTAGTACAAGGACTACAAACATTAAAATTATTTGGTCAAGGGAAGCAACAACGCGAAGAACTAGCTGAGAATAATCGTGCTTTTCAAACATCGACGATGAGTATTTTAAAAGTTGCGTTTGCTTCGACATTTTTCATTGAATTAGTTGTAACACTTGGAATTGGACTAGTTGCCATCGAAATTGCGTATCAAATGATTACATTTGAAACGATGACATTTGCCCCTGCATTTTTCATTTTAGCGATTGCCCCTGAGTTTTATAATGCGATTAAAGACTTAGGTAGTGCATTCCATTCAGGGCGTGGTTCTATGGCTGCAGCTGAAATTTTAGAAGAGGAATTAGAGCGTCCAATCGAGCCAGTAAAATGGGGGACACAGTCACTTGAACAACAACCAAGTATTGCGATTGAACAGGGTGCTTTTCAATATGGTGATGCGTTCAAATTAGAACAACTGAATGTGAAAGTCCCTCCGAATAGTCGAACAGCGATTGTAGGACCCACAGGACAGGGTAAGACGACGCTTCTAAACATTCTGGCTGGTGTATATGAATTAACAGAAGGTCATGTGAAAATCGATGGGAAGCTGCGTCAAGAAGTCTCGAAAGATGCTTGGTTTGAGCAGATTGCCTATATTTCACAACATCCGTATTTATTTACGGGAACGATTGCAGAAAATATTCAAATGAAGAAAGGTGCTTGTGATGAAGTAGCCATTCAGCGAGCAATTGAACAGGCTCAATTAGGCGATTGGATTGCGACATTACCGAATGGTATGCATACAGCAGTAGGCGAAGCAGGTCGCGGTATGTCGGGCGGCGAGAAGCAGCGCCTAGCGATTGCGCGTGCTTTCTATAAACAATGTACAATTGTCTTCTTTGACGAGCCGACGATGGGCTTAGATGTGCAGACAGAACAATTGTTACAGCGTGTAATGGATGAATTAGCACAAACACGAACCGTCATTACAGTGGCGCATCGTTTGCATACGATTCAACAAGCAGATCAAATTCTACTCGTTCATAATGGAACAATTGAACAGACAGGTACACATCAGGAATTACTTCAAAAGAGTGCGATTTATCGTGAAATGGTAGGGGGCGAGCGACATGAAGGTACTTGTTAATTTAGTCATGCAAGAAAGAAAAGCTGTTCTCATCTCCATTCTTTTAGGAAGTATTGGTGGTATTACAGCTGCAGGGCTATTTGCGATGAGTGGATATATCATTTCGGAAGCCTCTTTAAAACCACCACTTTACGTTATTTTAATTTTAGCAGCTTGTTTAAAACTATTTGGCATTACAAAATCAGTAAGTCGCTATTTTGAACGAGTTATCTCACATGAAGGTACGTTGAAAATATTGAGTAATATTCGTATGACCTTTTATGACCAACTCGAACGACTAGCACCACGTATCTTCACAAAATATCGTAGTGGTGATTTACTATCGCGTATTGTCAGCGATGTAGAGTCACTTCAAAATTTCTTTTTACGAGTATTTTATCCACCGATTGTTTTGGCAATTGTCTTTATTTGTACGATTTTCTTTACGATGTTTTACTCGGTATGGATTGCGCTCGTTATTCTAGTCAGTCTCATTTTAACTGCAGTTGTTATTCCTACACTACGAACGAAAAGACATGAAAAAGTAGGACAACATAAGTTAGAAAAGCGTGCGGCACTTTCAACGGAGATGACAGAAGTTTTATATGGCTATCGAGATTTAACGATTAGTCATACATTACATGAAAAAATGGATGAAGTAGCAGCGATTGCGGATGTCTATGCAGAGGAACAACATAAGGAGAGTAAGGCACTTATTCGTGACCAAGCACTCAATGCATTCATATCCATGCTGACTGTCGCTTCGGTACTCGTGATTGGTGCATACTTTGTGACAACAGGTTCATTGAATGGTTTATATTTAGCGATGCTCGTGTTAATTACATTGACGGTATTTGATTTAGCGATTCCAATGGCACTCGTTCCTACATTTGAGAAAGAGTCGGATCAAGCGATGACCCGTTTACAAATGATTGAACAAGAGGACTTTGGTAAAGAAACAGATGTTGGTACATTTATTAAAAAGCAACCATTTTCAATTGCTTTTCAAGATGTATCTTTTCGATACGAAGGGCAAGCTGAAGACACATTACAACACATTCAATTTATGGCTTTACAAGGTTCGCGAACAGCGATTGTCGGCGCGAGTGGCTCTGGTAAATCGACTATTTTCCAATTGATGCTCGACCTCTATAACCCAACAAGTGGGCAAATTCGAATTGCAGGACAACCGCTTGAAGAAATTCAATCCGAAGATTTATGGAAGAAGACAACGGTATTGTTACAACAAAATCACTTCTTCTATGGTACAATTCGTGATAATTTATGTATCGCAAAACCAATTGCTACAGACGAAGAATTAGACTATGTATTAAAAGAGATGGAACTTGATTTTGATTTAAACATGCAAGTGTTAGAGCATGGCGAAAACCTATCAGGTGGGGAGAAGCAGCGACTTGCACTAGGTCGCATGTGGCTGAAAAATACATCTGTTTGGTTACTAGATGAGCCATTTTCTGCACTTGACCCTGCAACAACCAAACGTTTGCATCATAAACTCATTCAAAAAACGAAAGGGAAAACGGTTGTCATGATTAGCCACCGCCTACAAGGGTTGGAACAGATGGACCAGATTCTTGTAATGGATGAGGGACGTATTGCAGAAGTAGGTACACATGCAGATTTAATTGAACAACAAGGCATCTATTATCACTTGAAACAAATTGATGAACATGTTTTACAAGAATGAAAAAAGAGCTGAACCCATTTTGAAATAATGGATTCGGCTCTTTTTGTTATTTACGTAATCTTAATTTTTTATCATGTACTTCATAAATTTTATCGCAGTAGTGAAGGACAGATTCATCATGTGTTACCATGATGGCTGCTTTATTTTTATCGTGAACTTCTTTAGCGATTAATTCAACAATCTCTTTACTACGATTGGCATCAAGTGCCGCAGTTGGTTCGTCGGCAAGGATGATATCAGGGTCGTTCATGAAAGCACGTGCGATTGCAACACGCTGTTTTTCACCGCCTGATAAATGTTGAACTGTCTTTTTCGCTTTATTTGCTAAACCAACTGATTCTAGTAAATCATCTGCACGTTTTTTCGTTTCGTCATTCCAATCACCTGCAAGTTCAGTCACAAGCTTTAATTGATCGTACACATTTAAAAATGGTACAAGATTAGCTGCTTGGAAAATGTAGCCGATTGATTTTAAACGCACGTCTGATTTATCTTTATCGCTATATTGGTTAATATCGCGACCGTTGATTACGACTTCACCACCATCGGCACTTTGTAAAGCGCCTGCGATGGATAATACTGTACTTTTCCCTGAACCTGATGGACCGACAACTGCGACAAACTCGCCTTTTTCTACGCTCAAGTTTAAGTCTTTTAAAATCTCGATTTCGTTATCGCCATCTTTAAAATGTTTTTGAATATTTACAAGTTGTAATGGTGTATTCATTATTCAGCTCTCCCCATTGCTTGTAGTGGATCGGCTTTCACAATACTTGTTGTTGAGAATAAAGCACCTAATAGTGAAACAACAAGTAATGCGCCACCGAATTTTAGAATTAACGCAAAGTCAAAGACGAATGGAATTCCGTTCGGCATGATTTGTTGTAAAACGAATGCGAAGCCAATTGCTAAGCCAATGCTGACAACAGATAATACAAGTACTTGTAGCATTGTTGAACCGATTAAGAATTTGTTTTTTGCGCCAATCGCTTTTAAAATCCCGAATTGATTTACTTTTTGAATTGTCATGATGTAGAAGAACGCACCAAGTACGAATACCGCAATGACAATTAAGAACGCAAGCATCATCATCAATGAGCTTTGTTCAGCACTATAACCAGAGATTGTATCGATTAGGTCTTGTTTTGGAACGAATTTACCGTCTGCTACGGCATTTTTTACATCTGCTTTTGTTGTGGCATTATCATTTTTTAGGGCAATTGCATTAAATCCAGCATTCTCTTTACCACCGAAAATTTTATACCATGTGTCTGTATTCATGATTACTGTTGGTGTATGACTATATGTTTGGTCTTCTGTAAAACCGACGATTGTTAATGTTGTTTTTGAGTTTTCCGCATATAGTTTGTCACCAATTTTTGCGCCTTGTTTTTCTAATGTCTTATCAACAACGACATCATTATTCGATGTGTTTGAAATGGTTTTGCCATCTACAACAGTTGGCATTAAGAATTGACTAGGGTTAATTCCCATTAATGTAACGTCTAATTTTTCTTTTGATTCTTTATCCTTTAATGTCATCATTTGAATACCTAAAGGTTGTGCATCGTTCGTTTTAATCTTTTCAACGTCAGTAGCTGTAAAGCGTGAACGATCCATTCGATTATCGGAGTCTTTTGAAACGTAATACGAAACAGCATTCATATTTTTCATAGATGAAGCATTATCATTCGCTAAGCCATTTGCTAAGCCGCTGATGATAAATACAAGTGCTGCAACGAAGAATAAAATAAACCCGATGAGGATATAACGTAATTTAAAGAATTTAATTTCTTTTAGTGATAGTGAAAACATAATTTTTTCCTCCCGTTTTTCTTGATACTCTTACTATACGTTCGGAATATGAATAGAATATGAATAAATGGAGGTGAAAAATGGAATAAAAAAAGAAACCGTTCGATGAAGCGATTTCTTCTTTGATTATTTTAGTTGTTTTGGTAATGAAATAGTAAAGACTGTACCCTCATCTAACTCACTATCAATTGAAATAGAGCCATGATGTAATTGCACCATTGATTTCACAATCGCCATACCTAGTCCTGTTCCTGTAACAGTATGTGTGCGTGAAGTATCTGCACGATAAAAACGGTCAAAAATACGTTCTTGCTGTTCTTTTGTCATACCAATTCCAGTGTCTTTAAATTGTAGAATAACACGCGAGTCTGTTTCACGAAGCGAAACATCAATCTGCCCACCTTCTTCATTATATTTAATCGCATTCGTTAAAAGGTTATCGAAAATGGTATTTAGGAAAGTTGCATCGCCTTCAATGACGCAAGAAGAAGGGAGTGTGTAACCGACCATTAATCCTTTTTCGCCAATTTGCCATTGGTACTGTCTGATGAGTGAACGAATTTGCTGAGCAATATCAACTTCAGTTGGTTGAATCATTGATTTATTTTGATCGAGCGATGTGAGAAGAAGAAGTTGTTTCGTTAGTTCAGATAGTCGTGTAATCTCACGGTTAATGATTTGAATATATTGTTTCTTTTGTTCTTCTGGTAAATCTTCTTTTTCTAATAAGTTCGTATAGCCTTTGATATTAGATAATGGTGATTGAATATCATGCGACACATTGGAGATGAATTCTTTACGTGTGGTTTCATTTTTTTCAAGTTGTTCTGCCATATGTGTAAAGCTTTTTGCAAGCTGTCCAATTTCATCGCGGTGTGTCACATTCAATGCTACATCAAATTTACCATTAGCGAGTTGTTGTGTTGCAGATGTTAATGTGCGAATCGGCTTCACTAAATATTTTGTGCTAATGAATACAAAAACAATACTAAGTGCAATCGTGAGAACAAAGAGAATACCAAAGAGAATATGCATTTCGCCGAAGAGTAGTTTAATATCAGGGCGAATAAAGAGTGCATAGTTTTTGCCGTCATGCTTTAAAGGAACACCAATCGAGTTTTGCAATTCATTCGCAAAGAACCCTGTAACAAAGGTGGATTGAGGGAAGTTTTGAATACCATGAAAGATATTACCGTCTAAAACTGATTCGATTTCTTTTTTACTTAGATTTTTTTCACGGAAATCTGAGCCGAAAAATTCACCTTTTAGATTCGGTTTTACGAGGTAGAATTGATAGCCAACTGCTGCTGTATTTTCGAGATATTCGGTTAAGTTCATATCTGGATGACGATCTGCAAATTCTGCAATATCGAGTGCGATTCGTGTATTCTTTGCATCATTTACTGGTTTTAGCTTTTGTTGATAATAACCATTTGAAATGAGAAAGGCAATAACACCGCTACCAATCATAATCGCTACTGTATAAACGACGAATTTTGTATAGAGCGATTTCATTCTGTTTCCTCCAACATGTAACCAACGCCGCGAATCGTCTTAATTTGAACGAATGGCGAAATCTCTTTAAAATGTTCGCGCAGACGTTTTACATGTACATCAACTGTACGCTCATCTCCTGAAAAATCAGCGCCCCATACTTGTTCAATCAATTGATCGCGACTTAAAATTTGTTTTTTATGCTGAATAAAATAAACAAGTAAATCAAATTCTTTCGGTGGTAAGAACAATGAACGCTGATCGACCGTTACTTCAAATGTGTTCGTATTCACCGTAATATTTCCGATGCGAAGTAATGTATCTTCTTGTACATCATAGCGACGAAGAAGTGCTTTAACGCGGAATAATAGTTCGAGTGGTTCGAATGGTTTGACGAGATAATCGTCTGTACCTGCTTCATAACCTGCTTCTTTATCCGTAATTTGGTCTTTCGCTGTTAATAATAAAATCGGGATATTGTATTTTTTTCGAATCTCTTTTGTGAGTTGTAAACCGTCCATGAAAGGCATCATGACATCAACAATTGCCAAGTCACAGCTATGTTTTTTTAGTTGGTCCAATGCGTCCATACCATTTGCAGCTTTGATTGTTTGATAGCCTTTTTCGAGTAGGTGTGTTTCCACTAGTTCTACAATGCGCGAGTCATCATCGACAATTAAAATAGTCGTCATATTTAAAACTCCTTTTTTCATCTATAGTGTCAATATAATACGGAAAGTGTGTGTCTGCCAACTAAATCCTCTTTACAGAATGACTGTATCTGGTAAAATGTTACGATAACCGAAATAAAGGAGGACATCTGTGGATTTTCAAATTGAAAGGCGTGCAACGCGTAATTTAATTACTTTTTTTATTAGTAAAATGCTTACATCTCTTGGTTTTACGGTATTCAGCTTTGGTATTAGTCTCTATATTTTATCGATTACAGGCTCGGCATTATCATTCGCAACGAATATCGTATTTAATGTTGTACCGCGTGCATTAGCGGCACCATTTGCAGGATATGTCGCGGATCGTTTTCCGAAAAAACGAATTGTTGTCGCGAGTATGACAGGTATTACGTTATCTGTTGTTTTATTAATTATACATACATGGCTATTTGGTTTATCTGTTGTTGCAATTTATACAATTACCGCTATTTTCTCAACGATTGGTGCATTTAATGGCGTAGCATTTTCAAGTGCGATCCCTAATATGGTGGGGAAAAAGCGTCTACAAAAAGCCTTATCATTTAATCAAATTTCCTATTCAATCGGCGGGATTGGTGGACCTGTTATCGGGGGGATGTTATATGGTTTTGTCTCGATGCAAGTATTCTTAATTTCGATGGCAGTCGCTTATTTTATCGCGTTAATTTTAGAAGCCACAATGGATTTTACATTATTTGAACAACATCAAAAACGTGAAAAAGAAAGCATGCTACAAAGTATGAAAGAAGGGGTAAAGTATTTAAAAGAAAAACCACTTGTGAAGTCTCTTTTATGGATGAATATTTGGTTAAACTTCTTCAATTCAGCAATTAGTGTAGGCATTGTTTTTATCCTTGTAGAGCAATTAAAAATGCCTTCTACGAATGTAGGGATTATACAAGGAGCAGGTGCTGTTGGAATGTTGATTGCGTCCATTTATTTATCTGTTCGTAGTGATTTACGAAGACCACTTATTTTCATTCGACGTGCAGTTATTCTCGCTTGTATGTTCATTGGAAGTATCGCAATTCCACTCTTTTTCGATTTTTCAAAAGAGCTAACTTTTGTTTTTTATATGATGGTTTTATTCAGTATATCCGCAATGAATATTTGCTCGAATACCCCGATTGGCGTACTTATTCAGCGTTCGGTAGAAGATCATTATCGTGGACGTGTATTTGGACTGATTGAAACGGTCTCTGTCGGCATGGGACCGATAGGCTCTTTATTATTCGGTGCATTATTTGATTTTATTGACGCAAAATTTTTATTCGTAGGAATTGCCCTTACTTTATTCTTACTCATGATGCACTATGCAAATCGAGCGCTAAGAATTTACGAAAAAAATTCAACTTAAATATTTACAAATGACGTAAGTGGGAGTATTATTACAACACAATTTAAAAAGTTTCAAATTTCTAAATCGCTGAAGTTAAAAAACGCGGGGGAACCACATAAACAGGAAAATGTATTCCTTGGGGTGAATCCTTTTGAAAAAGGTAGGGCTACTCTCAGCCCGAATCCGACAGCTAACCTCGTAAGCGTTACAGAGAAGAGATGGAAACTTGTTAGGCAAAAAATTACTTGTCTACAGGTCTATTTCTCGTGCCTGTAGGCTTTTTTATATTCTTTTTAGCGAATCATGGAGTTTGAAACATATGAAGGAGAAGTGTAAAAAATGGGTTTATGGAAAAGATATGTGATTGGTCGCCCATTAAAGTCAACTGAGTTGATGGATCAAAGATTAAGTAAAACAAAGGCACTTGCGATTTTATCTTCAGATGCATTGTCGTCTGTCGCGTATGGACCAGAGCAAATTCTCATCGTATTAATGGCTGTTGGTGCAGCTGCATTTTGGTACTCCATTCCAATCGCTGTCGGTGTAATTGTTTTATTGGTCGCACTGATTTTTTCATACAGACAAGTGATTCATGCTTATCCACATGGTGGTGGCGCATATGTCGTCTCAAAAGAAAATATAGGGAAGAATGCAGGTTTAGTCGCAGGTGGCGCCTTACTTGTTGATTATATTTTAACCGTTGCAGTAAGTGTTTCAGCAGGAGCAGATGCAATTACATCAGCTTTTCCAGCGCTTCATAATTACAATGTCGAGATGGCAGTGGTATTTGTCATCATCTTAACGATTTTAAATTTACGAGGTGTAACGGAATCAGCGACGATTTTAGCTTATCCAGTGTATCTGTTTGTTTTATCTTTATTCATTTTAATTGGCGTAGGTATTTATCGTATTCTAAATGGTGAAGTACCGACAACGAATCATACAGCAATTGGAACACCGGTTGCTGGGGTTACATTTTTTTTATTACTAAAAGCTTTTGCTTCTGGTAGTTCGGCTTTAACAGGTGTTGAAGCCATCTCTAATGCGATTCCAAATTTTAAAAAGCCTGAGCCTGTCAATGCGACAAAAACATTGTTAGCAATGGGTGGTTTACTCGCTCTTCTTTTTTCAGGAATTGTGTTTCTAGCGTACTATTACGGTGTAACTCCGAATGGACATCAGACAGTTGTATCTCAAATTGCACAGGAAAGTGTAAGTAGAGGGATTTTCTACTTCATTATTCAAGGAATGACAGCGTTAATTTTGATATTGGCTGCTAATACAGGTTTCTCAGCTTTTCCATTACTCGCTGTTAATCTTTCAAAAGATGGTTATATCCCACGCATGTTCCAAGTACGTGGTGACCGTTTAGGTTATTCCAACGGGATTGTCTTACTAGGGATTGGCGCGATTGTCTTAATTATTTTATTCGGGGGTAAAACAGAGAGTCTTATTCCACTCTATGCGACAGGTGTATTCATTCCATTTACACTGGCACAGGCAGGAATGATGCGAAAATGGTTACGAGAACGCCCAAAAGGCTGGCAAGGGAAACTGACAATCAATACAGTGGGAGCGATTATCTCATTTACTGTCGCAGCCATTTTCTTTGTTACTAAATTCGGATATGTATGGCCGATTCTCATTTTTGTTCCGGCTATGGTCATCATCTTCCATCGTATAAAATCGCACTATGATAGTATTGGTCCACAACTGAAGTTAACAGATGAAGTGTTACCAGAGATGAACGGGAACGTCATGATTATTCCGGTTTCAGGCATTACAAAGATGGTGCGTAATTCATTAAACTATGCAAAAACATTGAATCCCGATATGATTGTAGCAGTGTATGTTTCTTTCGATAAGGAAGATTTAAAGGCATTTGAAGCGAAATGGAAGAAGTGGCAAGCAGACATTCGTTTAGTTACACTGTATTCACCATATCGTAGTTTAGTGAATCCACTGACAAAATTTATTGATAAAGTGGAGAAAAAAGCACGTGAAAAAAATTATTATGTTTCCGTTATTGTGCCACAATTCATTGTAAAAAAAGGCTGGCATAATATGTTGCATAATCAATCAAGTTTATTAATTCGTACCTATTTACTTTATAAGAGAAATGTTATTTTAATTACCGTTCCATTCCGTTTAAAGAAATAATGTTTTAAAATGGTTGAAAAGGGAAACGAATTGTTTTAAATGGATAGTTTAAGGCCAAGGGAGTAGACGTTATGTATGTACGGATAGAGGAACAGGTAGGGTTTAGAATTCGCGGTTTTCGTACGAATGTGGTAACGCAAGCATCGATTATGGAGATACGAAAGAAGTTAAACCAAGCTTTAAAAATACAACATCGTGTACCGAGAGTGACGTATGGTGTATTCTTTCCCAAAGAACATGAGGAATTAAGCGTCGCAGCTTATTATGCAGGAATTGTAGGTGCTTCAACGATTCCACTCGAGAATGCAGAAGATGTTGTCATCTCGTCAGGGCGTTATGTGATTGCGACGAGTACAAATGAAAAGTATGATGCTTTTGCTTTCTTTCATCGGATTCGTCAAGCGGATTATTTTCGTTTTCGAAAGGCACCGATTTTAGAGCAATACGCATATAACAAGGAAACAGGTGAGGAATCCGTTGAGCTGTGGGTTCCGATTATCTAGAGAGTAAAAGGCATTCTGCTTTTTACTCTTTTTTCATGGTATAATAGTCAGAATATTCCTGAATAGAGAGAAGGGGACAACATGAATATGCAAGCAGCCATTCAGCTCACAATCTCGATGGCAATTTTCGGTTCGGTTGGTTTTTTTACGATTCAAACAGGTATTCCAGCAGAAGAATTGGTATTTGTGCGGTGTATTTGTGCGACATTGTTTTTAGGTGGTTTATGGCTTATAACGAAGAGTTATAAAACAGAGCAGTGGTCACGAAAAGAAGTTATTCAAACGATAATTTGCGGTGTGTTTCTCGTATTTAACTGGGTGTTTTTATTTAAAGCATTCAATGAAATGGAGATCTCGCTCGCGATTTCGATTTATAATTTAGCGCCGATTTTTGTCCTGATTTTGGGCGGAATCTTTTTAAAAGAGCGTCTAACGATTCCGGCAATTTTAGCCATTGTCGTATGCTTTTTAGGTAGTATCTTAATCGTAGGGGTACAACAAGTTGATTCGCTTCATTTACTATGGAATGAGGGTTTCATCTATGCGATGTTATCGGCTATTTGCTATGCGATGACGATGTTTGTGGGGCGAGGGGTAAAGCATTTATCTACATATGCACTAACGTTTGTTCAAACGATAGTTGGGATTGTCATCTTATTCCCAATGGTGCAGTTTGATGTATTTCATGGATTGACGACGAGTAATTGGTTATATATTTTAGGAACGGGCTTTATTCATACAGGTTTTGTGTATTACTTATTCTTTAATAGTATTCGTAACTTATCCACATTACTCGTATCTGCACTTGTATTTGTCGATCCATTAGTCGCTATTTTACTCGATATTTGGATTTTAGATTTCCGACCAACGATGACGCAGATTCTCGGTATGCTGTTCATCTTTGGAGGGATTATTTATACAGTGATAAAACCACCGAAAAAAGAAAATATAACAAAAGAAGTCGCTTCCTAAACAGAAACGACTTCTTTTTTAATGTAGCGATTTTGTCATGAGTACATGCTCAATTCCAGCATCCATAAATACGTCAGATTGAACAGTGTAGCCTAACTTTTCGTAAAAACCAATAGCGTGAACTTGTGCATCTAATTTTGCTTTAGTTGCACCACGTGCTGCTGCAAGTTCTTCTAGTTTTTGAATGATGACCTTACCATAACCATGTTTACGCTCTGTTAATCGAATCGCAACACGTTGGATTTTTCCGTAGTCGTCTACTAAGCGAACTCGACCTGTACCAACAGCTTGACCGTCTTTTGTTAATAGAACATGTTCACATTCACCGTCTAATGTGTCATAGGCATCAATTTCTTCTTCAATTGGCACATGCTGTTCTTCTACAAATACTTCTTTTCGGATTGAGAATGCCTTTTCTAAATCTGCTGCATCTGTAATTTTAAAAATCTCCATATTAAAACACCCCTTCAAACTTCATAAGTGTTCTCATTATAAACGCTAAGAAAATAATTTTAAACCGATAGCAGCAGCTAAAATGAGTGTAATAAATACAATGCGACGCCAGTCTTTCGATTCTTTGAAGAAAATCATACCAACTAGTGCACCACCAGCAGCGCCAATACCCGTCCAAACAGCGTAGGCAGTTCCCATAGGAATTGTTTCCATTGCGTAAGAGAGTAAGGCTAAACTAATACCAAAACCAATAATCAGTGCTACAATCGTTTGCCAATTACGATAAAGTTGCCAGCGATTCATCATGGCAACGCCAAAAATTTCACAAAAACCTGCTAAAATAAGCGCAATCCATGCCATTATGATTGACCTCCTTCTGTATGGTCGGGTGTTACCATTTTGAGTCCGATCACACCGATTAGTAATACACCGATTAATGCGATTTTCATAAATTCGATTGGTGCATCAAAGAGAACGATATCGCTTAGTACGGTTCCAGCTGTACCTAATCCGACAAAGACAGCATAAACTGTTCCAACAGGTAGGTGATCACCTGCATTTAATAATAATTTGAATGTGTAAACGAGTGCGGCAATGGTAAGTAACCATTCCCACCAAGTATCTGCATGTTTTAAACCAATAACCCAACAAGTTTCGAGTACAGCAGCAAAAACAACAACTGCCCAGTGCTTCATTATAAATTCCTCCTTCAATGTACATAAAAAAACCTGAGAGCTTGACTGCATCATGCAGTGAAACTCCCAGGCTTTTGTCCTTCCGTGGCACATCAAATTGATGCGGGATTTCTCTCGGACCAGTCTAAACAAATTTGTTTACGGAACCCTAGAAATCCTTCTGTACGCTTTAGTTGCCTTTACTGTATCAAACTTTTTGTTGAAATTCAACTTTAGCAATCAAACGAAAAATCATGTAGAATAATAGAGTTATAGAAAGTACGAAAGGAAGTAAGTTATGGCGAAACAAACAAATCAGCCGATTGAAGATATTAGCACGCTAAAATTGATGTGGCAATTAACACGTCCACACACATTAACAGCAACTTTTGCGCCTGTTATTTTAGGGACAATGCTCGCGCTTAATGATGGTCCAATTAATTGGCTTTTATTTACGGCAATGCTTGTCTGCGGTTTGTTTTTACAAATTGCGACGAATTTATTCAATGAATATTATGATTTTAAAAGAGGTTTAGATACTGTTGATTCAGTAGGGATTGGTGGTGCGCTCGTACGACATGGTACAAAGCCGTCTTCTGTATTGGCATTCGCTTTAATCTTATACGGTCTATCCGTATTAATCGGAATTTATATTTGTATGAATTCTAGTTGGTGGCTTGTGGTCATCGGAATTATTGGTATGTTAATCGGCTACTTGTACACAGGTGGTCCAATGCCGATTGCTTACACACCATTTGGTGAACTTTTTGCAGGACTGAGTATGGGAATTGGCTTTATTCTTATTGCTTACTTCATCCAAACAGGTGACGTGAGTATGACGAGCTTTTTAGTATCTGTACCACTGGGTATTTTAGTTGGTGGTATTAATATGTCGAATAATATTCGTGATATTAAAGAAGATACAATTGGTGGTCGTAAAACACTTGCGATTCTACTAGGACGTGAAAAAGCGATTCAGTTGCTGGCGATTTCGTTCATCGTATCGTATGCGTGGATTGTCGGTTTAGTCGTATTCGGTGTTGTTAGTCCGTGGTTACTACTCGTATTCATCAGTGTGCCAAAACCGATTGCAGCAATTAAGAACTTTAAAGAAGGCGAAGGCATCCCGATGAAACAAGGTTTGGCGATGAAATCAACTGCTTTAACAAATACATTCTTTGGTTTCTTATTATCAATTGGTTTAATCATTGAATATCTTATAAAATAACAAAAGTTGCGGAAGACGAATACGCGTTTTCTGCTTCTTTTTTTGAGAGGAATGTGAAGAATGTTATCTAAAAAACAAATGAGCGCACAGTGGCTTCAAAAGAATGCACAGCTATTTCGCTGCCCACATTGTGAGCAAGCATTTCACATACAAGAGGAAAAAACACTTGTATGTAAAAATGGTCATAGCTTTGATTTAGCAAAACAAGGTTATGTTAATTTACTAACGCATCCAGTTCAATCAATGTACGATCAAAAATTATTTGAAGCGCGTAAACAAGTGCTTGATGCCATGTTATATGCGGATGTATATGATGTGATTTTACAACAGCTGACGAACTTACCTGAAGTGATGACGGTATTAGATACAGGTTGTGGTGAAGGAACGCATCTTTATAAATTAAAAGAACAATGTGAACACGAAATGATTGCGACAGGGATTGACCTTTCAAAAGAAGGAATCGTGGCGGCTGCAAAGAACTATACCGATATTTTATGGGTTGTAGGAGATTTAGCGAAAAGCCCCTATGCATCGAAGAAATTCGACGTCATTTTAAATATTTTATCGCCTGCGAACTATGAGGAATTTAAGCGTTTATTACAGCCGAATGGCAAAGTGATTAAAGTCGTTCCACAGAGCGGCTATTTAAAAGAGTTACGAAAACAATTCTATGCGACATCCGAGAAAGAGGATTACTCGAACAGTCAAACAGTTGAACGATTTAAAGAGAGTTTTCCACATGTGGATATCTTCCGCGTGACAACGACAAAAAAGATATCCACAGAACTTGTCCCATTACTTGCGCATATGACACCGATGGGTTGGCATCAAGAGAAGAAAATCGAAGACTTACAGTTAGATGAAATTACAATTGATGTCGATATATTGGTTGGTTCTTTATAAAAGAAAGTGTTTTAGAATGGTTTAGCTGTGGGTAAAGGATGGAAGGTAATCTGTCGAAAACTTTGCGATGTTTAAATCGCTAAAGGAGCTAAAATCATGCTAGAAATACGAAAATTAGTAGAAGATGATGCACATGCTTACTGGGCGCTTCGAAAAGAAGCATTACAAGAAGTCCCAGAAGCTTTTGCGATGTCTTATGAGGAAGCAGTAGCAATTGAAAATCCAATTGACCTCGTACGTGAAGTGACACGCTCGAGTGCCGAGCAGTTTTATGGTGCTTTTTTAGATGGGGAGTTAGTTGGTGCAGCTACATTGCAAAAAGAGAAAATGATTAAAATGTCGCATCGTGCGCAAATTGGCGCAGTGTATGTGTCAGGAAAAGCACGAGGTACAGGTGCAGGTGTCGCGTTAATTCAAAAAATCATTGATGATTCTAAAGAAGATCCTGATATTGAGAAATTGAATTTAAGTGTTGTGACAACGAATGAACCAGCATTTTCACTCTATAAAAAATTAGGTTTTGAAGTAGTAGGCATTGAAAAGAAGTCTATGAAAAAAGGACAAGAGTATTATGATGAATATTTGATGACACTTCTACTCTAAACGATAAAACACATCCTTCCATATACGAAAGGATGTGTTTTATCGTTTTGATTTCCATTTACGAATCAACGCTAGAATAAGAACAAATAATGTCAGTAGTAAAAATCCACCGAATGTATCTAACCACACATCTGACATGGTAGCTGTGCGACCATCTGTGAAGTACTGATGGAATTCATCTGCTAAGGCGAGGATGAATGTGATGATAAGCGCATATACATAGCGATATTTTCTTGGGAATAACGCGATATAGATGGCGATTGCCATCGCACCGAAAGATAACATATGTGCAGCTTTTCGTACTAAAAATTCAATGAAGTAATAGTAACCACGTTCTTCAACAGACACTGTAATTCCCCAATAGGGAATTTTAAATAGTGATAAGAAGTTGTAGAACGGTTGATTTGGTAAGAGTTGTTGCAAGGTTGGTACGATAGATTGTTGCTCATAACTTTGACTAGATGAAATGAAAATAATAACGATTAATAAAAGTAACGGAATATATTTTTTCATATTAAAAAAATAGCATACTTTAAGGTGAATTTCATTGTTTAGCGGAATGTTTCTAAAGGTGTTATAGTGTTACAGTAAAAGTTTTTTTAAAAGGAGTAGGAAAAATGATTGGACGTAATGACCCATGCCCATGTGGTAGTGGAAAAAAATATAAAAAGTGTTGTGCGAATAAAGAGGCAGTAACAGTAGACGTTGTTGTAGACGAAGAAATGGAGCGTGTACTTCAAAATTTCTATGAGTTATATCCAAAAAAACAAGATTTTGAAGCATATCATGCGGTAGGCGCAAAATGGAATGAAGCACTGGGTGACAAACTCGATATCGAATTAGTAGAAGCAATTGCCATTGACTATTTCTTCTTTGAAGAACGCTTAGATATTTGGACAGGCTATTTAGAAAAAGTATTAAAAGATACGATTCGCCCAGCTTTAAAAGAACGCTTAGAGAAGTGGTCACACCCGTCTTTATTAATCGGAAAAATTAAAGAAGTAAAAGACGACTATATGATTGTTGAACAGAGCGATACAAAGGCTCTTGTGCAACTAAGACGCGAAGGTGAACGTCCTATTCCAGAGAATGTTCATGTATTTTGCTTCATATTGCCAATTGATGAACAGCGTCATTTAGCGATTTCGAGTATGATTTTCTTCCCAGTCGATCATACAGCGATTTTTGAACAGTTCTTTAAAGAAAAAACAATGGGCGATTCAATGGAATTATGGAAGAAACTTGTTGAGAATGGTTTTGAAGGTAATGAATTTACAGATTTTGAAACAGAAGTTTTCGATCGAATCATGGCATACTTAGAAGAACAGGGACGCGACGCAGAGCGTATTCTACAACTGACGCAAGACTTTGTTGTTGAAAAACAACCAAAAGCGCGTAAACCAGTCGCAATTGCAGCAGGCGCAATTCGTTTCGGTAATGACCATGGTTATTTCGAAAAAATCGATACAACGGTAAAAGCGATTGCGGAGTATTTTGATGTTTCAGCATCGTCATTAAATAAATATGAACGTGAATTAGCCGAGTATGCGGGTATTTAATTTATAAGAACTAGTCAGTCACATAGCTCGGCATTATAAAAGGAGTGAGCAATACATGGAAAAACAACCTTTTTCAGATGAGCAATTTGATAAAATTTTTGCGGAGCAGTCAGCCGAAATTAATAAACAATTGGATCAAGAGATTTTAATTGCGATGATTGGTGATGTTAATGCAGGAAAATCTTCAACAATTAATCGTCTAATGGATGGGGAAGTAGCGCGTGTAGGTGCAAAACCAGGTGAGACGGTGTCGATTGAAAAATATGCACTGCATGACAAAATTGTTTTTGTGGATACACCTGGGTTACAAGATGTAAACAGTGAAAATTCACAACAAACATTGAAGTTTTTCAAAGAAGCTGATGTCGTCTTATTCTTTTTAAATGCTGCTGGAACGGTGCTATCAGACTATGAATTACAAACGTTAAAGCAAATTCGAGAAGTCAATCAAGATATTTTAATTGTCTTAAATAAGATTGATGCCGCTGAAGATGTAGGCGAGTTGGTTAAATATATTCAAGATAATACAGCTTACAACTATCCAGTCGTACCGATTTCTTCACGTACAGGTGAGAACATGTCGATGTTACAAAATCAAATTTTGCGTATTTTAGAAAAAGGAAAAAAGGACGTACTGATGGCAACACACATGGCAGATAAGTCATCTACTGCGAAAAAGTGGATTTTAGCTTCTGGGGCTTCTGCTGCTGCAATCGGTGCAATTCCTCTACCAGGAGCAGACTTTGGACCTTTAACAGCATTACAAGTAGCGATGATGATCAAATTAGCGAAATTATATAATAAGCCAATTACAAAAGATCGCGCAAAAGAGATGATTATTGCGACTGTTGTCGGAAGTGTTGGACGAACCATCTTCCGTCAGGTTGTGAAGTTGATTCCTGGAGCTGGTTCAGTTGCAGCTGGGTCGGTTGCAGCGACGATGACGATTTCACTCGGTTATGCTGTAAAATATGCATATGAACGTGATATCGACTTAGATGCAAACTCATTACAGCCACTCTATAATATGTTCTTAAAAGAAGAACAAGAAAAAGAGAAAAAGAAGAAAAAATAAATGTGTAAGTAGGACTTCATTCACTTGAAGTCCTTTTTCTGTAAGTAAAACGTTTCTTTTCCATTAATTTAGAATTTTTAGAATATTCTTTTCATTTTATGTTAGAATTATAAAATCGAACCCTAATATAGAAAGGACGTTATAGAATGAAAGGAAACGGAAAATATTTTCCACTCCATGAATTTTTACAACAACAAGAAAAGGAACAAGTAATTTTAAGTTTTAAAAAAATTGAAGAAATCCTACAAACCTCGCTTCCACAGTCTGCATATAAGTATCAAGCATGGTGGGGAAATACAAGAAGTGGTACATATGTGCAGTCTGCTGCTTGGTTAGAAGCTGGTTTTCGGGTAGAATATATACAATTCGGTGAATATGTCGAGTTTCGGAAATCTGCAAAGGCATTATTAACAAAGAAAAGAAGTCGGGCGAGTCGAAAAATTGAAATGCATCTTATAGAAAACTAACAGCATAAAGGAGTGTGATCCATGTTTAAACAATTTGTATGGATTATTTCACTTGTCGTCATAGGCTCTTTAAGTATTACATTTGCCTTTACGCGCAATTTAGAAGCTACAGTATTTTGGACTATATTTAGTCTGGGTACAATTTGTAATCTTGTCGGTGTACTGATTTTATATATCACGTTAAAAAAATTAGACCGTATTCAAGAACCAAAGCGCACTAAATTGTGATATGTTTTCTAAGGGAAATTAAGGGAATCAGTTAAAACAATTCGTATATTGGTTAGGAGGGCTTTTTATGCTCGATACGATTATCCTTATTATTGTGATTAACGTAGCTTATATGACCATGACAACATTGCGCCTGATTCTCGTTATTAAAGGATATCCAAAAGCAGCCTCTATTTTATCTGTTTTAGAAGTCTTTATTTACTTAATGGGTTTGACAATGGTGCTTGATAATTTAGATAATCCTTGGAATATGGCTGCATACTGTCTAGGTTGGGGATTAGGTGTTTATATTGGTAGTTTAATCGAAGGTAAACTAGCGCTAGGTTATATTTTATTTGAGATTATTATCAATTTAGAAGATGCTGAAATTGTTCATGAATTACGCTCAAAAGGTTATGGGGTTACATCTTGGTTAGCAGATGGAAAAGACGGTCAAAAAATTTGTATGACGGTTATTGCGAAACGTAAAAATGAAAAAAAATTACGAAATACCGTTTTAGAAATGTGGCCGAAAGCATTCATCATTTCTTACGAGCCAAGTAATTTAAGTGGTGGATTTTTAGTCAAACAGATGAAAGTTAGAAAAAAATAAAGACGTAAAATTCATTTTACTTTATGCATAATATGGAGAAAAAAGGGTAACCGTAGCGTATATGGTTACCCTTTTATTGTAAAAAATAGCAAAATACTTGTATTCCTTTTGGTAAAAATTTATGATGTAAATAGTAGGGAGTTAAATAGATAGTAATGAAAAATTCGACATATTCCACTCCAGAAGGACAAAATAATCGTTTCTTACAAAAAAGTGAATGTTGTTACCGTTTTCATAAGCTGTATAATCATTGATATAACAACTTTTATTAATATTTATCGAAAATGTGTCATAAAGATTTTGAATTGAATAACAATTTTAAATTTTTTTGTACATTCAGTACACATTTTTTCCATTTTATTTTACAATGGAATTAAGGGGAAATAGATAACAGATTCACTGATACATTCGCACTTTATATTTAGAATCGTTTATACTAGTAAAAAGATATAAATTTTTTAATAATAAACGATTAGATTGTTTACGTATGAAGGAGAGTATTATGTATCGCGTTGTAGGATTTTTAGTTCGATGGTTTTTAGGCATATTCAATAAGGTGAAGGTGTACGGTAGAAATAATTTACCAACTGATGGTGGTTATGTGCTTGCATGTACACATAGTGGCTGGATTGATATGTTGAATCTTGGAATTTCTATCTACCCGAAACCCATTCATTTTATGGCCAAAAAGCAACTGTTCGATCAAAAAGCATTAGGGTGGTTCATTACAAAAATGCATGCTTTTCCTGTAGATCGTGATAATCCAGGACCAAGTGTCGTAAAAGTCCCAATGAAACTAATTAAAGATGGTGAGATTGTCGGGATTTTTCCGAGTGGAACACGAAATGCAGAGGCTTCTAATTTGAAACAAGGTGCAATTACGATTGCACAGCTGAGCAAAGCGCCAATTATTCCAGCTGCATACATAGGACCGAACACACCAAAAGAAGTATTTTCTAAAAAGAAGGGTTACATCATTTATGGTGAACCTATTTATGTCAATGCAAAAGGAAAAGAAGGCAGAGAAGCATATACGCAACTGTTAGAGCAGCAACTTGGGGAGTTACTGACACAATTGCAAGACAACATTAGACAAGACAGCAAGTGATATTTGAATACAGGGGATTTCAAATGAGCCGAGCGAAACATATGGAATGGAGAAATGACAACAAATAAAACAAAATAGGGGTGTAGTGTAATGGTATCAGTAGAGTTATATGAACAAGAAAATAATGTAGTGGTTGAAAAAACGGCATTAGAGAAAATGGCTGAGAAAAGAAGCCAAATTATTTTCAAACAACGTATGACAGTAGGACTAACACAGTCACAGCTTGCTGAGCGTGCAAATGTTACACAAAAAACAGTAAGTCGAATTGAGCGTGGCGATACAAAGGTGCGTGAAACGACATTACAAAAGGTTTATGCAGTGCTTGGCATTACAGCACAGCACTTAGAAGAATTAAAATAATAAACTCATGACTATTCAAGCGGAACAAATTCATCGTTTGAATAGTCTTTTTTATAGGAAATAGGGGTATATATTGATTATGAATGTGAGAAAATGTCATAATTAGAAGAACGAAATAACAGAATTAAGGTGATGAAATGGAACAGGAAAAGAAGAAGACAAGTAAGGGTAAAGAGGTTATGTCATGGGTTTGGCCAATTCTAATTGCGATTTTAATTGCAGTGGGTGTACGTTATTTCTTATTTGCACCTGTAACAGTAAAAGGTGAATCAATGGAGAACACATATCATGATAATGATCGTGTAATTATTAGTAAGGTAAGTAAAATTAAGCGTTTTGATGTCATTGTATTTAAGTCACCAGTGGAAGATGATTACTATATCAAGCGTGTAATTGGTTTACCAGGTGATAATATCGAATTCAAAAATGATGAATTATTTATTAACGGTAAAAAATACAAAGAAGATTATGAGCAAGATCATGTAAAAGAATATCAAGCGGATGGATTAAACTTCACAGAAGACTTTACGATGAAAGATGTAACAGGCGATGTGAAAGTGCCAGATAACTCTTATTTCGTAATGGGGGATAACCGCCAAAATAGTAGTGACAGTCGTGATTATGGCTTTATTAAAAAGTCAGCTGTTAGTGGCGTTGTACTATTCAAATTCTTCCCTTGGAATTAAGGAGTTCGTAGAATATGAAACATCGTATTTTATTTGTTTGTCTAGGGAATATTTGTCGCTCACCGATGGCTGAAGCTACTTTTCGAGCGATGGTTCAACAAAAAGGTCAGCTAGATGGATGGGTGATTGATTCAGCAGGTACAAGTGGTTGGCATGAAGGAGAACCACCACACCGAGGGACGCATCAAAAGTTAAAAGAACACGCTATTTCAACAGATGGAATGGTCAGCAGACCTCTTGTACAAGAAGATGGACAAAAATTCGATTACATTGTTTGTATGGATCATGATAATATCGAACAGACGAAACGAATAATCAGTAAGACCCATGCAAAAATTATGCGCTACTTAGATGTTATAGACGAACCAAAAGATGTACCAGACCCTTATTACACGGGTGATTTTGAAGAAACCTATCAATTGTGTATGGAAGCAAATCAGCGTTTATATGATGAAATAATGAAGGCATAAAAAGAGAGTTAATTGATTTCATGTGAGTGAAGTGAATTAGCTCTTTATTTGTTAACAATGATAAATAGGCAATTGAATGAATTTGGTGTATAATACTACAGTAAATTAATGGCTCGTCCATGTCGGGCGACAGTATAACTGCCCACCCGTCGACAATTTAGGTATTCTAATTTTGAAAGAGAGTGAATTTTAATGGGACGTAAGTGGAATAACATTAAGGAAAAGAAAGCCGCAAAAGATAAAGATACTAGTCGAATTAATGCTAAATTTGGTCGTGAAATCTATGTAGCAGCTAAATCAGGCGAACCAGATCCAGTATCAAATGGCGCTTTAAAAATCGTTTTAGAGCGTGCAAAAACATATAGTGTACCAAAACATATTATTGATCGTGCGATTGATAAAGCAAAAGGAAATGTAGACGAAGTTTATGACGAACTACGCTACGAAGGTTTTGGTCCAAATGGTTCAATGGTAATTGTTGATGCCTTAACAAACAACGTAAACCGTACAGCTTCAGACGTTCGTGCAGCATTCGGTAAAAACGGTGGGAATATGGGTGTTAAAGGTTCTGTTGATTATATGTTCAATAAAACAGCTGTATTTGGTGTAGAAGGTAAAACAGCAGATGAATTACTGGAAGTATTCATCATGGCAGACATCGATGTACGTGATGTTTTTGAAGAAGGTGATGTAACGATTGTATATGCAGAACCAACTGATTTTGCGCGTGTAGATGAAGCGTTAAAAGCAGAAGGTATTGAAGAATTCACAGTTGCTGAAATTTCAATGCTTCCACAAACAGAAGTTCAATTAGACGAAGCGTCGATGGCTCAGTTTGAAAAAATGATTGATGCATTAGAAGAACTAGAAGATGTCCAACAAGTGTATCATAATGTAGAACAAGCCTAATATAGAATGGGGAATCACGATATTTGAAAGTGGTTCCTCTTTTTTTATATTACGCAACATACAATTGATTGGAGCGTTCTATATTCTATAGAATAGGAGTGATTTTCATGGGTTGGAAAAAGATAACTTTGTTGAGCTGTATAGCATCAGGCGTAATCTTTTGGCTTGGTACGGATTATATAATGAATAAAGGTACGAAACCAAAAGCAGATGGTAAAAGTAACTATGCTATCGTATTAGGTGCAAAAGTGAACCCAGGTGCAGTTCCGTCAAAGTCCTTAAAAAATCGTTTAGATGCAGCAGCAGAATACGCTAAACAATATCCACATGTACAACTCATTGTTTCTGGTGGTCAAGGCGATGATGAAGACGAGGCAGAGGCAGTTGTCATGCGTGACTATTTAATCGAGCAAGGGATTGAAGAGCATCGCTTAATTGTAGAAAAGAAATCAACTTCCACCTATGAAAATATTAAATTCTCATCTCAATTCATTCCACTTAATCAAGAAAAAATTACACTGATTACAAATGACTTCCACTTAGCACGCGCACAAATGATTGCAAAACATTTTGGTTTTAATGTAGATGTAGTAGCTGCTCCTACACCGGAAACAATTGAATTTACTGCACGCGCGAGAGAACGCGCAGGTCTTATCTTACAAAAAGTAAAATTATGGCGTTAAAAAAAGAGAGTCGATCCTTTACGGAACGAGCTCTCTTTTTTGATTAAGCTTCTAAAAACTCTGTAATTTGCTTACGGTATTTAGAAAGTGATGAAGCAGAAACACCATAATATTCAGCAACATCTTTTACTTTTGACAAGCCGCCCTCTGGAATCATGTTCGTTGCTTGTCCAGCTAAAATCGCACTTGCTGCAACTGTTTCTGGTTTCTTCGCCTTCACTGTTTCTGAATCTAAGAACTGTTGAAGTTTTTCTAAGAAAGCAGCTGCTTCTAAGTTATATTCAGCTAAGTATTTTTCAGCAAGTGTTTGAACAGATGATTCTTCGTCTGCTACAGCCACTTCTTTTTTCGGAGCTTCTTCTACAACAGCTTCTGTTTCTACAACTTCCGTTGCTTCTTCTACCATTGGCGAATTGCTTTCACCGAATACTTTATACAGTTCGTATGAATCTGTAATACCTGCTTTTAGCTTTTCTAATAAAGCGTTCTTTGTTACTTCGTCATTCTTAGGAATGAATAAAGCAGAACTCTTCACAAGTAAGCCATTTTCACCTAGACGAGGGTCTGGTAATGCGATACCGAATAACCATTCGCCTGGTGTATTACCTTCAGAAGTTGCAGGGATTTGATATGTCTTGCCATCAACTTCATCTAAAAGTGTAATCACTTTTTCATCATATGATTCAACGTGTGCCAAAATGAAACGAGGATTATGCCAATTTTGGATAATCTCTTTTACTTGCTGACGCATTGTTGTTTCACTTTGGTTTGCAATGAAAGCTTGCCATTGCGCTGGTTCTTCAATATATACAGATGTTTCAATGTTAATTGCATTGATTAAAAAATCAGGGAAAACTGAAGAAAGTTCTCCTAGCAATTGTTGATAACGTTGATTCATTTTGTAGTTTGAAGCAGGATTAACCTCTTGGATGAATGTACGCTCTAGACGATTCAATTCATCATTTACTAAGTTCATAAGATTGCCATCAGCATTCTTACCGTGACACTTCTTATATTTTTTACCACTGCCACATGGACATGGATCGTTACGACCTACCAATGTCTAGCACCTCACTTTAAAAATTGGGCATAGAAATAGATTAGCATAAATCTGAGGAAAATATAAGTTCTTAACCTTTATTTTTAAATATAGGAAGAATAAGCGCTACAATTCGTTGCAATTTTCCAAAATTTATTGAATAATATAATAAATATTTCGAAAATCGAAAAGAATAGAAAAGAGGGACATACATGACAATTACATTTGATGAGTATCAATATGCACGACCAGATATTGAAGAAATGAAAAAAGATTTAATGCAACTTGTAACAAAGTTTAAAGAAGCTTCAACAGTAGAAGAACAGGAACAAGTACTAGATGAAATCAATGTTATTCGCAATCACTACGGAACAATGGATAATATCGCATATATTCGTTCTTCAATCGACACGAACGATACATATTACCGTAAAGAGCGTGAATTTTTAGATGAAAACGGTCCAATTCTACAAGAAGTGCAAACAGCTTATTATGAAGCGTTAGTTAATTCGAAATTCCGTAAAGAATTAGAAGAGAAGTATGGTTCACAGCTCTTTTCTTTAGCTGATTATGAACTAAAAGGTTTTTCAAAAGAAGTGATTGAATTGATGCAACAAGAAAATAAACTAAGCACGGAGTATTCAAACTTAATTGCTTCGGCTCAAATTGAGTTTCAAGGTGAAACATATACATTGGCACAACTTGCACCATTCGCTGAATCAAAAGATCGTGCAACGCGTAAAGCAGCACGCGATGCAAGTTCATCATTCTTCGCAAAACATGAAGCAGAGTTTGATCGCATCTATGATGAATTAGTAAAAAATCGTCATGCACAGGCAGTTAAGTTAGGCTATAAAAACTATGTGGAGTTAGGCTATGTCCGTATGAACCGCGTCGATTATAATGCAGAGATGGTAAAGGGATACCGCGACCAAATTCGAGATGTTGTTGTACCATATGTGACAGAATTACGTGAGCGTCAGCGTAAAAGAATTGGCGTTGATACATTAAAATTCTGTGATGAAGCATTCACATATGCAACAGGAAATCCTACGCCAAAAGGTGATGCTGAGTGGATTGTTGCACAAGGTGCACAAATGTATAAAGAACTGTCACCGCAAACGAATGAATTCTTCCGTTATATGCAAGAGCGTAACTTAATGGACCTAGTTGCGAAAAAAGGAAAGCAAGGTGGCGGTTACTGCACATTCATCGAAGATTATGAGTCACCATTTATTTTCTCTAACTTTAATGGAACATCAGGAGATATTGATGTTTTAACACATGAAGCAGGTCATGCATTCCAAGTATATTCAAGTCGTCATATTGGTATTCCAGAGTATTTATGGCCGACTTTTGAATCAGCAGAAATTCATTCGATGAGTATGGAATTCTTCACATGGCCTTGGATGGAGCTATTCTTCAAAGAAGACACAGAGAAATATAAATTCTCACATCTTGAAAGTGGATTAATGTTCTTGCCATATGGTGTATCTGTCGATGAATTCCAACATGTTGTGTATGAGAATCCAGAGATGACACCTGACGAGCGTAAAGCTGCATGGCGCGAAATCGAGAAGAAATATTTACCACATCGTGATTATGATGGCGATGCGTATTTAGAGAAGGGTGGCTTCTGGCAACGCCAAGGTCATATTTTTGCAAGTCCATTCTATTACATCGATTATACATTAGCGCAAGTATGTGCATTCCAATTCTGGAAACGTTCACGAGAGGATTATCAAGCAGCGTGGAAAGATTATTTAGCACTGTGTCGCTTAGGCGGTTCAAAGTCTTTCACAAAGCTAGTTGAGGCAGCTCATTTAACGTCTCCGTTTGAAGCAGGATGTTTAGAAGATGTTGTAGTAGCGATTAAAGCATATTTAGATAATGTTGATGATACGAAATTATAAATCAATGAGATGGGAAATCGTAAATAAAACGATTTCTCATTTTTTTGATGTTAGATTTTCCTATTCTGTGGAAATATTCTATAATATGTACAGGAAATGGAGTGATGTACGTTGACGAAAAAAGTGTGGTTCCAAGCAGGTATTGGACTCCTTTTAACATTATTAATTATTAAGTATTTTATGGAGATTAAACATATCTTCTATCCAATTGCTGTTATTCTAAGTGCGATTTTTACACCTTTATTAATTGGTGGAGTTTTGTTCTACATTACGGAACCACTACAACGTTTTTTAGAGAAAAAGAAATTCCCGCGTTGGTCGAGTATTCTCAGTATCTTCTTACTACTGATTGGATTAGTGGCAATCTTTGTATCATATGTATGGCCATTAATTGCTACTCAGCTGAATAACTTCTTAGCTGCATTACCTGGATTTATCGACGAAGTAACAAAGTGGTCGAAATATGTCGTGAACCAACGTGAGCATTTACCAGAACAAGTTCAAAAATCGATTGATGGAGCGATTAATGGAATTAAGGATTATGCACTATCAACGAGTAAATTTGTACTTGATGTGATTTCAAAAGTCGTTGCCTGGGCATTTGTTCTGATTTTAATTCCATTCTTCTTTGGCTATATGCTAAAAGATCATGAGAAATTTGCACCGCGTATTTATAATTTGTTTACAGGTAGTCGCCGTGAGTGGGTTAAGAAGACGATTGCAGATGTGAATGAAGTGCTACGTAGCTACATTCAAGGTCAGTTATTAATTAGTTTCTTACTTGCGCTGATGATGTTCATTGGTTATTTAATCATTGGTTTAGACTATGCATTATTATTAGTGATTTTCGCATTCTTTATGAATATCATTCCATTCATTGGACCATGGATTGCCTTTATTCCGGCACTTGTAATTGGTTTTCTGGATAGTCCAATTCAAGCATTATGGGTATGTGTTGTGACACTCGTTGCGCAACAAATTGATGGTAACTTGATTACGCCGAATGTGATGGGGAAAACATTAGATATTCATCCATTAACAGTTATTACGATTATTTTAGCAGCAGGAAATATCGCTGGTTTCCTCGGTATTCTGTTAGGTGTACCGTTCTATGCAGTTATGAAGGCAATTATCAAAAATATTTATGCGCGTCGATTAGAAATTCGGAAAGCCGTCACCAAAGAAATATAAGGAGTGTTATACTTAATAACAACTGATTTTAAAGGAGTTTATTATGCTAACATTTGAAGAAAAAAAAGAGATTATCCGTCGCTTTCCAGAATTAACGGAAAAACCGATTTCAATGAATCGCTTGAACTATCATTTTGAAGGTAGTCGCTACGAGAAGAAAATTGTTGTAGAGAAGTTACACCCGAATGGTAATGGCTTTGTCTATGTAGGGGATTTACTTGCTTATGATGCAGATGATCGTGGTCTTGTGAACATTCGTGACTTTGATGAAACACAATTAGTTGAAGTAATCGAAGATGCAATTATGTATTTATCAGAAGTAGATGAACCGAAAGAAGAAGTTGTCATTGAAGAAAGTTGGAAGAACCATAAAAATGACCAATTACTTCTTGTGCATGAAGAACCATTTTGGAATGTGTACCATGCATTCAACTTAGAAGAAAGCTTTGGAACGAAGGAAGATGCAGAACAGTATCTACGTGAAGAAGGCTTTAAAAAAGAGAAATAATAGAAGAAGGAGCGAGTTCATTGACGAACTTGCTCTTTTTTTATATAATTATCTTGAATTCGAGATAATTATGAAGAGGGGGATTTAAATGGAACATGTATTTATAAAAGGCTCAAATGAACAAGCCCCAACATTTTTATTACTGCATGGAACAGGTGGTAATGAAAAAGATTTACTTGGTTTAGGACGAGAGATGAATCCAGAAGCATCATTACTTGGCGTACGAGGCAGCGAAGTAGAGAATGGTATGCCACGCTTTTTCAAACGTTTAGGAATGGGTGTTTTTGATTTAGATAATTTAGAACTACGTACAAAAGAATTGGCAGCATTTATTGATGAAGCAGCGAAAGAGTATGATTTTGATCGTGACAATGTCATTGCGATTGGCTATTCAAATGGTGCGAATATTGCTGCGAACTTATTTTTCCAAGTAGGAAAAGTCGTAAAAGGCGCAATTTTACATCATCCAATGATTCCACGTGAAGATGTGACACTACCAGACCTTACAGGGTTGCGTGTATTCATTACAGCAGGAGAAAACGACCAGATGTGTCCAATTGAGCAATCAACGGGCTTAAAAGACTATTTAGAGGACGCAGGAGCAGATGTAAAAATGTATTGGCATCAATATGGTCATCAATTAACAATGGATGAAGTACAGGCTGCAAAAGAATGGGTAGAGCGTTCTTTTTAAAATGATTCAATAAATAAACGAGCCTGGGACATAAGTGTAAAAAACACATTCCACATGAGCATAAGAAAAACTGGAATCGCGCTGTGGCGCGGTTCCAGTTTTTCGTTGCGAATTCTAAAAAGAGAAGATGACATGTTTTATCCCAGGCTCGTTTTAATTATTTTGCATTTCTTTTATTTTTACGGAATGGTAACCACCAGTTCCAATCACCGAATAGCTTCATTAAACTTGGTACTAGAAGAAGACGGATAATCGTTGCATCAATTGCGATAGCAATCGCAATCGCAACACCGATTTGTTTTACAGGCATAATATCTGTAAATGCGAATGAGCCCGTTAGTACAATCATAATGAGTGCCGCAGATGTGATGATTTTACTTGTTTGCGTTAAACCATCAATTGTAGCTTTCGTGTTACTACTTCCTTTTTCATATTCTTCTTGAATACGAGAGATTAAAAATACTTCATAGTCCATACTCAATCCGAATACAAGACAGAATGTAATGACAGGAATGATTAAAACAATACTACCTGCATCTAATCCAAAGTGACCGTATTGGAAGATATATACGAGTAAACCGAATGCAGCAGTTAATCCAAAGATATTCATAATAATCGCTTTTAAAGGGATTATAATCGAGCGGAAAGCGATTAAAAGAATAATGAACGTCGTCACGATAATAATGAGACCTGCTTCAACAACATGATCTGAAATTTCATCGAAGATTTCTTGATTATATTTTGGCGCACCGGCTAATTTAAAGTTTGGTTTTGACCAATCACGCGCCCATTGTTGTGCTTCAGAAGAATCACCCGCCACATTTAATGTAATAGGAATCATTAATTGATCTTTGTGGATAAAAGCATCCTGTGCTTTTTCTAGATTCGTTTTCACCTGTGGAATTTGACTAGCTTGATCCCATTCTTTCACTGTTTTAATGTCTGTTGTCGTGAAAGCTGTTTTTACATCTTTTACGAGTGAGTCTTTCTCAAGTTTTTTCTGAAGTGAAAGAATTTCTTTACGACCACCATCGTTATCCCAGCCATCTTTACGTTCAACTAAGGCATAAACCGTTGATTGGCTATCTAATTTAAACTCTTTATCTAATTTTTCATATGCGACACGTGCATCATATGTTTTCGGTAGTGCATCAATTTGTGGAATTGTTAATTTAATATCCTTAATCGGAATCATCATAAGCACAAGTACTGCAAGTGATGCGATGACAACGAGTACAGGTCGCTTCATAACTGTTGAAGCGAAAGCATGCCAACGTGATGTAGCAGTTGGTTTTACACGAATAATTGTCCACTTGTTTAGACGATCACCTAGTAGTGTTAAAATTGCTGGAGATAATGTCAGAGCTGTAAAAACAGCGAAGAATACAACAACTGAACCACCTAATGCGATATTTTCAAATAGTTCGACGCGAATAACACTAATCGCGGCTAGACCAATCATGACACAAATAGCAGAGAAGATAATGGATTTACCCGCTGTTTGAATCGCGATTTGAACAGCATGCTCGACAGATGTCCGTTGTCTTTCTTCTCGATAACGATTAATGAAGAGTAGCGAGAAGTCAATACTTAAGGCGAGTCCGAGCATCGGAATAATATTTAAAATGTAGACGGACAGCGAAACAGAATCACCGATAATTACCATTGCAAAGAATGTCACGATAATCGTAGAAATCCCGATTAAAATAGGAAGAATCGAAGCGACAACAGAACCGAATGCTAATAGTAGAACAATAACTGCGATTGGTAAACCGATTAATTCTGCTTGCATTAAGTCTTTTTGACTCGCTTCATTCATATCTTTTGAAATGACAGGTCCACCTGTATATTCAATATTTTTGTCATCTTTTGTGAGATTACGAACATGTTCTACGACAGGACCTAAATCTTGAGAACTTTCATCAAAGTTTAAAACTGCATACGACAGGTTTTTAGAATATTGATCTTTTTCTTTGAGCGGTGAAATGATGGAGTCAATTTCAGGCTCTTCTTTTTTTAATTCATCCAATGTACTTTTAATTTTCTTATCAGATACATCGTTAAAAACAACAAGAATAGAATCGGCAGGTACATCAAAATTTTTGTTTAGTTCTTTCATGACAGCTTGATGCTCAGCATCTACTTTGAAGCCGTCACCTTTTAAATAATCGGGGATTTTGACTGCGAAGAAAGCACTGATGACGATAAAAATCACCCAGAGAGCGACAATGCTTTTCGCATGTTTCGTAATAAATTGTGAGTAGCGAACCATGGTGACACCCTTTCTAACATACTTTGTTTTCAGTTTACAAAATTTCAAAAAGGAATACGAATAAAAGAAATCACTTTTTTACCGTTTTAGAAGATTAAAAGGAATAGATGTATTTTCGAGAATTATTTGGTAAACAGAAAAAGTACGGAACAAAATAAGTCGAGTGCTCGCAACAAAAAAAGAAATCACGCCATCGCGCAATTTCTTTGTGAGTAGACTTTTATAAGAATAGATTGAAAAATAGGAAGATTAATGCACCAAGTGCTGCTGAAATTGGCAGTGTAATAATCCATGTAATGACGATATTTCGTGCCACACCCCATTTAACGCCTTTGACATTTTGCGCTGCACCTACACCCATAATAGAAGATGAAATGACATGTGTTGTCGAAACCGGTAAATGAATTTGTGTTGCACCGAAAATGATTAAAGCAGAAGATAAATCAGCTGCTACGCCGTTTACTGGACGAATCTTCATGATTTTACCACCAACTGTTTTGATGATTTTATAACCACCAATTGATGTACCAAGACCCATCGCAGTTGCTGCAGCAATTCGTACCCACATTGGTACGCCAGCATCTGCTGATAAATAGCCACCAGACATTAAGGCAAGAGCGATAATCCCCATTGATTTTTGTGCATCATTTGTTCCGTGTGAGAAAGACTGAAGTGCAGCAGTCGCAATCTGTACATGACGGAAACGTTTATTTGAGCGATATAAGTTACGATTTTTAAAGATGACCTTGAATAGAGACATCATTAAAAATCCTAAAATAATTGCCATGAATGGTGATAGAATTAACGCCTTAATAATTGTAAGGAAACCTTCAAAATTAATAACGCCCATACCACCAGCGATGACGGCAGCACCTGCAAGTGAGCCAATTAAAGCATGCGATGAACTAGAAGGGATACCGAAGTACCACGTTGCCAAGTTCCAAATAATCGCGGAAATTAATGCTGCTAAAATGATAACGACACCATGATTTAAAGCAAATGGGTCTACAATGTCTTTAGCGATTGCAGTTGCCACACCTGTAAAAGTGATTGCACCGATAAAGTTCATTATAGCAGCCATTGTTACAGCCACTCTAGGCGATAATGCACGCGTAGAAACGGCTGTAGCAATGGCATTTGCAGTATCATGAAAGCCATTGATAAAGTCGAACGTAAGTGCAGCGATGACGACGACGATTGTTAATAGAAATACAGTATCCATTTCGACATCTCCTATGCGTTACGCATGATAATTGTATCCATCGCATTGGCTACGTTTTGGCAGTAGTCAGCTACTTCTTCAAGTTGTTCGTAAATATCTTTGAATTGTGTAATACGAATTGGATCTTTTTCATGTGAGAATAATTGTTTGATTGATGTACGTAATACCTCGTCACATTTACGTTCGTAGTCTTTAATAACAATTGCGTGTTCACGCATGTTTAACAATTTACGATTTAATAAATGTTTCATCGCAGCGACAATTTCATCTGTGCTAAGTGTGATGTACTTTAAGAAATCACGCATGTAGTCATCTACTTCTGTTAACGAGAACATCTCAAAGTGTGCAATACATCCTTCAATTCCATCTAAAATATCATCCATACGAACGGCTAACTCTAAAATATCTTCACGTTCGATTGGCGTCATAAATGATTTATTTAACATTTGGATTAACTGATGAATCAGTTTATCACCATCTGTTTCGTATTTTTTTAGTGTAACGCTAAGTTCCTTTAAATCAGCGATGCTTGTGATGCGAAAATCGTCTGCATAGTGTGATGCAGCATTTAGGTTTTCAGCAATTTGATAAAGTGCGGCAAAGAATGGATCTTCTTTTTTTGAGCTGAACATGTAAATCCTCCTAGTTTGAAACAACCATATAAGTTTTTAAACGCAACTATAATAATAACAAATTCAAAACGAATACCGTATAAAAAAAGCAATTAATCTTAATAAAATTTACAATCTTGTAACATACATATTTAGGGAAATACGGTTTATAGATTGATGTGGTGCGTATTCAAGAAACAGTTGTTTATTTAAATAGGAAGAATTTATATAAAAGTAGGCAAAAATCTATAAAGGTTACAAAAAGTAAGTTAAAAACTAGTTCGCGTTCCATTTCGACTTACTTCAAGCAAATGGCAAGATAAAACTTCTTAAAAGCGTTATGATAAAAGAGTAGTATAGATTGAAGAAATGGAGATGAACAATATGGAATATCGTATTGAACATGATTCTATGGGAGAAATCAAAGTCCCGGCAAATAGTAAATGGGGCGCTCAAACGCAAAGAAGTACAGAAAATTTCCGCATCGGTTCAGACCGTATGCCAATTACTTTTATACATGCATATGCGATTTTGAAAAAATCAGTCGCAAAAGTTTGTGTTGATTTAGGAACACTTTCAGAAGCGAAAGCTGAAGCTATCACTTTTGCAGCAGATGAAATCATTGCAGGTAAATATGACGACCAATTCCCACTTGTTATTTATCAAACAGGTTCAGGTACACAGACGAACATGAATGTGAATGAAGTCATTGCACATATCGGTAATGAATATCTAGCTGAAAAAGGTGTAGAAGAACGTCTACATCCAAATGATGATGTTAATAAATCTCAATCTTCAAATGACTCTTTCCCAACAGCGATGCATATCGCAACTTCTCTAGCTGTTGAACATAATTTATTACCTGCTTTAGCGCAAATTAAAGCAACACTACAAGCGAAATCAGAAGAATTTATGCACTTAATTAAAATCGGTCGTACACATCTACAAGATGCGACACCTCTTACATTAGGACAAGAAGTAAGTGGTTGGTTGTATATGGTTGAAGCGTCTGAAAAGATGATTCGAGAAGCTGCACAACATATGCGCGAATTAGCGATTGGCGGTACAGCAGTTGGTACGGGATTAAATGCACCAGAAGGATTCGATGAAAAAGTAGTTGCTGAAATTTCAAAACAAACAGGTCTTGATTTTGTTCCTTCTCCAAATAAATTCCATGCACTTACATCACATGATCAAATTACAACGACACATGGTGCGATGAAAGCATTAGCAGCAGACTTAATGAAAATTGCGAATGATGTACGTTGGTTAGCGTCTGGTCCACGCTCAGGTTTTGGTGAAATCTCGATTCCAGAAAATGAACCAGGTTCTTCCATCATGCCAGGTAAAGTCAACCCAACTCAATGTGAAGCTGTCACAATGGTAGCCGTACAAGTAATGGGGAATGATGTAACAATTGGCTTTGCGGCTTCACAAGGTAACTTTGAATTGAATGTCTTTAAACCAGTGATTTTACACAACTTCATGCAGTCTGTTGAACTATTATCAGATGCAATTCGTAGCTTTAATGAGCATTGTTTAGTAGGGATTACGGCAAATGAAGATAAGCTAGAACATTTCTTAAACAATTCACTAATGCTTGTAACAGCTTTAAACCCTCATATTGGCTATGAAAATGCAGCGAAAATTGCGAAGTTAGCGCACAAAGAAGGCTTAACTTTAAAAGAAGCTGCGATTCAAAGTGGTCTATTAACAGAAGAACAATTCAACGAATGGGTTGTTCCAAGTAAGATGATTAAATAACTAAAAAAGCGTATAGGTGAAAAGCATGATTCTTTTCATCTATGCGTTTCTTTTTGTATAAATATGTTATTTTATAGAAAAGGAGGGGATTTATATGAAAAAATTATTTTATACGTTAGCAATTATAATCGGAATTTGTATCATTGTTGTACCACTGCTATTTATTTTTGTGTTGAATAATGGCAACCCTTATACAAAATACATAGTAAAAAAACATGTCCCGAATCATTTAGAACAGCAAGGTTACACAGAAAAAGATTTACATGAACAAGTTTATGTAGAACCGAAAGAAAAAGGACAAGATGGTTTTTATCAAGGACAGTATAAAGTGGTTTTTAAAGATGAGCCGAATATAACGTATTACTATGGTGTAGAAAAAGAGGGCAAACAAGTAAAGCAGTTTTGTGAGAAAGAAACAGTGCAAAATGATGCAACAGAATACATTACAACAACTACAAAACATAGTGAAAGTAACTGTACCAAGTAGTATTTAATAAAAAAAACATCGCGTCTGAAAGCGATGTTTTTTTTATTAAATTTCAATTTCTTTTTTAACAGTCTTTGCAACAGGTGCTTCTTTCTTTTGAATGAATAAGAAAGCAAGGTAGCGTACCAACACAATGCCTGTAATAACAATAGCTAGAGCCACTTCTGTATAAGCGACAAATTGGAAGTAAGGCCATTGTAGAACATCATGTGCAAGTGTTGCTGCAATCCCTGTAATCACAAGCGGGAATGTGAACGCTGCAAAGCTTGGATAGAAAGCAAGTTTGAAAATGTTGTGTAAGAAATACAATACGACAAAGAATAGAATCTGACTAACGATTAAACTACTAGCTACAATTGCTGTATTCGGCGCATCTGTGATTGCTAAATAGCCGGCTAAACATAATGATGTAGGTGCAGTTAGAATCGTTAGAAGTGGCATAGCAGCTGGTTCATTATAATGTGTTTTAATTAAACGGTAAATCATCATTGGTACGAGTACGACGTAATTAATAATCGCTAGTACGAAAAAGATTTGACCGATTAATAAATTGAATGTTGGTGATGTAAATGTAATAACACCAATACCGATATATGTGATGAACCAACTAGGGTATAAACTTTGTAAAGTTAAGTCATGTTTAATCACAAAATGATAGGTAAAGTGTGCCATAAAGCCAAGATGTAATACAATCGCACCATACCATAAGACATTAGCTAATAAGACAAAACTTTCAAATTGATGAATGTATGCAGCGATACCGAATGTTGCCATTGTGAACGTCGGTGCAACAGCTGCAATCATTGGATTTTTTAATTCTTGTTTAATTGATTGGAAGTCTACTACAACGCGTAGTGTCAGAAATGCGATTAGTAATATGGCAATCCATACGAAAATATGTCCCACTACTTCGAATTGGCGTTGTAACATGAAGTTTCCAAGTGATACAATCGCTAAAATTAGACCAGCCATTGGAATCGGAATTTTTTTGATGAATGACATCGAATCATCTCTTTCTTAGTTGATACCTATATTATAAAACGAAATGTATTATAATAAAAATAAATCATTAAAATCATAATTATTATAAAAATTAATAATAGAGGTGGAAAATATGTTTCAGCGTTTTACAATTTTTATGCAGGCATATAAATTACGAAACTTTTCAGAAGTCGCGAATACATTGTTCATTTCGCAACCAACAGTTTCTGTCCAATTGAAAAAGCTTGAAGAAGAATTACATGTTACGCTATTTATTCGACAAGGTCCGAAAGAAGTGATTCCGACAGAAGAAGCAGACTATTTATATCGCCAGTTATTAAATTTGCGTGACGAATGGGATCATGTATTGGAACAACTACAGCATATTAAAGAGAAGAAGGAAGTATGTGTTATTGCATGTTCTAATACATGTGCGACGAATTATATGCCGCGTATATATCGTGATTTACAAGATGCTTTTCCGAATATTATTTTTGAATTGAAGCAGATGAATTCAGATGATGTCATGAAGCAGATGGAACAACATGAGGCGCATATTGGCTTAATTGAAAAACCACTTATGCATGAAACATTTCGACGTTTTCCAATCTTTGAAGATGAGCTAGTGTTAGCGGGGAAAAAGGACGCAACACAATGGTTGATGAGGGAAGCAGAGTCGGGTATTTATTATTACAATCAACGTTTTTTAGAAGAACAAAACGTCTATTTACCGATTTTAAAAGTGAATTCAAATGCCTTAATTGTAGAATTATTAAAGCAGGGAGAAGGTCTCACTATTTTATCGAAAGATTCGCTTGTACCAGACATTCCATATGATGAACATTATACGTATCATCGTCTTTTTTATTGTGTGACGAGAACACATCCAGCTACGAGCCAAATAAATGATTTAAACGCCTATATAGAACAAAAATATGCATTAAAAAAATGAGATTCAATTAAGAATCTCATTTTTTATATTACTTTTCATTTTTTCGTTTATAGATGATTGTACCAATCACTAGTACGATTAAAATAAGTTGTCCAATGATGGTTTCCCACGTCGGATAGAACCCGATATTCGGATAGACAGGTAAACCTGAAATGATGTTCGTACTCATACGGTCTGTTAATTGAAGTGTATGAATACTTACACCGATAATTTTAAATGCGAGTAAGTAGATTAGTACAGTCGCTACAGCGAAGAAACGGTGTACAGGAATTTTCGCACTCACTTTTAATAAGAAGAATGCGACTACTGCTAGAATTGCGATGGCTACGGCAATACCAAGAGCGAATTGACTTGTGGCCATTTTTGGTGCGATTCCTGCATAGAAAATTAATGTTTCGGCACCTTCTCGGAATACGGATAAGAAACTAATTGCTGCCATGGCGAATACCGATTGTTTCGACATAGCATGGTTCATTTGTTTTGAAATATAAGCGTTCCATGCTTTGACGTTTGATTTACTATGCATCCAGACACCGACACCAATCATCATAGCAGCTGCTGCAAGCCCAACGTAACCTTCAATCATTTCACGACTTGAGGCAATAGAATCAGAATTGAACAGTGTAGACATTAAGATAGCTGCCACGGCACTCAAGCCAATACCAGCGCCAGCACCGATATAAATCCATTTTGCCATATGTTCTTGATTTGATTTTTTCAAGAATGCAACGAGCGCTAAAATAATTAATAGTGCTTCTAAACCTTCGCGTAGAAGAATTAATGCAGCGTCCCACATCGTATAGTTTTGATCACCATCAACTAATTGGATTTGTTGTTTAAAGTCTGTTAATTGTTTTTTTAGTGCGTCTGCATCCACCGATGATTTTGTTAGTTTACCAGCAATGATGGGCATATCACTTTCAATTTTTGTGTACAGACCTGCATTTTTTGTACTAATATCACTTTCAACATTTGGCCATACTTTAATGAATTCTGTAATCGTAGCAGAAGCTTTTGAGTATTCTTTTTGGTCTATGTAATCATTCGCTTCATCAATTAAATCCGTTAAGGTTTTAAGTGAATAGCCTTTTTTTACAGCACCAACTTCTTTACCATTCGCAAAGTCTGTTACGTCTTGTTTTAATGTATTAAATGTATTTTGTAGTGAATCAAAGTTCGGATTGTCACCTTCTAATTCTAAGCGAAGTAGCGACATTTGAACTTCAATTTCACCATATGCCGTCATATCAAATTGACGAACTGGTTTTTCATTTTTTGTCCAAAAAGCATTGAATGTTTTATAACCTGTTAAGGCAGTTTCGACATTCTTTGATTGAATCGCACGTTCTAATTGATTTAGAGCAGGTGTCATCGCCATTAATACGTCTTGGCGCTCTGATTTTTCATCTACGGGATTTTCTTCTGTTTCAAGATTTGCAATCCCTGTTGAAAGAGCTGTTAATGCAGCGAGACGTTCCTCTTTATTTTTCGCTTTTTCAGCAGCAGCAAGCGCATTATTTACCTCAGTTGCTGCTTTTGAATCTTTACGATTAGAAGCTTCCCAGTCTTTTTTGAATGTGGCAATGGCTTCTTTTGCTTTTTCATCATTTCCTTGTTTCGAATTCGTGATGGCATCACTAATTGAAATAAATAGATGACTATAGTTATTAGCAGGTTCTGCAAAAGCAGGCTTTGTGTAAGAGCCTGCTAGTAATAAAAAGATTAATAAGATAGAACTAAAGCGTGTTAAAAAGTGCTTCACCGATAAAACTCCCTTTTTTCACACCAGGGAAGCAAGCGAATAGAGCACTGCCTCGATGGGTAATATATTCATTCATTTTATCCATACGACCTAAACTATTTTGAATCTTAATGAACTGATTCGGATCTTTTTGGAACGAAATGAATAATAAGCCTGCATCATGTGTCCCCGTTGAGTCCATAACACCAGAAGCATATGAATAAGAACGACGTAATAAGCGCACATTTGCTTTCTTTGCTAAAAAGACATGTGATGTTTCAGGGACTACATTTTCACCACTTTTATCTTTGCGATCAATTTCCATCGCTTCGAATTCACTTGTTTTACCAAGTGGCGCCCCTGTATCACGATGACGTCCAAATGTTGCTTCTTGTTCATCAAGTGCTGTACGATCCCATGTTTCTAAGTGCATTTGAACTTTACGTGCCACAAGGTATGTACCACCTGTAAGCCATGATTTTGATTCACCTGATTGGATAAATACAACACGATCTGCATCTGCTGCGTCACGTGGGTTTTCTGTACCATCTTTGAATGCAAATAGATTACGTGGTGTTTCAGGTTTGCCATTCTTCATTGGAATGGCATTGAATCCAGCTTGCGACCATTTTAGTGAAACTCGACCTGTTGCGATACGAACTAAGTTACGCACTGCATGGAAGGCTACTTGTGGATCATCTGCACATGCTTGAATGCAAATATCGCCACCAGAATATTCTTCTTGTAACTGATCTTTTGGGAAGTGTGGTAAGTCTTTTAATTCTTTTGGTTTTTGATCGCCAAAATCGAATTTTTTAAATAGCGATGGACCTACACCGAATGTCAGTGTTAGGTTCTTCGCATCAAGACCAACCGCTTCACCTGTATCTGCAGGAGGTACCATGATGTTTGTGACATCACCAACTGTTTCGCCATTCATTAGTTTTACAGCAGCAGGTGTCCAATCTTTAAATAATTGGGCTAATTCTGCTTTTGTTTTCACAAGAACAGTTAACGAAGCAAAATAAATATTTGTTTGTGAAGGCGTCATAATACCTGATTGATTTTTCCCATAAAACTTTACTTTATTTTTTACGTTTGTCTTGTCTTCTTCAACTGCATTATTTCTACCAAATGCAGAGAGAATACCACCCATACCTGAAGCACCGATGGCTACACCTGCTGCGCCCACACCAGTCATTTTTAACATTTGACGACGTGAGATTTTCTTTTCAAACAAATTATCTTTTTTTTCTTCGGTCATTTAAATCACTCCAAGATTGTTCCCATTTGAGCTAATGGCTCGCCAAGTTGATTAACAGCTAGAGAAAGAGCTTGTGTATCTTCTTTTTTCAATTTTGTGTAAGATACAAAACCACCATCTTTTGTTTCATGTTTTGCTAATAAATCGTTTACGTTTTTAAATTGTTTTGTTAGATTTTCAGCAAGTGCAGGGTCTTTATCTTGAATTTTCTTTTCTAAGATTGTAAAGATTTTTTCTGCACCTTCGATATTGGCTTTAAAGTCATATAAGTCAGTATGAGAATAGATTTCTTCTTCACCTGTAATTTTTGATGTTGATACTTCATTTAATAAATCAACCGCACCGTTGACCATTAGTTTTGGTGTTACTTCAACTGTTTCAACACGTGCGCGTAATTCTTTTGAATCGGCTAATAATTGATCTGCAACTTTTTCATAGCCTTTAGTTGTTTTTTCTACCCATAATGCGCGCTCTAACTTGTGGTAACCAGACCAATCTTCTTCGCCCTTACCTTCATCTTTTATATCAGCTAGACGTGCATCAATACGTGGATCTAAATCACCAAAGCTTTCAGCAATCGGCTCTGAACGTTCAAAATACATACGAGCTACTGGATAAATTTCTTTTGCTTTTTTCATATCACCAGCTTTTACAGCGTTTACAAAATCTTCAGTAGAAGATGTGAATTTGTCTAATTGATCAATTGCAAATTCTTTGTAAGCAGCAACTTCTTGATCAAGTTGAACTTGCTCTGTTTTAGGTTGCTCAGCTGTTTTAGCTGTTGCATCCTCTTTTTTTGCATCTTCTGTGTTTCCGCATGCTGCTGTTAATACTGTTCCTGCTAAAAGAATAGTAGCTAAAATTGATTTTGATTTCATTATGATCCTTCTTTCGATTCGTTATTTATTACTAACAATGATAATCATTATCAGTTGGAAGTCAATACTTTTTCAATAAATAAAAAGAGAGAAGAATGTTTTAAGAAATTTCTCAAAAAGTGTATCACGAAAAAGTGAAGAATTATAGAAGTTTTTCGAAAATCCTTTCAAAATAAATAAATAGGAAGAAAGCGTGTGTGAAATAGAAAAAACACACCATATTTTCGCTTGGAAAATAGGTGTGCGAGTCGTTTACAAATAATCTTTTAATTCATTTTCTAAGAAAGGTTTTGCATGTAAAAATTGCGTGAAAGCATCGTAACGCGCACGTTGTTCTTCGGTCGGTTTTTTACCTGTTTTATAAGCGCGAATGAGAATATTTTTAGGCGTGTTTTCCATATCGATAAATTCTAGTAATTGCGCTTCATAACCTACAAGTTGAAGAATTTCAGCTCGAATGGAGTCTGTGGCAAGTGCAGCAAAGCGTTCTTTCACTAAACCATGTTGCAACATGATATCGAGTGGAGAAGCGTCGAGTTGTCGGTTCAGCTCATGTTGGCAACAAGGGACACTTAGAATGACGTTTGCATTCCATTTGACCGCGCGCGATAATGCCATATCTGTTGCAACATCACATGCATGAAGCGTAACGACCATATCGACTGCATTCTCATCATTGTAGTCATTAATATCACCAACTAAAAATTCAAGTTGGTCGTATTGAAGATCGCGTGCAATCTCAGCACAATGTTCAATGACTTCTTTTTTAAGGTCGAGACCTGTCACACGTAAGTCGAGTCCTTTCATTTCGTGTAAATAGTGATATAGCGCGAATGTCAGATAGGATTTACCTGAACCGAAATCTAAAATACGAATTGTGCGGTCTTTTGGTAAGTGTTCAAGTGAATCATCGATAAATTCAATAAAGCGATTAATTTGCTTGAACTTATCGTATTTTTGTTTTTTGACTTTGCCATCTTCTGTTTGCACACCAAGTCGTATAAGGAATGGATGTGGGACATCAGGATCTAAAATATATTGTTTTTTACGGTTATGTGATAGGTTCACTTGTTTTGTACTTTGTTGTTTATTCGTTTTGAAGAGTACTTTATTCTTTTTTGATAATTGAATTTGAATCGCTTCTTCTTTGAACTCACCTTGTAGCTGTCGGAAGTCTTCAAATAGCTGTGTGACTTTTTCAGCTACTTGGTCCAGTGTCACATTCTCATGTTTTAAAATACGTTCGTATTGATATTCGAATTGAATGTGATAAATTCCTTTGAGTGCAATCGGTTTTAACTTTACGCGCTTTACTTCATTTGATTTTTGACGCGGTTGACTAATCGTTGCAGAAATAAGTTGTTCGGTTGTTAGTAAAGTCGTTACACGCTCTAACATTTCTTGAAATTCCATATAAAAACTCCTTCTACTTTATATGCGTTTAAACTATGGGTAAGTTTAACACATTTTTAATAGAAGGAGTATGACAGTCGCTTATGATTCGTCTGACTTTAAATACGTTAATGTTTTGCCTGTAAAACCGAATAGAACGGTTAAAATCGGTGATAATAAGCAGAAGAAAGCGAATGGGAAGTATTCAGTTGTTGGAACAGCTAAAACAGTTGTAATAAAAATACCGCAAACACTCCATGGAACGAGTGGATTTACAACCGTACCAGCATCTTCTACTACACGTGCTAAGTTTTTACTATGAAGTCCTGCTTTTTTAAATTGATCTTGGAATGCTTCACTTGTTAATAAAATTGATAAATATTGTTCACCAATCAATGTATTAATACCGATCGCTGTACCAGCAGCTCCAGCAATTACTGAGCGTGGACGACGTAATAAATGTTCAACTTTTAATAGAATGGCTTGAATAATACCTAGTGTGAAGAGTAATCCACCCATTGATAGCGCAAGTAATACTAAACCGATTGTTGAGAACATACTGACTAAACCACCACGTGTTAGTAAGGAATCAATCTCTTTTAAACCTGTATTAGATTTGAAGCCATCGTATAGAATAGACATCACTTCAGTAGCTGTATAAGGATGAATAAACAGCCCAATAATAATTGCAACAAATGATGTAATCGCTAATGTTGGAATGGCAGGTACTTTTTTAAATGCCATGATGACAAGTAGTGCGACAGGGATAAAAGCATACCAATGAATTAAATCTGTTTTTAATAATGCTTCTTTGAATTGGTCGATTGCTTCCGTCTGTTTTAATTCTTTCGTTGGCGACAAAATTGCAAACAAAATGGTTGAAATAACAAGTGCTGGAATAGTAGTCCAAGCCATATTTTTAATATGATCGAATAAATCAACTTGCATAATAGATGATGACAAATTTGTTGTATCAGATAATGGTGACATCTTATCTCCGAAGAAAGCACCTGAGACAATAGCACCCGCTGTAATCGCTAATGATAAATCCATAGCAGAAGCCATACCGATGAATGCCACACCGACTGTAGCGGTTGTTGTCAATGAACTACCGACTGCTACACCGACTACACAAGCAATTAAAAAGACAATCGCGAAAAAGAAGTGTGGTGAGATTGTTAAGAAACCGACGTAGATTAATGAAGGAATTGTACCTCCCATCATCAGTGCGCTAATCAAAATTCCGATAAAGAAGAAAATAAAAATAGCGCCTAATCCCGCACGCGCACCGTCCATCATGCCGAGTTCTAAATCTTTAAATGAAATCCGTTTAAATGCACCATAAATAAGTAATAACAAAATGGAAATTAAAATCGGAATATGTGGAAGTGCACCAAATTTAATAATGGATACACTCATAATCGCAATAATTCCTAAAATTAGAAGGAGGGCTTCTAATACAGAAGGAGCGATTTTAGCTTGAATACGAAACATAGTGTGACCTCCTCTAAAAATCTATGTAAATGTGTCATGTTCTACTTTTTTGCTTCAACGCATTGAAGTATAAGCTAAATTTTAGCATAGTTCATTAGATAGTCAATATAGAAAAACTGAAATGTTTCTTTAAAATAGTTATTTATACGTTTGAACGAGAAATTTTGTACGTATAATATACATTTTATGTTCCCTATGGTATGATTTTTATACATCACAATAATACCCATTTAATGGTTATTATACAAAGGGAAACCTAATTCTTACATAAGGGGGAAATGATATGACAGATAATACATATCAATTATTGGCGATTATTCTTTATATGGTTGCAATGCTTGCAATTGGCTGGTACTCGTTTAAAAAGACGAGTAACTTAACAGATTATATGTTAGGTGGTCGTTCACTTGGACCTGCTGTAACAGCACTAAGTGCAGGGGCATCTGATATGTCAGGTTGGTTATTAATGGGGTTACCAGGGGCGGTATATGCTTCTGGATTAGTAGAAGGCTGGATTGCAGTAGGTTTAACAGTCGGTGCATATTTGAACTGGTTATTAGTTGCACCACGTCTACGTGTATATACACAAGTATCGAATAACTCGATTACGATTCCGAGTTACTTAGATAACCGTCTAAAAGATTCATCTAAATTATTACGTATTGCTTCAGGACTTATTATTTTAGTATTCTTTACATTTTATGTATCGTCAGGTATGGTATCCGGCGGTGTATTCTTTGAAAGTTCATTCGGTTATAGCTATCATTCAGGTTTATTACTAGTAGCAGGTGTCGTAGTTGCCTATACATTATTCGGTGGATTTTTAGCCGTAAGCTATACAGACTTTATTCAAGGTTTAATCATGTTTTTAGCTCTAGTTACAGTACCAATTGTCGGTGTATTTGTAACAGGAGGCATTGGTGAAACAGTAACATCGATTAAAGAGGTTAATCCAGATTACTTAAGCTTCTTTGCGACTGCTACGACAGCAGGTGTCATTTCTTCATTAGCTTGGGGATTAGGTTACTTCGGTCAACCACATATCATCGTGCGTTTTATGGCGATTTCAAGTGTAAAAGAAACAAAACAAGCGCGTCGCATTGGTATCGGCTGGATGATATTAAGTTTATTCGGTGCGATGACGACAGCATTAGTCGGTATTGCTTACTATCAACAACATGGTTTGACACTGAAAAATCCTGAAACGGTATTTATCGCGTTAGGACAAATTCTATTCCATCCATTTGTAGCAGGTATTATGTTAGCCGCAATTCTAGCTGCGATTATGAGTACGATTGCCTCTCAATTAATCGTTACATCTTCAGCATTAGTTGAAGATATCTACAAAGCAGTATTTAATAAAAGTGCGTCAGATAAGCACTATGTATTTATGGGACGACTAGCTGTATTAGTTGTATCATTATTTGCGTTATGGGGTGCATGGGATCAAGATAATACAATTTTAGAATTAGTTGCATTTGCATGGGCTGGCTTCGGTTCAGCATTCGGTCCAGTCATTCTTTTAACATTATTCTGGAAGAAAATCACACGTTGGGGTGCTCTATCAGGTATGGTTGTCGGAGCAGTTGTTGCTTATGTATGGGGACAAAATAAAGAACTGCATGGAATGCTTTATGAAATCGTACCAGGTTTCTTCTCGGCATTCGTTGTTGTGATTATTGTCAGTCTGATGACATATAAACCAAATCCAGAGATTGAACGTGAATTTGAAGAGACAAAAGAGATATTACGCCGCGATAAATAGGGTATAATCAAACTAACAAACCGTAGTTCCATATTTTAGTGGGCTACGGTCTTTTTAAAAAATAAGGGGTGCTTGTATGTTTGAATTAGATCATGTCGTTTATTTTACGAAGAAAAGTCCTGAAGAAGTAGCAGCGAATGAATTGATTTCAGGCATTCATCCTGTTGTAGGCGGACAACATCTACAATGGGGAACACATAATGCGTTATTTTATACGAAGTCAAGTTACATTGAATGGCTATCAGTCGAAAATGAAACTAAAGCAAAAGAAAGTCGTCATCCGTTAATCGAACAATTACTATTTGATGTAGATGGACGTGAAGGATTTGCTTCAATTTGTTTACGTTCTGAGAATTTAGAGAAGATGGATCGCTACTTTAAAAAGATGGGCTATAAAACAAGTGGAGTATTGCCATCTGAACGTAAAACAGCGAGCGGAGAAATTCGTCGTTGGAAAATGCTTTTCATTGATCAAAAAGTGGGAAATGCGTTACCATATCCGTTCTTCATTGAATGGGAGCAAGGAATGGAAGAACGTCTTGAAACGTTGCGTGAAGATGGTACGTTAAAACCAGATAACGAAGAATTGACGATTAAAAAATGTATCTTCCATGTACATGATGTTGAACAAAAACTAACGCAATGGGCGCGCTTATTATCATTGCCAACAAAGGATCATACATTACGACTTGATAATACAATTTTTGAATTCGTGGAATCAGCAGATGAAAAAGAACGCCTACATACGATTGAAGTTGTGAAGGCTTGGACAATTGAATAGCAGTATGATAGGATAAAATTAACTTTTTAGGACGGGAGGCTTTTCGAAATGGTAATTCGTATTCGATTGAATGATGCAACATGCAATTAAATACATCATATACGGCGAATTACGTCTTCTATTCGATTAGTCATCAATTTAAAAGGAGGGAGTAAGCGTATGTTTGCTCTGTCCTTTTTTTATTTTGTCAAAAAAGGGTAGATGTAATTTGCCCGTATAGTAGATGAAGGAGGAAATTTTTTGGATCAAATTATAGAAAAAGCGATATTAGTTGGTGTGAATTTACGTCACGACCCACACTTTGAATACTCAATGGAAGAATTAGCGAATTTAGCAGAGGCATTAAATGTAGAGGTAGTCGGTGTGATCACGCAAAATTTAGAACGTGTGACAGCTTCGCATTACGTTGGTACGGGGAAAATTGATGAGGTACGTAGTTTATATGAAGCAATGGACGCTAACTTAGTTATTTTCGATGACGAATTGTCACCAGCACAAATTCGTAATTTAGAAAAAGACTTAGATTGTAAAGTCATTGACCGTACGATGCTAATTCTAGATATTTTTGCGCGTCGAGCGAAAACAAAAGAGGCACAGATGCAAGTTGAGATTGCACAGTTACAATATATGCTACCACGTCTAGTCGGTATGTATAACTCATTGTCGCGTCAAGGTGGTGCGACTGGCGGTGGTTTTGCGAACCGCGGTGCTGGTGAAACGAAGTTAGAGCTTGATCGTCGTAAAATCGAGGAGCAAATTACAAAACTTCGTCGCGATTTAGAAGTTGTAAAAGAACAACGTGAAACACAGCGTAAACAACGCCGTAAAAATAATATTCCGGTTGTATCACTTGTCGGTTATACAAATGCAGGGAAATCAACGATTATGAATCAACTATTGGCGCGTACGAGTGATGAAGAACACAAGCAAGTATTTGAAAAAGATATGCTGTTTGCGACGCTAGAAACTTCAGTACGTCAAATTGAATTAGAAGACCGTAAAAAGTTTTTACTTACGGATACAGTGGGTTTTGTTAGTAAACTACCTCACCATTTGGTGAAAGCATTCCGCTCGACACTTGAAGAGGCACGCGATGCAGATTTACTATTACATGTAGTGGATGTCTCGAATGAAGATCATGAATATATGATGGAAGTAACGAATAAAACATTACAAGCAGTTGGCGTAGAGGGTGTACCGACGATCTATGTTTATAATAAAGCAGATTGTACAGAAATTACGTATCCATATGTGAATCAGAATCGCATTTGGTTATCGGCTCGTGATGGTAAAGGACTAGATGAATTAATCGGTATGATTCGTTCAGAAGTTTTCTCAGACTATGTCACACTTCACGTATGTATTCCATATGATCGCGGCGATTTAGTTTCATTTTTAAATGAAAAGGCGAGCATTAAAGAAACAGCTTATGAAGAGGATGGTACGCATTTAAAAGTGGAAGTTCGTTTAGAACATGAACCGAAACTAAAGCCATTTATCATAACAGAATAAAGTTAGAAGCGTTCTATAGTGGGGTATATTTCCTCTATGGAATGCTTTTTTATATGGATGTGTATTTTTAGAGAGGACATATAGAAAAAAGTGTATATGATGGAAATACAAGAAAAGACTTAAATTTTATGACGTTTGTTGTTAATAAAGCGTTTTTAACGTAAAAATTAAGTCTTTTTTATTGAAAAATGAGAATTTTCTAAATTTTGACAAGTTATTTTTGTGTGTGTATAATGGACATACTCTTTTCAAAAAAAGATATTGATTAAATTATTTGACTATTTAAGAAATTGAAAGTAGGAGTTTATATGGAAACAAAAGAGCAAATTGCGAAGTCAGTTCCACAAAGAGGCTTCTTCGGTCACCCGAAAGGTCTTTTCACACTGTTCTTTACAGAGTTTTGGGAGCGCTTCTCTTACTATGGTATGAGAGCCATCTTACTTTACTTCATGTACGATACAGTAGCAAATGGCGGTTTAGGTATTGATAAAACAACCGCTACATCAATCATGTCAATCTATGGTTCATTGGTTTACATGTCTGGTATCATCGGTGGTTGGGTTGCCGACCGTATTTTAGGATCACGTAGAACCATCTTCTGGGGTGGGGTACTGATTATGCTTGGTCATATCTGTTTAGCATTACCAGGCGGTATTACATTATTATTCATCTCAATGGTATTTATTATTTTAGGTACAGGTCTATTAAAACCAAACGTATCATCAGTTGTAGGTGATATTTACGAGCCAGGCGACAACCGTCGTGACGCTGGTTTCAGTATTTTCTACATGGGGATTAACTTGGGTTCATTCCTAGCGCCATTAGTTGTAGGGGCTGTTCAAAAGAACTATAACTATCATGCAGGTTTTAGTATTGCTGCAATCGGTATGTTCTTAGGTCTTGTCATGTATAAAATTACAGAGAAGAAAAACTTGGGTATGGCTGGAGCAAAACCGACAAATCCATTAAATGAAGAAGAACGTGCGAAATTAATTAAAAATTCAATTGTTGTCTTAGTTGTTGCAGCAATTTTATTAGCGATTGCTGGATTCTTTGGCTGGATTTCAATTAGTAATGCTGTAAACTTCTTCACAGTAGTTGGTTTATTAGCACCAATCACTGTATTCATTTGGATGTTTACATCGAAGAAAACAAAAGCAGAAGAAAAATCGCACTTACTTGCATATATTCCGTTATTCATTACAGGTGTTATGTTCTGGATTATTCAAGAGCAAGGATCAACGATTTTAGCGCGTTATGCAGAAGGTCGTACAGATTTAACAATCGGTTCATTTGAGATTGCACCAGCTTGGTTCCAATCATTGAACCCACTATTCATTATCATCTTTGCACCAATTTTTGCAGCATTATGGGTGAAATTAGGTAAACGTCAACCATCGACACCAATCAAATTCTCATTCTCATTATTCTTTGCAGGTGCATCATTCTTAATTATGATTATCCCAGCGGTTCTATCTGATGGTAAAACATTAGTAAGTCCATTCTGGTTAGTTGCATCATTCTTATTAGTTGTATTTGGTGAGTTATTAATGTCACCTGTTGGTTTATCAGCAACAACTAAATTAGCACCAGAAGCCTTTGCTGCACAAACAATGGCATTATGGTTCTTAACAAGTACAGCAGCACAAGCACTAAATGCACAATTTGCAAAAGTGTTTGATAAAGTATCTGAAGTACAATACTTCGGTTTCTTAGGTGGAGCAGCCATTGTTCTATTCTTAATTATGTTAATGTTAAGTCCATGGATTTCACGTAAGATGGGCTCAATTAAATAAGTTCTTTCTATATAAAAGGAATCGTATCTCATTGATACGGTTCCTTTTTTGATTGTACACAATTGAAATGTGTCGAAAGTGTGTCTTTTCATGTAATTTTACTGTAAACAGAAATAAATTATAGTATTGAAGAATCCTTATATTGTAAGGATTTACAGTGGTTTTTATCGTATGAATATATCATTTGTAAACGGATTAACTGATAATACTTATCATTTAGTCATTGAAAATGATTATCAACATGCTATAATGTAGAAGTGAGTAAATGATAGTCATTATCATTTCATCTACTCAAATAAATAACGACATTGGGGATTACAATGAAGAAAAGATATCTTTTTATAGCGCTTATATTGTTATCACTTCTTTCATTATTTGTAGGAGTGAGTCGCATATCACCAATGGACTTACTGGACTTCGGTTCAGAAGAGACACAAATCTTTTTGATTAGTCGTGTACCAAGACTTGTAGCGATCATCTTAGCAGGTGTAGGGATGAGTATTGCAGGTTTAATCATGCAAAGCTTGAGCCGTAATAAGTTCGTATCACCAACTACTGCTGGTACGCTCGATGCAACCAAACTTGGTATTTTAGTATCCATGATGATTTTTGTGAATGCAACCCTACTTGAGAGAATGGTCGTTGCTTTTGTATTCGCGCTAGCCGGCACGCTATTATTCATGCAAATTTTAAATCGAATCAAATTTAAAGACGCCATTTTTATTCCTTTAATCGGGATGATGTTTGGTAATATTCTAAATTCAATTACGACATTCTTTGCGTATAAGATGAATATTATTCAAAACTTATCAACTTGGCTACAAGGGGATTTCTCAACGATTCTGAAAGGTCGTTATGAACTTCTTTACATAAGTGTTCCGATTCTCATCATTGCCTATTTTTATGCCAACCGTTTTACAGTTGCAGGAATGGGAGAAGACTTTGCTAAAAACTTAGGGATTAAATACAAACGTATTGTAAACTTTGGTTTAGTGTTAGTGGCACTTATTTCAACATCTGTTGTATTAACAGTTGGTGTGATTCCATTCGTTGGATTAATCATTCCAAATATCGTCTCGATTTTCAAAGGCGATAACTTAGCGAAAACATTGCCGCATACTGCTTTACTAGGCGCGATTTTCCTACTCATTTGTGACATTTTAGGTCGAGTGCTCATCTATCCATATGAAATCTCAATCAGTCTCATGGTAGGCGTCATCGGTAGTGCCATCTTCCTTTATCTATTAATGAGGGGGCGAGCATATGCGCAACAATAAATTAAAACTTACGATTCTTGCTGTTTTAGTATTAATCTCAGCAGCTTTATATGTGTTTTATAACTTGAATGGTAGTTATCATTATGCATTTCCACGTCGCTTAATCAAAGTGTTAGCGATGGCGATTACGGGTGTAGCGATTGCATATGCAACCGTTACATTCCAGACGATTACACATAATCGTATTTTAACACCAAGTATTATGGGGCTTGATTCGATGTACATGCTGCTGCAAACCGTTATTATTTTCTTATTCGGTTCAGCAAGTATTTTCGTATTAAATCAAACATTGAACTTCTTTATCTCGATGGTTGGTATGATTGCATTCGCATTAATACTTTACCGCTTTATGTTTAGAAAAGAAGGGCAGCCTATTTACTTCTTATTACTTGTTGGGATTATCATTGGGACTTTACTCGGAAGTCTATCAACATTCCTTCAAGTACTAATTGATCCAAATGAATTTATGAATGTACAAGATAAGATGTTTGCGAGCTTCAACAACGTCAATCAAAACTTAGTTTGGCTATCACTTGTAATTGTTGTACTAACGATTGCATATGGTTGGACGAAGATGGGTGAACTCGATGTACTTTCTCTTGGTCGTGACCATGCTCGTAACTTGGGTGTGAATTACGATGGCGTTGTGAAAACAATGCTAGTTCTATCAGCAATCTTAATTGCTACATCGACAGCTCTTGTTGGTCCAATTACATTCTTTGGTTTGATTGTTGCCAACTTATCGTATCAATTCTTCCATACATATAAACACTCTGTATTAATCACAGGGGCGATCCTTTTTAGCTTATTTGCTTTAATTGGTGGTCAGTTTATTGTAGAAAGAATCTTTACATTCTCGACAACGCTAAGTGTCATTATTAACTTTGTCGGTGGTATTTACTTTATCTACTTATTATTGAAAGGAAGTCGTGCATCATGATCTCAGTAAAAGATATTTCAAAAATGTTCGGTAAGAAAAAGGTAGTTGATGCGGTAACGGTTGATATCCAACCAGGAAAAATCACATCTTTTATCGGACCAAATGGTGCAGGTAAATCGACATTACTTTCAATGGTGAGTCGCTTGATGAATGCCGATTCAGGTGAAGTATTGTTAGATGCTTCAGATGTAAAATCATTTAAATCAAATGAATTCGCAAAACGTGTTTCGATTTTAAAGCAATCGAACTTCATGAATGTTCGCTTAACCATTCGTGAACTTGTTGCCTTCGGTAGATTTCCTTATTCGCGTGGTCGCTTGAATCAAGAGGATGAGGAAATGGTAGACAAAGCGATTGCTTATATGAACTTAGAAGATATGCAACATTCATTTTTAGATGAGTTATCAGGTGGTCAGCGCCAACGTGCTTTTATCGCAATGGTTATTGCACAAGATACAGAATACGTGCTATTAGATGAACCACTTAATAACTTAGACATGAAACATTCCGTTCAAATTATGAAAATTCTTCGTAAATTAGTCGATGAACTTGGTAAAACAGTTGTCATTGTTTTACATGATATTAACTTTGCATCTGTTTACTCAGACCGCATTGTCGCTTTAAAAGATGGACGAATCGTTAAAGATGGTCCAACAGAAGATATTATTAACACCGCTTCATTGAAAGAGATTTATGATATGGACATTCCAATTCAAGAAATGAATGATTGTCGTATTTGTGTGTACTTTAATTCAAAATAAAAGGAGATTTTTAATCATGAAAAAATGGGCATTCGCAGCCGTATTAATGTGTTTAGTATTAGCTTTAGCAGCATGTGGTTCTTCAACAAAGGATGAAAAATCAAACGCAGCTTCAAATGATGATACAATTAAAATCGAAAATAACTTCGGTGTAACAAGTGAAGATGGTAAATCAACAAACACAGTAAAAGAAACTGTAAACGTACCAAAAGACGCTAAAAAAGTTGTCGTATTTGATATGGGTTATTTAGATACATTGGATGCTTTAGGATTATCAGATCGCGTAGTAGGTGTACCACAACAAAACATTCCTGCTTACTTAAAACAATATAAAGATTCAAAATATGCAAATGTTGGTGGATTAAAAGAGCCTGATTTTGAAAAAATCGCTGAATTAAATCCAGATGTCATCTTTATCTCAGGTCGTCAAGCTTCTCAATTCAAAGAATTTAACGAAATCGCTCCAACTGTATATGTAGGTATTGATACAACAAACTACATGGATTCATTCAAAGCAAACACTGAATTAGCAGGTAAAATCTTCAATAAAGAAGACGCTGTAAAAACAGAATTAGCAAAAGTAGATGATCAAATTAAAGAATTAAATGAAAAAGCAACAAAAGCAAATGAAAAAGCATTAATCGTATTAGGTACACAAGGTAGCTTAAGTGCATACGGTGCAGGTTCTCGTTTTGGTTTAATTCATGATGTATTTGGCTTTGGTCAAACAGACAAGAAAATTGAAGTATCAACACATGGTCAAACAGTTACTTCAGAATATGTTTATGAGAAAAATCCAGATGTATTATTCGTAATCGACCGTGATTCAGCAATCGGCGAAAAATCTTCAGTTAAAAAAGATTTAGAGAACGAATTAATTAAGAAAACAAATGCTTATAAAAACGGTAAAATTGTTTACCTAAATGCTGAAACTTGGTACTTAGCAGGTGGCGGTATCGAATCAGTATCACAAATGGTAACAGACGCTTCAGCAGCATTAAAATAATAATGATGAGAAAAGGGTAATCGCGATATAAAGCGATTACCCTTTTTATGTTATGAATTTTTAAATCTCTCTAAAGAGAAGAGAGATAAGTCAAAGTTTACATCTTTTTTATTCGTCATATCCACAAGTAATTCTCCAATAGCACTCGCGAATTTAAAGCCATGTCCACTAAAGCCACTCGCTAAAACAATTCGGTCATTTCCTGGGAAATAGTCAATAATGAAGTCTTCATCCGGTGTCATATCATACATACAAGTTTTACCGAACTTCAAATTTTGAATACTGGGCATGTATTCATGTAAGAATTCATCTAATTCTTCTTGGTCTGAAAGGTTAAAATCGTCTCTGTCTTTATTTGGATCGATGACGACGCCTCCATCATGTCGCCCAATTTTAAGCCCTGTACCATTTACACTTGGAAATCCATAGTAAGTTGCATTTTCTAATTCAAAACTAAAGCAAGGAAAGTTTTGTTCTGAAAATCGTTCATCTGAATCGTACCATGCAAATGTTTTGCGCAAAATTGTGACAGGAAGGGGTAAATGAATAGAAGACATCAATTCTTTTACGAAAGCACCTGCCGTTACAATGAGATAGTCTGTGGTATAGCAACTTTTATTCGTTTTAACTTCTACATGCCCATCTCCTTCTGTAATGGATACAACCTTTTCGTTAAAAGCAAATACAGCGCCTTCTTGAGACGCCAAGTCTTTATAGGCACGAATGCATTCCTCTACATGTAAAAACCCAGCATTCGGCTCGTAAGCCCCAATTTCATTGTGTACTAAATTTATACCTGTCCATCTCTTTTCGATGTCACTTGTCGAAAGTTTCTCGATCGGTAATTGAAAACGTTCCGCACTTTTAAATACATTTTGCATGAAATCGGTATCTTCTTTTCCAATATTCAATACCCCAACTTCTTCTAAAAGTTTTCTTTTTGTGAGATGTTCAGCTTCTGTAAATAATGTAGCAGCACGAAGCGCAAGAGGTACATACTGAGCTCCCTCGCCATAGGCATAACGAATAATACGTGTATCCCCATGATGTGTTCCAAATGTATGAGGTGGTTCATATGTATCAATTAGTAACGTTTTGTGACCATTTTTTGCAGAAAAGTAACTTGTCGGCATTCCCATGGAACCTGCACCGATAATAATCGTATGATAATGCATAATGAATTCCTCCTTTTCCTCCAGTATAATGTAAAGAATAATCTGAAAAATATATTTTGGAATAAAAGGTGGTTAAATAGTAACGAGAAAAGAAAAGGAAGTGTTTTTCGGTGAAATATATTTTAGGAATTCTCACATTTATTGTATTCCTTATTTTCGCATTTAATTTAAAATCAGTTTGGGTATATGACTTTGATGAGTGGGGAAGTCATTTATTAAAGGGGAATGAGTTTTTAATTCCGTTCCACTATATTGGTGAACCGATATTTGTTGTCATCGTCGCGGTTCTCTTGTTAATCTGGCTATGGGTTAAAGCACAAAACTTTCGTGGTATGATTTTTGTATTAATTACGATTGCAGGTGGCAATCTCGTGAATTTATTTGTGAAAGGTCTTATTAAACGAGATCGACCATACATTTTAGAACAATTGACAAGTTTTAGTTTTCCTTCAGGACATGCAATGACGGGATTACTTTATCTGTTAACAGTGGCGTACATTACGACAGAATATCAAACGAAAAAGACAAAAGTTATCGCGATGAGTATTGCGATTGTTATTGCATTTTGTATCGGTTTATCACGTGTTGCCGAGTCTCGACATTATTTATCAGATGTGGTGAGTGGTTGGGCACTGGGATATACGGTATTTGCACTTGCTTTATTATGGTACGAGCGTCGAAAACGAGTATTTAAACAACTTGAAAAGTAGAAAAAAGGTGAATCGTTTGTGAGAGCGATTCACCTTTTCTTTATGTGCTTTTTTTATGTGATAATCGTTTTAGAGCTACACGCTTTTCGCGTTGTTCAAATAGAATGTATTTGTGTAAGGCGAATGTTAATCCGACACCAAGTATTAAAATACCACTTAGGAAACAAACAACGCCGAACCAACCGAATGATAGCCAGAAGAAACCGCCAATTGTTCCACCGACACTGGAACCGACGTAATAAAAGAATAAATAAAGCGATGAAGCTTGCGCCTTATCATGTGAAGCACGCGCACTCACCCAGCTACTTGCAATCGCATGTCCGCCAAAAAAGCCGAATGTGAATAATGCAATACCAATTAAAATAAAGAGTAGACTATTGAAAAGAGTTAAAACAGCACCACTTAACATGAGTAGAATCGCTAGTAAAATCATCGCGAATTGACCATGTCGATCTGCTAATTTTCCCATCCATGTAGAACTGAATGTTCCCACTAAATAGACAACGAAGATACTGCCTACAAGTGTCTGACTTAGGTTATAGGGAGGGGCGATTAGTAAAAAGCTAATATAATTATAAAGCGTTACGAATGAACCCATTAAAACAAAACCAAGACTAAACAACAGAAGTAGACCTGGATCTTTTAAGTGTTCAACCATAGAATGTGCTAAAGGTTTAAAGGCTAATTTTGCAGGGACAAAATGTTTTGATTTTGGTAGTAAAAGATAGAATGCGACAGCCAAAATTAAACTTAAAACACCGATGGAGAGCATCGCGATATGCCAGTCATAGACATCACTAACAGCCCCCATCATAACGCGTCCTGCAAGGCCACCAATTGAGCTACCACTCACGTAGAGGCCCATCGCAATGCCTAAGCTTTTTGGCTCAATTTCTTCTCCTAAATAAGCCATGGCGATTGCAGGGAGACCAGCGAACACAGCGCCTTGGATAATGCGTAATGTGAGTAGTGCGCCAAAGGAAGGAGCAAAGGCAATTGCGATTGATAAAATGGCTACAGCTATCATTGAGAAAGTCATTAAATTTTTTCGTCCCCATGCTTCAGAAACAGAGCCGACAATTAACATACAAATAGCAAGTGCAACAGTTGTTAAAGAGAGCGAGAGAGAGGCTGTTGCGGGTGAGATATTAAATGTATCAGCAATCATGGGAAGAACAGGTTGCGTCATGTAAAGATTGGCGTACGTACTAAAAGCACCCGCAAATAAAGCGAATGTGGTAAAACGAAAAGCGCGTGATCCTTTTTCAATGTATTTCACGATAGCAACCTCCGAAATTCTTGTTTCTTTTTATTATAATGAGTTACAATTCATAATAACAATCTATTATATTGATTGAATTCATTCGATTTGGTTATGGATGGAAGGGGTGGGGGACATGGACTTACAACAGTTAAAGTATTTTCAGACGGTTGCACGTTTAGAACATATGACGCGTGCAGCAGAGGTTTTGAATATATCACAACCAGCGCTCAGTAAGGCAATTTCACAACTTGAACATGAGGTGGGGGCGCCGCTATTTGAACGAGTAGGACGCGCGATTCGGCTCAATCGTTATGGCGCTTTATTCTTAGAAAGAACAGAACCAATCACTCAAATACTAGATGAAGCTAAACAGGAAATACGTGATTTGGTTGCACCGAATTCTGGAACTGTTGCGATTGGTTTTACACACTCGATGGGAACGAGATTAGTTTCAAGAGCTGTTCAGGCATTTCAAAAAGAGTATCCGGAGACGGATTTTGAATTTGTTCAAAGGAACTCGTTACCTCTTGTACAAGACTTAAATAAAGGTCTATGTGATCTTTGTCTAATTCCCCATTTAGAAACAGATATTCCGATTGATTGGCGGGAACTGTGGCGTGAAGAAGTATATGTTATTGTGCCACTTCATCATCGTTTTGCCAAACAAGATACGGTTCGATTACAAGATTTAGCAGAAGATCCTTTTGTGACGATTAAAGAAGGAAACTCTTTACGACAAATTCAGAATCATGTTTTTGAACAGGTTGGTATTTCTCCTGATATCGTATTTGAAGGGGAAGAATTTCATACGGTCGCAAGTTTTGTAGAAGCAGGTTTTGGAGTGGGCTTGTTACCTGATTTACAGAGAATTGATGGCTATCAAATTAAAAGGCTGCATGTAACCGATGTAGTTTGCGAGCGTCGAATTGGGATTGCGACGATGAAAGACCGCTACATTCCACAAGTTGCGAAACAATTTGAAGCATTTGTGAGTGAACATTTATATCATTTTACACAACTATAAAAAAACATAAAAGGTAGAAGCCATTTGATATGACTCCTACCTTTTTATAATGAATACTTTTTATCTATCCGTTTTGAACAGTCACTTGCACACCTTGTGTATCCACATGTGCTGCTTTGATTGTATAGTCAGGTAAGTACTGTTGCATCTTTTCAACGAATGCCTCTACTTTAGATGATTCAATTAATGAAATCATCGTAGGGCCTGCACCGCTAATAGAAGTACCGAAAGCTCCATGATCGCGTGCTAATGTACGAATCGTTTCATAGTTTGGAATTAAATGAGCGCGGAACGGTTCATGGAATAAATCTGCTTCCATGAATTGTCCAGCTAATGCGTAGTCTTGTTTTAAAAGTGCTGCGACAAGTAGGTTACTATATGCACTTGCATGTACTGCATATCCTTTTTCATATGTAGTAGGGAGCGCTTTACGAGCCTCGGCTGTTTTTAATTCGACATTTGGAATAAAGACAGCGAAAGCAGCGTCTACTTGTTTTTCATTAACTAAGTGGAGTTCGCCATTTGGTAATGTCGCCCCTACAACTAATCCACCACATACAGAAGCAGCAGCGTTATCTGGATGACCTTCAATCTCAGAAGATAATGCACATTTTGCTTGTTCATCTAATTGTAAATCACATACGACATTGACAAGTTCGATTGCAGCGACAATCGCAGAAGCACTACTGCCTAAACCACGTGCGAGTGGTAATTCACTATACATGTCCACTTTGCAAGCAGGTAGTTGTACATTGAATTTTTGAGCTACTTGTTGCGCCACTTGATAAACAAGGTGATCTTCCACGATGATTTCAACTGGTAAATGAGTTGAATGGTGCACAAACTGCCATTCATCTTGTAATGTAACGTCTAGTTTTAAGTAAAGACCTAATGCGAGTCCAACCGAATCAAATCCCGGTCCAAGATTTGCCGTACTTCCAGGAACGGAGATGGACCACATTTTACTCATAGAACACCCTCGATGTATTCGCGGATTTTTTCTTCGTTATTTGGTAAAGAAACCATGCTGATTGTTGACGCAGAAACAGCTGTATCAGGGTCTTTTAAACCGTTACCTGTTAAAATGGCTACGACTTTACTGCCTTTTGGAATTGAACCATTTTGAACGGATTGAATAACACCTGCCACAGAAGCAGCTGAACCTGGCTCAGCAAAAATACCTTCTTTTGCAGCGATTAAACGGTATGCATTTAAAATTTCTTCGTCTGTTACAGCACCAATTTTACCATGTGATTCATCGCGTGCTGCTTCAGCTAATTTCCAGCTTGCAGGGTTACCGATACGAATCGCTGTTGCAATTGTTTCAGGTTTTGCAATTGGTGCGCCTTGTACAATCGCTGCAGCACCTTCAGCTTCGAAACCGAACATTTTTGGAAGTGTTGTACCTTTCTTCTGGTTATATTCTTTAAAGCCTTTCCAGTAAGCGCTAATGTTACCTGCGTTACCTACAGGAATTGCTAAAATATCAGGTGCAGCACCTAATTGGTCGCAAATTTCAAAAGCAGCTGTTTTTTGACCTTCTAAACGATAAGGATTTACAGAGTTTACAAGTGCTACGTCTGTTGTTTCAGAAATATCACGTACTGCTTGTAATGCTTCGTCGAAGTTGCCGTCGATTTCGATAATTTTTGCACCGTACATATATGCCTGAGCTAATTTACCTGCTGCTACTTTTCCTTTTGGAATTACAACAAGCGATTGAATACCAGCGCGTGCTGCATATGCTGCCGCTGCCGCTGATGTGTTCCCTGTTGAAGCACAGATGACGCACTTACTACCATCTTCTACAGCCTTGGCTACAGCCATTACCATACCGCGGTCTTTAAATGAACCTGTTGGATTTAATCCTTCATATTTTACGTGAAGATCGATTCCTAATTCTTCTGATAATGCGTTTAAACGGATTAAAGGTGTATTCCCTTCATGTAAAGTTAATGCTGGTGTTTTGTCAGTTACGGGTAAATATTCTTTGTATTGTTCAATTAAGCCTTTCCACATATAAATGCGCTCCTTTTTTGTACGTTCTTCAATTACAGTTGTTCATCTTGAAAAGACAACTGTTTTTCTATAAAAGACATTTTAACTTATTTTTGCATTTATATCTATAGTTCTTTAGAAATTTTCGGAACAATTTGAATTTGTAAAGGGATTGTCACAATAAATGAAAAAGGTTATAGTATGTATATTCTAGTGACAAGACAGTTGGAGGGTTTTACGTGACAACAATGACAAAAGGCAAAAAGAAGCCGATTACACGAAATAAATTATTAGCAATTGCAGGAGTTGGCTGGCTCTTTGATGCATTAGACGTAGGAATTTTATCATTCGTTATTGCAGCTTTAGCAGTAGAGTGGAATTTAACGCCGACAGAGATGGGATGGATTGGTAGTATCAACTCGATTGGTATGGCTGTTGGTGCACTCGCATTTGGTTTGATGGCAGATCGTTTTGGACGAAAATCTGTATTCATGTGGACGCTCGTTATTTTTTCTGTAGCAAGTGGTCTATCAGCTGCTACAACAACGCTAGCAGCTTTCATGGTACTACGATTCTTCGTAGGAATGGGGCTCGGCGGGGAATTACCAGTAGCTTCAACATTAGTTTCTGAAAGTGTCGCACCAAAAGAGCGTGGACGTGTAGTCGTTCTTTTAGAGAGCTTCTGGGCAGGTGGTTGGCTACTTGCAGCGATTATCTCGTATTTTGTCATCCCAACATACGGATGGCGCGTGGCATTAATCTTAACAGCGATTCCAGCGTTCTATGCGATTTATTTACGTATTAGTTTACCTGATTCACCAAAATACGAGGCGAATAAATCAAAAAGACAATCGATTTGGAAAAATATACAGTCTGTCTGGAAGAAAGAGTATGCAAAGAGTACACTCATGCTATGGATTGTCTGGTTTATGGTGGTCTTCTCTTATTACGGTATGTTCTTATGGTTACCAAGTGTTATGGTCATGAAAGGATTCAGCATGATTCAATCATTTGAATATGTACTGATTATGACACTTGCACAATTACCAGGTTATTTTACAGCAGCTTGGATTATTGAAAAAGTAGGGCGTAAATTTGTGTTATCACTTTACTTACTTGGTACAGCAGTAAGTGCTTTAACATTCGGTTTTGCAGACACGACAGCGATGCTACTAGTATCAGGTATGTTCCTATCTTTCTTCAATTTAGGAGCATGGGGTGCATTGTACGCTTATACGCCTGAAAATTATCCAACAATTATTCGTGGGACAGGTTCAGGTATGGCCGCTTCTGTAGGTCGTTTAGGTGGGATTTTCGGACCGCTATTAGTTGGGGTGTTAACAGCGAGAAGCGTGGATATTAGTAGTATTTTTACAATTTTCACGATTGCGATTGTCATTGCCATTATTGCAATTATCTTCTTAGGAAAAGAAACGAAACAAATGGAAATTGATTAATAAAGAAGTGTAGTGATGCATTTAAAAATCACTACACTTTTTTATTTTAATAAAAACAGAGTGTTTATGATGTTAATTATTGAAATATTCCATTATCATAATATTAATAAGTTAAACACATTATTTTTCGGGTACTGGATATTTAATGAGATTTTTGGCTAGTTTTTCAGAAACAGCCTGTTGTAAATCAATATCCATGTGATCAGCGAGAGCAACTAAGTAAATGAATACATCAGCTAGTTCTTCTTTAATTGCTTGGTGATACGTAGCAGTTGCTTCTTCACCTGTTTTCCATTGAAAAGGCTCTAATAATTCATTTGCCTCAAGTGAAATTGAGATAGCTAAAGCACGTGCATCTTGATTAAGGTGCCAACCGCGCTCTTTTCGGAACTCCAAAATTTCTTGTATTGTTTTTTGCATGAAAACGCACTCCTTAAAAATTCATTTAGTTTCATTATAACGGACTGATTGATTATATAATGTATGTAAGTAGAAAAGGATGGGGATTAAAATGAATAGTGACTTGTTAAAGACATTAAAGCCAACACTAGATGAAGTATTTTCACATTTGCATGAGAATCCAGAAAAAAGTTGGAGTGAAATAAATACAACCAAATATATTGCAAATTTACTAGAAGGTCATGGGTTTAAAGTACATCTTTTTGAACGTATTCCAGGTTTATATGTTGAGTTTGGTAGTGGCAGTCCGGTTGTCGCTCTAAGAACAGACATGGATGCGCTATGGCAAGAAGTAAACGGCGAATTCCGTGCGAATCATTCATGTGGGCATGATGGACATATGACAATGGCTATTGGTGCTTGTTTATTTATTCAAGAATTAATTGATAAAAATCAATTTTCAATGGACGAAGGCGGTACAATTCGCGTCATCTTCCAACCTGCGGAAGAAAAAGGGCAGGGTGCGTTATCGGTCATTGATACAGGGCTAATGGATGATGTAGATTATTTATTCGGTGTACATGTTCGCCCAATCCAAGAATTAAAAGATGGTGAATTTAGTCCAGCACTTCATCATGGTGCATCACGCCAAGTATCGTGTGAAATTTATGGTGAAGAGGCACATGCTGCTCGTCCTCATCTTGGAAAAAATGCGATTGAGATTGGTAGTAGTTTAGTAGACGCTTTGAAGTCGATCCATGTGGATACAACAATTCCTTGGTCTGTTAAAGTGACACGCTTCCAAGCAGGTGGTGAGGCAGGGAATGTTATTCCAGGTAAAGCCATTTTAACGATGGATGCACGTGCGCAAACAAATGCTGCAATGGAACAGTTAGGTGAAGGGATTAGCCGAAGTATTCGTGCCGTATCAGAAATGTACGAAGCGCATATCGAACAAAAAGTGTTATTAGATATCGCTGCTGCAGAAGTAAGTGACGAAGCGAGAGATATTTTGAAAAAGTCGATTATTGAAGCAGTAGGTGAAGATCATTTAGGTGAAGAAATCATCACACCAGGAGGAGAGGACTTCCATTTCTATACAAAACGTCGTCCTCATATTAAAGCGGCTATGCTTGGTCTTGGTTGTGGATTAGTACCAGGACTTCATCATCCACATATGACATTTAATCATGACCAATTAATTGTCGGTGTAGATATTCTATCACGCGCTGTTATGACAGCATTAGAGCAAGCAAGACAGCAATCAGCACCAGTGTTAGGGTGATAAACGAACATGAAAATTGAAAAAGTTGTTTTACGAAAAATGAAAATGCGAATGAAGCACCCTTTTACGACAAGCTTTGGTACGGTACAAGATAAAGTATTTATTATAGTAGAGGCTTATGATGATCAAGGTTTCTGTGGTTACGGTGAGGGGGATGCCTTTGAAATTCCGTGGTACACAGAAGAAACAGTCGAAAGCTGTTGGCATATGTTGCGAGATTTTTATATACCGAGATTACTCCATGTAGATTTTCAGCATCCCAGTGAAGTACGTGAACTTTTATCGGTTTATCGCCGTAATCCAATGGCAAAGGCAGCTATTGAAACAGCGATTTGGGATGTCTATGCCAAACGAATGAATAAACCACTGTATCAGGTAATTGGCGGTATCCGAAATGAAGTAGAAGTAGGTGTAAGTATTGGATTACAACCGACAAGTGAGCAACTATATGAAAAAATAGAGCAGGCATTACAAAATGGTGCGAAACGAATTAAAGTGAAAATTAAGCCAGGTAACGATGTTGAATTAGTCAAAACGATTCGCGCGCGCTATCCAGATGTACCGCTTATGGTTGATGCGAATTCAGCCTACACATTAGAAGATCTTCCTTTATTAAAAGAACTAGATGCCTATAATCTATTGATGATTGAGCAACCACTTGGAGCAGACGATTTAATAGAGCATGCGACGTTACAAAAAGAATTAAAAACACCGATTTGTTTAGATGAGAGCATTTGTAGTTTGAAAGATGCAAAAACAGCTATTGCCCTCGATGCTGGACGAATCTTTAATATTAAAATTGCGCGTGTTGGTGGTATTGAAGAAGCTAGATTAATTCATGAAGAAGCGAGTAAAGAGGGTATTAAGATGTGGGGTGGCGGTATGCTAGAAGCAGGTATTGGGCGTGCGCATAGTGTTGCGATTGCGACATTAACAAATTTCACATTACCAGCTGATACTTCGGGTTCTCGTCACTATTTCGAAGAAGATTTGATTATTCCTGAAGTTGTTGTAGAGAAGGGTGTTATTCATTTACCTGAAAAAGCAGGTATTGGATATGATGTAAATCTAGATGCTTATGAACGATTTACAACAGAATATTTAATATGCAAATAATAAAAGTAGCGAGTGGTTTTCAGCCCATTCGCTACTTTTGCTTTATGCGTAAACTTCTTCTTTTGTGGTCTCTGTGTGCGTAGGCGGTTGTGTTAACATTTTACCTAAGAAAATTTCATCATAAAATTGTCCATTCACGTGAATTGCATGTAACCTTGTACCCTCAACTTCAAATTGTCTACTTTTATAATACGTCAGTGTATGATGATTACCATCTAATACAGATGCATCTAATCGATCAATCTCTTGTTCTTTTGCCCATTCTTCTACTGCACAAAGTAAATCATGTGCAATTTCTGCTTTTTGATATTCTGGCATGAGTTGAATTGATGTCATGGCACGATGTTGGAATCCTTGTGAGATATGTCGCCAGACTTGTGCAACACCACGAATATGTCCGTCAACAACTGCCACAAAAAATTGTCCGGCATTTTTAATATTCCAATGCGAAATTCTTTTACGTAAAGCGGATAAAGTATCAGGAGCTTGTAAGAAATCATAGTGATTCATCGGCTCTAATTCTTTTAAGCGATGCATAAAACGCGTTAAATTGCGTACATCATTTAACTCAGCTTGGCGAATAATATATGTGCATGTTGCGTCATTTGTTGTTTTGTTTTGTTGTACTTGTTGAGCAGAGCGTTCAAATTGTACATAAAAACCAAGCTGTACTTTTGAAACGAAGTAGTTTTTTTCTGTCCACGCTAAAAAATGTTGTAAAGGTGGTTTTGTTTTTGTCCACCAGCTCCTATTTAAATAAGCTGCATTTGGCAACTTTTGTCCAATAATCGTTTCTATTTCAGAAAAAGAAAGTTGAATCACCGGTTCTTTTAATACATGAAAATAGTTGGCTAAAGGAATGTATTTCTTTTCGATTGCATGTTCCATAGTTCTACCTCTTTTTCATTTCGTTTATATCAAAATAATATCATAATTAACGATTTATTAGATACTAATCGGACTATATATAATATAATAGACAAAAAATTGTTAAAAAATAACGATTTTCAAAAGAGTTAAAGGTGAAATAGTAAGTAAACGAATTTTTAGTTTCGGCGTTTCATTTCATTTTTTTTCATTTATAAATATGGTAAAATACATAGGATTAAATAAGTAAGTACATTTCTTTAGGAGGAATTTAGAATATGAGCAAAATTTTAGTTTTCGGGCATAAAAATCCAGATACAGATACGATTACATCTGCATTAGTTTATGCTTACTTAAAACAACAACTAGGTGTAGATGCAGAAGCAGTACGTTTAGGTGAAGTAAACAATGAAACGGCATTCGCTTTAGAAAAATTCGGTTTCGATGCACCACGCCTTGTTGAAAAAGTTGCACCTGAAGCAGCAGAAGTGATCCTAGTAGACCACAACGAATTCCAACAATCTGCTGAAGATATTCAAGATGTAACAATTAGCGAAGTAATCGATCATCACCGTATTGCAAACTTTGAAACAGCGAACCCACTTTACTACCGCGCAGAGCCAGTTGGTTGTACAGCAACGATTTTAAACAAAATGTTCAAAGAGAATGATGTAGAAGTTCCAGCAAACTATGCGGGTTTAATGCTATCTGCTATCGTATCGGATACATTATTATTAAAATCACCTACTTGCACGCCACAAGACGTGAAAGCAGCGACAGAATTAGCTGCTAAAGCAGGTGTTAACTTAGAAGAATATGGTCTAGCAATGTTAAAGGCAGGCGCAGACTTATCAGATAAATCACTAGAAGATTTATTATCACTTGATGCAAAAGAATTTGAGATGGGTTCAAGTAAAGTCATCATTGCACAAGTAAATGCTGTAGACGTGAATGATGTATTAAGTCGCCAAGCAGAACTTGAATTACTATTAAATAAAGAAGTTGCAGAAAAAGGGTTAGACTTATTCTTCTTCGTTGTAACAGATATTTTAAATAATAATTCAGTTGCAGTACCAGCAGGTTATTTAGCAACACGTTCAGCTGAAGCATTTGGTACGATTTTAGTGAATAATCAAATTGAGCTAAAAGGTATAGTATCACGTAAAAAACAAATCGTTCCAACATTAACAGAAGTGTTTCAATAATAAAAAATACGCGCACTTGCTTTAATAGTAAGTGCGTATTTTTTTAGTTTTTTAAATACCTATTAGGGTATGAGCTGATAAATTGCTTTTCGATTCCTTTTCCTTATAGAATGGATGAGAGGTGATTGGAATGAAAATCGAAGTATGGTCAGATTATGTATGCCCATTCTGTTACATTGGCAAAAGAGAATTAGAAAAAGCGATTAAAAATACAGGTTTTGAAGGGAAAATTGATGTGGAATTTAAAGCATATCAATTAGATCCAACAACACCAGCAGAATCAGACGAATCGATGTATACAGCACTAGCGCGTAAATTTGGTTCTTCTGAAGAACAAGCAAAAGCACAAACAGAAGGTATTGCAGCTCGTGCAAAAGAAGTCGGCTTACATTATGACTTTGATAAAATGACTCCTGCCAATACATTTAAAGCACATCGTCTATCAAAATTTGCAGGCGAGCATGGTCTTGAAAAAGAGATGACAGAACGCTTACTAAAAGCTTACTTTGAAGAAGGTATGAAGATTGGGAATACAGATGTCTTAGTATCACTTGCAACAGAAGTAGGGCTAGAGGAAGCAGCTGTACGTGATTTACTTACAGAGGATCAATTTGCAGCAGAAGTACTTGCAGATATCCAACAAGCACGTGAGATTGGTGTACAAGGTGTTCCATTCTTCGTACTAAATGAAAAATATGCTGTATCAGGAGCACAACCAACTTCTGTATTTGAACAAGCAATTAAACAAGTTGCCGAAGAAGAAGGCTTACGTCCAGGGTTAAAAATGATGGGTTCAGGTGAATCTGGTGTATGTAAAGACGGACAATGTGAACTTTAATAAAGATTTGCCTACGATTTTCAGTCGAAAGTCGTAGGTTTTTTGATTGACTTAAAAAACGATTTTCTGTATGATTAATTTATCTCGAAATCGAGACAATAATAAAATTGATTATATAAATAGGAGAGATTATTTTGACAAACGTATTAGTAGTAAAAGCAAATAATCGTCCTTCAACAGAAGGCGTTTCAAGTAAAATGTACGAAGTATTCATGGAATCTGTAAAAGGTTTAGACAACGTAAATGTAACAACTTACGATGTATATGAAGAAGATACTCCATACTTCGGTCAAGACGTATTCAACGCTTACGGTAAATTAGCCCAAGGCGAAGAATTAAACGAAGTAGAAGCTGCTGTAATGGCTGCTCAAACAAAAGCACGTGAAGCAGTAACAAACGCAGATGTAGTTGTATTTGCTTTCCCACTTTGGAACTTAACAATCCCAGCTAAATTACAAACATTCATCGATTACGTATATGCTGCTGGATTCTCATTCAAATATGACGAGAACGGTAACTTAGTATCATTATTAACAGATAAAAAAGCGATCATCTTAAATGCTCGTGGCGGTATCTACTCAACTCCAGAAACAGCTGGTATGGAAATGGCAGTAAACTACATCAAAGCAGTAGTTGGCGGCGTATTCGGTATGGAAATCATTGATGAAGTAATCATCGAGGGTCATAACGCAATGCCTGCAAAAGCTGAAGAAATCAAAGCAGCTGGTTTCGAAGCAGTAAAAGCAGCAGCACAAAAATTAGCGAACGTAACAGTGAACGCTTAATTCATATAATCAGAGTCGTACATTCGTGTGTGACTCTTTTTTATTTATTTTAAAAATAAATCGAGAGACATCGCACCAATGGGCACAATGTCTCTCGATTTAGATTATATACTTTTTCTTTTGAGTTTAGTCTAAAGGATTTGCTTCAATTTCAACATGGATTTTAATTTCTTCACCAACAAGTACGCCACCTGTTTCTAAAGTTGAGTTCCATGTTAAGCCAAAGTCTTTACGGTTAATTTTTGTGTTTGCTTCGAATGCTACAACTTCTGCACCCCATGGGTTACGTCCGCGACCAGCATATTCTACTTTAAATGTAACAGGTTTAGTTACGTCACGAATTGTGAAATCACCTGTTAAATCATACTCTGCATCATCTGTTTTTTTGATATCTGTCGCAACAAATGTCATTTGTGGATATTTTTCAGCATCTAAGAAGTCTTCAGAACGTAAGTGCGTATCGCGATCTTCGTTACGTGAATCAATGCTTGCCACGTCGATTGTAAATTTGATTTCAGCATCTGTTAAATCTTCTGGATCTAATTTTAAGTCTGCAGTGAATGTATCGAATGAACCACGTACTTTTGCAATCATCATATGTTTGACTTCGAAACCTAAGTTTGAGTGTGCGCCATCTACTTTAAATACTTGTTTTGTCATTATAAATCCTCCTAGAATTGTTTATTATTTGGTATTGAATACATCATAACGCATTTTTATCTCGAATTCAAGAGTTTTTAATTCGAGATAAAAACATTCGAGGTAATGGAAGACAGTTGCGACGTTTCTTCACAAATCTTCTACACTCACTTTTTCCCCTTATCCTTATACTGAAACATAAAGATTTGTTCATTTTCGCACAGATCATTATTACAATTAGTCACACACACAAGAAATCTGTACAATAGAAAGTACGAGGTGAAGAAGATGACACAAAAAGAATTATGTCCTCGATTATCCAAAGCGATGGATTTGATTGGGAAGCGTTGGGTCGGTTTAATTTTGTATGATTTATTAGATGGTCCAAGACGTTTTAATCAAATACAATCGAGTTTACCAATTAGTGGGCGTTTACTATCTGAACGTTTAAAGGAATTAGAGAAAGAAGGGATTGTTGAACGTCATGTTCATACAGAAATACCCATTCGCGTAGAATATCAATTAACAGATAAAGGTATGAGTTTAGAAAGCACAATTCGTGCGATTGAAAAATGGTCGAAAGAGTGGCTTTAATGAATAAATACAGGTAGAATGTCTAATGTATATTCACGTTTTAAATGAACTTATTCGAGAAAGGAATGTATGTTTCAACTATGAAATTACAATGGGCAAAAGAACTAGAAGCAATTGTTGACCCTCAGCATATTAAAATTGATGAACCTTTAAATAAATATACAATGACAAAATTAGGAGGGCCTGCGGATGTATTTGTCATGGCGACTACAGAAGAGCAGGCAGGTGCAGTTGTAAAATATGCACGCAAAAATAATATCCCGATTTTCTTATTAGGAAATGGATCGAACATGGTCATTCGTGATGGTGGAATGCGTGGAATCGTATTAAACCTTTCAAAGCTTAACCAAATTCATATTGAAGGTACAACTGTATATGCACAATCAGGTGCGCTTATTATTGATGTGTCAAAAGCAGCAGCAGCAGAATCACTAACAGGTTTGGAATTCTCATGTGGTATTCCAGGTTCAGTTGGCGGTGCGATGGCGATGAACGCAGGCGCATATGGTGGCGAAATTAATGATGTCATTAAAAGTTGTAAAGTTTTAACACATGAAGGCGATGTAGTTGTTCTGTCGAAAGAAGAATTAGAATTAGGCTATCGTAAAAGTGTGATCCAATCAAAAGGCTTCTACGCACTTTCTTCTGTTTTTGAATTACAAAAAGGCAATAAAGAACAAATTGATGCAACAATTGCAGATTTAACGCATAAACGTACATCAAAACAACCGTTAGAATATCCTTCAGCAGGAAGTGTATTCAAACGCCCTCCAGGCATGTTTGCTGGTAAGTTAATTCAAGATAGTGGCTTACAAGGAAAAGGTGTTGGTGGTGCAGAAGTTTCAACAAAACACGCAGGATTTATCATTAATAAAGGCAATGCAACAGCAACCGACTATATCAAGACAATTGAAATGGTTCAACAAGTTGTGAAAGAAAAATTCGGTGTAGATTTAGAAACAGAAGTGCGTATTGTTGGTGAGGATGTAGCACAACCTAAATAATTTTAAAAAGCTACTAGAAAGTTCGGAACCTTATAAGGAAACGAGCTTTCATAGGAGCTTTTTTACATAGGAAACGGGAGGAAATCATATATGAAATTCGTATCGTGGAATGTAAATGGTATTCGAGCAGTTGTTAAGAAAGGATTTATGGAATACTTTCAAGCTGTCGAGGCAGATTTCTTTTGTATTCAAGAATCAAAATGCCAAGAAGGTCAAATTGAATTAGATTTACCAGGCTATTATCAATACTGGAACTATGCTGAGCGAAAAGGCTATTCTGGTACAGCCATCTTTACTAAGCATAAGCCACTTTCTGTACATTATGGTGTGGGGGAACAAACAAGTGAAGAAGAAGGTAGGATTATTACGCTTGAATATGAAAAGTTTTATCTGGTGAATGTATATACACCCAATACTAAACGTGACTTATCTCGTCTTTCTGGACGTATGGAGTGGGAAGTGGAATTAAAAAATTATTTGCAACAATTAGATGCGAAAAAGCCTGTCATTTACTGTGGAGATTTGAACGTGGCACATGAAGCCATTGATTTAAAAAATCCAAAAACAAATGTAGGTAATGCTGGATTTACAATGGAAGAACGACAAGCGATGACCGCTTTACTCGAAGCGGGTTTTACAGATACATTCCGTTACCTTTATCCTGAAGAAGAAGGTAAATATAGTTGGTGGTCTTATATGAATAAAGCGCGTGATCGCAATATCGGTTGGCGTATTGATTACTTTATTGTGTCGAACCGAATTGCTCATACGATTCAAAAAGCTGAAATTCATGATGACATTTTAGGGAGTGATCATTGCCCAGTATTACTTCAGTTAAAGGAAAGCGAATGAACTTCTTAGCGGTATTTTTAGGAGGAGCTGTTGGAGCAACGCTTCGCTACTTTGTTATTCTATGGTCACCTGCTGAGGTGGTATTGTGGATTGTGAATATTGTAGGTAGCTTTTCGATGGGGGCTTTACAAGCATACTATTTACAAAGGTCCGCACCTGTTTGGAAATTATTTTGGACAACGGGTGTACTAGGGTCCTTTACTACATTTTCATCTTTTTCAGCAGAATGGTTTACTCATTTTGAAGTAAATCCTTTCTACGCAAGTCTCTATGCAATTGGAATAACAATTAGTTGCTTTCTAGCTGCATTCATAGGCTTTTTACTCCTGCGTAAGAGGGGAGAACAGATAGTATGATTTTATGGATTGCACTAGGTGGAGGGATTGGAGCAATTCTTCGTTACGTAACAGTCCTTGCTTTCGAAAAATATCAAAGCCCTTTTTATATAGCTACATTTATTGTAAATGTTATTGGTAGTTTGATTATGGGATTCATGATTATTTATAACATACAAAGTCAAATTGTCTTCGCGTTTATTACGTTAGGTATATTAGGTGGTTATACGACATTCTCTACTTTTGCCTTTGATTTTGTTCGTTTGACACAACAGAAAAAATATATGACTGCAATAATTTATACGGGAAGTACACTTATTGTAAGCTTTATCTTCTTTTTAATAGGGCTGTACTTAGGTGGAAGAATTGTATAAATAAAAGCTCTATTACATGACCTCGACATGTAGTAGAGCTTTTTAAATGTATATGAAAAATTGAATAATATGCTAGATTTTAATATACTCAATACATTCGAAGAAATGACTTTATTCGAACCTGTATAAAATAAAAATGATTCATATAAAATAGAAAAAAGAGGGAAATACAATGGAATTAAAGGAATGGACGATTGAAGAACAAGAACCATTGATTCAATTTTTAACAACGAATGTATGGCCTTATCACGTGAATTCTCACCCAGGGAGAGAATTAATTGAAAAGGCGATTGAAGAAGGCGGCTATGAGTCAGACGATGTGAAGACGTTTTGGGTAGAGAATACAGAGGGTGAAAAAGTAGGTATTGTTCAACTTTATGATTTACAAGATGAAATTCCAATTTTCGATTTAAGAATTGCAGAAAAGTATCGTGAACAAGGTTATGGTCTACAAGCACTTCGATTAGTTTCAGAATATGTTTTTAAATTACCTGGTAAAATTCGTTTAGAAGGTCATACACGTCAAGATAATGTTGCAATGCGTAAAACATTTGAACGTGTAGGCTTTGTGAAGGAAGCGCATTTTAGAAAGGCATGGTACGTACCAAAAGAAGGTGAATACTACGATGCAATCACATATGGTATTACACGCGAAGATTTTTTATCGGGTGTAAAAACGCCAGTTTGCTGGGATGACGTAACAGAGGAACGTCCAAAGCCTCAAATTAATTGGGACTTTGAATCGAGCTTTGAGTCAGAGCGCTTAATGATTCGCATGCCAGAATTAGATGATACAGATGCTGTATTTGAAGCACAAAAGCGTTCTGCGCGTTCTTTAAAAGCCTACATGCCATGGGCTCAAAAAGAAGCTATACGCGAAGAAGTACGTGCAACATTACGTGAAGCAAATGCGAATTTCTTAGCACGAAAAGATTTACGCCTCCACGTATTTTTAAAAGAAACAGGAGAGTTTGTTGGAAGCTCAGGGCTACATCGAATTGATTGGGAAATTCCGAAATTTGAGATTGGTTATTGGATTGATGACCGTTTTGAAGGGAATGGGTATATGACAGAAGCAGTCAAACGTATTACAGAGTTTGCTTTCGAAGAATTAAGTGCGAAACGAATTGAAATTCGCTGTGATCGAGATAATGTTCGTAGTCGTGCTGTTGCAGAAAGAACGGGATACGAACTAGAAGGTATTTTACGAAATGATTGTTTAGATGCAAGTGGTCTTCACCTTCGTGATACCTGTGTTTACGCTAAAATTGATGAAAGTTCTTCTCATTGATTTCAAAAAAAGTTCTGATTAGTACAAATAATTGACCTTTCTCTTGAAGTAGTTACGTTTTATGTTTCCATGTAGTAAGATAGAAGGATAAGACATTGAAAGAGAGGGAACTAGATGCCGACACCTAGTATGGAAGATCACATCGAACAGATTTATTTATTAATTGATCAGAAGGGCTATGCACGTGTATCGGATATCGCAGAAGCTCTATCAGTGCTTCCTTCTTCTGTTACAAAGATGGTTCAGAAGTTAGATAAGGATGGCTATTTAGTGTACGAGCGTTATCGTGGTTTAACTTTAACTTCAAAAGGTACGAAGCTAGGAAAGAGATTAGTCGATCGCCATAGCTTATTAGAAAAGTTATTGCGTCTCATTGGTGTGAATGAGGAGCTGATTTATCATGATGTGGAAGGAATCGAGCATCATTTAAGTTGGAATTCAATTGATCGAATAGCAGATCTGATTCAAGTGCTAGAAGAAAATCCCGAGTTTCTTCAAAAGCTTGAAGTTGTTAGGAATCAACAAGAAGATTAACAATAAAACCCGTTCTTTAGTGCGAAAGGAGTCATAAAGTGACACAATTACAAGTAGGCGACGTTACAAAATTAGTCGTAAAGGAAATTTTAGATTCAAAATATATTTTAACGAATGATGAGGTAGATATTCCGTTAAATGCATCAGATGTAGAAGAAGAACTTCAATTGAATGATCATGTTGAAGTATTCTTATATGCTGACCGTCGTGGCGACTTAGCTGCAACAACAGCAATCCCGCATATCTTAAAAGATGAATATGGTTTTGCAAAAGTATTACATGTAAGTGAACATGATGGTGCAAAAATCGATATCGGTACTTCGCGTGAAGTATTCGTTCCAGCAGAAGATCTACCAACACTTCGTGAATTATGGCCAGAGCCAGGCGATCATCTATATGTGACATTACGTGTTGATCGTAATGGTGGACTATTTGGTCGTTTAATTAATGAAGATCGTTTTTTAGAGCTTTATGAAGACGCAGACCCATCATTATTCAATCAAAATATTGTAGCAAGACCATATCGTTTATTACCTGTAGGTACATTTTTAATTGGTGTTGATGTACCATACCGTATTTTTGTTCATGAATCAGAGCGTAAAGCAGAACCAAGACTAGGTGCTGACGTAACCGTTCGCGTGATTGAAGTAAAAGAAGACGGTACAGTGAACGCTTCCATGTTACCACGTGTATATGAGCGTTTATCAGAAGATGCAGATCAAATTTTTGCCTACCTTCAAGAAGCAGGCGGTAAAATGCCATTCGGTGATAAATCCTCACCTGAAGAAATTAAAGAGATGTTTAACATGAGTAAAGGAGCTTTCAAACGTGCATTAGGTACATTAATGAAAGCAGGAAGAATTGTTCAAGAAGATGGATGGACTATTCTAAAATAACTTCTATTCGAAGTCATTCCAACTCCCCTCTCATTTTAACAGGAGGAGCCGTAGCTTTATGCGTAGGTATCCTCCTTTTTTTCATACTCAATTGTATAAAAAAGATGTTATAAACGAATAAAGAAACCTTTCCCTTATTTTTTCGTATTATTGTATAGCGCGAAAGAAGCAGAAGAATTTGTAAAGGAGTGTAAGAATATATGAAAAAGCAAGTAATCGCAGTTGTAGCAGCTATTGGTCTGGCAACAACGTCTATTGCAGCACCAACAATTAGTTTAGCTAGTACAGCTACACAAACGAATAAAGATGCAGTAAATGAAAAACTAGGTGTACCAATCGCTGTATATGGTGATTCATTGACAGCAGATGAAAAAGAAAAAGTGAAGAAAAGTTTAAATGTAGCAGCAGATGAGGAAACAGAAGAAATCACTGTTACAGGAGCGGATATTGCGAAGTATATTCAAGATGGTAATCCACGCGCAAGACTATACTCATCAGCAAAAATCACGCCACAAGATAAAGGAAAAGGCTTAGCGATTAATATTGTCACACCAGATGATATTACAGAAGTAACGTCTGATATGTATGCCAATGCAATGTTAACTGCAGGTGTAGATGATGCAAAAGTAGATGTAGCGGCACCAAAACCTGTAACAGGACATTCTGCATTAGCAGGTATTTATAAAGCATATGAATCAACAACAGGTAAAAAGCTCGATAAAGACCGTACAGATGTAGCAAACCAAGAGTTAAATGTAGCAACAGGTTTAGCAAAAAATTCAAATGTTTCAGATGAAAAAGTAAGTCAGTTACTAACAGAAATTAAGCAAGAAATTGCAAAACAAAAGCCAGCTACAAAAGAAGAAGTAGCTCAAATTGTCGATGATAAACTAAGCACATTAAACATTCAACTAAGCGACCAAGATCGTCAAATGCTAGTTGATTTAATGGATAAAATCAGTAAATTAGACATCGACTTTGGTAAATGGTCTTCACAACTAGATGACTTAAATAACACAATTAAAGATAAACTAGACAATATCAAAAATGATATTAATAGTGATACTGGTTTCTGGGCGAGTGTGAAGAACTTCTTCCAAAACCTTGTAGATACAGTAAAAGGTTGGTTTAACTAATTAGATAAAAGCAATTGATGTAGAGCTGAAAACATCAATTGCTTTTTATTTTGCAATTTAAAATAAAGCATGTTAAGATAAATGCAATAAATATCTCGAATTCAAGATAATTTTTAAAAGGAGTGTTTTATATGACATTACAATTAGGTGGTATTCACCACGTATCTTCTATTACTTCACATATCGAACGAAATCACGATTTTTTCACACGTATTTTAGGAATGCGTCTAGTTAAAAAAACTGTAAATCAGGATAATACATCTTCATATCATTTATTTTATGCGGATGCAGTTGGAACACCAGGTACAGATATGACATACTTCGATATCCCAATGGCAGGTAGAACACATGAAGGTGTATCGAGTATTAATAGCACAGCATTTCGTGTGAAATCAGAAGAAGCACTAGCATTTTGGGTTCAACGCTTCGATGAGCTTGGTGTTGAACACGGAGAAATTGAAGAACGTTTTGGACGTAAAGTATTGCCGTTTCGAGACGAAGACTTGGCGCGTTTTTTACTTGTTGTAGATGACGGTTCGGGCATTCCATATGGAGAGCCTTGGAAAGTGGATGATATTCCACTTGAATATGCGATTGTTGGATTAGGTGGTGTGACATTGACACTGCGTAATACACAGGCGACAGAACGTGTTTTAACAAAAGTACTTGGTTTTGAATATATCGGAAGCTATCCATCACTTGTGCCAAACCAACCGAACATCTTAGTATTTTCAACAGGTCTTGGAGGACCAGCAGGAGAAGTGCATATTGAACAAAGACTCGATTTACCGATGGAAAGACCAGGTAGAGGCAGTGTGCATCACGTTGCGTTTAGAGTAAACAATTTTGAGGAATATGATGAATGGGTTAAAAAATTTGATGAACTTGGTTATGTAACATCTGGAAAAGTAGACCGTTACTATTTCCGTTCAATGTATTATCGTGATCCAAACGGCATTCTGTTTGAACTAGCAACAGATGAACCAGGTTTTGATGCAGATGAACCATTAGATGAAATGGGAAATAAATTAGCACTTCCACCATTTTTAGAACCGAAACGTACAGAAATAGAAGCGAGTCTTCATCCACTTAAAATTCAATAAATTGTGGTAAACTATGGAAAAGGAGGTTGATGAAATGGAATTTAGTTTAAAACAAGACGGAAATCAAGGTGCTTATATCCATGAAGTCAATGGAGAAAATGTTGCTGAAATTACGTGGACGCAATTAGGTGATGTTATGGTGATGGATCATACATTCGTAGATGATTCGCTTCGAGGGCAAGGTGTTGCCAAACAATTATTAGATACTGCAGCGAACTACGCGCGTAAAAATCATTATAAAATGGAGCCAGTTTGTTCATATGTTGTCGCAGCTTTCGAGCGTTCGAACACATATGATGACATAAAAGTATCAAAAGCATGAAACCAAAAGCCATCTTTTCCGTAGATTTACATGGGAAGATGGTTTCTTTTTATGAAATTATTTGAAATTAACCCAATAATATGTAGAATAAAAAATTGAAAGGATGAGAATATGAAAAGAACTGTAGAAAAAGTATTAACGATGGCAGCAATCATCTGTAGTGTACTAGGAATAGGTTTAATGTCTGTTATAATCTTCGGTATTGGCGTCGTTTTTGATGATCCAAATACGGTTGAAGAAATTGTAGTCGAACAAAATCAGACAGGGCAAGAACAAATAACTGTTGAGGAGATGCAAGAAGCTATTGATGTCATTCAACCGTTCGTTAATACATTTGGTTGGGTGATTGTCGCATTATTAGTGATTTCAGTTGTTTTAGGTATTATCGCGTTTGTTTATCTAATGAAGAATAAAAGCATGAACGCAACAGGTGGTCTATTAATCGCAGCAGGTGTACTATCAGGATTGATTAGTATTACATCAATTTTATATTATATCGCAGCAATTATGTGCTTTGTACGTAAACCAAAGCCAACCGATCAAACATTACCACCTATGCAATAAGAAAAAGAACAGGAGAAGTGCAGATTACTGCAATTTCTCCTGTTCTTTTTTTAACAGCTCACCTTGAATGAGTTGAAAGATAGTTTTCTTAATATGCTCTGGCACATGTGTGAATTCAGTTTCAGGCTTATAAATAAAGGTATGTTGTACCATCGACAATGTTGCACCGATAATACCAACTTGTAATAACTTCAAATCGATTTCCATTATTCGACCTTGTTTCATTCGCCTTAAAATTTCATGATCTCCATGTGTTAATTCATATAAACTCGTTGTATATTGTTCTGATAGCTCAGGGTGGCGAACCGCTTCCGTAAATAAAATTGTAAATTGTGGACGGTTAGCAAAAATCTTTTCAAGTAAATCAGAAGTCCATAGTTGAATTAATTCATCATTCGGCAAAGAAATAAGTTCTTCTTTTGTACGATTAAATAAAACACTTGGTTGAACAGTAGCTAATAATAAATCATGTTTATTTTTAAAATATTTATACATAGCAGCTTCCGAAATATCAGCCTGCTTTGCAATTTGTGCTGTTGATGTACAGTCGTAGCCTTGACGATAAAATAGACTGCGCGCGATATGTAAAATACGTTGTTTCGTTAGATTTCCTTTTGTACTCTTTGGTTCATACATATTGAATCACCTCAAATGAGCAAATACGTCATAAAAAAAGAGAGTAGTTTCCGCTACCCCCTCTAGATGAAGTTAAAATCGAAAAATCCGTTCAACAACTAAGACGAGCGAACAGATTATTGACGAGATTCTAATTCTCTCTACATAAAAGTTAGTGTTCACTAACTCTAGAATCCTTATATATTATACATACAAAATATAGGTAATGTAAACAATTTATTTCAAAAAAAATAGAATTTGTATCATTTGAAATATTAGGTTACTTAAATGTAATATAGAAAATAGTAAATGTTAGGTTGAGGAAAAGTTGTTTCGGGTATAATAGTTTTAATGAACTTAACTGGGAGGAATTTATTATGAGTAAAAAGAAAACATTATTATTAGCAAGTTTAGCAGCAGGAGCTTATGCATACTTAAAGAAACCAGAAAATCGTGAAAAAGCATTAGCTGCTTTCAACAGCACAAAAGATAAAGTAAATGAGTACGTAAATGCCAATAAAGATAAAACAGGTGAAGAGCGTCATAATGATGAAAAAGTTGTACATGCAACACACTATGATGATAGCATTACTGGTAATCCTGAAAAAGACTACAAAATTGAAGAAGATGAAATGGTAGCAGAAGGTGGTTTAACTTCTGTTCAATACCAAAATGAAGAACAAGAAAAGAAATAATTGTGTAAAAGAAAAGGAATCACGTCATTATAGCGACGTGATTCCTTTTTTGTATCATAAATTAAGCATGTACAGGAGGAAGCATTTGACCATATTGAGCTAGGTTCGTATGGAATGAGAATGCTTTTTCAAGTACGTGAGGTGTATGCCCGCCGCGTGTATTCGCTTCTTCTAAGTAAGCGCGTAACGCTGGTTTGTAATCAGGGTGTACACATTTTTCGATAATTAGTTCAGCGCGTTCGCGTGGAGCTAAACCACGTAAATCAGCTAAACCTTGTTCAGTTACAACAACATCTACATCATGTTCGTTGTGGTCAACGTGTGAAACGAATGGTACAACAGATGAGATTTTGCCTTCTTTAGCATATGATTTTGTAATGAAGATGGACGTACGTGCAGCACGAGCGAAGTCACCAGAACCGCCGATACCATTCATCATTTTATTACCTGCTACATGTGTAGAGTTTACGTTACCGTAGATATCAAACTCAAGTGCTGTATTCATCGCGATTAAACCCATACGACGAACTAATTCAGGATGGTTTGAAATCTCTTGTGGACGTAAGCAAAGTTTATCTTTATAACGTTCTAAGTTACCAAATACAGCGTCTAATTTTTCAGCTGTAAGAGAAGTTGCACAACCAGAAGCGAATTTTACTTTACCAGCATCGATTAAATCGAATACAGAGTCTTGTAGTACTTCTGAATAAACTTCTAAGTCTTTGAATTCTGAGTTTGCCATACCGCCAAGAACAGCATTTGCTACAGAACCAACACCTGATTGTAATGGTGCAAGTGTTTCTGTTAGACGACCTTCTTTTACTTCTTTACGGAAGAAGTCGATAATATGATCTGCGATTTGTTGTGTTTCATCGTCAATTGCAGTCATTGTAGTTGGTGTATCTACTTGATCTGTTAATACGATTGCAGCTACTTTATCAAAGTCTAATGGAATACCGATTGTACCAATGCGATCTGAAGCGTTTACAAGTGGAATCGGTCCACGTTCGCCCTGTGCTTCTGGTACATAAATATCATGAATACCTTCTAATTGTTCATATGAAGCCAAGTTTAACTCAACGATAACTTTTTTAGCTGTTTGAACATAGATTGGTGAGTTACCAACAGAAGTTGTTGGGATTAACATACCATCTTCAGTAATTGCGACAGCTTCTACTACAGCAACATCAATTGCATCGATAGCATTTTGACGTAAGTATTCAGCTGTTACTGATAAATGTTGGTCCACAAAATACATATCTTGCTTATTGATATGACTGCGCATTGTGCGGTCTAATTGGAATGGAAGACGTTTATTAACGATTCCAGCGTCTGACATTAAAGCATCAATATCTGAACCTAATGAAGCACCTGTGAATACGTTTACTTTAAATTTTTCACCAGCATTTGCACGATCAACTAATGCCATTGGAATAGCTTTAGCATCTCCAGCACGAGTGAAGCCACTTAAACCAAGAGTCATACCATCTGTAATAATACGAGCCGCTTCTTCAGCAGACATTACTTTATGAGCAAGTGCTGTGGCGCGTAATCTTTCTTCAACTTTTGCAACCATGAAAAACTCCCCTTTTCTATCTAGAATAAATATTATTTTTTTGGAAAATTTAGTTCAAAAAAATTTTATCACTAAATTGTCACATATAGTTCTTTAATGCATGAAAGGGTTTAAAAAATGATTAATAGGGAAAATATTTGCTGAAAATAGAAAATAGAATATTTCTACAATATAGTTTTAACGATACAATAACAAATGAAATATGGTATAAAAAAGAAAAAATCCAAAGTAGCTATTAAAAGCATACTTTGGATTTACATATAAACTAAAAACCTAAAGAGCGACGGAAGTAACTTGCATAGCGTTGGCTGACAGGTATTCTTGTGCCGTCTTTCATGATTAATAAAAATGTTGAATGTGAGTCTGGTTGGATTTCATCGATGAAATCAATGTTAACGATATATGAGCGATGGCATCGAATAAAGGTATCTGGCGATAAGAATAATTCTAAATCACTTAAATTTAAACGGTGGTAACCTTCTTTAGACATCGTCTTAACGAAAGTTTTGCGAAGTTGTGTTTCTAAGTAGATCACTTCATTGTGTTTTACAGGGTACCAGCAATCATCAATTTTGACTGTAATATAATTTGTTAAGAATGGTGATGGCTTTTGTGGGAATACAGCTGTAATTGCACCTTTTGGCTCGCCTTCTTCCATAAGTGGAATTGACATACCGTAATAAGGAACACCAAAGATATCTGGTTCAATAAATGAATTAATTTTTTGACCATAATCTAGTGCTTTATGTGTTGCCGAACCTTCTGGAATTGGGTCACCCGGCTTGATTTTTAAATCAATCTTTTTACTTGGTTGGTAATAAAGATACTCTTTTGTGTCTGAAACAACAATTGATGTATTGTCCGGGAAAAACTCCTTAATAACCTCTATCAATTCCTCAATTGATCTTGGATCCATTAATTCATACCTCGTTTCTTTCCTTGTCTTCTCATAATCTTATTTTACACACTATTATAACATTTTACTACATCAATGAGGTAAATTTAAGAAAAGAAAATAAAACAACCTGAAAAAAGTAGTTATATGATAAAATTGAACGATAAATAGCTTCATTTTATGGAATTACAGTCGAAAAAAATAGTATATATCTGTGAAAAAAATGCAAAATTTATCATAAAAAACAGGAACGTGGTCTTTCCCTTTAATTAATATTAATGTATAATTTTTATAAAAAACAGGTATTTTGTGTGTAAGGAAAGTAAGTATAAAGGCTCAATTTATATTTTTTTACATTTTTTGTGTGAATAGGGTTAAAACTATTTTCATATTACTATTTTCGTTATATAGTATAAAGTGGGTTATTACAAAATGCGTAATTTTAGAAAGATGGGGAAGCTTATGCTACAACACCAATATTCGATTTCAGAAGCTATTTCAAAGCGATACTTTCAAGAAATTGAAACGATGAATCGCTACGATGGTATCGACAAATTCTTTGATATTGAAGCGCAATTAGTAAGAGAAATTTATCAATTAGAAGAAGAAGCTGCAAAAGAAACACTAGGCAAGCTAATTGATATTCTTTCAGAGCGTTCAGGCAAGCACTTTTTCCGAGCAATTCGACACTACTTCGTTGTTTTATCTTCTGTGGTAACACGCAAATTAGTAGAGAATCAAGCTCCATTTAAAAAAGCATTTGCATTTAACGCAGCATGCGTAGAGATGATTGATGAAAGAATGAACGATGCTGAATTTTTACAGTTCGCAGATGACTTAATTGAATTTTACATTTATGTAATTTCAGAAAGAAAACAGCCTTCTTATAAGCATCAAACTGTAAACAAAGTAATTATGTACATAGATGACGAAGTAGAGACTGACTTATCAGTTGAAGATATTGCACTTCATTTCTCAATCAGTACATCACATTTATCTCGAATTTTTAAGGAACATGTGGGCATTACATTAGTTGAATATTTAAATGTACGTCGTGTGGAAGAATCACAGTATTACTTGCGTCATACGAACAAAAGTATTTCAAACATTTCTGAGCAATTCCACTTCTGTAACCAAAGTTATTACACGCGAATTTTCAAAAAATATGTTGGGTTAACACCAAAACATTTCCGCGATCAAGTTGATCATGAGTATTTCCGTTTTCAACTACCAGAAAGAATTTTATAAAATGTCTTAAATGTACCTTTCTTTGATTTGATTAATTGTACTAACATACTGTATACTTCACAGTAGTGAAAAAATTGATGTAGGTGAAAATAGTGAAAAAGAAACTAGGATTAATTTCAATCCTCGGTTTAGCGCCGTTTATTTTAGCGGGATGTGAAGCAGTAGAGAACCAAGAAGGCTTCTTCTATAGCACATTCGTAAAGCCGATGGAGTTTTTAATTGATTTCTTTGGTAATACAGTTCTAGATGGTGGTTATGGTGGTGCCATCATTATTATCACAGTTTTAGTACGTCTTATTTTAATGCCATTCATGATTCGTAACTATAAGAATCAACAAGGTATGAAAGAAAAAATGGACAAGTTAAAGCCTGAAATGGACGATATTCAAAAGAAATTAAAGCAAGCGAAGTCTAAAGAAGAGCAAATGGCTCTACAACAAGAAATGATGGGACTATATAAGAAGCATGGTGTAAATCCATTAAACATGGGTTGTTTACCAATGATTATTCAAATGCCGATTATCATGGGTCTGTACTATGCAATTCGTTATTCTGCAGATGTACAATCGCATCACTTCTTATGGTTCAAACTGGGCGATCCGGATATTGCGATGACATTAATCGCGGGTGCTGTATACTTCTTCCAAGCACAAGTATCTCTATGGACAATTCCAGAGCAACAAAAGAAACAAATGAAGCTTATGATGTACATCTCACCGATTATGATCATGTTCATTTCGTTCACAAGTATGGCTGCTTTACCTCTATATTGGTCTGTTAGTGGTGCACTACTTGTACTTCAAACAATCATTGGACGTAAGCTATATCCACCAGCAGTACCAGAAGGTCAAGAACCTGCACCAAAGAAAAAGCTATTCGGTGGTACAGTTGAATCTGAACCAGAAGCTCCCGCTGAAAAACGTAAATTAACACCAGCAGAGCGTGCTGCGAAACAACAGAAGAAAAAGAAAAAATAAGTGTTGAGCTTAGACAAAGGCAGTCTCTCTATTTACATAATACAATTGAAAATCCATCTGTGATTCTCAGTTGCATGTAAAAGAGGACAGCCTTTTTTATTAGAGGAGGAAAATAAACGTGTCGAAAAGAATTATGGGAATCGCCGTTTTAATTACGAGTGTATTAGCGGTATTCTTACTAATTAAACAAAATTTCAACTGGGCAGTATTTTGTATTACACTTATGTTTACATTAACAAATGCAGTGCGTGCAAAAGATATGGCTTCAAAAGGTTTTGAAAAAGAATCACGCTGGATGCGCAATTTATCGATTTTCTTCGGTATTGCTTCAGCAGGTATTCTATTTGTGAACCTTTTTATGTAAGTAACGTCTTACAATTGAATCAATCAAGTAATGAAAAGTGCAGGATCTCTTGATGAGATGCTGCATTTTTAGTGAAGATAAAAGGAACAGAGAATAAAGGAGGAAAAGTGATGCGATTAAAAACATTTACATGGACTGCAACACTTTTACTAAGTAGTAGCATTCTATTAGCAGCTTGTAGTGAGCAAAAAGAGCAATCGAACGAACCCAAAAAAGAACAAACATCACAGCAAACGACTAACACTGAAAAAGAACAAGAGAAAAGAGATGCAGGTGGTTATATTATTAATCAAAAAACACCTAAAAAAGAACACTATGTAAAAGGTGTTTTAATTGCGAACAAAGTATATCCAATGCCTCAAAATTTTGCGCCAGGTGAAAGTAAAGAAGCTCGAAAAGCATTTGAACAATTAAATAAAGCGGCTAAAAAAGCAGGATATACATTTGATGCATTTAGCACATATCGCTCATACGATCGTCAAAAAGTTTTATATGATGGCTATGTGAAAAGAGATGGAAAAGAGGCTGCAGATACGTATAGTGCGCGTCCAGGGTTTTCCGAACATCAAACAGGCTTAGCCTTTGATATCGGTGAGGTAGGAAAGCCAGGAGACTATGCGGATGACCGTTTTGGTGAAACAGAAGCAGGTAAATGGTTAGCTAAAAATGCACATAAATATGGTTTTATTATGCGTTATCCAAAAGGAAAAGAAAAAGTCACAGGGTATAAACATGAATCGTGGCATTTCCGCTATGTAGGTGAAAAAATAGCGACAGAAATTTATGAGAATAACTCGACATTAGAAGAATATCTCGGTGCAAAAGGATAATAAAAAAGAACTCTTGTATGATTATAAACAAGTCATACAGGAGTTCTTTTTCGTTATAAAATAGGTGATAGCAATCGAGAAATAGATTCTTTCAGTTTAATGATGGTTGAACGATTTTTATATTTTTCAGGTGTTAGCTCAGAAGAATATAAAATATCGCGTTCAAATAGTTCAGCCAGTTGATGTGCTACATCGGTATCATAGATAAACGCATTTGCTTCAAAGTTTAATTTAAAGCTTCGTGAATCAATATTTGCCGTTCCGACAGAAGCTGCTTCGTCATCAATTACGACCATTTTTGTGTGTAAAAAGCCATTTTCATAAACATATACTTTTGCGCCAGCTTCAATTAATAAACCAACATAATAGTAAGTTGCCCAGTAAACAAAAATGTGATCTGGTTTATTTGGAATCATAATGCGTACATCAATTCCAGATAGACAAGCAATGCGTACAGCGTTAATAAAAGCATCATCGGGAATGAAATAAGGTGTTTGAATATATACATATTTTTTAGCCATATTAATTAATTTAATATAACCGTTTTTAATTGCCTCCCAATCTGAGTCAGGTCCAGATGATACGATTTGAATAGCTGTATTCCCTTGACGATAAAATGTTGGGAAGAAACTATCTTCATACTCTAAATTTTTACGATCAGATGCTTGATTCCAATCAAGTAAAAAACGTGTTTGTAATGGTTGAACAGAGCTGCCATTAATACGTAGATGCGTATCACGCCAGTAACCAAATTTCTCTTTTAAACCTAGATATTCATCGCCTACGTTAAAGCCACCGATATAACCAACTTTTCCATCAATTACAACAATTTTTCTGTGGTTACGATAGTTCATACGTGGGTTGATTAAAGGAAGAACAGACGGGAAGAATACTTCTACTTCTCCTCCTTGTTCAATTAAAGCTTTAAAATCTTTTTTATGCACACCGCGTGATCCCATTTCATCATAGAGGACTCTCACTTGTACACCTTGCCTCGCTTTTTCAATGAGTGCATCTAAAATGCGTGTGCCTAGTCGATCTAATCTAAAAATGTAGTATTGAATATGGATATGATGTTTAGCTTCAGCAATATCTTCTAAAAGACGATCGAATTTATCTTGTCCATCATCGAAGATATGAATGTGATTATCTTGTGTTAAAACAGCGTGATTTGATAACAAGTTCATGTAGATAAGTTCTTTATATTTTGAAGCTGTTTCAGATAATTTATATTCAAAACTACCTTCTTTAATCGATTCAATTTGATAGTCAACTAATGTTTCGATACCAATCTTTTTACGTCCACTCCATCTAAACATACGTCGTCTTGTCAGTTTACGTCCAAGTAGTAAATATAAAATAAACCCGACAATGGGAATAAAGAAAAGTACGAGAAGCCATGCCCAAATCGAAGATGATTCGCGTCTTTCCAAAAAGATAATAGCAAGAGCAAGTATGATATTGAAAAATAATGTCACCGAAACGATATATGAAATGAGATGAGTTGTATCGCTAATTAACATGATTTCTCCCTCCTAATTTTTCCTTATAAGTATATCTTACTCCTTCATTGGAAAGAAGTAATATTATATTTATGAATAAAACATACTTGACCGATAGGTATTGTTATATTATTATGTGAAAAGCAACGAAAGAATATCTTTTGTCAAAGAGGAGGAACATCCATGAGTATCTTTTTAACAATATTAAATGTTGTTATTTTAATTGGTCTTATTAGTTTATTAGTCGTTATGAATAAAAAGAAGGTATCTTTTTCTAAACGTGTATTTACAGGTTTGGGACTAGGGATTTTATATGGTTTAGCATTACATTTTACATATGGTGCTACATCAGATATTTTGGTTCAATCAACCGATTGGTTTAACATTATCGGTTCAGGTTATGTGAAATTACTACAAATGGTTGCAATGCCATTAGTATTTATCTCAATTGTTGCGGCATTCACGAAAGTAATTGTCGGTAAGAATTTTGGTAAGATGGCATCCATTATTTTAATTACACTTGTTGCAACAACAGGTATTGCAGCAGCAGTAGGTATTGCGTCAGCAGCAAGTTTTAATTTAGATGCAAGTTCATTAATGAATGGTAGTGCAGAACAACAACGTGGTGAACAAATTGTTCAAAAAACAGAGGAAATGGGCGACCGTACTTTACCACAACAAATTCTTGATCTGTTACCTACAAACCCATTCTTAGACTTAACAGGCGCTCGTCCAACTTCAACAATTGCAGTCGTTATTTTTGCAGCGTTTTTAGGCTTTGCTTATCTAGGTGTACGTCGTAAGGATGCAAAAACAGCTGATTTAATTAAAACAGGAATTGAAGCGATTTATGCATTAGTAATGAATGTTGTAAAAATCGTTTTACGTTTAACTCCATTCGGTATTTTAGCAATTATGACTTCAACAGTTGCTACTTCTGATTTCGGTGCGATTTACAACATGGGGAAATTCGTCATCGCTTCCTATGCAGCATTAATTGCAATGTTTGTTATTCATTTAATCATCATTAGCTTAACAGGTGTTAGCCCGATTACGTATGTGAAGAAGGTTTCAACAACATTAATCTTTGCATTCACATCACGTTCGAGTGCAGGTACTTTACCTTTAAATATCCAAACTCAAACGAAACGTTTAGGGGTGCCAGATGCAATTGCGAACTTTGCGGCATCATTTGGTGTATCAATTGGTCAAAATGGTTGTGCGGGTGTTTATCCAGCGATGCTTGCAGTTATGATTGCACCAACTGTCGGTATTAATCCACTTGAACCAAGTTTCATCTTTACATTAATTTTAGTTGTAGCTATCAGTTCATTTGGTGTAGCAGGTGTTGGTGGTGGTGCAACATTTGCAGCAATTATCGTACTTTCAGCAATGAACTTACCAGTTGCTTTAGCAGGTGTATTAATTACAGTAGAGCCATTAATCGATATGGGACGTACTGCGTTAAACGTAAGTGGTTCAATGGTTGCTGGTGTAACATCAGCTCGTGCAACAGGTGAATTAGACAAAGATACATTCAACTCAAAAGAACCTCAAAACTTAGCAGAAGTTTAATAAAGAGAGCACATCTATCATACAAATAGGTGTGCTTTTTATTGTGATAAATAAATAGGCTCGGCATGTATTGTGAGATACAATATACCGAGCCTGTTTTTTTAGTTAAGTTTTTTCAACCTTCACTTGTGGTTCACGTAATGTCTTTTTACTTGCTTTGAATGTTAAGATGACAAAGATTGATAATAGACCGAGTGAAGCCGCAATGATATAAGGTAAGTTGATTTGCATTGTAAATATCCATGTAAAGAACATTGGACCGATAATTCGACCTAAGTTATCCATTGAGTAGCTTAAACCAGCGGCTGTACCATACTTACCACCAGATTCTTTTGAAGCAAGCGAAGTAGTTAATGTACGAGCTAGTGCGTTACCTGCTGTAAATACACAGAGTGCAAAACCAGCGAATGCTAAACTACTTGTGAATGGGAACATAGCGAGTCCAACTGCGGTTACGACTTGTGCAATAATGATGAAAATCCATTCGGAACCATCTTTGATTTTACGAACGACACCGCCTTGGATCGCAAAGTCGACTAATCCACTAAATAAGAATAGTGAGCCAAGTTGAGCCGATGTAATATTAATCTTATCAATTTGGAATAGTTGAAGTGTTGATTCAACACCTGCTAATAAGAATGTCACCATGAATGAGAAGAAGAATAGATAACGTACACGATATTTTAAAAGAGTTGAAGCTCCTTTTGGAATGATTGCACGTTTTTCGGCTTCACCTTTACGCGGTGGGTCTTTTAACACAAGCGATGCATAAACTAATAAAATAAGTAATAAAATAGATGATACATAGAATGGCATATTAATACTAATTGCACCAAGTAATCCACCAATTGCTGGACCGAAAATGAAGCCTAAACCAATCGACATCCCCATGAAGCCCATATACATATTACGATTTTCATCTGAAGATGAGTCACCGATAAATCCAGTCACCGATGTATAAAGTGCGCCAGAGAATAAACCACCGATAATACGAGATACATACATCATGATTAATGAATCAGAGAAGATTGCAAAAATTAAGAAGCTCATACTGAAGCCGAATAACCCGATGAGAATAAGTCTTTTTCGTCCCATTTTATCAGAGAGACTTCCCCAAATAGGTGCCGTGAAGAAGCTAGCGAGAGAATAGACAGTTAATAGGCCACCCACATGAATATCGCTAAACCCTTGTTCGGTTACTACAAGTGGTAGAACAGGAATAACAAGCCCAAATCCAACATATACGAGGAATTGAACGGATAAGAGAAGCATTAATGATTTATTCATAGTATGTCCTCCTTTCTTTCATTTTGTACACTCTATACTATACTAAAAAAATCAAATATGCCTAGTAGATTAAAGAGGAATAGATAAAAATAATCCATTCTTTACCTATACACGTAATCAAGTAACTTAAAACAGTAAAGAGCATAAAAAAGAGAAGCGACGATGTGTCAGCTTCTCCTTAAGAGTGTTTATACTTTTGTACGTTGTAAGCGAAGGGCATTGAGTACAACAGATACAGAACTAAATGCCATGGCAGCACCTGCAACCCATGGAGCTAGTAAGCCGATTGCGGCAATTGGAATTCCAATTGAGTTATAAGCGAGTGCCCAGAAGAGGTTCTGTTTAATGTTTCGAACAGTGGCACGACTCATTTTAACAGCTTGTACAACACGCATTAAGTCACCTTGCATAATTGTAATGTCAGCGGCTTCAATTGCTACGTCTGTTCCTGTTCCCATCGCAATCCCGATATCTGCCGTTGCAAGAGCAGGCGCATCGTTAATACCATCGCCAACCATTGCAACTTTTCCGTCTTTTTGAAGTCGTTTGATTTCATTTGCTTTACCAGCTGGTAATACATCTGATACGACTTCATCAATGCCAACTTCTTTAGCAATTGCTTGTGCAACAGCTTCTCTGTCACCTGTTAGCATAACGGTTTTAATACCTAAAGCATGCAATTCAGCCATTGCTTGTTTTGATGTTTCTTTCACTTCATCCGCTACAGCAATCGTTGCTACATGTTGTCCGTTAATCGCACCGTACATAATCGTTTTTCCTTGTTCATCGAAATTTTCAATATCGTGAATTGTAATCATACGATTTTCAAGTAGACGTTGGTTTCCGACAATTACTTGTTTACCTTCAATTGTTGCTTCAATACCATGACCTGAAATGGCTTGGAAATCCGTTGCAGCTTGAACTTTCATTGTTTCTTCGACATAGTGCACAATCGCTTGTGCTAAAGGATGTTCAGATGCTTTTTCAGCAGAAGCAATCAGCTGCATTACTTCTTCCTCATCATGTGAGCGATTCACATAGAAGTTTGTAACAACAGGTTGTCCTTTTGTAATCGTTCCTGTTTTATCGAAAACGATTGTATCAATTGTACGAGTTTGTTCTAGTGCTTCAGCAGTTTTGAAAAGAACACCCATTTCAGCAGCACGCCCTGAACCAGCCATAATGGATGTCGGTGTTGCGAGACCAAGTGCACATGGACAAGCGATAACGAGTACCGCAATGGTATGTTCAAGGGCTGTAATAAAGGTTGTATCGACAACCCAGAGTGTAATAATAAATGTTAAAATTGCAATTCCAATAACGATTGGAACAAAAATACCGGAGATTTGATCAGCAAGACGTTGAATAGGTGCTTTTGAACCCTGTGCTTCTTCAACTATTTTAATGATATTTGATAACACCGTTTTATTACCTGTATTCGTTGCTTTAATACGAAGTGTACCATTACTGTTAACAGTAGCAGCAAATACATTGGAACCACTGGTTTTATCTACAGGTAAACTTTCACCTGTTAACATGGATTCATCTACAGCAGATGAACCTGATACTACTTCACCGTCTACGGGGATAGAGGCACCGGGGCGAATGACTAAAATATCGCCTACTTGGACTTCTTTTGCAGGTACTTCGAGTAGCTCGCCGTCTTTTTCAATGAAGGCTGTTTTAGGTTGTAAGTTGAGTAATTTTTTGATTGCGTCAGAAGAATGACCTTTTGCACGCGCTTCAAATACTTTTCCAAGGAGTATTAATGTAATTAATATAGCGCTCGTTTCAAAGTATAAATCGAGCATTTGTCCTTGTTCAATGGCTGCTTCATTTCGCAGAACAACATATACGCTGTAAAAGTAAGCAGCAGAAGTTCCGAGGACGATTAATACGTCCATATTGGCGCTCTTATTACGGAGTGCAAAGTATGCTCCTTTATAGAATTGCCAGCCGATACCAAACTGAACAACTGTTGCAAGTCCCCACTGTACGTAAGGATTCATAAATAGCTCAGGTACGTATAGATGGGATGTAAAAGAAAAATGTGCGACCATTGTCCATAAAAGTGGTAAAGAGAAAATAATGGAGACAATGAGTTGTGTTGTTTTACGTTTGATTTCTTTTTGCTTATAGTCTGTACCTTCTTGTTCATCTTGATGAACAACAGCGTCATAGCCCAGTGATTGGATTTTCTGAATGACATCTTCAGCGCTCATATCGTTATGGATAACTACTTTACCTGTTTCGAGTGCCAAGTTAATATTAGCTTCGATACCATCCATCTTATTTAATCCACGCTCAATCCGATTGGCACAAGCTGCACAGGTCATTCCTTGAATATCGAGATTAATTTCATTTGATTTACTCATTATGTCCAGCTCCTTTTATACCTATAGGGGGTATATTTTTCTGTAAGGAATGGGCTGTCTTAATATAAGACAACCCAATATAAATTATTTTACAGTGTATCCTTCTTCTTCAATTGCAGCCTTCATATCTTCTACAGAGGCTTGTCTAGGATTATACGTTACTTCAACTAATCCTTGATCCAATGTAACGCGTACAGTTTCGACACCATCAATGGCACCTACACTACTTTCAACTGCTTTTACGCAATGTCCACAAGACATTCCTTCAACATGTAATTGCATTTCTTCTGTCATATTCAAGCACTCCTTATTTTTTCATTAATTTTTGCATCGTAACGACTAATTCGTCTAGTATTTCTTCGTCACCATTTTGTAGGCGATCTTTGACACAACCTTTTAAATGTCCTTCAAATAATACTTTTGCAACAGAGTTTAGTGCAGATTGTGTTGCTGAGAGTTGTGTGATGATATCGTCACAATATACATCTTTTTCTACCATACCCTTAATTCCACGAATTTGACCTTCAATACGATTCAATCGCGTCACCAGATTTTTCTTAACATGTTCTGGGTGGTGGCTTTTACGCTCTTCATTATTTGTGTGACACTCAGGAACAGTTGTCATAAAGCATCGCTCCTTTACGTTCATTTGTATGGTTATACTTTAACATACCTAATGGGGGTATGTAAAATAGAAAGACTATTCCGGTGAGTTACGATATATATAACATAACATACGCTATAGGGGTATGCAAGAAAGTGAAATTAAAAGTTTAAAGTAGATAAAATAGTGGTAAGTATAAGATAAAATAGTGGTAAGTATAATTTGTATTCAAATTTTTTGTGAAATAAAATTGTAAATTTCTTGTAAAAAATTAAGATGTAACAATATTGATAAACAATTTAATGACAAAAGATGATATGATAGATGTAAGAAAAAAGCAAATAAAAAACCGTCAAGTATGAAACTTATTTTCTTGAAAATCGTTTTAATTCATGACAGCAAGGAGAGGTGTAAGAGTATGAAGAGAGAAGTAGATGTAACGAAAATTATTTCTAACTTATCCAAAATTGGTGTGAAGGCAACTGCAACGAAATCTCGTCTAGAATTACTTAAAGCACTCGCGCCGCCAAAAAACAAACCACAAACACATAACTAATTTGATGTGGTGCAAGGCACTTCAACTTAGTTTGTACATATGAAACAATCAATCAGGTATCCTTCTTTAAAAAAGGGTAGCTGGTTTTTTATTATGAAAAAAACCTGTGACGTTCACATTTGAAGTGTGAATCGTGCACAGGTTTTTAATTAATCTTCTTTTGTCGTAAACATGTAATCACCATTATCATTTTGAATAGCAGCCATAATACCTACGAGTAACATATTGGATACGAGTGAGCTACCACCATAACTTAGGAAAGGTAGTGTAATACCTGTTACAGGAAGAACCCCCATCGTCATCCCGACATTCTGGAAAATTTGGAATGTCAGCAAGCTGACAATTCCTGCAGTTAATAACGATGTATATTGTGACTTATTTGATAAGGCAATTTGTACAAATCGATAAAGTAATAAGAATAAAACGATCAATACGAATGAAGCACCGATGAAACCGACTTCTTCGCCAATATTAGCAAAAATAAAATCGGTATGTTTTTCAGGTATATAAACATTATTACCTGATAAACCTTTACCAAATTCTTGTCCAGAACCAATTGCTAAAATCCCTTTTTGTGTTTGATAAGCAGAGTCACCATAACTAAAAGGATCAAGCCAACCACGAATACGTGACTGTTGGTGAGGAGATAATTTTGTCAAAAGGTTATTTTGGAAAAAATCATTCATAAAGATATAGATATAGGCAACAACTGAAACAATCGCAATCGGAACTGCTAAAACTGGGAATAGAATTTTCTTCGAGATATTTGAGAAAAACAGCATTGGGAAAATCATCGCAAAGTATAACATAATCATCCCAGTATCTGGCTGTTGATAGACAATTAATGATGGTGGTAATACAAGCAAACCGATTTTGCCGAGTAATAAGAAATCATGTTTGATTGATTTTACGGGATATCGTTCCGTATGTTTCACAATAATGTAAGCCGTCAAAATGAGTAAGGCGAACTTTAAAAATTCAGATGGCTGAAATGTCCCGACGAATGGAATTTGATACCAAGACTTTGCATTATTAATTGGTTTTGCGATACTTTCAGGTGCTACAATTAATAGTAGCAACATCACAAAAGTGAAGATATACATACCAACACCGAGTGTTTTTAACTTATTAATATCGGTTTGGGCAATCACAATCATGACAATAATACCGACTACATAAAAAACAAGCTGTTTAATAACAAAACTTTTTGGGTCGCCGTACTGGTTTGAGCCTGCAACGGCTGTATAAATAAATGTACAACTGATTGCGCAGAGTACAATTAAAAGCGTCAAAATTTTCCCGTCCACTTTTATTTTCATTGAGCAAACTCCTAACTTATATTAAACTCCAAAGTTGAAAAGAATATGTATCTACCTTAAAATTCCACAACTTATAACAATTCAAACGAAAAATGTAAAATAACTTTTGGCGTACAATAACGCTTATTATTGTAACACGCTTCATACCAAAGATGTGACGAAAACAGATCACAAATGTTTCATATTTTCGTATTTCATTTTATAATAGATAATGGGGAGAGAGGTGATTGACTTGTCGAAAAAAATACGCACTGCAGATGATTATATGAGACATTTATATATACATACGAATGAATTGAATCAATTCGTTATTTTTAGTGGGTTGAATTTACAAGATTTCATTTTTTCAGTCGATCAGCTTGGAAATCTGCTGCTTTTAAAAAATATTCAAAATGCAGAAGAAGGTTCTTTTAATATGCATACGCGATTAGCTTTTGTTGAACAGAATGAGTTAACAAAATTTTCCAAGCAAATGAGTGATAAAAAAAACGACTTGTGTTGGATCGATTTTTCCGATGAGAAAAAGTTAAATCTTTTAACACCACAAGAGCAAGCAGAATTATTATACATTGGGCATAAAAAAGAGCCGATTCGTTCACCATTTTATCATCAGCTACAAAATCGATTTGTTTATTTAGAATCAAAAAGCGAGAAGTTTACAAAAGTATATGTGCGCGATTTAGAAGAAGTCTCACAAATTGTAACAAGATGGTTCAATCATTTGATTCAGATGAAAGAACGTTCACTTTCATTTTGGAGAAGAAAGCCACTCTCACGTATCCCACATTATACGGCGACAGACTATGAACAAATTAGAGAAGATGCAAAAGATGGTATATTACTATCATTGTATCGTGTTGAGAAACCAAAAGTGGCCTATGTTTTAGAAGTTCGTAATGTAGCAGACATTCAATTCCCAGATGAAATTTGGGATGATTTAAATGCTATTTTAAAACATGATGCAACAACAACGATTCAAGCAAATATTCACTAATTAGCCTAGAGCATTCCAACGTCTTGAACGACTCGGGATGCTTTTTTGGTGAAAAAAATATGAAGAAGGATAACTTTTTACGTTTTTCTGCCCCAATAAATGTTGAGAGTGCTATGATAGAAATGTTATTTTGAAAGCTTGAAATTTGGGTATATGTTAAAAGGTTCATTCGTGCAACCTTCTAAAATAGAATACGTCTTGTAAAGTTCAAAGATTTTCAGATTCCAAATAAAAAGAAAATAATGGAGTATATGGAGGAAGTCAAAATGAAGAAAAAATTGGGTCTTTTATACGGTGGTCAATCAGCAGAGCATGAGGTGTCTTTATCAACAGCAAAAGCGGTGACACAAGCGCTAAATTATGATCAGTACGAAATCGTGCCAATTTATATTACGCGTGAAGGTGAATGGGTGAAAGGCACTTATTTAACAGCACCTGTAGAAACAGTAGAAGCATTACAATTCAATCAAGGAAAAGATGCGCAACCACATGACATCTCAAGTTTCTTACTATCACAACAAGAGCGACCTTTTGATATTGTATTCCCACTACTACATGGTACATACGGAGAAGATGGCACAGTACAAGGATTTTTAGAAGTATTAAACATTCCTTATGTGGGTTGTGGTGTACTTGCTTCATCTGCTGGGATGGATAAAGTTGTTATGAAGCAACTATTTGAAATTGCAGGTCTTAAACAAGTTCCTTATGTGTATTTTATTCGTAAAGAATGGCAAAAATCACAGCAAGCACTTGTAAAAGAGATGGAAGAAAAATTAACGTATCCAATGTTTGTAAAACCAGCTAATCTTGGTTCAAGTGTCGGTGTTAATAAAGCTTCAAATCAACAAGAATTAATTGAGGCAATCGATGTAGCTTTCAAATATGATCGTAAAGTCATTATCGAAACAGGCGTGGTTGCACGTGAAGTAGAAATGGCCGTTCTAGGAAATGATGAACCAAAAGTATCTGTTCCAGGTGAAATCAAGCCTTTAACTGATTTCTATGACTATGATTCAAAATATAAAGATAGTAGTACAGAATTATTAATTCCAGCACCTGTTTCAGAAGCAGTTGAGCAAAAAATGACGGACATGGCAAAACGTGCCTTTAAAGTATTGGACGGAAGTGGTTTAGTACGTGCCGATTTCTTTGTAACAGCAGATGATGAAGTATTGATTAACGAAGTGAATACATTACCAGGTTTTACACCTGTAAGTATGTATCCGATTCTGTGGAAAAATACAGGTCTTTCATATCCAGAATTAATTGAAGCGCTAATCACACTTGGAATTGAGCGTTTTGAAGAGAAACAACAACTTCATTTTCAATAAGGTGGCGGAAGTAAAATGAAAAAAACAGTTCAACAAGTAGCTAACTGGTTACAACAAGAGGCTGTGAATGGTCAACAGGAATGGATTACAGGTGTGTCGATTAATACACGTACCTTACAACCAGGAGATTTATTCATTCCTTTTAAAGGTGAAAAAACGAACGGGCATCAGTATATTCAACAAGCAATTGAAGCAGGTGCAGCGGCGACACTTTGGCAAAAAGATGAACCAAATATGCCGACGAATATTCCTGTTATTTTAGTAGATGATGCAGAAGAAGCGTTACAGCAGATGGCGAAAGCGTATCGTGCAGAACATCAAGCAACTTTTATTGGTATTACAGGTTCCAATGGTAAGACTTCAACAAAGGACTTACTTGCTGGGACGCTTATGCCGTATTATAAAGTTCAAAAAACAGAGGGTAACTTTAATAATCAATTAGGTATGCCTCTTACTATTTTATCTTTAGACGAAGATACAGAATTTGCCATTTTAGAGATGGGTATGGATGGTTTTGGACAAATCGAGTTTTTAACGAAGCTTGCAAAGCCGCATCATGTCATCATTACAAATATTGGTGAAGCGCATATGGAGGCACTTGGCTCTCGTGCTGGTATTGCGAAAGCCAAGTTTGAAATCATTCAAGGGCTACAAGAAAATGGACGTTTATTTTTTGACGGCGACGAACCATTATTACAAGAATTAGTCGCACAAGAACAAGGACTACAAACGACGTCATTTGGTTTTGAAAGCACGAATGATTTATACGCAGATCAAATTGAAACGAATGAAGAAGGAAGTCAGTTTGAAGTGCATGGTTTATTAAATGGACAGTTTATGATTCCTGTACTCGGTAGCCATCAAGTGAAAAATACAGTAGCAGTTATGGGAGTAGCACATACAATCGGTTTGACAGACGATCAAATTCGCACTTCCTTAAAACAAGTATCCCTTACAAATATGCGTATGCAACTTGTAACATGCGGTCCTTTACTCTTCATCAATGATGCGTATAATGCAGCACCAACTTCAGTTCGTGCAGCACTTACGTTCATGTCTACAACTCAAATGCGTCCAAATAAATGGGTTGTACTTGGTGATATGTTAGAGCTTGGTGAACAAGAAGGACAATATCATCATGATTTAATCGAATCAATTGACTTTGATGAGATTCAAACAATTTGTTTATATGGCTCTCGTATGAAAGTTTTATATGAAGCAATTAAGATGCAATATCCAACTGTAGATGTTGTTTGGTCTGAACAAGCATATGAGCCAATTATTCAAAAAATTGAACAACAGGCTGATGAAAAAACGATGATTCTTTTAAAAGGCTCTCGTGGCATGGCGCTTGAGACAATTCTAAAGCACTTCCAATAACATACAGTGAGAAAACGACTAATGTGGGTATAGTACATTAGTCGTTTTTTTTAATGGAGGGAGCCTACTTGAAACGAGGAATATTGTTTATTCATGGATTTACGGGGAATACAACAGAAGTGCAACCGTTAGTCGACTATTTAATGGGAAAACGCTCCGAATGGACATGTTCAGTCGTAACATTAACAGGTCATGGTGAGGCACTCAATTTGAAAGGAGTTAGTTCTGAACATTGGTTTCGTGATGTTGAAAATGCTTATCGCCTACTTGAAAAACAAGTGGATGAAGTCATTGTCGTAGGTTTTTCAATGGGGGGATTGTTAGCACTCTACCTCGCTTTACGTTACCGTGTGAAAAAATTAATTCTTTTAAGTACAGCAGCAAAATTTGTGGATGTAAAAAAATTATTTCTCACATGTAAGGAACTGATCAAACAAAGAAAGCAGTTAACAACTGCACAGGCACGTTTTTTGCAAGCTGCCATCAACCAGACGCGTCATATGACGGTACCAACAATGAAACATTTTTTAAAAGTGGTACATACAGTCTTACCGTACCTACATCGAATTCACCAACCAACGATGATTATACAAGGTGAAAAAGATGGTGTTGTACCAAAGGAAGCGGCATCATTTTTATATGAGCAGATTCAATCGGTTGATAAGCAAATGTATTTTTCAAAAAGTGGTGAACATCATATTTGTTATAGTGACGATCAAAACGAGTGGTTTGAACGAGTATTTCAATTTATAATAGCCGATAAAAGAAATCAGAATATTATGCCTGATTGTAATTGATTGCATACAAGTCTATGTCGTGTTAGAATGATTAGAGCAATGGATACATTTTATATGAAGACTCTCCATACATTGATGAGAGAGTACTTTTTTTTTGAACATTACGGTCGATTCTATATTACCGTTAAAAAGCGTAGAATTGAACCGCTCGGCAAAGACCGGGCTTTATTTTATCTAAAGTTACTCTGCATTCCACAGAGATATAATAGTTAAGGAATTTTCCTAACATGAGGCTCGATTTGCCCTAGTTTTCATCTGAAAATGTAACCATTTGTCAAATTCAAACACGAAAAAGGAGAATGAGAAGTTTGACAAATTTTTCAGAACTAAATATTAGCGAATCAACATTAAAATCCCTAGAACGCATGGGATTCGAATCAGCAACACCAATCCAAGAAGGTACAATTCCACTAGCAATTGCAGGCAACGATATCATCGGACAAGCACAAACTGGTACTGGTAAAACAGTAGCATTTGGTGTACCACTAATCGAAAAAATTGACCCTAAAAATCAAGCAATTCAAGCATTAGTAATTGCCCCTACACGCGAATTAGCCATCCAATGCTCAGAAGAAATCTACAAAATTGGTCACGGTAAACGTGCTCGTATTCTTTCTGTATACGGTGGACAAGACATTAGCCGCCAAATTCGTGCATTAAAAAATAAACCACAAATTATCGTAGGTACTCCAGGACGTATTTTAGACCACATTAAACGTCGTACGCTTAAACTAGAAAACGTTGAAACGTTAGTATTAGATGAAGCAGACGAAATGTTAAACATGGGATTCATTGAGGATATCAATGCAATTCTTGAAAACGTACCGGCTGAGCGCCAAACACTTTTATTCTCAGCAACAATGCCTCCAGCAATTCGTAAAATTGCAGATACATTCATGACTGAGCCAGAAAGCGTAAAAATTAAAGCAAAAGAATTAACAGTGGATAACATTGAACAATTCTTCGTAAAAGCACAGGAACGCGAAAAATTCGACGTTCTATCTCGTTTATTAAACGTACACCAACCAGAACTTGCAATCGTATTTGGTCGTACAAAACGTCGTGTAGATGAATTATCTCACGCATTAAGCATTCGCGGTTACCTTGCTGAAGGTATTCACGGTGACTTATCTCAAGCAAAACGTCTTTCTGTATTACGTCAATTCAAAGAAAATAAAATTGATGTATTAGTAGCAACAGACGTAGCAGCTCGTGGTTTAGATATTTCAGGTGTAACACATGTTTACAACTTTGATATTCCACAAGATCCAGAATCATACGTTCACCGTATTGGTCGTACAGGTCGTGCTGGTAAATCAGGTATGGCAGTTACATTCGTAACACCTCGTGAAATGGGTTACTTACGTATCGTTGAAGAAACAACGAAAAAACGTATGACACCTTTAAAACCACCTACTGCTGATGAAGCTTTAGTAGGACAAAAGAAATTAGCTGTTGAACAATTACAAGAGTTAGTTAATAAAAATAATGCGAGTGGTTACCGCAGTATGGCTGAAGACTTATTAGCTACAAATGATGCAATTGATTTAGTTGCAGCAGCTCTTAAATCATTAACGAACGAGCCAGATGATACACCAATCCAAATTTCTGAAGAGCGTCCATTACCAATGCGTCGTGGCGGCGGAAATGGTGGCGGTTCACGTGGTGGACGTAGCGGCGGTGGATACCGTGGTGGTTCACGTAGTGGCGGTTCACGCGGTGGAGATCGTCGTGGTGGCTCACGTAGTGGCGGTGGAGATCGTCGCGGTGGTTCACGCGGTGAACGTTCTTCAAGCGAACGTCGTGATGGTGGTTCACGTGGCGGAGATCGTCGTCGTGATAACCGTGGTGGCGAACGTCGTCGTCGCTCAAGCGAAGATTAATCAACATATACAACTCATGAATGGCTTTCGAGCGATTCATGAGTTTTTTTATACGACGAATTGTAATATTAAGTGCACCACTCAAAATAAATAAAAAAAGACCCATTCAATATGAGCCTGTATAATTAAAGTTCCTACACCAAAATCAACAGGGGGCCATATTAAATGAGTTATTATCATCTTACCACATCTGAACGTGCGAAAATAGAGGTTTTAAAAGGATTAGGGTACTCTTGTCGTGCCATTGCGCGTCATCTCAACCGTTCTCATACAACGATTTCTCGTGAATTAAAGCGATTGAATAAATGGTCAGCTGAAAAGGCGCAATGGCACGCAGCTGCGCAGAAGAAAAAATGTGGTGCGCGTTCAAAGTGTACCGATGAATTGCGTAAAGTTATCGAAGAAAAACTAAAAGCGACATGGTCTCCTGAACAGATTGTCGGTTCCTTGTTTCAAGGCAAATTATCTTTTAAAACGATTTATCGCTAGCTTTATTCAAGAAAACTTCACGTGACGCTTCAAGTACTTCGCCAAAAAGGAAAACGTCAGGCACCACGTGAAACACGTGGGCGTTTCAACGTTGGAACTTCTATTCAGCAGCGCCCAAAAGAAGTGAAAACGCGTGAAACGTTTGGCCACTGGGAATTAGACACTGTCGTTTCAGCGCGTGGTACGAAAGGATGTATCGCGACATTCGCCGAGCGAAAAACACGTTTCGATGTCGGCATTCAAATACCGAATCGCTCGGCGCAATCGATGAAGTGGGCCATTGAACAGCTCATTTCGCGTTATCCAAGACCATGTTTTCAAACGTTTACGACGGATCGAGGGAAAGAATTTAGCTGTTACGCCGAACTTGAAAAACAGTACAGTATCCCATTTTACTTCGCTGATCCGTACGCGCCATGGCAACGTGGCACGAATGAAAATAGTAACGGTCTTTTACGTGAATTTTTCCCAAAACGAATGGATTTGGGGCAACTCACACCATCGAAAATAGAAAAAGCACTTTCATTGATTAACAATCGACCAAGAAAGTGCCTCAACTGGAATACCACACAGGATGCATTTGAATATCAGGTGGTGCAGTTAATTTGACAATCTATCATTACATAAAAAAATGGAACGCTTTTTGTTATAATACGTATAATTAAGTAGATTCCAAATCTTTGGAAAAGGAGGCATATCTAAGGTGGATGAATTAAAATATCAAATTGATCCAAAAGGATTAACCGTTTGGCGAATTCATGCATGTATTTTTTCGGGCATTGCATTATTAATTACTGCTCTTATTTTTTTCTTAACGTATTATTTTGAATGGTATAAATGGATTCCCTATACAGTTTTAGGGTTATGGGTAATTGAAGCTTTTTGTGGTATTTACTTATTTCCGAAAATTCGCTGGCAGCGCTGGCGTTATGAAGTACGTGAACAAGAAATTGAAGTGCAATCAGGGTTGTTTGTAGTTGAGAGAACACTCGTACCGATGATTCGTGTACAGCATGTTGATACGGTGCAAGGACCGATTTTAAAGAAGTATAATTTAGCAGAAATTTCGATTTCAACTGCAGCAACTACACATACGATTCCTGCTTTACAAATGGAAGAAGCAGATGAATTACGAAGAAGAATTTCTAAATTAGCAAGGGTGGCTGAAGAAGATGTCTAATGAACAAGTTATGCGTCTACACCCTATTACAATCGCCATTAATTTTTTTAATGCGATTAAAACATTATTATTACCTGTTGTCATTTTTGTATTTAGCGCGAAATTAGAGCTTAGTTTAGACCCATCAGACGGTGAGAATTTTTATCCGACGCTTGCTTTACTTGGAGGAGCGATTCTCTTCTTATGCATTGTTTTTATATTTGCATGGATTAAATGGCGTAAATTTATTTATTGGTTTGAAGATGGCGAGTTGCGAATCGAATATGGTTTATTCGTAAAAAATAAACGGTATATTCCATTTGAACGTATTCAAACATTGAACTATAAAGAAGGGATTTTACATAGACCTTTTAAATTAGTACGTGTGGATGTTGAAACAGCTGGCGGTTCAGCAGATGCAGAAGTCAGTTTGACTGCGATTACCCGAGAGCAAGCCAGTCGAATTGAACTTGAAATGAAAAAAGCAAAACAAGAAGTGGTTGTAGCTGAGGATGGTACAATCGAAGATGTCGCTGAAATTCGTATTGAAAAAGAGTTTATCTATCAAATCAACACGAAGGAATTAATTTTATTAGCAACAACTTCGAGTAGTATGGGGATTTTATTCTCTGCTGTCGCTGCAATTGCTTCACAGTTTAATGATTTTATTCCGTACGAGCGCATTTACGGAGAGGTGCAGAATATTGTTCGTTTTGGAGTCCTCTTTATTATTTTAATTGTATTAGGGGCTATCTTATTATCATGGGCAGTAGCAATTCTCATTTCTTATTTTGTGAACTACGGTTTTAAACTTGAAAGAACAGAAGAACAGCTCTTTTTATCAAAGGGGCTTTTAGAGAAAAAGAGAACGACACTTCAAATGAATCGTGTACAAGGAATTCGTATAATCGAAAATCCAATTCGTCAATTATTTGGTTACTGTCGTGTCATTATTGATAGTGCAGGTGGTTCAGGCGATGAAAAAGAAGATCAAGTCGTCCTACTACCTTTCATAAAAAAGAAAAATGCAATTCGTATTTTACAAGAATTATTCCCCGAGTACGTTTGGGAAACAACGTATACAAAGGTGCCAAAGAAGTCTTTAATTCGTTATTTATTAAATCCAATCTATGTACCACTTATTCCAGTTGGATTCGTTAGTTATTACTTCTATCCATATGGTATGTGGAGTATTGTGCTGATTCCGCTTATACTGTTGCGTGCATATTGGCAGTATAAAACAGCTGGTTTTGCAGTAAATCATTTACAGTTAACGATTGTACATCGTTATTTCAGTAAAACAACATTTGTTGTGCAGAAGAATCGAATTCAATCGATGCGCGTAACACAGAGTTATTTTGCTGAGCGAAAAGACATTGCTTCATGCCATGTTCATATTATGTCGAGTACGACAGGTTTTACAGCACACCTGAAGCATTTTGATTTACAAGCGATTAGTCAACTATTTAAATGGTATCAACCGAATAAATAAAAAAATGAGAAGCAGCGAACAAGCTACTTCTCATTTTTTATTTTTCTCTAAAACGACGGATACGTTTTGGTGTAAATTGGAACATTCCCAAAATAAAACCGACAGCTAATCCAACTAAGTGAGCTGTAATATTAATGTTTGATTGGACGAATGTCATAATAACAGAAATTGCAACTAAAGGAATGATTAATTGTTTTAGTTGCGGTAAAATTTTGCGCGTGTGATATACCAATGCTAAGTAAGCGCCAAAAATACCAAAGATTGCACCGCTTGCACCAAGTGAAGCATAGTTTAGTGGCTCAACAACATAGGTTGCAACATTTGCAAGTAAACCTGAGATGAAATAGATGGAGAAGAATCGTAACTTACCGGCTAATTGCTCTAACTCAGGACCGAATACATATAAACCAAACATGTTGAAAAGTAAGTGTAAGAAGCCACCATGTAAAAACATGGCTGTAATAAGTCGCCAATACTCACCTTGAGAGATGGAATAATTATATGCGATACCAAGAGCATATAGATTGTTTCCTATACCTGGAATCAAACCGAGTAGATATACGACCAAGTTCATACCGATTAAAACAGAAATTACGGGGTACTTTTTAATATAAAGTGAAAGATTTTCAGTTCGATTAAACATTTTGTCACCTCATCGTGTAATATAAATATTATACATGGAACAGTTCGTAGAGAGAAGGGAGAAGCGAAGATGATTAAAGGAATTGGCTTGGATATAGTTGAAATTGCACGTATTCAAAAATCAAACGATCTAAGCCCTAAGTTTAAAATGCGTATTTTAACGGAGCGCGAAATGGCTATTTTTGAGCAATTAAAAACAAGAAGACAACTTGAGTTTTTAGCAGGACGTTTTTCAGCGAAAGAGGCTTATTCAAAAGCGAATGGTACAGGGTTAGGGCGAGATTGTAAGTTGCATGATATTGAAATCTTACCGAATGAAAAAGGACAACCCATTCTTTATTTTAAGCAACAAAAAGTAGATGGATTCGTCAGTATCACACATTCGAAAGAATATGCTGCTGCTCAAGTCGTTTTAATGGAAAAAAACTCACAATAAATGGTTATTTTCTGAAAAAGTAGGGTAAACAAAGAATGTTGGTATATACATTCTTTACCTTAGTATGAATAAAAAATAAAAAGAGGTAATGAACATGACACATTTTAGACCAACAACAGCTCGTGTTGATCTGACAGCTATACAAAAAAACATTGAAGGTTTGCGAAATCACCTACATACTGATGCGGAAATTATTGCAGTCGTAAAAGCAAATGCATATGGTCACGGAGGTGTAGAAGTCTCAAAAGCAGCGATTGAAGCAGGCGTTACGATGTTAGCAGTTGCTACGCCAGATGAAGCTTTACACCTTAGAGAAGTGTTTTCAGAAACACCAATTTTAGTATTAGGTGCGGTACCTATTTCGTTTGTTCCATTTGCAGCGAAAGAACATATTACACTAACAGTCTTTTCAATGGATTGGTTAGAAGCGGCGAGTGAACAATTTTCAACTTTAGACGTTCCTGTTAAAGTACATATGAAAATTGACAGTGGAATGGGACGTATTGGGGTACGAAATGAACATGAGATGCTTACACTATACCACGGTATTCAATCATCACCCCAGTTTGAACTTGATGGTATTTTCACGCACTTTGCAACGGCAGACGAGGAAGATTCTACATACTATGACCAACAAAAAGATGTGTTTATACACTTAGTCAATCAGTTACCAACCAAACCTCGTTTAGTTCATGCAGCGAATACAGCAGCTTCTTTATTAAAGAATCATGTAGAGTTTGATGCAGTCCGCTTTGGTATCTCTATGTATGGCTTACTACCTTCAACTTATGTAGGAGAACATCTACCTTTTACAATTCATCCAGCACTTCAACTTGAAACAGAGATTGTTCACGTGAAACAATTGAAAAAGGGTGAACACGTAGGATACGGTGCAACCTATGAAGCACAAGAAGACGGTGAATGGATTGCTACTTTGCCAATTGGTTATGCTGATGGTGTATTACGTGGTTTACAAGGGCAAGAAGTTCTTGTAGGCGGTATTCGCGTACCAATCGTAGGTAGAATTTGTATGGATCAGTTAATGATTCGATTACCGTTTCATTTCCCGGTAGGTGAGAAAGTTGTTTTAATTGGTAAACAAGAAAAAGAACAAATTACGATGCAAGAATGGGCAGATCGACTTCATACAATTCCATACGAAGTAGCATGTATACTGACTGCGCGCGTACCAAGAGTTTATTATAAATAATGATAAAAAAATGTTATAAATTTAGAGAAATCTATTTTTTTATGGCATAACTCTTAGAAAAGACCTTTCTTTTCTATTGCTAGAATGATAAGATTGTTCTAACATAGAAAATTTCGATATGATAAAAGGGAACTTTTTGGAGGTGCGAGCTGTGGTTCAAAACAGTATAAATGAAACGATTCTACCGAAATCATCAAATATAGTTACAGAGAACATCGAGCAAGCTTATCAACAATCTATTACATCTGAACAAAATTTATATGTACCAACAAAACGATATAAAAAGATGACTCATAAAAATGATATACGAGAAGCTATGGTTAAGGGATATACCGAAATGTCCCAAATTAACTTAACTATATGTAGTGAATGTCTACATTTAGAGTATGAAGCAGAACATATGGTGGAGCGACTCGTTTGCGGAGGATGACAATTTGAATGTAAAACGTGGAGACGTTTTTTTTGCTGACTTATCACCTGTAGTGGGATCAGAACAAGGCGGTACTCGACCAGTTTTGGTAATCCAAAATGATATCGGGAATCGCTTTAGTCCTACAGTGATTATTGCAGCAATTACAGCGCAAATTCAAAAAGCAAAGTTACCAACCCATGTCGAAATTGATGCAAAGAAATACGGATTTGAGCGAGATTCAGTTATTTTGTTAGAACAACTACGGACAATTGATAAATCCCGTTTGACTGACAAAATTACACAACTCGATCAACCACTAATGAAAGAAGTAGAAGATGCTTTGGCTATTAGTTTGGGATTATTAAAATTTTAAAAGCTATACATAGAGCGAAAACATCAGGTTTTTTTAAAATCTGGTGTTTTTAATTTCTTAAAAATGGTAATAGTATTAGTGGTGCTTTCTCGATTTTTATAAAACAAGGAATAAAAAGTGAATAAATGTAAGATTTGAGATACAATTGCATATATAACAAATAGGGAGGGTTATTGATTGGAAAAAGCCACGATTCGATTTTTAAAAGAGCATTTACAAGAAGTTGAAGATGTTTGGCAAGAACAATTAAGAGCTGATGAGTCAGAGATGGCTACGGGTAGTCTTCAAGAAGAATTATTTGAAAAGACGCTAGAGCAAACGATGAGATACATCAGAAATTTTTTGAATCATTTAGATATCCAAAAATTTGTCCAAGAATTAGGAACACTTAATAGAACAGCTGTCCAATTATTTCCCTTTATCGAGGCTTTTGAAACGAGTACATATTATGTATTGCGGAATCAAAAAGATAAAAAGCCAGCAGATTCAATGGAGATTTTGCAATATTTACGTAAAATAGTTCATTCTCTATCTATAGAATTATTAAAGTATGAACAAGAACGCTATAATAAAATTATTCATTTACAAAAAATTGCCTTACAGGAACTATCTACACCCATTATTCCTGTATTTGATCGCGTAATTGTCATTCCAATTATTGGTGCTATTGATAGGGATCGTGCAAAGCAAATTATGGAAAATGTTTTACATGCAGTTGTATCGAATAAATCAGAAGTTGTACTAATTGATATTACAGGTTTGCTAGTTCTTGATACAGTGGTAGCTCATCATTTAATAGAAGTCGTAAATGCTATTCATATTGTAGGTGGTAAAAGTATGTTAGTAGGAATCCGTCCTGAAATTGCGCAAACGATTGTCCAGTTAGGTGTTAATTTATCAGATGTCACGACATTGGGAACACTTCAAGAAGGAATAGAGAAAGCACTAGAAGAGACAAATCGATGCATTCGTGAGGTGATTCATTAATGGTGCTGAACATCCCGATTTTAAAATTACAAGATTGTCTAATTGTATCGATTCAATCAGAATTAGATGATCCTACAGCTATGCAATTTCAAACGGATCTTTTACAAAAGTTGAGTGAAGTAAAAGCTAGAGGAGTTGTAATTGACTTAAGTTGTATTGAATTTATTGATTCCTTTATTGCTCGTATTTTGGGCGACATTATTCGTATGACCTCTTTGATGGGAGCAAAAGTAACAATTACTGGTATTCAACCTAGTATAGCTATTACACTGGTGGAGTTAGGAATTTATTTGAAAGACGTTATTACAGCACTTGATTTAGAAGGTGGTCTTACGAAACTCCAGAAAGTACTGGGGGGCAGAAAGATATGAGTGAATCTTTTGTTGAAATATTAACAGAGTGGGATATTGTTGAGGCACGTCAGCTTGGAAGAAACGAAGCTAAGCGTATTGGATTTGGTGCGGTAGACCAGGCGCGTATTACGACTGCAATTAGTGAATTAGCACGAAATATTTATTTATATGCAGATAAAGGCCGAATACTGATTGAAACAATTGATATGAGCGGTACAAAAGGGATTAAAATTGTTGCACAAGATGAAGGACCAGGTATTGAAGATATTCGTCTTGTCATGCAAGACGGTTATTCAACTTCTCAAGGCCTAGGTGCTGGTTTGCCAGGTGTGCGCAGATTAATGGATGAATTTGACATTCAAACGACCGTCAATGAAGGAACAATTGTGAGAATCATTAAATGGCTCCGATGAGGAAGTGATGAGTGCATGACAAATGAAATAAAAAAACAGTACACAATGCTTCTAGGACAATATTTACAGTATCAAACTGAGCGTAATTTATATTTAGGCCAAAACTTTAGTAGGCGTTTGGTACAAAAAGATATTACACCAGAAGAAGTAATTAGTATTCATAAAGATTCTCTTGCGGAAATTTATGAAGGTAGTGAAGAGTTTACGGATGGTATGAAAAATGCTTTGGACTTTTTAACTGAATTTATGATTCAATATGGTTTAGCTTTACGTGAACATAAAATTTTGTTGAAGAACCAGGAAGAAATGGATCATGAACTAGAACTTGCTGCGAATGTTCAAAAGACAATGTTAAAAACGACGATTCCAACAATTGATGGTCTTTCTATTGGGAGTATCTCTGTTCCAGCTCGGAAAATGAATGGAGATTATATCTATTACCAAGGAGATTCCAAACGTTTTGTCGGAGTAGGTGTCGCGGATGTAGTAGGAAAAGGTATTCCGGCTGCACTTTGCATGTCTATGGTTAAGAATGGTTTAGATACACTTGGGCAGCCGAGTATCAGCCCCTCTTATGCTATGGATGTTTTAAATCGCATTGTAGAAAAAACTGTAGATGATAATATGTTCATTTCCATGTTTTATGGACGATATGATGTCGTGCAATCTACATTTACTTATTGCTCAGCTGGACATGAACCTGCATTATTGTATCGTGCAAAAGATGGTAAATTTATTGAACTAGAGTCTGAAGGTCTATTATTAGGCGTATTACCTGATGTTCATAACCAAGAGAGAAGTGTACAGTTGGCAAAAGGCGATATGGTAATTATTATGACAGATGGTGTAACTGAATGTAGGGTGGACGATCGGTTTTTAGAAAAGTCTGAATTAACCGATTTGATTTTTAAACATAAAGACAAAATACCACAGCAATTAGCAGAGGCTATTTTCCATGAGATTGAAAAATTATCACAGTTCCAAAATCTTGCAGATGACTTAACTTTTGTTGTATTGAAAAAAGAAGATGATTAGCCTATGTTTAAGATGTTTAAAAAAAAGGTATTCAGTATTAATAGACTGTTATAAAAAATTGGGGTGCTAAAATATGAATTTTAAAATAGAGATTAATAAAGAGGAAAATAAGGTGTTAAGTATGGTGAGTGGAGAAGTTGACGCTTTCACTGCTCCGAGTTTAAGAGAAGAATTATTAGCTGTTGATATTCAAGAGGATATGCTAGTTGAATTGAATTTGTCAGAAGTAAGTTATATGGACAGTACAGGGCTAGGGGTCATTGTAGCTTTCTACAAAAATGTAACAGCAAATAAAGGAAAGCTTGTTTTGGTAGGGCTATCTCAACGTTTACAAAGACTATTTGACATTACAGGTCTTAGCGGAGTAATCCATATAGAGAAAGAAGGGGCTGTGAACGACCATGAGAGAATTTGATTATTTCGAAATGAGAGTACCATCGAAAACTCAATATGTAGGAATAACTAGATTGGCAATTTCAGGATTAGCAAACCGAATTGGGTTTTCATACGATGACATTGAAGATATTAAGATTGCTTCAAGTGAAGCAATTACGAATGCAATTCAACATGCTTATCCAGAAGCAGAACAAGGTGAGGTAGTTGTTGGTTGTGCTATATATACTGATAAAATTGAAATTATGATTGCTGATTACGGTAAGAGCTTTGATTTTGAAGAAGTTAGAGAAAAAGTAGGACCTTACGACGAAGAAACAAACGCAGAATTTATAAGAGAAGGTGGCCTCGGCCTATTTTTAATCGAAAGCTTAATGGATGAAGTAAAAGTCTTAAATGACAACGGTGTTACAGTTTTCATGACAAAATATGTTGCACGAGAGCAGGTGAAGGAGCATGTGGAAACGGACACCTTCTAAATCTGCTTCTAAGGAACAAGTATTAGAATGGATCCAAAAGTATCAAGAAAATGAAGATGATGATGCACAAACGAATTTGGTATTACATTATCAATATTTAGTAGAATCAATTGCGCGAAAATATTCCAATGGACGTTCCTATCATGATGATATTGTTCAAGTAGGTATGCTAGGTTTACTAGGAGCAATAAGACGTTTTGATCCAGACTTTGGAAGAAGTTTCGAAGCTTTTGCGGTGCCTACGATTATTGGTGAAATTAAGCGTTTCTTACGAGATAAAACTTGGGATGTTCATGTTCCTAGAAGAATCAAAGAATTAGGCCCAAGAATTAAATCGACCGTTGAATTACTAACAACTGAATTGCAGCGTTCGCCAAAAGTTTCAGAAGTTGCTGAACGATTAGAAGTAACAGAAGAAGAAGTGTTAGAAGCGATGGAGATGAGTCGAAGTTATCAGGCTCTTTCGATGGATCATTCAATCGAGTCTGATTCAGATGGTAGTACGGTTACATTATTTGATGTAGTTGGAAGAGAAGATGAAGAGTACGAAAAAACTAATCGAAGAATGATTGTAGCAGATGCAATGAGCGTCCTTTCAGAACGTGAAAAGCAAATCATTCAATTAACTTATTTAGAACAATTAAGTCAAAAAGAAGCTGGTGAAAGATTGGGGATATCTCAAATGCATGTTTCACGACTTCAAAGAAAGGCCATAAAAAAATTACAACAAGCAATTATTTCTTCTGGGGGTGTCTAATTATGCAGACAGAAGGTAGAAATAATTTTATGCATTATACAACGATGATTCGAGCTAAAAATGATGCTACTATTAGTGGTGATGCATTGACTGTTAAATTATTTGAGAACATTTGTATTTTAGCAATAGCAGATGGTCTGGGTAGCGGTACTGAAGCAAATGCTTCAGCTACCGTTGTTATTAAAGAATTAGAAGAAAATCCCGAATTAGAATTAAGTGAATTGCTTAGGCGTAGTGATTTAAAAATGTTAGGGTTACGCGGCGCTGTGGCTGCTGTCATGCGAATTTGTTTTCAACGAAACCATATTCAATTTGCGAGTATTGGAAACATTTCTTGTTATATATTTCGACCTAGTGAAGGTAAGGTAATTTATCCGAGACAGATGAGAGGTTATCTTTCAGGACGGACTCAACATTTTGTTGTACAAGCGTTAGAGTATAAAAAAGGAGATTTTTTCTTATTACATACGGATGGGATAGAAATCACAGATATTCGAAGCCTACTTTTAGAGAATGAATTTATTAAATTGCAGCAAGTACAATCATCTTATTTAACCTTAAAAAACGATGATGCAAGTTTAATCGCAGCACGCCTATTCTAAGTAGAATAGGCTTTTTTTATGTATTTTGATACACTACTAATATTGGAGGGATTCAAATGGAACGAGTAACTATGAATAAATTAATAGCGCAAGAGTTAAATATTAAACCACAACAAGTGAATCAAGTAATTGAATTATTAGAAGAAGGAAATACAGTTCCTTTTATTGCACGTTATCGTAAAGAAGTAACAGGCTCTTTAGATGAAGTACAAATTAAAAATATAGAAGATCGTCATCATTACATTCAACAACTTGAACAAAGAAAAGAAGAAGTGGTGCGATTAATAGATGAGCAGCAAAAATTAACACCTGAACTTGAAAAATCAATACGTGATGCTACTGTGTTGAAGAAGGTAGAAGATTTATATCGTCCATACAAACAAAAACGAAAAACAAAGGCGACAGTCGCAAAAGCAAAAGGTCTAGAACCTTTTGCAGAATGGTTACTTACACAATCAAATGAATCACCTATTAAATATGCGGAGCAGTTTATAACTGAAGAGGTAGTGACAGTAGAAGATGCTTTGCAAGGAGCTTGTGATATTTTAGCAGAGCAGTTTGCAGATGAACCAACTATTCGTGAACAAATTCGAAAAATCACATGGCAAGATGGTGTGATTCGCACTACAGTAAAAGATGCTACTCAGGATGAAAAAAGCGTTTTTGAGATTTACTATAATTATGAAGAACCACTTAAAAAAGTAGTGCCACATCGTATTTTAGCGATGAATCGTGGTGAAAAAGAAGAAATTTTAAAAGTGGGCATACACGTAGAACCTGTAAAGATTCATACGGCTATGCGAAATAAATGGTTAAAACCAAAAACGTCACCGGCACATGTGTATTTAGAAGAAGTAATTGCAGATAGTTATAAAAGATTGCTTGCACCTTCTATTGAAAGAGAAGTAAGAAGTGAATTGACAGAGAGAGCCGAGAATCAAGCGATTCATATCTTCTCTGAAAATCTTCGCAACTTATTATTACAACCGCCAATGAAAGGTAAATATGTATTAGGTTTAGATCCTGCTTATCGTACAGGTTGTAAATTAGCAGTGGTAGATGATACAGGGAAGTTTTTAGACCTATCGGTAATCTATCCACATCCACCTAAAGCAAAACCAGAAGAAGCTAAAAATACATTACTTCAACTATTAAATAAATATCCGATTGATATTATTGCGATTGGTAATGGTACGGCATCACGTGAGTCAGAAGCATTCGTAGCAGAAGTATTAAAAGAAGCTTCAAGTAATACGGCATATGTCATTGTGAATGAGGCAGGAGCAAGTGTGTACTCTGCTTCAGAGGTAGCGCGTGACGAGTTCCCTGATTTACAAGTAGAGCAAAGAAGTGCGATTTCAATTGCGCGTCGTTTGCAAGATCCGTTAGCAGAACTGGTTAAGATTGAACCAAAGGCAGTTGGAGTAGGGCAGTATCAACATGATGTATCACAAAAGAAGCTAGTATCTTCTCTTGATTTTGTTGTCGAAACAGCTGTAAACCAAGTAGGTGTGGATGTCAATACAGCGTCTTCATCACTATTACAACATATTTCTGGGTTGTCAAAGACGGTAGCAGAGAACATTGTGCGTGTAAGAAGTGAACAAGGTAAATTTACTGCACGTACACAATTGAAGAAGATTCCACGTCTTGGTGCAAAAACGTATGAACAGGCGATTGGTTTTTTACGTATTTCAGATGCGAAAAACCCTTTAGACGGTACAGGGATTCATCCAGAGAGTTATGCATTAGCTAAATCTATTTTAGAAGTAGCAGGGCTAACAGTAAAACAGATTGGAACAAAAGAAGCCGAAGAAGCGATTTCACATTTTACAATCGCTGAACTATCAGAGCGTTTTAATGTGGGAGAGATTACGGTTAAAGATGTAATTGATATGTTAATGAAGCCATCGCGTGACCCGCGTGATGCTTTTCCGCAACCATTACTGAAGCAAGACGTTTTAAAAATGGAAGACTTAAAGGTAGGGATGGAGCTACAAGGGACTGTCCGAAATGTTGTAGACTTTGGTGCCTTCGTAGATATTGGTGTGAAGCAAGATGGTTTAGTTCATATTTCAAAATTGAAAAAAGGTTTTGTAAAACATCCTTTAGACGTTGTAGCACTTGGTGATATTGTAACTGTCTATGTAGATCAAGTAGATGAGAAAAAAGGACGCGTATCATTAACCATGATTGCGCCTGAAAAATAAGTTATACTATAGAGTAAGAATGAAGAAGGCTATATGCTTATTCATTCTTATTTTTTATGGAGGAAATGAATATGAATTATGAACAATTAACTTTGTGGGTACAAGAAGTTTCAATGACATACTTTAAAAAACCATTTCGACATCAAGCTGTATTTAATAAACGTCTTCGAACAACGGGAGGACGTTATTTATTACAAACACATAATATTGAGATTAATCCAAAATATTTAGAGGAGTATGGAGAGCAAGAAGTAGAAGGAATCATTAAACACGAACTTTGTCATTATCATTTACATATAGAAGGAAAAGGGTATCGACATGGGGATATGGATTTTCAAATGTTAATGCAACAAACAGGTTCACCAAGATATTGTAGACCAATCACAGCATCGAAGTGGTTATATATTTGTGAAAGCTGTCATCAAAACTATCCTAGAATGAGAAAGATAAATACTCAAAAATACTGTTGTAGCAAGTGTTCGGGAAGAATCTATTTAAAAAAATAACTTTTTTTGAAAAAGTAGTTGACGTTTCGAAAAAAGCTCTTTATAATAGTAAAAGTCGACAAGGTGATACGCACTTGAACGACATCATATTACTCCGTTGTAGCTCAGTTGGTAGTAGCATCTGACTGTTAATCAGAGGGTCGCAGGTTCGAGTCCTGCCAACGGAGCCATGGCCCCTTGGTCAAGCGGTTAAGACACCGCCCTTTCACGGCGGTAACACGGGTTCGAATCCCGTAGGGGTCACCATTTAAATATTGGTCCGGTAGTTCAGCTGGTTAGAATGCCTGCCTGTCACGCAGGAGGTCGCGGGTTCGAGTCCCGTCCGGACCGCCATTTAAATTCAAATTAAATATTGGGGTATAGCCAAGCGGTAAGGCAACGGATTTTGATTCCGTCATGCCCTGGTTCGAATCCAGGTACCCCAGCCATTTTTATTTCACCACGAGTCATTAGCTCAGTTGGTAGAGCATCTGACTTTTAATCAGAGGGTCGCAGGTTCGAATCCTGCATGACTCACCATTTTCTTTTAAAAAGTTATTGACATATAACATTTCAGTTGATATGATATTCTAGTAACTCGAATTTGAAGATGCGGCCGTGGCGGAATGGCAGACGCGCTAGGTTGAGGGCCTAGTCGAGGTAACTCGGTGGAGGTTCAAGTCCTCTCGACCGCACCAAAACATTTTAAAACAATATAATTTATTTTATGCGCCCGTAGCTCAATTGGATAGAGCGTCTGACTACGGATCAGAAGGTTGTGGATTCGACTTCTGCCGGGCGCACCATATGCGGGTGTAGTTTAGTGGTAAAACCACAGCCTTCCAAGCTGTTGTCGGGAGTTCGATTCTCCTCACCCGCTCCATGAACCTTGAAAACTAAACAAGCAAGAAGATAATCACAAACAAGTCTTATCACATTAAGTGAATAAGCAATTGTTATCAAAAGATAACGCTAGCAAAGCGAATGAGCTTTCAAACTACTTTTATGGAGAGTTTGATCCTGGCTCAGGACGAACGCTGGCGGCGTGCCTAATACATGCAAGTCGAGCGAATGACGAGAAGCTTGCTTCTCTGATTTAGCGGCGGACGGGTGAGTAACACGTGGGCAACCTGCCCTACAGATCGGGATAACTCAGGGAAACCTGGGCTAATACCGGATAATCCTTCGAATCACATGTTTTGAAGTTGAAAGGCGCTTCGGCGTCACTGTAGGATGGGCCCGCGGTGCATTAGCTAGTTGGTGGGGTAACGGCCTACCAAGGCAACGATGCATAGCCGACCTGAGAGGGTGATCGGCCACATTGGGACTGAGACACGGCCCAAACTCCTACGGGAGGCAGCAGTAGGGAATCTTCCACAATGGACGAAAGTCTGATGGAGCAACGCCGCGTGAGTGATGAAGGTTTTCGGATCGTAAAACTCTGTTGTAAGGGAAGAACAAGTACGTTAGGAAATGAACGTACCTTGACGGTACCTTATTAGAAAGCCACGGCTAACTACGTGCCAGCAGCCGCGGTAATACGTAGGTGGCAAGCGTTGTCCGGATTTATTGGGCGTAAAGCGCGCGCAGGTGGTTTCTTAAGTCTGATGTGAAAGCCCACGGCTCAACCGTGGAGGGTCATTGGAAACTGGGGAACTTGAGTGCAGAAGAGGATAGTGGAATTCCAAGTGTAGCGGTGAAATGCGTAGAGATTTGGAGGAACACCAGTGGCGAAGGCGACTGTCTGGTCTGTAACTGACACTGAGGCGCGAAAGCGTGGGGAGCAAACAGGATTAGATACCCTGGTAGTCCACGCCGTAAACGATGAGTGCTAAGTGTTAGGGGTTTCCGCCCCTTAGTGCTGCAGCTAACGCATTAAGCACTCCGCCTGGGGAGTACGACCGCAAGGTTGAAACTCAAAGGAATTGACGGGGGCCCGCACAAGCGGTGGAGCATGTGGTTTAATTCGAAGCAACGCGAAGAACCTTACCAGGTCTTGACATCCCAATGACCGTTCTAGAGATAGGATTTTCCCTTCGGGGACATTGGTGACAGGTGGTGCATGGTTGTCGTCAGCTCGTGTCGTGAGATGTTGGGTTAAGTCCCGCAACGAGCGCAACCCTTATTCTTAGTTGCCATCATTTAGTTGGGCACTCTAAGGAGACTGCCGGTGACAAACCGGAGGAAGGTGGGGATGACGTCAAATCATCATGCCCCTTATGACCTGGGCTACACACGTGCTACAATGGACGATACAAAGAGTCGCAAACTCGCGAGGGTAAGCTAATCTCATAAAATCGTTCTCAGTTCGGATTGTAGGCTGCAACTCGCCTGCATGAAGCCGGAATCGCTAGTAATCGCGGATCAGCATGCCGCGGTGAATACGTTCCCGGGCCTTGTACACACCGCCCGTCACACCACGAGAGTTTGTAACACCCGAAGTCGGTGGGGTAACCGTAAGGAGCCAGCCGCCTAAGGTGGGATAGATGATTGGGGTGAAGTCGTAACAAGGTAGCCGTATCGGAAGGTGCGGCTGGATCACCTCCTTTCTAAGGAATATAACGGAAAAGACCTTTGGGTCTTCTAATGATTATCTTACTTGCTGTTTAGTTTTGAAGGTTTATGAAACCTTTTAAAATGGGCCTATAGCTCAGCTGGTTAGAGCGCACGCCTGATAAGCGTGAGGTCGATGGTTCGAGTCCATTTAGGCCCACCATTTTAAATCTTGTACCCGTAATGGGGCCTTAGCTCAGCTGGGAGAGCGCCTGCCTTGCACGCAGGAGGTCAGCGGTTCGATCCCGCTAGGCTCCACCAAATTGTTCTTTGAAAACTGGATAAAACGACATTGAAAGTAACACAAACACAAATTTCTTTTATAGATTTTGAATTATTAAGTTTTAATTTTTTAGGCTTAATAACTTATGTGAAAATTATTTCAAGATGCAAGTAAGACGCGAAAGCAAATGCAGTGAGAAGCGGAGTGTACATACGTACATGAGCATTCGAACAAGTGTAGCTGACAAAGTATTACGCAGCAGATTGGAATCAATTAGGTTAAGTTATTAAGGGCGCATGGCGGATGCCTTGGCACTAGAAGCCGATGAAGGACGGCACTAACACCGATATGCTTCGGGGAGCTGTAAGTAAGCTTTGATCCGGAGATTTCCGAATGGGGGAACCCACTGTTTTTAATCGAACAGTATCCTAACGTGAATTCATAGCGTTTTGATGGCAGACTCAGGGAACTGAAACATCTAAGTACCTGAAGGAAGAGAAAGAAAATTCGATTCCCTTAGTAGCGGCGAGCGAAACGGGAAGAGCCCAAACCAAGAAGCTTGCTTCTTGGGGTTGTAGGACACTCTACACGGAGTTACAAAGGAATGAGTTAAATGAAGCGGCTTGGAAAGGCCTACCATAGAGGGTAACAGTCCCGTAGTTGAAAGTTCATTCCCTCCAGAGTGGATCCTGAGTACGGCGGAACACGTGAAATTCCGTCGGAATCTGGGAGGACCATCTCCCAAGGCTAAATACTCTCTAGTGACCGATAGTGAACCAGTACCGTGAGGGAAAGGTGAAAAGCACCCCGGGAGGGGAGTGAAAGAGATCCTGAAACCATGTGCCTACAAGTAGTTAGAGCCCGTTAATGGGTGATAGCGTGCCTTTTGTAGAATGAACCGGCGAGTTACGATTACATGCAAGGTTAAGTTGAAAAGACGGAGCCGTAGCGAAAGCGAGTCTGAATAGGGCGAATGAGTATGTGGTTGTAGACCCGAAACCAGGTGATCTACCCATGTCCAGGTTGAAGGTAAGGTAACACTTACTGGAGGACCGAACCCACGTACGTTGAAAAGTGCGGGGATGAGGTGTGGGTAGCGGAGAAATTCCAATCGAACCTGGAGATAGCTGGTTCTCTCCGAA
>NZ_CP126689.1:2502500-2677500 GCF_030219945.1 Kurthia sp. YJT4 | reverse complement strand
TCAAAAATGGATCACTCGCTCTAATTATCTATTCCAATTCTTTTTTCATTTTATAAATATAATAAAATGAAGGTTAAAAAATAATTAAGTTTTTTTAGAAAAAAACTATTGCAAACCCCTCATACTTATATTAGAATAAAGAAGTCGAGAAGAGAGAAAACGACACAAAGTGAGCTTTAAAAAGATTTTAAAAAAGCTTGCAACGACATAGAAGATATGTTAGAATAATATCATAGAAGAAATGGTCCGGTAGTTCAGCTGGTTAGAATGCCTGCCTGTCACGCAGGAGGTCGCGGGTTCGAGTCCCGTCCGGACCGCCATTTATATTTATGTAAACACAGCAGATGGTGCTGTGTTATTTTTTTTGTTTAAAAACGAATACATTCACTTTGAAGAAATATAGAATTTTCGATAGAATAGATAGATAAGTATGTTGTGAGAGGACGAAATACATGACAATTGAAATACCGATTCAATCACTTGAAGAAACACAGCAATTAGCAGAAAAAATAGCGACACGATTACAACCTCAAGATGTTTTAACGCTTGAAGGAGATCTAGGGGCTGGAAAAACAACTTTTACACAATTTTTAGCTAAAGGATTAGGTGTGAAACGCCACGTTAATAGTCCGACATTTACAATTATGAAGCAATATGAAGGACGTATTCCTTTCAACCATTTAGATGTATATCGCTTAGCAGATAGCGATGAGGACTTAGGTTGGGATGAGATTTTCTATGGTGATGCAGCGACAGTTGTAGAATGGGCACAATTAATCGAGCCGGACTTACCAGCAGAGCGTTTAGACATTACGATTAAGCGAATCGATGAGAGTCAACGTTTATTTATATTAACGCCAATTGGCGAGCGTTATACGCTATTATGTGAGGAGATTATGAGATGATCTGGTTAGGAATTGATACAGCAAATACACCGCTTGCGATTGCACTTGTAAAAGACGGTCAAGTAATTGCGGAAGAAGTCGCAAATATAAAATTGAATCATTCTGGTGGTGCGATGCCAGCAATTGATCGTTTATTTGCACATACAAAAATGAAACCTGCTGATTTAGATGCCATTGCAGTGAGTGAGGGGCCAGGCTCTTATACAGGTGTACGAATTGGCGTTACGATTGCCAAAACATTGGCGTGGACATTAAATATCCCAATCGTAGGTGTATCGAGTTTAAAGGTATTGGCTGCAAATGTACCATACTTTCCGCATGTGATTTGCTCGCTTGTAGATGCTAGAAGACAAAATGTCTATGCAGGTGCATATAGTAGTAAGGATTCATTGGAAGTTATTATTGAAGATGGACATTATGAATTAGAACAATTATTAAATCAATTAGACGCATTAAATCAGCCCATCTTATTTGTTGGTCATGATGTTGAAGTCTTTTACGAAAAAATCGTTGAATGCTTAGGAGAACGTGCTTTACGTGCCCCGTATCCTTTTAATTTGCCAAGTGCTAGTCAATTAATCTATTTAGCAGAGCAACAGCCACTACCAGCTGCTGAAACCGTTCATGCATTTGTACCAACATATAAACGAATTGCAGAAGCTGAAGCAAACTGGATCAAAGAACAGAAGGCAAAACAGCATGATTAAATATCGTTTAATGACCGTAGAAGATGTACCTGCTGTTCATCATATTGAACAAATTGCATTTCCGACTCCATGGACATTAGATTCCTTTTATTATGAGATGGAGAAGAATCCACAAGCACATTATTTTGTTGCTGTAAATGAGGAAGAAAAGGTTATTGGTTTTTGTGGCATGTGGGTCGTATTAGATGAGAGCCAGATTACAAATGTCGCTGTATTACCAGAAGGACGAGGAAAAGGTATTGGGGAAGCACTGATGCGTGAAGCCATTGCCTATGCAAAATCTTTAAATGTTGTTGTCATGAGTTTAGAAGTACGTGTGACAAACGAAGTCGCACAAAATTTATATCGTAAATTAGGTTTTCAAGAAGGTGGTATTCGTAAAGGATACTATACAGATAATCAAGAGGATGCTCTTGTCATGTGGGTGAATTTATAATGGAAAAAGATTTTTATGTATTAGGTATTGAAAGTAGTTGTGATGAAACAGCCGCAGCCATTATTAAGAACGGAACAGAGATTGTTTCGAATGTTGTGGCATCTCAAATTGAAAGTCATAAACGTTTTGGCGGTGTTGTACCAGAGATTGCTTCTCGTCACCATGTTGAAAATGTGACGCTAGTGATTGAAGAAGCATTAACCAAAGCAGGTGTACAGCCATCAGACTTAGATGCGGTATGTGTAACAGAAGGTCCAGGGCTTGTAGGCGCATTACTCATTGGCATTAATGCAGCGAAAGCTTTTGCGTTTGCACATCAGTTGCCATTAATCGGTACACATCATATCGCAGGTCATATCTATGCGAATCACCTTGTACAGCCGATGGAATTCCCATTACTAGCTTTAGTTGTATCAGGTGGTCATACTGAGCTTGTATTGATGAAAGAACATGGCTCATTCGAATTAATCGGTGAAACACGTGATGATGCAGCAGGTGAAGCTTATGATAAGGTAGCGCGTGTATTGAATATTTCATATCCAGGTGGACCGAAAATTGATCAGATGGCGCATGAAAGTGATGGAGCTGTTAATTTTCCGCGCGTGTGGTTAGAAGCAGACTCATATGATTTTAGTTTTAGTGGTTTAAAATCAGCAGTGATTAACTATCAACATAATGCAATTCAGCGTGGTGAAGAAGTTAATCCACATCATGTGGCGAAAGGCTTCCAAGATAGTGTGGTAGAGGTATTAACAGCTAAAACGTTGCGTGCTGCAAAAGAATATCAAGTCAAACAAGTCATTGCAGCAGGTGGTGTCGCAGCGAATAAAGGGTTACGTGCTTCTTTAGAAAAAGTATTTAAAGAAGAAGGAATTCCATTCTATGTACCACCACTACCATTATGTACAGATAACGCCGCAATGATTGCAGCAGCAGGTACAGAAATGTTTAAAAGCGGTGTCCGCAGTGACTGGAGCCTAAATGGTCGTCCAGGTATGGAATTAGTATCGTGGAATCGTAAATAATGATGAAATAGTAGCGGTTTTCTCATGAGAAATGGGAAAATCGCTTTTTTAATGGTGTGTAAATGTGAGAAGAAGAATTTGTAAATCACTTGAGTTTTACACAGTTATTTGTGGATAAATTCAGAAAATTCTGTGGGTAATGTGGACAAGTGCTGTGGATTCCGATTATATAAGCACCTTACCTGTGTATAACTTTGTGGAGATTTTTACAAGTTATACACAATTTCAGTGGATAAATGGAAATTGTAGGTAGTATGTAGTTGCTTTGTTAGAAAAGCAATCAGCGCAAAAATCTAGATTCGTCACAAGATATTATTGTAATAAAAAATAAAGAAGGTATCAAGTTTCCATTTGGAAAAGACACCTTCTTTTTATTTATAATTGCTCTAATTCTTCTTGTAAAGCGAGCCACTGTAATTCATATTCTTCATGCTTTACTTTTTCTTCATCTAATTGTGTTTGAATGATTAATGCTTTTTCATGATTTGAAAATACATCAGGATTACATAGTTCTTCTTCTAGTTTTGCAATGGTTGTTTCAAGGTCGCTCATAATCTGTTCAATATCTTCAATTTGACGTTGAATTTTACGTTCTTTTTTCTTCGTTTCTTTGTCGATGGCTTGATTCGATGTAGGTACTTCCTTTTGAATGATTGGCTTTGTTTTTATAAGAGCAGCTTCTTTTTCAGCTGCGATTTCAGCTAACTCTTCTTTTTTCTCTACATAGTAATCATAATCACCTAAGTATTCAAAAGAACCCTCATTCGATAGCTCGACAACTTTTGTTGCAATGCGATTGATGAAGTAACGGTCATGTGATACGAAGATGAGCGTGCCCGGGAAATCAATTAGTGCATTTTCCAACACCTCTTTACTATCTAAATCAAGATGGTTGGTCGGCTCATCTAAAATCAGTACATTATTTTTCTCAAGCATGAGTTTCGCGAGCGTTAAACGTGCTTTTTCGCCACCTGATAGATCGTGTACGATTTTATCGACGTCTTCTCCTGAGAAAAGGAAACGACCAAGAACAGTACGAACATCTTTTTCATTCATTAGTGGCCACTCATCCCAAATCTCACGTAGTACGGTACGATTCGTAGAAAGTTTTGCTAAATCCTGATCGTAATAACCGAGTTGCACATTCGTACCATAACGAATATCACCTGACAGAGCAGGTAAATCTTTTATAATTGTTTTTAATAGTGTAGATTTTCCGACACCGTTTGGACCAACAAGGGCGATACGGTCTTTTCGATAGGCACGCATGTTAATATGTTCAGAAATTGGCGTTTGTCCATAACCGATTGTGAGGTCATCAATGGATAACACGTCATTACCACTTTGCTTTTCGATATCGAATGTAAAAGTAGCTGATTTTTCATCGCCATCAGGAGAATCCATCCACTCGGTTTTCTCTAAAACTTTTCGACGAGATTGTGCCATCTTCGTAGTCGATGCACGCGCTAAGTTCTTTTGGACGAATGTTTCGAGTTTTGCCTTTTCGTCCATTTGTTTTTCATAAAGTTTTAGGTCGCGTTCATAGTTCTTTGCTTTTTGATCTAAGTAACTTGAATAGTTACCTGTGAACTTTGTGACATGATGACGAGAAACTTCATAAACAATAGACACAACTTGGTCCAAGAAATAGCGGTCATGTGATACGATAAGGATAGCGCCGTCGTAGTTTTTCAGGTAGTTTTCAAGCCAGTTTAATGTCTCGATATCCAGGTGGTTGGTCGGCTCATCCAGAATGAGTAATTCAGGTTTTGTTAAAAGTAATTTTGCTAGAGCCAGTCTTGTACGTTGACCACCAGATAATGAAGATATAGACTGTTCATAGGAATCAGGATAAAACTGCATACCATGTAGAACAGAGCGTGTATCCGCTTCGTATTGGAAGCCGCCACGTTCTTTAAAATCATGTTGTAGCTGGTCATATTCAGCTGTGATTTTTTGATAACGTTCTGCATTTTCATAAATCGTAGGTTCAGCCATCTGCAACTCAAGTGAACGAATTTGTTGTTCAAGTTGTTTTAATGGTTCAAATACGGTCATCATCTCATCCCAAATGGATAAATCAGATTCTAGACCAGCATGTTGGTCTAAGTAGCCAAGTTTAATTCCTTTTGGCATAATAATCTCACCAGAGTCATATGAGAGTTGACCTGCTATAATTTTTAAAAGAGTAGATTTACCTGCGCCGTTTCGGCCAACAAGTGCGACGCGATCCCGATGTTGAACTTCGAGTTTAACGCCACTTAAAATTTCATCTGCAATATATGATTTATATAATTGATTGACTTGTAATACAATCACTTTCGACACCTCAGTTCAATCTTAAGTGTAACGAAATGCTGTCATTGGTGCAATGGTCATCTATCTAAATTGTATAACCAGATTCGTAGGAGGAAACATGTTTGAAAGAGAATTATAGGATACCGCAGGCCACAACGAAAAGACTTCCGCTGTATTATCGCTTCATCCAAAATTTTGCGGATGCAGGAAAGAATAGAATTTCATCAAAAGAGTTAAGTGAGGCCATGCAAATTGATTCAGCGACGATTCGTCGTGACTTTTCATATTTCGGACCACTCGGTAAAAAAGGGTACGGATATGATGTACAAAAATTACTTGTGTTCTTTAGAGGCGTCCTTGATCAAGATCAACGTATGAATGTAGCAGTAATCGGTATTGGTAACTTAGGTCATGCCTTACTGAAGTATAATTTTCAAAAGAACCATAATATGAAAATTGTTGTAGCATTCGATACGAACTATCCAATGGAAGGGCAGCTTGTAAATGGTGTACCTGTTTTCCATCCAGATGTGATGGAAGAGAAGTTTGAAGAATTCAAAGCAGAACTACCTATTTTAACTGTACCAGCACGTTCAGCACAGTTTATGACAGACCGATTAATTCAGATGGGTGCGAAAGGTGTGTTGAATTTTACACCGGTTCGTCTGCAAGTACCTGAGACATTCCGCGTTCATACAATTGATTTATCGATTGAATTGCAAACGCTTAGTTACTTTATTCGAAATGTGGAAGAATAGTCTTAAATATTCAGTTTTGTAGACCGAAAGAATAATATACAAATGACGAAGTGTGGAGTAGAATGTAGTTATCAAATTGAGGAGGTGTGTGTAATGGTAGGTCCAGCTAGTATTGCGATTATTGCAGGTGTTGCTGTCATTATTTTTGGTCCCAAAAAACTTCCTGAACTAGGAAGAGCGATGGGTTCTACACTCCGTGAGTTTAAATCTGCAACAAAAGGTTTAACAGACGAAGATTTTGAAAGTACAAAACAAAAAACAGTTGAAACAAACAGCGCAAATGAAGTAAAAGCTGTCGAAAAAATCGAAGAGACGAAGTAGGGTGTTCATCTGATGGAACAAGAAGAACTAACAGTCGTTGAACATATAGAGGAACTTCGAAAGAGGCTATTAATTGTTGCAGGATTCTTTGTTTTAGCGATTATTGGAAGTTTCTTTTTAGCACAACCACTCATACAATTTTTACAACATACTGAAGAAGCAAAATCGCTTCAATTGCATGCTTTTCGTGTTACCGATCCAGTGAAGGTTTACATACAAGTTATCTTTATTTTATCGCTTGTTATGACATCACCGATTATTCTATTTCAGTTATGGGGTTTTGTGAGCCCAGGACTTTATGAAAAAGAGCGCAAAGCGACATTACGCTATATTCCGTACGCATTCCTATTGTTCATTGTAGGGGTTGTATTTTCGTATTTAGTGTTACGTCCGTATATGTTGAAGTGGATGATGGGGTTAGCAGGAGAAATGGATGTTGAACAGACCATTGGAATCTATGAATACTTCCAATTTTTAATGCAAATTACATTGCCATTTGGATTGATTTTTCAGTTGCCAATCATTATGTTATTTTTGACGCGTCTCGGAATCATTACGCCAATGGGCATGTCAAAAGTAAGGAAGTACGCATACTTTGCGCTACTCTGTGTAGCAGCAGTCATCGCACCTCCAGATATCGTGTCACATATGATTGTCACATTACCATTATGCATTTTATACGAAATCAGTATCATGATTTCGCGTATAGGTTATAGAAGTTATTTGAAAGCAGAGCAGCAGCGAGAAATGGAGCTAGCTGCATAATATAAAAGAAAAACTGGAATCGTACTGTTGTGCGATTCCAGTTTTTTGTTGCGAACGCTAAAAAAAGAGGCTCTTTTTATTGCATAGATTGTAGCGTTTCGAGGTATTTTTGTATTTTGTCTAAATTGAGATTCATGATGATAACAAAACCATTCAACATCGTATGTGCAATAATCGTTGTGAGCAGTCGTTTTGTTTTGTTATACAGAAAAGCAGTGATGAACCCAACAGTTGCGTAGATGATGATATGTGAAAAATCCATATGCACGATTGCGAATACAACGGCGCTGACACTCGCTGCGATGAAAAAGTTCGTTGTTTGGTTTAACGATGCGAAGATGACGCGACGGAATACGACTTCTTCAAGGAATGGTCCAAAGAATACAATACTGATGATTGCAATAGGGGCTGCTTTAGCCATTGCAGAAAGTTGTGCTGTATTTTCAGAACCAGGTGTAATACCAAGTGACGTTTCGATTAAACCAGCAAGTGATTGGCCAATTAAAATCATGAAGAATCCTAAAACGCCCCAGCCAATCGCTCCCATAGTAGAATAGCGCTTGCCACCGACAAAAGCATTTTTGAAAAAGTTTTTGTCACGTAAGATGAAGAAAATCGTTACAAGTGTACCGAGAAAGAACGTGAAGAAGATGGTCCAACCGCGTGCTTGTGCGGACAGTTCATCATTAGTGATACCTGGTTCTAGCCATTGGATAATAGAAGCAATCGGCTTTAAAAAGATGATAGGTGATAGTTGCATGAGTATATATGTAATTAATATATAGAGTGGTGTTTTTTTAGTTTTCATAAGCAAATCCTTTCCGGAAATATTCGTATCTCTATTCTACCAATAAGTTGAAGCAAAAAGAAAATGTAAATCGGTCATCTTTTTATAAAAAAATAAATGTTATGACTTGCAAAAAAAATCGAGAGTGCTTATTATTAAGACTATAAGTTAGCACTCATTGTATAAGAGTGCCAACAAAAAATATTGACGCATAGAAATTAGGAGGTTATTAGAACATGTTAAAGCCATTAGGTGACCGTATTATTATTGAGGTAGTAGAAGTAGAAGAAAAAACAGCATTCGGTATCGTACTACCCGACTCTGCAAAAGAAAAACCACAGCAAGGTAAAGTTGTAGCAGTGGGTTCTGGAATCGTAACAAATAGTGGTACAGTGGTGCCGTTAAGCGTAAAAGCAGGCGACCAAGTAATTTATGCTCAATACGCAGGTACGGAAGTAAAATACGAAGGTAAAGACTATTTAATTCTACGTGAGAGCGACGTTTTAGCAATCGTAGAGTAATCTAACATATACAAATAAACGAACGGATTGATTTTCTAGGAGGGAATTATACAATGGCAAAAGAAATTAAATTTAGCGAAGATGCACGTAGTTTAATGTTAGCAGGTGTGGATAAATTAGCGAATACAGTAAAAGTAACATTAGGACCAAAAGGACGTAATGTGGTATTACAAAAAGCATTCGGTGCGCCACTTATTACAAATGACGGTGTTACAATTGCAAAAGAAATCGAACTAGAAGATCCATATGAAAACATGGGCGCAAAATTAGTTTCTGAAGTAGCTTCAAAAACAAATGAAATCGCTGGTGACGGTACAACAACTGCAACAGTACTCGCACAATCAATGATTACAGAAGGTTTAAAAAACGTAACAGCTGGTGCAAACCCTGTCGGTATCCGTAAAGGGATTGACTTAGCAGTTGAAGCAGCAATCAAAGAACTAAAATCGATTTCAAAACCAGTTGAAAACAAAGAAGCAATTGCACAAGTAGCTTCTATCTCAGCTGCAGATGACGAAGTAGGTTCATTAATCGCAGAAGCAATGGAACGCGTAGGTAATGATGGTGTTATTACATTAGAAGAATCAAAAGGTTTCAATACAGAACTAGAAGTTGTAGAAGGTATGCAATTTGATCGCGGTTACCTATCTCACTACATGGTAACGGATACAGATAAAATGGAAGCAGTATTAGATAATCCATATATCTTAATTACAGATAAAAAAATCTCAAACATCCAAGAAATCTTACCTGTGCTTGAACAAGTTGTACAACAAGGTCGTCCAATGTTAATCATCGCAGAAGATGTTGAAGGTGAAGCACTTGCGACACTTGTATTAAACAAATTACGCGGTACATTCAACGTAGTGGCTGTCAAAGCACCAGGCTTCGGTGATCGTCGTAAAGCGATGTTAGAAGATATTGCGATCTTAACAGGCGCACAAGTGATTACAGAAGAAATTGGTTTAGATTTAAAAGAGACAACTGTAGACCAACTTGGACGCACAGCAAAAGTAGTTGTAACAAAAGACAATACAACAATTGTTGAAGGTGCTGGTCAACAAGAAGCAATCGAATATCGCATTGCCAACATTCGTAACCAATACGAAGATGCAACTTCTGAATTCGATAAAGAAAAATTACAAGAACGCTTAGCAAAATTAGCTGGCGGTGTTGCCGTAATTCGTGTCGGTGCAGCAACTGAAATCGAACTAAAAGAACGTAAACTACGTATTGAAGATGCTCTTAACTCTACACGCGCAGCAGTAGAAGAGGGTATTGTAGCTGGTGGTGGTGTTGCATTAGTAAGTATCCATGCAGCAGTAGAAGCTGTAGCGAATAGTACAGAAGGCGACGTAGCAACAGGCGCACGCATCGTATTACGTGCATTAGAAGAACCAGTACGTCAAATTGCAAATAATGCAGGTTTAGAAGGGTCTGTCATCGTAGATCGTCTAAAACGTGAAGAAGTTGGAACAGGCTTCAACGCAGCGAATGGTGAATGGGTGAACATGATTGAAGCAGGTATCGTAGACCCAGCAAAAGTTACACGTTCAGCACTTCAAAATGCTGCATCTGTAGCTTCACTATTCCTAACAACAGAAGCAGTAGTAGCAGACCTTCCAGATAACTCATCAGCACCAGCAATGCCAGATATGGGTGGCATGCCAGGAATGATGTAATCGGAATTTAATCGATTACTACACAAATAAAAGGAATCGCCAAAATATGTGCGATTCCTTTTTTGTATTTGAAAACAATTAAAGTCTTTTTAACTATTAATATTTTTTAAAGTAGTTAATTAGACCAGTTGAAATACCTTGTGCCATTGCTTTACGATAACTATCTGTATTAATCTTTTTTAGTTCAGATTTTCGGTTCATATAACCGTATTCTAACAGTGTACCGATGTATGGGTTTTCGCGTAGAACGTGTAAGTTTTGATAGCGATATTCTTCTGCAGGTACGTCTGAAACAGCTGAAACGGGTCGATCTAATGCGTTAAATAAGTATTTTGTAAATGTCTTTTCAGCTTTTTTTGTATAAAGAGCTAGATAGCCTTCCTCACTTTTTTTGTTATATACATTGTGATGAACACTAATAAAGGCATCTGGTTTAGCAGATTTTGAAATTTGTACGCGTTTTTCGAGTGATAATGTTTTATCCGTTGTGCGTGTCATAATGACTTTCGCACCATCTTTTTTAAGTTGTTGTTGCAAAGTTTTAGCAGCTTTTAAGTTTAAATCTTTTTCAGCGATACCATAATAATAAGCACCTTTTTGCGCGCCACCATGTCCTGCATCTACGACGAATGTTCGACCACTTAATGGACCAAAAATCGTGCCTTCTGGATATGCGTTCTCTTTGGAAGTAGAAATAATACCGTACTTATGTGAGACATAACCTGTTTTGCCTTTTGCGTATTCGATTTTAAACCAACCATTTTTAGCTTGGGCTTTAATTTTAAATTGATCGCCAAAGCGAACAGTAGCCAATTTTTGTGACGTAACACTACTTGTCTTTCTGACATTAAGTGTAGCGGCAGTGATGGAGTAGTACTTGCCAACCTTTGTGCTACTAGTAGAGAGTATAATTTTTGTTAAGTACTTGGAAGATACATAACCAGTTGTCTTACCTACTTTTACTTTCGACCACGTACCTTTTTTTGCAGTTTGTGTGACAACTGTATTTTTTTTAAGTACTTTTATAACTTTATATTTTGTACTAGGACCTGTACGAAGATTTAATGAATTTGTATTTGCGACTTTTAATTGAATAGATGCTGCTGAAGCTTGTTCAGTAGGTAAGAAGAACATCGTAAAGACTAAACAAATACTGAGCAAGAATGACATGGTGTGTTTCTTTTTAAATTGCATAATTTCCCTCCTATTTCCTTAATCATAATATTAATGATGTATAAAATAGTATAAAAAAGGGAATTGTGATAAAGTTGTATTATTTGTAACATATATGAAATAGTCGGTTGATGCATAATTGATTTTAATTTTTGAAAAAACGTATCTTATAGCTAATTCAAAGAATGAAAAAACTTAACGCATGTATAAATTTAAGCTATTATTAGAATAGAAATTACAATAAAAATATGAAAAAGAAAACTTAATGTAGAAATAAAACGTCTTATTAAATAGAGAGATGAAACAATTATTTAGGAGGTATTTCAATGCCGCGTCCTGGAAAGCAAAAACGCAGATATATTAGCGGATTGGACGGATTACGAGCTATTTCAGTATTAGCTGTTATTTTATATCATCTACATATTGATGGAATTGATGGTGGATTTCTTGGTGTAACCGTATTTTTCGTATTGTCAGGTTATCTTATTACAGATTTATTAATTAATGAATTCGAAAAGAATGGGAGAATAGATTTTAAGAGTTTCTGGATTAAGCGATTTAGAAGGCTCATTCCAGCACTTGTATTAATGTTAGTTGCATTAGTGACGTGGATTACATTATTCCATCGTTCTTTCTTAGAAGGACTACGTGAAGAAGTTGCTGCGGCTTTTTTCTATGTGAGTAACTGGTATTACATACTTCAAGATCACTCATATTTTACAAAGTTTGCGCCGCCTTCACCACTGCAACATATGTGGTCACTTGCGGTAGAAGAACAATTCTATATTATATGGCCGATTTTAATGTTACTAGCGTTAACATTTATTCGTTCAAAAGGAAAGCTTGCAATATTTATTGTCCTACTGTCGTTTATTTCAGCAGAGGCAATGGCATTCATGTATAGTCCTGATGCTGATCCAAGTCGTGTTTATTTCGGGACGGATACACGTGCCTTTTCAATTTTACTAGGTGCGGCATTAGCATTCGTATGGCCAAGTGCAAAATTGAGTCCGAATGTAACACCTGATTTGAAAAAAGTATTGAATATCGCAGGTTTGGTCAGTTTAGGGATTTTAATCATTTTAATGATTTTCACACAAGAAGACGGTAGCTTCTTATATTATGGTGGTATGTACTTGGCTTCGGCAGTAACGGCAGTATTAATAGCTGTTATTGTACATCCAGCTAATTCCATTGCGAAGATTTTTAGTATTAAGCCGTTACTATGGATTGGTGAACGCTCTTATGGTATTTATATTTGGCACTTCCCAATCATTGTATTATTAGGAATTGCAGTTAAAACAGATGAGATTAGCGGTATGAAAATTCTATTAGCATTGGTTTTAACATTTATTTTATCAGCATTGTCGTATCGTTTTGTGGAAAATCCAATTCGTCGTGGGGAATGGCGTAATTGGTTGGCTGTCTTTAGAAACGGTACATGGTCGTGGAAGTGGAAACAGCAAAACATGAAACAGCGCTTTACAATGCTTGCTATTTCAGCGATTGCGATTGTTTTCACGTACGGTATGATTGTCGAACCTGCTCCACAAGCTTCTAAAGAGAATGAACTGGAGCAACATCTAAAAGAAGAGCAGCAAAAAGCGAAAAAAGAGCAAACCGCTGAAGAACGTAAAAAAGCAAAAGAAGAAGCCATTGCAAAAGCTAAAAAAGAAGCAAAAGAAGCAGCTGCAGCTGAGAAAAAAGCAAAAGCTGATGAAAAGACGAAAAAAGAAGCGCAATATAAAAAGGATGTCGCCAATGGTAAGATTGCATTAGCTAATACACCGATTACCGCATTGGGTGACTCTGTTATGCTGAGTGCTGCTAGTGCTTTACAAGCAGATTTACCGCGTATTGATGTCGATGCGACAGTGGCATTACAAGTTGATGCAGCGATTGATAAATTGCGTACAAAGGTGAATCAAGGACAGGTATCGAATACGGTACTAATTGGTTTAGGCTCGAATGGTACATTTACAAAAACGCAGTGGGAAGAGATTTATGAATTACTTGGATCAAAACGTCAAATATTCTTAATGAATGTACGCGTGAGTCGTAGTTGGCAAGATAGTGTGAATAAGACGATTCGAAATGCAGCGAAAGAATATGATAATGTACATGAGATTGATTGGTATGAAGCATCTAAAAATAAACCACAAATCTTTTATAATGACCATATCCACCCGAACCCTGAAGGTGGTAAATTCTATTCGAATTTAGTAGTTCATGAAATTGCAAAGTACAAAAAGAAAAAATAATACAAGAGACTAGAACAAAATTCTAGCTAAAAGCAAAAGAGCTTCAGCATATGAAAATGCCGAAGCTCTTTTGCTATTTATTCCACATGTTCGTATAATGCGATATTTTCCATGTAGTTTACAAGGCGACGTAAGTCTTTTTCTTGATCGCGTGTAATTTTGCCTTCTTCATATAATAAGTGAATTTCTTGACGTTCTGTTTCGAGCATCACTAAATTTAATTCTTCTTTTAGTTCTTCTTCGCGTACAGAGTCCATTGTGACTTTTTTTCGTAGGCGTTCGTATGCTTTTTGATATTCAAAAAGAATAACGGTGTATAGCTCAGGGTGATCTGATTTTTTTCGTTTTTCTTTTAAATAATCGATTGCTTTTTTATAAGCGTGTCGACGAACATCTTGACGCATGAGAACATACGATAGATATTTTTCTTTTTCGTTATTATAATGCTTTTTAGCAATAGATAACTCGCGTAAAACTTTTCGTAATGTAAACAATCCACGTTTCCAAGTGCTAATCGACAGCATTTTTTCGCGATCAGATATAGAATGTAATAATGACTGGTACATATGTTCATCAAGTTTATGATCTTTATACAATCCATTGATATAGTCACGTTCAACTTGTAATGCATTCAAGCGAATACGTTCTAATTTTGGTGCATGTTTTGAACTACCTGAATCATCTGCATTGGCTTCTAATTGTGTTTGTCTGAATAGATGTTGTAAATTATCAATTAAATCATAAATAATATAACGATTTTCCTCGTTAATTTTTGATTGCATCTTTTTTACAGTTTGCACTAACACAAAACTTTTCGCCTCATGGAATGACAGCTGACCTTCTTTTACAACCGTCATTTCTTCTTTATCCGTTAGTAACGGTAAGAAGGCTGTAGCAATAATCAGTGTGAAAAGAATAACACCAGAAGCTAAAAATAAGATTAAAGATCGTTCTGGAAATGGTTCTCCTGTATCGAGGAAGAAAGGTAATGATAAAATCCCCGCCATTGTGACAGCACCACGTACACCAACCAAACTACTAATTAGACTCATTTTCAGCGTTGGTTTTTCATCTCTTTTTCGCTTGAATTGCCACAGTGCAAATAAATGTGACCAAACGAAGCGTATAAGAAGAATGATTGCACCAATTGCAGATGCATAAAGAATTAAAATCCAATTATCGATTTGTGTATCTAAAATCGATTGCTCCATAGATAATGGAATATTTAAACCAAGTAATAAGAAAACAACGCCATTTAAAACGAATAAAACGATTTCCCAAGCACTCTCTGTTAGCACTTGTTCTTCTGCAAGGACAGTTTCGGTTTGTTCTTTGAAAATAGCTTGAATAATCCCCGCAATGACAACGGCGATAACGCCAGAAGCATGAAAAATATTTTCCACAATGAGATAAATGATAAAGGGCGTTAAAATTTGATAAAGTGTGTGGAAAACAGCATCTCGTATGCCAGCACGTCTAAAAGCAAATCGTAATTCAATTAGAACAAATCCAAGAACTAAACCTAAAATCCCTCCTGCTAAAAACGTATAAGAGAAATTTAAAATGGCACTTTGGAATGAAAAATACCCTGATACAGCTGCAGCAACTGCATATTTAAAAGCTACTAACCCTGAAGCGTCATTGATAAGTGATTCCCCGCGTACAACACTTAAAATCTTTTCAGGTATTCGAATACGTTTTGCAATGCCATTTACTGCAACAGGATCAGTAGGAGATAGGATGGCAGCAAGTGCAAAGGCAGCAGGGAGTGGAATTGTTGGCACAAGCCAGTGAATAAAATACCCACCGCCGATTGTTGTGATGAGTACCAGTACGATGGCATTCCCTAAAATAGGTAGTCTCATACTCCATAATTCTTTGCGTGGAAAATAGCGTCCATCATTGTATAATAACGGCGCAACAAAAAGTAATAAAAACCATTCGGTATCGAGTTCTAAGTCTAAGCTTGGAACGAAAAGTGCTAAAATAACACCGAGACCAATTTGAATTAAAGCAGTCGGTAAAAATTTTACATAGTGGCTAATAATATTAGACGCTAGTAAACCGATTAATAAAAAGAGTGTAATCATTAATAAATTCATAGCAAGACCCTTTCAAAATAGGATTAATTTAAGGTTACCGTAAATGGAACAAAAAGCTAAATTAAACGCTTGCGTATTTGAAAAGTGTTCAAGAGTTTGTAAGATAAAACAATGTGGTTCCGAGTCAATTTGATTTATACTAAGGAAGAACATGAATGAACGGAGATGACAGATGTTGAGAAAAGTAGTCGTAATTGGTGGCGGTATTACCGGAATGAGTACGATGCATTACTTGCAAAAACAAGCCAAAGAACAAGGGTTGGACCTCGCTTTGACATTGATTGAAAAAGACGCACAAATCGGTGGTAAGATGGTCACAAAACAACGTGATGGTTACTTAATGGAAGTTGGTGCAGATTCCATCGTGTCGCGCCATGCGAGTGTTCGAAAATTAATCGAAGAATTACAATTAGAAGATCGAGTTGTTTATAATGACACAGGCGTTTCATATATTTTAACGGAAAATCAGTTACATGCAATTCCAGAAGATAGCGTGTTTGGAATTCCTATGAATGAACAAGCATTAAATAAAAGTACGCTTATTTCAGAAGAAGGAAAAAAAGCTGTTTTACAAGACTTAGAAAAAACCGAACTCCCTTTTACAACAAATCATTCGGTCGGAGAATTTTTAACATATTATTTAGGTGAAGAAATTGTTCAAAAACAAGTCGCACCTGTTTTATCTGGTGTCTATTCAGGTGATTTGAATAAATTAACAATTGCTTCTACTTTACCCTATTTATTTGAATATAAAAATGAATTTGGAAGTATCATGCGTGGATTTGAAGCAAATAAAGCGTTCTACCAAGAGAATGCCAAAAAGAAATTCATCTCGTTTAAAAATGGCCTAGTAGAATTATTTGAACGAATCGAAGAAACACTAGAGAACGCGACGATTTTAAAAAATACATCGGTGGAATTGTTAAAACAAGACACGAATGGGTATAAGATTCAAATAGATACGGGTGAATGGTTAGATGCAGATGAAGTCGTATTAGCTGTACCGCACCAAGTCGCACAAAAACTATTGAAGGAAGAGCCTTTCCAACGTGATTTTGAAGAACTACAAACGGGTTCTATTATTACAGTTTACTTGGCTTATGATTTACCGAATGATGTGCTACCAGCAGATGGTACAGGATATATTGTATCATCAGGTAATGATGTAGATTGTAATGCATGTACATGGACAAGTCGCAAATGGCGTCATACTTCTAAAGACGATAAGTTACTTATCCGTATGTTTTATAAAAAGAATAATCCTCGTTTTGAAGAATTTTGTCAGATGACAAATGATGAATTAGCACAAATAGCACGTCAAGACATCGAAAAAAGCTTAAAAATAATAGATGAACCAACATGGATTGATGTAAAAAAATGGTTTGATGCGATGCCAATTTATAATTTACAACATAAACAAGCAGTTGAACGTATTGAAAAACAAATGGTGAAATATCATCCACATGTACATTTAGCTGGTTGTTCGTATTATGGTGTGGGGATTGGTTTATGTATTCAAAATGGTGAAGAAGTGGCTACGCGAGTTATGAATCAATTTATTCAAAGACAACGAGAATTCGTATAAAGTGTGAAAGGAGGATTCCATAATGAACAGGAAATTAAGTTTAACGATTGGCATTGTTTTGTTTGTTTTAGGTGTTGCACTAATTTTCAATAAACAAATTATGGGGTTCATCGTGTCACATATGAGTAATCAAGCAATTGAGCAGTTTGATGAACAAAAAGCACAAAATGCGGATGACGTAAGCTTTGATTTTGGTAATGTGGAAAATATTAGCTTACAAGATGTATTAAAGGCACAAATGAATCAAGGTGATGTACATTCAATTGGTGCATTAAGTGTTCCCGATGTATCTTTACAATTGCCTATTTTATACGGAATTTCAAATACAAATCTAGCAATTGGCGCAGGTACATTAAAGAAGGATATGAAGATGGGGCAAGGTAATTATGCATTAGCAGGTCATAATATGAATAATGATAAAACATTATTTAGCCCTTTAACGAAAGCAAAAAAAGGAATGCTTATGTACACAACGGACTATAAGCGTGTGTATACGTATAAAATTACAAAAATCTTTATTACAGAAGCAACTGACGTTCAAGTTATCGAAAATCAAGCTAAAAAAAGACTACTGACGCTCGTTACATGTAATTATGATGGTTCGAAACGATTAATTGTACAAGGTGAGTATGTCAATGCGCGTGACTTTGATTCAAATGCTGGCGATGCATTTACGATAAAAAAATAAAATATGAAGCGTATGAGATGTGAAAAAACCTCATACGCTTTTTTTTAATACCTATTACTGAATTTACGAAATATTGTGATAAAGTAAGCGCTTTTTCGTACAATATTTAGCTGAAAGTGGTAGAAGCTATTGACGGTACTCTATTTAAGAGGTATGATTCTTTTAATATTTTAAAAATTCAATAATTTCTTATCAAGAGAAGCCGAGGGACTGGCCCGACGACGCTTCAGCAACCAGCCATTTAGATGGTCAGGTGCTAATTCCAGAAGGACGTATGGTTCTTAAAAGATAAGAAGGCTTATTTTCAAGTGTCAGTTCAAACCTTCTTATGCAATGTAAGAAGGTTTTTTTATAGCTTTTTTGAAATGAAGGAAGGATGGGGAGTGTATGGGGTTACTAGAAGATTTAAAGACAAAGGTATTAACAGCAGATGGCGCAATGGGGACACTGCTCTATTCATATGGGATTGATTTTTGTTATGAAGAACTGAATGTTCGAAAGCCGGAAGTAATTGAGAATATTCATAAACTATATATTGAAGCGGGCGCTGATGTCATTCAGACGAATACGTACACAGCGAATACGATTAAGTTAGCTCGCTACGGTATTCAAGATGAATATGAAGCACTGAATCGTGCGGGTGTAGAGGTAGCGAAAAGAGCTGCAAAGAATGGCGAGTACGTACTTGGAACAATTGGTGGAATTCGAGGTATTCGTAAGGATGAACATTCACTAGATGAGATTATTGAATCACTTGTTTTACAAGCAAAAGTATTACTTGATGCAGGTGTAGATGGTTTACTACTCGAAACATTTTACGACTTAGAAGAGCTTGAAACATTAGTGAAAACAATTCGCATATTCTCAGATGGACCGATTGTAGCGCAAGTTTCGATGCATGACCCAGGGGTTTTATTAAATGGAATGAAGTTGAATGATGCACTGCAACATTTAGAAAGAGCTGGAGCTGATGTTGTCGGTGTGAACTGTCGGTTAGGCCCGTACCATACAGTGAAGGCGCTTGAAAATGTTGAGCTACCAAAGAACTCGTTCTTATCTGCGTATCCGAATGCAAGTCTACTCGATGTAGAAGAAGGAAAAGTGGTATATGAATCAGAAGCAGAATATTTTGGGCGCGCTGCAGTTGAATTACGTGATGAAGGGGTTCGCTTAATTGGTGGATGCTGTGGAACAACACCTGAACATATTCACGAAGTGAAGAAACATTTATCAGATGTTTTACCAATGGAAAATAAAGAAGTTATCACAACTAAAGAAGAAGTGATTCGTGAAGCTAATGTGTCTAAATTTGAACCACTTCACGAGAAAGTAAAAAAAGGGCGTTCCATTATCGTTGAACTTGATACACCGCGCCATTTAGAAACGGAAAAGTTTTTAGAGGGAGCAGCGATTTTACAAAAAGCGGGCGCCGATATTGTCACAATGGCAGATAATTCACTTGCTTCACCGCGTGTATCGAATGTGGCGATGGGATCGATTTTAAAATATGAAAAGAATGTACGAGCATTAGCACATATTACATGTCGTGACCGTAATTTAATCGGGCTACAATCTCATTTGATGGGCTTAGATGCATTAGGTATTCACGATATTTTAGCTGTGACAGGTGATCCAACAAAGGTAGGGGATTTCCCAGGTGCTACAAGCGTCTATGATGTATCGAGCATTGAATTACTACAATTAATTAAAAAATTAAACGAAGGTATTTCTTTCTCGGGAAAACCACTACGTAAAAAGGCAAACTTCTCTGTAGCGGCAGCATTCAATCCGAATGTACGTGTCGTCGAACGTGCCATTCCACGTTTAGAGAAAAAGATTGAAGCAGGTGCGGATTATTTCATTACACAGCCTGTTTACTCAAAAGAGAAAATTATTGAAATTTATGAAGCAACAAAACATTTAGATACACCGATTTACATCGGAATCATGCCACTAACAAGTTTACGAAATTCTGAGTTTTTACACCATGAAGTGCCAGGCATTAAGTTGTCAGATGAAGTACTTGAACGTATGAAAGCAGCAGATGGCGATAAAGAACGCGCACAGGCAGAGGGTGTCCAAATTGCGAAAGAATTAATTGACACAGCTGCATCACTCTTTAACGGTATTTATCTGATTACACCGTTCATGCGCTACGATATGTCTGTTGAATTAATTCACTACATTAAGGAATTAGATGAAAAGGTTAAGGGAGGAAGTCACATTGTCGAAACATCTCATTGAAGAAAGAATTAAAGATCATATTCTCGTATTAGATGGTGCGATGGGTACCATGTTACAAAATGCGAATTTAACGCCAGATGACTTTGGGGGCGATGAATATGATGGTTGTAACGAGAACTTGAATTTAACACGACCGGATGTTATTGCAGGAATTCATCGTGCTTATTTTGAAGCAGGAGCGGATATTGTCTCAACGAATACATTTGGTGGTACACCACTCGTATTAAATGAATATGATTTAGGTCATCAAGCAGTTGAAATTAATAAACGTGCTGTCGAAATTGCCAAAGAAGTAGCAGAGGAATTATCGACACCTGAGTGGCCACGTTTTGTTGCAGGTGCGATGGGCCCAACGACGAAGACATTATCTGTAACAGGTGGTATTACATTTGACGCGTTAAAGCATGACTTCTATGTACAGGCGAAAGCTTTGATTGAAGGCGGCGCAGATGTACTACTCCTTGAAACATCACAAGATATGTTGAATGTAAAAGCAGGTACACTTGGTGTTAAGCAAGCTTTTGAAGAACTCGGTAAAGAAATTCCAATTATGATTTCAGGTACGATTGAACCGATGGGAACAACACTTGCTGGTCAAAGTATTGAAGCCTTCTATATTTCAATTGAACATATTAAACCACTATCAGTTGGTTTGAACTGTGCGACGGGTCCAGAGTTTATGACTGACTACTTACGTTCATTATCTGAACTAGCAACAAGTTATGTTAGTTGTTATCCGAATGCGGGTTTACCAGATGAAGAAGGGCATTACCACGAAACACCTGACAGCTTATCGAAAAAGCTTGCTGGTTTCGTTGAAAAAGGTTGGTTAAATGTCGTAGGTGGTTGTTGTGGAACGACACCGGACCATATTCGTGCGATTCGTAAAGTGGTAGAAAATGCACCGCCACGACCATTAGAAGAAAAAGAACCGCATCATACAGTTTCAGGAATTGAAGCACTTGTATATGATGACTCTATGCGACCACTATTTGTAGGGGAACGTACAAACGTAATCGGTTCACGTAAATTTAAGCGTCTAATTATCGAAGGGAAGTTTGAAGAAGCAGCTGAAATTGCACGTGCTCAAGTGAAAAACGGTGCGCATGTTATTGATATCTGTTTAGCGAATCCTGACCGAGAAGAATTAGAAGATATGGTTAACTTCATGAAAGAAGTCGGACAAAAAGTAAAAGTACCATTCGTTATTGACTCAACAGATGAAAAAGTAATTGAGGAAGCTTTAAAGTATTCACAAGGTAAAGCGATTATTAACTCCATTAACTTAGAAGACGGCGAAGAACGCTTTGATGCTGTTATTCCAATCGTGAAAAAATATGGTGCGTCAATTGTTGTTGGAACAATTGATGAGAAGGGGATGGCTGTTGACCGTCATCGCAAACTTGAGATTGCCAAGCGTGAATACGACTTACTTGTGAATAAATGGGGCATTGAACCAGAAGATATTATTTTTGATCCACTTGTATTCCCTGTTGGAACAGGTGATGAACAGTATATTGGTTCAGCTGTTGAAACAATCGAAGGAATTCGCTTAATTAAGCAGGAGCTGCCACGTGCTTTAACGATTCTAGGTGTATCGAATGTATCGTTCGGTTTACCACCTGTAGGACGTGAAGTGTTAAATGCAGTATATTTATATAACTGTACACAAGCTGGTCTTGATTATGCGATTGTGAATACTGAAAAATTAGAGCGTTATGCATCGATTCCAGAAGAAGAAATCAATTTAGCGAATGATTTATTATTCAACACAACAGACGAAACATTAGCTGTATTCACTGATTTTTACCGAGATAAGAAAAAAGAAAAATCAGAAGATGATATTCCGAAAACTGTACCAGAACGTTTAGCTTACTATATTTTAGAAGGTACAAAAGAGGGGCTAATTGAAGATTTAGAATTAGCGCGTGAGATGTACGATACACCACTTGATATTATTAATGGACCGTTAATGGAAGGGATGGCGAAAGTCGGCAAGCTATTCAATGAAAACCAATTGATTGTAGCAGAAGTATTACAATCAGCCGGCGTAATGAAAGCAGCGGTTGCCCATCTAGAACAGTTCATGGAGAAACAAGTAGATGATGTCGGTAAGGGTAAGATGTTACTTGCAACCGTAAAAGGTGATGTACATGATATCGGTAAAAACTTAGTAGAGATTATTATGAGTAATAATGGTTATACGGTTGTAGATTTAGGTATTAAAGTTGCACCGCAAACATTAATTGAAGCCGTACGTAAAGAGAAGCCAGATATTGTCGGGTTATCAGGACTACTTGTAAAATCAGCACAACAAATGGTTATAACAGCACAGGACTTCAAAGAAGCCGGAATCGATACACCGATTATCGTTGGAGGAGCAGCATTATCGCGTCGCTTCACTGATACGAAAATTGCAGCAAACTATGATGGACCTGTGATGTATGCAAAAGATGCAATGGCAGGGCTTGAAATTATCAACCGATTACAAGGTGAGGAACGAGAAGAATTACTCGCTGAAATCGCTACAGCACAACAAAAACGTGCTGAAAAAGAAGCGAATAAACCAGCAGGAGGTACAGCTGTAGCCGTAGCAACACGTCCTGTTAAAACAGTAAGCAGTGACTTTAAAGTATATAAACCGCATGATACAGAACGTCGTGTTATTCGTGACTATTCTGTAAAGCACTTATATCCATATGTGAATATGCGTACACTAATCGGTCACCATTTAGGACTGAGAGGTTATAGTGAGGACTTACGTCTTAGCGGCGACAAACGTGCGAATGAGTTATATGATTTAGTGACAGAATACTTACAGTCAGATTTATTATCGGCTTCAGGTATGTATCAATTCTTCCCAGCGCAATCTGATGGAGATGATGTTGTCATTTATGATCCACAAGATGAGAAAACAGAGATTGAGCGTTTTACATTCCCACGTCAAGAAAAAGCACCATTCCTATGTTTAGCAGACTTCTTAAAGTCTAAAGATAGTGGAGAGATGGATTATGTAGGTTTTATGCAAGTGACAGCAGGGCATGGTGTAAGAGAATATGCACAACGATTAAAAGAGCAAGGGAAGTTTTTAGAAAGTCATGCGTTCCAAGCAACAGCGCTTGAACTTGCGGAAGGATTTGCAGAGCGTATTCACCAAGAAATGCGTGACCATGCAGGTTATCCAGATGCGACAGACTTTACAATGCGCGACCGTTTTGCAGCGAAGTATCAAGGTCAGCGCTTCTCATTCGGCTATCCAGCATGTCCGAATTTAGAAGATCAAGAAAAGTTATTTAAATTGTTACGACCAGAGGATATTGGGGTAGAGTTAACAGAAGGCTTTATGATGCAACCAGAAGCATCTGTTTCTGCGATGGTATTTAACCACCCAGATGCTCGTTACTTTAACGTATAAAATGAAAAGCGTTCGATATGAGATATTGAACGCTTTTTCCAATGGGTCATTTTAAGTGACATTTGTCATATGACATCTATGACAATCACACCTATGTGAATAGTCCATACCCCTTTAAGATTAAGGAAATAGGGATGGGGGCAAAAGAATGGAACGTGAAAGAACAAAAGAGTTACACAAAGCGGTTCAACCGTTTGCAAAATCAGATCGCACCAAAAGTATTTTCCAATTGATGAACACTATTATTCCACTAGTAGCTATGTGGGTAATTGCATATATGATTATTGACCAGACAGTTGTAGGAGCGATTGCATTGAGTATTGGTGCAGCATTCTTCGCAATTCGTACCTTTATTATTTTCCATGATTGTACACATGGGTCGTTCTTTAAAAACAAAAAAGCAAACGCAGTATGGGGAACAATTACAGGGATTTTAACGATGTTTGGCTATTCACAATGGCGTCATGAACATCTTTTACACCATGCATCAAGCTCAAATTTAGATGCACGCGGTGTAGGCGATATTTGGATGATGACAGTAGAAGAATATCAACAAGCATCAAAAATGAAGAAAATCGGCTATCGTTTATACCGAAACCCACTTGTTATGTTTGGGCTAGGGCCACTATTCTTACTATTAGTAGTAAACCGTAAAAATCGTCGTGATGCGCGTATGCCAGAACGTATGAATACGTATTTTACAAATATCGTATTAGTCGTGCTATATGGTGCAGTCATTTATTTCTTAGGTCTTGTACCATTCTTGCTTGTAACCGGATTATCAATGTATATCGCAGCGATGCTAGGTGTATGGTTATTCTACATTCAACATACATTTGAAGATTCATACTTCGAAGAGAAGAGTGAATGGAGTTATGTGAAAGCAGCAGTAGAAGGTAGTTCATATTATAAATTACCAGCTGTTTTACAATGGTTAACAGGAAATATCGGTTTCCACCATGTACATCATTTAGCGCCACGTATTCCAAACTATGCACTAGAAGAAGCGCATGAAAAAACACCACCATTACAACATGCAACGACGATTACATTAAAATTAAGTTTGGCATCACTTAAGTTCAAATTATATGATCCAGAGACATATCAATTTATTACATTTAAGCAGTTGCCACAACATATCCGTAAAACATCAGTAAAACCAATTTTACCAATTAAAAAAATTGTATAGTACGGGGGCGAGGATGAATACTTTTATATTCCTCGCTTTTTGTTATAATATGGAGAATGAGACGAGAGGTGTGAGCAGCATGATTAAAATTGTCATTGCAGAAGATCAGGGCATGTTACTAGGCGCTATGAAGGCATTAATTAATATGGAAGATGATATGGAAGTTGTGGCAATCGCTCAAAACGGTGAAGAAGCACTTGAGAAAATTGCAGAACATCAACCAGACATCATCATCATGGATATTGAAATGCCGGGTAAAACAGGGCTAGATGTAGCAGAGCAATTAAAAGATCAAGAATATAAGATTATTATTTTAACGACATTTGCACGACCAGGATACTTTGAACGAGCGAAAAAAGCAGGAGTACGTGGGTATTTATTAAAAGACAGTCCAATTGAGGAACTTGTCAACTCAATTCGCGTGATTGTGGATGGTCGTCGTATTTACGCGCCTGAATTAATTGACATCGTATATGAAGATGATTCGAACCCTTTAACAGAGCGTGAATCTGAAGTACTTGGTCTTGTTGCCGAAGGAAAAACAACGAAAGAAATTGCAAAAGAATTGTTTTTATCGCCAGGAACAGTAAGAAATTATATCTCAACAATTCTGGATAAGTTAGATGTAAGTAATCGCATTGAGGCGATTGCGCGTTTTAAAGAAAAAGGTTGGAACAAATAGTAAAGAGAGGATGGGAATAAGAACCCTACCTCTCTTTTTTGTATCGACTATTTTTTCTTGGTGAGGCGGCCCAATAAAAATGCGGCTGCACCAATGCCAATCAATGTATTTGTTTTTTTATTGAACACTTGTTTAGCAACAAGATTTATATTTTGCGGGCGTTCTGCTAAACGACGCATAAAGTATCCATACCAATCTTCGCCATATGGAATATACGTGCAGAATGGATAACCCTCATCTGCAAGTGACTTTTGTAAATCTGTTCGGAAACCATAGAGCATTTGGAATTCATATTTTTCTTTTGCAATCGCTTGTTCTCGAATAAAAGTTTGAAGATGCGCGATGATACGATGATCATGTGTTGCAATCGATGTGAATTTTCCATTTAATAGATGGTATTCAGCTAAACGGATAAAGTTGGCATCAATTTCACCTTTTGTTTGAAAAGCAACCGTCTCAGGCTCTTTATAAGCACCCTTTACAATTCTGACACGCGTGTTCTTCAATGTTTCTAAATCATCCATAGCGCGATGAAGATAGGATTGAATAACAGTTCCCACATTGTCATACGTTTTTGAAAGCTGTAAAACGAAATCAAGTGTCACTTGTAAACGTTCATAGTTCTCCATATCGAAATTCACGAATAGTTTGTATTGTTGCGCACAACTTACGATTTCCTCAATGTTTTGATAGCAAAAATCAACATTTAAGTCGAGACCAAGCTGTGAAGGCTTAAGTGAGATGTGCGCATCGAGTTGATGCTCATGTATCACTTCAATCATGCGTAGAATTTCTTCTTTTGCAGCGATCGCTTCTGCTTCATTTTGAACAAATTCCCCTAAATGGTCGACTGTACAAGAAATCCCCTGTGCGTTTAGTTTCTGAATACTTATAATGACTTCATCTAAATTTGTTCCTGCAACAACAGTTTGTGCGCCAAGCTTTAAACCATATTTTTTTGCGTTGTCATTTAAAAATTGATTTTCAGATAATGCGATGAAAAAATCTTTAAGTGCCATATAGCAGACCCCTTCGCTAATGAATTTAAAAGTTTACCGTTCTTTAATTAAAACATAAAATTCTTAGAAAAACATAAATTTTATGGTAGATGTAGAGAATCTTTTGAATAGAAAGAATTTATATTTTATATAAAAGCAAATGTGAGCATAAAAATTGAGAACGAATTCTATCCATTATAAGATAGACTTGTAGCTGAAAACTAATGATTTTAAACCTTTTTGGACTATTTTGTTACAGAATTTACACTGTTTTATGACAAACGAGTTGCAATTGAGTCTCAAAATCTGTAACTTGTTACTAGGTACAAAATTAATATTATGACAAAAAAGTCGTCTTCTCACATGGAATGGGAAGACGATTTTTTCATTCACCAGAAAATTTCTCATGAATCATTTGCATTTGTTTATTGAACAGTGTTGGATACGATAAAAATCCTAAAATAACACTCGATAATGCAGCTGTAGATAGTAGCATGAAAAGAACGAGTAACTGGAATTGTACCGCTTGAATAGGGTCAGCTCCTGCAATAATTTGACCACTCATCATACCAGGGAGTTGAACCAATCCGATTGTTTTTTGGCTTTCAATCGTTGGAATCATACTCGCTTTAATCGAAGAGATCAACTGTCTATGAATCGCTTGTTTTGGTGTACCACCTAATGACAAGATTAATTCAATCTGGTCTTCATAGGCTTCAATTTCAGAAGAGAAGCGATTTAAAAATAGAATAGAGAGAACCATCGCATTTCCAATTGCCATACCACTTAGGGGAATCATATATTGAGGTGTAGCTGGTACTACGTTTAGACCAATTAAAATAGACATTGTAATCACTTCAACTGTTAAAAATGTGACGACAAGTTTCCACGTGATCCCATCAATATGTGAACCTTTTTTTCGCGCATTTAATGTAGCGGCTAAAACCATTAAACCAATCATCAGTCCTGTATAAAGATAACCATCACTTGTAAAAACAAATTTTAGAATATACCCGACAATGAGTAGTTGAACAATCGAACGAATCGTTGCGATGATTGTGTCTTTTTCTAATTGTAAGTGTAGCGTTTTTGAAAGAATTAAAGGAATTAAAACGAATAATAAAGTAATCGCAAGTGCTGTATAACTCATGCATCTACCCCCTCAATAAATTGTTTAACTCGCTCATTCTTCGGTGACTTTAGAATGGAACTCTCGCCTGCTTCTATCAATTGGCCATCCATCAATACCCATACATAATCACCTAAATGAATCGCTTGCTCTAAATTATGTGTAATCCAAATAATTGTTACATGGTATTTTTTATTAATCTTTTGAATAAGCTCCTCAACTTCACGTACAGAAATACGATCGAGTGCAGAAGTAATCTCGTCTAATAATAAAATTTTATTGCGATTGACGAGTGTACGTGCAATGGATACACGTTGTTTTTGCCCGCCAGATAAGTCCAATGCATCCTTTTTAAGAAACGTTTCGTCTAGTCCGACGTCCTGTAAGATAGAGATGGCATCTTCTCGTGATAATTGTTGGTTTTGAAGTGTACGTGGAAGATTCAAGTTATCATAGACTGTTCCTTTAATCATAGGAGCAGATTGAAGGGCAATTCCGACTTCTCTGCGTAAATCAACAGGGTTATAATCCTGTGCATTTTTATTATAGATTTGAATCTCTCCGCTTGTTGGGGAGATGAGACGATTACACATCTTGAGTAAAGTTGTTTTACCAGCACCAGAAGGACCAACGAATGTGGTGATTTTCCCATCTGGAATAGATCCTGTAATGCCATTTAAAATCGTTTGTCCATCAATTGTTAGATGAACATCTTGAAAATGTATAGCAGGTTGATAAATTGAATTCAAAAAAACCACTCCTTTAAAATCAGTTCGATAAAATAGATGTTTAATTAGAAAGAAAAAAGAAATTAGGTGATGATTATATGTTAGGACGTACGCCAACAGAATTTGAATGGCAAGCAATTCAAATGAGAACTTCAAGTGTAGACCGTGAATTTGTTTACGCAATTACGACAACAAAGATTTTTTGTAAGCCGTCATGTCCATCTTGTAAGCCAGATGTAGAACATGTACGCATCTATAAAAATAGTGACTTAGCAATGGAATCAGGTTATTATCCATGTAAACGTTGTAAACCAGGTGGCTTAAAACTAAGTAATCAAGACTGGACCAATCAGATGAATGCTTATATGGATCAATATTATCAAGAACATATTACATTACGTGTCTTAGCAGATGAATTTCATAGTAGCCCCTATCATTTACAACGTGTATATAAAAGTGTAAAGGGTTATACACCAACAGAATACTTACAAAAAGTACGCATTCAGCGTGCAGTGGAGTTATTAAAACACACGTATTTATCAGTTGAAGAAATTGGACATCAAGTGGGATTACATAACACGTCTTATTTTATAACATTATTTAAAAATTTGGTTGGTACAACACCTAAACAATATAAAAAAACGTTAGAAAGTTGAGTGTGATGTTATGTACTATACGGAATGGCAAGCGCTAGAAACGAAATTTTATGTTGCTTGTACAGAAGAAGGGCTGTCTTTTGTAACGAATGATTGGGATGAATTGAATGAATACGCAGATCATCTGATTCGAGATGATTTGAAGTTAGCGCCATTCATAAACCATTTTGAAGCATATGCAAAAGAGCAAGTATTCAAATTGGATCAGATAACAATGGATTTACAGGGAACAGATTTTCAAAAAAAAGTTTGGCAAGAGCTCGTAAACATTCCGTATGGTGAGACCCGTTATTATGCACAAATAGCAGAAGCGATTGGTAAGCCAACTGCGATACGTGCTGTAGCATCTGCAATTGGAAAAAATCCTTTACTCATCGTCATTCCATGTCATCGTGTTATTGGAAAGAATGGTAAACTAACAGGATTTCGTAGCGGTTTACCACTGAAAGAGCGTTTGCTACAACATGAAAAAATTCAAATATAAATGATGAAGGAGGACAGATGATTATAAAATCATTCTGTCCTCTTTTTGTTATGTATGTGATGGATTTGGTATGTGATTAGTGAAAAGTGGTAGCTTGTCTAAATGAATCACATCGCAACGACCAATGGAGTCGCCTTCTACTAAGATACAAGCTTTTGCAACAATTTCACCGCCAGCTTTTTGTACAAGAGCTTCTAATGCTTCAAGAGAAGAACCTGAGCTAATAACATCATCAACAATGGCAACACGTTTATAATTTAAAAAAGCAGCATCCTCATAGCCAATTGCTAAAATCTGAGGTGTCGACGTTGTAATTGAGTTTACTTCATGAATCATGGGTTGGTTCATATAACTTTTTATTTGTTTGCGTGCGACAACATAGCGTGGTAACTGTAACTTCTTCGATAGTTCATAAACAAGTGGTATACCTTTTGCTTCTGCTGTGATAAGTACATCAACATGTGGTAATTTTTCAGCCAGTTTTTGTGCAGCTACTTCAACAAGTTCTACATCCCCAAGTAAATCAAAACTTGCAATTGATAAGTTTTCTTCGATTTGAACGATGGGTAAATGACGTGTAAATCCAGCAATTTGAACCGTATAGGTCTTCATGTGAACTTCTTCCTCTCCTCTTTTAAATTCCAAACACAACGTCAAAAAAGCATATGTAAGGAATAGGAAAATATGGTGCCTATTTAGTTTAATCGCTATAGTCGAATACTTCAAATGATTTTTGTAAGTAGTTTACTTTTTACATGGTATAATAGCACTTACAAAATGTGTATGTGTCAAAGTTATGACAAGATAGACGACTTACCTCTTATTTTTTGCTATGATAATAGACATACATATTTATTTTAGCGTTGAAATATATGAGAAATGACTTGAAATGGAGCCATTCGGGTAGTATACGGAGTAATTCGCTAAATGAAGTATTAAATGACTAAATGAAACAGTGGAAGAAGGAGTATAAAGATGAAAGCAACTTACCCTGACGACAGCTTAGCGTTACACACAGACTTATATCAAATTAATATGGCAGAATCTTATTGGGCGGATGGGATTCATAATCGAAAATCAGTGTTTGAACTTTATTTTAGAAAACTTCCATTTGGCAATGGATACGCTATATTTGCCGGTTTGGAACGTATGCTTGAGTATTTACGAGATTTTAAATTCAGTGAATCTGATATTGCCTATTTACGTGATGAAGTAGGTTATCAAGAAGATTTTATTGAGTATTTGAAAGATCTACGTTTTACAGGTGATGTTTATTCAATGGTAGAAGGTGAGATTGTCTTTGGCAATGAACCAATTGTACGCATTGAAGCGCCTCTTGTAGAAGCGCAATTAATCGAAACAGCTCTCTTAAATATTGTGAACTACCAAACATTAATCGCAACAAAAGCAAGTCGTATTAAACATGTAGCAGAAAATGAGATTGTAATGGAGTTCGGTACACGTCGCGCGCAAGAGATGGATGCAGCGATTTGGGGTACACGTGCTGCTATTATTGGTGGATTTGAATCAACAAGTAATGTGCGCGCAGGAAAACTATTTGACCTCCCTGTCGCTGGAACACATGCACATTCACTTGTTCAATCTTATCGTAGTGATTATGAAGCGTTCCATGCATACGCACGTCGTCACCGAGACTGCGTATTCTTAGTTGATACATTCGATACGTTAAAATCCGGTGTTCCTTCAGCGATTCAAGTTGCAAAAGAATTAGGTGACAAAATTAACTTTATCGGTATTCGTTTAGATAGCGGTGATATTGCTTTTCTATCAAAAGCTGCTCGAAAAATGTTAGACGAAGCAGGATTCAAAGACGCAAAAATCGTTGTTTCAAATGATTTAGATGAATACACGATGTTGAACTTAAAAGCACAAGATGCAAAAGTGGATATGTGGGGAATCGGTACAAAGATTATTACAGCCTATGACCAACCAGCATTAGGCGCAGTCTATAAAATTGTATCAATTGAGGACGAACATGGTGAGATGGTCGATACAATTAAGATTTCTGCAAACGCAGAAAAAGTAACGACACCAGGACGCAAAAAGCTATATCGCATTATCGATCGTGAAAATGGTAAGGCTGAGGGTGATTACATTACGATGTATGATGAAGACCCACAATCAGAAGAGAAAATTAAGATGTTCCATCCTGTTCACACATTCATCTCAAAATTTGTCACAAACTTTGAAGCGAAGAACTTACACACAAAAGTGATTGAACAAGGGGAAGTCATCTACACAAGCCCAACAGTGCATGAGATGAAGCAATATGCAAAAGACAACTTACAATTACTATGGGATGAATATAAGCGTTCACTGAATCCAGAAGAATATCCTGTTGATTTAAGCCAAAAATGTTGGGATAACAAAATGCGTAATATCGCAGAAGTGCAAGAAATGATTAAGGTGGTAAATGATCGAATTGGGGGCTTTGAAAAATGACACTTCAACAACAGATTATAAAAGAATTACATGTACAACCAACGATTAATGTACATGAAGAAATTCGTCGTACAATTGATTTTTTAAAGGAATATGCATACAAGCACTCGTTCGTAAAAGGCTTCGTATTAGGTATTTCAGGTGGACAAGATTCAACATTGGCAGGCAAACTAACACAAATGGCTGTGGATGAATTGAATGATGAAGCAGGTGAACAGCGCTATACGTTTTATGCAGTACGCCTTCCTTACGGTGTACAAGCAGATGAATCAGATTGTAATGATGCGCTTGCTTTTATGAATCCAACACAGGTTTATACAGTGAATGTAAAACCAGCAGTAGATGCAGGTGTTCAAGCTTTAGCAGACGCAGGTATTACATTATCTGACTTTATCAAAGGAAATGAAAAAGCACGTGAACGCATGAAAGTCCAGTTTGCGATTGCGGCTGCGAAACAAGCAGTTGTCATTGGCACAGACCATGCGGCAGAGGCAGTAACAGGTTTCTATACAAAGTACGGTGACGGTGGTGCAGATTTAACACCTTTATGGCGTTTGAATAAGCGTCAAGGTCGCGCGATGTTAGCGGAACTCGGATGTCCAAAACATCTATATGAAAAAACACCAACTGCCGATCTTGAGGAAAATCGTCCTTCTCTGCCAGATGAGGTAGCGCTTGGCATCACATATGATGAAATTGATGATTACTTGGAAGGTAAGGAAATTCCAAAAGCAGCACAAGAAACACTTGAAAAGCATTATTTACGCTCACAACATAAACGTCATCTACCAATTACCGTGTACGATGATTTTTGGAAATAGTATGTTCGTGTAGAATGAAAGAGACCGTACAAAATTAAGTACGGTTCTTTTTTTTATGTGAAAAGTTTCGATGATTTTTTTCTAATAGATTTCATTTTTGACGAAAAAAAGTCACATGAACTTTCATCTTATTTCACAATTGACCGTTAGAGTATAAAGTGAATGAAAAAAAGGAGTGGAAAATATATGAAATATCGTTTAGGAATTAGTGCATTAATTGCTATGTCATTATTAACGGCTTGCGGAAATACAGAAGATGAAGCGAAGAAAGAGGAATCACCAAAGACAACTGCTTCAACAACACAAACTGAAAATCAAACAAAAGATTCAAATGGTACAACTGTAGTGGATGGCATCACATTAAAAGAGCCAGCGAAAGATGAAGTGTGTGCATTTTGTAATATGACTGTTTATCAAAAGTCGGATGAAATGGGCGCATTTACAGCTCAAGCTGTCGACAAAGACGGGAAGAATTTATTCTTTGATGATGCAGGTTGTATGTTAAACTATGAAAGAAAGCACGACGTAACACTTGATAAATATGTGAGAAACTACGATGATAAGAGTTGGATGAAACTTGATGATGCAGTTGTTGTCAAAGGCGACATTAAAACACCAATGCATTATGGTTTTGCTTACTTCAAAGACGATGCAAGTGCAAAAGCTTTCACAGACAAACATAAAGGTGCAAAAATCGTAAAAGTAAGTGACATTGATGATGTAGCACACGAAAAGTACAAAGCAGCAAATGGTGGCGGTCACCACGGTGATAGTAAAGAAGACCATAAAGACAGCGAAGAACATTCAGATAACAGCGGTCATTAAGTAAATAATACATGAAGTGGAGTTGTCCTTTTGGGCAATTCCCCTTTGTAGTTAATGGAGGCACCAATATGAAATGGCGTTTTTTACTCGTTTTTTTCATTAGCCTAATTGGCTTTTCAGCACAAGCCCATGCTGAATCACTACAAAAACAAATCGACAAAACGCCAAGCGGAGGCACGTTAAAACTATTTGATCGTGTGTACCGAGAACAGGCAACGATTCGTAAGCCGATTACGATTGTCGGTGGTGAAAAAACACTGCTGAAAGCTGGCTATGATAAGACAGTATTAACAATCGAAAACACAAAAGATGTCACCCTTAAAAATTTGAATTTTTCACGTTCTCAGTCTGCCATAGATGTGAAGAAATCTTCACAAATACATATTGAGAACCTGAAGATGGTCTATATGTTCAGCGGTGTAAACATTCGAAACTCATCGGATGTCCACGTAAAAAACTTTAAGATGCGTGGTATTGATGGACAGTATGCAGATAAGGGGACAGGGATTGCGGCATATGATAGTAAGCGCATTAATATCTCCGATAGTGACATTACAGAAGTGCTAGATGCTTATTATTTAGAACGTGTAACAGGATCACGAATCATTAATAATATTGCTACATTTAGTCGCTATGGTCTTCACTATATGTACGGAAAAGATATTTATGCAACAGGAAATACACTTGAAAATAATGTGACAGGAATTATGCTCATGATTGCAAAAAATGCATTATTAGAAAAGAACAAAATCCAATATCAAAGTGATTGGAATAGTTCAGGTTTTACACTTTATAATGCAGAGAATATCGTGACGAAAAATAATGAATTAATCGGGAATCGAACAGCGATTTCAAGTCAAAATATGAAAAAATCAACGATTCTTGATAATACATTTTTAACGAATCAAACAGCAGTTGAATTCACAGGGTCTTATAAAGAGAACGAAGTAGAGCATAATGATTTCCTGGGGAATATCGTGAACATTCGTTCAGATGGTACAGCGAGTAATATTGTCGGAAACTACTATGATGATTATTCTGGTTTTGACATAGAAGATGATGGTATTGGCGACTCAAAATATGTAGCACTTCAAAGTTTTGGACAGTGGATGGTACGTGAACCTGCTTACCAATACTACATTGAATCACCAAGTGTTGTACTACTGAATCAGATGGACCAACAAACAAATAAGACAGAAACAAGTCAATTAGTGGATGAAAAACCACGTATGAAATCCATTACAGAATTTGAAACAGAACGCCCAATGAAAATTTGGCTCATTATTTTAGGTGGTATTTTATTTATTGGTAGTCTTTATGGCTGGAGAAGGAGTGTTAAAATATGAAGAAAAAATGGTTAGGCGCACTTTTAGCGACAAGTCTCTTATTAACTGCTTGTGGTAATAAAGAATATGAAGCAAAAGAAATTAATAAACAAACAGACATTTGCAAAATCTGTAACATGAGTTTAGCGAATGAAAAATACGCTGGACAAATCGCTTTGAAAAATGGCGATTATGAAATGTTCGATGATCTCGGTTGTTTAATGGATTACTATAAAACAATGAACAAAGATGATATTGGTGAAGCATTCATTAAAGATAATGACAGTGACGAATGGTTAGACGTTGAAAAATCAACATTCGTTTACGATAAAAAAGTACCAACACCAATGAGTTATGGTGTCATTGCATTCAAAGATGAAGCAGCAGCAAAAAAATATGTTGAAAAGAATGGCTCTGGAAAAGTAATGAGCTTTGACGAACTAAAAAGCTTTAATTGGGGAGCGTAATCCATCATGAACCAACTTTTTATTAAACTAGAATGGAAGCAGATGCTCCGCAGTCGCTGGATGCAACTTGTCGGTGTTCTGTTCATTCTAGTCTTTGCAGCAATTGCATTGATTCAACAACTCGCATTACCTGTTGATGGTTTTACGAGACAAACAGCAAGCTTTTTAAATCTATTACTTTTCTTACTACCACTATTCATCTTAACAATCGGTAGTATGAGTGTGGCGAGCGATGTGGAGTCAGGATGGTACTCACTCTTAAAAACATATCCTCTGTCACTTGGAAGTTACATTTTCGGTAAATACATCTCCATTGTTTTATCGTTCTTCTTAATCTTAATCCTATCGTTTGCAGTCGTATTAATTATGAGTGGTATTGCAGGTTCTGTGCAATTACCTTTAGTATTCGTTACACTCTCAATCCTACTCGTCTTAATTTTTGCAGCAATTGCCGTACTATGCGGTGTCATTGCAAAAAACCGACTACACGCACTGTCTCTCTCACTCGTTGTCTGGGCAGCTGCACTGCTATTAATTTCATATTTATTAATGGCAATCGGTACATTCGTATCAGGTAAATTAACGTTAACATTAACGATTATTATGATGCATTTAAACCCTGCAGAATGGATTCGCTTCGGTTATTTCCTATTCTCTGGACAAACAACTGCTTTAGGACCTGCTTTCTTTGACTTCACAGAATTCTATAATTCTGTTTTTGGTTATCTAATCTATATGGTTGTTTGTGTTGCTTGGATTTTAGGTCCCCTACTGTTTGCACAGTGGATTCTATCTAGAAAGGGGAAAGCAGAATGATTGTAAAAGGTATTGATGTCAAAAAAGTCTATTCCTCTAATAATGGTTTACATGGCATTAACTTTGAATTAAATAGCGGAAGAATTATTGCTTTAGCAGGTGGTAACGGTGCGGGTAAAAGTACGCTAATTCGCTTATTAATCGGTCAAGAAGATTTAGAGTCAGGTGAATTACAATGGGAAGATGGCGTATCGATTAAGTACATGCCAGATGACGTAAACTTCCCACAAACGTTAACAGCGTATGAAATTCTACAACTACTTGCGCATCTGAAAAAATTACCAAAGTCTGATGTAGAACAAGTATTAAAGCGCGTTGGTCTATGGGAATTTAGAAAACAGCATGTGCGTCAGTTCTCTAAAGGGATGCGTCAACGCCTGAACTTAGCACAAAGTTTACTAGGTGATGAAAAATTACTCATCTTAGATGAACCAACGAACGGACTGGATCTATTATGGATTGCAGAGTTAAAACAAATCTTACAAGAACAAAAAGATTTAGGTAAGACGGTTTTATTCTCTACACACTTACTATCATTCGCAGAAGAATTGGCAGACGATGTACTTCTACTACATGATGGTGAAGTGTTAATGAATGGTCCTTTAGAAGAGGTATTAGCTCAAGGTGAAGCTGAACACTTGGAGGAACTTTTCATGCGTAAAATCGGTCTTATTCGTGCGCAAAACAAAAAATACTAAGTTTGTTTCACACAGGATGAATGTTCTAGGTGGAAAGAGGGAAGATGTGACATTTGGAGCGCATCTTCTCTTTTTTATAGAATAAAGACATCAAAAGTATATTTTAATTCGTTTTCTTGCGCTTAGATTGACGAAAAATGAAAATAACTTCAAAATAGAAGTAATCAGTAATATTAGGAGGAATATGGATGGAAGCACAACATAAATTACAAGCAGTCATTGAAAACATCGAGAAAGTGATGATTGGTAAAAAACATATTGCCGAATTAAGCCTCGTTTCTTTACTAGCCAAAGGGCATGTATTACTAGAGGACGTGCCAGGGGTAGGTAAGACAGTCATGGTTCGTGCTTTAGCGAAGTCACTTAGTGCGGAATTTAAGCGTATTCAATTTACACCCGATTTACTTCCTTCTGATGTTGTCGGTGTTTCAATTTATAATCCGAAAGAGATGGAATTCCACTTCCGTCCTGGTCCAATCATGGGGAATATCGTACTTGCCGATGAAATTAACCGAACATCACCTAAAACACAATCTGCTTTATTAGAAGCGATGGAAGAAGCTTCTGTCACAATTGATGGTGAAACAGTCGATATTGGTCAACCGTTCTTTGTCATGGCGACACAGAATCCTGTGGAGTATGAAGGGACGTATCCATTACCAGAAGCACAACTCGATCGTTTCCTATTAAAAATGAAAATGGGTTATCCAACAAAAGTAGATGAGATTGAAGTGTTAAGACGAGCAGAGGGAGAAAGTCCACTTAAAAATCTACAAGCAGTGATTACGATTGAAGAATTGATTGGTCTTCAAAAACAAGTGGATGAAGTAGCTGTATCAGACTTATTAAAAGAGTATATTGTATCGATTGCACAAGCGACACGTGAACATACAGCCATCTATTTAGGAGCAAGCCCTCGTGCTTCGATTGCTTTAATGAAAGCTTCACAAGCTTATGCGCTTTTAAAAGGAAGAAACTATGTGACACCAGACGATGTACAATATTTAGCACCATTCGTATTCTCCCATCGTCTTCTTTTAAAACCAGAGATTCGTTATGAAAACTTAACAGCAGAGGATATTGTAGCACGCGTGTTAGCAAGTGTTCCTGTACCTGTTGGAAAGACGGAAGCACGATGAAATCGAGGTTAAGACGAATTACATCGTCTGTCACACGTATGTTACTCGTCCTATTACTTGTGCTAGGCAGTTTATTATTTGCAACGATTCAAGGAGGATTCGTGTTATGGTTTGTGTTCTTTATGGTCATTCCATTTGCACTGTATTCCTTCCTTGTATTTTTAACGCCGATTGGTCATATGACAGTCGAACGAAAAGTTTTAAATAAGCGTTTTGTAGAAGGTGACGCACTAAAAGTTCAAGTCACATTAAAAAGACGATCATGGCTACCCATTCTATTCATTGTTGTACAAGAAATGGAACCAAAAGGAGCCTTTGCGGATTTACAAACACGTGATTTACACAAGTTATTACCGATGGGCTTTAAGCGACAAGTAAGTTGGAGCTATACCGTTCCAAAACTAGCGCGTGGTCGCCATGAATTAGAAGGTATTCAAGTACAAGTAGCCGATGTATTAGGGTGGATTCAAAAGACGAAATACATTGAAGCGAAAAAGACGTTGATTGTCTATCCGAAAGTCGAGAACATGTCCTTCACTAGACGATTCTCACAAGAACAGGGAATGCTAGGTTATACATCACAAAAACAACCGCAGCAGTCGACAATGGTTGCAAGTATTCGAGATTATGCCCCAGGAGATCGTATGACATGGCTTCACTGGTCGAGCTTTGCAAAAACTGGCATGCTCTATACGAAAGAATTTGAATATCAACAATCAGATGATGTATGTGTTGTGTTAGATACATCAAAAGGTGCGAATTTTGAAGGGCAGATTTCGTTTGTTGCTTCACTTATGCAAGCGGCACATCGCCAAAAGGAGCCTGTTTGTTTTTTAGGAGCAGGAGAACACCGCTTCTCATTAGCTGAGTTTCGTTCAGAGAATGATTTGGAGCAATTGATGTATTATTTGGCGACAATTGAACCATCAATTTATGAGCCGAAGAAAATCTATGGACATGATGAATTAGTTCGTAGTTCAAACGCACTCATGCTCGTTACATCACAGTTAGATGTGGATTGGATTGATTTATTAAAGATGAATGCCACGCGCGGTAGTAAACCAATCATCTATGTCGTAAAACCAAATGATAAAACAACATGGAAAGCTGATCCAGTTGTTGAGTATCATGCTGAAAAAGCAGGTATTCAAGTTGTCTATGTAGAACGCGGACGCTTTTCTTTAGTGGGTCAGGAGGGTAGATATGGAGAATAAAGATTTGTTGAAGTGGAGTAAGCTGCTCTTTTTATATGTACTTATTTTCTTTATGTTACGAGAATGGTTACTACCCGTTATGGAATTGACGAATACAGGTCATTACGGTTTATTAATGTTATTTATCGTTATTTGCTTAGTAACAAATATTGCGCACGTACATACAGGTATCTCTGTTGGAATTAAAGTCGCCTATATTATTTGGTTTATGTTATACATACAAAAGCCACAAGACGGACCATTTATCCAGAGTATAACAGAAAGTATGCGTGCACTTGTTACAGGTAACTGGACAGATATGTCAGATGGATTTAAAACGATGCTCTTCTTAATTTTATTATGGATGACCATTTATTTAATTCACCATTGGTTGACGATTCGACGTTCTATTCTATTTTTCTTCATTTTAACTGTACTTTTTTTAGCACTCATTGATACATTTACAAAATATAATGCGGATGCAAGTATTATACGCACGATGATTTTAGGTTTCTTATTGACGGGCTTATTATTCACAGAGCGACTGATGAGTGAAAATAAAATGAAGCAAACGATTGGGAACTATTTAAAACTACTGGTTCCGTTATTTTTATTGATTGGTGTGAGTGCGGCATTTGCTTATGCAATGCCAAAACAAAAAGCAGCAACAAACTTACCAGAGCCAATTGAAAATTTAGTAAAGTGGACGAATGCTAATATTAATACAGTTGGTAAAATTGGTTATGTTGAAAATGACGACCAACTAGGGGGAGACTTTGAACGCGATAGTACACCGGTCTTTCAATACACTGCAAAAGAACCGCAGTACATGCGTGTAGAATCGAAGTCTTACTATACAGGACGAGGTTGGAAGAATGCACAGGACGAAATTCTCGTCTCTACATTTGACTATGGTGAAGCGATTAAAACATCAATTCCAGGCGGTAAGAAAAAGAATGAATTAGATATGCGAGTGAAGATGGATAAGAAATATAGCTTCCTTGTACAACCGTATGGAATTAAAGAAATCTTACGCAGTAATGAAAAGAACAATCAATTTTATATCGAGTTAGATTCAGGTAAGATTCGTGCAACAAAAGGTAAAGATCGTAAAGTCGTTGATTTATTAAGCTATGAATATGTTTATACGAAACCAATCTATAAACAAAAAGAATTGGATGCATCACGCATGCAAATGATTGCAAAAGACACAGGTATTACACCGAAAGAGAAAAAAGAAAATTTACAAGTTCCTGCAACCTTGCCAAAACGAGTACGCGACTTAGCAACAGATATTACAAAAGACGAAAAAAGTGTATATGATAAAGCAAACGCAGTGGTCGATTACTTTAAAACATCGGGGTATCGCTATTCAAATATAAATGTCGGTTATCCAACAGGTGATGAAGATTACGTTGATCGCTTCTTATTCGACACAAAAGTAGGGTATTGTGATAACTTCTCGACTTCGATGGTCATGATGATGCGCTCAATTGGTGTGCCAACTCGCTGGGTGAAAGGATTCTCACCAGGCGATAAAACCGCTTCAACGGAAGTATTAAAGGATGGTATGAGCCAATATAGTGTAACGAACAATAACGCACACTCATGGGTAGAAGTCTACATTCCAGAAGTTGGTTGGATGCCATTTGAACCGACAATCGGTTTTGAAGGATTCGATGAACAAGTCGAAGAAGAAACGACACAAAACGAAGCACCTGCGAAAAAAGAAGAAGAAAAGAAGCAGGAAGAACAGAAAAAGCAAGAAGAGCAAAAGAAGGAACAACCAAAGAAAGAGCAAGAAACGAAAAAAGAACAACAACCAAAAGAACAAAAAGCAACAACAACGAATACGAATAATTGGTTACCAATCGCATTCAGTATTAGTGTCATAGTACTAGCAATTGTCTTATTCTTTACACGTCATCGCTGGTATGTGAACTTGTTCATCTGGTATTACAATCAGAAAAAACCACCAATTGAACAAGCTTATCGTGTACTACTTCGCCGACTAGCGCGTCATAATCTACTTGTGAGAGAAGACGGTGAAACACTAGCAACATTCGCAAAACGAGTGGATCAACAGCTCCGTACAGAAGATATGTCGAAATTGACAAATTTAATGGAACGACGCTTATATGATCCGAATGCTGATTCGGCTAGATGGGATGAATTTAAAGAATGTTGGAAAAATTTAATTAATGAAACAAGAGGTTGATTTTAAGCCTTACTACAGTTAAACTAAGTGCAAAGTATAATAATTGAATTACCCTCATATATGTTCGATAATATGGTTCGAATGTCTCTACCGAGTTGCCGTAAATAACTTGACTATGAAGGTGGATGAACGGTATATATAGAGGCTTAGTAAATCATCTTTTATGTGAAGTGAGGACGCGTGGAAAATAGTGATATTTTCATACGCGTTCTTTTCGAATCAATTGAGATGAACTACATCCGTCCTACCGTATGAGTACGTAATCAATTTAACTATTAATGAAGAGGTGGAACTTTTGTCAGCAAGTACAAATTTAATGAATCAAGAGAAGATTGTTGTTCTTGATTTCGGTAGCCAATATAATCAATTAATTACACGTCGTATTCGTGAATTCGGTGTATACAGTGAATTACACCCACACACAATTACAGCTGAAGACATCAAAGGCATGCACGCTACAGGGATTATTTTCTCAGGCGGCCCAAACTCAGTTTATGGTGAAGGTGCATTCAGCATTGACCCAGCTATTTTCGAATTAGGTTTACCAATCTTAGGTATTTGCTATGGTATGCAATTAATGGCACATACACTAGGTGGTAAAGTTGAAAAAGCAGGTAACAGTGAATACGGTAAAGCTGAAATTAAAATTTTACAAGAGAATGCATTATTTGCAGACCTTCCAACAGAACAAGTTGTATGGATGAGCCACGGTGACCTTGTAACAGAAACACCAGAAGGCTTCACTACAATCGCAACAAGCGAATCTTGCCCAATCTCTGCAATGGCAGACGAAAGCCGCAAATTCTATGCAGTACAGTTCCACCCAGAAGTACGTCACTCTGTTTATGGAAACGACTTACTACGTCACTTCGCATTAGACATTTGCCAATCAAAAGGCGACTGGTCAATGGCGAACTTCATCGAAGTAGAAATCGAGAAAATTCGTGAACAAGTTGGCGACAAAAAAGTACTTTGCGCACTTTCAGGTGGCGTTGACTCATCAGTTGTAGCGGTATTAATCCACAAAGCAATCGGCGACCAATTAACTTGTATGTTCGTAGACCACAACTTAAACCGTAAAGGTGAAGTTGAACAAGTAATGAAAACTTTCACTGAAGACTTCGACATGAACGTGATCAAAATTGATGCACGCGAACGCTTCATGAACAAATTAAAAGGTGTTTCTGACCCAGAGAAAAAACGTAAAATCATCGGTAACGAATTCGTTTACGTATTTGACGAAGAAGCTTCAAAATTAGAAGGTATGGACTTCCTAGCACAAGGAACACTATACACAGACATTATTGAATCTGGTACAGCTACAGCTCAAACAATTAAATCACACCATAACGTTGGTGGTCTTCCAGAAGACATGCAATTCGAATTAATCGAGCCATTAAACACACTATTCAAAGACGAAGTACGTCAATTAGGTCTTGAATTAGGTCTTGATGAAAAAGTAGTATGGCGTCAACCATTCCCAGGCCCTGGTCTTGGAATCCGTGTACTTGGCGAAGTAACAGAAGAAAAATTAGAAATCGTTCGCGAATCTGACTTCATCCTACGTGAAGAAATCGCAAAAGCTGGTCTTGACCGCGACATCTGGCAATACTTCACTGTATTACCTGACATTCGCTCTGTCGGCGTAATGGGTGACCAACGCACATACGATTACACAATCGGTATCCGCGCTGTAACATCAATCGACGGTATGACATCTGACTGGGCACGTATCCCTTGGGACGTATTAGAAAAAATCTCAGTACGTATCATAAACGAAGTAGACCACATCAATCGCTGCGTGTATGACATTACATCTAAACCACCAGCAACTATTGAGTGGGAGTAAACATCAACTAGATTTCGAGGAGCGAAGCCCCGCAGAAATTTTTCGCGCAAGCGAAGTTGATGTTTGCGACGAGGATGCGTAAGCACCGCAGGAGCACAAAAACTCGAGTAAAGCCTATACCTCGCAAGAGGTGTAGGCTTTTTATGATGCGAGAGAAGAAGTAAGAGCGAAGCCCCGCAGAAATTTTTCGCGCAAGCGAAGTTGATGTTTGCGACGAGGATGCGTAAGCACCGCAGGAGCACAAAAACTCGAGTAAAGCCTATACCTCGCAAGAGGTGTAGGCTTTTTATGATGCGAGAGAAGAAGTAAGAGCGAAGCCCCGCAGAAATTTTTCGCGCAAGCGAAGTTGATGTTTGCGACGAGGATGCGTAAGCACCGCAGGAGCACAAAAACTCGAGTAAAGCCTATACCTCGCAAGAGGTGTAGGCTTTTTATGATGCGAGAGAAGAAGTAAGAGCGAAGCCCCGCAGAAATTTTTCGCGTAAGCGAAGTTGATGTTTGCGACGAGGATGCGTAAGCACCGCAGGAGCACAAAAACTTCAATAAAGCCTATACCTCGCAAGAGGTGTAGGCTTTTTATGATGCGAGAGAAGAAGTAAAAGCGAAGCCCCGCAGAAATTTTTCGCGTAAGCGAAGTTGATGTTTGCGACGAGGATGCGTAAGCACCGCAGGAGCACAAAAACTTCAATAAAGCCTATACCTCGCAAGAGGTGTAGGCTTTTTATGATGTGGGAGGAGAAGAAAAATTGAAGTTATGAGAAATTATAATAATTTATATTAATGTAATATTAAGGTAATTAAAGCTTTTATAATGCTATAATATAGTATGGATAATATTAAATTTATCTATTATACAATCCTTAATAACATAGGAATAAATATGAAAAGGGGATAGCAGTATGATGAATCAAACTGAGTTATCTTTTAGTGTTGGATGGTCTGAATCAAATGGAAGAAGGAAAATAAAAGAACTACAAGAATACTTTCCTTATGAATTTAAAGGAAAGAAAAAGTTATACCATAAACAATCTTTAAAAACAATGCAGTATGTAAAAGGTTTAAGTGACAATGGGCTTTCAAGTAAAGAAATCTCAGCTTTATTTTATTCTCATGGTTTACCAACAAGTGATATGGAATTTGAAAAATTATTAGAAGAAATAAGTAGTGTACGCACATTAGATGAGAGTATTTTATCGACTTTGCCCACTTCAAAAGAGTTAGCTATACCTATTTTAAAAGTTATGTCAGATAATGACTTATATATTGCATCCACGTTAAATAAAGGGGTTGCAGAGTATTTTTCTTTAAGTGAAATACAAAAAGATTTTTCTTATCCTGATAGTAAGGAAACAATTTTTGTTAGCAGAATGAGACATACTAGATTTACATTACAAAAACAAGGTTATATTGAAGAAGTGAAAAAATTTACATATCAAATAACAGATGAGGGTATTGAACTTCTTAATGAAAGTATTCCTGAACAAGAAGAAGAACTTGAAGAATTAGAACAAGTCGTAAATCATATTCAGGTTATTGAAGAACATTTGCTAGACTATGATGATGAATTAGTTATGGAAGTATTAGAAAAATTAACAAAAGTGACTTGGGTACATTTTGAAAATATAGTTGTTGAATTATTAGTTGCAATGGGTTATGGAGCAGGTAAAGTAACTAGAGGAACTAACGATGAAGGTTTAGATGGAATTATTAAAGAAGATAAATTAGGACTAGAAAATATATACGTTCAAGCGAAAAGATGGACAAAAAATGTATGTAGACCAGATGTAATGGGGTTTGTTGGGGCATTAGAAGGAAAAGGTTCTAAAGGTGTTATGATAACTACTTCTTCTTTTTCTGAGGGTGCAAAGAAGTATTTACAAACAATTCCTTATAAAAAAATAATCTTAATAGATGGGCAACAATTAGCAAAATATATGATTGAATATAGTGTAGGAGTAACTGTAAAAAAGAAAATAGTAATTAAAGAAGTAGATTTTTCATATTTTGAATATGAATAGACTTCTTTTTATATTTGAAATTTTTTTCAATTTATTTTAAATAATACTATGTGTAGTTAGCAACCGCCCAAACTATATTTCCCCCTCCATTCATATTATAATAACAGTGTAAAGCTTCATATTGTACAGCGTCATATTTTAGCGATTCATCTCATTCCAGAGATTTAGTTGAGCGTATACTCTCATAGTATGTTTTCAACTAAATCGGGAATCATTATAGAAAGGAGGCTAATCTATGTCTGTCTATAAACAATTACTCAGTGAGGATTTTGAACGATTGCATCCGATGTTACAACACCGCTACCATACAGCTCCTGGTGAAACATTCCGCGCAAAAGGGGTGATGTCGACGGTGAAACATGGGAGTCCGTTACTGTTGCCTTTTTACTATGCAGCGCCGTTGATGGATTTTTTATTTCCAGAGCAGGGGTCGAATGTGCCATTTGATATGATGTACGAAACGGTGGATCAGGGGAATGGTATTGTCGATATGAATTGGTCGCGTAATTTTTATTTTCCAAAGAAAACACGTGCGTTCAACTCGACAACACGTATTGATTTGAATACGAATACAGCTTACGATTTACTCGGAAAACCTGCGATGATGCGTTCGAATTTATTATTGAATGTTTCAAAAGAGGGCAAACTCATTACACGTACGAATGCCCAGCACTTATTTGGACTCGTGCCACTTCCTTCTTTTTTCAAAGGACAAGCGATTGTTGAAGATGGTTATGATGATGAACGTGGTGTGTATACCGTTCATGCGACAGTTTTTAATGATTTACTCGGTACGATTATGATGTATGCGGGTGAATTCGAAGAAATAACAGAATAAAGATTAGCTTTTTATATAAAACAAAACCCCTGATTTTTTTAAAATCAGGGGTTCTTCTATGTGACGACAAAATGTCGCGTGTATTTAATTCAAGGCATACTGACCTGAGTACGGCTGCCAAACAGAGACAGCTTACAGTCGTCTTTCGACATAATTGCGTAAATTCAGGATTTACTTGTACGCCTAAATCTATAGTAGCACCGCGAAAAGTAAGCGTCAATTTTTTTGCGTAGGGATGTAAAAATAATTCTGAAGTCGTCCGCTCGCTTTAAATTGTTGGAATACCCATTCGAGTGAATCGGGATGAATGGGTGATTTTTTTCGTATGCGATCTTGTAAGTGATAGTCTGGAAACTGATTACGACGATAGCGTAGTCGTTGATAGAGTAAGTTCGCAAACAGGTCGGCTGTACGAACTCCGTAGCTATCACGTGAGTCTAAATACTCGACTTGCACATGTCTTACTTTTTCTGTTAAAACAAGTTCCGTCGCAAGATATTCCTCTAATTGATGCATATTCATGAGTGACACATTTCGGTTATCAATATTTAGATGTAAGTGTTCTTGATCGCGTGCGTCTAACTCTTTTAATTGAAGTAAATACTTCACGAAAAAATTAAATGTACGTGCATCATTTTCTCGAAAGACATCTTTTACATGGCGATTATCAATCACAACATAGGATACAGTAATATCCGTTTTTTGAATGAGTTCCGAAATGAAATAGTGTTTCATAATCGGTGTGAGTTCAGAGCCTTTTGGTTCGCGTGGATTGCGTACATGCGTTGCAAAATAGTCAGCAAATGTACGACGTAATTTTTTCATCGTGCGACGATATACTTTTTTCAATTGTTCAGGGTCGTGAGTATGCACGAAGCAAATGATGAAATACACATCACGCATATTACTAGCGTGTGGCTTATTCTTTGAAATTGTGCCTGACTCATCTAAATAAAACATCGTCCCACCCCCGAAACCAAGCTACTTTTCTTTATTGTAAATCATCTGTTTGGAAAAAGAAAATAATGGTCTGTGCTAAAGAATGTACTGAAGTTGGAGGTTGCGCACTTTGCATCCCTCCGTCACAATGAATAAGTATGTGTTCACTATAACATGAAGAAAGGAGAGAATTCGATGCGTGAAAGATTAGAAGAGAGACAAGCTACTTTTTATTTTATTGTATTAGGAGTTGCATTCATCTATGGTTACTTTTTTCAAACGAGTAGTAGCTTATTAGAGCAGTGGATTCCATTTGTTTTAGCTATCTTACTGTACAGTATGTTTTCACAAATTCCATTCTTTACGAAGTATGATTTCCGTGTGAATTTACGTTTTTTCTTTGCACTTTTTGCGGTGAATTTTATCGTTGTACCGCTTGTGGTCTACGGGCTCGTTACGTTCTTACCGACTGAACCTACTTTACGACTAGCTGTTTATCTCGTATTACTTGCGCCATGTGTAGACTATGTCATCGTATTTACGGCACTTGGTCAGGGTGATGCTAAACAGATGTTATTTGCGACACCTTTTTTACTTATTCTTCAGCTCATCATTTTGCCGTTTGAATTATGGTTCTTTGTTGGAAGTGAAGCTCTTGCGCTCATGCAGTGGAAACCGTTCCTCACATCATTCTTATGGATTTTCGTATTACCACTATTTGTGGCAGTAACCATCCAATATTGTTTGCGATTCGATTCACCCATTCGTAAGATTCAACAAGCCTCTGCATGGTTACCTGTGCCGACGATGGCTTTGACAATTTTTGTGATTGTCGCGCCCCAAGTACAACGCATGGCAAATATGAAGGAAGAAATTTTCGCAGTGATTCCGATTTATATTGCATTCATAGTGATTATGCCAATCTTATCTGTCATGATTGCACGGTTATATCGTTTGAAAAAGCCAGCAGAACGAGCATTAATTTTTAGTGGTTTTACACGTAATTCATTAGCTGTCTTACCATTAACATTTGCTTTGCCACCTGTGATGCAAAGTTTAGCAATGACGATTATTCTGACGCAAACGGTTTGTGAATTGGTCTTTGAATTAATTTATATTCGACTTGTTCCGAAATGGACATAAAATAGAACATTGACATAAAGCGGAAATCCCTTGTAAAATAAACTCAATCACTAGCGCATACATGTATGGGCTAGCTAAACGGACGAATGATTGATAAAAAAAGTTGTGAGGGAAGCTGTATGCGAAATAATGCGAACACGAAAACAATCGGTACAACCATTGCATTTGTTATGACACGTATTTCTGGCGAAGTCGAATGCGCATTACGTGTACAAGAAGATGTTACTTCTAAGCCACCAACAACAGAATCGAAATAATCGCATGAGGGAGAATTGAGCAGACAACTGTTGCTACCTTCTATTTTGTCGTGAACAAAATAGGTAGGACAGGTCTTTCTGCTTGTGGGCAGAAGTCCATATTCAAAAGCATGACGATTATTTCTACTTAAAGGACTGTCTTTCGTATAAACACGCAGTAAGGCGAATACTGCGCGTTTATAGAAGGGACAATCCTTTTTTTCTGTTTCAAAAAGGTTTGAGAAGATGACATCTATCGGATGTACAAAGATTGATTTTTGAGGGGGAACAGACATGGAACAAGTAAAATACATTCCATCGAAATTTAATGCATTAACAAAAACAGAAGACGGCGGCGTAATTGTCTACAACAGTTACACAGGCGCCATCGTTAATTTTGACGAAAAAGAACGTGAAGAAGTATTAACAGCACTAAAGCGTCAAGGATCACCAGCGCTTGATACAGAAGTAAAGCAAGCTTTATTCGACAATGGTTTTATCGTAAAAGATACAGTAGATGAGTTAAAACGTGCTGATTTATTACACCAAACGATGCACCGTACAGATATGCTGCACTTAATCTTAATGACAACAGAGCAATGTAATTTCCGTTGCCGTTATTGCTATGAGTCATTTGCAAAAGGTAAGATGACAGACGAAACAAAAGCAGGTGTGAAAGCTTTAGTAAAAGAGCGCGCGGGTACACTAGATAACTTACACATTAGTTGGTTCGGTGGAGAGCCGCTATTAGAGTTAGGAATTATCGAAGAGTTATCGAAAGAATTCATGGCACAAGCAGAGCAACATAATATTGATTATTCAGCAGACGTGGTAACGAACGGTTACTTTTTAAATCGTGAAACATTTGAAAAGTTACTATCATGGAATGTATCACAATACATGGTGACAATTGATGGTGTTCAAGCAGTGCATGATGCGCGTCGTCATATGATTGGTGGGCAAGGAACGTTTGAAAAAATCGTTGAGAACTTACAATCATTACGTGATGTAGAAGGCGACTTCAATATGACAATCCGTATTAACTTTGATGAAGATAACTTACGTGAAACAGAACACCTAATTGATTTCTTAAAAGAGCACTTTGCGAATGATTCACGTTTTGGCGTATTCTTCCGTCCTGTTGGTCGTTGGGGTGGTCCGAACGATGAAGAAATTCCAACTTGTACGCATATTACAGCGAATAAGAAAATCTGGGAGTTCACAGAAACAGCGATGGATAAAGGTCTTGCGATGAGTAACATGGTTGAAGGTGCATTGAATCCGACAGCAGCAGTATGTTATGCAGCAAAACCGAACGCGATGGTTATCGGTTCAGACGGTCAATTGTATAAATGTACAACGGTTTTAGATGAAGAAGTAAATAAAGTAGGTAAAATTCAAGCAGACGGTACGATGGATTTAGACTACGATAAAATTGCTTCTTGGTTACTATCAGGTGAAGAAACAGATACAGTATGTCAATCTTGCTTCTTCCGTCCAGCGTGTCAAGGGAATCACTGCCCATGGTACCGTGTCGTATCAGGCGAACGTCCATGTCCTTCAGAGAAAAAGAACATTAAAAAAGTATTGAATCTTGTTTGGAAGAACAGCTTACAAACAGTAGAGCAATAATTGTTCGAATGGATTTGAGAGGAGGTGAGACGAATGCGCGTATTACGTCCAGCAACAAAACCTGTGAAAAACGTAAAATCAGGTCGTATCATGAAAACTGTACCTGGTAACTTAAACTAATGATGAGAAAGAGGAGACGCAATCACATGCGGCTCCTCTTTTTTATTGATATACAAGTAGTTGTTGAGATGCTAATTTACTACCACCATGAAAGCGACTTCCTAGCTGTTGGTAACGCTGAATAGTTTCAATGTGCTGTTGTGTAATGCATTCACCTTTCATAATGAGTGGAATACCAGGGGGATATGGAGTAACGAGTTCAGCACTTATTTTTCCGGCAGCATGTTGAAATGTTACATAGTATGTTTCACCCTTTAATTCATGAAAAGATCGTGCTAATTTTTGAGTTTCTTCTATATATATGTTTTTTTCTTTTTGAAGTGGCTTGCCTTTTTCAAATGAATAGCTTTTCATTCGTTGCAACGTATCAGTATAATCTGTTACTGCCAGTGGAAGTACGAATAATACATTAAAAGGATCAGCTAGTTCAGAGAAAATACCTTGTTGTTCAAAAAGAGCTTGTAGTGCATAACCGCTTAATCCTGTTGTTGATTGAATCGTTACTTTTAATGGATCGAGTGAAGATGCTTCTAAAACACGAATACCTTCAATCTTTTGTAGAGACTGACGGAATTCTTGGATATTTTCTAAAATTGCCTGTACATCTTGTAAATTGGCTAAATAATAACGAGCTAAATCAAGTGAAGCCATAATCGGATAAGAAGGGCTACTTGATTGGAGCATACGAAGGTAGCGTTCAACTGATTGTTTGTTAATACGTTCTGTTCCGATGTGAAGATATGACCCCATCGTCATCGCAGGTAACGTTTTGTGCGCTGAATGAACAACGATATCTGCGCCGAATGATAGTGAACTTTTTGGAAAACCTTCTAATTGAAAGTGAGCTCCATGCGCCTCATCGACTAAAACGAAAAGCCCTGCTTCTTTTGCAACATGAATTACATCTTCAATCGCATCCGAAAATCCATAATAACTTGGATACGTCAGAATGATGGCTTTCGCTTCTGGGGAAAGTTGAATCGCTCGCTCAACAACTTTCTTTGTTAATAAGGTAGGAATTTGTCCATCTTCATGAAAAGCTGGAGTTAAAAAGATAGGTTCTGCTCCTGCAAGTTCTAATCCATTCAAAATCGATTGATGGCAATTACGCTGAACAAGAACGGTATCGCCTTGCTGACATGTCGCTAAAATCATCGCTAAGTTTCCCACCGTTGAACCATTTACTAAAAAATAGCTTGCTTCTGTTTTGTACAATTCACTCAGTAATGACTGTGCTTCTTCAATACATCCCTCTGCATCATGTAAATCATCAAGTCCTGTAATTTCGGTTGCATCCATTTTTAGCAGTGTCTCATAGATAGATTTTGCAAAAGAAGGGAAGAGCATACCATTTTTATGTCCAGGCACATGAAAACTAATCGGCTGCTTCGCATTGTGTTGAATAAGTGCGGTGTAAAGTGGTGTCTGTTGTTGATTCATAAGCTAAAAAATCTCCTTTTTATTCATTAAATCCACTATAACAAAAAAATCTGCATCTATTTTTATCTTTTTTCTTATTATGTTGCTTAGATAAATTGAAAAATAAAATAGCCTATAATTTATTGTAAAAACAAAGTCATATCAACATTCTAATGTTTTTAGGTCTTATATCATAATAATGATATATTATTTTAATAATTAATTCAGTTCTTTATATAACTTTTAATACATGTTGGTCATTTAGCTGTGATATTTCTGTAACTTTTGTAATAAAAAATCATGTTAATCTATTATCAGCTTCAGAGAAGGAGCAAAAAAATATTAAAAATCAGCAAGAACATAATAGAGAGAACAAATATAAAAATTAAACAAAAGGTGGAAATGAATATTATGAAATCATTAAAAACGTTAGTGTTAGGTACAACAGTAGCAGTTGGTGTTGCAGGTTTTGCAGCAGGAGCAGATGCTAGTGCGCACACTTCATATAAAGTACAATCGGGTGATACATTATCAGGTATCTCTCAAAAATTTGGTAAAGACTATTCATTCGTATCAAGTATCGCTTCAGCAAATGGAATTTCAAATCCAAATTTAATCCATGTAGGAACAACATTAGTAATCCCTGATGGTACAACAACAGTAAGAAAAACAGCTCAACCTGTTCAAAAACAACAAGTACAACAAGTACAACAATCATCAACATATAAAGCACCATCTCAACAAAAGCAACAAACAACTTACAAAGCGCCAGTACAACAAAAACAACAAGCGCAAACACAAACAAAATCATACCAATCAACACAAAAAGCACAAACAACACAAAAAGTAAGTAATGCATCATCTTATCAAGGTTCATCATCTTCAGCGAAAGCTTGGATTGCACAAAAGGAATCAAGCAACTCATATGATGCACGAAGCGCAACAGGTAAATATATTGGTAAATACCAATTAGATAAATCTTACCTAAACGGTGACTACTCACCAGCAAACCAAGAACGTGTAGCGGATAACTATGTGAAACAACGTTATGGTTCATGGGAAAAAGCAAAACAATTCTGGTTAGCAAACGGCTGGTACTAAGATTTTTTAAAACAGTGAATTAAAGAGGGACTGCAATTGCGGTTCCTCTTTTTTAGTGTAAAGTGATAAGAAAGGAGAGGATGATAAGATGAATGAACCAAAATTACCACAACATTTAACAGAGACAACATGGGATCGTATCTTGGCGCAAGAAGAGTGGGAAGCAGAGCAGTGTTTAATAGAGAGTATTAACTTCGAAGAAGACGAAGCTTGCGACCTTCGCTTTGTACAAGTCATCATACGAGATTGTCGTTTGAATAATAGTTCCATTAAAAGATTAAATGCTTTAGATGTTCGATTTGAAAATTGTGACTTATCCAATGTAGATTTTTCAAAGTCTTCGATTCACCGAGTTGTATTTGAACGTTGCAAATTAGTTGGAACGATTTTTCAAGGGTCAAGTTTGGGGGACGTAACATTTGAATCGTGCAAAATGAATTTTTCGTTATTTAATGAAACAAAGTTAAAGCATGTATTATTTAATCAATGTGATTTGGAACAATCTGATTTCTATGCAGTGACACATCAATTTTTACAATTTGAACAATGTCGCTTGTCAGGTTTACAGATGCAGCAAACAGATTTAACTACACTTGATTTACGATCTTCACAATTCACACATTTGACTGTTGATTTAGAACGTTTGAAAGGTTGTCGTGTCAATATGGAACAGGCATTAATATTAGCCTCTTTATTAGGTATTCGAATTGAGTAGATAACAAAATTTGATATTCGTTTTATAGATAAAGAGATTTACAGTGACAGAAAACACTTTATTCACGAACTATTATTAATTAGTTATTGAAAATGTTCGTAAAAAGTATTGCAAATTGAAAAATACAGTGCTATATTATGAATGTAAATTAAATAACGTCGTCGTATAAAACTGAGAATAAGGCTCAGAAGTTTCTACCAAGTTACCGTAAATGACTTGACTACGATTGAATAGATCATTCTATTCATACTATGGATACATAGAATCGTAAGTGTACGACTGTTAAAAGTTGTGCACTTTTTATTTTTGACGACATTCGGAGGATTTAATCATGAAAAAGTATTTCCAATTTGAAGAACTTGGCACGAATTATCGCCGAGAGATCATTGGTGGAGTTACAACATTCTTAGCGATGGCATACATATTGGCGGTTAACCCAAATATTTTAGCCGCAGCTGGAATTGATAAAGGAGCTGTATTCGTCGCAACAGCATTAGCAGCGATTGTCGGTTCGCTTATTATGGGTATTTTAGCGAAGTATCCAATCGCATTAGCACCAGGTATGGGATTAAATGCATTCTTTGCTTTCGCTGTAGTAGGAGCATATGGTATTCCATGGCAAACAGGTTTAACAGGTGTATTCTTCTCAGGTATTATTTTTATTCTTCTTTCATTAACAGGCATTCGTGAAACAATTATTAATGCCATTCCAGTTCAATTAAAATATGCAGTATCAGCTGGTATTGGTTTATTCATTACATTCGTTGGTTTAAAAGGTGCGGGAATCGTCGTTGCAGACAAAGACACGATTGTTACATTAGGTGATTTTACAAAAGGTGACACACTTCTTGCAGTTGTTGGAATTGTCATTGCAGTCATCTTAATGGTTAAAAAAGTTCCAGGAGCAATCTTTATTACAATTATTGTTTCAACAATCATTGGTATGATTGCTGGCGTAATCGAAGTTCCAAAATCAGTTGTATCATCAATTCCAAGTATCGCACCAACGTTCGGTGTTGCACTTGATCCGATTTTACATGACTTCTCGTCACTATTAAATATTCAATTCTTAGTAGTTGTTTTAACATTCTTATTTGTAGACTTCTTTGATACAGCTGGTACATTGATGGCTGTAGCAGATAAAGCAGGTCTTGTGAAAAATAATAAGTTACCACGTGCAGGTCGTGCATTAATGGCAGATGCATTAGGTACAACAGTAGGTTCAGTATTGGGTACATCAACAACAACTGCTTATGTAGAGTCAACAGCAGGTGTGGCAGCAGGAGCGCGTTCTGGTTTTGCAGCAGTAGTAACAGCAGCGTTATTCGCAGTATCACTATTCTTTTTCCCAGTACTCGATGTAATCACATCGGCAGTAACAGCACCAGCACTAGTTATTGTAGGTATTCTAATGGTAAGTTCATTGAAAAATATTGAGTGGGATCAATTCGAAATTGCTGTACCAGCATTCTTAACAATGCTAATGATGCCTTTAGGTTATAGTATTGCCTCAGGTATTGCGGTTGGTTTCATCTTCTATCCATTAACAATGTTATTAGCAGGTCGTCGTAAAGAAGTTCACTGGATTATGTACATCTTATTCTTTGTCTTCCTAAGTTACTTCATCTGGGTACGATAATTAAACAACAAAGCTATTTGGTTGCTTCTTAGAAAAGAATCAATTAAATAGCTTTTTTTATTTGAAATAAATTGTTGACAGTTATTCGTTATAGAGGTATAGTAATACAAGTGCTTTTCAAACAGTAATGTTTAAGAAATTCACTTTTAAAAAAAGTTGTTGACTTATAAATAACAACCGTTTATAATATTAAGAGTCGCTAACAAAGACGCTTTAAATAACTAAAAAACATTTTTAAAAAAGTTGTTGACAACTTGAATGAAGATGTGGTAAGATATTTTAAGTCGTCACAAGAAAACGACGAAGCAACATGAACCTTGAAAACTAAACAAGCAAGAAGATAATCACAAACAAGTCTTATCACGTTAAGTGAATAAGCAATTGTTATCAAAAGATAACGCTAGCAAAGCAAATGAGCTTTCAAACTACTTTTATGGAGAGTTTGATCCTGGCTCAGGACGAACGCTGGCGGCGTGCCTAATACATGCAAGTCGAGCGAATGACGAGAAGCTTGCTTCTCTGATTTAGCGGCGGACGGGTGAGTAACACGTGGGCAACCTGCCCTACAGATCGGGATAACTCAGGGAAACCTGGGCTAATACCGGATAATCCTTCGAATCACATGTTTTGAAGTTGAAAGGCGCTTCGGCGTCACTGTAGGATGGGCCCGCGGTGCATTAGCTAGTTGGTGGGGTAACGGCCTACCAAGGCAACGATGCATAGCCGACCTGAGAGGGTGATCGGCCACATTGGGACTGAGACACGGCCCAAACTCCTACGGGAGGCAGCAGTAGGGAATCTTCCACAATGGACGAAAGTCTGATGGAGCAACGCCGCGTGAGTGATGAAGGTTTTCGGATCGTAAAACTCTGTTGTAAGGGAAGAACAAGTACGTTAGGAAATGAACGTACCTTGACGGTACCTTATTAGAAAGCCACGGCTAACTACGTGCCAGCAGCCGCGGTAATACGTAGGTGGCAAGCGTTGTCCGGATTTATTGGGCGTAAAGCGCGCGCAGGTGGTTTCTTAAGTCTGATGTGAAAGCCCACGGCTCAACCGTGGAGGGTCATTGGAAACTGGGGAACTTGAGTGCAGAAGAGGATAGTGGAATTCCAAGTGTAGCGGTGAAATGCGTAGAGATTTGGAGGAACACCAGTGGCGAAGGCGACTGTCTGGTCTGTAACTGACACTGAGGCGCGAAAGCGTGGGGAGCAAACAGGATTAGATACCCTGGTAGTCCACGCCGTAAACGATGAGTGCTAAGTGTTAGGGGTTTCCGCCCCTTAGTGCTGCAGCTAACGCATTAAGCACTCCGCCTGGGGAGTACGACCGCAAGGTTGAAACTCAAAGGAATTGACGGGGGCCCGCACAAGCGGTGGAGCATGTGGTTTAATTCGAAGCAACGCGAAGAACCTTACCAGGTCTTGACATCCCAATGACCGTTCTAGAGATAGGATTTTCCCTTCGGGGACATTGGTGACAGGTGGTGCATGGTTGTCGTCAGCTCGTGTCGTGAGATGTTGGGTTAAGTCCCGCAACGAGCGCAACCCTTATTCTTAGTTGCCATCATTTAGTTGGGCACTCTAAGGAGACTGCCGGTGACAAACCGGAGGAAGGTGGGGATGACGTCAAATCATCATGCCCCTTATGACCTGGGCTACACACGTGCTACAATGGACGATACAAAGAGTCGCAAACTCGCGAGGGTAAGCTAATCTCATAAAATCGTTCTCAGTTCGGATTGTAGGCTGCAACTCGCCTGCATGAAGCCGGAATCGCTAGTAATCGCGGATCAGCATGCCGCGGTGAATACGTTCCCGGGCCTTGTACACACCGCCCGTCACACCACGAGAGTTTGTAACACCCGAAGTCGGTGGGGTAACCGTAAGGAGCCAGCCGCCTAAGGTGGGATAGATGATTGGGGTGAAGTCGTAACAAGGTAGCCGTATCGGAAGGTGCGGCTGGATCACCTCCTTTCTAAGGAATATAACGGAAAAGACCTTTGGTCTTCTACAGATTATCTTACTTGCTGTTTAGTTTTGAAGGCTCATGCAAATGATCTTCAAACTTGCTCCTGCGATTACTCGTCGCAGAGTAAAACTTGTTCTTTGAAAACTGGATAAAACGACATTGAAAGTAACACAAACACAAATTTCTTTTATAGATTTTGAATTATTAAGTTTTAATTTTTTAGGCTTAATAACTTATGTGAAAATTATTTCAAGATGCAAGTAAGACGCGAAAGCAAACGTAGTGAGAAGCGGAGTGTACATACGTACATGAGCATTCGAACAAGTGTAGCTGACAAAGTATTACGCAGCAGATTGGAATTAATTAGGTTAAGTTATTAAGGGCGCATGGCGAATGCCTTGGCACTAGAAGCCGATGAAGGACGGCACTAACACCGATATGCTTCGGGGAGCTGTAAGTAAGCTTTGATCCGGAGATTTCCGAATGGGGGAACCCACTGTTTTTAATCGAACAGTATCCTAACGTGAATTCATAGCGTTTTGATGGCAGACTCAGGGAACTGAAACATCTAAGTACCTGAAGGAAGAGAAAGAAAATTCGATTCCCTTAGTAGCGGCGAGCGAAACGGGAAGAGCCCAAACCAAGAAGCTTGCTTCTTGGGGTTGTAGGACACTCTACACGGAGTTACAAAGGAATGAGTTAAATGAAGCGGCTTGGAAAGGCCTACCATAGAGGGTAACAGTCCCGTAGTTGAAAGTTCATTCCCTCCAGAGTGGATCCTGAGTACGGCGGAACACGTGAAATTCCGTCGGAATCTGGGAGGACCATCTCCCAAGGCTAAATACTCTCTAGTGACCGATAGTGAACCAGTACCGTGAGGGAAAGGTGAAAAGCACCCCGGGAGGGGAGTGAAAGAGATCCTGAAACCATGTGCCTACAAGTAGTTAGAGCCTGTTAATGGGTGATAGCGTGCCTTTTGTAGAATGAACCGGCGAGTTACGATTACATGCAAGGTTAAGTTGAAAAGACGGAGCCGTAGCGAAAGCGAGTCTGAATAGGGCGAATGAGTATGTGGTTGTAGACCCGAAACCAGGTGATCTACCCATGTCCAGGTTGAAGGTAAGGTAACACTTACTGGAGGACCGAACCCACGTACGTTGAAAAGTGCGGGGATGAGGTGTGGGTAGCGGAGAAATTCCAATCGAACCTGGAGATAGCTGGTTCTCTCCGAAATAGCTTTAGGGCTAGCCTCGTGTTTAAGAATCTTGGAGGTAGAGCACTGTTTGGACTAGGGGTCCATCCCGGATTACCGAATTCAGACAAACTCCGAATGCCAATGATTTATACACGGGAGTCAGACTGCGAGTGATAAGATCCGTAGTCAAAAGGGAAACAGCCCAGACCACCAGCTAAGGTCCCAAAGTAATCGTTAAGTGGAAAAGGATGTGACGTTGCTTAGACAACCAGGATGTTGGCTTAGAAGCAGCCACCATTTAAAGAGTGCGTAATAGCTCACTGGTCGAGTGACGCTGCGCCGAAAATGTATCGGGGCTAAACGATTCACCGAAGCTGTGGATGGACATCTTAGATGTCCGTGGTAGGAGAGCGTTCTAAGTGCTGTGAAGTCAGATCGTAAGGACTGGTGGAGCGCTTAGAAGTGAGAATGCCGGTATGAGTAGCGAAAGACAGGTGAGAATCCTGTCCACCGAATGACTAAGGTTTCCTGAGGAAGGCTCGTCCGCTCAGGGTTAGTCGGGACCTAAGCCGAGGCCGATAGGCGTAGGCGATGGATAACAGGTTGATATTCCTGTACCACCAATCTACCATTTGAGTGATGGGGGGACGCAGTAGGATAGGGTAAGCGTGCTGTTGGTTATGCACGTCCAAGCAGTAAGGTGTGGAAGTAGGCAAATCCGCTTCCTGTAACATTGAGCTGTGATGGCGAGTCAATTATGACGAAGTTCCTGATTTCACACTGCCAAGAAAAGCCTCTAGCGAGGTAGATAGGTGCCCGTACCGCAAACCGACACAGGTAGTCGAGGAGAGAATCCTAAGGTGAGCGAGAGAACTCTCGTTAAGGAACTCGGCAAAATGACCCCGTAACTTCGGGAGAAGGGGTGCTCTAGTAGGGTGCAAGCCCGAGAGAGCCGCAGTGAATAGGCCCAGGCGACTGTTTAGCAAAAACACAGGTCTCTGCAAAATCGTAAGATGACGTATAGGGGCTGACGCCTGCCCGGTGCTGGAAGGTTAAGAGGATTGGTTAGCGCAAGCGAAGCTGAGAATTGAAGCCCCAGTAAACGGCGGCCGTAACTATAACGGTCCTAAGGTAGCGAAATTCCTTGTCGGGTAAGTTCCGACCCGCACGAAAGGCGTAACGATCTGGGCACTGTCTCAACGAGAGACTCGGTGAAATTATAGTACCTGTGAAGATGCAGGTTACCCGCGACAGGACGGAAAGACCCCGTGGAGCTTTACTGTAACTTGATATTGAATTTTGGTACATTTTGTACAGGATAGGTAGGAGCCAGAGAGACCGGAGCGCCAGCTTCGGAGGAGGCGTTGTTGGGATACTACCCTAAATGTATTGAACTTCTAACCCTTACCCCTCATCGGGGTAGGAGACAGTGTCAGGTGGACAGTTTGACTGGGGCGGTCGCCTCCTAAAAGGTAACGGAGGCGCCCAAAGGTTCCCTCAGAATGGTTGGAAATCATTCGCAGAGTGTAAAGGCACAAGGGAGCTTGACTGCGAGACCTACAAGTCGAGCAGGGTCGAAAGACGGGCTTAGTGATCCGGTGGTTCCGCATGGAAGGGCCATCGCTCAACGGATAAAAGCTACCCCGGGGATAACAGGCTTATCTCCCCCAAGAGTCCACATCGACGGGGAGGTTTGGCACCTCGATGTCGGCTCATCGCATCCTGGGGCTGTAGTCGGTCCCAAGGGTTGGGCTGTTCGCCCATTAAAGCGGTACGCGAGCTGGGTTCAGAACGTCGTGAGACAGTTCGGTCCCTATCCGTCGTGGGCGTAGGAAATTTGAGAGGAGCTGTCCTTAGTACGAGAGGACCGGGATGGACATACCACTGGTGTACCAGTTGTCTTGCCAAAGGCATCGCTGGGTAGCTATGTATGGACGGGATAAGTGCTGAAAGCATCTAAGCATGAAGCCCCCTCAAGATGAGATTTCCCATTACGCAAGTAAGTAAGATCCCTTGAAGACGACAAGGTAGATAGGTTCGAGGTGGAAGTATGGTGACATATGGAGCTGACGAATACTAATCGATCGAGGACTTAACCAAAACAATTGTGTATTTCAATGAACCGTTTATCCAGTTTTGAAAGAACAATCTTTCATCGTGTAGTGACGATGGCAAAGAGGTCACACCCGTTCCCATGCCGAACACGGAAGTTAAGCTCTTTAGCGCCGATGGTAGTTGGGGGTTTCCCCCTGTGAGAGTAGGACGTTGCTATGCAAACTAAAGTAATCACTCGTTTGAGTGGTTACTTTTTTTGTGTTTCAAAAGGGGAAAACCCTGAAAAGATTCAAGGAGGATTGCCAAAGAGCGCGACGTCCAGATCGCCAAAAACGCGACGTCCTGTCGCAAAGGCGATCCATCTACATCCATGTACAAGGCAAAGGCAATCCGCATCGCATCCAGCGACGCGCCTGTGAGAGTAGGACGTTGCTATGCAAGCTAAGGTAATCACTCGTTTGAGTGGTTACTTTTTTTGTGTTTCAAAAGGGGAAAACCCTGAAAAGATTCAAGGAGGATTGCCAAAGAGCGCGACGTCCAGATCGCCAAAAACGCGACGTCCTGTCGCAAAGGCGATCCATCTACATCCATGTACAAGGCAAAGGCAATCCGCATCGCATCCAGCGACGCGCCTGTGAGAGTAGGACGTTGCTATGCAAACTAAAGTAATCACTCATCTGAGTGGTTATTTTTTTATGTTCTAAAAAGGGGGAAACCCTGAAAAGATTCAAGGAGGATTGCCAAAGAGCACGACATTCATTTAGAAAGGTTGCTTTTGCTCTTGTATCTCTTTATTCGTTTTTTAAAGTGGAAATTGATCTAAATAATCCTGTATGGTTTTTAGAAAACCATACAGGATTATTTGTGTTTAAAATATTTTTGTTTTAAGTTCTTTTAATATATATGATGTAGTTTAAAAGCTTATTTATATAAGTTGTAAGGCATTTTATATCTTCTAGAGTATTATTTACCTTATGACTATTAAAAGCGCACATAGGGCTTTTATAGAAAGAGTTAGAAATAACATGAAAATATCGGATAATAAAAATTTTCATATTATATCTGAAATAAAAATGAAAATCAAATGTTTTTAAATTAGCTTTCTTCAAAAGTTTGTGAAAAATAAAAATAAGTAATAATACCTAATTTATTTATATGTGAAAATAATCACAAAAGTATGTTAAAAAATTCACAAATATAATAAAAAAGCGTATAAAACGCTTGCTCACTTAATCACAAAAGTAAAAAGCAAATGAAAAGTATTTGTGAAAATGTGAGCAAATGTGAAATATTACAAAATAGTGAACGAAATATCCTTTTTCTTGAAAGCTTGAAATCTATCGCATATGATATGGAACTATGAAACGGAAATAATGAACATTCGAGAAGATACGGTTTTTTTTCGAGCGAAGGAGGAAATTGAGATGAGTAATGCAAAGTTGAGCAGAGAGTCTTTAGAACTACATGAGAATTTAAGAGGTAAAATGAAGCTACAACCCAAAATTGAGGTGAAGTCTTCGAAAGAATTAAGTTTGGTGTATTCACCGGGAGTAGCAGAACCATGTTTAGCCATTCAACAAAATCCTAAAAAAGTATATGACTATACGATGAAAGGGAATTTAGTTGGTGTTGTATCAGATGGTACAGCAGTACTTGGTTTGGGAGATATCGGTCCAAAAGCGGCAATGCCTGTAATGGAGGGGAAAGCTTTATTACTTCAGCAATTAGCTGGCGTAGATGCGATGCCAATTTGTTTAGACACAAAAGATGTTGATGAGATTGTGATGATTGTTAAAAATATCGCCCCGACATTTGGTGCGATTAATTTAGAAGATATTTCAGCACCACGCTGTTTTGAAATTGAAGATCGTTTAAGAAAAGAATGTGATATTCCTGTATTCCATGATGATCAACATGGTACAGCTATCGTTGTATCAGCAGGTTTACGTAATGCGTTAAAAGTTGTTGGCAAACAAAAAGAAAATGTAAAAGTTGTTATTAATGGTGCAGGTGCTGCTGGGGTGGCAGTGATGAAGCTGTTACTTACAATGGGGTATCAGCATGTAACGGCATGTGACTCAAAAGGAATCATTTATAAAGGTCGTCCATATGGTATGAATACCGAAAAAGAATATATGGCAAATCTAAGCAGTGCAGAACATCAAGAGGGTACATTAGCAGACGCTTTAGTTGGTGCAGATATCTTTATTGGTGTATCGGTTGCAAATGTTCTAACGGAGGCAATGATTCAGTCAATGAATCAAGATCCGATTGTTTTTGCATTAGCGAATCCAAATCCTGAAATCACTTATGAACACGCGATGGAGTGGGGCGTACGTGTGATTGCGACAGGGCGCTCAGACTATCCAAACCAAGTGAATAATATGCTAGCTTTCCCAGGTATCTTCAAAGGTGCTCTAGCAGTACAAACGACAGATATTAATGATGAGATGAAGATGGCTGCTGTAAAAGCCATTTCAGAATTAGTGACAGCTGAACAAATTGAGCGTGGTATTGTTATTCCAAATGTTTTTGAAACAGATGTTACAGATGATGTCGCACAAGCAGTGATGCAAGCAGCAATCGATAGTAAGGTTGCACAAAAGATTCCAACTCTTATATAATGGAGAAACTTAAACATTATATAAGGAAGTGTCACTTTGGGAAAGAAAACAGTTTGGTATGAAGTTCAGGAAACAGAAACAATTGAAGCATGCTTAGAGCGTATGCGACAAGAAGGCTATATGCCGGTAGGACGTAGAGAAGAACCATTATTTGAGATGCAAAATGGTGAACCTGTACCTGTTCGACAGCTCATTCAGTTTAAAGGTTTAAAAATAGAAGAATAAAAACACGAACGATAAAATAATTTATTTCATAAATAGTTCGCATCCTTGTTGACTTGTTTGCTTTGCATTGTTACAATGTACATGAAAACAACAAATCCCACATATATGCTAGAGAATAGGCTCTAGCGTCTCTACCCGGCACCGTAATGTCGGACTATGCGGGAAGCAACAAGACTTTAGGATATTACAAATATTGCTTAAATGTTTTGTAAATACGAACATTTGTATATTTGAACCCCTTAAGTAGCTGCTTTTCGCACGTAGTCATATGACTATGGTGGAGAGCGCGTTACTTTAGGGGTTTTTTATTTGTTCAAAGGGGCGTATAAAAAATGAATCCGAAAATTGGCGTTATTATGGGCAGTTCAAGCGATTGGGAAACAATGAAACATGCCTGCGATATTTTAGAAGAATTAGAGTTAGATTACGAGAAAAAAGTTGTTTCTGCACATAGAACACCAGATTTAATGTTTGAATATGCAGAAGAAGCAAGAGCAAGAGGAATTCAAGTAATTATTGCAGGTGCTGGTGGTGCCGCACATCTACCAGGAATGGTTGCAGCAAAAACGACGTTACCAGTTATTGGTGTACCTGTGCAGTCACGTGCGTTAAATGGTCTTGATTCATTATTATCAATTGTACAAATGCCAGGCGGCGTACCTGTAGCAACTGTAGCAATTGGTAAAGCAGGTGCGACGAACGCAGGATTACTCGCCGCGCAGATTCTATCAATTACAGATGTAGAAATCGCAGAAAAATTAGAAACAAGAAGACAAGCAATGAAAATGAAAGCAATAGAAAGCACAGGTGACCTAAGTGAGTAAAATCATATTTCCAGGACAAACAATCGGCATCATTGGCGGTGGACAATTGGGAAGAATGATGGCCATTGCTGCAAAAGAAGCAGGATTTAAAATTGCGGTATTAGAACCCGCAATGGACTCACCTTGTGGTCAAATTGCTGATATTCGTATCGTAGCACCATATGATGATGAAGCTGCTTTAGAAGAGTTAGCTGAAGTCAGTGATGTGATTACATATGAATTTGAGAATATTGATTATGCAGGATTAAAAAGATTAACAGAGATTGCGTACGTACCACAGGGGGCAGAACTTGTACAAACGACGCAAGATCGTATTTTAGAAAAAGCTGCCTTAACGAATGCAGAAACACCAGTAGCACCTTATATTACAGCTCGCAATTTTCAAGAGTTAGAGCAGAAAATTGAGCAAGTTGGTTATCCTTGTGTTGTGAAAACAGCACGCGGAGGTTATGACGGTAAGGGCCAGCAAATTGTAAAGACAGCTGAAGATTTATCGCTAGCAAAAGACTTATTCACACATTCAGCTTGTGTGGCAGAAGCATTTATTCCATTTGAAATGGAGATTTCAGTTATCGTACAACGTAATGTACATGGTGAAACATATTGCTTACCAGTTGGTGAAAATATTCATGTGAATCATATTCTGCATGAAACAATCGTGCCAGCACGTATTACACAAAGTACCGAAAAATTAGCAATAGAGGCTGCTGAGAAAATTGCAGATGAACTGAATTTAGTAGGAACACTTGCTGTTGAAATGTTTGTATTAGCGTCAGGAGAAATTTTGATTAATGAATTAGCACCGCGACCTCATAACTCAGGTCATTATTCAATTGAAGCATGTAATATTTCGCAGTTCCATCAACATATTCGTGCCATTTGCGGCTGGCCATTACGTAAACCAGAATTATGGAGTCCATCGATTATGGTGAATATCTTAGGGCAACATGTCGTACCTGTAACGAATTCAATCTCAAAATACCCTGATTGGTCCATTCATCTTTACGGAAAACAAGAAGCAAAGAACAATCGAAAGATGGGGCATGTTACAATAATGACGGATGATGTAAATCATACCCTAGACGAAATCAAGAACTCTGGTATATGGGCAGAGTAGAAGGAGACTTTATTTATGATCGCACGTTATACACGACCTGAAATGGGAGCTATCTGGACAGAGGAAAATCGCTATCAAGCATGGTTAGAAGTAGAAATTCTAGCATGTGAAGCTTGGGCAGAGTTAGGGATTATTCCAAAAGAAGATGTTCAAAAATTACGCGAAAATGCATCGTTTGAAATCGATCGTATTTTAGAAATCGAAAAAGAAACACGTCATGATGTTGTTGCATTTACACGTGCAGTATCAGAAACATTAGGTGAGGAACGTAAATGGGTACATTACGGTTTAACTTCAACAGATGTCGTTGATACAGCTCTTTCTTACCAAATTAAACAAGCTAACGATATTATCCGTAAAGATATTCAAAATTTTATTGATATTATCACTGAAAAAGCAAAAGAACATAAAATGACGGTTTGCATGGGACGTACACATGGTGTGCATGCAGAGCCAACAACTTTTGGTTTAAAACTAGCACTTTGGTTAGAAGAAATGCGTCGTAACCAAGTTCGTTTTGAAGCAGCTGCTAAAACGATTGAAGCAGGTAAAATTTCAGGCGCAGTTGGAACGTATGCAAATATCGATCCATTCGTAGAAGCATATGTATGTGAAAAATTAGGTTTAACACCTGCACCGATTTCAACACAAACATTACAACGTGATCGTCATGCAGAATATTTCTCAGTGCTTGCACTAATCGCAACATCAATCGAGAAGTTTGCAACAGAAATTCGCGGCTTACAAAAATCTGAAACACGTGAAGTGGAAGAAGGGTTTGCAAAAGGACAAAAAGGTTCTTCAGCAATGCCACATAAACGTAATCCAATCGGTTCAGAAAATATGGTTGGTATGGCACGTTTAGTACGTGGTCATATGGTAACTGCATTTGAAAATGTTCCTTTATGGCATGAACGCGATATTTCACACTCATCAGCAGAACGTGTCATTATTCCAGATACAACGATTGCACTAAACTATATGCTAAATCGTTTTGGTAACATCGTGAAAAACTTAACAGTATTCCCAGAAAACATGAAGCGTAACATGACACGTACATTTGGTTTAATTTACTCACAACGTGTGTTACTTGCGTTAATTGAAAAAGGTCTATCTCGTGAAGAAGCATATGATACAGTTCAACCATTAACAGCTCGTTCTTGGGATGAACAAATTCAATTCCGTCCGTTAGTAGAAGAGAATGAAAAAATTTCTTCATTACTATCACCTGCTGAAATTGAAGACTGCTTCGATTATAACTATCATTTGAAAAATGTAGACATGATTTTTGAAAGATTAGGCTTAAACTAAACAACCTATTTCATTCCATCTCATCAACGGTTCAATTCGTTGATGGGAAAGGAATGGATGAACTTTTAAAAGTTTTAATATTTCAAAAAAACGCAATACTTAAAATTATTTACCGGGGGAATGAACGTGGAAAAAGGTCAACTATTGTATGAAGGTAAAGCGAAAAGATTATATGCGACAAATGAGGAAAATGTATTGTTTGTAGCTTATAAAGACAGCGCAACAGCTTTCAACGGAGAAAAGAAAGAAGAAATTGCTGGTAAAGGTGTTTTAAATAATAAGATTACATCACTTATTTTTGAAAAACTTCATGCAGCAGGTATTCCATCACACTTTATCCGTCAAATTTCCGATACAGAACAATTGGTGAAAAAAGTTGAGATTATTCCAATTGAATTAGTTGTACGCAATATTGCAGCAGGTAGTTTAGCAACGCGATTAGGAATTGAAGAAGGTACAAAACTAAAACGTCCAATCGTTGAGTATTACTACAAAGATGACGCATTAGGAGACCCGTTCATTACAACAGAACATATTGATATTTTAGAAATTGCAACACCAGAAGAAGTGGAAACACTTTATCAAAAAGGCTTAGAAGTAAACGCTGTGTTACAACCATTTTTCCATGAAATCGGTGTAACGCTCGTTGACTTTAAATTAGAATTTGGTCGCGATGAACAAGGCACTGTACTATTAGCAGATGAAATTTCACCAGATACATGTCGTCTATGGGATGAAGAAACAAAGCAACACTTAGATAAAGACGTGTTTCGCCGTAATTTAGGAAGTTTAACAGAAGTATACGAAATCATATTATCTCGTCTAGGAGGATTTACAAAATGAAAAAAGTAAAAGTTTATGTAACACTTCGTGAAAGCATTCTTGATCCACAAGGCTCGGCAGTACAAGGTTCCCTACATAACATGGGGTACGAGGAAGTAGCAGATGTACGAATCGGTAAATACTTAGAGCTACAAATCGAACCAAAAGAGCGCGACATGGATACGTTAATTAAAGAAATGTGTGAAAAACTACTAACAAATACAGTGATTGAAGACTATCGTTATGAAGTCGAGGAGGCCAACTAACATGAAATTCGCAGTACTTGTATTCCCAGGTTCAAACTGTGACTTAGATATGTATCATACGATTAAAGACGTATTAGGCGAAGAAGTGGAATACGTATGGCATGATGCAACAGATTTAAGTGCATATGACGGTATTTTAGTACCTGGTGGATTCTCCTACGGTGATTACTTACGTTGTGGCGCAATGGCGAACCAATCGAATGTAATGGAAGAAGTAAAGAAAGCAGCAGAAGCTGGAAAGCCAGTATTAGGCGTATGTAATGGATTCCAAATTCTAACGGAAGCAGGATTACTACCTGGTGCGTTATTACGTAATAAGAATTTAAAATTCATTTGTAAGGACGTAAATTTACGCGTTGTAAATAATGATACGTTGTTTACAAATCAGTACAACAAAGATGAAATTATCACAATTCCAATTGCACATGGTGAAGGAAACTATTACTGTGACGCAGAAACATTGGAACAACTACAACAAAACAATCAAATCGTGTTCACATATGAATCAGAAAATCCAAACGGTAGTTTAGCGGATATCGCAGGTATTGTGAACGAACGTGGGAATGTTTTAGGCATGATGCCACACCCAGAGCGTGCAGCAGATGAGGTACTTGGGAATGCGCAAGGTCTTGCTTTATTCAAATCAATTGTAAAACAGTGGAGGGAATCAAATGTCAACCAAGCTTGAGCCAACAGCACAACAAATTAAGGAGCAAAAATTATATGCTTCTATGGGGTTAACAGATGAAGAATTTGCGTTAGTGGAATCGATTTTAGGACGCACACCGAATTGGACAGAGACAGGTTTATTCTCTGTTATGTGGTCAGAACACTGCTCATATAAAAACTCAAAACCAGTTCTACGTAAATTCCCAACAGAAGGAAAGCAAGTACTACAAGGTCCTGGTGAAGGTGCTGGAATCGTTGATATTGGTGACGAGCAAGCGGTTGTATTTAAAATGGAATCACATAACCACCCTTCAGCAATTGAACCATACCAAGGTGCAGCAACAGGTGTTGGTGGAATTATTCGTGATGTATTTTCAATGGGTGCACGTCCAGTAGCAATGTTAAACTCACTTCGTTTTGGTGAATTAGATGCTTCAAAACGTGTGAAATTCTTATTTGAAGAAGTGGTTGCAGGAATCGCTGGTTACGGTAACTGTATCGGTATTCCAACAGTAGGTGGCGAAATTCAGTTCGACCCTTGCTACGAAGGAAATCCACTTGTGAATGCGATGTGTGTTGGTTTAATCGACCATAAAGACATTCAAAAAGGTGTTGCTTCTGGTGTTGGGAACACAGTGATGTATGTAGGTGCAAAAACAGGTCGTGACGGTATTCATGGTGCAACATTCGCTTCAGAAGAATTAGACGAGAATGCAGAAGAAAAGCGCCCAGCAGTTCAAGTAGGTGATCCATTCATGGAGAAACTATTATTAGAAGCTTGTTTAGAACTTGTGAAGTTCGAATCATTAGTTGGTATTCAAGATATGGGTGCAGCAGGTTTAACTTCTTCAGCAGCAGAAATGGCTTCTAAAGCAGGCATGGGTATTGAGATGAATCTTGATGCTGTTCCACAACGTGAAACAGGTATGACAGCTTATGAAATGATGTTATCTGAATCTCAAGAGCGTATGTTAGTCGTTGTGAAAAAAGGTGAAGAACAACCAATCGTTGATCTATTTGCAAAATACGGATTAGATGCCGTATCAGTAGGTGTTGTAACAGACGATAAAATGTTCCGCTTAAAACATAAAGGTGAGATTGTTGCAGAAGTGCCAGCAGATGCATTAGCAGAAGATGCTCCTGTTTATCATAAGCCTTCAGCAGTTCCAGCTTACTATACAGAGTTCCAACAAATCGAAAATGCAGAACCAGAAGTAACAGATTATAAAGAAACATTAAGTGCATTATTACAACAAGCGACAATTGCTTCAAAAGAATGGGTTTATGAACAATATGACCATCAAGTAAGAACAAATACGGTTGTAAAACCAGGTTCAGATGCAGCGATTATTCGCGTACGTGGTACGAATAAAGGTTTAGCAATGACAACTGACTGTAACTCACGTTATATCTACTTAGACCCTGAAACAGGCGGTAAAATTGCAGTTGCAGAAGCAGCACGTAATATCGTATGTTCAGGCGGTCGTCCATTAGCAATTACAGACTGTTTAAACTTCGGTAACCCAGAAAAGCCTGAAATCTTCTGGCAAATCGAAAAATCAGCAGACGGTATTGCAGCAGCATGTCTAGCATTAGAATCTCCTGTAATCGGCGGTAACGTATCACTTTATAACGAACGTAGTAATGAAGCCATCTACCCAACACCGACAATCGGTATGGTTGGTTTAGTAGAAGATTTACAACACGCAACAACACAAGAAGTAAAGCATGCAGGTGACTTCGTTTATGTAATTGGTGAAACGAAAACAGAGTTCGGTGGTTCAGAATTACAAAAATTAATGAACGGTCGTATTTTCGGACAAGCACCATCAATTGATTTAGAAGTAGAAGCAGCACGCCAAAAAGCATTACTACAAGCAATTCAAGCAGGACTTGTTGCATCAGCGCATGATGTAGCAGAAGGTGGTTTAGCTGTAGCAATCGCAGAAACAACATTCGGTACAAACTTAGGTGTGAATGTAACGTTAGAAGGATCGGCAACAACTGCTCTATTCAGTGAATCACAATCACGCTTTGTTGTAACTGTAAAACCAGAATTTGCAGCACGTTTTGAAGAAGTGGTAGCAGATGCAAAACAAATCGGTGTCGTAACAGAAGAAGCCAACATTGTCATCAATTCATCCGAACAACAACCGTTAATTGAAGGCACTGTAGCAGAATTCCAAGATGCTTGGAAAGGGGCAATACCATGCTTGCTGAAATCAGAGGCTTAAATGAAGAATGTGGTGTTTTTGGGATTTGGGGTAATCAAAGTCCAGCACACCTAAGCTACTATGGTTTACATGCTTTACAACATCGAGGTCAAGAAGGCGCTGGGATTGTTGTATCAGATGGTCATCATCTAAAAGCAGTTAAAGGCGAAGGACTTGTAAATGATGTATTCAACGAAGAAAAGTTAAAGTCTGTAGACGGTAAAGCAGCGATTGCACATGTTCGCTATACAACAGCAGGAGGGGCGGGGATTGAAAATGTTCAACCCCTTCTTTTCCACTCATCTACAGGTAGTTTATCGATTGCGCATAATGGTAACTTAGTAAATGCGAATCGCTTGAAAAAATATTTAGAGCGACAAGGTAGTATTTTTCATTCAAGTTCAGATACGGAAGTATTAGCGCATTTAATTAAAAAGAGTACACATGCAACATTCAGCGAAAAAGTTAAAAATGCATTGACGTTATTAGAAGGCGCGTATTCATTCTTAGTGATGACGAAAGACGAGATGATTGTAGCGCGTGACCGTAATGGTTTACGCCCACTTTCATTAGGTAAGCTAGGCGAGGCTTATGTCGTAGCATCAGAAACATGTGCATTCGATTTAATTGGTGCTGAAACAGTTCGTTCAGTGGAACCAGGTGAGATGCTGATCATCAATGATGAAGGTGTTCAATCAGTTCGCTTTGCAGAAATTCAAAATCGTGCGATGTGTGCGATGGAATATGTCTACTTAGCACGACCAGATTCTAATATTGATGGCATTAATGTGCATATGGCACGTAAACGTATGGGTAAACAATTAGCAAAAGAATGCGCTCATATCGAAGCGGATGTAGTAACAGGCGTTCCTGATTCAAGTATTTCTGCTGCGATTGGTTTTGCAGAAGAAAGTGGTATTCCTTATGAATTAGGTTTAATTAAAAACCGTTATGTTGGTCGTACATTCATTCAACCAACACAAGAATTACGTGAACGTGGTGTGAAGATGAAATTATCACCAGTTGTTCAAGTAGTAAAAGGCAAACGTGTCATCATGGTAGACGATTCGATTGTACGTGGTACAACATCACGTCGTATTGTCAAAATGTTAAAAGAAGCTGGCGCAGCAGAGGTACATGTTGTCATCAGCTCACCACCAATGACAGATCCATGTTATTACGGTATTGATACATCAACACATGAAGAATTGATTGCTTCAAGTCATTCAGTGGATGAGATGTGTGAAGCGATTGGTGCAGATTCCTTAACATTTTTATCAGTGGAGGGCATGGTTGAATCGATTGACCGTCCATATGAAGGGGAGAATAAAGGACTTTGCTTAGCTTGTTTCACAAGTAAGTATCCAACAGAAATTTTCCCAGATACGATTTTACCGCACGAAAAAGAATTATTAGTCTAGGAGGCCAAGATCTTGTCAAAAGCATATGAACAAGCAGGCGTAAATATTGAAGCAGGTTATGAAGCTGTACAACGTATGAAATCACATGTAGAACGCACAGCAAGAAAAGGCATCATGGGTACATTCGGTGGTTTTGGTGGTATGTTCGATTTATCTGAACTGAATTTAAAAGAACCTGTATTAATTTCAGGTACAGATGGTGTAGGAACAAAATTAAAATTAGCATTTATGGTGGATAAGCACGACACAATCGGAATTGACTGTGTTGCGATGTGTGTAAATGATATTGTCGCACAAGGCGCAGAACCACTTTATTTCTTAGATTATGTAGCAGTAGGTAAAGCAGTACCAGAAAAAATCGAGCAAATCGTTAAAGGTGTAGCAGATGGTTGTGTACAATCAGGGGCTGCATTAATCGGTGGCGAAACAGCAGAGATGCCTGGCCTATATGAAGAAGATGAATATGATTTAGCTGGATTTGCAGTAGGTGCAGCTGAAAAAGCAAATATTGTAACAGGTGAAAAAATCCAAGAAGGTGACGTACTTGTAGGGATTGCTTCAAGTGGTGTTCACTCAAACGGTTACTCACTTGTTCGTAAAATCATGTTTGCAGATGCAGGCTTCACACCAGATACAGTTGTAGCAGGTTACGAGCAACTTGGTCCAATTGGTGAGGCATTATTAACGCCGACAAAATTATATGCAAAACCGGTACTAGATGTATTAAAAGAAGTGGATGTACATGGTATGGCACATATTACAGGCGGTGGTTTCTATGAGAACTTACCACGTATGATGCCAGCAGGTTTAGCAACGGAAGTTGATTTAGGCACTTGGCCAGTTCTACCAATCTTTGATTTACTAGCAGAACAAGGAAAGTTACAACAAAAAGATTTATATAATGTGTTCAACATGGGAATCGGTTTTGTCTTAGCTGTTCCAGCAGCACAAGCTGAAAAAGTCATTGAGTTAGTCGAAAAACATGGTGAGAAAGCTTACACAATTGGTCGTGTGGTTGCTGGTGAAGGTGTGCGATTCAACGGTGAGCATGATGGGAGTTTAGTGTAATGACTAAAAAGTCCATTGCAGTATTTGCTTCAGGTAGTGGTTCGAATTTTCAAGCCATTGCTGAAGCAATTGAACAAGGGGAACTGCAAGCAACGATTCGTTTAGTTGTAACAGATCAACCAGATGCATATGTTATAGAACGTGCAAAAACAAAGGGGATTTCAGTACTAGCAATTCGTCCAAAAGATTTTTCTTCTAAACAAGCTTATGAAGCGGCGATACTAGAAGTATTAGAAGAAAAAGAAGTGGAGTGGCTTGTACTAGCGGGATATATGCGTTTAATTGGTGAAACATTATTAGACGCATACCGTTCACGAATCGTGAATATTCATCCTTCATTATTGCCTTCTTTCCCAGGGAAAGATGCAATTGGACAAGCACTCGATCACGGTGTGAAAGTGACAGGTGTAACGGTTCATTATGTAGATGAAGGAATGGATACAGGCACGATTATTATGCAAAAGGCTGTTGATGTGATTGATGGAGATAGAGAGCGAACAGAAGCGGCAATTCATGCAGTTGAGCATGATGTGTATAAAGCAGCTTTACAAAAATTGTGGCATTAAATCTTTACATATAGGGAATTTCCCGCTTAAATCTGAGGAGGAAAAATTGTGACAAAAAGAGCGTTAATTAGTGTTTCGGATAAATCAGGTGTATTAGAATTTGCAAAAGAACTTGTAGCATTAGGCTACGAAGTATTATCAACAGGCGGTACGAAAAAACATCTTCAAGATAATGGTGTACCTGTGACATCTGTTGATGAAGTAACAAAATTCCCAGAAATCTTAGGTGGACGTGTAAAAACATTAAATCCGATGATTCATGGTGGACTTCTTGCAAAATATGATGACGCTGAACACCAAGCACAAATGAAAGAACATGGTATTGAACCGATTGAGATTGTATGTGTTAACTTATATCCATTTGTTGAAACAATTTCAAAACCAGATGTAACATTCGAAGATGCAATTGAAAACATCGATATTGGCGGTCCAACAATGCTACGCTCAGCTGCAAAAAACCAACAATATGTAACAGTAATTGTTGATGCAAATGACTATGAAGGTGTCTTAGCTGAATTAAAAGATGCAGGTCAAACAACTTTACAAACACGTCGTCGTTTAGCAGCAAAAGTATTCCGTCATACAGCAGCATATGATTCATATATTTCGAATTATTTATCAGCAGAATTAGGCGAAGAATTCCCAGAACAAATGACTTTAACTTATGAATTAAAACAAACATTACGTTATGGTGAGAACCCACATCAAAAAGCTGCGTTCTATCAAAAACGTCTTGCTTCTGATTTCTCTGTTGCTTACGCAGAGCAATTACATGGTAAAGAATTATCATATAACAATATTCAAGATGCAAATGCAGCACTTCAAATCATCAAGGAATTTAAACAACCAGCAGCTGTCGCGGTGAAGCACATGAACCCATGTGGCGTTGGCACAGGTGAAACGATTGCAGAAGCATTCAATAAAGCATACGAAGCAGACGCAACATCCATCTTCGGCGGCATTGTTGCGCTAAATCGTGAAGTTGATGCAAAAACAGCAGAGCAATTAGCTTCTATTTTCTTAGAAATTATTATTGCACCTTCTTTCTCAAAAGAAGCAATTGAACTATTAACAGTGAAGAAGAATATTCGTTTACTAACAATCTCTTTCGATCAACATACACAAGATGCATTTAATACAGTATCTGTAGAAGGTGGTCTATTAGTACAAGAGCCAGATCGTTATGGTTTTGATGAAGCAGATATTCAAGTTGTAACAGATCGTCAACCAACAGAAGAAGAATGGGCGGCTATGCGCTTAGGCTGGTCTGTTGTGAAACACGTGAAGTCGAATGCCATTGTAATTACAGATGAGCAAATGACACTTGGAATTGGCGCGGGTCAAATGAATCGTGTAGGTTCTGCAAAAATCGCTTTAGAACAAGCAGGTGAAAAAGCAGCGGGTGCAGCACTTGCATCTGATGCATTCTTCCCAATGCCAGATACAGTTGAAGCAGCTATTGAAGCAGGCATTACGGCAATCATCCACCCAGGTGGTTCAAAACGTGACCAAGAATCAATTGATGCAGCGAATAAAGCAGGCATCACAATGGTTTTAACAGGCGTTCGTCACTTTAAACATTAATCTAAATTAAATTGGGGCTGTCCTATCATATTGGATAGTCCCTATTTTTAACAGGAGGAATAAGGAGTATGAAAGTTCTTGTAATTGGTAGTGGCGGTCGTGAACACGCGATTGTCAAACAGTTTAAAAAAGCACCATCTGTTGAGCAAGTTTTTGTTGCACCAGGAAATGACGGAATGAAAGAAGATGCAACCATTGTGCCAATCGCACAGTCTTCTTTTGATGAGTTAATTAATTTTGCGATTACAGAAGGAATCGGTTTAACATTTGTTGGACCTGAGCAGCCTTTAACTGAAGGAATTGTCGACGCATTTGAAGAAGCAGGTCTTCGTGCATTCGGTCCTCGTAAAAATGCAGCACAATTAGAAGGTAGTAAATCCTTTGCGAAAGATTTAATGAAGAAATATGAAATTCCAACAGCAGCATATGAAACATTCTCACAAGTAGATGAGGCAGTTGCTTATATTCGCGCACAAGGTGCACCAATTGTGATTAAAGCAGATGGTTTAGCAGCAGGTAAAGGTGTTATTGTTGCGATGACGGAACAAGAAGCCATTGAAGCAGTAGAAGATATGATTGGCAACCAACGTTTTGGTGATTCATCTTCTCGTGTTGTTATTGAGGAATTTTTAGATGGTGAAGAATTCTCGTTCATGTCATTCGTTCATGCAGGACAAATCTATCCAATGGCGATTGCACAAGATCATAAACGAGCATATGACGGCGACAAAGGACCGAATACAGGCGGTATGGGTGCTTATTCACCCGTTCCACAAATTCCGCAGTCAATTGTTGATGAAGCATTTGAGACGATTGTGAAGCCAACTGTTGCAGCAATGGATGCAGAAGGTACACCATTCACAGGTATTTTATATGCAGGATTAATTTTAACGAAGAATGGTCCAAAAGTGATTGAGTTTAATGCACGCTTTGGTGATCCAGAAGCACAAGTCGTATTACAACGTATGGCTTCTGATTTCGGTTTATTTATGGATGCCCTTCTTGCAGGTGTTCCATTTGATTTACAATGGTCGGATGAATCGGTTCTAGGTGTTGTCATTGCTTCAGAAGGTTATCCGCAATCTGTTGAAAATGGACATGCACTGCCGAACTTAACGGAGTTAGCGAAGACACATAATATCTTCCATGCAGGAACAAAAGCAGCAGGAGAAGGTTTTGTCGGAAACGGTGGTCGTGTCTTATTAGTAACATCGACAGGCAGAAACTTAAAAGAAGCACAAGAAAAAGTATATGCAGGATTAGCACAGAAAGATTGGCAACATTTCTTCTTTAGAAAAGATATCGGTTGGCGAACTTTTTCAGCTGTAAAATAAATAATCTAAATAAAGGCAGAGGATGACTTCATCTTCTACCTTTATTTTTTCACTTGTTAAATCTAAAGTGTATAGTTATGTAAATATTTTTATAACTTAAAGGTTAATGATAGCGTTTTCATAGACGAAGTTATAAAATAGAATATGCATAAAATAGAAAATTGATTCGAAATTCAACAAAAGTTTGTACATTCTAAATTAAGCTTGTTCCATGAACGACGAGTGTGATAGCATATTATCACTCATGCGTTGTATTCATTAATCATCATAAATTAATGCAACAGACTTATAGGAGGAGATGTTTGAGTTATGAAGCACATAAATTGGAAAATACATGACATACGCGAACAAGTCGCAGTCATTGATGGAAAGAAATCTCCTTCAATGGTGATTACGAATGCTCGCTATTTGCACAGTATTTATAAAGATTGGGTAGAGGGAAATATTTGGATTTTAGGAGAGCGTATTGTATATGCAGGGCCTAAAATGCCACCGAAGATGGAAGGCACAGAAATCGTGGATGCAGCAGGTAAAACAGTTGTACCGGGTTACATTGAGCCACATGTTCATCCATATCAACTCTATAACCCATTAACATTAGCAGACTATGCAGGACAGACAGGAACAACGACATTCCTTTCAGATAATTTAACATTATTTTTATCATTAAAAAATGAAGAAGCATTTCGTATTATGGATGCTTTAAAAGAACGACCATTCCACTTCTATTGGTGGATGCGTTACGATTCACAAACAGAATTGCTACGAGAACACAATCTCTTTACGTCAGCTTCATTAATGGAATGGGGAGAGCGTCAAGATGTATTGATGGGCGGCGAATTAACAGCTTGGCCACGATTACTAGCAGGAGATGACCAGTTATTGTATTGGCTGCAAGGTACGCGTGCGCATCATAAAAAGATTGAAACACATCTACCAGGTGCTTCTTCACGTACATTAGCTCGTCTAAAATTATTCGGTGCAGATGGTGACCATGAAGCGATGACAGTAGAAGAAGTAGAAGAACGTATTCTACACGGCTATGCGGTAACATTACGTTATTCATCGATTCGTCCAGACCTTCCTGATTTATTAAAGGGAATTGTGGAACGAAAACTGAAAATCTTTGATCATTTAATGATGACAACAGATGGTGCAACACCGAGCTTCTACGAAAAGGGCCTGATGGATCAATGTATCCAAGTAGCACTCGATGCAGGTGTAGAGCCAATTGATGCATATCAAATGGCATCTTACAATATTGCGAACTACTATGATGTGACACATTCACATGGTCTAATTGCGACAGGTCGCTTTGCTACATTGAATATTTTAGAAGATGAATACCACCCAACACCAACAGATGTATTATCAAAAGGTGTATGGTTAAAGCGCTCAAATGAACGTGTTCATACGATGGAAGATATTGATTGGGGAGATTTTAAAGAGTTTTCAATGCCGGTCGAATTAACAGAGGATGACTTCCAATTCTCAATGCCATTTGGAATTGAGATGGTGAATGATGTCATTACGAAGTTGTATAGCACGAACTTGCATACAAATGAAGGTACATTAAGTTACGACCATGATGAATGTTATTTAATGCTTGTTGACCGAGAAGGTAAATGGCGTGTAAATACACTTATTAAAGGGTTTGCTAGCTCATTACAGGGCTTTGCGACTTCATATTCTTGCACGGGCGATATTATTTTAATCGGTAAAGATATTCATGCGATGCACCAAGCTTTCAACGAAATGAAAAAAATGGGTGGCGGAATCGTCTTAATCGATAATCATAAAGTGCTAGCTTCTATTCCACTAACAATGGGTGGATATGTGTCAAAACAACCAGTTGAAGAAATTATCGAACAAGAAAAAGAACTAAAAGAAGCATTAAAGGAACGTGGCTTCCATCATGGCGATGCCATCTATACATTATTATTTTTACAATCAACACACTTACCATATATTCGCGTAACGCAGCGTGGTATTTTCGATGTATTGAAAAAACGCGTACTCTTCCCATCTGTAATGCGCTAAAATACTTTAACGATTTACAGAATAAAAGTGTTAATACTTTTTTCTAATCAATTCTGGTGATAAAATAGAATTGTAAAGAGAACGATGCAATTATAGAATAGAAGTGGAAGGGGGCCCTCGTTTACGATGCAAATTGAAAAAATTAAGGGTCATCAAACAGACCAATTATTTAAAGCTGTATTAGAACTAAAAGATTTAGACGAGTGCTATAAGTTTTTTGATGATTTATGCACAATGAGTGAGATTCAATCACTTGCGCAACGTTTTGAAGTAGCGCACTTATTACGATTGAAAAAAACATATGAAACAATCAAAAACGAAACAGGTGCATCTACAGCAACAATTTCACGCGTACGTCGTTGTTTCGATTACGGAAATGATACGTATGATGAGATGCTTGGACGTTTATATCCAGATGAACAACCATTTGACGCATCTCGTAAATAGGCTTTCAGCTTAAAAAGAACAGAAAATGTTAAAACAACATGAAGATGTGTTTTGACAAGACAAAATGAGAAATCGCAGTTTCGAGCGATTTCTCATTTTTATTGAATCCCTTCATTTTCATGTGAGTTTTAGTATACTAATGATAAGAATAGAGAGAATGGGTGGTAAGAGTATGGAATTTAAAAGTTGGCAACATGTTTTTAAGTTAGATCCTGCGAAAGAAATTTCGGATGAACATTTAGAGAAAATTTGTGAATCAGGTACGGATGGCATCTTAGTAGGTGGTTCAGATGATGTGACAGAGGATGGTGTACTCGATTTACTCGCGCGTGTACGTCGTTATTCAGTACCTGTTATCTTAGAAGTTTCTACGATTGAATCGGTCACACCAGGTTACGATTATTTCTTCATCCCAACGGTATTGAATAGTACAAAAACAGAGTGGGTGAAAGATTTACATCATGAGGCTATTAAAGAGTTTGGTGAGCTGATGAACTGGGATGAACTTGTTGCTGAGGGCTATGTTATTTTGAATCCAGACTGTAAAGCAGCAACCTTAACAACTGCAAAAACAGACTTATCACTCGAAGATGTTGTAGCCTATGCACGTATGGCAGAACATTATTTTAAATTACCAATTCTTTATTTAGAATATAGCGGTATGTATGGCTCAGAAGAAGTAGTAGAAGCTGTATCCCACGAATTAGAACAGACACAACTGTTTTATGGTGGTGGCATTTCGGAGCCAGAACAAGCACAAAAGATGGCGCAATACGCGGATACAGTTGTGGTTGGGAATATTATTTATACAGATTTAAAAAAGGCTTTAAAAACTGTTAAAGCAGTAAAAGGTACGATATAATTTAAGAACAAATGTTTGTAGAAGGATGGTGCATGATGAATCAACTAACAAAAAATTTATTAAAAGGTATGAATGAACAACAAGCTGAAGCTGTTCAAGCTACAGAAGGACCTTTACTAATCATGGCGGGAGCAGGTTCTGGGAAGACGCGTGTATTAACACATCGTATTGCCTACTTGGTAATTGAAAAGATGATTAAACCGTCAAATATTTTAGCTATCACATTTACGAATAAGGCAGCACGTGAAATGCGCGAACGAATTGATGGTATTTTAGGTAACGGTACAGGCGATCGCATGTGGGTTTCGACATTCCACTCAATGTGTGTACGTATTTTACGTCGTGATATCGACCGAATTGGTTATAATAAAAACTTTTCGATTTTAGATACAACAGATCAACTTTCTGTTATTAAAAACGCATTAAAAGAATTGAATATGGATCCGAAACAACATGAGCCACGTTCACTTTTAAATGCGATTAGCTCAGCAAAGAATGAAGGCATTACATCAAGTGATTTTTCACAACAAGCTGACGCAAATAATCCATACGACCAAGCTGTAGCGAAAGTATATGAGAACTATCAACATCGTCTACGCAAAAATCAATCACTGGATTTTGATGATTTAATTATGATGACCATTCGATTATTTAAAGAAGTACCAGATGTACTTGAGTATTATCAACAACGCTTCCAATATATCCACGTAGACGAATATCAAGATACGAACCATACACAATATACGTTGGTTAAGTTATTAGCAAGACAGCATGAAAATATTTGTGTGGTAGGGGACTCAGACCAATCGATTTATCGTTGGCGCGGAGCTGATATTCAAAATATCCTATCATTCGAAAAAGACTACCCAACTGCTAGAACAATTATGTTAGAACAAAATTATCGTTCAACTAAAACGATTTTAAAAGCAGCAAATGATGTGATTCAAAATAATACAAGCCGCATAAAAAAAGAGTTACGAACTGATAATGAAGAGGGTGAAAAAATTGCGGTGTTCCGCGCATATGATGAAAAAGCAGAAGCGCAGTTCGTTGTCAAAACGATTCAAGAGCAAATGCTTATGAATAATCGTAAGCCAGAAGATTTTGCGATTCTTTATCGTACGAATGCACAATCACGTGTTATGGAAGAAATGCTTGTAAAATCGAATATGAGCTATACGATTGTTGGCGGTACAAAATTCTATGATCGTAAAGAGATTAAAGATTTACTAGCTTATTTACGTCTTATTGCAAATAATGATGATGACTTATCATTAGCGCGTATTATTAATGAGCCAAAGCGTGGTATTGGTGCGACATCATTTGACCGTATTGCAGTGAATGCATTAGAAGCGGACCGTTCGATTTTCGATGCACTAGCAGAAGTCGACTTTATGGGACTATCAGGGAAGGCGACAAATGCTGCGATTCACTTCCACTCAATGATTCAAAATCTAACGCAAATGCAAGAATATATGTCTGTCACAGAATTAGTTGAAGAAATTTTAGAGCGCTCGGGTTATCGCGAGATGTTAAAGAATGATAAGACGATTGAAGCACAAAGCCGTTTAGAGAACATCAGTGAATTTTTATCGGTAACACAAGCATTTGAACAACAAAGTGAAGATAAATCACTAGTTGCATTCCTAACAGACCTTGCATTAATTGCAGATATTGATTCACTTGGTAAGGAAGAAGAACAACAAGGAACAGGTGTCATCTTAATGACGATGCACTCAGCTAAAGGTCTAGAGTTCCCAGTAGTTTTCATTATCGGTATGGAAGAGAATGTCTTCCCACACTCACGTTCATTACAAGATGACGATGAGATGGAAGAGGAAAGACGCTTGGCTTATGGTATGAAACGTTTGTCAGAAATCGCGTAAATCGTGAAGGATTGGCAGGGTTAGTAAAAATTTTACTAGCAACAACTGATATTATGACACCACGGCGGAGAACCCAAATAATCTCCGTGACTAGATGGAAGCTAATACTCCCACATGCAATACTGGTAACAGATTGTGTGAAGTTGGGTGAAGACGCATTAAGTAGCCCTAACAGGTCAAGCTGAGGAAAGGTTAAACATACTGTGAACATGGTGCGGGCTGGGAACTGTATATGGTTAGGATTTAGATAGCTAATGACGAACCACTGAATGTACGTCTCGTAGAGCGGGCGATAGAAATATTGTCTAATTAACTATATTCCAAAAGGTTTATCGTATGGGATTCTGATGGATAGAACTAACGGGTTGTTCTACTGGAAAGATATAGTCGGGATAAAGGTGGAACCTAAGTACAGTTATACACCTAATAATATCGGAACGTTTGAGACCCCTAACGTTTAGTAATTGCTTGGGGATTGCAAATTGCATGAAAGAGCATGAATAGGGGAGTCAGTAGGGGCATAGTACTGCAGAAGCTTCTGTAATGGAAGTGGAGGGAAGGCCCCAAGTCTAACATCAATAGTAATCGCTATCCCATGTGGAAAGAAGGCGATGAATATGAAGGTCAAAGACAAGGATATTTGGCGATATGGTATTAATGATGTCGAACAAATATTATTTGATAAAGCATTAACTAAAACACGATTTAACCACTTGTGGCAATATGTCATTGATGAAAGAAATATTATTTGTTCAATTAAAATTATAGGTAGTAATAAAGGCAAGAAAACAGCAGGTCCAGATGGTATAACCTTTAATGACATGATGAAATTAGATATTGAAGATGTTATAAAGGAAATCAAAAATCGATTATTTGGTTCAAAACGAGGTAAAGCAAGGCATGTAATGATACCGAAAAGCAATGGAAAAATGCGATCTTTAGGCATAACCAATTTATATGATAGGATTGCACAACAATGTGTTAAAAATATCCTTGAACCTATTCTTGAAGCACAATTTAATCCTGAAAGTTTTGGATTTAGGAAAAATCGTAATGCTCAAGAGTGTATGTCCTATATCGCAACTACTTTACAATATAATAATGAAGGTCATATATACGATTGCGACTTGAAAGAATACTTTGATACTGTAAAAATTGATAAAGTACTTGATAAGTTAAAGTTAAACCACAATATACATGACTTAGCATTTCTAAAATGTATAAAGCGATTAATGTGGATTGACCTGATACAACCAAAAGAAAAATATAATGGAGTTGGATTAAGACAAGGAACAATTTTAGGACCAATACTCGCCAACGTTATGTTTCATGATTTTGAGCTTCGCCTTCATAAAATAAATGATTTTGAGCGAGAAAATGGTCGTCAAATTATCCAAAACCCCAATATTCATAAAAACCATGGTAAAAATTACAAACGTGGACGTGAATTTTACTTTAATTGGTTGAAACATCGTAGAGTAGTAAAAATTATTCGATACGCAGATGACTTTGTATTAATTAGCAAAGGGAAATATGATATATACGATGCAATAATGATGCTAGAAGATTGGTGTAAAGAAAACGAATTAGAAATAAATCGTGATAAAACAAAGTTAATACCAATTCATGGTGATGCACAACTGAAGTTCTTAGGATATAAATATCGAAAAACATACAGTACCAAACAAAATTCATTTATCATTTCGGTAAAAGACCAAAAGAAACTTTGGAGAGAAACTAAACTTAGGCTTGAATGGTGTTTATGGAAAGGCAATTTGGATTACTTCATCGTATATATAAGAGGAATATTTAATTATTACAATATCTGTACGAATTTAACATGGCTAATAAGTAGAATATATTTATTGCTTATAAAAAAGATGTGTAGAAGTCGACAAAAAGTACAAATTGATAAAGTTCGAAATCCTCATGTTAGCTTTATCATAAATGGACAACTACTTAATCTGTGGGAAATGAGACAACATAGTGTGAAAAGTACAGCAGATTATATGTATGAAGTACACAAACTATGGGAACCGAATCAAACGAGATATAAGGCACTTGAATGGTTGGACTATTTCTTTGAAAATCGAACAAAAACAGGGAAAAATAGTAGTAACATTATTTATATCCCAAGTCTCTTGAATCAACAAAAGAAAGATCCGATTTTAGATAAAGAATATCTATATATGGATCCACAAGAAATTCATATACATCATAAAATACCGTTAAGTCTAGGTGGTACGGATAATTATAGTAATCTCATAATGTTGAGTAAAACATCGCATAAATTCGTACATGATGTGAATTTGAAGTTAAAAGATTTACCTGCCTATATTAATTTAAAACAATTGAACAAATATAGAAAATTATGTGGTTATGAAGTATTAAAATAATGCGAATTTGACTATTGATAATTAGATGGAGCGCCGTGTGCGGGGAAACTCGCAAGCACGGTGTGGGGTGGGGGAAAACCTGGAGATCATATCAAAGGGTTACCTATCACCATTTGGCATTACAAGAGCGGAGCAGCAGTTAATTATTACATGTGCGCAAACACGTACTTTATTCGGACGTAGTAGCTTTAATAGTCCATCTCGCTTTATTCAAGAGATTGATTCTGCAATTTTAGAAGAAATTGCTTCTACAAGTTTCGGTTATCAAGCAACTTCAAGAGAGCCACGTCGTCAGTCATCTGGCTATCGCAAGCCAATGAATACAGGAACAAAATTAAAAACAACAACGAATTATAAAGAATCTGGTGGCGATAAAGTAACATGGGCTGCTGGAGATAAGGCGTCACACAAAAAATGGGGTATTGGTACAGTAGTAAGTGTTAAAGGTGAGGGTGAAGGAATGGAACTCGATATTGCTTTCCCAAGTCCAACAGGCATCAAGCGTTTACTTGCGAAATTTGCACCAATTGAAAAAGTATAGTCTGAAATAGATGGAGGAAAAAGAATGGACAGAAAAGAACTGGAACAGAAAGTCGCAGAATATAATCGGTTATTACATGAATACGGACATGCCTATTATGTATTAGACCAACCGACTGTACCTGATCATGTATATGATAAGATGCTACATGAATTACTTGCGATTGAACAAGAATATCCGGATTTGATTTATCCAGATTCTCCAACCCAACGTGTCGGTGGCGAGATTTTAAAAGGATTTAATAAAGTAGAACATCGTTATCCGATGCTTAGTCTAGGGAATGCGTTCAGTGAAGCCGATTTAAAAAGCTTTGATGAGCGTGTTCGCCAATCGATTGGCGATAATTTCTCTTATGTATGTGAATTAAAAATAGATGGTTTAGCCATCTCGCTAATGTATGACAATGGTCTATTTGTTCGTGGTGCAACACGTGGAAATGGTTTTGTAGGTGAAGATATTACAGAGAATTTAAAAACAGTGCATTCAATTCCTCTTCGCTTAAAAGAACCTGTGACGATTGAAGTGCGCGGCGAATGTTATATGCCGAAGAAGTCATTCACAAATTTAAATAAAGTACGTGCTGAACAGGGGGAAGAACTGTTCGCGAACCCACGTAATGCAGCTGCGGGTTCTTTACGCCAGCTTGACCCGAAAATTGCAGCAAAGCGTAATCTTTCAACATTCATCTATGCTATTGGCGGTAGTGGTGAAGATTATGGTCTCGCAAGTCACAGTGATGCACTAGATTATTTAGATCAACTTGGCTTCACTACGAACCACGAACGTAAAAAATGCCAAACAATTGAAGAAGTATTTGCATACATTCAAGAATGGACAGAAAAAAGACCAAACTTAATTTATGAAATTGATGGGATTGTAGTAAAGGTAGACCGCTATGACCAGCAACAAGAGCTTGGGAATACAGTGAAAGCACCGCGTTGGTCAATCGCTTACAAATTCCCCGCTGAAGAAGTCATGACGAAAGTTTTGGATATTGACTTAACAGTTGGACGTACAGGTGTTGTTACACCAACTGCGATTTTAGAACCTGTTCAAGTAGCAGGAACAACTGTCCAGCGTGCAACGCTACATAATGAAAACATCATTCGCGAAAAAGATATTCGTATTGGTGATGCGGTCATTATTCGTAAAGCTGGTGATATTATTCCAGAAGTAAAACAAGTATTATTCGACCAACGACCTGAAGGACTAGAGCCTTTTACAATGCCGACGCACTGCCCAGCTTGTGGCAGTGAATTAGTACGTATTGATGATGAAGTTGCGCTCCGTTGTGTAAATCCAAGTTGTTTTGCACAAGTCGCAGAGGGATTATCGCACTTCGTTTCACGTAACGCGATGAATATTGAGGGTATCGGTGAACGTGTAGTTAGTCAGCTACTACGCGAAGGACTTGTGAAAGATGTTTCAGACTTATATACATTAAATAAAGAAGAATTAATTGCCCTTGAACGAATGGGTGAAAAATCTGCACAAAATTTATTGGATGCAATTGAAGCTTCTAAGAAAAATTCACTGGAACGATTGTTATTTGGTTTAGGAATTCGTCACGTAGGTGCAAAAGCAGCACGCCTATTAGCCGAGGAATTTGAATCAATTGATGCATTAATGGATGCGACAGTGGAGCAGTTGACAGAAGTATTTGAGATTGGCGATAAAATGGCTGATTCCATTGTCATGTATTTTGAAAAAGAAGAAGTTCGTGAATTAATCGAACGTTTACGCCAATTAGGCGTCAATGTATATTATACTGGTAAGAAAATCAATACCGAAGAAATTGATAGTGTATTTAATGGAAAGACGATTGTATTAACAGGTAAGCTTTCACAATTAAATCGCTCAGAAGCGCAAAAGAAAATTGAAGAGCTTGGCGGCAAAGTGACAGGGAGTGTGAGTAAGAAAACAGATCTTGTCATTGCAGGTGAAGATGCGGGCTCTAAATTAACAAAAGCTGAACAACTCGGAATTGAAGTGTGGAATGAGGAACGTCTCATAGAAGAATTATCTTAAATGAAGGAGTTTTAGGAAATGATGAAAAAACGCCGCTTAATTCCTGCGATACTAGCTGCTGCTTTATTAGCTGGATGTACAAGTCCTCTTTCAAAAGAAGAGAAGAAAGTTGTAACGCAAGACAAAGATGATAGTCAATCAACGATTGTGCCGAATACGGTCACAGAAGGTAAATATTATCGTACATTATTACCTTATAAAGAAAGTGCAAGTCGTGGTCTCATTGTATCGAATATCTATTCAAACTATGATATTCAAGAAGCAGAACAAGGATTAACACGTATCTCGCGTAATGTATATGACCCAGACGAATACTTCTTCCAAGAAGGACAATATTTAGATAAAGAAACCGTACAATCGTGGTTGGCGCGTAGAAATCAATCAGCTGAAGGTCTAAATCCAAGCGATAAAGGTATGAGTCCAACAGAGCGTGCAAAAAAAGCTCCTGTTTACTTAGCACACATTATCGAACAAGATTATTTAAAACAATCGGGTTCGAATAAAGTGAAATTAGCAGGTATTTCAATTGGTTTAGCGTTAAATTCAGTTTACTACTATCAAAAGGAAGATTATGGCGCAACGTATGATGAGCCGATTCCAGATGCTACATTAAATGCAGAAGGCAAAAAAATTGCTGAAAAAGTTGTAAAGCGTCTACGTGGTATGGATGGTTTAGCGAATGTACCAATTACGATTGGACTGTATAAACAATCTGCACGCGGAGATATTGTACCAGGAACGTACATTGCCTATGCAGAAGTAGGCGAAGGTAAGTCAACAATTAGCGATTGGAAAAATGTTAGCGAAAAGTATTTACAGTTCCCAATGTCAAACCCTGAAGATAAGTACCGTGAAGTAAATGACAACTTCATCGCATTCAAAGAGAAAATTGATTCGTATTTTACAAACTCAGCGAATATCATTGGTACAGGTTACTATACACAAGATCGTATGCAGAGTTTAAAAATCAAAATTCCAATTAAGTTTTATGGTTCTTCAGAAATTACAGGTTTTACACAATATGCAGCTTCTGAAGTCGTGAAACAATTCCCGAAAGATTTAAAAGTAGAAGTAAGTATTACGTCTGTAAATGGACCAGAGGCATTGATTGTGAAAAAGAGTGGCGAATCCGAAACGTTTGTCCATCTTTATAACGAATAAAAAAACGTAAGTGATGTGACATCCATCACTTACGTTTTTTCATGTACTAAAACCGATGTTAAGCTGTGAACAAACTCAAAACTTTTAGAAAACCCTTTATTTTCAAGATGTTACGAGCGCTTTACTATATAAAAGTACCTTGCTTACTGTATGAAAGAAATGATATTATCATAGGTATGGTTATCGAATTTGGAGGTGTAATAAATGGCAAAACTTTCAGTAGAAGAAGTGAAACACGTAGCAAAATTGGCTCGTCTTGCAATCACTGAGGAAGAAGCGGAAAAATTCGCAAGTCAACTCGCTGCAATTACTGATTTTGCGGCACAATTGAACGAATTAGATACAACGAATGTAGAACCAACAACGCATGTTCTACCGCTTGTAAACGTACTTCGTGAAGATGTGGCAGCAGAAGGTTTATCACGTGATCTGATGATGAAAAACGTCAAGGAACAACAAGATGGACTAGTTAAAGTACCACCAATTATGTCTGAATAAATTAATTGAAGGAGGAACAATACGGATGTCATTGTTTAAACATACATCTGCTGAGATGCAAGAACTTCTAAAAAACAAAGAAGTAACAATTGCAGAATTAACAGCAGAAGCATTTGCTCGTATCGATGCACTTGATGGCGAAGTAGGTGCATTTTTAGCACTAAACAAAGAAGCAGCTACTGCACAAGCAGCTGAGATGGACAAAGTACCTTTCGAAGAACGTGGACCACTATTTGGTTTACCAATCGGTGTAAAGGACAATATTGTAACTGAAGGACTTGAAACAACTTGTGCTTCAAAAATTTTAGAAGGATTCAACCCAATTTATGATGCAACAGTCGTACAAAAATTACGTGATGCAGGCATGATTACGGTTGGTAAAGTTAACATGGATGAATTTGCGATGGGTTCTGCAAACGAAAACTCAAGCATCAAACCTGTTCACAATCCTTGGAATTTCAATCATGTACCTGGTGGTTCTTCAGGTGGTTCAGCAGCAGCAGTAGCAGCAGGCGAAGTACCATTCACATTAGGTTCTGATACAGGTGGTTCAATCCGTCAACCAGCAGCATATTGTGGTGTAGTAGGTATGAAACCTACATATGGTCGCGTATCTCGTTACGGTTTAGTAGCGTTTGCATCTTCTTTAGATCAAATTGGACCAATTACACGTAACGTACGTGATAACGCATTATTATTAGAAGCGATTTCAGGCGTTGATGCAAATGACTCAACTTCTGCAAACGTAGAAGTACCTGATTTCGCTGCACAATTAACAGGCGATATTAAAGGTCTTAAAGTAGCTGTACCAAAAGAATATTTAGGTGAAGGTGTTTCTGCTGGTGTGAAAGCACAAGTACAAGCAGCGATCGACAAGTTAAAAGAACTTGGCGCTACTGTAGATGAAGTATCACTTCCACATTCTAAATATGCTTTAGCAGCTTACTATATCCTTTCTTCTTCTGAAGCTTCATCTAACTTATCTCGTTTTGACGGTATCCGTTACGGTTTCCGTGCAGAAGCAGATAACTTAGAAGATTTATACTTACAAACACGTGCGCAAGGTTTTGGTGATGAAGTAAAACGCCGTATTATGTTAGGAACTTACTCATTATCAGCTGGTACGTATGATGCTTATTATAAAAAAGCACAACAAGTTCGTACATTAATCAAACAAGACTTTGATGAAGTATTCAAATCGTATGATGTTATTGTTGGACCTACAACACCAACAACTGCATTCAAACTAGGCGAAAATATCGAAGATCCAATGACAGTTTATGCGAACGATATTTTAACGGTTCCAATTAACTTAGCAGGTGTTCCAGCTATCTCAATTCCATGTGGTTTTGACGGTGACCTTCCTGTTGGTTTACAAATCATTGGTAACTATTTCGAAGAAGGAACTGTTTACCGTGTTGCAGATGCATTCGAACGCGTAACAGACTTCCATACAAAAACACCTCAAACTTGGGAGGTAAAATAACATGACAAATTTTGAAACAGTTGTCGGTTTAGAAGTACATGTTGAGTTAAAAACTAACTCAAAAATTTTCTCACCATCTCCAAACCAATTTGGTTCTGAACCAAATACAAATACATCAGTAATCGACTTAGGATATCCTGGCGTATTACCTGTTGTGAATAAAGAAGTTGTGAACTATGCGATGCGTGTAGCTCTTGCGCTAAACATGGATATTAACCAACATACAAAGTTCGACCGTAAAAACTACTTCTACCCTGATAATCCAAAAGCATATCAAATTTCACAATTTGATAAACCAATTGGTGAAAACGGTTGGATTGAAATCGAAGTAAATGGCGAAAAGAAACGTATCGGTATTACACGTATTCATATGGAAGAAGATGCCGGTAAATTAACACATGGTGCGAACGCTTCATTAGTGGATTATAACCGTCAAGGAACTCCACTTGTTGAAATCGTTTCTGAGCCAGATATTCGTACACCAGAGGAAGCATATGCGTACCTTGAAAAACTAAAAGCGATTATCCAATATACAGGCGTTTCAGACGTTCGTATGGAAGAGGGTTCTCTACGTTGTGATGCCAACATCTCAATCCGTCCTTACGGTCAAGATGAATTTGGTACACGTACAGAACTTAAAAACTTAAACTCATTCAACTTCGTTCGTAAAGGGATTGAGTATGAAGCACAACGCCAAGAAGCTGTACTAAAAGCAGGCGGCGAAATTAAGCAAGAAACACGTCGTTTCGACGAGAAAACAAGTAAAACTGTATTAATGCGTGTAAAAGAAGGTACGGATGATTACCGTTACTTCCCAGAGCCTGACTTAGTAGATATCGTAATTGACGACGCATGGTTAGAGCGCGAAAAAGCGATGATCCCAGAATTACCTGACGCTCGTAAAGAACGTTATGTAGCAGAGATGGGCATCCCCGCTTATGACGCACACGTATTAACTTTATCAAAAGAAACAGCGGATTTCTTTGAAGCGACTGTTGCAGCTGGTGCAGATGCAAAATTAGCATCAAACTGGTTAATGGGCGAAGTAAATGCTTACTTAAACGCAGAGCAAAAAGAATTAGCTGATACAGCTTTAACGCCAGAAGGTCTTGCAGGTATGATTAAATTAATCTCTGCAGATACTATTTCTTCTAAGATTGCGAAGAAAGTTTTCAAAGAGCTTGTTGAAAACGGTGGTAACGCAGAAGAAATCGTTAAGGCAAAAGGTTTAGTACAAATCTCTGATGAAGGTGCTTTATTAGCCATGGTGACAGAAGTCCTAGATAATAATGCACAATCAATTGAAGATTTTAAAAATGGTAAAGATCGTGCGATTGGCTTCCTAGTAGGTCAAATTATGAAAGCATCACGCGGTCAAGCTAACCCTCAAATGGTAAATAAATTACTAATTGAAGAAATTAACAAACGTTAAGTAAGTTGAAAAAGTCGTTCATGGTTCGTTTGATACCACTGAACGTCTTTTTTATTTTTTTAAGAAGTATTTATCTTAAATGGGGTAATAAAGTATGGAAAAGATTTGTGACTATTTTCCACTATCATTTGCCCTTTTTGTAATATAAAATTTATATTGGTGTAATAAATGTTATATTTAATGAAAAAAATGAAACTTTTTAAACCTTAAATCGTTAGAATAAAAGGTGGAAAGGAGCGTACAAATGGTAAATAAAGAAAAAAAAGAAGAAGAAAAAATGAGTGTTCCGCGAGCAATTGGTCAAACGTTCTTTTATTTTGCCATTATGGTGTTACTTGTATTAATTTACGGTTTCCATGATATGAGCGCGGGTCCATTTATATATACCGAGTTTTAGTGAAAGGAAGTGCATATTATGAATGTGCTACAACAAATTGCATCTGTTGCAAAGGAACATTCAGAAAAAGTAGCGTACCGATCAGCAGGTCAAACGGTTACTTACGGTGAACTTTGGGAACAATCAAATGCATTGGCGCATACCATAAAAAAAATGAATTTGCCTAAAAATAGCCCGATTACAGTTTACGGACATATGTCTCCTAAACAAATTATCGCATTTTTAGGAGTTGTAAAAGCAGGTCACCCATATATCCCACTCGATATTTCGATTCCTTTAGAACGAATTTCACATATCGTTGAGGCATCGAAATCTTCATTTATGATCACAACGGAGCAATTCGATTTAGAAATTGCTGTGCAACAACAAACAGCTAATGATTTGATTGTAAAGGGAGAAGGAGCTCAAAACGATCCAACTACATGGGTTAGCGAAGATGAAGTATTTTATATCATCTATACATCAGGTAGTACAGGAAAGCCAAAGGGCGTACAAATCTCTGAATCAAATTTACGACATTTTGTTGCATGGATTAACGAAGCTTGCTCGCTTCCAAATGGTGTGTATTTAAATCAAGCACCTTACTCCTTCGACTTATCCGTAATGGACCTATATCCAGCCTTAACAGGTGGAAGAGAGTTACATGCGATAACAAAATCTCAAATTGAAAATGCTGGTTTATTATTTGAAGAATTGCATGATTCCTCAATTAATGTGTGGACATCTACACCATCATTCGCGAAGATTTGTTTAATGAATCCAGAGTGGAACGATGAACAAATGCCTGATTTACAAACATTCTTGTTCTGTGGAGAGGTACTACCATTACAAGTTGCTAAAGAATTAAAACAACGATTCAAAAAAGCGACAATCTATAATTTGTATGGCCCAACAGAGACAACAGTAGCTGTGACAGCTGTTGAAGTAACAGATGATATGATTGAGACATATGAACAATTACCAATTGCGCCAGTCGATACAGGGATTTTAAAAATCATGAATGAACAAATGGAAGAAGTAACAGATGGGGAAAAGGGTGAACTTGTCATCTTTGGACCAACTGTAAGTACATCAGGTTACCTGTATGCAGAAGAACAGACGAATAAAGTTTTCAAAACGCATGAAGGCGAACGTATTTATAAGGCAGGCGATTTAGGATATATCCAAGATGGACATATTTTCTACGCAGGGCGTTCGGATTTCCAAATTAAATTACATGGTTATCGTATGGAGATTGAGGAAATCGAAAAGCAAATTGAAGCTTTAGACGAGGTCGGTGCATGTGTCGTGTTACCTGTTAAATCAGGAGAAGAAGTAACTGCACTTACAGCATGTGTTGCATTGCACAATGAAATGACTGAGAAGCCATTTAAAGTGACAAAGAATTTAAAGGAAAAGCTGTTAAAAGCCATTCCAAACTATATGGTTCCGAAAAAGTTTGTCTATTTAGACTCACTACCACTCAATATGAATGGTAAAGTAGACCGTAAAAGATTGGCGGTTGAAGTAGGCTTATGATTCCATATAGTGATTTTCTATTCTTCTTAATTACAGCAATTGCGCTGTTACCAACGATTATTCTTGGTTTCTTAGGAAAATCATCTCGAAAATATAATCTGTTTATTACAGTTGTTATGTTAGCATTGATTTTCGGTCTAGATATGGGGAATTATACGATTAATTGGAAGGCAACCATTTCGATTTTATTATTTACACTTTTCCAAGTGTTATTAATTAAGGGTTACCATTCGTATCGTAAAAATAAAAACCATACAGCCGTTTTTGTCATTGGTGTATTACTAGCGATTTTACCGTTAGTTCTTGTAAAAGTTTTACCGTTCTTTAATTTACACATCTTCGGATTCTTAGGTATCTCATATATTACATTTAGAGCGGTACAAATGATTATGGAAACACGAGACGGCATGATGAAGAAGGATATTCCAATTACAGAATTGGTTTATTTCCTACTATTCTTCCCGACTGTTTCATCTGGTCCAATCGACCGTTGGAAACGATTTGATCGTGATTTTAAAAAAGTACCAACGAAAGAGGAATACCGAGAGCTAGTTTATAAAGGGATTAATAAGATTTTCTTAGGTTTCCTTTATAAATTTATTTTAGCCTTTTTACTTTATAACAAAATCTTAGTGTTCTTACCGGATCGTACATACGGTGTTCTAGATTCTTTTGGAGGGCATCTAGCGTACATGTATGTATATAGTCTGTATTTATTCTTTGATTTTGCTGGGTACAGTTGTTTTGCGATTGGTGTCAGTTATCTAATGGGTATTCGTACACCTGAAAACTTCAACTTACCATTCATTAGTCGAAATATTAAAGAGTTCTGGGAACGTTGGCACATGAGCCTGTCATTCTGGTTCCGTGACTACGTATACATGCGCTTTGTATTTTGGATGATGAAAAACCGTTGGATTAAAAATCGCTATACAGTATCGTATATCGGTTACTTCTTATTGTTCTTATTAATGGGTGCGTGGCATGGCTTAGAGCTTCACTACATTGTGTATGGTCTGTATCAAGCATTACTCATTATTTGTTTCGATGTATTCGAACGATGGAACAAGAAGAAGAAGTTTTGGAAAAATAATAAGTGGACGCATGCGATTTCAGTATTCATTACATTCAATTTTGTATGTTTTGGTTTCTATATTTTCTCAGGCGCACTATTCTAATACGTAAGGGAGATTTTAAAAATGGACAAAGAAAAAGTAATTCAAATTATTGCAGATGTTTGTGAAGATGATGTTGTTTTAGAGGAGCGCGATTTAGATTTATTCCAAGAAGGTTTACTTGATTCATTCGGTACAATCAACTTGTTAGTAGCATTCGAAGATGAATTAGGCATCAATGTACCAATTACAGTATTTAATCGTGAAGAATGGAATACACCGAATAATATTGTAATGCAATTAGAAGAGCTTGCATGAAAAAAGTAACGTTTGTACCGCTGTTTGTTGCGGTTGCACTCTTTCTAGTCTTCTTATTCTTTCCGAATAAATGGCTTGAAAAAATGATTTCAGATGAACAAGTAGATGCTGCAAAAACAGAAATGAATCCACTTGTTTATCAAGGGAAATATATGCAATCGCGTATGTTACAACAAGATAATATGATGCCGATTTTAGGTTCATCTGAACTTGTACGATTTGATCCATTCCATCCGTACAATTATGCAAAAGCTACTGACGCACCATACGATACGTATCTTGTAGGGCGTGGTGGTATGCAAAGTCTAGTTCACTTTTTAAATATTGTGGAACAGAAGAAAAACTTAAAAGATAAAAAAGTTGTATTCATTGTTTCACCACAATGGTTTGTAAAAGAGGGATTAGATGAATTCCATTTTTCACCGAACTACTCGATGTTGCAATCTTATGATTTAGCTTTCAATAAAGAAATCGATTCAGAGATTAAAAAGCGTGGTATGAAGCGTCTGCTAACATTTGATACAGTTAAACGTGATACAGTACTACGCACCATGTATGAATATGAGTTATCCAACCATAAAAAATATCCGATTGTCGGTAAAATGGCGATGGCTGTCGGAAGTATGACGCGTAGTATTCAACATAAAAAAGACTTGTATTATTCGCTATTTATTGGACATGATCCACGTAATCTAAAAGCAGATGACACATTAGTGAAAGGTCGTATATTTGAGCAACAACTTGCTAATGCAGAAGCATTTGGTAAACCGCGTGTGAATAATGAATATAGTATTAAAACAAGCTATTATGATAAAAAAGTTAAGCCTAAGCTACAAGAATTAAAAGGTTATAAAAAAGACGAAGAATATACCAACTCACCAGAGTATGCAGATTTAAAATTAGTTATGGATGCTTTTAAAGATGCAGGTGCAAAACCAATGTTTGTCTCGATTCCGATGAACGGTAAATGGTATGACTATGCGGAATTCGATAAAGAACGACGTGATGCATACTATGAAAAAATGGATAAATTCTTAAGTAAATCAGGTCATGCCTATGTAGATTTATCAAAACATGAAAACGAAAATTACGTGTTTACAGATACACTGCATATCGGCTGGAAAGGCTGGGTTTACATGGACCATGCGATGGATGATTTTTGGAATCATAATCGCTAAATAAAAGTGCCTGACACAAAAGTATTTTTAACATAGCAAATCCCGTATGATTTTTCAAAATCATACGGGATTTGTTCGTTCAGATCAATTTTCGCTTCGAAAAACGCTTTCCGCGGGCATGGCTTCAAACTCCTCGTCACTGCGTTCCTGTGGGGTTTTCAGCTCATGCTATTCCCGCAGGAGTCGTTTTCTACGCGTTCAATTGATTTGATTATTCGTACTTGAGACCTATTATTTTGTTCTGTCTCAGGCTCTTTTTTTATCGCGGTAAGATATGTTTAAATTGTTTTCGGATGTCATCTAGCTGCTCCAATTTTAAAAGAGACTTTTGCGATTGTTCCTTCCCAATAGCAATTATAATATTTTCAATTAAAAAAGTAGGTGCAATCATTGAGTGAAATTCCCATAGTTCTCCTCTACTAGCAAATAGTAAATAATCTGTATAATGATTGAAATCTGATACAAGACAATCTGTCATCACAATAGCAGGTATCTGTAATGCCTTTGCATATTCTAATAACACTTGTGATTCAGGGTGCATTTTGACAAAACCAAATACAAAAATAAGATCTTCACTCGTGAAATGAATTAATTCCTCATAAATTTCATGTCCACTTTTAGGTAGTAATTTAATCGAGAAACCTAATCTAGAAAGACGAAAATGTAACAAGTTACCTAAACCTTCTGATGGACCAGGACTATAAATATAAATATTTTTTGCATGAATCATTTTTGACACCATTATTTGAAATTGTGATTCATCAAATTGTGCTAGCGTAAGTTCTAAATGTTTTTTACTTAAATCCATCATTTGCTGTTGTAAAGTGGAAGACTCCATTTGATCCATAATGTTTTCAAGCTTGTGTGCTGGTGAAACAGTAATTTCATTTTTATACTTTTGTTTAAAATCTTTAAAGTTCTTAAAGCCAATTTTACGCCAAAATCTTGAAACGGTAGCGTTACTAACGTGTAAAGACTTCGCAATTTCATCCTCTGTAAAAGTGAGGATATGCAATCCATTCTTTGAAATAAAGTCAGCAATATTTTTTTCATTTGGTGTTAAGTCAAATTGATCAAAATGTAGGTGTTGCATCTAAATCACTCCTTCTCTTATTCATTTATAGCATATTTTCACTTTTAAATGAAAAAATTTTTTCATTTTTTATAAAAAGAATATTAATTTACATAACGTTTTCAATTATCTGGAATTAAATTTACAATTCACTTCTATACTAAGCTTATCAACTAAAGGAGGTAAGTGTATGTCTGTGAATACTACGTATCAATTAACACAGTCACAAAAAATGATGGTTTTTGTTTTATCAATGTCTCTCTATGGTTTATCCAATATGTTTACGGAATTAATCCCATCCGTACAATTGGGTGTAATTGAATTGTCTGTCGAATATTTTGCTTTTATTCCTTTAACACTCTGCATTTTATTTCATCCTTTATACGCAGCAATTGGTGCATCGCTTGGAGAGATTATATTTGGTGAATTGATGTTAGGACAGTTTGGCGGTATTGGTGAGTTAGAAAAATTCATTACTTTTTCTTTAGGAATGTTCATTGCAGGAATATTAGTGCGTAATCCACTTAATCGTAAACAAATTATTATAGCAGTATTTACAGGATTATTAGTACATCACTTGTTAGGAACGATGATTGATATCGGAAAAGTATGGGTAGGTGTAGAAGAATTTGAAGCAGTTCCTGGACTTGCTGAAAGTATTGTGGTTATCGAAGGAGTCGCATTATTAAATGACTTACTATTTTCTGGTGTACTATTCGCATTACTACCTACACTTTACTTAGTTCCAAGACTGTATGGAAAAATTGAGCCTTTACTTGGGATGAAACCACGTGACCGAAAAGTAGAATATTCTATTTTTCAAATTGTTACACCTAAGTTAGTCGCAGTGTCAATTTTATTATCTGCTATCGCCATTTTATCAGAGTTTTTATCAGAGACAGAATGGGCATTCGGTGAATGGGAGCCAGAATTTTTAGGTATATTTGGTGAATGGTTTATATGGATTCCAATTGGTATTGCTACGATTGTAGTCTTAATTACAATCCAAGTCATGCGTTCTAAATCGAAAAAGAATTTAAAGGGGAATGAAAACCTTGGCTAAACCGATCATTCAAATGAAAGATGTTACATTTACGTATCCAGGTGCAGAGAATCCGATATTAAAAAAAGTAGATTTAACAATCTATGAACATGAATTTGTGGCGATTATAGGTGGAAATGGTTCAGGTAAATCAACCTTATGTAAAACATTCAATGGGCTTATCCCTCAATTTTATGTAGGTGACTTTGAAGGAGATGTTTGGCTAACGGATTTTCATACTGCAGAACATTCAGTGGGTGAATTATCAAAACATATCGGTTATGTCTATCAAGACTTTGAAAATCAAATTATGCGACCTACTGTTTTAGATGATGTTTCCTTTGTACCTTTAAATTATGGTTTGAAAGATTATAAGGAAAGAGGACTATGGGCTTTGGAAGTAACAGGACTCAGTTCAATTGCTAATGAATACATTTGGCAATTAAGTGGAGGTCAAAAGCATTTGTTAGCGATAGCTGGTGTGCTCGCAATGAAACCAAGAATCTTAATAGTGGATGAACCAGTTGCGCAATTAGACCCTCAACATGCAGAAGAAGTATATCGAGTGTTGAAAAAATTAAACGAAGAATTAGGCATGACAATTATTGTAATTGAACATCACACAGAATTCATTGCCGATTACTGTCATCGCGTCATTTTAATGGATCAAGGCTCTATTCAATGGACAAAGCCAACAAAACAAGCACTTTCAAGTATTAAAGATTTAATTGCACGCCAAATATATCCACCACAGGTAACACAAGCAGCTTATCAAATGGATCAAAAAAATATAAAAAATCTTCCTATAAATTTAGAGGAAGGAATGCAATACTTTATAAATTTAATGAAAAAAGAAAAGAGAAATCAACAAGTTATAACATCTTTATTTCCGAAAATTGAGCGATTGCCACTTATTTCATTTCAAAATGTATCGCTAGAGTTTAAAGACTTTCGAAAGCAAATAAAACAGGTATTAACAAATATTCATACGTCAATTTACGAAGGGGAGCGTATTGCAATTGTTGGAAATAATGGTGCGGGTAAATCTTCATTAATTAAATTAATAACAGGAATTACAAAACCGACTCGTGGAGAAATTCAGATTTGTCATTTACAAGCTAGTCGTTCCACACCAGAAAAACTAAGTCAACATGTCGCATACGTTTATCAAAATCCAGAAGAGATGTTTATAGAAGATTCAGTTAGAAAAGAAATTGAGTTATTTTTAAAATCTAGAAAAGTTGAAAACTATCCAGAAAAAGTGGAACAAATTTTAAAGGACTTTTCATTAGAAAAAATCCAACATGATGATGCGCGTTTATTAAGTGGGGGACAAAAAAGACGCGTATCTTTAGCGATTGGTGCAGCCATGCGTCCGGAAATCATGTTATTGGATGAACCAACCGCTAACTTAGATATTGCTACGAAAAGGCACGTTATTCAGATGTTGAATTCGTTGAAAGAGCATGTCAAAACCGTAATGATTGCTTCACATGATATGCAACTTGTTTCTGAATGGGCGACTAGAATTTTAGTTATGCACGAGGGAAAGGTTATCGGAGACGGTACGAGAGAAGAGATTTTTAGCAATCCTTCTTTACTTGAAAAAGCCGGACTAGTAATGCCACAAATTATGAAGTTGAGTCAAAAAATGAATTTAGAAACACCTTCTTATACAATTGAAGATTTTTGTGAAAACTTTATTTGTTTAGAAAGTGATGGTGTAAAACATGAATATGTATAAAAATTTAACAGAAAAATTTTCACTTGAATATATTAAAGGAGAGCTATTAAAAACAGCCTATGGTGGAAGAGGAACTTATTTAGGAAAACTGGATCCACGAACGCTCATTATCTGGTATGGATTTTTCGCTATTGTTCCCTGGTTTATTCATAATAAAATAATTCTCGTTAGTTTTCTTGTACTTATGTTAGGTATGACATATCTTGCGAAAGTGAGTCCCATGATTTTATTTGTACTTGGTATAGGATTATTGAGTGAGGTGGGTGTACTATTTATTGTTTCCATGTTATTTGGTGGAGATCTTACTTCCGTCGAACCAATGTTTTGGTTAACGATTAAACTGGCTGTTATATCATTAGCGAGTGTAGCAGTATTTACTAGTTTAGATCCTGAGGAGTTTAGTGATGCTCTATTAAGAATGGGTGTACCTGCCCAACTTTCATTCAGTGTATCTTATTGCTATCGTATTTTACCTACATTAATGGAGGAGTTCCATAAAGTTATTTTATCTTATCGTTTGCGTGGTAAAGCACCTAGTAAAGCAGGGTTTTTATACTGGAGATCAATTGTTTATTATATGAAAATCCTTATCTTATCGTTTTATCCTCTTATTTTAAATGGTGCTAAACGATCTCGTACAACTGTAGAAGCACTTGAAACAAAAGGGTTTGGTGGTGTGACATCCAACCAGCAAATGAAACAATTAAAAACTTCATATTTTCGTTTTCGAAAGACTGATTATACGTTTTTGAGTGTTTCCGTTTTATATATTATTACTAGTTTTACATTAAGTATTTATTATTAAAAAAGGACGTGCATAGAGATGAATTTTGATTTTCATACACATGGTAAGCTTTCAAAAAAGGTAGATTTTTCATTAGAATATTTTAAAAAGATGATTCACAGTGCGAAAGAGAGCGGATTGAATGGTTTTGCACTGACAGAACATTTTAATACGCATAATTTTGAAGATGTTTATAATACACTTGACGCACACTATTCATATACAAAGAATTATTATGAAGTAGATGGATTAAAAATCTTTCCTGGTATGGAGGTAGATATCCGAGAAGTAGGACATATTCTCATTATTGCAGATCGTATGGATATACGTGCAATGCGTATGTTATTAGAGAATTATACAAGTAAAGAGCAATTTATTCCTTTCCCCCAATTATTTGAGTTGGCTGCACCATTTAATCCGTTAATTATTGGAGCACATCCATACCGCGAAAGCACACCTTTATACGAATTAGATCCTAGTTTGTTACAGCAACTCGATGCTTTTGATTTAAACGGAAAGGATTTACATTCAATCGGCATTGAAAAGAATCAGGAACTGGTTTATCGTTTTGCTGAAAAACTAAATAAGCCTGTAGTAGGTGGTAGCGATACACATCATTCTTTACAATACGGTTGTTTATGGAATCAGTTAAATAAAGAGTGTCACACAGTAAAAGATTTGAAAAAAGTTATATCAAATGGTGATTATACGATTCACATAGCAAGTGATTTAGATAGTCGTGTGAAAAATGCCACAAAACAAAAAGCTATTGAGAAAAAAGCGATGGAGAAACAGCAGGTTTAATGTACTTTAAAAAGAGTTTAGTATAGACAAATGGGCTGAGGCATAAGTACAGAAAACAACCATCCCACATGAGCATAAGAAAAACTGGAATCGCGTTGTAGCACGGTTCCAGTTTTTTTTGTTGTGAACGCTAAAAAAGAGAAGTGAGATATTTTGTTCCAGCTTGTTTATTCTATTGAAAATCCTTTTGTTTCCTTCTTTTTTATGAAGCTTGTCGTTTTTGGCGAATTAATAGGAAAATTCCATATACAAAAGCAACTGCTGAGATACCTGTTAGCATGAAGTAGAAGTTGTGTCCGCCGAATACATTATACACATAACCACCAATTGCGGATGCTACCATACCTGAAAACCCAAAGAATAAGAGTGCAAGTAAAGTTTGTCCTGTTGCACGCCATTCGCGTGGTACTAATTTATATAAGTACTGAATTGCCGCTGTATAAAAGATTGGGAATGTTACCATCTGTAGCAGTTGTACAGCAATTAATGCATAAGGATGATCCACAATTCCTGATAAGAAGAATCGTACTACATAGAAGAAGATGGAAATCGTGATGAGTAATAATTCTTTCCCAGGCTTTAACCACATAAAGCTTAAAGCGAAGATGACAATTTCACTTGCCGCTGCGATAAAGAACGCAAGCCCAACAAGTTTGTTATCGCCATTCAACGTAATTACGTGAATACCTAAAAATGTATCATTCATACGTGCAGAGATAGAAGCGATTAATATTAATAGAAGAAACAGTAAAATTTCTTTATTTAAAATTAATTTTTTAAAACCTTCAATCGTTACAGGTACAGGGCTTGGTGGTGCATCACGTAATAACCAGACAGATAGAAAGGCAAGTATTCCAGCTACAGCAAATAAATAAGAAATACTATGTAGACCAAACCAGTCCATTATGTAGCCGACAATTAATGATAGAACTGCATAACCAAGTGCGCCATATGTGCGAACAGAGCCATAAGAGATTTTTAATGTTTCAGCTGTTGTAAAACTTAATGATTCACAAAGTGGATCTAAAGGCATTAAAAAAGCATACACCACTAACGTAAAAATAACGATCCAGGTCATGCTAGATGCTTGATATAAGAAAAAACCACTAATGGTTGTGAGAAAAATTAAAACGAGCATTACTTTACGAATCGTTTTCAAACGATCACTAATCATACCGAATGTAGGTTGCACAATGATTGTAATAAGACTACCTACACTAATTAAAAGCCCTACTTTTGTTTCCGACATTCCCTGTGCTTTCATAAAAACGGGAAGAAACGGAATAAAGAGGGCGAGCATTCCAAATAATAAAAAATTATAGCTTTTGATGAGTGACTTTTGGATAAAATCAAGTCCTTTCAGTAAGAAGAATAAGAAATTCAGTTTAGTTAAAAATATGGAAATAGTCAATAGTAAATGAATTTGTTACAATAAAGACACAAAAGAAATAAAAAGAACGAGGAGGGAATGGAATGAAAACAGAACAACAGTATTTTGAAGAAGGAAAACCACTTGCTTTATATATGGAAGAAATGTCGACTTTAAAAGATAATTCATATCGTGTTTATAATGGATTTACATTACCAGAGGACGAGGCTTTTATTGAGGCATTGAAAGCGAAAAAGCCAAATATTTTAGTGATTACAGAAGATTGGTGCGGAGATGCGATGATTAACAATGCTATCTTACGCAAGATTGCAGAAGCTGCTGACTTAGACGTACGTGCAGTGTTACGCGATGAGAACCTTGATTTGATTGACCGCTATCTAACAAATGGTGGACGCGCTATTCCGATTTATATCTTCTTATCTGAAGAAGGGGAAGTTTTAGGAACATGGGGACCACGCGCACCTGAATTACAAGCTTACGTGATGAAGTGTCGTCAAGCATTACCACCAAAAGAATCAGAAGAATTCGATGCCGCTCAAAAAGAGATGTACACAATGATTGGTGAGGAAAATGCTTCAAACGATCAATTTTGGCATTGGGTGTATGCAAGTCAAAAACAAGCTTTAGAAAAAGTAATCTAATTTCATATAATAACGCATATTCCATTCGAAAAGAGTGGAATATGTATTTTATGGAAAAAATGAACGAAAAGTGCAACATCTTAAGTAGAGAATTCGTTTTAGCAATAGGGGAAATTTTGAGAAGCAGGAAGGTATAAGAATGAAAAGAGCAAGAATCATATATAATCCAACTTCTGGGCGTGAAGCTTTTAAAAAACGTCTACCAGAAGTATTAGAGAAGTTTGAAATTGCTGGTTATGAAACTTCTTGTCATGCAACAACTTGTGAAGGAGATGCGACTGTAGCAGCGAGAGAAGCGGTTAAAAGAGATTTTGAGTTAATCGTAGCAGTTGGTGGTGACGGCACATTGAACGAAGTCGTTGCAGGTGTAAGTGAGTTTGAAAATCGTCCGAAAATCGGTTTGATTCCAATGGGAACAACGAATGATTTTGCCCGAGCTGTCCGAATTCCACGAGACATTAACAAAGCAGTCGATATTATCTTACAGGGTGATACATTACCCGTTGATGTCGGCTTAGCAAATGACCGTTACTTTATTAATATTGCAGGTGGTGGTCGTATTACAGAGTTAACCTATGAAGTACCAAGCAAATTGAAAACTGTTTTAGGTCAACTTGCATATTATTTAAAAGGTATTGAAATGTTACCATCGATCAAAGCAACGAATATGCGTATTGAATATGATGGTGAAGTTTTTGAAGAAGAAGCGATGATGTTTTTAATCGGTCTAACGAATTCAGTTGGTGGATTTGAAAAGTTAGCGCCAGATGCAAGTATTAATGATGGGTTATTCTCCGTATTCATCTTAAAAAAATGCAATATCGCTGATTTTATTAAACTTGTTACACTTGCTGTACGCGGTGAACATTTAAAAGATTCACATGTGATTTATACAAAAGCAAAAGAGGTAAAAGTTTATTCAGAGGATAAGATTCAATTGAATTTAGATGGTGAATATGGTGGAGATGCACCAGCTGTGTTTAAAAATTTAAAACGCCATATTGAATTATTTGTACCAATTGAAGATATTCGTGCAGAAGATCGTATAGAAGCAGAATAAGTTTAGAAATATGGAAGCTGTAGAAACATTTTGAGATAAATGTTTTCTACAGCTTTTTATTGTTCTATAGAATTTAAACAGAAAATGAGTTTGTAAGAAAAATAAGAAGGGGTTAGCGGACAATAGGTACGTCTTTTTTATATTGTCTGTTTACAACTTCATTAATATTTCACAATAAAAAATCACGCGTCATTTTAAAAATCAAGGGCATTTGTGTGACATTCATCACTGTCACATGAATGGCAATTTTTCCTCACACTTTTCACATGAATACGTAGCATTTCTGTCAAGAGTTAGCGATTTAAAGCTGTTTTAAAGGGGTATAATAAGCGTATGAAGGGGAGAAGCCTATGTACAAAAAGCAAGAACGGATTCTAATTTGGACTTGTGGCATTGCAGCAATTATTATGCTCATATCAATTGTAGTTAGTTACATTTTTTAGCTAAGGAGGCTAAGCAACATGGTGAATGAAAGTTCAGTATTTTTCAGTCGTCTGTTAACAGAATTCACGTTAACATTCCACATTATCTATGCAACAATCGGTGTCGGAGTACCCTTAATGATTATGATTGCACAGTGGCTTGGGATTAAAAAGAACGACGAACACTATATTTTACTCGCACGACGTATTGCGCGAGGCTATGTAATTACCGTAGCAGTTGGGGTTGTAACAGGTACCGCATTCGGTTTACAACTATCACTCTTATGGCCAAGTTTTATGGAAGTAGCAGGTAATGTTATTGCGTTACCACTCTTCATGGAAACATTTGCGTTCTTCTTTGAAGCAATTTTCTTAGGAATTTACTTGTACACATGGGATCGATTTGAGAATCAGAAAAAACATTTCTTATTATTAATTCCAGTAGCAGTTGGTTCAGCAATGTCAGCAGTATTCATTACAATCGTAAATGCATTCATGAACTCACCTCAAGGGTTTGATATTCAGGATGGTCAGTTAACTAATATTCAACCGATTGTAGCGATGTTCTCACCATCTATGCCTACAAAAGTAGGGCATGTACTTGTATCAGCCTTTATGACATCAGCGTTTTTACTTGCAGCGATTGCAGCGTATCGCATGATTCGCGGTTCAAGACATGCTTATTATAAGAAATCACTTTTCTTATTTATGAAGATTGGTTTAGTATTCTCTATTGCAACAGCCATTGTCGGGGACTTCTCAGCAAAATATTTAGCAGAATACCAACCAGAAAAATTAGCAGCAGCAGAATGGCATTTTGAAACAGAAAAAGATGCCGACCTCATACTCTTTGGGGTGCTAAATGAAGAAACAGAGCAAATTAAATACGAAATTCGTATTCCAAAAATGTTAAGTTTCCTTGCACATAATAACTTTAACGCAGAAGTAACAGGTCTAAATGCATTCCCGAAAGATGAAACACCACCGCTTTACATTCACTATCTATTCGACTTCATGGTAACAATTGGCGTATTCATGATTCTATTAAGTTTAGTGTATGTCATTGCGAAAATTAGAAAATGGTTATTCGTTGATTCAAAATGGTTCCGCTGGCTCATCGTACTTGGTGGACCACTAACATTCCTAGCAATTGAAGCAGGATGGTGGTTAGCAGAAGTTGGACGTCAGCCGTGGATTCTTGTGAAGTATATGAAAGTCGCAGATGCCGCAACAACGAGCGGAAACGTCGGCTTAATGGCTATTCTATTCGGTATTCTATATGTCATTCTTGGAATCGGTAGTGTGGTCGTATTAGTTAGAATGTTTAAATCAAACCCTGTAGAACGTGAATTAGCGGATCGTAAAATGGAAGGCGGGGATTCGAAATGAACATCGAAATTTTAGGGATTACGGTACTTTGGATCTTCCTATTCGGTTATATCCTTGTTGGTTCAATTGACTTCGGTGCAGGATTCTTCAACGCACATGGAATTATGACGGGGAAGCAACACATCCTGTCTAAAATCATCCAACGCTATTTATCACCAGTATGGGAAGTAACGAATGTATTCTTCGTATTCTTCTTCGTTGGAATTATCGGATTCTTCCCGAAAACAGCTGTTTACTTCGGTCAACCGATGTTGATTCCAGGAAGTATCATCTTAATTCTTTTATGTATTCGTGGTTCGTATTATGCATTTGAAGCATACGGTGCAAGAGGACATAAAGGATATGCAACGATGTACGGTATTGCAGGTGTCTTAATGCCAGCCGCACTATCCATCGTATTAACAATTTCAGAAGGTGGATTTGTTGAGATTGTAAAAGGACAACCTGAATTGAACTATAAAGCATTATTCACAAGTCCATTAACGTGGAGTATCGTTGTACTATCTATCTCAGCTTGTCTGTATATCTCTGCAACATTCCTAACATGGTATGCGAATGAAGCAAAAGATATGGCAGCGCGTGACTTACTACGCAAATATGCGTTAATTTGGGCAATTCCATTAGTCATCTCAGTAATCGGTATTATGGTTGAATTAAAAAGCCATAATCCAGAACACTATGATCGTATGGTAGACCTATGGTATCTACTCGCACTATCAGCGCTCATGTTCATCGGTACAATCTATCTATTATTCAAAAAGATGAAGTTTGGCTTAGCAATTGGATTAGTAATCGGGCAATTCCTACTTGCGTTCTTCGCATACGGTATTAGTCATTACCCATACTTGATGTATCCACATTTAACGCTATATGATTCATTCACAAATCAAACGATGGCGATTGCGCTCGTTGTTACATTCATTTTAGGTCTGTGTTTACTTGTACCAGCCATGTGGTTAATTTTAAAACTATTTGTCTTCAATAAGAACTATGCAGAAGGTAAAGAAGATCATCACGCTTAAAGGAGTGTGTTCCAAATGGAAAACTTTTTAATATTCTATGCACCATTTGTGATTGTTGTTGTTTCGATTATCATCAGTTTCTGGATTGCAAAAATGGATGGTCCAGCTACAAGAGATGAAAAAGAATAGTTCGTATAGGGAAGAGGGAGTCGATTCAATCGATTCCTTCTTTTTTGCCTGTTTGTTTCGTGGTACAATAATAAGATTGAATGAAGCAACTGTGCATACGCTCGTTACGGCGTTTTGTATCACTGGATACAAGTAAGTTAAAAAGGAGAACGCACATCGAAAAGACGTAACATTATAAGCTTTTATAAATTTTCGATTGCGAATGTGAACAATGACTGTACCTGTAAAGAAGAATGACCGATTAACGGTTCATATAGAAGATTTAACGCATGACGGTGCGGGTGTCGCAAAAGTAGACGGTTACCCGCTATTCATCCAAGGTGGTTTACCAGAAGAAACAGCCGAAGTACATGTATTAAAAACATTGAAAAATTATGGTTTCGCGAAAATAATCGACATCACCGAACCATCACCAGATCGTGTCGAAGCACCCTGTCCGATTTTTCATCAATGCGGTGGTTGCCAACTACAACACTTGTCATACGAAGGACAACTAAAGTGGAAACAAAACATGGTTGAAAATGTGATGAAGCGAATCGGTAAGCTCGATGTACCTGTTCATCCTGTAAAAGGAATGACAGAGCCATGGCATTACCGTAATAAAGCGCAAATTCCATTCGGATTAGAGGGAGAAGTACCTGTAGCTGGTTTTTATAAAACGAAGTCACATGCGATTGTTGATACGAATCGCTGCTTGATTCAAACAGCTGAAGCAGATGCCATTTTAAAAGGCTTAAAGCCGAAACTATGGGCGCTCGGTTTAACCCCTTATGACGAAAAAACAAAACAAGGCTTACTTCGCCATGTCGTCGTTCGTAAAGCACGCACGACGGATGAAGTAATGGTCGTACTCGTAACGAAAAAACGTAAACTCGCGCAAAAAGAAGCCATCATTGAGACGATTCGTACACTTGTACCAAATGTACGCTCGATTATGCAAAATGTGAACGGACAAGATACGAATGTGATTTTCGGTAACGAAACACTACCTCTATGGGGCGACGAAGTAATTGAGGATTATATTGGAGATGTCCGCTTTGAAATTTCAGCGCGCTCATTCTATCAAGTGAACCCAATCCAAACAGAAGTATTGTATGAACAAGCATTAGCTTACGCAGACTTAACAGGTAATGAGACCGTAATTGATGCGTACTGTGGTATTGGAACGATTTCGCTATTCCTTGCGAAACAAGCCAAATCAGTGATGGGTGTTGAGATTGTGCCACAAGCGATTGAAGATGCCAAACGTAACGCAGCACTGAATGGCTTTACGAACACATACTTTGAAGCAGGCCCAGCAGAAGAAGTGATTCCTCGCTGGTATAAAGAAGGTAAAACAGCAGACGTACTGATGGTAGACCCACCACGAAAAGGCTGTGACGAAGCGCTCTTAACAACCATCTTAGAACAAAAGCCAAAGAAAGTTGTCTATGTATCATGCAACCCAGCAACACTAGCCCGCGACCTTCGCATCCTCGAAGATGGCGGCTACAAAACAAAAGAAGTACAACCAGTCGACATGTTCCCGCACACAGCGCACTGTGAAGCAGTCGCGTGGTTGGAGTTGGGTGAATAAGAAGAATAGATGAAAAGAAGCAGACGGTTTAGAGGTAGTTAGAATACTTCTGAATCGTCTTTTTTTAGAAATTTCAAGGTATTTCAATTATGAAGAAGAATATTACTATAGAAAGGAGAATTTATAAATTATGTATATATCTAGTATTAAAATTGAAAATTTTAGAAATTTCAAATCAAATACAGTTAAATTTAATGAAGGTATGAATGTTATTATAGGTCATAATAACGCTGGGAAGTCAAACTTATTACGCGCTATGTCTTTGATATTCAATCCATCAATAAAAAAGAATTTAACAATAGCTGATTTTAATAAAACAATTTCGTTAGAAGAATTAAAATTACAACCACCCAGCATAAATATCTCGGTTACTCTTACTCAAGAGGAAAAAGAAAATTTAATGGGGGATGATTTAGTTGTTGTAAGTCAATGGTTAACTAAGTTAGAGAAGCCATACGAAGCTAAAATACATTATGAATTTTGTCTTCCATTAAAACACCATGATGCTTATAAAAATATGCTGTCTAACTCAACATCTATAATAGAATCATGGGAAATTATCGACAGAGACTTTTTGCGGTTATATACATACAAAATTTATGGAGGAAATTTAGAAAATCAAATTGTAGTAGATGGAGAATATCTGAAGAAGTTTGATTTTCAATTTTTAGATGCTATTAGAGATGTTGAAAGGGATATGTTTAGTGGAAAAAATACATTATTAAAAAATGTTTTAGATTTCTTTATGGACTACAATATAAAATCCAACAAAGCCTTTGTGTTTTGCAAGAGAAAAGTGCAGAGAATTGCAACGAAAAATACAGAGTGTTGCCACCCAATATTCCCCCTATTTTCTCGACAATGCGTTTGTTAAACGGAAGCTCTGGCCCGTGTACGAAATAATATGGGCATGGTGAATCAAACGATCCACCAGAGCTGCCGTTAAACGCGAATCCGAGAAAATGCGGTTCCACTGACTAAATTCTAAATTTGATGTGATAATCAAGCTCTTTTGTTCATAGAACTCTGAAATAATTTGAAACAGTAATTCTGCTCCTTCTTTGCCAAAAGGCAAATAACCCATTTCATCTAAAATCATTAAATCAACTTTTTCTAATTTACTTCTAAACTGCTTCATTTTCCCCGCATGCAGGGCTTGCTCTAATTCCTCAACTAAATGTGAAACGCGATAAAAACGGACTTCAAATCCATGCTCGCAAGCCTTTCTACCAAGTGCTGAAGCTAAATGTGTTTTACCTGTGCCAGGTGCGCCAACTAAAATGACATTCTCTTTTCTCCGAATGAAATCTAGCTGCTCTAATTCTTCCTTTGTTAAATGGTTCGGTAGACAAATGTCTTTATGCCACTGATAGCTTTCAAGCGTCTTCGTATCAATAAAACGTGCCTGTTTCAAATTACGTGCTATTTTGGCTTGCTCTCTGCCTAACTGTTCTTTTAATAAAATTTGATAAATATATTCTTCCGGCTCCGTAAAAGGTACTTCTTTAATCGCTTCTGCCACATGTGCCAATCTCAATTGCTTACAGAGTGTTAAAATCGCTTCATTCATGATTCAACGCCTCCGTTCCTTTTGGCGATAAGGCGTCATATTCTGTCCAATTTACACCGTAAGGGTGTTCTACTTCCTCAGCCTCACGGCCAATATATTCATAGAAATTTTGGTCGATGTCATTCATATCATGTGTAAGTAAAAGTGTCAGTAATTCATTGATCCGTTGCTTTCTTAACGCAAGTGAAGGGACGGTTAAATATTCCTTAATGCGCGTTGGTAAATAATTCGCATAACGCGAATGCCCTACAACACGTGGCTTTTTCAACCAATCTTTTAAGATTTCCTTCCATGGAATAAAACGACGTTTTCTCATATAAGGACGTGCGTCAGATAATAAAATTTCACCGTCATTTGTAATGACTTTAAACGAATCCCAATAGGTCACACAAGAGAGTTGGACGTAGTTCCTTGCTCTTGGCACATGAATCAAATGCCCATCAAGCTTGAACTCGTTATATTTATTAAATTTGATGAGGAATTGCTTAAATACCGGATAAGATTCTTCAGGTAATTTGATTAATTGCTTTTGCTCGTGCTGCCATAACTCATCAATCAGCACTTCTTTTTTATAATGAATTCGTTGGCGATCATTGATTAATTGTTGTTCTAATTGAGCTGTTAAATCCTCAAGGTCCTTTATGACCGGCGGTAGGCTAAAAAAGTTATAACGAACATAACCGACTTTACCTTCTACATGACCTTTTTCATTCCCTTTGCGTGGATTACATACTTGCACTTTAAACCCGTAATATTGCTGGAAATGTCGAAAGGCTTCCGTTAATTCTGCTTCTGAATCGCCTTTTCTTACTTTCTTCACCGCAGGTGTTAAGTTATCAATTCGAATGCTCAAAGGAACACCACCAGCCTGTTTAAATAAAAGTTGAAGTCCACCTAAAAAGCATTCTAAATTTTCACTCGGCATTGGTACCGCAAATGCTGTATTACTTGCTGGAAACGACATGACTAATGCATGTACATCCAGTATTTCTCCATCTTGAACAGCCTCCATTATACCGAAGTCTACCTGCGCTTCTCCTTCTGGATGTTCTAAACGTTCATGTCCTTTATCTGCTTCATCTTCTTGGGCTACTTTCCATTCTTGTATAAAATTACACACCGTTCTGTAAGAACCTTTGAATCCTTCTTTTACTAGGTCCTCAAATATTTTTTTGTTTTTACGGCGCAACTTTTTCTTGAGCTTTAAATCTTCTTCTAACCAATCAATTACGATTTCTCCCCATTTTTCATCGTACATCATGCCTTTTTTCAAATGGGTTTTCTCTTGAGGGAGCTGATCCTCATCCCCGTATTTCTTGGCGGTACGCCAATTAACCTGCATGGTTTTTGCGATTTCAGTAATCGATAATCCTTTTTCATTTCGTAATGTTTTGATACAATTAACTTCAGACATTGCTAGCATCCTTTCTTACCTCCCTGTTTCGGCTTCGACACCTAAAACAGTAGAGGGACTTGGGGTGGCTGGCAAGTCTTTTTTTATGCACAAAAATAGTGCAGGACTCTGTACAAATTCTTTGCACTAGTCTGCACTTTTATTTTGCAATAAACAGCCTTAAATGAAGCTGAAAAAGAGCAACAAATTAAAGCTGAAAAAAAGAAGTTTGAAGATCAAGCTAAAGTTCTAATGGATTCTTTAAATATGAGGATGTTAGAAGGTAAGCAACAAATTTTATCGTATTCAAAAGATATAGGGGCATCATTTGATAATATTGAACCAAACTTTGCGGGGAGTATAACTGATGTAGAACTTTATTCAGCTCTTAAATTAATAGTAGAACATCGTGGTGGAATTCAATTACCTATAACACATAATGGACTTGGCTATAATAATTTGATTTTTATGTCTTTGTTATTAGCTAAAATGCAAGTAAACGCTAGTGAATCGTATTTGGGAAGTAATTCAAAAATCTTTCCTATGCTCGTAATAGAAGAACCCGAAGCGCATTTACACCCATCGATGCAAAGACAATTACTAAATTTTTTAAAGCAAAATTTAAAAGCAAATAAAGTACGTCAAATCTTTATAACAACTCATTCGACTCATATAACAGGTGCATTAGACTTAGATGAAATAATTTGCTTATATAAAGCTAACAATGAAACTCATGCTAGTTATCCAAGCCAAGTTTTCAAGGATGACGAAGAAAGTAAAAAATACGTGCAAAGATTTTTAGACGCAACTAAATCGAATATGCTTTTTGCAGAAAAAATTATTTTAGTAGAAGGGCTAGCGGAGCAATTATTAATGTCCACTTTTGCCGAATATGTTGGGAAATCTTTAGAAGACAATCATATCGCTGTTATAAACGTAGGTGGTAAATATTTTAATCATTTTTTGAAGTTATTTAATACTAATAATTCAGCTGCAATCAATAGGAATGTAGTATGCATTACCGATAGAGATCCAATGCGAAAAGAACTTTCAATTGAGGGGACAACTTATACTAAATGTTATCCATTTGAGCTAAATGTAGAAGCTGAAAAATATGAATATAAAACTAGTAAGCAAAATATGGATTATTCCCCGAATATTAATTTTTATTTTCAAGATGAATTACAAGGTAAAACACTTGAATATGATTTAGTGCGATATAATCCAGCTTTAGATATGTTAGTTACGGATTCAATGTCTAATCAAGAAGAAATTAAAGCACTAATGAAATTATTTAAAGAAGATAAAAGTATTGATGAACTTTATAGCCGATTAAGTAAATCAAAAGAAAATACAAGAATAATAGATGGCTTAAAACATGAAAAATTAAGTTGGTCAGATGGAAATAAAAAAATAGCATTGATAGCTGCTAGGTATTTAAATTCAGTTGGTAAGGGGGTTAACGCTTTAGAATTAGCCTATGTATTACAAGAAAACTTAGCAAAGTTAGGATCAGAAGATTTTGTTGAGTTTATCGTACCAGATTATATTCAAAAAGCTATAGAATGGGTGTGTGAAAGTTGATCACTATTACATCTAGTGACTTAATTGATATTGAACAACACTTTAAAGTTACAGCAGGTCCAGGGGCAGGTAAAACACATTGGTTAGTGAATCATATAAAAAATACAGTAAAAAATTCTTTGCGATTAGAGAAAACGCGGAAAATAGCTTGTATTACCTATACAAATATTGCTGTTGAAACGATTTTAAAAAGACTTGGTAGTGGTATTACTGATAGAGTAGATGTAACAACTATTCATAGTTTTTTATATAAGCACGTTGTTAAACCATACTTATATTACTTATCAGATGAATTTGAAATAAATATCTCAAAAGTTAATGGACATGATACTTATAGTCCAAGATATTCAATCGTGAAAAATTGGTTAGAAAATCATAAACGTGTAGATGAATTTACTCATCCTAATAAACATAAGCAATTGTTATTCGGAAAAAAGTTAGATGCTTTGTTTATCTGGCTCAATAATCTACAGTATAAGTACGACTTAGACGGAAATTTAAAGTTAGTGGGTAATCAAGAAAAAGCAGGTGTATTAAGAAAAGTAACTAATATTTTAGGGGATGATTTGATTAGTTATAAAAAAATGTTTTGGTCATTAGGTAAAATTGATCATGATGATGTATTATTCTTTAGTTATTTATTGATAACGAGGTATCCTTTTATACTAAACGTATTAAGAGCCAAATTTCCATACTTTTTCTTAGATGAGGTTCAGGACACAAATCCTATTCAAGCAAAAATTATTAAGTTGATAGCTAAAGAAGAAACAATAGTTGGTGTTATTGGAGATCCTGCACAGTCTATTTTTGAATTTCAAGGAGCTAGTATTGATGAATTTATCAACTTTAGATTAGAAAAAATGACTGAATACCAAATCCTTGAAAATAGGCGCAGTTCGAACCAAATTATTGATTTATTGAATAAAGTACGAAAGGATATTACGCAATCTAAATATAAAAATGTTGCTGGGGAGTTACCAATTCTATTTATTGGAGAAAATGTTGCTGTCTATAAAAAAGTTATGGAGCTATGTGGTGAAGAATCAATAATCCATACGCTTTCAAGAGATAACCCAACTGCTAATGCAATGAAATCACTAGTTTCGCTAAACGGTATAGATACGAAGTTATTAACGAAATTCAAAGAGGCCGATAATAATAAAGATAGACCGAGAATAATTTTAAATTCTATAGAAGCAGTTGAATTTGCACGAATAGGCGATTATAAAAATGCATTAGAAAAAATAAAAACGTTATTTAGTGATTGTACGGAAAAAGATCGAATTAATAGTTCGCTTAAATTACTTCAAGAACTATTAAATAAATACGATAGTTATAATAAAAGTTTATTAATGGATTTCTATACAATAGTAAAATCTTATATTTCAATGAGTGGATTTAAAGCTGGAGCAGCTAAAAATTTCTATAATGAAACTACTTATATTGAACTTGCAATATGTATAAGTTATAAAGAAGATAGTGGTCAGCACAGAACAATTCATAAAGCAAAAGGCGATGAATTTGAAAATGTATTATTAATACCTCGTTCTTTAGATTTTCTTCTAAAACCTGATTTGGAGAGTGAAGAGGATAGGATTTACTATGTTGGACTTAGTAGAGCAATCCGTCGTTTATATATCGTCTTTCCAAAATTAACGAAAAAGAATCAAAAGTTTATAGAAGAACATTACAACATTAAAGTGGAGGATCTAACAAAAGTTCCCCAATTAATTTGATTTTGTGAAAAGCTACTGATCACATTTGAAGCAGTAGCTTTTTTAACTGTAACAAGGAATAGGTTTAGTTCATTTAAAATTAAATGTCAGTTAAGAAATATCGTCTGATTTCTTTCTCGTAATAAGTCATGCTATGTCCTATATTTTTTAATTTGTAACTTTAAGAGTAGGGATAAGATGATTAATGGGCTCGAATAAATCGTCTAAAATACTTCTATTCATATTACACCAAGTATTAATGAAAGCTTGTTTTACTGTCATTTCAGATGTTAAATTTAACTCTTGACCTAATTTTGAAAAAAGTAAATGATAGTCTCTTGTTTCAAATTTTACTTTTGCCACTTTTGTTATTAATTCATCTTGGTTATCAGGATCCCAACCTAATGCTAGACATAATTTTAAAGCAACTTCATTAATGTTATCTAAGATAAACTCATAAATATGTTCTTCTGGATAATATCCAGGTAATCTAAAGATAAAATCTTCGGCATTATTTATTTGTGGTGAATCTCCATCTATAAAACAAATAGAAGGGGCTTTTTTAGCGGGATTAAGATTATTATGTTTATTAGCTAAAACTGCATTCCCGTCTCCACCTAAATAGTGTAATTCAATGCATGTTAAGTCAAATTTTAAGAATCTAAGAATTAGTTCCATCCAGAGTTTTGTAAATGCATCCTCTGTATAAATTATTATCTCTGTATGTTCTACATATTGCATTTGTCTTAAATCAGAAATAGTTAGTTTTCCTTGCTGAATTTTTCCATCATGAACAGACCATACTGCCTCTTGTGGAAGAGGTAATAGTGCATAATCAGAGTGAGTGGTAAAGATAGCCTGAATATTTTTCCTCTTAGCCACATCAATTAAATATTCTACTAATTTGGCGGTTGCTATTGGATGCAAACCATTTTCTATTTCTTCAATTAATACTAATGCATTATCCTGAGAAGATTCTACTTCCATAATTAATCTAATTATACTGGATTCACCAGCTCCAAAATGGAACTCTGAAAATTCTTGGTCGTTATGAATCCCAGTTAAGAGTTTTACTTTTCCTTTATTATCTATATCTATATATTTGTAACCTAAAACACTTTTTCCTAATATTTTCTCAACATTACTTAAAACAGTTTGTTGAAAATCATTGATATTTTCGTTATTTACTATGAATTGATTTGTAGCACATCGTTTCAATTCAGTACGCTCTACAGCAGGGACGGTTCTTGAAACACCAAAATTTAAAACAGTTCGTTCAGGGAATTTATTTCTTCGCCAACGTAAATCTTTAAATGCAGCTACTTTTCTTAAAGGTTCTGTTGTATTAATATTTTTATCAATTAAAGAAAACTCTATTGTCCAGTTAGCCATACTATTATCAAGTTTTCCACTTTTAGAAAAAAAAGTACTAGGTTTTACATTTTTATAAGCCAAAGCAGCCGAGCCTAATATAGTTGTTTTTCCACCCCCATTAGGAGCTACCAGTGCAGTTACAGGGAAATCGAACTTGATAATTTCATCGTTATTAAATTTTCTAACTTTTTTTAAATTTACTTGACTTAAATAATTTTGATAGCTCCCATTTCTTACTTTATCTAATAATCTAATAATATCACTTTCTCTAATATCACTTCTATACATAGTTGACCTCCATAAAATACAAATTTATAATAATATAACATTTTAATGTTATATTTTCCATATTTTTTAAATCAAGTAATTTAACTGTATGTTTTTACTGTACTATTTGCTTCCAGCACTCATATCACTGTGAAGCAGTTGCGTGGTTGGAATTGGGTGAATAAAGTTATATAAAAATAAGTAGACGGTTTAGATGAGCGTGTGCATCTGAATCATCTACTTATTTTTAAGTGGAATAATAATTCATAAACATTTATCAGAAGTAACTAAGGAGTTCAAGGAATGTACAATGTTTGCTAAGCAATTGAGTTTTGAAACGATTATTTCACTATCTATAAAAAAGAGTCGAAAAAGTATAGGAGAATATCAGTCAGTTCAACAAATTTGACATCAAGAAAAGCATTCACTTGAACGCGAAACGAGGTTAATAGCATATCTTGAACAAGAACAAATTGAAGTAACGGAGCTTGAAAGCGTATTAATAGAAATTTTTTCAGAAGATGTGAATGCACTTCAAAATGCTAGTTCTCCCGAAAGAACTAATATTCGAAGACTTATTCTTATTTATGATTAATTAAAATGGGGAAAATAAAAAGAGCTTCCTAACTCAAGCACTTGTAAACAAGCACCGTATAGGAAACCCTTTGCCTCTATACACACCTGCTAGATTTAGCGTTTATATATAAACACCTATCTATTGAGCGTGTGATTAATTAAGTCAATTGTATAGAAAAAAGTTTTAATTGTAAACCGATATTAGTTACTAATTTAAAATCACCACCACGCCAGAGCCTAGTTCTTCTGGCGTTTTTTTCATGTCTTTTTCTAGTAAAAACCGTTCAATCTGTCCTGCTGTCGTTTAATCCTTTTTCAAAAGGGAAAAATTGTAGGTGTGTATAACATGAAATATACAGAATTCAGAAAGGATGAGTGAATATGAAGAATGAACATTTAATTGATCCACGTAAGAAGTTTTCGAATGAGGGTTTTCCAGATCAAGAGCAAGACACGCCTGCTTTACAGCAAAAGATGAAGCCGATGCCTGATTGTGGTGAAACGTCTTATAAAGGCTATGGTCGTTTGAAGGGGAGAAATGCGCTCGTTACAGGAGGCGATTCGGGTATTGGTCGTGCAGCGGCGATTGCGTATGCGCGCGAGGGAGCGAATGTAGCGATTCAATACTTCCCTGGTGAAGAAGCAGACGCTCATGAAGTGAAGGAAATCATTGAACAGGAAGGGCAAAAAGCACTTTTATTACCGTATGATTTACGTGAAGATGCGGCTGCTTCTGAGATTGTCGAAAAGACAGTCGAGGCATTTGGCGGTGTCGATATTCTTGTATTAAATGCGGCGCAGCAAATTGCACAAGAGAGCCTGCAGGATTTACACATTAAACAGGTAGAAGATACGTATAAAGTGAATGTTATTAGTATGTATGAAACAGTGAAAGCGGCTGAACCACATTTAGAACCTGGAAGTGCCATTGTTACGACGACATCTGTACAAGCTTTTAATCCTTCTACGCATTTAATGGATTATGCAGGAACGAAAGCTGCGATTGCGAATTTCACTTTGAACTTATCCAGTTATTTTGCGCCAAAAGGGATTCGTGTGAATGGTGTAGCACCTGGTCCAATCTGGACACCACTTCAATTAGATCATGGTCAATTGGAAGGAACGATTCCAAAGTTTGGTCAAGATACATTACTTGGTCGTGCAGGGCAACCTGTAGAGTTGGCACCTGTATATGTCTTATTTGCTTCTGATGAAGGGAGTTATATTACAGGACAAATTTATGGTGTGACAGGCGGCGAAGCGATTGATTTGTAAAATGATGGATTTAATGACTTAAAAAAATCATTTTAAGTGAAAATTTTTATTGTACATTGATTTCAAGTTTGCTAGAATTACTATTTGAAATAGCACACCTTTAAGAACAGTCCAGAGAGACTGAAAAGGGAACAACTTGAGAGCGAACTGTCTACATTTTTAGATGTCTTTGTTTATTCATGCCCTTTTTGTCTACTTTTGGACGAGAAGGGCATTTTTATTGTGCTAAAAGTTACGTCACTCTTTTAAAAGTGGTCCTGTGAGGCCCAAAAGGAGAATGGAGTCTTTTCATCATCCATTCATCATAAAAGAGCTCGGTTATATCTTAGAGAACATTGGAGGATTTTGAAATGGACTATCGTAAAAAGACCGTCGTTGCGTCGGTCGCAGGTTTGACTTTAGAAGGTATGGACATTATGTTCATCTCATTTGCGATGACGATGATTATCGCAGAGTTTCACATTGATTTAGCAACAGGTGGATTGATTTCATCAATCACAAACATCGGCATGTTAATCGGTGGTATTCTATTCGGAGTATTAGCTGATAAATATGGCCGTGTCAAAGTTTTCACATATACAGTTTTACTGTTCGCAGTAGGAACAGCTTTAACAGGTCTTGCGACAAATATTGAACAAGTGTACTTATTCCGCTTCATCGCTGGTCTTGGTGCAGGTGGTGAGTACGGTATTGGTATGGCACTTGTTGCGGAGGCTTGGCCAAAAAATAAACAAGGTCGTGCATCTTCTTATGTAAGTGTCGGCGCGCAGTACGGTGTTATTTTAGCGGCATTACTAAGTGCAGTCATCTTACCAACATTAGGTTGGCGCGCACTATTCTTCGTAGGCGTAGTTCCCGTTATTTTCGCTTTCATCGTACGTAAAAATTTAGACGAGTCACCAGAGTGGTTAGAAGCTCAAAAATTGAAAAAAGCGAGTAACAAGCGTGAGAAAAATAAATTAGGTCAGTTATTCAACTCATCAAAAACAACATTTACAACCGTTGCACTAATGATTATGGCGACAGTACAAATCGCTGGTTATAACGGTTTAATGATTTGGTTACCATCCATGTTACAACAATCACAAGGCTTATCGGTATCAGGTTCAGCACTTTGGACGATTAGTACGGCAGTCGGCATGATTATCGGTATGTTAACATTCGGTCAGTTCTTAGATCGCTTCGGTACAAAACGTGCTTTCGGTATTTTCTTACTAGCATCAGCGTGTGCAGTGTTTATTTACGCATATGCGACAGGTAGTGCCGGTGTATTAATCGGTGGAGCCATCGTCGGTTTCTTCTCAAATGGTATGTTTGCAGGATACGGTGCATTAATCGGCGGTCTATATCCAACCGAAATCCGCAGTACAGCGACGAATACAATCTTCAACTTCGGTCGTGCAGTTGGTGGTTTCTCCCCAATCTTAGTCGGTTACATTTTACAAAATTACGATATGAAGATGGCGATGCTTTATTTAGCGGGCTTATACATCATCTCATTCGTTATGATGTTAACATTGAAAAAAGGAAGTACAACACAGGCAACACAGCTTGCGAGTTAATCAAAAATGGCTTCGACATGGCAACATGTCGAAGTTTTTTATTTTGAAAAAATCAAGCCTAATTTAGTGCAAAAGGGTTATTTTGTTCGTTTTTCATCGAAAAAAAGACGAAAAAATGTTGGTTGATTCTAAATTTCTCTGATTTCATGCACGTATAATTTGTACTCCAAAATCAAAAGTAGGTATGATGTGAGAAAGAAGTTTTATCTACAAAAGGAGAGATGGCACATGGATGTAAAATATCCAATTGGTCAATTACAAGTACCAGAAGAAGTAATGTTTGAAGATGTTCAAGGGTGGCTTGAACAAATCGACACATACACAGATCGTTTACGAAATATTGTAGACGGATTAAGTGATGAAGAACTTGAAAAAACGTATCGTGAGGGTGCATGGAATGTCCGTCAACTAGTTCATCACATTGCAGATTCACAATTAAATATGTATCAACGTCTAAAGTTGGCACTAACAGATGATTGTCCAACAGTTCCAGCCTTTTTAGAAGAAGAATGGGCGATTACACCAGATACAGAAGTACCTGTGGAATATTCGATTCGCATGCTAGAAGGAATTAATGGGCGTATTATCGCATTAGGTCAAACACTTACAGAAGATCAACTGAATCGTTCATTTATCCATGAACAAAATGGTGAGATTCTCGTCTCAACGAAGATGGCGAAGTTGGCATGGCATGAAGAACATCATTTAGCGCATATTCAAATCGCATTAGAAAAATAATTTAGTGGCTGGGACTTTTCTTAGCCTTTTTATATAGAGGAGTTGTGGTGAGATGGAAACAGTTTATGTAGCTGGTGGATGTCTATGGGGTGTCCAAGCTTTCTTTAAAACATTACCGGGTGTAGTTGAGACAGAAGCAGGGCGTGCAAATGGTACAAACTCGACATTAGAAGGTGCATATGACGGTTATGCAGAATGTGTACGTGTTACATTTGACGAACAGGTAGTGACAGTCACACAATTGATGGGATATTTATTCGAAGTGATTGATCCGTATAGCGTCAATAAACAAGGAATCGACGTTGGTGAAAAATACCGTACAGGATTATATAGTACAGAGGCGAAGCATTTAGAAGAAGCGAGAGCGTTCATTGATGCACGTTTGGACCATGCAAAAATCGCAGTAGAAGTGAAGCCACTGACGAATTATGTGCGCAGTGCAGAAGAACACCAAGACCGCCTTGCGCGTTGTCCAGATGACTACTGCCATATCCCGAAACATCTGTTAGAGAAATACGTTTTGAAAGAAGAATCTCCATTGTGAGGTTCTTTTTTTATACAACATAGTTGCAAAATATAGCTAGTTACGATTCGAAATTAACCTGTTAAAGTAAAAGATAAAGGAATCGATTCATCACATGGTATTGTTGAAATAGTAAGGGGGGGAAGTGGTGGTGAAGTTTGTGGTAACAATTGATGAAAAAAATGAAGATATAGAAGTGCATATCCATGCAGCTAATTATTCAGAAGAAGTAGAAAAGTTAGTAGAATCTTTAAAAACACCTAAGATGAAAATGATAGCAGGTTATAGAGAACAAGAAGTGCATATGTTGAAAATAGAAGATATTTTTTCTATTTTTACAGAGGGTGGAAAAGTCTATGTACAAACAGAGTTAGAAGATTATCAAGTTAAAAAGAAGTTATATGAGTTTGAAAGTCTACTATATAAAGAGTTTGTCAGAGTTAATAAATCTACTCTAGTCAATTTACAGTATATTCAATGTATACGCGTTGGTTTATTAGGAACTACAAATCTTTATTTAGAGAACGAAGTCTGTTACCCAATCAGTCGCAAATATTTACGTGAGTTAAAAGATCGGTTAGGTATTGGAGGGAATATGGTATGAGAATGATTCAAAATGGTTTGTTAGGTATGTTAATCGGCTTAAGTATTTCTTATTTTATGGTTGCTTTAAGTATTTCACAGATGGATGAAGCAATTGCAGGACACGAATTGTTTAATCAAATGATGGTCTCTGGAACTATGGGGGCAGTGATTGGTTTTGCTGCTACTATTTTTCAAGTTGAAAAAATTCCTCTTTTTTATCAATTCACGAGCCATTTTCTTTTTGTAATTTTATGTGTATCTATTAGTGGCTATTTTGCAGGATGGTACAATCCTTCAGAATTGAAAAGTTGGTTTGTATTAATTGGGAAAGTAGGCGCTATTTATTTAGTCACTTGGTTTTTTATTTATATGAGTACAAAAAGAAAAATTAATGAATTAAATGAACTAATCCAAAATCGTAAACAACACTAATGTCCATTCGCCTTTCTCGTCGTTCAATGTTAAACTATTGAAGTAAAGATTGTAGGAGGTTTAACATGACAAATAACGATATTTTAATTCGTCTACGTTATGCGTTAGATATTAAAAATACAGATGTAGTAGAGATGTTCCGTTTAGGCGGTATGAAGTACACAAAGGATGACATCTTAAATATGCTGAAAAAGGTGCAAGAAGATGAAGCACCACCAGCAGGTTATATTGAGGTAACGAATGACATGTTAGAAGCCTTTTTAAATGGCTTAATTACATTCAAACGTGGACCACAAAAGCCGAAGCCAGGTCAAGAAAAGCCAAAAGTAGAAGCAGTGAAAGATCATGCGAATAATATGCTAATTAAAAAAGTGAAAATCGCATTATCGATGACAAGTGAAGATGTACTCGACACACTATATGATGGTGGCGTAAGTGTATCAAAAGGTGAGTTAGGTGCGATTTTACGTAATCCAACACATCGTAACTATAAAGCTTGTGGCGACCGTTTCGCCCGTAACTTTTTACGTGGTTTGACAATGCAATACCGCGAAGATACAAAAGCATAAATGATGACACCAAAACGCAATTGTGTTTTGGTGTTTTTTTATCTATTTTCTATTCATGTTGTCGATATTATAAAAAAACAACTAGGAGCTACAACATGAAAAAATACATACTTATTCTACTTTTATTTTTAAGCTGCCTTACGTTCGCATTTGAAAAGAACGTAACAGCTAAAACAAACACCATTACTTTTTCGAATAAACAATGGCTATATTTATCACTATTATTCAACAGGAAAACTAGTAAAGAAAAGTACGCGTCTTGTGATAGGACATGGACAAGCGATTTCTAATTATAAAGGTTCAATTTATGTCGTTGCAGATATTTCAGGTAAGAAAAACTATCAAATGTACAAAATCGATGAAAAAACATTGCGTGTGAAGCAGTCATGGATACTGCCATCTAATATTCACCCGAACGTACTCTACATGCATAATGAACGCGAAGCTTCTGTCGTATCGAAAGTAACAGAGGGTTATCATATCAATCGTATTACATTAACAGGTAAGCAAGCTGTACTGGATACGAAGAAAAGAATCGTTGTAAAAGGATTAGTTGGAACAACAGTTAAAAAACCAGTTCAAGGCTTTACGTATGAAAAAGGGCTTTATTATATTTTGTCAGATGGTCAATATGGTGTGGTTGATGCGAAAGGTAATCTAAAACGAGTAGCACTGCAGACAAAACGAGAACCAGAAGGAATTGGCTTTGTGAATGGGAAAATGGTGATGGCATTTAATAATCTGAATGAACTATTCAAACAAAAATAAAATGCGTCAAATCAATTGGTAGAAAATGATGAGAAATGGTTGTGTGAAAGGGAACTTAGGCATAAAATGAGAACGTACGATATTTCGCCTTTTTTCTTCTGAAAAATCATGATTTATGCAACTTCTTTCGTTTTTTGAGGTCCTATTAGCGTAGAAACCGAACAAGTGGTAGAACCTCAATGACTTTAATCGTTTGAAAAAACGATGAGAGGGTATGGATTGTGTAGCATTGAAGAAGAAGGAGTACGATCGTATGACACAACAAGACCGACAAAAACAGACATTAAAAGATGATGTAATCGATCAACTAATGGCGATTGGCGTATATAAAATCAAAGACTTACAACTATATCAAGTTCCATTACATATCCTTGTTCAGGAGTATAGAAAACACGTAAGTTAATTGAAAAAAAGCGAGAAGAATACAAGAAAAAATGTTAAAATGAAGAGATTGAAATAGGACATTGATTGTAATAGATAGGAGAATATAAATATATGTGTGGATTTACAGGATTCGTAGGCGAAGTAGCAAACCCAGATGTGGTTTTAGAAAATATGATGAACCAAATTATTCATCGTGGTCCAGACTCAGCAGGGGCTTATACAGATGGTGAGGCGGCACTTGGTTTCCGTCGTTTAAGTATTATTGACGTAGAGCATGGTAGCCAACCAATTTACAACGAAGATCGTTCACTTGTATTGATTTTCAACGGTGAAATTTACAATTTTGAATCAATTCGTGAAGACTTAATTGCAAAAGGACATACATTTACAACACATACAGATAGTGAAGTATTAATTCATGGTTATGAAGAATACGGTACAAAATTAGTACAAAAACTACGTGGTATGTTTGCGTTCGTTATTTGGGATAAAAATAACAAAAAATTATTTGCGGCACGTGATATGTTTGGTATTAAACCACTTTATTATGCGCAAATGAACGGTACATTAATGTTTGGTTCAGAAATCAAAAGTTTCTTACCACACCCTCATTTCGAAAAAGCATTAAATGAAAAAGCGTTAAAACCATACTTAACATTCCAATTCCCTGTATTAAACGAAACATTCTTTAAAGGCGTATTCAAAATGCCAGCAGCTCATTATATGACATATGAGAACGGTAAAGTTGAAATTACGCGTTACTGGGAACCAAAATTCAATCCAGAAGAGCGTCCACTAGATGAAATCGTAAGCGAAATTGATGATACAGTACGTGAATCAATTAAGGCACACGAATTCTCAGATAAGACCGTAAAAGTAGGTTCATTCCTATCTTCAGGCGTAGACTCTAGTTATGTAGCATCTGTTTTAAAACCAGATAAAACATTCTCAGTCGGTTTCGCAGCGAAAAAATTCTCAGAAGTAGATAACGCAAAAGCATTATCAGATGAATTAGGCATTGAAAACGTAAGTGAAGTATTAGATCCAGAAGAATGCTTCAATAAAATTGGTGATATTCAGTACATGATGGATGAACCACATTCAAACCCATCAATCGTACCGCTTTATTTCTTAGCAGAACTAGCGCGTAAACATGTGACAGTTGTTCTTTCAGGTGAGGGGGCAGATGAATTATTCGGTGGTTACGAAGAATATGATGATTCACCAACGATGCGTAAATATAAAAAAGTACCAAGATTCATCCGTAAACCAATTGGTAAAGTAGCAGAAGCATTACCAGAAGTACGCGGTAAACACTTCTTAATGAAGGGTGGCTTACCTGTTGAAAAAACATTCATCGGACAAGCACACATTTTTGAAGAAGATGAATCAGCAGCAATCTTAAAACCAGAATTCTTAGATGCGCCAACAGTTGAAGAAATCGTTATGCCTGTTTATCGTAAAAATCCAAACGAAGATGATTTAACGAAAAAACAATTACTAGACTTAAATTTATGGTTAGTAGATGACATTCTATTAAAAGCAGATAAAATGTCAATGGCACATTCAATTGAGCTACGTGTACCATTCTTAGACCGCGAAATTATGCGTGTCGCTTCAAAAGTACCTGCACGTTACCGTATCAATGAAGAAAATACAAAATATGCATTCCGTAAAGCATCTGAACGTGCGTTACCACAAGAGTGGGCAAAACGTAAAAAGATTGGTTTCCCAGTGCCAATTCGTCTATGGATGCAAGAGGAAAAATACTATAACCAAATTAAAGCAACATTCGAATCAGATACAGCAGCGAAATTCTTCGATCAAAAAGCGATTGTACAATTGTTAACAGATCATTATGAAGGAAAAGCGAAAAACCAACGTAAAATTTGGTCAATCTATGTATTCCTTGTATGGTATAACCAATATTTCGGATAATCTGATTGAGGGAGCTAATGACATTGTTTAAGAGAAGTAAAGTCAGTTTGTCTTTGCTCCTCTTTTGCATTTTATTACTTAGTGCATTATTAGGTGGATGTACGAGCATTTTTCCTGCAAAAGATGAGCAATCAGAAAAAGCGATTAAAATATTGATTGTGGAGTTCGGAAGCGGGACGCCTATCCCTAATATGAAAGTGAACATTCGTGACGCGAATACGAATGAGTTGGTTATGGAAAAAACAGCAGATGCCAATGGAGAAGTGGATATCTATGGTTTACAAGACGGTAAGAAGTATCTCTTTACACCGTCTTCTATTTATGAGAGTGAGAGCGAAGGGATTGCTCAACTTGTCAAAGTAGAAGAATCAACAAGTTATATTCGTTTAGAAACGTACTATGTACGTAATCACAAAGGAGCCAATGTACCTGTTGTTTTGCAAAAGCCTGTTTTTCCACATGGTTGTGAAATTACAGCATTAACAGCAGTTCTACAATTTTACGGAGCCAATGTGACAAAAGAAGTCATGGAGAAAAAATATTTACCAAAAGAGCCACTTGTACGAGCAAATGGTGTTTGGATTGGTCCTGATCCAGCGAAGAAATATGCTGGTAACCCTGCAAGCGAAACAGACGGTATGTATGCTTTTGCGCCTGTAATTGAAAAAGCAGCACAAAATTACATCAAGCAAACAAAAAAAGTATTAAAAGTTCGCAACATGACAGGTGCTTCAAAAGAACAAATTTTAAATAAAGTAAACAAAGGAATTCCGGTCATTACATGGGTGACACTTGATTTAACACCGCCGCAGATGAAGCAAGGGTGGACGATTAAAGGAACGGATCATCCCATCGAAATGTATCGTAATTTACATGTTGTTGTCGTGACAGGCTATCAAGATGGAAAAGTTATTGTAATGGATCCATTAAAAGGATACGTCGTCCATAATGAAGAAGACTTTTTTAAAAGTTTTAAAGAGATGAAATCACAAGCAATCGTGCTTGAAAAATAAAGATAAGGCAGATGATGAACAATTGGCAGAGCAATCATTTTTACCCATTTTAATAGGTTCCGACATGAATGCCTATGGAATGGCACGTGCTTTTTACGAAGCATATGGAATTAAATCCGTCGTTATTGGACGCGCACATTTAACACCAACACAAAATAGTCGTATTTTAGACTTCTACGAAGAACCAAAGCTAAAAGAAGACTTTTTAGCGATTATGCAACGTACTGCGAAGAAATTTGCAGGGCAAAATTTATTATTAATGGGTTGCGGTGATGATTATGTAAAACTCATTATTAAAAATAAAGATGAGCTTGTAAAAGACTTTACGGTGCCATACATTAATGAAGAATTAATGGATCAAATTCTCTTAAAAGAGAATTTCTACGAGATGTGTGAAAAGTATAATTTCAGTTATCCGAAGACAGATATCGTAACGGCTGAAAACTATGAGAACTTCTCACCAGATATTCAATATCCAATCATTTTAAAAGCATCGAATTCAGTGGAATACTGGGCTTGTTCATTCCCAGGTAAGAAAAAAGTATTCGTTGCACAAGATGAAGCTGAAAAAACTGCGATTTTAAAAGCAATCTATTCATCGTCTTACCAAGATGCGATGATTGTACAAGAATTCATTCCTGGTGACGACTCATATATGCGTGTATTAAATGCGTATATTGGAACAGATGGTAAAGCGAAATTAATGTGTTTAGGTAATCCAATTCTTGAGGAACACTCACCTGAAGGAATCGGTAGTTACGCAGCAATTATTACAACATATGACAAAGAGTTAATGGACCAAGTGAAGTTCTTCCTAGAAGATATCGGTTTTGAAGGTATTGCCAACTTCGATATGAAATATGATTACCGCGATGGTAAATATAAATTATTCGAAATTAACTTACGAAATGGTCGCTCAAGTTACTATGTGACAGCAGCTGGCTATAACTTAATGCAATATGTAGCAGATGACTACATGCTTGGTAAAAAACAAGATTTAGTCTATGCAGATAATGAGCATTTATGGACGGTTATTCCGAACGGTGTATTATTCAAATATGCACAAAACCCAGAGTTGAAAGCAAAAGCACGTCAACTCATTAAAGAAGGTAAAGTAACGAATTCATTATTCTATAAAGAAGATATGAATGTAACACGCTACGCAAAACTGACATTAAACAGTCTGAACTATTACCGCAAATATAAAAAATACTTTAATAAGAAGGGCTTGTCTTAATCTATGACTAAGAAAACATTAGGTATTATTGGTGGTGTAGGTCCATTAGCAACGATGTTGTTAGGGGAGATGATTGTCCGAAGAACGAAAGCTTCGACAGACCAAGAGCATATGCATTGTATCATTGATAATGATACGAGAATACCTGATCGTACAGCTTATATTTTAGATCATACAAAACCCAACCCTCTTCCTGTCATGGTACAAGATGCGGGGAAATTAGTCGGAATGGGTGTAGATGTAATCTGCATTCCTTGTAATACAGCACATTATTTTTATGACGATTTAGCAAAAGACACAGCCGTACCGATTTTGCATATGATTCGTGAAACTGCACAAAAAGTGAAAAATCTCGGTGCAAAAAAAGTAGGTGTTCTTGGAACAAAAGGAACACTTTCAACGAATTTATATCAAAATGCTTTACGCGAACAAGGGATTGAGCCAATCGTTCCAGATGATGCGTTACAAGATGTATTAATGGAAATTATTTATGAGTATATAAAGGCTGGGCGCAGCATTTCGAGAGAGATGTGGCAGCGTATTGAAGATGCAATGTTTGCAGAGGGCTGTGACTATATTGTATTAGGATGCACTGAATTATCCATTGTCAATCGTGATTTTGCATTGGACCAAGATTCACGTTACGTGGATGCGATGGTAACATTAGCAGATCGTGCGATTGAAGTATGTGGATATGAACATGTATAAATAAGCATCAGAGAGAGGGAGGAATCACAGCATGTATGTGGTTTCTCCTTCTTCTTGCAACTTGAATTCATGGAAACGTAGGAATTTTGTATAAAACAGATGCTCACATAGCGACAATTTATGTTTTAATTAAAGAAGATGAAAGAAGGTGGCGTTAAAATGACTTTTTTAACACAATTAAATGAAGATTTACAAGCAAAATGGAAATTTGAAAAAACAATGCCGATTCAAGATGAGATGATTCCAGCGATGTTAGCTGGACATGACGTAATTGCTGAATCGCCAACAGGAACAGGGAAAACATTAGCGTATGTCTTGCCAATCCTTCAACAAGTAGATGGTACAAAGAAAAATACACAGGCGTTAATCGTTGCACCGTCACAAGAACTTTGTATGCAAATTACAGATGTTATTCGTGACTGGACGGCTGGAACACCGATTACAGTTGTACCGTTAATTGGTGGTGCAAATACAGCGCGCCAAATCGAAAAGTTGAAGAAAAAACCAACAATTGCAGTGGGAACCCCAGGGCGACTAAACGAATTAGTACGTGCGAAAAAATTAAAATTACATGAACTGCGTTACATCGTATTAGATGAAGGTGACCAATTACTTGGACGTGAATCACGTGTGATTGTGAAATCATTCATTGATGGCGCAAATCATGACCGTCAAGTGGCTCTTGTATCAGCTACAATTACAGATGAGATTGAATTAGTAGGCGAACGTCTAATGTCTGAACCGAAGCGTTTTAAAGTACGTCCAGAAGACATTCCAGACCAAGGGAAAGTCATTCATTCATATATGAAAGTAAGCGTACGTGAAAAAACAGAATTACTACGTAAACTATCTCATATTGAAGGGTTACGTGGTCTTGCATTTGTGAATAACTTAGACCAATTACTAATGAAAGAAACAAAGTTACAATATTTAAATGCACCGATTGCTGTACTGCATGCAGAGATGAAAAAAGAAGAGCGTAAACAGGCGCTTGAAGCATTCCGTAAAGGAAAAATCCGTATTCTAATTGCAACAGATGTTGCAGCACGTGGTTTAGATATTATGGGCTTATCACATGTGATTCATGTGGATGTGCCACATAACCGTGAACAATATTTACACCGTTCAGGCCGTACAGGTCGTGCAGGTAAGAGTGGTGAAGTTTTAACACTTCTTACTTCATTCGAAGAAAAAGAATATAAACAATATACACGTGAACTAGAAGACCGTCCGACTGAACGTATTTTAAAAGGTGGACAGCTGATGGATGGTAAGGGTGAATATCCACATGCTTCACGTAAACCAGAAGAATTACGTCGTAAACAACAGAACCGTCGTGGTGGTAATGGTGGCAATCGTGATTCCAAACAAGCAAATGGTTCAAAAAAACCGTATAATCAAGGTGGAAGAAAATTTTCAAGCAAGAAAAAATAAGTAAATAAAGGGGTATGATGAGATGAGTTTTGAAGAAAAATTAGCGCAATTTGCAGAATTAGCTGTAAAAGTAGGCGCAAACGTTCAAAAGGGGCAAACACTTTTAATTAATACTTCAACAGATACAGTTGAGTTTACACGTATGGTTGTGAAAAAAGCGTATGAAGCAGGGGCAGCACGTGTAACTGTTAATTTTTCAGATGAAGTAATTGATCGCGCATTATTTGATTATGCGCCTGAAGAAGAATTTGAAAAATATCCACGCTGGATTGCAGAACAACGCGATGAATTAATCGAGCGTAAAGGTGCATTACTGTGGATTGATGCAGCTGATCCAGACTTATTAACAGGTGTTCCTGTGAATAAATTATCAACACATCAAAAAGCAGCAGGTAAGGCACTTGAAAACTATCGTGATGCTGTAATGAACGACAAAATTGCATGGTCAATTATCGCCATTCCTTCAAAAGCTTGGGCGAAAAAAGTATTCCCTCACTTACCAGAAGAAGAGCAAGTCCCAGCACTTTGGGAGGCCATCTTCAAAACAGTTCGAATTGGTGAAGGTGATGCAGTACTAAATTGGGAAGAACATCTGATTAAATTACATGCACGTGCAGATTTATTAAATGCCAAACGCTATACAAAATTACACTATACAGCACCAGGAACAGATTTATGGATTGAATTACCTGAAAAACATATTTGGCAAACTGGTTCAAGTCGTACACCAGAAAAAACAGAATTTGTAGCGAATATGCCAACAGAAGAAGTCTATACACTACCTTCTAAGTATGGTGTGAATGGCTATGTATCGAATACAAAACCACTTGTATATCAAGGAAATATTATTGATAAATTTACACTGGCATTTGAAGATGGTGTCATTGTCAAAGCAGAAGCAGAGATTGGACAAGACTTATTACAAGAGATGATTTCTTCAGATGAAGGTTCAAAATATCTTGGTGAAGTAGCACTTGTACCGCATGAATCACCTATTTCTGCATCGAATATTTTATATTACAATACATTATTCGATGAGAATGCTTCAAATCATTTAGCTGTTGGTGCAGCATATCCAACATGCTATGAAGGTGGAAGCGAATTATCTGAGGCTGAACTAGACGCACATGGTATTAACTCATCGATTACACACGAAGATTTCATGATTGGTAGCGGTGAGATGGATATTGATGGTATTTTGGCAGATGGTACAGTTGAACCAATCTTCCGTAAAGGAAATTGGGCATTTTAAATAAATAGAAACAATAGTTTAGGTTATAGGTGTAAAAACACCATTTGATATGAGTATAAGAAAAACTGGAACCGTGTTGTGGCGCGGTTCCAGTTTTTCGTTGCGCACTCTAAAAAGAAAAGCGAAATGTTTTATCTATTCGTAGACATCTAGTTGACGTATAAACAGGGTAAAATAAGCATACGTGAATAAATGAGGAGCGAATGAACATGAAAGTATTAATTGTTGAAGATGACCAAGCCATTAGCCAAGTGTTAAAGGTTTATTTACGTAAAGCAGGTTTTGAAACAGAACAAGTCTTTACAGGTAGTGAAGCTTTTTTTATATTTGAACGTTTTCAACCAGACCTTGTATTACTTGATGTGATGTTACCAGGAAAAGATGGTTGGACAATTTTAAAAGAAATTCGTGAGCAGTCACAAACACCTGTGATTATGTTGACTGCACTTGGTGACACACATTTTAAATTAGATGGTTTAAATGGTGGCGCAGATGACTACATTGCCAAGCCTTTTGAAGCAGAGGAAGTGGTAGCGCGGATTAAAGCCGTGTTAAGACGCGTGAATCAACCACAACATGCAGTGAAGCAGTTTGGAGCTTTACAAATTGATTCAACAGCGCATCAAGTTCACCTGCATGGAGAAGAAGTGACACTCACGCCACGTGACTTATCCGTACTATTATTTTTAGCAGAACATCCAAATCAAACATTCACACGTGATCAATTATTAGAGCATGTGTGGGGCTGGAACTACGATGGAAGTGACAGAGCAGTTGACTTATCTATTAAAAGACTGCGTAAAGCGTTACAAGCGTGGGCAGCTGATGAGGGTGAAATCCGTACACTGCGAGGATTGGGGTATCAACTACGTGTTCAAAAATCGTAAACGCATCTCACTACAAACGTATTGGATGACGCGTTATTTACTCGTATTACTCATTGGCTTAGCGATTGTGGCATTTATTTCAGCCATGTGGATTCGTCATACGAATGTATCGTATCGCATGGATACAATGGAAGTACTAGCAGAACAAATAACAAACCAATTAACAGATGTAGAGAATCCAACAAATGATGTGCCGAATCGTTTTATTGGCGATCCTGAGAAGTTCCCAAGACAAGATATAAAACCAAAAGTCTATATAACAAATACAGACGGGGATGTACTAAATGAACGTGCTATGGGACCAAAAATTACCAAAATTCCAAAAGAGGTACTAACTTCTTCAGATGAAAAACAGACACTAAAAGACTTAGATGGTATATCGCAAACCTACTATATGGTGAAGAAAAAAGTAGAAATGGATGAGAAGCATGTAGGCTGGGTTGTTGTTATGGAAGATGAAAAAATGATGACGCGCTCGAATCAAGCATATGGTCAACTAGCACTAATGATTGGAGCACTTGCACTCATTGGACTTGGAGCTATCTATTATTTAACTTCTCGATTAGTTCGTCCAATTCGGGAGGTAGCTGTAGCAGCCAAGCAAATTCAAGAAGGGAATTATGCTATCTCTCTGCCAGATCATCCAAAGGAACGAGAAGTATATGAACTTGTCACATCATTTACTGAGATGGCGAATCGTCTTGAACAACTTGAAGCGATGCGTACAGAGCTTTTAGCAGGTGTAACGCATGAATTAAAAACGCCTGTAACAGCAATTGACGGCTTACTTCAAGCATTAAAAGACGGTGTTGTGACTGGAGAGGAAGCACGTGAATTTGTACAGATGGCAATGGTCGAAACGAAGAAAATGAAAACGATGGTAGGTGACTTACTTGCTTTTAACTCGTTTGCAGTCAATGCCATCCCACTTAAATTTGAAACAAAAGAAATCAATTCGTATGTAGAAAATACAATGAAACAATGGCAAACTACACAAGAGTTTGAAGAAGTTCAGATTACATTAGATGAACATGTAGAACCAATTCACCTCTCAATTGATCCTATACGTTTCCAACAGATTTGTACGAATTTATGGACGAATGCAGCACAAGCAATGCATGAACAAGGTCAGATTCATATTCGTCTACAAGCAGATAAAGAAAAAGTGCGTATTTTTGTTCAAGACGAGGGAAGTGGTATTCCAAAAGAAGAACAACCATTTATTTTTGACCGCTTTTATCGAGGGGAAAATAAAAAATATGCAATTCGTGGATTAGGGTTGGGATTACCACTTAGTAAAATGATGGCTCAGTCGATGCAAGGTGACTTACGTTTAGTGCATAGCGATGAACAAGGTACGTGTTTTGTGATTGAACTGAAAAGAAATGAAGCATGACATCTCGTTGACACATTCCTTCTTTATAGTGAAGATAGTTCAAAAATAAGGAGTGTCAAATAGATGAAAAAGAGAATGATCTGGGCAATCGCTATCATCTTTGTTTTAGTTGTTGGAAGTGGTGTATATTATGCAACAGCCAAAACAGGATATGTCGCAAAAGTAGGCGATACAAAAATTACACAACAGCAACTGAATAATGTTTTAAATAAACAATATGGTAGTGCAGCGCTTGAAACATTAATTCAAGATCAAGTAATTACACTTGAAGCAGAAAAACAAAAAGTAACAGCAAGTGATGCAGAAGTAGATGCACAATATAAAAAAGTCGAAACACAATATGGCGGAGCAGATGCACTTGAATCAGCACTTGAATCAAATAACATGTCTAAATCTGATTTTAAAGCGAATTTAAAAACGTATGTACTCGCATCTAAAATGATTGAGAAGGATTTAGATACATCTGACGAAACATTAAAAGCTTATCTAAAAGAAAATCAATCTACATTCGATACAGCAGCGCAAGTGAAGGCAAGTCACATTCTTGTAGAGAAAAAAGCAACTGCGACAAAAATCAAAAAAGAGTTAGATGCAGGTGGTGACTTTGCAAAATTGGCGAAGAAATATTCAACTGATACTGCCACGAAAAGTAAAGGTGGCGACTTAGGCTACTTTACGAAATCAGAAATGGTGGAAGAATTTGCGACACAAGCTTTCAACATGAAAAAAGGTGATATTAGTGACCCAATCAAAACAGATTATGGTTACCATATTATCAAAGTAACAGGTACAGTCGATGCAAAAACAGCGAAGTATGAAGAGGTCAAAGACAAAGTAAAAGAAGCGTATATTGAATCGCAAATTAGCGCACAATATTCAAGTTGGTTAACAGAGAAAATGGCAGACTACGACATTACAAATACACTCAGTAAATAACAAAAGAAGCAGTATGAGAATGATCTCAGCTGCTTCTTTTTCTTACATAGTTGTACTTTTTTGGTTTAATACTTGAATGCCGCGAACGATATTCCAAATGACAATCGCCAATGAGAATAAAGCCATGAAAATGATGAAAATAATGACACCTATACCAAGTGCAGCACCTGTTGAATCACTCATTTCAGCTGATGCAAAGATACCCATTGTTGCTAAAATAATAAAGAAAATAACTGCAGGAACATAAAGTAACAAGTGAGAAATAAGTGCATGTGTTGCGTGTTTTTTTACATCACGATCTTTTACAACGAGCATAACAATCAGCGGTAAAATAAAGCCTGCAAAGAAAATACTGAAGTAACAAAGTGATGATAAAATACGATTATTCTGTTCCATGATAACCCTCCCTTTTGTTCATAATAACTTATATACGTATAAAAATGGAAATCGTTTCATGCTATTGCTATATTTCGTTAAATTCAGTAGAATGAGAGTGTTCAAAAATAATGATGTAAACCACAAGGGGTGCATACGTGCTGAGAGAGAGTTTCGACTCCAACCCTTCGAACCTGTAAGTTAACACTTGCGTAGGAATGTGGATAGAAACCGACATATAACGATGTCAGGCTCTGTCCTGATGTCGTTTTTTTTATCTAGATTACCACAGGAATTGTGTAAGACATCAAATCAATGGAGGTTCATAAAGATGAACAAACAAAGATTATTAATGATGATTGAGGTGGCCATTTTTGCGGCGATTGGTTTTATTTTAGACAAACTATCGTTTTCGATTTGGGCACAGGGTGGTTCCATTAGTTTAGTTATGGTACCAATCGTATTGATGGCGATGCGTTGGGGAACATTACCAGGGCTTGCGACAGGTCTTATTGTAGGGGTACTACAAGTTTTAACAGGTGCAAGTATTTTAACCCCATTACAAGGATTTTTAGATTACTTCTTTGCGTTCACAATTGTCGGGATTGCTGGAGTTTTCCGTCCGATGGTTATTCGTGCTTCAAAACAGAAAAAAGATGGCGCAATGCTTGGCTGGATTTTAGTGGGTACAGCAATTGGTGGAATCCTACGACTGATTTCACATACAGTAGCAGGCGCAGTATTCTTCGCAAGTTATGCAGGCGACCAAAACCCATGGATTTATTCTGTTGTTTATAATAGCTCGTATATGATTCCAGCTATTATTTTAACAGCTGTCGTGATTTATCTATTGTTTAGAGCAGCACCTAAGTTATTCGTTCAAAAGACGTATTAAGAATAAAAACGTAGCGATTAAGAAATCGTTACGTTTTTTTATTATATATATATCCACCTAAATAAAAACTTTTACTGAATGTATGAAAGAATGCATAGACTTTTTATATGTATCTACAAAAATTATGATATAGTTAAGAGTAGAATTTTATATAGAAGGGACCGTTATACATGATTGCAACAACTCAACAAGAAATCGATGCGTTATTAAAAGCGGGTCGTGCCATGGCAGAAATTCGCGAGGCAATGAAAGCTGCGACAAAACCAGGCGTTACAACAAAAGAGCTAGATGAATTAGCTGGTAAACTATTTGAAGAAAAAGGTGCAGTATCTGGACCAAAAGCAGAATATGACTTCCCAGGTTTCACATGTATTAGTGTAAACGAGGTCGTAGCACATGGTATTCCAAACGATACACCTCTAAAAGAAGGCGATATGATTAATATTGATGTATCGGGTCATGTGGATGGTTTTTATGCAGATACAGGTATTTCATTTATCGTAGGTGATGCTGAAAAGCCAGAATTACAAAAATTATGTGATGTAGCACAGTCAGCTTTTGATCGTGCTATGACAAAGGTTAAACCAGGTTCTAAATTGAATCAAATTGGTAAAGCTGTAGAACGTGAAGCGCATGATAATGGTTTAAAAGTAATTATGAACCTAACAGGTCATGGTGTAGGACACTCATTACATGAAGAACCACAATATGTATTGAACTATTATGATGCATGGGACGCTACTTTAATGAAAGAAGGTATGGTTTTCGCAGTAGAACCATTCATCTCACAAGCAGCTGAAAATATTATTGAAGGTACAGATGGTTGGGCGTTTTTAACACCAGATAAATCATTTGTAGCACAACTAGAACATACAGTAATCGTGACAAAAAATGGCCCGATTTTAACAACAAAAATTGATTAATAAAAAGAGGAGAACGATTTTTTCGTTCTCCTCTTTTCTATAGTGTAAAACATGTTAATAGATTGTTCTTGGCTTTTTACGCATAAATAGAATACCAGCAAGTAATACACCACTTAAAAATAATGCAGCTGTTGTTACTAATAATTCCTCAAAGTTATTTTGTACAGCAATTCCTAAATAGAACCAGATGAATAGAATCGGGAAGTAAGGATCGTAATGATGAAAGCGGATGTGAAGTGCAATGGCTACAAAGACAGTCAATAAGATGACGGCCCATAGCGGTTGACTTAATCCAAAACCATCCCAACGTGCTGCAACAAGTAAGATTGCTAAATTGAACATAATAAGTAATACGAGCCATGCTAAATAAAGTGATATAGGTAGGCGTGTGGTCATCGTATTCTTTTCAGGTAGTAATAAATACATACCTGCAAGTGCAAGTGTACTGAATACGAGTATCATACATGCGATGATGAACTGACTATTTTGCCAGTAATAAATCCAAACGATTGAAAGGACCATACTAATTGTAAATAAAAAACTTTGTACATGTGTAATCGCAAATTGTTTCTTTGCAAACATTTGCCATTGTTTGTAAATCCAATATAATATAGAGAGATAGATGAGTGCCACTACATAAAAGACATAGTCGGATGGATAAGCTAGAATGGTATAGCTATTTGCAACATCCACTGTCGTTTGACCATTGAATGGAAGAATGGCAGCAGATACGCTGACAATCATCATTGCTAAAAAACTGATTGTCATTAACAATAGTCTGCCCAAAAAATCTCCTCCTCATCAAGATTTTTCGTATTTAAAAATACTAACTATCATTATACACGTCTTTCATAGTGCAATCATTTTCAATTTGGTGAACGTTTCATAAAAAAGGGTATATATAATCAGATTCAGGAAAAGGAGTGTTTACATGACTCAATCTTTAGAAGAATTAAATATGGATAAGAAGTTTAATAGTAAGAAGTCGTATAAAAAAGAATTAAAAAAATTACAGCTAAAAATGTTAACGTTACAACAGACGTTGCATCGTAATAATATCGGTTTAATTATTGCCTTTGAAGGAATGGACGCAGCTGGAAAGGGTGGCGCGATTAAGCGCTTGATTGAACGATTAGATCCGCGTGGTTATGTTGTACATCCAATTTCTGCTCCAAAGCCACACGAATTACGTCACAACTACTTACAACGTTTCTGGCGTAAGCTACCGTTTAGAGGAAGTATCGGTATTTTTGACCGTAGTTGGTATGGTCGTGTATTAGTAGAGCGAATTGAAGGTTTTGCAACGGAAGCTGAATGGACACGTGCTTACCGTGAGATTAATGAGTTCGAGCGTGTACTGACAGATGATCACTATATTATTTTGAAGTTCTGGCTACAAATCACAGAGGAAGAACAATTGAATCGTTTTAATGCACGTGAGAAGGATCCATATAAATCTTGGAAGCTAACAGATGAAGATTGGCGCAATCGTAAAAAATGGCCTCAGTATGTTCAAGCAGCAAATGATATGTTTGCTAAAACAGATCATCCGAATGCACCATGGATTTTAGTTGCAGGTAATGATAAAGAATATGCAAGAATCAAAGTATTAAAAGAAACAATTAAGCATTGTGAATCGAAAATTAAAAGTATGGGAATTGAGATTGATTACCCAGATGAGAAATAGTTTTTTAGTTAAAAGCTGATGAAATTGTGTAGAGAGAGATGATGTGGCATGCTTTACTTAGAGAGCGAACGCTGTATATATCGCGTATTAATTGAAGAAGATGCGGAAGCATTAACAAACCTAGTTGTACAAAATAAGCGATTTTGGTCCATCCATGAGCCACTTCATAGTCCTGAATATTACACGAAGAATTTTCAATTGAAGCGAATTAACGATTCGATGCATCAAATGAATATGCGTCGAGAGTATAGTTTTGGAATCTTCCTTAAAAATACGAAAGAGTTAATCGGTCATATATCGATTTATTCCATTAAGCGCTTGCCTTTTTCGAGTGCGTTCATCGGTTATTCCTTAGATGAGCGCTTTACTCGTAAAGGAATTACAACAGAAGCGGTGGAATGTATTACAAAATTCGGCTTTGAAAATTTGGATTTACATAGAATTGAAGCCTATGTATCGCCAGCAAATGAAGGGTCTTATCGTGTGCTAGAAAAAGTCGGTTATCAACGTGAAGGATTGTTAAAACAATTACTTTATATTAATGGTGTATGGGTAGATCATTATCTATATGCGAAGCTCGCAGAGGAACATTGAAAAGGTAAGACACTTTGGTATAAGTGGAAAAGACAATTTAAAAAGAAATTTTAAAAAAGAACCGCTGTCTTATCAAGGCAGCGGTTCTTTTTATTATTATAGGTCGTAACCGTTTGTTACAAGTTCAAGTTCGCCTGTTTTTGGATCAATGATTAAACCATGTACAGGTACATCTTTTGTGACTAAAGGATGATTACGTACAACATTTACGCTGCGTTTCACTTCTTCTTCTAAATCAGTGAAGCCTTTTAACCAATCCTCAACATCAATTCCTGTATGTGAGATGATTTCAAACGTTTTGTCATCTACCCCACGTGATTTAATTTCGTTGATAACTTTTGATGGATCCATTGAATTCATACCACAGTTTTTGTGTCCAACTACAAGTACTTCCTCTGCTTTTAAAGCATAGACTGCAACTAGTACACTTCGCATGATACTGCCGAATGGATTATTAATTTGTGCCCCCGCTGTTTTGATCATTTTCGCATCACCATTTTTAATGTTGATTGCTTTTTGTAATAATTCAATTAAGCGTGCATCCATACAAGTTACAATTGCTAACTTTTTATTCGGTACTACATCCGATACATATGATACATAATCTTGGTTTTCTACAAACTTTTTGTTAAACTCTAAAATCTCATCTAATTTTCTCATTACAAACTCCCCTCCCACATTTAATTTTATCTAAAAAAAGTAAAAAATTAAACGTTTATGGTAAAAATGCATAAAAAGAACGATTATTTAAGGTAATGTAGTGTTTCTGTTGAGAGACCTGTACCAATCGCAACCGCTTCAAGAGGAGATTGTGCTCTGTAAACTGGAATAAATAGTTCATTTGCTAACCATTCATCTAATCCTTGTAGTAAAGATGTCCCGCCAGCAAGAACGATACCACGTTCTACAATATCACCAGCAAGTTCTGGTGGACAAGATTCTAGAGTACGACGAATCAGTTCTAAAATCGCTTGGAATGTTTCAGATAAGCAATCTTGTAGCTGCATCGAATCAATTGTAATACTACGTGGTAATCCTGTGACTAAGTCACGTCCTGTTACGGTCATTTGTGCTACTGCATGTTCAATTGGTGCATGCCCAATCTCAATTTTGATTTCTTCAGCAGTTTTAGCACCAATTAATAAATTGAATTCTTTGCGTAGATAGTGAATGATATCATCGTTAATTGAGTCGCCACCAATTTTGGCAGTTGCCGTTGTTACAATACCACCTAATGAGATGATTCCAACTTCAGTTGTACCACCGCCTAAATCAACAATTGCGCTCGCTGTAGGCTCGTTTACAGGTAACTCTGCCCCAATAGCTGCAGCAACAGGTTCATCAATTAAAAATGCCTCTTTAGCTCCACATTGGCGTGCAGCATCCTGAATAGCTAAACGCTCAATCGATGTTGCCCCAGAAGGTGCACAAATAACGATGTTCGGTTTTTTAAATCGTCCTTTGTCTTTAAAGACGCGATCTAAAATCGTTTTTAAAAGAGCAGTTGCCATATCAAAATCTGCAATGACACCATCTTTAAGTGGATGACATATTGTAATATTCGGTGGTGTTTTTCCAATCATTGCTTTGGCTTCATGACCAATCGCAATTACTTGCTTTGTTGTTGTATTGACAGCCACGACAGATGGCTCATTCAAAATAATACCTTTATTTTTTACGTACACTAATGTGTTCGCTGTACCTAAATCAATTCCAAGAGCTGAAGATGTAAACATCAAACAACGCCTCCTCTAGCTTTATATAAATATCTAATATGATAAAAAAATAACAAATCAGTCGTTTTAATAGTATAAATGAAGAAAAAAGGGAATGATAGTTTAAATATGAAGGATAAAAAAGGAAATAAAAATAGAGTTGTTGATATATCAATATGTAAAGGCTTTTATTAGGATAAAAGTCTACTATTTAATTTTTTAAAATGCGCTAAATGTGTTAGAAGAAGAAAAAATATTTATCCTACATTTTAATAAAAAATTGCTTTTTTATGATGTCATATAAAAAAACGCCTCGTCTTAAAGACGAAACGTTCTTTTAAATGTTTCCACTAGAGATTAAAATGCCCAATTTCCGTTACGGAATACAGGAATACGTTCACCATCTTTTGTAATACCATCAATCTGCATATCACCAGAACCAATCATAAAGTCGACATGTGTCATACTGCGATTTAATCCTGCTTTTGCGAGTTCTTCTTGTGACATTTCTGTTCCGTTTTCTACACAAAAAGCATAGGCACTACCAATCGCTAAATGGTTTGAAGCATTCTCATCGAATAGTGTGTTGTAGTAAAGGAGACCAGAGTTTGAAATAGGTGAATCATGTGGTACAAGTGCTACTTCACCTAAGAAGTGAGATCCTTCATCTGTTGCAACTAAATCCTCTAATACTTGCTCACCTTGTTCAGCTGATATATCTACAATACGACCATTTTCAAAAGTAATTTTAAAGTTGTCAATAATTGTTCCACCGTAGCTTAATGGTTTCGTACTGCTTACATAGCCATCTACACCGTCTTTAAAAGGCGCTGTGAAAACTTCTTCAGTTGGGATATTCGCCATAAAATCAAAACCAGCTTCATTCTTACTACCGCCACCGCTCCAAATATGGTGTTCAGGTAATTCGATTGTTAAATCAGTACCAGGTGCTGTGTAGTGAAGCTTGTGGAAGTGATAACGATTCAATTCATTTACCTTCGTACTAAGCTGTTCATCATGTGCTTGCCAAGCTTCAACAGGTTGTTCTAAGTCAGCGCGTGTCGCTTTAAAAATAGCTTCCCATAGAGCAGGAACTTGTTCTTCAGTTGGTAAGTCGGCAAACATCATAGCAGCCCAGTCTTTTGAAGGTGCTGCAGCGACAGTCCAACTAATTTTGTTTGCTTGTGAAGCTTGACGATATTTTTCTAATCCTTGACCTGCAGCTTTTTGGAATGCCGCAATTTTTTCTGGCATAATACCTTTTAATAAGTCAGGACTAGATGATTTTACTTTAATAAAAGCAGCCCCATGTTCAGCTAGCCATTCTTTTTCAACTGTTTGCCAAATAGGGAAGTGATTGAATTCTTCAAGTGGTGCATGTTCAAAATGTAAACGACTAATAACATCATCATCATAATGTACAAATACTTGTTTTGCGCCTGCTTCATATGCTTTTTTAGCTAATGCTTGAGCAAGCTCTGTATTCTCAACTGTCACATCAATAAATAGATATTGATCTGGTTGAAGATTTGATCCAACACGAATTAAAAGTTCTGCATAATTTTCTAATTTTTCTTGAAAACGTAACATTTAAACCCATCCTTTGTTAATATAGAATTAATAGAAACTTCTATTCTATTTTCAACTATTTCGGGTAACGAATCAAGTTAAACATATAAAATCAAAAGAATAATAACAACTGGTACTAAACACTCTATTATATGTAATTTGGCAGTGAACGTTTGTACATAGAAATTTTCATGAAATATCCAATGAATGTAGTAGATGTTTATTAAGATTTAAGAATTTACACCGAAATATAAAGAAGAATGACGACTTTGGAGGTTCTGAAATGGATATATCATCAGTTATAGGGATTATACTTGGACTTGTCTCTCTTATTGTAGGGATGTTCTTTAAGGGTGTAACACCGGATGCCTTACTTAATCCAGCGGCGCTCTTTATTATCATTTTAGGAACGATTGCTACTGTTGTAATTGCCTTCCCAATGAGTGAGCTAAAGCGCATACCAAAATTATTTGGTGTTTTATTTAAGGATAAAAAATTAGTAAGTGATTTAGAAATTATTCAATTATTCTCAAGTTGGGCAGATTTAGCTCGTCGAGAAGGTTTGCTTGCCTTAGAGAGTAAAGTGGATGAAGTAGACGATTCATTCCTCAAAAATGGTTTAACATTAGCAATTGATGGTCAAAATGCAGATTACATACGCGATGTGTTAACAGAAGAAGTAGAATCAATGGAAGAACGTCATAGTGCAGGAGCGCAAATCTTCACACAGGCAGGTACTTATGCGCCGACACTAGGTGTATTAGGGGCTGTAATTGGTCTGATTGCAGCATTAAAAGAATTAGATGATGTTGAAAAATTGGGTTTAGCGATTTCAGCTGCCTTCGTTGCAACATTACTCGGTATTTTTACAGGTTATGTATTATGGCATCCATTCGCAAATAAATTAAAGCGAAAGTCAGCTGTTGAAGTAAAACAGAAGATGATGATTATAGAAGGTATCCTTTCAGTATTAGAAGGGGAGGCTCCTCGCGTAATCGAACAAAAATTGGCATCATACTTACCGAAAAGTGAACGTGCTAAAATAATTGGCGAAAGCGGGGCGGATGGCCTTGGCAAAGAAAGCTAAAAAACATAAAAAACATGAGGAACATATTCCAGAGTCTTGGCTAATTCCATATGCAGATATTTTAACGCTATTACTAGCACTCTTTATTGTATTGTTTGCATCTTCATCTGTTGATGTGAAGAAGTTATCACAATTATCCTCTGTATTTAGTACAGTATTTGATGGTGGTTCAGGCGTTATGGATAATCCATCACCAGTCGAAACAGATATACCGAGTAGCGAAACATTAAGTGCGTATCAAGAAGATCAACGTCAGTTAAAAGAAATTGAAACAGATGTAGAACAATATATCGCAAGTAAAGAATTAGAAGGAAAATTCGATACAAAGATGACAGAAGATGGTCTACTCATTACGATTAAAGCAAGTGTTCTATTTGATCCAGGTCAGGCGGTCATCTCATCTAAGTATGAATATATTGCAAAAGATTTGGCGAAAGTACTTAATTTAAAACCAAAACGTTCGGTTGTCGTGTCAGGTTATACAGATACAGTACCAACTACGGGTAGTCAGTTTTCTTCAAACTGGGAGTTGAGTGCAATTCGTGCAGTAAACTTTTTAACCTTACTTGTAAATTCGAATAAAGAACTAGATCCTGCTTATTTCAGCGCCAAAGGATATGGTGAGAACAATCCTGTCGCATCGAATGATACAGCAGAGGGAAAAGCTAAAAACCGTCGTGTAGAGGTTCTTGTGCAGCCTTTAGTAAAAGAAGATGGTTCATCATATGAACAAACAAATAGTAAATAGAAAAAGAGGGTGGAGTAAAATCCAGCCTCTTTTTATTGGTTAGATATAGTACATAAAAAAAGAAGTACAATGGGAAAATCCCAAAGCACTTCTTTTGCTTATTTACGCAGTGAACCAAGTTCTGCTACGATTGCTTGCATTTCACTTGGACTAAAAGCATCACGTTTATGTACTAATTCATATAAGTACACAAGATCTTCGTAACTCTCTGTGTCGAAGTTTTCAGGCTTCATGGCATCTGCATTGACCATGCGTAATTTTTCTTTAATCGCTTCAATCATGAAGTGAATATTTTCTGTAGATGGTGTTGTTAAATCCAAAAGGAACCCCTACCTTTCAAAGTTGGTTACCTTTTATAATTCCATTCATACAGACAATTGTCAATGACAATTTGATTTAAGATTTACTAGCACGTAATGCTAATTTTTCTTCTTTTAATGTTTTTTGAATAATACGTGTTTCAGCTACAATAACACCTGATAAACCGACAAGACCGATTAAGTTAGGAATTGCCATTAAGCCGTTCGCTACATCCGAGAATGTCCATACAAGATCAAGAGATGATGTTGCACCTACATAAACAAATAATACGAAGATGATACGATAGATTGTCCCAGCGATTGGTGTCTTTACAAGATATTGTAGACACTTCTCACCATAGTAAGCCCAACCCATAATTGTTGAAGAAGCAAAGAATACAAGACCGATTGCTACAACATATGGACCCCATGCGCCTAGGAATGTATCAAATGCAGCAGTTGTTAATTCGTTCGCTGCCATATCTTTATTTGTATAAACACCTGACATAACGATTGTTAAACCTGTAATTGAACAGATTAAGATGGTATCTAAGAATACTTGTGTCATCGAGATTAAAGCTTGACGACCTGGTAAGTCTGTTTTTGCAGCAGCAGCAGCGATTGGTGCAGAACCAAGACCAGCTTCGTTTGAGAAAATCCCACGTGCAACCCCGTAACGAATCGCAGCACCGACAGCACCACCACCAGCAGCAGAGAATGAAAATGCATCTTTAAAAATAATACCAAAAGCAGCAGGTACATCTGTAATGTTTGTAAAGATGACGATTAAACCAGCAAGTAAATAGAAAATTGCCATAACCGGTACAAATACAGCTGTTACGCTACCGATTGATGAAATACCACCTAAAATAACTAACCCTACAACAACGGTTAATACAATACCTGTAATCCAAGGCGCAACATTGAACGTGTTACTTACAACACCAGCAACTGAGTTCGATTGTGTACCATTACCGATACCAAATGATGCGATAACACCGAAGAAAGCGAATAGAACTGCTAACCATTTTTGCTTTAGACCACGCTCTAAGTAGTACATCGGTCCACCAGCCATTTGTCCTTTTTCATCTTTCACGCGATATTTTACGGCTAATAGTGCTTCACCGTATTTTGTTGCCATACCTAATATTGCAGCTACCCACATCCAGAAAATTGCTCCTGGCCCCCCTAGAATAACAGCAGTGGCTACCCCGACAATATTACCTGTTCCAACTGTCGCAGCTAAAGCTGTCGTCAGTGCTTGGAATTGTGAAATATCCCCTTCAGCCGATTTGTCATGGTTTTTTGAAAATACTAATTTTAAAGCAGTTGGTAACAAACGAATTTGTAAAAAACCAATACGAATTGTTAAGTAAATCCCTGTCCCTAAAATTAAGACGATTAGCGGTATCCCCCATAACACGCCTGAAACCTCGCCTAAAAATGCATTTAACTTATCTCCCAAAGCCCCCATTGAATTACCTCCTAAAAATGTAATTTTTCTTTAAAATGGAAAAATTAAAGCATATAACTATTTTCATAAAATTCTGTTAAATTGTCAATACCTAAAATGAATTTACATTATAACTATTTGTTATAATAGAATGTATGCTAGCATAACGGTTTACTCACAAAGGAGAAGGGTACTATAATTGGGATTAGGAAATACATAAAAAACCGGAGGAGATAAATATGGGAAAAAAATTAGTGTATGGTATTTTAGCGGGAGCAGCAATTGGAGCAGCAGTAAGCTTAATGAATCGCGAAACACGAGAAAAAGCAGTACAAAAAGTAACGAATTTAAAAACAGATGCACAATATTACTATTACAATCGTGATGAGCTAAAACAAAAAGCAACAGAGAAATTTAGCAAAGTACAAGGCATTGCAGAAATGGTTATGGAGAATAAAGATTATTATTTGGAAAAAATTGCCGAATTTAGAGAAACACCTAAATTAACTGAGGAAGTAAAAATTGCGAAAGAGGTAACGAATCAAGGTGTAGACGATGTGAAAAAAGCTGAAGATGTCATTCACCTATAAACTTTAAGAAGGGGGAGGTTTATATGGCGAGGAAAGCAAAAGTTAAACATTCATCTGAAATGTTCGAGCGTTTAAAAATGATGCAAGTGAAAAAGAGACAACGTGACACAGAAGTAGATGAACTCGATTACACAACGCGTAAAGGATATATAAAAGGCGTAATAGAAGGTATAAAAAAAGCAGATGTATCGAGTTCAGGAGCACAACTGGCCTATTTCTTCCTTCTATCATTATTTCCATTACTTATTTTTATTTTAACGCTCGTTCCATTTTTAAATTTGCGTCCAGAACAAGTTTTTATATTTTTAGAAACAGCGTTACCATCTGAAACATATAATCTGATTAGCTCTACACTGAGAGAAGTTTTGGATACGCGTAGTGGGAGTTTATTATCAATTGGTATTATTGCGACTTTATGGTCTGCATCCAATGGAGTAAATGCGCTTATCAAGAGTTTAAATCGCTCTTATGGAATTGAAGAAACAAGACCTTTTTTAATTGCTAGAGGAATGTCACTTATTTTAACCTTGATGTTTATTGTGTTAATTATTGTAGCTTTAGTCTTACCTGTATTTGGGCAAACTATTGGAAAAACTTTGTTTAATGAAATTGGATTAGGAGATAACTTTTTAATAATTTGGCAATACGTCCGAATTATTTTACCACCTATTTTAATAGCAAGTGTATTAATAATTGTTTATTGGGTGGCACCGAATATGCCGTTATATTTAAAAAGTGTCATTCCAGGAGCTATTTTTGCCACTGCTGCTTGGATTGCTGTGTCATATGGTTTTTCATTCTATATCAGTAATTTTGCCAATTATTCTAAAACATACGGCAGTATTGGAGGAATTATTATTTTAATGTTATGGCTTTATATTATTGGTATTGTATTAGTGATTGGTGGACAGTTAAATGTAGCGACACAAAGAAGAACTGAACAGAAGATGCGAAGAATGGATCAAGTATCTAAGCAAGAAGAAAAAGGTAAAATTTCAACAAAAGTATCTTCAATTTAACGTAAAAAAAACAACCTCTAAAATAAAGAGGTTGTTTTTTTTTTATTAAATTTTTGTGCGTAACATACGCAAACCATTTAGAATAACTAGAATCGTACTACCTTCATGTCCGATAACACCGAGTGGTAAGTTAACAATTTGCAAGAAGTTAGAGATGACTAATAACATAATAATAGAAATAGAAAAGATAATATTTTGTTTCACGATTCGTTGCATTTTACGTGCTAGTTTAATGGCATGAGGAATTTTTGATAGATCATTTTTCATCAGTACGACATCTGCTGTTTCAAGTGCTACATCAGTTCCTTCACCCATCGCAATCCCTGTTGTTGCTGTTGCAAGAGCAGGCGCATCGTTAATACCATCACCAACCATACCAACGAATTTATATTCTTCCATTAATTCTTTTACATGTTTTACTTTTGTATCCGGTAGACATTCCGCAATCGCTTGTTCAACGCCAGCTTCTTTTGCAATGACGCTAGCTGTATTATGGTTATCACCTGTTAACATAACGGTGTGAATACCCATTTCATTCAACTGTTGAATCGCAAGTTTTGACTGTTCACGTACCGTATCTTTCAGTGCAACTAATGCTACAATCCCTTCATCATTTGCCATGAAGATGACTGTTTTACCTTCGTTTGTTAATTGATCTGCTAGATTGTTTTTAAATGCATGAACACGTTCAAAACCGACGAATTCAGGTTTACCAACTTGATACACTGTGCCATCAATTGTTCCTTTTAATCCCCAACCAGGCATGTCTTCAATTTGCGCTTTGCGGAAAGTAGATACATTTTGTTCTTCTGCATACGTTGTAATTGCGATTGCAAGTGGGTGATTAGATTGTGATTCAATCCCTGCTAACATCGCAAGCAATTCTTTTTCATCTAATCCATCTGCAGTGACGAAATCTGTTACTACTGGTTTACCTTGTGTTAATGTTCCTGTTTTATCAAAAGCAATAGCACGCAATGCACTTAAATGTTCGATGTGTAGACCACCTTTGAATAAAACACCACTACGAGCGCCACTTGAAATTGCTGATAGTGTTGCAGGTGTAATCGCTGCAACAAGCGCACATGGAGAAGCAACAACTAGTAATACCATCGCGCGATAAAATGTTGTGTTCCAGTCCCAATCTAATAAATAGTGGGGAAGGAAGAGCATAAGACCTACAACGGCTAAAACAATTTTGACATACGTTCCTTCAAAACGTTCGATGAATTGTTCAGAAGGTGATTTTTCACTTTGAGCTGATTGTACTAATTCAATAATCTTTGAGAAAAGTGAATCTGTATTTGGTTTTGTCATTTCGACAATTAATGTACTTGTTAAGTTGACTGTACCAGAGAATACTTCGTTTTGAATTTGTTTTGTTACAGGAATTGATTCACCTGTAATCGCTGATTCATCAATTGTTGAAATCCCTTCAACGACTACACCATCTGTTGGCACACGTTCGCCTGGTTTAATGAATAGACGATCCCCAACTTGTAATTCAGAAACTTGTACACGCTTTGTTGTACCATCTTCTAATAGTAAGTTTGCGACTTCAGGTTGTAAGTCCATTAGTGCTGAAATCTCTTTATGGCTTTTGTTCATCGCATAAGTTTCCATTGCACCACTTACTGCGAAGATGAAGATTAAGATGGCACCCTCTGTCCAATAACCGATAATTGCTGAGCCAATTGCAGCTAAAATCATCAATAATTCGACGTTTAAGGTTTTTTCTTTAATTGTCTCCTCAATACCTTCTTTTGCTTTTGCAAAGCCACCAATAATGAATGCAGCTAAGTATAAAACAACTACTAATGTAGTCTCGCCAATATTTTTGCTTAGAATCCATGCCACTAAAATAAGTACACCTGATAATAGGGCTGCAATCATTTCATGGTGTATTTTCATTTTCTCAATTAACGATTCATTTGTTTTTGTCATTCTTCTTACCTCCTTGAGAATGGATATCATTATCGAAATGGATATAAAATCACTTAAAAGCTTAAATATCAATGATTTTAGTTCGACTTATTTCTTTTTATTAATTTATAATTATTATAAATAAAGAGAGGTTAAAAGTCAACTAAATGAGAAAATGACATTGATTATCAATTAGATAGAGGGTTTAAATTAGAATGATTATCATTAATGATTAGATAATAATATAAAAAAAGCCGTAACGAAATGAATCGTTACGACTTCGATTTGTTTATTAGAATACGCGTTCAGCGTGATCTGCTAATTTTTCAAGTGATGATTTTTGAACATCTGCATGTAATGAGTTACCGTGAGAATCCATTGTAACTACCGCTGTGAAGTCTTCAACACCTAAGTGCCACATTGCTTCAGGAATACCGAATTCAAGTAAATCAACACCATCTACTGATTTAATACAGTCAGCATAGTACTGAGCAGCACCGCCGATTGCATTTAAGTATACGCCGCCATGTTCTTTTAATGCTGCAAGTGTTTTTGGACCCATGCCGCCTTTACCCATTACTGCGCGAATACCGAATTTTTTCATGATGTCGCCTTGGTATGGTTCTTCACGAATAGAAGTTGTTGGTCCAGCTGCTTTTACAGTCCAGTTACCATCTTCATCTTTAGCCATTACAGGACCACAGTGATAGATGATTTGACCATCTAAATCAACTGGTGCATCGTGGCTCATTAAGTGGTGGTGGATTGCGTCGCGCCCTGTGTACATACGACCAGAAATTTGAACAACATCTCCAACTTTTAATGAACGGATTTTTTCTTCTGTAATTGGTGCAGTTAATTTTACAACTTCACCTTGTTGTTTTGTTTCAGCTTTTGCTTCTTCTTCAAAGCTGATTTTTTCGCCGTCTTGGTAGTGCCATTCCATAATTTCGCCAGTTTCAGCGTTGATGTTAACAGCCATACGACGGTATGCCCAACAGTTGTACGCTACTGATACGAAGAATGAAGCAGGGATACGGTGCATAACGCCGATTTTACAACCAAGTAATGTTGCTTCACCGCCGAAGCCCATTGTACCGATACCGAATGTGTTCGCTGTTTTAACAACATATTCTTCTAATTTCGCAAGGTCTTCATTTGGATTCACATCATCTACGTGACGGAATAATTGTTCTTTTGCTAAATCGTATCCAGATGAACGATCGCCACCGATTCCAACACCGATGAAGCCTGCTGAACAGCCTTGACCTTGTGCTTGGTAAACTGAATGTAAGATACATTTACGGATACCGTCTAAGTCACGACCAGCACGACCTAAACCTTCTAATTCAGTTGGTAAGCTATATTGAATATTTTTATTCTCACAGCCGCCGCCTTTTAAGATTAACTTCATTTCGATGTAATCTTTTTCCCACTGTTCAAACTTGATAACTGGAACACCTTCGCCAAGGTTGTCACCGCTATTTGCGCCTGTTAATGAATCAACAGCGTTTGGACGTAGTTTTGCGTCAGCAGTTGTTTGTGCAATTGCTTTTTTAATCATTTCTTTAATTTCGATTTGGTTTACGCCAACAGGTGTTTTAATTTTAAATGTTGGTAGACCTGTATCTTGGCAAATTGGTGATACATTATCATCTGCCATGAAAATATTGTTTGCGATTGTGTCTAAACTCATTGCAGCACGAGTTCCAGCATTTTCAGCTTCTTTCGCTTTTTTAATAGCACGACGAACGTCTTTTGGTAAGTTAGTAGATGTTTCTGTTACTAACTTATAAATGCTATTCTCAAGGTTTTGTAAATTCATAATAAAAAGTCCCCCTCAAAAGGTTTTATGTGAATCATTTTATATTATAACGTGTCTGAGATGGGAGAAAAAGAGAATATATAGAAATGCAGTGATTTTTTCAGAAAATTGTATGCAACATAGACAGGAAAAGTGTGCACAAAAAAAGAACAATTCGACTGTAATCGATTGTCCTCGTTTCGTTTATCTATTCTTTTTCTTCTGAATCCGTGCGGTTTTTAAATGTATCCATTTTTACTTCGATATCATCTACCATGGCAATTAAACGATCGATATCTTCTAACTCAGTCGTTTCAGGGTCGATTGCGTCTAGTACTTCCATGAAAATTTGCAGACGTTCTTTTAAATAGCTTACTTGCTGATCTTTATTTGTAATTGATTTACCCATCAGTACACCTCGTTTCATTGCTAGAATAACGGATTTATAACATTTTAGCAAATCCAAACAGAGCTCATTATTATCCGAATTTTCCGTTTATACATGAATGTATATTTACTAGGACTAAAATATGATACGATATGTTTCGGCTTTCAATTTATAAGCAAATTTATCTGTAGAAAGGAAGAAACTTGGTGAAAAATAACGATATTGCAAAAAAACGTTTTTGGATATTAGTCATCATCGTGTCGATTTCGGGTTTTTCTCAAGGAATGTTATTGCCGCTTATTTCAATCATTTTTGAAAAAGACGGTGTTGCTTCCTCACTCAATGGTTTAAATGCCACAGGTTTATATATAGGAACATTGCTCATTGCACCATTCGTTGAACAACCTTTACGTCGTTTTGGCTACAAGCCTGTCATCGTTACAGGTGGGGCACTCGTATTTGCTTCATTATTTTTATTTCCATTATGGAAGAGTGTATTATTTTGGTTCATTCTACGATTAGTTATCGGGATTGGAGATCATGCACTTCATTATGCAACGCAAACATGGATTACAACGACAGCACCAGTTGAAAAGTTAGGGAAGAATGTCGCAATTTACGGTTTATCATTCGGTCTTGGTTTCGCTGTTGGTCCTCAATTCGTTCCATTAGTCGAAATTAATGAAGCATTGCCATTCATTGTTTCTTCATTACTATGTTTAGCAGCTTGGTCACTAATTTTCTTCTTGAAAAATGAAAAACCAGAACCGATTCAAGTGAATCAACATGGGAACACATTCGTGCGCTATAAACGTGCGATGAAATACGCGTGGGTCGCATTTTTACCACCGCTTGTATATGGCTTTTTAGAATCTTCATTAAATGCCATCTTCCCAGTCTATGCAGTAAGAAATCACTTTGATTTATCGATGCTTGCCTTTACACTATCTGCTTTTTCAGTAGGGGGTATTCTAACACAAGTACCACTTGGAACACTTGGTGATCGCATTGGTAGACGAAAAGTATCGCTCATTGCACTTGGTGGTGGCGGTTTAATGTTTTTATTTGGTAGCTTTTTCGAATCATCTGAGTGGATTATTTTAATTAGTTTCTTATTAGCTGGTATGTTCTGTGGTTCTGTATTCTCTCTCGGTATCTCGTATATGACTGATTTAACACCGAAAGAGCTATTACCAACAGGAAACTTACTATGTAGTATTTTCTTCAGTGTTGGTAGTTTAGCAGGACCATTCTTAGGTGGTGCGTATGTACAATATGTGAATGCAAGCTTCCTCTTATTAATTGCAGGACTTGTATTATCCGTATTCTTCATCGCATTAATTTTCGGTAAGGAAAATAAAAAGGCAGTATAAAGAAAGAGGTAGGGAAAATTCCCCACCTCCTTTTTGTATGCTAATCAATTTTAAATTGATTAATCGCTTGTTTTAATAAGCCAATCTGATCCGATAAATCAGTTGCAGACTCAGCGACAATTTGAACAACTTTTTGTTGTTCTTCAATCGACTCAAATACTTCTGAAGTAGCAGCAGCATTATGCTGGCTAATTTGCGCGCTATGGTCAACAGAAGTTACAATGACGTCTTTTTGTGTCATGAGTTGTTGCACACTTTGGTTCACTTCTGTAATGGCTGTTTGAATTGAAGCGACTGTTTTTTGAATTTCTTCGAAAGATGTACCTGTATGTGTTACCGCATCGTTTTGTTGTTGAACAATTGCAGCTGTGCGATTAATTTCAGTATTTGCATTCATCGTTTCTGTTTCAATGCCTTTTAACGTATTTTGTACACTCTTTGTCGAAGAAGCAGTTTGCTCAGCTAGTTTACGCACTTCTTCTGCTACAACTGCAAATCCCTTACCATGTTCACCAGCACGTGCTGCTTCGATTGAAGCATTCAGCGCTAATAAATTCGTCTGTTCAGAAATCATATTAATCGATGTGATAATATTTTCGATTTCTTTCATTTTAGACGATAGATTGTGGAATACGTCTTGCACATGTTGTACTAGTTTTGCTGATTCATTCGACTTCTCTTGAAGAATTGAAAGTTGTGTTAAACCATTCGCATTTGCTTTTTCCATCGTATTTGATGTTTGTAACATATGTTGGTTCTTTTCATGAAGTTCTGTAATCTCTTCTGTTAAATGATCTGTCGCTTGTTTTGTTGATTGGCTGTCAGCTAATTGTTTATGCGAACCTTCAGACATTGTTTGAACACTATTTGAGATTTCATCTGTTGAAGCAGCTGCTTCTTCAGAAATAGCTGTTAAACTCGTTGATGTATCACGAATTTCTACGATGGATGTATCAACATCTTGGATCAGCTGTTTTAAACTAACTACCATACTATTAAAGTGATTATTCAATTGACCGATTTCATCTTCACGTTTTACTTCATCTAAAGGAATTGATAAATTGCCACTCGCGATTTCTTTTAATTTAGCTGTTAGTTTCTGAATAGGACGAGCGAATGTACGAGCTAAACGTAATGTTAAGAAGAAACCAATAATTAATGAAATGACAAGAGCAATAGACATCATTAATAATAACTGATTCGCAGGTGCATTAAAGTCTTTTTTGTATGAACTGGCTGCCACAATCCATCCCCAATTCGGATCGACTTTTGAGTATGTAATTTTATCAGCCGTTTTATCCATATTATCTGGCAGGTGGAATGGATACGATGTAAAGCCGCCACCTTTTTCAGCCGTTTTAATAATATTACGAATGAAATATTGTCCGCTACTATCTTGTAAATCCCATGACTGTTTATCTTCAATATTAGGGTGACCAATCATCATACCGTCTTTTTCTAAGAAGAAGATGTAACCACTCTCACCTAAATCTGTTTTATTCGTAATCGTACGAAGGCCTTTATCATTCTTTTGTCCAATCGTTACTTCTTTCACTTTTTCCTGTGCTTCTTCAAGTGATAACTCACCTGATTCGACTTTTTGATTGTAGCCATCAATCAATTGCAATGTCGAGGTCACACTGTTTTTTACAATCGTTTCGCCTAATTCATTCATACTATTTTTTGCGTTGATGAAACTTACGATTCCGATGATTAAACAAGGAATCAGCATAAGGAGTAAAGAATTCAGCATAATTTTCCAATAAATTGAATTTAGTATTTTCTTCACAGTTACCTCCTAATAAAATGTGTCAATATATCTATTATGTATTCACTTAAAAAATAAATCAACATATTTGGAAAAAGAAGGTATAAGAAATTTTGTTTTTAAATAGCATTTTCTTTTAGAAAGAGAGAAAGTGATGATTTATTAGACTTTTTTTGTAAAAAAATTGACGTTTTTAATATAAAATAAGATGAAAGTATAGGCAGGGAGATGAAAGTGATGGGAGATAGAGTAGCTTATTTTTTACACCTTGAAAAAACATTAATGTATGGGCGATCAGATGATTTTAAAGAGTTATTATCAAATGACTTTGTTGAATTTGGAACATCTGGACGTATTTATAATAAAGAGATGCAATTAAATTTAGTAGATACAAAAGGATCGGCGGCATGTCCATTTATTATTAAAAATTTTTCTGTTCAGCAACTCGCACCGACGATTGTTCACATTACATATCAAACCGAGGTGATTGACAATGGAAGTCGATCTAATCGCAGTTCAATCTGGAAGTATGAACATGAAAAATGGCGCTTATATTTTCATCAAGGAACACCGACAATATCATTTTAATATAATAGAGGAAGAAGGCAGATTATATGAATGAATTTTGTAGTTGCGAAAGATTAACACATATAAAAGTAGAAGCAGATTTTTATACAGATCCACTATGGTGCAGTATTTGTGGTTATAATTTAGATATTGATGAGTTTCCACTAACAGAACTAATAAAAGAGAAGTTAATGTTATGGGTAGAAAAATATGAAGACGTATTAGGAAGGAATTCCCATCAATCGTCATTTGAATATGAACTTAACAAGCGAGACTATAATCAAGTTGGATTAGAATTAACAGAAGAAATCAAAAAGGATATAGGTCATCAATATAATATCTCATTTTCATATGTATAAATAAAAAGAAGATGAACATTTCATTTTCCTTATTTAGAGTTCGCAACGAAAAAACGGAACCACATGGCAGCGTGATTCCGTTTTTTCTTATGCACATATTAGATGGTGTTTTATACGTATGTCCCATCTTCTTTTTAGTTTTATTTTCTCAATGTCAATAATGTCACGCTTTCAACGTGGCTCGAGAGGACAGAATGAATGTCATATAAGTGTGTCCGTTCTCGGAAACATATCCACTGCGTTTTTGGCACTATCGGTAGACGGGAACATATCCACCAATCGTACCGTTTATGAAAAGGGCACTCTTGCTAGGAGAGCCCTCAATAATAAACATTAATGTAATTAATAGTCTTTTTTCTTTACTGGAATCCAGATTTCGCTTCGATACTTTGGATTTCCAGTGTCTGGACTCTCGTTCCACAAAATTTCAGGACCTTCAACTGCCTCATACCCTGAAGACGGAAACCACTCTGAGTATATCCTTCCCCATACATTTTGAAGTGTTTCCGGGAAGGGTCCAATGGATTCGAAAACTGCCCAGGTACTGGCTTCTATTTTTAATACATCAAGTTCTGCTGTTTCATCACTTGAAGTTGCTACACCGATGTAATGATCTAGTTCTCCTCTTTCTTCCATTCTTCCTTCCGAGAAATTAGTGGAAGCACTAATAATACCAGTTGGTTCTACATTTGAAATTGCTTTTAATTGTTTAATAACCTCCGGGGTTAAAAGTTCAGTCATTTTTGCAATCTCTGGATTAACACCTTTAAAAATAACTGGAACTCTCTTCTTAAATCCTACTAACTTAAATGCCTCTTTTTCAACAATACGATAGTTCATTTCGCATCCTCCTTGTATTGATAATTGAAAGGTCATTCGAGGATAAGCTTTTAATTGTGTATTCTCACTCCTTGCCTCAGAAGGGAGAATACCATGCAGGGAATGAAAAGCACGAGAAAATGAATCAGCCGAATTATAGCCATATTTTACGGCTACATCAATTATTCTCAAATCCTTATCTTTCAAATCAAGTGCTGCCAGCGTTAATCTTCTTCTCCGAATATATTCTGATAAGCTTATACCTGATAAAAAAGAAAACATCCGCTTAAAATGATACTCTGAACAGTAAGCAATTTTAGAGACTTCACTATAATCAATATCCTCAGTTAAGTGCTCTTCAATGTATACCATTGCATTATTCATACTACTTAACGAATCCATCAAACAACCTCCTTTCATCGTCAATATTATCAAAGGATGTGCTTACCAATCCGACAATCTGTGCACAGTATAGTCGGCTATTATTTAAAATATTCTCTTATGAGACTTAAGAAACGAAATCTAATTCATGCTTAACTTTTCAATTGCATGTTTTCCATTAGTTGGGAAGACCACATGCTTTCCTTTGTTACTTAAATTTTTGCTTATTTAAATTAGAATCTCTTGGTTACTTGTATTCACTCGGAACAGGAATATTAAATCTCTCACACAATAGTTTTACATCATGCACATCATTTTCATCATACTCATAGCCCAAGTGAAATAATATTTGATTTTCAGCATCAATACATCTTACCGTTTTATCGCCTATTTTCCCAATGCCGCTAAACACTTCTGGAGGATATGCTTCCCCTTCAAAAACAATGTATCCTTGTTCGTTGAATTTAAATATATGAAGATCAATTATCCTGCCTTTACTATCCTTCCAAACCGTGTGGGATGTGGTGGTATATGCTTCGGTAACCTCAGCAAAACCTTTTTCTTTTAATATTTCAATAAACTTTCTTCCATTACTTTCTTCCACAAATAAATCAATATCGTTGTGTACTCTTGTTTCTTCTTCTAATAATGCATCTACTCCCCAACCGCCATCTATCCAAATGTTAATTTTATTTTCCTCAGCATATGTTATTATCTCAATGGCATCTGTTTTATTTACCATGCAACCCCTCCGTTCAAATTAAAATTTATAAGCGATAAATCTCGAAGCTATTATGCTAAAGATGAAGTTTGCCTTTTTTTGCTCGCCATAATTAGAACTAAATCGAGGCTCCAGCAACCCCCCCGATTTAAGTCCCCTTTTGTGCCGTGGTAGAAATGCCCCGTGTCTAATGATTTTTCATTAATTGCTCTAGTCCTTCTTCGGATGTTAACATTTCAAGATTATTAAATATTTCCTCTTCGCCCCAGTTCCACCATTGGAGCTTTAGCAAGAATTCAACCTTTTCATCACTAAATCGTTTTTTGATAAATTTAGCTGGATTCCCACCATATATTGTGTATGGTTCAACACTTTTTACTACTGTTGAGTTAGCAGCAATAATCGCACCATCACCAATTTTAATACCAGGCATAATGGTAACATTCTGTCCAATCCATACATCATTTCCAATCACTGTATCACCCTTGAATGGTAACTGCTCTATTGTTGGAGTTACCTTCTCCCAACCACAGCCAAAGATATTAAAGGGATAGGTTGTAATTCCATCAATTCTATGATTTGCACCATTCATAATAAACTTAACACCCTCTGCAATTGCACAGAACTTGCCTATTATCAGTTTATCCCCTAGAAATTCGTAGTGATGCTCTATATTATCATAAAATTTCTCTGGAGACTTTTTATTATCGCTATAATAGGTATATTCGCCAATTTCTACATTGAAGCGTTTTGGGAGATTTTTTATATAACAAACTGTTTTTATGTTTTCATTTGGATATAGTTTTTTCTTATCTGGTCCTGCCATAAGATATACACTCCCTTTCATTTTTAATATGTTTCTAAGCTATTCATATTTATACACCACATCCATATTACATCCATCCTATCTCCTCAACCCTACGAATTTATCTAATCTGTCAACTCAACCCTACCTAAATTTATGTCCTTTTTTGCTAAAAAATTACCCTCGATATGTTCCCTTATACGCATATAGAGGGTTCGAGTCGAGTGGACAGATTTACTTTCATTTTATGAAATCCAGTATTCTCAAGACTTTCACGACTTCACTTTCTCGTTATCAACACAACACACTCCACATGAGCTGTTTGCGGGAACATATCTACAGGTTGAATGTATTCAATGTGATAGATTTTCGTTAATTGTGCTAAGTCTTTTGCGAGTGTTGATGGGTTGCATGATGTATAGACAAAGCGTTTTGGTTTAATTTTTAGAACGGCATCAATGAAGCTTGGTGCAAGTCCTGTACGTGGTGGGTCTACTGTTAAGACATCTGGTACAAAACCTTCTTTTTGCCAACGAGCTAACCAATCTTCAGCAGTGCCTGTTTTATAGATGGCGTGTTGAATGCCATGATTTTCAGCATTTTGTTTTGCGTTATCGATACTTTCAGGAATAACATCCATTCCACGAATTTCGCTCGCATCTTTCGCTAACCAAAGTCCAATTGTTCCAACACCACAGTAAGCGTCGACCACTTTTTCTGAACCAGTGAGTGCAGCAGCTTTTTTTATTTGATTGTATAGATGAACCGTCTGCGTTGGGTTCAATTGGAAGAAAGCACGTGCAGATAGATCAAATGCAAATTCACCTAGTTCCTCATGAATCGTTTCTTTTCCTGCTAATACACGTGTAACGTCACCGAAAATAAGCGATGTATCTTCAGAATTAATATTTTGAACAATGGATACAACACGCTCATCAATGTGTTGTAACTTTTCAATCAGTTCTTCTTTTTGCGGGAAGTTTTTACGTGTTGTAACAATGACAAGTTGAACTTCACCTGTGCGAACGCCGACACGTACCACAATTGTACGAATAATACCTTTTGTTGAGCGACCATCGTAAACTGGAATATCCAACTCCTCGATGATTTTTTTCGTTTTGTTCGTTACAAATGTCGTCATTTCATGTTGAACAGGGCAATCATTTAAGTCGAGTAATTTATGACTATTTTCAGCAAATAGTCCAGCCATTACATGTTTCCCTGGTTTTCTCACTTGGAATTGACTTTTATTACGGTAGTGCCATGGATCATCCATGCCAATTGTTGACTTCACGTTAATTTTCTTCGCTTGATTCGGTACATATTTTTGAAGTGCTTGTAATACTACATGACGTTTTGCGACAAGTTGACTGTCGTACGTCATGTGTTGCAACTGACAACCACCACATGCTTCATAAACAGGGCAGGGTGGTGTCACACGATGCTTGGATTTTTTTTGTACTTTTAATACTTTTGCTTCTGAGAAGTTTCGGCTCACTTTCGTAATTTCAGCGTAAACTTCTTCGCCAACAAGCGCGCCAGGGATGAAGACGATATTTCGCTTATAGTAACCAATTCCTTCGCCATTAATCCCTAATTTTTTTATATTCAATGGAATGCGTTTGCCGACTTCCATTATTGTTTCTTGTGCCATACGTGCCACGTCCTTTTGCCATAATCAAAAATCATTTCTCCATTATAGCAGATTTGAAAGGGCGTCATACAGTTTTGGATAATGGAATGTATAACCATGTTCTAATAAAACAGTTGGTTTTACATGTTGACCTTCCAATACCATCTTACTTTTTTCACCGAGCGCTGCTTTTAGTAAAGGGGCTGGTGTCGGGAACCAATGCGGTTTGCGCTTAATTTCAGCGATTGTTTTGCCGAATTGTTCCATGCGAACAGGATGTGGTGCGGTTACATTAACTGGGCCTGAAATTGTATCGTCTGAAATAACGAAATCAATTGCACCGACAACATCATCAATGTGTACCCATGATACCCACTGCATACCTGAGCCGAGTTTTCCGCCAATATAGAAATCATATGGCATGGCCATTAATTTTAATGCGCCACCACCTGAACCTAGAATGACACCGAAACGTGTGAAAACAGTTCGTACACCATAGGCTTCCGCACGTTTTGCGATTTCTTCCCATTTCTTTACCGTACGTCCTAAAAAGTCGGTTGATTTTTGTGTAGAAGACTCGGTATAAACAGCCGCTTTTGATGTTGGATAGATACCGACTGCACTTGCGTTGACTAATACGTTTGGTTTATTTTCAAGGTCTTCAATGATTCGGATGATTTCAGTAGTCGCTTGCATACGACTTTTAAAGATGGCTTCTTTGCGTTCATCTGTCCAGCGGCCTTCATTTAATGAAACACCTGCTAAATTTATAAAGGCATCTGCATTTTCAAGTAATTCATTTGGTTTTGCATCTGGTTGTAACCACTGACAGTATTGTACATTCCCAACACGATGACTTTGTTTACGAGTTAGAATAATGACCTCATGTCCTTGTTGCGTGTAAAAGTCAGTTAACCCTTGTCCTACGAATCCACTACCACCTGCAATAACGATTTTCATAAAATACATCATTCCTTTTTCTAGTTTCCCTTATTGTACCCTTTATATGACTTAGACATGCAATCAAAAGGTCTGGGTTGTCACGTTGAAAAGATGTATAATGAGAGGCAAGGTGGAGGTGATGATGTGGCACGCGTGATTACGAAAATTACACGACAAAAAAGAAATGAAGAACGCTATAATATTTATTTAGATGAGAAATATGCGTTCAGTGTGGATGAAGCCATTATCATTCAGTACGGTCTAACGAAGGGGAAGTCTCTTGATGAGATGGCGGTTGGAGAGATTGCCTTTGATGATGAAGTATCACGAGCTTATAATCGGGCCTTATCTTTTTTAGCGTATCAAATGCGTAGTGAGCATGAAGTACATCAGAAGTTGCTGAAAGCAGAGTTTGGTGAGGCAGTTATTCAAGAAGCCATTCAAAAATTAACACGACTTGGTTTTTTAAATGATGAAACGTATGCGACAGCCCTCGCAGAAACGAAAAAACGCACATCTAAAAAAGGACCAAAAGCGATTTTACAAGATTTAAAACAAAAAGGAATCGATCCGAAGTTACAACAAGAAGTTGTGGAAGCTTTTTCTGAAGAAGAGCAATTGAGTATGGCGATGGAGCTTGCGGAGAAAAAAGTACGACAAGAGCAACGCAAAACACCAAGTCAAATTAAACAAAAAGTGCAGGAATTTTTAGTGCGAAAAGGATATAGTTTTTCGATCGTACAACAAGTACTTGAAACGATTGTCATTCAACCAGAAGAAGATGAATGGACGAGCCTGATTGATTTACAAGGAGAGAAAGTTTGGAGAAAATATAGTCAGAAGTATGAAGGCTATGAACTTCGTATGCGTGTTAAGCAAGCTTTGTATCAAAAAGGTTTTCCAGCTGAAGTGATTGAACAGTATATAGAGAAGAGGGAACAGGAATAATGGAAAAAAAGTATAGTGAGATGACACCAACTGAATTACGCGAGTTGATTGCGACATTACGTGAAAAAGCGCGTCGTGCAGAACAATTAGGTATTCTAAATGAGTATGCAGTATACGAGCGTAAAGCGATTTTAGCACAAGCTTTTTTATTAAACCCTGAAGATTTTAAAGTCGGAGAAATCTACCGTATTCAAGGAGACCCAGGTGTATTCTTTAAAATTGATTATTTAAAAGGAGTATATGCATGGGGATATCGTTTAGGCGGAGAACAGCAAATCGAAGCGATTCCTATTTCGATGTTAGTAGATGTGAAGGAGGCTTTTTAACTTGAAAACAAAAATTCAAGAGTTGGCAGAGTTACTGCAACAATCGAATGAGAATTTAAGTGAAGAAAAGGCACGTACATGGATTGAGTTATTATGGTCTGATTTTGAATCAACTTATGCGCAAGCAGGTTATTCATATAAGGGTGAAGAAATGACAGAGAAAATGGTACGTCAGTGGATTGAAAGTTACGGTTCGACACTACATGAATTTGTAGCGCGTAATCCAAAATATAAAGATTTATTAAATTAAAAAAGTGAGGTAGCGTGTCGAATACGCTATCTCACTTTTTACATGTTATAACCGAAAGAAAGTAGTAGAAGTGTAAGAACGGAAAGTAAAATGATACAGAGGCTAAGTACGATGACCGTCCAAATGACAAACACTTTGGACAGTTTCTTTTGATTTTTTAAAATAATAACGAGTGTAATTAACAATAATAAAAATAAAAAAAGGAATAAAGCAAATAAAGGGAAACGTTCTTTTGCTAAAAATAGTAAATCGATTGAAAACACCTCTTTCTATATAGTTAAAAAGCACAATGAGATTTAATCCACATTGTGCTTTTTTAGTTTTAATCTAATTTCGAACGTAATTTTTCTTCTGAGAAAATCCAGCCCGTATAAGAATTAACGACTTTTAAATGTTCGTCTACTTGCGCTACCGCAACGAATGGATAGCGATTATTACTGCGGTAGCGTAAATCGATTAGCCGCACTTCGGTTAAATTATTTTTGATTTTACGAATTTCAAAACGATAGATGGGTGAAAAGGATAGAAAACTTCTTAAATTTTCATCTTGAATAGCAACTTCGAAAAGTTCTTCTTCGGGTAGTGGCTCGATCTTAAATTTGTCGAGCAAAGTAATTGAACGTCCATAAGCTCTTGCAACATAATGATGTGTATCGGAATTCGCTGCTACACGATATTGGAAGAAGTAACGTGTAGGCGATAAATAGATGTCTTTTACATCTGGAATGGTATTTTGAACAGCTTGCTTTACAGCATGATGTAGCCAAGTTCTTATGATATAGTAAATGACGAGTGTGCCATATAAAATCGACATCGTGATGACAGGATCAGCACCGAATGCCCAAATCATAATGGCAATTACATTCAATCCAAAAATAATCGGATCAAACGTATTAATAATCCCAAGCGCAATCCATTTTTTTGTGAATGGCCGCAAAGCTTGAGTACCATAAGCATTGAAAATATCTACAAATACGTGTAAGGCGACTGCAAAAAAAGTCCATAACCAGAGATGAAGTACATTGGCATCTGGTAGTAACAGTAATAGGACAAGTGTGATTAATGTAGGCCAAATAAAGACTGCCGGAATCGAGTGTGTAATCCCTCGATGATGACGAATGTAGACGGCATTATTGCGAAGCTTTAATACCGTATCAATATCAGGCGCTTGTGATCCTAACATGACGCCAGCGATAACCGCTGTCGCTGTTGCAGTACTTGCTGCAACGGTTGGATCTGCAAATGTCAGGCCACTAATCGTAATGCCCATAACTAAGTGAGTCCCAGTATCCATTTTTTCAACTCCTTACAATACGAATCGCCTTTTAAAGTTGCTATACCCGATTTATCTTTATTTTAATTCAAGGAGGCCCCCAGTGTCATATCAATACAAAAAAGAGTTTCAACAATTTTTAGTCGAATGGTTCCAACGTGAAAAGCGAGATTTACCTTGGCGAAAAACGAAGGACCCTTATAAAATCTGGGTTTCAGAGGTGATGTTACAACAAACGCGTGTAGACACCGTCATTCCTTATTACGAAAATTTTTTAGAAAAGTTCCCAACTCCAGAAGTACTAGCTGAAGCGGAAGAATCCTTCTTATTAAAGCAGTGGGAAGGATTAGGATATTATTCACGTGCGCGTAATTTACAAGCAGGTGTACGTGAAGTCGTTGAATCTTACGGATCAATTGTACCAAATACACGTGATGAAATCTCGAAATTAAAAGGTGTCGGGCCTTATACGGCAGGTGCTGTTTTAAGTATCGCGTACGGTGTTCCTGAACATGCTGTTGATGGGAATGTCATGCGTGTATTAAGTCGTGTGCTATTAATTGAAGATGATATTGCGTTACCGAAAACAAGAAAAGTATTTGAAAAAGCTGTAATGGATTTAATTGATCCAGATCATCCATCTGATTTTAATCAGGGATTAATGGAATTAGGAGCATTAGTTTGTACGCCTACTTCTCCGAAATGTCTACTTTGCCCTGTTCGTGATTATTGTGGCGCATTTGCAGAAGGAAGAACAGCAGAGTTACCTGTAAAAGTGAAAAAAACAAAAGTGAAAAAATTGCATTATGATGTTTATGTCATTGAAAATGAAGCAGGACAGATTTGTATGGAACAAAGACCTGCTACAGGACTTCTTGCGAATATGTGGCAATTCCCAATGGTCGAACAAACGGCAGATTATTCAGGCATTGCACAGTATACAAAAGAACATGAAATTGAATTACATGGTCAGGAAGAATTAGTTGAACTAAAACATATCTTCTCACACATCGTTTGGCATCTAAAAGCTTTCTATGTTAAGGGCGAATCGAAGTCGGGTAAGTGGTTCACATTAGATGAAATCGAACATCTACCATTACCTGTACCGATGCAAAAGATTTTACAATCGTATCGCGTGCATACCAAAAAGCTTTAATTAAAATGTTAGAAAAAGAAGGAATTTGAAGTTTTTAGTGGAACATGACTTTTTTGCTACACGTTTAATGTCTACATTGATATAATGTTACAAAGAAGTTCTTTAAATGACTACGTTTCACAAAGGTGGGCTAAAAATGACAATTCCAGCAGAAGGGGACATTGTACAAATTCATAGCTACAAGCATAACGGTCAAATTCATCGTGTATGGCAGGAAACAATGGTCCTCAAAAGTACACCGAAGATTTTAATCGGTGCAAACGAGCGCACATTGGTGACAGAGTCAGATGGAAGAACATGGTTGACGCGTGAACCTTCCATCACTTATTTCCATACAGAGCTGTGGTTTAATATTATTTGTATGTTGCGTGAAGATGGTGTCTATTATTACTGCAATATGAGTTCGCCATTCGTATTTGATCATAATGCGATTAAATACATTGATTATGATTTGGATGTGAAAATTTTTCCCGATATGTCATACACATTATTAGATGAAGATGAGTATGAACAGCATAAACAAGAGATGAATTATCCACCAGTTATCGATAGTATTTTAAAAGCAAATGTGAACAAATTAATTAACTGGATTCAACAAAGAAGGGGACCTTTTGCACCGGACTTTATTGAAGCTTGGACGAATCGCTATGAATTTTATAAGCAGATTAAACAGCAAGAAGAGTAGTAAGGACAAGAACAAAACGCATAGTCTCGTAGAAGAGAGAACGGTCTTAGAAATCCATTCGGTTTCTGAGAACGTTTTTTTATTTCGACTGGAAAATTTTAAACCTTTTCTATTTACGAAATAAAACTTATAATGAATTTTGCGACAAAATAGGTCGTGTGAAATTTAAAGGAAGTGATCCAAATGGATAGTATGAAACGGTACATGAAATTTGTAAAACCGTATAAATGGGATATCGTATTTGCTTTTATCCTCGGTGTAATCAAATTCATGATTCCCTTAGCGATACCGTTATTAATTAAAGTCATCATTGATGATGTTATTAGTAATGATGGTTTACCACCGGATGAAAAGACAAAAAAATTATTCATGTGGATAATTTTCATGGCATTTTTATTCTTTATTGTTCGTCCACCAATCGAATATTACCGTCAATATTTTGCACAGCGTATTAGTAACCGTGTGCTTTATGATATTCGAACCAATATGTATGGACATTTGCAGAAATTAGGTCAGAAATTCTATGCGAATAATCGTGTAGGAGATGTTATCTCTCGTACCATTAATGATGTAGAACAGACAAAGGAATTTATTGTGACGGGGTTAATGAATGTCTGGATTGACCTTGTGACAGTTGTTATTGCGATTGGTATCATGTTATACATGGATTTCAAATTAACACTTGTAACGTTAATCGCGTTGCCATTCTATGTTATTAGCGTAAAGTTCTTCTTTACAAAATTGCGTACGTTAACGCGTGAACGTTCAAAAGCTTTAGCAGGTGTTCAGAGTTATCTACATGAACGTGTTCAAGGAATGAGTGTCATTACGAGTTTTACACTGGAACAACATGAACAAGGTGTTTTTAAAAAAGCAAATGGCAATTTTTTAGAAAAAGCTTTAGACCAAACACGTTGGAATGCGAAAACATTCATGGTTGTTAATACAGTTACAGGTATGGCGCCAGTAGCCGTAATTGGTTATGCAGGTTATCAAGTGATTCATGGTAGTTTAACACTTGGTGTACTAGCAGCATTCATCGGCTATATTGATAGTTTATATAATCCACTTCGACGCCTTGTTAATTCTTCAACTACTTTAACGCAATCTGTTGCTTCAATGGACCGTATGTTTGAATTAATGGATGAAAAGTATGACATTACAGATCGTGAAAATGCGAAAGAATTACAACAAGTAGCAGGTAAAGTAACGTTTGATGATGTCGCATTCCGGTATAATGATGACGGTCGAAATGTCTTAAATCAATTGAACTTTACGATTGAACCAGGACAAACAGCTGCATTTGTTGGTATGAGTGGTGGTGGGAAATCAACAATCATTAGTTTGATTCCACGTTTTTATGATGTGACAGGCGGGTCGATTAAAATAGATGGTCAAGATATACGTGATTTAACGATTGAATCTTTACGCCGAAATATCGGGATTGTTCAACAAGATAATGTATTATTTAGTGACTCAATTAAAGAAAATATTTTGATGGGGAATCCACAGGCGACAGATGAAGAAGTCTATGCAGCAGCGAAAGCAGCGAACGCACATGATTTTATTATGTCATTCCCAGATGGTTATGACACATTAGTTGGGGAACGTGGCGTGAAATTATCTGGCGGTCAAAAACAGCGTGTTGCTATTGCACGTGTATTTTTAAAAAATCCACCGATTTTAATTTTAGATGAAGCGACTTCAGCGCTTGATTTGGAGAGCGAAGCACTTATTCAAGAATCATTAGATCGCTTAGCGCATAATCGTACAACATTAATTGTTGCGCATCGTTTATCGACAATTACGCATGCCGATCAAATTATGCTCATCGATCATGGTGAAGTAAAAGAACATGGAACGCACCAACAGCTTATGCAAGCAGGCGGAGCATATCACGATTTATTCCAAGTACAAGTATTAGATTAAAACAGAAAAACCGAAATCGCATCATAAGGCGCGATTTCGGTTTTTTTAAATAACTTCTTCATTTTCTTCTTTGAACGATTCAGATGCATGGTGTTGAATGAACGATGTAATCAGTGTATTTAGATGTTCTAAGTTCTCTTCATAATCTAAAATGCGTGAAAGAATGTGTAACAAGTGGTAACTTGAGAATTCTTCTTCACTTTCACTCGCATGTTCATGTACGATATGTTGCGCGAAAATATCCATGACTTCATTACGTTGTAAGAATTCTTCTTCGCCAATCCAAGTCGTATGTTCAGCTTTTAACTTACCCGTATATTTTAGCAATAGTTGCTCGTGATATGTTAGTAAGAAATCAAGACGTTCTTGAATCATAATATGGAACTTTTCAGGAAGATGCGATAATTCATTTTCATGAAGGTGAAGACGATTTAATACCTCGATACTTTTCGTCATCGTAATTAACATTTGACGATAGACGACAAGTTTACGGTGTTTCATATTTCGTGCTTTTTTTGTATAACCACGTTCTTCTTTAAATAATTTGTACAAATTATTTACACGTTCGAACTGTTTGCGAAGTCGACGTAAAGATTGTTTTGTTGATGTATGTTCAGATGCTTGACGAACAGCGAGACGAATCCACTTAATAATATCTGTTTGTAAATATTTAATCGATGTGAATAATCTTTCTTCGTATTTAGGCGGTAAGAAAATTAAGTTGATGATGAATGCTGCAAGTACACCGGTCATGACTGTGACAAATCGCCACATCGCGAACTCGATGAAAGAGCCTTCTTGAAATTCCATAATCACAATAATCGTTACGAGAGCAAGTGAGATGCTCCCTTCTAATTTGAACTTCATCATAATGATGAGTGTCACCACAACAGCAAATCCAACGACTACATAGGAATGACCAAATGTAAGACCGAAAATAACGGCGATAACAGCGCCGATTAGATTCCCTTGAACTTGTTCAATAATGGTTTTGTAAGACCGATAGATGGAAGGTTGTAAAGCAAAGATTGCCGCGACTCCTGCGAAGATAGGAGCAGGTAGTTCAAACCAGTTCGCTAGGTAAAGTGCGAAAACAATTGCTACACCTGTTTTTAATATCCGGGCACCTAATTTCATGTGAAAGTGGGTAACCTCTCTTTCATTATTTATCGTCGTAACTTTATATCATATTGTAGAAACGGTCAACTATTTTTTCATTGTATATAAAATTCACGATATTTACCAAATATATTGTTACAATAGAAATAATTCAATTCATGGAGGGATTTAGATGGAATCATTGAAAAATAAAAAAGCACCTTTATTTACATTACCAAATGAAAAAGGGGAACAAGTAGCGTTAGAAAATTTCTTAGGTAAAAAGAATGTAATTTTATACTTCTATCCAAAAGACATGACACCTGGTTGTACAACAGAAGCTTGTGATTTTGCTGCAGCTTACGAAGATTTTTCAGATTTAGATGCTGTCATTCTTGGTGTAAGTCCAGATCCAGCTGAACGACATGAAAAATTCATCGCAAAACATAACTTACCATTCTCTTTATTAGTTGATACAGATGTCAAAGTAGCAGAAGCCTATGGTGTATGGCAACTGAAAAAGAATTTTGGTAAAGAATACATGGGAATTGTACGCTCGACGTTTTTAATTAATAAAGAAGGTATTGTTCAAGAAGAATGGCGTAATGTTCGTGTCAAAGATCATGTTGCGAAAGTAGCAGCAGTTTTAAGAGGTGAGAATGAATGATTTATTTCACATTTGATCCACGACCAGATTTAAAAAAGGATTTAGAACAGTTCATGCCAGAAGAACAAATCATCTACGAGACAAAAGTAGATAACAATCATTTGAATGAAGCAGAGATTCTTGTGACATATGGAGAAGACTTAACGCCTGAGCATATGAAGTCCATGAAAAATCTAAAATGGATTTTTGTTGCTTCTGCTGGAATTGAGAAAATGCCGCTTGCAGAGTTAGACGAAACCGAAATTATTGTGTCAAATGTAAGAGGCATTCATAAAAAGCCGATGGCAGAATCCGTTTTAGCACACATTCTTTCATATTATCGTTCGTTACCGGCAATCTATGCAGAACAACGCGCACATAATTGGAAAAGAAAAATGCCTTCAAAAGAGTTAAATGGTGCAACAGCTCTTATTTTAGGACCAGGTGCAATTGGGAGTGAGATGGGGCGTTTACTTCAAGCTTTCGGTGTAAACACAATTGGTTGTAATCGTTCAGGTAAACAGGCAGATTATATGGATGAAATGATTGCTTTCAATCAATTATTAGACACATTACCTCGAGCTGAGATTGTTTTGTCTGTTTTGCCAAGTACAAAAGAAACAAAATATTTATTAACAGCAGATCATTTTAAAGCGATGAACCCCGACACATTATTTTTGAATTTTGGACGAGGCGATTTAGTTGCGACGAATGTGTTAATAGAAGCGTTACAACAAAAAGAGATTGCCTATGCAGTGTGTGATGTATTTGAACAAGAACCTTTACCATCAGACTCACCACTATACGACTTAGAGAATCTAACTGTGTCGCCACATGTCTCAAGTCAGTCTTCTCGTTATCTTGAAAGAAGTTTCGATATTTTTAAAGAAAACTATCGTCACTATCGTAAGGATGATTATGATCAAATCACAAACCAAGTAAATTTAAAAAATGGTTACTAATTTTCAATACCACGCTTCTATTTGAGAATAGCTGCGTGGTATTTTAATTTTGAGTATAAGAAGTTGACAGTAACTACTAATATTAGATAAACTAATTATAACGATTATAATTAAAGAATACTTATGAAAGAGGGTGCATGGCGATGTCTGAAATGCAATTAGAAACTGCGCTAGACACGCTCAAGAAAACAGGCGTTAGGATAACACCGCAGCGTCATGCGATTTTAGAATATTTGATTGAAGCGATGTCACATCCAACAGCTGATGAGATTTATAAATCATTAGAGTCAAAATTTCCGAATATGAGTGTAGCCACTGTTTATAATAATTTACGTGTATTTAAAGAATCTGGATTAGTACAAGAATTAACATATGGCGATAATGCAAGCCGTTTTGATTTTGTTACAAGCAAACACTATCATACGATTTGTCAGTCATGTGGTAAGATTGTAGACTTCCATTACCCTGGGCTTGACGAAATTGAACATTTCGCTTCACACGTAACAGGTTTTAAAATTAATTCACACCGTTTAGAGATTTATGGTGTATGTCCTGAATGTCAAGAAGAGCAGTCGCAATAATAGTAAGAGGGAGTTGCATAACGCAATTCCTTTTTTTATTGTTAACTCTTGCCGAGTGACGTTCGTTTTAATATGATTAAAGATAGAGATGAATCTATGCATGTGTCTGGATTTCATTTTGTGCGTTTTCGAACATGACTTTCTAATGAGTAGAAGCAGGGGGAATTCAAGTGGAACATATTTTACGTCCAATTTATCAAGAGCGAGCAAGTGATCCAAATACATTAGGTGCTATCTTAGTCGAAAAGATTGATGATCTAAGTCCTGAAACAGATAATATAGATGCGATTCTTCTTATATTAGTAGCAGAAGCAGAGCTATCTGTTTTTACAAAACACTATACATATGAAGAACATCATGCAGCTATGCATATCGTGACAAACAAACAATTGCGTAAATGGTTACTGTTAGGTACGAATAAAAAAATTATCAATTGGATTATGGACGGTCGTGTTGTATTTGATCGTAATGAAACAATTTATTCACTGCGACAAGAGATGCGAAATAATCCACGATACGGTCGACATGTAAAACTTGGTATTGAATTTTCAAAGCTACTTAGAAGATTTCAAGAAGGTCGTGTGAGTTTTGAACAACGTGATTATGTAGATGCTTTCTTTCAAATGATGGAATGTCTACATCATGTAGCAAGACTTTCTATTATTGAAGTAGGTGTTTACCCAGAGTTAAAAGTGTGGGAACAAGTAAAAACATATAATAATGAAATTTATGATTTATATGAAGGTTTTATTGAAAAACCACGACCTATTGAACAAAAGATTTTAGAAGTAATCGTTTATATAGAAAGTTTTATAGATCAGAAGGTTGTTGAGAGCGGTCGTCATATTGTTGAAGTAATGAAACAAAAAGATGTATGGACGATTCAAGAATTACATGAGCATGAAGAATTGAAAAATTACTCGATTAACTTAGAGGTATTTGTTGAATACTTAATTGATAAAGGTTATATTAAGATAGAACTTTTACCGACGAAGTCGAATGATGTAAAACATCGTTTATATAAGGTTGAATAAAGTTTTTAAAAAAGTTTATAAAAAGTGTTGACTTCGAACAAGAAGTTATTGTATTATATTAAATGTCAGTAAGACATGACAACAAAACAACACATCAACATTGATTGATAAGTCGAAAAAACTTTTTTAAAAAAGTTGTTGACAAACAAATCGATAAGATGATAAGATATTGAAGTCGCTAAGAAACGACGCAATAACATGAACCTTGAAAACTAAACAAGCAAGAAGATAATCACAAACAAGTCTTATCACGTTAAGTGAATAAGCAATTGTTATCAAAAGATAACGCTAGCAAAGCAAATGAGCTTTCAAACTACTTTTATGGAGAGTTTGATCCTGGCTCAGGACGAACGCTGGCGGCGTGCCTAATACATGCAAGTCGAGCGAATGACGAGAAGCTTGCTTCTCTGATTTAGCGGCGGACGGGTGAGTAACACGTGGGCAACCTGCCCTACAGATCGGGATAACTCAGGGAAACCTGGGCTAATACCGGATAATCCTTCGAATCACATGTTTTGAAGTTGAAAGGCGCTTCGGCGTCACTGTAGGATGGGCCCGCGGTGCATTAGCTAGTTGGTGGGGTAACGGCCTACCAAGGCAACGATGCATAGCCGACCTGAGAGGGTGATCGGCCACATTGGGACTGAGACACGGCCCAAACTCCTACGGGAGGCAGCAGTAGGGAATCTTCCACAATGGACGAAAGTCTGATGGAGCAACGCCGCGTGAGTGATGAAGGTTTTCGGATCGTAAAACTCTGTTGTAAGGGAAGAACAAGTACGTTAGGAAATGAACGTACCTTGACGGTACCTTATTAGAAAGCCACGGCTAACTACGTGCCAGCAGCCGCGGTAATACGTAGGTGGCAAGCGTTGTCCGGATTTATTGGGCGTAAAGCGCGCGCAGGTGGTTTCTTAAGTCTGATGTGAAAGCCCACGGCTCAACCGTGGAGGGTCATTGGAAACTGGGGAACTTGAGTGCAGAAGAGGATAGTGGAATTCCAAGTGTAGCGGTGAAATGCGTAGAGATTTGGAGGAACACCAGTGGCGAAGGCGACTGTCTGGTCTGTAACTGACACTGAGGCGCGAAAGCGTGGGGAGCAAACAGGATTAGATACCCTGGTAGTCCACGCCGTAAACGATGAGTGCTAAGTGTTAGGGGTTTCCGCCCCTTAGTGCTGCAGCTAACGCATTAAGCACTCCGCCTGGGGAGTACGACCGCAAGGTTGAAACTCAAAGGAATTGACGGGGGCCCGCACAAGCGGTGGAGCATGTGGTTTAATTCGAAGCAACGCGAAGAACCTTACCAGGTCTTGACATCCCAATGACCGTCCTAGAGATAGGATTTTCCCTTCGGGGACATTGGTGACAGGTGGTGCATGGTTGTCGTCAGCTCGTGTCGTGAGATGTTGGGTTAAGTCCCGCAACGAGCGCAACCCTTATTCTTAGTTGCCATCATTTAGTTGGGCACTCTAAGGAGACTGCCGGTGACAAACCGGAGGAAGGTGGGGATGACGTCAAATCATCATGCCCCTTATGACCTGGGCTACACACGTGCTACAATGGACGATACAAAGAGTCGCAAACTCGCGAGGGTAAGCTAATCTCATAAAATCGTTCTCAGTTCGGATTGTAGGCTGCAACTCGCCTGCATGAAGCCGGAATCGCTAGTAATCGCGGATCAGCATGCCGCGGTGAATACGTTCCCGGGCCTTGTACACACCGCCCGTCACACCACGAGAGTTTGTAACACCCGAAGTCGGTGGGGTAACCGTAAGGAGCCAGCCGCCTAAGGTGGGATAGATGATTGGGGTGAAGTCGTAACAAGGTAGCCGTATCGGAAGGTGCGGCTGGATCACCTCCTTTCTAAGGAATATAACGGAAAAGACCTTTGGTCTTCTACAGATTATCTTACTTGCTGTTTAGTTTTGAAGGCTCATGCAAATGATCTTCAAACTTGTTCTTTGAAAACTGGATAAAACGACATTGAAAGTAACACAAACACAAATTTCTTTTATAGATTTTGAATTATTAAGTTTTAATTTTTTAGGCTTAATAACTTATGTGAAAATTATTTCAAGATGCAAGTAAGACGCGAAAGCAAATGCAGTGAGAAGCGGAGTGTACATACGTACATGAGCATTCGAACAAGTGTAGCTGACAAAGTATTACGCAGCAGATTGGAATCAATTAGGTTAAGTTATTAAGGGCGCATGGCGGATGCCTTGGCACTAGAAGCCGATGAAGGACGGCACTAACACCGATATGCTTCGGGGAGCTGTAAGTAAGCTTTGATCCGGAGATTTCCGAATGGGGGAACCCACTGTTTTTAATCGAACAGTATCCTAACGTGAATTCATAGCGTTTTGATGGCAGACTCAGGGAACTGAAACATCTAAGTACCTGAAGGAAGAGAAAGAAAATTCGATTCCCTTAGTAGCGGCGAGCGAAACGGGAAGAGCCCAAACCAAGAAGCTTGCTTCTTGGGGTTGTAGGACACTCTACACGGAGTTACAAAGGAATGAGTTAAATGAAGCGGCTTGGAAAGGCCTACCATAGAGGGTAACAGTCCCGTAGTTGAAAGTTCATTCCCTCCAGAGTGGATCCTGAGTACGGCGGAACACGTGAAATTCCGTCGGAATCTGGGAGGACCATCTCCCAAGGCTAAATACTCTCTAGTGACCGATAGTGAACCAGTACCGTGAGGGAAAGGTGAAAAGCACCCCGGGAGGGGAGTGAAAGAGATCCTGAAACCATGTGCCTA
>NZ_CP126689.1:2247500-2497500 GCF_030219945.1 Kurthia sp. YJT4 | reverse complement strand
ATTTTTTTTGTTCTGTTTATGTGTTCTAGTTGAATTGTAAAAATTATGAAAATGTATGTATCTGTCTTTTAAATATAAGTAAATACTGTGCTAATGAACTGGTTCCAAAAAAAAGAAAAAGATGGTTCTTTTATTTTAAAGTGGTATTCTTCATAATCTATGTAAGCACTATAAAGAAAGGAATAAAGGGGAATTTATATAAGTTAATACAGAATATATGGGGTTGTATTAGCTTTTTTTGAAAATGTGTAGCATGCTTTTAAGCTTGAAAGCAACGAGAGTCTACAGCATGAAGGGAGAAATTAACATGGGCAATCAGAATAATAAAGAATTTACAAAGTCGATGTCAAAGGTCGATGTACTTTTTCTATCACTAGGCGCTATGCTTGGTTGGGGATGGGTTGTTTTATCAGGGGAATGGATTACAGGGGCAGGCTTTTTAGGAACGATTATTGCATTCATATTAGGAGGATTACTTGTAATCTTTATCGGTTTAACGTATGCGGAGCTTTCAGCAGCGATTCCCAAAACAGGTGGCGGATTAGTATTCGTCCAGCGTGCTTTTGGTAAAAAGAGCGCATTTGTAGCAGCATGGGGTGTACTTTTTGGTTATGTATCTGTTGTAACATTTGAAGCAGTCGCATTACCAACGGTTATTGATTACGTAATGCCTGTTGAACATAAAGTAAGTCTTTGGACATTAGGTGGTTGGGAAGTGTATCTTACATGGGCTTTAATCGGTTCTGTAGGTGCAGTCGCACTAACAGCACTAAACTTCTTTGGAATTAAACCAGCAGCTATTTTCCAAAATGTTTTTACAGTTGCGATTGTATTAGTAGCAGCTCTTATGGTATATGGGGCTTTTGCGAATGGTGATATGAAAAATTTAGATCCGATGTTTACAGATGGATTCGGAGGTACACTATCTGTACTTGTTATGATTCCATTCTTATTTGTAGGGTTTGATGTTATTCCACAAGTAGCAGCAGAAATTAAAGCACCTGGTAAAACAATTGATCGTATTATTATTGTATCAATTGTCAGTGCGGTATGTTTCTATTTATTCGTTGTCTTTGGGGTAGCAGCAGCACTACCAGACGAACAACTTTTAACAAGTCAATTAGCAACAGCAGACGCAATGGTTGCACTATTTGGTAGTCCTGTTTGGGGATATGTCCTAGTGATTGGTGGTATTGCAGGAATTATTACAAGTTGGAATGCCTTCATTATCGGAGGGAGTCGTATTTTATATGCGATGGCAGAACATCATATGATTCCAAAATGGTTTGCCTATATGCACCCGAAATACAAAACACCGACAAATGCGATTATCTTCTTGGGTATTTTAGCAGCAGTTGCGCCTTTCTTAGGTCGACCGGCACTTGTATGGATTGTAGATGCTGGTGGAGTGGGTATTATCGTAGGTTACTTATTAGTATCTTTTGCGTTTATGAAGTTACGAAAAGTAGAACCAGAATTACATCGTCCATATCGCATTAAATATTGGAAGTTTACAGGAGTGGCAGCGATTGCATTGAGTATTTTATTCATTACATTCTATTTACCAGGCATGCCTTCAGCACTTGTATGGCCTATGGAATGGCTAATTTTAGGTGTATGGTGTCTCATTGGATTTGTCTTATATATGATTAAACCAAAAGAAGCGATTGCTTTTGAGGTAGTTAGTGAAGGTAACAATAAGTAAAATTATATGAATATGATGATGAAGTATAAGAAAAAAACGGAATCGTGCTGTGACACGGTTCCATTTTTTCGTTGCGAACTCTAAAAGAGGAAATGAACTATTTGTCACAACCTCTTTGAATTTTAAAAGGTATATGAAATACTTTTAGTTAATCTATTTTCTTATTTAAAAATTTTTTCTATTTCTGTTTACATATAGTATGATAGATATGATGTCTTAGAAAAAGGAGGGTACAATGAAACGTTTTATTGGAGTCTTTGTTCCTGCACTTTTTTTAATCGCTGTCATTACGAGCTATATGACATTTGCCCAGTCTTATGAGTGGACTGAAAACACCATCATTGCACATGCAGGTGGTGGAATAGAAGGAGATAAATATACAAATTCACTTGAGGCTTTTCAAAATAGTTATGAGAAAGGTCATCGTCTCATTGAATTAGATATTAATATGACAAGTGATGGAAAAGTAGTAGCGCGACATGATTGGAAAGATACAAAAGACCAAACATATGAAACTTTTAAGAATCGACTTTATAAAGACAAATATAAACCAATCGATTTTCAACAAGTTATTAAATTGTTGAAGAAATATGATGATGTTTATATTATTTTAGATGGTAAAACAAAGTCACCTCAAGCAGTACAAACACTATATAAAAAAATTAATGTCTATACTAAAAACTTAAAGCCACGTGATAAAAATCGTCTTATTCCTCAAATGTTCTACAAACAAGACTATCAACTATTAAAAAACTATGGTTTTAAAGATGTACTCTATGTGATTGGGCGTGAAAGTTATACAAATCAATCATTAGCCGAATTTTGTGATGAACGCGGTATTCGGGCAGTGAGTATTGATAAAACATTTGTAAATACCCCTTTAGTACAAACATTGAAAAAGAAAAAAATTGTTTCTTATACGTATACAGTGAATGACCGAGGTACGATGAAAAGACATAAACAAATGGGTGTTCATGGATTCTTCTCTGACTTTGTTGATGCGTATTAAATAAAAAAAGGTCTGCATGCTTTTAAGCACCATGCAGATCTTTTTTATAGCAAAAACAAGTTGTTACATGATCGTTTACAAGGCCGCTTGCTTGCATAAAAGCATAAACCGTTGTCGGACCTAAAAATTTAAAACCACGCTTTTTTAAATCTTTACTAATGCGTGTGGAAAGTTCTGTAGTCGCAGGCACTTCAGATAATTGTGTGAAGTGATTTTGAATTGGTGTACCCCCTGTGTAAGTCCAAATGAATTCGTTAAAGCTTCCGAATTCTTTTTGAATATCCATGAATAAGGTAGCATTATGAACCATTGCTGTTAATTTACCACGATGACGAATAATTCCTTCGTTTTGTAGTAAGCGCTCAATTTTAGCTTCATCATATTGTGCAATTTTTTCATAATCAAAATAATCGAATGCTTCGCGCATCGTTTCACGCTTTTTTAAAATGGTTGCCCAACTTAAGCCCGCTTGCATACTTTCTAAAATAAGTGTTTCAAACCAATCCGAATCTTTAGTAATCGGTACACCCCATTCTTCATCATGATACTGTTGATCAAGCTCGGAAACATTTGCCCATGCACAACGTGTTTTCTCCATTGTCATCTCCCTTTCAAAAAAACGAATCTTTGTTCTTATTATAACAGACATCTGTTTGACATATTCGATTTTTATAATGAAAGAAAAAAATTCGGAGGTTCAGATGAAGAAAAAAGCGATTTGTATAGGTGTCATTTGCGGTTTAGTGATTGAAGTGTGTACACTTATGATTCAAATCACTCTATAATAGAGGAGAGTATAAAAAAAGGAGCTTGGCATATGAAACAAAGACCGATGCGTTTACAAAAAGGTGACACAGTAGGGATTGTCGCTCCTGCTAGTCCGCCGAATCAACAGCAATTAACAAAAGCACTCGATTTTATTGAAGGGTTAGGGCTTCAATATGTAATGGGTGAGAGTGTTACAGCGAAAGAACATTATTTAGCTGGTAGTGATGAATTACGTGTACGTGACTTACAGCGTATGGTAGAAGATCCGTCTATTCGTGCTATTTTCTGTGCAAGTGGTGGATATGGTTCTGCGCGTATTGCAGATCAATTAGATTATATGCTATTTGAAGAAAATCCAAAAATCTTCTGGGGTTTTTCAGATATTACATTTTTACACACAGCGATTGGTGAGTTGAGTAACTTGGTAACATTCCATGGCCCAACACTTTCCTCTTTAGGTAGAGAGGATATCCCAGAACGTACGTATTTAATGTTTGAGCAGTTATTTAATCCAGCAGAGATTTACTATGATGAACGTATTTCACCACTTCAAACAATCGCAAAAGGGCGTGTACGTGCGCCGATTGTTGGCGGTAATCTAACATTACTGTGTGAATCACTCGGAACAAAATTTGAAGTGGATACAGCAAATAAAGTGTTACTCATCGAAGATATTGGATTAGAGCCAGCACAGATTGATGCGAAGCTGAATCAATTACGCATGGCACGAAAGTTCGAACATTGTGCGGGTGTAGTCATCGGTAGCTTTACACACGCAGAACCACGTGATTATACAGATTCACCGTCGTTAGATGCACTATTTACAAGTTATTTTAAAGACTTCAATAAGCCTGTTGTGAGTGGTTTTAAATTTGGGCATGAGGATTTAAATGTCGGTATTCCCCTAGGTGTAGATGTTATTTTAGATGCAGATGAAAAAGTACTAGCCTTTTTACCAGGTGTAGAATAAAGAAAAAGTTCGGACACACATCGTGCCCGAACTTTTTTAAATGGTCGTCTGTAATTGTTCTTTATTCAAAATGGCATATGTTGCATCGCCCCCGTGGATTTGTGTAAACATCTTAGAAGCAGAAGCGAGTAACTGCTCGCATGACTCATGAGAAAGTGATGGTGGAAGATAGAAAATTTGAAGTGCATCTGTTGTGGCTTCAGTAACTGCACTACGCTTACTATCGACATAAGGACTACCGAATGGACCTTGTTCATCACAGCTTACAGGTATTCCAGCTAACTTGACATCACGACCATTTAATCCTTCATACATACTATTCTCTGTTCCTACAGTCATTTCGATAGCACCTTGTAAAGCATGCGTATCATAAATCCCTACAGGAATCTCATATTGTAGTGAAAAGAAGTTATTTAAGTCGACAGCAGAGTGGAAGGGTTGTAAATATTGTTGTTTTGCAATGCGACGTAGTAATGCTTCAGCAGATGGACGGTAGCGACTTGGATCAGCACCGAGTGTTTTAAAAATGTGTCGCCATTCTTGAATGGCTTTATGTTCTGCGACAGGTGTATCTTGTAAATCTAAAAATAGATTCTCTTGATATAATTGTGTACGTCCTTTAATCATTTGGGGCGATTCTTCCACGATAATTTTGGTATAATGGACAGTGCCGATTTTAAAATCTGTTATTTGATTGGTTAATTGTTCATTTAGTTGAATGTGCATAAAACATCACCTATCTGTTCATTTTTGCCAATTGTATCATATAGAAAGGAATGAAACCAAATGAACGTTTTATCGTTTCAACAACAAGTTAGAGAATATGCTCAGTCCATTGGAATCGATAAAATTGGTTTCGCATCTGCTACACCGTTTATTGATTTAAAAGCACGTCTTATTCAGCAACAACAGTTAAACTATCAGTCTGGATTTGAAGAATCTGATGTCACTTTACGTACGGAGCCTACCTTGTTATTAGAAGACGCAAAAAGTATCATTGCGATTGCATTAGCTTATCCGTCTAAGATGTTGAATGCACCACAAGGGAAGAAAGGTGCGAGACGTGGTATTTTTTGTCGTGCTTCTTGGGGTGTCGATTATCATACCGTCTTACGTGAGAAATTAGCGTTACTTGAAGAATTTATTCATACACATCATCCACATGCACGAACGAAGTCGATGGTCGATACAGGGGAGTTATCCGACCGAGCTGTTGCAGAAAGAGCGGGAATTGGTTGGAGTGGTAAAAATACGAATATTATTACGCCAGAGTTCGGTTCTTATGTTTATTTAGGAGAGATTATTACAGATATTCCGTTTATAGCGGATGAGCCAATAGAAGATGAATGCTTAGATTGTCGCCTGTGTATAGATGTTTGCCCAACAGGTGCGATTGTACAAGCAGGACAACTAAACGCTCAGCGCTGTATTGCTTTTTTAACACAAACAAAAGATACATTACCAGATGAGTTTCGAACACATTTAGGGAATCGTATTTATGGCTGTGATACATGCCAAACTGTTTGTCCGAAAAATAAGCGTAAGCATAATTTAATTCATGAAGAGTTCTTCCCAGATCCTGAAATTGCAAAACCGTTACTTGAACCACTACTAACCATGTCCAATAAACAGTTTAAACAAGATTTTGGTCATGTTTCAGGTTCTTGGCGAGGGAAGAAACCATTGCAGCGAAATGCGATTTATGCACTTGCACATTTTAAAGAGGAATCAGCCATTCCGACACTAACAGAAGTGCTACAAAAAGATACACGACCTGTTATTCGCGGTGCAGCAGCCTATGCGATTGGGAAAATTGATGCGCCAGCGTCAAAAGCAATATTAGAACAAGCGCTACAAAAGGAACAAGATGAAGAAGTACTTGAGGAAATAGAAAAAGGACTATCATTTATTACAAAATAGAAGGAAGTGCCCTTAGATGACGTTACACATCGTCCTATATCAACCCGAAATCCCAGCAAATACAGGTAACATTGCAAGAACATGTGCTGGAACTAATACACACCTACATTTAATTCGTCCATTAGGTTTTTCAACAGATGATAAGATGCTGAAAAGAGCAGGACTGGATTATTGGTCAAGTGTCAATATCACATATTACGACAATGTAGAAGAATTTTTTGAAAAGCATCAACAGGCGACAATTTATTTTATCGAAACATTCGGGACGAAAAATTATACAGAGTTTGATTATTCGAATACAGAAGAAGATATCTTCTTTATGTTTGGAAAAGAGACAACAGGTATTCCACGTGAATTAATTGAAGACAAACAACATATGTGCCTACAAATTCCACAAAGCGACCACGTACGCTCATTAAATTTATCAAATACAGCAGCGATTATTATTTACGAAGCGCTACGTCAACAAAGCTTTAAACCAATTTTATAGAATAAAAAAAGAAGAAATCGTGTGATTGTACGATTTCTTCTTTTTGATATTTAAGGAATTAAATCGAAAAAATGATGATAGTCATTAATGGTATAATCAGCAACGTCACAATCGTTTTGGAACATAATCGTTTTAAAGCCAGCTTTTTTAGCAGGGATTAAGTCGAGCTCACGATCACCAATCGCATAGTCGAGTTCATAGCGTTCATGTAAATAGACATAAGCAGCAGGGTCTGGCTTTCGTGCAAAACCATCATCACCGGCGACAATTTCTGTGAAGTATTTGGCTAAGTCTGTTTCTTGTAAAATACGTTCAACAGAAGCTCGGTTCATATGTGTCATAATAACATTTACTTCAGCCTGTTGTAGAACGTTTTCAACATAGGGGAATGGTGTGTAATTCGTAATCGCACGACTTTTTTCAATCATTTCTTTTCGTTGTTCATCTGTTAATTGAAAATAATCCATCGCATGTGATTGTGAAATTTTAAGTTGTTGATAGATTTCTTCTTTTGTAAATTGTCCGTTCAATATATCATATAAAATATCGGTATAAGCAGGATAAGTATCCATAATGGTTCCATCAAAGTCCCATAAAATACGCATGAGCCAATCGCCTCCATTTTTCAAATAGCATAGCATAAAAAGGTTTGAAAAGTCTTTTAAAAGGGTACACATAGTAAAGGCTTAAAAAGGGGCGTGGTAATGATGAAAAAAGGTAAAGATAATGTGTCGAGTGGACATATGACGAATAACTTCAGTGACGTTGTAGAATTAGGAAAACAGATGGAAAGACTACGCGATGAACAAGAGCTAAAACGAGATGGTTATACACAAGATCCCGTACAATATGATGATGAAGATGAGAAGAAAGAAGAAGCGAAATAATACTTAAATATAAGAAGATGGTATATTGATTCATCTGAACATAAGAAAAGCCAAAATCGCATGTGTGTTGTGATTTTGGCTTTTTATTATTTTAGATAAAGACAAGTTGAATAATAAATAGGATAGCGAATAGATAAAGTAAAGGATGTACTTTTTTTGCTTCACCTTTGACGATTTTTAAAATCGGATATGCAATAAATCCAAATGCAATCCCTGTTGAAATACTTGAAGTGAGTGGCATAATAAGCATCACTAAAAATGCAGGAAGTGCCTCATCAAATGTATCCCATTCAATGTGACGAACAGATGCAATCATCAATGTTCCGACAATGACTAGAACAGGTGACGTAATGGCAGAAACACCTGACACCGAAGCAACTAAAGGTGAGAAGAATGAAGCAATAATAAATAGAACGGCAACTGTTAAAGCAGTTAAGCCTGTTCGACCACCAGCCGCAACACCTGCAGATGATTCTACATAAGCTGTTGTTGGTGATGTACCAAACATTGCTCCGATTGTTGTACCGAATGAGTCACCAAGTAAGGCCTTACGTGCGCGAGGTAGTGTTTCACCCTTCATTAAACCAGCTTGGCGCGCTACACCAACTAATGTACCTGTTGTATCGAATAGTGTTACTAAGATGAATGAGAATACAACACCGTATAAACTACGTGCAATAACTTCTTTTAAAGCATCAATCGGATTCCAAACAATAATACCTTCTGGTAAATGTGGCATCGCAACAAGTTCATCAATTTTTAATTGCCCTGTAAAGAACGCGATGATGGCGGTAATGACCATCCCAATGAAAATAGCACCTGGTACACGACGTACCATGAAAATCGCTGTAATAATAAGACCACCAAGTGTTAATAGCACACTTGGACTTGTTAAATCACCTAATTTAATTAAGTTTGTTGGATCGTCTACAACGACACCTGCCATACGTAATCCTAAGAACGAAATAAATAAACCAATACCAGCAGTAATCGCTAATTTTAAATTATTCGGAATCGCTGTAATTAATTTAGAGCGAAGAGGTGTTAAGGATAAAATAATGAATAAAATACCGGCGATAAATACAGAAGCAAAAGCAGTTGTATAATGTAATTCACCATTTGATGCTTGAACAACTGAATACGTGAAGAAAGCGTTTAAACCCATACCTGGTGCAATCGCAATTGGATAATTGGCAACTAGAGCCATCCACAATGTACCGAATACTGCGGCAATGATTGTCGCCATGAACACTTGTTGGCTCGGTACACCTGCTGCACTTAAAATTGTCGGATTGACGATAATAATATAAACCATTGTTAAAAACGTTGTAAGACCAGCAACAAGCTCTGTTCTAACAGACGTTCCATTTTCTTTTAATTTAAACATAATAATAACTCCTTAAAGCCGAACGATTTTTTTGACAACGTCTATAATATTCGCTAAGAGGTGAAAAAGCAAGGTGTACTGAAAAAATAAGTATTCTCGAAATAATGTGACAATAGGGGTATACTGTAGAAAAGGAGTGAGAGCATTTGTTAAATCTACATTCAACGAAAAAGTTAGTAAATGGTGTTGAAATGCCACGTTTTGGTTTAGGTGTATATAAAATGACGAATCCAGATGAAGCATATAGTGCCATGTCACATGCCCTTGAAGCAGGATACATTGCGATTGATACAGCTGCTTTATATGATAACGAGGAACAAGTAGGACAAGCTGTACGCGATTCAAAAAAGAAGCGTGAGGAATTATTCATCACCTCGAAAGTTTGGAATACCGATCAAGGATACGACCAAACGTTACGAGCATTTGAGACAAGTCTAAAGAAATTAGATATGGATTATTTAGATTTATATTTAACGCATTGGCCGGTTCCTGAATTATATATAGATACTTATCGTGCGATTGAACGCTTATACGATGAAAAATTAATTCGCGCTACAGGTGTATCAAATCACGAACCGCATCATCTTGAGAAGTTATTAGCGACAGCGAATGTACAACCAATGGTGAATCAAATCGAGCTACATCCTCATTTGATTCAACAAAAGAATCGTGATTTTGCAAAACAACATAATATTGCCATTACATCATGGTCACCACTTGGTCGTGGTCGCGTATTAAAAGATGAAGCAATTGTGAAGCTCGGAGAAAAATACGGTAAATCAGCAGCACAAGTGATTATTCGATGGCATTTACAACATGACTTAATCGTCATTCCGAAGTCTGTAAAAGAAGTACGTATTCAACAAAACGCGGATGTCTTTGATTTCGAACTAACTACTGAAGATATGCAAGCGATTGACATGTTAAATCGAGATGAGCGTTATGGCTCACATCCGGATACATTCCATCTGAAAAAATAAAAAAATGAAGGGTTACGCTCAAAAGCGTAACCCTTCATTTCATTTTATAAGAAAAGATGTTTAAAAGTTAAGTAAACTGGAGGTATTAAAAGGGCAGGTAACATATTAAGACTTTTTAAGTTTTTAATTCCTAAAATACTCAAACCAGTCGCAAAAATAAGAATGCCTCCGATAATCGAGATTTCAGTTAATAAAGACTCCGTCATAAAGTCATTTAAAAATAAAGCCATCACATAGAAGAAGCCCTGCCATAAAAAGAGTACCACTGCGGATAATGCGATGCCAAAACCGAATGTAGAAGCGAGTACGAGCGACGTTACACCGTCTAAAATACCATTTGTAATTAAGTATGTATGGTCACCTTGTAAGGCGCTATTAATAGGACCGAGAATGGATAATGTACCAATACAGAATAAAAGAATAGCTGTAGATAGACCTTTTGCGAGTGGCCCATCTGAAAAGCGTCCAACAAATCGATTGAAACGTACTTCAATGTCGATTTTTTCACCAATTACTGCACCAATCGCTAAACTAACGATGAAGAGAACAGGTTCTTCACTTTTGGGTAAGTATTGTGTTACTGCATTAATACCAAGTGCGACAGCAGCAAATCCCATCGCTTGTAGCAAAATCGTTTGATAACGTTCTTTTAGCCCTTTATTCATTAAGCTTCCGATAGTACTACCAATCAAAATCATGCAACAATTAAAAATCGTTCCGAACATATGTATAACCCCTTTTTATAGCATATCAGAAGAAAAGGAACCGCATATACAGGCGATTCCTCTCCAATGAATTCTATTGTTTTTTCATATCCTCAAAAAACTTCACAAATGCTTCTTTTGGTTGTTCACCGACAAGACGACCAACTTCTTTACCGTCTTTGAAATAAGCAAGTGTAGGTGTCGCTGCCAAGTTATAATCTTGCCAACCTTGTTCAAACTCTAAAACATTATATTGGTTAATATGGACTTTTGCTTCATCTGCTAAAGGCATTAACTCTGGTGTTACTTTTTGACAATGTACACATTCAGGTGAGAAGAAGTAAGCGTAAGTTCCTTCACCACTATCAATTTTTTCTTTTAAGGCATCTGGTAAGATGATATTTTGATAATTTTCATCATCTAATTGATCGATTGTTGATTGTGTTTTAATTTTATGGTCTCCGTATAGTGAAGAACCTTCTTCTTTTTTATCATTTGAACTTTTATTAAGTAATAATAAAGCTGCAAAAATAGCTACAATAATTAAAGCAATAATAATTAGAATTCCAGCATTATTTTTTTTCTTAGGGACATTCGTTTTCTTTTTTGCCATTACATTTCCTCCTTCTTTCCTTGTTTAAAGATAAAGATACTTGTGATGAAAATCAATACAAATGCAGTAAGTGACAAGAAAGGAATCGTAATAAAACCAAGCCAGTTAATATATTCTCCTGTACATGGTACACGTCCACAAGCTATTGCATTATCATGTAAAAATGGTATTTTTTGCATACCATAATGATAAAATGCTACCAATGCACCGATACATGAAAAGACAAGTGTAGTAACAGCAATCTGTGCATTACGCTGAATATACGCAATTCCAATAATCAATACGAGTGGATACATTAAAATACGCTGGTACCAACAAAATGTACAAGGCTCATATTTCATCACTTCAGAGAAGAATAGAGAACCCATCATCGCTACAAGTGATACAACCCACATAAATAACATACTATATTCTATTTTTTTAGACATTGAAATTCTCCTAGTTCTACATTATTTTCCTACTTGAGTATAAAGGCTTTTACAAACATTGTAAAATACAATTCTCTCAAATTCAAAGTTTTTTTGTTGGTTTACTCTTATAATACCCGTCAAAAGTATGAAAGGATTCGCATAGGAGAAAAGGGCATTTCCATGTACAATAGAAGGTAGTATAGAACGGAGGGTGGTACTTTGACGAAAGCAGACCATTCAAATATCGCATTATTGAAAGAAATTGCAGAATTATTAAATGAAGAAACTGAAATGAAACAAATGCTTCAATTAGCACTAGAGAAGTTACTTGAAGGCACGAAGTTTGAAACGGGATGGATCTTTCTTATTAAAGATCGTCGTCGTCATGAACTAATTGCCGAAGCCAACTTGCCGAATAATTTAGAACAAGAGGGGTGTCGCTATCTATGTAAGGGTGGTTGTTGGTGTTTATCGAAATACCATAATAATGAACTAGAGAAAGCATCAAACATTATAGAATGTCAGCGCATTGAACTTGCGAATAAGCATTCTAATGAAGCACATGATGCAATTACTCATCATGCGACGGTTCCATTACAGTCAGGACCTGAAAAGTTCGGATTATTAAATGTTGCATCTCCTAATACGGTACGTTTTTCAGATGATGACCTTGCATTATTAGAGTCGATTGCGTTCCAAATTGGCTCAGCAATTAAGCGTATTTTACTTACAAAACAAGAAAAAGACGTTGCACTTGCACAGGAACGAAATCGACTAGCACGTGACTTACATGATTCAGTTAATCAGCTACTCTTTTCTGTCACACTGACTTCTCGTGCAGGCATCGAAATGACAGATGAACCGTTAGTAAAAGAGACATTTGCAGAAATTCAGTCACTTACACAAGAGGCTTTAACAGAGATGCGCGCACTCATTTGGCAACTTCGTCCTAAAGGATTAGAAACAGGGTTACTTGAAGCACTAAAAGGTTATGCTGAAATGCTTGGTATCACACTTGATGTAAAAGTATCAGGTGTATTACAGTTCCCTTCTAAAATTGAGGAAGCATTATTCCGGATTGCACAAGAAGCTTTGAATAATGTACGAAAACATGCAGGTGTAAAACAAGCTCAAATCATTATTCGTGTAACGCATAGTGATATTTTACTTGTTATTAAAGATGATGGTCGTGGTTTCTCAGTAGATTCGTCTATTGCACTTCCTTCACTTGGTTTACAAAGTATGCGTGATCGTACAGAAGCACTTGGAGGAACGATTGACTGGGTGAGTGATATTGGAAAAGGGACGGAAATATTAATTCGACTACCTTATTAAGGAGGTAACAAACAGTTAGAATAAATATATAAATATCTATAAAAAACTATTGGTTTTTCATACATTTCATAACATAATAGAATTATCCACTAATTCAAAGGAGAATGTAATGTATGAAAAAATATAGTATTGGTCAATTCGCTAAAGAAATCGGAGTAACAGTTCAGACTTTAAGAAATTGGGATAAGACAAATAAATTAAAACCTCAATATACTGCACCTTCTGGACACCGTTATTACTCTCAACAACAACTTGAATATTTTCTTGGTTTACATTCTCCTGAATCAGAATCGAGAATAACTATCGGCTACTGTCGAGTATCTTCTCATAAGCAAAAGGATGATTTGCAGAGACAAGTGGAAAACATGGAATCATACTTACTGTCTCAAGGTAATCCATTTAAGATTGTGAAAGATATAGGTAGTGGTATAAACTACAACAAAAAAGGGTTAAATGATGTTATTGATTTAGTCCTAAATTACAAAGTAGATCGAGTTGTAGTTTTATACAAAGATAGGTTATTACAATTCGGATTTGAACTCTTGGAAAATTTATTTGCTAAATACGGAACAAAGATTGAGGTTATCGACAATACTCCAAAGACAGATAATCAAGAGTTGGTCGAAGATTTAATTCAAATTGTTACTATATTTAGTTGCAAATTACAAGGGAGACGGGCGAATAAGGCTAAGAAATTAATTAAGGAGTTGAAAGAGAATGATACTAACAAAGAAGATACGAATTAAACCAACTAAAGAACAAGAAATTCAGTTATGGAAATCTACTGGTGTGGCAAGATGGGTATACAATTGGACATTAGCCAGACAACAAGAAAATTATCAACGAGGGTTGAAATTCTTATCTGACAATGTTTTAAGAAAAGAAATCACACAAATTAAAAAACAAGAGGACTTCCAATGGTTGAGTGAAGTGTCAAATAATGTAGCTAAACAAGCTGTTAAAGATGCTTGTAATGCGTATAAGAGATTCTTTAAAGGTTTGGCGAAACGCCCAAGATTCAAATCTAAAAAGAAATCTAAACCTTCTTTCTATAATGATAATGTGAAACTTAAAGTAAAAAAGAACACGGTGTTAATTGAGAAAGTAGGATGGGTTGCAACTTCTGAGCAAGTCCCAATGGGGGTGAAATATACTAATCCTAGAGTATCTTTTGACGGAAAGTATTGGTATATCTCTGTTGGAGTAGAGCAAGAACAAGTAAAACAAGAATTAACGAATGAAGTAATTGGCGTAGATTTAGGAGTTAAAGAATTAGCAATTTGCTCGAATGAAATGGTGTTCAAAAACATTAACAAAACAAAAGAAGTGAGAAAGATTGAGAAACGTTTACGTAGGTTACAGCGAAGCGTTTCTCGAAAATATGAGATGAATAAGGAGGGAAACCGATTTGTCAAAACATGTAACATTATAAAAATCGAAAAGCAAATACGAAATCTACACAGACGGTTAGCTAACATTAGAAACAACCACATTCATCAAGCAACAAATACAATAGTGAAAACCAAACCTTGTAAAGTTGTGATGGAAGATTTGAATGTAGTTGGAATGATGAAAAATCGTCATTTAGCTAAAGTAGTAGCCAAACAAAAGATGTATGAATTTCTCCGTCAAATGAAATACAAATGTGAAAAATACGGAATTGAATTTATACAAGTTGGACGTTTCTTCCCATCTTCTAAAACATGTTCGTGCTGTGGACAAATTAAATCAGATTTAAAATTATCTGATAGAGTTTACAAGTGTGACTGCGGATTAGAGATAGACAGAGATATGAATGCTGCGTTAAATTTAGCTAAATTTGGAGAATTAGTAGCTTAGTCACTTACAAGACACTACTAATGTGTAGGGTTCGTTGTACCCGAATTAACGCCTGTGGAGTATCATATCAAATGTGAGTAGCTTCGGCAAAAGCAGATACAAAGAAACAGGAAATAAACATTGCTTATAGATTTTTATAGGTTTTTGGCAACGGGGATTGTATGATTAAAGTATTGATTGCTGACGATCATCATGTTGTAAGAAGAGGGTTACTTTTCTTTTTAAAAACACAAAAAGATATTGAGGTAGTAGGGGAAGCACGAAATGGTAAGGAAGCAGTAGAACTCGCTTCAGTGTATCAACCGGATATTGTATTAATGGATTTAGTCATGCCAGAGATGGACGGTATTGAAGCGACACGTCGTATTAAATCAGTGTATCCACATATTCAAATTTTGATGTTGACGAGTTTTTCAGATCGAGATCATATTTTACCAGCGATTGAAGCGGGAGCCGCAGGTTATCAATTAAAAGATATTGAACCAGATGAACTCGTTTTAACAATTCGTAAAATCATTGCGGGCGAGAATAGTATGCATCCTGAAGTGACGCATCAACTCGATCAGAACCAAGAATCAACACAACATTTGCCACACGTTAAAAATCCACTAACTCGCCGTGAAAAAGATGTCTTAGCGGAATTGACAAAAGGGAAGAGCAATAAAGAGATTGCTTCTTCATTATTTGTTACAGAGAAAACGGTGAAAACGCATATCTCAAATATTTTTGCGAAATTAGAAGTACAAGATCGTACGCAGGCAGCTTTATACGCTGTAAAATACGGTTTAACTGAAAAATAAACAGACTGGGACATACGTGTAAAGGACACCATATTATATGAACATAAAAAACTGGAATCGCGCCACAGTGCGGTTCCAGTTTTTCATTTTGAATGCTAAAAAAGAAATAGTCCAAGACGGTTTTATATATTATAGACGATTTTTCTTTTTATTTTTTAGCTGTTTAGATACTTGTTTCCATTTACGTGTTTCTGCTAGTTGTGCTTGTTTATTCGTCTTTTGTTCAAGATAGCGAATTTCACGTTGTAGCTTCACATAGCTGGCATAGCGTGCTTGTTCTAATGAGCCATCTGAAAGAGCTTGTTGAATGGCACAACCGGGTTCATTTTTATGTGAACAATCTCGGAAACGACAAGAATCAGCCAGTTGTTCAATATCAGAAAAACTCGATTCTAAAGCACCTTCTGTTGACCATAGTTGAAGTTCGCGCATTCCAGGTGTGTCGATGAGAATACCGCCCTTTGGTAAAACAAAAAGTTCGCGATGTGTCGTTGTATGGCGTCCTTTAGAATCATCTTCACGAATGTGTTGAACGGTCATTTTCTCTTCTTCAACAAGCGCATTCGTGAGCGTAGATTTCCCGACACCAGAAGACCCCATTAACGCAGCTGTTTTATGTGGTAGAAGTAGATTTTGTATCTCTTCAATTCCTTCTCCTGTTAATGTGCTGATTGCATAGATGGGTACGCCAATTGCTACTTGTTCTGCTTGTTCAATGAATGATGTCACATCTTCACATAGATCTTTTTTCGTTAAGATAATGACTGGAGATGCACCTGAATCCCAAGCAGCTAGTACATAGCGTTCAAGTCGACGAACATTAAAGTCGTGATTTAAGCTCATAACGATGAACACAAGATCGACGTTCGTCGCAACGATTTGTTCGTCAATTTCGAGACCAGCCATTTTGCGTGAGAATGTCGAAGTACGTGTTAAAAGTTTATGAATTAAACAACGCTGTTCGCCCGGCATTTGTTCAACTAATACCCAGTCACCGATTGCTGGATAGTCTTTACGCATGAATGCATTATATGCGTACTTACCCGAAATCGTTCCAAGTAGTTCACCTTGTTCTGTGCGAATACGATAACTATGTTTATGTTCAAGTGTGATACGTCCAATCAAGTAGTTTTCGTGACCTGCTTGTGTTAAAAGTGCTGTAGCTTCAGATGTAAAAGGCTCTTTAAAGCCGTATTGTTGTAATTGTGTCAATGTAATTTCCTCCAATAATGTGGTAATAAAAAAAGGTTTATTGCACCGTAATGGATGCAATAAACCTAACCGCACATTGAAAGAGAGCTATAACATAATTATAGCGCTACATGGCAGGAGAAAGTTTTATGCATACCAAATACGTGCGAAGTTGTCGCAATCTCATATTTATTCATCATAATACTTCACCTGCTCCCTTTATAAGTTAGACCTAGCATAACAACTTTAATAGAATTCGTCAATTTCTTTTTAAAGATTCTTCAGGCTCGATATGAACGAGCGCTACAGAACTAGGTAATACTTCAAGAATCGCTTCTTCAATTTTCTCCGTAATTTCATGACTTTCCCATACATTTAAATAAGGATTAACGGATACAGTTACATCGATTAAAGCCATATTTCCATGATAACGTCCTTTAACGTCACGCAATTCAACGACACCTTCAACATTTGATACAGTAGTGCGAATCGTCTCAATATCTGTTTGATTAAATCCATCTGTTAACGTTAGCACACTTTCAGCAAAAATCTCATACGCTGTTTTTAAAATAATAATGGCTACAATGGCAGCAGTAATCGAGTCAATGATTGGGAAACCAATAATCGCTGCAAAAATACCAATTGCCGCACCAAAGCTGACAAATGCATCGGAACGATTATCATAAGCAGCAGCTTTAACAGCTGAGCTATTAATTTCTTTTGCCAGTCGAATATTGTAAAGATATACGCCCCACATGACAGCACCTGAAATGATTGCCACAACCGCTGTTAAAAGTGAGGGTGGCTCATGTTCATTGGCAAAAAAGCCTTTGATTGCATTAAATAATACTTGTAGACCAACAACCGCCATAATAAATGAAGCGATGAGTGAGGCAATGGTTTCTGCACGCATATGCCCGTAAGCATGGTCAGCATCTGGTGGCTTTTGTGATATTCGTAAACCAATTAATACTGCAACAGAAGCAATAATATCAGTTGTATTATTTAGACCATCGGCTTGTAAAGCTTCTGAATGACCGACATAGCCGACAATTAATTTTGCGAAACTGAGAAAGATGTATGTGATGATACTAAGCCATGCACCTTTTTCCCCTTTGCGTAACTTTTCATATGGGTCCACAATGTTTCCTCCTTGAAAGAAATCTAGACATACGAAAGCGACGTTACATTTTTTAATGTAACGTCGCCCGTACTATATTTCTTCTGTAAGTAATGTTGAATCAGACTCTGTTTCTAATTCAGGATGTTTGATGATTTCTAAGTAAATTAAGTGATGACCTTCTAACTCGCGCACGATAAAATCATAGCCTTGCTCAGAGACTTGGTCGCCTTTCTTCGCATCAAAATGACGTGTCATAAACCAACCGCCGATTGTATCGATATCATCATCTTCAATTTCGATGTTTAGAATGTCATTAATTTCTTCTAATAAAACTTTTGCATCTACGATATAATGCCCATCCTCAAGTTTACGGATTTCTGCAATTTCATCTGCATCAAATTCATCTCGAATATCACCAACAATTTCTTCGATGATATCTTCGATTGTTACAAGACCTGATGTTCCGCCGTATTCGTCCATTAAAATGGCCATATGAATACGTTCACGCTGGATTTTTAATAGTAAATCACTAATTGGAACGGTTTCAAAGACGCGAATGACAGGACGCATGAATGCTGTAACAGGTTTTGCTCCATTTTCTTTTGGATTTCGAATATAAGCTGTTAATAGATGTTTCATATTAACAAGACCGATGACGTGGTCTTTATCGCCGTCAATAATTGGGTAACGTGTATATTGCTCGACACCCATTACTTCAAAAACTTCTTTGAGTGTTAGATCTTTTTCAATCCCAACAATTTCAGTACGTGGAACCATAACTTCTTTAGCGATACGATCGTCAAAGTTGAAGATGTTATCCACATATTTATATTCGGATTGATTAATTTCTCCACCTTTTAAACTGTCAGATAAAATAATGCGCAGTTCTTCCTCCGTCATAGCAACTTCAGAATCATTTGAATTGCGAATACCAAATAATGCAGCTAAACCATTTGCAGATGAATTTAATAATTTAATAAATGGATACATCACATTATGGAATAGAATTAAAAATGGTGCTGTTGTTAAAGCTACAGCTTCTGCTTTTTGGATTGCAAGTGTCTTCGGTGCAAGCTCACCTACTACAACGTGAATAAATGTGACGATTGAGAATGACACAATGAAGGATACGATAGTTGTCACACTACCATTTAGATGTATTAAATCAAAGACAGGGCGTAAAATCATGCTCACTGTACCTTCACCCAACCAACCTAAACCAAGCGATGTAATCGTAATACCTAACTGACATGCAGATAAATATTCATCTAAACTAGATATAACTTTTTTTGCTTTTAAAGCTTTTTTATTACCTTCAGCGATTAGCTGATCAATTCGAGTTGCTCTGACTTTGACAATGGAGAATTCCGTTGCAACAAAGTAAGCAGAGCAGGCGATTAAGACAGCGAATGCTGTCAACCGTATGGCTATTTCCAAAGAATCCCTTTACTCCTAGCCCAAATGAGGGGGAGAGTAAAGTGTACACCTCCTGTGTGTTTAAAAATGTTCAGTATTTTAATAATAAGATAGAACTAGAAAAAATTCAAATCATCAAACTGCTTTTATGGGATGAAAGTTGTATGTATAAAGAAAAAACGGCATAAAAAAATAATATTTACGTAAAGACTAGAAATGGTAATAATCTTTTTTTTCTAAAAATTGTTGACAATTCGGAATTCGAAATGTTATTGTTTAGAAACACGAAATGTGAAATAAAAAAATGGAGGTATGAATCATGAATAACTTAACAGTAGTAAACACAATTGCAGTAACACACAACTATTCATATGGACACATACCTTTACAAGACAACATGTAGCGATTTTGTATTTATTTGTATTGGTGTGTCACATCAATACTCTAATATAGGCGCATGCCCTTAGGGTGTGCGCCTTTTTTTGTTGTTTTTTAAAGGGATAATTTGTAAAAAGGAAGAAGGAGAAAACATGTTTTCTGTATTTACGAAACTGAAATGGTTTTTTAAAGAGAATTGGGGGAGGTATACAACTGCCGTCATTTTATTAACGGTAGCGAATATTATTGAAGTCATCCCACCTAAAATTATTGGAAATACAATTGATGCCATTCATACAAAAGAGTTAACTACTGAATTGTTATGGAATTATATCATCGCACTTGTCGCTTTATTATTTGCAGCGTATATTGTCAATTTCATTTGGCAGTACCAATTATTTGGCGGCGCAAATGTCTTGCAAAAAGACTTACGAATGAAATTAATGGACCATTTCTTGAGGATGCGACCACCATTTTACGAACGTAATCGAACAGGTGATTTAATGGCGCGTTCGACGAATGATTTACAAGCTGTATCTGAAACAGCTGGTTTTGGCATCATGACGTTACTTGATTCTACGCTTTATCTTGGAACCATCATTATTATGATGGGTGTCACTACCTCTTGGAAACTGACACTTGCAGCGTTACTACCATTACCACTATTAGCGATTGCACTTCAACAAATTGGCAAATTCATTCATAAACGTTATACCATCTCTCAAGCAGCATTTGGTGAATTGAATGATAGCGTACTAGAAGCAGTCGAGGGGGTACGAGTTGTTCGTGCCTATGTGCAAGAACGTGAAATGGAAAAGCAGTTTGCACAAAAGACCGAAGAAGTCGTTGAAAAGAATTTACGTGTATCTCGTGTAAATGGTTTATTCGCACCTGTCAGTAAATTCATTACAGCATTTAGTTATGTCATTGGACTTGGATACGGTGCGTATCTCGTATCGATTAACGACATTACAGTAGGTAGTCTTGTCGCTTTCAACGTTTATCTTGGTATGGCTGTTTGGCCAATGATGGCGATTGGTGAATTAATCAATACGATGCAACAAGGGAATGCCTCATTGGATCGTGTGAGTGAAACATTGAACGAAAAAGAAGACGTTCCGAACCCTAAAGAAAGAAAGGTCGTTCAAACACCAACGACAATTAGATTTAACGATGTAAGCTTCCAATATCCATTATCAAAATCACTTAATTTAAAGAATGTAAACATTGAATTACATCGTGGTGAAACACTTGGGATTGTCGGAAAGACAGGTAGTGGTAAAACGACGATTGTGAAACAGTTATTGCGTGAATATCCACATGGTGAAGGGGACGTAGAAATTGCGAATGAAGCGATTCAATTACAAGATAAGGAGCAAGTGCTGAATTGGATTGGCTATGTACCGCAAAGTCACATTCTATTCTCACGTACAATTCGTGATAACATTCGCTTTGGTAAGCCAGATGCAACAGAAGAAGATATTGCTAGAGCAATTCGTATGGCGAACTTTGAAGACGATTTAAAACGTCTGCCAGATGGCTTAGATACGATGGTTGGAGAAAAAGGAATCTCGTTATCAGGAGGGCAAAAACAACGGATTTCGATTGCGCGTGCCTTTATTCGTAATCCAGAAATTCTTATTTTAGATGACTCACTATCTGCAGTGGATGCAAAAACAGAGAGTCGCATTATCGACAATATTCAAAATGAACGAAAAGATAAAACAACGATTATTGTAACCCACCGATTATCAGCAATTTTACATGCTGAAAAAATTGTTGTAGTCGATGATGGTGAAATTATTCAATATGGTACACATGATGAATTGGTTAGACAACCTGGTTGGTACCAAGAACAATTCAAATTACAACAAGTAAAAGGGGGCGAATAAGATGCCCGTTCGTAAGCGATTATGGCAGTATGCACTACTTTATAAGAAACCGATGATTTGGGGACTTGTGCTACTTGCTATATCAGTTGGAGCTGACTTATCAGGTCCATTAATTATTAAATATATTTTAGACAATTATGTTGCCAACATGCCGAAATCTGGATTAGAAGTAAAGCCACTGTATTTAATGTTAGGTGCCTATTTAGGAACCGTTGTTATCTTTGCGATTTTCCGATATACACAGTTTTATATGCTACAAATCGGTTCAAATCGCATTGTCCAAAAAATGCGTAAAGATGTATATGGTCAATTACAACGTCTATCAATTAACTATTTTGACCGACTACCTGCTGGGAAAGTTGTGTCGCGTATTACAAATGATACCGAAGCAATTCGTGAATTGTTCGTAACTGTTGTCTCACAATTTGCCGCAAGTTTTATGACATTAATCGGGATTTTTATTATCATGTTCTCTTTAAACACATGGATGGGCTTCTTCGCATTAATCGTTGTCCCAATCCTCATTGTATGGTCGATTGTGTACCGTAAATATGCTTCGAAATATAATCATGCGATTCGTTCAAGACTATCTGACTTAAATGGTATGTTGAATGAATCAATGAATGGTATGACGATTATTCAAGCATATGGGCAAGAGAAGAATATGAAGAATGAGTTCAATCAAATTAATGATGAACATTTTCGCTACAATAATAAGTTATTATTTTTAGATTCTGCTACATCACACAATTTAGTCGGTGTTGTCCGTAGTATCATTCTCATTGCATTCGTTTGGTACTTTGGTTCACTTGAAGTAACAGGTACGTCGATTGCATCTGTAGGTATTTTATATGCATTTGTTGAGTACATTACACGTTTAATGAACCCAATCATGCAAATCGTCGATCAATTCTCGCGATTAGAGCGTGCAAATGTTGCAGCGACACGTGTATTTGAATTACTAGACTATAGTGGAGAAGACGTTAGCGATGAAAAAATCGCACGTTATAAAGGTCACGTACAATTCGAACATGTATGGTTTGCTTATAAAAACGAAGAATATGTATTAAAAGACATTTCAATTGATGCTAAGGCAGGAGAAACAGTTGCTCTAGTTGGACATACGGGTTCAGGAAAGTCGTCGATTATCAATCTTTTATTCCGTTATTATGATGCTTCAAAAGGAACAATCAAAATTGATGGTGAAAATATCGAAAATCATGCGAGACAGACCGTTCGTCAGCATATGGGAATCGTACTACAAGACCCGTATTTATTTACAGGAACAATCGCATCTAATATTAGTTTGAATGATGAACGCATTACAAGAAAACAAATAGAAGATGCATTAGTTGCGGTTGGTGGGGAACGTGTACTAAAAAATCTACCAAAAGGTTTAGATGAACCTGTAATCGAGCGTGGTAGTACACTATCTGCTGGACAGCGCCAACTTGTATCATTTGCACGTGCGCTTGCATTTGACCCAGCCATTCTCATTTTAGATGAAGCAACGTCAAATATTGACTCGGAAACAGAGGAAATTATTCAACATGCGATGGATGTTTTGAAAAAAGGTCGTACAACATTCATCATTGCGCACCGTCTTTCAACAATTAAAAATGCTGATCAAATCTTAGTATTAGATGCAGGTGAAATTGTAGAACGTGGAAAGCATGATGAATTACTTGCACTAGGTGGACGCTATAGTCAAATGTATGAATTACAGTCTGGGAATAAACAGCATAGTTTATAATGAACGAAAAGCAAACGAAACGGTTGAAAATCGATTCGTTTGCTTTTTTATTTAATGGTCATATACATGAAAGACCATTAATTCATGTATATCTTTTTTTAATTGTTCAGTAATGATAAAAGATTGTGGTTGCACGATTTCAATTTCACCATCTCCATGATAAAGAGCCGTCACCTTTTCTCTATTATAATAGAAAGAAAGACGCCAACCAGGCATTTCTCCTGCGTATAATCGTTCAAATGTAAAATGTTGAATCATCATTCATCCCCCTTTTTTTCAGTATAAACAGAATGAGGGAGGGAAAGCGAATTAAAACTTCTAAACGATTCATTTTCCGAACAAAGTATCCTCTGTTATAATAACGATAGTTTAAAGAAAAGGGTGGATTACATGAATACGGTCATTACAATTCTATTCATGGTTGTTATTGGTTCATTAATCGGTGGTGTGACAAATCATTTAGCGATTAAAATGTTGTTTCGTCCACATAATCCAGTTTATATCTGGGGAAAACGACTACCATTTACGCCTGGATTGATTCCACGTAGACGAGATGAATTAGCGAAGCAACTTGGAAAAACAGTTGTAAAATATTTATTAACGCCAGACACATTCCGAGCAAAGTTTTTCAATGTGACGATGCGTGAAAAAGTTTTAGAATGGTTAGGGCAACAAACAAAAGAGAAAATCTTCACAGAAGAAAAAACACTGCAGCAATGGTTAGACCAAGCAGGACTTTCACATGCACCAGAAATGATTGAGAAAAAATTAGATGATTTAATCGTTCAACAAGTAGGTCAAGTGCAAAATGTATTAGCTACACAGACAGTTGAACAGTTACTACCAGCTAGTTGGAAAGAACGTGCAGAATCAAAAATTCCCGAAATTTCACGTTACATTTTGAATAAAGGCGATCAATACTTTGATACAGTTGAGGGAGAACAGGCAATTAAAGGCTTAATTGACGGTTTCCTAAGCTCAAAAGGAACATTCGGCGGTATGATTCAGATGTTTATTGGTGATGGTTCATCACTTGTGCCTATGCTTCAAAGAGAAGTGAAGAAGTTTTTAAGCTCGGATTCGACATTCCATGTGCTTAATAATTTACTTCAAAAAGAGTGGGATAAGTTACAAGTTCAAACAGTTCCGCAATTATTAGGTGATTTAGATTTCACTTCTACAACGGAACGCATTCAAAAATATGCACGTGAACAATTAGCAATTCGAGATCGTTTAGACTTACCGCTTGTACATTACTTACCAGATGGTGCAAAATGGTTACAGGACAATGTATATCCAAAATTAGTTGAGACAACCTTTACACAAGTAGAAAATAAATTAGAAGATATTTTATCGCGTATGGATTTAGAGAATGTTGTAAGAGAACAAGTCGATAAATTCCCGGTAGAAACACTTGAAGATTTAGTACTTGGGATCTCAAAGCGCGAATTTAAAATGATTACCGTACTAGGATTTTTACTTGGTGGAATCATTGGTGTCGTGCAAGGGATTATCGCTGTCGCATTTTAAATACAAAGGAGTTTTTACACATGGTTAATATTTATGACGATTTAAACAAATTAGAAGCAACATTCCGTAAAACAGAACAATTCACAGCACTTGAATTTACAATTGAAGAAGTGAAGAAAGATGCTGATGCAGTGGCGTTATTCTCAAACTTCCGTAAAATGCAATTAACATTACAAGAAAAACAAGCGAGCGGTGAAGAATTATCAGAAGAAGAATTACAATACGCTCAAAAAACAGCTCAATTAGCACAACAAAACGAAAAAATTAATGCAATGCTATTAGCTGAAATGGAAGTAAGTGCTGTAATTAATGAAATTACAAGCGTTATTATTAAACCTGTACAAGCTCTATACGACAGTATTCCAGACGCAGAATAATGAATATAGAAATCGGGATGGGTCATACGTGTAAAAACATCATCCCATATGAGCATAAGAAAAACTGGAATCGCGCTGTGGCGTGGTTCCAGTTTTTCTTTGTGAAAGCTAAAAAAGGAAAGCGTCCCATCCTGATTTTTTAATTTACATACCAGCTAAATCTTCAGAAGATTGGTGAATACGTTCAGAGTTTTGTTGAATGGAATTCACGCTCGCTGTTAATTCCGAAACACTTTGGAATAGATGATCGTTTCGTTCAGTTAATTGATGCATATGATCGACAATATTACAGAATGAACTACCTGTTGCCATTACTTTTTCACTTGACTGATGAATTAACGATTGTAAATTTTTAGAAATTCCAGAAATGTTTTCGGTCTTATCGTAGGATTCAGATAAAATTTGATCGACCTCACTAAGCGACACTTTTGTACTTTCAGCTAGTTTTCTCACTTCTTCAGCAACAACCGCAAATCCACGTCCATGTTCGCCAGCGCGTGCTGCTTCAATAGAAGCATTCAATGCGAGTAGGTTCGTTTGATTTGCAATTTGTGTAATCATTTGTGCGATGGACGACACTTTTTTATTCAATGTGTGAAGTTGATTAACACTTTCTTGAATTGTATGCATCGTTTCTTGCAATTGTTCAGAGTTTTGCTCTGTTTCTTTTAATTGTTCTTGCTCTTTAATAGCAGCTTCACGTACTTCTTCCGCCAATGCGGAGTTATTACTCGAAAGTTCTTCAAGTTGACTTAGTACCGTCATCATATGAATTAAATCATTGTTAGTTTGATGTGTCATTTCACTTAATGAAACGGAGTTATCGCGTATTACACCCATCATTTCAGCTTGACGATTATTTTCTTGTTTTAATTCTTCTTGATGATGAATTTCATATGATTCTAAAACAATTTGCTGTTCAAAGTTTAAAATTTTAGAAACAGCTATTAACATTTTAAATTGTTCTTCAGATGGGTACAATGTTGTTTGCACCAAATTTGAAAAATAATTTAATAAGTCTTGGAAAGCACTCATATACCATTTTGGTTCTAAGCCAATGTGCGAGTGTACGGTAGCAATTCGATAACGCTTTTGTAAAAAATTCTCGTTAATAACACCATCAAACATTTCGATAATATGCTTTTTTAATGTTTGTTGTAAGCGTGTGATTGTACTATGATCACGTATGATTCTACCTAGCGAAGGTTCCTTTTCGAGATTGTCATAAAAGTTTGCTACAATATAATCGATATTGTCTTGTACGATAGGGCGCATAACGCGTAAAATAGCTAGGTCATCGACTGTCAGTTGAATCATTTGAATTTGTGTTTGAATCGAATGATTTAAATCTGAAGCGATAAGAACATATGGTATTTCTTTTGTCATATGATCCTCTAGTTGATGTGTGATTGATTTCCTTGTGAATTTTGGCATGAATCATCATCTCCTTTTGTGTAATAAAAGTATGTAAATAATTAAAAAGAAAGAAGTGCAAAATAAATGAAATTGATTGCTCTAGATCAAACGTATCCACAAGATTGGATTCGTGTTATTACGCATATTTGTAATTTATTCTTTGAGGATTCTAAAGTAACAACAAAGAATGAATCGGCAGATGTGCATGTATCGTTTATGTATGATATTTCGGAGGACTTCACAGTTTCTGCAACATCAACATTAGTAGTTGACGATAAACAGTTTGTAAGTGAATTTACCCAAACATATGAAGAGGATGCAGATAAACGTGGTGTTAATATCCGCTTGAAGCGAGCGGTTTCGCACGTTTTATTAGAAAACCTTGAAAAAATGACGAATATTTATCAGAAGTGGGGTATCCTTACAGGGGTGCGTCCGACCAAATTGTATCACAACTTTAGGAGAAATGGTCTATCTAAAGAGGAAATAAGAAACAAACTAGTAACAGAATTTAGATTATCAAATGAAAAAGTAGATTTGATGGAAAAAATTGTAGAAAGACAACTAATGACAATCCCTGATTTAGATACAATTGGTAATGAGGTGAGTATCTATATTGGTATTCCATTTTGTCCAACAAAATGCGCCTATTGTACATTCCCTGCTTATGCAATTCAAAGTAACCGTAAAAAAGGTCGCGTAGCTACCTTTTTAGATGGTTTGCATATTGAGATTGAACGAATGGGGCAGTGGCTGACTGAAAATAATATGAAGATTACATCAGTCTATTGGGGCGGCGGGACACCGACTTCGATTGAAGCAGAAGAAATGGATGCGCTATATGAGACGATGTATCGTTCATTCCCAAATCCTGAAACAATTCGTGAAGTAACTGTTGAAGCAGGTAGACCAGATACAATTACTGAAGAAAAATTAGCTGTACTTCGCAAATGGGGAATTGACCGTATTAGTGTAAATCCACAATCTTATACAGATGAAACATTAAAAGCGATTGGTCGCCATCATACTGTACAAGAAACCATTGATAAATTTTGGTTAGCTCGTAAAGAGGGAATGAATAATATCAATATGGATTTAATTATTGGATTACCAAATGAGGGAATGGAGGAGTTCGAACATTCTATTGAAGAAACAGCAAAAATGCAGCCAGAATCATTGACTGTTCATACACTCTCATTCAAACGTGCTTCTGAAATGACACATAATCGTGATCGTTACAAAGTAGCGGATCGTCAAACAGCTGAGAAGATGATGAATCGTGCAAAAGAATGGACAGCTGAAAATAATTATGTACCGTACTATTTGTATAGACAAAAAAATATCGTCGGCAACTTAGAAAATATCGGCTATTCTAAGCCTGGAGAGGAAAGTATATACAATATAGCCATTATGGAAGAGGTTCAAACCATCATTGGTCTCGGTTGCGGGGCTTCAAGCAAGTTTGTTCATGCTGATACAGGTAAGATTGAACAGTACCATAATCCAAAAGAGCCAGCCGCCTATATTATGACGTATGAAGATTCAATTAATAAGAAGATTGAACTTTTAAATGATATGTATGGCGTAAAAATTAAATAGAATCGAAAAGAAGTGATAACAAATGTTATGGCTTCTTTTTAATTTTTGCTTTTTTTAATCTTTTTTCGATACGATGGAGATATTACAAAAAAGGGGGATGGATATGAGTCATTATTTAGTTGTACCCGATTCATTTAAAGGGACGTTAAGTTCACAAGAAGTCGCCAACTTAATTGAACAAGAGATTATAAAACAAAATCCACAACATGAAGTAAAAAGGATGATTATGTCAGATGGAGGAGAGGGCTTTTTAGAGGCGATGACTTCAGAGGAAGAAAGATTTCACCATACTGTACTGAATCCAATAGCCGAGCCAATAGAAGTTATGTATGGCATAAAAGATGGAAAAATGATTATTGAGATGGCGCAGTGTGCAGGTTTAATGCTACTTTCAGTCGAGCAATTAAATCCTAAAATCACAACGACATATGGTGTTGGGCAACTGATTCATTTAGCAATTGAAAAGGGGTTAAGCGAAATTGTGATTGGTATTGGTGGGAGTGCAACAAATGATGGAGGAACAGGTATGCTTGCCGCACTAGGTGCAAAGTTTTATAACGCGCAAGGTGAAAAGTTGGAAATTCCTAAGCTACATGACATTGATACAGTTGATACGCGCCAGATGCATATACCTACAGAGCTTCATGTAACGATTGCTTCCGATGTAACCAACCCTTTATGTGGTGAACAAGGAGCAACGCATGTTTTTTCGGAGCAAAAAGGATTATCAAAAGAAGATTTCGAAGAATATGATGCGTATATGAATCATGTGGGTCGCTTATATGAAAGTAAAACTAAAAAAAGTGTCATGAATGAACAAGGAGCAGGTGCAGCAGGAGGTATTGGGGCAGCGTTATTAGCTTTCTTCAATACAACAATGGTATCAGGTGCAGAGCTTGTATTGAAAGAACAGCAATTCGAGCAACATCTTCAACAGGCAGATTGGGTCATTACAGGAGAGGGAAAAACAGATCGTCAAACATTGGAAGGTAAAGCGCCTTTTCAAATTGCATATCAAACAAAGCTAAAAAATAAAAAGACGATGTTGATTTCTGGGAAAGTTGAAAATAAAGATATGCTCGCTATTTACTTTGACGAAATACATGAAATTATCACGAAAGAAATAACAATGGAAGAAGCTTTAAATAGACCGCAAAAATCACTTCAAAAGTGTTTACAGCAAATTTCTTTTCAATAGAATGTCATAACGTGGTGTTTAATCCAATATTTATTAAGGTATAAAGTGTTATGACTCAAATCGTAGTTTGAATCCTACGAAAAAGTGGGAGGGATCGCGCATGACAGAAGAAAGTTTGAAATCTTACTTAATCCAAATTCAACAACAAGATATTGAATGGAATGAAATAGATGTTAACAACGTTGTTCGAGAGATGTTTGATCATATACAAACAACCGATATTGAATTGAAAGAGAAGTTAATAGAACCCCTCTTGTCAGAGATGGTTCAATATCATCTAACAGAATCGGCCTTAGAAGCATTAGCCAAAAAATGTGTTGATGAAGAACATTTATATAAAGAAATCGGGGATACTGTCACACGTTATAAAATGACTCGTGCATTTTCGATGTATGTTATTAAAGAATTAGTAGAGAGAGATGTAAAAGATGTTTTTTTATCGCACGACACATTTGATTTGCTTAAAAGAGAAGTGATTCTCTACACTAATCTTGAACAAGATTATCGTTTTTATACGGAGGATATGGGATGGGTGAATAGTGTTCGTTTTAGTCTAGAAGCATTGTATGCAATTGTTCAAAATACACGTCTAGATCCAGCAGAATATACGCAGATTTTTCAAACAGTCATGAATAAAATTTTTACAGCACAGATAATCTATCAGTATGATGAAGAAGAAATAACAGTAGACTTTATTCAATTACTGTTAGAAAAAGGCTTTTCAGAGCAAAAAATCATTGATTTTTTAGAAAGAGTACCTGCATTTTTAGAAGGACAAAAAGAAAAGATGACACATATGAACTATTGGAATTTGTATAAAAATTGCAAGTCTCTTTTACGGAGTTTATATATTCGCCTCGATTTATGTGAAAACCAACCACTTTTGCTTGCTGAAGTGAAAAAGTGCTTATCTAAAATATCTTTTACTTTTTAAAAAAGACTTTATATTAAAAGTATATAGTCTTTTTTTATTTTTAGGATATTTTGAAGGCTTACTATATTGAAAAAACTAAAAAAACGTATAAAAAGAATAAAATGTGCTAAAAAAAGCATTTTTCTTAAAAATTGTGTGAGAAATCAATTATTTAAGAAAATACGAATTTTTAAAATATTCTTATAGTTTAAAAATAGATAAAAAGACACAAATTACACTAAAAAATCAATACTTTAACGAATTAGTGTACGAACTATTTTTTATCCATACAACATTAGTCTGAATAATTAAATATTTATAAATAATTATTTTATGGTATATTTATTATTTATTTGACGATTTTGAACTCTTTTTTCTAATAAAAATACAAGAGAAATTAGAATTGGATAAATAAGTATGTTAATTTAGAAAAGATATAATTGTGTGCAAGTTGAAAATATTCTTTCAACTTCTTTTTTTCTTAAAATTGTTTTGCTATAGTAATAACATGCTATTTGCGAATGGTTCTATTCTTTTTATTCACTTACTTTATACAAGTTAGTTATGCAACTTCTACATATCTATAGAGACGGATATTTTTTACATAAACGAAACGTAGATGAACGTAGTACATTTTTAACAGAAGTATAGAAAAAAGAGGGTAGTAAACATACGTGAATAATCAAAGATAATAATTTTGATTATCAAGTTGGTCGCATGGGGTGAATCGAGTGACAATGATGCGAATACATTGTTCATTGTGTATAACAACTGCTGATCATGGTAATAACGCAAAGGTTTTATGGGGACATGGAATAGGGGCTATGTCTGTAAGTGAGTGACATAATGTAAGGTCAGTGCGTGTGGTGACAGATGAACACCATACTGGGGCTGCTTAGGAGTGTTAACTTCTGAACAGCCCATCTTTTAATTAAGAAATAAGGGGAGGCTATAACATGTTAAAGTATATTTTAAAACGTCTTGGATATATTTTAGTGGCATTATTCGTAATTGTAACAATTACATTCTTCTTAATGCGTATCGCACCGGGTAGCCCGTTTGCGAGTGAGAAGAGTTTACCACCTGAGATTGAAAAAGCAATGAATGCTGAATACGGCTTAGACAATCCGTGGTATATCCAATATAAAGATTATTTAATTTCAACAGCACAATTCGACTTCGGTCAATCAATGAAGTATAAGGATCGTTCAACAAACGATATGATCGCGGAAAGTTTCCCAGTATCTTTAACACTTGGAGTAGAAGCGATGTTACTTGCAGTAGGACTTGGTGTCTTAATCGGGGTTGTCACAGCACTCTATCATAATAAATTCCCAGATTACCTCGGTACGACAATTGCCGTACTCGGTATATCCGTCCCATCCTTTATCTTGGCAGGTCTTTTACAATATTTTGTCGGTTTAAAAGCAGGTTGGTTACCGATTAGTGGTTGGAATGGCTTTGCATATAGTATATTACCAGCCCTCTCAATTGCCATTACGCATATGGGCTTCATCGCAAAATTAACACGTTCTAGTATGTTAGAACAAAATCATTCTGAATATGTGAAAATGGCGCGTGCAAAAGGACTTGGTAAATGGACAACAGTATTCAAGCATACACTTCGTAATGCATTATTACCTGTTGTTACGTACTTAGGACCACTATTTGCAGGGGTTATCACTGGTAGTTTCATCGTGGAACAAATCTTTGCGATTCCAGGATTAGGTAAGTATTTCGTAACATCGATTACAAACCGTGACTACACAGTTATTATGGGTACGACAGTATTCTATTCAATCATCTTATTACTAGGTGTATTAATTGTTGATATTTTATACGGATTCATCGATCCACGTATCAAGCTGAAAGGAGCGAAAAAATCATGACACAACCAATTCCAAAAGAAAAATTCAAAATTGTCGGTGTAGATGAAAAGAAAAGTGAACGCTTAGCCGATAAGTCGGTATCGTTCTGGAAAGAAGTATGGATTCGCTTCTCTCATAATAAGCTTGCAGTAGTAGGGATGATTGTCATTGCAATTATTGCTTTAATGGCTATTTTTGCACCGATGTTATCACCTTATAAATATGATGAAATTCTTGGTCGCTTTAATGAAGCGCCTAGCGCAAAAAACTGGTTTGGTACAGATGACTTAGGTCGTGATGTATTTACACGTATTTGGTACGGAGCACGTATTTCATTATTTATCGGTCTGGCAGCAGCAGTAATCGATTTAATTATCGGTGTTGCATGGGGCTCAATCGCTGGTCTTGTAGGCGGTAAAGTCGATGATATTATGATGCGTATTGCAGATGTACTAACAGCAGTACCTTATCTATTAGTTGTTATTATCTTACTTGTTGTTTTACAACCAGGTTTACTACCAATGATTATCGCACTGTCGATTACAGGTTGGGTAAACATGGCGCGTATCGTACGTGGTGAAGTATTATCTATTAAAAATCAAGAGTATGTTCTTGCTGCCCGCACACTTGGCGCAAGTACAGGACATTTAATTATGCGTCACTTAGTACCAAATGCACTTGGTGCGATTATCGTAACGATGACATTAACAATTCCAAATGCCATCTTCACAGAGTCATTCTTGAGTTATATCGGTTTAGGTGTACCACAACCACAAGCAAGTTGGGGAACAATGGCATCAGACGGGAACAATGCGATTGATACAGCACCTTGGCGTTTAATCTTCCCAGCAATTTTCATTTCATTAACAATCTTTGCATTCAATGCAGTCGGTGACGGTTTGCGTGATGCACTCGATCCAAAACTACGTAAATAGGAGGTGTGGAAAATGGCTGAAACCATTTTAGAAGTTAAAAATTTAAAAATAAATTTCAAAACGTATGCAGGTCTTGTACATGCCGTACGTGGTGTAAACTTCGATTTGAAACAAGGTGAGACACTTGCCATTGTAGGTGAGTCAGGTTCAGGGAAATCTGTAACGAGTAATGCATTGATGAAACTGATTCCACAACCACCAGGCATCTATGCAGATGGTCAAATTTTGTTTGAAGGTCGTGATTTAATTCCACTGACTGAAAAACAAATGTCAAAAATTCGCGGAAATGACATTGCAATGATTTTCCAAGATCCAATGACAGCACTAAACCCAACGATGAAAGTTGGAAAGCAGATTACAGAAGTTATTCTGAAACATAATAAAAATACGTCGCGTGCAGAAGCAAAAAAACGTGCGATTGAATTATTAGATGAAGTCGGGATTCCTTATCCAGAACAGCGCTTCTCGCAATATCCACATGAATTTTCTGGTGGCATGCGTCAGCGTGTGGTAATCGCCATTGCATTAGCAGCAGAACCAAAACTACTTATTGCAGATGAACCAACAACAGCACTAGACGTAACAATTCAAGCGCAAATTATTGAATTAATGAAGAAAATTCAAAAAGAGCGTAATACATCAATCATCTTCATCACGCATGATTTAGGTGTTGTAGCGAATGTAGCTGATCGTGTAGCAGTTATGTACGCTGGACAAATTGTAGAATATGGTACAGTGAATGAAATTTTCTATAATCCTAAACATCCTTATACATGGGGATTACTTGGTTCGATGCCTGATTTAGATAATAATGCAGATGAGTTATTACGTACGATTCCAGGCTCACCACCAGACTTAACAAATCCACCAAAAGGTGATGCATTTGCAGCACGAAATGAGTTTGCGATGCAAATTGATTATGAAGAAGAGCCACCAATGTTCCAAGTATCACCAACACACTTCGCGAAAACATGGTTACTACATCCAGATGCGCCAAAAGTAGAATTACCTGAAGCTGTTGCAAAACGCATTAAAGGTTATTTAGGTGAGGAGGTCGAGCAATATGTCTGAGAAAATTTTAGAGGTTAAAAATTTACAACAACATTTTGGTTCGATTAGAGCAGTCGATGGAATTAGTTTCGATGTTTATAAAGGTGAAACACTTGGTCTTGTAGGTGAATCAGGTTGTGGAAAATCAACAACAGGTCGTTCGATTATCCGTCTATATGACATTACAGGTGGAGAAATTATCTTCAAAGGTCAAAATATTCATGGTAAAAAATCGAAAAAAGAATTACAACAATTCAATAAAGAAATGCAAATGATTTTCCAAGATCCTTATGCATCATTAAATCCACGTATGACAGCAGGCGAGATTATCGCAGAGGGTTTTGATATCCATGGCATGCACAAAGATAAAAAGAAGCGTAAAGAAGTTATTGGAGAATTACTAGAGGCAGTAGGTTTAAATCGCGAACATGCTGGGCGTTATGCACATGAATTCTCAGGCGGTCAACGTCAACGTATCGGTATTGCACGCGCATTAAGCTTAGACCCTAGCTTTATTATTGCAGATGAACCAATTTCTGCATTAGACGTTTCAATTCAAGCACAGGTGGTAAACTTACTAAAGCAATTACAAAAAGAGCGTGATTTAACATATTTATTTATCGCGCATGATCTATCAATGGTGAAATACATCAGTGATCGTATCGCTGTAATGCGCCGTGGTAAAATTGTTGAACTAGGTACAGCAGAAGATATTTACTATCATCCTGTACACCCATATACAAAGTCATTATTATCAGCTATTCCATTGCCAGATCCAAAAACAGAAGCGACACGTGTACGAATTCCTTATGAACATGAGGAAGTAGGCGAAGGTGGAAAAACACATGAAGTATTCCCAGGTCATTTTGTTTATGGAACAGAAGAGCAATTAAAGAGATGGCGTCCATAAATATAACAATATAATAGTAAGAAGTCGCTTTTTAAAAAAAGTGACTTCTTCACTATATATTCTCATTATTACAATATAAATGAGAAGTTTTGTTGTGCGAAACATTAGAATGTGAAAATAAATTACCAACATACTTTTTTAATTAACTAGTTAATAGATAACTTAAAAATGGTATATAATGGATTTTATTTTCGTTTCATTGAATCAATTATCTAATGTGATGAAGTACTTTATTACTTTTGAGGATAAAAGCGCATTCAAAATAATGGTATTTTTTTGTTTTCAACTTGGTCATAGATGTTAGAAAAAATAGAAACTTACAATTATTTTAATTTTTTTGAAAAATTAAAAGATAATGTTTTTAATTTTCTATACATTTTGATATTATATTAATAGCTATACAAGGTAGCTATTTTTCTACTTGGAAGAATAATTTCAATAAAGGGGGCTTCATTTATGAAGAAAAAGTCACTACTGCTTGTATTATTATCAGCAGTAATGCTAGTCCTTGCAGCTTGCGGCTTTGGCGGTAAAGACAAAGATGAAAGCGGCGGCAAAGACTCAGACAACGGTAAGGATTCAAATGAACAACTAAACTTAGTTATTCCATCTGAACCACCAAGCTTAAATCCACAAAAAGCAACAGACAGTACATCAGGCGCAATTTTACGTTCAGTATTCGAAGGTTTAACTCGCGTTGATAAAGACGGTAATGTGCAACCAGCAGCTGCTGAGAAAATTGATGTAAGCGATGACAAATTAACTTACACATTCACATTACGTGATTCAAAATGGTCAAATGGTGACACTGTAACAGCAGGCGATTTCAAATACGCTTGGATGTATGCATTAGATCCAAAGAACGCTTCTGAGTATGCGTCAATCCTATACCCAATCAAAGGTGCTCAAGCATTCAACGAAGGTAAAGGTAAAGATTCTGATGTTGGTATCACTGTAAAAGATGATAAAACATTAGTAGTTAAGTTAGAAAATCCAACTCCTTACTTCACTGAAATTACTGCATTCTACACTGCAATGCCAGTAAATGAAAAAGAAGCTAAGAAAAATGCAAAATGGTCAGCTGAAGGCGGTAAAGGTTACGTATCAAACGGACCATTCACTTTATCTGATTGGAAACATTCAGACTCAATTACTCTTAAAAAGAACGACACGTACTGGGATAAAGAAAACGTATCTCTAAGTACTGTAGATATTAAAATGGTTGAATCAGAAGCAACTGCTAACCGTATGTTCAAGAGCGGTGACATTGATTTCCTAGGTTCTCCATTCCAAACAGTTCCACTTGATGCAATCGATGGTTACAAAAAAGATAAATCACTTAAAATTGAAGACTATGCTGCTATTTACGAGTATAAATTCAATACAAAAGGTAAATTCACTAAGAACGAAAACATCCGTAAAGCTTTAACATTATCAATTGACCGTCAAGGTTTAATCGATAACGTTGTAAAAGGTGAGCAAACACCAGCTTTAGGTATGGTTCCAAAAGCAATCAAAGGCTTTGAAACAGATCGCGGTTACATCAAAGATAACGATGTAGAAGGCGCTAAAAAAGCTCTTGCTGAAGGTATGAAAGAATTAGGTATTAAAGATGCAAAAGATATCACAATCGGTATCTCAATCAACACTTCTGAAGCACATGCTGCAATCGCACAGTACATTCAAGAAGGATGGACTAAAAACTTAGGTATCAACGTTAAAATTGATAACGCTGAGTGGCAAGTATATCTAGATAAGATTTCTTCATTAGATTATGATGTAGGTCGTCTAGGTTGGATTGCTGATTACAACGATCCTTACACATTCTTAGAGCGTTATGACACTGCTAAGAACGGTAACAACGACACTGGTTGGGAAAACAAAGAATACAAATCTCTAATGACGCAAGCTACGAAAGAAACTGACGAAGCGAAACGTGAAGAGCTTATGAAAAAAGCTGAGAAAATTCTTATGACTGAGTTCCCAGTAGCACCAATCTACTACTACACAAACCTTTGGGTTGAAAAAGATTTCGTTAAAAACATGGCACCTAACCGCCTTGGTGAAATCAGCTTAAAAGATGTTAAAATTGAAAAATAATAAGTGAACCTCACTTATTAGGCTTCACACAAGAGGGCTACTCTTAGTCGAGGATTCGATTAAGCGTAGCCTCTTGTTTTATTCAAAAATAGAAGGAGGTAGAAAGATGCTTCAATATATTTTGAAAAGGTTTGCTTATATTCTTGTTGCACTATTTGTTATTGTAACAATCACATTCTTCCTAATGCGTATCGCACCTGGTAGTCCTTTCGCAAGCGAAAAAAGTTTGCCACCTGAAATTGAAAAAGCAATGAATGAAGAATACGGACTCAATAACCCCTGGTACATTCAATACAAAGATTACCTCATCTCCACTGCACAATTTGATTTTGGTCAATCCATGAAATACAAAGACCGCTCCACAAATGATATGATTGCAGAAAGTTTCCCAGTATCACTCACACTCGGCGTTGAAGCCATGCTACTTGCAGTTGGTTTAGGCGTATTAATCGGTGTCGTCACCGCCCTCTATCACAATAAATTCCCAGACTATTTAGGTACGACCATTGCTGTACTCGGTATATCCGTCCCGTCCTTTATTCTTGCAGGACTTTTACAATATTTTATTGGACTCAAAGCAGGCTGGCTACCCATCAGCGGATGGAATGGCTTTGCTTATAGCATCTTACCCGCCCTCTCCATTGCGATTACACATATGGGCTTCATCGCAAAATTAACACGTTCCAGCATGTTAGAACAAAACAGTTCTGAGTATGTTAAAATGGCTCGCGCCAAAGGGATTGGAAAGTGGACAACCGTCTTCAAACACACCCTCCGTAATGCACTTCTCCCAGTTGTCACATATTTAGGACCTCTTTTTGCCGGAGTTATTACAGGCAGTTTTATCGTGGAACAGATTTTTGCAATTCCTGGACTCGGTAAATATTTCGTTACCTCAATTACAAACCGTGATTATACAGTCATCATGGGTACAACTGTTTTCTATTCGATTATTTTACTCCTAGGTGTTCTCATCGTTGATATTTTATACGGATTCATTGATCCTCGTATCAAGTTGAAAGGAGCGAAAAAATCATGACGCAACCAATCCCACCAGAAAAATTTAAAATCGTCGGTGTCGACGAACGTAAAAATGAACAATTAGCTGATAAATCCATTTCCTTTTGGAAAGAAGTATGGATTCGCTTTTCTCATAATAAATTGGCTGTAATTGGGGTAATTATAATTATCTTGATTGCACTCATGGCGATTTTTGCACCCATTTTGTCACCCTATAAATACGACCAAATTTTAGGGAAGTTTAATGAACCACCAAGCTCAAAAAACTGGTTTGGAACAGATGATTTAGGACGTGACGTATTTACACGTATTTGGTACGGAGCACGTATTTCATTATTTATCGGTTTAGCTGCTGCAGTCATTGACTTAATTATCGGTGTCGCTTGGGGTGCAATTTCAGGACTTGTAGGTGGTCGAGTAGATGATATTATGATGCGTATTGCAGACGTTTTAACAGCTGTTCCGTATTTATTAGTTGTCATTATCTTACTTGTTGTACTACAACCAGGTTTGTTACCAATGATTATCGCCCTCTCCATTACAGGTTGGGTGAATATGGCGCGTATTGTACGTGGAGAAGTACTCTCCATTAAAAATCAGGAGTATGTACTTGCGGCGAGAACACTTGGCGCAAGTATAGGACATCTCATTATGCGACATCTTATTCCAAATGCTCTCGGTGCGATTATCGTAACAATGACATTAACAATCCCAAATGCTATTTTTACAGAGTCATTTTTAAGCTATATCGGTCTAGGTGTACCACAACCACAAGCAAGTTGGGGAACGATGGCATCAGATGGTAATAATGCGATTGATACAGCGCCTTGGAGACTGATTTTCCCAGCAATTTTTATTTCACTAACGATTTTTGCTTTTAATGCCATTGGTGATGGACTGCGTGATGCACTCGATCCAAAACTACGTAAATAAGGGAGTGTTTTATATGGATGAAATCATTTTAGAAGTCAAAAATTTGAAGATTAACTTTAAGACGAATGCAGGTACAGTACAAGCTGTACGTGGTGTGAACTTTACAATTGCAAAAGGTAAAACGTTAGCAATTGTAGGCGAGTCAGGTTCTGGGAAGTCTGTAACGAGTAATGCTTTAATGAAGCTCATTCCGCAACCTCCAGGTATTTATGCAGAAGGAGAAATCCTCTTTGATGGTCGTGACTTAGTCAAGTTAACTGAAAAAGAGATGACGAAAATACGCGGCAATGAAATGGCGATGATTTTCCAGGACCCTATGACTGCTTTAAATCCAACGATGAAAGTTGGAAAACAAATCATGGAAGTGATTTTAAAACATAAAAAGAACTTCTCAAAAGAGGGTGCTAAAAAGCGCGCGATTGAATTACTTGATGAAGTAGGAATTCCATATCCTGAAAAGCGTTTTTCTCAATATCCTCATGAATTTTCAGGCGGTATGCGTCAACGTGTTGTAATTGCGATTGCACTTGCAGCAGATCCAAAACTTTTGATTGCAGATGAGCCAACAACAGCGCTTGATGTAACGATTCAAGCACAAATTATTGAATTGATGAAAGAAATTCAGCGTAATAGTAATACGTCCATTATCTTCATTACACATGATTTAGGTGTTGTGGCGAATGTGGCAGATTATGTGGCAGTGATGTATGCAGGGCAAATTGTTGAGTATGGTACAGCGAATGAAATCTTCTATAACCCACGTCATCCATATACATGGGGATTACTCGGTTCAATGCCTGATTTAGATAATAAATCAGATGAGTTATTACGTACGATTCCAGGTTCACCACCAGATTTGATTAATCCACCAAAAGGTGATGCCTTTGCAGCACGTAATGAGTTTGCGATGGCAATTGATTACGAAAAAGATTCGCCGATGTTTGAAGTAACGCCAACTCATTTTGCGAAAACATGGCTTCTTCATCCTGATGCACCGAATGTTCCGATTCCAGAAGAAGTACAAAAACGAATTGATGGATACTTGCAGAAGGGAGAACAGTAGATGGCGAATAAAATTCTAGAGGTACGCAATTTAAAACAATATTTCGGCACAGTTAAAGCAGTCGATGATATTAGTTTTGAAGTGTATGAAGGAGAGACGCTAGGATTAGTTGGTGAATCGGGTTCTGGAAAATCGACAACAGGGCGCTCGATTATTCGTCTATATGATATTACAGGTGGCGAAGTACGATTTCGCGATGAGAATGTACATGGGCGAAAAAATCGACAATCACAGATGGCGTTTAATAAAGAGATGCAAATGATTTTCCAAGATCCGTATGCATCACTCAATCCACGTATGACAGCCGGCGAGATTATCGCAGAAGGTTTTGATATTCATGGTATGCATAAAGATAAAAAGAAGCGTAAAGAAGTTATTGGTCAATTACTCGAAGCAGTAGGTTTGAATCGTGAGCATGCAGGGCGTTATGCACATGAATTCTCAGGTGGTCAGCGCCAGCGTATTGGGATCGCACGCGCACTCAGTTTAGATCCGAGCTTTATTATCGCAGATGAACCCATCTCAGCACTTGATGTATCGATTCAAGCACAAGTCGTGAACCTCTTAAAAAAATTACAAAAAGAACGCAATTTAACCTTTTTATTTATTGCACATGATTTATCAATGGTGAAATATATTAGCGATCGAATCGCTGTCATGCATCATGGAAAGATTGTTGAACTTGGCGATGCCGATGCCATTTACAATCATCCAATCCATCCCTATACAAAATCTTTACTGTCAGCAATCCCATTACCAGATCCAATATCCGAAGCAAAAAGAATAAGAATTCCTTATATACAAGAAGGGATAAGTGCTGCTCAAACGACGCATGAAGTTTACCCAGGTCACTACGTATTTGGAACGGACGAACAAATCCAAGTGTGGAAAACTGAAACAGAAAAAGGACATATTATTGATTATTAATGCCTAAACGAACGAAAACGTTATTCATTAGTTTGAATGTTACGTTTTTCGTTCGTTTTTTTAATTTTATTCATAAAAATCTATTGTAATTTTCTGAATTCATGTCGTTTGTATTGTAAAATATAGTACAATAAAGAGAGAAAAATGAATGATATAGGGGCGTTAATATGACGATTACAACAGTTATTTTTGATTTAGATGATACGCTATTATGGGATCAAAAAAGTATTGCAGAAGCTTTTCGTTTAACATGTGAAGAAGCAGCAAAACATGTGGATGGAGAAGTGGATGTTCAGGAGTTAGAAGCGGCTGTTCGTGCGGCAGCGAGAAAATTATACGCAAGTTATGAAGTCTACGATTACACACAAATGATTGGTATCAATCCCTTCGAAGGAATGTGGGGAACATTCGACGATCCAACACCTTCATTCCAAAAGATGAAAACAATTGTACCCCAATATCGTAAAGATGCTTGGACACAAGGATTAAAAGCATATGGTATTGAAGATGAGCAGCTTGGTGAGATGTTAGGTGAATATTTTATTGAAGCGCGTAAAAGAAGTCCTTTTGTATATGAGGAAACGTTTGAAGTATTAGAGCAATTAAAAGGCAAATACCAATTAGTATTATTAACAAATGGTGCGCCAAGTCTACAAAATACAAAATTAGAAATCACACCTGAGTTAGTTCCATATTTTGATCATATTATTATTTCAGGTGATTTTGGTAAAGGAAAGCCAGATGCTTCTATTTTTGAATATGTATTAGAAAAAGCCGATATTTCAGCAAAAGAAGGAATTATGGTTGGCGATAATTTAATGACTGATATTTTAGGTTCATCACGTATCGATATGAAGAATGTATGGATTAATCGCGAACATAAAGCACCTTCTGATACGGTTATTCCTACATATGAAATTCAGAACTTGCGTGAATTAAAAGCAATTATTGAAGCTTAATGGAAACTTTCTTTTTTGTGTCACGTTCTATAATGACATGAGGAGGAATTGGAAGAAATATGAATCGAAGTCGTAAAAAGAAACGTATTGTCTTTGTATCTTTATTACTTACAATTGCAGTATGTCTATATAAAATGAAACAATCATAAAAGGGTTGCGCCTATGCGTAATCCTTTTTATTCGTACAAAAAGAGGAGGCGCGTTATTGCGTCTCCTCTCATTACCTTTGTGAAAATGATTTATAGTGTAATTGCTTTTACTTCGAAAATATTTTTTTGTTGTTTTAAGAAGTCAACATATTCAACTACGTGGTCAACTGAAAGTACCATGATGGCATCCCCACCTTCAATTGCACGTCCAACTTGCATCGTTGCGATATTAATATTTTGATCTGCAAGTAGTGTACCAACTAAACCGATTGCACCTGGTTTATCTGTATGTTTAATGAATAAGATATGTCCTTCTGGATTAATATCTACATTATAGTCATCAATTTGTACAATACGTGCGCCAAGTCCAGCAAGTAGCGTACCCTTTACTTTATGTGTTGTATTGTTTGTTACTAACTCAACTGTAATTGAGTTTAAGAATGCTTTTGCACGTGTTGATTTATGCTCGTTAATTTTAATATCATTACGATCCGCTAGGTAACGTGCGTTTACGTTATTTACGTGATTACCTAAGTTACGCGTTAAAATTCCTTTTACTGTATTATTCGTTAATGGACGAACATCGAAGTTTGCTAAATCACCAGAGTAATAGATATTGACTTCGTTAATTGGTTCGTCTGTTAAATGAGAAACTAATTTACCAATTTTATCGCCTAGTTCGAAGAATGGTTCTACTTTTGCGACCATATCTTTAGGAACAGATGGCATGTTCACAGGATTTAAAACTGTACCATGTTTGAAGTAACTTAAAATATCGTTACTTACATCTACTGCAACTGACTCTTGTGCTTCAATTGTAGAAGCACCTAAGTGAGGTGTTGCAATGACTTGTGGCAAGTCTAATAATTTGTTTCCTACGAAAGGTTCTTCTTCCATTACGTCAAGTGCTGCGCCAGCTACTTTACCAGACTCGATTGCTGCATAAAGAGCTTCTTCATCAATGATTCCACCGCGTGCACAGTTGATGATACGTACGCCATCTTTCATAATATTAAAAATATTTTCGTTAATCATATGACGTGTAGAATCAAGTAATGGTGTGTGGACTGTGATGAAGTCAGCCACTTTTGCGACATCTTCTACAGAACCGTAATCAACACCCGCTTTTTCTGCCTTTTCAGCTGTTAAGAATGGGTCATAAGCGATGACGTTCATACGGTTACCTTTTGCGCGATGAGCCACTTCTTGACCAATACGACCAAAACCGACAACACCAAGTGTTTTATTCTTTAATTCAACACCAACGAATTTTTTACGATCCCAGCGACCTTCCATTAAAGATTGGTAAGCATGTGGAATATGACGAGCTAGTGCCATAATCATTGCTGTTGTATGTTCAGCAGCAGAGTTTGTATTACCGTCTGGAGCGTTGACAACGATAATCCCCTTTTCTGTTGCAGCTTCTAAGTCGATATTATCAACACCAACACCAGCACGACCAATTAATTTTAAATTGTCAGCAGCTTCAATAATTTCGCGCGTTACTTTCGTTTGAGAACGAACAAGTAGTACGTCGAAGTCTTTGATGATTGCTTTTAGTTCTTCAGGTGCTAAACCTGTATTACTAACGATATTTAAATCTAATTCTTGTTCTTGGCGAAGAGGGTAAATCCCATCTTCGCTTAGTGGATCGCTAATTAAAATATTAATTGCCATGATTATTTCGCTCCTTCTAATTCACGTTGTTGTGTTTGTTCAAGATATACTTGCTGTGCAGCAGCCACACCAGCACCTAATTGAATTTTCTTACCTACTTTTACTAATGCAATTTCCATTGCAGCTAAATATTGAAGTACGTCAGTTGGTGCGCAGTAACCCATGTGACCAACGCGGAAAATTTTACCCTTTAAGTCAGCTTGTCCACCAGCAACTGTTAGATTGAAGCTTCCTTTGATTTCTTTACGGAATGCTTCTGCATCGAAGTCAGTTGGTTTTAAAGATGTTACAGTTGGAGAACCATCTTCATCTTTCGTGAATAGTGGAACATCTAGTGCTTTGAAAGCAGCACGTGTCATATCGCGCATTAAGCGGTGACGTGCATAGACATTTTCAAGACCTTCTGTTTCTAAATTTTCAAGAACTTGCTCTAAGCCGAATAGTAGAGATAGAGCAGGTGTAAATGGTGTCGTATCTTTTGCTAAGTTATCGCGGTATTTTGTTAAGTCTAAGTAGAAACCGCGTTTTGGATTTGATTCGATCACTTTCCAAGCGCGTTCGCTTGCAGCTACAAAGCCAAGACCAGCTGGTAACATTAATGCTTTTTGAGCACCTGTTACAACAATATCTAATCCCCATTCATCCATCTTCGTTTCAACACCCGCCATACAAGATACACCATCAATGATGACAAGTGCTTCAGATACTTCATGTACCGCTTGTGCTAAACGACCAACAGGATTTAAGACACCTGTAGATGTTTCACAGTAAGTAGAGAATACGGCTTTAATTTCTGGGTTTGCTTGAACATGTGCTTTTACAGCCTCTGGGTCAAGTGCTGTACCCCATTCAACGTGGAACTCCTCTACATCGATTTGGTATGCTTCACAAATTTTTGTGAAACGGTTTCCGAATACCCCAGTTGCAACGACAAGTACCTTGTCACCTGGATGTACAACATTGACGATTGCAGCTTCTAAACAAGAAGTGCCACTACCTGTTAACATCATGACATCTTGCTCTGTTCCGAATACTTTTTTCAGTTTTGACTTAATATTTTGAATCATCTGACTAGTCTCGCTACCACGGTGCCCGATCATCGGTTTTGTCATCGCTCTTTCTACACTCGGTGGGATTGGTGTTGGTCCTGGAATACGTAATAATTGATAATCTGTTAACATAATGAAATTTCCCCTTTCGTTTTTGAAAAAATAAAAAGCCTTCCATCCCTGCAAAAAAATTGCAAGGGACGAAAGGCTAAATGTATACATTTAGTAACGCGGTACCACCCTAATTTACTGTCCATACAAAGAGGACAGTCTTATCTATATGCGTAACGTGCATGTGCCGGGTAAACCTACTTTTGGATGTTCAGAATACCTATTCAGAAGTGGAACTTATGCATGAAATCGCTGATTTGCACCGACCATCAGCTCGCTGTGGGATTTTCAAAAATCATAAGCATGTCTTCGTCATCATATTTGTGCGTGATTTGAATTTAAATCTATATTAAAGCTAATGTTAAGGAATGTCAACGGTAATTTTGAAAATTATTAAAAATAACCTTTTTTAAGACCTTTAAAAAGAATTAAAACGAACATTTTTAATTATTAATCATTTAAATGTTCGTTCTTTTAGAGAGGACAATGAAAGCTTTGAAATTGTATCAGAGAGTAAAAGTAAAACGCTTACAATATTGAAGGTGTAAGGTTTAGGGGTTTCCGTAAACATTAAAAGTTCTTATCCATTAGTGTAGTAAAGTGTTAAAATACGTTTTTTTCATTCGTATAAATGTTCGTAACAAAAAGAAATAAAGGACTTTTCAGATTTTTCACGAATATTAATAATGAATGACCATTCATAATATAAGGGGTGTCCATATGACAGAAAAAACAATTCTTTTTGAACAGGTAGGGCGTGTTGCAACGATTACATTGAATCGACCAACATCGATGAATGCAATTAATTTAGAAATGATGAAAGAATTAGGTGATTGTTTTGAGGAGCTTCATCATCAACATGAAATTCAGGTCGTTATTTTAAAGGGACAGGGAAAGGCCTTTTCATCAGGTGGAGATATTAAAGGAATGATTCAAGGTGATTTAGATTTGGAAGACGCTATGACGCTTGTAGCGCGTTATACGCGTTTATTATATACATTACCGAAGATTGTCATTGCTCAAGTCCACGGGGCAGCAGCAGGGCTTGGGTTGAGTACGGCGCTCGCAGCAGATTATGTCATCGCTGAGGAAACAGCTAAAATTGCGATGAACTTCATTGGTATTGGGTTAATTCCAGATGGTGGTGGGCATTTCTTCATGCAGGAGCGTTTGGGAAATGTGAAAGCAAAGCAAGCTATTTGGGCAGGAGAAGTTATGAGCGGTACAAAAGCACAGAAAATTGGTCTTGTAGATGAAATTGTAGCAGAGGGTGCTGTGGATGAATTTGTACAATCTATGGTGCAACGTTTTTCACATGCGCCACTAAAAGCGATGATTGAGACGAAAAAGATTCTAAACGAACGTCGCTTACCAGAGCTCGAATCGATTTTGTTGAAAGAGACAGAAGGTCAGAAGAAAATGCGAGATACAAAAGATCATATGGAAGGTATTCGCGCATTTGTAGAGAAGCGTAAACCAAACTTTAAAGGGGAATAGAAAAGAATAGGAATACCACACATATTCGTGGTTTCCTATTCTTTATTTTACGAATGGAAAAGAATGAGTTTTCCTTTTGAATTGACTAAGCGATGTGTAGCTTCACTTAATTCAAGTGAGGCGATTTTTTCAGCACCTGCTGTTTTAGCTTCATGATCGTTTTCGAATTCCCAATCTTCATCTAAAATGACTTCCCCAGTTGGTTGAAAAGCAGTAAAGCGAAATTTCATTATAAAGCACCCCTTTATAAAATAATGAATACTTATTCATTATAATATGAAATACGAAAAACTTTCTAGGGATAACTACGCTTTTCAGGGAATAGATAAAAAAAGTATGCACTATGCTGAAATCGAATGGATTTAAAATACTTTCTTTTTTACCAAAGTGGTACAATAAATGTTATGTAAGTATCATATTGAAGCGTTTTTTTAAATACTTCAGAGGAAAGGAGATTGATTAAGAGATGGAAGGAATTGCAACATTACGTGTTGGCGAAGCCGTCAACCAATATTTATTAATCAAACAAGCAACGAAGGGTGTTACAACAATGGGAAAACCATTTATGACCCTTATTTTGCAAGATAAGAGTGGCAGTATTGAATCGAAATTATGGGATGCAGGTGATGAACAAGTTCAAATGTATCCAGCAGGTGGCATTGTGCATATTAGTGGAGAAATTCAAGATTACAGAGGAAAGTTACAGTTACGTATTAAACAAATACGACCTGTAAAAGAAGGCGAACCAATTCAGGTGTCGGACCTTGTTCAATCTTCTGATACACCAAAAGAACAATTGTATGAGGAGTTACAATCTTATTTATTCGATATTCACAATCCAGCGATTAACCGTATTACAAGACAATTAGTGAAAAAGCATGAGATTGCGTTTATGACATATCCAGCTGCGACAAAGAATCATCACGACTATGCATCGGGGTTAATTGATCACGTAACGTCAATGTTACGTCTAGGAAAGGCAATTGCAGATTTATACCCAACAATTAATCGAGATTTATTATATGCAGGGATTATTTTACATGATATCGGTAAAGTAGTAGAGCTATCAGGACCTGTTTCAACTGTTTATACAGTGAAGGGGAATTTACTGGGACATATTACAATTATGGTGTCTGAAATTGAAGTGATTGCAGAGGAACTTGGGATTGAAGGTGAGGAAGTCATGCTACTTCAACATATGGTGTTATCGCATCATGGTAAAGAAGAGTGGGGTAGCCCTAAAAAGCCAATGATTCAAGAAGCGGAGATTTTACACTACATTGATAATATTGATGCGAAGATGAATATGTTAAAACGCGCATTATCAAAAACAGAAGCAGGGGAATTTACAGAGCGTCTGTTTGCTCTTGATAATCGTGCTTTCTACAAACCAACAATTGAATAAACAAAAAAAGCATGAGGAGAATCATAATTCTCCATCATGCTTTTTCTTTATTTATTTAGAAGAACCTAAGAATGAAGATAGAGCGTCTTTTAAATCTTTATCTTTGATTTTAATATCAGCATCTTTCATTAACTTAGCAATTTTTTCTTGTAGTTTTGTAGAGTTTGGATCTTCAGCTTTTGCTTTCTTAAGAGCAAGTGTTTGTTTGATTGCATCTTTTTCATCATCAAATGATTTACTTACTTCTTTCACACGTGTATCTTCTAATTTAATGATGTGGTAACCGTAGCTTGATTTTACTGGCTCAGAAATTTCACCTTTTTTCATTACATAAGCAGCATCAGTGAATTCTTGTACCATTTGATCTGGACCGAACCAACCAAGTTCGCCGCCTTTAGATGCTGTACCTTGGTCTGTTGAATTTTTCTTTGCAAGTTCAGCAAATTTCTTTGGATCTTTTTTCAATTCAGCTTCGATTTTCTTCGCTTCTTTTTCATCAGCTACTAAGATATGGCTCGCTTTTAATTCTTTCTTTGTGCGGTCATAGTATTCTTTCGCTTCTTTATCAGAGATTTTGATGCCGTCTGTTTGTGCTTTCTCTTGTAGAAGGTTCAGTTTAAGATAGCGTTTGAATGTATCTTCTGTCATACCTTGAGACGCTAAGTAAGTTTTTAAATCTTGGCCTTGTGCTTCGATTTGTTCTTTTTGTTCTTTGTAACGTGCGTCTACTTCTTTGTCAGATACTTTGTATTTGTTTTCAAGTACTTTTTCAATCATGATTAATTGAAGTGCTTGATCGCCCGCAGTTTCTTTTAGTTCTTTATAAAGTTGTTCTTGTGTTACATCGCCAACTTTAGAAGTGACTACCTTCTCGTCACCTGAATTACCACAAGCAGCCAAACCTAGTACTGAAGCCGCAAGTGTTAATGTTAATACTGTCTTTTTCATTATTAAATTCTCTCCCAACCTAATATCTCTTTAAGCCTAATAAACCATTGCTTTTGTAACTATACCATAGAACGATTAAAAAATAAAAAGGTTGCCTATACAACGATATGAAAAAAATACATATTTTACTATATTGTTTTTAAAAAGAATATTTATCTGCTTTTTACCCTAAAAATATGCAAATAAAAACAGAACCAGCGACGTTCGCTGCTCCTGTTTATAATCTAAGTATAAAATATACGTTTTAAGATAGAAGTGAGGCTTAAATTGAATAGTAGGTCTTTAAATATAAAGAAACTAATAAAATCGTGATTAAGATATTGATTGTTCTGTATACCTTTGGTTGTTTTTCTTCTGGAATTTCTTTTCTGGCGCATAGAGCATATGTCATGCGATTGATCTGGAATAAGTAAAAAACCGCAAATAAAATGACAATTATAATCAAGACCGTTCCCCCTTCCTATCATACACTTCAAGCATATCAAATGAACTGTTATGCTGACAAGTTTGTTCGCGTATTTGTATAAGGAACTAATATTTCAAAACCTTTATCTGTTTCTTCGACCAATGCTTTTTTAGGTGTCTTTAATAAATGTTTCGCATATAACAAGTCAATAAGACAAAGTCCACTATGATAAGCGAGTAGAATCGTAAAGTAGTGGCGGAAACTTGGTAATGTGATAGCACCTATAATAAAGATCGAGTTAATAATAATAAAAGGCATTATAAGTGAAATCAAATAGCGTGATTTCATAATTGGTTCATGAATTCTCATATTTAAAAGGGGAATAATCCCGAATTTTCTCTCGACTGAAAAGCGTAGTCGATTGCGATAACGTGCAATCGGCATAAAATGTAATAATTTATGCAAAGGGTATGTCAATAATAAAACGAGTAAAAACCATGAAAATCGTTGATCAGACATAGGACCGTGACGAAAGACATTAATTGAAATATAGAAAAACGAAAAAACAATAAAAACGAAAATCATCGAAAATAGAAAAATACGATCATGTCCGTATTGTTTTTGCACATTAATAGTTTTCCAACAATGCACTGTAAGCATCTCCATTCATTCATAACTGAAGGGCTTCCAAGTAGTAGTCCTTCCTGTGTTCAACGACGTTCCCAAAATAGGGAATAAAATCGTCGATACATAACATAAGTCTTTTTAATGACAAAAGCAAGCACTTTTTTTAGTATGAATTTAAGAGAACGCTTACAATGTGATGGTATCAATAAATCCTCTCCAATAAAGAAATTGAAGAGGATTTTTGATTGTGTTATAACTGTTTTTCCATGTTCTCAAATGACTTTTCAAAAATATCCATGAAGTCGTCACCATAAATGTTACGGATGACAGCCATTAACTCAAGATACTGTGGGAATTTACCATACATTTCTTTTAACGGAAGCGAACCGTCGACTACAGTATGATTTGTTTTGTCGTAGTTGTCATTTAGATCTTGCAATAGTGCCTGACCTTTTTCTGTAATCTCAACGTATGTATTTCGCTTATCATCATCACGTTTAGAGAAAGAAAGTAATCCTCGTTCTTCAAGGTTTTTGGAGAAGTTAAATGCTGTTGATACATGCATAACACCAAATTTAGCGATATCTGAAATAGACGCGCCTTCTAAATTAGATGCAATACAAAGGACGTGATGCTCATTGATGTTTAAGTCATACGGTTTAATCCAGGCTTGCCAATCTTTTTCAACAGCCTTCCAAAGTGCTTTAGATAAATGGGCAATTCGTTGTGAATAAATCATGGCTTCTTTCACCGAATATAAATCTTCAGACATGCTACCACCACTTTCGCATTTTTTTTCATTATATCATTATTTCCCAAAAATATACAACGAGAAAAGAATGAAATAAATGAATTTTTAAAATCTTCATGCTCTTAGTTTGTTGAGCCCTTTTTTTTCTTCAGTGTAATTTTTTGAAGCTCTTCCATCTCAGCGTTTAATTCATCGGCTGATTTTTTTAAATCTTCAATGTGTTTCTTCAAGTTTTCTTGCGACGGAGCTGAAGTTTCTTGGAATGTACTAACAGCTTCTTTAATACCTGAAACTGCATCAGGTAGCGTGTTTTGAACTTCATATTTAATCGAATTAACCGATTGCTTAATCGTTGCAATTCGTTGCTGTAATTCGTTCTTAATGTCTGAGGAGTTATTTTTATACTGCGTTAAAGAACCCTTTAATTCCTTACCTGATTTTGGAGTTGTGAATAATGTTACGGCAGCACCTGCTACAAGCCCAGCGCCGATGCCAAGCACAAATATTTTTACATTCATATGTGAAAAGCTCCTTCCTAATGATAATATTTCCTTTTTTTATTATATTAAAACATGATTCAAGAAAAATAAAAGCGGTTGCCCTCAAAAGTCATCGTCTTTTCATCAATTTCTAATGAGTAGCGCCTAACTTTTAGTAGCAACCGACTTTCGTCTTACTTATGCATGTGACAATGAAGTATCAAACTTAGAGCGTTTTACGAGTGTTGTAATAATAGGATAAATTACAACAAACGCAATGATATTAATCGCAATTGCTGGTAGTACAACAGTTGAGAATAGTGCAATAAATGGAATGTTTGCACCAATCACTAAAATCGCTGATCCTAAAAATACACTGCCTGAAATGATTGTTCCTACGCCAACTAATATAGCTGATGCGACAAAATTCTTTGCTTGTCCTTTTAATAGTTTCACAAGGAATAATACTACGTACGCAGTTACAAACTTATCAATCACGTTCGGCACAAACCCACCAGGGAATGTAGAAAATAGACCAGATAAAATACCTGTTGTGACAGCTAATAAGAATACGTCACGAGAATTCGGGAATAGGAAAATACCGATAAACATCATCGTTAACATGAAGTCTGGTTTCATTCCTCCGTTGAATCCTGGGATGACTAAATACAGTGCAGCACCTACCGCAACAAGTAATGCTATTAATACTAAGTTTTTTGTTTTCATTTCTCATCTCTCCTAAGCTCTTCTAAAATTTTTTCGTCTCCTAACGTCTCCTCGTGAGCGTTAGCGAAACTTAGCGTAATTCTATCGTGTCAACCGTGTAAAATCAAGTGCGCTTACTTATTTAATTGTGCAGCAATTTCATCTGCTACTTGTGTAATAATATCAGAAGTAAACTCGTCTTCTTTTGTTTTCCAAATTGGCTTATATCCATCTTTTTCATCGTAACGAGGGATGAAGTGAAGATGGAAGTGGAATACACTTTGTTCCGCAGCTTCACCATTGTTGTTTAATAAGTTCATACCTGCAGGTTGGAATGCATCTTTAATCGCATTCGCAATTACAGGTGCAACAGAGAATAGATGCGATGCTGTTTCAGGAGATAATTCGAATACATTCGCAACATGCTCTTTTGGAATTAATAATGTATGACCTTTTGATAAAGGCGTAATGTCCATAAAGGCATATACGTAATCATCCTCATACACTTTTTTACTTGGAATAGAACCGTCAATAATTTTACAAAATACGCAATCAGCCATTCTATTTCACACACCTTTCATATATTTCTTTCTATTCTATCATATGACAACTGCGATATAATTGAATTTTTGATAAACTAAGTATATTCAAATAGGATGTTTCAGGCAATTGTGTCTGAGAATGGAGTGATGAAGATGTCAATATTAGAAGTATCTGCTGTAACAGGCGGTTATACACGAAAACCCGTTATACACGATTTAAACTTCAAACTAGAAGCAGGTGAGCTAGTCGGCTTAGTCGGTCTGAACGGTGCTGGGAAAAGTACAGCAATCAAACATATCATTGGAATGATGCAACCACAAAAAGGAACAATTAAAATTAATGGAAAAACGATGAAAGAGAATATGGATGTATACCGAACTTCTTTTTCATACATTCCTGAGACACCTGTTTTATATGATGAACTAACATTAAAAGAGCATTTAGAATTAACAGCGATGGCGTACGGAATCGATTTAGAAACGATGCGTGAGCGTGTTGCCCCGTTACTTAGTGAATTCCGTATGGAAAAACGATTGAATTGGTTCCCATCTCACTTTTCAAAAGGGATGCGTCAAAAAGTTATGATTATGTGTGCTTTCTTAGTAGAACCATCGCTGTATATTATTGATGAACCATTTTTAGGGCTTGATCCACTTGCGATTTCACTATTACTTGAACAAATGGATGAGAAGAAAAAAGAAGGTGCAGCCATTTTAATGTCAACGCATGTATTAGCTACTGCTGAAAAACATTGTGATAAAATTCTACTGCTTCACAACGGATATGTACGTGCATTTGGTACGATGGATGACTTACGCCAATCCTTCAACATGCCAGATGCGACGTTAGATGACTTATACATCGCGATGACAAAGGAAAAAGAACATGAATAACTTACAAGATGTTTGGCGTAAACGGTTTAATTACTATATAACAGAGCTACAAAAATATATGCGCTATATTTTCACAGGTCATATGGCGCTCGTGATTGTATTTTTACTTGGTGCTGGTGGTTATCAGTACAGTGAATGGTTAAAAGTTGCCCCGCACGATTTTCCAACGATTCTATTCGTCGCAACAGTGATGGGGATTGTTCTCACGATAAGTAAACCTGTAACGCTTATTAAGAAGCCAGACGAAGTGTATTTATTACCACTTGAGACGAAGATGCCAATGTACTTCAATCGTGTCTTAAACTACACCGTCTTCAGTCAATTAGGTGTCGCACTCGTCGTCTATCTTGTGATGTGGCCGATGATGCGACAAGTGGGCGAAATTGAGGTTTCTGGGATTGCAATCGGATTAGCTTTCACTGTATTACTAAAATGGTGGAATGTACATGTGGAATTCATGTTCCGCTGGGCGACAAAAGGTCGTTATGTTTGGCTAGACCGCATTGTACGAGGTATTCTTTCAGGTGTATTCTTATACTTCTTATTAAATCATGATAGTTTATATGCGATTATTATGATCATCATTTTGGCACTTTATCCTGTCATGTGTAAGAAAAAAACATTAGAAGAACCCTTCCCTTACGAACACTTTGTAAAATTAGAAGAAAATCGCATGATGCGTATTTACCGCTTTGCGAATTACTTTACGGATGTACCTGCTGTAAAAGGAAATATTAAAAGAAGACGTTATCTGGACTTCCTTGTGAATGGTGTACCGAAAACGAAAAAAACAACATTCGAATATTATTTAGTTAGAAGCTTTATAAGAACGGATGATTATTTCTTCCTTTGGTTCCGTCTTACTGTGATTACAGCGTTAGTAGCAGCATTTGTGAATATGCCGATTATTGTAGGGATTGTCGCAGCAGCTCTTGCTTTTGCTACAGCGATTCAATTAAAACAAGCACTAGGAAAGCCAGTCGATTTCTCCATGAGTATGCTCTATCCATTACCAGCTGATGCACGTCAAAAAGCCGCACAAAAAGTAACGCGCTATACATTAATTGCACAAGCAGTAATTGTAACGCTTGCTGGCATTGGTACACCGTACTTCTACTTACAAGGTATCGTCGTTCTCGTAGTAGGAGAAATTACATTACGCTTATCAAAATAATACGTGAAGTTTCTTTATTTGGAGAAGTCCGAGTAAGGAAACTTCATTTTTTTCTTTGAATTTGTTAGGCTAGTTTAGGAAAGAGAGGGGTAAGAGATGAAAAACGTCAAATTATCTGTATTAGATTTAGTTGCTGTAGGAGAAGGATTTACAGCAGGAGAAGCCATTCAGAACAGCGTACACCTCGCTCAAAAAGTAGAAGAATTAGGTTATGAGCGTTACTGGTTTGCAGAACATCATAATAGCGCAAGCATTGCGAGTTCAGCTACTGTATTATTGATTGGTAAAATTGCAGAACATACAAAAACAATGCGAGTAGGTTCAGGTGGTATTATGCTACCAAACCATAAGCCGCTTATCGTAGCGGAACAGTTCGGTACATTAGATGCAATGTATCCAGGACGAATTGATTTAGGTGTAGGTAGAGCGCCGGGAACAGATCCAACAACTGCAGAGGCACTTGGCAGAAGTCCATACGGCGCACCGAATAACTTCCCAGAAGATGTAGAGCAATTGCAAACATACTTAGGTGCAAATGAAGGAGCGCGTGTACATGCCTTCCCAGGTGAGAACTCGAATGTACCCATCTATATTTTAGGTTCAAGTTTATTCAGTGCGGAACTCGCAGCGCAAATGGGACTACCATATGCGTTTGCTAGTCACTTTGCACCGAATTACTTAGAACAAGCACTACAACTTTACCGCACGCAGTTTAAGCCATCCGAGTATTTAGACAAGCCGTACACCATTGCATGTGTGAATGGTATGGCAGCAGATACGAATGAAGAAGCTGAGCGCATGGTAACGAGCTTGTATCAATATTTCTTAGGAATTGTAAAAGGCTCACCGAAAAAACTAATGCCTGCTATTGATTCGATGAAAGAGATTTGGACGATGAATGAGCGCTATGCCGTATTAGAAGCACTTCGCTATACATTCAAAGGCGGCCCAGAAAAAGTGAAGAATCAACTACAAAGTTTCTTGCAAATTACACAAGTAGATGAAATTATGGTGACATCACATATTTATGAACCAGCAGAACGCGTCCATTCATATGAGATCATCATGCAAGCATTAAAAGAGCTACAAGAAAATTAAACATAAAAGAGGCAATTACACGAAAATAGACGTGTGATGCCTCTTTTTATATTAAGCATTCGTATTAAAATCAATGGCTACAGCAGCTAATGTTTGAGCGGCAGCTACCATCGCGTATTCTTCAAAATTAAATTTAGGATGATGATGTGCATAAGCTGGGCCATTTACAGGCTTTGCACCTGTGAAGAAGAATGCCCCTGGTCGTGCATTTAAATAGTAAGAAAAGTCCTCACCAACCATGTTTGCATCCATGATTTGAGCGGCTTTTACATTGGGTACATGTTGCGCTGTTTCCAGTACATGTTGCGCCATGAGAACATCATTAATAACAGGAGGGTGACCACGCGTGTAGTCGAATGTGAAGGTTGCACCTGCAGCTTCACAAAGTCCTTTGATGATGCGCTCCATCTCAACAATTACTTGTTCGCGTACTTCTACATCGAACGTACGAACCGTTCCTTTTAGTTCAGCACTCCCTGCAATAATATTAAAAGCATCACCAGCGTGGAATGAACCAACTGTGAGTACAACGGGGCTTGTTGGATTAATACGACGAGAAGCCACTTGTTGAAGTGCCGTCACAATTTGCGCTCCGAGCGTTACTGTATCAATGGTTGTATGCGGCATTGCGCCATGTCCACCAACTCCATGTAGTGTAAGTGTGAAAGAGTCTGCTCCAGCCATCATAGCACCAGGTCGTGTTTGAATGATGCCAGCTTCGAATTGTGACCATAGATGTGTGCCGAAAACAGCATCAACACCATCTAAACAACCGGCTTCAACCATTGCTTTTGCGCCGCCTGGTGTTACTTCTTCAGCATGTTGATGAATCATTACATAGTTTCCAGCTAGTTGTTCGCGATGTTGAAATAATGTTTTTGCAAGCACAAGAAGTGTCGCTGTATGTCCATCATGTCCGCAAGCATGGCTTACATTTGGAACAGTTGATTGATAAGCAACACCTGTTTCTTCTTGAATCGGTAAGGCATCGAAGTCAGCACGTAGAGCCACTGTTTTGCCAGGTAATCCACCTTCAATGCGGGCAACAATACCATTCCCGCCAATATTTCTTTCGTAAGGAATATCAAATTCATCATAAAAGTTACAAATATATTCAACCGTTTCATGTTCTTTATACGATACTTCAGGATGCATGTGTAAATAACGTCGAATTTCTTGCATCGATGTAAATTGTTCTTCTAATTCATTCCAAATGACTTCTTTCATCTACAATACCTTCTCTCTTAAAAACGATCATCACTGTCTTCTTCTACTTCTTCAACAGGTGCTGTTCCATAGAGTTTTGTGTACGGTGCAACAGCGAGTGTTGTTGGTCTACGGTCTGTTTCATGATTCCCCATAAAGTCAAAATCCACTGCATAGTCTGCTGAATCGCGCCAAACTTGATATGAGTTTGGACCTGTCCATTGTTGGATAATCGCAAATACAGTTGACTTAATCGGCTTTAATAATTTATACGCGATAAATCCAGGTTCGTTAATAAAGTGGAATGATTTACTTTTCAGACGATTTTCAAAAGATAATTGGCTATCTTCAAAAATATCGACATACGTAATGGCATAGAAGCCACCTGGTTCAAATTCACCAACTGCTTCAACAACTTCAAATGACTGCGGTGTTGCAAATTTTGTTTTACCTTCCGTCACATGCATTAAGACAGATTGTTGTCCACCATATAGTACCGTCATATTTTCTTTTTTATATTTTGCTTGTAAATGCTCCATAAAATCGGCTGTACCGGTTGCTAAATAGATATACATTTCAACGCCACCTTCATGTTTTAATTTTCTACTCTCTATAGTATATCCGTTTAACATAAAAGATTCACAACATTTGAAAATGTCTAGTCGTTTTTCCAAATTATTTTTACGTTATGATAGCGTTGTCAAAAAAAAGACAAGATTTGAAAAAGTTTTTTTGACAAAAAGGTTTTGAAACTATACTTTAATATATGAAAAGTCTATAGTGAAAATGGATATCAATATAGAAAAGATGATTTACATGAAGTGAATCAAAAGTAAAAAGATGAACTGAAGGAAGGGCAGGCTAATCAATTGACGAAATTTAATGATACACTTTTACGCGCAGCAAGAGGCGAACAGACAGAACATACACCGGTATGGTATATGAGACAGGCAGGACGTTCACAGCCAGAGTACCGTAAAATTAAAGAAAAATACTCTCTTGAGGAAATTACACATCAACCAGAGTTATGTGCATACGTCACACATTTACCAGTGCAAAATTATGGTGTAGATGCAGCAATTTTGTATAAAGATATTGTGACACCACTGCCAGGCATGGGGATAGATGTGAAGATTGAAGTAGGAATCGGTCCTGTTATTTCAAATCCAATTCGTTCTGCAAAAGACGTCGATACACTACGTGAATTCAATCCCCAAGAACATGTGCCTTTTGTATTGGATACAATTAAGCTACTGACGACAGAACAATTGAATGTACCATTAATCGGTTTTGCAGGCGCACCATTTACATTGGCAAGCTATATGATTGAAGGTGGCCCATCGAAAAACTATGCGAAAACAAAAGCCTTTATGGTGTCTGAACCACAAGCTTGGTTTAAATTAATGGATAAATTAGCAGATATGATTATTATAGATTTAAAGGCGCAAATTCAAGCGGGTGCAAAAGCCTTCCAAATTTTTGACTCGTGGGTAGGTGCTTTAAATCATGAAGACTATCAAATTTTTATTAAACCGATCATGACACGTATTTTCACAGAATTAAAAGATGAAGGTGTTCCTTCAATCTTATTCGGTGTAGGTGCAAGTCATTTAGTAATGGATTGGAATGAGCTACCTGTTGATGTAGTTGGTTTAGATTGGCGCTTACCAATTAAACAAGCCCGTCAAATGGGGATTACAAAACCACTTCAAGGTAACTTAGATCCAACATTATTATTAGCGGACTGGTCTGTATTAGAAGCTCGTACAAAAGATATTATCGATCAAGGATTAGAAATGCCAGGTCATATCTTTAACTTAGGACATGGTGTATTCCCTTCAGTAAATCCAGATGTTCTAAAACGTTTAACAGCATTTATTCATGAATATAGCGCATCAAAGAAATAACAATAATTTTATGAGGTGATTGAGATGAAAAGAAAAGTTGGTTTATTAGTAATGGCGTATGGTACACCAGAAAAAGATGAAGATTTAATCCCTTACTACACACATATTCGTCGCGGTCGTCGTCCAAGCGATGAACAAATTGAAGATTTACGTGAACGTTATCAAGCGATTGGTGGTATTTCACCACTTGCAAAAACGACACTTGAACAAAGTGAAGCACTTGTAAATCGTTTAAACGAGATGCAAGACGAAGTGGAATATAAACTATATCTTGGCTTAAAACATATCGCACCATTCGTAGAAGATGCAGTAGAAGATATGGTGAAGGACGGTGTAGAAGAAGTGGTATCAATCGTACTAGCACCTCACTTCTCATCATTCTCAACAAAAGCATATCACACACGTGCTATGGATAAAGCGAAAGAGTTAGGTAGTTCAATGAAGTTCTATACAGTGGACAGCTGGTATAAAGAAGAAAAATTCTTACAATACTGGACTGAAAAAATTAATGAAGCTTTCGCTGATATGACAGAAGAAGAACGTGAAACAGCGTGCTTAATCGTATGCGCACACTCATTACCACAACGTATTATCGAAATGGGTGACCCATACCGTGACCAAATGTTTGATACAAAAGATATTTTACAAAAGCGTACGGGTGTGAAAAATGTAGAGTTTGGTTGGCAGTCAGCTGGTCAAACACCAGAGCCATGGTTAGAGCCAGACGTACAAGATTTAACACGCGACCTTTATAACGAAAAAGGATATCGTTCATTCGTGTATACGCCAGTAGGTTTTGTAGCAGAACATTTAGAAGTTCTATACGATAATGACTACGAATGTAAAGTGGTATGTGATGAGTTAGGCGCAAATTACCGTCGTCCAAAAATGCCAAATGCAGATCCACTATTCATTGATGGATTAGCTGATGTTGTAACAAGAAGATTAGCTGAAGCTTAAAAAGAAAGTGATGATTGATGTGACGAATGACAAGCGCAGGGTTGCAATCATCGGTGGAGGAATATCGGGATTAACCGCTGCTTATTATTTACAAGAGCAAGCAAAGTCAGCACAATTACCAATTGAGATTGTATTGATTGAAGCATCGCATCGATTTGGTGGGAAGATTCAGACCATCGTAGAAGATGGCTATCAAATTGAAAAAGGACCGGATTCTTTTACAGATCACAAAGGAACGGTCGCTACATTAGCGAAAAAATTAAAAGTTGAAAAACAGCTTGTTCGGAGTAAAGAAGAGCGGAAGTTTGTGGCGGTGAATGAAGAATTGCATGCAGTTCCAAAAGGTGTGCAATTCGGTATTCCAACAGAGATGACACCCTTTTTGACATCGGACTTGGTGTCTTGGAGTGGTAAAGCACGAGCTACATTCGACTTTTTACGTCCACAGGGAAAAATGACAGAAGATCAATCACTTGGACAGTGGGTAAGGCAGCGATTAGGTGGCGAAGTATTAGAAAACTTGACCGAACCTTTGTTGTCGGGGATTTATAATGGAGATATCGACGAACTAAGTTTACAGGCGGTATTACCCTTTCTCTCTACACACAGTAAAACTTCAAGTGGCTTGATTCAAAGTATGAAGTCTTACACTCGTTCTTCGGACTATTTAACAGATGCAGAACAAAGTTTTTCGTTCGTAGGAGGACTTGAGACATTTGTTGATGCATTGGTTCATGAATTAACTGAAGTGAAGCTAAAAAAGAGTGTTCGTGTAACGAATATTCAAAAAAGCAATCATCAACTCTTACTATCATTAAATAACCAAAGTTCAATTAAAGCAGATGCGGTAATTATCGCAACATCTCATACAATTGCGCAGTCGTTATTTCATGAAAAACAACTTTTACAAGAACTAGATGGTATCCCATTGAACACAGTAGCTACTGTTTCTTTAGCTTTTGATGAAACTCAAATTGCTCATCATTTTACAGGAACGGATTTTGTTGTATCACGTAATAATGATCTATCTATTACTGCGGCTACATTTATGAATCGTAAATGGCAAGGTACGGCACCAGATGGTAAAGTATTAATCAAAGCTTACATTGGACGTGTAGGTGATGAAGCCATTGTTGAGTTATCCGATAAAGGAATTGAAAAAGTCGTGTTGCAAGATTTACATCGTTTAGTCGGGATTACAGGCGCGCCTGAAAAAGTGATTGTGACGCGCTATAAAAATGCTATGCCACAATATACGATTGGACATTTAGAGCGCGTGCGAAAATCGAAAGAATCTTTATATGAAGCTTACCCAACAATTCGTTTGATTGGGAATACCTATGATGGCATTAGTATTCCAAAATGTGTTCGTCAAGCAATTGAGAGTGCGGAGCAAATTATGCAAGAGTTAAAAGATTTGCCATCCTTTGTAATCGAATAAAAGAGTCTTAAAAAACAGGAGAGGACAGCAGAGTGTTTGCTGAAAGCTCTTGTTTTTTTATTTAGTAAATTTACGGAATGTGAACCTTATGCGAACGATTGAAAATATGAAGTACATTTCATTGTTTTTTCACATATTCCATATAAAATAAGGGACAGGAGGGTTGTTATGAAAAAAGTAGGTATACTGTCATTATTATTATTGTTGCTTGCTGTACTAACAGCCTGCAATCGAACAGATTACAAAGGAATTTCAAAAGATGAACCCTTTATCGCTTCAGTAAATATTGGTGAACCATCTATTGATTTTATTCGGCCTAATGGTGAAAAAATCGAAACATGGGATTTAAAAGAAGCATATACTGGAGCTACATTGGTTGGTGAACATGCAATTCTTTTATATGGTAATCAATTAGAACAAGCTGATTTAGTGAATCTTGATACGGGTGAGATTCAAAAGAAAATTGATGTATCAAAAGGTGCTACGAATGCTTACTATGATGATGCAAACAAAACTTTTTATATAGCGAATAGTGGCTTAAACGAAGTAACTGCCTATAATCAAAAGGGTGAACGTATTCAGACAATGAAAACAGGGAAGTATCCAATGGCGATGTTAGTGGAAGACGGTCATTTATACGTGGTGAATTTTAAAGATACGTTTATTTCTGTATTCAATACAACGACGAAAAAATTAGAAAAGAAAATACCAATTCCAAAGTCGTCACATGGATTAGACTTTGTTGATGGTGAACTCTGGTTAGGTGGACATGGAGCAGGTGAAAAACCAAATACACATGTATTAAAAATCAATCCAAAGACTTCAAAAGTTGTTGGAAAGATGGATTTACCAATTATGCCAATCGCTTTTGCAAAGTTAGATGAACGTGAATTTGTACTCAGTCATGGTGAAAGTATGCTCTATGAATTGAATGAGCAACAACAAATTAGTTGGGAACAAGAGATTGGCTCAAATCCATTTGCAGTCGAAGCTTTTCAAAATCAAATTGTCGTTGCAGGGTATGACGATCAAACACTTTATTGGGTGAAAGACCATCATATCGTGAAAAAAACAAAAGTAGGGCAAGCACCATTTCAACTTTTAGTAAGGGAGAATGTCAAATGAACGTATTAATTGTAGATGATGAAAAGGAAATGCGTCATCTGATTTCGATTATGCTTCACCAAGAACATATTCAAACCTACCAAGCCAGTGGCGGACAAGAGGCATATGATATTTTAGACCGTCAACCCATTGACCTCATCTTATTAGATGTCATGATGCCAGATGAAGATGGTTTTGAAGTGTGTCAGAAAATACGTAAGAACTCAGATATCCCAATTATCTTTTTAACAGCGAAAGATGCAAATGCCGATAAAGTGCGTGGACTACGATTAGGTGGAGATGATTATATGGTAAAGCCCTTCACTGCTTCCGAGTTAATCGCACGTATTCAAGCAGTTTTACGTCGCTACCAACCACAACAAGATGTAACACATACACAAATTATTCAGCGCGGTAATATTTGCCTAGATGAAATTGCGAGACGTGTGACAGTGGAAGGTAGAGAAATTCCACTTACACTAAAAGAATTCGATTTACTACATTTATTTATGAAACAACCGAATATTGTTTATACACGCGAACAATTACTCGAGAAAATTTGGTCGCTTGATTATGATGGTGGTACACGAACAGTCGATACACATATTAAAACATTGCGCTTAAAGCTTGGAAAAGAATATAGTCGTCTGATTCAAACAGTTTGGGGTATTGGCTATCGCTTTGAGGAACAACGATGAAAAAAATCTCCACGAAGATTTGGGTGTTTGTATTAGCCACAGTAGCAGTGACGGTTCTATTTATGTATGGTTTAACTAATTTTTTATACGAAAGATTGTATGTAAAAGATGCAGAAAACTCCATGATCGAAATCGGTGAAAAGCTTTCAAAGATGTATACAGGTGGTAAAGTAACAGACGAATTAATCGACAATGTAGACCGTTATAATACATATGCGAATGTCAATGTATTTGCTGTACGAAATCCACGTGAATTGAGTGCCTGTGTCCCATTTGATATTGATTATGATACGTTAATTGGACCAGACGAACGACATGAATTGTTAAAAGGGAATATCATTACGAAGCAAGGATATGAAAAGCGATTTGATCGTCAAGTGATTTCTGTTGTGATTCCGCTTGTAGATGAAAAAAGGCTAGAAGGGATTTTATATCTCTATTTCCCACTGGAAAAAATTACAGAACTTGCTTCAAAAGAAGTTGTTTTTTTAATTTGTTCCGCAATTGTCTTTTTAATTTTGATTAGTTTCATTATATTCAAAGGAATACGTGTTATTATGAAGCCACTACAATCGCTTCAATATGCAGCAAAAGAAATGGCGCAGGGGCATTATCAAACGCGTGTCATGAGTACATCAAAAGATGAAATTGGACAATTAGCACAAACTTTCAATGAGATGGCACAAGCAATTGAAGAAGAAGATCAGAGACAGCGCCAATTTTTAGAGAATGTGTCACACGAATTGCGTACACCGATTAGCTATATTAAAGGGTATGGTGAGACATTACTTACAAGTAATACATCTGAACAAGAGCGTAACGACCAACTAGCATTAATTGTTCGAGAAGCAGGACGTATGGAAAAGTTGACGAATGAACTACTACAGTTATCACGTACGACTGAACAAAAGGAAACATTGCAGCTGTATCCACTACCATTATCTGAAACGATTCGAGAAGTAGTGCATATGCTTGAGGGACGTGCGAAACAAGCTGATATTACGATTCATACGAATCTAGACGATCATGTGATTGTGAATGCAGATGAACTGCGCATGAAACAAATCTTGATTAATTTACTTGAAAATGCGATTCGCTATTCAAATGAAGGAACATCTATTTATGTACGAAGTTATGAAGTAGAGAATCAAGCGTGTATTGAAGTTGAAGATCATGGAATTGGTATTCCAGAACAAGATTTACCACATATTATGGAACGTTTCTATCGTGTGAATAAGGCGAGAAGTCGTGCAGATGGAGGAAGTGGTCTCGGTTTATCAATTGTTCAACAGTTAGTAACAGCACATGGTGGACGTGTTCAAATTGAGAGTGTTTTGAATGAAGGGACGACTATACGCATATTCCTACCATTAATGGAGGAGATGGAAGAATGAAAATTCGAATGATGTTGGCTGCATTCTTTCTCCTTCTTCTTTCGGGTTGTTCAATAGAAGAAGATCCAGTAGAAGCAGACCAGACGATTGCGGCAGTACAGGTTCAATTTATCAACCCAGATGAATTTAAGAAAAAAGAGATTCCGTTAGAAGTTGAAGTGACACAAGACAAAAAGCCTGTGGAAGATGCAAGTTTTGTACGATTTGAAATTTGGCGAGATGGTGAGCGAAAAGATAGTCGTATGATTGATGCGAAACATATAGGAGAAGGTCACTATACTGCGCAGGCTACAGTAAAGAAAAAAGGCGTATATTATGTCTATGCACATACAGAAGCACATGGTCTGCACATTATGCCAAAACAAAAAATTGAAGTACAATAGAAGATAAGAAAAAGAATATATTTAGTGCTTGCTAAATTCGTTATGTAGGTATAAAATAAATGACTAGATGACCGAAATCGGTTTCTGGTCATTTTTACTTATTATAAGGGGTGTGAGGAAATGGATCGTCGACATGAAATATTGGTCGCGGCAAATAAGTCTTTCACATTATTCGGCTATAAAGCTACAACGATGGATCAAGTGGCGCGTATGGCGAATGTTGGGAAGGGAACTATCTATACATTTTTCGAAAATAAAGACGTACTGTTTCAAGAGATTGTGATGGGTATGATTGAAGAAATGAAAAACGAAGCAGAGCGTATTATTAATCCAAATGTTAGTTTTTTAGAAAATACACATCAAATTTTAATGAAGCTCTTACAATTTAGGGATGTACATAAACTTTATGCGAAGCTTGTAGAAGAAGGTCATGCACTTCGCACACCACAAGTAGAAAATGTCCTAAAAAAAATCGAAAACGAAATCTTAACGTATATTTCAAGTAAGATTCAAATTGCCATTGATAAAAAAGAAATCAAACCATGTAATCCTGAGCATGTTGCATACTTAGTTTTTAAAGTTTATTTATCTTTTGTTGTAGAATGGCCAGAAACACATGACGAAGAACTTGATGAACATACAATTGTAGATTTATTTAAAAATACACTCTTTGGTGGTTTAACACCATAGAGTCTTTTTAAACAATGGAATGACTGTATGAGGTTTTTAGTCATTAAGTATTTAGGAGGAAAACGGAATTGATTAAAGCAGAGTGGACGAAAATATTCAAAAATAAAATGATGCTCATTTCATTAGTAGCAATTTTATTTGTTCCAATCATTTACGCTGGTATGTTCCTATGGTCTTTTTGGGATCCATATGGTCATTTAGATCGGCTACCAGTTGCAGTTGTGAATCAGGATCGCGGTGCAACAGTTGATGGGAAGAAATTAAAATTAGGCGATGAATTGACAGATGAATTACTCGATAAGAAAAATTTGAACTTTAAAGTAGTTTCTGAAAAAGAGGCTGAAAAAGGAATGGAAGATCGTACATATTATATGACGATTCGCATTCCAAAAGATTTTAGTAAAAATGCAGGTACTTTATTAGAAGATAAACCTGAAAAACTAAAAATTAAATATACACCGAATGAAGGAATTAACTTCTTAGGAAGTCAAATCGGTAAGAGTGCAATTGAAACGATTCGTACAGAGGTAAATGAAGAAGTATCAAAAACATATGCTGAGCAACTTTTTAAAAACATTGCTAAATTGGGCGATGGATTCCAAGAAGGCTCAGACGGCGCTAAAAAATTAAAAAATGGTGCCGGAAAATTAAAAGATGGTGCGAATGAACTGAAAGACGGGATTGTTAGTGCCGAAGATGGAGCAAGCCAGTTAAACGACGGGGCATTATCAGCAAAAGATGGTGCAGGACAGTTAAGTACAGGAATTGCTTCTGCTGCAAAAGGTGCAACACAGTTAGGTGATGGTGCATTATCAGCGAAAGACGGAGCAAGCCAATTAAATAATGGAATTAGCTCGGCTTCAGATGGTTCAACACAATTACAAAGTGGTTCACAGCAATTAAAAGATGGAACAGCAACGCTTGTATCTGGTTTAGAAAATAACACATCGAATATCCAAGCATTGAATAACGGTGCACAAGCAGTCAATGATGGTGTAGGTTCTCTACAAAAAGGTTTAGGTGTGTTAGCGAACGGTTCACAATCTGTATCAGATGGTGTGACAGCGCTTGTGGATGGTTTAGGAGCCTTACCACAAACTGTATCAAAACTACAAAATGGTGTATCCGGTATTAATGATGGTGCAGCAAAAGTAGCAGCAGGTACAAAAAATGTAGCAGATGGAACAGCAGCACTTGAACAACAAATTGCGGCTTTAGAAATCCCAGAAGAACAGAAGGCCGTTTTACTTGCAACAGCGAAACAAGTGAGCGCAGGTGCAAAAGCTACAAGTGACGGAGCAGCAAGTTTAAGCTCTAATACAGCAGTATTAAATTCAGAAGTATCAAAAGTACAAGTGCCTGAAGCTGGCGATTTAAGTAAGTTGAAATCTGGTGCAGCACAAGTAGCAGAAGGCGCAGCTACAGCAAGTGATCAAGTGAAAAATAAATTAAAACCAGGTACAACGGAACTAGCAGCTGGTACAGAGAAGCTTGAACAGAATTGGGGTAGCTCGGTTGCAGGTGCTAAAAAATTAGACGAAGGTGCAGGTTCATTAAATACAGGAATCTCATCTCTAAATAATGGTCTATCAAAATTACAAACAGGTTCTAATAGTCTTGTATCTGGTTTAGGTGAACTATCAAACGGAGCATTTAAATTAACAGATGGTATGGGACAATTACAAACAGGTTCGACAAGTTTAGTAGCAGGTCTAGGTAAATTATCAAATGGAACAACGTCATTATTGAGCGGTACACTAAAACTAGAAGACGGTTCAGGTCAACTAGCTGATGGTACACAAGATCTTCAAAATGGCGCGAAAACATTACAAACAAAACTAGGTGATGCTTCATCAGATGTAGCAGATATCCATGCAACAAATAAAACATACAACATGGTAAGTAACCCAGTAGAAGTGGATAAAAAAGCAATCAACCATGTTGAAAACTATGGTACAGGTTTTGCACCATACTTTATCTCAATGGGATTACTTGTAGGTGGTATTGTTGTAACAGTCATCTTCTCAATTGTTCACCCAGCTATTCGTCCAACGAACGGAACATCTTGGTTCTTAAGTAAGACAAGTGTATTAGCTGTAGTTGGTTTATTACAATCTGTCATTGTTGTAAGTCTTGTGAAGTTATTCTTAGGTATTGAAGTTCAAAACTTAGGTGCTGTGTTCTTACTTGCACTAGTCGCAAGTTATACGTTCATGGCAATCATTCAAATGTTTGTAACACTATTCAATGATGTCGGTCGTTACATCGTACTTGTTCTAATGGTTATGCAATTAACATCAAGTGCTGGTACATTCCCACTTGAATTAATTCCTGAACCGCTACAAGCATTGAATAAATTCATGCCGATGACCTATACAATCCAAGCGTTCAAAGCAGCCATTTCAACAGGTGACTTTGACTTCTATTGGAAAAACATTGCCGTACTAGGTTCAATTATCGTCGTATGTTTACTTGTAACATTCGGTTACTTCCAATTACTATTTAAAAAACGCTATTCAGGTACACCAACTGAAGAAACACAAGCATAAAAATAAAAGCGTTTCTGCCTTTATATAGAAGGTAGAAGCGCTTTTTACATATGAAAAAACGCTTAGAGATTGGTTCAGAATCTCTAAGCGTTTTTGGATTTACTCCATAAAATTAAGCGACTTTATATAGGTTCATATTCTATGGTTCAGTATAGAATATGAACGGTAATGATTGAACTAGAAATATTTTGGGGAATTTCTAGCTCAGCACACAACAGTATTGATTACAGTGATTCACAATGATGGCAAGTGTTTGAGTAGCACTCACTTTGTTCTTCGATTTTCTCTCCACATTTGGCACAGTGTTTGTCCGGCAGGTTCTTGAAAAATTCTACAACGTTTTCTAACATTTGAATTCGCCTCCTAAGCAATCTGTTATATTACTGATTTGTTATTTAACATTGTATTATAATACAGATTGAAAAGTCAATACAAAACATAAAAAATAAAGTAAAATAGATGTGAGAACTTAAAAAAGGAGCTAACGAATCTATGTTATTCATTGATAATAAAGGGATTACAGACCCACGTATAAATTTAGCAATTGAGGAGTATGCACTGACAAATTTAGATGTAGAAGAGGGCTTACTACTGTTTTACATAAATCAACCGTCGATTATTATTGGTCGTAACCAAAATACAATCGAAGAAATCAATACGGACTATGTCGAAGAAAATGATATTATCGTCGTTCGTCGTCTTTCAGGTGGGGGTGCTGTATATCATGATTTAGGTAATTTAAACTTTAGCTTTTTAACAAAAGATGAAGGAGACAATTTCCAAAATTTTAAGAAGTTCACGCAACCTGTAGTAGACGCGCTAAATCACATGGGTGTAAAAGCAGAATTATCAGGACGAAATGATATTTTAGCAGAAGGAAAGAAATTCTCAGGGAATGCGATGTTTTCAACAAATGGTCGTATGTTCAGTCATGGTACACTGATGTTCAATGCAAACATTGAAGAAGTTGTACGCGCTTTACGCCCTAAAAAAGAAAAAATGGAGTCAAAAGGTATTAAATCGGTTCGTTCACGCGTTACGAATATTATTGATTTATTAGATGACCAAACGGTTACAATCGAAGATTTCCGTTTAGAAATTTTACAGGCTATTTTTGGTGGAGAAGATCAAATTCGTTACTATGAACTAACAGAAGAAGATTGGAAAGCGATTCATAAAATTTCAGAAGAACGCTATCAAAAGTGGGAGTGGAATTACGGGAAGTCACCGAAATTCAATACACAGCGTTCGAAGAAGTTTGCATCGGGCTTTATCGACTTACACATTGAAGTGAAAAAAGGTATGATTGAAGATATTCAAATCTTTGGCGATTTCTTCGGTGTTGGTGATATGGTAGATTTAGAACAAGCTTTAAAAGGCGTTCGATATGAAGCGAGCGCTATACGAGAGGCACTTCAACCATTTGATTTACCAACTTACTTTGGTGGCGTGACAGAAGAAGAATTTGTACAATTAATGTATTAATAGAGAAGGAGGGGACAAAATGGACAAGCATCGTATTTTAATTGTAGAAGATGATTTGAAAATTGCTTCTATGCTTGCGGATACATTGCGAAAATACCATTATGAAGTCCAAACTGTACAGGCCTTTGACCAGATTGTAGAGGAATTTAAGGCCTTCTCTCCTCATCTTGTTTTGTTAGACATCAACTTACCTTCTTATGATGGTTACTATTGGTGTCGCCAATTACGCCAATTCACAACAGTACCCATCATTTATATATCTGCTCGTTCGGGCGAAATGGATCAAATTTTTGCACTTGAAAATGGCGGCGATGATTTTATTACGAAACCATTTCACTATGAAATCGTACTTGCAAAAATTAAAAGTCATTTAAGAAGAACGTATGGTGAATATGCTTCAAAACAAGAGGAGAGAACCGTACAACAAGGGCAATTACAATTATTTTTAGAACGTATGGAATTACAAGTGAAGGATGAGATGATTCCTTTGCAGAAAAAAGAATGTGTCATTTTAGAGTTACTTATGAGTGAAGCACCAAAAGTTGTCTCTCGTGAACGCTTATTAGAAGAATTATGGGACGACCAAGCTTTCGTTGATGAAAATACGCTAAATGTAAATATGACGCGCGTTCGAAAAAAGTTAGCGGATTATGACGTACAGTCAACTATCGAAACTGTACGAGGAGCAGGTTATCGTTTCTTATTGCATGAGGAGGAGGCGTAGCATGGCAGCACTTAAGCTTTTCATTCGTGACCACGCTATTTTCTTCGTGTTCGAATTGTTTCTTGTAGCATTTATTCTGCTACTTTATTGGTTAGATGGCTTTCGTAATACGAGTACAGCTATTTACTCCATCATCGTAACGATTGTGTTTACGCTGACTTTTTTAGCTTTACGTTATATGATGCGCCAAGCATTCTATAAAAAAATTGTGCATTTACCAACGACGATGGATGATGCGCTTCAAAAAAATGCGAAAACAGCAGAAGAAGTACAAGTCGAGGAGTACATGCATGAGTTATATCGTATTTATCAGCTAGAAGCGCAAGAATTATATGCAAAACAAAATCGTCATCTTCAGTTTATGAATCAATGGGTACACCAGATGAAAACACCAATTGCAGTGATGGAATTGATGTTGCAAGAAGATGAACCACTCGATAAAAAAAGTACACGTGAAGAGATGGAACGCCTAAAACATGGTTTAGAAATGGTATTAATGAATGCACGATTGGATACATTTGAAGAAGATTTAAAAATTGAGCAAACACATTTGAAACAAATCGTGACAGAAGTCGTCAATCAACACAAACGCCTTTTTATCTCGAATCATGTCTTTCCAAGTATTGATGTATCAGATGATATTGAAGTACCAACTGATCCAAAATGGCTCAAGTTCATGATAGGACAGTTTTTAACGAATGCGGTGAAATATACGTTTGAAGATGGCAAAAAAGTATATATTTCAGCGATTCAACATGAAGAAGGAATTGCACTTCAAATTCGGGATGAAGGAATTGGTATTCCAGCGATGGACTTAAAACGTGTTACGAAAGCTTTCTTTACAGGAGAGAATGGTCGTAAAACGGGAGAATCGACAGGAATGGGGCTTTATTTAGCACAGGAAATCTGCACAAAATTAGGACATAAATTGACGATTGAATCAACGGTCGGAGAAGGAACAACAATTACCGTTTGTTTTAAATACGCTTAGAATGAGGGATGAAAATGGCTTTATTGAAAATTGAAGATGTGACGAAAGTATACGAAGGTAAAGTGACGCATCGTGCTTTGAATCAATTTAGCTTTGAAGTAGAGAAGGGTGAGTTTCTAGCGATTATGGGACCATCTGGTAGTGGCAAGACGACACTTCTCAATCTTATCTCCACGATTGATCGTCCGACTTCTGGCGTGATTGAATTAGACGGTGTGAATCCACATGACTTAAATAAAACAGAGCTTGCTTACTTTAGAAGAAAAGAACTCGGCTTTATATTTCAAGATTTCAACTTACTTCCCATGCTCAATGTCGAAGAAAATATGGTGCTACCTCTAACACTTGATGGTATGAATGTAGAGGAGATGCAGCGTCGTATTGATGTATTAGCACAAGAACTGGACTTAACGAAAATTTTAGAAAAAAGACCGAACGAAATTTCAGGTGGTCAGGCACAAAAGACAGCCATTGGTCGTGCATTAATTCACCGTCCTACGCTGATTTTAGCTGATGAACCAACAGGGAATTTAGATTCTAAATCAACAAAGGATGTACTAGAGTTATTAGGACGCATTAATCAACGAGAAAACGCCACAATTGTTATGGTAACACATGACCCGATTGCAGCAAGTTATTGTGACCGCGTACTGTTCATTAAAGACGGGGAGTTTTTCAATGAAATTTATAAAGACAATCAGCGACAAACATTCTTCCAAGGGATTTTGAATGTCTTGAGCTTACTAGGGGGGAATGTTGGTGACTTTACGTCAGTTCGCCTTCCGTAATGTCATTCGAAATAGCCGTGTATATGCGGCCTTTTTTATGGCAAGTATTTCATCGGTCATGGTATTTTTCATTTATTCCATGCTCATGTATCATCCGCGTGTTGAGAATGAATTTGTAACAGAGATTGCATTTCGTGGGATGTTTATTGCGGAAATTATTTTAGTGTTATTTATGCTGTTCTTTTTATTCTATTCTGTACGTGCCTTTTTAGAAGCGCGTTCAAAAGAATTCGGTATTTTAATGCAATTAGGAATGGAAAAAAAACAGTTAAATCGTTTAGTTCTTTTAGAAATTCTAATTATTGGTATGACTTCAGTCATTTTAGGTATTCTATTTGGCTTTGTTTTTTCAAAGTTCTTTTTCATGGTTGTACGTGAAATTTTAGAGATTAAATCGCTTGCACTTTATTTTTCATGGAAGCCTTTTGCACTTACGATTGGTACGTTTATGACACTATTTATCGTCATCTCCTATGTGAGTATTTTTACGATTAAAGACGATCATGTCATTCAACTAATTAAAGGAACACAGCGAAAACCAGAAGATGTCACATTCTCATGGGCGCGTGCAATCTTTGGTATGGTATTACTGGTTGTAGGGTACGTTTTAGCTGCCAATGCGACGAAGAGTAACTTAGTGACATTAGCAGGATTATTACCACCAATCGTGACACTCGGTACGTATTTATTCTTTACAGATACAGTACAAGTCTTTTTAAAGCTCATTCGGAAAAATAAACATGTTTACTGGCGTAAATATCGTTTACTATCTGTTTCAGAAGTAGCAGCCATGTTAAAAGAGAATGCACGCATGTTCTTCATTTCGTCGATGGTATCAACGCTCGCTTTTTTAGCGATTGGCACATTGAGTTCACTATCAACATTTTCGCATAAATATCATCAACTGAATCCACTCAGTCTCGTATATACAAGTTCAGCAGACAACCCGTATGAACATCGTCATATTACGAACCTTCAACATGAACTACAAGAAGAGGGATTAAGTTATCGATTAGATCGTGTCGTCGTAAAAAGGCAGACTTCTTCTAAAACGTATGCACCTGTTAAGATTATTAGCGAAAAAGATTTGAATAATTTAGCTGTTTCGTTAGGTTATCCACTTGTCTCACTAGAAAAAGGACATGCGCTTTTCCTAGCGTATTCGGAAGAGTCATTAAAAATGCTATCAAAAGAAAATGTTTATACAACGCTACAAGAATCAAATGTGAAACTACATATTGATTCTGCCTATCCGAAAATTGTATTCCCAGCAGATAAGTTAGGGACGAATCAAATTATTGTCAGTGATGAAGATTTTAAACGTATTTATGCACCTATGACAGGCATGAATGGTACACAGTCTTCAAGTCATATTTATATTTTTAATGTCCCAAAATGGCAAGATACTAAATATGTAGGGCATGACCTAGAAATGATGATTAATACTGCTTATGCGATGGGAACTGAAGCATCATTACCTTTTTATTTTGAAAATACAGGTTTAGATTATTCGTTTATTCGTTCGACATTCGCACTGTTATTATTCATTGGTTTATTAGCTGCAGCAGTCTTTTTCCTAGCTGCGGGAAGTTTTATTTACTTCAAACTTTATACGAATCTAGAACAAGAGAAAAAACAATATGAAACATTGTACCGAATGGGTGTAACGAAAAAAGAAATTCGTAAACTCGTTAATCGACAACTCATTCCACAGTTCTTTTTACCATGGGCGATTGCGATGGTGAATAGCTTATTTGCTTTCATCTCTTTACAAGTATTTTGGCGAGGTATTGCAGATTTATCAATTATGAGGGAGATTATTTTAGTGATGATTGGCGTATCACTCTTACAATTGCTCTATTTTTATCTCATTCGCTGGCGTTATTTAGCGCATTTAAAAATAAATATTTAATTTAAAAATAAATTGGGGGGGATAAGTGTAAAAACATGACCCCACATGAGCATAAGAAGAACTGGAATCGCGCTATGGTGCGGTTCCAGTTTTTTGTTGCGAACGCTAAAAAAGAAGATGAACTGTTTTGTCCCAATCTGTTTTTTTCTTAACATTGTGAAATGCAAAAAATTAACATACAATGTAACGTAATAGGAGTGTGATGATATGAGTCTTTTGAACAGCTTTATTGAAAATGTGCGAAAAAATCCAACTAAATTAGCGATTCAAGCAGAACGTGAATCTTATACATACGAAGAAATGAGTCGTGTAATCGAAGGAATTCAACGAGATTTAAAGGAGAAAGGGTACAAAGCAAGGGACCATATTGCGATTATGATAGGCAATGAGCCAACCTTTATTTTTTCACTCTATGCAATTTGGGCAATGGGGGCAACAGCCATTCCAATTAATCCAAATTACACTAAACACGAAATTCAATACATTCTAGAACAAAGTGATGCAAAGACTGTACTGGTCACACAACAATATCAAGCATTAGAGGCAATAGTATGTTCTGTGGAAATAGTTGAATTATCCTCTATAAACAACTGTTTACAAGATATTCATATACATTCTATGGCAGATGTGGCTGTTATTTTATATACATCAGGTACGACAGGTCATCCCAAAGGAGCTATGTTAACGCATGAAAATCTATTTGAAAATGCTCGAGATGTAGCAGAATTTCTAGGTATTTATCATGATGATCGTATGATTACAGTATTACCTGTATTTCACGTTTTTGCATTGACCGTAGCTGTCAATGCACCACTTTTACAAGGTGCAACACTACTTCTTCAATCACATTTTAGCCCTGTTCGAATTTTCGAAGCAGCAAATGAACAAGGAGCCACTGTTATGGCGGGCGTTCCTACTATGTATAATTTTTTACTACATACAGAATCTAGTTATGAAAAGCCACTCGGTTCAATTCGTTTAGCTATTTCAGGCGGTTCATCTTTACCAAAGGCAGTAATTGAACAATTTGAAGAACGATTCCAGCTTCGTATTTCAGAAGGGTATGGCTTATCCGAAGCGTCTCCCGTTACATGTTTTAATCCTTTAGGTAAACAAAAAGTGGGTTCAATCGGGCAGAGTATCGTTCATGTAGAAAATCGCATTGTAGATGAACAAGGACTTGAAGTGCCGCGTATGAAGATTGGTGAATTAACAGTACGTGGTAAGAATGTGATGAAAGGTTATTATAAAATGTCTGAAGAAACCGCTAATGTCTTAAAAGATGGCTGGCTATACACAGGTGATTTAGCCTATATGGACGAAGAGGGTTATGTATTTATTGTTGACCGTAAAAAAGATTTAATCATTGTAGGTGGATATAATGTTTATCCACGAGAAGTTGAGGAAGTTTTATATCAACACGAAGCGGTATTAGAAGCAGCTGTTGTTGGATTAAAAGATGTAGAATACGGTGAAAAGGTATGTGCATATATTACGTTGAAAGAAGAAATTCATCCAGAACGTTTGAAAATGTATTGTGAAGGGCATTTAGTAGAGTATAAGTGTCCTACAGAAATACGAATTGTCGAGCAATTACCAAAGAATTCTACAGGTAAGGTATTGAAAAGACAATTAGCAGAGGAGGAACTGAGATGATTGCAACAATTGTTTGGGGAGCGATTAGTCTAATACTCGTTATTCTTGTGATTTATGTGATTTTCAGATATTTATTCCGACACAATAAAGCAGATCACATATATGCACCATTTGATGAGGCGACTTCAGGTACAAGACCCGATATGGATGGGCGTAATCCAATTTCACAAACGCGTGAAAAAGTGCAACAAGAACAAAAATACAATGAACAGACTGAACAAAAAAATACGGATTCAAAATAAAAAACAGGCTGGAGCATATATGCTTCAGCCTGTTTCGTATTGAAATTTAGAATGAATCGCCTTGATTCTTTTGCTTTTTGTAAACAACAAAGTAGAAGAAAATGAGTAAGGCAATCCAGATAGGACCTACGATGAGTGCAATACGTGTATCCACGTTGAAATACATAAGCACAACAACCATGGATAAGAAAGCGATTGCAAAGTAAGAACCTAATGGATAAAAAATATTTTTAAATGACAGCTTATTTACTTGATCGCCTGTCAGTGTTTTACGGAATTTAATTTGCGCAAATAATATAATGAGCCATGTCCAAATGGCACCAAATGTCGACACACTTGTTAAATAGATAAATACTTTTTCATCTACGAAGTAGTTTAAGACAACACCGATTAATAAAACAATAGCTGAGAATAGAATTGCGACAGTTGGTACACCTGTTTTTCCAACATTGTGGAAAATTTTCGGTGCTTGTTTTTGACCAGCTAGGTTGAATAACATACGACCTGTACTGAAAATACCACTGTTACAGCTTGATAAAGCAGCTGTTAATACGACAAAATTAATAATACCAGCAGCATAGCGAATACCTACTTGATCAAACATCATAACGAATGGACTACTTTGACCGTCCATATCACTCCAAGGATAGATTGATAGAATAACGGTTAATGCACCTATGTAGAAAATTAACACACGCCATAATACCGTATTAATTGCTTTTGGTAATGTCTTTTTTGGATTATTTGCTTCACCAGCTGTTACGCCAATCATCTCCACCCCTAGATATGCGAACATAACAATTGGTAATGCGCCGATTACGCCTGAGAATCCATTTGGCATGAATCCACCATGTGACCATAAATTAGAGAAACCGGTTGCAACACCACCGTTGCCAATCCCAAATAGAATAACAGCTAAACCAATTACAATCATCGCGATAATCGCAAATACTTTAATAAAGGCGAACCAGAATTCGAATTCACCAAATACTTTTGCGGCAATTAAGTTGACTAATGTCATCGCAACAAGTGCTGCAAGTGCCCAAGCCCATTTTGGTGAATCTGGGAACCATAATGTCATATAAATACCGACTGCTGTAATTTCTGCCATACACGTTACAATCCATAAGAACCAATAATTCCACCCCGTAATAAATCCAGCTAGTGGTCCTAAAAACTGTTGTGCATAACGACTGAATGATCCTGCTACAGGAATTTCAACTGCAATTTCACCTAAAGCACGCATAACAAAGAAAATAACAAGACCGCCCATTGCGTATGTCAGTAAGACTGCTGGACCAGCAATTTTGATAGCGCCAGCTGAACCTAGGAATAAACCTACTCCGATGGCAGCGCCGAGCGACATCAATGCAATATGTCTTGATTCGAGACCTCGCTTGAGTTGTGGTTGCTTATTACTCATAAAAAACAACTCCCCTTAGTGCATTTTTTGTGTTTCCATAACATGATAGCATAATGTTTTCCAATTCGCATGATATAAATAGATTATATCCCTTAAAAATTCAGAAAATACAAGTGATTTCAAGCATTTATAATACTTAAAAAGTGTACACCGATATGAAGAAATAGGCAATATAGAAAATTTATGTATTTTTGATTTACTTTTAAAGTATAACGAGAAATAATGTGTATTAATTAGATTTGTGATATTTTCTATAACAGGTTTATAATGGTAGTAGAGGAGTGTGAATTAGATGAAAAAATATGTAGAAAAAGAAGATTTATTTGAATTGGTATCAGTTGCGACACCTATTATCGCACCAAATCAGTTACAGGCTGTTTTTCTGAAAACAGTAATAGACGAAAAAGAAAATACGTACTATAACTATTTGTATCAATTAAATTTACAAACACGACAGATACAACAGCTTACTTTTGGAAAAGAACGTATTTCTTCGGTTCAATGGTCTCCAAATAGCAAGATGGTTTCCTTTATTTCAACAAGGGAGAAAGAGGCAACTTTATATATTTTACCGATTGATGGCGGAGAAGCGCGAGCAGTTGTAAAGGAGTTACGTCACATTACTTCCTATCAATGGCATATAGATAATGCGACAATTTATTTTACAGCAAAAATAGAGCAAGGTTTTTTAGAAGAAAAGAAAGAGAAGAAAAAACCAGAAGCCTATCATGTCGATCGCATGCGCTATAAATTGAATGGTGTAGGTTTACTCAATACGAAACAATATGCTGCTTTTGCAAAGTTGGATGTGACAACTGGGGAAATAACACCGCTTATAAAAGACGAAACGAATTATAGTGTACAGCATGTTTCGCCTGATGGTCAGACAGTATTATTAACGAATTGGTCTACAGCAAAAGATGACGATTTTTCGATGCAACTCTTACAATATTCAATAGAAGAAAAAACAATGGAAAAAATCTTTGATATGGATGGTTCGTTAGGTGGAGCAACGTACTCACATGACGGAGCTTACATTGCTTTTGAGGTGTCGCCAAACGAACCCTATCGTAATGCCACACATAATGAAGTGTATGTATACGATGTAACACAGCAATCCGCTTGGTCATTAACCGCGATGATGGACTTACCTGTTGGAGACTATGCAATTGGCGATGTACAACAGAGTGTTCAAGCACCTTCTGTTGTTTGGACGGAAGGAAATGATCTCTACTTCCAAATGTCATCAATGGGCGATGTACGCCTGTACTACGCAACATTGAGTGGGGAAATCTATCCTGCTACACCTGAAGAAGAACATATTTACGGGTATGACATCACAAAGGACGGACAATATGCATTGATTGCTTGTTCGTCACCGACAACCGTTAGTAACCTCTATTTACATGAAGTTACAACAGGCGAACGTCATCAACTTACACAATTCAATGAAAACTATGAACAAACACATCATCTAGTTAAGCCAGAAATTATTCAAGTGGAGAATGAGGGACAACTTGTATGGGGATGGTTGATGAAACCAGCTCAATACCAAGAAGGACAGAAATATCCATTGATGTTAGCGATTCATGGTGGTCCACATATGATGTATGCGAATACATTCATGCATGAAATGCAGTTACTCGCTGCAGAAGGTTATGGTGTCCTATACATGAATCCTCGTGGTAGTCATGGTTATAGCCAAGAGTTCGTAAATGGTTGTCGTGGTGACTATGGTGGCGGTGATTACCGAGATTTAATGGCAGCAGTGGATTTAGCAACATCAGAATACGCATGGGTTGATTCAAGTCGTCTAGGTGTAACAGGTGGTAGTTATGGTGGATTTATGACAAACTGGATTATTGGACATACAGACCGATTTAAAGCTGCATTGACGCAACGTTCTATTTCAAATTGGGTGAGCTTCTTTGGCGTATCCGATATCGGTTACTATTTCACACCATGGCAAATTGAAGGGGATATGCATGATGTAGACAAACTTTGGGAGCATTCGCCATTAAAATATGTCAAAAATAGTACAACACCACTGATGATTTTACATGGAGAATTAGATGATCGTTGTCCGATTGAACAAGCAGAACAGCTGTATGTAACAATGAAGTCAATGGGGAAAGAGGTAGAGTTTATTCGTTTTGAACAGGCAAATCATGATTTATCACGAACTGGTTTACCGAATTTGCGTTTACAGCGATTAGAAGCCATTCAAAATTGGTTTGTTAAGAAATTGTAAATTTCTTTAAAATAGCAACTTTTCCATGATGGTGACGTTCAATTTCACATGACAGTTTATATACAAAAAGGTATGATAGACAAAGAAATCATAGAAAAGGATTGTGGATGAAAAAAGATGATTAGCATGATTGAATATATTATTAGTTTTATCGTACACATCGATCAACATCTTGTAGAAATCATTCGAGACTTTGGCAACTGGACATACGGTATTTTATTCGCAATCGTTTTTGTTGAAACAGGTCTTGTTATTTTTCCATTCTTACCAGGGGACTCGCTATTATTTGCCGCAGGAACATTTGCCGCAATTGGTTCATTAAGCTTACCAACATTGCTTCTTGTGTTCTTCTTTGCTGCTGTAATTGGTGATTCATTAAATTATGAAATCGGTAAAAAAGTAGGGACAACGATTCGTCCAGGTACACTTATGGGGAAAATGATTAATCAAGAAAAGATGAATAAAGCAGAGGCGTTCTTTAATAAGCATGGCGGTAAAACAATCGTCATCGCACGATTTATGCCCTTTATTCGTACATTTATTCCATTCGTTGCAGGTGCAAGTCGAATGAAGTATAGCTACTTCTTAATGTATAACATCGTAGGCGCGGCGTTATGGGTGGGAAGCTGTACATTACTTGGTTATTTCTTTGGTAATATCCCAATTGTAAAAGAGAATTTCTCTACCGTATTAATTGTGATTATTTTCCTTTCGGTTATTCCAGCATTCGTTGGCTTTATTAAATCGAGAAAATCAACTATATCGTAAAATAAAAAGACTTTTGCTTAAAAAATGGCAAAGGTCTTTTTTTAAATAAATATATGTTAGAATATTCTTAATAATTAATTTAAAAGGGGTTTTTATGATGACAGAAAAAATGAATGTAGAAAGTTTTAATTTAGATCATACAAAAGTACAGGCACCATTTGTTCGCCTAGCAGGAATTAAAAAAGGGCAGCACGGAGATGAGGTATATAAATACGATATTCGCTTTAAACAACCGAATAAAGAGCATATGGAGATGCCTGCACTTCACTCAATTGAACATTTAATGGCTGAAAATATTCGTAATCATACAGATTACGTAGTAGATTTAAGTCCGATGGGATGTCAAACAGGTTTTTATTTATCGATGATTAATCATACAGACTATGATGAAGTATTAACAATTTTAGAAAATACATTACAAGATGTTGTAGACGCAACAGAAGTCCCAGCATGTAACGAAGTTCAGTGTGGCTGGGCAGCAAGCCATAGTTTAGAAGGCGCAAAACAGTTAGCGAAAGAGATGTTAGATAAGAAAACAGAATGGTCAATTATCTTTAATGAGACTAAGTAACTAATTGTTATATTAAAATAAAATAAAAATGAAAGGGAAATCGCTAAAATAGCCGATTTCCCTTTTTTTATGATAGAATAAATTTATAATATTTACCAAATAATCCAAATGATATTATCATAAAAATAATTAAATGTGAAATATTTTCTATTTATTAGGTTAGAATAACTGTATGTATGGTACAAAAATTATATATTTTATATAGAAGGTAAAGACTAAAGTCATAAATATTGCTATAATAAAATGGACGAAATAGTGAGGGAGTAGGAAAATGGAGATTTTTATCGGTAGACAACCGATTTTCGATGAAAATGAAAAATTATTTGCTTATGAGCTCTTATATAGAAATGGCCAAGAACAGAATGAATATATGGCTGTAGACTCCGATTTAGCAACGGTAGAGGTCATTATAAACTCCTTCTTTTCAATTGGTTTTGATGAATTAGCGAGTGGTAAGCCATGCTTTATTAATTTTACGGATGCACTATTAAAAAGTGATATTTTTGAAAGTTTATCATCGCGAGAAGTGGTAGTAGAAGTATTAGAAGATGTGCCAATCACAGCTGAGTTAGTGGAGCGTGTCAAAGAGATTCATAATAGGGGATTTCGCATTGCTTTAGATGATTTTGTTCTTCAAAATCATGTGAGTTTATATGACCAGCTCTTTCAATATGTTGATTACATAAAAGTGGATTTTTTGCTATCGACAGAAGTAGAACGACATGAAATTGAAGAGAAAGTATTAAGACATTATCCACATATCACATTGCTTGCAGAAAAAGTAGAGACGAGAGCACAATATTTAGAAGCTAGAACAATTGGGTATAAGTTGTTTCAGGGGTACTATTTTAAACAGCCTCAAATTATTAAAGGTAATGAAATTCCAGCAAATATGCTGCAATATTATAAAGTAATTGCTTTATTAAATAGTGAAGAACCAGATGTTGATGGGCTAGTTGATCATATTGAACATGATGTTGCGCTTTCTTTCAAATTATTAAAGCTCATTAATAATTCTTCTAAACGAACAAAACGAAAAATACGTTCGATTAAACAAGCAATTTTACTACTCGGGTTAACGGATTTGCAAAGATGGGTGCAAATTTTAATTTATCGTGAATGGAGTAAAAAGCCTAAAGCGGATATGTATGAAGAATTAATGAAGACATCACTTTGTCGTGCCAAAATATGTGAGCTCATGGCGAAAAGAATTGGTTATCGTAATAACTCAGAGTATTTTTTAGTGGGTATGTTCTCATTAATTGATGCTTTATTAGAAAAACCAATGAACGTTATTTTGGCGCAGTTACCTTTGTCAGATGAAATTGTTGAAACGATTTCAGGAAGTGAAACAGCCCTATCTCCAGTTTTAGATATGGCAATTGCACTAGAACGTTTAGATTGGGAAGAAGTAACCCGTTTAGAGGATAAGCTTCAACTAAAAACAGACGAACTATTTGAAGTTGTGGAAAAAGCAAATCAATGGGTAACAAACTTCCAATTAGTTTAATAGAAGTTCCTTTTTTCGTGATAATTGAAATCTATGTATGAATCTTGTTATTGTATAATAAGTTAGAATGAAGAAGCTTGTACTGGAGGGAAAGACATGAAAAAAGTATTTTTTGCAACTATTCTCGGTTCGGCATTACTTTTAGGTGCTTGTGGTTCAAGTGAATCAGGATCAGATGATTCAACAAAAGTAGATGGCGAAAAGATTGCAAAACAGAAATGTATTAGCTGTCATGGGAATGAATTAAATAATGGGAATGCACCTTCAATTAAAGATATCGGTGCAAAGAAATCTGAAAAAGAGATTTTAGACATTATTGAAAATGGTCAAGGTGGCATGCCTGGTGGTATTGTCAAAGGCGACGAAGCAAAAGCAGTTGCAGAGTGGCTTTCAACTCAAAAGTAATTTAAAAAGCAGTTTGATTGTAGAAATGACAATCGAGCTGTTTTTTTGTATCGTTTTAAGGAAGAAATTCCGCACGCTACATGATAAAATAAACGTACGATTGAGAGGACGTGAACAAGTTGGAACAAGTATGTACGAGAGATATAATGGAAGTATTTAATTTGAATCTCATTTGTGGGGAAGAAGGAATTGGTCGTCACATTTTAACAAGTGATATTTCGAGACCGGGTTTAGAGATGGCTGGTTATTTCACGCACTATCCAGCAGAGCGTGTACAGTTACTCGGCAAGACAGAGTTATCATTCTTTTTAATGTTACCAAAGGCGGAAAGAATTGAGCGCATGCAAAAGTTATGTGCAGAAGATACTCCTGCTATTATTATTTCGCATAATATGGAAGTACCTGAAGAATTACGTATAGCTTCGGAAGAAAATCATGTACCAGTACTAACAACGAATCTATCAACAACACGTTTTTCAAGTAAGCTGACAACGTATTTAGAGAGTCGTTTAGCACCTTCAACAGCTGTACATGGTGTATTGGTTGATATTTATGGAATAGGCGTACTCATTACAGGAAATAGCGGTGTCGGTAAAAGTGAGACAGCACTAGAGCTTGTAAAGAAAGGCCATCGCCTTGTCGCAGATGACTGTGTTGAAATTTACCAAGAGAGTGAGAACACACTGATTGGGAATGCGCCGCCGCTTATTGCACATATGTTAGAAATTCGTGGTATTGGAATTATCGATATTATGACAATGTTCGGTGCTTCAGCTGTTCGTCGCCATAAAAGAATTTCTCTTGTCATCGACCTTGAGGTTTGGGATTCCGAAAAAACATATGATAGACTAGGAATCGAGACAGATACAATGCGTATTTTAGATACCGATTTAACGAAGCTGACAATTCCTGTAAGGCCGGGACGAAACTTATCGGTTATTATTGAAGTAGCGGCAATGAATCACCGTCTAAAAAATCTTGGTGTTAATTCTGCGGAAGAATTTACAAAGAGACTAGAAGATGTAATTCAAGGACAGGGGTAAGTCCTGTACGTGGAAGGAGAAAGAGATGGATTTTTTATTAATGCAAATTGATCCGGTAGCCTTTAATTTAGGGCCTGTAGCGGTTCGATGGTATGGGATTTTAATCGCAACAGGTATTATCATTGCCTATGTAGTTGCGCAGCGTGAAATGACCAAAAGAGGTTTTAAAGACGACTTTTTAACAGATTTATTAATTTGGACGGTTCCAATTGCAATCATCTGTGCCCGAATTTATTATGTATTATTTGAATGGAGTTACTATAAAGAGAATCCAGGACAGATTGTTCAAATATGGCAAGGTGGTATTGCCATTCATGGTGCACTGATTGGTGGTGCCATTACTGTATTAATCTTCTGTAAAAAGCGTGGCGTCAACTTCTGGAAAGTAGCCGATATTCTAGCTCCATCGATTTTAATCGGTCAAATTATTGGGCGCTGGGGCAACTTCATGAACCAAGAAGCTTACGGTAGTGTCGTAGAGCGTTCATTTTTAGAAATCCTATATTTACCAAATTGGATCATTGAACAGATGAATGTTCAAGGATTTTATCATCACCCGACATTCCTTTACGAATCAATGTGGAATATTGTCGGATTGATTGTTTTATTACTACTTAGAAAAGTGAATCTATTACGTGGGGAAATTTTCTTAATCTATGTGATGTGGTATTCATTCGGGCGTTATTTCGTAGAAGGACTTCGTACAGATAGTTTGTACATTGGCCCACTTCGTACAGCGCAGATGGTATCATTAATTGCATTAGTTATTGCGGCAATTGTGATGATTTATCGTCGTAAGAAGATGAATCCAGTTGTACGTTATAAAGATAAATAGTAGAACGCCCGGAACTACATCATGTAGCCCGGGTTGTTTTATATAAAAGGAGTGTTAGCTATGCATTATAAAGGATTATTATTTGATTTTGACGGTACATTATTAGATACAAACGAATTAATTATGGAAACTTTTTATCATGTCTTATCACCAAAATTTCCTGGGAAATATAAAAAAGAAGATATGGCTCAATTTATCGGACCTTCTTTAAAAGAAACATTTACAGCAATTGATCCACAAAATGCTGAAACTTTAATCAAAGAATATATTACGTGGAATCGTACGCACCATGACGAATTGGTCTCAGAATTTGACGGTGTAGTCGAAGTACTAAAGCAATTGAAGAGAGCTGGTTTAAAATTAGCCATTGTCTCAACAAAAAGACGTGAAGCTATTTTAACTGGTTTACATGTATTAGGTGTAGAAGAACTATTCGATGTAATTATTAGTAACGATGAGGTCGAACATACTAAACCACATCCAGAACCTGTCTTACTCGCTCTACAAGAACTTGGTTTACAAAAGCATGAAGTTATTATGATTGGAGACAACTATCACGATATTGAAGGCGGACAAAATGCAGGTGTTCATACAGCAGGTGTCGCTTGGTCGTTGAAGGGAGCAGCATTTTTAGAAGCACTACACCCAACTTATATGCTTTACCATATGCGTGATTTATATCAAATTACAGGAGTGGAAGCCTATGCGCAAAACGACACGCTATAAAGTAGAGGGAGCCTCTTCTTTATGGCAAATTTACAAGACGGTTTCTTTTTGGAAAGTGGCGAAATGTTTTATCGTCATTGAAATCGCACGCATCACACCATTTCTAGCGATGAAAAATTGGCTCTATCGCCATCTACTACATATGAAAGTGGGTGAGCGAACAGCTTTCGCTTTAAAAGTTGTTCCGGATACGATGTTTCCTGAACGAATATCAGTGGGCGACGATACGATTATTGGCTATAACACGACGATTTTAGCGCACGAATATTTAATTGATGAGTACCGATTAGGTGATGTGAAGATTGGGAGTCGTGTCATGGTTGGAGCCAATTCAACCATTTTACCAGGTGTTACAATTGGCGATGATGCAGTAGTATCGGCAATGACACTTGTGAACCGAGATGTACCAGCAGGCGCGATGGTTGGTGGGAACCCTATGCAAATTATTTATACAAAGGAACAACGAGAAAAGAAATTATCTGAAAAATCTTAATACGAAATAAAAGAAAAAAAGGCATGTTCGAGGAAATAAAGTAGTTGAAAGACGAATTATTTTACGTGAGCATGTCTTTTTATATACATGAAATTTGACGGTTATTTAGAATTGCGTTAAAATACTATACACCATCACATTAGCACTCTAGTGAACTAAAGTAACGGATAGGAAGTGGAAGTATGTCTATGATTCGCCCATTCGAAAAGCCATTAGGTATGCGTGACACATTACCAGGGATTTTTGAAAAGAAAGAATGGATACGCCAAGTCGGACGTGAATTTTTCTCTTTAAGAGGATTTGACTTTATTAAGACACCAACATTGGAATATTACGAAACAGTTGGTCGTTTTTCAGCTATTTTAGAGTCGAACTTGTTTAAATTAGTCGACTCACAAGGGAACACACTCGTGTTACGTCCAGATATGACGACACCCATTGCACGTATTGCCTCAACAAAACTATTAAAAGAAAAAGTACCACAGCGATTAGCTTATTTTTCAAATGTCTTCCGCGCGCAAGAATTAGAAGGCGGAAAACCAGCAGAGTTTGAACAGATGGGGATTGAAGTAATTGGAGATGATTCAATTTACGCAGATACAGAAGTCATTCTAACGACGATTGATTTAATGAAGCGTTTAGGTATTGAATCATTCAAAATTACGATTGGTCATGCGGGAATTTTAGAAGCGATCATTCGAAAAAATGTTCAAACAGAAGAACAGTTTACTGAATTACATCAACTACTCGTGAATCGTAACTATGTTGGTTTTGAAGAAGCAGTGGATCGTTTTGTATTAACGACTGAACAGGCTAGCACTTTAAAATCATTTATCGAAGAAGCGACATCTTTAACAAATATGCGACAAATTTCAAAATATCTTTATGAAAAAGAAGCGCTTATTTATATGGAACAACTCGCTTCGATTTTGGAAATCGCTGGCGTACAAGAATACGTGGCATTTGATTTTACAATCGCAAGCCATATGAATTATTACACAGGCATGATGTTTGAAGTATTTGCGGCGAATACAGGTTATCCAATTGGGAATGGTGGACGCTATAATGGGTTGCTTGAAAATTTCGGTGCAGATATGAGCGCAGTAGGTTTCGCACTGCGAATTGATTATTTATTAGAAGCGATGCCGAAAATAGAAGATGAAAAAGAGAGTGTCCTTATTCTATTTGTATCGACACAATTGGCACAAGCACTTGAACAAACGAAGCAATTGCGCGAACAAGGTTACCGTACGACGATGCAATCTTTAGAAGGAATCGAAAATCTAGCACAATATGAAAAGCAATTTACAAAAGTAGTACGTGTTGGACAAGGAGGTACAAGCTATGAATGAACCATTAACGATTGCGATGCCAAAAGGACGTATTTTTGAAGAAGCATATGAGCTATTAATTCAAGCGAATTTCGACTTACCTGAAACAATTGATTTATCACGTAAACTCATGTTTGAAGTACCTTCTGAAAATATTCGCTTCATTTTAGCAAAACCGATGGATGTACCAACATATGTTGAGCATGGTGTAGCAGACATTGGAATCGCGGGGAAAGATACATTACTTGAACAACAACGCCATGTGCATGAATTACTCGATTTAAAGATTAGTACATGTCATATTGCGTCAGCTGGTTTACCGAACACTGTACTAGATGAGATTGCGCCACGTATTGCGACAAAATATCCGAATATTGCGTCAGCTTACTATCGTGAGCGCGGCGAACAAGTAGAAATTATCGGATTGAACGGTTCGATTGAGTTAGCACCGATGATTGGTTTAGCAGATCGTATTGTCGATATTGTCTCAACAGGTCAAACATTGAAAGAGAATGGACTTGTAGAATATGAATATATTACGGATGTATCATCACGATTAGTTGCAAACCCTGCAAGTTATCGTATGAAGAATGAACGTATTACAGACTTAGTAAAGCGTCTAAAAGCATGTGTGAAATAGGGGTGAGTAGATGGAGATTCAAACATTAACAGCAGATATTTCTTTAAAGCGTCAACTCGAAACAGGGAATGAGATGCAGCTGCAAACAGTTCGTGCAGTTATTAAAGATGTAAAGCAGCAAGGTGATGAAGCGGTAAAAGCATATACAGAAAAATGGGATGGTTTTCGTTTAGAAAACCTACGTGTTACACAGGAAGAAATCGATGCAGCTGTTCAGGCGATGGATGAAATCATCTTACAAGACTTACGCGAAGCAGCAACCAATATTCGTCGTTATCACGAACAACAAAGTCGTTATGGATTCAAACTACCATTAGAAGATGGTTCATATTTAGCGCAGCGTATTTTACCGCTAACATCGGTTGGACTATATGTACCAGGTGGTTCAGCAGCCTATCCTTCTTCTGTATTGATGAATGTGATTCCAGCACAAGTTGCGGGTGTAGAACGCGTAGTCATTGCAACACCATGTGATGCAACGGGGAAATTACCTGATGCAGTACTTGCAGCAGCTTCGATTTTAGGCATTACAGAAATTTATAAAATGGGCGGTGCACAGGCAATTGCAGCACTCGCATATGGTACAGAAACGATTCAACCCGTCGACAAAATTACAGGTCCAGGAAATATTTTTGTAGCACTTGCAAAAAGGGAAGTGTTCGGTGATGTCGCAATTGACATGATTGCGGGGCCCAGCGAAATCGCTATTTTAGCAGATGAAACAGCCTATGCTGATGAAGTAGCAGCCGATTTACTATCTCAAGCAGAACATGATGCCCTTGCATGTGCCATCTTAATTACAACGAGTGAACAACTCGCTCAAGCTGTTGCAACACAAGTGGAAAAACAATTGCAGACATTACCAAGAGAATCAATCGCTCGTCAATCGGTTGAACGCTTTGGCCGTATTTATATAGCAAGTTCGATGGCGGAAGCAGTAGAAGCAATTAATCAGTTAGCACCCGAACATTTAGAAATTGTAACGAAAAATGCAGAAGCAGTAAGCGAACAAATTCGTCATGCAGGTGCTATCTTTTTAGGGCGCTACAGTTCAGAGCCTGTAGGTGACTATTTTGCAGGAACAAATCACGTCCTACCAACAAATAGTACAGCGCGATTTGCTTCGGGATTAAATGTCGATGATTTTATTAAGAAAACGAGTGTTGTTTATTATACAGAAAAAACATGGGAACAAAACGCACCGAAAATTGCACGTCTTGCACGTTTAGAAGGCTTGGAAGGACATGCGAGAGCAGTTGAATCAAGAGGTTGGGAGAAGGAGTGAATAGTGATGGGAACACGTACAGCGAGTATTATACGTAAAACGAATGAAACACAAATTGCCATTGATTTCGACTTAGATGGTACGGGGCAGGTAACGGTCAATACAGGTGTACCATTTATGGACCATATGCTCGATTTATTCATGAAGCATGGTTTATATGACGGGAAAATTGAAGCGAATGGCGATGTGGAAATTGATGACCACCACACAACAGAAGATTTAGGCATTGTTTTGGGGCAAGCGGTTCGACAAGCACTTGGCGATAAAAAAGGTATTAAACGTTATGGACATGCTTTTGTGCCAATGGATGATGCGCTAGCACAAGTCTATGTGGATTGTTCAGACCGCCCACATTTAGAATTTCGCGCCACTTTACCAGCTCAAAAAGTCGGCACATTCGATACAGAACTCGTACATGAATTTTTATGGAAGTTTGCACTAGAAGCTCGTATGAATGTGCATGTTATTGTGCCATATGGTCATAATACACACCACATTATCGAAGCGATTTTCAAAGCACTTGCGCGTGCCATTGATGATGCTGTTCAAATTGATCCACGTGTACAAGGCGTACCGTCAACAAAGGGGTTACTTGGATGAAAGTAGGAATCATTGATTATGGTATGGGGAACTTGTTTAGTGTGGAGCAAGCAGTTAAAAGATTAGGCTATGAAGTGATTGTTTCTTCAAATATACAAGAACTAAAGCAAGCAGATGCGTTCATTTTACCTGGTGTCGGTGCATTTGCAGATGCGATTGGTTGTTTAGAAAAGACAGGATTGAATCACTTTGTTTATGAAATAGTGGAACAACAAAAACCGCTACTCGGGATTTGTTTAGGTATGCAATTACTATTTGAAGATAGTGAAGAAAATGGTTTCTTTAAAGGTTTAGGTATTTTTAAAGGAACAATTCGTCGCTTTGATGATGAAAAAGTACGTGTTCCGCATATGGGATGGAATAAACTTACATTTACATTCACACCTAATTGGCAAGAATCAGAGGAATTAGCAGATCGTTATGTTTACTTTGTTCACTCGTATTACGGTGTAGATTTAGCACCTGAACAATTAGTTGCCTATGCAGAATATGAAGGAATTCGTGTTCCTGGAATTGTGCAAAAAGGCAATGTAACAGGTATGCAATTTCACCCTGAAAAATCAGGCACTTGCGGTATGACACTATTAAAAAATTGGTTACAACAAGTAGAAGGGGAGACGCAATCATGACAGCAATTCAAATTTTCCCAGCGATTGATATGCGCGGTGGAAAGTGTGTCCGTTTATTTAAAGGGGATTACGCACAGGAGACGATTTACGGTGATTCACCATTTGATATGGCTAAAAGTTTTGCAGATGCAGGTGCGACGTTCATACATATGGTCGACTTAGACGGTGCAAAAGATGGTGAACGTGTACATGCAAAAGATGTTGTCCGCGTTGCAAAGGAATTACCTCTGTGCGTACAAATTGGTGGCGGTATCCGAACAGAAGAAGATGTGGCATTTTATTTAGATCAAGGTGTAGATCGTGTCATTATTGGAAGTCTCGCAATTCGTGAACCTGAACTTGTTGCTTCCTTTATTGAAAAGTACGGTGCAGAGCGTATTGTCATTGGATTGGACGCAAAAGATGGTATGGTCGCAACGCATGGCTGGCTAGAAACATCGAATCAAACAGCGATTGAAGTTGGACAATATTTTGCAAGGAAAGGCGCAAAGCACTTTATTTTTACGGATATTGCAACGGATGGAACACTTCAAGGGCCAAATATTGAAGCAAATGAAGCATTGGCGCGTGCAACAGGTGCAAATATTATTGTATCGGGTGGTATGAGTAGTTTAGCTGATATTCAAGCAGTGAAAGAAGCTGCGAAATCAACAACGATTGCTGGTGTGATTATTGGGAAAGCTTTATACACAGGACAATTCACATTAGAAGAAGCGCTGAAGGAGGCAGAATAATGCTAACGAAACGAATTATTCCATGCCTCGATGTGAAAGATGGTCGTGTCGTAAAGGGGGTTCAATTTGTATCGCTACGTGATGCTGGAGACCCTGTAGAACTCGCTACTTTTTATAATGAACAGGGTGCAGATGAGCTCGTGTTTTTAGATATATCTGCAACACACGAAGGAAGAGAGACGATGGAAGATGTCGTGCGACAAACAGCCGCTACATTATCCATTCCATTCACAGTAGGCGGTGGTATTCGAACGCTAGAAGATATGAAGCGTATGCTACGAGCAGGAGCTGATAAAGTATCTCTTAATTCAGCTGCACTACAAAATCCAGAAATCATTGAAGAAGGTGCGCGCTATTTTGGCTCGCAATGTATCGTTGTAGCAATTGATGCGAAGTGGAGTGAACAAGATAATACGTGGATGGTATTCACACATGGCGGACGTAACCGACTTGATGTTGAAGCAGTTGCATGGGCAAAACAAGCAGTTGCACTTGGGGCTGGTGAATTACTTATCACATCGATGGACTCAGACGGTGAGAAAAAAGGATTCGATTTAGACTTGATGAAAGCCATACGAAAAGAAGTCAATGTACCGATTATCGCAAGTGGCGGTGCGGGGAATGCCGAACATTTTTATACAGTGCTTGAAGATGCGGATGCCGATGCTGCACTTGCTGCTTCCATCTTCCACTATAAAGAGACAAGTGTAGAAGAAGTGAAAAGTTATTTGAAAAATAAAGGAGTGTCGATTCGATGAAAATTCAATTTGGAGCAGATGGTTTAGTACCTGTCATCATTCAACATGCACGTACAAAAGAAGTATTAACTTTAGCCTATATGAACGAAGAATCGTATAAAAAAACACTCGAAACAAAAGAGACTTGGCTGTACTCGCGTTCACGTCAAGAGCTTTGGCATAAAGGAGCGACAAGTGGACATACACAAAAAGTCGTAGCGATGCGTACGGATTGTGACCAAGATGCGCTCGTTGTAGAAGTATTACCGAATGGACCTGCTTGTCATACAGGTGCAACGTCTTGCTTCCATGAAGATGTGATTGAAAAATCACTTGCGATTGGTTCACTCGATATTTTAGAAACATTGAAGAATGTCATTCAAACGCGCGAACAAGAGATGCCAGCGAATGCGTACACAACGTATTTATTCGAACAAGGTGTCGATAAAATCGGTAAAAAAGTGGGCGAAGAAGCAACGGAGGTTGTCATCGCTGCGAAGAATCGTGATGCAGAAGAATTGAAGTGGGAAGCAGCCGACTTGTTGTATCACTTACTCGTCTTATTACAAGAGCAAAAATTAGATTTATATGATGTATTAGGTGTCTTACAAAATCGTCATGAAAAACATTAATTCACAGTGTACTTTATTTTAACTATGTTATAATATACGGTATTATGCAAAAGCTTGGGATTGGCTTAAGGTTGGTCTTATGTGTATGACGCATGAAAAACGAAAAATCGCGTATTGACGCGGTTTTTCCTTTTTGTTGCGAACCTTTCGTCCCAAGCTTTTCTTTTCGGAGGAATATTTCTTGGAAGAATTTAACGACAAACAAAAGCCAAAACCGAATATCGTATATTTCTTGCCATCGGGAGATTTCTACTATCAAAAAGCACAAGATGTTATGGGACGTGGCGATTTAGGGAAGGCAGCGATCTATTTACAAAGAGCGATTGAGCTGAGCCCAACAGATGCGATGATTTATTTGCAGTATGCTGTTGTTGAGTTAGAGCAAGGAAATGTTGAGAAGGCACGCGAATTACTATTAGAAGCAGATCGATTAGAGCCGAGAAATCCTGAGACAGTTATCTTTTTAGCAGAGACTTCAGCAGGACTAGGCTTTTTAGAAGATGCACTTTATTATGCTAATTTATATTTAGATTTTGATGAAGACGGCGAATTTACAGCAGAAGCAAAAGATATTTTAGATTTTGCACATGCCACACTTGAGAAGATTCCGTCAGAAGAACCGAATGTGAATCGCGTCTATATACATGAACAAGAGCGAGCGCGTCAACTGATGGAAGAAGGACATCACGAACAAGCGATTGAGATTTTTGAACAGATTATCGCAGAAAACCCATTCTTCTGGTCTGCCTATAATAATTTAGCACTCGCTTATTTTTATCAGGGAGAGGAAGAACAGGCACGTGCCTTGTTGCGTGAAGTATTACATGGGAATTATGGAAATTTACATGCGTTATGTAACTTAACGGTTATGGCATATTATGCAAAAGAAGATGAAGAACTCGTCTATTTAGAGAGTTTACTTATTAAATTACATCCGTATAAATTCGAACATCGCTTCAAGTTAGGCGCGACACTTGCACTGATTGGACAGTATGAGTTAGCTTATAAGTGGTTGAAAAGTTTATATAAGAATGGTTTCTCAGGTGATGGCAGTTTCTACTTCTGGTTATCACATTCTGCTTATTTTGCAGGAGATGAAGCGCTATCTCGTAAAGTGTGGACACAGTTATTAGAAGTTGACCCATCAAAAGAAGGTTTCGAACCATGGGTACATGCAATTGTACAAGAAGATGATTTACTTCGTGATGTGGAGTATATTCAAAGTTTATTACAACATGATGAACGCTCGGAACGTTTATTTGGCTTATTTTTATTAGAAAAATCACCTCATAAACATGAAATTTTAGCGAACCCGACGATTATAAAGGTAGAGGAATATACAGCGATTGAAAAAGTATTTCTCGCTTTTGTGTTAGGGCGTGATTTAGAAGATGAAGCAGTCTTAAAACCTTTATTTCACATGGTCGAAGTAGCTGAAATTTTGTATCAACGAGTAGAGCCGATGCAAATTGAAGATACCTTCCCATTCCAAATGTGGTTCATCATCTGTGAAAATGCGCTAGATCAAGGTTATGCATTTAAAAATACGGTTGCATTAGCTGCAGCAGTTGAATATATGTATCGATCATCGCGTGCGAAAGTAACGAAGAAATTGATTGCGGAAGAATATCATATTTCACCGCAAACGTTGACGAAATATGTGAACGAACTCATTCCGTTTTTACCGATGTTTCGTCCATGAGCAAATAACTTGAGTAGGTATAGAAAATGCTATACCATACTAGGGTATATAGAAGTTTTTTTAGTAGGAGGAGTTAAATATGTCAGAAGAAAAAATTTATGATGTTGTCATTATTGGTGCAGGTCCAGCAGGTATGACTGCAGCGGTTTATGCTTCACGCGCAAACTTAGCTACATTAATGCTTGAGCGTGGTATTCCAGGTGGTCAAATGGCGAATACAGAAGAAGTAGAAAACTACCCAGGTTTCGATACGATTTTAGGACCAGAGCTTTCTACTAAAATGTTTGAACACGCAAAAAAATTCGGTGCAGAATATGCATACGGTGACGTTTCAGAAGTCATCGATGGTAAAGAATATAAAACAATTAAAGCAGGTTCTAAAGAATATAAAACACGCGCAATCATTATTACAACAGGTGCAGAATACAAAAAAATGGGTGTACCTGGTGAAAATGAATTAGGCGGTCGTGGTGTAAGTTACTGTGCTGTATGTGACGGTGCATTCTTTAAAAACAAAAACTTAATCGTTGTTGGTGGTGGAGACTCAGCAGTTGAGGAAGGTATGTACTTAACTCGTTTTGCTGAAAAAGTAACAATTGTTCACCGTCGCGATAAATTACGCGCACAAAAAATCTTACAAGATCGCGCATTTGCGAACGAAAAAATTGATTTTATTTGGAATAATACTGTAAAAGAAATCAATGAAAAAGACGGTAAAGTAGGTAGTGTTACATTAGTAAATACAGTTGATGGTTCAGAATCAACTGTCGATGCAGACGGTGTATTCATTTATATCGGTATGAACCCTCTAACAAAACCATTTGAATCATTAGGTATTACAAACGAAGCTGGTTACATTCCAACGAACGAACAAATGGAAACTAAAATTCCAGGAATCTACGCAGCAGGTGATGTACGTGATAAAACTTTACGCCAAATCGTAACTGCTACAGGTGATGGTAGTATCGCAGCTCAAGCTGTGCAACATTATGTTGAAGAATTAAAAGAAACATTAGCATAAATAACCATAAGATACAGATGATACTTGTTCTTAATCTTTCTGTAACCCGAATGAAACATTCAAACTGTATAGTATAAAGTGTAATAACCCTTTTTGAAATACTATTGGTGAAGATGATTCTATTCAAGTAGATGAAATCAGAATGAGAGGAAGCGCTGGCGAGCGTTTCCTCTTTTTCGTGGTAAATAAAAAGGGTGTGAATTTTTAAATTTTGTAAGAAACACCCGGAACAGTGTATAATAGAAAATAGGATTTTTTTAATACTAAGAATATGAAAATAGAGATGAGGTGGCGCGTATGCAACGAATTGCAAATTTAATTGTGCGTAAAGGTGATAAAGTACTTCTTTTGAAAAAACCTAGACGTGGATGGTATGTGGCACCCGGTGGGAAAATTGAAAGTGGTGAATCCATTTACGAAGCAGCGGCTAGAGAGTTTTTTGAAGAGACAGGGACGCGTGCTGTCAAACCACATTTAAAAGGAATTTATACAATGGTCATTCAAGAAGACGGTGAATTCGTTGACGAGTGGATGCTTTATACTTTTGTAGCAAATGATTTAATTGGAGAACCCTATACCGAAACACGAGAAGGTATTTTAGAGTGGCATCCAATTGAAGATTTAAAAACATTACCAATGGCTGAAGGAGACCGTACAAATTTATTGTTCGCTGTAGAACAAAGTGGTATGCAGTATGGTACATTCACATACACGAAAGATTTCGAACTATTAGCCGAAAAAATACAGCAATCAACAGAGGAGAAATAAACCATGCCACAAACAGATGAATCAAAAGAATTAATCATTATTACAGGCATGTCGGGTGCAGGTAAATCAGTAGCTGTGCGCTCTTTTGAAGATTTAGGCTATTATTGTATCGATAATTTACCACCTGCACTTCTTCCTACTTTTATTCGTCTCATGCAAGATTCGAATAAAGAAATTACACACACAGTGGTCGTAATGGATTTACGTGGTGGTGATTTCTTCTCTACTTTAATGGATGCACTAGATGAAATAGAACGTGAAGATGAAATTAAACCGTACATTCTATTTTTAGATGCAGATAACGAAACTCTTGTGCGACGTTATAAAGAAACAAGACGTGCGCACCCCCTTGCTTCTAAATCATTACCGCTTGATGGGATTAAAAAAGAGCGTGAATTACTGGCAGATATTAAAGGGCGTGCAAAGCAGATTTATAATACGTCGATTATGAAGCCAAAAGAATTGCGTAATGTATTACTAGAGCAGTTTTCAAACGAAACAAAAAATACATTCTCGATTAACGTGATGTCTTTTGGTTTTAAACATGGCATGCCAATCGATGCCGATTTAGTTTTTGATGTGCGTTTTTTACCAAACCCTTACTATATTGAAGATTTACGTCCGAAAACAGGTCTAGATGATGAAGTTTCTTCTTACGTATTAAAACAGCAGGATGCAAAAGCATTAATTGAGAAGCTGACAGACCTTTTTGAATTTATGGTTCCGCGCTATAAAGACGAAGGTAAAGCACAATTAGTTATCGCATTCGGTTGTACAGGTGGACAACACCGTTCTGTTACATTAGCCGAATACTTTGGACATGAATTAGCGAAGATTGCTTCAACTGTTGTGTTCCATCGTGATCTTGCGAAAAAAGAGGGCTAATGCGATGAAAAAACAGAAAAAACGTATTGTCGTGATTGGTGGTGGAACAGGTCTTTCAACATTATTGAGAGGACTAAAAAAATTCGATACGGATTTAACAGCGATTGTGACGGTAGCGGATGACGGTGGTAGTTCTGGACGTTTACGCGATGACTATCATGTGCCACCGCCAGGCGATATTCGAAATGTCATTGCCGCACTTTCAGAAGTAGAGCCTCTCGTTGAGGAGATGTTTCAATATCGTTTTAAAGGACAGGGAAAAGAACATCTAAATGGTCATTCACTCGGGAATTTAATGCTAACAGCACTCACTGAAATTACCGGTGATTTTTCGCATGCTATTCGACAGATGAGTCGTGTACTAAATGTTAATGGTCGTGTGCTTCCAGCAGCGAATCAGCGTCTAACACTATTCGCTGAATTTGAGGACGGAAAAATCATCGAGGGGGAATCAAAAATCCCTTCATATGGTCAACCGATTAAGCGCGTATTTTCAAAGCCACATCATGTCCATGCACTACCAGAAGCGGTAGAAGCGATTGAGCAAGCAGATGTTATCGTTATCGGTCCAGGGAGTTTATATACGAGTATTATTCCGAATCTATTAGTAGAAGATATACGACAAGCAGTACTTCGTTCATCTGCCAAAAAGGTGTATATTTGTAACCTCATGACACAGCGGGGCGAAACATCGGGCTATACAGCAAGTGATCATGTGCGTGCGATTCATACACATGTAGGAGAACCTTTTATCGAAACTATCTTAATTAATGATGATGCAGATGTACCAGAAGAAGTGCAAAAAGCATATGAAGAAGAAAATGCCGAGCCTGTACGCTTCGATGTCCGATTATTAGAAGGAATGGGACTTCGTGTTGAAAAAGGTGCGATTGCCACTTTAAGTGAAAAAGGAAGTGTCCGACACGAAGCAACGAATGTAGCGGAGTGGTTAATGACCTATTAACTGAGAAAGGAGGGACGACGATGTCTTTCGCTTCAGAAATGAAAAAAGAATTAACGCAAATTGAGTCGAATGAAATTAATTTAAAAGCGGAACTTTCCGCAATGATTCGTATGAATGGTTCACTATCACTGACCAATCGTCAATTCAGTTTAGATGTACAAACTGAAAACGCAGCGATTGCAAGACGGATGTATACGATTATGAAGCAGTTATACGACTACAAAATTGAACTACTCGTTCGTAAAAAGATGCGTTTAAAAAAGAATAATGTGTACATTTGTCGTGTACGAGAAGGTACGAGAGAGTTACTTGAGAGTTTAGAAATTCTATCAGGTAACTTTTTAATGAATCATCATATCTCACCAGATTTGATTAAGACCGATTTATCGAAGCGTGCGTATTTACGTGGTGCGTTCCTAGCGGGTGGCTCGGTGAATAACCCAGAAACGTCAGCGTATCATTTAGAAATCTATTCATTATATGAAGAACATGGTACGGATTTAATGAACTTGATGAATTACTTTGATCTGAATGCAAAAACGATTGAACGTAAAAAAGGGTTCGTGACGTACTTAAAAGAGGCGGAAAAAATTTCTGATTTCTTAAATTTAGTAGGTGCGCATCAAGCGATGATGAAGTTTGAAGATGTGCGTATTGTACGCGACATGCGAAATAGTGTGAATCGTTTAGTGAACTGTGAAACAGCGAACTTGAATAAAACGATTGGTGCAGCGATTCGTCAGGTTGAAAATATTAAGTACATCGACAAGCAAATTGGCATTGAGCAGCTACCAGAGAAGTTGCAAGAGATTGCTAGATTGCGTGTAGCGTATCAAGATGTGACATTAAAAGAGCTTGGTGAGATGATGACAACATCTGTTTCTAAATCAGGAATTAATCATCGCCTAAGAAAAATTGACGAAATTGCAGATTCTTTACGTGCTGGTGAGAAGCTGAACATAAAATGATGTATAATAGAAGAAATAAGATAAATTTGACGGCAATTGCCATAACATAAGGAGGAAGTAAGTAATGGTAGAGCAGCAGGTGGAGGTTAAACTCAAATCTGGTCTTCAAGCAAGACAAGCCGCTCTTTTTGTACAAGAAGCAAACCGCTACCATGCGGATGTATTCTTACAAAAAGGTACGCGCAAAGTAAATGCGAAGAGTATCATGGGGATTATGAGTTTAGCTGTTGCACATGGAACAGAGATTACACTGTTTGCAGACGGGAAAGACGAGCAAGAGGCAATCGCCGGTTTACGTGCAATGATTGAATCAGAAGATTAGTAAAAATACGAGGTAGCAGCGATGTTATCTCGTATTTTTTTATTTTAAAGATGTATGTTATGCATTATTCGGTATCTATTCTTTCGTGGATTCTACAAAATTAATTGAAACCGTCAAAACCAGGTGTTAAACCAGGCGACCATTATGATGTATATGATAAAGATGGTAACTTAGTGGCGAGTGATGTAACAGTTGATCAAGACGGTAACATTAGCGCAGACTTACCACCAGGTGAATACGATTTCGTATCAAAAGGTGAGCATGTAACAGCGGAAGTTGGCAAAGATGGTAAACTACCACAAACAGGTTCAAGCGACTTCTTATTATACACATTAGCGGGTATTGCATTACTTGGAGCAAGTCTTGTTGTATTTGCATGTGGACGTAAAAAGAGTGCGTAGAGCTTAAATAGACAGGAATCGTCATGATGGCGATTCCTGTTTTTATATGGTGAAAAATAGTGTGCATTATTTAACTTATTTTTCGTAAGTGTGTGCTATTTCATGTTGAATTGTTTCAAAATAAGCGACAATCCGCTTTTTGTTTACCTTGATAAATAAAATGTCAGTGCTAAAATAAGTATATATGAAGCAATTTAGGAGGCATTCATGATGGAAATTACAATCGTTGCACATGTACAAACAGAAGGTCAACCAGAACAAATAGTAGACTTAGGAATTTCAGAGTTAATCGACTTTGAACTTGCACGCGATTTCCAAGTAAAAAATATTCTGGGTCAATTAGGTTATACAGATGTACAACCATTACCAACAGAAGATGTAGATGTATTTAAAGCGAACGCACAATTAAATGGACAAGCAGTTCAACCAAAAATTTTATTCGGAAAAGCGTTAAAAGCAGGTAATGTCGGTTCAAAATCAGGTGTATCTTTTTATGAGTTGAATGAATTACGTAATGTTGTACACGCTTAATTTATAAACAAAAAAGAGGTGAGGGGTTTTAAACCCTTCACCTCTTTTGCATACATTATTTTGTTTCGTTGTTTGTCATGATTTTATCGATTAAACCGTAGTTTAATGCTTCTTCAGCAGACATGAAGTTATCACGATCTGTATCTTTTTCAATTACTTCGACAGGTTGACCTGTACGCTCTGCAAGGATTTTGTTTAGTTTTTCACGTGTTTTTAAGATGTGGCGAGCAGCGATTTCGATTTCAGTCGCTTGACCTTGTGCGCCACCTAATGGTTGGTGAATCATGATTTCAGCGTTTGGTAATGCGAAACGCTTACCTTTTGCACCAGCTGTTAATAGGAATGAACCCATTGAAGCAGCCATACCGATACAGATTGTTTGTACATCTGGTTTGATGAATTGCATTGTATCGTAGATTGCCATACCAGCTGTTACTGAACCACCTGGTGAGTTGATGTATAAGAAGATATCCTTCTCTGGATCTTCTGCTTCTAAGAATAATAATTGTGATACGATTGCGTTTGCAACGTTATCATCAATTGCGCTACCAAGCATGATAATACGGTCTTTTAAAAGACGAGAATAAATATCGTATGCACGCTCTCCGCGGTTTGTTGTTTCGATTACTGTAGGAATTAAGTTCATTTAATTCTCCTCCGTTCAATCTAGTTACTGATTAGAATCAGCTGTACTCTTATTGTACATTGCATAGTCAAAAAAGGTCAAATATATTGTGTTAAATATTGCAAAGTCTAAATCAAGTTGTCAATTGCACTTTATATTTGTATAATAATAGTCATACGCCTCAGTAGTTTAATGGATAAAACATAAGATTCCGGTTCTTAGGCTGGGGGTTCGATTCCCTCCTGGGGCATATACAAGTTGTATGAAGTCATAAACATGACAACATACAGCTTTTTCTTTTGTACAAATTCCCTTTAAAGTGATATATAAACAAAAATCAAGTGACAATATTATGAAAAATATAACAGTTAAATTACATTTAATGAATAAAAAGGGTTAAAAGAGGTAAATAACCTTTGGAAAAGGTAATATAAAATAAGAGGATACTAAAGTAGATACATAGAAGGGAGTTTAATGGTTGATGAAAAAATATTTAATTCGTAGCGGTATGTTACCAACAGATGTGTTTGATGCTGCTAAAATCATTGCCAACAATTCAATTGGGGGAAATGTAGGAAACTTAATCTATGCATATAGCATTTATCGCACATTGATGACAGAAGATGTTGAATTTGTACCCGACTACTATCGTGTAAATCCAGCAGATGCGCCTTATATTAACGAGAATTATGATGCATATTTCATTCCATTAGCAGATGCCTTCCGACCAGATTTTGAAAATACATTAAAATCTTATACGAAATTAATTAATCGTTTGACAATACCTGTTTACGTCATTGGTGTTGGTGTACGCATTGACTTCGAGCCAGACTTCACAAAAAAGAATTCATATGATCCAGCAGTTGTCGATTTCGTTAAAGCGGTATTAAATCGTTCAGCTATGATTGGCGTACGTGGAGAATTCACATCACGTTACCTAACACATTTAGGATTTAAAGAGGGGATTGACCATGTCATTATTGGTTGTCCGTCAATGTATGCAAATGGGCGTCATTTACGTATACGCGATACAGAAATTAATGAGAATTCCATTGTTACCATTAACTCATCTAAACTTTCTCCAAACCATGTTCTAGAATTTATTGATCGAAGTAAAAATGAATTCAAACATCATTATTTTATTCCGCAGTGGTATAAAGAATTAAAAATGATTTATTTAGGCGGTCCTAATCTTGAAAAGCCGAAGCCACATTATCAAGGGAAGACAACAGATGAACTGTATGTCCAAGATCGTGTGCGTTATTTCTTGAACGCTAAATCATGGATTGATTTTATAGGTGAAGCTGACTTTAGTTTTGGTGCTCGATTGCATGGGAACATTACAGCGACAATTGCTGGGACACCGAGCTTAATTATTCCAAAAGATGGGCGTATGCGTGAGTTAACAGATTACCATGCTTTAAATTATGTGGCTGGGAACGAATTAACAGAGCAAACACAGATTATGGACTTAATTGAAAAGAGTGACTTCCATCGTTGTGAGCATGTACATGAAGAGAATTTTAATCGTTTTATTCATTTCTTAAACCATAATGGAATTCCACATATTTATGAACAAGACCTTGATTTAGTGGAAGCGCCACTCGATAAACAGCTACAAGAAATACAATTACTTCCACCAGTAAAAAGCTTTATTCATTGCTCGGCAGCTGAGATGGGAGAGCGCTTTGAGACGGTCATGAGTAATGTATTAGAACAAAAAAATGAACGTATTGTAAAGTTGAAAAGTCAGGTGAAAAGCCATCAAGTACGCACAAAACATTTAGAAGGTACATTGAATCGTAAGGCGGTTCGGATTGCCTTAAAAACAGCGAATTTATTTTCAAAAAAGAATTCATAAAAAAGAGGTTTGGGAATTGCTCCCAAGCCTCTTATTTTTTAAGGATACTGCCTTTATTTGCGCGTGTGACTTTCCAAATCTCATTGGCGATTTCAATTGTTTCAAGTGCGTGCTTTGAATCGCGGAAGCTATTGTAAAATTGATACGCAATCGTTCCAATAATATAGTAACGCGGTTTTTCCATCGAGAATTCTTCTATTAGACAGTCCGTGTACTCAATGCAAGATTCGGGTATATCGGATTCTAAACAACTTCTAAATCCTTTTAACTGATCTAAAATCTCATCGCGTGTAGGTACTTCATACTTCGTATTCTCGAAAATATAATTTTGTAAGTCAGGTCCCAAATAATAGTCGTTATTTTCGATTAGTGAAGGCACGATTAAGTCTAGTTGACGTAATGCATACTTTGATGTCACAACAGGATCAATTGCCTCACCAGCTGTCATGCTTCCAATATGAAGCATCTGATGAATCATCCCAAACAAAAGAATCGTGGCATCATAGCGATACGGTACAATGCGTTCACCATATACGTCTACTAACCTTCTTGATAACCATTCCATCTCTTTTAAATGGTATTCTTTGACGATTTTTTTAAGTTCTTGGTCGCCTGAATGCAGGATTGATTCAAAGATTGGTAGTAAGTCGCGTTCGCGATTCACTTGCATGATGGTCGAAATTTGGGCTGCGAGTACACTTTTATCGGATAGGTTCTTTCCGATTAATAATTCAGCCTTTCGAAGTGTTGCATCTGAACGTCCAATTTCTAAAATCGCCACTAAGCAATCTTTTTTGGACGAAAAGTAATTATAAAATGTGCCTTTTGAGATATGTGCTTCATCTAAGATGTCTTGAATCGATGTACTGTGGAAGCCTTTTTTAGCAAATAGTTTAAGGGAAGCCAAGATAACTTGGCGTTTTCGATTATTCATATGTCCACCTTTAATCTTTATATTATACTGTCATTCTAACTGTAAAACGCTTTAATAGCAATGATTTTTGCAAAAACTTAATTTTCTTGTTGCCAAAATTGGACTATGAGTATATTATAGTGAAAGTAAACTTTTATACACGAAATATAAAGCAGAAGAGGGATTAATAAATGGATATGGAACAGTTACAGAAAAAGCCACCATATGCAATGATTGTATTAATGTTCATCGGTGCTTTTGTAGCATTACTTAACAATACATTATTGAATGTAGCATTACCTTCTATTATGAAGGACTTCGATGTAGATGCTTCAACGGTGCAGTGGCTAACAACAGGTTATATGTTGGTATCAGGGGTTTTAGTACCAGCAAGTGCATTCTTTATTACACGTATTAAAAACAGAACGTTATTTATTACAGCATTATCAATTTTCACAATCGGTACAGCTTTAGCAGCATACGCACCAACATTTAGTATCTTATTAACAGCGCGTATGGTTCAAGCAGCAGGTGCTGCCGTATTAGGTCCACTATTAATGAATATCATGCTTGTATCATTCCCAATTGCCAAACGTGGTGCAGTTATGGGGATTTTTGGTCTTGTTATGATTACAGCGCCAGCAATCGGCCCAACATTATCAGGTTGGATTGTTGAAACTTGGACATGGCATGTATTATTCGAAATGATTTTACCGTTATCAATCACAATTTTAATTATCGCAATCTTTAAGTTCCGTAATATTATGGATACACGCAAAGTCAAATTAAGTTATACATCACTTGTATTATCAACAATTGGTTTTGGTGGTCTATTATACGGTTTCAGTTCAGCTTCAGGTGAAGATGGCTGGGGAGCAGTTGATGTATGGGGTACAATCACAATTGGTGCAATCGCATTAATTATCTTTGTCATCATGCAATTAAAAATGAAAGATCCAATGCTAAACTTCGGTGTTTATAAATACCCAATGTTCGCATTAGCTTCAATCATTTCGATCGTCGTAGCAATGGCGATGTTCTCAGGTATGATTTTAACACCAATTTATTTACAAAATATTCGTGGCTTTACACCACTTGATTCAGGTCTATTAATGTTACCTGGTGCGGTTATCATGGGCTTGATGTCGCCAATTACAGGTAAGTTATTCGATAAGTTTGGTCCGAAAATTTTAGCGATTACCGGTTTAACAATCGTGACAATCTCAACGTACTTCTTATCACAATTAACAACAGAAACAACGTACACTTATTTAATGCTTGCTTATACAGTGCGTATGTTTGGTATGTCGATGGTTATGATGCCAATTATGACAAACGGTTTAAACCAATTACCAATGCAATTAAATCCACACGGTACAGCGATGAACAATACACTACAACAAATTTCAGGTGCGATTGGTTCAGCAGTTATGATCACAATCATGACAACTCGTACAAAGAGTGAAGCTTCAGGTGTTGAAGATGAAGTAAAAGGTCAAGTAGCTGCAAAAGTGAAAGAACGTATTTCAGAACAAGTAACACAAAAAGCAACAGAAGCAGCTCAAGCAGGTACGCCAATGTCTAAATCAGAATTAGCAGCTTACGGTAAGCAACTAGCTGAAGATCCAAGTATCTTAAAATATGCAAAAGAATTAGGTCAATCATTATCGAAACCACTTGTGGATAAAGCAATGGTTGAAGGGATTAACTTCTCATTCTTAATCGCAATGTTCATTACAATTGCGGCATTAATTCTAGCGTTCTTCTTAAAACGCGTCCAAGTACCAGGTCAAAAGGTATCGAAAAAAGCAATGAAAGAAGTAGAAAAAGAAATAACAGAATCATAAAATGTAGAGGAATCGTCTATTCGGACGATTCCTTTTTTGATTGAATCAGCTGTTGAAAGGGGCTGGCTCGTCGAAAGGGACAAATAGTTGCGCGAAAGGGAATCTGGCTCATCGAAAGGGAAAAATCATCGCGCGAAAGAGAATCGCCGTGTTTGAAAGGGACTGAATGTCGCGCGAAAGGGAATCCCTGCTGTTGAAAGGAACAAATCATCGCGCGAAAGGGAATCTGGCTCGCCGAAAGGGACAAATCATCGCGTGAAAGGGAATCCCTGCTGTTGAAAGGGACTGAATGTCGCGCGAAAGGGAATCGCCGTGTTTGAAAGGGACTGAATGTCGCGCGAAAGGGAATCCCTGCTGTTGAAAGGGACTGAATGTCGCGCGAAAGGGAATCCCTGCTGTTGAAAGGGACTGAATGTCGCGCGAAAGGGAATCCCTGCTGTTGAAAGGGACTGAATGTCGCGCGAAAGGGAATCGTCGTGTTTGAAAGGGACTGAATGTCGCGCGAAAGGGAATCGCCGTGTTTGAAAGGGACTGAATGTCGCGCGAAAGGGAATCGTCGTGTTTGAAAGGGACTGAATGTCGCGCGAAAGGGAATCTGACTCGTCGAAAGGGAAAAATCATCGCGCGAAAGGGAATCTGGCTCATCAAAAGGGACAAATAGTTGCGCGAAAGGGAATCGCCGTGTTTGAAAGGGACTGAATGTCGCGCGAAAGGGAATCCCTGCTGTTGAAAGGAACAAATCATCGCGCGAAAGGGAATCCCTGCTGTTGAAAGGGACTGAATGTCGTGCGAAAGGGAATCTGACTCGTCGAAAGGGAAAAATCATCGCGCGAAAGGGAATCTGGCTCGCCGAAAGGGACAAATCATCGCGTGAAAGGGAATCCCTGCTGTTGAAAGGGACTGAATGTCGCGCGAAAGGGAATCGCCGTGTTTGAAAGGGACTGAATGTCGCGCGAAAGGGAATCCCTGCTGTTGAAAGGGACTGAATGTCGCGCGAAAGGGAATCCCTGCTGTTGAAAGGGACTGAATGTCGCGCGAAAGGGAATCCCTGCTGTTGAAAGGGACTGAATGTCGCGCGAAAGGGAATCGCCACCATCGAAAAGGACAAATCATCCAAATAAAAGGACGAAATAGGCTACTCGCTTTAGATTCAAATGTATTCTAACTCTCGAAAAAAATCGGAGTTTCTTCTATTTAAATAGTGTTCAGGATATGAAGTGGGATAAAATAGTGCCCATTGTTGCAAAAGATGTCTGACATTGATATAATATCTTTAGAAATATTTTTTTACATTAGGTGGGACGAAAAATAAGTATATGGGACTTATTTTGACCTGCTGATAGGAGAGTTAGCTATGTTGTCACTCACGGAGGCACAATTAAAAATGTTGCCTGAAATGGCCGAGTCGCTGCAAATTCGTTATCGTATTTTGCAAATGGTTCAGATGCTTGGGCCGATTGGACGTCGTTCTTTAGCAGAGAGTCTATCATTGCCAGAACGAGAAGTTCGAAAAGAAACAGATTTACTCAGAGAACAAACATTAATGGATGTTAGTCGTTCAGGTATGACAATTACGGAATTAGGGGTACAAGTATTAGAGAAGTTGAAGCCACTTGTTTATGAGTGGTCAGGGATTTCAGATCTCGAAACACAGCTTCAAAAATTACTTGGCATCAAAAAAGTAATTATTGTTGATGGAAACCTTGATTTAGAGCCATCTGTTAAGACGTTGATGGGTGTCGAAGCGGTTACGCAACTTGAGCAATATGCGAAACCGCAAGATATTGTGGCAGTTACGGGAGGAAGTACGGTAGCTGCAGTATCAAACGCTGTTCAAAAATCAAATCGTTTAAAGGATTTAACTTTCATTGCTGCACGTGGAGGTATGGGTGTCGAAGTACAAATGCAGGCGAATACAATCGCTTCGAACTTTGCAACGAATTCGGGGAATGATTATCGCACGCTTTATCTACCGGAGCATTTAAGTGAAGCTGCTTATAATGCGATGAAGGAAGAACCGATGGTACAAGAGATGCTTGGACTTTACGAAAAAACATCGATTGTGATTCATGGAATTGGTTCTGCAGATGAAATGTCTGGTCGTCGAAAATCAACAGAAGCTGAGAGACAAGCACTTCAAAAATCGGGTGCTGTTGGTGAAGCTTTTGGTTATTATTTCGATGAAAAGGGTAAAGCAGTACAGAGAATAAGGACAGTTGGTTTGCAATTAGAGCAGGTCAAAAATTGTCCCACTATACTTGCAATAGCGGGTGGTACGAAAAAAGCAAAAGCGATTTTATCTTATTTCAAAAATGCAGCGAAGCAGACAATCTTTATTACGGATATGGCCGCAGCACAACAAATGTTTAAAATTATTCAAAAATAATAATGTATTTACAGGAGGAACAGATTATGACAATCAAATTAGCAATTAACGGTTTTGGACGTATTGGACGCTTAGTTTTCCGCACAGCTTTAGAGCGTGATGATATTGAATTAGTGGCAGTAAATGATTTAACTGATGCAGCGATGCTTGCACATTTATTAAAATACGATTCAGTACATGGTACACTTCCGAATAAAGTTACATCTGAAGATGACTGTATCGTGGTAGATGGTAAAAAAGTACGCGTTTATGCAGAAAAAGATCCTGTGAACTTACCTTGGGAAGCTTTAGGTGTAGATATCGTAGTTGAATCAACAGGGCTTTTCCGTGATCAAGATTCAGCAGGTAAACATTTAGAAGCTGGGGCTAAGAGAGTAGTCGTATCTGCACCTGGTAAAAACATGTCAACATTTGTTATGGGTGTAAACCATACTGATTATGACCCTAAAAAAGACTTTGTTATGTCGAATGCTTCTTGTACAACAAACTGCTTAGCTCCTGTAGCAAAAGTATTAGACGAAAAATTCGGTGTTAAACGTGGTATGATGACAACAATTCACTCATACACAAATGACCAAAAAATCTTAGACTTACCACACTCTGACTATCGTCGTGCACGTGCAGCTGGACAATCAATGATTCCAACAACAACAGGTGCAGCCAGTGCGGTAGCGAAAGTATTACCGAACTTAAAAGGTAAATTAGATGGTATGGCAATCCGCGTACCAACACCAAATGTATCGCTTGTCGACTTAGTAGCAGAATTAAATCAAGAAACAACAGTAGAAGAATTGAATGCGGTACTAAAAGAAGCATCTGAAAATGAATTACACGGTATTTTAGATTATTCAGATGTACCTCTTGTATCAATCGACTATAATGGTGTGACTTCTTCTTCAACAGTTGATTCATTATCAACAATGACTTTAGAAGGTAATCTTGTAAAAGTATTAGCTTGGTACGATAACGAAGCTGGTTACTCTACACGTGTTGTTGATCTAGTGGAATATATCGCAAAACAAGGTTTGTAATAAAAAAGATTAGCCATTACGTGGTAGATTGTATATAATGTATTTTGGAAAAAGGGGAGAAGTGAATAATAACTTCTCCTTTTTTTATGAAAAACACGAATATAAAATTTTAAGGAGGCTTTCTTCAAATGAATCCGAAGAAAACGATGAATGATGTAGAAGTGAAAGGGAAACGCGTATTTGTCCGTGTTGACTTTAATGTGCCAATGGAAGACGGTAAAATTACTGATGACACACGTATTCGAGCAGCACTTCCAACAATCAAGCATTTAGTCGATGAAGGCGCAAAAGTAATCTTAGCGAGTCACCTAGGACGACCAAAAGGTGAAGTAGTTGAGGATATGCGTTTAACTGCAGTAGGTAATCGACTTGCAGAACTTCTAGGAAAGCCTGTACTCAAACTAGACGAATCAGTTGGTGAAACAGTAAAAACAGCTGTTCACAACATGAATGATGGCGATGTAGTACTTCTTGAAAACGTACGATTCCACAAAGGTGAAGAGAAAAATGATGCAGAGTTAGCGAAACAATTTGCTGAATTAGCTGAAATTTATGTGAATGATGCATTCGGTGCGGCTCACCGTGCACATGCTTCAACAGCAGGAATTGCAGAATATTTACCAGCTGTATCAGGTTTCTTACTACAAAAAGAATTAGATGTATTAGGTAAAGCATTATCAGATCCAGAACGTCCATTCACAGCAATTATTGGTGGCGCAAAAGTAAAAGATAAAATCGGCGTAATTGATCATTTACTTGATAAAGTAGATAATTTAATCATCGGTGGTGGCTTAGCTTATACATTTGTGAAGGCTCAAGGTCACGAAATTGGTAACTCACTTGTGGAAGAAGATAAGATTGAATTAGCAAAAGAATTTATGCAAAAAGCAAAAGATAAAGGTGTCAATTTCTTAATGCCTGTTGATGCGGTAGTCGCTTCTGAATTTTCAAAAGATGCTGACTCTAAAGTAGTCGACATTGATGCGATTCCAGCAGACTGGATGGGCTTAGATATTGGACCAAAAACAGTTGCGTTATATGCAGACACAATTAAAAATTCAAAATTAATCATTTGGAATGGACCGATGGGTGTATTCGAAATGGAAAAATTCGCAGACGGTACAAAAGGTGTAGCTGAGGCAATGGCTGAAACAGCTGGTTACACAATTATCGGTGGCGGTGACTCAGCAGCAGCAGTTGAAAAATTCCATGTAGCAGATAAAATGGATCATATTTCAACAGGTGGCGGTGCTTCACTTGAATTTATGGAGGGTAAGGAATTACCAGGTGTCGTTGCGTTAAACGACCGATAAAAAAATTTGACAGACATAGCGAGAATTTTAGCTTGTCTGTCTTTTCAACAACATCACTATCTTAGGAGGATTTTGTCTATGCGTAAACCGATTATTGCAGGTAACTGGAAGATGTTTAAAAAGTTATCTGAGGCTGTACAATTCGTTGATGAAGTAAAAGGTCAAGTTCCAGCTGCTTCAAAAGTAGATGCGGTCATTTGTGCACCATTCTTATTTTTACCAACACTTGTTGAAGCAACAAAAGGCACAGATTTGAAAATTGGTGCTCAAAATATGCACTTCGAATTAGAAGGAGCATTTACAGGTGAAGTAAGTCCATCACAATTAGCAGATGTAGATGTTCAGTATGTTGTACTTGGACATTCAGAACGTCGTGAATACTTCAATGAGACTGATGAAGCGGTTAATAAAAAAGCACATGCTGCATTTGAAAATGGCTTAACACCAATCATTTGCTGTGGTGAAACATTAGAAGAACGTGAAGCAGGTCAAACGGTTTCAAAAGTTTCAACACAAGTAACAGAAGCTTTAAAAGGTCTATCAAAAGAGCAAGTAATTCAATCTGTGATTGCATACGAACCAATTTGGGCAATCGGTACAGGTAAAACAGCTACAGCAGAAGAAGCAAACGAAACATGTGGCGAAATTCGCTCAGCTATTTCAGAAGTATTCGGTGCAGATGTGGCAGACCAAGTACGCATTCAGTACGGTGGTAGTGTAAAACCAGGTAACATTGCCGAATTATTATCAATGGAGCATATTGACGGAGCTCTTGTTGGTGGCGCAAGTTTAGAGCCAGCATCATACCTACAATTATTGGAGGCGGGCGCAAATGGCTAAAGGACCAGTAGCACTCATTATCTTAGATGGTTTTGGATTACGTGATGAAGAATTCGGTAACGCAGTAAAACAAGCACATAAACCGAACTTTGACCGTTACTATGAAAAATATCCACACACACAGATTCTTGCTTCGGGTGAAGCTGTTGGCTTACCAGACGGTCAAATGGGGAACTCGGAAGTTGGACACTTAAATATTGGTGCAGGACGCGTCGTGTATCAAAGTTTAACACGTATTGGAAAAGCGATTAAAGATGGTGATTTCTTTACGAATGTTGCCTTATTAAAAGCAATTCAACACGTAAAAGAGAACAACTCGAAGCTACACTTAATGGGCTTATTATCAGATGGTGGCGTACACAGTCACTATGAGCATCTATTCGCCCTTTTAAAATTAGCAAAAGAGCAAGGTGTGAACGATGTCTATGTACATGGTTTCTTAGATGGTCGTGATGTAGGTCCAAAAACAGCGCTAACATATGTGGAAGAAACAGAGCGTCAAATGGATGAAATTGGCGTGGGTGAATTTGCAACAATTAGCGGTCGTTACTATGCGATGGATCGCGACAAGCGTTGGGATCGTGAGAAAAAAGCTTATGATGCGATTGTAGACGGTGAAGGACTTGTTGCAACATCAGCAAAAGAAGGCATTGAAGCATCTTATGCTCAAGGCACAAACGATGAATTCGTTGTACCATTCGTTGTTGAAAAAGATGGTCAACCTGTTGCGACACTTGACTCTAACGATGCAGTCATCTTCTTCAATTTCCGTCCTGACCGTGCGATTCAGTTATCGACTGCATTTACAAATCCGCACTTCGAAGGATTTGAATTAAGTAAGAAACATCCAAAAAATATTGAATTTGTATGTTTTAAGAAGTATAGTGAAACTGTTATCGGTCACATCGCATTTGACGATGAGAACTTAAAAAATACAATTGGTGAAGTAATTGCAGATGCGGGCTTACGTCAATTACGTATTGCAGAAACGGAAAAATATCCACATGTTACGTTCTTTATGAGCGGTGGACGTGAGGAAAAATTCGACCGTGAAAACCGTATTTTAATTAACTCACCAAAAGTTGCAACATATGACTTACAACCTGAGATGAGTGCTTATGAAGTGAAAGATGCATTGCTTGCTGAGATTAATAACGATCATACAGATGCCATCATTTTAAACTTTGCGAATCCAGATATGGTAGGTCATAGTGGAATGCTTGAACCGACAATTAAAGCGATTGAAGCAGTGGATGAATGTTTAGGTGAAATCGTTGATGCGATTCTTGCAAAAGGTGGCGCTGCCATTATTACAGCTGACCACGGAAACTCAGATGAAGTGGTAACACTTGAAGGGAATCCAATGACCGCACACACAACCAACCCAGTTCCAGTGATTGTCACAAAAGAGGGAATCACATTGAATGAAACAGGTAAGTTGAGTGACTTAGCACCAACGATGTTGAAATTACTAGATGTGAAACAACCAGAAGAAATGACAGGAACACCATTATTTTAAAACAGTAGGGAGATTATTAAACATGCCAATTATTACAGATGTATACGCTCGCGAAGTATTAGACTCACGTGGTAACCCAACAGTAGAAGTAGAAGTATTAACAGAATCAGGCGCATTCGGTCGCGCAATCGTACCATCAGGTGCTTCAACAGGTGAATACGAAGCAGTTGAATTACGTGATGGTGACAAAGGTCGCTACCTTGGTAAAGGTGTAACAAAAGCAGTTCAAAACGTAAACGATGTTATCGCACCAGCATTAATCGGTAACTACGCAGTAACTGAACAAGTAGAAATTGATAACAAAATGATTGAATTAGACGGTACAGAAAACAAAGGAAACTTAGGCGCAAACGCAATTCTAGGTGTTTCTTTAGCAGTAGCACGTGCAGCTTCTGAAGTACATGGTCTACCACTTTACAAATACATTGGTGGCGTAAACGGTAAACAATTACCAGTACCAATGATGAACATCTTAAACGGTGGCGAACACGCAGATAATAACGTAGATATTCAAGAATTCATGGTAATGCCAGTTGGTGCTAAAACATTCAAACAAGCATTACAAATGGGTACTGAAATCTTCCACTCATTAAAAGCTGTATTAAAAGAATCTGGTCATAACACAGCTGTAGGTGACGAAGGTGGTTTCGCACCAAACTTAACATCAAACGAAGAAGCATTATCTACAATCATTACGGCAATTGAGCGCGCAGGTTACAAACCAGGCGAAGAAATCCAATTGGCGATGGACGTAGCATCTTCTGAGTTATATTCAGATGAAGATGGTAAGTACCACTTAGACGGTGAAGGCGTTGTGAAGACTTCTGAAGAAATGGTTGATTGGTACGAAGAATTAACAAATAAATATCCAATCATCTCAATCGAAGATGGTCTTGACGAAAACGACTGGGCTGGTCACAAGTTATTAACAGAACGTATCGGCGACCGCGTGCAATTAGTAGGTGACGATTTATTCGTAACAAATACGAAAAAATTAGCACGTGGTATCGAAGAAGGCGTTGGTAACTCAATCCTAATCAAAGTAAACCAAATCGGTACATTAACTGAAACATTAGATGCGATCGAAATGGCAAAACGCGCTGGTTACACAGCAATCATCTCTCACCGTTCTGGTGAATCAGAAGATACAACAATTGCTGACATCGCAGTTGCAACAAATGCTGGTCAAATCAAAACAGGTGCACCATCTCGTACAGACCGCGTAGCGAAGTACAACCAATTACTACGCATCGAAGACGAACTAGGTAAAACAGCTGTTTACCAAGGCCTAAAATCATTCTACAACTTAGATAAATAATTCAAACTAAAAAGAGGAGTGCGCATTTGCGCGCTCCTTTTTTAGTTGGATAGAAGGTGGGGGTGGGGTGATGGATTCCCTTTAGTGGGTGGAATAGTCCCTTTCAGAGTGATGGATTCCCTTTCGTGGGTGGAATAGTCCCTTTCAGAGTGATGGATTCCCTTTCGTGAATGGAATAGTCCCTTTCAGAGTGATGGATTCCCTTTAGTGGGTGGAATAGTCCCTTTCAGAGTGATGGATTCCCTTTCGTGGGTGGAATAGTCCCTTTCAGAGTGATGGATTCCCTTTCGTGAATGGAATAGTCCCTTTCAGAGTGATGGATTCCCTTTCGTGAGTGGAATAAGTCCCTTTCAAAGTGATGGATTCCCTTTCGTGAGTGGAATAGTCCCTTTCAAAGTGCAGGATTCCCTTTCGCGAGTAGAATAGTCCCTTTCAAAGTGGTAAATTCCCTTTCGCGAGTAAAATAGTCCCTTTCAGAGTGGTAGATTCCCTTTCGCGGGTGGAATAGTCCCATTCAAAGTGATGGATTCCCTTTCGCGAGTGGAATAGTCCCTTTCAAAATGATGGATTCCCTTTCGCGAATGGAATAGTCCCTTTCAAAATGGTAGATTCCCTTTCGCGAGTAGAATAGTCCCTTTCAAAGTGCAGGATTCCCTTTCGTGAGTGGAATAGTCCCTTTCAAAGTGGTAAATTCCCTTTCGCGACTAAATCAGTCCCTTTCATACAAACCTCTACCCCCTCCTTCCAATAAATTTTCACCTAAAACAAACAAATTTAAGTCTTAAAATCAATAAAAGCTAGCTTCACAGAGCAAAAAGTGGTATGAATAAGTAGAATGAAAGGAGATGACCTGAATGGCATCATTAGAATATTATGTACAAGAAAGTCAAAATCTAGCTGTGTTAGGCGAAACAGCTTCTTATATCCCTGCACTTGATGAGCAGGACCCTTCCCAATTCGCTGTGTGCTTGATTGATGAAAAAGGAAATCAGTTTTTAGCTGGCGACACAACGACACCTTTTACCCTTCAAAGTATTTCAAAAGTAATCTCGTTTATTTATGCGTGTGAAGAAATGACGCTCGATTATGTTTTACAGTATGTAGACGTTGAACCAACGGGTGATTCATTCAATTCGATTATTCGTTTAGAAAATACGGAGTTTGGTAAACCATTCAACCCGATGATTAATGCAGGGGCGATTACTGTAACGTCTCTATTACCTGGACAAAATCGTGAAGAGAAGTTCCAACATCTATGCGACTTTATGGGGAAAATGATTGGCGAACCTGTAAAAATTAATCAAGAAGTGTATGAATCAGAAATTAAAACAGCGGATCGAAACCGCTCGATTGCGTATTATTTAAAATCGAATCATATTTTACAAGGCGATGTGGAGAGCGTGCTAGATGTTTACTTCCGACACTGTGCAATTGAAGTGACAGTGGAGAGCTTGGCGCGTATTGGTTTGATTTTATCGAATGATGGTGTCGACCCGATTACGAATGAACGCTTCTTCTCAAAAGAGATTTCAAAAGTAGCAAAAGCATTGATGCTGACATGCGGTATGTATAACGCTTCAGGGAAGTTCGCAACATTCGTTGGCTTGCCATCTAAAAGTGGTGTGTCAGGCGGTATTTTAAGTGTGGCAGAACATGAAGACTTACAAGGGCTACAAGGGAAAATTGGAATTGCGACATTTGGGCCAGCTATCGATCCAATCGGAAATAGTGTAGCGGGAATTGAATTTTTAAAACGCATTTCGATTGAATATGATTTAAGTATATTCTAAATAATTTACATTTATCGCTATGTACAAAGCGAAGTTCATGTTAAAATGGAAGTATCATTGTATTCGTGTGAAATAGCAGGACATTGTCAATTGAACAATGTTGTCGTGTTTTTTGATTCAGGAGGTGGAATGTATGCATACAGCAATTCTAGTTGCATTATTAATTGTATCAGTCGCATTAATTATCGTGGTTTTATTACAATCTAGTAAAAGTGCAGGTCTTTCAGGAGCCATCTCAGGTGGTGCTGAACAACTTTTTGGTAAACAAAAAGCGCGTGGTATGGACCTAGTGTTACACCGTATCACCATTGTACTTTCAGTTATTTTCTTTGTTTTAGCAATCGCTATCGCAAAATTTTAATGAACAGATGATAACCGTCTAACCACCATGAGGTTAGGCGTTTTCTGTTATATATTGGAGGTTTGTGCTATGAAAATTTCATTACCGAAGCCATTTTTCTTTGAAGGAGGCCCACGAGCGGTCTTATTATTACATGGGTTTACAGGGAATTCAGCCGATGTGCATATGTTAGGACGTTTTTTACAAAAGAACGGTTATACAACGATGGCTCCGCATTATAAAGGACATGGGACATCCCCAGAAGAATTAATTCATACAGGACCTGCAGATTGGTGGGCGGACGTACAACATGCTTATCAATCACTACAAGAGCAGGGATATGAAGAAATTGCTGTCGCTGGACTGTCACTTGGTGGCGTATTTTCGCTAAAATTAGGTTACACAGCGCCCTTAAAGGGAATCGTCACGATGTGTGCTCCAATGTCGATGCGTACAACTGAAAAAATGTTTGAAGGTGTGTTAAAATATGCCTATGATTTTGGGCGAGCACATGCTTATACAGAAGACGAGCAAAAAGCATTACAGCAGCATTTAAAAGAGCAGGGAATGCCGTCACTACAAGAATTACGTCAATTGATTATTCAAGTACGTGAACAAGTAGACGAGATTTATGCTCCGATCTTTGTGGCGCAGGCAAGTAAAGATGAGGTCATCGATATTCACTCTGCACAATATATTTATGACACAGTCGAATCCAATGACAAAACGATTAAATGGTATGAGAATTCAGGTCATGTCATTACATTAGATCAGGAAAGAAAAGAGTTACAGCAAGATATTTTGGACTTCTTGAATACATTAGATTGGTCCAAGTAATCAAATACAAACATGCTGTACAAGGAGGGAAGATTTATGAATTTTGAACAACAAATACTCACGCTGATGAAACAAGAGAACTATAAGCCTTCAACGGTTTCAGAAATCGAAGATCAGCTGGGACTAACAGATGCCGAGGACTTTAAAGAATTGGTCAAAGCATTTGTAAAACTAGAGGAACAAGGACGTATCGTTCGCTCAGGACAAGATCGCTATGGTTTACCAATTCAAATGAATCAAGTACGTGGACGCTTCATCGGACACGCGAAAGGATTCGGATTTGTAGCACCAGAAGAAGAAGGTATGGACGATATTTTCATTCCACCAACTGCCACAAATGGCGCGCTAAATACAGATACGGTATTAGTGAACATCTCGAAATTAAAATCCGGTGAGCGACGTGAAGGTGAAGTCGTAGAAATTATCGAACGCGGAAACTCAACAATCGTTGGGGAATTCCAAGCGAATCGTGGTTTCGGCTTTGTTGTACCAGATGATAAAAAGTTTGGCACAGATATTTTCATTGCGAAAAATCACACACTTGGTGCAGTAGACGGACATAAAGTAGTCGTCGAAATTACAGAATGGCCAGATGGTCGTCATTCAGCAGCGGGGATTGTAACAGCGATTTTAGGGCATAAAAATGACCCAGGTGTCGATATTTTATCCATTATTCACAAGCACAATATCGATGTGGATTTCCCGCAAGAAGTATTAGATGCCGCAAAAGCAATTCCAGATACAGTTCAACCACAAGACTTAGAAGGTCGTCGTGATTTACGTGACCAACTGATTGTGACAATTGACGGTGAAACAGCGAAAGACTTAGATGACGCTGTAACGGTAACGAAAAATGATGATGGCACGTATAAACTAGGTGTACACATCGCAGACGTTAGTCACTATGTAACAGATGGTTCACCACTTGACCGTGAAGCGTATGACCGCGCGACAAGTGTCTATTTAACAGACCGCGTGATTCCGATGATTCCACACCGTTTATCAAACGGTATTTGTTCATTGAATCCACAAGTAGACCGTTTGACATTGTCATGTGAAATGACGATTAATGCACAAGGGATTGTCGTTGATCACGAAATTTTTGAGAGTGTCATTAACACAACAGAACGTATGACATACACAGATGTGTATAAAATTTTAGAAGAAAAAGACGAAGCGCTTATTAAACGCTACGAACCATTAGTACCGATGTTCGAACATATGAAAGAATTATCGGCCATTTTACGAAATCGTCGTGAAAAACGTGGTGCAGTAGACTTTGACTTCAAAGAATCTGCAGTTGTTGTAGATGAAAAAGGATGGCCAGTTGACGTAGTTATTCGTGAACGAACAGTAGCAGAAAAGTTAATTGAAGACTTCATGTTAGCAGCGAATGAAACAGTGGCAGAACATGTATTCAACATGAAGCTACCATTCATCTACCGTATTCACGAAGATCCAAAACCTGAGAAGTTACAACGCTTCTTCGAGTTTATTACAAACTTCGGTATCCTTGTAAAAGGTAAGGGCGATACAGTGGATCCAAAAGCTTTACAACAGATTTTAGAGTCGGTAGAAGGACAACCTGAATACCCAGTAATCTCTACAATGATGTTACGCTCGATGCAACAAGCGAAGTATAGCCCAGAATCACTTGGACACTTTGGTTTATCAACAGAGTTCTACACGCACTTCACATCACCAATTCGTCGTTACCCTGACTTAATTGTGCATCGTTTATTACGCACATATGTCATCAATAAAGACACATCAGGCAAAACAATTGCGTATTGGGGAGCGCATATGGAAGAAATCGCAAACCATACGTCAGAACGTGAACGCCGTGCAGTCGATGCGGAACGTGATACAGAATCGATTAAAAAAGCACAGTACATGTCAGATAAAATCGGTGAAGAGTTTGAAGGTATCGTGAGCTCGGTAACGAACTTCGGTATGTTTATCGAACTTGAAAATACGATTGAAGGACTTGTGCATAATAGTAATCTAACAGATGACTACTACAACTTTGATGAACGTACAATGTCGATGATTGGCGAACGTACAGGACGCATCTTCCGCATTGGTGACAAAGTGAAAGTTAAAGTACATGATGTGAACTTAGAAGAATCATCTGTCGACTTTATCGTTGTCGGTATGCCAGCGCCACGTGCGAAATCAGGCAGACCAACACGCGTCATTACAGCAGGTGGACGAGGTGCGAAGAAGAAGTCTGAAGGACAAAAAAGTAGCGGTAGCGGCAATTCGAAATCGCGCCGTACACCGAGCGGTCCAAAAGTGAACGGTAAAACACGTAAACAAGACCGTAAACGCAGTACGGAAGGCGAACCGAAAAAAGCGCATAAAGGCAAAAAGTTCTATGAGAGCATTGCCAAGCAACAGAAGAAAAAAGGACGCAAAAAGAAAAAATAACGAGCACAACCCTCCTGACAAGTCATTTGTCAGGAGCAGCTCACATTTGAGGTGGTACACATGGCAAAGGGTGCAGGAAAAGTCGTTGCACAAAACAAAAAAGCAAATCACGATTATGCGATTGAAGAAACGATTGAAGCAGGCATTGTCCTAACGGGTACTGAGATTAAGTCAATCCGTAAAGGGAAAGTACAGTTGAAAGATTCCTACGTCATCATTCGTAACGGTGAAGCATTCATTTCAAACATGCACATTAGCCCGTTCGAACAAGGGAATATCTTCAACCATGACCCATTACGCACACGTAAACTCTTATTACACCGCAAACAGATTGACCAACTAAACTTAGACGTCAAACGTGATGGTTATACAATTGTCCCATTGAAAATGTATTTAAAAGACGGTTTTGCTAAACTATTAATCGGTACAGGTAAAGGGAAAAAGACATACGATAAACGCCACGACCTAAAAGCAAAAGAAGCAAAACGAAACATGGATCGAGCAATTAAAGCGAAAAATCAATACTAACAGGCATTTCCCTTGAAGTATGACCATTTTTGTCATATAATATTCAAGTAATCAAGCCAGTATCAGATTCGTTCTGATTCTACAGTTGCCACTTCGCAACTGTATCCCGAATGAACCTTGATCATCCAATCTGCACTCTGAGAAGGCACACGCTTTCTACTGACGATGTTGCCTATTGGATGGAAAATTCACAATCACCCAATACTAGCTGTAGGAACGGACATATGAAAAATTCTTGGTGTACCGACACTATGGAGAAAACATATAGAAATTTCAAGATGCAAGCAAGACGAGAAAGCCACAGAACGCGCGAAGGAGTGTACGTTTGTACATGACTGAAGCAAGTGAGGGCAGCTGACAAAGTATTGCGCAGTAGATTGGAATTTATATCAGGGGGACGTTACGGATTCGACAGGGATATCTCGGCTTAGGTTGCGCGTCGGAGGTCTCGGCTTCGTCACCAACGGAAGTTATATAATAACTGGCAAAACAAACAACAACTTAGCTTTCGCAGCCTAGTCTGCTGAAACTGCCTATCTACCCTATCGCCCATGTAGCGTAGTTTAGGCTCACTTATAGTGGGATACGCTGTTAGGTGCCACCTTAGTCTAACAGAAGAGATTTCAAGGTTAGCGTACACGACGCCTGTTTGTCGGCATACTGTCACGTGAACTTGCAAGTAGACAAACTACACGCGTAGAAGCTTAAGTACTGGAGTTTCTGGACGCGGGTTCGACTCCCGCCGTCTCCATAAGACGAAATCATACGGTTTCAATGAGTGTCAAAATCTTTGATAGATAAGGATTTTGGCACTTTTTATATTTCATTGAATTTCATATAGTTTCAACAAACCGTAGCTAAAGACGTAGCTGCTACGGTGAGTTAGTTTACTATCTAATATGATCAAATCTCTTTAACCAATTTCTCCGAGCACTTGGATGGTTGGTATTAAAAATAGTACCTTTAAAATCTTCGGCTTCCAATAAAGCTGTGGATACTTTATTTTTTAATGTAGAAGTGCAAGCATTGATTATAATATCTCTTGAATGTAATGTATTTATCAAATTAATGAATTTTTCTTTGTAATCTGTATTTTTCCATATACATTTCCAAACATTATTTCGTAAAGTACAGTATTTTCCTTTAAGACTTTTTTTATGAATTGTGCCTAATGAAGTTTGAAGTGGAATCGGATTTACTAATGCAACTTCAATGATTTCATTGTCGATAAAATCTAACTGATTTTTAATTTTTTTAAGTAAATTTTCAATATTTGAATTTATTTTCCTACCTGTTACCCCCTGTGCAGGAGCAATAGGTATCATACTAAATGTATATTCATCAACGTGTGGTGATTCTAAAATAATTACAATTTTTCTGAATTTATTTATTTCGAAGGATCTATCGCAACAATTGAAAGTTGTAAGAGACAAATTGTTGGATTCATGAAGACAAATGAAATTATTGTTCTTATATTGAAATCGATATCTAATAATATTAGGAACTTCATTCCAAAAAGTTGTTTTAATGATAAGCTGACGTTTAGTTTTAAGCATAAAATTAGAATTAGATTTCTCCAATACATTTATAATTGAAGCATTACTGTTCTTATTTTGGCTGCATTTTATAGGAAACGGTTGATTGTTAGGTAATTTTAAAATAACTTCCATAATAATCTCCTTATTATAATATTTTTGATGCTTAAATACTCAAATACTCTTCAAACTTCTGAATAGCACTTTCTTTTGCTTTTGCAGTGACATGAGCATAGATGTTCATTGTTGTTTGAATGTCACTATGTCCTAGTCGATCTTGTACTTCTTTGATTTTTGCACCTGCTTCAAATAGTAGAGAGCAGTGTGTGTGACGTAAACCATGTGTAGAAACTTCTTTTAGATGATATTTCTTTTGAACATGAAGTATCCATTTACGTGTTTTTGTTGGCTGTAAAAATTCATTATATTCGTTACTGAAGACTAACTGATTAGGCGATTTTGTATTGAACCCTAATTTAAAATAGTCTTCTTTTTGTTTCTTTTGCCACTCTTTTAAAATAGCCATTGTGTGTTGATCCATTTTGATTGTACGAGCTACACCTGTTTTTGTAGATTTTTCATATAGTTGATTATCTTTTCCACGAGAAATAGCTTTATTAATTTGAATTTCATTGTCTCTAAAGCTAATATCTTTCCATCTTAATGCGAGTGCTTCACCTTTTCGCATACCACTAAATGCTAGTAATCGGAATAGAGTATAGGCTTTTACATTGTTTTCTTTTTCAAAACATGACAGAAATTCGATTAACTCTTCACGATTATAGAAATTTTCTTTCTTTTCTTCTTTACTCTCTTGTTTTCTTTTCAAAGAAGCAGATGTTTCAACATGGTTAAATGGATTCGTTTGAATGTAGCCACGTTTAATGGCAAAGTCCAATACTTTTGAAGCGTATGATTTAACAGTACGGAATTTTTTAAGTTTATCCGACCACTCATCAACGTGTTTTTGGCAAACATCAATTGTAATTTTTTCAACTTTATAATCACTCATAGCAGGTAAAATATGATTTCTAAAAATACCTGTTGTCTTAACAAATGTACTTTCTTCAACCGTTTTTTCATATTGCTTAACCCACAGATTATAAACATCTAAATACGTTTCTGCTACTTGTTTAAAAAATGTACCGTTATCAATTTGTAATTTGATACGTGCTAATTCAATTTTTGCTTCTCTTTGTGTTTTGAAGTTTGAACGTCTTGTACGTTTTTCTTTACCTGTCAGTGGATCAATCCCAACGTAAATTTGGAAGCGATAACGCTTTTCACCGTTCTTTAATTCGTATTTTTCAATGGTTGTTGTATTTTTTGACATGATAATTCTCCTTCTATTTTGCGTTGTAAGAGCAATAAAAAGAAGAGGAATCACCTCTCATATCCATTATAACCCAGTAGATACTAAAGACAATTCCTCTTTTATTTAATAGCTATGATTTTTAAAAAATGTATCAATTTCTTTTCGAGAAACTCGTTTCACGCCTTCAACTTCTGCTACACGTAAACCCATTTCACGAAATTTAATGAATGTATTGTAAGATACACCCGCATAAGTAGCTGCTTCTTTAAGTGAAAGCCATTCTTTTGAATAATTAGCTTGTGATGTAAGAATTATTTTCTTAATTTCTTCAAGAAACTCTTTATTCATGTGCTGAATTCTCTTCTAATTCAGAAATATTATAAGTAATAACAGGATAGTCAATATTATCTGTATCATGCCATTTAAATTTTGTTGTACCTCGATTTCCTGTACGACCTTTTGAAGTGCTTAGGTAATTATATGTACCTTGATCGATATGTAGTTCATCTAAGTATTTTTGTTCTTTGGTTTGATTTCGTTTAATATTGTGTTTTGCAAGAGAAAAGTGCAGAGAATTGCAACGAAAAATACAGAGTGTTGCCACCCAATATTCCCCCTATTTTCTCGACAATGCGTTTGTTAAACGGAAGCTCTGGCCCGTGTACGAAATAATATGGGCATGGTGAATCAAACGATCCACCAGAGCTGCCGTTAAACGCGAATCCGAGAAAATGCGGTTCCACTGACTAAATTCTAAATTTGATGTGATAATCAAGCTCTTTTGTTCATAGAACTCTGAAATAATTTGAAACAGTAATTCTGCTCCTTCTTTGCCAAAAGGCAAATAACCCATTTCATCTAAAATCATTAAATCAACTTTTTCTAATTTACTTCTAAACTGCTTCATTTTCCCCGCATGCAGGGCTTGCTCTAATTCCTCAACTAAATGTGAAACGCGATAAAAACGGACTTCAAATCCATGCTCGCAAGCCTTTCTACCAAGTGCTGAAGCTAAATGTGTTTTACCTGTGCCAGGTGCGCCAACTAAAATGACATTCTCTTTTCTCCGAATGAAATCTAGCTGCTCTAATTCTTCCTTTGTTAAATGGTTCGGTAGACAAATGTCTTTATGCCACTGATAGCTTTCAAGCGTCTTCGTATCAATAAAACGTGCCTGTTTCAAATTACGTGCTATTTTGGCTTGCTCTCTGCCTAACTGTTCTTTTAATAAAATTTGATAAATATATTCTTCCGGCTCCGTAAAAGGTACTTCTTTAATCGCTTCTGCCACATGTGCCAATCTCAATTGCTTACAGAGTGTTAAAATCGCTTCATTCATGATTCAACGCCTCCGTTCCTTTTGGCGATAAGGCGTCATATTCTGTCCAATTTACACCGTAAGGGTGTTCTACTTCCTCAGCCTCACGGCCAATATATTCATAGAAATTTTGGTCGATGTCATTCATATCATGTGTAAGTAAAAGTGTCAGTAATTCATTGATCCGTTGCTTTCTTAACGCAAGTGAAGGGACGGTTAAATATTCCTTAATGCGCGTTGGTAAATAATTCGCATAACGCGAATGCCCTACAACACGTGGCTTTTTCAACCAATCTTTTAAGATTTCCTTCCATGGAATAAAACGACGTTTTCTCATATAAGGACGTGCGTCAGATAATAAAATTTCACCGTCATTTGTAATGACTTTAAACGAATCCCAATAGGTCACACAAGAGAGTTGGACGTAGTTCCTTGCTCTTGGCACATGAATCAAATGGCCATCAAGCTTGAACTCGTTATATTTATTAAATTTGATGAGGAATTGCTTAAATACCGGATAAGATTCTTCAGGTAATTTGATTAATTGCTTTTGCTCGTGCTGCCATAACTCATCAATCAGCACTTCTTTTTTATAATGAATTCGTTGGCGATCATTGATTAATTGTTGTTCTAATTGAGCTGTTAAATCCTCAAGGTCCTTTATGACCGGCGGTAGGCTAAAAAAGTTATAACGAACATAACCGACTTTACCTTCTACATGACCTTTTTCATTCCCTTTGCGTGGATTACATACTTGCACTTTAAACCCGTAATATTGCTGGAAATGTCGAAAGGCTTCCGTTAATTCTGCTTCTGAATCGCCTTTTCTTACTTTCTTCACCGCAGGTGTTAAGTTATCAATTCGAATGCTCAAAGGAACACCACCAGCCTGTTTAAATAAAAGTTGAAGTCCACCTAAAAAGCATTCTAAATTTTCACTCGGCATTGGTACCGCAAATGCTGTATTACTTGCTGGAAACGACATGACTAATGCATGTACATCCAGTATTTCTCCATCTTGAACAGCCTCCATTATACCGAAGTCTACCTGCGCTTCTCCTTCTGGATGTTCTAAACGTTCATGTCCTTTATCTGCCTCATCTTCTTGGGCTACTTTCCATTCTTGTATAAAATTACACACCGTTCTGTAAGAACCTTTGAATCCTTCTTTTACTAGGTCCTCAAATATTTTTTTGTTTTTACGGCGCAACTTTTTCTTGAGCTTTAAATCTTCTTCTAACCAATCAATTACGATTTCTCCCCATTTTTCATCGTACATCATGCCTTTTTTCAAATGGGTTTTCTCTTGAGGGAGCTGATCCTCATCCCCGTATTTCTTGGCGGTACGCCAATTAACCTGCATGGTTTTTGCGATTTCAGTAATCGATAATCCTTTTTCATTTCGTAATGTTTTGATACAATTAACTTCAGACATTGCTAGCATCCTTTCTTACCTCCCTGTTTCGGCTTCGACACCTAAAACAGTAGAGGGACTTGGGGTGGCTGGCAAGTCTTTTTTTATGCACAAAAATAGTGCAGGACTCTGTACAAATTCTTTGCACTAGTCTGCACTTTTATTTTGCAATAAACAAATATTGTTCATTTAATTTTTTCTCTCCTTAAAATTTGTTACAAGAGAGTTATATACTGAAAAAAATTTTTGACAACCAAAATATAAAAAAATTATTTTTATTTTTTTTTAAGGTTTATGTTGTCAAAAAAAATAGAAGGTATATAACTGTTTTGATGTGACAAATCTCGTGTCGTTTCTTATAGAAATATGCACGAAACTTGTCACAAGAAGGAGGATAAAAATAATGAGTAGATATATAAGTGATGATTTTACAGAAAATTTTATGAAGGAGTTGCGAAAAGAGGAGTATTATTTGATTGGTGCAGAATGTGGCTCAGGTAAGACAACAGCAATTATGGAGAAGTTAGTTCCTTTTGCAAAAAGAAACAATAAAAATGTATTATATGTATGTAATCGTGTAACGTTGAAAGACCAGCTGTATAGTAAGTACAATGAAGAAGAGATAAAGGAAACAGGTGTCTTTAAACAAAATGAAAATTTAACGATAGGTATGTATCAATCTATTACGACATCTCTTGAAAAAATAGGTGTGTATATAAATGAACAAGATTTCGATTATATTATATTTGATGAAGCACATTTGATTTATGATTCCGCAGATTATGATTTTAATTCGTTTTTCTTCATGGAATTTATTAATCAGTTGGACGCAGTAATTATTTTTATGAGTGGTACACCACAAAGTGTGAAAAAACTTGAAGCATACATGACAAGAGATTTAAAAGAAATTAGAGAGCCAAATCAAGAAAATAATCCAATAGGGAAAATTTATTTAGTTGATAATAAAGAAACGTTTGAGAAACTTCGATTTAAATATGTGAACAAGGGATATCAATGGTTAGAATTAGTATCAAGAAGTAAAGATTTTGCAGGGGTAAAATCGAAATATAGGAATTATAAAGTGTCTACATTGTTATCAAATTCTAATAAGAATAAAGCGTTTTATATGACACAAGATGATGAAATAGTTCTTCAAAATATTATTGAAAAAGAAGAGCTAATATGCGATATGCTTTTTACTACAAAATTTATGGATGTCGGAGTGAACATTCAAGCACATAATCATTTCATAGTTGCTTTCAATTGTATTGAATTGCCAAATACAATTGAGCAATTTAGAAGTAGAATCCGAGTGAAAGCGGGAGATTCATACAAAGTAGATTTGATTTTTTATATTCAAAGACCAAAGATTTGGCAGTTAGATAATCTGCAAATAGAGTTAAATCGTATAAATGATTTGTACGAGGAATTCGGAAGCTATGAAGATGTGATTTTAAAACATAATCAAGCTTTTGGAAAACGCTTTAGAAGTCACGGTATCATTTCTGAGAAAGAATTTAATCCAATTACAAAAGCATTATTAGAAGATAAATTAAATTTTTTAAAAGTGATGTATTATGCAACGGATTTAATGCGTTTCTATAAAAAATTCTTAAGCGAGATGTATCCAACCAAAGACATTATTGCTTATAAAGCAGTAGAGATTGAAAAACAGTTGAATAAATTAATGGAAGGTTCAACTGTAGTGGATTTGTCAGATGTGAAGCAACTAGAATTACGACAAATGATGAAAGCGTATCGAATCGATCCGAGACATTCTAATGAATTACCACATTTTAAACGGATTAATGATTTTTTGAAAGAAGAAAAATTGCCTTACATAATTGTAAATCCAAGAGTGAGGATAGAAGGAAAACAAAAAAGAATATGGAGACTGATTAAGTGCGCTGTTTAGCGTACTTTTTTTATTAAAATGAGAAATTTATGAAAATCAGGAAATATAAACTATTATATATGATAAAATAGATGTTGTTATTTTACTTTTTAAAGGAGAGTGTAATGGTTATGAAGTTACATGAAATTAGAATTCAGGGTTTTAGAAAACACTTTGATACTACAATTAAATTGGATAAATGTTCCTTTCTTATAGGAATGAATAATGTAGGTAAAAGTACAATATTTAAAGCTATTGAATATTTATTAACAGATGTAAAAAAGCTTGATGATCAAAATGATTATTTAGGTTATGCCGATGAAAATGATCAAAATATACCAATAGTAGATGAAGTAATAATTACAGGCGAGTTTAGAAATTGCCCGGTTGAATGTTCTAGTTGGAGAGGTTTCAAAGGAAGAATCTTTGAATACCCAAAAGAAGAAGGTAGTGACGATACGGGATTAAGCTTCAAATATAGAAAAACTTATTCAAGAGGGCAAAATGTTAAAATTGAAATACTAGAAAATACTAAATTTATTAATCCAATTTACGAAGAGTGTGAAAATATTAGTCAACTAATTGAAAATGGTTTTCCTCAAGATATTTTAGAAGATTTATATCCGGGTGTTGAACATGATACAAAACTTAAACCGGCACAAAAAAAGAAGTTACTAGATGAAGAAGACTACTTTATATATTCAGAAGGTACAGAGAATTGGATTAGCAATCCTGGTGGTATTCCAGGAAATGTCCTTTCTAAATTACCAAAATTCCTTTTGATTCCTGCTCAAGATAGAACAAATGAAATTTCAAGCGAGAGAGGAGCATTAATTCAAGTTTTAAATAGTCTTTTTAATGATGTTAGAGAAACATCTGAAAATTTTATAAAAGCGCAAAAATATTTGGATTTACTGGAAAAAGAATTAGATCCCAATGATGAAAATAAAGACTTTGGTCAAATGATGAACGGTTTAAATAAAGTGTTGAGTGAAGTTTTTCCCAACATAAAATTACGAGCTACAGCAAATCTATCTGATCCTAATAAAACTATTAAGCCATCATTCGATATTAGTATGATCAGTAACTTTAGTACACCCGTAGAGAATCAAGGAACTGGGGCTATAAGATCTGCTGTATTTGCTTTATTACGATATAGAGATATGAGACAGAGTACAGCTAGAAGCAATACTTTAATAATTGGTTTTGAAGAACCTGAAATGTACTTACATCCTAGTGCAGCAATTCAATTACAAGATACTATATATGACTTGGCAAAAAGTAAAACTAATCAAATAATTTGTACTACTCATTCACCATATATGATTAATTTAAGCAAAATAGAAAACCAAATATTGAATCATTTAACAATCTCAAAAGAAGAGGTTAATACTAGTGGCACTAATTCAGTAATAGAAAAAGTATATGCTAATGCATTTAATGTTTCACAAGCATTTAAGGATTTACATAGTTCAGATAAAAATTACGTGAAAATGCTACTGAAAATAGATGATTACATGGCAAAAGTGTTTTTCACGAGTAATGTTTTGATAGTAGAAGGTGATACTGAAGATATAGTATTACTAGAGACAATTAATAGAATGCCTGAGAAAATAAAATTAGATATTAAGCAAAATTGGAGCATAGTTAAAGCTCGTGGTAAAGCAACCATTATTTCTTTAGTTAAATATTTCAATGCAATGGGGATAAATCCTTTTGTTATGCATGATAAAGATACGGGTGTGGAGGGTGCAGAACGTTTTAATCAACCTATAGCTGATAATGTAGATCCTGAAAAATTGTTTGTCTTAGAAGACTGTATTGAAGATGTATTAGGATATACGCCTCCTAATTCAGAGAAGCCTTATAAAGCTTATAAATACATTTCAGATAACTGGGGGAATGATTGGAATGATGTAGATGAAAGATGGAAGGAACTATGTGAAAAAATATTTGATAGTTCTTTTGAGAAATATAAAGAAGTAACTGAAGTTTAAGAAAATAATATTTCACCATACTTTGAGGTTTTGGGGGATTGTGTGTAAAGGCTGATTGCCTTGCTATCTATATTTTAAAACTATTTTTTTATTTTTCTAATACGGGGGAAATAAAAAAGAAGATGATAATTCATCTTCTAAAATCGCTCTTACAACGCATATTTTTAATGTATCGTAGCTAAAGTCGTAGCTGACAAATTGTTATAGTGATAAAAACCGCTCCTAAACGTTGATATAACAACATTTTTATAAGAAGCGGTTCGACTCCCGCCGTCTCCATATTAAAAGTGACTATAAATGCAGTCAAATCAAAAATCTTAGAAGCTAAGGGTATTAAAAGGGAGTTGAACTCTTGTCTAATATCCCTTTTTTCATGCCTAAATAATATTTTAGCAAATCTTTTTTATTAGATCCGTAATATATATTATATAAAAAGGAGAGAATAATATGGCTATTTTAATCTCATTACTAGGAATAGTGACATTTATTTTTATTTTTATAATTATTTTACAAGTAATCGGTAATATTCTACCTAAAGTACAGAAATGTATACTTTATTTGTTACCTAAAAGTATAATTCTTGTGGCAATAGTATATATGATTACATGTTACCATGAGTTGTTTGTTTTCTTGGATGCTAGTAAATTTACAGTAGCAGAAAACATCATTAAAGTTTTTAATCATAAGGATACATATGTTGCAATGGTTAACTTTTTTGCATTACTAACATTTTATCAATTATTAGAAGATAGGTATCAAAAAGTGTATTCGAAGCCGTTTAATAAATTGAGTACATTAGAAGTTATTACTAAAGATGCTCATAATCAGATTTTAGTAAATGAACGCAAAAAATTAGAAAGGGCGCATAAGGCTAAAATTAGGGAACTTAAGAGAAACAAGTAATTTATTTAAAATTACATTGGAGACCTTCAAATTCAGTAATGGAAATGAAGGTTTTTATTTTGTTTAAAAGTAGAAAACATGGAATATTTGCTGTTAGTGGTGATGTCATAGCATCACTACCAAAAACAGTATGAGGAAAAGCGAGACGTGATTACTGTTGCAGTAGCATTAGAGATGATATTTAAACAAATGAAAAACGTTTAGAATTGTGACAATACTATTCTAATCTATGAATACATTTTTAATCAGTTTGTAGAAATGAACTAATTAAAATACGTTGAGGGTATTTCAATGGATTCTATCTATCATTATTTAGATATGCTAGACGTATCGTAAAGAACAAAGTTAATTCGCTTAAAATCAATCAAAGTAATTCTAAGTAAGTTCTTTAATAATGATTGGATTAACAATCGTTTCTGGACGACTATCCATATTAAAGTTTATAAATAAGTTAAAGAAGGGACAAAAGAATCCGACATTGATAAGCTACTACAGTTGATCGACCAAACAAATTTTATAGGTTTTAGAGACGATACTGCTTTCAAACTAATTTTATAAGACGAGGTATTCGTATCTGTATATTGAGGTGAGTTAAGAGAACATTATATTAACTTTGATAATATATGTTTAAATTTAGATAGTTCAATATTAAAAATCACAAATTTCTAATATTTCCGATTGATGAAGAAATTATAAATATGCCGAAAATGTTAAATCATTTGAATAACCGTATACGCAATTAGAAGGACATATACAAACAATTTACTAGATAAATGGGCAAGTATTGCATTGATTAGTAAATCATTAGGACATAGTGTTTTAGCGGTAACCACGTAATATTTAGATCTAGATGTTGAAGAAGTAGCCAATAATTTGAGCGATTTTTATAGATGTGTGTCCTAAAATTCAATTGAATAGCAATTAAGAAAGTGAATAGGTATTCCTATTTACTCTTTTTGAAAAAAGTAAATGAATGTCTTAAAATCACTTCAAAGTGCAAGTACTCCTGTGAGAGGAGAAAGTGAGGTGAATAAAATGATTAAGCCCAAACAATCGTTAGCTACCCATAATTTCACAAAGAAATTTGAAAAAGTATCAATGGATATTTTTTATTACGTTCAGTTAGGAATAATAAAACTATTTGATATGGTTCTTTACGTGAAGTATTTAGAGTTGTTTAACGAAGATTAGGGCTATGCATTTCCCACAATTTATTAGCTTGAGAATTATTTGAATTGTAGTCGCCAAAGTATTGTTTCGGCTAGTAAACGATTAGTAGTTGCGGGATTGCTAATTATAAAAAAACACAAGAAGAATAACAACAATACATACTTTTCTCTACAACCACACTCAAATGATGATCTAGCAAAACAAGTTCTACAGCTATTTATTGAACTAGAGAAACGGCGAGAAAAGATTCATTCAGTGGCGAATAATGTGATAAATTTTTAAGCGTATAAATAGGCCTGTTCAATAGTCTAAAATAAGACCGTTATACAGACTTAAATATATCTACTAAGTAACTAATATATTTAGCTATTGTTTAGTTAGCAATAATTAAAGAAAAGAAATAACTATGGGGAACATTAGTAAGACTATGCCTGGGACTTTCACAAGTAGATATGTTACGAAAAACTTTAGCAGAAAGCTGCGAGAAGTAAATAGAAAAGAAGTTATTAATCTTATACTATACAACTTTAAAAAGTCTCATTTAGTTAGATTAGTTATCACTGGGCTAAATAGTGCAAATTAAAATACACATCTCCCCTATGTCTTGGGGGGAGGTGAGACAGTATTATGGTCTTGGAGTTGCGCAATATATGACGTGGTTTAAATTTTTTTGTATAAATAATTAAATTTAATAAATTTCTGACTACTTTATGATAATAGTGAATATTTCAAATATAATCTGGTATGATTTATAATTATGAAGGAGTGAGTTGGGTGAAATTAGAAAAAGTAATTATAGAAAATTTTCGTTCGTATGAAACATTTACAGAAATAGACTTTAATGATTTAACTACTATTGTGGGAAAGAATGACGTAGGTAAGTCAACTATTTTGGAAGCATTAGAGATTTTCTTTAATAATAGTACAGTTAAAATTGATTCCAAAGATTATTGTGTAAAAACAGGCAGTTCTAATGTGTTAATAGGATGTGTTTTTTCTGGGTTTAAAGAAGAAATCGTTTTGGATGAAACAGCATCGACTACATTTAAAAATGAATTTTTACTTAATGAATATGGAATGTTAGAAGTTCATAAAATATATGATTGTTCTAAAAAGACAATTAAACCGGAAATTTTTTTAAAAGCATTGTATCCTAATGAAGCTATTGAGAATGGTAAATATTTAATTCAGTTAACGCAAACTGAATTGCAGCGAAAAGTAAAGTCTATAGAATTAGAAAATGGCCCTACAGATTTAAGAACAAATCATTTAATGAGAAAAGATATTTTTAATTCTATAGATATAACAAATTTAAATACTCACCTTATCGCCTTAAATAAAGGGGATAGTGGTACAGTTTGGGAAAAAATAAATCCAATGTTACCTATTTTTACTTTGTTCCAATCAGATAGACCAAGTTTAGATGGAGATTCGGAAGTTCAAGATCCAATGAAAGTAGCTATAAAGGAAGCTTTGGAAGAAGTGCGAGAACAACTAGCGGATATTGAGAAATTAGTTCAAGAGAAAGCCATGAATGTAGCAACATTAACATTAAAAAAATTAAAAGAAATGGATCCGTTATTAGCAAACGAGTTAACACCTAGTATTCCAGAAACTCCAAAATGGCAAAGTGTATTTAAATTAACTCTAGAAGGTGATGATGGTATTCCTATAAATAAGCGTGGAAGTGGAGTAAGAAGGTTAATCCTTTTAAATTTCTTTAGGGCTGCTGCTGAAAAAAAAGATAATAGCACAGGTAGAAATATAATTTATGCAATTGAAGAACCTGAAACTGCACAACATCCCTCTAATCAAATTATGTTGGCAGAGGCATTACTTGAATTAAGTAAAAAAGAAAATACACAAGTTATACTAACAACTCATGTCCCAGCTTTTGCTAGCTTATTACCATCAGATTCTTTAAGGTTAATTTTAAATACTGGACAAGGTAAAAGTATTTTAAATTCTAATACTGATGAATCAGTATTAGAAAAAATAGCTGAAACTCTAGGTGTATTTGCATCACCTATCAATAGAGGAGTAAAAGTAGCTGTGTTTGTTGAGGGACCTAATGACTTAAGTATTTTAAAAATATTAAGTTCGATAATTTCCCGAGAGAATCCTCAAATTGTAGATTTATCTAATTCTGATGATGTAGTGATTATTCCTTGTGGAGGAGATACATTAAGAGGATGGGTTGAAAATCAGTATTTGAAACAATTAAATGTCCCCGAGATACATATTTATGACAGAGATATTGTAGAAGAAGGTAAAGAACCTAAGTATGAAAAATGGTGTAAAAAAGTAAGAGAAAGAAATGATGGTTCAGTAGCTTATTTAACGACAAAAAGAGAAATTGAAAATTATATTCATCCAGATGCTATAAAAGCGTTTTATGGATTACCAGAATTGGCTTTTGGTCCTAATGATGATGTACCTAATTTAGTGGCTAGTCTAACTAAATATGGAGAGAGTAATGTAAAGAAAAAACTGAATAATCACGTTGCTAAAAGTTTAACATATGAACAGATTAAAGAACTAGATACTGAAAATGAAATTGAAGGGAAGTGGTTTTCATTTATTAGCCAATGTATTAAGGGTATCCCAGTTGAAACTAATTAGAAATATGTTGTTCTAAAGTTAGGTCTCCGAACCAAGTTCGTTAATATGTAATACTCCTTAGTGGAGAAAATCGTTATAAAAAGAAATATGGAAAGTAGCTAATCCCTTATAGTTGTAAGTGTCGGCATATTGCTATGTGAAACCTAAGTAGGCAAGATACGCGTATAGAAGCCGGCATATGGTAGCTTGTGTACGCGGGGGGTACGACTCCCGCTACGCTGTCTCCCTATTACGAAATCAGATGATTTCATAGAGTGTCAAAATTCTTGATAGATAAGGGTTTTGGCACTTTTCATATTTTATTGGATTTCATATGGTTTCAACAAACCGTAGCTAATGCGGAATAAGAAATTTAATCTGAAGGATCATTATAAGCAATTCAGTTTATTTCTATTTTTTTTATAAATAGTTAAATAATAAAAATAGTATAATATGGTTAATTATTCTTTTGAACAGGTTCTTAAATCATAGTAGTTTATCTCCATTAGGAACTCAACTACAAGATAAAGATTAAGTAATTAAAAAGTTGAATTATTTAATTGATAATATTTTAGATAGACCTATATAAAAGTGCCGCAGTCCTGCTAATACATCGGGTAAAGATTGTACTCAAATATATGGTTTAAAAATAAAAGAAAGCTACAAAAGAAATAAGTGTGAAAATAGAAAGATATCCCACTAAAAGGATATCCTCTATCTCCCATCTTATTATATAAACAATTCATAACAAATTAACTTAATTTCATTGTTTAAATTGGAAATTACAGCAGTACTTTCTAGGTCGATATACTCTAAAATTTCATCTAATTTATTAATTAGCTCTTCATCTGAAAGTAAGGAAATTTCAATAGTTTTTAATTTACTAATTGTTCCTTTGTGCAGTGGATTCTTTAACTTTTTTCTTATTTTTCGCTGTTCACGTGTTATTCTATTTCTAAACTTTGTTTTTGAAAAAATTCTCTCTAATCTTTCTGCGATTTCTTTCTGTACTTTATCAATTTCTGAAGATGTAGCCTGAATTTGATTAATATCATTTAATTGATCGGCTACATATTTTTCTCCCATTTCTAACAAGAGATTTATATTATAATTAATATCTCTTTTAATAGGTTTGTTAGTTAGGAAATTTCCAGAAGAAAGAATTTTATATATCTCTGCCTTACTTGTTTTAATCTCTTTTGAATTGATATCATAAAATAACCAGTAACTTTCTTTAGATACTTTAAAATACATAAATATTCCTTTGTGTGACTCTGATTTTTTAATAGAAAAAATACCATCTGGAAAATTAGAAACTAACTTTTTATTCTCCTCATTATTGAAAATTAATTCTTTATAATCCTCGTAAATATATTCGTCTGAGATTACAATTTCCTCTCTCTCACGTTCAAGTTCATCTAATAAAGATTGATCTTCATTATTTATTCTTAAAATTTGATCTTGATCTTTCTCATTAAAAATTTTATCAATTAAAATTTCATCTTCTGAGATAATCCGACTTTCATTACCAATAGTTTCATTAATATATTTTATTTTTTCAGATAATCTTTTGGTTAAATTTAAAATCGAATCCAATCTATCATCTGGAATAAAATTATATATATATATATTATTGTATTCAGTAGTAATACGATCAATTCTACCTTCTCGTTGAATAATTTTAACGGGGTTCCAGGTTAAATCATAGTTAATAATTGTATTACAATCTTGTAAATTTTGACCTTCTGATAAAATATCAGTGGAAATTAGAATATTTATTTCAGGTTTTTCTGGATCAAATAGTTCTGGATTTGCATTTGGAGAAAATTGAGCAACTAATTTTTCTTTTCTATTATTTTGATTGTTTTTACTATCGATCTCACTTACAATACCAAAATTAGTATCAAGAAGATGTTTATAGATATATCGTGCCGTGTCTTTAAATTGAGTGAATACTAATAGCTTTTGTTGATTATTTTTGTGATAAGTTAATTTTATATGACTAATTAATGCTTGAAGTTTAACATCTCTTTCTGAATCTATATCTTCTATCATTATTAAGATTTTATTTAGACTTTCTTTATCATCCGTAATTTTGAATAATAAATCTTCAAGATTTCCTTGATAATCAGATAAATTTATTTTAGTTATATTGTTTAAAATATCAAAGTTATCTGAGTCTAATTCGTCCATCACATCTTTTTTTGTAATAAGAAAACCTGCTTCAATTGATGAAAGAAGTAAATTACAGTATTGAATTTGCTTCATTATAGAGTTTCTGAACGCTTCTACTGAGCTTTCAAAGCGTTTTAATAATATTGTTTTAACAAGAGCATTGTTATTGAATTGGAGTTTTTCCGAAAAAGATTCTTCACTTATTATTGGCAAGTTCAAATGTTCAATTATACTTGCTATTTCTATGAATATATCTTCACCATATAAATCGGAAATGCTATAGCTTATTTTTTTTAAGTGCCTTTTAGGGAACTTGATTTTTTTACTATTAATATATAAATTTTTGTTATTATTTACATATTTTTTCTTAATAAAAGTCCTACTTCTTCTAATCATAACTTCATTTAAAATATTTGTTACTTGATCTTCCATTTCTTCATAGTTGTTAAAAACATTTTTTAATTTAGCAATACCAAACTTATTTTTAAAATCATCGTCTTTTAAAAACAGTGTGAGAAGATTATATAAATCATAAATTGAATTATTTACAGGAGTAGCTGTTAATTGGACTATTTTTTTGCCCATTGTTACTTGAATCAATTCTTTATACCTATTTGCATTATCATTACGGAAATTGTGAGCTTCATCAATAATAATATTATTAATTTTTTGTATTTCATTTAATGGTATACCGTTTTTACCGATGTTCTCTTGAGTTAATAAAGTAATTGGTATATTTAATTCATTTGCTTGCTGTTCCCACATGGTCTTTAATGAAGCAGGGCAAATAATTAAGGTATTCATCCCTTGCAATGAAAAATACCTTAAAAGACCCTTGGCTATATAGGTTTTTCCTAAACCCACGCTATCTGCAATAATTACCCCATTATATTTTTCTAAAATCTGTATGGATTTTCTCACAGCAAAGACTTGAAACTCAGTTAAATCATCAAGTTTTAAGGACTGTATTTCTTTAAATGTTGTATCATCCTTTAAATATTCAAAAAGAACTTTTAGTAAAATATCAAAAGGGGAATATTCTAATTTTTCAACTTGAATATTATTATCAATAATTTTTAGCAACTGTTCATTGAAATCATCTGCTTCATTCCATATTTCGGTAAACCAATTTTTTACTTCTTGTATAGCAGAGGGTTGACGTAATACAGCATTTAACTCGGTGTTAAATTTAATTGCATTAGGATCACCTAAACCACTTTTTGTAAAGTTACTGGATCCAACTATTGCATATTGTTCTTTGATATCTCCATTATTATATGAAACATCAAAAATATAGGCTTTAGAATGAAATTTATCTTTTACGAAAACTTTAAAATTAACTTTCCCATCTCGAATAAGCTCAGATAATTCATAAACTTCTTGTTTTTGATTATTGTCTAAATAACATAAGTCTCTTTCCATTGAACGTAGTATTAAATTACGCTTTAAATCATAACCACTGGAAATTTCACTTGCGGTCACAGCATTTGTTTCATTTCCAATTACTATATTTATAGTACAATTTTCATTAATATTTTCTTTTATTAAGTTAAAGCCGTTTAGGTAGAAATAGCCAGCAGCTATATCTACCTTATCAGCATATTTTATTAAATTATTAATGGTATCTTTTAACAAACTAGTTCTATTATCAATTATTTCAGGTATTTCAGGCAAAACTACCTCACTCCAATTCTAATCTATAATACTTAACAATGTTTTAATATCATCATCAGATAATCCGTAAATTTCATAAACTAATCGATCAATCTCAATTTGTGCTTTTTCAATTTCTTTTTCAATTTCTTTTTCAATTTCTTTTTTATTAATTAAGCTCAAAATACTATTAACTATTGATTCCACTTTATAAGTTTGTTCTTTATTACCTAATTTAATTGGCAATGTTCTCACGTCAGTAACCAGTATTTTGGGGAAAAGCCCTTTTTTAGCTTTTGGAGAAGTTCCATAGTTGTATATAGCAAATAATTTTGAGTTCAATAAACCCAAAATATAAATAAGAGAAACGCTATTTCCTTCTTTTGGAATGATATTTATTATACTTGGAGTATTATAATATTCATTTTCTGTGTAACCAGCATTAAGCCTACCGGTTTGTTTATTAACAATTTCTCGTACTAAAACTCGCGATCCAATAAAATACTTTTGCTCTCTTGGTGCACCTAACCAATTACCATAACTAATCCAAACCTTTTCATTCCATTTTACTACGTATCTTTTTACATCTTCACCCTTTAATTCAGGTTTATAAGTTTCATTTTTTGGATAATTGGCATGCCAGATTCTATTTTTTATTGTTTCTGGCGAATGACCTCTATATTTATCATAGGCAATTAATCCTTGACTTACATAAAAATCATTTTCAAGAGGCTTTCCTTTTGAAGCAATTTTTTTTATAAGCTGTTCTTGGTCCTCAGTAAATCTCATCATGAATAACCAATTTTTATCATTTTTGATAAGATCTTTTATGGATTTTTTATTCTTGTAGTAGAAACGCTCTATTTCTTGATCGAAATTATAATATTTTAAATCATAATTCTTTAACGTGTTTTTTATTCCATATTTAATTACAGTTCTTACTTTTGCCTTTTTAAAAACATTCACTTCAGTTAAATCAAAAATTCCATCTAATATAGATTCTGTGATAATCTCGTTTCTGAAATTTTTTGCATGAATATTAAATAGAAATGAATTTGTAGTGATATAACTTATAATTCCGTTTGGTTTCAAGAGTTCTAATCCTCTTAAATAAAAATATTGTGATGATTCATAGTCAGCTACATTGGGGTATTTATTTTTTAGGAATGTTTTTTCATAATTATTAAATTCAGCTCCATAAGGTGGATTTCCTATAATAATATCAAAACCTTGATTTTCAAATATTTCCGGGAAATTAATTTTCCATGAGAACAATTCTCTACTATTTAAACTATCTGGAATCCACTTTTTATCTGTGGTAAATGACTGAAGTAAATTACTTTCTAATTCCTTAATTGAATTTTTAATTTCTTGTTTATTAACTGTAGCATGAAAATATTCATTTTTTTTAGAAATTATTTCATCAATTATTGAATGCAATTTACTTTTCTCTTCAAATAACGATATTTGTCCATAACCCAATTTAGAAAATTCTTCATCTAAATCTATTCCGGCAATTGTAGATAATAAACTGTTACCTTGAATAATTTTATATGCCAAGTTTGGAAGGGGTTTGATTTCATCAATTGAATTAGCATTATGTTCAACGGATAGTGATAGCCAAAGTCTTAATTGCGCAATATCTATTGCTCCTTCTTCGCGATCAACACCATATAAATTCTCTTTGATGATTTCCTTTTTGCTATCAAAAATATTTATTCTTGATGACATTGAATGTAATGAAATTTTTCGTTTAATCTCAATTAATATATGGAGCATTCCTAAAATGAAAGCACCTGAACCTACTGCTGGATCACATACTTTTAATTGATTAAGTACATTTAGAACTTTTATTGCTTCCGTCGAGGTTAATTTATAAATAGAGCAATCTTGTATTCTAGTGTTTTGATTATCAATAATCAACTTTTTTTGTTTTGAATATAGGTTTTCATCCTCTAGGTAATGAATTAAATATTCGAATTTTTTGTAAAGAGAAGATTCTAATTTATTGCTAAAATACTTTTTTAAAGAAGTCTTACATATTTCATTGATAATATTTCTTGGAGTGTAAAAGCTTCCTGTACTTGAACGCTCTTCTTCAATAATCATATTTTCAAAAATCCTACCTAATAGTTCGGGATCAACTGCTATGTCAGTATCGTAACCGAGATCTTCTCTAACAGTAAAATTGTATTTATTTAAGAGATTTTCGAATATACTTTGGAAAATATCATTGGAAATTTCAATCCTTTTATTAACCTCGTAATATGGGTTTGCCTCAAATAGACCTCCATTTAAATATGGTATTCCGTAAAAATTTTCAATAATTTCAATATCATCTAAAACTGGCTCATAGTTTTCGTATAAACTCCTTGCTTTTTGAGATCTTTTATTTTTAGTAAATAAATTATCTTCGAATGGGGTATTTAAACATTCGAAAAATAACGGTTTTAAAATATCTTCATAATAATTTTTGTTATTTAATAAGCAATATTGAAATCTATCATAAAGATAATTTTGTACGCCATTAAGCCATCCTTTTTGTTGAATAAAGTATAAAAAAATTAATCTACTCAGAATGAGTAGTGCGTAATTTTTTCTATCTCTTTTTAATTCCATTCCTTTAATGTTTTCAGAAAAATATTCAATTTGAATTTTAAATTCCTCAAAGAATTTACCTGTGACACGTTCTATATCAAATGCATCTTTATGAATTTTTGCAATATCTAAATCATCTATGATGTCTTTTCCGCTAAGTTTAATTTCGGATAGTATTCTAACATCAGTAGCAGTTAACTTATTTTTTTCAATTTTTAAACGTCTAATTTTAATTTTCCCGTCGTTATCTCTATGATAATGTAAAAAAACTGTATTATTATAATCAACCGTGGTAAATATTAGTAAATTATAATCAAAAGGATTTCTACGATATAAACGATGGGCTATTGTATTCATCAACTCAATCTTTAGTTGGTCTATTTCAAATAACCATATTTTAAAGTCATCAGTATTACTTATTAAATGTACGTTTTCTATCCACTCATATGTGAAATCAAGTTTTGCTTTATCAAATGCAAAAATTGGGTTATCTTCATAACCTATTTTTGAAAAGTATTTTTGTATATTTTCTTTACTTAGTAAATTAATCATTAGTTCTCCTCCAAAGATATTGTCATATTAAATATATCATATCTATTCTTTAATTGATTGATAACTAGCGTCTCCTATTAAAAAAATTAAGAGTTGAAATTATTAATAAAGTTGAGGAATCTCAAGAAATAAATAATTATATTTTTAATAAATTAAAACAACAGTTCCCTAAACTCTTTAAGGAACTGAATAGGTTAAGAGTTTATAGAAATTCTATGCAACATAATGAGTTAGATTCAAAAAATTTAAAAACATATGTTGAGTCTATTTAAGAAGATTTAAATGGACAATTCCAAGAATTCATAAATGAATGATATTTATATTTACAAAAGTTGATTATTACAGAAATCATAAGAGCAACTGAAGAAACTATAAATAGTTTCTTCAATTGCATATATTTAATAGGACCGGTAGCATTTATTATAAAACTGTTTAGCAAAGATGATAATAATATATACCTTTAATGAATTCGGAAGATTATACGTGATTTAAAATAGGGAAACTGTTTGTTGAATATATAAATTAAAAAATCTACTACAGTTGTTTCAAAATAAAGTAGAGATTTAAATAAGTGTCTTCATAAGTAATTTTTATCAAACCCTATTAATTCCTTTGTAAGAGCTATTTTTGACCTTCGAAAAAGCTCTTCAAACGTTGATATAATAAGGTTTGTTTTTTTTATAGACGAACACCTGCCGTCTCCATACAAAACTACTCAACTCTTTCATAAATAAAGGTCTGAGTAGTTTTTAATTCTTAATAACCTTCACATTTATCGAATATAATTATTCAAACACCCTATATTTACTTATTTGAAAATCTAAATTACTCTAGAGGTCCTCAAGCCGTCACTAACCAAAACATCGAACAATTATATACTGAGCTGTGTGCAACAGAGCCGTAGCCTATCACGAACCTTTTACTCGAGTTGAAGAATAAAAATGGTAAGCTGAACAAAAATGATCCTTCAGGTTGGAAGTTTAAGAGGGTGATGGACACACCTTCACTTAGAAATCTTGACCGTGGGGGCATCTATGTCTTTTGGTGGTTGAATGATTCTCCAGATAGCTTTCAACCACTTTTTGCGCCAGATTGTACACGGACTTATTCGGTGAAGGGGAAGAAGGCAGTAGGTGAAGATGCATCGGATGCGTATCATTCAGTGGAGATTGAGTGGACGGATGCGTGGCTCACACAGTATCAAGGGCATATTCCATTGTATGTTGGGAAAAGTGCGGATAGTATTTTGAAGCGAATGGCGCTGCATCTGCAAATTCATCAAGCAAAATATACAGAGAAAACAACGTCTGATCAATTGCGTAGAGGGATGGAACGGTTATTTCAATCGCATGCGAATACAGCGGATATCATCGTGAACCATGTGGATTTTAGCTACATTCCTTTGCACGGTCTAGAACATGTCGTGAATCGCTTTTATTTAGAAGATTATACGATCGGTAAGCTCATGCCGTTATTTAATGTGGATATTGAACGATAGGTTAGATAGAACGAACTTTACATATATTGTAGAGTTTGTTTTTTGTATAAATGAATCCCCTTACTATGCGAGGGGGCTAAAAAGCTTTTAGCTATGGATAAAAAGCTCCAGTCATACAATAAAGTCAGGATTAGTCAATTGACTTCGTACGAAAGAAGCTTCAAAAGATATCTTGGAGAATCAAATGATAATGAAAGAATTCATTTATCCTATCTAGTTTAGTGCACCTTTCTCATATATTTGTTAATAAAATCATCAAATATATAATAGACACTAATATTACAATAATAGTATAAAAAGAGTGTTAAAGTATTTTAATACTGGTGTATTAGGAGGAGAGTATAAAATATTTTGTGTAAATAGAAAATTCCATGTAAAAAGGAAGACCCTTTCTTGGTAGAATTAAGTCACCACAACCAATCCTAGAAAAGAGGTCTTCCCTATGAATCAGTTTACAACAGAAATTGTCGATGCACTAGTCAAAAAACAAGATATTACCGAGGTTTTTCGTTCGCACTTGGAAATGGCGATCAACTCGCTACTGGCGACAGAGCTGACGGAATTTTTGGATTATGAAAAATACGATCGTATCGGGTTCAACTCAGGCAATTCTCGCAATGGGTCTTATTCGCGTACACTTCACACGGAGTACGGCGATTTAACGCTTCAAATCCCGCGTGATCGCAACGGTGAGTTCAAGCAACAGACAGTGGCACCGTATAAGCGCTCGAACGATACGCTGGAAGAAACCGTGATTCACCTGTTCAAAAAAGGAATTACGATGGCGGAAATTGCGCAATTAATCGAGAAAATGTATGGGCATCACTATACGCCTCAAACGATTTCGAATATGACAAAGGCTGTTTCAGAAACGGTAGAAGCCTTTAATAACCGTCCGTTGCACAATCGTTACGTAGTCGTGTATTTAGACGCGACCTATATTGCCGTGCGTCGTGATACGGTGTCAAAAGAGGCGGTCTATATTGCGGTCGGCATTCGTGAAGACGGCTCGAAAGAAGTGCTTGGTTATACGATTGCCCCAACGGAATCTGCTTACAACTGGCAGGAGCTATTAGAAGAGCTGACGGACCGTGGTGTAAAAGACGTGCTGTTATTCGTATCAGACGGCTTAAAAGGCATGGCAGACGCTGTGTTCAACGTGTTTCCAAAGGCAAAATATCAGGTGTGCCTTGTCCATGTGGCGCGCAATATCATGCATAAAGTACGCGTAGAAGATCGCAAGGAAGTATGCGAGGATTTTAAAACGATTCACCAAGCAAAGGACGCCGAAGCAGCGAAAGAAGCGCTCGAGACGTTCTGCGAAAAATGGGGCAAATCGTATATAAAGGTCGCACAAGGCGTACGAGAAAACCCGTATTTACTGACGTTTTACAGCTTTCCAAAGGCGATTTGGCGAAGTATCTACTCGACGAATTTAATCGAGTCGTTTAATAAACAAATCAAGAAATACACGAAGCGCAAGGAACAGTTCCCGAGTGAAGAATCGTTGGAACGCTTTTTAGTGACGCAGTTCGAGGACTATAATCAACGTTTCGCCACACGCTGCCACATTGGCTTCAATCAGGCCCGTGCGGAGCTAGAAGAGATGTTTGAGCAGCTGCACGAACCGGCAAACTAAACCGGAACGCGCCAGCGCGAAATTTGAGTGTGTAGGAAAGGGCTAGCCCTTTCCTACACACTCAAATCAACACTTCGAACAAGTACAATTGAATACACAGGTGATGAGCTACCTTGAATGGGTGAATGGTCATTTACACAAAATTATTGACAGTACCATTAGGAGGAGTTTATATGATTAATGATTTAAATAAAAGGTTATTTCAATTAAATGATGAAAAGAAAATTTTCAATGAGCTAAGTGATTTAGGAATTAAAGAATTAGATAAAGATATTCTAGTAAATAACTATGTTGAAATATTAAGACTTAACTATGAAGAAACAGAACTTAAAGCGATGCTTTCAACTTTTAAAAGAGGTGAAAATAGAGATAAAGAAGCTATGAATGGATGGTATAGTAGTCTAGGTTTTATATTAGCAATAGTAACTACCTGTATTTCAATCTTTACTAATATCTATTCAGGAGATGAAGATAAAAAGAATATAGCTTTTATCATAACAAATTTTTTATTTTTAATAGTTGCAATGTATTTTGTAGTTCAACATGTTCGTATTATGAATTTAGAAAAAAACCTTAATAATAAAAGAATTTTTTATACATTTTTAATAAATAGGGTTTTATAAAAGACGCTAAATCGTTTACTTTAGAAGAACACCATATATTATTTTAAATAATTATAATATTAAAAGAAAAATAACAACAAATTTTGCCAACATAAAAAAATAAGAATCATTCATCCGATTCTTGTTTTTTTCATCTCCATCTACTTAACTCCCACCACACGAATCCTTTTATAATCTGCTAGCCATCTCCCGTCTTGCCACAGTACATCGCGCAAGCGTTCTTCCACCTTCTTAATAATTCTGTCTTTCACATCGTCTTCAATTCCTTCAAATAATCCGTCCGCAAACATACCCATCCAGTTGCGCAAGCCTTCGTCACCTTGTAGTGGTGTCGGGCGATTGATATGTTCGGCGAATGTGACGTGAAAACCTGCTGCTTCCATTAGTGTTGTGTATTCAGCGATACTTGGGTAATACCAGGGGAACTGTGCATCGTCAAATCGGTATCCAGCATGTCTGATTTCATCAATGATGGCATGTGTAATCGTTTCGACATTGTGTGCGCCGCCGAATTCAGCGACGAATCTTCCACCTGTTTTTAAAATGGCGTACATACTGTGTAGAGCAGTGAGTGGTTGTTTCACCCAGTGTAGTGTCGCGTTTGAAAAGACGGCATCTACATTTGAAAAGCCTGTTAGTTGTGTTGCGCTTTGTACATAGAATGGAATGTGTGGGTACTTTTCTTTTGCGGTGGCAATCATATTCGGTGAAGCATCAATGCCAATCACATGAACACCTTGTTTTGAAAGTTCATGCGCTAAGTCGCCTGTACCGCAACCTACATCTACAATGGTCTCGCCTTGCTGTGGTTGTAATAGTGACAAAATATCTTTTCCGTAGTGTGAAACGAAGGCGTGTTGCGTATCATAACGCGTCGCATTCCAATAATCTTGTTTGGTCATCTTTTCCATCTCCTTATTGATTCGCTGTGATTCATTTGAGTATAATGGAAAAATATACCGAAGAACATTCAAGAAAATAGCGTTTTAGTATAACGATTCGTTATCGTAAAGAGGGGTTTCTATGCAAATTAAATGGCTACAAACATTTGTTGTAACAGCGAGGTGTGAAAATTTTAGGCAAGCATCGGAACAATTATTTTTAACGCAACCAGCCGTCACAAAACATATTCAGCGTTTAGAAGAAGTCATTCATACAGCGTTATTTCATCGCACGAGTAATCGCGTCACATTAACAGCGGCGGGGAAGCGATTTTATACCTTTGCGAATGATTTACTCGCCGAATATGAAGCAGGTATGGAAGCTTTTGAATCATGGAAACAGGGATATGAACAGAAGCTTGTTATCGCAGTTGCACCTCAAATTGCGGCATCATTATTACCGACATGGTTGGCGCAGTTTATGGCTGAAAATCCAACAATTGAGGTCATAACGAATATTGTCTCTTCTTATGACGTGGGACAAGAGGTAAGTTCAGGGCGAGCGGATCTTGGATTAGCACGTATTCTACCGATTCAACCGAGTATTGAAGCACTTCACATACATAAAGAACCGATGCTTTTAACGTCGAAGAAAAGACAAGGGACTTGGGATGAGGAGCGAGTTATGCAGACAGACCGTATTATGACGCATAATCACCCGCATTGTAGCGATGCATTTTTGCAGCAACTAAAGCACGCGTATCCACTCGTTCGAACGATGCCAGTGAATCAAATTGAAGTAACAAAACGATTCATTGAAGCAGGGCTTGGCAGTGCCTATTTACCGTATTCGATGATTCAAGAAATGAACGAAGTCATGACAATCCCAGCACAAGCCATCTCACCACCGATTTCGACGACCTATCTTTTAACCAAAGTAAGCACAGTGGAAGTAGAGAAGTTTATTCAGTTTTTAATGGAAGGAAGAAAGTGAATGTTACCAAACTTTGAAGTGGAATTTGTACAAGGCGAATGGAAAAAATATTATAAGTGTACATCAAAAAGTTTTCAAAAGCAGATTTCCTATTGGCGTTTTAGAAGAATGTGTCGCAGCTTTTTAAAAGGTGTCACCACATTAAAACGTCAATACGAAAAAAAGCTAATGAATTCGATTCAAATTCTTTTTGTTGATGAACAGTGTGAAAAAGCAGTTCATATCGTGACTGATTTACAAGGGACGATTCATGGCTTTACATTGCGTCCTTACTATCAATTTGACACAGATCATCGGTGGACAAAAAACACATATCACATGCCTATTTGTGACGAATGGTTTGTATTTTGGGGTGGCACGAACGAATTTGAAAACTACCATTATCTCTATCCTCATCAGCGCTATGCCTATGATTTAATACGTGTTGTCGATCATCAAACATTTAAAAATGAAGGAATACACAATGAAGATTATTTTGCTTTTGGAGCTAAAGTAGTGGCTCCATTAGACGGAAAAGTACTTCAAGTCATTCAGCATATTGCAGATCAACCCGTAGGTGAGATGAATGAAGCAGATTTTTTAGGAAACTATATCATTCTCGAACATGCGGAAGGAGAATATAGTTTGATTGCCCATTTGAAGCAATATAGTACCGTAGTGAAACAAGGCGATGTAGTAAAGAGTGGTGAGTTACTTGCGCTTTGTGGCAACTCGGGGAATTCTTCTGAAGCTCATATTCACTTTCAAGTAATGGATTGTCCACATATAGAGCAAGCCAATTCGCTACGCATTCGATTTGAAGGTGGAGTAGAGCCTGTGCAAGGAGATACAGTTTAAAAGAGAAACAAAAATACATAAACCAAAGGGGTTCTTCAAATGCATCATAAAAAAAGAATGCGAGATTACGGAATTGAGATTGGGGAAATGCGCACAGGTCCTTTAAATGCGATTACAGATGTTAAAGGGGTAAAAGTAGGACATGTCACATTAAGCGAAGGGGATATGCAGACGGGTGTCACAGCAATTCTACCGCATAGTGGAAATGTATTCAGGGAGAAATTAATCGCTTCAAGTCATGTCATTAATGGTTTTGGTAAGTCGATGGGGACGGTTCAATTGGCGGAGCTTGGGACGATTGAAACACCGATTATTTTGACAAATACTTTAAGTACAGGCATTGCAGCAGATACTTTAATTGATTATATGTTAGAACAAAATCCTGAAATTGGACGAACGACAGGTACGGTGAATGCAGTAATCGGTGAGTGTAATGATATGATCATCAACGATATTCGAGGTAAATTTGTAAAACCCGAGCATATACGAGAAGCATTGAATAACTGTGATGAGGTATTTGAGGAGGGAGCAGTCGGCGCGGGAACGGGTATGCTTTGCTATTCATTAAAAGGTGGGATTGGCTCTGCTTCAAGAATAATGGACTTTGAATTTGGTTCTTATACATTAGGTGTACTCGTATTGACGAACTTTGGCATATTGAAAGACTTCATAATTCAAGGAAATCCAATTGGTCAGCAATTAAAGCAAAAATTAGATGAAGTGTATAAGGAAGAAGATAAAGGTTCTGTCATAACAATTGTTGCGACCGACTTACCCGTTTCAGAAAGACAACTTCAAAGAATTTTGAAAAGAACGGTGACAGGACTATCACGAACAGGTTCTATTATTACAACAGGTAGTGGAGAAGTCGTATTTGGTTTTTCAACTGCGACAAGAATTTCACACGATGAAAAAACGAAATTAATAACGATTCCTCAAATTCCAGAAGACGTGATTGATGTTGCTTTTAGAGCAGTTGGTGAAGCGACTGAGGAAGCAGTATTGAACTCGATGATTACTGCTCATGAAATCGTAGGACGCGATGGAAATTCAAGACCTGCTTTGAAGGACTTATTAGAGAAATGGAATATTAGCTTACTGTAAAGTGACTTACTTATAAGATAAAACACCATATATATGTATATTTTATTAAATAATGAAAAAATAATAATTTATAACAAATTTATGTTAAAATTGTACAGAATTAAAATATAACAATATATGGAAGGGTGTAAGTAGTGAAAAAGCTTATTTCAATATGTGTGCCGATGTACAATGAAGCTGAAAACATCGATGCATTTTATAAGCAACTAACAACAACGATTAGACCTCTAACTCAAAAATATGATTTTGAGTTCCTTTTTATTAATGATGGAAGTATCGACCATAGTGTGAAAAAGGTAAAAGCTTTAACATTAGCAGATGCAAGGGTGAAGTTGCTCGATTTATCGAGAAACTATGGGAAAGAAGTTGCGATGGCGGCAGGTTTTGACTATTGTTTAGGAGATGCAGTGATTACGATGGATGCAGATTTGCAACATCCACCTAAAGTGATTCTTGAAATGGTCGAACAATGGGAAGCTGGTTATCTTGATGTATATGGAAAAAGGAATGAACGAAAAGGCGAAAGTTTTCTAAAAAAGAAAATGTCCGAAATCTACTATAAATTACTCGTTAAATTTTCAAAAGTAGAAGTATTGCCAGGCGTAGGTGATTATAGATTATTAGATCGTGTATGCATCGACAGTATTAGAAAAATGAAAGAAACGCAAAGATATACAAAAGGGTTATATATGTGGATTGGTTTCCGTAAAAAAGAAGTCAACTTCGATGCGGAGGAGAGATTTGCGGGAGAAACGAAGTGGAAATTCATGGACTTATTAAAACTTGGTATTGATGGCTTAACATCGAACACAACATTCCCGCTTAAAATTGCAGGTATATTGGGCGGAATTCTCTCATTCAGTTCGATGCTTTATATGGTTTATATTCTCATAACGACATTAATTTACGGAACGAGTGTACCAGGTTATCCAACGCTCGTCACATTGATTTTACTGCTTGGTGGTTTCCAACTAATTTCATTAGGCATCATGGGTGAATACTTAGGGAAGATTTTTCATGAAACGAAAAACAGACCGCTTTATTTTGTTCAAGAATATACAGGTAAAAAAATTGAACTAGAAAAAATTCAATTATCGCAAAGATTTGCGAAAACAGAAAGTGTATAAAAAGAATGAAAAAATTATTTAAAAATGAAAAAATACTCTATCTCCTATTTGGGATTGGTACGACAGCAGTCTATTTTTTGACAAGATTTTTAATTGTAAACATAACTGAAAACTCAATGTGGGCAGTCATTACAGCTCAAATTACAGCAATTCTATTCGCTTACTTTACGAATAAAATTTTCGTCTTTAAAGATCAAAAATGGAAGCCAATCGATTTATTAAAACAACTTACAGGGTTTATAGCCGGTCGAGCATTCGTATTTGGTTTGGACTTGCTGATTACGTATATTGCAGTCGTAGCCTATTCGAAAGAAATCATTTATTTCTTTGGTTTGAATTCCATTAATTACGACAATCTTCTTTTCTCATCTGCATTAACAAAAGGATTCATTGGTTCGCCCACTTTATTAAATGAATTTATTTTTGTATTTATCGTACAAATATTAGCAATTATTATAAACTATATTATTTCAAAAAAAGCCGTTTTTAAAGCGGAAAGAGTAAATAAGGAGCAGTTGCATTGATTACTAAAACTTTTAAGAAAAGTTACATTTGGCTATCAATCTTTATATTCTATGCAGTGATTGCCTCATTATTAATACTGTCAGGTGATGATTGGGCATGGGGTTCTGAAGAAGGATGGTCAAGACTTGAAAATAGATTCGATTATTACAACGGACGTTACTTAGGGAATATAATTGAAATTTTTATTACGCGCTCTCTACTATTTAGAATTGCAATGTATGCTTTAGTCAATACAGGAATCGTATATGTGACTTGGTTATTACTAAATCGAAAATTTAGCATTCCACTCATCATGTTACTTATTATATCTATGCCAATCTCAATTTATGGTGAAACATATGGTTGGTTAGCAGGCTTCGCAAACTACAATACTTCCTTATTGGCAATTTTATATATTTTATATGTTGCCAAGAAAAAACAGCCGAAAATGATTGAGTTGTTTTTCGTAGGGATCATCGCGTTTTTAGGACAATTTTTCGTTGAAAACGTATCTGTCGCTAGCGTTGTTATGGCAGTGATTGGATTGTTATTGGCACTATTCTATAAAGAAAAGAAAGCTGTATTCATTGTGTGGCTAATGGGTGCAGCAGTCGGCGCTTATATAATGTTCTCTAATACGGCCTATCATACGGAAGGGAATATGCGCGAGGTTGGAGGATTAGACTTCACGTTATTATTCACAACGATGATCACGAGCTGGAGTGAATTTTATTTTAAAGATAATCTCATTCTCATCGTATTGTTTACAATCGTATTAGCAATAATCGGTAAAGGGCAAAAGTATTTAGTAGGTTCTATACTAGTAATTGCCATGTATTTCATTATGAGAAATCTAGTTGGATTAAGCCCCGCATCACTACCTTATTACTTACTAGTAGTGGAATTTATTTTAATGTGTATCTATTTGATTGCACTATTAATCATAGTAGGGAAATCAAAAGTGAAAAATGAAAATAAACGATATTTCTATACATATTTTTTATATGCAATCATTTTATTAGGTCCATTTTTATTAATTACACCATTTGGACCAAGAAATATGCTGTTAACTTATATGTTACTAGTCATTTGTTTATTACTAATTTGTGATGAAAAAATCGTAGAATGGCTGAGAAAAGGCAACAAGTTTGTTGTTTTAGCTGTAATGGGTGTTTGTATGACATTCATTATAATGCATGGCGCAAATAAAATTGAAAATCATACGCGTTATGATCGATTAGTCGAGGAATATGAAGCGGGCGCTAAGTTCTCGACATTAACGAGACTACCTTTTGAAAAAATCGGTCATGATTTAACACCAAGATTTAATAACCTTCAAAGACAACGACAAATTGAGTATTACAATTTACCACCAGACATTCGCATTCGATTATCAAATTATGTGCATATTGAGCCAGAACCACCGTATGGTCCAATCGAACCGAAGTATTTAAGGTAGATAAATAGTTCTTAAGCATACAAAAAAGTCGAAATCGCACTTGTGGCAATTTCGGCTTTTTGTTGTTTATTTAAGATAACTTTCAAAGATTCCACCTTGTGAAAATTCACTAAATGGAATAAGTAAGAATCGCGTATAGGGCTTTCCTTTTTCATATTCACTAATGATTGTTAAGATATTCGCATTGTAAAAATAAACATAACTTGCTCCATTTTTTGACGCTTCATATTCAACAGGCTTTCCGAAAGTTTGTGTCACTTGTTTTTTCGTGAATTTTTGAGGAGTCGAGAGCAGCATACCACGCACTTTATCCGTCGCTTTGTTTGTTTTTTGCTTCCCGTTTAGAATATACGTAAAAATTGTATCTTTCGTTTTAAAATATTTATTGTTCGCATAACCGTATACATTTAATTTTGCGTCACGTTCTTTAGCGTAATAAGGCAACCCCGCATGTTTTTTTCCTTTAAACTTTTTATACGGATCACCAATCTTTGCGAGAGCATAAGGTAATTTATTTTGTTTCACTTGTTTTTTAACTTCTTGTAATGTGATGTTTTTTGTTTTTGCATCGGCATTCAGGGTAGTAAGATTCATGATGCAGCATATGGCGATGAAAAGAACGATGATTTTTTTCATAGTAATAGCTCCTTTCCATTTAACTTCTAGCTTACTTGAAGTTGATTTTAAAAACAACCTAATATTGGAAAAAGTCTTTATAAAAGAACTAGTGTATAATGAATGAAAATACGAATGTAGGGGGAACACATGGGCATCTATTTTGAGTCAATGGAGATGTTTCAAAAAGATGGTGGTTTAAAACAAACAACGATTACAGCGAAACAATTACTACCAGCGATGGTTACACATATGAAGCGTGGCGACCGTCAGTTTTCACTCTACTTACAAGGACGTCTACCAAAGTCTGTACCAGATTTATTACAAGAAGCTTTTTCACTGCTGCACTTACAAGAGCCTTTTTATACGCAACATTGTGCGAGACAGGAGAGCTCGTTCAAATATGTATCGAAGAACCGTATTAAGATGAATTTTTCGATGACCTATCGTATGACGAGAGAAGAACAACAATGGGTGATACAAGAGATTCAATTAATTTTAAAAGACCTCATAACGAATACGATGAGTGATGTAGAAAAAGTGATTGCTGTTCATGACTATATTGTACGCAATCACCAATATGAGATGAATACGACTGGTTCACCGTTTACGGTCTATACATTTATGCATGAGAAGCAGGGCGTCTGTATGGCGTATGCACTACTGTTCGAAAAAATGATGGAGGAGCTAAAAATTCCTTGTTATTACGTTATTGGTCAAGCAGACGGTGAGAGTGATTTAGGACATGCATGGAATATGGTCAAATTAGATGACGATTGGTATCATATCGATGCGACGTGGAATGATGTCGGTTCGAAAATGAAAAATCATGAAATTCGCTATCGCTATCTGCTCCGTTCAGATGCTTTTATGAAAAAAGATCATCAGTGGAATGAAGCGAATTACCCGCAATGTTTGAGCGAGCGTTATCAATACTTTACGAACCTTTATGATGTCGCATCACATGGTAAAAATATTTACTATCCAAAACCAAAAACTGCTTCACTCATGTCCTTCGATGTTTTATCGAGAACTGAAACACTTCATTTAGAAGAACGTGTGCAGTTTTGTACGTTTGAACAAGGGCGACTCTATATGAGCTGTGTGGACCGAGATTGGCATTTATACGCTTTTGAAGTTGATACGAAACAATTAATATGTGTCGAAGAACGCCAAGTACAGTCGATTCATCAGACGGTTCATGAAACGATTGTTCACTTCCATCAAGGAGAACCCATTTACTTAAAAGAACGTGCAACAATCGAACCAAAACCCGTACCAGAAGCACATGAAGTCATACTTACAGGGTACGGAAATAGCTGGTTTGGCGAATATAAAGGGAAGGCAAAACCACTTCGCTTCATTAGTGATGAAGGGTTGGAGCTACTTATTGCTGATGCCTACAAACAAGTGACCGTCGATTTCTTATGTCACGATTCACTGCAAATTCAACTAACAGCGAATCAAAAGCCATTGAAAGCAGAACACCCTGTCATCGTGACACTGCCACCCGATATTGCGACACGCGTCGGTCGAAAAGTATTAGAAATTGAAGAAGATTTTGAAATGGTGTTGTGAGATTTAATAATAGATAAAATATCTTTGCCTTCATAATAGTCGGTAAAGGTATTTTTTAATTTGTTAAATTGGTCATATTTCGTCCAATACAAACTCTATACTGTAAAAGAAGGTAGATATTACAAATAAATGAAGTGAGGTTTTTAGATGTTCGACCAATTAAAAGCAGGGTTTATGGACTTCAAAGAAAAGAAGGCAGTGGATTTACCGTTAAATGCGTCTGTGTTTGAAAAGATTTTAGAGCGTCAATCTATTGAAGGGGTAGAGGATCTTCAAGTGAAGATTGAGGAAGGGCTTCTTATTTTAGAAGAGGATACGAAAGTGAAGAAATTTGGTATATCGAAAAATATTCACTTCACGCTTTCTTTAAAGCCTGTTCATGCAGAAGGGCGTGCGCTACAGTTTGAGTTGAAAAAGATGAAGCCGCTTGATTTTAGTGCAGTGCATAAAAAGATTTTTCATAAGCCGCCCGTTGTGACATACGATGAGCGCATGATTCAAATTGATCTTAATGCATTTGATAAGGTGAAGGCTATTCCCATTGGACATATTAAAGAAATTGCGATTCAAAATGAGCAGTTTATTGTATCCATTGGTTTATAAATAAGAGGAGGGAATTCAAATGAAAAAAATTCTAAGTATGGTATTTGTTTTAATGTTAGTTAGTAGTGTCTGGTCAACACAAGCTTCTGCGGCTTCGTATGAACGCGCTAAAACAGCAAAAACAGTCAAAGTGTATGTGAAGGCTGGTACATCTTATAAAGTAGCGTACACTGTACCAAAAGGAAAAGCAGTTAAAGTAATTGGTGGCGTAGATGTAGGTTCGGATCAATACTATTGGCCGATTGCTGATCAATTTGGTTTTTATAAAATCACATACAAAAATAAAAAGGGCTATGTGGCACAAGGTAATTTAAATTTTACAAGTGCTTATAGTTGGGTTCCAGGCGTAAAAGCAAAAGCGAAGAAATATGCAAAAAGTTACGCAGATAACGATCCATACCGTTTTGTGAAAAGTAAAAAATACGGTAAAGATGGTTACTATAGCATTCAGCACAAATGGAATGGTACATGGTATACAATCGGACGTGTGAATTGTAAAACAGGTGCGATTCATGGGTAAAAGAAAATACATTTTATTTTTCCTAATTGGCTTATTAATATGGGGAAGTGGAAACAGTCCGATTTCAACTGTCGAAGCAAAAGTAAAATATAATCATGAAAAATATAAACGCTCAAGTACGTATAAAACATATGTTTTTAAAAGTTATGAAAAAGGTAAAAAAGCTAAAATTGTCACATATCGTTATATGTTAAAAGGTCCTTACAAAGATATGTGGAGAATTAATAATGAAAACTGGTATGTTGATTATGGCAGCGATTCAACAGGTGTCTATGGCACAGCTGTTTATAAGCACAAAACGGGTGAACGTATTATAAGTTCTCAAATTTTACCGCGAAATTTAAAAAAGGGTGCGAAAGGTTATATGGGCGATGCTGCTTATAATGATCGTCATAAATATAAAGTTTTATCCACAAATACAACAGTTCGAACACCAGCAAAAACTTTTAAAAATGTATTGAAAATTTGGATTTCAACACCAGATTTAAGCATGCAGTCTATAGATTACTATGCTAAAGGCTATGGCATGATTAAAAGCGAAGACATAAATGAAGGTGAAATTACAAAGTCATCTGAATTAGTAGCTTTAAAAAAATAAATAAAAAAACATCTTGTATGTGGTAAATCATACAGGATGTTCTTTTTTTATTATAATACTTTTTCAATCGCTTGTTCTAAATCAAGTAGTGAATCAGTTGGTTCGAAGCGTGAAATCACTTGACCATTTGCATCGACTAAGAATTTTGTGAAGTTCCAGCGAATATTACGTCCAATTAAATAGTCTGGGTAATCACGTTTTACGCGTTCCATGACCATCATCTCTTGCATATTTGATTGATCGACATCGCGTACATCGACTTCGTGTTTTAAGTAATTGAATAGTGGAGCAGTGCGTTCACCATTCACTTCAATTAAATCAAATACAGGATACTCTACGCCAAAGTGAGTTTTACATGTTGTCATCGTTGTGACACCATCTTCAGGGTTTTGTTCACCGAACTGATTCGTCGGGAAGGCGAGTACAACGAAGTCGCGATTTTTATATTTTGCATAGAGCTTTTGTAAGTCTTCGTATTGATATGTAAACATACATTGACTTGCGGAATTGACGATTAACATTGTTTTTCCACGATAAGTTTCCATCGATAAAATTTCACCGTTCGGTTTCTTTACTAAATAATTATAAATACTCATAAGTAAGTAGTCCTCCTTCTATATAGGGTTTTTATACTGTTATTATATAAGGAAATAAAACAAAAGAACGAATGATTTGATTTGAAAAGAAAAATTAGGATTTGTATGCAATAGTTATTTAAGATTATTTTTAAGAGGAAATAATACTGTTTTACTTATCTAACTGCTAAAATTTTTGTGAAATCATTTTTCATGTGAATCATAAATACTAAAAATAACTTTTTTTGTTGTTTTTAATTCAAAAACAGTTCGATCATTAGATATAAAGTCCTTTTTTGAGGGGAAAAATGTTATAATTATTTTAGTTATATATTTTTTGAATGGTCATATAACGACCATTGACCTATGTAAGATAGAGTGTAAAGAGGTGATGTTATGAGTCGAGAAAAAGAAACACAAATACATCGTATTTTATCGATGTATGATCGACTGGAAAAAGGTGAAAAACTTGTAAAGAAGGAAGAATCTCAAAGATTCCAAACGAGTGAGAAATCAATTCAACGTGATATTGATCATATTCGAAGATTTTTAGAATTGGAAAAAAATAATGCATACTTAGACTATAATCGTAAAGAAAAAGTGTATCAGTTGAGTATAGGTGAAGATGAAATTCGTTTGAATAGTCAACATATCTTAGCGATTTTAAAAGTTTTAATGGATTCAAGGGCATTTAAAAAAGATGAGATGGACAGCATTGTAAGTAAGTTATTAATGCTTGTAAATAAAAAGGATCAAGAAATTTTAAAGAAAATGACAGGGAATGAAAGACTTCTCTATACCGATTTATCGCATGGGCAAGCAGTGATTGAAAAAATCTGGACGTTATCAGAGCATATCCAGAATCAACACATCATGACGATTACATATCAGCGTGAACTAGCAGACGCTGAAAAAGAGCATCTTGTTAAACCGGTTGGCATTATTTTTTCAGAGTACTATTTCTATTTACTTGCATACCCTGCAAATAAAGAAATTGATTATCCAATTATTTACCGAATTGATCGTATTAAGTCGATTAAAGCGGAACAGGTATCTTTCAAAATCCCTTATTCAGAACGATTCCAAGAGGGAGAATTCCGTAAACGTGTGCAGTTTATGTATACAGGAGATTTATTAAAAGTGAAGTTTAAGTTCACAGGAGCTTCTAAACAAGCTGTATTAGATCGTTTACCAACAGCAAAAGAGGTCATGGCGATTGATGATGGTTGGATTTTTGAAGCAGAAGTGTTCGGTAAAGGAATTAAAATGTGGTTAATGAGTCAAGGTGAACATGTAGAGGTATTAGAGCCGAAAGCCTTCCGTGAGGAGTTTTTAAAAACATTTGAACATTTATATGAGATATACCAACCAGTCAAGTAAGGCGTGTTATTTATGATGAATAGGGAATAACTTGTAAAAACGAGGTGTTGCCTGTGCATCAGCGAAAAGAAGGTATTCTTAATAAAAAGTCTGTCACGATTGTGGGCATTATTGTGCTTGTATTAGCTGTGATATGGTTATTTTATTTAAAGAATACATCGTATGAAAAGCCCGAGCAGGCGATTCGTGCAGCTGAAAAGAATTTAACATTGATTCCTGCTCATCAGACAGACAACCAAGCACTGTACTTTTTTGTGAAGGATGACTATAAGTATGGTGTAACCTACGCTCAAAAAGGGATGTGGGGTTGGAAAACACGTGGTATTATTTGGACAAAAATTCATGATGATCGAAATACTTCCGAAAAGCTAACAGGTTATCAAGAATACGAAGGACAGCTCATGTATGGTCTATTGAAAAATACAAAAAATCACGCTGTCTACTTTAATAAACAACAAGCAACATTTTTAAATTTAGATGAGTTGCCAAAAGAAGTTGTAAAAAAATATCGTCTGGAAGGTATGGCGATTTGGTATTTAGAGCATGATGCGGTAATCGAGAAAGGTGTGCTTCGTCTAGTCGATACAAAGACGAATAAGACGATTCATCGGATTGTCATTAAATAGGTTACTTTGCGAATAGCTTTCAAAGCTTTATAATATAAGTAACGACTATGTTAAAGGAGTTTACGATGAATACACGTTATAAAATTACACGTTTGAATGAGCAAGAGGAGCCAATGTTAACATTGGAAGATTTCCAACAATTCTTTTCTACACAATCTGATTTTACGTATGAAGATGCATTTGTGTCACGCAATCAAGAAGGCGTTGAGATGAGGATCAAAGGTGACTTTTTTATGTGGCATGTCGATCAAGTGAAAGTACCATTTCGTTTCTTCGATGGAGAACTCTATGTAGCAATTTCCCATCCAGTCATAGAAGAAAAGATGAAAGAAATTGCGGCTGCACTTGATGCAGTATATGTAGAAGGCTAGGATAAAGAAGAGGAGGTATCGCGATGGCGATACCTCCTCTTTTTTACTTTTTATTCACTTTCAAAGTGTAATATTTATACGAACCAAACTGTTCAAATTTATAGGTGTATGTGTAGGGATTGAAGAAAGAAAGGGTTGGGCTGGCTTTTACGAATCCTTTTCGTTCAATATAGTTTTGCATTGTCTTGGCACGTTTTGCGTCGTAGAATGTGTACGTGTCAAAATACGAACCTTGGAATGCGTAATCTTTGCCTTTATGAATATTCGTAAAATAAGAACGCAATTGTTTTTCGGTCTTTCCTATATTCAAATACATAAAAGGTACATAGTATTTTTTTCCTTTATACGTAATAGGAATTAAATTTTGGGCAGAAGAAATATTTTTTGTAGCTTTTGGGGTTTCGTTTGATGTGAATAGTGTTCCTTTTTTATTTGTTAAGGTTGTTGAAGTCGCTTGGAAACTTCTCTTATGGTAACCTGATAGATTCGCTCGATCTGCATAGTAATACCATGTTTTCTTTTTTAACGCTTTGGATTTTGGGATATAACCCGTTTTTGTTCCAATCTTCACTTTGTAATAAGTTGCAGATGCTTTCGATGTTGTTGTGAATTTTTGGTTCTGTTTTAATGTAGTTAATTTCGTAGATGACTTGCTTTGTTTTGCATATAAATACGTATCAGGCTTTGCATAATAAGTAGTCGATTTGGCGTCGACCTGTGCGGAAAAGAATAAAGACCCTGCTAAAATGATGAATAGACTCCAAGTTAATTTTAATTTCATTTTGTCTAAAACCTCCAATCCATCCTATTATACCCTAATGAATACGAAAGGTAATATATGGATTAAATCCTATTTTGACATTGAATCATATTGAAAAAAAGAGTAGTTTAACGCGAAAAAATGATATTTTAATCAAAAATATAATAAATTGGATTGCTGAAGTGTGCATTAAAATGTACAGGACGAATGGTAACATTGTCTTATAGGAGGGGATTATATGCAGTCTCAAACCAAAGTTATTTATTGTGATACATGTCATAAAAAAATTAAAAAAGTTCGGATGGGCGATGTGATTTTGCCTCATCAAGTAAGTGATTTGCTTCCACAACAATGCAAAGTTTGTAAGGTGAAGGCGATGATAAAAGGCACAAAAAAACCCGAATGATGGGCATTCGGGTTTCATATATTAGATTACTTCACTCGCTAGTACAGCTTCCACCATACTGCGTGCTTCTTCAACTGACTTGGTTTGCATTAAGCTGTTACGTAATTCAGCTGCGCCGCTAAACCCACGTACATAGATTTTAAAGAAGCGATGTAGATGATTATAAGGGCGTTGTGTTTCTTCTGCATATTTTTCATATAGTTCAAGTTGTAGCAATAGAAGATTTAAATATTCTTCTACACTACGTTCGCGTGGATCTTCGCTAAATGCGAATGGGTTTGTGAATACTCCACGGCCAATCATGACACCATCAATGCCGTATTTTTCAGCTAATTCTAAGCCGACTTTACGATCAGGAATATCACCATTAATCGTTAATAATGTATTCGGTGCAATCTCATCGCGTAATTGTTTGATTTCAGGAATCAAATCCCAGTGAGCAGGCACTTTACTCATCTCTTTACGTGTGCGTAAATGAATCGTTAAGTTCGCGATATCTTGTTTTAAAACATGTGTTAACCATTCGCGCCATTCATTCACATCTGTATAACCAAGACGTGTTTTTACGCTAACTGGTAATCCACCAGCTTTTGCGGCTTGGATAATTTCCGCAGCTGTTTCAGGGTGATTAATCAGACCTGAACCTTTACCACGTGAAGCAACATTCGCCACAGGACAACCCATATTCAAGTCGACCCCTTTAAAGCCCATCTCTTTCATACCGATGCTCATCTCTTTGAACATCTCTGGTTTATTTCCCCAAATATGTGCAACAAGAGGTTGTTCATCTTCTGTATAAGTAAGACGACCGCGTACACTATAAATACCTTCAGGGTGGCAGAAGCTCTCTGTATTTGTGAACTCAGTAAAGAACACATCAGGACGACCTGCTTCACTAATTACATGACGGAATACAACGTCTGTTACGTCTTCCATCGGTGCTAATATAAAAAATGGCTTCGGTAAATCTTGCCAAAAGTTTTCTGATTGCTTACTCATCGTATCTTCTCCTTGCATACTTCTATAAAATTTTCACTATCCTAAATAGTATCATTTATTCGCGCATCCTGCACAAAAATAATCTTCGTAAAATCAGAATTTAAAAATCTTCTTTATCTTGTTATCTGACAAGACAACTTACGTGCGATGTTTGAATAAAGGTGATATATTAATAACCATAAAAAAGGGTACTTTATTTAAAATTACAATTATTTATGATAGTAAAAATCTTACGAAATGACATTTTTTATAAAATATAAATTTTGTAAAGAGGTGTTCGATTTGGGAAAACTGAATAAAAAAATCTTTATCCCGTTATTTGTATTATTATTACTTGTCATTAGTGTAGGTGTATTTTCAATGAGGGCCGACTATACAAGTGCAGAATTATTTGATGCAAAGCACGAGTTTTCATATGGAGAACAGGCGAATCAAGACTTAAAAATTTATCAAAAAGGGTTAAAAAAAGGAGAGAAAACGCCTGTTGTACTGTATATACATGGCGGTGGTTGGTATGCAGGAGATAAAGCGAATGTAGGTAAAAAACCAGGTTATTTTAACAAAAAGGGTTACACCTTTATTTCGATGAATTATCGCTTATCACCGGTAGGCAATTATCAAGACCAAGCGAATGATGTAGCAGCTGCGATGAAGTGGATTGTCGATCATGCGGATCAATATCATTTAGATGCCAATCAAATTACATTGATGGGGCATTCAGCAGGAGGACATTTGGCCTCATTGGTTGCATTAGATCCTCAATACTTAAAAGAAGTAGGATTACCACTTCATACGATACGCGGTGTTATTAATATTGAAGGACCACTTGATATGAGCGACTTTATTAAAGAAGTCCCGAAATATAAATCAGTTTACGGAAAAAATCCGAATGTATGGAAAGCAGCTTCACCTAGTACTTATCTTGGTCAGCAAGCAGTTCCGCCGATGTTAATTATCTCAAGAGAGGACGCATCAACTACGAAATTTGTAAAGGCTGCAAAAAAACTAGGCGAACCAGTTGATTTACTCACAACACATGAATTATCTCATTCGGACTTAACGGGTTTGATTGGAACGAATGAAAATGCAGAAGCGATTCAAGTAACGAATGCAGTGACAAAATTCTTGCAAACAAATCAACTAAATACATTCAAGTAAATAAACATTAAAGCAAACTAGTGCATACATTGTCTAGTTTGCTTTTTTCATTATTAAAAAGGGTATAGGTGCAAATGAGTGTAGAAGGAATCTTTATAAATCAAAGGAGGAAATTGTATGTCTTAGTCAGAATAAACGAATGAATGGATTGAAAAAAGAAAACAATATATTGTACGTGGTGTAAGTAATGGGAATTTAGCGATTGTCAAAAGGCGCAACGGTTACGGATTTAGGTGGTAAACAGTAGAGTGATTTTGTATCTATGATTGGTGTATTAAATGTTGGGCATAATCACCCGGAAGTTGTAGCTGCTGTAAAAGAGCAAGCAGAGAAGTTTTTATTACCTGGGTTTAATGTACATGAAGAAAAGTTATGTGAAAAAGGGTTGGTCATTTTAGGTCGAGCATTTGAAGAAGTGGCGAAATAATGAAAGGACACGTATAACATCAAAACGAAATCGCATTGTGTGAAGCGATTTCGTTTTTTTAAAGCCTATAGATTTATATTTAAATACAGCGCGCCAGTCGTTGAATGGCTTCGTCTACTTCCTCCATTTGAATATTTGCGAAACCAATCACAAGTAAACGATTGCGCTGAATAAGTGGTAGTGGATTTAATGAAAAACGTTTTAATGTATAAAGTTCTAACTTCTCTTGTTGTGCTGCTTGTTCGATTTCTTCATAAGATTTTGATGTAGGTACTTCAATTAAAAAGTGAAGTCCAGCAGGAATATCGTAAATCATAAGATCACGCGTCAAATTGTTAGAGAGTGCTTCAATTAATGCGGTTCGAATCTCCTCATAATGTTTCGTCATCTTTCGAATATGTTTTTCATATTGCCCACTCTCGATAAATTCATTCAACGTATAAAGTGCTAAATTATTCGCTGGTTGAATCTCAAGTGGAAAAGCTTCTTGATAAGCTGCCAATAGTTTTGTTGGAAGTACCATATAACTAATACGCATTCCAGGTAACAATGTTTTTGAGAACGTCCCCATATAAATGACTTTTCGGTTATAATCCAAACTTTGAAGCGAAGGAACATTGTCCGTTTGGTATTTAAACTCACTATCATAATCATCCTCTATAATATAGCGCTGTTCATCGCGTGAAGCCCAGTTGAGTAATTCAACACGTCTTGAAATTGGCATAATAATACCTGTTGGAAACTGATGAGAAGGTGTCGTGATGACAAACTGTGCATTCGTCTGCTCAATATACTTTACATCAATCCCGTGATCATCAAGTGGAATGAGGTGTGTTTTAAACTGATGTCGTTGTAGAAGTTGATAGTATCTTGCATAGCCCGGATTCTCGACTGCAAAAGCTGTTTTAGTTGTCTGCAACATTAAGAGACGTTCCATTAACCCCTGACTTGTTGCGTGAATAATAATTTGTTCAGGTTCGCACTTCACACCACGCGTCGCATAAATAAAATTCGCAATATTTTTCCGTAGTATGTAAGGTCCTTGTGTATGTGGCATTTCACTTAATTCATCCATATGTTCCTCATAAATTTTCGCCTGACAATTCAGCCACTTACGAAAAGGGAATAATTTCGGATTTGCATTCATATGAGAGAGCGAAATCCATCCCTCACGCGAACTTTCTTCTTCTCTTAGTATTTCAGGGAATGAGGGCGTAATCTGGTCGTTAATATCAAAGCGCTGAATTTCCTCTACAAAATAGCCAAGTCGTTCAATTGTATAAATATATCCTTCAGCCAAAAGCTGGTCGTAAGCTGTCGCAACTGAATTCGTACTAACAGCAAGTGATTTTGCGAGTTCACGTTTTGGTGGTAATTTGTGATGCGCACGTACTTGATGACTTAGAATTTGTTCCTTAATTTGACGGTAAATTTGTTGGTAAATAAAGCGCCCTTTTCCTTTTGAGTTTACTTGAATCTGCAATCTCATCACCTCTGGTACCTTTTTTTTATAAACTTGGTGCTTTTTATTGTACCAAAAAAGGGCATAATTAGAAAAAAGAAACGAAGGAGGAAATGAAATGTTACAAACAAATCAAACAAAAGAATTAGTTGAAAAACGCAAGCAATACGTAGTACAAGGGGTAAGTAACGGAAATCTTGCGGTTGCGAAAGAAGCAAAAGGGGCAACAATCGTCGATATTGAAGGTAATGACTGGATTGATTTCGCAGCAGCCATTGGTACATTAAACGTAGGTCATAGTCATCCGAAAGTAGTATCAGCTGTCAAAGACCAAGTAGAAAAATTCTTACACCCTGGTTTCAATGTCATTATGTATGATTCTTATATTCGTTTAGCAGAAAAATTAGCAGAAATTACACCAGGAAGTTTTGAAAAACAAGTCGTTTTATTAAACTCAGGTGCAGAAGCAGTTGAAAACGCAGTGAAAATTGCACGTAAATATACGAAAAAACAAGCCGTTGTAGCTTTTACAAACGGTTATCACGGTCGTACCAACTTAACAATGGGTATGACGTCAAAAGTGAAGCCTTATAAATATGAATTTGGACCATTTGCGCCTGAAATTTATAAAGCGCCTTATCCATACATGTACCGTAAACCAGAAGGCATTACAGATGAAGCTTATGTAGATCATATTATCGAGCAATTCCATGACTTCTTTATCTCGACAATTGCACCGGAGATGGTGGCGTGTGTTGTCATGGAACCAATTCAAGGTGAAGGTGGATTTATCGTACCGCCGAAAAAATTCGTACAAGCCGTTGCGAACTTCTGTAAAGAAAACAATATTGTTTTTGTAGCAGATGAAATTCAAACAGGTTTTGCACGTACAGGCACATTATTTGCGATTGAGCAATTTGATGTAGAGCCAGATTTAATGACGGTATCGAAATCACTAGCGGCAGGTCTACCACTTAGTGGGGTTGTTGGTCGTAAAGAGATGATGGAAGTTTCAACAGCAGGTGAATTAGGCGGTACATATGCAGGAAGTCCAGTAGCATGTGAAGCGGCACTTGCAGTAATTGATATTATTGAAGATGAAAAATTATGCGAAAAAGCACAAGTTTTAGGTGACAAGTTAACAAAACACTTACATGGCTATGCAGAAAAATATGCATTTGTAGGCGATATTCGTGGTCTAGGTGCGATGGTAGCAGTGGAATTAGTAGATGAGCATAAAGCGCCAAATAAAGCAGCAGCAACAGCAATTGCAAAATATGCAAATGACAATGGATTACTGTTATTAACAGCAGGTATTAAAGGAAATGTCATTCGCTTCTTATCACCACTTGTTATTACAGATGAAGAATTAGAAAAAGGTTTAGCGATTTTAGATCGTGCATTCGAAGCAGCAGCGAAGGAGGCGTAACCGATGACAACAATTCAAGTAACGAACCCTGCAACGGGTGAAATTATTCATACGCTAACACGAAGTGAAGAAGCAGAAGTAGTTGAAAAAGTAGATCGTGCTAAAGAAGCTTACACGTCATGGAAGAAGTTAAGTGCGCATGAACGTTCAGCTCTTTTAATGAAATGGGCAGCGATGATTCGCACAAATCGCCAAGAACTAGGTGAACTCATCACATTAGAGAATGGAAAACCATTAGCAGAAGCGCTAGGTGAAGTAGACTACGCAGTGAGTTATATTGATTGGTATGCGGAAGAAGCGAAACGTGTATATGGACGTACGGTTCCGGCGCATGTACAAAACAAACGTATTGTTGTAACGAAAGAACCGATTGGTGTCGTAGCAGCGATTACGCCATGGAACTTCCCAGCAGCGATGATGACGCGTAAAGCAGCACCAGCACTCGCAGCAGGTTGTACATTCATTGTGAAACCAGCAGAGGAAACACCGCTGACAACGATTCGTTTAATCGAATTAGCGCATAAAGCAGGGATTCCAGAAGATGCTGTACAATACGTATTAGGTGATGCGCCAATGGTAGGCGACGTATTTACGTCACATCCAGCGATTCGTAAAATTACATTTACAGGTTCGACACCAATTGGCAAACTACTCATGCAAAAATGTGCGGATACAGTGAAGCATGCAACAATGGAATTAGGTGGTCATGCGCCAATTATTGTAGCAGAAGATGCAAATTTAGATTTAGCTGTACAGCAAACGGTTATGGCAAAGTTCCGTAATGCAGGTCAGACATGTGTCTCACCGAATCGTCTCATCGTACATGAGAATGTTGTAGAAGCGTTTACAGAGAAGTTGGTAGAACGCGTTCGTAAGTTGAAGATGGGTAATGGTTTAGAGGCCGATGTGGATCTAGGTCCAATCATTAATAAAAAAGGCTTCGATAAAATCAAACAACAAATTGAAGAAGCCACTTCAAAAGGTGCGGAAGTTCTTTGCGGTAATCAATATGATTTTGATGATGAAAAAGGTTACTATTTCGTAGAGCCAACTGTCCTAACAAATGTGGATCTATCTTCTCAAATTATGCATGAAGAAACATTTGGGCCAGTCATTCCGATTACTACTTTTGAGTCATTTGATGAAGCGATTCAAATTGCGAATGATACGCCATATGGTTTAGCGACATACTTCTTCACAGAAAGCTATAAAACAGGACTATACTTCAGTGAAAACTTACAATATGGTATTGTCGGTTGGAATGATGGTGCGCCGTCTGGTGCGCATATTCCATTCGGTGGTATGAAGGAATCAGGTATTGGACGTGAAGGTGGCGTCGAAGGAATTGAGCCGTATTTAGAAACAAAATATATCTCAATAGGCTTATAAACCACATAACAAAGAGGTCAAGGGAATTTTTCCCTGACCTCTTTTCATTTTAAACAACTTCTGTGTTTTGAACTGCTTTTTTCTCTTTTGCTTGTAATGAATCACTATACCTTTTGATGTGCTTATCAAATACAAAGTTACCAAAAGGAATAAAGGCTACTGCACCTGCAATAACACTGTAGAAAAATGCCCATTTTACACGCAATTGCACGATAAGAATTGCAATTGCATATGTAATAAAGATTGCGCCATGCACACTACCTGTAATACGAACTGCGATTGGCAGATCTGCAAAATATTTTAACGGCATCGCAATACCGAGTAAGACTAATAATGAAATACCATCCCAAATGCCCATTGTACGTAAAAATTTAATCTCTTTTCTTTCCAAACATGAACACCTCCACTTTTCTTCTAGTATGTCGGGTGAATATGAATAGAATATGAACAGAAAAAGGTTAAAAATACCAATTTAGCGAAAAAACATTGTTTTAAAAAGAAATTAGGAAGCGTTTCCAGAAAAAAATTTAATAAATATAAAAAAGATAAGAAATGTAGAATAAATAAAGCTTTTGAAGATTTTTTATGTGAGGAAAACTGACATATTAAAAAGAATATTCAGAAAAAACATTTGACTACATCATTTTTTTCTGTAAAATATGAAATATAAAACTTTCATGTGAGGAAAACTAACATGAATAAAATTTGGGAGGTTATGCAATGGATGTTTCTTTTTTAATGAACAGTTTGTGGACAATGTTAGGTGCAATTTTAGTCGTATTTATGATTGGTGGTTTTATCTTATTAGAAGCAGGGTCAACTCGCATGAAAAATGCAGGACATGTTGCGAGTAAGACAGTCTTTACATTTGGTCTCGCTTCACTCGTATTTTGGGCAGTAGGTTACGCTTTTATATTCGGTAGTAATGCAAACTTCTTCGTCGGTATGACCGACTTCTTCTTTTCAGGTGAGCAAATTAAAGATGCGAGCCTTTCTACAACCGTCTTCTTTTTATTCCAACTTGCTTTTGCAGGGATTTCTGTAACCGTCGCACTCGGTGGTTTTGCAGAAAGAGCAAAGTTCTCTGTATATGTCATCTTCACTATTCTATTTAGCGCACTTATCTATCCTGTCATCGCACATTGGATTTGGGGTGGTGGCTGGTTAGCAGAACGCGGTGAACAAGATTTCGCTGGTTCAACAGTCGTCCATTTAACTGGAGCGATGGCGGCACTTGCTGCAACAATGCTCTTAAAACCACGTATTGGTAAATTTAATAAAGATGGCTCAGCTAATCGTATTACTGGTCATAACCAAGTTTATACAGCACTTGCTGTTTTGATTTTATGGGTAGGTTGGTTTGGTTTTAATGCAGGTTCAACTGTATCAGTAGATGAAGCTTTCTTCGGATTTGTAGCTGTAAATACGAACTTAGCTGCCGCAGCAGGTGCTGTTGCTGCAACTTTAATTTCATGGGTAGTACTTGGCAAACCGGATATTCCGTCTATTTTAAACGGAGCATTAGCTGGGTTAGTCGCTATTACAGCTGCTTGTGCGTTCGTTGACGTATATGCATCTGTCATCATCGGTTTTATCGCTGGAATCGTTTGTTTCTATAGCGCTCGTTTCTTGGAAGCGCGACGTATTGATGATCCGATTTTTGCATTATCTGTGCATGGTGTACCAGGGATTTGGGGAACGCTATCAACTGGATTCTTTGCAACACCTGAATTAGCTGTAGTCGGCAAAGCGGGTTTATTCTATGGTGGTGGTTTCGAACAATTATGGGTTCAAACATTAGGTGTTGTGACATGTGGTGCTTTTGCATTCTTCGGGTCATATATCATCTTGTATATCATGAAAAAAATCATGGGAACTTTACGTGTGACACAAGAGGAAGAAATTATGGGACTTGATTTAAGTGAACATGGTAGTTTTGGTTATCCAGAACATATGAAGCGTCGTGAACAAGAAGTGTGGAGTGAAGTCGATGAGAAGCTACACAGAAATTAAAGAATGGTTAGAAGATGTTCAGCAAGATGAGCTCGGCATTCGTTCTTTAAATGGTCTATATGATCGGGCGATGATTCAAGTCATTCGAATTGCACTAAAAAAATACCCTGAGCCACCTTGTCACTTCGCATGGTTTGTAATCGGTAGTGGTGGACGCAGAGAATTAGTTCCAACAAGTGATCAAGACCACGGCATTATGTATAGAGAGGATGGACATGAGCGCTATTTTCAACAATTAGGACAAGAGATTGCAGATGGTCTACACCAAATTGGCTTTTCTTACTGTGATGGCGGTGTTATGGCGAGTGAACGTGCATGGTGTCGTTCGCTAAATGAATGGCAAAAACAACTCATGGAATGGTATTGCAGTGATGACATAACAGCGACTCGTCATTTGCAAATGCTTTATGATTTACGCATTGTCTATGGGGATAAATCATATGAACAGATGGTGAAAAACTGGACGGAACCTCAAAGTCATGAACAACTTGAAAAATATATTTGTACAACGACGTGGGTGAAAAAAAGTATGACACCATTAGGGAAATTGATTTTAGAAAAATCGAAATATTTCGATTTTAAAAATGCAGTATATGTACCTTACATCAATAGTAGAAGATTACAAAAGATGGCGGGCATGCAACAAGATTGTAAACTATATGATGCCATTATGGAAATTCGAATGACAGAGCCTTCTTTCGTCGAAATTCAGCCATCCAATCGAAAAGCTATAAAAGAACTTGTGAAATCGGTTCGTAAATTACACAATGATGTGAGAGAAAAAATTGGAATCGGGTGTTCATAATGAATTTTTCAACCTTATTTCGTCAGCTCGTTGGGCGTGGACATACGGGACTAACGAATGAAGTCGCTTCGAAAGAGCAAATGGCTTATTTACGAAGACTAGAGAAAACGGTTCGATTAGCACGTGATTTTGACCAACCTTTTCATCAAAATGAATTTGTCATATTGGATATCGAGACAACAGGTTTTGAGGCATTAAGAGGAGATGAAATCTTATCGATTGGTGCCATTAAAGTAAGGGGAAATAAGGTAACAACGGAGCAATTTTATGCGCTGACGAAAATTCAAGGGTGGATTTCAAAAGAGGTAGAAGAACTGACGGGAATCACAAATAAAGAGATTGCAAATGCATTTCCGTTAAGGGATGTATTGGAACAATTTATGCGATTTATCGGACACCGACCTTTGATTGCTCATCATGCCCAACATGAACGTGATTTTTTAGAAACGTATTATTTAAAATGTTTTCAAAAGAAATTCCAACATCGCATTATTGATACGCATATCGCACTGCAAGTATGTGATGTAACGTCTTCTGTTATAACATTAGATGAAGCATGTACACATTATCAAGTGCCGATTAAAAATCGTCATCATGCTTTAGGAGATGCACAGTTAACAGCGCAGCTCTGGCTTGCTTTAGTCGAACAATTACAGGAATATGACATCAATACATTAGAACAACTCTATAGTCAATATATTCAAAGGTAGGTTAAAATTTGTGTTTTTTGGTTATGGTGTATACGATAAAAGGGAACTATAACTAAAGGAGAGATGCGAGTATGTATCGTAAAGTAGATGATTTTATTCGAGATTGGAACTATTCAGCAGCAGGAACTTTAAAAGCGATTGAGGCATTAGAAGATGATAAACTCGATCAAGCAATTGTTGAAGGGCATAATACATTAGGGTGGTTAAGTAGTCATTTAGTAGATGCACCGAGTTTCTTCGGTGGATTAGCAGGGCTTGATGTACCGTCTATTCCAGAAGGTGAAAAACCAACAACGGTAAAAGAACTAGAAGAAGCTTATAAGAAAAAAGCAGCGAAAGTAGAAGAAGAAGCAACAAAACTATCTGATCACGATTTAGAGCGCAGAGTAGAAGCTTTCGGAAAAAATATGCCTGTTGGACAAGTGCTTCGTAGTATGATTGACCACCAAACGCATCACCGTGGACAGATGACGGTGTTAATTCGTCAAGCTGAACTACCTGTTCCACCAATTATGGGACCAACAATTGAGCAAGCTTAATTAAAAAATAGAAGTTGCATCGATGTGATGTAGCTTCTTTTTTTATTTTGTTATGTATTTAGAGGGCGCGGTAAAAAGGTATACATAAATGAAACAATTTAAACGAATCATTCGTATTACTTAAATGGAACCATTTGGATGGGTGAACCGTCCTCATATGCGGTCATATTGAATAAATCAAATGATGTATAATAGAAGCAATGATAAAGGAGGATTTACATGGATGCAGAACAGAGAAGACAAGATCGCAAAAAAATGAATAAGCGTACACGTCTACTACTAGGTGTTATTATTTTATCGTTAATCGAAATTATTTATTTCTACTTCATGGGAAAACCTTATAATTATGTGAATGGTTTAGATGATTTAATTGATTATATTATAGTAGGGAATATCGCTTTTTTTGTTGTGTATTTTGTGTTAATTGATGGGAATCAATTCCGAAAAAAATATATGTTATTTGCTGCAGCCTACGCGTTATTATTAGCAGCGCCATTCTTTTTTCATTCAAAAATGCCACAAACAAAAGTGGAAGAAGCACAAGCTCTTATTGTACGAACTGAAGGTGGTAAAGTGATTAAAGACCGAGATTATGCAAATGTGATTAAAACATATGAAGGAAAAGAAGTGTATTTAGTTGCTGTTGAAAAAGGTGATCGTGTATACCGTTATGCGTTTGACCCAGATAATCAACAATACTATTCTTTTTCTAAGTAAGGGGAGAATTAGATGACAGCGCATCGCTTTATATTGGAAGCGCAGTGGCCTGGTGGTAGAAATGAAGTGGGAACAATTTCTTCGGGTCAGCTCCAAACGAAAATTTCGATACCAAAAGAGATGGATGGACCTGGAGTGGGCACGAATCCAGATGAGATGTTGTTAGGTGCTGCAGCTACATGTTATTTGATTTCCTATGCAGCGATGTTGGAACGCGCGAAAATTATTCCTGTTGATTTAACGCTATCATCAGAAGGAATTGTCGATGTGACAAATGGTGTTTTCACATATGAAAAAATCACACATCATCCAACTATTTTGTTAGAAAAAAATACAGATGAGCGCACGCAGCGAATGGTACAACGATTAGCTGAAAAAGCCGAAAAAACGTGTATGATTTCAAAGGCGATTCGTGGAAATGTCGAATTAGCGCTAAATGTAACGATTCAATTTGCGAATGAATAGCGAAGAGCGTGTTCAAAGAAATCTTCTTTGAGCACTTTTTTTGTTATACTAGAAGAAAGAATAGAGGAGATATTACATGACACAACCACATATTATGCTTGTGGATGGTATGGCATTACTATTCCGCTCATACCATGCGACAGCACCAATGAATCAATTTTTTAGAAAAAAAGATGGTACACCAACGAATGGTGTTCAAGGATTTGCGAGACATGTGCTAAGTGCGCAATCGATTATGAATCCGACCCACCTCGCAATTTGCTGGGATATGGGGTCGCAAACATTTCGTAACGACTTATTTGAAGGCTATAAAGCACATCGTCCGGAACCACCTGAGGAGATGAAACCACAATTTGATTTGGCGCGCCAAATTTCAGATTTAATTGGTTGGAAAAGTTTTGGTCAAGTAGGAATGGAAGCAGACGATACGATTGGATCGCTCGTTGAAAAATGGAAGTCTGATGCGAAGATTACAGTTATTAGCGGTGATAAAGATTTATTGCAACTATTAAACCCAAATACAACGATTGCTTTAACAAAAAAAGGTTATTCAGAATATAATCCTTACACAATTGAACGTTTTGAAGAAGAGTATGCGATTGCACCAGAACGTTTTGCAGATGTAAAAGCATTTATGGGTGATTCGGGTGATGGATATCCAGGTGTAAAAGGGATTGGACCAAAAACAGCTCTTCAACTCATTCAAAAGTATGGAACAGTAGAAGGAGTTTTAGCTTCGATTGACGAATTAACACCAGGACAACGAAAAAAAATTGAAGCAGATGAAGAAATGTTGAAACTATCGCTACAATTAGCACGTATAAAAACAGATTTGATGATTGAAACAACAGTCGATGAATTAGCTTTACCAACTTGGAATGAAGAGAAATTTGAGCGCTTAATGGCAGAGGAGTATAGTTTGGTAGTAAGACATATAACATCATTAATGCGTTAGATAGGAGTGAGCAACATGAGAATTTCGGTCATGATTCTATGTGTATGTAGTGCAGCACTAGGTGTTTTCATGCTACTGACAAAGCAATTTCAATATTTACCTTTAGTCAATGTCTTTATGTGTATCGTGTTTCTTATGCTTGCATATCGAGAGTATAAAGAGCGAAAAGATTTGACGACGGTATGGATTTTGATCTTAGCGGCAGTTATTATTTTTGTTTTTACAGCAATAGGCGTATTTCTATAAAATAAAAAAACCGTTGACTACGGATTCTACAAAAAATAGAAGAGGTAGTCGAACGGTTTTTTTATGATTTAATTTGCATGCGGTCAATGACGAATTGATTAAATTCTTCTACATTGCCTTGTTCGATATCTGATAAAATATGACGTTCACCTTGGTTATAAAAAATCACTTCGTCGGGATGTAAGATGACTGCATCAATTTCATAATAATCAAATGTTAAAAATGCTGAATCATCGTGCGCATAAAAACAGATGCGTTCGTTTGTTGCAAATAAAGTCCCTTTTGTCTCCGCGTGGACATAAGCGAAATTCCCAACTAATTGCACTTGAACACGTTCATTTTTATTTAAAAAAGCATGTAAGTGTGTAGAGATTGATGTTGTATTTTCCATATGAAGCACCTCGCTTATTTTTATATTATATATCCGTATACCTTTTATACCGTCTATGTAAACCTCATATGTTAAAAGAAAAGGGACATTTAAGCCCCTGTTTCTTCAGATTCTTGTTCTTGAAATAGACGGTATGCTGATTTCTTCTTCCAAGCTGATTGAACAAATTGCATAAAATGATGTAAATTCGCTTCTTCGATATGTGAAATGGAGTATCTTTTATTTTTGGTTAAAATAATAATTTCACGACCGCTTAACACTCGATTTCGCTGATAAATAGCTTCAATCTGTTCGTATGAAATACTGCGAATCTGATAGCTTTCATCATCTGTCATGCACAAGTAAATATGTTCGGTTGTAGCAGCTACTAAAGTCGAACATTTAAACAAACGATTCATTTTCTCATCTGCATGAAGACCATTTAAAGAATATTCAATCTTTTCGTGTGGTAATAACGTTTTATAGAGCGCTTCCTGTGCATATATGTCCATAAAGGTGCACCTTCCTACATTCAATTTTAAAATTTATACCACGAAGAAAGTAAAATAAAACACTATTTTGGCCGAATTCCTATAAATGTGAGTGCATGTGCATTTGGTGCATAAGGAATTTCATGTGTTCGACTAGCTCGATTCGGTGTACCTAAATCTTCAACGATTAAATAAAGACCATCTCGTTTCCAATAGAATCCCGTCATAACCGTCCAATGATATTTAAAATAAGAAGGGCGATTTAATTTCCAAGTAAAATAGCGGTCGAATTTAACAGCTACTGGCTGTTTTTGTTGAATCCAATGTATAGCTTCAAAGAGCCGTAATGTTCGAACTGAATAGTTGCCCTGCACAGCCCTCGGTAAAAACCAATGAATAAAAGCAGCAGGTAATCCAATCTTTGTACAATGTAGTGCTTTGTAAAGTTGATTAATAGACAGAGCATCATCTTTATAAAAATGTAGAATCGAAGCAACTGCAGTAGGACCACAAGCGGAAGAACGATAAGATTTTTTAACATTTGAATCATATTGTGAATAGACGGGACAATCAAAATTAATCTTCATTTTTTAAATTCTCTGTAAAAAAATGTAGTTCTTTATAAAGATGTTCAAGAGCTAGGCGATATGTTGGATAAGTCTCCAACTGCTCATTAAAACCAGATTTAACAAAATTGAAAATCACTTCAGGTTGAAATCCTGTATAAACAACGCGAATTCCTACAACAGTTAAAGTCGTGTGTAGATTACGTAAAGCATCCGATAATTCATCGGTCGACATCATAATCGTATTTTTGTGCGAAATTCCTGTGAAGTCCATAATGACGGTTTTTACATGGCGATGTTCTTGTAAGTAGTTGAATAACTTTGCTTCAATTTGTGTAATGCGCTCTTGAAATAAATGACCACTTAAAGGCATGAGCAATGTATTGTTTAAGCTGGATTCGATTAATGGAACAGACATTTCTTTAATAATCGATTTGTACTGCGCTATTTCATGACGTAGTAAAGTAATTTGATCTTCTAAATTCTGTGCCACCCATCATCACATCCTCTAACTGATTTTCTTAAGTATAGCCGAAAAGTAGTAGTTGGGTAAATATAGTAATATGACAAATAAAAGTTTTTAAGTAGAAAAATGGATTGTTCAGAAAGAAAAAAACTAGCATGATGAAAATTCACGCTAGTTTGGAGTGATTAACTTCATCACTCATTAGATATTTGCATCTAAGTATTCAGTTACTTGTTCAGGTGATTTAGCATTTGCACTGTGTAAGTGTGCTAGTTTTTCACCATTTTGGAAGATTAGTAAACTAGGAATACCCATTACATCATATTTTTCAGCTAATTCAGGTAGTTCATCACGATTTAATTCATACCAGTCAAATTGTGTGTACTTTTCGATGATTGGATCGATGAACATGTTCATACGTGTACAGTCTGGGCACCAGCCTGCGTAAAATTTAACAAGCACTTTTTTGTCAGTCGAAATAAGTTCGTTGAATTGTTCAACAGTTGTAATTGGTTTCATTATGAAATCCCTCCTATGTATTATTATTCTACAATTTTTTAGAGAAAACGCATAGTATGTTGTACCGAGTACGGAATAAAGGACAGAAAATGTGTATAATAAAGAAAAAATATACTTTTATTAGAAAAATCGTATTTTTTCGTTGCAATCATTTTTAGATTGGCATAGAATGGGTTTATAAGCCAATGGCTATTTTTTTTAATCAAAAAATGAATGGTTATTCATTCAATGTGGAAGGGGCGAGTTGTTCATGGTAAGACGTATTCAAAAAGCAGCTGTTCTTGGTTCGGGCGTCATGGGTTCAGGAATTGCAGCACACTTAGCGAATTGTGGGATTGATACCTACTTATTCGATATCGTACCACCGACATTAACAGAAGAAGATCAGGCGAAGGGGTTCACTGTTGAACATCCAGCGTTTCGAAATAAATTTGCTAATACGGCAATTCAGAAGTTACAAAAGCAAAAACCTGCACCACTTACAACCAAGAGAAGTCTACAGAGAATTACAACGGGGAATTTAGAAGATGATGCTCATCGCTTAGGCGAAGTTGATTGGATTATCGAAGTTGTAACTGAAAATTTAGAGATTAAAAAAGCACTCTATACAAAAATCGATGCTGTTCGAAAAGAAGGAACGATTGTTAGTTCAAATACATCGGGAATTAGTATTGATACCATGGCAGATGGACGTTCAGATGATTTCAAAAAGCATTTTTTAGGAACACATTTCTTCAATCCACCTCGCTACCTAAAATTACTTGAAGTCGTACCATCCTCTTATACAGATGAGTCGATTGTTCAATTTATGAAAACATTCGGAGAAGATGTATTAGGAAAAGGTGTTGTTATTGCAAAAGATACACCGAACTTTATCGCAAATCGTATTGGCACATATGGGCTGCTAAAAACATTACAAGTCATGCTAGAAGACGGTTATTCAGTTGGTGAAGTGGATTCCGTAACAGGACCACTAATTGGACGACCAAAATCAGCGACACTTCGTACATTAGATGTTGTAGGTCTGGATACATTTATCCATGTAGCGAATACGGTGTATCACAAAACAGACGGTGAAGAACAGCGTGTATTTGAAGTACCGGCACATATGCAGAAGATGGTCGATGCAGGTCACTTAGGAGCGAAATCAGGTAAAGGATACTTTGTAAAACAAGGAAAAGAGATTTTAGAGTTGAACATTGAAACATTTGAATATGTACCAACAACTAAATTGCAAGCTCCTTCAATTGAACAAAGTAAACAACTAAAAGGCTTATCGAATCGTTTAAAACATTTAATTTATGCAGAGGATCGTGCGGGTGAATTATTATGGAAGATTATTAGTCCAACACTTGTATATGCAGCTGAAAAACATGGTGAAATTGCAGATGATATCGTAGCGATTGATGAAGCAATGCGCTGGGGGTTCGGTTGGTCGCAAGGACCATTTGAGATGTGGGATGCAATCGGTGTTGAACGCGCAGTTCAAAGATTGGAAGAACAAGGACAAAAAATTCCGACTTTCGTTCAACAACTATTAGCAGAAGGACATCAAACTTTCTATAAAGAGATTGATCATGTACTACACTACTATAATGGTGAAACGTATGTAGCTGTTCCAAAGAATGAAAAAGAAATCAATTTAAAAACATATAAAAAACAGCATGGTGTATTAAAGTCGAATGCTGGTGCAAGCGTAATCGATTTTGGAGATGGTGTATTACTACTAGAATTCCACTCGAAATCAAATGCACTCGGATTAGACATTATGCAAATGCTAACACATGCACTTGATTTATTAGATACATCAGACGATTACAAAGGACTTGTGATTGGGAATCAAGGTAAAAACTTCTCAGTTGGTGCGAACCTTGCCATGATTTTAATGGAAGCAGAAGACGATGCTCTATTCGAATTAGATTATATCGTGCGCCAATTCCAACAAGGTACACTTCGTATGAAATATAGTAAAAAGCCTGTTGTTGCAGCACCATTCGGCATGACGCTCGGTGGTGGAACAGAAGTATGTTTACCAGCAGCACATATTCAAGCGACAACAGAAACGTATATGGGGCTTGTTGAAGCAGGTGTGGGCTTGCTACCAGGCGGTGGCGGTAATAAAGAATTATACATGAAGCACTTAAAAGGTTTACCGAAAGATGTAGCAGTTGACTATGTACAAGTGGCAGCATCGGTATTCGAAAAAATTGCAACAGCGAAAACCTCTACTTCAGGTGAAGAAGCACGTGACTTAGGTTTCTTAAATCAAGCAGACGCTGTCAGTGTGAATCCAGATCATCAATTATATGATGCCAAACAAGCCGTACTTGGTTTAGTTCAAGCTGGTTATCAAGCGCCAGTGCGAGAAAAAGTGCCTGTATCGGGTGCGCCAGGGTATGCAGCCTTATTACTAGGAGCAGATGCCATGTTGAAATCAGGTTATATCTCGCCATATGATTTAGAAATTGCGAAAAAAATTGCACATGTATTAGCAGGCGGACTCGTACCATATGGTTCTCTTGTAGATGAAGAATATTTATTAGACTTAGAGCGCGAAGCCTTTTTATCACTTGTTGCACAGCCAAAAACACAGGCGCGTATGCAGCATATGTTAATCAAAGGTAAGCCACTAAGAAACTAAGAGGGGGGATCTGAATTATGCGTGAAGCAGTCATCGTAGCAGGTGCTAGAACACCAATTGGAAAAGCAAAAAAAGGCTCGTTAAAGCAAGTAAGACCAGATGATTTAGGTGGACTTGTTGTGAAAGAAGCTCTAAAACGAGCAAATTATACAGGTGAAGTGGAAGATTTAATTATCGGTTGTGCCATGCCAGAAGCAGAACAAGGGCTAAATGTAGCACGTAATATCGGTGCGTTGGCAGGATTGCCTGATACAACTTCAGCTATTACAGTGAACCGCTTCTGTTCATCAGGTTTACAAGCGATTGCATATGCAGCTGAAAAAATTATGCTCGGACATGCAAAAGCCATTGTAGCTGGTGGAATTGAATCGATGAGTATGGTGCCAATGATGGGGAATGTTATTCGACCAAATGCGAAATTAGCAGAGGAAGCGCCTGAGTATTATATCGGAATGGGGCATACAGCAGAAGCTGTTGCAAGTAAGTATGGTGTGACGCGAGAAGAACAAGATGCGTTTGCTGTACGTTCACACGAAAGAGCGGCACAGGCAATTGCTGAAGGCAAATTTAATGATGAAATCGTACCAGTAGAAGTAACGGAACGTTTTGTAGATGAGCAAAATAAACTACAAGAAAAGACATTCACTTTCAAAATGGATGAAGGCGTTAGACAAGGAACGAGTGTTGAAACGTTACAAAAATTGCGTCCAGCCTTTCATGTGAAAGGGAGTGTTACAGCAGGGAATGCTTCTCAAACATCGGACGGAGCAGCAGCTGTACTCGTGATGGACCGCGAGGAAGCAGAGGCGCAAGGGTTACAACCAATGGCGAAGTTTTTAGGGTTTGCTGTTGGCGGTGTACCACCTGAAATTATGGGAATTGGTCCTGTAGTTGCGGTACCAAAAGCTTTAAAAATTGCAGGCTTAACGATTGAAGATATTGATTTGTGGGAGATAAATGAGGCGTTTGCTTCACAGTCGATTCAAGTAGTAAAAGAGCTAGGAATTGATCTTGAAAAAGTGAATGTTAATGGTGGTGCAATTGCGCTTGGACATCCACTTGGCGCAACAGGAGCGATTTTAACATTAAAACTATTACATGAACTAAAAAGACAAGGGAAAAAATATGGTGTTGTGACAATGTGTATCGGTGGCGGTATGGGTGCAGCAGGCGTATTTGAAATGATCTAACAAACATATGAGGAGGAATTGATTATGACAGAAAACACACAAAAGCACGTAGTAAAAGGCGGTAGTTTTTTAACGGAGGATGCAGAGTTCCAACATATCTTTACACCAGAAGATTTTACAGATGAACAGTTAATGATTGCGAAAACAACGGAAGATTATTTGCATAATGAAGTGTTACCAGTCGTACCAAATCTAGAAAATCATGAGTTTGAACATTCAGTAAAACTACTGAAAAAAGCAGGCGATTTAGGTCTACTTGCTGCCGATGTACCAGAAGAATATGGTGGTCTTGGACTGGATAAAGTATCTTCAGCATTAATCGCTGAAAAGATTTCCCCAGCTGGTGGCTTCTCGATTACGCATGGTGCGCATGTCGGAATTGGTTCATTACCAATCGTGTTGTTCGGTAATGAAGAACAAAAGTCGAAATATTTACCGAAGTTAGCATCAGGTGAATTATTAGCAGCTTATGCGTTAACAGAGCCAGGTTCAGGATCAGATGCACTAGGTGCGAAAACAGTAGCTCGTTTAAATGAAGCAGGTACACATTACGTACTAAATGGTGAAAAACAATGGATTACAAATTCAGCATTTGCAGATGTTTTCATTGTCTATGCAAAAGTCGATGGTGATAAATTCTCAGCGTTTATTGTAGAACGTGAGTATGACGGTGTTTCAACAGGTGCAGAAGAGAAGAAGATGGGGATTAAATCATCTTCAACACGTACATTGATTTTAGAAGATGTTGCAGTTCCTATTGAAAACTTACTAGGTGAAGTTGGACGTGGTCATGTGATTGCATTCAACATTCTAAATATTGGACGTTATAAACTTGGGGTAGGTACAGTGGGTGCTTCAAAACGCGCATTAGAGTTAGCAATTAAATATACGAATGAGCGTAAACAATTTGGTACAGCTATTTCTTCATTTAACCTAACAAAAGAAAAATTAGCGACAATGGCAGCACAAATTTATGCGTCTGAATCATTAATCTATCGTACAGTAGGCTACTTTGAAGATCGTATGAGCCAATTAACAGAAGCAGAAATAAAAGACGGTAAAGAAGTAGCAGCTGCGATTGCAGAGTATGCGATTGAATGTTCAATCAATAAAGTGTTTGGTTCAGAAACACTTGATTATGTGGTAGATGAAGCAGTTCAGTTACACGGTGGATATGGTTATATGCAAGAATACGAAGTAGAACGTATTTACCGCGATTCACGTATTAACCGTATTTTCGAAGGTACAAACGAAATTAACCGTCTGATTGTACCAGGAACATTTATGAAGAAAGCGATGAAAGGTGAATTACCACTTCTACAACAAGCACAAGCATTACAAGCTGAGCTACTTTCAATGATGCCAGAAGAAATCGGCACAGAAACATTAGCCCAGGAAAAATATCTTGTGAAGATGGCGAAGAAAATCGCTCTTCTTGCAGCAGGTACAGCGGCAATGAAATATGGTCCAAAACTTGAAAATGAGCAAGAAGTATTAGTGAATATCGCAAATATCGCAAATCAATTATTTGCAATGGAGTCAGTAGTATTACGTACCGAAAAAGCCATTGCACGTGATGGTGAAGCAAAAGCAAATCAAAAAGTATTATATACAGAAATTTTTGTACAAGAAGCATTTGCTGAAATCGAAAAAGAAGCAAAAGAAACATTGCTAACAGCGACTGAAGGAGACGAGTTACGTATGTTATTATCGGCACTACGTAAATTAGGACGTCACACACCGTACAATATTGTCGCGAAAAAACGCGAAGCTACAGGCAAATTAATTGAAAATGAAAAGTATATTGTTTAATATTCTTACGTAAATAGTAACCTTAGAGTATGATGTCGTACTCTAAGGTTTTTTAATTAACTTTTCAGTAATAATTATCAATTTTTCCTTATTTTCATACTTTACACTGCTTCAAAAATCATTATTAGTGAAATTTTAGACATATGTTTTTAAATGGATTGTGATAAAAGAACTGAAAAATCTGTGTTTTTGTTGTGTGGAAAAGTATAATGTGAGTATTACAATTAATGGGGGTCTCATCTTAATGGGAGAGTTACAAGAACGTGAACGAGTGACGATGAATGATTTATTGATGAAAGCATTAGAATCAAATTTAGCTGTGATTCGCTTTGATACGAATCGCAATGTTACATATGCAAGTAAGCCATTTGCAGAAGCTATGGGGTATTCGGTAGAGGAATTAATCGGTAAAAAACATGCTGAGTTATGTTTAACAGAGTTTGCAAATAGTTTTGAGTATGAAAAATTTTGGCGTAATTTGCTATCTGGGAAAAGCTTTCAAGATAAAGTAGAAAGAAAAAATGCGAACGGAAAAAGTGTCTGGTTAGAAGCAACATATATGCCAATTCGTGATGAACGTTTTAAATTAATTGGCATTATGAAAATTGCATTTGATATTACAGAGAGAAATAATCAAATGATTGATTTAGCGACGGCCTTAAAAAACATGTCAGATGATCTGAATGTTTTATCTGATGCGGGTAAAGATCATGTAGCTAATTTGAATGAAAATTTTCATACAGTTGTTGAAATTTCAAATCAAAATCAGCAATCTGTTCATCAATTAATTGAAAAGACAGATGCTATTCAAGAGATAGTAAAAGTGATTCAGCATATTGCGAAACAAACAAATTTACTCGCATTAAATGCTGGGATTGAAGCAGCACGTGCTGGGGAATATGGGTTTGGATTTAATGTTGTGGCGACGGAAGTGCGAAAATTGTCGCAAAGTGTCGATAAATCAATTGTGGATATTCGTACGATGATTGAAGATGTAACCAAACAAATCGAAGTAATTGAAAAGGCCGGAGATACCATTTCAAAGACAGTAGATTTGAATCAAGCATTTATTGGCGAAGTAGTGAGTGATTATGACTCTATTCAAAATCGTGCAGAATTGTTAAACAAACAAACAGAAACATTTGATGAATTTATTAAAAAATAAGTAATTAACTAGAAAGAGAATCGCATAGTATGATGTGGTTCTTTTTTGTTGCTTCGAAGATTAAAATAGAAAAGAAAGAGTTGTACGTAGTGACAAAATCATTCAGAATGTTCACAATTAGTTGTCTTGCAGTAAAAAGCGTTTTAATCAATTGTATTTCTTCTATATTATATAGGTAGAAACTCAATGATAAACATAGCTTGTCCTTTACAATTGGTAATTGTACATCTAGTATGGAATTTATAGATGAATCTGTGATGAAATAGGTTGCACCTTTTCTAATAGATTTATACAATAAGGATATTCAATAAGAATGGAGTGAATGATCGTGACAATCACCGTGTATCATTATCCAAAATGTACAACTTGTAAAAAAGCAATTGCTTGGTTAAAGGCAGAAGGCGTTGCATTTGATACAAAAGATCTTGTGACAGAAACACCAACAGCTGAAGAAGTAAAAGAGATGCAAGAAAAAAGTGGTTTACCGCTTAAAAAATTCTTTAATACATCGGGTATGAAATATCGGGAGTTAGGATTAAAAGATCGTTTGGCAGAAATGTCAGAATCCGAACAATTAGAGTTATTAGCAAGCGATGGCATGTTGATTAAACGCCCAATTACGTACGATGGAGAGCGTGTCACAGTCGGCTTCAATGAAAATAAATTTATTGAAAATTGGAAAAAATAACTAAAATGACTTGTATTTGCAGAAAAAATATGTAACACTATAGATGAAATTAACATTACATATTTCATGGAGGGGTAAAAAAATGAGCATTCCAACTAATTTACGTTATTCAAAAGAGCATGAGTGGGTTTTACAAGAAGACGGTACAGTACGTATCGGTATTACAGAATTTGCACAATCTGAACTAGGTGACATCGTATTCGTTGAACTACCATCTGTAGGCGATGAATTAACAATCGATCAACCATTCGGTAGCGTTGAGTCTGTAAAAACAGTTTCTGAGCTATATGCACCACTTTCAGGTGAAGTAGTAGAAGTAAATGAGGAGTTAGAAGATAGCCCAGAGCTAGTAAACGAATCACCTTACGAAAAAGCTTGGATGGTTGTCGTAAAACCTTCTGACGCTGCACAACTAGAAGCTTTATTAACTGCTGAACAATATGAAGAAGTAGTCGCAGGTTAATAGCACCCCTTTCATGTAGGTGCGCGTTTTCATGCCGATTTGATTAGAAGACACTGATTTCAGTTGTCTTCTTTTTTTATTTTTTGTAAAGTATGTAAAGTTTTTTCTATGCGCTTTTTTTATAAGCACTATTCCTACAAAAATATACCGAAAATATGGTATAAATAAAGTAAGAAAGAACAGAAAAAAGAATAAGGAATCAGATGGGATGGTGTGTATGAAGATTATTGAGAAAGTCCTCATTGTAGAAGGTAGACAAGATTGTTTACAGTTAAAGCCTATTTTGAATGAACCTGTTGAGATTGTCTGTACAAACGGAACTGTAAGTCCTCATCGTTTAGATGAACTATTACAACCTTATGAGAGTTGTGATTTTTATGCATTTTTCGATGCAGATGATATGGGCGAGAAACTTCGTAAGCTTGTACAACAAGAATATCCCAATACACATCATCTTTATACATTACCGCGTTACGGTGGTGTTGAACGCACGCCGCGTTATCATTTAGCAAAAGTGTTACAAGGAGCTAAATTTAAGATTAAGTCAGGTTACTTATTAGATAAAGGATGACAATAATGCAAGAATGGACACGTGAACAATGGGAAGAACAAGTGAAGTCCCAAGAAAAAACAGCTTTTTACCTCTATACACCAATGTGTGGAACTTGCCAAGTTGCATTAAGAATGATGGATGTAACGGAGCAAGCAATCGAACATGTTTCAATGGGAAAAGCCAACTTAAATTATATGGAGCAATTAGCGTATGACTTTGAAATTGAAAGTGTACCTTGCCTTCTTATTACGCAAAATGGCGAGTTAGTAGAGAAAATTTATGCCTTTCAGTCAGTACCACATTTATTTGAAAAAATTTTAAAGAAGTATTGACCTTTCAATTTAGAAGTGATAAAGTATCTACAATAACTAAATGAACTTAATTCGTTGCTCTTATAAAGAGAGGTGGAGGGAAGTGCCCTATGAAGCCCGGCAACCATCACATTATGTGAAAAGGTGCCAATTCACGCAAGGACTGTATGGTCTTTGAGAGATGAGAGAACGGTTTAGCATATTTTATGATGTTTAAACCCTTCTGTTGTCTGACAGAAGGGGTTTTTTTATGAATAAAGTTCGAAAAAGGTGGGAAACAATTTGATTCAACTCAGCAATGTGACAAAACAATATAAAACTTCAAATGGTCCCCTCACAGCTGTCGATCAAGTAAACTTAACTATCCAAGATGGTGAAATCTTCGGTATTATCGGTTACAGTGGTGCTGGTAAGAGTACGATGATTCGTTTATTTAATGGCTTAGAGAAACCAACAAGTGGTTCTGTAATTGTAAATGGTGAAGATATTTCAAAAATTAAAGGCGCTAAACTTCGTGCAGCACGTCATAAAATTAGTATGGTATTCCAACATTTCAATCTACTTTGGTCAAGAACAGTAGAAGAGAATATCGCTTTTCCTTTAGAAATTGCAGGTATTGATTCAGCTGCGAAAAAGAAGAAAGTAGCTGAATTAATTGAACTTGTTGGGTTAACAGGACGCGAAAAGGCTTATCCATCACAATTATCAGGTGGTCAAAAACAACGTGTAGGGATTGCGCGTGCACTTGCAAATGACCCAGAAGTATTACTCTGTGATGAAGCTACATCAGCATTAGACCCTGAAACAACGGATTCAATTTTAGACTTATTACGCAGTGTAAATGAAAAACTCGGTATTACGATTATTTTAATTACACATGAGATGCACGTTATTCGTAAAATCTGTCATCGTGTAGCCGTAATGGAGCAAGGGAAAGTCGTAGAAGAAGGCGATGTTCTTCAAGTATTCGACGCACCACAAGCACCTGTTACACAACGATTCGTTCAACAAGTAACGAATACAGTAGGGCAACAAGAGTCGATTGAACAAATTAAAGAACAATACCAACATGGAAAGTTAATTAAATTATTCTTTGTCGGCTCAAAAACAGAGCAACCGATTATGACACAACTCATTCGTCAGTTTAATGTCGATGTAAATATTGTACATGGCAATATATCTCCGACAAAAAGTGGTCCATACGGTACGTTAATCGTACAACTTGCTGGAACAGATGAAGAAGTTGAAAAGGCAGTAGCTTATTTAACTGCTGAAGGAATTAAGTCGGAGGTGATGTCACATGAATAATGAGGCAACAGGATTATTCCCAAATGTTGATTGGGAAGGAATGTGGCAAGCCACGCTAGAAACACTTTATATGACAGGTGTTTCAACAATTATTACATTTATTTTAGGTCTAGTGCTAGGGATTATTTTATTCTTAACAGCACCGCACCAATTATGGGCGAATAAGGTTGTGAACTTTTTAACAGGAGCAATCGTGAATATTTTCCGTTCGATTCCGTTCGTTATTTTAGTTATCTTATTAATTCCATTTACAATTTTCTTAATGGGAACAATGCGTGGTGCAAATGCAGCATTACCAGCACTTATTATCGGTGCTGCACCATTCTATGCACGTATGGTATTGATTGCATTAAAAGAGATTGATCGTGGTGTGATTGAAGCAGCTCGTTCAATGGGAGCAACAACAGGAACAATCATTTGGAAAGTACTCATTCCAGAGTCTTTACCAGCGTTAATTTCAGGGATTACAGTGACGGCAGTTGCTTTAGTAGGTTATACAGCGATGGCGGGCATCATTGGTGCGGGTGGTCTAGGTTACCTAGCCTTCCAAGATGGTTTCCAACGTAGTCAAAACGACGTAACATTCGTCGCAACAGTATTGGTATTAGTTGTTGTATTCATCATTCAATTCATTGGAGATTTGATTACAGCAAAAATTGATAAACGATAAAGCAAAGAAAAGGGGAAATGAATCATGAAAACATCAAAAAAATTAGTAGCAGGTCTTTTAACAGCAGCACTAGCACTTAGTTTAGCAGCATGTGGTTCTTCAGAAAAATCAGGAGACGGCGATGAAAAAGTAATTAAAATCGGTGCTTCAAACGTACCACACGCTAAAATTCTTGAACAAGCAGAACCAATTCTTGAAAAAGAAGGCATCAAATTAGAAATCGAACCATACCAAGATTACATCTTACCGAATAAAGATTTAGATTCAAAAGATTTAGATGCGAACTTCTTCCAGCACATTCCGTATTTAGAAGATCAAATCAAATCAAATGGTTATGATTTTGAAAGTGCTGGTGGCGTACACATCGAGCCAATCGGTATCTACTCTCAAAAGTATAAAAAATTAGAAGACCTTCCTAAAGGCGCGACAATTCTAGTATCAAACTCTGTAGCAGACCAAGGTCGTATTTTAACATTACTTGAAGCAAAAGGCTTAATCACGTTAAAAGACGGCGTTAAAAAATCAACAGCACAATTAAAAGATATTGATAAAAACCCTAAAAACTTAAAAATCGATACAAAAACAGCACCAGAATTATTAGTACAAATGTACAAAAATAACGAAGGTGATGCTGTGATTATCAACTCAAACTATGCAATTGATGCAGGTTTAGTTCCTACAAAAGATGCAATCGCAATTGAAGATTCAAACTCACCATATGTAAATGTAGTAGCAGTTCGTAAAGGTGACAAAGATAAAGAAGAAATCAAAGAATTAATGAAAGTTTTACACTCAAAAGAAATCCAAGACTACATCAACAAAGAGTGGAAAGGTTCAGTTGTTCCTGTGAACCAATAATGAACTAAAGGGTATTGCCAGTTTAGGCGATGCTCTTTATTTTTTTACATGAAAAAGCTCGGAGTAGCATGTGTAATGACACAGCTTTCCGAGCTTTTATTTTACATTCGGTTAATATCCCATTTTCTAAGGTGTGTATAGATGATGTGAGGTTCGGGTATTCATACAACTAGATGAATTGTGTAAGACGTGAGAAGAAGGTGCTCACGAATTCTAAAAAGATTTTTTCAGATGGTGCTAATTCACGGTTATGTGGGAACACAACGCCTACATTACGTGTGAAGCTTGGCTCAGATAATGGCAAGCGCACCGTACGTCTCGGTGTCGAATCATAAAATGCACTCTCAGGAAGTAATGTAACACCCATTCCAGCTGCTACAAGCCCTTTTAGAGCATCCATATCTTCTCCTTCAGAACTAACGATTGGTGTGTACCCAACCGACTTACAAGCGTCCACTACGACTTTATTTAGAATAAAGCCATCTGGGAATAAAACAAAAGGTTCGTTACGAAGATCTGCTAGTTGAATTTCTTTTTTGGTTGCAAGTGGGTGTGTAGCAGGTAAAAGTGCAGATATTTTTTCTGTAAACAGAATTTTTGTATCAATGATTTCATCTTTTTTAGGGACAGGTCCTAAAAAAACAAGATTCAATTCACGATTTTTCACCGCATTGATGAGATAGCGATATGAACCTTGACGCAAGTGAAAAGATACATTCGGATGCTCTTTTTTAAATGCTGAAATGACGGTTGGTAATAAGAAGCTTGCAAGACTTGTTGGGAAGCCGATTTTAATTGTTCCTTGTTCAGGATCTAAGTATTCTTCGACTTGTTTGGCAGCGAAGTCGATGGCTTCAAGCGCAATGAGAGCGTGTTCTAAAAAGATTTTACCGATTGGTGTTAGTTTAACATTTCGTCCGATACGTTCGAATAATTCTGTACCAAGTTCTGTTTCTAAATTCGAAATTTGTCGACTGACTGCTGACTGTGCGACATGTAAAGATTCAGCAGCCTCTGATATGTGTTCTCTTTCCGCAACAGCTACAAAGTAGCGTAGTTGTCTTAATTCCATAGTTATACATCCCCTATTCATCTAAAAAAACGATTGATTCTATATAAATTATATATTGTTTATATGAATTTGTGAATTTAAAATATAAAATACAAGGGAGGAATCGATATGTCATTTCATTTATTACCAAAAGAGCAAGGTTTATATTCACCGAGAGACGAGCATGATGCATGCGGTATCGGTCTATATGTTAATTTAAAAGGAAAAAAAACACATGAAATCGTTGAAAAAGGATTGGAAATGTTATGTCGTCTAGATCATCGTGCGGGTAGAGGGAGCGACGGGAAAACAGGTGATGGTTCAGGACTGATGGTACAAATCCCACATGATTTCTTTCGTCAAGAAATAACTGCTTTTCAATTACCGGTAGAAGGTATGTATGGTGTAGGCATGCTATTCTTTTCGCAAGACGATGCAAAAGGTCAACAAGTAGTTGAAGAACAAATGAAAAAATATGCAGAAGCAGAAGGACAAACTGTTCTAGGATTCCGAACAGTTCCAGTTGATGCGTCGACATTGAGTGATACAGCGAAAAAGACTGCACCAGTTGTTCGACAATTATTTATTCAAGCAAACCCACAAACAGTCAATCTCGCTTTTGAGCGTAAACTATATCTTATTCGTAAACAGACGGAACGATTTGCGAAAGCAAAAAACATCTCATTTTATTGTGCGAGTCTATCAAGTAAAACAATGGTTTTTAAGGGTCTATTAGCACCTGAAGAAGTAGCTGTTTTTTATAAGGACTTGCAACAACCTCACTTTACTTCGGCCTTTTCAATGGTCCATTCACGCTATAGTACGAATACATTTCCTTCATGGGAACGAGCACATCCAAATCGTTACTTGATTCATAACGGTGAAATCAATACATTACAAGGAAATGTTAACTGGATGAAAGCGCGTGAACAACAATTTATTTCAGATGCATTTGGAGACGATTTACAAAAAGTCTTACCGATTATTGATGAGAGTGGTAGTGACTCCTCTATGTTAGATAATGCATTTGAGTTCTTCGTTTTAGCAGGACGTACACCAGCACAAACAGCGATGATGATGATTCCAGAGCCTTGGACAGAAAATCCACATATTTCAAAAGAGAAAAAAGCTTTTTACAATTATCACAGTACATTAATGGAACCTTGGGATGGTCCAACAGCCATTTGTTTTACAGATGGAAAACAAATTGGAGCGATTTTAGATCGAAATGGTTTACGACCAGCGCGTTATTATGTAACGAAAGATGACTATATGATCTTTTCTTCTGAAGTAGGTGTAGTGGATGTAAAAGAAGAAGATGTTCTGTATAAAGAGCGTTTAAGTCCAGGGAAGATGTTATTAATTGATTTAGAAGAAGGTCGCGTAATTGCGGATGATGAGCTGAAACATCAAATGGCGACAGAAAAACCATATGGCCAGTGGTTGGATGAGTCCCTTGTTAAATTGACAGCACTGGAAGATGAAGTGCAAATAAATGAAATAAGATTACGCCAAAAAATTCATGGCTACACATATGAAAATACGAAAAAATATCTGTTACCTGTTTTACAAGAAGGAAAAGATCCGATTGGTTCGATGGGGAATGATGCACCACTCGCTGTTTTATCGGAAAAACCACAGTCGTTATTCCATTACTTTAAACAATTATTTGCGCAAGTGACGAATCCGCCAATTGATTCAATTCGAGAACATATTGTAACAAGTACGATGACGTTGCTTGGTAAAGAGGGTGACTTATTACATCCATCGGAAAATAATAGTCGTCGCATTCAATTAGACTCACCGATTTTGACACCAGGAGAATGGTTGGCGTTACAAAAGCAAAATCAATTCCGCATCGCGACAATCTCTCTTAAAATGACAGAAGATTTAGAAAAAATATTGAAAAATTTAGCAAAACAAGTAGATGAAGCAATTCAAGATGGTGCTGAAATTATCATATTATCAGATGACCTACACACTATCACACCGACAGTACCTATTTTATTAGCAGCAAGTAGCGTACATCATCATTTAATTCGAACAGGTAGACGTACACGTGTCAGCATAGTTGTACAGTCGCTAGAAGTGCGAGAAGTTCATCATTTTGCAACGCTTATCGGTTACGGTGTAGATGCAATCTATCCAAGTTTGGCTTATGCAACAGTAGAGGAACTAGTGCATACAGAAAAATTGTCACAAACGTTATCAGAAGCTTTCGCATGTTACCGAAAAGCGATGACAGATGGAATTGTTAAAGTAATGGCGAAAATGGGGATTTCAACGGTACAAAGTTATCGCGGTGCCCAGATTTTTGAAGCAGTAGGGATTCATACGGATGTGATTGCTCAACATTTCACAGGTACGAAATCACAGCTGAGTGGTATTGATTTAGCGACGATTCAATTAGAAGCTGAAAAACGATTCCATGAAGCAGTTGAAGTTAATTCTTTATTATTAGAATCAGGAAGTGAATATCAATGGCGTTCAGGTGGGGAACATCATGCCTTTAATCCGAAAACAATTCACACATTACAATGGGCAGTAAGAAAGAATGATGCTGGACTGTATTATCAATATGCAGAGATGGCGAATGAAGAACAAATCGGATTTTTACGCCATTTATTCACATTCAAAGAAGACTTACAATCAATTCCGTTAGAAGAAGTAGAATCAGCACAATCGATTGTCAAACGATTTAAAACAGGTGCTATGTCTTATGGTTCAATTTCTGAAGAAGCACATGAAGCACTAGCGATTGCGATGAATCAAATTGGAGGTCGCAGCAACTCAGGTGAGGGAGGAGAATCTCCAGAACGCTTTGAAGTCGATGAAAAAGGACAATTAAGAAGAAGTGCGATTAAGCAAATTGCTTCAGGACGTTTTGGTGTCAGTTCGCATTATTTAGTTAATGCAGATGAATTACAAATTAAAATGGCGCAAGGTGCAAAACCCGGTGAAGGTGGTCAGTTACCAGGGAATAAAGTATATCCATGGGTTGCGAAAGTACGCGGTGCAACACCTGGTGTTGGATTAATTTCACCTCCACCACATCATGATATTTATTCAATTGAAGATATGGCTGAATTGATTCACGACTTAAAGAATGCGAACAGAGAAGCAAGTATTAGCGTGAAGCTAGTAGCGAAAACAGGTGTTGGGACGATTGCAGCAGGTGTAGCAAAAGGTGCAGCCGATAAAATTGTTATTAGTGGATACGATGGTGGAACAGGTGCTTCACCTAAGACGAGTATTCAACATACGGGCTTACCGTGGGAGCTTGGTTTAGCAGAAGCACATCAAACATTGATGTTGAATCATTTACGTGAGCGTGTCACATTGGAAACAGACGGTAAACTTATGACAGGGAAAGACGTAATTCTAGCAGCATTACTTGGTGCAGAAGAATTTGGCTTTGCGACCGCGCCTCTGATTGCACTTGGATGTGTCATGATGCGTGCATGTCACTTAGATACATGTCCTGTAGGGGTAGCTACACAAAATCCAGCGCTTCGTGAAAAGTTCATGGGAAAACCAGAACATGTAGTCAACTTCATGTACTTTATTGCAGAAGATGTTCGCTTGTGGATGTCGAAATTAGGTTTCCGTACATTTGACGAAATGGTTGGACGTACAGATATACTCGAACAAGGAAAGAAAGGGCAAGAGCATTGGAAAGCACGCCACTTAGATTTATCGAAACTGCTTGTGCAAGTAGAAGGACCGCGTACGAAACAAGTAGAACAAAATCATCATTTAGATCAATCACTTGATATGCGTTCATTGTTCAGACAAGTTGATTACGCAATTCAAACAAAAACAGCCATCCAAGTCACTTCACCAATTCGAAACGTAGACCGTGTAGTGGGGACAATAGTTGGTAGCGAAATCTCAAAAAGATACGGTGCAAAAGGATTACCAGACCAACTGATTCAACTGCATTTTAAAGGAAGTGCAGGTCAAAGTTTCGGTGCTTTCATGCCAAAAGGAATGTTGATGACTGTAGAAGGTGATGCGAATGATTACTTTGCAAAAGGGCTATCAGGTGGTACAGCGGCTGTCATCTCACCATTGAAAGGGCAGGCCGAGGAAAATGTTGTTGCAGGGAATGTCTGTCTTTACGGTGCAACAGGTGGTCAAGCGCTAATTAATGGTCGAGCAGGTGAACGTTTTGCAGTTCGAAATAGCGGCGCTGATATCGTGGTAGAAGGAATAGGCGATCATGGCTGTGAATATATGACAGGTGGTCATGTAGTCATTTTAGGTGATGTCGGTAAAAACTTTGCAGCAGGTATGTCTGGTGGTGTGGTCTATATTTGCCCTACAAATCGTGAGGCATTCGAAAAAGCATGTAATAAAGAGATGATTCGTATCGCAGATGTATTAACGAAAAAAGATGAAACGAACTTACATCATTTAATTGAACAGCACTATTTGATTACAGAAAGTACAAAAGCACAAGATATTTTAAATCATTTTGAAGAAAAGAAAAAAGCATTTATTAAAGTAATTCCAGAGCAATATGAAATGATGCTACAGGAGATTCAAACATTTGAAGATGAAGGGTTAAATAAAGAAGAAGCAGCGATGCAAGCATTCATGTCTGCGACAAAATAGGAGGTGTCCATCATGGGAAAGAAAACTGGTTTTATGGAATATGAGAGACAAAAAGGGAATGAAGTTGCACCTAAAAAACGTGTGAAGAATTTTGATGAATATACACGTCGATTCGAAGATGATGTTTTATCAATTCAGGGCGCGCGTTGTATGGATTGTGGTACACCTTTTTGTCATATGGGCGTAGAAATTCGAGGAATGGCAGCAGGTTGTCCGATTCATAATTTAATGCCTGAATGGAATGATTTAGTTTACAAAGGCCAGTGGAAAGAAGCGTTAGAAAGATTACAATTAACAAATAACTTCCCAGAATTCACAGGTAGAGTCTGTCCGGCGCCATGTGAAGGAGCATGTACGGTAGCTATTCATGATCCAGCAGTAGCGATTAAAAATATTGAGCGAGCAATTATTGATCGTGGTTTTGAAGAAGGGTGGGTAAAACCACGTATTCCAAATGCTAGAACAGGTTATCGTGTAGCGGTTGTTGGTTCAGGTCCAGCAGGTCTAGCAGCAGCAGATCAACTTAATCAAATGGGGCATGAAGTAACGGTATTTGAACGAGACGACCGTGTGGGTGGATTATTAATGTATGGTATTCCAAATATGAAGTTAGATAAATCCGTCGTTCAAAGACGTGTGGATTTACTTGAAGCAGAAGGAATTCATTTTCAATTGAATACAGAAATCGGACGTGACATTACAAAGTCACAGCTGCAAAAAGAATACGACGCAATTATTCTATGTGTAGGTGCAACAGTCGCACGTTCACTTCATTTAGAAGGTAGCGAATCAACAGGTGTTATTCGAGCGATGGACTATTTGACGAAGACAACAAAAAGTATCCTAGCAAATGAACCAGCACCAATTGATGTGAAAGGGAAGGATGTCATTGTTATTGGCGGAGGTGACACTGGAGCGGATTGTGTGGCAACAGCTCTTCGACAAGGCGCAAAATCAGTACATCAATTTGGGAAGCATCCGCAACTACCGATGACACGTTCAGAAGACCAACCATGGCCTGTAGATCCTAGTGTATATAAACTAGACTATGCGTATGAGGAGGCGGTTGAAAAATTCGGACAAGATCCTCGTGAATACTGTATTCAAACGAAAAAGATGGTGGCATATCCTGATGGTCGATTAAAAGAACTGCATACAATCCAGATGGAAAAGGTAATCAATGAAGAAGGATATGTCTACTTTAATGAGCTAGAAGGGACAGAAAAAGTATGGCCTGCAGATTATGTATTTGTGGCGATTGGCTTTGAGGGAATTGAAGAAGAACTCGGTGAACATTTCAATGTACGTGTTTTAAACAATCGAATTTACGCAACTAAAAAATATGAAACAAGTGAAGAAGGCATCTTTACAGCTGGAGATGCAAGACGAGGACCGAGCCTAATTGTTTGGGCGATTCGCGAAGGACGGGAGGTAGCCGATGTCGTACATGGATTTTTGAAGAAGCGCCTAGCAATCGCAGTTAGATAATTTTTTCCAAAAGGCTAAGTGAGAATTTTCTCATTTGGTCTTTTTTTTTCTTTAAAAGTTGTTATTATTAGATGAGAGTTCATTGAGTAGCCACAATTTAATCAGTTATCACTATTTCAGAAGTGAAAACAATTCTCAATTAGATTTCTTTATTGAAAATGAGAATGGAAATGTTAGAAATCCTCGGAAATAGAATAAAGTAAAGACTTTTTAAGGATTTCATAGTGAAATGATAATGAGTATCAAATGAGTTGCTAATGGCTTTTATTTGCGTTAAAATTAGAATGATAATAATTTAGGAATGGGAAACCAACCTAATAATTCAATGGAGGTAATGGAATGTCAACTTTAGTAATTAAAGATCTACATGTCTCAATCGAAGACAAAGAGATTTTAAAAGGTGTGAACTTAACACTAAATACAAACGAAATCCATGCAATTATGGGACCAAATGGTACGGGTAAATCAACACTTGCTTCTGCAATCATGGGTCACCCAAAATACGAAGTAACTTCTGGTTCAATTACACTAGATGGTGAAGATGTATTAGAGATGGAAGTAGATGAGCGTGCACAAGCTGGTTTATTCCTAGCTATGCAATATCCTTCAGAAATCGCAGGCGTAACAAATGCAGACTTCTTACGTTCAGCAATCAATGCACGTCGTGAAGAAGGCGATGAAATCTCAATTATGAAATTCATCCGTGAATTAGACAAAAAGATGGACTTCTTAGAAATGCCAGAAGAAATGAGCCAACGTTACCTAAACGAAGGTTTCTCTGGTGGGGAAAAGAAACGTAACGAAATTCTTCAATTAATGATGATTAAACCAAAATTCGCAGTTCTTGATGAAATCGACTCTGGTTTAGATATCGATGCATTAAAAGTTGTATCAAAAGGTATTAACGAAATGCGCGGCGAAGGCTTCGGTTGCTTAATGATTACGCACTACCAACGTCTATTAAACTACATCACACCAGATCACGTACACGTAATGATGCAAGGTAAAGTAGTAAAATCAGGCGGTTCTGAACTAGCACAACGTTTAGAAGCTGAAGGTTATGACTGGATTAAAAAAGAATTAGGTATTGAAGACACAGACGCAGTAACTGAAGAAGCATAAGAAGGAGGACGAGCAAGCCATGACTGTGGAAACAAAATTAGCGGTAAGCGCTCAAGACGTACGCTCATTCTCTGAAGCACATAATGAACCTAAGTGGTTAACGGAGCTTCGTGAACGTGCACTTGAAAAAGTAGAAACATTAGAAATGGTTAAGCCTGACAAAACAAATGTAGATTCTTGGAACTTCTTTGAATTCCCAGAACACAAAGTTGAAGGTAAAGCAATTTCTTCTTTAACAGAACTTCCAGCTGAAGTTCAAGCAATCGTTGATGAAAACCAACAAACACTTTACATCCAACACAACAATACACCTGCTTACTTACAAGTAGCAGATGAATTAAAAGAACAAGGTGTAATCGTAACGGATTTATTCACTGCTGTAAAAGAACACAGTGATTTAGTTCAAAAATACTTCATGACAGAAGCTGTAGAAGTAGATGAACATAAATTAACAGCGTTACATGCAGCACTTGTGAACGGTGGATTATTCGTATATGTACCAAAAGATGTACAAGTAAAAGAACCAATTCAAGCTGTATTCTTCACAGATGATGAGAATGTATCATTATTCAACCACGTATTACTTGTAGCAGATAACTTTGCAGAAGTAACATATGTTGAAAACTATATCTCAATTGGCGCAGCAAAAGGCCAAGTAAATATCGTAGAAGAAATCATCGTAAATGACGGCGCAAACGTAACATTCGGCGCAGTAGATACATTAGCAGAAGGATTCACTTCATACATCAACCGTCGTGGCGAAACAAAACGCGATGCATCATTAGATTGGGCACTAGGTTTAATGAATGATGGCGATACAATCTCTGAAAACGTAACACATTTACGTGGTGACGGTTCACGCGCTGATGCAAAAACAGTTGTCATTGGCCGCGGTAAACAAAGCCAAAACTTCACAACTGAAGTGCGTAACTGGGGTAAATCTTCAGACGGTCAAATCTTAACACATGCAGTTATGAAAGATGCGGCTCGCGCAATCTTCAACGGTATTGGTAAAATCGAACATGGTGCAACAAAAGCAAACGCTGAACAAGAATCACGCGTATTAATGCTTTCAGAAAATGCACGTGGCGATGCAAACCCAATCCTTTTAATTGAAGAAGATGATGTAACTGCAGGACACGCAGCGTCTGTAGGTCGCGTTGATCCACTTCAAATTTACTACTTAATGAGTCGTGGTATTACACGTGCAAACGCTGAGCGTCTAATCATTCACGGATTCCTTGAGCCTGTAGTAAGCCAATTACCAATTGAAGGCGTACGCAAACAATTGGTTGAGGTAATCGAAAGGAAAGTAAAATAATGATCAAAGACGACATTCGTAGCTATTTTCCAATTTTAAACCAAGAGATTAATGGGAACCCGCTAATCTATTTAGATAGTGCAGCAACTTCTCAAAAACCGATTCAAGTCATCGAATCTCTTAAAAAGTATTATGAATTTGATAACTCAAATGTACACCGCGGTGTGCATACACTTGGGAATCGTGCGACTGACGAATATGAAGGTGCTCGTGAGAAAGTCCGTCAATTCATTAACGCCAAGTCCACAGAGGAAATTATTTTCACACGTGGTACAACAACAGGTTTAAACATGGTTGCATCAAGCTATGGTCGTGCAAATGTTTCAGAAGGTGATGAAATTGTCATCACGTATATGGAACATCATTCTAACTTGATTCCATGGCAACAACTTGCGAAAGCAACAAAAGCCACATTGAAATATATTGAATTAGAAGCAGATGGCACTTTATCAATGGATGAAGTGAAAAAAGCGATTACTGATCGCACAAAAATCGTCGCAATCACAATGGCATCGAATGTACTTGGTACAATTAACGATGTAAAAGCTATTGCACAAGTTGCACATCAACATGGTGCTGTAATGGTTGTTGACGGTGCGCAAGGTGTTCCACATATGAAAACAGACGTACAAGATTTAGACTGTGACTTCTTAGCCTTTTCAGGACATAAGATGTGTGGTCCAACAGGTATCGGTGTTTTATATGGTAAAAAAGAACATCTATTAAATATGGAACCTGTTGAATTCGGTGGCGAAATGATTAATTTCGTTGGCTTACAAGATTCAACATGGGCAGACCTTCCAGCGAAGTTTGAAGCAGGCACGCCAATTATTGCAGGTGCAATCGGTCTAGGTGCAGCGATTGACTTCTTAAACGAAATCGGCATGGACGAGATTATTGCGCATGAGCATAAACTAGCGAAATATGCATTTGAAAACTTATCAACTGTTGAAGGCCTAACAATTTATGGCCCACAAAATCCAGAAATTCGCACAGGACTTGTAACATTCAATATCGATGATGTACATCCACATGATTTAGCAACAGCGCTAGATAGTAATGGGATCGCTGTTCGTGCTGGACATCACTGTGCACAACCATTAATGAAATGGTTGAATTGTGTTGCAACAGCTCGCGCTAGCTTCTACCTATACAATGATGAAGCAGATATCGATGAATTAACAAAAGGTGTGCGATTTGCGAAGGAGTATTTTGCAAATGTCTAATTTAGATCAACTATACCGTAGCGTTATTATGGATCACTATAAAAAACCACGTAACAAGGGAACAATTGAAGGCTCAAACGTTTCAATTGATATGAATAACCCAACATGTGGTGACCGCATCCACTTAACTTTACAAGTAGAGGATGGAATTGTTGCAGACGCAAAATTCGAAGGTGAAGGCTGTTCAATCTCAATGTCATCTGCATCGATGATGACGCAAATGGTTAAAGGGAAAACAACAGAAGAAGCTGTCGAATTAGCACATGTATTTTCTGACATGATGTTAGGAAAAGAACATGATGAAGATTTAGACCTTGGTGATGTGGAAGCATTATCAGGTGTAGCACAATTCCCAGCACGTATTAAATGTGCAACACTTGCTTGGAAAGCGATGGAAAAAGGAATTAACGAAAATAAGTAAGACAAAACTAAGCGATGAACGGAGGAGAAATGATGGCTAAAAACATGCCAGAAATCGGTGATTACGAGTTTGGGTTCCATGATAAAGATGTATCGATTTTCCGTACAGAACGTGGACTAACTCCAGCGATTGTTAAAGAAATTTCTCAGATGAAAGAAGAACCAGAATGGATGTTAGATTTCCGTCTAAAATCTTTAGAAATTTTTTATTCAAAACCAATGCCTCAATGGGGTGGCGACTTATCTGGTTTAGATTTCGATGAAATCACATACTACGTAAAACCATCTGAAGCAACGCAAAAATCTTGGGATGAAGTACCTGAAGAAATCAAAGCAACATTTGATAAATTAGGTATTCCAGAAGCAGAACAAAAATACCTTGCAGGTGTTTCTGCACAGTACGAATCAGAAGTTGTCTATCACAACATGAAGGAAGAACTAGAAGAGATGGGCGTAATCTTTAAAGATACAGACTCAGCTCTTAAAGAGAACGAAGATATCTTCAGAGAATACTTCGGTAAAGTCATTCCTCCAGCAGATAACAAATTCTCGGCACTTAACTCGGCTGTATGGTCTGGTGGTTCATTCATTTACGTACCAAAAGGCGTAAAATTAGATACACCATTACAAGCTTACTTCCGTATCAACTCTGAGAATATGGGACAATTCGAGCGTACATTAATCATCGTTGATGACGATGCTTCTGTACACTATGTAGAAGGTTGTACAGCACCAGTTTATACAACAAGTTCTCTACACTCAGCTGTAGTAGAAATTATTGTTAAAAAGAACGCTTACTGCCGTTATACAACAATCCAAAACTGGGCAAACAACGTGTACAACTTAGTAACAAAACGTACAGTTGTAGAAGAGCACGGTACAATGGAATGGGTTGATGGTAACATCGGTTCTAAATTAACAATGAAATACCCAGCTTGTATCCTTAAAGGAGAAGGCGCTCGTGGTATGACATTATCAATCGCGATTGCAGGTCGTGGTCAAAACCAAGACACAGGTGCGAAAATGATTCACTTAGCACCAAATACTTCTTCAACAATCGTATCAAAATCAATCTCAAAACACGGTGGTAACGTAACATACCGTGGACAAGTAAAATTCGGTAAAAAAGCGACAAATGCACGTGCAAATATCGAATGTGATACATTAATCATGGATAACGAATCAACTTCTGATACAATTCCATACAACGAAGTAATGAATGATCAAATCTCTTTAGAGCACGAAGCGAAAGTTTCAAAAGTATCTGAAGAACAATTATTCTACTTAATGAGCCGCGGTATTTCTGAGCAAGAAGCAACAGAAATGATCGTAATGGGCTTCATTGAGCCATTCACAAAAGAACTTCCAATGGAATACGCAGTAGAAATGAACCGCCTAATCAAATTTGAAATGGAAGGTTCAATCGGTTAATCCATTGAATGCTAAAAAGCCTCCTGATTTGGGAGGCTTTTTTTATAACTTAATTTCTTGTTATTTATAATAGTTTTTAGTAAACACCCATTATTTTTATTTGTTCTAACTCATGTTCTAATAAATATTCGAGTGTTTTTCCATCAATTTGTGCTTGTTGTAAAAACTCTTTAATACTTTGAATAAAGTCTGTTAGCTCGACACAAGTATCGTCATATAAAACATCTAATAAAATAAATCCTTTTTGTTCATCCCAAGCAATAAAGAAAATTTTTCGCCCATATGAAAATTCGATTTCTTTTTTTGCTAAAAGATATTGGATAAAATTTGCTTTTGTCATTCATTCCATCTCGCATTCTGCTTTCGCTTCACTATTAAATATCCTTAAAATGGATATATCACATTATAGTTGAAAGACGAAATTTCTGCTATATAAGGTTCCTTAAAATGAATAAAAAGACATTTTAAAAATATTTTTTATAGACAAATGGTATATTGCTTAAATTTAAAGTCGGGCAAAACTACATTATTTATATAAAAAGAATGTATAAAATATGAATTCAACGAAATGAATACGCAAATTTCTATTTATAACATAGAAATTTGCGTATTTTTTTCATTTTTTTAACAGGAATTGAAATTGACAATGATAATCGTTATCAATAGAATGAAGTTGAATTATAAAGGAGGAAACACATCATGTATATGGTTACAAATACGATTCAAGTTTTAGAAGGTTATGGAGATGCAATTTTAGAGCGTTTTAAAGTGCGCCAAGGGATTGAAGAAATGCCTGGTTTTAAAGAATTAAAAGTTATGAAAAAGTTAAATATGAAAGGGTATGAGGAAGTACTCGTACATACAGTTTGGGAAGATAAAAAAGCATTTGAGAACTGGTTTGCATCACGAGAATTTCACTTAGCACACCGAAAACCAGCTATGACACCAGACGGGCAAAAGATGGTGACAGGGAACTCGATTGATCATTATGAAGTGATTGTAGAAAGCGATACATCAGAAGCTGTTGGTTATGTGGGCTAAATATATCTTTATTTTTTTATTGAGTAGTTTGTTTATGTTACCTGTGGATGCAAAGGCGCAGACGCTCGAGAATGGAACATACAAAATACCGTATGAAGTAAAAAAAAGTGGAGAATCGAGCACATCTATTGCGAATGATTACTTTCAAAAACCCGCAATCCTCATTGTATCAAACCAAAAGATGTACCTTGAAATTACTATTTTAAAAAGTCATTGGACGAAAGAAGTCACGTTTGATGGAAAAAAAGAAACACTTGTAAAAACAAATAAAGAAAAAGATATGCGAACAATTCAATTTCCATTGAAACAAATAAGTGGAAAACATAAAGGAACACTCGCTGTTTATATCAATGAAAAAGTGGATGGTGAAGATTTTTTATATGATAACCGCTATGAAATTGATTTTGTATTGGATGAAAATAAGTTAGCCAAACAATCCAATCATGTAAAAGAAATTAAAATAATCGAGAAGAAACAGACGAAAGAACAGCCAATGGGTTGGTGGGTTTATGTCATTAGTGCGATGGTGTTCTTCTTGATTGTTGCGATAGTAGGAAAACAAATAAGGAGGAGAAAAGAATGAAACCGATGAAATATTCAATTCTGTCATTAGCAGCTGCAACACTGTTAACTACATCGATGTTTTCAGTGAATACGACACCTGTAAAAGCGGCAGAAAGTAGTGCTGTAGAGCCGCAAATGCAAGTTCAGTACATGCCATTCCAAGTATATAAACATGCAGATTTACAAGAAACTTCAAGTATGGGACGTAGCATGGATTTAGTTTCAAAATTACAAGTGGAGAATGGTAAAACCTATGCATATGTCACGATTAAAAGTGCTTCTATTTGGAACTCATTTAAAACAGATGTCCATGGTGAGATGAAAGAAGTTGAAACAATCTCAACGAATGAAGTAGAAAATACACGACTTGTAAAATTTGAAGTACCTTCTACATCTCAGGCGATTCGAGCTGATATTGAAATTCAAGCAGGTCCTACGAAGATGCAACATACCACGTATCTACAATTCCAACAAGATGCAACATCCTTACGTTCTTTCCAAGTATGGAATGAGCAAAAAGATGCGATTTCTTCAGGTGTGACACGTTCAGTAGAAACACCAGCTCAAATTGTTCAAGTAGGTGATAAAACCTATGCTTATATTACCTTGAAATCAGCACAGTATTGGAAAGGGTTAAAATCACTTGTAGGCGATGTATTAACAGAAGCGACTGTTGTGGAAGAGAATGTAGCAGCGAATACACGCGTAGTACGAATCGAGATTCCTTCGTTAGATGAAGTTGTAAAAACAGAATCGCATATCCAAGCAGGTAATTACGACGCAACTTATACAACATATTTTGATTTTAATCATGTCATTGAAAATGGGCAATTCCAGTTTGTAAAAGATCAAGCTTTCCAAGTATGGGATGAAGCGAAAGAAAAAGCATCGACAATGGCAAATTATATGGGTACTCCAGCTCGACTTGTCGAAAAAGATGGAAAACAATATGCAGAAGTGACATTGAAATCAGCATCAATTTGGAAAGGATTCCAAACAGAAGTAGCTGGTCAACTTGTAGATGTTACAACTGTAAAAGAAGACAAAACAGCAGATACAAAAGTTGTACGTTTTGAAGTACCTTCAATTAATCAATTAATAAAAGCAAAAACGCATATTCAAATGGGTAATTACGAAGGAACTTACACGACATATTTTGATTTTAATCGCATAATCGACCCAACAGTTAAACCACCAGTTATCGTTGATCCAAATAAAGTCATCAGCACAACTAAATACAATTATGTGTTAAAAAATAAGACAAAAAAAGCAACATCCAAAGCAAATGCATATATGACGAAACCAGTGAAAGTTGAAAAAACACAAGCAGGTAAATATTATGCGACAGTGACTTTAAAAAATGCAGCGATGTGGAAATCTGTCAAAGCAGAAGTGAATGGTAAAAAAGTAGCTGTAAAAACAATCGCTACAAATTCGAAAAAGAAAACACGTACAGTTCGTTTCCAAGTGAAGTCACCAACAGCTACAACAAAGCTACATTTCACATTACAGACAGCTTCTAAAAAATTAGCAGGTACTTATACGGCGTATCTAGATATCACATCAAAATATGTGAAGCCAGCAACAGTTGTATCGACAACAAACTACAATTACAAAATTTTGAAGTCGAATAAGAAAAGTACGTCTGCAACAGATGCTTACGTCACAAAACCGATGACGATTACGAAGATGAGTGACGGTAAATATTATGCAAAAATGACTATTAAAAATGCAAGCTGGTGGAAGTCGTTTAAAACAGAAGTGAATGGAAAGATGACATCTGTAAAAACAGTCTCAACGAACAAAACTAAAAATACACGTACGGTTCAATTTCCTATTATATCACCTAAAAAGCTGGTGAAATCAACAGTTCATATTCAAGCAACAAAACCAAAATATGAAGGAAATTATACAAACTATATTCAAATTGGAAAAGTCATTCCTACGAAAAAAGTAGTTCAAGTTTCAAATAAAGCAAAAACAACGAAAAAATCATTTACAGTCTATAAAAATAAAACAAGTAAACGCTCTGTCATGGATCAATATGTTCAAAAACCTGCTACTATCCAAAAAGTCGGCAGTAAGACATACGTTAAAATGACTTTAAAAAATGCAAGTTGGTGGAAAAGCTTTAAAGTGAAACAAGGAAGTAAATATGTTTCTGCCAAAGTGGTCGCAAAAGGTAAAAATACACGTACAGTCCAATTCCCAGTAAGTAATATAAAAAAGGGAGCGTATGTAAAAGTACATGTAAAAGTCCCTTCTATGAAATATGATCATCATTACACAACAAAGATTGTATTTAAATAGGTAGAAAATTGAGGAGGAAGCCGCATATTTGTTGCGGTTTTCTCTTTTTATAAAGGAGGTTCTAACATGAAAAAAGTCGTCCTATGCGTCACAATCTGTCTATTATTTTTAGTAGGATGTGGAAAACAAGAACAACCAACGAAAAAAGAAGGAGAACGGATTATTGCAACAACTGTTGCTCTAACAGAAACAGCTGCTAAGCTTAATTTAGATTTAGTGGGTGTACCAAATACAGAAAAGGTATTGCCAAAAAAATATGCGAAAGTTCAGGCGATTGGGCAAGCGAAGCAGCCCAATTTAGAAATAGTGCGTAGTCTACAGCCAACACATCTTTTAAGTGTTACAAGTATTAAACCAGAGATGGAAAAAGCGTTAAAGGGTAGTGGTGTATCCGCTACTTACTATAATTATAATTCCATCCAGGGCATGCAAAAAGCGATTACAGAGCTAGGTGAACAGTTTCATCGTAAAAAAGAAGCGGAGCAGTTGAATGCAGTGTATGACAAACAAATCGCTACCATTCAAAAGAAAATCAAACAGAAGAAAAAGCCGAAAGTATTAATTTTATTAGGTGTACCAGGAAGTTATCTCATTTCAACAGAAAAATCATTTTTAGGTAATTTAGTTGAATTGGCAGGTGGCGAAAATGGCATTCAAGCGACAAAATCAGATGAGGAGTTTATTGCATCAAATACAGAGGCGTTATACAAAATGCAGCCAGATGTTATTTTACGTGCTTCACATGGCTTTCCAAAACAAGTCAAAACGATGTTTGATGAAGAATTCAAAACAAATACCGTATGGCGTAATTTTAAAGCAACACAAGAAGGGCGCGTCTATGACTTAGATGAAAATCTTTTTGGGATTACAGCGAATGTTAATGCAGATGAAGCCCTTCAAACATTGTATGAACTATTGTATGAGGAGAAAAAATCATGAAGAAAATCATTTGGATGTATAGCGGAATGTTAATCGTGCTCATCGTTATTTTGTATCTGTCGCTTACGTTAGGCAGTATTCCCATGACAATTAGTGACTTCGTCAAGGGGATATTTGGCCAACGTGATGGACAAATCGGCGTTATATTTGATTTACGATTACCACGTGTACTGATTGCTCTATTCGCAGGTGCTGCACTAGGACTAGCAGGAGCGCTCTTACAAGCCGCAATTAAAAATCCACTCGCAGATCCGGGAATTATCGGTATTACGACAGCTGCGATGATTGGAAATATTGTCGTTATTAATTTTCTGCCGCATCTATTCTTTTATGCACCAATTTTTGCTTTTGCAGGTGGAATCATCGCCTTCCTCATCCTATATACTGTGACGAAAAAATATCAAATGTCACCAATTTATGTATTGTTAGTTGGGATTGCATTAAATGCGATGTTTACAGCCATTATTAAAGTATCAGGCGTGACTGCGATTCATTTTACGGAAAGTACAGGCCTAAGTATGAAAACGTGGGATGATGCGAATGGATTAATGCTATTTAGTGGTGTTGGAATTGTCATAGCACTTTTCGTTGGGAGTTGGTGTAATGTACTTGGATTGAGCGAGAAAACGATTCGAAGTATCGGCTTCCCACTGATGCGTGTTAGATGGACGGTTTTATTTATATCAATTTATTTAGCGAGTGTCGCAACAGCCATTGTTGGTTCAATTGCTTTTATCGGTTTATTAGTACCACACATATCTCGCTTATTAGTAGGTTCAGATTATCGTTTTTTATTACCATTTTCAGCACTCTTTGGCGCAGCGCTTTTACTTGTAGCCGATACGATTGGTAGAACGATTATTCCGCCATATGAGATCACAGCTTCGGTTATTATGGCATTAATCGGTGGTCCGTTCTTAATCTTATTAATTCGAAAGTTTGGTGCAATTTATGGACATTAAACAACTTACTTTTTCATATAATCCAAAAATTCCTTTTTTAGCGATTGACCAGCTAATGATTCCGAAAGGAAAGGTGACAGCGATTATCGGACCGAATGGTAGTGGGAAATCGACATTGTTACATTTATTAGCAGGACTTTTAAAACCGACAAGTGGCGCACTTTTATTAGATGAGCAGTCGCTTTATACTTATACAGCAAAAGAACGAGCGAAAAAGCTTGCTGTTGTTCATCAGCAAAATGATGTACCGATGAATTATACAGTCCGTAAATTAGTAGAGATGGGGAGATATCCACATCGTAAAGGAATGATGCGATTTACGACAGAGGATGATCGAATTGTAGATGATGCTTTACGCGTAACGGACTTAATAGACCAACAACATCAGTTTATGCATCAACTCTCAGGAGGGCAAAGACAGCGTGTGTGGATTGCACTTGCACTCGCACAACAAAGTGAATATATTCTTTTAGATGAACCGACAACCTACTTAGACATGCATCATCAATTTGAAATTTTACATGTAATTGAAAAAATGAATCGAATGGAAAATCGTACGATTGTCATGGTACTACATGACTTAAATCAAGCGCTGCAATTTAGTGATGAAGTTATCGTTATGCAGGGTGGGAAAGTTGTTGCAAAAGGAAATACAGAAGAAATTTTGACAGAAACTTTGATTCAGCGCATATTTCGAATACATGTAAAGAGTATTCAAGATAGCAATTGTGAAAAACATTTCATTCATTTAAAAAAGAAGGTTTAAAATGAAAATGGGAGGGGTACTACTAATTATGCGTCTTTCTTATAGAATGATGGTCCCTTAGATAGAAAGAACATATGAGTCATTCATTGTGATGCACGCACAATATTTTCATTATGAAAGGATGAAGATTCTTAGATGTCGCCTATGCAGAATTCTGAAAAAGAAATTCTTGTATCGGATTTAGAACTTTCCGTCGATTACTACTCAACGATTTTAGGGATTCAAGGAGAAGGTTCGAAGTTTGTGGATGAAAAGAAAAAATTTGTAATCCATTTAAAACAAGCAACGGATGTCACTGAAATACACCCAAAGAAGTTACAACCAGAATTATACGTATGTGTAGATACAGTCGAAGAACTTTATTCAATGTATTTAACATATCGAAATAACGGTGCTCTTTTTGCATTCAATCCACGCGATACATATGAAGAGGGTATACGTTTCAAAGAGTTTGCAATTCGGGATTTAGATGGCTACGTAATTGCTTTTAAGACAACCTTATCTAAAGAAAATCAAGCAGTCCACTAGAAGCTTAGTGGCTGTTTTTTTAATGCAAATACCTTTATCATAGTAAGAAAGGATGTGAAGTGATGATTTATGTTGGCTTAACAGGCTGGGGAGATCACCCAGCAGCATATAGTAAAACAACGAAAGCAACAGATAAATTATACGATTATAGTGGACATTTCCCGATTGTTGAAGTGGATACATCGTTTTATGCGATTCCAAATGAAAAATCAATTCAAAAATGGCTGGATGATACGCCAACCACCTTTCGATTCATATTAAAAGCGTATCAAGGAATGACAGGACATCTACGTGATAATTTACCATATGAAACAAAAGGTGAGATGTTCCAAGCTTTTCGAGAGGCAGCCGAAATCTTTCAGCGGGCAGGACGTTTAGCGGCTGTCCTTGTACAGTTTCCACCATGGTTTGATTGCCAATTTAAAAATGTACAATATATACGCTATGTGAAACAACAGTTAGCTGATTTTCCGGTTGCGATTGAATTTCGAAATCGTACATGGTACGACAAACCGTATCGTGAAGGAACTTTTCAATTACTCAAATCATTACAACTAATTCATACAGTATGTGATGAACCGCAAGTTGGAGAAGGCAGTGTTCCACTTGTTGCACAGGCAACATCGAATAAGGCACTCGTGAGAATTCATGGACGAAACGTACATGGATGGCGTAATCCTGGGAACAATGAACAGTGGCGAAAAGTACGTTTTTTATATCATTATAATGAAGAGGAATTACAAGAATTAAAAACTGTCATTGAGACACTTCAAAAACAAGTGCAAGATGTATATGTCGTTTTTAATAATAATTCAGATTATGATGCTTTTCCAAATGCGAAAACACTGGTTCATATGCTCGGTCTTTCTTACGATGGACTTGCGCCAAAACAGCTCGATTTATTTGGGGGAGATGACACATGACATACGCAATTATTTTATTTTTTTCACTTTGTTCAGGGATTATTGGTGCATTAGTCGGATTGGGTGGGGGCGTTATTCTTGTACCCGCATTGCTATACTTTGGTATTTCACAAGGAATGATTCCAGAGCTAACACCACAAAAAATTGTTGGCTTATCCGTCATTATGATGATTTTTATCGGCCTATCTTCAACTTTATCGTATATAAAGTCAGGTACGGTAGATTATAAATCTGGGTTCATTTTATTCGCGGGAAGTATTCCTGGTACATTCGTTGGCGCATGGATTAGTAAACAGCTAGATTTGCCATCATTTAACCTTTACTTTGGTCTATTATTGATTGTACTATCACTCATTTTAATTTTTAAAAATCGATTTAAACCGATTGAATGGTTTAAAAATCATGGTATGCAAATAACAAAAACAGATTTAGATGGTAAAAGTTATACATACGGCTATCCAATTTGGTTTGCATTCGTGATGACATTTGTAATTGGTATGATGTCAGGTATGTTTGGGATTGGCGGGGGATCTATGATTGTGCCAATGCTTGTCATTCTTTTTTTATTCCCACCACATATTGCAGTTGCCACATCGATGTTTTTAGTATTTTTAACATCACTTGTTAATTCGGCTTCACATATTTACTTTGGGCATGTTCCATGGCATTTAGTATTAGCTGTCATACCAGGAGCTTATATTGGTGCAAAAGTTGGTGCGGCTTGGAATAAACGGTTAGGGTCAGATACAGTAATTTTTATTTTAAGAATTATGCTTCTGATTCTCGGAATTCGTTCAATTGTAGTAGGATTAATATAAAGAGTAAGCATTTCACGAATACGAAGATAAGGAAGTGAATGAGATGACAACGATTCATATTTATCATACGAATGATATTCATAGTCATCTGAAAACATGGGCAAGGACGCGTGAGTATTTACAAACACAGCGTCGAATACACGAACAACAAGGAGAAGCTTGTTTTATTTTTGATTTAGGAGATTTTATTGATCGAGCGGACCTTTATACAGAAGCAACGCTTGGACGAGAGAATGTTCACTTGTTAGATGAAGCTGGCTATGATGCTGTGACAATTGGTAATAACGAAGGCATTACCTTATCAAAAGAGGCTTTAGCAGCGCTTTACGAACAGACAGAATTTGATGTGATTTTATCGAATTTAAAAGAACAAGATGATACCCAGCCTGTATGGGCATCCCCTTATAAAATTTATACAACGCACGACAGGATAAAAATAGGGGTAATTGGTGCAACAGCTCCTTTTTATGATTATTATGGCCCGTTAGGTTGGAAAGTCACAGATCCTATAAAAAATTTGCAAAAAACTGCTAAAGAAATCGGTGAAAGGACCGATATTGTAATATGTCTATCTCATTTAGGTCTAAATTCAGATGAAATATTAGCTAGTACGATTCCAAATATTGATTTAATTATCGGTTCACATACCCATCATGTATTAAAACATGGCAAGAAAGTAGAACAAGCCTTGTTAACAGGGGGTGGAAAATTTGGACAGTATATTGGTTATTCTGTTATTAAATATAGTGCAGAAAACCATAAAATCGAAAAGATTGAAACAGAGTTAATCGAGACAAGTCAATTACCACACGTTGAGGGAGAGACACGTGAATTCGAAGCGCTTCATAATTGGGGAAAAGAACAATTAAGTGTAGAAGTATTTCATGCTTCTCGCTATTATAATTTAGAATGGCAACACGATAGTCATTTGGCACGTTTTTTTGCAGAAGCATTGATGGACTATGCAAAGGCAGATTGTGCATTTTTTAGTGCAGGTATCTTTTTAACCCCACTGAAAAAGGGTCCTGTTACTGCATATGATTTACATCAAATGCTGCCCCATCCAATTAATGCTTGTAAGATTGAGATGACAGGCACACAATTGAAGGCGTGTTTACAAAAAATAGATGAGCAAAATGCAGAATGGTCTCAAATGGAGCTAAAAGGATTGGGCTTCAGGGGGCGCATTTTAGGTAAGATGCTAAAGTATCACTGTGAGGTAAAAAAGGATGAACTTTATGTAAATGGTATGAAAAAGCAAGATGATGCGCGTATTCAAGTAGTGACACTCGATATGTTTACATTTGGTTGGTTTTTCCCAGAATTAAAGGATATGAAAAAAACATATTTACTCCCACATTTTTTACGCGATATTTTAGCAATATATGGTTACAAATATTTTGGAAAATAGGCTAATTTCCATTCTTATATTTGCCATATATGTTATATAATAAAATCAATTAAGAGACTAAACAGCAAATGGGGATTAAGAATGAGGCTAATTTCAACGAAATCGCTTAAGCCAGGTATGGTCATTGGACGCACAATTTGGAATGATTCCGGAAGACCACTTTTGCAAGATGGTGTACAGATTACGGATCGTATTATTGGGCGCTTAGTACAACTTAATATTCACTATGTGTATATTGAAGATACTATTTCAAAAGACATTGATGTCCAAGAAACTGTACCATTACAAGTAAGACATAAAGCTATTCAACAAATACAAGACTCTTTTAATAGCATTAAACGTGCAACAAGAGAAAAAAACATCACGTATTGTCTAGATGAAAATTCGAAGCAATTTGTATCAATCATTAATGATTTAATGGACTATATTTTCGAGAGTAAAGAGATTGTAACAGTATTAAGCGATGCATTCATTTATGATGAATATATTTATCAACATTCGTTGCAGGTGACCATCTATTCCATCTCCATTGCACGCGAATTAGGATATAATGCAGAGGAAATTCGTCAAATCGGTATTGGCGCGATGCTTCATGATGTTGGAAAAATGCTCATTCCATTTGAGATTTTAAACAAGCCAGGTCGCTTAACGTCAGAAGAATTCGATACGATGAAGTTGCATGCACGTTATGGTTTTGATTTATTGCGTAATCTACATACGATTTCATTACTTTCAGCACACTGTGCATTCCAACACCATGAGCGTTTAGATGGTAGTGGTTATCCACGTGGACTGGTTGATTTTGAAATTCATCCCTATGCTAAAATTATAGCAGTTGCAGATGTATTTGATGCGGTGACATCCAACCGTGTCTATCGTAATAAGATGCTCCCTTCACAAGGTATGGAAATTATTAAAGAAGGTATGGGTACATTGTATGATGAGCGTGTTGTTCGTGCTTTTGAAAAAGTCATTGCGATTTATACAAATGGTTCGGTTGTTTTGTTATCAGATGGTCGTCGAGGAATCGTGTATAAACAAAATCATGCGCAACCGAATAAACCAGGTCTACGTATTTTTGAAGAAGATAATCAATTATTAAAAGCTACATATGAATATCAATTAGAAGATGATGTTGAGATTGTAAAAGTCGAATTAGATTATGTTTTAAGTGAATAATAGAAAAGAGAAATTGTACTCGTATGCAGTTTCTCTTTTTTTTTTCTGTAAAGAAGATTGAAATAATTGGTTTTGAATATTGTAACAGTAGCACGTTTATGGTACATTGACACAAGCAAGGGATTACTTAAAATAATGATGGGAGCTGAATATTTGTGTCATCATGTAAACCGACAAATCAAAAATCAAATAAAGAAGAACATATTCGTAAACCAGATTGGTTAAAAATCAAACTAAATACGAATGACGAGTATCGTGGATTAAAAAAATTAATGCGAGAAAAAAACCTACATACAGTTTGTGAGGAAGCACGTTGTCCGAATATTCATGAGTGTTGGGGAGAGCGTCGTACAGCAACATTTATGATTTTAGGAGATGTATGTACACGCGCTTGTCGTTTCTGCGCTGTTAAAACAGGCTTACCAAATGAATTAGACTTAGCAGAACCAGAACGTGTAGCAGATTCGGTTGTACTAATGAATCTGAAGCATGTTGTTATTACAGTTGTAGCACGTGATGATTTAAAAGATGGCGGTGCTAGCGTATTAGCTGAAACAGTGCGTGCCATTCGTCGTAAAAGTCCTCAAACATCAGTTGAAGTATTACCATCAGATATGGGTGGAATCGAGGAGAATTTACGTATTTTAATGGATGCGCGTCCAGATATTTTAAATCATAATATTGAAACGGTACGTAGCTTAACAAAACGTGTACGTGCGCGTGCAACATATGATCGCTCGTTAGAATTCTTACGTCGTGCAAAAGAAATGCAGCCAGATATTCCTACAAAGTCATCACTTATGATAGGATTAGGAGAGACAGAAGAAGAAATTTATGAAGTGATGGATGATTTACGTGCAAATAACGTAGACATTATGACAATTGGTCAATATTTACAACCTACGAAAAAGCATTTACCAGTTAAAAAATATTACTCACCAATTGAGTTTGGTAAGTTACGTAAAGTAGCGATGAGTAAAGGATTTAGCCACTGTGAAGCGGGTCCGTTAGTACGTAGTAGTTACCATGCGGACGAGCAAGTAAATGCAGCAACAAAACAACGTCAAATGTCAAATCAATAATCACTCCATAAGCGGAGGACGATGAATATGATTAGTGCAGGTGGATATCTTTATACACTTGAGACAGACTATCGTGAGGCTTTTAAACTAGAAGATTTCACCAATCGTTATAGCGATATTTTAGCGAAATATGATTATATCGTGGGCGATTGGGGATATGGTCAATTGCGTTTAAAAGGTTTTTATGATGATCAAAATGCCAAGGCAACATTTGATACAAAAATCGGTACACTTCAAGATTATTTATATGAGTACTGTAATTTTGGTGCAGCATATTTTGTACTCAAAAGAGGCGAAAAGCAACCAGAAGTCGTACAAGAAGTAGAAACAGAAGTTGTAGAAAATGAAGTCAGCGAATAAAGAAAAGTAGCTCCTTTAATTAGGGGCTACTTTTTTATTAGTGAACTAATTCATATAAATATTCACGTAGTTCCTGTGCTTCTTTTTCTGAACGATTGAATACATGTTCGAGATAGCCAGGCTCATCTAAATCATCCGAACCGATGATGGCGAAACGACTATATTGCATATCCATTACGATTAATTTTCCGTAAAAACGTGTACTTTGCATGATGGCTAAATCATAGCGCTGTTCCTCGCCCATAAAGCTTACAAAGCGCGTTGATGTGTCTTCTTGGTCATCATATAAGAAAAATCTGTCCATTTTATACCTTGCCCCCTCTAGTTCCTAAAGATATGTTACTATATAAGAGAAGATTCAACAAACTTAATTCCTTGAATGGAGGAGAAGTACAAATGTATTTCATCGATAGTAAAAAAATTACGAAAAATCTAGTTTATATGGACTCTTTACTCCAAACATTTGAAACAACAACAGATTGGAAACAAGATACAGTTCATGAATTAGCAGCAGCTCGTATTGCCAATGTGTTGATTGAAGCAGTTATTGATGTAGGGAATACATTAATTGATGGTTTTATTATGCGTGATCCAGGAAGTTATGATGATATTATCGATATCTTAGTGGATGAAAAAGTTGTAACACCTGATATGGAAGCGCCTTTAAAAGCATTGATTAGTCACCGTCGTGTACTTGTGCGTGATATTTTAGAAGTAGATATCGATGCTCTATTAGCTACAATGAATGAAGTATTACCAAACTTAAAACAATTTAAGCCGTCTGTAGAAAAGTTTGTTGAAAGAGAGTCAGGTATTGTTGTTACTGCGTTCATCCCAGAAGGAGACTAACTATGAAAAACTATACATCGTATTGTTTTGATTTAGACGGTACTGTTTACCGAGGTTCTACAGTTATTCCGGAGGCACGTGAATTCATTCATTTCTTACGTGCGCAAGGTATTCGTCCTTTTTACGTAACGAATAATGCGAAGATGACACAACAGCAAATTTATGAAAAGCTATCGGGTATGGGGATTGAATTAGAGCGAGATCACATCATGACATCTGCCATTGCGACAGCGAAATATATTGCGAAGTACTATCCAAATGAAACCGCTTTTATTATTGGTGAAACGGGTTTGTATGAGGCGCTTGAACAAGAGGGTATTCCGATTGTAGAAGACCATGCACAACTCGTTGTACAAGGTCTTGATACGACGTTAAATTATGAGAAGATGGAACTTGCGGGGTATCAACTACAAAACGGTGCAAAGTTCATTGCAACGAATGGAGATTTGAAAATTCCGAAAGAGCGTGGTTTCGTTCCAGGGAACGGAAGCCTTGTTCGATTATTAGCGGAAGTATCAAATGTAGAGCCAATTAGTATTGGTAAGCCTGAGCCGCATATGTTAGCAGCCTTGCAAGAAACATTCCAACTAGAAAAAAGTCGCATGATTATGATTGGAGACAATTATGAGACTGACATTTTAGCAGGAATTCATTTTGGAATTGATACATGCCATGTGAATACAGGCGTATCACCAACAGAACAAGTACGAATGCAAAAACTACAACCAACATATTATGTACAGACATTAGAAGAGTTGAAAAATTTTTTTAAATAGATGTATAAAAAAGAGAAAGACATTCAACACGAATGCTTTCTCTTTTTATTATTTAAAATAATGGATTTTCTTCAATGTGTTTGTAGATTTTTTTTGTCAGTTCTTCTGGAGTTTCGGCTTCGACCATCTCACCGTCGACAAGCGCATATAAACTTTCAGAACAGCGCGTACAATAACTTAGGCAGCCATATTCGAGTACATCGATATTCGGATCATTCTCTAAAACTTCAAATGCATCTTGTGCACCATTTGCCAGGTTACTGACGCAAAATTCAACTAATGGATTCATGTTGCGTCACCTCTAAAGAGGATAGTACTATTTTTCGCGATTTTCGTCAATCAGTTGATTTTAATTGTGAAACTTCTCACAAACATATTGTGAAACTTCTCACAATCGTTTATACTCGTTAGGGATAAAGAAAATGTTACGATATTGTGAGCAGAAAAGGAGAGTTCTAATGAGAAATTTAGTCTTATTAGGTGGAGGTTACGGCAATATGCGTATTTTATTACGTCTATTACCAAATAACTTACCACAAGATGTTCAAATTACGTTAGTTGATCGCGCACCGTACCATAGTTTAAAAACGGAATTCTACGCACTTGCGGCAGGTACAACACCTGAAACACATATGCGTGTGACATTCCCAACTCATGAACGTTTATCAATTGTCTATGGTGAAGTCGTGAATATTGATCGCGATAAAAAAGCTGTGTTTTTAGAAGATGGTAAAGAAATTCCGTATGACGAATTAGTTATTGGGTTAGGTTGTGAAGACAACTTCCATAACGTACCTGGCGCTGAAGAACATTCATATAGCATTCAAACAATGGCAAAATCACGTAAAGCATACGATGCAATTTCAGCATTACCAGCAGGCGCTACAGTAGGGATTGTTGGAGCTGGATTATCTGGTATTGAATTAGCTTCAGAACTACGTGAAAGCCGTTCAGACTTAAAAATTAAACTATTTGACCGCGGTCCTCGTATTTTGAAAACTTTCCCTGAACGCTTATCAAAATACGTTAAAAAATGGTTCGATAAACATGATGTCGATGTTATTGCAAACTCAAATATTACAAAAGTCGGTAAAGCAGCACTTTACAATCACGAAGATCAAATTGATATTGATTTAATCGTTTGGACTGCAGGGATTCAACCTGTGAAAGTCGTACGTGATTTAGAGCTTGAAATGGACTGCGGACGTGTAGCTGTGAACCAATACCACCAAACACCAGTCGATACAAGTATCTATGTAGTGGGTGACTGTGCAGCTTCTCAATTTGGACCATCTGCACAACTAGCAGAGGAACAAGGTGAGCAAATTGTTACGGTACTGAAAAAAGTATGGGCGAATGAATCACTACCTGAAAAAATGCCAGACATTAAATTAAAAGGCTTTATGGGTGCGCTTGGTAAGAAACAAGGCTTCGTTTACTTAGCAGACCGTACTGTAACAGGACGTATTGCACGTCTTATGAAATCTGGTTTACTATGGATGTACAAAAATCAAAACGGCTAAATTAGCCTTCTGATTGTACATAGCAACATAAAAAAGATCAATCTCACAATACTGAGGTTGATCTTTTTTTATATTTATTTAAAAGAGATGGGTGATGTATCCCCTAGACTCTTTATTCAATCTATTCTGGTACTTTGAAACCGTATTGCTCTAGATGTGTAAGAACTGGTTTAAGCTGAATGTAACCTTCTCCAACGACTTCGTTATTAATTAATACAAGTGGATAGAAAAATTCGTCGTTTTGAACCTTCTCTGCCCATTCGGCATGGCGCTCATTCTCAATTGGTTGCTCAATATCGATGTAAGTGATATTGAAAGGTTGGTTTGGATATTTACGTCCAATCGCTGCTTTCAACCAATCATACGTATCGATGGATGACGGTGCATTCACGCAACTAGCACATTGGACGCTAGCTCCGTAGATTTCAATTTCTACATTTGTTTCTGACACTTTTAATCCCCTCACGATTTCTTTAATAGATTTTTAAGCCTATAAATATTATAATGATTTTAGAGAAAGGAGTCGATACAAATGACAGAACAAGTACAAGAAGTTTTAGATAAATTACGTCCGTTCCTTTTACGCGACGGCGGTGACTGTGAATTAGTAGACATCGAGGACGGAATTGTAAAATTACGTTTATTAGGTGCATGCGGTAGTTGCCCAAGTTCGACAATTACATTAAAAGCAGGTATTGAACGTGCATTATTAGAAGAAGTACCTGGTGTTATTGAGGTTGAACAAGTATTCTAATCAACGTATGCTTAAAAGAGCGTGTCGAACGTGACGCGCTCTTTTTTTATATGTATGGGTATTACCCAATATCTTTTTCTTTTTTCTCACGTATCTCTTGCCAAATCTCTTTTGTCATTTGAACGATGCGTGTTTCGTTTGAGGTGCGTTGTTTTTCGAGTACACGTGAGAAGTAACGTGTTGCCATATCAATATCCCCAAGTTTACGTGATAGTTCTCCAATTAAGTAGAGGATTTTTAATTCGCCCATACCAAGCCCTTGATAATCACCTTGTAAATAGCTTTCAACGTATTTATCGCGCGCACTTTCCAAGAAACGAATTTCCCAATCGGTTTTTCCTTGTTCACGGTAAAGCCAAGCCGTACGAAGAGCAAGTCCAGCAAGTAACACATTTTTTTCTTTTTTTATTTCACCGCAAATAATTGCGAGTTGATACGATTGAATAGCTTGGTTATGTGTACGTTCCCCATCAAAAGAATGCGGTTGCCAATGATCGCAAATACGTGATTGAAGCGCTTCACGCGTTCCCGGTGCAAAATAAGTAGAAAAGTCCTCTGTAAATGCCAAACCACAATGTTCACAAACGAATACATTATAGTACAGAGGATTCACACCTTCATAGATAGGATGAAAATCTGAGTCTGTTGTCACAACTTTCACTGTGCTTTTGCGAATCTTTGTAGTGTTAAATTTCTTTTGACAATGAATACATGTCATTTGTTTATCATAATAAGGAGTTATTTCCATATTAACAGTCCTCATTTCTCACGTTATGTATGAGACTATTATATCATAATTTGTCGAAAAATAGCGATGAAAATGAAAAGTTTTGTTGTTTTACTCTGATGTGAAAAATTGATATGATAAAGGAAAGAAAGAAGGTGAAGCAAATGACAAATGTCGTTCAGATAACAGAAGCAGCAGTTTTCCATATTCACGAAATGATGAAGAATAATGGAGAAGAAGCAGCGTTCTTACGCGTCTCTGTAAAAGGTGGCGGTTGTAGCGGCTTAACATACGGTATGGGCTTCGATCAAGAAAAACAAGAAACAGATGTTGAGTTCGAGGAAAATGGATTAAAAGTGATTGTTTCAAAAGAAGACGCAGCTATTTTACAAGGTACAAAAATCGATTATAAACAATCTCTAATGGGTGGCGGTTTCACAATCGACAATCCAAATGCTATCGCATCATGTGGTTGCGGTACATCATTCAGAACAGCAAAAGTTGCTGGAACACCTGAAAACTGCTAATTTCTTGAGTGAACAGTAGTGTGACATGCAAACGTATTTATAACAACTATGTGCTAGTTAGTTTTCATCACATATTTGAATATTAATGATAAAAAGCACTTTCTTCTGTATTGAAAAATAATATGGAAGGGAGCGCTTTTTTTATGACCGATATTCATGAAATGAACAGCTAAATAAAGTTCATAAAATAGGTAATAGGATTAAGATTCTAATTCGCTTGAATAAATGGTAAAATTAGTTTGATATATAAAATAATTGAAGGTGGGATTTGATATGGGGCTATTTGATGGACTAATGGGAAACGCATCCGAAGCGAGTATAACTAAATTACAGGAAGAACTAAAAGAGTTATTAATATCTGGAGAAACAATAGAGAACGCATACAAAGTTATAAGAGATACATTTATCTTTACCAATAAGCGGCTTATTTTAATTGATAAGCAAGGTGTTACTGGAAAGAAAACAGCGTATCATTCGATTCCATATAAAAATATCGTTCATTTTTCTGTTGAAACTGCAGGCACATTTGATTTAGATGCAGAATTAAAGATATGGGTTTCTGGAAGTGCCGTTCCAATACAGAAAAACTTTAATAAAGCGACTAATATTTATCAAGTTCAAAGCGTACTGGCGGGGTACGTTTTATAGTAACAATATATAGACGGCCAACATTCTATTATGTAGGTCGTTCTTTTTTTTGCTGACATGCGACATACTAACAGATTGAGATTTGCAAAGTAAAATGGCTATAGTTCGTATTGTTAATGATAATTCACCAACAATCTCATGCATGTGTTTCAAGTTTATAATCAATCGTTGAAAAACTAATATATCAGACAAAATTAGCGAAATTATTAAATTTTTAGGGCAAAATAAAAAGTTCTGTGATTTACATTGTCTAATACTTAAGTAATAGGTACAATAGTCTTATGCTAACTAGAGAAATTAGACATGGAGGATTTTGCGTGAAAATTAAAGCGAAGTTAAGGCTTGTTATGTTGGTATTAACAACAGCAGTAATCATTACAGCTGGTATGTCGATTTATCAATTAAAATCTACAAAGCAAGCCTATGAAATTATGCAAGAACACGAAGCCTTTCAGTTATTACTAAAATCAGTTCAATATCGTTTTACAGGTATTTCAAATGACGAGAGAGCTTATTTATTAACAGGTGAAGAAGCGTTAACTCAACAGATTGAACAAAAGAAAGAAGATATTGCGACTTATTTAAATGAGGCGAAAAAAATGCCGCATTTAGAAAAAGATAATTTACAAGATTTACAGACAATTGAAGAAAATATGAATCAATACTTTGAGCAGTCTAAGGTTATGATGAAATTTTATCAACGAGGAGATAAAAGACAAGCTTTAATGGTACATAGAGGGAAACAGCGCAGTATCCGTAAAGAATTAGTAGATCCAAGTGTTGAAAAAATGACTGAGGCAGTGAATCAAGAGATTGTAGTGTATAAAGAGAATTTAGAGAGTACACAAAAGAATCAATCCATCACATTCTATGCATTAGTATTCATTTTACTTGTAATTGGACAAGTATTTGCTTATCTCATTGCGCGTTCAATTATACATCCTATTAATAGTATGACAGACTCTTTAAAAGAGATTGCGGAAGGTGAAGGTGACCTAACAAAAGAAATTCCAGTCACAACAAAAGATGAATTAGGTGTGATGGGAAAAACATTTAATCAAATGTTGGAGCAGTTACGCTCTTTAATTCGAGAAGTTAGCTCGAGTGCTGAACAAGTAGCCGCATCTTCTGAACAATTAACAGCGAGTTCAGAAGAAACAACGCATGCGACAGAAAAAATATCTACAACTGTCCAAGAAGTGGCACATGGTTCTGAAAAACAAATTCAAAGTTTACATGAGACAACTTCAACGGTGCAACAAGTAACTGCGATTGTAGATGACATGACTAAACATACGAATCAAGCAACTAAAACAGCTACAATTGCTTCTGAACAAGCGATAGAAGGCGCAAAAGCGATTAGTAATATGACGACTCAAATGGATGAAATCAATCAGACGGTAAGTAATTTATCAGAAGATGTAACACACTTAGGTGAACGTTCGAGTGAAATTCGTCAAATTGTGGATACCATTACGGCCATTGCAGAACAGACGAATCTACTTGCACTCAATGCTGCAATTGAAGCAGCTCGAGCAGGAGAACATGGGCGTGGTTTTACGATTGTTTCAGAGGAAGTAAGAAAGTTAGCAGAACAATCGGCAGAATCTGCAAAGCAAATTTCAGATTTAATTGCGACTATCCAGCAAGAGACCGCTCAAACAGTTCATTCGATGAATGCAACTACGAATAAAGTAACAGCTGGAATAGGACTTGTAAAAGTAGCAGGTACATCATTTGAGTCGATTCAACAATCGATTGCAGAAACTGCTACAAAAATGCAAGAGGTAACAAAGTCATTCAATGTAATGAATACGAGTACGGAACAAATGGCACGACAAACATCTATTCTAGAACAAATTACAGAACAAACAGATCAAGGGACGCAAGAGATGGCTTCTGCTACAGAAGAACAATTAGCAGCAATGGAAGAAATTGCAGCATCTTCTGCATCATTATCTGATATGGCAGAAAATCTTCAAATATTGGTGAGAAAGTTTAAAGTATAAATAAAATCGAGAATTCGGAATGGACCGAGTTCTCGATTTTTTTAATGTATTAAACATGGTATGAGCGCTTTAAAATATTAAAGCAGTCCATAAACCATGAAGGTGTTTCATCTAATTGTTCTGTTTGGTGGTGTTCATCATAAAAAATAATACGACTCGGCTTTTCTGCCTCTTTCGGCATGAAAATTTCACCGTAGTTTGAGGCTTGTAGTGGATTTTCTGCTAATTGAAAGCGATAATAATGACATTCCTCACTTGCTTGTAAAAGATGATAACCGAGTTTGAAAAAAGTTAAATCGAGTTGTTTCATATAAAAACCTCCTTTTTCTTTTTACATAAAATATCTCCTTCATGATAAAAAATAAACGTCAGATTACAAAAGCGAGAGAAAAAAGTATGAACCGAACGAATTTAAGGGAATGGTAGAGGAAAATGATTGTTCGAGAGAGGTGATACGAATGGATCCGAATGAACGTACACGAGTATGGCTTGGTGTAGCAGGACTTGTTGTGAATGAATTAGGTGAATGGCTAGTGGTTATGAAAAGATATGGTGGGTTAGATGGCAAATGGTCATTGCCAGCAGGCTTTGTACAACCAGGTGAAACAGTTGATGAGGCTTGTCTGCGTGAACTAGAGGAAGAAACGAATGTAAAACCAGCACTACAAGGATTTTTAGGATTTCGTACAGGCGTATTAAAATATGATATTAGCGACAATTTAGCAGTTTTCTTATTAACAGCACATTCAGCGCAACAACAGATTATACCTCAATTAGATGAACTATATGAAGCTTGCTGGATGTCACCAGAAAAATTGAGAGAAGATCAGCGAACTTCTTTGATGATTTTAGAATTATTAGAGTTAGATTTAATGGCTAAACCATTACGATTAGGTGAACTTGAGAAAGATAATATTTTTGGCTATACTGCTTATAAATTATATTTTTAATGCTTATGTTTCGTATTTCGAATGAATGATTGGCTTTCTATATAAAAATATTGAATAATAAAAGAGAGAGAAAAAATGAATGGGGGAATGGTATTGTATGCAATTTACACAACAGACATTAGAGAATGTAACAGCAGATTTACTTATTGTAGGAGTGTCTGAGCATCAAACAAACTTAAGTGAATGGAATACATTTACAGAGGTGTTTGGTGAACAAACAAATACGTGGCTTAAATCAGATGATATTGCAGTTGGTTTAAAAAAGAGAACAAAACTACCGACAACACTTACACGTGTACCACGTATTTTATATGTTGGTCTAGGAAACCGTAAACATTTAACACCTGAAGAACTAAGACAAGCTTTTGGGTTAGTAGGGAAAGAAATTCAACAACTTCGTCTATCAAATTTCGCAATCTGGATAGATTCATTCGTAACGGATGATATCACGACAGAAGATGTTGCATCAATTGCGATGGAAGGTATTGTGATGGGGCATTATAAAATGGACCATTACCGCACCTCTGAAAATATCCCTGCAATTTATTTAGAAGAAGTGAAGTTTATTTCGCATGCAGAAGATGTCGTCATACGTGCAGCATTAGAAGTAGGTGAAATTTATGGTCAAGCTGTAAATGAAGCGAGGCGTCTAGTGAATTTACCAGGTAATATTTTAACAGCACCACTATTAGCAGATTATGCAAAAGGTATTGCGGCTACATATGATTTTGAAATAGAAATATTAACAAAAACTGAATTAGAAGAATTAGGAATGGGTGCAATTTTAGCAGTTAATAAAGGGTCACAAGAGGAACCACGTCTTATTACGATGAAATATCAACCACGAGAAGAATGGACGAATGTAACTGCCTTTGTAGGGAAAGGAGTAACATTTGACACAGGTGGTTATTCATTAAAAACGAAGACTGGTATTGTTGGTATGAAGGGCGATATGGGCGGAGCAGCAGCAGTTCTCGGTGCGATGCGTATTATCGGTGAATTACGACCAAACCATAATGTTATGGCAATTATTGGCGCAACAGATAATATGATTTCTGGGAGTGCATTCAAGCCAGATGATGTCATTACAACTTATAGTGGCAAAACGGTTGAAATTTTAAATACAGATGCGGAAGGTCGTCTTGTTTTAGCAGATGCAGTAGCTTATGCGAAACAACAGGGAGCTTCTTCAATCATTGATTTAGCTACATTAACAGGCGGTGTGATTACAGCGCTTGGTTATGATAAAACAGGTGCATTAACAAATGATGAAGCATTTTATCAAGAATTTTTAGCAGCAACTGAAGAAACCAATGAGTTTACATGGTTGATGCCACTGACAAAGAATGATTTACAGCGCGTACGTAAGTCAGATATAGCGGATTTAAATAACTCACCAGGTGGCGATGGTCATATGATTTTTGGCGGTGGATTTATCCATGAATTTGTTGGAGATACACCGTGGATTCATTTAGACATTGCAGGTACATCAGACGCGAATGCAGCGCATGACTTAGGACCAAAAGGCGGTACAGGTGTCATGGTACGTTCGCTTGCAACTTATATTATGCGTCAAACTGAACAAGAAATTGACATATAATAAATATCGATAGTAAAAGAGACCAAAACGAACTCTCGAGTCGTTTTGGTCTCTTTATTATTTTTTAGTCATTTGTTCTTCTTCTTCTGCTTTTTTACGGAGATACTCTGCTTTTAAATCATCTTGTACTGTACCTTTCCATGGTTTAACACCTGAAAAGTAAGCAGCGCGTGCCATTAAGTGCCCACCCACAGGACCTGTAACGAACAAGAATAAAATCCCCAGTAGAATTCTCGGATTGTAAACGCCCTCTACAGACCAGAAATGAATGAAAGTACCAATCAAGATGAACATAACACCTAGTGTGGCACTCTTAGAAGCCGCGTGAGCGCGTGTATAAGCGTCTGGGAAACGAAGTAGACCAATTGCTGTCACGATGATAAAAAACGTTCCTAGCGCCAATGAAATAACAATTAAGGTATTAATTAGAATTGTCACGTTCAATAATATCTCCCTTCTCTAAGAATTTAGAAAAGGCTGTCGTGCCAATGAAAGAAAGAATCGCTAATAGTAATGCTATTTCCACATAAAAACTTGTTTTCACATAGATAGAAAATAGACCGACTAAAGCGATAATACAAACACCAATTGCATCAAGCGCAATAATACGATCAGGCGCAGTAGGCCCTTTCACTAAGCGGTAAATAATAGGAATCATCGTAAGTGAGATCAGAACGATGAGAATAAGTATGAAGTAATCCATCATGAGCGACTCACCTCCAAGATAGCTTTTTCAAATGATTGTTTAATTGACTCGATTGTGTCATCGACATCATCAATATCAATCGCATGAATATAAAGTGTTTTTGAATCGTCTGATACATGTACAACAATCGTACCAGGCGTTAATGTAATCAAGCTTGACAATAATGTAATTTCCCACTCTTTTTCTAAAATAGTCGGATAAGCGAAGAAAGCAGGCTCCATGTCCATTTTAGGTGCGAGTGCAATTTTCACAACTGCAATATTTGCTAACCACAATTCTTTTAGAAATAAGAATGCAAGGCGAATTGCAGACCAAAGTCGGTTGATGTAAAAACGAGAAGGGAACATATTACGCATAATGAAGAGCATAATAATCCCGAGTAAATAGCCAATTACAAAGCCTTGGGGTGTGAAGTTAATGGATAAAAACATCCAAATGAATGCAAGGAAAAAATTCAATAGTACTTGAATTGCCATGCGTCAATCACTCCTTTAATACCGCATCTGTATAAACAGATGGATGTAATAGTACCTCTGCGGCGTCTTGCATATACGGTGTAATCAATTCTGCACCTACGCCGTATGCTACCGTTAATAAAACAAGTAGCATGCTTGGAATCAAGAGTTGTTTATAATGCGTTCTCGATTCTTTTGGAACGAGTGTTTTTGCTTCACCCCAGAAGCCATAAATAAAGATTCGAATAACGGATAGTAGCACGATTAAGCTAGATAGTAAAATCCAAAGACTAGACCATAGATTTCCAGCTGCAAGTCCGCCTTCTACAATCAACATTTTACCGATGAAGCCACTTAATGGTGGAATACCAGCAAGACCAAATGCAGCGATTAAATAGGTCCAAGCGAGTGTTGGATAGGTGCGCATAATACCACCCATCTTTTTCAAATTGGCTGTGCCAGTCACGACAATCATAATACCAACTAAGAAGAATAGTGCGGCTTTGATAAACATATCATGAACGATATAGAACATCGCACCCATCAAGCCATCTTCATTCATTTGTGCGACACCATATAAGATGACCCCAACTGCAATCACAATATTATAGATGATAATATTTTTAACATTGAATGTCGAAAGCGCTCCAATACATCCCGCTAAAATCGTTAAACAACTTAATACGAGTAAGAGTGTATGTGTAAAACCTGTATCATGTACGAAGAATAACGTATATGTACGCGTAATCGCGTATACACCAACTTTTGTTAAGAGGGCTCCAAATAGTGCAAGAACAGGAATCGGTGGTGCAGCATAAGCACTCGGTAACCAGAAGAATAATGGGAAGATGGCTGCTTTTAATCCGAAAACGATTAAGAACAGTACGCCAATTGTTGTAATAATTCCTGGTTGATTCAGTTCGGCAATTTTCACTGAAATATCCGCCATATTCAATGTACCAACTACAGAATATAAGAAGGCTACTGTAATAACGAATAGTGCTGAAGAAATAACATTTACGAGAATATACTTAATGGATTCACGTAGCTGACCTTTTTCCCCGCCTAATACACTCAGTAAATAAGAAGCCATAAGTAATACTTCAAAGAATACGAATAAGTTGAAAATATCCCCTGTTAAAAATGCTCCGTTAACACCTGTTAGCATTAAAAGTACACCAGGATAGTAGAAGAATTTTTCACGTTCAATCCCGATTGATTTGAAACTATACCAAACTGTAAATAGTGCAACGATAACACTTGTCGTAACAAGTAGCATTGCGACCATATCAGCAACCATCGTAATACCGAATGGTTCCGGCCAGTTACCAAATGTAACAACTTGGATGCCTTCTGTGTGAATCGTTTGAATTAAGTAAACTGCACAAGCTGTCGTTAAAATCAAACTAACAAGTGTTACGACACGTTGATAATATACTTTTTTCGGAGCGAACATTAAAAGAATGGCTGTGAAAAAAGGAAGAATGATTGGTGTTAATAAAAAGTTAGTCATCATCTGCTAAAATCCTCCTAATTTCATCTAAGTTATCTGTTCCAAGTTCTTGATATGCACGATATGCAAGTACTAAGAAGAAGGCTGTGACACCAAAGCTAATCACAATCGCTGTTAAGATTAAGGCTTGTGGTAGAGGATCCGCCATATTTGTAACACCATCTGCTAAAACAGGAGGTGCTTCACCGCCTAGACCACCCATTGTTAAGATGAGTAAATGCGCACCATGACTTAATAAGCCTGTACCGATAATAATACGTAAAATACTTTTAGAAAGAATTAAATAGACAGCAGCCATGAATAAAAATCCAATAGCAAAGGACATGACAACTTCCATTATTCATCCCCTCCAATCGATTGAATAATAATCATTGTGACACCGACAACGACCAGATAAACACCGAGGTCAAATAACATCGCTGTATGTAGTTCTGTGTCGCCGAATAATGGTAGTGTGAAATGATCAAAATAATGTTTAAAGAACGCATCGCCCAAAAAGGCAGACGTAGCAGCTGTACCTAATGACAGGAGTAAACCAATCGCTGTCATTGTTGTGTAGTTGATTGGTAATAACTGCTGTACCGTTTTTAAATCATACGTTAATAGAAGTAACACAAGTGCACTTGCTGTAAGAAGTCCACCAACAAATCCGCCTCCAGGAGAGAAGTGTCCTGCAAAGAAGATATGAATGGAGAAAAGGAAAATCATGAAAAATACAACTTGTGTGGTTGTTTTTAAAATGACGTTATTTAGTTTCATGTGTTTTCTTCTCCTTCTTTGGACGACGTAATTTAATCATGCCAAGAATCGCCATACCAGCGATTGCGAGTACAGTGATTTCGAATAATGTATCAAATCCACGATAGTCAACAAGAATTACATTGACGATATTACCGCCACCTGCTTTTGTATAAACCGTATCTTTATAATATTGGCTGATGGATGGAAGTAATTTTTGTGACTGTGCAGATAGTGCAACAAGTGTCACCATGACGCCAACACCAAGCGCAATTAAAAAGTTATTAATTTTAAATGGCATACGTTCTTCGTGACGTGACATTTTTGGGAGATGATAAAAAGCTAATAGGAATAGCGCAACTGATACAGTTTCGATTACTAATTGTGTTAGCGCTAAGTCAGGTGCATTGAAAATAATAAAGAATAACGCAACCGAGTAACCGACAGCGCCAAGTGCGATAATCGCAGTTAAGCGTGTGCGTGCAATCAGTACCGTGAATGTACCAATAATCATGACAATTAAGGTTGCAATTTCAAAAATACCAACCTCTGCTGTATTCGCTGTACTATAGTTAAATCCATTACTCATAAACAATGTCGAAATAACAGCGACAACCATGAAAGCGAACATATACATTAAGTAGTGGCGCATCGAACCTGTCATATAAAGATTCGATAATTTCTGACTATCTACGTCCGCAAAACGCATTAAACGGTTATAAAGACCATTCAACGACCATTTCTCTGATACGAAACGATAAATGGGTTGCCATTTTCTAAGTGTTATAAAGAGTAAGAACCCGATGACAACAATACCAATTGTCATTTGTAGTTCAGTTGTCCAACCATGCCAAGCTTGCACATAAATTGGAATATCATCAATTGTTTCATAAAGCTGTGGTTGCATGGCAAGAACAGCTGGTTTAATGAAGTATTTACCGATAACATTTGGAATGAAGAAGATTGCTACAACAAGTGAAGCTAAAATAATTGGCGAAATTAACATACCAATCGGTGCTTCATGTGGCTTCTTCGGTAATTTGCCTGTATTTCCTTTGCCCATAAATGTGTAATACAAGAAGTATAGACAGTAAACAAATGTAAAAATACTTGCAACAAATGCGACCCATGGAAGAATAGGACCCCATGTTGAAAAATTGAATAGTGAAAATTCTTTTAATGAAAGCATAGAAGTTAAAAATAATTCTTTACTTAAAAATCCATTGAATGGTGGTAAACCAGCCATTGCTAAACTACCGATTGCAGCAATTGTAAAACTAATTGGCATTAAGCTCATTAAGCCACCAAGTTTTCGAATATCACGTGTACCTGTTTCATGATCAACAATTCCGGCAACCATGAATAAACTACCTTTGAATGTGGCGTGATTCACAAGATGGAAAATAGCCGCATAGGCAGCAAATGCAAAAATTGTCTTTTGTGGAGATTCTACATGGAATGCAATCCCCGCTGCACCAAGCATCGCCATAATCATTCCTAGCTGACTGACAGTCGAGAATGCGAGAATTCCTTTTAAGTCGGTTTGCTTTACAGCGAAGAATGAACCCCAGAATAATGTAATCAAACCACTTAAAACAACGAGCCAAATCCAATATTCACTCACTGCAAATAATGGTGTTAGACGTGCAACTAAGTAAATCCCTGCTTTTACCATTGTGGCAGAGTGAAGGTATGCACTAACTGGTGTTGGTGCTTCCATCGCATCTGGTAACCAAATATAGAATGGGAACTGAGCAGATTTTGTAAATGCACCTAATAGAATGAGTACAATCATCCAAATGAAGTAGGGCGAATCAGCAATCACTGAACCATTTGCAATCAATTCACGAATGGAATAGCTACCACCTGCCTGTGCAAGAAGTAAAAATCCACCGAGCATCATCAGACCACCAAAAACAGTAATCATCATCGATTTAAGCGCACCAAAACGAGATCGATCGCGATTGTACCAATAACCGATCAGTAGGAAAGATGAAATCGATGTTAATTCCCAAAATAGATATAAACTAATTAAATGATCGGATTGAACCACGCCAAGCATGGCTGTCATGAACATTAGTAAATAGAAATAAAAATTATGTAGCTGTTCTTTTTTTCGATCCAAATAAAAAATCGAGTATAAAACAACTAATGAACCAATAATGGTAATTAATAAAGAGAACAGTAAACTAAGACCGTCTAAATAAGATGTTACGGATAAGTCGAGTGACTTTACCCAGTAGAAGGTAGATGTATAAGGACCTTCTGTAATGTTTGGAATAAAGCGCGCATAGTATATTGCGAGCGTAAGTGGAACCAATAAAACAAACCAACCCGTATGTATACGTGAGAACGTTTTATAAAGTAGTGGCACGAAGAGTGCAAATAAAACGGGTAGGAAAATGAGTAGAACTTGATTCACTATAATCCCCCTTTCAAATAATAATCAATGGATTAAACAACAGTATAGCTCATAAATGAGCGCTTTGCATGGTTCGGCAAATGGATTCCCGCTTGATTGTGAATCTATTTTTCCGATATTATAAATATGAAGAAACAGACAAAAAATTACGCGAAAATCGAGGTAAAATTTTTTTATGAAGAATCCATATATCTATGGCTATCTACCGTTAATTACCATCATTCTCTTTAGTTTAACATTCGGATTGTATTCCGTAACAGAAAGTTTAGTCCTATTTAAAAAAATTGGTGTATATGCGGGGGTCCGGGAGTTTCTATCTGAAATTCAACTGCGTGTATTCCTATTAATCGTTATTGCAGCAGTTTATTTCATGATTTTTTCAGCTCTTAAATTAATCGGCGAGACCATTCACGAGATGGGCATGCTATTCTTTTCGAAAGATATGGATGGTAAAAGTTTGATTGTGATTCGTGGTGGAAATGTAATTTTCTTCTTCGGTGCACTGGTTTCGGCAGCAGGTATTTCAAATATTTATATACTTGGTGGCATATTTATTACAACTGTCTTTATTTATTTTGTTTATATTATTTATAAAATCAGTGTACATGTATCATTCGGTGCATCCATTGGTGTTATGCTTTTTGAAATTGTTGTATGGGCGATTATTTTAACGCTCGTTGTGTATGCAGGATTAAAATTATACAATGGGATTATTTCGAGTTTGCCATTCAAATCGTAAAATACAAAACAGACTGGGACGAAACATTTCACTTCCCTTTTTAGCGTTCGCAACGAAAAACTGGAACCGCGCCACAGCGCGATTCCAGTTTTTCTTATGCTCATGTGGGATGTATTTTTTGCACTTATGTCCCAGCCTGTTTATATTTTATTGCACCATTACATTGAATAATTTATGGTGGATTTTTTCTTTTTCAAGATCTTTCATTTGAACAGGTTTGTCATATCCAAGCCATACAACACTTGTATAACGACCTGTCAAACCAGCCATCCAATAATCTCGGTAGTCATTTGTTGTACCTGTTTTGACTCCCAAATAACTACTGCTCGCTTGAACACCTACACCTGTACCAGAATCAGCTGTTGCTTTCATCATTTGACGAATAGATGTGACAGTTGATGGAGCCCAAACTTGTTCTTTTTTATCTGGCCATTCATATAAAAGTTTACCACTTCTTGTTTTAACAGCACGAATCGCATGTGTACGAGAATAGTTCCCATTGATAAAAGAAGTGTAGGCATCTGCTAATTGAACAGAGGACATACCATCGGTGAATCCACCAAGCGCAGCTGTATAATACAAGTCTTTTTTCGTTGCACGATCAAATGTGAAAGGTTGCATGTAATTGAACGCTTTTTTTATGCCGACACGATCGAAGATACGAAGAGCTACTGTATTATACGAATTTTTGAATGCATTTTCTAATGAAACAATACCAACCTTTTCGTTACCATAATTTTGTGGACAATAGTCGTTTACACAATATTGGGAAGCATCAATCGTTGAATCAGGTGTTACACGATAGTTTTCAAAATAAGGGCCGTAATCTAAAATCGGTTTAATTGCAGAACCTGGCTGACGTTTTGCTTGATAAGCACGATTAAAGTCATATTTCTCATAACCTTTTCCAGCGTATACTGCGACAATCTCGCGACGCTCGTTATCAATAACAGTTCCAGCTGCTTGCAATTTACCACGACCACTTAAGATTGTATTAGCACCTTTTGTTACTTGACGTTGTTTCTTTCGATCTAAACTCGTTTCGATAATCAAACCATTGTGTAAAACTTCATTTACACGTTCTGTTAATGCTTTATTAACTGCTGCAAAAGCAGCGCCTGTCTTCGCTTGTTCAAATTGTTTATGATAGCCATCTACCTCTGAAATTAAACTTCTGAGTTCATACATAACGTATGTACTATATTCAGGATATTTTTGTGTTTTCTTTTTGATTGAAATTGAAATGGTTTCCTTTTTGAACTTCGCTGCCTCTTCTTCTGTTAAGATTTCTTTCTCAACCATCTTATCTAGTAATCGTTCTTGACGCTTTTTCGTATTTTCAAAGTTTCGAAGAGGATCATATAGACTTGGGTTATTCGGAATCGCTGCAATAAAAGCCATTTCAGCTTTTGAAAGTTCTGGTAAGGGCTTGTTAAAATAATAGGTTGAAGCAGCACCCACACCATAAACACCATTTGCAAAATACATTTCATTCAAATAATCATTTAAAATCTCATCTTTAGATTCTTTTTTCTCTAACTCATAAGCATAAAATAATTCGAGCATTTTTCGTTCATACGTTTTTTCTTGCGATAGATAGCGCATACGAACGAGTTGTTGTGTGATGGTACTACCACCTTGTGAAGTCTCACCACTTGAACGATTTGCCATGACTGCACGCATGATTGCTGTTAAATCAAATCCAATATGGTCATAAAAACCTGCATCTTCCGATAAAACGAATAGTTGCTGTGCGAATGATGGAATATCGCCTAATTTTAATGGGTCACGCCATTCAGAGTATTCTTCTGAAAAGAGAACATTATCTTGGTCTTTTAATAGTGTAGGATTAATCGGTTGTTGATCCTTAATTTCAATGGCGGAGGAGAATTGCTTACTAAAATTTTTTGCTGAAATGAGTTCTATACCAATCTTATTAAATAAAAAGATGAGCAGAGGCAAGCTACAAATAATCAGCATAATGCCGAGTGCCTTTCTCACAGTCAATCCTCCTCATATGATTTCAATGTAAATTATACCGTCATAGCATAGCATAAAAAGTAAGTTTATGACTTACCTTTTATTATATCGTCCAAATCTTGTAAAGGTTTCTTGTCTACGACGTATAAAATAATCCATGCGATGAAAAATAGTGCTGCAGTCACATAGAAAACAGCAGAGATAGAAAAAATACCACTTACAAAGCCACCGATTAGTGGACCGATAATGTTACCGAAGAATCGGAAGCTCGTATTGTAACCCATTACTTCTCCTTGGACAGTAACAGGTGCCTCACGACGAATGAGTGCTGTTGTAATCGGAATTAAGCCACCAAGTACCGTTCCGTAAACTAAACGTAAAAGAATTAATTGCCATAGAGCTGTAACCCAAGCTTGTGGAATCATGAAGATGACAGCGAGACCTAGTAAGATGAACAGTACTTTTTCATAACCAATATGATCACCTAAACGCCCCCAAAAACGTGCAAATAGAATATTCCCAAGACCAGCTGCACTGAATGTTAAACCAGCTAAGAAAGTTACTTGTGTGACATCATGCGTTAAATCAGCCACATATAAAGAAAGAAGCGGTTGAATGGAGAAATTCCCGATTTGAATAAGCGATGTAATCAGCATGACATTGAATAATAAGCGGTGTTTAAAAATACCACGGAGTACTTGTCTGCGTGAATAGATTTGACGTGCTTTTTTACTTACAGCTGCGCGTACTTCTTTTACACCGAAGAAGATGATGATACCAGCGAGTAAGACAGAAGCAGATGTGATGAAGAAAGTGTATTGGAAACCAAAAGCATCGGCTAATAATCCACCTACAATGGGACCAAATAGAGAACCAGATACACTACCCATTTGAAGTGTTCCAAGTGTCTTACCTGCTTCTTTTTTCTCCGTTTGTGTACTAATGAAAGCGAGTGAAGTGGGGATGAATCCTGTAACGACACCCATTGCTAAACGAAGGAAGAAGAATTGCCAAACATTCTCTACATACCCCATCAGAAGAATACTAATGGCTAGACCGATGGCGTTGATGATAAGAATCGGCTTATAGCCATACTTATCTGCGATTCGTCCCCAGATAGGTGACATGATGAAAGCAGATATAAAAGTAGCTCCGAAGATTAAGCCTGACCATTTTTGAACATAGCCTTCTGAAAAATGACCGAGTGTTTCGATGTATAAAGAGAGGAAGGGCATAATCATCGTCATCGTTCCAGCGACTAAGAGATTGGAAATCCAAATGATGATAAAATTGCGTTTTTGAAGACTCATAAAATCACGTTCTTTCTATATATTAATGAAAATGTAGTTAAACACTGAATTAAAATGGTTTTTATGATAGAATATGACGGTACAATTCAGAAGGTATTTTCGCGTGTATCGCTTAAAATTCCCTTTTGAGAAAATGCATAAACTTATCGTATAAAAGGAGAGACAATTATGTTTCCACAATTAAACCAAGAAGTACAAGAAAATGAAATTCTAGTTGAAATGGATACAACAATGGGTCCAATTCAAATCAAATTATTCCCAGAGTTAGCGCCAAAAACAGTAGAAAACTTTGTAACACATGCAAAAAATGGCTACTACGACGGTATTATTTTCCACCGCATTATTAAAGATTTCATGATTCAAGGTGGAGACCCAACTGGTACAGGTATGGGCGGCGAATCAATTTATGGTTCAACATTTGAAGATGAATTCAACCCTGAGTTAATGAACTTACGCGGCGCATTATCAATGGCAAACGCTGGTCCAGGAACAAATGGTTCACAATTCTTCATCGTACAAGCGAAAAATGTTTCAGCTGACACCGTTTCATATTTAAGAAATGTTGGATATCCTGAAGACAAATTAACTTTACACATAGAAAACGGCGGTACACCATGGTTAGACGGTAAACATACAGTATTCGGTCACGTTGTGAACGGTATGGATGTTGTAGATGAAATGGCTGACGTAGAAAAAGACGGTCGTGACAAACCAGTAGAAGATATCTCAATTAAGAGCATCAAAGTAATTGAAAAATAATGCATAATAAAACTCCGATATGCCGTAGCATATCGGAGTTTTATTGACCTACGAGATGCTTACGATAATGCTTGAATAAAGCGTTTTACAACTTCTTTCAAAGTTTCGCGTGTACAAGCGATGTTCATTCGAAGGAAACCATCGAATGGTGCACCGTATTTTGTACCGGGATCAAGTGCGACCCCTGCATCTAATAGTTTTTGCATCATTTCTTTTTCAGTCATACCTGTTTGGCGCATATCTAACCATAATAGATACGTTGCATCAGGATGTTTTATGTTAATTTTTGGAAGTTCTTGTGTGATGGTATCAATGACATAGCGTACATTCTCATTTAGATAATCGATTAAAGCATGTAACCATGCTTCAGATTCTTCGGAGAAAGCAGCTTGTACAGCTGTTAAAGCAAATGTGTTAAGGCCCATTTGACTATGACTTTCCATTGTTTTTCGAATCATTTGACGTTTTTTTGCATCGGTTACAATCATCATAGCAGCTTGGATACCTGCAATGTTGAATGTTTTGGTTGGTGCAACACATGTGATGACATTGTCAGCATGTGAAGATGCTTTTGCGAACGGAATATGTTGTGTACCGTTTAGAATTAAATCACTATGAATTTCGTCAGAAAGTACAATGACACCATTTTCAGCACAAATTGTATCAATTCTTTTTAGAACATCTTCAGACCATACGGTTCCAGACGGATTATGTGGATGACAGAAGATGAATAGTTTAACATCATCTTTTTTAGCTTGTTCTTCAAATGTTTCGAAATCAAATGTGTAGACACCATTTTCTTCATGCAGTGGTGCATAAGCTACTTGGCGATTTAGTTTTTTAGGTACATTAAAGAATGGAGGATAGATGGGTGCATTCACAAGCACAGTATCTCCTTCATTCGTAAAAGCTTCAACAATTGTTGAAATAGCAGGCACAACGCCTTGATGATAAAGTACAGATTCTGTTGGTACATGCCAGTCGTTTCGACGTGCTAGCCATGAAGTTACAGAAGAAGCACATGCCTCGTCTTCAAATGTGTAGCCGAATAGCGGGAAATCCATACGTGCTTTTAAAGCGTTCGTAATCGTTTCAGGTGCAGCAAAGTCCATATCTGCTACCCACATTGGAATAATTTTTGAAGCATCTGGAATAGAATAAATCTTCTCCATTAAATCCCACTTAAGTGAGCTTGTATTTCTACGTGAATAAGTTTCGTCAAAATTAAACATTCATACCCCTTCTTTCTGTCAGCATTTGCTCTTTTGTGCACTTTTGTTCGTAATTATGTTATCATGTCCTTTATCAAAATAAAATATGTAGGTGAACAACATGGATGTAAAGGAAATGAATAGAAAAGTGATTCACATGGTTGAACAGTGGAATCCTTTAAACCTAGAACGTGAATCCTATCAGGTAGAAGCAGAACAAGTCTTAACTACGTTGCAACAAGTAGACGATCCATCTGATTTAGGTAAAAGCATTCAAGAAATCTACCAACATTCTTTCCAACAATGGATTCCGCTCGAAAAGTGTGTGGAAATTTCATATAAATTACTTGCCATTAAATTTGAAATGAAAAGTATTTTATAAAATTTCGTATTACGAATTAATAGTAGCATATTCAAAATGTGAAATACAGTATTGTGTAGTGCGAAATGAATACATAGAAAAAGGAGTTACACCATTTAATTGGTTGTACCTCCTTTTTTGTATCTATTCATCATGTAGACCATCCACCAAGTTTGCAACAGGAATTTCAAGTGCATTTGATAACATGAGTAATGTCGGTTCAGTCGGAATTTCTTCACCTGTTTCATAACGTAATAATTTTTCAGTACCAATCCTCGTTTTTAACGATAATTCTTCAAGTGAAAGTCCTCTTTCTGCTCGACTTACTCGTAATTGGGTTGCAATCTCTTGTTGCATCATATTCAACACATCCTTTTTAAAATAAAAGTATTAATAATAATAAATTCACGTTTTAAAAAGCTTTTAAACATTATATTTCATGAAAAAGTGACAGTTTGATTACAAGATTTAACTAAATAAAAAGGATGGGTTGGGGAATACGTGTAAAATATCATCTCACATGAGCATAAAAAAACTGGAATCACGCCACAGCGCGGTTCCAGTTTTTCGTTGCGAATTCTAAAAATGGGATTGAAATGTTTTGTTCTATCCTATTCTGGTGTGTATTATCCTTTAATCCCTTGATATAACACAATAATGATGGCGATTGGTGCAACATAACGTACAAGAATACGCCAAATAGTAAATACCCATGGTTTCACAGGTAGTTCTTCTAATTGTTCGGCACGTTTTAATTGATATCCAGCAAATAGTGCCATTAATAAAGCACCGATCGGCATACCAATTGAGTTTGTGAAGAAATCAGCAAAATCAAAGATTGAGCGACCTAGAATTTGTACATCCGCTAGCTTTCCGAATGATAAGGCACTTGGAATCCCAATGATAAAAATACCAATTCCACATAACCAAGCGTACTTTTTACGTTTTTCGAATTTACTTCCCATTGCTGTTGCAACTACAATTTCAAGCATTGCAATAGCCGAAGTGATTGTAGCGAATAGTAGTAAGATGAAGAAAATGATTAAAAAGATGGAACCGAGTGGAATGTGTTGGAATACAGCTGGAATAATAATAAATACAAGACCAGGACCTTGGTCTGGTGAGAAGCCGAGTGCAAAGACGGCAGGGAAAATAACAAGACCTGCAAGAATTGAAATCCCAATGTTCATCCAAGCGACATTCATAGCAGATGAACCAAGACGCACATCTTTTTTCAAATAAGAAGCATATGTGAGCATTGCTGCTACACCGACACTTAGTGAGAAGAATGCTTGACCAAGCGCAAGTAATAATGTTTTTCCTGTTAAATAGCTCCAATCAGGAACAAACATGAATTTAATTCCATCCATTGCACCGTCTAATGTCATCGAGCGAATTGCTAAAATGATGAAGAACACAAATAGTAAAGGCATCATCCATTTACTTGCTTTTTCAACACCATTTTGAATTCCGCTAGAGATGATTAAGATGACGATAAGTAAGAATGCACCTTGTGCTAATACAACTTCCCATGCATTCAACGTTAAATTTCCGAATAATTCTGCGAAGAAATTTTCGTCATTGCTTGAGAGCTTGAAGCCAATTGCACGAACAAGATAGCTTAAAATCCATCCGCCTACCACACTGTAGAATGATAAGATAATGCCTGATAAGATAAAGCCAAGCCAACCCGTTAAAAACCACGGTGTACGAGGTGCTTGTTTTTTAAATGATGTCACAGCGTCACTTTGTCCGCGACGACCAATCATAAATTCTGCGACGAGTATAGGTAAACCGATTACTAAAGTACATAATATAAATAAAATAATAAATACACTACCACCGTTAGTACCAGCCATATATGGGAACTTCCAAATAGCCCCTAATCCAATCGCACTGCCCGCAGCAGCTAAGATAAAGCCAATTTTAGAAGCAAATTGATCCCTTTTTGACACGATGTATATCCTCCTTATAAATACGATTGTTTCATTTTACAACAATATTCTGAAAAAATACATGAATATAATTGTAAAAATAGAAAATTCATATCTTCTAAAGTGGTGTGAATTGGTAGATTCTTTGCCCGACATACAGTGCTGTGCTATACTGCTAAATGAATATATAACAGCATTTAAAATTGAATAGTTAGAAAGTGGGATGACGAGATGTCAAACAAATATAAAGTAGGAGACGTGGTGACAGGGAGAGTGACAGGGATTCAACCATACGGCGCTTTTGTTTCGTTAGATGGGCAAACGCAAGGATTGGTGCATATATCTGAAATCACGTATGGTTTTGTCAAAAACATTACAGATTTCATCTCTGTCGGTGATTTAGTAAAGGTGAAGATTTTAGAAGTAGAAGATGCGAATAAGAAAATTAGTTTATCCATTCGTGCGCTACAAGAAAAACCACCGAAAAAGAAAGAATTGCCACCGCGTAAGTCATTACAAGATCGAGTAAATGAACGAGACGCTGTCGGATTTAATTCTTTAAAAGAAAAGCTCGATCAGTGGATTAAAGAATCTGGAATTGAATAACATCTCTACAACCACTTTACTCTAAAATTTTATTCGAGTTAGAATAAAGTAGTATTGTTTTTAAACAAAATTAAAAAGAAGAGTTTGAGACATAAACATTTTGTTATGTCCCGGGCTCTTCTTTTTATATGTGACAATCTGTTATTTACCGATTAAAACAAATACATTTTCATCAGGAGCCTGCATAACCGCTACATGTCCCCCTAAGTGATTGGGGAAAGGAGTGCGTATCCATATAACTTCTTCATTGTCTTTTAACATTTCATAAGTTTCTTGCACATCCGATACGATAATTTCGGTTTCAGAAAATTGTAAATCAGGATTATCTTTTAAAACGAGTTCTGAATTGCCATCAGGGAAAGTCATTCCTACAAGTCTCCACTTGTTCTGTTCATCTTGAAAAGTATCCCATGATTTAGTTAATCCGAGCATTTCATAAAAGCGAATCGATTTTTCAATATCTTGTGTATAAATTGCAACGCATTCAATCTTTCTCCACATAAAATAAAGCACCCCTTCAAATGAGAATATATGTTCTCGTTTGATTATAGGGTAAAATACTTCAAAAGAAAACTAAATCCTTATTTAATTATTTTTTAATTTACGCAATCGATATTGTAAGTTTTGACGACTCATTCCAAGGGCCTCAGCAGCTTTTGTAATGTTATGACCGTATTTATCAAGTACCTTATTTAAATAATAGGCCTCTGCTTCACGTAAATAATTGTCTAAAGGCATCAGTTCTTGTTCAGCTTGGATCACAAAATCCTCTGCATGAAGGGGCGTACTATCACGATATTCTTGTACCTTTAATTTAAAATGATGTGGTAGTAAGTCATACGTAATATACTCCTCATTCGAAATCATCGTACTCATCTCATCTAATAACACTTCAAGTTCTTTCAAATTCCCCGGCCAGTCATAGTGCTGGAAAAGTTGTTCTACTTCATTTGTGACTCCTTTAATTTGACTACCGAAAATACGACGATAGCGTGCTAAATAGTCTTGAATGAAAGGTCCCATATCGCTCAAACGCTCACGTAGAGGCGGTACAGTAATGGATACAGATGCAAAGAAATAGTATAAATCTTTTAATAGCACTTGTTCAGCAATTAAATCAATGGGATCATTGCCAACACTTGCGATGAAAAGATGTTCCGTTGAATATGTTTCAAGCACTTGAAGTAACCCTTTTTGTTGCTCAAGCGATAAAAATTCGATTCGTTCGCAAAAGATTGTACAACTGTTATGCTCTTCTAATTGCTTTGTTAATTTCTCAACCATATGTTCATCAGAACGATTGCAATACAATGTAATAAATTCATCAGGCACTGGAACAGTTGCATAATGAATTCCTTCAGCAATCAAGTCTTTTCCAGTACCCGATTCACCAATTAAAAGTACGGGTAACTTAGCAATAGCAGCTTTTTTTGCAATTTGAACGACGCGCTTCATTTCAGGTGAAACAGCTGTAATTACATCAAATGTAATGGGTTCCCCGTAACGCTGTAAAGGTTGATTTACTAATTTCTCAAGTGTTGTAATATCACGTGCAAATTCGATAGCCCCGACAATTTCATCATGTTGTTTAACCGGATATGTATCATTGATTGTTGTAATCTCTTGGCCATTATGATTCCAATACGTTTGTTTAATATTCAACACAGGCTCACCTGTTTGCAACACATAAAGTAATGTTGATTCATCTGCATTATTAAAACGAAAAATATCTAAGATGGAACGATCTGACATATCCTCTAAGTTCAATCCTTCAATTTTTTTCATCTGTTCATTGTAAATAATCGTTTGACCCTGTGCATTAATCGCATGAATCCCTACTGTCGAGTGTTCGGTTAAAAATTCATAAAATACTGTTAAATCAAGGTTTTTCTCCATATTTTCGCTCACTCCGTAAAAAAAATTTGTTAAAATTACAATTTTTCTCTTGAAAAACGCAACATTATCTTGCATTATTATAAGTGTAAAGGATAAAGAAACGCAAATATTTTTTGCACTTTCTTTTTAACACACAAAGGAGGACTAGAAATGATTCCATACAAAACAGAACCATTAACAGATTTTTCGAAAGAGGAAAATCGTCAAGCATATAGAGAGGCCATCCAAAAAGTTCAACAAGAACTTGGAAAAGATTATCCGTTAATTATTGGTGGCGAAAAAATCGTTACAGAAGATAAAATCACTTCTTATAACCCAGCGAAGAAAACTGAAGTTGTAGGTACAGTGTCGAAAGCAACTCAAGAATTAGCTGAAAAAGCAATGCAAGTTGCAGACGAAACATTCAAAACTTGGAGTAAAGTAGATCCTGCAGTTCGTGCAGACATTCTATTCAAAGTAGCTGAAATTACAAAACGTCGTCGCCATGAAATGTCAGCGATGATGACACTTGAAGCAGGTAAACCATGGGTAGAGGCAGATGCAGATACAGCAGAAGCAATCGACTTCTTCGAATACTATGCACGCCAAATGCTTGAACTAAAAGACGGTAAACCAGTTCTTTCACGTCCAGGCGAGTTCAATAAATTTGATTACCGTCCACTAGGGGTTGGCGTAGTCATCTCACCATGGAACTTCCCATTCGCAATTATGGCAGGTACAACAGTAGCGGCTGTCGTAACAGGTAATACAGTACTATTAAAACCAGCTTCAACAACACCAGTAATCGCTTATAAGTTCATGGAGATTCTTGAAGAAGCAGGTCTCCCAGCAGGCGTAGTGAACTACGTACCAGGTTCTGGCGCAGAAGTTGGCGACTACTTAGTAGATCACCCACGTACTCGTTTTGTATCATTCACAGGTTCACGTGATGTTGGTTTACGTATCAACCAACGTGCTTCTGTATTAAATGAAGGACAAATTTGGATTAAACGTGTCATCGCTGAAATGGGCGGTAAAGATACAATCTTAGTTGATAAAGAAGCGGATTTAGAATTAGCTGCACAAGCAATTGTAAAATCAGCATTCGGTTTCTCGGGTCAAAAATGTTCAGCATGTTCACGTGCAGTCATCGTAGAAGATGTTTACGATCAAGTGGTTGAACGTGTAACAGAATTAACAAAAGAATTAACAATCGGTGATCCAACAGATGGCGATAACTTCATGGCAACTGTAATCGATGCAGCAGCATACAAAAAAATCACTTCTTACTTCGATGTAGCGAAAGAAGAAGGTCGTATTGCAGTAGGCGGTACAGCAGATGATTCAGTTGGTTACTTTGTACATCCAACAGTTGTTGTAGACGTTGCACCAACAGCTCGTCTAATGCAAGAAGAAATCTTTGGACCAATCGTTGCGATTGCAAAAGCAAAAGACTTTGAAGAAGGTTTAGCGATTGCGAACAATACAGAATACGGTTTAACAGGTGCTGTTATTTCAACAAACCGCGAACACATCGAACGTGCACGCGAAGACTTCTTCGTAGGTAACTTATACATTAACCGTGGTTGCACAGGCGCAATCGTAGGTTACCAACCATTCGGTGGTTATAACATGTCAGGTACTTGCTCGAAAGCAGGCGGTCCAGACTTCTTAACATTACACATGCAATCAAAATCAGTTTCAGAAGCATTTTAATTTATGTGGATGAGGGGTTTTTACGCCCCTCATTTTTATCCACTGTTATAAAGCGTTTACATATAAACAACAAGGAGGAAAACAAGATGACAATTACACAAAATATTATTGAACAAACAAACTCAATCGGTGCAAAAAACTATTTACCACTTCCAATCGTTATTTCAGAAGCAGAGGGTGTATGGGTAACAGATCCAGAAGGTAACAAGTATATGGATATGCTTTCAGCTTACTCAGCGGTAAACCAAGGACACCGTCATCCGAAAATTATCCAAGCCTTAAAAGACCAAGCGGATCGTGTAACATTAACTTCACGTGCATTCCACTCAGATCAATTAGGTCCATGGTATGAAGCTGTTAGCGAATTAACAGGTAAAGAAATGGTTCTTCCAATGAATACAGGTGCAGAAGCTGTTGAAACAGCATTCAAAGCTGCGCGTCGTTGGGCATATGATGTAAAAGGCGTTCCAGATGGTCAGGCAGAAGTAATCGCATGTAACGGGAACTTCCACGGACGTACAATGTTAGCTGTATCATTAACATCAGATCCTGAATATCGTCGTGGATTCGGTCCATTATTACCAGGAATTAAATTAGTAGATTACGGTGATATCGAACAATTAAAAGAAGCAATTACACCAAATACTGCAGCATTCATGATTGAACCAATTCAAGGTGAAGCAGGAATCGTATTACCACCAGCTGGTTTCTTAAAAGCAGCGCGCGAACTTTGTCGTGAACATAACGTTCTATTTATTGCAGACGAAATTCAAGCAGGTCTTGCACGTACAGGTAAAATGTTTGCTTGTGAATGGGAAGATGTAAACCCAGACATGTATATTTTAGGTAAAGCACTTGGTGGTGGTGTATTCCCAATCTCATGTGTTGTAGCAGATAAAGATGTACTTGGTGTATTCAATCCAGGTTCACATGGTTCAACATTCGGTGGTAACCCACTTGCTTGTGCCGTATCAATTGCAGCTTTAAATGTATTAAAAGATGAAAAATTAGCTGAACGCTCTCAAGAGTTAGGCGAATACTTCATGGGTAAATTACGTGAAATTAAAAACCCTCATATTAAAGAAGTACGTGGTCGCGGTTTATTCATCGGTTTAGAACTAGATGTAGAAGCACGTCCATACTGTGAAGAATTAATGGAATTAGGTCTATTATGTAAAGAAACACACGATACAGTTATCCGTTTTGCTCCTCCTCTTGTCATTACAAAAGAAGAATTAGATTGGGCAATCGAAAGAATCCAAAAAGTGTTTTCAAAATAAACCCAAAATAAGAGAAAATGGAACTAAACTGTGTTACAATATGTGCGAATCAATATGATGGGATTTCCAAAAAAATACTTTCTCATATGATTGCAAATTATTAAATAGTAAAGAGGCGAAAAAATCAAATGGCAGAAAATCTAAACCTGTTCACATCTACGCAAGAAGTAATTAAAAAAGCTCTTCAAAAACTTGGCTATGATGAAGGCATGTACGAATTATTAAAAGAACCACTTCGTATGCTAGAAGTGCGTATTCCAGTCAAAATGGATAACGGACAAGTAAAAGTATTTACAGGATACCGTGCACAACATAATGATGCTGTAGGACCAACAAAAGGTGGCGTACGTTTCCACCCGAATGTTTCTGAAGAAGAAGTAAAAGCTTTATCAATGTGGATGACATTAAAAGCAGGTATTGTAGACCTACCATATGGTGGCGGTAAGGGTGGCGTAATCTGTGACCCACGTCAAATGTCAATGGGTGAACTAGAACGTTTAAGTCGTGGTTATGTACGAGCTACAAGTCAAATTGTAGGACCAACGAAAGACATTCCAGCACCGGATGTTTTCACAAATGCTCAAATCATGGCATGGATGATGGACGAATACAGCCGAATGGATGAATTCAACTCTCCAGGATTCATTACAGGTAAACCAATTGTATTAGGTGGTTCTTTAGGACGCGATAAAGCAACTGCACAAGGTGTCACAATCGTCATTGAAGAAGCCGCAAAACGTCGTAACATTGATATTAAAGATGCACGTATTGTCATCCAAGGTTTTGGTAATGCAGGTAGCTTCTTAGCTAAATTCATGAGTGATTTAGGTGCAAAAGTAGTTGGTATCTCAGATGCTTACGGTGCACTTTATGATCCAGAAGGTTTAGATATTGATTATTTATTAGATCGCCGCGACAGCTTTGGAACCGTAACAACTCTATTTGAAAATACAATTTCAAACAAAGAATTACTAGAATTAGAATGTGATATTCTAGTACCAGCAGCGATTGAAAACCAAATTACTGCAGAAAACGCACATCGTATTAAAGCAGGTATCGTAGTAGAAGCAGCAAATGGCCCAACAACTTCAGAAGCAACGAAAATTCTGAATGAGCGTGGCATTTTACTTGTACCAGATGTACTTGCAAGTGCTGGTGGCGTAACAGTTTCTTACTTTGAATGGGTACAAAACAATCAAGGTTACTACTGGACAGAAGAAGAAGTAAACGAAAAGTTACTTAAAAAGATGGTAGAAGCATTTGATAATGTTTATACTGTAGCCACTTCACGTAATATTGATATGCGTTTAGCAGCTTATATGGTAGGTGTTCGTAAAACAGCAGAAGCATCTCGCTTCCGTGGCTGGGTATAATTGTTCCCAAAACAATCATATGAATATAAGAAAACCGGAATCGCGTTGTGTCGCGATTCCGGTTTTTCATTTTACTAAAAAGGGAAATGAACTATTTTGTTATTTTTGAACAAAATAGACTTTTTGAGAAGGGAGCTCTAGACAATTCAATTGTCCACCGAAAGTTGCACCACCATCGATGCCGATAATACGATTTTCACCAAAATAAATTTTATTATTCAAGCGATCTTGATGTAAATGCTTTGTAGGGGTATGGCCGAAAATAACTGTTTTTTGTCCTTCATATTTTTGATGGAATTCATCCCGAATCCAAAGCAGACTCTTTTTCGTATTTTGATTGAAAGGGATATGTGGATCAACACCTGCATGTACGAAAATATAATTGTCTTGTTCAATCGACGTATCAAGATGACGGATAAACTCTAAATGTTTGATAAGATCTTCGCATAAAAAATTGTGTAAAGAAAAGTCATGTAAATCGCCAGCTTTTTTTAAATCTTTTTCAGTAAATCCATAACTACGCATCGTTGCCAAACCACCCGCAGTATAAAGCCAAAAATCCCACTCGTATTTATTCTCTTTTTCAAATACATCGAGCATAATTTGCTCATGATTCCCCATCAATACTTTTGCGCCATTCTCTTTTAACGTCATAATAAAATCGAGTACCTCTTTTGAAGCAGGACCACGGTCGATATAGTCACCTAATAAAATAAGTTGATCTTTAGCATCATCATATTTTACTTGTTCTAGTAGTTCTTTAAAAAGATATAACTCACCATGAATATCACTAATTAATAATGTTCGACTCATATGAACCTCCTAGTCCTTCGTTTTCAGTTGGTCAGGTCTTTCGCCAATATGTCGCCAATTTGTTACGCCATCATCTTCATCAAAAAGAATCGTGACACGTGATACTTTCTTTTGTGCGAGTAAGATCTCCATTAAGTGATCACGAATATCATCGACATATGCAAAAGATAAAGTAGGATCAACCTCTGCCATGAGTTCCACATGTAGGAATTCACCTTCTTTAATGACTTCTAGTCGTTTAATGTCACGAATGTTTGGATCATCTGATACAAGATAAGCGATATGGTTCAACATTTCTTCATCTGTTTCTCCGATTGCACCACGTGCATTTTCTAAAAATACAGTACCTACAACATAGAACATCATTAAACCAATTAAGATAGAAGCAATACCTTCAGCAGCCTCAAATCCAGTTAAGTGAGAAATCACAACTGAGATAATCGCGATGACACCACCACCTGTAGCAACAGAGTCTTCCATAAAGACGAGTTTCGTTGCAGGCTTCGCATTTTTTAAATGTTTAAGCGCTTTTGGGATAGCTGTTAGAGGATTTGTTTTCTCTCCAGCATCTTGTGCAATCTCAGTTGCAGCTTTTATTAATACACTTCCTTCTAGTAGAACCCCGACTGCTAAAACCGAGATTGTAATCCATAAACCTGTAGAAGTTGTTGGGTGAATAATATGATTAATTCCTTCTACAATTGTTTCATAAGCTAAAATACCAACAATTAATACGGCACCTAGACAGACGAGATTAACAACGCGACCAAATCCAGTTGGGAATTTTGGAGTAGGTGCTTTCTTTGAAAGGGCAGAACCAATAAATACAAAAAATTGATTGGCTGCGTCTCCGAGAGAGTGCATCATTTCAGCGAACATCGCAACGTTACCTGTAAAGAAAAAAGCAACTCCTTTTACAATGCCTAAAACTAAATTGACGATAGCAGCCAGTAAAGAAGGTTTATTACCTTGTTTTAATAAATGGAATATTTCTTTCATATGAAACCTCTTTCTTCTTATAGAATAGTTACCTCAATATGATTAATAAAAGGAAGTGATTTGAATTTTTTATAAACAGCAAAAGTATCTGTTTTTTCAACGAATGAGAGTTGAACACTAATTTCATGGTAAACAACATGATCTGGATATTCTAAGTCCTTAATTTTTAACTTCTCCATAATGAACTCATTGCTTTCCAGATAATCAATCACTTTTTCGATATCTTCCATACTCTCCAAACGAATCAATACTTGGACGTCTTGCAAGCGAAGACGTTCCGGGCCGAACTTTGTAAAGATGGGTGCAATGACTTCAACTCCAAGTAAGACTACAAGGACAGATAAAATCGCAGGTATATAAAATCCAGCACCTACTGCTATACCAATACCCGCTGCGCCCCAAATCATAGCAGCAGTTGTTAAGCCACTAATTGTATCATCAGTCCTTCTTAAAATAACACCAGCACCAAGGAAACCAATACCGCTAACTACTTGTGCAGCGAGACGTAGAGGATCCATTGTAATGTTAATACCAGGAACTGGCGTTGCTTGATGAACAGCTTGTACAGAGATAATTGTTAACAGACAACTAAATGTTGCGATTACAAGTGATGTCTTTAAACCGACAGGCTTCTTCTTTAATTCACGCTCTACCCCGATGATTAAACTTAATATTGCAGCGATTGCCATTTTTAATGTAGATTCTAAAACAAAAGCTGTATCTGCAAAAAACTCCATAAAATCAACTCTTTCAAATAAGTATTTATAAAGCATCGTACAACATAACTACCTATGATATGATAGATGAGTGTTTTAGGTTATTGTACTATAAAATGGAAAAAGTTATATAGAGGAAGTGGGTGTTATACATCATGGAGAAACCAATAGTGCATCCATTAATAGTTATTTTTATCGGTGTCATCTCTGTATCTGCCTCAGCAATCTTTGTAAAGTTAGCAGATACAACAGCTGGTACTACAGCTTTTTATCGTATGTTTTTGTCCGTATTGATTATGTTACCGTTATTTTTGAACCGTCATGTACACGAATTAAAACAGCTTGTTAAAAGAGATTGGATTTTTTCTTCGATTGCAGGCGTATTGTTAGCATTTCATTTTATCTTATGGTTTGAGTCATTAAACTATACATCTGTTGCGAGTTCAACTGTATTAGTAACGTTACAGCCTTTATTCGCTGTCTTTGGTACATATTTTTTCTTTAAAGATCGAGTAGGTACAAAAGGGATTTTAGCAATGGCCATTGCTATTGGAGGTAGTGTATTAATTAGTTGGGGAGATTTTAAAGTAGGGGGTACAGCCTTTTACGGTGATATATTAGCTTTAATTGCATGTGCATTTGTAACAGGTTATATGTTATTTGGACAAGATGTGAGAAGACGAGTAGGTTTGACAACATACACAATGATTGTTTACACAGTTAGTACAATTACATTAGCTCTTTATGTATGGATTAAAGGGGAAACTTTTATTGTTACAAGACCAATGGATTGGTTCTGGTTTGGGTTATTAGCCATCGTACCAAATTTATTGGGGCACAACTTATTTAACTGGGCTTTAAAATATGTATCTGCTAATACGATTTCAATTGCTATTTTGTTTGAACCAGTAGGCGCATCTATTTTAGCTTACTTTATATTTGCAGAGAAATTAATCGCTACACAGTACATAGGTGGAAGTATTGTAATTGTTGGTATTCTACTTTATATAGTAGATGGTAAAAAACTTTTGAAATTATTTCAGAAAAACTCTTGATTTTCTTAACGGCATATATTATATTTATATATGTCGTTAAGACAACGTTGAAAGCAACGAAATAATACTTCGAAAATTATGTTAAAAAAGTTATTGACAACTTAGAAGTATAAATGGTAGTATAAAGTAGTTGTTAACAAAACAACGAAAAATAAAAATAAAAAATATGTTGACAACAACTTGAAGTTTTGTTAAGATATTAAAGTCGCTAACGCGAGTTAGTGAATGAACCTTGAAAACTAAACAAGCAAGAAGATAATCACAAACAAGTCTTATCACGTTAAGTGAATAAGCAATTGTTATCAAAAGATAACGCTAGCAAAGCAAATGAGCTTTCAAACTACTTTTATGGAGAGTTTGATCCTGGCTCAGGACGAACGCTGGCGGCGTGCCTAATACATGCAAGTCGAGCGAATGACGAGAAGCTTGCTTCTCTGATTTAGCGGCGGACGGGTGAGTAACACGTGGGCAACCTGCCCTACAGATCGGGATAACTCAGGGAAACCTGGGCTAATACCGGATAATCCTTCGAATCACATGTTTTGAAGTTGAAAGGCGCTTCGGCGTCACTGTAGGATGGGCCCGCGGTGCATTAGCTAGTTGGTGGGGTAACGGCCTACCAAGGCAACGATGCATAGCCGACCTGAGAGGGTGATCGGCCACATTGGGACTGAGACACGGCCCAAACTCCTACGGGAGGCAGCAGTAGGGAATCTTCCACAATGGACGAAAGTCTGATGGAGCAACGCCGCGTGGGTGATGAAGGTTTTCGGATCGTAAAACTCTGTTGTAAGGGAAGAACAAGTACGTTAGGAAATGAACGTACCTTGACGGTACCTTATTAGAAAGCCACGGCTAACTACGTGCCAGCAGCCGCGGTAATACGTAGGTGGCAAGCGTTGTCCGGATTTATTGGGCGTAAAGCGCGCGCAGGTGGTTTCTTAAGTCTGATGTGAAAGCCCACGGCTCAACCGTGGAGGGTCATTGGAAACTGGGGAACTTGAGTGCAGAAGAGGATAGTGGAATTCCAAGTGTAGCGGTGAAATGCGTAGAGATTTGGAGGAACACCAGTGGCGAAGGCGACTGTCTGGTCTGTAACTGACACTGAGGCGCGAAAGCGTGGGGAGCAAACAGGATTAGATACCCTGGTAGTCCACGCCGTAAACGATGAGTGCTAAGTGTTAGGGGTTTCCGCCCCTTAGTGCTGCAGCTAACGCATTAAGCACTCCGCCTGGGGAGTACGACCGCAAGGTTGAAACTCAAAGGAATTGACGGGGGCCCGCACAAGCGGTGGAGCATGTGGTTTAATTCGAAGCAACGCGAAGAACCTTACCAGGTCTTGACATCCCAATGACCGTCCTAGAGATAGGATTTTCCCTTCGGGGACATTGGTGACAGGTGGTGCATGGTTGTCGTCAGCTCGTGTCGTGAGATGTTGGGTTAAGTCCCGCAACGAGCGCAACCCTTATTCTTAGTTGCCATCATTTAGTTGGGCACTCTAAGGAGACTGCCGGTGACAAACCGGAGGAAGGTGGGGATGACGTCAAATCATCATGCCCCTTATGACCTGGGCTACACACGTGCTACAATGGACGATACAAAGAGTTGCAAACTCGCGAGGGTAAGCTAATCTCATAAAATCGTTCTCAGTTCGGATTGTAGGCTGCAACTCGCCTGCATGAAGCCGGAATCGCTAGTAATCGCGGATCAGCATGCCGCGGTGAATACGTTCCCGGGCCTTGTACACACCGCCCGTCACACCACGAGAGTTTGTAACACCCGAAGTCGGTGGGGTAACCGTAAGGAGCCAGCCGCCTAAGGTGGGATAGATGATTGGGGTGAAGTCGTAACAAGGTAGCCGTATCGGAAGGTGCGGCTGGATCACCTCCTTTCTAAGGAATATAACGGAAAAGACCTTTGGTCTTCTACAGATTATCTTACTTGCTGTTTAGTTTTGAAGGCTCATGCAAATGATCTTCAAACCTTGCTCCTGCGATTACTCGTCGCAGAGTAAAACTTGTTCTTTGAAAACTGGATAAAACGACATTGAAAGTAACACAAACACAAATTTCTTTTATAGATTTTGAATTATTAAGTTTTAATTTTTTAGGCTTAATAACTTATGTGAAAATTATTTCAAGATGCAAGTAAGACGCGAAAGCAAACGCAGTGAGAAGCGGAGTGTACATACGTACATGAGCATTCGAACAAGTGTAGCTGACAAAGTATTACGCAGCAGATTGGAATCAATTAGGTTAAGTTATTAAGGGCGCATGGCGAATGCCTTGGCACTAGAAGCCGATGAAGGACGGCACTAACACCGATATGCTTCGGGGAGCTGTAAGTAAGCTTTGATCCGGAGATTTCCGAATGGGGGAACCCACTGTTTTTAATCGAACAGTATCCTAACGTGAATTCATAGCGTTTTGATGGCAGACTCAGGGAACTGAAACATCTAAGTACCTGAAGGAAGAGAAAGAAAATTCGATTCCCTTAGTAGCGGCGAGCGAAACGGGAAGAGCCCAAACCAAGAAGCTTGCTTCTTG
>NZ_CP126689.1:97500-2245000 GCF_030219945.1 Kurthia sp. YJT4 | reverse complement strand
GAAGCCCCCTCAAGATGAGATTTCCCATTACGCAAGTAAGTAAGATCCCTTGAAGACGACAAGGTAGATAGGTTCGAGGTGGAAGTATGGTGACATATGGAGCTGACGAATACTAATCGATCGAGGACTTAACCAAAACAATTGTGTGTTTCAATGAACCGTTTATCCAGTTTTGAAAGAATAAAAATTATTTTAGAAAAACGATTGACATTCACTCGTTAAACTGATATAATAATTCTTGTCCTTAAGAGAAATCTTAAGAAAATAGTCTGGTGGCGATAGCAAAGAGGTCATACCCGTTCCCATGCCGAACACGGAAGTCAAGCTCTTTAGCGCCGATGGTAGTTGGGGGTTTCCCCCTGTGAGAGTAGGACGCTGCCGGGCTGTTATATAATGGAGGATTAGCTCAGCTGGGAGAGCACCTGCCTTACAAGCAGGGGGTCGGCGGTTCGATCCCGTCATCCTCCACCATCAAAATATGCCGGTGTAGCTCAGTTGGTAGAGCAACTGACTTGTAATCAGTAGGTCGAGGGTTCGACTCCTTTCGCCGGCACCATTTTGAGTCATTAGCTCAGTTGGTAGAGCATCTGACTTTTAATCAGAGGGTCGCAGGTTCGAATCCTGCATGACTCACCACTTTAATATTTACTATGCGGGTGTGGCGGAATTGGCAGACGCACTAGACTTAGGATCTAGCGCCGCAAGGCGTGGGGGTTCGACTCCCTTCACCCGCACCATAATTTCTTATAATTTCATAACTGTCAGATAAAAAATATCTAAGCATATTGCGGAAGTAGTTCAGTGGTAGAACACCACCTTGCCAAGGTGGGGGTCGCGAGTTCGAACCTCGTCTTCCGCTCCAAATATGCCGGGGTGGCGGAACTGGCAGACGCACAGGACTTAAAATCCTGCGGTGAGTGATCACCGTGCCGGTTCGATTCCGGCCCTCGGCACCATTTTTAAAAACCGTATATACTTATTTTTGCGCCCGTAGCTCAATTGGATAGAGCGTCTGACTACGGATCAGAAGGTTGTGGATTCGACTTCTGCCGGGCGCACCATTTCCGGAATGTAGCTCAGCTTGGTAGAGCACTTGGTTTGGGACCAAGGGGTCGCAGGTTCGAATCCTGTCATTCCGACCATTAACAACATACCCATTATATTGGGGCCTTAGCTCAGCTGGGAGAGCGCCTGCCTTGCACGCAGGAGGTCAGCGGTTCGATCCCGCTAGGCTCCACCAATTTAAAACTTTAACCAATATTATTATGGCGGCCTAGCTCAGCTGGCTAGAGCGTCCGGTTCATACCCGGGAGGTCGGGGGTTCGATCCCCTCGGCCGCCATATTACCTAAAGGACCTTTAGCTCAGTTGGTTAGAGCAGACGGCTCATAACCGTCCGGTCGCAGGTTCGAGTCCTGCAAGGTCCACCAAGTAAGAACTTTATATACTATCTCGGAGGAATACCCAAGTCTGGCTGAAGGGATCGGTCTTGAAAACCGACAGGCGGGTCAAACCGCGCGGGGGTTCGAATCCCTCTTCCTCCTCCATATTAACCATACAATATAAATATTATTATCGCGGGGTGGAGCAGTTCGGTAGCTCGTCGGGCTCATAACCCGAAGGTCGCAGGTTCAAATCCTGTCCCCGCAACCAATTAAAAATGGTCCGGTAGTTCAGCTGGTTAGAATGCCTGCCTGTCACGCAGGAGGTCGCGGGTTCGAGTCCCGTCCGGACCGCCATTTTTAAAAAGATACATAAGTACAATCAATCATGGGTTTGTAGCTCAGTTGGTAGAGCATTAGATTGAAGCTCTAAGTGTCGGCGGTTCGATTCCGTCCAAACCCACCATGATTGCGGGTGTAGTTTAGTGGTAAAACCACAGCCTTCCAAGCTGTTGTCGGGAGTTCGATTCTCCTCACCCGCTCCAAAATGGGCCTATAGCTCAGCTGGTTAGAGCGCACGCCTGATAAGCGTGAGGTCGATGGTTCGAGTCCATTTAGGCCCACCATTTATATGATTCCGTTGTAGCTCAGTTGGTAGTAGCATCTGACTGTTAATCAGAGGGTCGCAGGTTCGAGTCCTGCCAACGGAGCCATATGGGGAAGTACTCAAGTGGCTGAAGAGGCGCCCCTGCTAAGGGTGTAGGTCGGGCAACCGGCGCGAGGGTTCAAATCCCTCCTTCTCCGCCATATTGGCCCCTTGGTCAAGCGGTTAAGACACCGCCCTTTCACGGCGGTAACACGGGTTCGAATCCCGTAGGGGTCATACTAATAATCGATTGCATATGATATGCAATCGATTATTTTTTTGTTTTTTAAATTATTTGGTAGGGTATTCTAACAAATATCTATTATTAATAGAACCATATAAAGTAAGGAGTTTTCATATGAAAAAAATTCTTTATATTTCAGTGACAGCGATTATTTTATCTGGATTCATTATTGCCGTAATGCAAGTTCAGGAGTTATTTGCTAATGAAAAAACCATACAGATTGCTATGAAAAAAAGTATAGAAGAAAAAAATAAAGCGCTACCTATTCAAAATATAAATACCTTAAAAAAGAATATTAAAAGTAAAGAAGCTCTTTTAATTAACTTAAATACGAATCAAGTACTTTATGCAAAAGAAGCTGAAAAAAGAGCCTATCCAGCATCGTTAACAAAATTAATGACTGTTATTGTTGCATTAGAAAATATACCGAATTTACAAAATCAAGTAACAGTTCCCGATTCAATTTTTGATTATATTCAACAAGCAAACGCTTCGATTGCTGGATTTAAGCCTAATGAAAAAGTGACAGTTGAAGATATACTATATGGTGTTATGTTACCTTCAGGAGCAGATGCATCTTTAGCTATTGCAAAATATGTTGCAGGTGATGAAAAAAACTTCGTTCATTTAATGAATGAGAAAGCAAAAGAACTTGATATGGATCAAACTCATTTTGAAAATGTTGAAGGTCTCCATCATGACAATCATTATTCAACTGCACATGACTTAATGAAATTGCTTCAATATGGAATGAAAAACCCAACATTTAAAGAAATCTTCTCTGCTAAACAGTACGGTGTTCAAAAAACAAATTTACGTCCTCAAGGCTTTTCATTCTCAAGCACACTGTTTAATAAAATAAACCCTAATGAAAAGCGTTCTTTTACATTTGTAGGTGGAAAAACAGGATACACATTAGAGAGTGGGTTGTCACTTGCTTCAGTTGCTAATAAAAAGAGAAAGACTTACGCATTAATCACTCTTAATGCGAAAGGGGCTGCAAGTGGAGAACCAATACACATTGTAGATGCAATAACATTATATTCTGCTATTAAATAAAAGTCGAAACGATGTCGTTACAGAACGATATTGTTTTGACTTTTTTCTTATATTTACTAGAACAATGTCTAAAACATCTATATAGTTAAAGTAATGGAATAGTAAAACGAGGTGTAAGAATGGAAATAATTGATTTGCATTGTGACGTTCTTTATACATTATCACAAGCAGAAGAACCAATCTCTTTTAAAAACAATGAGAAACTAGAAGTAACGTTAGAACAATTAAAAAAGACAAATACGAAATTACAAGTATTTGCGATTTTTATAGACGATACACTAAATGAAAATCAACGATACTTAGAAGCGATTCGCCAAGTAGAAATTTTTCACCAGGAAATCATAACACCTTATGAAGAAATGGTACACATTACAGATTGGAAACAATTAGAACAATTACAATCGAATCAAATTGGTGCAGTGTTAAGTCTTGAGGGCTGCGATGCGATTGGCTCAGATCTGCGAAAACTTCAAACATTTATAGATGCAGGCATTTTATTATGTGGATTAACTTGGAATCATGAAAATGCAGTAGCTTATGGCGCTGAAGAAGACCCAGCAATGGGGATTAAACCTTTTGGTCGAGAAGTCATTGCTTTATTAAATGCACATCACATTATTATCGATGTATCGCATTTAAATGAACAAGGTTTTTGGGATACGCTGCAAGAAGCAACATATGTGATTGCCAGTCATTCAAATGCACGTACTATTCAAGATCATCCACGTAATTTATATGATCAACAATTAAGAGCAATCGCTGAAAAAGGTGGGCACGTACATTGTGTATTCTATCCTCCTTTTATTAGCAATGAAGCATCTGTGACAATTGATGACTTAGTAAAGCATATCAAACACCTTGCTAAAATCATCACACCATCTAGAGTTGGTCTTGGCTCAGATTTTGAGGGAATTGATTTGTATGTTGAAAATCTTACGAGAACAGAAGAAATACCGAATCTTTTACAAGCATTAGAGGGTATTTTTACAACAGAAGAAATAAAAGGAATTGCAGCTGAAAACTTTCAACATTTTATTTCTAAAATCGAAAGAAGCTAGGATTTATTATGTGCTGAATAGCTTATAAAGTTGTATGATAGTATATGAAGTAAGTATGTACGAGTAGATTTAGAATCTACTGACGGAGGTAATTTTGATGAATCGTAAATTGTCGACGATAAACGGCGATCTAAGTAAAACTGATCAGTCGACAGTCCACTTTTATATTGAGTCGAAAGAGTTAGAAACACAATCTACTTTAGTATTTTTTGAAATCGGCGAAGAAAAGTTTAAGGGACAATGTTTTTATTGGCAAAACAAAGATAAAGATTTCACATTAGTTGGGCTAGGTCATGCTTATACAATTAAAAGTAATGATGCAGATGCTCGCTATGAAGATGTTGAAAAAGCATGGAAACATTTGATTCATTCAACATCATTAAAAGGAATTAAACAACAACCCATTTTATTTGGTAGCTTTACCTTTGATCCAAAAAAAGGTGTGTCGGATGAATGGGCTAATTTTTCACATGCGAATTTCGCACTGGCAAAACACCAATTAGTAGAGTCAAATGGACGCTTTTACATGAATACACATCTTGTATCAGAGGAAGTCATTACAGATGAAGATATTGAGCTTGCACGAGAAGAACGAGAAGCATTGCTTGAGCAAGCGAAAGGGCGTACATTAAAGACGTATATCAAACCACATGTTGTATTAACAGAAGAACCGTATAAAGAGGAATATCTTCAATCTATTACACAAGTAACAAATCAAATCAAAGCAAAACAAGCGGATAAAGTCGTGATTGCGCGCTCACTTGCGCTGACGTTTGACGAGGAAGTAAATACGTCGAATTTATTAGCACAACTTTCAGAAGAACAACCAGAAAGTTATTTATTTGCACAGGAGCAAGGGCAGGACTTGTTTTTAGGTGCCACACCTGAGCGACTAGTTTTTGTAAATCATAAAAAAGCGTATTCATCTTGTGTAGCGGGTTCGATTCGACGTGGTGCAACGGTTCAAGAAGATGAGGAGTTTGGGCGTATTCTTTTAAATGATACGAAGAATTTACAAGAACATCAGTATGTTGTAGATATGATTTCAAATTCATTTAAAGAAACGTGTGAACAGTACACGTTACCAAATCATCCAGATTTATTAAAGATTCGTGATATTCAGCATCTTCATACGCCAATTGAAGGGATTTTAAAAGAAGATGCAACAATCTTACAAATGGTTGAAAAATTACATCCAACGCCTGCGCTTGGAGGATCACCACGTGAAGTTGCGATGGAGATGATTCGCCAGTATGAACCGATGAATCGTGGTGTATATGCAGCGCCAATTGGTTGGCTTAACGCAGATGGCGACGGTGAGTTTGCTGTTGCGATTCGTTCAGCACTATTACAAGATAAAAAAGCTTATTTATATGCAGGCGGCGGCATTGTGGAAGATTCTGAACCAAAAAGTGAATACGAGGAAACATTGGTGAAGTTTAGACCGATGTTACGTACATTAGGAGGAAAGTTGAATGATGAATAAGCAAATTCTATCGGATTATGTTTATCGAATCATCGGCTCATTAGCAGAGTATGGCGTAACCGATGTTGTTATAAGTCCAGGATCACGTTCGACACCTCTTGCTTATGGGTTTGCATCTTCTAAAGAGTTTAATGTATTTCGACAAGTAGATGAGCGCTCAGCAGCTTTTTTAGCGCTAGGTATGGCGAAAACAAAAGCAAAGCCCGTTGCGTTACTCTGTACATCAGGAACAGCAGCAGCCAACTACTTTCCTGCGATTGTAGAAGCATATTATGCACGAGTTCCACTTATTATTTTAACAGCAGATCGTCCGCATGAATTGCGCGACGTCGGAGCACCGCAAGCGATTAATCAACCGGACTTATATGGACATCATGTGAAATGGTCTGTTGATTTACCAATTCCAGACGAATATGAAGCGACACTGCCTCATATTGAACGTCATATTGCACGCGCTACAACGGTGTCGATGGCTTCTCCTAAAGGACCTGTACATTTAAATATTCCTTTTAGAGAGCCGCTTTTGATTGATTTTCAAGATGAATTACCAAAGCCAACTTTTCATCAGTCATTTACTGCGAAACTCGTACCAAGTAATGATGCACTACAATTTTGGAAAGAGGCTATTCAACAAGCCAGAAAAGGTTTTGTTGTAATGGGGGAATTAGCAGAAGGTACAGATTTAAACGAAGTTTGGTCATTTATTCGTACATTAAAGTGGCCTGTATTAGTTGAAAGTTTATCGCAGCTACGTACCCAAGTGCCAAATGACTGTAAGCATTATGTGATCGAACATTATGATAGTATCTTAAAAAATGATGTATTTAAAAAGAACATGCATCCAGATACGGTCATTCGATTTGGTGCGCAGCCTGTTTCAAAGCCGCTAACACTATTTTTAAAAGCAGTGAAACCACGTACTTTTATTACAGTAGATGAAGATAGTTTATTTAGAGATCCGTTAGGTGTTACAACTACACACATTCAAGCAGAAATCGGTTCTTGGATGTCTGATTTTAATGTAGATGAGATGAACTATGACGCGGAGTACCAACAAATCTTTACACGAGCAAATGAAATTGCATGTCAACATGTGAAAGCCTATATTGCTAAAGAACATGATGAAGGTGCACTGGCAGGAATGCTGTTTGAATACTTACCAAATGAAAGTGATTTAGTTGTGAGCAGCAGTATGCCAATACGTGATGTAGATACATTCTTCTACCAAACAGCGCGTGATATTCGTATATTTGCGAATCGTGGTGCAAATGGTATTGATGGTGTTGTATCTACTGCAATTGGCGCGCAATTAGGTACGATGCGCGACACGTATTTATTAATTGGTGATTTAGCGTTTTTACATGATGCGAATGGTTTGCTTGCGAGTCGTTATCAAGATACACAGTTAACGATTATTGTGATGAACAATGATGGTGGTGGTATTTTCTCTTATTTAGCACAATCGTCTGTTGAAGCGCATTATGAACAACTATTTGGTACACCTACAGGACTTGGCTTTGAGGAATTGGCACGTATGTATGACGCACAGTATGAGCATGTTCATACGAAGGAAGAATTTAAGTCTGTTTTACAACAACCGAAAGAAAAAAATCTTCGAATCATTGAAGTACAAACGAATCGTGAAGATAATGTTGTCACACATCGTAAACTATGGGCAAGCATGAATGAGGAGCTTAATCAATTATGGCAAGTGTAATAACGAATATACGTGGCATTGATGTACATTATGAAGTGCACAATGCACGACAAGAACAAACAATTGTCTTTTTACATGGCTTTACAGGTAGTACACGCACGTGGGATGAAGTGATTGAACAACTTCCTGCTACACATCGTCTGATTACAATTGACTTAGTTGGACATGGTCAGACGGATGCACCGAAATTATTGCGCTATTATTCTATGCAAGAACAAGTTGAAATACTAGAAGCCTTCTTCGAATGGAAACAAATCGAACAATTCGATTTAATTGGTTATTCAATGGGAGGACGTGTGGCGTTAGCTTATGCAATGAATTATCCACAACGTATTCATACGCTAATTTTAGAAAATGCGTCACCGGGTTTAAAAACGATTGAAGAACGTGAGCAGCGTATTCAGTTGGATCATTTACTGGCAGATCGAATTGAACAGCGAGGTATTGTGGATTTTGTTGATTATTGGCAAGATATCCCGTTATTCCAAACACAAAAGTTATTATCTGAAGAAAAGCAACATGCGATTCGAGAAGAACGCTTGAACCAACAAGAGATTGGTTTAGCGAATAGTTTACGTGGAATGGGAACAGGGCAACAAAATTCATATTGGTCGGAGTTGTCAAAATTCGAGAAAAATGTGGTATTATTAAATGGAGAGCTTGACTTGAAGTTTATAACAATTTCTGAGCAGATGAAGGGACTAATTCCAAATGCTCAACAAATTGTGGTACCAAAAGTTGGGCATGCAATTCATGTGGAAAATCCACAATCTTTTGCTACAATAGTAAAAGAGCAATTACATCTATAATAGTAGGAGGAGTTCATAATGACTCGTCAATGGGTAACAGAACATGTCTATGAAGACATTAAATATGAATCATACAATGGAATCGCAAAAATTACGATTAACCGTCCAGAGGTTCGTAATGCATTCCGTCCAAAAACAACTGCTGAAATGATTGATGCTTTCACACGTGCGCGTGATGATGCGAAAATCGGTGCAATCATCTTAACAGGTGAAGGCGAAAAAGCATTCTGTTCAGGCGGTGACCAAAAAGTACGTGGTAACGGTGGTTACGTAGGTGACGATAATATTCCACGTCTAAATGTATTAGATTTACAAACATTAATTCGTAAAATTCCAAAACCAGTAGTTGCGATGGTAGCAGGTTATGCAATCGGTGGAGGTCACGTATTACATGTTGTTTGTGACTTAACAATCGCAGCTGATAATGCACGCTTCGGTCAAACAGGTCCTCGCGTAGGTTCATTTGACGGTGGTTACGGTGCAGGTTACTTAGCACGTATTATCGGTCATAAAAAAGCACGTGAGATTTGGTTCTTATGCCGTCAATATGATGCACAAGAAGCACTTGATATGGGCTTAGTTAATACAGTAGTACCTTACGAGCAGTTAGAAGACGAAACAGTGAAATGGTGTGAAGAAATGCTTGCACTGTCACCAATGGCTCTTCGTATGTTAAAAGGTGCATTCAATGCAGATTCAGACGGTCTTGCAGGTATTCAACAACTTGCAGGTGACGCAACACTTCTTTACTACACATCAGATGAAGCAAAAGAAGGTCGCGATGCATTCAAAGAAAAACGTCAACCAGACTTCGGTCAGTTCCCACGTTTCCCATAGAACTTAAATGATTATAAAAAGTAGCGTAGACCTTTGGATGGTTTACGCTACTTTTTTATTATCATAATCCCATGCGTTCACGGAATGTATGCTCCATGTAAGCCTCTCTAAAAAGTCCTCTTTTTTGCATTTCAGGAACAATCATTTCAACAAAATCTTCTAAACTATCAGGTAATGTTGGAGGCATGAGGTTAAATCCATCAGCTACGCCTTCCTTAAACCAGATCTCCATTTGGTCAACAATTTCCTTTGGTGTACCAATCAATGTACAATGTCCACCGCCAGCATTTAAGTAACCGAGTAATTCTTTCACTGTTGGATCGGTATCACGAATGATTTCTAGAATCGTTTCATAGCGTCCCACAGGTCCATTGAATGCTTCTACAGAAGGTAATGGAGGGATCTTTTCATCAATATTCCAATTTGAGCAGTCTTGTTGAATAAATGAGCTTAATTGTTTTAAAGCAACTTCAATTGGGAGAGCTTGGTCCATAGCTTCTTTTTTAGCTAAAGCTTCTTCATGTGTATGACCTACATATGTTACTAATCCAGGTAAAATTTTAATATGTTTCTTAGGTTTAGATGATTTTTCAATTGCGTCATTTAATTTATGTCGAAAATTTTTAGCTTGCTTGAGGTTCCAAGAGACTGAATAGACTACTTCAGCATGATTAGCAGCTAAAGCAACGCCCTGTTTTGAAGCACCTGCTTGCATTTTGACCGGTGCACCTTGTGGACTTTTTGGTACAGTAGAAGGACCTGCAACTTGAAAATAATGACCACTGTGATTAAAAGAGTGAATATTTGAAGCATTGATAATTTTATTTTCTTCACGATTATGGACAAAATCACAAGCATCCCAAGATAAAAATAGTTGATCCATAAGTATCGAAAATTCTTCAGCTTTTTCATAGCGTTGATTATGGGGAGGTAATGCTTCCATACTATGATTGCGAGCTTCATTATCACTCATTGATGTAACGAGATTCCAACCTACGCGCCCCTCGGTGAGATGGTCCAAACTTAATAGTTGTCTAGAAACTGTATAGGGATTAGAGAACGTACTTGAAATAGTGGCAACTAAACCAATATGATGCGTTACTTGAGAAATAGCTGTTAAATTAATTAGCGGATCAAACCAAAATGCAGGCATGACTTGTGCATCATTTGCTGGAAAAGCATGATGATCTGCAAAAAATACAGCGTCCAATAATCCTTTTTCCGCTAGTTGAGCTAATTCTTGATAATAAGAGATACTTCCAATATCCTCAATGCGTGAATTGTCCATTAGCCAAGCTGCTTGATGATGACCACAACCATATAGTAAAACACCTATATGTAACTGTTTTTCTGTAGTTTTTAACATGATTTACACCTCGATTTATTTTGGATAGGGATTAGTTCATTGTTAAACCACCATCTACTGTAAAGTTCTGTCCTGTAATTCCATGTGCTTTTTCGGAACATAGATACGCTACCATATTGGCAACATCTTGTGGTGTGGTTACTTTTCTTAAAGGTGTAGATTGAGAGATTAAATCAAATACTTCAGGTGTTGTAACAGCACTGGCATCTGTTGTTTTTAAAAGACCTCCTGAAACAACATTTGCTCGGATACCATAAACGCCTAATTCTGAAGCGAGATTACGTGTGAAACCAATCAAAGCTGCTTTAGCCGTTGTGTATTCATGGTAGGGTACGACGGGATTTTGAAATAAATTAGTACCAATACTAATAATGCTACCATTTTTTCTTTCAATAAATTGCGGAATTACACTCTGGCTTGTATTGAATGCAGCCTTTAACGTACCATCCAGTTGTTTTTGATAATCATCCCAAGAAAGGTCTTTGAAAGATTTTTGTTTAATCGGATCGAATTTAAAGTCGATTAATGCATTATTTACAACAGCGTCTATTTGACCAAAGTGTTCTGTTGCCATGTTCATTAATTGATCGACTTCTTGTCGATTCGTTACATCAGCTTGAATAGCAATCGCTTTGTCTTCACCAATTTCAGTTACTAATTTTTCAGCAGCTTCTTTACTTTGATAATAATTAATGACAACTTGAAAATCTTGTTGTGCAAGTGTTTTGACAATAACTGCACCTAACCCTCTACTCCCACCTGTAACTACTACTGTTTTTTTCATTCAAAACAACTCCTCTTATTTATTTCAACTTAAATAAAAAATACACAACCTTCGTAGGAAAGTTGTGTATAACAAATCATTGCATAACAAAAAAGTACAGACTTTTTTCAGTATGTATAGAATTGACACTTTCCTACGCTAGTATTAACTAGTTCAGGTTCAAAGGGTTTGAGTAGGACTCATCTCAGTTAAATAACACCCCTAGTGTAGACCTATTAAGTTACATTGAATACTAACTTATAAGGTTTATATTGTCAAATTTGTTTATTATTTATATTGATATTAAACAAAAGTTTGTTTTTATAAACATTTGACACTAGACTTAATTTTGTTTATGATGTAAACAAATAAAACTTAGGGTGATGACATTGACGGAGAGAGAACAAGCACTGATTCAACTCATTAAGGAAAACCCGTTTATGCAGCAACAAGAGATGGCTGAAAAATTAGAAATGTCGAGACCGGCTCTAGCTAACTTAATATCGGGGTTAGTGAAAAAGGGTAAGATTATAGGGAGAGCGTACGTATTGCCAAAAGAAAATAAAATTATATGTATTGGTGGAGCCAATATGGACCGAAAACTTCATTTGAAGGGACAGGTTCAGATGGGGACATCAAATCCTGTAACATCTACAGAAAGTGTAGGTGGCGTAGCGCGAAATATTGCTGAAAACTTGGGAAGACTTGGACATCAAGTGAGTTTACTGACGACTGCTGGAAAAGATTCTGATTGGCAAGCAATTGTTGCAGCTTCGAATGCTTTTATTCATTTAGAAGAAGTCGAGCAGTTGGAACAATGTTCAACAGGTTCTTACACAGCCATTATGGATGAACAAGGCGAATTGGTTATGGCAACAGCGAATATGGACGTCTATGATGCATTAACACCACAAATTCTAATGAAGCATGAACATGTTTTATCGACTGCTCCGGCAATTATAGTTGATTTGAATTGTCCGAAAGAAACAGTTGATTATATTCAACAATTTGCAGTAACGAGAGAAGTACCTCTTATTATTGTGCCGGTATCTTCTCCAAAGATGAACCGTATGCCAACAACATTAGAAGGCGTTACATGGTTCATCTGTAATACAGATGAAGCCGAAACATTAACAAATCGTACGATTACATCAGAAGCAGATTATTTACAAGCAATTCAAGAGATCGCTCAGATGGGCGTAGAAAATGTCGTAATTACAGCTGGCGCAAAGGGAGTTTATGCTGCAAACAAGAACTTGATGCCAACACATTTTGAAGCACGAGCAGCAAATCAAATTGAGGATGTTACAGGCGCAGGAGATGCATTCGTCTCAGCAGTTGTACATGCTTGGTTAGAGAAGTACACATTTGAACAGACGATTCAAGCAGGATTAATCAATGCGAAAAATACGCTTGAATCTAAGTTTACTGTACGTCCTGAATTAACAAAACAATCGTTAGAACAAGAACTGGAGGATTAATTATGAAACAATACATCGAATTATCAAAAGAAGTACAAGAAGGAATGGACGCTGGTAAAGCTATCGTTGCATTAGAATCAACAATTATCTCACACGGTATGCCATACCCACAAAATGTACAAACAGCACGTGAAGTAGAACAAATCATTCGTGAACATGGCGCAGTTCCAGCAACAATCGCAATCATCGACGGCAAAATCAAAATTGGTTTATCAGATGAAGAATTAGAAATGTTCGGTAATGCGGATAATGTAGCAAAAGCTTCTCGTCGTGATATTCCATACTTAATCGCAACGAAAAAAATCGGTGCGACAACAGTAGCAGCGACAATGATTGCAGCTGAATTAGCAGGAATCGAGTTATTCGTAACAGGTGGTATTGGTGGCGTTCACCGCGGCGCAGAAACAACAATGGATATTTCAGCTGACTTAGAAGAACTAGCAACTTCTAAAGTAGGTGTTGTATGTGCAGGTGCAAAATCAATTTTAGATATCGGTTTAACACTTGAATTCTTAGAAACAAAAGGTGTGCCTGTTATTGGATATGGTACAGACGAATTACCAGCATTCTTCACACGTAAATCAGGATTTGATGTAAACTTCCGTCAAGATACACCTGCAGAAGTTGCAGCAACTTTACGTACAAAATGGAATTTAAATATGGCTGGTGGCGCGGTAATCGCTAACCCAATCCCAGAAGAAGATGCATTAGACCATGACTTCATTACAAATATTATTCATGAAGCATTAAAAGAAGCAGAAGAAAATAATATTCAAGGTAAATCAGTTACGCCATTCTTATTAGGTAAAGTAAAAGAGTTAACAGAAGGTAAGAGCCTAGTAGCTAACATTGCATTAGTAAAACACAATGCGCATATCGGTGCTCAAATCGCAGTTGAATTAAATAAAACAAAATAATATACGAACGGAAACCTTTCGATTTGAGGGGTTTCCGTTTTGTATTTCACATGTTTCGTATTAGAATAAGAAAGGATGAAAACAATAGAGTTAGGGATGAAAAAAATGATACCAAACTGGATTGAGCAACGCACGTCATTAACACCTCATCGTGTAGCATTAACTTTTCAAGATGAGAAATGGACGTATGAACAGCTATCCGAACAATCAAAATATTATGCTGGTGCTATAAAAGCTGCCGGTTTACATGAAGGACAACGCGTTGCCATTTTTGGGCGGTCAACACCGCATCTTATTCGTACGATTTTTGCATGTATGCAATTGCGTATCGAGATGGTGTTATTAAACTTACGATTAACAGAAGCAGAACTTGCTTATCAAATTCAAGATGCACAAGTAGATGCATTACTTGTGGATGACGATTTAGTAGAACAATTACCTTCTACGCATAAATTGCAAATTCTATTTTCTGATTTAATGACCTCACAAGAAAAGGCAGAGGTAATTAAACATTGGTCACGAGATGAAACAATGACTATCATGTACACATCAGGTACAACTAGTCAGCCAAAAGGTGTTCGTCAAACGATTGGTAATCATATGGCGAGTGCGACCTCAGCACTTTATAATACAGGTTTAGTAGAAGATGAAGGATGGATTTGTACAGTCCCTATTTTTCATATTAGCGGGTTCTCTATGCTGTGCAAATGTATTTTACATGGTGTTCGACTAGATTTGTATGAGAAATATACAGTTGAAGAAGTGGCATTACAATTAATTGAAGGTACTGCGACTCGTATGTCAGCTGTCGCAGTTATGTTAGAGAAGTTAGTGTCTTATATTGAAGAGCAAGGACAGCGTGTATCGCCAAAGTTCCAATTACTATTAGTAGGCGGTGGTCCTGTTCCCAAAAGCTATTTAACACGTGCAGAAGCCATTGATCTCCGTGTAGCACAAACATACGGAATGACGGAAACAGCAAGCCAAGTAGCGACACTATCCAGTAAAGACGCGCTTCGTAAAGTGGGTTCTGTTGGAAAACCACTGATGTTTAATGAGATTTGTATTGCAGGAGTAGAAAGACCATTTGACCATGGTGAGATTTGTGTAAGAGGGGATAGTGTTACACCAGGTTATGTTGGACAACATGCCCATATTAAAACACAGGTAGATGGTTTTTTACACACAGGAGATATTGGCTATTTTGATGATGAAGGTTATCTTTATGTAGCCGATCGTCGTTCAGATTTAATTATCTCAGGTGGAGAAAATATTTATCCAGCTGAAATTGAAAATGTATTAGCAGGGCATCCTCATATTGCCGCAGTTGGTGTATGTGGTGTCCAAGATGAGATATGGGGACAAGTTCCGGCTGCCTTTATTATGTCAAAAGAGACAACATTGAATGCAGAAACGATTTTAGCCTTTTGCGAAGATAAATTAGCGAAATATAAACTACCCAAACAAATTCATTTCGTCGAAGAATTACCACGAAATGGTACAGGGAAATTACTTCGTCGTAAATTAGTTGAGTTAATACCAAAATAATATTGAAAAAGAGGAATCATTTTTATACGATTCCTCTTTTAGTATGCATTTTTTGTTTTTTAAGCCACTCTTGCATGAATGGAATGAATTTTTTAGAAGCAGGTGACAAACTTTTTAAATCGTCTTTTGATGTAATGCCGAGTGTACGAACATGGTTTGGTTCAAGAGGTAGGCTTATCATATCATCAGCGTGGTCTTGAATGAGTAGCTCTGATAATAAAGAGATACCAAGACCTTGTTTAACCATGGCAATAATTGCTTCATCTCCACGAATTTGATACGCAATATTTGGCTTAACATTTGCTTGTTTAAAAATACGTTGTACATCCTTATGTGTATCTTCATATGGAATAATACAAGGTTCTTCTGCAAATTGCTCAATTGCAAATGCATGATTTTCTGCAAGTGTATGATTTTCAGGAAGAATTGCCATCATGCGATCTTCCATGAGTGGTAAAAAGTGAAATTCTTCTGGACGCTGAATTGTGCTAATCGCAAAATCAATATGGCCTTCTTCAAGCCATGCATGAATCTCATCTGAGTTCCCTTCGAATAAGTGAATATCAATTTTAGGATAACTTTTATGGAATTCCTTTAATAAATAAGGCATCCAATGAACGCAAATGGACGTATAAGCGCCAATACGAATGGCTCCGACATCTAAACCATGAATGGCACAAACGGCTTCAGAGAGATGTTCATAGCGTTGTACGATATCTTGCATGATTGGAAGAAGCTCAAGCCCATTATCAGTGGGGGTCACACCACTTTTGCTACGTGTTAATAACGAAAAGCCATAATCATCTTCTAAAGAATGAATCATATGACTAATACTTGGCTGTGTATAATCAAGTGCCTCTGCCGCTTTCGTTAAAGAACCAAATTGTACAGCTGCAATATATGCTTTTAATTTTAAAATACTCATGTAATCACCTAACTATAGAAAAATGTAATGTTAACTATATAATAAATTCAATTTACTTATATTAAATATGAAATTACAATACAAGAGAAGCGACATTTACAAAACACAAAGGGAGATTTCAAACATATGGGGTATGTCATCCAATTCATCATTGGCGGTTCAGTTATGCTGCTCGCTACGATTTTAAGTCAGTCGAAATATTTATTCTTATCAGGAGTCATTACACTACTACCGATTTTGACATTGCTTAATTTAAAACTGCAAGTTCAGCATATGTCACAAGAAGCCTTTCATGAAACGCAACGAAATGGCATTATCGGTGCAGTAGGTATGGTCATTCTGATTGTGGCAATTTATATTTTTTCGAGCCATTTCAAGCCTTCAACAGCTGTCTTAATGGGAATTGGTCTATATGTGATGTATATGTTCGGTTCGAAATTAATAGTAGCATAAAAGTGAGCTTAGGTGGGGGGAACTTAAGCCCACTTTTTTAATTTTGACTTATAGGAGAAATTTCGGTTATGGTGTAGAAAGAACGTACATTATTCAAGGAGTTGAAAATGATGTGTATCATTACATTTGCTTATAAAGTAGTAGAAAATCAGCCACTCATTGTTGTAGCCAACCGCGATGAATTCTATGAAAGACCAGCAAAAGAAGCTGCTTTTTGGGAAGATGAACCGAATATATTTGGTGGGCGTGATTTAGAAAAGATGGGTGGCTGGCTTGCAGTTCAAGAAAATGGGCGCTTTGCCGCTGTCACAAATTATCGTGACTTTTCAATGGATCCTGTAGGTGAGAAGTCGCGTGGTGAAATTGTCAAAAATTTTGTGGCAGGCACTGAATATCCAGAAGCCTTCTTGGAAGCGATTCAGCAAGAACGCACACGTTACGGTGCAATGAATGTACTTGTTTACGACGGTGAAACATTCATGCATTATAATAATATCGAAAATGTGTTACATACAATTGAACCTGGTATTCATTGTGTAAGTAATGCGACATTGAATACACCATGGCCAAAATTAGAGCGCATGAAGATGTTAGTTGCGCATCAATTAGAACAACAAGCTACAACAGAAGAACTTGCGCAGATTGGATTAGATGATATAAAGCCGAATGATGAACGATTACCTAATACAGGAGCAGGTCTCTTGTTAGAACGAGATTTATCTTCAATCTTTGTCAAACGAGAAGGTTACGGCACACGTTGTACGACTGTACTTCGTTTGATGGAAGATAAAATCGAATTTTTTGAACAAACGTATGAGCAGGGGATAGCGACAACTTGTGTGCATGAATGGATTAAATTGCGAGTAAATGCATAAAGAGGCTTTGATAAAATATTTCATTCGCTCTTTTAGGGTTTGTAACGAAAAAAAAAACGAAACCGCATTACGATGCGATTTCGTTTTTTTATGCTCATATGAGAAGATGTTTAACACTTATTTTATTATTGTAACGCTTTTTTAAATGTTTCTAAGTTTTCTTTCATAATCGATACATAATCTTTTTTCGCAGCGATATCTTCTTTTGTTAAAACACTCAAGTTATTAACTGTTAAACTCTCAGCACCAATATCATTCTTTAATACTTCTGCAAGTTTAGAAGATACATTCTGTTCGAATAAGATATATTGAATATTATCTTTTTTCGCTTCATCTGCAATTTTTGTTAATTCTTTTTGAGAAGGTTCATCTTGTGAATTTAATCCTGCAATTGATTCTTGTTTTAAACCATATGTCCCAGCAATATAGCCGAATGCTGCATGTGAAACAAAGAACTCTTTACGTTTCGCATTGTCAGCCATTTCTTTATAGTCTGTATTTAAATCTTTCAAGTCTTTAATCAATGCTTCATAATTTTTTTCGTAATCTGCTTTATGAGTCGCATCTTTTTGAACAAGGCTATCTTTAATCGATTTTGCTAAATCTTGTGAAATAATAGGAGATAACCATACGTGCGGATCAACACCACCGTGGTCATGTTCATCTTCATGTGCTTCACCTTCATGTTCATCATGATCATGCTCTTTTGAAGCAGTACTTACATCTAAAGCGCTCTCGGGTACATCTTTTGTTGTTTCTATCATTTTAACATTTTCATTTTTTAATGTTTTTTGTGCATTACTTACAAAACCTTCTAGACCTAAACCAATATAAAAGAATAAATCTGCATCTGCTAATGCAATCATGTCTTTTTGTGTTGGCTCAAATGTATGCTCGTTTGAACCAGGTGGATAAATTGATGATACATTGACGTGATCGCCACCAATTCTTTCTGCGAAATATTGTAAAGGATACACTGTAGTATAAATTTTGATTTGATTTTTCGAAGCGTTGTTTTCTTTTTCTGTATTACCACACGCTGCTGTAAAAATAGTTAAAACAGCTACGAGTAAAAGTAGTGAGAGTTTCTTCATAATTTCCTCCTTAAATAGTAATGGTTACGATTTACTCTTATGAATATACTAGAAAAAATACTTTTTGACAATAGAAAAACCATCGAAATTATTTTTTTTTCGATGGCCATTCTTCTGGTACAGGATCATAACCGCCTTTTGAGAACGGTTGACAGCGTAGAATACGATATACAGTTAAAATCGTGCCTTTGATTGCACCATGTTTACGCATCGCTTCAATTCCATAGTTAGAACATGTTGGATAGAAGCGGCAACTAGGTGGTTTTAAAGGAGAAATCACTTTTTGATAAACACGAAATAGGAAAATAAAAATTTGTTTCATCATCAAACTTCTTTCTATTATGAACTTAGAATACCTTCTTTTAGTATACTCGATTTTTTGAAAAATCCCCAATAGAATGATTTTAAAAAAAATTAAATAAAAATGTTTAGACTAGCAACTTTTAGGAAATAGATTATAGAACCTATATATATGAGAGGAGAAGGGTATTATGTTTTCATTTCTTTGGTACATCATTATAGGGGGCATCTTGGGTTGGCTAGCAGGACTTATTGTTAAAAGAGATGTGCCTGGTGGTATTCTAGGAAATATTCTAGCAGGTATCGTCGGCGCATGGCTTGGTAGTGTATTACTAGGAGATTGGGGATGGCAAGTAAGTAAATTCTACGTGTTCCCAGCATTAATCGGTAGTATTATTTTAATTTTAATTGTCAGCTTTATTATGAGAGCTACAGCTAAGAAGTAATTATCCATTTCTTTTATTTAAAAACCCATTATACTCTCTAAGAGTTTGAAAAGAAGAGAAAGAGGCTAAGTTTAAAACTTAGCCTCTTTTTTTAATACGTTGAAGTAGCCACTCGGTCGATAATTGCTTCTGCAATATCATGAGCTAATTCAAGTTCTGATGTGAATCCAACACATGAACAATTCATCTCACCAAGTATATAACAATCTGTTCCATCTGGATTTGTGTCTAGAATAAAGTCCGCAGTCCAAAGTAATGGTAAATCATAACCGCCTAACTGTTTTGTAACGTCAGGTAACTGCATTAAAAATGATGTTACAAGCTCTTGCCACTCTTCTGGTGAATCATAACGATAGGCAGCACCAGAAAATAATGTAGCACTAAAAGCATCTTCATGGTCTTGAGGTTTTTTATGCACAACATTAATTGGGCGATCTTTTAGCATTAATAAACGAATTTCGCCTTCTTTAATACGTGGTAAGAACGGCATATCAACAAGCATACCATTATCACCTGTAATATATTGTTCGCAGAAATACATAAAGTCTTTGAGTTCCCAATGTTCCACATGGTTATCTTTTGCTTCTGTACACTTAATTTTTGATTTTGCATGTGGAACTTCGCCTTCATCAACTAGTGAAACTCGCCAGATACCTTCGCCTGTAGATCCACGATTTTGTTTTAATACACGTTCTCCTTTTGCTAGTGATGAAGGAAATTGCTCGAATAGCTCCTGTAATGAATAATATGCATACGTGTCTGCTGGCACGAGTGACGTATTTGTTAATTTAACAAGGGCATCTTTTGCGCCATAGCCAATCATAGCGTCTGGATGTGGCATACCGATTATGCCATTTTCACAAAGCTGGCGTAGCATAGAAAAGTATGCTGATTCATGCTTTAAGTTACCGGGATTAATACGCGATACATATGCACAGGCATTTTCTAAAACGTCGTTTAAAATCTCTTGTTGGCGTTCAAAATCGTAGAAAACAACCTCTGCTTCAAATCCACGTTGTTGTAAAGCTTGTACCATGGGCATCGTATCTTTTCTATAACCGTCTGGACCTTTGTCGCTGCCGCCTTGTACCTCGAAAATAATGATCTTTTTCATTATTCATATAGCCTCCTTTTGCTTTTTTTTCTTGCTAGATTAATATACACTGTTTATGTAAAGATGGTATAGTATATTTTGTAAAAAAATATGTATAATTAAAGACAAGGTCACGAATGTAAAAGAGGTGTAAAAATGGACGTAGCAGCAATGTCATCTGCTTTATCAGCGATGCAATTACAACAGCAAGTACAGCTTAGTGTTGTGGGAAAAGCAATGGATTTTCAAGAGCAAAATGCAACAGCTCTAATTGAAACAATGTCAGAAATTCCAGTCGCACAAGACCCGAATCGTGGTCAGTTATTTGATATGTCAGTATAAAGACAAAGTAAGAGTATGGCTTAATACGCGATACTCTTTTTTGTATCGTTGTTTCTCTATGTATTTTTCGTTACACTTTGTATAAGGGAGTGATTTTCTTGTTTAAATTTACAGATTTAAATGGTTATGGTGTCACTTTATCTTTTAAAAAAGAGGCATTTGAAATAGAACCGACGCATATTTTAATATTAGCTAAAAAACAAAATCAGTGGCTATTAACGAATCATCCAAAAAGAGGACTTGAATTTCCGGGTGGCAAGGTAGAGGTAGGAGAAACCTTAACAGAAGCAGTTATTCGTGAAGCGTATGAAGAAACAGGAGCTACCCTTACGAATATTGAGTGGTTTGCTTCTTATTATGTGCAATGTGAAGAACCTTTTGTAAAATCAGTCTATACAGCAGAAGTACAGTTGCTAGATGAAGATTTCAAAAGATACGAAACATTAGGGGCGGTTCTTTGTCCAACAGAAGATTTAATGAATGAAGAGCATTTAAGCTTTTATATGAAAGATGCTGGAATGAAGAAGATGCTAGAGAAGGAGAGCGAACGCGTGTGAAGAATGCCATGATTGTAACGGAACGAATTTATCCATCACCTAGTCCACATATTCGATTAACAGAAATTACGTATTGGTCTGAGGGAGTTCGCGTGAAAGGAATGCTAGCAGAACCCGTACGAAAAGGCGATTATGAAGGCGTTCTTTATTTACGTGGTGGTATTCAATCAATCGGTATGGTACGTCCTGCACGAATTGCTGAAATTGCATCACAAGGTTTTGTTGTTTTTGCACCTTATTACCGAGGAAACCGTGGTGGAGAAGGCAAGGATCAATTTGGTGGAGTAGATGTATATGATGCTATTCATGGAGTAGATGTACTAAAAAGGCGATATAATTCTTCAAAAATTCATCTATTTGCATTCTCACGCGGTGGGATTATGGCGTTATGGACAGCTATTTTACGAGATGATATAACCTCTGTGGTCACATGGGGAGGTGTGTCGTCATTAGAATTAACGTATGAAGAACGAGTCGATATGCGTCGTATGATGAAGCGAGTAATTGGTGGTACACCGAGTCGTGTGCCTGATATTTATAATAAGCGCTCTGCTTTAAAACAATTAGAACACATTCATGCACCAGTCTTAGTTATTCATGGTGAAAAAGATTTGAATGTTCGAGTGACACATGCACATCTGTTAGAAAAGTTGCTAAAAAAACATCATAAAAGAATAGAGACATGGTACTATCCTGAGTTGAATCATTTCTTTCCGGGTAAATTAAACCATCAGGTTCTTGTAAAAGCACTACAGTGGATGAAAAGACAATGATGGAAGGGTGAATATGAGTGGGTTATTTTCGTGCGAAAATTGATATTAATCAAAATGGTCATACACCTTTTTCAAAAAATTATTGGTATTGGGAACGATTATGGAATCGATACGCAGTGAAATTAGCAGAGGTACAAGTACAATGTTGGAATGAAGAAACTAAGCAAATTCATGAGCTACACGCAGTAGCAGAGAATACACAACAAGAAGGACTTGTGCATATTCATTCAATTGAACTCACAAAGGAACATTTTTTATTTTTGCGAGATGATTCATATGATGGACGAAAATTAAAATGGTTTATGATGACTTTTACAGATTGTGAAGGTGTTGAAAGATTAGAGATTCGTGATTACGGTACAGAAGTGATTTTTAATCAAATATCGATCGAAGACGCACAGCCAGTCATTGAGCTTTTCCAAGAAGGAAATGCGAATGCCGTGTTTGTAAAAGATGAACAAGATTAATTAATTTTTAAAAAAGGAAGAATTATGCTTAGGCGTAATTCTTCCTTTTTTAACAAACGTTTTAAATTTAAGTTTACAAATTTATAAACGAAATGTTATATTGTTTATATAAATAGGAGGTGCATGATGGAGAAAGATATATTTGAGCAGGCGACTGTCGAACAATTAGTAAAAGGTTTTATAGAAGATGAACAAAGCTATACATGTATTTTTTGTGGTGATGTTATTGAAAAGGGCATTATTTACCCACACAATGAGCGTTTATTAGAAGCACAAAAATATATGGAAGTTCATATTCAAACGCAACATCAATCACCTTTTCATTATTTTATTCAGCTTAATAAAAAAATGACGGGGTTAACAGAACAACAAAGCCATGTAATGAAAGCTTTTTATGAAGGTAAAACAGATCAGCAAATTCAGCAAGAATTAGCGATTGGTAGTGCCTCTACAATTCGCCAATATCGTTTTGCATTGAGAGAAAAAGAGCGCCAAGCAAAAACATTTTTAGCGATGATGACTTTATTAAAAGAACAGGAGGAGAATCCAGTGGAATATGTGCCAATCCATGCAACAGCTACAATGGTAGATGAACGCTATCATGTAACGCGTGAGGAGGAAGAAGAAGTACTAAGAAAACTTTTTCCGAATGGTTTAGAGGGACAATTAGTGCGTTTCCCCAAAAAACAGAAGCAAAAAGTAATCGTATTACGCGCAATTACATCGATGCTTGATCAAACGAAAAGATATACAGAGCAAGAATTAAATGCAGCGATTGCTAAATATGATCCGGATTATGTAACAATTCGTCGTTATTTAATTGAATATGGTTTTGTAGACCGAGAAAATGATGGTAGTGCTTATTGGGTGAAAAAATAAGAAAAGAGATGAATGGAATGGATCAACGAAAAATATTAAAAGAGCAGTATAAAGAAATAAAAATTGAAGCAGGTATTTATACGATTACAAATAAGCAAACTGGAGACATATATATCGGTTCATTAAATAATCTAAAACGATTGAACGGAATTATTTTTCAATTAAATAGCGGAACACATATGCATAAAAACTTACAACAAGCATGGAAAGAACAAGGCGAGTCGGCTTTTGAATGTGTAGTTCGAGAAATATTAAAAGAAGAAGTAATAGAAGAACAAGGTATGAAAGAAGCTTTGGAAAAAACACAGGAAAAGTGGTCAAGTCAATTAGGTCATACAATTTCATTAAATTAAACAACAATAAAAGAGGCTCTCTTTGGGAAAGAGCCTCTTTTCTATTTAAACCATATGATATTTGGGTGTAACTAATCTTAAACTAAAGGAGCGCCTTTTGTTGCGATATCTTCAGCTACTTCACCGAATTTTTTGAAGTTCTCGTGGAACATACCAGCAAGTTGTGTTGCTTTGATGTCATAAGCATCTTTATCGGCCCAAGCATTGCGAGGATTTAATAATTCAGTTGGTACGCCTTCAATTGAAGTTGGAATTGCTAAACCGAAGAATGCATCTTTTTCAGTTGGTACATCATTTAATTTACCTTCGATTGCAGCATTAACCATTGCACGTGTATAAGAAAGTTTCATACGTGTACCTGTACCGAATGAACCACCAGTCCAACCAGTGTTTACTAGGAATACATTAACATTATGTTCATCAATTTTCTTACCTAACATTTCAGCATATACTGTTGCTGGTAATGGTAAGAATGGAGAACCGAAGCAAGTAGAGAATGCTGGTTCTGGTTCTACAACACCACGTTCTGTACCAGGTGTTTTTGAAGTGAAGCCAGAGATAAAGTGATACATTGCTTGTTCTTTTGTTAATTTAGAGATTGGAGGTAATACACCAAATGCATCTGCAGTTAAGAAGATGATTGTATTTGGGTGACCTGCAACAGATGGTAATACGATATTATCAATATTCGTAATCGGATAAGCAGCACGTGTATTTTGAGTCGGTGTTTCATCATCATAATCTGGGATACGTGTTTCTTCATCTACTACTACGTTTTCAAGTACTGTACCGAAACGAATTGCGTTATAAATTTCAGGTTCTTTTTCAGCTGAAAGGTTGATTGTTTTTGCATAGCAACCACCTTCAATGTTGAATACGCCATTATCTGACCAACCATGCTCATCGTCACCAACTAATTTACGGTTTGCGTCTGCAGATAAAGTAGTTTTACCTGTACCAGAAAGTCCGAAGAATAAAGTTGTATCACCTTTTTCACCAACGTTTGCTGAGCAGTGCATTGATAAAATACCTTGTTGTGGTAATAAGTAGTTCATAATACCGAAGATTGATTTTTTCATTTCTCCTGCGTATTCTGTACCGCCGATTAAGATAATTTTCTTTTCAAGTGAAACCATAATAAATGTTTCTGATTCTGTACCGTCTATAGCTGGGTTTGCATGGAATGTTGGAGCTGATACGATTGTGAAATCAGCAATATGGTTTGCAGCTTCTTCTTCTGTTGGACGAATAAATAGATTATGTGCAAATAGATTATGCCAAGCATATTCGTTCACAACGCGGATTGCTAAACGTGTTTCAGCGTCAGCACCAGCAAAACCTTTGAATACGAACACTTCTTCTTTTTCTTTAAGATAATTAATTACTTTTGTATAAAGGGCATCAAATACTTCAGATGAGATTGGACGGTTTACTGAACCCCAATCAATATGATCTTTTGAAGACGCTTCTTCAACCATAAACTTATCTTTAGGAGAACGACCTGTATATTTACCTGTGTTAGCACGTAATGCACCATCAACTGTTAAAATCGCTTCACCGCGAGATGTTGCTTTTTCAACTAATTCTGGAACAGTTAGTTGTTCTTTAATGTTATTACCTGATAGAAGTGTGTTCAGTTCATTCATCATTTCTACTGAATTCATAATGTGTATATACCATCCTTTTTTCGTATTTATTGTACCCACAAATGTGGTTAGTCATCATTTATGGAATTAGTATAACACATTAAAAGAATTAGTCTATACTAATATGATATGTTTTTTTATTTTTTTAACATTTTATCATGTTTAGGACAAATTATATATATACTTTATTTAAAACACTCTATATATAGGTATAACATTTAAGTCATATTCAGATTGAGGTTGACATCGACGTATAATTCTACTAACATAGGCTATGAACGGATACTCTTATCCCGAGCTGGTGGAGGGTCAGGCCCTATGAAACCCGGCAACCTGCATTTCATTTCACGAGATGCGCTGGTGCTAATCTGAATGCAAGGATTCATTCCTTGAACGATAAGAGTGAAAGGTGCTTACGAAATAACCCCTTTCTCTCATACTGTATGAGTGAGAGGGTTTTTTTATTTCAAAATATATGGTGGTGGAACAACTACCTTTTTATTACGTATATACTGGCACTTTCTATAAAAAAAATCCTCGTGTAAAAAGCAGCATAGGCTGGCTTGGAGTTTTTTCTACATTTATATAGAAGAAACACACATGGATAAAGAGTACCGTATCTTTTTTCGAGGCGATCTCGTATAGGAGGAAACCAATTATGGCTCAACGTCGATTATTTACATCAGAAAGTGTTACGGAAGGACACCCTGATAAAATTTGTGACCAAATTTCAGATGCGATTTTAGATGCAATCATCGCAAAAGATCCAAATGCTCGTGTAGCATGTGAAACAACTGTTACAACAGGACTTGTGTTAGTAGCAGGAGAAATTACAACATCTACGTATGTAGATATTAAAGGAATTGTTCGTGAAACAGTTCAAGAAATCGGTTATACACGTGGTAAATATGGTTTTGATGCAGAAAACCTAGCTGTACTTGTAGCAATCGGTGAACAGTCACCTGATATTGCACAAGGTGTTGACCAAGCTTTAGAAGCACGTGAAGGAAGCATGACAGATGAAGATATCGAAGCAATCGGTGCTGGCGACCAAGGTTTAATGTTCGGTTATGCAAATAATGAAACACCTGAACTAATGCCGCTACCAATTAGTCTAGCGCATAAATTATCACGTCGCTTAACAGAAGTTCGCAAATCAGGATTATTAAAGTATTTACGTCCAGATGGTAAAACACAAGTCACGGTAGAATACGATGAAAATAACCACCCTGTGCGTGTGGATACAATCGTTATCTCAACACAACATGATGAGGAAGTAACATTAGAACAAATCAATGAAGACCTTCGTAAACATGTGATTGCGGAAGTTGTACCTGCTGAATTATTAGATGCAGATACAAAATACTTTATTAATCCAACAGGTCGCTTTGTAATTGGTGGACCAAAAGGTGATGCAGGTTTAACAGGTCGTAAAATTATTGTTGATACTTACGGTGGTTATGCACGTCATGGTGGTGGTGCATTCTCTGGTAAAGATGCTACAAAAGTTGACCGCTCAGGTGCTTATGCAGCGCGCTATGTAGCGAAAAACATCGTAGCTGCTGGTCTTGCAGATAAAGCAGAAGTACAGCTAGCATATGCAATCGGTGTAGCACAACCTGTATCAATCGCAATCGATACATTCGGCACAGGCAAAGTAACAGAAGCAGAACTTGTAGAAGCTGTTCGTGAATTATTTGACTTACGTCCAGCAGGTATTATTAAAATGCTTGATTTACGTCGTCCTATATATAAACAAACAGCAGCTTATGGTCATTTTGGACGCACGGATTTAAATGTTCCATGGGAAGCAACAGACAAAGCAGATGCATTAAAAGCAAAACTTTTAAAATAATAAAGTAAAATGGTAGGAGTCATGCAAAAACATGAAACTCCTGCCATTTTTTTATCGTTTACATCAATTTTTAACAGTATAAAATAGTGTAAGAATGAGTTTTCAAATATACTATGCGCGATTGGTACGCATAAATATTCGTATAAAAAATTACACAACTAAGTAATTATTCGGTCGAATGTTTTTTTATAATTTACGAAAAGATCCGATTCGTGCAATGAATTGGTCGAATACATTAATCGAAAAAATACATTTAAGATGAGTAAAAAGCATGCGAAAATATTTAATACAAATGGCACAATCAATATAACCATTCGTAAAAATATATTTGATTATTTCAATTCATCTGTTTTGTTTACACTATATGTAAACAATGGTGTTGGCACGAATAAGTTGATTTACTGTGAAGTAACAGAAAAAAATAAAAAAGATTTATTAACAAATACACTTCAAAACATGTTGAGTAAGATGATTTATATAAAATATAATGTCCAACCAGATGGCTCACGTCAAACTGACCGTGTCTATTTTCCGGAAAGTGTACTAAGAAAAACGATTTAAAAATACTCTAATAGAGTAAAATCAAAGTATCTAAAATAAAAATAATTAAATCATTTGAACATATAAAAAATAATTCAAGCTATTCTCACAACTGCTATTCGATATAGTGATAAGATTTACAATAAGCTGTTTCATTTTTTCTTGCTTATTTCTATTCGCTTTGCAAAATGAAAGTTGACACTAATGGATAGTCCCGTATGGTTACGAAAAACTATACGGGATTTACTGTATTAAAAACATTCTTATCTTACGCTCTTTTTGTATTTTGATTGAAAATTCCTAGGTGTTTTATGAGTAAAATTATGGAATAAGGGAAAATAATGGAGATGGTAAAAAATGAATAAGGAGGTATGGTCTGATATTTTATATGCGTATGAAAATAGAGGGGGGTGAATAAGAAAAATACGTATAGTAGCATATGTACTATTTAAATAGAAGAAACTCTATTTAAAAGCCAGATTTTACAGACTATTTTAGAAGAAGTTGAATTTAGAATTGAGTATTGAAGAAAAGAAGAACAATGTTATAATGGGTAAGAAGTTTTTCCTATATAATATATGAGTAAACTCCTTCAATCGAAAAGATTTACAATTCAAACGAATAGACTGTGGTTTTGTAAGGTTTATGTCGTTTGTTTGTGACTTTTTCCATTTTCAAGAGTTTTTCGTGTAAGAACGACCTATTTTTTGCAGTGTATTCTAGGATTTATAAAAAGTTGCAAAAGAAATATTGGTTTATGAAAACCAATTAAGTTATTAAAAGGTAATTATGTAGTTCTAAAGTAACTAAAAAGTGCTTGAAAATTGCTATAAATAGAAGTCGTCCACAGAACGTTCAAAAACTTTCAAAGAAAATGTGAAATTATAGATATTTTTATTCTTTTCGGTAGATATTAGGTTTATAATTCATTTGAATTGAAAAGAAGGTTGAATGCTTCTTAGTGTAAGAAGAGGGTTAGAGAGCTTGGGTTGCTTTACTCGTCTTATACTTCGTCTTAACAATCGTTTTAGTTTAACTTATTTTCGTTCTATAGCAATTATAAAAGAAATTAGAACGACTTAATGATTAAGACGAATAAGAGTAAAAAATGTTCAATCATCTCAGCAGTTCATAAACTTGCTTATTCTACATAGAATAGGTTAGGGGGAAACACTTCAATATCCATTCAACATTCTGCACTTAAATTAAAAGAAGGTTGTTTTAGAAGGGAGTACAACATGAGTAAAAAAGTGTTAATTATGCCAATCGTTGCAGGTTTGTTAGCAGTGTTTTTATCTGGATGTGAACCACTAATGGTACTAAATCCAAAAGGACCTAACGCACAAACATTATCGAACACGATCTGGATCTCTATCGGGACAATGTTATGTGTATTAGCAGTTGTCTATGTTTTATTAATCAATATGTTAGTTAAATACCGTGCTGGAAAACAAGCGGCGGACTATGAGCCACCACACGAAGCAGGTAACCACAAACTAGAAATTTTCTGGACAGTTATTCCAATCCTAACAGTTGCTTTCTTATCAGTTGTAACAATCATCACATTAAAGGATGTAGAAAGTAAACCAGAAGGTTACGGAGACAAGAAACCTCTAGTAATTTATGCGTCATCATCACAATGGAAATGGCATTTCAGTTATCCTGAAGAAGGAATTGAAACTGTAAACTATGCACATATTCCAACAGATCGTCCAATTGAGTTCCGTTTATACTCATATGGTACAATCACAAGTTTCTGGGTTCCACAATTAGCTGGTCAGAAATATGCGATGACAGACATGTTAACAACAATCCATTTAGCAGCAGACCACGAGGGAGACTATTGGGGTCGTAACTCGAACTTCAACGGTGAAGGATTCGAGGCAATGCAATTCGAAATCACTGCTCAAAAACAAGGTGAATTCGATCAGTGGGTTAAAGATGTAAAAGCAAATGAACCAAAATTAACAGAAAAAGAGTTCAGTAACTTACTTAAAGCAAGTGTTGTTGGACGTAAGAGCTTCTCTTCTACTCATTTAGGTTTCTCTTCACCACCTATGGATCACTCTAAGATGATGGATGCTGAGAAATATAATGAATCTAAAAAAGCTCAAAATGGTAATTTAGATTTAGATTCTCACGACATGGAAGAAATGGACGATATCGGTGAATAATCCGATTACATTGATACAACATGTTATTTACTAAATAGTAGATGTATGAAAGGAGTTAACCAAATTGTTTACCAAAATGACAATGAGTGAAGTATTTGCACCGCTTAAAGAACCACTGATCATGGGTACGGCGATCGGTATTTTAGTTGGTGTAATCGCAGTAGTTGCAGGTCTAACATATTTCAAGTTATGGGGTTGGTTATATACTAACTACGTAAAGACAGTAGACCATAAAAAAATCGGTGTAATGTACATTTTCGTAGCATTACTAATGTTATTCAAAGGTGGGGTTGAGGCGTTATTAATGCGTGCTCAAACTGCTGTTCCGGATAATAAATTATTAAACTCTGAACACTACAATGAGATTTTCAGTACACATGGTGTGTTAATGATTATCTTCGTAGCAATGCCATTCTTATTTGGTTTGTTCAACGTAGTTATTCCACTACAAATTGGTGCGCGCGACGTAGCATTCCCACGTCTTAACGCATTATCTTTCTGGTTATTCGCAATGGGTGCAGTGTTAATTAACGTTTCATTCATCATTGGTGGATCTCCAAACGCAGGTTGGACTTCTTATTTCCCACTTGCAGGTATTGAATTTAACCCAGGCGTAAACAATAACTATTATGCTTGGTCACTACAAATCTCGGGTCTAGGTACATTAATGACAGGGATTAACTTTGTAACAACAATCGTGAAAATGCGTGCTCCAGGTATGACATGGATGAAAGTTCCAATGTTCACTTGGTCATCATTCATCGCAAACATTATCATCGTATTTGCATTCCCAGTGTTAACAGTAGCACTTGTAATGATGACAATGGATCGCCAGTTCGGTACTAAATTCTTCGCTACAGAAGATGGCGGTATGGACATGCTTTGGGCGAACATCTTCTGGGTATGGGGACATCCAGAGGTATACATCGTAATTCTTCCAGCATTCGGTGTATTTAGTGAGGTAATCTCTACATTTGCTCGTAAAAACTTATTCGGTTATGGTTCGATGGTTGCTTCTATGATCATCATCTCGTTACTATCATTCTTAGTATGGGCCCACCATTTCTACACAATGGGTCAAAACGTAGCAGTAAACGGCGTATTCTCAATCACTACAATGTTAATCGCAGTTCCAACTGGGGTTAAAATTTTCAACTGGTTATTAACAATGCGTCATGGTCGTATTACATTCACAACACCAATGTTATATTCTTTAGGCTTTATTCCAATCTTCACAATCGGTGGGGTTACTGGGGTAATGCTAGCAATGGCAAGTGCTGACTATCAATATCACAATACATTATTCTTAGTTGCCCACTTCCACTATGTATTAATTCCTGGTACAGTATTTGGTGTACTAGCTGGTTACCACTTCTGGTGGTCTAAAATCTTCGGTTTCCAACTTAAAGATTCAATCGGTAAAGTTGGTTTCTGGTTAATTGCAATTGGTTTCAACGTAACATTCTTCCCTATGTTCATCTTAGGTTTAGATGGTTACGCCCGTCGAATGTACACGTACTCAGCTGAAACAGGCTATGGTACATTAAACATGATTTCATTCATTGGTGCATTAGTATTAGCTCTTGGTTTCTTAGCGCTTTGCTACAACATCTACTACAGTGTTCGTCACAGAGAAGAATTAAAAGTTACTGGCGATCCATGGGATGGTCGTTCACTTGAATGGGCTACTCATTCTCCAGTTCCTGAGTATAACTTCGCAGTTATTCCAAAAATTTCTCGTCTTGATGAATTCTGGTTTGCTAAAAAAGAAGGCCGCGATTTACAAGCAGGCGAAATTAAAGATATTCATATGCCTAATGACTCTGCAGCGCCATTCTGGCAATCAGTTGTTATGGGATTAGCATCATTCTTCTTCGTATTCAACGAAATTGGTATCGCAATTATCTTAGGTATTGTGACACTACTATTCATGGCTTACCGTTCATTTGAAATTGATAATGGTCGTCATATCCATGTTGAAGAAATCGAAGAAACAGAGCGTAAGCTAAAAGAAACAGAGCGTCAATTGAGAGGTGACCGATAATGTCAAAACATAATAATTCAGTGCCATTGGAGTACCAAGGTGAAGAAAATGATTTGAAAATCTTCGGTTTCTGGGTATTCTTAGGCGCAGAAATTGTTCTTTTCGCAACTTTATTCACAGCGTATTTCACATTAGTTGACCGTACAGGTTCAGGTCCAACAGGCGTTGACCTTTTTGAATTACCACCAGTAATTCTAGAAACATTCTTACTTTTAACATCTAGTTTCACAATTGGTTTAGGTGTTCACGCAATGCGTTTAGGCCGTGTTAAACCAATGATCGTATTCTACATCATTACATTAATTCTTGGTGCAGGATTCATCGCGGTAGAGGTAGATGAGTTTATCACTTATATCTATCACGAAGATGCTACGATTCAAACAAGTGCATTTACTTCAAGTTTAATGACTTTACTAGGTACTCACGGTGCCCACGTATCGTTTGGTTTACTATGGGGAATTGCGATTATTATTCAAGTTGCTAAGCACGGTATTAATAAGCGTACTGCCAATAAAGCGTTCATCTTCTCTTTATACTGGCACTTCCTAGATGTTGTTTGGATCTTCCTATTCAGCTTTATTTACTTGAAAGGAATGATGTAAAATGGCACAATTATTTCCAAAAGAACATGTCCTTGGGTTTATTGGATCAATCATTTTAACAATCGCTGCACTGTCCGTTGTGCAGTTTGATGTATCATTAACAGCAGGTTTAGTTATTCTTTGGGTAACAGCACTTGCTCAAGCTTCATTGCAACTAGTACTATTCATGCATATTGGTGAAACAGACGATAAAGGTTCAATTTACGTCATTACACTATATTCAGTAGTTATTGGTTTAGTAACAGTATTCGGTTCATTATTCGCTATGATCTGGGGATACTAATTTACAGAAGAATAAAACCAGCCTTTCGGGTATCCCCCTAGGAAGGCTGGTTTTTTCTTTTGATAGTATAAATAATAAAAAGAAGATGCTAGTTTAAGAGAAGCACCTTCTTTTAGTTTTTTTAGGAAATAGTATTTTAAATGTTAAAAAAAAGAAGTGAAGGGTATAAAAATACTAAGGTTATTTCTTTTGAACAGATTTATAGTATTGTCCTTTTTCATAATATTCGTTTAAAATGCGCTGCATATCTTTTTTATCCTCTTCATTTAATTCACGTACAACCTTCGCAGGGCGACCAAATGCAAGTGTATTCGGTGGGATCACTTTACCTTGTGTTACAAGACTACCAGCACCGATAAAAGCACCTTCGCCGATTTCAGCACCATCTAAAACAATCGAAGCCATACCAATCAAAGCCCCTTTTTTAATATGACAGCTGTGAAGTGTTACTTGATGTCCAATTGAAGCTTCGTCTTCAATAATTAATGGATGAGCTGGACTTTGGTGTAAACAGCATAAATCTTGAATATTTACCTTTTTTCCAATGATTGTAGGTGACACATCACCACGAATCACAGTATTATAAAAAATAGATGAACCTTCTCCAATTGTCACATCACCTGTAATAACAACATTATCACCGATGAAAGCAGTCGGATCAATTTTTGGTTCTTTTCCCTTGTATGGGTATAACATATTCATCCCTCTTTCCTTTGAACTGTAACATAATCGTATCAAACATCATGGATTTATGGAACGAAAAAGTAGAGGAATGCGTTACAATAAGAATGAGTACTATGAAGGAGAGAAGTTTATGTGGAAATGGGAAGCAGACGGACATGCAAAAGCAGTTATTGTAATCGTACATAGTGCGTATGAACATCATAGAAGATACGCATGGTTAATTGAAAAATTTCGTGTAGCAGGTTTTCATGTGATCACAGGGGACTTACCTGGGCATGGTGAAGAAAGTAAAGTGAAATCCGCCCATGATGAATATTTAAAACAATATGAAAAATATATAAAGTTAATGATTTATGAAGCGACACAATATAACTTACCATTATTTATTTTAGGGCATGGTCTTGGGGCAACATTAGCGATGTATGCAGTAGGTGAATTTAAATATGAGATTGCAGGAGCCATCTTGACATCACCTTGGCTACATTTACAGCATCAACCATCAAAATTCGCTGCAGCCTTAAAAGGAGTGAGTAAGATTGCAGGGAGCTTTAAAATGCATCATGAGATGAATACGAAGCTTTTATCACGTAGTTATGAGTTTTATACAGAAATGGGGCGAGACCCTTATTACAACTCTAATGTAACCATTCGTTGGTACCATGATGTTCAACAATTTATGAAAGCCATTTATCAATTAGAAAATCATTTTAAAGACATACCTGTCTTAATGATGAATGGAAAGAGCGATAAAATTATTGATACTCAATACAATCGTCAATGGTTGGAGAAACAGAAATTATCTGAGTATGCTTACAAAGAGTGGGCGAACTGTTATCATGATTTGTTCCAAGAACCAGAACGTGATTTGATTTATCAATATACAGAAGATTTTATTTTGAACAGACTACGAACAATAGGGTATATCGTTTAAAAAGGAATTATGTCACGTTTTATAAGTGGCATGATTCCTTTTCTTTTTTCTGTAGTTTACTCTAGAAATACAAAAATATTAAATATATAAAAAACATATAAAATAAAGGTTTAAAAATGACTTAATTGTATTCTCTGAAAGTACAATTAGAGGAAAAATGTATGAGTGAGCGAAAAAATGTAGAACTATCTCTTTAAAAAGACATAATACTTTTATATAATAGAACAATATAGTAATTGACAAAAACGTACGTTTAATATGTTTTATATTTAAAATGTTCGTATTTAGGGGGATTTACATGGAAGCAATCATTAATACCATCTATGAACTACTCTGGGGTCCGTGGATGATTTACGGTATTCTCATCGTGGGACTTATATTTACTGTGAGAACTAGGGGAGTACAAGTTCGATTCTTAAAAGATATGTTCGGTCAAATTTTCACAGGCAAAAAATCAGATGCAGGTGTTTCATCATTCCAAGCGATGACAATGGCGTTATCAGGTCGAATAGGGACGGGGAATATTGCAGGGACAGCAACAGCGATTGCTTTCGGTGGACCTGGTGCAATCTTCTGGATGTGGGCAATTGCTTTCATTGGTTCAGCCACAGCTTACGTTGAGTCGACACTTGCGCAAATTTATAAAGAAGAGAAAAACGGTGTTTATCGTGGTGGCCCTGCTTTTTACATACATAAGTTCACAGGTAAACGTTGGCTAGGTATGATTTTTGCCATTGCAGCATTAATCGCTATGTCATTTTTACAACCAACCGTTCAAGCAAATGCGATTGCTGATGCGATGTACAATGCATTTGAGTTACCAAAATGGGTTTCTGGTTTAGTAGTTTGTGTAATTTTAGGTGCAATCATTATTGGCGGTGTAAAACGAATCGCAACTGCTGCTTCAATTATTGTTCCTTTCATGGCGATTGCATATATTTTAGTGGCCGCAATCATCATTGCAATGAATATTTCAGAAGTGCCATACATCTTCGCTTTAATTTTCAAAAGTGCTTTTGGTGCTGAGCAAATGTTTAGTGGTATGGTAGGGGCTGCCATTGCTTGGGGTGTAAAGCGTGGTATTTATGCGAATGAAGCTGGTCAAGGTACAGGACCACATTCAGCAGCAGCAGCAGAAGTATCACACCCTGTAAAACAAGGTTTAGTACAAGCTGCTTCAGTTTACTTGGATACATTCTTAGTTTGTACAGCAACAGCCTTTATGATTTTGTTCACAGGTATGTACAATGTACAAGAAGATGATGGCAAGGGAACATTTATTGTAGAACATCTACCTGGTGTAGAAGCAGGAACAGCCTTCACACAACATGCTGTAGATGCAGCATTCCCAATTGCAGGTTTTGGTACAATCTTCGTAGCTTTTGCTCTATTCTTCTTTGCCTTTACAACAACGATGGCTTACTACTATATTGCTGAAACGAATGTGGCGTATTTATTTGATGGTAAAAAACAAAAAATCGGTGTGCGCGTTGTACAGATTGTTATTCTTTTAGCTACTTATTTTGGCGCTGTACGACCAGCAGCGGCAGCTTGGGTGCTTGGAGATATTGGTTTAGGGATTATGGTATGGGTGAACGTCATTGCGATACTATTTATGGCAAAACCAGCCGTTCTTGCTTTGAAAGATTATGAACAACAAAAACGTATGGGGCTAGATCCTGTATTTGACCCACGAAAAGTTGGGATTAAAAATGCGACATTTTGGGAGAAATAAATAATGAGCGAGGGACGATTTACGTAATCGTCTCTCTTTTTTTATTGTGTAATCATAGTATTTTAATATAATTTTTGAGAGAATAGAGATAGTTTTGTAAAGAAAGAAGGAATTTGATTATTATGGAAAAAATGTTCGGTACTGCCGAGTTCGCTATACAAGTTGGCGTAACGAAATCTTCACTCAAGCATTATATTTCGATATTAGAAAATAGTGGTTACCATGTAAAGCGAGATCACCGAAATTATCGTTTATTTACGGAAGAAGATGTACATGTTTTTCAAAATTATAAACAGTTGCATCAAGAAAAAGGCATGACATTAAAAGAAGCAGCAGCTGTTATTATTGGCGATGATACGATTGTGCAAGATGCAGAGATGTTACCAGCTAAACGAGAGTATCATACACAAGTTGTTGAAAAATACGATGATTTATCAAAAACAATGGAATTACTGGCAGATCATATTCAAGGTATTGAAGCGCAAAATGCACAATTGCTACAACTTATACAAATGCAACATCAACAAAATGAATGGTTAAAAGAAGAAATGAGTATGATGAAGCATCAATTAGAAGAGCCAAAAGTGGATTATAAACGCCAGTTGGACCGCGTTGAATCACAAAATAGTGCAATCATGTCAGTGTTAAATAAATTAACCGTTCAAAAATTGAAAGAAGAAGTACAAGAGGTTGAACCAGAGCCGACTGGCTTTATGAAAGGTTTATTTAAAAGAAAATGAAAAAATAATCCACGAGATTCCTTTAAAATCTCGTGGGTTATTTTGATTACATTGAAATCTTATTAAATTTATCGGAATAAATAGTTGCAATTCGAGATAATATAAACTATAGTATTTCCATAGGAATTAATTGACTGATGAATCAGTTAAGGGATTGGTGATGATGACAAAGCGGATTACGAGAGAAGAAAGAAAGCAGCAATTGATTGAGATTGCATTAGAACAATTCGCAACAGTGGGTTATACGAAGACGAAAATCTCAGATATTGTTGCATTAGCGGGTGTGTCACAAGGTACGTTCTATTGGCACTTTAAAAGTAAAGAAGAAATCGCGCTCTATATTTTAGAAAGAGGAAATCAGCAAATATTACAAATGATTTCACTCGGCTTTCAAAATGCACGCGTTCCAGTAGAGCAGTCGGTGAATTCATCTACTCGATTATTTGAAGCACTGTTTCACTTTGCAGAAGAAAATCGCTTTTTTACAATGTTACTTTTTAAAGGCTTATCATCAGAAGAATTATTACAAAAACAAATTGTGCGCATTAAAAAGAATATGGAAGAAGCATTTGTGCATAACATTCAACAGGCACAAAAATTCCATATGGTAGCAGAACATAAAAATCCAAAAGTATTAGCGGTTTTTATTATGAGTTTAATTGAGGGTGTACTAAGTCGTTGGGTGGATCATGAAGCAGCATTTCAAGAGTTAACGTTAGAGGAACTCGTTCAACAGACGGTTCACTTTGAGTTTTTTGGCATTTTTGGTGTTTAAAAAAGGGAGGAATTATAGATGAAAAAATTAGGTTGGTTAGCATCACTTGTAGCAGCATCTGCATTAGTACTAGGAGCTTGTGGATCAAAAGACGATACGAGTAAAGAGGATGTATCGAAAAAAGAAGAATTAACAGTAGGGATTATGGGGACATATGCACCTTATAACTACTTAGATAAAGATAAGCAATATACAGGTTTTGATGTTGATATTGCAAAAGAAGTTGCAAAACGTTTAGATAAAAAAGCGAAGTTTGTCGCACAAGATTTTTCAGGATTGATTCCGGGTTTACAAAAAGGGAAGTTTGATATGTTAGTAAGCCAAGTAACGATTACAGATGATCGTAAAAAACAAGTTGATTTTACAGAGCCATATATTACAAATGAAGTAAAAGCTATCGTAAAAGATGATAATACAACGATTAAATCAGCAGAAGACTTCAAAGGGAAAACAATTGGTGTAGGTTTAGGTACAAACGATGAAGCATATCTTCGTAATGACTTAATGAAAAAAGTAGGCGAATTCAAAATTAATACGTATGACGATGTTATCACAACATTAAAAGATTTAAATGTTGGACGTATTGATGCAACGATTAATAACGTATTTGCTTTAAAACCGATTGTTGAAGAAAATGGCTATAAAATTAAAGCTGTTGGTGGAGCTTTAAAATCAGATAAAGCTGGTATCGCAGTGAAAAAAGGTCAAACAGAGCTAGTGGATCAATTAAATAAAGCGTTAAATGATATGGAGAAAGACGGAACATACACAAAAATCTATAAAAAATGGTTTAACGAAGAACCACCAGCAGAATATACAAAATAGCAAGGTAGGGACTAAATATGGAGCTCGTACTAGATAATTGGCGTTTCCTTTTACAAGGTGCCTACTATACATTATTGATTACCGTTGTTTCAATGTTTTTTGGGTTAATTTTAGGTTTAATCATTGCCATCATGCGTGTAAAAGGCAATACATTTTTACGTAATATTGCACGATTCTATGTCTCGATTATTCGAGGTACTCCACCGCTTGTTCAAATTTTCATTGTTTATTATGGATTGAGTGATTATGGTATTGAATTACCATCCATTGTAGCAGCTTGTATCGCGTTAAGTATTAATATTGCAGCGTATATCGCAGAAGCTTTCCGAGGTGCTTTACAGTCTGTACCAAAAGGACAATTAGAGGCAGCTGTTGCATCAGGTATGACAGAAGGACAGGCGATGAAGCGAATCATTATTCCGCAAGCAGTTCGCTACGCTATTCCACCAATTGGGAATACATTCGTCGGTATGTTAAAAGAAACATCGCTTGTATCAGCAATTGCTGTAACGGAATTAATGCGCGCGGCTCAGTTATTAGTCGCGCAATATTATGTATATATGCCGTTTTACATTATGATTGCTTTAATGTATTGGGCGATGAGTGTGTTCTTCACATTCATTTTAAACCGAGTTGAAAAACGTTTATCCGTTTATTAGGAGTGTCCATATGATTACAGTAGAACATTTATCAAAAAAATTTGATGAACTAGAAGTATTACATGATTTATCGATTACAATTCCAGCACATCAAGTAGTTGCAGTAATTGGGCCTTCAGGTTCTGGGAAAAGTACATTTTTACGCTGTTTGAATGGTCTAGAAATTTTAACAGAAGGTAAAATTACAGTCGGTCAACATACGATTGAAGCCAATATGAATAAAAAAGAGTTAAAGCAAATGATTTATGGGATTCGTCAAGAGACGGGAATGGTATTTCAACAGTTCAACTTATATCCGCATAAGACGGTCATCGAAAATGTGATGGAATCTTTAATTGTTGTAAAAAAATTAAAAAAAGAAGAAGCACAAGTACGTGCAGAGCGTTTACTCGACAAAGTCGGGTTACTTGAGAAATTAGATAACTATCCTTCGCAATTATCGGGTGGTCAACAACAACGAGTTGCGATTGCGCGTGCACTTGCGATGGAACCACAATTGATGTTATTTGATGAACCTACGTCAGCGCTAGATCCTGAATTAGTAGGCGATGTACTACGTGTTATGAAGAATCTTGCTGAAGACGGTATGACGATGGTGATTGTGACGCATGAGATGAATTTCGCGCGTGATGTTGCCGATCGTATCGTCTTTATGGCAGATGGTCGAATTGTAGAAGATTCACAAGACCCGAAAGCGTTCTTTACGAAACCAACAACAGAACGTGCACAACAATTTATTCGTAAAGTAAACGAATTTTAGGAGGAATAGAAATGAGAATTCAAGCAACTTGGCAAGGTGGACGTGCTTTTGAAGCAAAAGGCGATTCAGGATTTCCGATGTTAATGGATGCCACTGAAAAATATGGTGGCGATTCATCTGCACCAACACCAACAGAGATGTTATTGAGTGCTTTAGCAGGATGTATTGGTATTGATGTGACGATGATTTTAAAACCACATTTAGACCAAATTACAAAATTAGATATTACAGTAGATGGTGAACGTAAAGAGGAAATGCCAACTGCCTTTACAAAAGCACATATTACGTTCACAGTTGATGGTGATATTACAGCTAAAAAAGTATGGCGTGCGATTAAATTAGGTGAAGAAAAATATTGTGCTGTTTCCGCTTCATTAAAAGCAGAAATTACACATTCACTTATTTTAAATGGTGAACAAGTTGAAGAAGTATAAATAAGATAGAAGGAGGCATCACTCAATTGAGTGAATGCCTCCTTTTTCATTTAGGGGATTCTTTTACTTTTTCAAGTGCGATAACGAATGGTGGGTCATTTTGTTGATTGATGAATTCATAGCGCAGTACATGGACTTGTTTTTGAGGGAGAGAAGCGGCGTAATCGAGTACGCGGTCACGTTCTTCTTTACCACCTTCATGTCCATAGTAAATGACTAAGACAATCATACCGCCTACAACGAGTTGTTGAAGCAATGATTCAAGTGCTGCCACCGTCGTAGAAGGTTTTGTAATCACATCATGTGCTGCACCGGGTAAATAACCAAGATTAAAAACAGCTGCTTTAATCGGTTTAGATACATAGTTGGCTACTTGTTCATGTCCATCAAGAATGACTTCACATCTTGCTTGTACACCAGCTTCCGCAAGACGACTCATTGTCGCATCAACAGCTTGTTGTTGTACATCAAATGCATAGACGCGACCTGTATCGCCAACAAGTTCAGCTAAGAATAATGTATCATGTCCATTACCAGCAGTGGCATCGACAACTGTATCACCGATTTCGATTGTATCTCTTAATAGAGTTTTAGCATATTGTAAAACACGTTCTAATCGCATGAAGACGTCATCTCCGCAGGTACATAGTGCTTACCTTGCCAACTATCACGTTTTGCAAGTTCTGCATCAATACCGTTTAATACTTCCCATTTATTCACTGACCACATTGGTCCAATCATTAAATCAATCGGTCCATCACCTGTAATACGCTGTACGACCATGCTTGGCGGAATGACTTCTAATTGGTCTGCAACAAGTTGCGTATAGGCATCTTGATCCATTAATTCCAATTGGCCTTTTTCGTATTGTTTGACAAGTGGCGTTCCTTTTAATAAATGAAGTAAATGAATTTTAATGCCTTGTACATCGAGTTTGGCTACTTCACGTGCTGTTTCCATCATCATATCGTAGTCTTCAAGAGGGAGACCGTTAATGATATGGGTGCAAATACGAATACCATGTTTACGCAGTTTATTAACACCTTCAACGTATGTTTGATAGTCATGCGCGCGATTAATTAAATTCGCTGTTTTTTCATGTACTGTTTGTAAACCTAATTCTACCCATAAATAAGTACGTTGGTTCAACTCGGCTAAATATTCAACAACATCATCTGGTAAACAGTCTGGACGCGTTGCGATACTTAGACCGACAACACCCTCACATGCAAGCGCTGCTTCAAATTTTTCTTTTAATACAGGAAGTGGTGCATGTGTATTCGTATAGGCTTGGAAGTAGGCCATCGTTTTGCCACCCTTCCACTTATGCTCCATCTTCTCTTTGATTTTAGCAAATTGTACGTCGATTGGATCTACACGATCGCCTGCAAAGTCACCTGAACCAGCAGCTGAACAGAATGTACAACCGCCGAATGCTACAGTACCATCTCGGTTTGGACAATCGAACCCAGCATCAAGTGCTACTTTGAATACTTTTGAACCGAATTCATTGCGTAAGTAACGATTCCATGTATAATATCTCTTTCCATCTGAAGGGAAAGGAAATTGATTTTCTGTCATTGTTTCTGTCATCTCCTCTAACGATTTATTTTAACATGAAATGCTTTCGATATGCTAAAAAGTGTTTGTTAAAATATTTTTCGGAAATCGGAATATTTGGGGTTGTATCGAGGTGATTTCTCCTTTAATATTACGAGATAGATATCATCTCATTTTGAGATTATAGGAGGGGGTTTATGCATGAAAATGCCAAAAACAGTTTGGCTTTTAGTGATCGGAATGCTTGTAAATACGACAGGTAACTCTTTTTTATGGCCAATGAATACAATTTATCTGCATGACCACCTCGGTCAGAGTTTAACAGTAGCAGGACTTGTATTAATGTTAAATGCAGCAGCTGGCGTAGTAGGGAATCTACTCGGCGGCTATTTATTTGATAAAATAGGCGGTTATAAAACGATTTTATTTGGTATTATTTTGACGATTGTGGGTCTCGCACTTTTAACGATTTGGCATGGATGGCCGCAATATGTATGGCTACTTGCGCTTATCGGTTTTAGCGGCGGGATTGTGTTTCCGAGTATGTTCGCGCTTGTTGGTGTTGCGTGGCCAGAAGGTGGCCGAAAAGGATTCAATGCCATTTACTTAGCACAAAATCTTGGAGTAGCAGTGGGTCCTGTATTAGCAGGTGTTGTAGCTTCGTATAGTTTTGATTATTTATTTGTTGCTAATTTAATTATGTATATTCTTTTCTTAGGCATTGCATTCAAGTTCAAAAAAATCCAAACAGAAGATGCGTATGGTCCAACAGCAGCATTACCTAAAGGTGAGTTGAAAAATCGTGCACCACTCATTGCGCTATGTATTTTAGGTGTCGGCTTCTTACTTGGATGGCTTGTGTACTCACAATGGGTATCAACGATTTCAACTTATACACAAGATCTCGGTTTATCGTTAAAACAATATAGTGCACTTTGGGCTGTGAATGGCTTCCTAATCGTTCTTGGTCAGCCACTAATTGCGCCAATTGTACGCAAATTAGAAGGACGTTATAAAGCACAAATCTTATTTGGTTTATCCATTTTCATCGTGTCGTTTGTTGTATTAATTTTTGCAAAAACATTCACAATGTTTATTGTCGCAATGGTCATTCTAACATTCGGTGAAATGTTCATCTGGCCAGTCGTTCCAACATTGGCAAGTGTGCTCGCACCAAAGGGGAAAGATGGTTTCTTCCAAGGATTGATTAATGGTTTTGCGACATTCGGGCGTATGCTAGGACCGGTTGTAGGTGGTGTACTTGCGCAAGCTTATGGCATGCAAGTGACGTTTATCGTATTAATCGGTATTCTATTCCTTGCGGCAATTCCATTCTTCTTCTACGATTTGCCACTTAAAAGGAAGAAAGTAACGAGTTAAAGAAATGGACTTGTTATTTTAAGGCTTTTCAGATAAAATAAAGGCATTATACTAATAGGACGAAGATCAGGAGTAGTAGATAACGGAAGTTTTTAGAGAGTTAGCGGTTGGTGGGAGCTAATAACGGATGGAATCGAACTTGCCTTGGGAGTCTGCATAGGAATGATTGACCTACGCCGTTAATCCGCGATAAGGATTCAAGTTGAGTGTTTTCACTAATTTGGGTGGTACCGCGGGAATTATATGTCTCGTCCCTTTTTCAAGGGACGGGACTTTTTATTTTCCGTCATTGGTGAATGCGTTCTTATATTAAAGGAGGAAAAAACATGAGCTTTAATCATCAAGAGATTGAGAAGAAGTGGCAAAAGTATTGGGATGAACACCAATCTTTTAAAACAGTCAATGACGATTCAAAACCAAAATTTTATGCACTTGATATGTTCCCATATCCATCAGGAGCAGGTCTACACGTAGGACACCCTGAAGGTTATACAGCGACAGATATTTTATCTCGCTTCAAACGTATGCAAGGTTACAACGTACTTCACCCAATGGGATGGGATGCGTTCGGTTTACCAGCAGAGCAATATGCACTGGATACTGGGAATGACCCTGCTGAATTTACAGCGCAAAACATTGCAACGTTCAAACGCCAAATCCAAGAGCTTGGCTTTAGTTATGATTGGGATCGCGAAATTAATACAACAGACCCTTCATACTACAAGTGGACACAATGGATTTTCATCCAATTATACAAAAAGGGATTAGCTTACATTGATGAAGTAGCTGTAAACTGGTGCCCAGCACTTGGAACAGTTCTTGCAAATGAAGAAGTCATCGATGGTAAATCAGAGCGTGGTGGACATCCAGTAGAACGTCGTCCGATGAAACAATGGATGCTGAAAATCACTGCTTATGCAGACCGTCTAATTGACGATTTAGAAGATGTGGATTGGCCTGAAAATATTAAAGATATGCAACGCCACTGGATTGGTCGTTCTGAAGGTGCGGAAGTAGACTTTAAAATTAAAGGAACAGATAAGCAATTCCGCGTATTCACAACACGTCCAGATACATTATTCGGTGCAACTTACACAGTTTTAGCACCAGAACATGAATTTGTAAAAGACATCACAACACCAGAACAAAAAGAAGCAGTACAAGCTTACTTAGATCAAGTGAAGATGAAGTCAGATCTTGAACGTACAGACCTTGCAAAAGAAAAAACAGGTGTGTTCACAGGTGCTTATGCAATCAACCCAATTAACGGTCAAGAAGTGCCAATTTGGATTGCAGATTATGTACTTGCTTCATACGGTACAGGTGCAATCATGGCTGTTCCAGCACATGATGAGCGTGACTACGAGTTTGCGAAACAATTCGACTTACCAATCATCCCTGTATTAGAAGGCGGCAACATTGAAGAAGCGGCATTCACAGAAGATGGTCCACACATTAATTCAGGCTTCTTAAATGGACTTGATAAAGAAGAAGGCATTCAAAAAGCCATCGCTTGGTTGGAAGAAAATAAAGTGGGTGAGAAGAAAGTAACGTATCGTTTACGTGACTGGTTATTCTCTCGTCAACGTTACTGGGGTGAACCGATTCCAATTATCCATTGGGAAGATGGTTCAATTACAACAGTTCCAGAAGATCAACTACCACTTGAATTACCAAAGACAAAAGATATTCACCCATCAGGTACAGGTGAATCACCACTTGCGAATATCGCAGAGTGGGTAAATGTTGTAGACCCTGAAACAGGTATGAAAGGTCGTCGTGAAACGAACACAATGCCACAATGGGCAGGTTCATCATGGTACTTCTTACGTTATATCGATCCACACAATACAGAAGCAATCGCAGACCCAGAGCTATTAAAACGCTGGTTACCAGTTGATATCTATATTGGCGGACAAGAACACGCAGTACTTCACTTACTATATGCTCGTTTCTGGCATAAAGTGTTATACGATCTAGGCGTTGTTCCAACGAAAGAGCCATTCCAAAAATTATTCAACCAAGGGATGATTCTTGGTGAAGGTAACGAAAAAATGTCGAAATCAAAAGGGAATGTTGTAAACCCTGATGATATTATCGAATCACATGGTGCAGATACACTTCGTTTATACGAAATGTTCATGGGACCACTTGAAGCATCGATTCCATGGTCTACAAATGGACTTGACGGAGCACGTCGCTTCTTAGATCGCGTATGGCGCTTATTCATTAATGAGGAGACAGGTGCATTAGCAGATAAGATTCAAGATTCGAACGACACAACACTTGAAAAAGTGTACAACCAAACAGTTCAAAAAGTAACAGATAACAATGAAAACATCCGTTTCAATACATCAATCTCACAAATGATGGTATTCATCAACGAATGTTACAAAGCAGAAGTTGTACCAACAGCTTATGCAGAAGGCTTCGTAAAAATGTTATCACCGATCGCACCACACCTTGCAGAAGAATTATGGGCGAAACTAGGTCACACAGAATCAATCACATATGCTGAATGGCCAACATATGATGAAACAAAACTAGTAGACGACGAAGTAGAAATCGTTGTTCAAATTAACGGTAAAGTACGTGCGAAACTACTTGTAGCAAAAGACGCTTCACGCGAAGACCTTGAAAAAGCTGCACTTGAAAATGAAAACGTACAAGAACACATCGACGGTAAAGAAATTAAAAAATTAATTGCTGTACCAGGTAAGTTAGTTAATATTGTAGCGAAATAATAGTGTAAAACGGCAAATATTCTCATGATATTTGCCGTTTTATTTATAGGGGGCGTAAATAATGAAAAAGCATGTACATGTAGTAGGGGCCGTTATGGTAAACGATGAAGGAAAGATTTTTTGCGCACAACGTAGTAAAAAAATGTCTCTACCTGAATTATGGGAATTTCCGGGTGGTAAAATTGAAGATGGAGAAACAAAACAGCAAGCATTAATAAGAGAGATTCAAGAAGAATTAATGTGTGAGATTGAAGTGTATGAACAAATTGAAGATACCACATATGAATATGAGACATTTATTGTTCGTTTAGAGACATTTAAAGCAAAAATTTTAAAAGGAGAACTGGTTCTTCAAGAACATCAGGCGAGCAAATGGTTGGCTGTAGAAGAATTAGGTGAATTAAACTGGGCAGCAGCAGATATACCAGCAGTAAAGAAGATTCAAGAGGAGTTTGTTAGATGAGTGAAGTTAGTCAAAATTATTTACAGAAATCGATTGAGCGAGGGTTTATTGATTCGAACATTGTAGCGCCGCTTACATATCGACCACAATTATTATTAAATAATGAACAAGAGCAAGTGTTGCCGACTTTACTGCAAGAGTTAAAAACGTGTAAGGAGTTTTTTATTTCAGTCGCTTTTATTACAGAGAGTGGTTTAGCGATGTTAAAAACAGTGTTATATGAATTATCCCTTCGAAACATTAAAGGGCGTATTCTTACTTCCACGTATTTAAATTTTAATAACCCGAAAGTTTTTAAAGAGTTATTAAAGCTGAAAAATGTAGAAGTGCGTTTAACTGATATCGATGGTTTTCATGCAAAAGGCTATTATTTCAAACATGAAAACTTCGAAACGTTTATTGTAGGAAGTTCGAATTTAACAGCGAATGCATTAAAAAAGAATTATGAATGGAATATTAAATTGACTACATTAGAACATGGTGAGTTAATCAATAATTTCCATGATCAATTTGAACATCTTTGGACTAAATCATATCCACTAACGACGGAATGGATTCAACAATATGAACAGCTTTATACCCCGCCAAATACGAATCAAGTTGTTTTAGAAGTACCTATGAATGTTTTAGAAAATCCTTTAAGTCGCACACTTGAAATTAAACCAAACAAAATGCAAGAAAAGGCGTTGGCTCAAATTGCAGGACTTAGAAATCAGGGGGCTGAAAAAGCATTAGTTATTTCAGCAACTGGGACAGGTAAAACTTACTTATCTGCATTTGATGTACGAGCTTTTCGTCCGAAGAAGTTTTTATTCATTGTGCATCGTGAACAAATTTTAAAGAAGGCAATGCAAGACTACCAACAAATTATTGGTGGCGATTTAGACGAATATGGTTTATTAACAGGGAATTCAAAGGATATCCATGCGAAATACTTATTTGCGACAATACAAACGATCTCTAAACAAGAGATTTTAAATGCTTTCGATCCAACAGAATTTGATTACATTTTAATTGATGAAGTGCATAAAGCAGGTGCATCGTCTTACTTAAAAGTTATTAACTACTTTAAGCCTTCTTTCTTATTAGGTATGACTGCTACACCAGAACGCACAGATGATTTTAATATTTATGAAGTATTTGATTATAATGTGGCGTATGAAATTCGACTACAAGAAGCTTTAGAAGAAGATATGTTATGTCCATTCCATTATTTTGGTATTACAGATTTTGAAGTAGAAGGAGAAGAAATTCAGAGTACGAAGGAATTTCAGTACTTAGATCAAGAAAAACGAGTGGATCATGTATTAGAGCGTGTCTCTTATTATGGGCATTCGGGTGAAAAATTAAAGGGTCTTGTCTTTTGTGCGAATAAAAAAGAGGCGCACACATTAGCCACACTTTTTACACAAAGAAATCATCCTTCCGTTGCTTTAACAGGAGAAGATTCTCAGGAAGTACGTGAGGAAACGATTCGTAAATTAGAAAAAGGAGAAATTGATTATATTTTCACTGTTGATATTTTCAATGAAGGTATTGATATACCAGTAGTGAATCAAATCATTATGCTACGCCAAACACAATCAAGTATTGTATTTATTCAACAACTTGGTAGAGGTTTGCGTAAACATCCTCAAAAAGAGTTTGTCACCATCATTGACTTTATCGGGAATTATGAGAATAACTATTTAATTCCAGTTGCACTTTCAGGTGATCAAACGTTAAATAAGGATACAATTCGTCGTAAGACAGTCGATATGTCATTCATTAAAGGGATTTCAACCGTTAATTTTGAAGAAATTGCAAAGCAAAGAATATTTGATTCGATTACGAATACAAATTTATCCACACAAAAGAACTTAAAAGAAAAATATGAACAGTTAAAAAATCGATTAGGGCATATTCCGAGTTTAGTTGATTTTATGGAAAATAATTCGATTGATCCGTATGTACTGATTGGTACAAATAAAACGTACTATCAATTCTTGCAAAAAATGAAAGAGGATATCCCAAATTTATCAGAATATGAAGTACAAGTTTTGTATATGATTGGTGAAGAATTAATGAATGGTAAAAGAGTTCATGAATTATTATTATTAAATGAACTATTGCAGTGCTCAACGCTTTCAAAGCAAGAATTTATTCATTTATTAAATAAAAAAGAAGTGCGTACCGACTATGAAACAATCGCATCGATGGAACGTGTTTTAACATTAGAGTTTTTCACACAGGCTTTCCAAAAACGTTATGGCGGACAATCTTTAGTGGTAGTCGAAAATGATGTATATCAATTAAATATGCCTTTACAAAATGAATATTTTAAGCAACAGATGCAAGACCTTTTAAATGTGGGCTTAAGAAAAGCAAAGAAATATGACCAACAAAAGATATTTACACTCTATGAAAAATATTCACGAAAAGACGCATGTCGTTTATTAAACTGGCAAAGTGATATGTCGAGTACGGTGTATGGTTATAAACGAGTGGAAGATACGTGTCCTTTATTTGTGACCTATCATAAAGATGAAAAACTTTCGACAAGTGTTCATTATGGTGATGAATTAATCACACCAGAATTATTTAAATGGTATTCAAGAACACCTAGAACTTTACAATCGAAAGAATTAGAAAAAATTATCTATGCAAAAGAACATGGTGTGAAGATTCATTTGTTCATTCAAAAAGAAGGTGCAGAAGGTACTGACTTTTATTATTTGGGGGAAGTAGAAGCAGAACCTAATAAAGCACAACAAGAAAAAATTGAGACATTAAAAGGTGATCAAGTAGATGTGGTTACGATTGAATTTGATTTAAAACAATCGATTAAAATGCCGATTTATCACTATTTAAAAAACGAAGAAGTATAACAAAACCCGTAACGATTGCAGTCGTTACGGGTTTTCTCTGTTTATGCTTTTTCTAACTCCTCCGTCAGTTCTTCCAACTGTGTAATCAGTTGTCCGATATAAGCGATGGTATTGCGGAGTGGTTCATCTGTTGATACGTCAACGCCTGCCATTTTAGCGAGTTCTTCAGGTGTGGCTGTGCCACCTGCTTGTAGAACGCGTAGCCAGTCGTCTACGGCGTTTTCGTCTTTATGGATGATTCTTTGTGCGACTTGTGTGGCAATCGTTAAGCCAGCACTGTATGTGTACGGATATAAGCCCATATAGTAATGAGGTTGGCGCATCCATGTGCGTTCAGCACCTTCATTGATAAGGATATCCTCACCCCAGAATTGTTCAAGCACTTGTCGTTTTAATTCATTAAGGCGTTTCGCTGTGACAGCACCACCTGCATCAACAATGCGATATACTTCACGCTGATAAGCTGCTTCTAATAAGTGTGTCACAAAGTTATGGTAATACGTTTTTGATACCATATTTGAAATAATCCAGCGTTTAAAACGAAGATCCTCTTTTGTTGTAACGAGGTGTTCTGCGACTAGCAGTTCATTCAATGTTGAAGGAGCTTCTACAAAGTAACGTGATACACGTCCGTCAAAAACATTTTGTTTTTGATATGCTTGTTGGAAATGCCCGGCATGTCCTAGCTCATGTGCGAGTGTAAACACATTACTCATATGATTATTCCATGACATCAAGATGTACGAGTTTGCGCCATAAGGGCTTGCACAAAATGCGCCTGTTCGTTTGCCTTCATTCGGTGCATAGTCAATCCAGCGCTCATCATATGCACGTTGTAACATCTTTGTATAATTTTCACCCATTGGTTGTAATGCTTCTAAAATCATTTTTTCGGCTTCTTTTTTCGTAACAGTCGGTTCATACTCAGGATCTAGTGAGATTTTTAAGTCAGCAAAAGTCATTTGGTCGAGTCCATGCACTTTTTGAAGTAACTTAGCATAGCGGCGCATATGCGGTGCTAATTCGTTCATAATGACATCAATTTGTCTGTGGTATAAATCTTCCGTCACCTTTTGTTCGTGGAGTAGAGAATGGAAGACAGAATCAAAACCACGTAAATCCGCCATACGTTTTTCAATTTGTACTTGTGTATCATAGGCTTTTGCGGTTGTTGCTTCATAATCACGCAATTTCCCGTAAAATGTTTGGAAAGCTGCATGACGTTTACTGAAGTCGACTTCTTGTTCCCAATTATTTTCAAATGAGCTATAGCTTAATGGGAACTGTTCACCGTCTACGTCAACATCAGGGAAGCGAAGGTCGAGTGCTTTTGTTGCATTATAGAGTGCATAAGGTGCATCAAAAGCGACATTAAGTGAGGCGAATGCTTTTTCGACTTCTGGGTGTAATTGGTACGGTTGATTACGTAAGATGTCTTCTACAAAATGTTTTAAGTGAGGAACTTGTTCAACTGCTTCGTTCAATACGTCCTCAGATGTACTTAGTAATGTTGTTTTGAAAAAAGATGTCTTACTAAAGAGAGTCGCCGCCACTTGATTCATGCGAGAGACACGTGCTTGCGCCGCTTCATCGCCTTGGTTTGTTTCCCATGAGAGATTGGCATATGTATGCACAATCACAAATTGCTCAAAGATTTTTTCGTAATCTTTTAGTGCTTGTGCAATCGATGTAGCAGCGTTTAAGTGATCTTCATAATTTACTTGGAATTGATGTACAGCTTCTAACAATGCCTCAACTCTTTCATTAAACTCATCTTCATCTTTGACTAAACGTGTTAAATCCCAAGTTTCTTCTAACGGCACAGCTTCACGAACAGGTAACTTCATATCACTTCACTCCTTATATTTAGTCTTTTCATTATATTCTAAATATTTCGGATTGTGAAGTAAATGATTACAGTCGACGAATTGAATATTTCCCGAGCAATAAATCAATGAAGTAAAGAATTGCGATACATAGATGAATACCCCACCCAAGTATAGGAATCCATGTGAAACAAGTTAAGAAAATCGCAATGATTGGAACTACTTTTGATTGGATTGTCCCCATACGAACGATGAGTACAATGGCATGAATGACAAGAGCAACCCATACAGTTGCATAGCCAGTAGCAAGTACTGTAGCTCCTCCTACAATCGGAATTGCGAGATAGGCTTCATATAAAAAAGCAATTAATGTCGTTACAAAAAACATACACATCCATCCTTTCGTTAGTAAATATACGAATGACTTTGAATTTTGTTTCAAGGAGGAAAAGAAAAAAATCGCACCAAAGCGCGATTTTTCTCTCTAACTCTTCGTTTACGATTTTGCAAAATCATCTTCTCCAGATTCGTAAACATCGTCAAATACTTCGCCTTTATTTTCTTCACTTGTTGTTACATAGAGCGTACATGCTAGGTCACCTGTTGAATTTACCATCGTACGTGTCATATCGAGTAGACGATCAATACCGATGATTAAAGCAATACCTTCTACAGGTAAGCCAACCGCTGTTAATACCATAGCAAGCATGATAAGACCAGCGCCTGGAACAGCAGCAGTTCCAATACTTGCGAGTACAGCTGTTAATACGACTGTAATTAGTGCTGTAATGGATAAATCAACCGAGAAAACTTGTGCAATAAAGATTGTTGCAACCCCTTGCATAATCGCAGTTCCATCCATGTTAATCGTTGCACCGAGTGGTTGTACGAATGAACTAATTGAACGAGGGACGCCAAGTTTTTTCTGCGCAATTTCCATAGCGACAGGTAGTGTAGCGCTACTACTTGATGTACTAAACGATACAGCCATTGCAGGCGAATACGTTTTAATTACCTGTACTGGATTACGTTTCGCTAAAAACTTCATAGCACCGCCGTAAACGAAGAAGAAGTGGACAGCAAGTGCAAGCAATACAACAAGCATGTATAAGAACATTGCTTTTAATGCACTAAATCCGAGTTGACCAACTGCAGAGGCGATTAAACCGAATGTACCAAACGGTGCAAACTTCATGACAAGGTTGACTAAGAACATCATAATTTCGTTTCCTTGTTCCATTAGTTTTGCAATACCCTCTACTTTTTTACCTAAATAGCTAATTGCAAAGCCGATGAAAACAGCGAAGAAGATAATTTGTAGCATTGCGCCTTCTGCCATTGCAGCAATTGGATTAACTGGAATGATACCGAGGAATGTCTCTGATGCGGGCGGTGCTTTTGTTGGTTCATAGTTTAAATTATCTGTTTGAAAAGTTCCAGCAAAACCTGGTTTTAAAATCAGTGCTAAAACAATTCCGATTGTAATCGCGATGGCTGTTGTTGTTAAAAAGAATGTAATCGTCTTAATACCAATTCTGCCGAGTTTTTTAGGATCACCAATATTCGCAACACCTGTCACAATCGAGAAGAATACAAGTGGTACAATCACCATCTTAATTAAGTTTAAGAAAATTGTGCCAAGTGGTGTAAATAGATAACCATCTAAAGGTTTAAAAATACTCGGGAAAAAGGCGTTAATGATAACACCTACAATAGCCCCTAATGCAAGTGCCATTAAAATACGTTTTGCTAATTTCATCCATTCATCCCCTTTATGTAAAAATAAAATAAAGCATTACAATTCTCTATGTATGATATAAAGAAAAATAATGCTTACTGTTATATTATAATAAAACAAAAGGAAATGAAAGTGCTTTCATGCTAATAATTTGATTCTTTTGCCTGGATAATTGCGTAAAGTTTATCATTCGTTGGTGTAGCAATTTGATGTTTTACACCTAATTTTCGGATTGTTCCTGCGAAAAGTGGTAGCTCGCTTTTTCTTTTTGCGTCGACATCCTGTGCCATGGAAGGTTTTCCTTCTGGGTTAAGCGTGGCTAGAATATCAAGCCAATAAGCTAAATCTTTTTCGGATAGTGCGATACCTTCTGCTTGTCCAATTTTGATTACTTCTCGCATGGCACTAATCATCATATCGCGCGCTTCACCCTCGATTTGAACATCGTGGAATGTACCTTCAATTGCAGCAACAGTTTGATTAACACCTACATTTAACATGAATTTCCCCCATAAGCGATGGCGCATTTGTGGATCGACTTCATAAGGGAATTCCGTTTCATCGAAGAATTTTGTAACGGTATGTAGGCGTTCGAGTTCCATTCCTTCTAAGTCCGCCCTGATACAAAGTAAGCCTTTATTGACATAAGTCATATGGTTGCCTGTTTTTAAAGCATCCATTCCTTGTGCTACACAATATAGTGTATGTTCGACACCGAAAACTTTTGCAATTTCTTCTTCACTAATAATGCCATTTAATACAGAGAGAATAATCGTTTGTTTTTGTACGATTGGACGAATTATCTCAATGGCTTCAGATAAACCATCAAACTTTGTTGCGATTAAAATCAAATCTGCGGGTGTCGCTTGTTCAGGTGTTACATAATGAAATGTACAAGGTTCGCCATTACAAAAAATACCGTCGCGTTTATAGCGTTCAATACGTGTAGCGTCTGCAATCACTTCTACGCGTTCCTTTGGTAATCGTTTTGAAAAATGTTCTGCATACAGTACACCAAGTGCACCAAGTCCTACGATTGCTACTTGTTGAATTTTCAATTGACCCACTCCTAAATTATGTCATAAACGTATCATAACAAATTTTTTGCTGAAAAATGAAACAAATCGGGTATAAAAACAGTAAGTAAGGTAATGGAGGCGAACGCCGATGGAAAAACAACAATTCAATAAAGTGCTACAATTCTTCACAGTCTTATGGTTTTTTACAATTATTGGATTATTAATAGGAACCATATTACCACAGGCCTTTATATTACCACTTAGTATTGTGACGTTAATCTTACTAATTGCAATGATGTTTAGTCGTACAATGAGAAGGTTAGGAAGATTCATATCGATTATTGTCGCAATATTAGTCGGTATTACATTTTATAGTGCGTTAAATTTTTATCTAGGTGCATTAGGTGGAGGAATGGTCTTGCTTATTTTAGGGACGACTGCCATCATCTTCATCGCAGCTGGTTTATATGGTTATTATACGAAACGAGACTTTACGAATAAAGGAAGTATCTTATTCATCTTATTAGTTGGTTTAATCGCATTCTCAATCATTGCGATTTTTGTGAAATTCTCATCAGTCGTATGGATTTTCGTTAGTGCATTAGGGGTCATTGTATTTACGGTTTATACGATTTTCGATATGAATCGAATTGCAAAACAACCAATTAAGGATGAAGATGTACCGATGATTGCACTAAATTTATATTTAGATTTCATTAACTTATTCCAATATCTATTAAGTCTTGTGTACAATATTCGTCGCACATTTTAAATGAAGGCGAGTTGTTATAGGTCTGACAACTCTCCTTTCTCTATGAAAAAGTTGCGTTTTTCAACTGTTTTCATTATTGTGTGTAATAAGGGTGTTTATAGTGTGTTTGTAGAAGTGGAGGAGAGCATATGATCAATTCAAAAAAACAAAGTAATACAGAGAATACGATTACATATCATTATCCATTTATTGATTTAGAGAAAAAGAAGGTAGAAGCAAAGGTAACAATTGACCAGCAGATGTATTTATCTGTAGCTGTTGATTTATCAAATGGGGTTATTCAGATTGAAAAGAACGCAGCAGACTTTGAATTAGCTTTGACAGACGATCAAAAGATAATTGAACAGATTAAAACAATGGCAGAATTTATGATTTTTAATCAAATTGATAGCTATTCAAAGACGTTTTTAAGTTAGCTTGCATATATACATAAATAAAAAGGAAGATGAGCCAACGCATTGAGCGAGGTTCTTCTTCCTTTTGTGCTTATAGAAGTTAGTTCTTCGATTCATCATATTTTTGTAAGTTATACTGCTGAATCATCGCATTTAATTTTTTATTATACTTTGTGTCGGTAGCATAACTACCTGTTAATGCTTCTGTTGCTTCTTGATAGGTAGAAGCGGAAGACTTGAATGTTTTTTTATAAAATTTCTTGTTCCATGAAGTGCCGTTCTTTAAAAGTGTTGCATAATCTTTCATGCTCTCTTCGTAAGAATTGTACTTTCGAAATGCAGCATCAATGGTACGTAAATTCCCTTTACCATCATCTTCTTGAGTAGGTAGTAGAACACTTTCACCTTTATACGTTCCTTTAATTCCAAAAAGATTGTAATTGGGTGCACTAGCAAGTTCACTGTTTCCGGAGTTACTTTCGAGTGTTGCTTGTGCAATCATAACAGAAGCGTATAAACCATAGCGGTCTGCAATTTTTTGAGCAGTTGGTGCAATTTTTTTGATAAATTCTTTTTCTGTGTAACCGACTTTCTTTGATTCTACTGGTTTAGGTTGTGCTTCGTTATTAAATATAAGTGTTTTAACTAATAACACGACACAAAAAATAAAAAGACTAAGAGCAATAATAATTCCAATGAGTAATTGTGAAGCTTTTCGCATGTTGATCTCCTTTTATTTTACGCGATTACAATTAAAACGTTTATAAACATAAAAAGTTCCGTTTATTGACATTGTGCAATAGAGTCTGGCATAGAAATAATCTTCCCATTTTCCATTAAAACAAAATCATTTTTTGTTGAATGTTTTACCATATATTGAGCTTCGTCAGCATGTAATATGCAAGTATTCATATCATCTACATGTATAATAGTCTGTGAATTCCCACCAATACTAAAAGTTAAATAATCGGCAGTTTCAGAAGCTACATGTTGGATGTGGTATGAATTAATCTGGTTTAAAAATTGCTTATAAAATCGATGTACTTCATTCTCTGTATGATTTTGAAGGAGTACTAAAAACTCTTCTCCACCCCAACGTGAAGCAAATCGATTCGGACCTGCACATAAATCATGTAGTGTAGAAGCGACTTTTGCAAGTACGATATCTCCATACGCATGTCCATAGTAATCATTATATTTTTTAAAACAATCAATATCAATCATGAGCACGGTCATTTTACAAGGAAGTTGTGTTTGTAAATAATCTAAATGATGTAAATAGCCGCGACGATTTGATAAATTAGTTAATTCATCTGTATAAGCAGCAGCTCTAAGTTCTTTTGTTAACATTTTTGATACTTGCTTTTCTTCAACAAGACGTTGATTTTGCTCTAAGTGTTGTTTCATAATACGATAATTCAAGTAATTTAAAGAAAGTGTTAAAACAGTAATTAATAGTAATAAGATTAAATTAAATTGTCCGGATGTAATAAAGTTTGAGTTGAAAATAATAGCTATACTAAGTAAAATTGTGCAAAATAAAATCGGAATCATCGTTTTTCTGAGAGGTATAATTACAACGCATGAACATAAGAAAGTATAGACTAAGTAAATCACAATTTGTCCATGTAATTGTTGGTCATAATTTGAAATATAGCAACTGCTCAGAAGGGTAATCCAAACGTATAAAAAGATGATCGCATTGATGTTTTTAGTTTGTTCAATCGAGATTGCCTGTTTTCTTCGATGTTTAAAAGCATAAATTAATGTAAAAATATTAATTGCTATAATAAGAATGTAGCAAATAACATATCCTTTATAGTCTTTAAAATGATATGTAGTATGTGTGTGTGCATATAAGTTAATTAAAAAAATAGCGGAAAGCATAAATAACGAAAATATCGAAACAAGAAATAATCTTTTAATATTTTGTTTGGCAAATTCACGTTGAATATAAATCGATGCTGGAGGCGAATGTGATAAATTCGCAAATAACTTTTTCATGCAATGCACTCCAATTCTTAGTTGTTTACTTATTCCTATAGAATACCATAATATAGAATTTATGTGCTTAAAAAGAATTAAAAACAATATGTTCATATATATAACGTACAAATTTGTGACAGAAATAGATTTTGGCATAAAAAATACGAATCGTATGGAAACGATTCGTACTTAAAAAACGTTAGATAGGGTATGAGAGAGAAGCTGCGCTATCACCTGCAATATGTCCTGTGACTAGAGCTGCAGTGATATTATAACCACCTGTATAACCATGTACGTCTAAAATTTCGCCACAGAAAAATAGACCGTGTTTTTTCTTAGAAGCCATTGTTTGTGGTTCGATTTCTTTCGTAGATACACCACCACCTGTTACAAAAGCTTTTTCAATTGGTTGTGTACCGTAGACAGTCATTTCGAATGCGACAAGTGATTGTGCGAGCGTGCGCGTTTGCTCAGCAGATAAATCCGCTCCTGTTAATGCTTCATCGATATTTGCACGTTGCATTAAAAAAAGTAACCAGCGCTCTGGAACAATGCCTTTCCAGACGTTTTTTAGCGCTTTTTTCGGCTCATCTTTTGCCAATTTAAAGAGCATTTGAAAAGCGGATTCAGCATTATGTTCTGGTAAAGCTGCAATGCGCATCGTAACAGGTTTCTGACCATTTTTCTTAAGTTCTTTTACAACATATTGGCTACAACGAAGAATGGCTGGACCACTTAAACCGAAATGTGTAAAAAGCATGTCCATTGTATGTGTTACAATCGGTTTACCATTTTTTTTAAGAACGGATACAGCGGCATCGCGAAGTGCTAAACCTTGAAGTTCTTTTGATTGGATAAAGTCATCATTTGATAGTAAGGGAACTTCTGTTGGATAGAGATCTGTTACAGTGTGTCCAGCTTTTTCAGCCCATGGATAACCGTCACCTGTTGAACCAGTTTGAGGTACAGCTTTACCACCGACTGCGACAATAACTGCTTGTGATTTGATTTCGGTACCATCTTCTAAACGAACGCCAATCACTTTTTCATCGTCCATGAGTAACTTACTTACTTTTGTTAATTTGCGTACTTCGACGTGAAGACGATCAAGTTCGCGTAACAGCGCATCTACAACATCTAGTGCGCGATTTGATACAGGAAACATACGCCCGTGATCTTCTTCTTTTAAAGCAACACCTAGATTTTCAAAGAATGCGATAATATCTTCGTTATTAAATACCGTAAAAGGACTATAAAGAAAGCGGCCGTTACCAGGAATATGTTTAACAATTTCCTCAACAGGTAGGCGGTTCGTTACATTACAACGACCACCTCCAGAAATCGCTAATTTCTGCCCTAGCTTTTTACCTTTTTCAAGCAACAATACTTTTTTACCTTTAGACCCAGCAGCGATTGCGGCCATTAGTCCAGATGGTCCACCGCCAATTACAATTACATCATACATTTTTCTAGCTCACTTTCTTTTTTTATTTTATTATACATGAAATGAAGAAACTATTTGAGTAATTGTATATCGAGTTGTAAACTATAGTTTAGGTTTTATTAGATTTGGACAGAATGGAAGGATTTTATGTCATCATTAATGAAGGGAACTGCCATTCTTACGATTGGTATGTTTTTATCAAAAGTATTAGGTCTTATATACATATTCCCGTTCTACGCGATTATCGGTCAAGAGAATGTTACACTATATTCTTATGCATATATTCCTTATTCAATTATGTTGTCGATTGCCATTTCAGGAGCACCTGTAGCTGTTTCGAAATTCGTCGCTAAATATAATAGTATGGGTGATTATGAGTCGGGTAGAAAACTCGTCAAGTCGGGTTTAATGATTATGCTTGGAACTGGTATTTTATCGTTTATCGCATTATATTCTCTAGCAACACCGATTGCAGAGTTAGTTATTAAAGATGACGATCAAATTTTCACAGTGCCACAAATTGCGAGTGTGATTCGTTGGGTAAGTTTTGCATTAATCGCAGTACCATTTATGAGTTTATTACGTGGATTCTTCCAAGGTTATAACCATATGTCACCAACAGCAGTATCACAATTAGTCGAACAAATTGTACGAATTGTTGTGCTGTTAGTCGGCTCATTCTTAGTAATGAATGTGTTTGCTGGTCAGGCACAAACAGCAGTATCATTCGCTGTATTCTCAGCATTTATTGGTGCTATTGGTGGTTTATTATGTTTATATTATTACTGGCGTAAATTGAAGCCGGAATTTGATTTGAAGTTAGCTGAGAGTGTCCCGTCTGGAGAACTCAGCTACAAAAAGATTTATAAAGAAGTTATTACGTATTCGATTCCTTACATTTTTGTAGGGGTTGCAAATCCACTATTCCAATTAGTTGATATGTTCACGTTTAACCAAGCGATGTCGAGTATTGGTTTAGCGAAAATTTCAGATAATATTCTTGGCATGTTGAACTTTACTACACATAAGATTGTCATTATCCCTGTTATGTTAGCAACGGGATTTTCAATGGCACTTGTCCCGACAATTACACGTTATTATACGCAAAAACAGCGTGGTGAATTGATTGATGCTGTAGATAAGACATATCAAATTCTATTATTTATCACACTTCCAGCAGTTATTGGTATTTCGATTTTATCGTATGATGTGTACACGATGTTATATGAACCAGATGCGATGGGAGCGAGCGTGTTAGCTCATTATGCACCTGTAGCGATTTTGTTTGCTTTCTTCCAAGTAACGGCTGCATTGTTACAAGGAATTGACTATCAAAAGTGGATTATTTTAAGTTTATTAACAGGGATTTTAGTGAAGTTATCCATAAACATCCCAATGATTCAATGGTTAGAAGCAGATGGTGCGATTTTAGCAACAACCATTGGTTATATGGTATCGATTGGTATCAATTTAATTGTTTTAAGTAAAGTATTAGATTACAAACCACAAGTGGTCATTCGACGTTCTATTTTAATTGTTATTTTAACAGCGGTTATGACATTGATTGTATGGCTAACTCGCGAAGGATTATCACTCATTTTACCTGAAGTAGAAACACGCTTTACAGCAATGATTTATATTATTGTCTGTGGTTCTGTAGGTGTGGCTGTTTATGGGTATTTATCACTGCGTATCGGTTTAGCACAAAAATTATTAGGTAGTCGCGTGACGAAAATCGCACGCAAACTAGGTATGTAGGAGGAAATATGCGTTTAGATAAATTATTATCGAATATGGGCTTTGGCTCTCGTAAAGAAGTAAAAGCTTTATTAAAAGGCCAAGCAGTAAAAGTAGATGGGGTTGTTACGAAAGATGTAGCAAAACATGTCGATCCAGAAAAACAAGAAGTGATGGTCTATGGTGAGCGCGTTCATTATCAAGAGTTTATTTACTTGATGATGAACAAGCCGCCGGGCGTTATTTCAGCAACAGAAGATATGTATGATCAAACAGTCATTGACTTGTTAGATCCATTTCATCAACATTTCAAACCATTCCCTGTTGGACGTTTAGATAAGGATACAGAAGGTTTTTTACTCATTACAAACGATGGTCAATTATCACACAATCTTTTGTCTCCGAAAAAGCACGTACCGAAAGTGTATTATGCTCAAATTGAAGGAGAAGTAGTCGAAGCAGATATTGAAGCTTTCGCACAAGGTGTGACATTAGAAGACGGATATCATACAAAACCAGGGAAATTAAAGATTTTAAAAGCTGGGGAACAATCTGAAATTGAGCTCGAGATTTCAGAAGGTAAGTTTCATCAAGTGAAGCGTATGTTCGAGTCAGTTGGTAAAACAGTGACATACTTAAAGCGCTTGTCGATGGGACCACTCGAATTAGATGAAAATTTAGAGCTTGGCGAGTATAGAGAATTAACAACAGAAGAAGTAGAAAAATTAAAACAAAAAGAATGACCTCGCGACGCAGCAGGGTCATTCTTTTTTTACAAGTTCATTTATAGTTGATTTGAGTAATATGAGAAGTTGGCCTCAGCATGTTATTCTTAGGGCTTGTTGGCTTCTCAATACAACGAGTCAGTGTGAGATAAAACTCATTGTAACCTTTCTAAGATGTCATTTTCACTTTTTTACGCGTCGTTGTCCATTTACCTCTAGATGGACTTTCAACTAAGTCATTAAAGGCTAACACATTCAAATCTCTTTGAATGGTGCGAGGAGTGATGCCGAATTCGTCGACTAAATCCTGTGTTGTTACAGTTCCATTATCATGGATGTATTTATACACATCTTTAATACGGTTAAGCATCCGATCAGTTGTTGGTTTCATTGGTGAACCACTCCTTCATCTTATATTCTCAAGACTAGCGGACGATAGAAATTGCGATCTGTAGGCGAAATTTATTTTGCCTTAGACATCTCCCTTTTCGGTTTTTTCGTCAGTATTATCTGACAATCATATTATAACGGATTATGCACTATTTTTCCATAAAAAAGTATAGAAAAAGCTTTTTTTACAATAGCTTTACAGTAAAAGACGTACAATTATATATTTATATTCAATTAATGTACGTTTTATAGGTGTAAATATACTATTTTTAACGATAGAAAAGTTATTTTATTGTATAATTTAGGTAAAAATTAATATTGTAACGAACAATTATAGTGTGGATAGTAGAAAAGTATTGTAAATGAATATAGTTTGCAATAATTTTAATACAAGTAAAATATAATAGTGATAAAGAGTCCAGAAGAGTTTAAGTTGTAGAGACAATATTGACGGGTTATAATGGAAGCTTTAAACTATTAATCTATCTTTAATTCGATTTTCTCGTAAAATGTTTCATGTATTTTTACATAAGGAAATGAGCATATATGAATATGATAAAGGAGAGGACAGATGACAATTCGCATCAATTGGCGCGCTATCTTTCTTTGTGTGTTCACTCTATCATTTGTTGTGCTTGTAAGTGGAGAAGTTGCACAAGCAAAAACATATCAAGTGACACCGAATAGTAAACCGCTTATTAAAACTAAAAATAGTAATCAGCACACTAAACATTATTATCTACTAAAAGGTTATTTAGAACGTATTGAAAAAGAAGGTGGAGGTAAACTTATTTTAAAAAAAGGAACGTATAAAATTTCAAATAACTTATATATTCCTTCAAATACAACACTTGAATTAAAAGATGGAACGAAAGTCCAAAAATATAACCAAACAGGTAAAGCGAATTTTAAAGCAAGTAAATCACTATTCCTTCTTGTGCCTTCTCAAACCGTTAAAAAAGGTAAACAGGTGAATGGGTATGCAGGAAGTAAAAATATTACAATTAAAGGGTATGGTAGTGCAACAATAGATTTAGGGAAAATTGAAAAAGCACAGGGGATTGTGAGTGCTCATACAAATAATGTGCGTATAACAGGTATTCAATTTAGAAATAATCACAAAGGCACATTCATTCATATAATAGGTTCAATGAAGCAAAATATTGAAAATAATCATTTTTTATATGCTACAAAGCAAACGACAACACCTGCTATTCGATTAGAATCTGCAATGAAGCATGCGGCTGTTTTGAACTATGCATGGATTAAGCATGATCAAGTAACAAATCAATATGTAACCATATCAAACAATCAATTCGATTCACAATACATGGCTGTAAGAACGAGTACTTACAACAAAAAAGCACATCAAACAGGAATAATAATTGAAAGTAATCAATTAAAACGTATGAACAATACTTCACTATACTTAGTTGGTTGGGCCAATCCAATTATTGACCGTAATCAATTTGACGATACGATGGGGAAGGCAAACGCAACAATTGAGTTGCGTGCAGTTCAAACACCTGTTATTCGAAAAAATATGTTTATTCGTTCAAATCAAATGGTTGCATTCCGCACATTATCTGAAAGTTTACAGTTAGGTCTTTCAGCTGCAAAAAATACATTTACACTAGATAATAAACGTGATTTATTAACAAACAAAGCAAGACAAGTAAAGCAAAATATCATCATTTTACCTTCAGGTAGCTATAATCAAACGGGAAATCAAGCAGAAATTATGGATGAAGCAGAATTTCAAAAAGACGTTTATCATGTGAATCATGATACAAAGCCATTAAATCGTACGTATGAATTAAGACCTTCTTACACATCAATGACAAAGGATTATTATGTTTTACGTTCGATTTTTGAACAATTAGAAAAGCAAGACGGAGGAACAGTTTATATTGAGAAGGGTACGTATATGCTTACGAATACATTATTTATACCATCGAATGTGACAGTAGAATTAGAAGATGGTGTTATTTTAAAAAAAGCATTAGAAACAGATGCAACAACAATGCCGCTATCTAATTCGATATTCCAATTAGTTCCACCATCTAAAGCAAATAAAAAAGCTAGTGTCCGAGAGTATGATGGTTCTCAAAATATTAAGATTTATTCACAAGGACGTGCAACAATTGATTTGCAGCATAAATATTTTAGTTTTGGTGTAATTATGGCACATACAAATAATGTGGTATTTAAAAATATCGATTTTCGTAATATGAATTCTGGGCATTTTATTGAATTAGATGCTTCTCAAGATGTATTAATTGATGCGTGTACATTTGAAGACTCTACTCCTTCTGAAAATATGGTGAAAGAAGCAATTAACATTGATACACCTGACCGTGCAACGAAAGGATTTAATTCTGAATGGAGTAGTTTTGACCGTACCCCTGTAAACCGGGTGACAATTCAAGACTCTACTTTTAAAAATATTGACCGTGCAATTGGCACGCACAAATATTCAGGAGAAGGCATAATCAAAGGAGTACATTATGAATCAAAACCTCATAAAGGCATTGTCATCCAAAATAATATATTTATGGACATTCGTAATGATGCAATTCGTGCGATGAATTGGGATGGACCAATTATTTCACAAAACTATTTTAAAAATATTGCAGTAGGACAATCTGGAAAAAGAGGTATTCTGTCGAGTGGTTCTTATGCGCCACGTTATGAACATAATACATTTGAAAATGTCGGAAGAGCAATGCAATTTCTTCCTTGGCGTAATAATGTGAACGCAGAGGAGTATGAAATTATCTATGATCGACTTGATGAAGAAGCGATTCGCGCGTTAGAAACAAATATAGGAAAAGATTTAGATGAATATTTTATTCGAATTTCTGATCAATATTTAGTTTATACAAATCCGAAAAAGGTAACGATTATAAAACAATAGAATTGACACATACAAGAACCGAACATATATGAACAACTGGCATCCATAACATGTTCGGTTTTGTGTTGGTTACTTATTTTTTATACAGCATTTAGAGATGATTCGAATCGTATCTTTCACAAAATCAAATTATTTGTCATAATAACTAAGAAGACAGAAATGAGGAAGTGGAAAGTTTTGCGTACAATTTTATTAAATAATCAAATGATACAGGCTGAAGATGCACATATTCACATAGAAGATCGCGGTTTTCAGTTTGGTGACGGAATTTATGAAGTGATTAAAGTTTATAATGGTTCGTTGTTCACAATTAAAGAACATATCGACCGTTTTTATACATGCGCTGAAAAATTACAAATCGTTATTCCTTATACAAAAGATTTACTACACAAAATGTTATATGACTTAGTTGAAGAAAATGAGTTAGAAGTAGGACATGTTTATATGCAAATTACACGCGGTGTAGCAAGTCGTACACATTTTTTCCCGAGTGATGTAGCTCCAACATTTGTCGCATATACACAACAAGGTGATAGACCTCTACAAAATTTACAACGTGGTGTTAGAACAATTTTTGATGAGGATATTCGTTGGTTACGTTGCGATATTAAATCACTTAATTTACTCGGCGCTGTATTGTCAAAGCAAAAAGCACATGAGCAAGGTTGCTATGAAGCGATTTTACATCGTGATGGTGTCATTACAGAAGGTTCTTCTTCGAATATTTTTGGTATTAAAGACGGGGTGCTCTATACACATCCAGTAAATAATTATATTTTGAATGGTATTACACGTCACGTATTACTTCAATGTTGCGAAGAAATAGGTTTACCTGTTGTAGAAGAAGCGATGACTTGTGAACGGGCTTTAGAGATGGATGAATTATTACTTACATCGACTACTTCCGAAGTGACACCCATTATTGAAGTAGATTGTCACCCCATTGCAGATGGCTTACCAGGTGAATGGACACGTCGTTTACAGCAGGCATTTGAATTAAAAGTAAAAACAGCAGTAATGATGTAAATAAATGAGAGATTGTCCGAAATAAATAGCAGGACAATCTCTTTTTTAGAAATGAATGGATGAATGTTAAGGAGAGAATAACATGGCACAACTTATTAAATTACAAGACTATATCTCGAGATATCAAGTTGATGCGACGCGTTATCCAACACAGTATATTCGAATGAAACAGGCGAAGTGGGAACGCATGAAAAAAGAGTGGGAAACGAAACCACTTTTTGAAGAGACATGGGAAGAAGAGGAAGAAATTCTTTGGGAAGATGATGAATCAACACCTAAAAAATTCTTTAAAAAATTAAATCCGTTTAAAAAACGAAAACAAGATTTTGAATATGATGATCATGAAGAAGAAATTTTTGAAAAGCCAAAACAAGAAGAGGAAGAAGATATTGGCTTTGCTTTTGAGCCGAACCTATTGTACCGTCCGCAGACCATTCAAGATTTACGTCGCATGTATTTGGACCAGTTGTTTGGTTTTCAACTAAACTGGGCAAGTACGACGATGCGCGAAAAATCAAATATTGATCCGCGCTATCAAAGAGACGTATTTTTAAAAGAATTATTACAACAGCTACCAGATACTTTCTTTGTATTATATGAACCGATTCTTCTTGTGAAAAAAGCACCTGTAGAACTGGGTATTTTGATTTTGACACCAACAGACTGCTACTGTATTCAAGTGATTGATGCGGAAGAACGTGCGACATTCTCTGGTATTAATACAGATCGCTTTTGGGTGAAGCGAATTGGTGAACGAACAAAAAATATTGTCAATCCACTAATTGGTTTGAATCGAATGGAAAGTCTTTTAAAGCCCTTTTTTGAACATCATGATTTACATCTAGGTATTAAAAAAGTTGTTTTATCAAGACGAGGATATATTGATTATCCAGGTTCTTCGTATGGGGTGCAGTTTATTGATCGAAGACATTATGACCAGTGGTTTGAGCAATTAAAAAATCATCGCTCACCGATGAAACACACGCAATTTAGAGCAGCACAATTATTACTAGACCATATGCAAACAACGTCATTTATGCGTGCAGAATGGTTTACAGATGGAGAATAGCGATGGAAGTAGTCATTATTGTGAATGAACAAGCAGGGCATGGTCGTGCTAAAAAACAATGTGAAAAAATTACAAAAGAATTAACCGTTCCTTTTACGCTAGAGAGAACTGCTTACACAGGACATGCAGCGGAGATTGTTGAAAAGCATCTGATAGATAAGCGAAAAATATTATTTATTGCAATTGGTGGGGACGGAACGATGCATGAAGTAGTTGAAGGTGCACATGCCCATTCTCATGCAATTGTCGGTATGGTAAAAGGCGGTTCAGGTAATGATTTTAGTCGAGCTTATCCAACATTTAAAAATGCACAGCAGATTGAACAATTTCTTTTGCGCCATGAAGTCGTTCCGATGGATTTAGGAAAACTCATAAAAGGAACGAAACAGTCTCTTTTTATTAATAATGGTGGATTTGGCTTTGATGCACTTGTCACATATCGCACGAATCAATCTAAATTGAAAAAGCTATTGAACCGGTTCTCTCTCGGTAAAGTAGCTTATGCTTGGATTGTTTTTCAAGAACTAATCCGTTTTACACCATTTGATCTTACAATAAACAATGAAAAAACTTACACATCATGTTATTTTGTCGTAGTAAGTAATCAACCTTATTTTGGTGGAGGAATGAAAATTTCACCTCAATCCAAGGCAGATGATCATTTACTTGAACTAACAATTGTATATAATATTGCGAAGTGGAAATTATTATTAATTTTTGGAACTGTCTTTTTTGGCAAACATACACGGTTTAAAGCAGTACAGCAGATGCAAGCAACTTCTTTTGACGTGACAATTCACGGTGAAGTATATGGACATGTTGATGGCGAATTTATTGACAAAACTGTGTACGGTCAAACAATCCACTACGAAATTATGCCACATGAATGGCAATTAGCAGTGAACACACTTGACTAAATGAATAGTTTCTTTAAAATGAACAGATGATAAGTAAAAAAGAAATGAGGAAATACGCTTGAGACTTAGAAATAATCCAAATGCGCCACAATTTTTAGATGCGCATCCTGAAATAGTTGTACAAAATCCAGAAAATTATCGTGGACGCTGGAATGAATTATTCGGTAATGACCATCCACTACACATCGAAGTAGGAACAGGTAAAGGACAATTCGTTACAGGAATGGCACTTGCTAATCCAGAGGTGAATTATATCGGTATCGAATTATTTGATAGTGTTATGATGAAAGCTTGCGAGAAAGCATTAGATGCAGGTTCACCATCGAATTTACGTCTACTGCGTGTAAATGGTGCAGATTTAGAAAAGTATTTTGCAAAAAATGATGTCGATCGTTTATACCTAAACTTCTCAGATCCATGGCCAAAATCACGTCATGCAAAACGTCGTTTAACACATGAAGGTTTCTTAAAATTATACGAAGCGGTATTAGTCGATAATGGTGAAATTCATTTTAAAACGGATAATCGCGGTTTATTTGAATATTCATTAATTAGTATGACAGACTATGGCATGAAGTTAAAGCTTGTGTCACTTGATTTACATGCGGATAACCCAGCAGATAATATCATGACAGAGTATGAAGAAAAATTCTCTGCAAAAGGTCAGCCAATTTATCGCGTTGAAGCACAATTTATCACAAAAAAAGATTAAATACACAGAAAATAGGTAACGTGATGAATACGTTATCTATTTTTTTTAGGCGATTGTTAACGAACTGGAGGCGTTAGTGATGTATAGGGAACTATCAGTAGAGCATAGTCTATTCATGATTGATCCTATATTGGTCGAAGAATTCCAACAGTATTCACAAGACTACCACGACTTACAACCGGCATTTAATCTGACTCATTCAGAAGTGGATACATGGGCAGCAGCTTTTAATCATTGGTTACTATTAATTAGTCAAGAAGAATGTCTCATCATCGATCATATTAAAACTTTTTCTCATACTGTGAATATTTTTTGTATTCAAGAAATTGAAAAAACCGAAATGTATTTAATGATTCTAGATCGCTTTACAAGAAAAGAACGTTTTGTTGTGGCGTGCTTTTTAACGGATTATGTACACGCTTGGAAACGTAAAATTATGGAGAAACATGCTTATGATGAGATGTTGATGAGGAATTTATGCACTAAAACGTATTATTTAGTAGAAAATATTGAACTTTCTCAGATGACACCAGAATTACAGATTATTCTAGAAAATCAGGCGAAGTTAGTGAAATTACTCGTAAAAGAGATACAAGAGGATTGTGCAATTGAGTGTTGTATTGAGAAGTCTATCATTCAAGCAAAAGCCTTTTTACGCTATCGTTCTCCAAATAAAAATGATGGTTTCGCGACTTAAAAAAGAAAATAATTACTTTTTCGAGCTTTTCATGGTAAAATATAGAAGTGAAGTCGAATCATAACAAGGGGGATAAACAGATGGATTCTTACAAATTTCATGATATGACATTAACGTGGCTAAATGGTGGTGTTACATTTTTAGATGGTGGGGCGATGTTTGGGGTAGTACCAAAACCACTATGGTCTAGAAAGTATCCTGTGAATGACAAAAATCAAATTGAATTACCAACACATCCAATTTTGATCCAATATGGTGGTAAAAATTATTTAATTGATTCAGGTGTAGGTAATGGCAAATTCACAGAAAAACAACTACGCAATTACGGTGTAACAGATCAATCACATATTGAAGAAGACCTAGCAAAGTTGAATTTAACACCTGCGGATATCGATTATGTATTAATGACACATCTTCATTTTGATCATGCATGTGGTTTAACAAAATATGAAGGTGAAAAACTTGTTCCAGTTTTTCCAAATGCGACAATCTACACAACACAAGTAGAATGGGATGAGATGCGTAATCCGAATATTCGCTCACAAAACACATATTGGAAAGAGAACTGGGAGCCAATCGTTCATCAAGTACAGACATATGAAGACAAGTTGGACGTAGCTGAAGGTATTCAAATGATTCATACAGGTGGACATAGTGACGGTCATGCAATTATTCGTCTATCACAAAATGGCGAGACAATTATTCATATGGCAGATTTAATGCCAACACATGCACATCAAAATCCACTGTGGGTACTGGCATATGATGATTATCCAATGACATCTGTTTTTGCAAAAGATGAGCTTGTATCAGAAATTCTTGAGAACGGTTACTTCGTGAGCTTCTACCATGATGCACATAAGCGTCTGATTAAATGGGACCCAACAGGTAAGGAAGTCATTGACGAGCTTGTTGTAACAGAGAAAAATCCAGTTCAATAATTTTAAAGTGAGAATGCAATTCCGCATTCTCTTTTTAGTTATAAAAAAAGACGCTCATGAAATCATGAGTGTCCTTGTAAAAAATGTTAGGTTGACTAACAGCTACATATAAAAAAATTATGCGACGCGTACTAAGTCAACGATAACACCGCTTTTGCTATCAGCAGCGAATTCAAAGTTTACGCTTTCGCCATTTTCGATGCGTGAAATTCCACCCTTATAAACAGAGATTGGAATATCTTCTTTATAGAATGTTTCGGGTTGCATGAAAATCCACGAACCATCGATTGGTCCTTGTTTTTTAAACTCTTGCTTGATTTCTTCCAAAATGGCATTCGGATTGCGATTTGGATTCACTTGTTTCGTCGCCTCTTTTACGACATAAGCAGCTGCTACACCTGTAACAACACCAATTATAAAGTCACGTGCTTTCATAATTTGAATACCCCCTCATTAGTTCTATTCTTTATTAGTGTACCATAAATAAGGGGAATTATGGTATTGAAAACAGTGTCGAATATTACGGTTTTCGAAACTATCAGTGGTTTTTTGGAAATATTAATATTAAAATAAGGGTATTGCTTATGTAATTAAGGGGGCTATTTCATTGAATCAAGACACATTACAATTATTTAAAACATTAACAGAATTACCAGGTGCACCTGGTAATGAACATGCAGTACGAGCTTTTATGCGTGAGGAATTATCAAAGTATGCAGACGAAATTGTACAAGATCAATTAGGTGGGATTTTCGGATTAAAAAAGGGTGACGAGAACGGACCACGTATTTTAGTTGCGGGACATATGGATGAAGTAGCATTCATGGTGACACAAATTACAGATAACGGTATGATTCGTTTTCAACCATTAGGTGGTTGGTCAAATCAAGTGATGCTTGCGCAGCGCGTAGATATCTATGGTGACCAAGGTGTGATTCCAGGGGTTATTAGTTCAGTGCCACCACATTTATTAACGCCCGAGATGGCGAAAAAACCGACAGAAATTAAAAATATGCTAATTGATGTTGGTGCAGATGATAAAGATGATGCGATGTCGATGGGCATTAAACCAGGTCAATCGATTATTCCAACAAGTCAATTTGTTCAAATGGCAAATCCTAAAAAAATCATGGCAAAAGCGTGGGATAATCGCTATGGCTGTGGTTTAGCAATTGAACTCCTAAAAGAAGTAAAAGGTGAAAAATTACCAAATACATTATATTCAGGCGCAAATGTAATGGAAGAAGTAGGGCTTCGCGGTGCAAAAGTTTCAGCTAATATGATTAAACCAGATTTATTCTTTGCGCTTGATGCAAGTCCAGCAAATGATGTAACAGGTGACCGTAATCAATTTGGTCAGTTAGGTAAAGGTGCATTATTACGTATTTTTGATCGTACGATGGTGACACATAAAGGCATGCGGGAATATATTCTAGATACAGCAGAATCAAATAATATTCCATATCAATATTTTGTATCACCGGGTGGTACAGATGCAGGGAATGTTCATATCTCAAATAATGGTGTACCGTCTTCTGTTATTGGTATTTGTTCACGTTATATTCATACACACGCTTCAATTATTCATACAGATGATATTGATGCAGCAAAAGAATTAATCGTGACACTTGTACGTAATGCAGACCGCACAACATGGGAAACAATCCAACAAAATGGTTAAATAACTTTGAAAGAAGAAGTCGTGAACGGTTGCGATTTCTTCTTTCATTTCTTCAAGTTACATGAAAGATGCAGGAGTGATGAATGTGAAGATCGCAGTAGGAACAAAAAATAAAGCAAAATTAAAAGCAGTGGAAACAGTAGTAAATCGTACACTCATCGAAATTTCAAGTATCACTGGCTATGATGTAGACTCAGGTGTAAGCGCACAACCTTTTTCAGATGAAGAAACGCGTCTTGGTGCGATTAATCGAGCAAAGCAGACGTTACAGACATCAAGAGCAGACCTTGCCTTTGGGTTAGAAGGCGGTGTGAAATGGATTGGTAAAGAACTCTACTTATGTAACTGGGCAGCTCTTGCAACGAAAGAGCATACTTACACAGCAGCAGGTGCACAAATACCCTTACCAATCGAAATCGTCCAATCATTAATTGCAGGTGAAGAGCTTGGACCTGTTATGGATCGTTACACAAAAGAACAAGATACGAGACAACATGCAGGTGCGATTGGTGTATTTACAGATGGATTAATTGATCGTGCACAGATGTTTGAACCAATTGTGGAAATGTTAGTAGGACAGTATCGTTATTGGTCGAAACAGTAGAGTTGCAAAGGAATAGATGGTACAGTTAGAATGAGGAAGTCCTATATTTGATACGGAGGTTAGAAAAATGAAAACATTACAAAGTGTAGAGCAATTTGAAACAATCAAAGCACAAGGCAAAACGGTATTTGTATTTTCAGCAGGCTGGTGTCCAGATTGTCGTTTTATCGAACCGTTTATGCCAGCTTTGGAAACAAAATTTAACGATTTTGAATTTGTATTAGTAGATCGTGATCAGTTTATCGATTTATGTATCGAACTTGATATTTTTGGTATTCCAAGTTTTATCGCTTATAAAGATGGTCAAGAAACAGGTCGCTTTGTATCAAAAGATCGTAAAACACAACAAGAAATTGAAGAATTTCTTCTTGCACAATAATGGAGTGATGACATGAAAGCACCTGAATTAATTCAAGCGTTGAAAGAACGTTTAGGTGAAGATACGTATGCGTGGGAATTAGATGGGAAAACGAATAAACTACGCATTGAACATCGAGCGTTACAAAAAGGTATGGACTTAATGCTTGGCGATGTACTGAATAAGTACGAACAGCGTCAAGAAGCTGCGATTGACGAGGTCGTATATATTATTGAACAAACTTTCGAAGCGATGTTACGTGAACAGGCAGAGGGATTTGGGCAAAATATTACGATTTATCCAGCCATTCGTTCAGGTTCATTCCCGAAGAAAACAAAAGACGGTATTCCTTTCATTACAGAAAAGCATACTGCTGAAACGACGATTTTCTTTGCGCTTGATTTAGGAAATACGTATCGTCTAATTGATGAGAGTATGCTCAGTCAATTAAATTTAACAGAGACACAAGTAAAAGAAATGGCGCGTTTCCAAGTACGTTCTTTAAAAACAGACGTCAAACAAGATGAAGTCGCGGGCAATGTATTTTACTTCTTAAATCACAATGATGGATATGATGCGAGCCGTATTTTAAACGAAGCTTTCCTACAAGAGATGGCGAATAAGGTTGAAGGTGATATGACCGTTTCTGTACCACATCAAGATGTACTCATTATTGGAGACATACGAAATAAAGAGGGATATGATGTTTTAGCACAGATGACAATGCACTTCTTCTCAGTAGGTGCTGTGCCCATCACATCATTATCATTCATTTACGAAAACCAAAAATTAGAGCCTATATTTATTATGGCAAAAAATAGTGTGAAAAAGGAGAAAGAATAAGTAATGATTGCATCATATAATAAAGAACATGTCGGTGATGTGTTACTAGTAGAACTATCAACAGAACCAGCTGTAAAAACAATTGTGGACCGCCGCGGTGACGTCGCAATTTTAACAGAAGAGGCTACTTCAGAAGTGAAGGGTTTCAATTTATTTAACGCGAGTGAAAAAATGAATTTAGATGGTGTTGTAGGGAATGTTGATATTACAAAAGAATTTGTACAATCACTTGAAAAAGCATTAAACGAAGCAGATGTACAAATTGATTTACATGTTGATTTTTCACCAAAATTCGTTGTTGGTCATGTTGTGGGAATTGAAAAACATCCAAACGCTGATAAACTACACATTACAAAAGTAGATGTAGGGGAAGCAGAACCACTTCAAATCGTATGCGGCGCACCAAATGTTGCACAAAATCAAAAAGTTGTTGTCGCAAAAGTCGGTGCAGTGATGCCATCAGGTATGGTGATTAAAGAGTCTGCACTCCGTGGTGTGGATTCGTTTGGAATGCTTTGTTCAGCTCGTGAATTAGCAATTCCAAATGCCCCACAAGTAAAAGGAATTTTAGTTTTAGAAGACAGCGCACAAGTAGGTACTGCTTTTAAAGCATAAAGTGTAAAAGAGGGATTATGCACATGCGTAATCTCTTTTTGTATATAAAAATTTTTGTCTGAACATGCGATTTTCTTCCGAAAAAAGATGAAAATTACAAAAAAGATTACTTTATTGGTAAAAAAGATGTTTAAATTCCGTGTGAGCGTTGCACCATCTGCTTTATAACTGATAAAATAAAGTCAATTATTTGGAAATGAGTTGATTGGATATGAAATGGTTTAAAAACCTTTTTAATAAAGTAACAGATGAAGATGGACAAGAGATGTATGATCGAAATACATATGAAGAAGCAGAAGAAGACTTTTCTTATGAAACCTATGAAGAGCAACAACGAGAAGAACAGCCGAAAACATCTAAAGGTAACTTTCGATTCCCATTAATAGACGATGTTGTTACGGATTCTTCTACTCATTCAAATGAAGTGAATCAATTAATTGAACAACCAGCAGTTGAATCTAAACCATTACGTTTAAATAGAGGAACAACACCAGTAAGTTCAAAAGAGCATTACTCACCTTTTACAGCGCCAGGTAATTCACAACACGTTGCACATGGTATGTCACGTGAACACTATAATCCATTTAAAAAATCAAGTACGCCTACTACAAAAGTAGAGATAAAAGACGAACCAGCAGTGAAACCACAATTAAATAAAACACCAGTGCCAATCGAGCCAGCGGTACAACCGAAAAAACGGTTTGTACCAAGTGATGTACCATCACCAGTGTTTGGATTTAAAAAGCCATCAACACTTACGCCATATGAGCGAAAGGTACAGGAGCGATTACAAGCAGAACGTAAGAAAAATCGTGGCACATTGGCAGATCAATTAGTGCAAAATCGTGTGCGTAGAGAGGAAAGATTAGAAGCGAGTCGCATGTCTGTTCCGACTACGCCAAAGCCTACTGAACAAAAGTCAGAATCTTTAACGATTAAAAAGCACGATGAAATTCTAGTGACACTACCAAAATTGGAATCTAAAGTACATGAACAGCCTAAAACAATTCAAATAGATGAAGTAGCAAAAGTCACTACAACAAATGAAGCTGTTGAGATAATCTCACCTTCTGAACAAGTAGTGGAAGAAGTAGAAGTAGCATTGCTAGTTCAAGAGAAAGAAACAATCGAGTTAGCAACAGCTGAAGTACAAGAACTTGTAACAGAGCAAGTGTCAGAGCGAGAAGAAGTAGAGGAACTGGTACAAGAGCAAGAACTAGAGCGAGAAGAAGTAGAGGAACTCGTACAAGAGCAAGAACCAGAGCGAGAAGAAGTACAAGAACTCGTAACAGAGCAAGAACCAGAGCGAGAAGAAGTACAAGAACTCGTAACAGAGCAAGAACCAGAACAAGAAGAAGTACAAGAACTTGTAACAGAGCAAGTGTCAGAGCGAGAAGAAGTACAAGAACTTGTAACAGAGCAAGTATTAGAGCGAGAAGAAATAGAGGAACTCGTAACAGAGCAAGAACCAGAGCGAGAAGAAGTGGAGGAACTGGTACAAGAACAAGAACTAGAGCGAGAAGAAATAGAAGAACTTGTACCAGCTCAGATGCCAATAGAAACTCCAGTAAGAGAAAGAAGTAAGACACCAATTAATGTGGTTATGTTGAAATCAGACAAAGAAAAGTTACAGCAAGCACAGGCGAAGGAAATCGTTCTACCAAGCTGGAAAGATTCCAAAGCACCTACAAATCGTTATGCTGTACCGTCAGTAAAGCGAACTACAGAAGATTCTGTAAAAGTAGAAGATGAGGATTCACCCACCAAAGTTTTAGAAGAGGAGTTACCCTTACCAAGCACAATTGAGGCAAATGTAATAGAAGAAGTACAAGAAAAAATCGAATGGCAAGTTTACGATGAAACATTGCAGTTATTACGTGAACCAGAATTTCAACAAGCTGATGTAGAGTGGATGGAAGAACAGGGACAGTTATTAGTTGAAGTTTTAGCAGAGTTTAATGTTCCAGCAGAAATTGAAAATATCGTACAAGGTCCAACTGTTACACAATTTGAAATTACAGTTGGTCATGGCGTAAAAATAAGTAAAATTAAAAATCTTTCGGATAATCTAAAGTTAGCACTTGCTGCACGTGATATTCGAATTGAAGCACCAATTCCAGGAAAACGTTCAATTGGTATTGAAATACCGAATGCAAAAGCAAGACCGGTTAGACTATCGGAAATTGTGGGTAATAACAGTTTTAGAGATTCTAACAAAGATTTGGAAGTAGCTTTAGGACTCGATATTACAGGTCAACCTGTAACATTTGATTTAAGTGAAATGCCACATGGATTAATTGCTGGAGCGACTGGTTCAGGTAAGTCCGTCTGTATTAATTCTATTTTAATTAGCTTGTTAATGAAGGCTAGTCCACAAGATGTCAAGCTGATGTTAATTGATCCGAAAATTGTTGAGTTAGCTGTATACGATGAACTACCTCATTTAGTGAGTCCTGTAATTACAGATGTAAAAGCAGCGACAGCCGCATTAAAATGGGCAGTAGATGAAATGGAACGTCGTTATCAATTATTCCATCATATGAAGGTTCGTCATATTACACGCTATAATGAAATCGTTGAAGAACAAAGAAGATTCTCATTAAAAATGCCGTATCTTGTTATAGTAATTGATGAGTTAGCAGACTTAATGATGATGGCTCCAGCAGAAGTAGAAGAATCGATTTGTCGTATTGCACAAAAAGCACGTGCATGCGGAATTCATTTAGTACTTGCTACACAAAGACCATCTGTTGATGTCATTACAGGGCTAATCAAATCGAATATCCCAACACGTATAGCATTCTCTGTATCATCTCAAATTGATTCACGTACAATTATTGACTCACAAGGGGCAGAACGTCTTTTAGGACGCGGTGATTTATTGTATTTAGGGTATGGTAAATCAGATACGGTTCGTTTACAAGGAACGTTTGTAACAGATGAGGAAATTGAACAAATTACAGCATATATTCGTTCATTAGGTAAACCAAATTATGCTTTCGCACCAGAGGAGCTTGTTCAAAAAGTAGAACAGGCAGAAGAGCAAGATGAACTATTTGAGGAAGTTTGTCGTTCAGTTGCAGAAGAAGGTAGTGTATCCATCTCATCTTTACAACGTAAATATCGCATTGGTTATAACCGAGCAGCACGATTAGTAGAAATGATGGATGCTCACGGCTTTGTGTCAGAAGCAAAAGGCACGAAACCACGTGAAGTATTTTTAACACCAGACCAAGTCGATTCAATCTTCCAACAGTAATACGAAAATCACTCTTATATGTTGAAAAGTTTCGCGAAATATAGGTATATGGAAGTAAAATGAACGGAAGTTTTTGAAATGATTCGTTTCGTGCTATAATATTAGATGTTTTGAAAAATCAATGAATCTATTACTGTAAATAACAATTAAGAACGATGAAAAAAAGAGAGTGAAAAACAGACTCTCAGGAGGTTTCAACATGACATTATATCATTTTACTGGAATTAAAGGTTCTGGTATGAGTTCATTAGCACAAATTTTATTTGATTCTGGTGAGAAGGTACAAGGATCTGATATAGAAAAACATTTCTTCACTGAGGAGCCACTACATGAACGTGGTATTCGTGTGTTACCTTTCGATGCGAATAACATTGAAGAAGGTATGACCGTCATTGCAGGAAATGCTTTTCCAGATGATCACGTAGAACTTGTGCGTGCAAAAGAATTAGGTGTCGAGGTTATTCGTTACCATGAATTTTTAGGGAATTATCTTGAAAAATATACATCTGTAGCAATTACAGGCGCACATGGTAAAACATCTACAACAGGTTTGATGGCACATGTACTAGCAGGTAATGAACCGACATCTTATTTAATTGGTGATGGTACAGGACGAGGAGCAGTAGATGCAAAAAACTTCGTAATGGAGGCGTGTGAATACCGTCGTCATTTCTTAGCATACCACCCAGATTATGCGGTTATGTTAAATATTGATTTTGACCATCCAGATTATTATACAAGTATTGACGATGTATTTAGTGCATTCCAAGAGATGGCACTACAAGTGAAAAAAGCCATCATTGCATGTGGTGACGATGAAAACTTACAACGTATTCAAGCAAATGTTCCAGTTGTTTATTATGGCTTTGGCTCTGAAAATGACTTTGAAGCACGCAATCTTGAAAAAGATACGACAGGTACGACATTTGATGTGTTCGTTCGTAATGAGTTTTATAGTCAATTCCATATTCCATTATTCGGAGATCACAATGTTTTAAATACATTAGCTGTTATCTCTCTATGTGAGTATGAAGGTATTCCAGCTACAATGATTCAAGAGCAATTAAACACATATCATGGTGTAAAGCGTCGTTTTTCTGAAACAATCAAAGGCGAGCAAATATTAATTGATGATTATGCACATCATCCAACAGAAATTCGTGCAACGATTCAGTCAGCACGTCAAAAATATCCAAATCGTGAAGTGGTAGCAGTATTCCAACCACACACATTCTCACGTACAAAAGCGTTTTTAGAGAACTTTGCCGAAAGTTTAAGTGGAGCAGATTGTGTTTACTTATGTGATATTTTCGGTTCTGCACGTGAAAATGCAGGAGAATTAACGATTGAAGATTTAGCAGCATTAATTCCAGGAAGCCACATATTACGTACAGAAAACATTGAAGATTTAAAAGCACATGAAGAAGCTGTATTCTTATTTATGGGTGCAGGCGACATTGGTAAATTCCAAAAAGCATTCGAAGAAGTATTGGTGTAAATTAGGAGAGGTATGGAGTCATTCCAGCCTCTTTTTTTCTTTTGTATTAAATTTTTTGAAAGAATATTTGCTTACGATAATGATATTGTTGGAAGGATTTAGAGAAAAATAGTAGAATATAGATATCACACAATGTTTAGGTAACGTAAAATTGTGGAAATTTGAGTAGTATTACCATTTAGGAGGGGAAAAGCATGATTAGCATTCTCTACATCGCAGCACTTATTTTTGCGATAGCCGTATTAGTGCTATGTATTAGTTTGGCTGTAACACTAAGTTCTGTGAAAAGAACATTAACTAGTGTTGCAAAAACAATGGAAGGTATTGAAGGTCAGATGCAAGGCATTACAAAGGAAACAGAAGTATTACTTCATACAACAAATGCACTTGCAGCAGATGTTCAACATAAGTCAGAACAACTGAACTCATTAGTTGGTGCAGTAAAAGGATTTGGTGATTCTGTATCTGGTTTAAACAATACTGTACAAAATGTTACATCTACAATTAATACAAGTGTTGACCAAAATCGCGATCAAATTGCGAATGTGGTACAATGGGGTACAACCATTTTAAGTCTACGTAACAAAATGAAGAAAAATAAAGTTGTTAATTAGATAGAGGAGGAACTTGCATGTCAGGATCAAAATTAAACTATAGTGAAGTCCGTGAACAATTAGAAAATACAGGACAGTCGCTTTATTTACCCGAAACATACGTATCAAAACAAGATGCACTTTATGAAGATAACTCATCGTGTACGAGTAGTAAAGATTTTGTGATTGGCGCATTCGTCGGTGGTGTAATTGGAGCAGCAGCAGCATTATTTTTAGCACCAAAATCTGGTAAAGATTTACGTAATGACGTGAAAGTGAAAAGCTCTGACATCACTTCACAAGCAAAACAAAAATCCTCAGAATTAACGAAAAAAGTGCAAGAGCAAGCTGCACCTGTCGTAAAAAAAGTACAGGAACAAGCAGCGCCAGTTGTAAATAAAGTAAAATCATTAAAAGGTAACAATGTTACACCACCTTTAGATGATGGAACGGCATTTGCAGATGGTGAAGATCAAATGGAATTCATGGAAACTGTTGAGAATACAATTCATGAATATGAAAAAACAGAAAAAGATCAACACTAATTTAAAAGTAGATTGGATATACGTATGAAATACGACTAGATCTAATTATAAGAAAAATCGGAATCGCGTTATGCGGTTCCGATTTTTCTTTACGAATGCTAAAAAAGTAGAATGAAATGTGTTGCCTCGATCACTTTTTTATGAATTCTTCTTCAAATTTAAACGAGTGTTGTTGGAATTAATTGTAGATTAAGCGTATCTCCACCAAAAACAGGTGCATCAAATTGAGCTTTTTCACCATTTCTAAGTAGTTCAAACGTTCCTTTGAAATCACGTGGTAACGACCAATTCGTATATTTAAAAACGTCTTGGAACGTCCATTGACTATATTCGATTTGAACGAATTGAATACGATCTCCAATTGATAAAATCGTATCGAGTGAACATTCTTGTCCATTCACATAGATATTATATAGCGGTCTTTGTAAGACAATTTCTTCATGTTGGAATGTAAGTTGGCATTGATCGAGTAAAGTCATATTTAATTGCTTTGTAAAATCTTCTACTGTAGGTTTGATTGCTTCTTGTAATAGGATATGGTCACCGTCTTGTAAAATATGGTGTCCTTGTACAGTTAAACCATTTACAGTTAGTTGAGCTTGAAAAGCAGTCATGTTAAGTTTTTGGTCATTTAAGTAATAATAAGTTGGTTCATTGTAATGAGCGCTATGTTCAAAACCAAACTGTTGTAATGCTTCTTCTACCGTTGTATCTGTTGAAACAAAAATGACATCGCCTTCTTGTAAAGAAGTTTCCCTATTTGCTGGAACGCCATTCACAAGAATTGTAGAAGAAATGGTATAGGTTTGATCATTAACCTTAATAACTTTATTAGATGCTTCATCTAATAAATCAGCAATTGTTGCAGTTGCAGGTTTACCATCTTGACCTTCAATCAATTCAATAAAGTCACCATTTTCAATCGTTGCCTTCATAGATGCTTCTTCGCCATTAATTAAAATACGTGTTGGACTTCCTAGATTGCCAGGTATATGAATTGTCTGTCCATTTAATTGAACCGACATCGCAAGACCTGGTTTACCATATAGTTTGGAAGCAACAATATTTGCAGCAAGTAGCGCGTCTGTTACAGTCATTTCTTTTAATTCAAAAAGACGCACAACTTGCTCGTTGACAGTAAGTGACATGTATTTAATTGGTGTATTTTGTGCAGCAATCGCAATACCGATTGGTGTCACTAACTCTGGAGTAGCTGGAATATGGTTTTCTCGTGTTAAATTTTGAATGGCATTTAAATCACGTACCGCTACACGTTGGTCAGGTAAATCAAGCGCTAGACTAATTTCTTTTGTAATATTTGGTGTTAAACTACCGCCACCAATTAATAAAACAGCTTTTGGTGACTGACCAGAGTTGAGACGTTTTATTTCCTGGGCAATATTCGTCGAGAGATGTTGAATGGCTCCCTGAATATGTGAAATTACTTCAGTTGAATGGATTTGTTGTTCAAAACCTAAAATATCTGTAATCGTAACATGTTCTGAAACAGATAGTTCTCTTTTTACAGTTTCAGCAACAGGGAAGTCTAATAAGTAATGATCACTTAAAGCCTCTGTAATCTCATCTCCAGCTGTTGGAACCATTCCGTAAGCTATAACTGTACTTTGATCTGTAATGGCAATATCGGACGTTCCAGCACCTATATCAACGAGTGCAACATTTAAACGTCGCATCGAAGGGGGAATGAGTGCATTAATTGCTGCAATCGGCTCTAAAGTTAATCCATCCATCTCTAAATTTGCACGTTTTAAAGCAGCAATCAGTGATTCAACCACTACACGTGGTAAAAATGTGGCGATGACTTCGATGGAAGCTTCTGTACCTTGTTGATCGATTAAGCTACCGATTTCCTCGCCATCTAAACGATAATAAAGAACAGAGTAGCCAACACAATAATAATGGCTCCCTTTTAAATCTTCCTTATGTTCTAGTAATTTTGCTTGTGCTTCTTGTACAGCAGCTAATTCAAGTCGGTCTATATCCGTTTCTGTTAGTGCAGGGCGATGTTGAATGGATAGCTTAGAGCTTGCTTGTTCTGTTTTTAAAGAACGACCTGCAGCAGCGACAGATACTTTCGTAAGAGGACCATGCCTTTCTTCTAATTCTGCTTTCACTTGTGAAATGACATTTGCAACATAGACAACATTATGTATTTGTCCATCAACCATTGCGCGCTCTTTATGCTCTTTAGAAATCAAATCAACAACATGATAACCTTCATCAATCTGTTCTAATATAATACCGACAACAGAACGCGTTCCGATGTCTAGTGCGAATAATTTTTCTGTCATTTTTGTTTACACATCCTTTGCTCGATTATTGCGAAATTTTGTGAAATAAAACCTTTTTACTTTTCCGCGTTGAAGCGTTAAAGAAAAAGTTCGTGACTTTTAAGAATGGATTGCTTATAATACATGTATATCATAAAATGTATCATACATTTCAGTGGGCTGGAAGTACTAGATACGTAAGGAGAGAGGAGAACGGTTATGAGTCATGAAATTTTAGAGAACTTAAGAAATCAAGTAGACGAAATTAACTTAGAGATTTTAAACTTGATTAACAAGCGTGCAGAGCTAGTTGAAGAGATTGGTAAAACAAAGGAAAAGCAAGGTGTTAACCGATTTGATCCTTTACGTGAACGTCACATGCTCGATTTAATTAAAGAAAATAATCAAGGACCGCTAACAGAAGGTGCGGTTAGTCATATATTTAAAGAAATTTTCAAACAAGCATTAGATTTACAACAAACGAATACGAAAAAAGAATTACTAGTATCTCGTAAACGTAAAAAAGAAGATACAATCGTGAATGTGAATGGAGAACCGATTGGTACAGGAGCGCCATCATTTGTATTCGGTCCATGTGCAGTAGAATCTTACGAACAAGTAGATGCAGTCGGTGCAGAAATTGCGAAAAAAGGTTTGAAATTAATGCGCGGTGGTGCATACAAACCAAGAACATCACCATACGATTTCCAAGGACTTGGGTTAGAAGGGTTAAAAATTCTAAAAGAAGTTGGTCAAAAATACGGTCTAGGTATTGTATCTGAAATTGTTACGCCAACACATTTAGAAGAAGCATTAGACTATGTAGATGTTATTCAAATTGGTGCACGTAATATGCAAAACTTTGAATTATTAAAAGCAGCAGGACAAACGAATAAACCAGTTTTATTAAAACGCGGTTTAGCAGCAACAATTGATGAGTTCATCCATGCAGCAGAATACATTATGTCAAAAGGGAATGAGCAAATTATTTTATGTGAACGTGGTATTCGTACTTACGAAAAAGCAACACGTAATACATTAGATATTTCAGCTGTTCCAATTTTAAAACAAGAAACACATTTACCTGTATTTGTAGATGTTACACATTCTACAGGTCGTCGTGATTTATTATTACCATGTGCGAAAGCAGCAATTGCAATTGGTGCAGACGGTGTGATGGCCGAAGTACACCCAGATCCAGCAGTAGCGCTATCAGATTCGCAACAACAAATGGACTTTGAAACATTCGATGCATTCTATGATACATTGCAAACATTCATGAAAACACACGATATTAAAGCATAATTTGTAAGTGGCGATTCGAAATCCTTTGAATCGTCACTTTTTTGCTTGACTAGCTGTTGAAAATCGTTGACACAATATATTATGATTAGAAGTAGTTCGAAAAAGGAGGGTCATCGGTGACCGTAACAATTTATGATGTTGCACGTGAAGCAAATGTTTCGATGGCAACGGTATCTAGGGTAGTCAATGGGAATCCCAATGTAAAACCTACAACTAGAAAAAAAGTATTAGAAGTAATTGATCGTTTAGAATATCGTCCAAATGCCGTTGCACGTGGCTTAGCAAGTAAGAAAACAACAACAGTGGGCGTTATTATTCCTGATATTTCAAATGTATTCTACGCAGAGTTAGCACGCGGAATTGAGGATATTGCAACGATGTATCGTTATAATATTATCTTATCCAATTCTGATCAAAACGAAGCAAAAGAAATTGAATTATTGGATACAATGTACGGAAAGCAAGTAGATGGGATTGTGATGATGAGTGAAAATGTATCAGAAGCAATTCTAGACAAAATGAGTCATTCACCTTCACCAATCGTTTTAGCGGGTTCTGTTGAAGATTCTAAACAGATTCCAGCTGTGAATATTGATTATGTACAGGCAGCATATGAAGCAGTGAAAAAATTGATTGATAACGGTCATAAGCGTATTGCCTTCGTATCGGGACCATTCACATCAACAATTAATAAAGAGCATAAGTTTGTAGGGTATCAAAAAGCATTAGAAGAAGCAGGTATTGCACTGGATGATAACCTTGTATTAGCAGCAGAAGATTCATATGATAGTGGTATGGAAGACTTTACGCATGCAAATGAATTAGCAGACCCGCCAACAGCTTATTTTACAGGTAGTGATGAGTTAGCGATTGGCATTATTCATGCAGCACAAGATGTTGGTAAGTCTGTACCAGACGATATTGAAGTGATTAGTTTTGAAAACTCAAAATTAGCACGTATGGTACGTCCACAACTTACAAGTATGGTATTACCACTGTATGATATCGGTGCTGTATCGATGCGTTTACTCACAAAAATTATGAACAAAGAACAGACAGAACAATTACAAGTTGTTCTACCACACCGTATGGAAGAGCGAAATTCAACAAAAGCATAAAATATAAAAGACAGGAATCACAAATACTCGTGATCCCTGTCTTTTAATTTTGGCGAATCATGTATAACGCTTTTTCAAGTGTTTGCTGATTTTTTTCTGTAATTTCTTCTTTACGTGGGATTGGTTCATATAAATCTTCAGGATCTTCCCATGTAGGTATGAGTGTAACAGGTGCTTCTTTTTGCCAATTGTCTAACCATTCTTTTGGAATAGCGCCTGTTGGAACTTGTTGATTCGTCATCGCAAGCCATACCATTGACCATGCGCGTGGAACAACGCGCCAAATATCATAGCCACCACCGCCAACTGCAATCCAGCGCCCTTCACAAAATTCATGAGCTAGTTCATGGGCGATTTTTGGTATGACTTCATATGTTTTAATTGTACTGTAAAGGTGCGTAAGTGGATCAAAATAATGTGCATCTGCACCATTTTGAGTCAAAATAACATCCGGTTTAAAGTGTGCAATGACTTCTCGAATTGCTGTTTCATAGACTTCTAAAAAAGAGCCATCTTCTGTAAAAGCATCGAGCGGAATATTAAAGGAAGTGCCATATCCTTCACCATTCCCACGTTCTGTTACCGCACCCGTTCCAGGAAATAGATATCGTCCTGTTTCATGAATAGATAGTGTACATACATTCGGATCATCGTAAAAGCTCCATTGTACACCATCCCCGTGATGCGCATCTGTATCTATGTAAAGTACGCGTGCATCATATTTTTTTTGCATATATTTGATGGCAACTGTACTATCATTATAAATACAAAAACCAGAAGCTTTCCCATGAAAACCATGATGTAATCCGCCACCAAGGTTGAGTGCATGATTTGTTTTGCCTTGCATCACATAATCACAAGCTGTAAGCGTACCACCTACAAACATGGCACTTGCTTCATGCATATTTTTAAAAATAGGTGTATCTTCTGTACCAATTCCGTAAACTTCGCCCTCACCATTACGCAATTCACCATGACCTGCTCTTTTGACAATATCAATATAAGCAGCATCATGACCGAGCAACAATTCTTCATCCGTAGCAACACGAGCTGTTTTGATTTGTTCGGGTTGAAGTGCATTAATCTGCTTTAGTAAATCCATTGTTAATTGAAGACGTTTTTGATTAAAAGGATGTGTTTCTGAAAATTTATAATCAAGTTGCTCTGGTGAATAAATAAAGACTGCATCTTGTTCTAAAGGTCCATTCCTGGTGTATTTGGCCATAACACATCAAATCCTTCCTTACGTAATGCACGAATGATTGGAACAGGATTCATGCTTTTTACACGAATCGAGATTACCTGATGATTAAGAGAAATATCTGGGTGTAGTAAGATACTTAAAATATTTGCATTATATTGTGCAATCACGCCAGTAATGTCATGTAAAATCCCTGCCTCATCTTTAATTCGTATATCAATTCGTGAACTTGGTTTTGTAGCACCTGTCAATTCAATGTAATTATAAAGTAAATCACTATCTGTTAAGATTCCAACTAACTTTTTATGACTAATAATCGGTAAACAACCAATTTTGTGTTCATAAAATAGAAGGGCAACTTCTTCGACAAAATCGAGTGGATGTCCAACTAAAGGGTGTTTAGTCATAATTTCTGAAATAGGTGTTTGAAGAATCTTTTTTTCTTCATCTTGATTCAATAAATGCGTAATTGTATTTTTAATATCGCGTTGTGCAACTAAGCCAACAAGTTGTTTCTCTGTATTAATAATTGGTAAATGTCGAATCTTTTTTTCACGCATTAATTGGTTAGCATCTTGTAAAGTATGCTCAGGTGTAAGCGTAAAAACATCTTTCGTCATAATTCTTTCAACAATCATGATGATTCCCTCCTTTACTTAATACATCAAACGATTTGAAAAACGTAAACGATCAAATTTTTCAATACTTGCACGGTCTACTCGACTACCGATACGCGCCATAAGACAGTTTGCAGGATGAGCAGAAATTTCAGGATCGTCTGTTGCATAATATTCTAGTCCGCCTTCATTCATCATTTTCTCCATAACTTTGCGATAATCCCATACATTTAACCCTGTTCTCTTTAAATCCCAATGCCAATAATATTCAGTGGTAATAATGATATAGTCTTCCATCGCGTCATCTAACATTGAAACACGTAACATTGCTTTTCCTAAACCACTACCTCTGAAGTCATTAATCACTTCGATTGCACCTAGCTCAATTAAATTTTCCATATTGCCTTCAGCCCATCGTTCAAGTGGGTCTGGGTAAACAAATGTTGTATAACCGACGACCAGCTGATCTTGTCTGCACACAATGATACGACCTTCGGGTAGCTTTGAGATGCCCAAAATAGCTTTAAATTGTTGTGGTGCTGGACGAAATGCAGCTAAATCTTCATGAAATGTCATTTTTTCTAAATTTTCAGGTAATACAGGACCTTCTACCATGACTGGGCCACGTGAGGTATCGATGATTTCAGAATAAAATGTACGAATATGTTCCAATGTCCACCGCTCCTTTTCGATACGTTTGTTTTTTATTATACATCATGTGAAAAGAAAAAAATAACGTAAATGAGAAGAAATGATAGATTAGTGCGAAAATGTGTACAAAAAAGGATATTCATTCTAAAAGTATAATTTTAACTGAAATTTGCTGTTTAAATTCGAAAAATCCTTATTTTTTTGAATTATTCAGTCAATTTTATATAATCTATTATAACACAGGTTTATCTGTTATATAATAAAAAGGTATTAATCGAACAAGGGGGTTAAAATATGAGAATTGAACCACTAGTAGCAACGAAGGGTGATTTTAATCTTGTAGATTATGACAAAGAAAAAGCCACATTCAATTGGGAGAAAGTGAATGAAGTTTTTTCATGGAGCACAACAGGTCTTGTCAATTTGGCGCATGAAGCAATCGATCGCCATGCTGATTCAGAAAAAGAAAATCGTATTGCTTTATATTATGAAGATGCACATCGAAAAGAAGCCTATTCATTTGGGGAAATGAAAAAGTTATCTAATCGAGCAGCAAATGTATTTTCAAATTATACAGATTTGAAAAAAGGGGATCGCTTATTTATCTTTATGCCACGAACACCAGAACTTTATATTGCCTTACTTGGTGCAATTAAAAAAGGTGTTATTGTAGGGCCTTTGTTTGAAGCTTTTATGGAAGTAGCAGTATATGATCGTCTATATGATAGTGAAGCTTCTGTTTTAGTAACGACACCAGAGTTGTTACCACGTGTTCCAGTTGATCGACTACCGCATTTGAAAAAGATTTTTGTAGTAGGAGAAGAAATCGAAGAAACAGAACAAATTTTTGATTTTAATCGATTAATGGAGCAAGCTTCGGATCAATTCTCAGTAGAGTGGGTAACGCTAGAAGATGGAGCTGTTCTACATTATACGTCTGGTTCAACTGGTAAACCAAAAGGGGTTTTACATGTACACAATGCAATGATTCAACAATATCAAAGTGCTAAATGGGTTTTAGATTTAAAAGATGATGATATTTATTGGTGTACAGCTGACCCAGGTTGGGTAACGGGAACAGCTTATGGCATTTTTGCACCATGGTTACATGGTATTTCGATGGTCATCGTTGGGGGACGATTTTCACCGGAATCCTGGTATGGTGCATTAGAAAAGTATAAAGTAACGGTATGGTATAGTGCGCCTACAGCATTTCGAATGTTAATGGGGGCAGGTAATCATGTGGTTGAACAGTATGATTTAAGTCATTTACGTCATGTATTATCTGTAGGGGAGCCATTAAACCCAGAAGTTATTAAATGGGGAAAAGAAGTGTTACATCATCGTATTCATGATACATGGTGGATGACGGAGACAGGAGCGCAGATGATTTGTAATTATCCTTCAATGGATATTAAGCCAGGTTCTATGGGAAAACCATTACCAGGTATTGAAGCGACAATTGTAGATGATCAAGGAATAGAAGTACCACCGTTCACAATGGGGAACTTAGCGATTAAAAAGGGGTGGCCATCAATGATGCGCCAAGTTTGGAATAATCCAGAACGCTATGATTCGTACTTTTTAAAAGACGAATGGTATGTTTCAGGAGATTCCGCTTATATGGATGATGAAGGTTACTTCTGGTTCCAAGGGAGAATTGATGATGTGATTATGACAGCCGGAGAGCGTGTCGGACCGTTTGAAGTAGAGAGTAAATTATTAGAACATCCTGATGTTGTGGAGGCCGGTGTTATTGGAAAGCCGGATCCAGTAAGAGGGGAAATTATTAAAGCTTTTATTGCCCTACGTGAAGGTGTTACACCAACACCAGAGCTTGAAGCGAATATTAAGGATTTTGTAAAGAAGGGTTTGGCAGCACATGCAGCGCCACGTGAAATTGAGTTTAAAGAGAAGTTACCAAAAACAAGAAGTGGTAAAATTATGCGTCGTGTATTAAAAGCATGGGAATTAAATTTACCGACAGGTGATTTGTCTACAATGGAAGATGATTAAAAAATGATATGTGTAATAATAAAAAAATCGCGATGGTGCGGTTTTTTTATTTTTTAAGAAATGAAAAGAGAAGTAGGTAGACCCCACTTCTCTTTTACTATTCTTTATCTTCTTTTGAATCATCTGGTTTTGGCTTTGGTTTTTCAGTAGATTCGTTAGAACCGCTACCTGAATTTCCACCGCCTGTACTTGGTTTTTCTTCTGTACCTGTACTTGGTTTATTCGAACTATTGCCACTACCACCATTGTTGGTAGCTGGTGGCTTATTGTTTGATTCTGGTTTTGATGTGTTATCAGAACCTGTTGAATTATTTGAACCACCAGTAGACGGTTTATTTGTTTGAGTATTATTCGAACTTGATGAATTCGAATTATTGCTAGATGATTCATTTTTATTTTTGTCTTCATTCTTTTTATCTGTCGTAGTGTTATTTACATTTTTCTTTTCTTCTTTTTTCGCTGGTAGCGTACCACCGAATGGTGATAATAGAGAAGAGATAGTTACTGGAGGAACAGACAATGAACCATTGAATAAATCAGATGTCATGTTACCACATCCAGAATAACCACCAGTATCTGCACAGAATGAACGATTCACAACATTTGGAGGGCGTGTAAATGAGCTACCACCAGCTGTTGCAAGTTTTGGATCTGTACTATAAATCGAGTTCATAACACGTGCCCAGAATAAGTTGATACGTGTACTTGGATCGAAATAAGCGCCGTTATATTGATTTAATGTTTTTGGTTGGTCATAACCCATCCACACACCTAATGTAATTTTCGGGTTGTAGCCGACTAACCATACATCTTTATATTCTTGAGATGTACCTGTTTTACCAGCAAAATCACCACTAAAGTTTAGGCTACCTTTTGCTTTTGAACCTGTACCGCCATTGAATACATCTCGTAGCATATCTGTAATGATATACGATGTTTCTTCAGAGAATACGCGTTTCTTTTTCGACTTGTGTTTGTAAATCGTTTTACCGTTACGGTCTACAATTTTTTCAACCACATACGCATCAACGAAATCTCCGCCGTTTGCGAATGTCGCAAATGCATTGGCATTTTCTTCTACTGTTACGCCGTATTTTAAAGCACCAATCGATGTTGAGTAGTTTGTATAATCATCTGCATCTAGATTTGAGAAGCCCATTTTTTCTAAGAAGTTTGCAGGTTTATTCGCCATGATTTGAGCGTATAAACGAATCGCAGGTAAGTTTAATGAGTCTTTTAAAGCGTCACGTGCAGAAACAATACCACGTTCTTCATTCACATCAAAGTTAGAAGGTTGCCAACCACCATAATTAAATTTCACATCGGCTACAGGACTACCAGCACCAATACGACCATATTCAATTGCAGGTGCATAAACAAGTAAAGGTTTCATTGTTGAACCATTTGAACGTTTTGCTTGTGTTGCATGGTTGAGTTCTTCAAGTTTGAAGTCTCGACCACCGATGAAGCTTAATAAGCGACCTGTCTCATTTTCGATGACTACGCCACCTACTTGAACAGGGTCGGCTACAGGCTTCGTTTCGCCTGTTTCAGGGTCTGTTACATTCTTCGTGTACGTAGCTCCGTAATAAGGGAATGAGTCCTTCGCTTTATCCATCGCGTCATACAATTTTTTATCAATTGTCGAATAAATTTTATAACCTTTTGAGCGTAATTCACGGTCAGCTAAAATTGTGTATTTTTCACGTAATTTGGATTCTTTATCAATACGTTTTGCTTCAATCCCGTCTTTTTTCGCCAAAATTTTTGCCATAATATCTTTTGCTTGATCTTCAATTTCATATGTTACGTATGGATATTTTTCTGTCGCTTGTTTTTCGCGTGCGCGGAAATCTTTCACAATGTTATATTTAAGTGCTTTTTTATATTCTGCATCTGAAATATAACCTGTTTCATGCATACGATAAAGTACTGTTTTCATACGATTTACGCCAAGTTGTAACATCTTTTTATCTTTTAATTGTCCAGTTTGCGTATAAGGTGTATAAGCAAATGGAGATTGCGGAATCCCAGCAATATAAGCAGCTTGTGGTAAATTCAAGTCTGAAGCGCTCTTATTGAAAATTCCTTTTGAAGCTGTTTCAACACCTGCAATATTACGACCAGCCGAATTACGACCATACGGGATAATATTCAAATATGCTTCTAAAATCTCATCTTTTGTCATGAAGTGCTCTAAACGCATGGCAAGCAGTAATTCTTTTGCTTTACGTTCATAAGATACTTCATTCGTTAAGACTTGGTTTTTAATTAATTGTTGTGTCAGTGTCGAACCACCTGTTTGCATAGACGAATTCGATACATCTTGTAATAAACCACGGAATACAGCCTTTGGTACAATTCCGTTATGTTCATAGAAGTATTCATCTTCTGTCGCAAGTACAGCATCAATTACTTTTGGTGATACTTGTTTTAAAGTTGTTTCCGTTCTTTCTAAATCAGTTCGCATCTTCCCTAAATATTGATTATTAGCGAAGTATAACTGACTGGTCTCATCATAGTTAAAAATGGTCTCACGCATTTCTTGCTTTGATGAGAGCTTTTCGTCTTTTACTAGTGATGCAAAATAACCTGCACCAATAGAACCTAAAAAGACAATTCCGACAAGCATAAGCGTTAAGAATAATAAGAATAAATTCCAAATTACGCTGGATGAAATACGGAAATATTTCATAAATGGTTTGTCGGAAAATGCTTGTATATGTTGATCCCAACTCTCTAATAGCTTTTTCATGGATATCACTCGAACGATCATTTTTAAAACTCTTTTGAGAGCATTGCTACTTTAAAAATGACCTTCCTCCTTCAGTTTAAATCAGGTTAAAAAAGGTATTGCAACTATACATTTTTTAACTGGTCACAAGACTGTATAATACAATCGATTTTTCTTTTTTTAATTATAAATGAATCGATGCAATTAGCATATGTATGAACCGTTATTAACTTTAGCATCTCTTACGTAAAAATAGTATACAATATTTTACCCTACTTATAGCAAATATATTCCAAATAATAGACGGTTAAAATTTTTGCATACATACTTAATATTACATGAAAATGACTCACTTATGTGTGAACAATTTAAACATTGACAAAAAAAATGAACTAAAGTAAAGTAACAGGTATATATTTCGTACGGAGAAAAATGCGCAGTAGAAACAAAATTCCCTGTTCAGAGAGTTAGCGGTCGGTGCAAGCTAACCATAATTTTGTTTTGAATTACACATTTGGAGTAACGACGTAGCCGCTGCGTTAAAGCGATAGAGCGGGAGAGATGACAAGCATTTCTCCAAGCCGGGTGGTACCGCGTTATTCGTCCCTAACGTCCCTGCATCAATATATGATGGCAGGGACGATTTTTTTATTATTAGGAGGAATAACAATGACAAATGCATTAATTGAAGACTTAACATGGCGCGGTTTGTTGTACCAGCAAACAGATGAAGAAGGCATGGCGAAATTACTAGACGAAGAAAAAGTATCGTTATACGTAGGTGTAGATCCAACAGCAGATTCGATGCATATCGGACATATCGTACCAATGCTAACATTACGTCGTTTCCAACAAGCTGGTCACCAACCTGTATTACTAGTAGGTGGTGCAACAGGAATGATTGGTGACCCATCAGGTCGTTCTTCAGAGCGAAATTTATTAACAGAAGAACAAATTCAACACAATGTAGATTGTATTAAAGGACAACTAGGTCGTATTTTCGACTTCAAAGATGAAGCGAATGGCGCAAAATTAGTGAATAACTACGATTGGTTCGGCAATATGACAACAATCGAATTTTTACGTGACTATGGTAAATTAATTAATATTAATTACATGCTAGGTAAGGATACGATTTCTTCTCGCTTAGAATCAGGTCTATCATTCACTGAATTCACATACACACTAATTCAAGGTATGGACTTTAATCATTTATACGATCACCACAATGTACGTATTCAAGTGGGTGGCTCTGATCAATGGGGTAATATTACAACAGGTTTAGAAGTAATTCGTAAAACACATGATGAAGAGGCAAAAGCATTCGGTTTTACAATTCCACTTGTGACAAAAGCAGATGGTACGAAATTTGGTAAAACAGCTGGTGGTGCGATTTGGTTAGATGGTGAAAAAACATCTCCATATGAATTCTACCAATTCTGGTTAAACACAGCAGATGCAGATGTTGTGAAATACTTAAAAATCTTTACATTCTTAACACGTGCTGAAATTGAAGCTTTAGCTGAAAAAGTAGAAACAGAAGCGCATTTACGTGAAGCTCAAAAAACATTAGCTGCTGAAATGACAAAAATGATTCACGGTGAAGAAGGTTTAGAGCAAGCATTAAAAATTACAGCTGCGCTATTCTCAGGTGACTTAAAAGCTTTATCAGCAGATGAGATGAAAGTTGCATTCTCAGGTGTCCCATCTGTAGAAGTAACGAAAGCAGATACAAATATTGTTGAATTATTAGTAGAAGCTAAAATCTCACCTTCAAAACGTCAAGCGCGTGAAGATGTAACAAACGGTGCTATTTCCGTAAACGGTGAGAAAGTACAAGACCTTGACTACACAGTTGACGCAAAAGATCGCTTAGAGGATGCATTTACAATCATTCGTCGTGGTAAGAAAAAATACTTCATGGTGAAGTTTTCATAATACAATCTCATTTGAACGCAAAAAAGAAGGAATCGCAACTAGTCGATTCCTTCTTTTTTTATGCATGAAAAATGAGTTTCTTCCTATTATATTGTTAAAAAAGATGGGATTTCGACATGAGCATATGCCTTTGGATGAATTCGTTTGGCAAGTTGAATTGCACCAATTAAAAGACGTGGAGAGGGGCGACAGTAAAGCCATTCTTCCATTTTAAAAATACGTTCATTTTTTACAGCATCCATCTCTTGCCATCCATCACGCTTTAATACGACTTTTGGATTGATTCGTTCATAAGCTACGCCCACCCATGATAAAAAAATATAATCAGGATTTCTCTTTTTTACATCGTCAAAATCAGTCATGACACTAGCTAATTCAACATCTTCAAACGTATTACGACCACCTGCAAGTTGACTGATTTCTGTTAGCCAATTTACTTTTCCTGGTGTGAAAATAGGATTGGGCCACCATTCCCAATAAAGTGAAGGATGTTCATTGATTGATTGAGAAATGGTATGTAGTTCATGTCTTTTTGCTTCATAAGCTGTTGCAACTTCTTCCGCACGATCTGCAACACCACAAGCTTTCCCAACAAGACGGACTTCTTCAATAATCTCATCGAGTGAATTTGCATTTAAAACGAGTTGAGGAATCCCGCGTTCTTTTAAACCGTCAACATTCTTTTCCATACCAGGAACACTGAGAGAAGATAGAACGAGGTCTGGTTGTAATGCCTCTAATGCATCTAAATCAATGGATAAATCAGGTCCTAATTTGGGTAATGTATTTACAGTCTGTGGCCAATCTGAAAAATCATCAACAGCGATGAGTGAATCAGTCAAGCCGAGTAAAGCAACGATTTCTGTATTACTTGGACAAATGGAGATAATACGCATGAAAATCCTCCTTCACATTTCTTTTCAAAAATTATAACATAGTGTATGATGAACTTCTGAATTTTAAATGCTTGACTAAATACCTTATGGGGTATATCATAGCAATATAAATAAATGATGGGAGGTAAAAATAGTGGAATATGATCAACAAGTTCGAAACAGACTGAAACGCATCGATGGACAGATTCAAGGAATTTTACGCATGATGGATGAAGGTAAAGACTGTAAACAAGTCATTACACAATTATCTGCTGCTCGTTCAGCAATCGATCGTACAATTGGCTTAGTCGTTAGTACGAATTTAGTACACTGTATCCAAGGCGAAGGGAATACAGACGATAAAACACACGAAGAGCTTATTCAAGAAGCTGTGAATCTTCTTGTGAAAAGTCGCTAAAAAGAAGTCGTTTCGTACTTCTTTTTACTATTTTTAATACCCCCGTAAGTATAAAAGAGGAGCATATAGAATGAAAACTATTACAACAACAGAAGTACAAGAAAAGTTAGCAGCAGGTGAACAACTACATTTAATCGATGTACGCGAAGTAGAAGAAGTAGAAGCAGGGAAAATTCCAGGGATTATTCATATTCCATTAGGTTTATTAGAATTTAGAATGCATGAATTAGATAAAAATACACCATATATTATGGTATGTCGCTCAGGTGGACGCTCAGGTCAAGCGACACAATTTTTAGAGCAACAAGGTTACGATGTAACGAATATGAATGGCGGTATGATGATGTGGGGCGGAGAAGTAGAATAATCAATACTCAATCTGGAAGAATCACACGATGTTGTGGTTCTTCTTTTTTGCAAAGTAACAATAAATGGAGGCTGTTTGTCCTAAAAGAAATCAGGGTAAATTCTAGTAATATCAAAAAATTCATGTTTTATTAATTAGGAGGATGAGCATGCGTAAAAAAGTAAATCCCTTTACACATCTCTGGTTTCATCCAGTTGATACGGTGAAAAGCGTATTGATGGAACGCAGTTTTTGGGGTATATTCTTTCTTGCTTTCTTAGGTGCATGGGCAACAAGTTTATTTGGAACAATGGATCAAAAGAATATGGTGACAAGTTCAGGTGACTTACCAAACTCTTTCATTATTATATTCGCTGGAGCAGTCGGTGCCATTTTTGCTTTAATTGTGGGTAGTATTTTTACAGCATTCTTTTATTGGTTAGCGGGTAAAATTTTAAAGGGAACAGGTAGTTTTGTAGCTTTGTATAAAGGTTCGATGTTCCTAACATTCCCTCACTTTTTACTTTTCCCATTTGTAATTATTTATTTAATTGCATATCCGGCTAATTTTTATAATACGGATTTAGATCAGACAGCTGGATCAGTTACGTTAGCAATTATCGTGGTTATTTTAGCGGTTATTTGTTCTATCTATACGTTCATTGTAGGGATTGTTATGTTATCGGAAGTACATCAATTCTCCAAATGGAAAGCGTTCTTTACGATGATTTTATCAGTGGTTGTCATTTCTGCTATTATATTTGCTTGTGTAGGAATCTTTTTAGGTCTTACACAACTATAGAATTTAAGCAGATTGAAACATAAGTATACAAAATATGATCCCACATGAGCATAAGAAAAACTGGAATCGCGTTGTGACGCAGTTCCAGTTTTTTTAACCTGTTTTTTTATTTATACATCCATCCAATTACTGTAGTAACCATGTTTACCGAAATCAACAAGTACATCTTCGTCAGCAGTAGGAGCAACACCATTCCAATGCGATGTGCTAAGGAGTTTCCCTTCATCATCATGGATTTTAATATGTTGGCGATTTAGTTCCACATTTTCTTCTGCGTATGACTTAGCTTCTCCAATATCTTCAAACAAACCTTCAAAAGCATTGCCTAATCCAAAGTTAATTGAGTAGTAGCGTCCCATAAATTATCTTCCTTTCAATTAAATAGATTTATTTTACTTCAATATGCCACTTATATTCTTTTTTGTCATTTATATAGGCTGGTTTATAAATAAGCTCATATTCTCCAGCACCTTCAACGAGAGTATAAAATATTTTGTGTAAATAGAAAATTCCATGTAAAAAGGAAGACCCTTTCTTGGTAGAATTAAGTCACCACAACCAATCCTAGAAAAGAGGTCTTCCCTATGAATCAGTTTACAACAGAAATTGTCGATGCACTAGTCAAAAAACAAGATATTACCGAGGTTTTTCGTTCGCACTTGGAAATGGCGATCAACTCGCTACTGGCGACAGAGCTGACGGAATTTTTGGATTATGAAAAATACGATCGTATCGGGTTCAACTCAGGCAATTCTCGCAATGGGTCTTATTCGCGTACACTTCACACGGAGTACGGCGATTTAACGCTTCAAATCCCGCGTGATCGCAACGGTGAGTTCAAGCAACAGACAGTGGCACCGTATAAGCGCTCGAACGATACGCTGGAAGAAACCGTGATTCACCTGTTCAAAAAAGGAATTACGATGGCGGAAATTGCGCAATTAATCGAGAAAATGTATGGGCATCACTATACGCCTCAAACGATTTCGAATATGACAAAGGCTGTTTCAGAAACGGTAGAAGCCTTTAATAACCGTCCGTTGCACAATCGTTACGTAGTCGTGTATTTAGACGCGACCTATATTGCCGTGCGTCGTGATACGGTGTCAAAAGAGGCGGTCTATATTGCGGTCGGCATTCGTGAAGACGGCTCGAAAGAAGTGCTTGGTTATACGATTGCCCCAACGGAATCTGCTTACAACTGGCAGGAGCTATTAGAAGAGCTGACGGACCGTGGTGTAAAAGACGTGCTGTTATTCGTATCAGACGGCTTAAAAGGCATGGCAGACGCTGTGTTCAACGTGTTTCCAAAGGCAAAATATCAGGTGTGCCTTGTCCATGTGGCGCGCAATATCATGCATAAAGTACGCGTAGAAGATCGCAAGGAAGTATGCGAGGATTTTAAAACGATTCACCAAGCAAAGGACGCCGAAGCAGCGAAAGAAGCGCTCGAGACGTTCTGCGAAAAATGGGGCAAATCGTATATAAAGGTCGCACAAGGCGTACGAGAAAACCCGTATTTACTGACGTTTTACAGCTTTCCAAAGGCGATTTGGCGAAGTATCTACTCGACGAATTTAATCGAGTCGTTTAATAAACAAATCAAGAAATACACGAAGCGCAAGGAACAGTTCCCGAGTGAAGAATCGTTGGAACGCTTTTTAGTGACGCAGTTCGAGGACTATAATCAACGTTTCGCCACACGCTGCCACATTGGCTTCAATCAGGCCCGTGCGGAGCTAGAAGAGATGTTTGAGCAGCTGCACGAACCGGCAAACTAAACCGGAACGCGCCAGCGCGAAATTTGAGTGTGTAGGAAAGGGCTAGCCCTTTCCTACACACTCAAATCAACACTTCGAACAAGTACAATTGAATACACAGGTGATGAGCTACCTTGAATGGGTGAATGGTCATTTACACAAAATTATTGACAGTACCCCTTCAACATCATATTGTAATACACCTTTAACTGTTTTGTTTCTATCTAAATTACCATCTAGATGATTCGTTTCACCGAAGTAACTTTCTTGTTTCTTACCGTTTTTATAAAGTGTAAATTCTGTAGAAGCAAGTAGTACTTTTTTGTTTGATTCATTTTTTGCAGTTACATCTAGTGTAAGAGCCTTGCCTTTAGGCTTTATATTTTTTTCACCATCCGATAATTTTGCAGATGTAATGGTGAAATCAACACGATCAATTTTCACCGTATGTCCTATTTCATATTTTGTACCATTTTTCGATGTATCAGTTGTTGATGAACTTTCTGCTTTTTCGCCATTTTTTTCTTCTGTTGCATTACCGCAAGCGCTTAATAAAAAAAGTGCAACCAATGGTAAAGCAACTAATGACTTACGCATAGTAAACCCTCCCGAAATAGAATTTAGACTGTTCTTTGTTTATTTGCCCTTTTTTAGTAGGATTTAATCTTTTTAAGTGAAAGGTGAGGTATGGAAAGAGAAAATATGTTTATCGATGAATGAAAATAAGTGTATTTTTGTTATAAATTATGTATTTAAACAACAAAAAAACCTTTGAAAACAACGTTTTCAAAGGTTTTTGAATCAAAAAGATTAACGAGAGTAGAACTCTACGATGTAAGCTTCGTTGATTTCAGCTGATAATTCAGAGCGCTCTGGTAGGCGAGTGAAAGTACCAACTTTGTTGTCAGCATCGAAAGTTAAGTATTCTGGAACGAATGCGTTAGCTTCGATTGCTTCGTTTACAGCAGTAAGGTTAAGAGATTTTTCACGAAGAGAAATAACTTGACCTGGTTTTACGCTGTATGATGGGATATCAACGCGTTTACCATCAACTGTTACGTGACCGTGGTTTACTAATTGACGAGCGCCGCGACGAGTGCGAGCTAAGCCAAGACGGTAAACTAGGTTGTCTAAGCGAGTTTCAAGAAGGATCATGAAGTTTTCACCATGTACACCATTCATTTTACCAGCTTTAACGAATAAGTTGTGGAATTGACGTTCAGTCATACCGTACATATGACGAAGTTTTTGTTTTTCTTGTAATTGTAGACCATACTCAGATAATTTTTTACGTTGAGTTGGACCGTGTTGACCTGGAGCGTATGGACGCTTTTCGATTTCTTTACCAGTACCGCTTAAAGAAATGCCTAAACGACGAGATAGTTTCCAAGATGGACCTGTATAACGAGACATTTAAAGTCCCTCCTATGATTTTTATTTGGCATAAAACAAAAATCAGCTGTATTTAGCAAAGCAGTTATTCTATATTCAAGTAGTTTCGTTCATGCAGCCTAAGAATTACTCCTACTCCGTCTAGCAGAACTAGAGGAACAGAATAAACGACAATACCATACAACCGCTGCGTTTATTTTACACAAATTCTATTGTATAGCGTATAGATTGGTATGTCAAGAAAATGAAAAAAATAACGGACAAATTAATTAATAAAAATAGTTTTTTTGAACTTGGTTAAATAGAAGTAGTATAAAAGAACCTATTTGTGTATAATACAGTTAAGAATCTTGTGTCTATTAAACGAAAATAGGTGATTACATTTGCGAGATCAACATATTATGGATGCAATTAAAGGGCATATATTGGACTTATGGATTGAAATTCATCGCGATGGATTTAATACCTTCTCATATTATAGTTATTTAAATGAATTATTGTATCAACAATTCCAATTAAAAAATGTAGAGTACTATTTTATAGAAGAAAAACAACTACGAAAGCTAAGACATCATCAACAAGATTTTCAATCTCATCATATCGCTTTAGATTGTATTCTCACACACATACAAAATAATTCAATTCATCATCTTGTATCAAGCGTACAAATACATCATCCAGAAGTGAATGATGCTTTAATCATTCGACAAAAAGGCGATGTAGAAGGAGTGTTGTTTTTTACTTCTTCACCTAAATGGGAAGAATTCAAACAAAGTGATTACTTTGCGGAATTAATGGAGTCATTTTATGAGTCTGCACGTACAATTAAGCAACAATATCAAAATCGTGCAGAAAATCGTTTGAATAAAGAATTGTTGAAAATGACAGAATTATTCCACTCAACAATGAATGTTGAGCATATTATAGATGCGCTTTTACAAGAATTAGAAAGTAAGTTTCCTCAATATGAACATCAATTGATTTTATCAAATGATCAAGAACATCAACTACCTAAAAATGTATCGGTATATGACTATATTAATGAAAGACCTGCGACAACGGAATCGTTTGTATCGGGTCATTTGGTGCATGAAAATTTTGAAGAACATGGATTAACATCTTTATGTGCTCCAATCAAGGGTCGTCAAGGAACATACGGTGTAATCCGCATTGAAAAGCATGAGAAATACCAATTCACAGAATATGATGAACGAAAACTAAGTTTTTTAGGCGATACATCAGGTAAAGCGTTAGAAAATGCAAAGTTATATGGGCAATCGCATCGACTTGTCAGCGATTTACAGTTTATTAATGAGTCATTTCATGATTTGAATATGAACTTATCACAAAAAGAAATGCTTGAATATTTGTCGAAACAAATTTCAAAAGCATTTAAACCTTCTGAATTGGCAGTTGTTTTTATGAACCAACGATTAGAGATGGAGACAGGAACAACACCTTATTTTTACTCAAATGAATCAGCTGTTTATTTGGAGTATATTGGTGAGCACTTTTCAAGAACGAATGAGCCACTGTTTGTTGCGGATTTTCAAGAATTAATTGATTTAGAAATACCATACGCATCATTGATGGCTGTACCTATCATTATTCGAGAGAAAGTGCATGGCTTTGTGTTATTAGTACATGAAGAAGCTTATTACTTCTCCTTTGATAGTTATAAATTGATTCAATCGATTATTCGTCACTCTTCTTTGGCAATTTCAAATGTTATTTTACGTGAACAGCTACAGGAGATGGTAAACCGCGATAATTTAACCAAACTTTTTGCGCGCCATTATCTAGATAGCTTTGTTGAGAAGGCGATGCACATCGATAGACAAGGTGTTTTTGTATTATTTGACATTGATGACTTCAAACAAGTAAATGATAAATTCGGTCATCATCAAGGAGACCGTGTTTTAGAGCATGTAGCAAAAATTATTCAAGAAGAAGTAGGGGAGTGTGGAATTGGAGCGCGTTGGGGCGGGGAAGAACTAGCTGTTTATCTACCGAATAATCAGTTGCTGAATAGTCAACAAATCGTAGCGCGTATTTCACAACGTATTGCCACCGAGACAGTTCCTAAAGTAACAGTTTCTGCAGGAATTTCTTATTGGAATCATCACCGAAAGCATGTAACATATCAAAGTCTATTTAAAGAAGCGGATGCAGCGTTATATTTTGCAAAAGGTAATGGGAAAAATCAAGCTCAAATATACACGAAAAAGATGGAAATTAAAGAGAGTCTTTAATAGATAAAAAGAATTGAAAAAAGAGAAGTCCCATTATTTTTAAAGGGATTTCTCTTTTTGTGTTTGCTTATACTAAGAATTTTTGAAGTGTTTCGACAAATAGCTCAATACCTTCTTGGTCTTCTTCTGAGAAGCGATTTTTGATTGGGCTATCAATGTCAAGTACGCCGTATAGTTCTCCGTTGATTACAATTGGTACGACAATTTCAGAATTGGATGCAGCATCACAAGCGATGTGTCCTGGAAAAGCATGCACGTCTTCTACACGATATGTTTTTAATTCGCTTGCAGCTGTACCGCAAACACCACGACCAAGAGTGATGTGTACACAAGCTGGTAAGCCTTGGAATGGACCTAATAATAATTCGTCATTTTTATATAAATAAAAACCACACCAGTTAATTGTATCAAGCGCTTGGTTTAATAAAGCTGATGCATTACTTAAAATAGCGATGTGATCTGTTTCGCCTTCTGTTAATGCTGCTAGTTGTTTTGATAACATAACATATTTTTCTTTTGATGAACCTTCAATATTTTGTGGTGTAAACATATAAAGCCACTTCCTTTTCTATAAATACGGTTGTAATTCCTCAAAGAACTGGTCAAAGTCTTTTGCTTGATGAGCATCTGAACCAAAAACGAGAGGAATTTGTAATTGTTTTGCGTGTTCGATATAACGAATAGGTGGGTAAGATTCTAAACAAAATTTCTTAGCATATCCCGCACTATTTACGTCAAGCTCATAGTTATGATGCTTGATGGATTGTAAAACATGTTCAATCTGTTCGTGATCGTCAATCGTTTCTTGATGAGCATGTTGAAATTTATGGATGAGTGTTGGATGTCCAATTCTCTTTGGTTTAAAAGTCCCTAAATCGGCTTCAATCGACTGCTGAACTGTATCATAATACATATGATATAATCGTTCAACTGAGCCGACTTTTTGAACGGTATCCATAAAAACACTATCTGAGTAATCAATACAAACATACTCTCCGTTAATTTTTAAAAAATGAACAGATAAAATAGCGTCGTCTATTACAGGACCATATGTATGTAACCATTGTTTTGTTTCTTCTTCATATCCCATTATATAATCAACTTCAAAACCAATGCGGATTTTTATGTTGTTCGCATATTGAACTTGTAAGTTTTGCAATGTTTTAATATACGTATCTACATCTTTTGGTTGCATACCACTATCTTGTAAAGGTGTTGGATCTACAAAATTTGTTGGTAAAGGAGCATGTTCTGTAAAAGTAATATCTTCAAAACCTGCTTGAATTGCCTGTTCAATATATTGCTCGAAAGAATCTTTCGTGCCATGTGGGCAGAAAGGTGTATGAATATGTCCGTTTCTTTTCATGAGAAAACCTCCTAATGGCTTAAAAAAAGTACAAAAAATTGAAAAAAACACAAAATCGCATACAAATGGTGAACAAAAAGAAATGAAACATGGTAATATTAAAATAATATAAGTAGGCAGAAAACCTGATAGAAGAGATAGGGGGCATATGATGTACAATTATATCATTCCAATTGTCATCGTACTATTGATTTTTGTGGTCGTACTTTTTGTGTACCGCAAAAAACATCATACTGAGATTAGTAGATTGGATCAAAAAAGGTTAGACCTTCAAAACAAACCAGTTTTAGAGGAATTATCGAAAGTGAAAAAGTTAAATATGAGTGGTCAGGCAGAAGAAATGTTTGAGAGATGGCGCAATAAATGGACTGACATGATGGATGATGACTTAGTTCAAATTGAACAACAACTAATCCAAGCAGAAGAAACTGTAGATAAGTTCCAATTTAAAAAAGCTACACAAATTGAAGAAGAAGTGGAACAGCGCATTGATGCTTGTGATGGTGAGCTCGAAAACATTCTAACAGAACTAAATGATTTAATTGAAAGCGAAAAGAAAAGTCGTGTGGAAATCGAAAATTTAAAATTAGATTATCGTACATCACGCAAGACTTTACTCGCACATCAATATTCATTTGGGGAAGCGGGTAATCTACTTGAAAGTCGTTTAGCTGTATTCCCAGAAAAATTTGAAGCTTATGAGCGACTAACAGCAGAAGGTAACTATTTAGAAGCGAAAGAAATTGTGAAAGAGTTGGATCATGAAGGTAAAGAAATTCTACGCTTAATTACGGAGATTCCAACATTGTTGACAGATGTGCAACATAAGATACCAAATGATTTATCCGACTTACGTAATGGTTATCGTTCGATGGAACAGCAATCATTCTTCCTCTTACACTTAGAGTTGCCAGAAAAATTGGATGCAATTGAAGCGCAATTACCTATATTAAAAGAGCAGTTGGTGCAGTTAGAAACTGAAGTTGCAATTGAACAAGTAGAACAAATGAAAAAAGATATTGATGCCTATTATGAAGCACTTGAAAATGAAGTCCATGCAAAACAATTTGTGGATTCTAATTTTACAAAGTTAGGTACACGTTTAGAAGATTTACTTTTAGCTGTAGATGAAATGCAGTATGAAGCAGAAGTTGTTCAAAAAAGTTATCATTTAACAACACAGGAACTTGCAATGCCTCGTCAATGCCGTTCAGCTTTAAATACGTATAAGCAACGATACGATTTATTATGTGTAGAAGTAAAAGAAGAACAATCTGCTTACTCTATTCTAAAAGAAGAATTAGAAGATTTAGATAAGCTTGTTGAAATTAAGAAAAAAGAGATTGAAGAATTTTCTAAAAAATTAGTAGACTTACGTGTTCATGAAAATGAAGGACGCGAACAGCTAGAATCATTTGAACAACGACTTCGTTTACTAGAACGTAGAATTCAAAAAGCGAATATGCCAGGTATTCCAGATGAGATTATTGCTCGCTTTAAAGAAGCTGATCAGCAATTAGATGTTGTGAAGCAAGAATTATTAGAAGTACCGATTAATGTAGGTGTGATTGCCGCAAACTTAAAAAAATCAAATGAATTAATTACTGAAGCAGAAGGTGTAATTGAAGAAATGTTAAGTAATGTTCAGTTGATTGAATTATTGATTCAATATGGTAATCGTTACCGTACTTCAAAACCTGGTATGGATGAAAAATTAACAGAAGCAGAACTAGCTTTTACTAATTTACGTTATACGAAAGCTTTAGAAGTGGTTGCGACGGCAGTAGAAGCAGCTGAACCGGGTGCTTTAAAACGAATCGAAGGTTTAGCGAAACAAACGGTGACACGCGTTTAATACACATTTAATTAGAGGTTGGAGCAAATGTCTGCTCTAGCCTCTTTTATATTGCAAGAAAAGGTGTAAGACATCTGTTATTCTTTTTGATATAATAATTGAATATGTACGATAGAAGGAAGGGTCAATATGATTTATTTAGACAACAGTGCAACGACGAAGCCAGATGAACAAGTTATGCGCGCGTTTATTCAAGCGAATGAACGTTTTTACGCAAATCCAGCTTCATTGCATGAAATGGGTGTCGAAACAAATAAATTATTAAGTCGTTCTCGCCAACAAGTAGCCGATGTTTTTGGCACAACAGCTGAACAAGTTGTATTTACTTCAGGTGGTTCAGAATCGAATAATTTTATTATAAAAGGCATTGCACGAGCAAATACACATCGAGGGAAGCATATTCTAGTTTCAGCGATTGAGCATGCGTCGGTATTAGAAAGTGTACGTGCTTTAGAACAAGAAGGATTTACAGTTGATTATGTGGACGTCACAACAACAGGTATTGTCGACTTAGAAGATTTACAGCGAAAATTACAAAAAGATACGGTACTTGTGAGTGTCATGCATGTGAATAATGAAGTGGGTGCGATTCAACCGATTGAACAAATTGCACAAATTGTTCATCGAGAAAGTCGTGCTTTTTTCCATGTAGATGCGGTGCAAAGTTTTGGTAAGTTACCAATCCGTTTTGCAAGTGAAGCAGGGCCAGATGCGATTACAATTTCCGGTCATAAACTACACGCACTAAAAGGAACAGGTGTAGCAGTTTTTCGTAAACAAATGACACTTGAACCACTTATTCATGGTGGTGGTCAAGAGATGGGATTGCGCAGCGGTACAGTAGCGGTTCCTCAGTATGTGGCATTATCAAAAGCGATTCGTTTAGCTGCTGAACAGCAACAAGTGAATGCGAAGAAATATAGCATGTGGCGCAATGAGCTACATGAATTTTTACAGCAATTTGAAGCAATTCGTGTACTATCAACGAATCATGGTGCACCTCATATTGTTAGTTATGCAGTTTCAGGTATCAAAGGTGAAGTGATGATTAATGCGATGCAAGCACATAATGTCATTATTTCTACTTCAAGTGCTTGTCATTCAAAAGATACAAAGGTTAGTCATGTTGTATCTGCGATGAATGTACCACATGAATATGCACGTGGTGTTGTGCGTATTAGCTTTGGGATGTTTAATACAGATGAGGAAATTCAGCAAGTAAAAGACATTATAGAACGCGTGATTCAGCAAGTTAAGGGAGAGGTCAAAAAGTATGAAATGGCATGAAATTTTAATTCGTTACGGTGAAATTTCAACAAAAGGAAAGAACCGTAAACAATTCATTAGTCGTCTACGTGAAAATCTACGTTTTGTTTTTCAAGATGTAACAGATTTACGTATTCGTTCAGAGCATGATCGTATGTATTTAAGAAGTAGTCATGAACATGAGATGGCAATTTTATTAGAACGTTTACCACGTGTTTTCGGCATACAATCATTTAGTCCAGTAGCAGAATGTAAAACCGATTTAGAAGAAATGAAAGCACTCGCTGTAAAGATTGTTGAAGGAATCGATTACAAAGGTAAAACATTCAAAGTGAATGTACGTCGTGCTTATAAAAAATTTGAATTAGACACATATGAATTAAATCGTGATTTAGCAGGGCATGTGTTAACGACACTGCCAGGCATGACGGTTCAAATGAAAAATCCAGAAATTGAATTAGTTGTGGAAGTACGTGAAAATGGCACATATATGATGGTGGAGAAAATTCCAGGTGCTACAGGTTTGCCAGTTGGTTCAAATGGTAAAGCACTTCTATTATTATCAGGTGGGATTGATAGCCCCGTAGCAGCGTACTTCATTATGAAGCGTGGTGTGCGAATTGAAGCGATTCACTTCTTTAGTCCGCCATTCACAAGTGACCAATCACTTGAAAAAGTTAAAGATCTTTGTCAACAAATCAGTCAATTTGGTGGTAAAGTTCGTCTACACATTATTCCATTTACAGAAATTCAGCAAACAATTCAACAAAATGTACCGGAGAATGTAACGATGACTTCAACGCGCCGTATGATGATGAAAATTTCTGATTTAGTTCGTAAAGAAATTGACGCAAAAGTCTTAGTGACAGGGGAGAATTTAGGACAGGTAGCGAGTCAAACATTAGAGAGTTTAGCAGCTATTAATGATGTAACAACAACGCCTATTTTACGTCCGCTAATCACATACGATAAGCTTGAAATTATTGATATCGCACAAAAAATTGGTACGTATGAAACATCGATTCGTCCATATGAGGATTGCTGTACGGTATTTACACCAGCAAGTCCAAAAACTAAACCCAAGATTGACAAAATGAATTATTATGAAAGCTTTACAGATTTCGATGAAATGATTGAACGCGCGATACAAAATCGCGAAATTCATGACTTCCCACGTAAAAAAGAAGTAGATGCGTTTGACGATTTACTTTAAATAAAAAGCGAAAAATCCGTATAATTTTTTATGCGGATTTTTTTGTACTGAAAAATTTTTTAGTTAAGTAAATAAATTGTTTTTAATTGTTTATTTATTGATGAATACATCAGAATTCAAGAATCTAAAGTTACATGAAATAACTACTTTGAGTGTTTAATGCTCGTCTTTTGAAAAATTTTGTTGAAAAACACATTTTTCTCTATAGTTTATAATGGTATTTTACTTTTTTAATATGTTATAATTTTGGGAATTATTAGGTAATTGAAAATATTTTTCTTTTGATATTAAGACCTAGTAATAATAATAAGTTATAGTAATAGGTTGTGCAATCGGGAGTGCTTAGTTATAATAATTAAGCAGAAATCTTAAATTTAGGGGGAGTTCGTTATGAACAGAGAGGATTTATTAGCACCAGAACATTATAACTTGGTATCAGAGTTTGAACAGTTCGCAACAGGTGAAGGTGCCATAGCAGTCAAATATGAAGACGTAGAAGGACAACACAAAGAAATCACATACGATGCTCTCATTCAACAAGCGAATCAAATGGCCAATGTGTTTCAAGCACATGGACTAAAAAAAGGAGACGTTATGATTGTCATGGTTCCACGTTTAATTGAAGCATATGTTACGTATATTGCTGCGATTAAATCCGGAATTATTGTGATTCCAAGTTCTGAAATGCTACGTACAAAAGATATTGAATACCGTATTGAACACAGTTCAGCAAAAGCGATTGTGTCATACGAACCATATATTGATCAATTCGATCAAGTACGCAATTTAGAAGGTGTAAAACAATTTGTAATTGGTCATGCACATACACCGTGGGTTCCTTTATTAGAAGAAGTAAAGGAAGCTTCTACATCATTTGAAATGTGCGATACGTTAAGTACGGATACAGCATTCCTATCTTATACAAGCGGCACGACGGGTAATCCAAAAGCAGCTGTTCACACACATGCATGGGCTTATGCGCATTTACGCACAGCTGCTTCTCACTGGTTAGGAATTCAAAAAGGTGATTTAGTTTGGGCAACGGCAAGTCCAGGATGGCAAAAATGGATTTGGAGTCCATTCTTATCTGTATTAGGTAGCGGAGCAACAGGCTTTGTTTATAACAGTCGTTTTGATGCACAAACATATCTGTCACTTATTCAAGAACATAAAATTAATGTATTGTGCTGTACACCGACTGAGTATCGTGTTATGGCGAAAGTTGAAAATTTAGCCGACTTTGATTTAAGTAGCTTACACAGTGCAGTATCTGCTGGTGAACCATTAAATGTTGAGGTTATTAATAAATTCCAACAGACATTTGACTTACAAGTACGCGATGGTTATGGTCAAACTGAAAACACATTACTAATCGGTACAATGAAGGGCATGGAAGCAAAAGCTGGTTCGATGGGTAAACCAACACCAGGAAACATGGTAGTAGTGGTCGATGAGAACGGTGAACCATGTGCGCCAAATACAGTAGGAGATATCGCCATCCATAAAACAACACCTGCATTATTCAAAGAATATTATCGCGATCCTGAGCGTACACAAGGTCAATTTAGAGGCGATTACTACATTACAGGTGACCAAGCTAAAGTAGACGAAGATGGTTACTTCTGGTTTGAAGGGCGTAGCGATGATATTATTATCAGTTCTGGCTATACAATTGGGCCATTCGAAGTAGAGGATGCACTTGTGAAACACCCTGATGTACAAGAATGTGCAGTAGTTGGAAGTCCAGATGAAATTCGTGGAACGATTGTTAAAGCATATATCATCTTACAAAACAAAGAACGCGCTAACGAAGAAGGATTTATTAAAGAGCTACAAAGCTTTGCAAAAGAAGCAACAGCTCCTTATAAATATCCACGCGCAATTGAATTCGTTGATGAATTACCAAAAACAGCTTCAGGTAAAATTCGCCGTGTAGAATTGCGCGAACGCGAAATGAAAAAAACAGTGTAATGAAATAGAACAAATAAGCCTGTATGCAGTAGTAGATGCATGCAGGCTTATTCATATTTAAAACTTTCGTTAAACGAAGAAAAAATTATTTACATATGCAAACAAATATTACTATACTATAGAAACACTAGAAAGAAGAAAAGAGATGAAATGAGAATGGATTCAACAAAAAAAGGTATTTTGTCCGCAACGTTTGCGTATATTATTTGGGGACTTGTACCGATTTATTGGAAACAACTAGACATGGTGAATAGTAACGAAATTATTACGAGTCGTATTATCTGGTCATTTATTTTAACGCTCATCTTTGTCGTAGCCATTCGACAAGGAAAAGATTTATTACAAGATGTTCAAACACTGTGGCAACATCAAAAATCATTTTGGTCATTAGTTGCAGCTTCCTATTTAATATCAGCAAACTGGTACATATTTATTTGGGCAGTGAATCATAATCATATTGTAGAGACAAGTATGGGTTATTATATTAATCCATTAGTTTCTGTATTACTAGGTGTTATTTTCTTGAAAGAGCGTTTATCAAAGGCGCAAGTTTTAGCGTGCATCATTGCATTTGCCGGTGTAGCAGTTCTCATTATTTCAAATGGAAAGTTCCCATTTGTAGCACTTGGACTTGCTTTTTCATTTGGTATTTATGGGTTATTAAAGAAACAAATCAAACTAGATGCCACACGCGGTTTAGTAATTGAAACACTATTTATTCTGCCACTTGCAGTAGGCTATTATATTTATTTAATTGCTAAAGGTGAATCGGCAATGTTCCACTTAGACTGGGTAACAACATTACTATTAATTGGTACAGGTGTCATCACAGCAATTCCATTAATCTTATTTGCAGTAGGTGCACAAAATATTCCACTTTACTTAGTTGGATTCTTCCAATATATTGCGCCAACTATGACATTGTTAATTGGTACATTTATTTACCATGAAAAATTTGGACTTCATGATTTCATTGCATTTGGCTGTATCTGGCTTGCCATTATTGTTTTCTCATATGCTACAATTGTAGAGGCGAAAAAATCAAAAAATTTAGCCTGAAAATGAAACATTTGGAAAAATAATGCGTATAAACAGTCAGAGGAGATGAGTTTATGAATGCAAAAAGATGGATTGCACTTGGAATAGCAGCCTTTTTACTGGTTGGTTCTACGGTAATTAGTGGCTTGATTAATTTTAGTAAAGTAAAATTTTCTGATGCTATGGTGCAAGTAATGGGTGAAGAATCTTCACTTGAACGTACAACAGTACAAGAAGGAAAAGAAACATCACAAATTGCAGTTTTAAAAGTAGATGGAGCAATTCAAGATACAGGTGAAGCTTCAGCGTTTACAGGGTCAAAGGGATATAATCATAAACAGTTTTTAAAACAGTTAGATGATGTGAAAAAAGATACAACTGTAAAAGGTGTTGTATTATATGTGAATTCACCAGGTGGTGGCGTTGTCGAGTCAAAACAAATCTATGAAAAAATCAAAGATATTCAAAAGACGCGTAATATTCCAATCTATACATCAATGGGATCAATGGCCGCTTCAGGTGGTTACTATATCTCAGCGCCAACAGATAAAATCTTTATCGATGAAGAGACGTTAACAGGTTCAATCGGCGTTATCATGCAATCAATTAACTACAGTAAATTAGCTGATAAATACGGCGTGAAATTCGAAACGATTAAAACAGGTCCGTATAAAGATATTATGAGTGGCTCTCGTGAGATGACAGAAGGCGACCGTAAAATCTTACAATCAATGGTTGATGACTCATACCAACGTTTCTTAAAAGTTGTAGCAGATGGTCGTAACATGCCGATGGAAAAAGTTAAAAAAGTGGCAGATGGTCGCGTATATAATGGTTCACAAGCTGTAAAAGTAGGATTAGCAGATGAATTCGGTTATACAGAAGATGCGATTGCTGCAATGAAGAAAGAAAAAGGTTTAACAGGTTCAAAAGTATATGAATACAGTACAACCGATTCCATCACAAGCTTATTTGCAACAAAAGTGCAGTCGTTATTAGGTGGTGGCTCAGTTGATGCACAAATGGTTCAACACATTTTATCAAATGCACAAAATGGCCCACGTCTCATGTATATGTATGGTGAAGAATAGGAGGTTTTCGCATGACACAATTTGCAACGCAAATCGAAATGCAAGAATCCGCTATTTTTGAACATAAATCAGCGGGATTTTGGGTTCGCTTTTTCGCTTTTTTAATTGATGTATTATTAGTAAACACTGTCCTAGTCGGTCTGCTGTTACAAAACATTATTCCCAAGTCGATTTGGGAAAATGAATTGATTTTATATATCTCGATTTCAGCTGTTTTATCAGGCGTGATGTTTTACATTTACTTCATCTTGATGACAAAATTTTTAAGTCAGACATTAGGTAAGATGATTTTTGGTTTAAAAGTCGTACGAGATGATGGTGAACCTCTTTCATGGTCTACTGTGCTATTTCGTGAAGGTGTAGGGCGCTTTATTTCGATGACAGTGAAAATTTTATATTTAATCATTCCATTCACACCAAAGCATAAAGCTGTCCATGATTTCATTGCAGATACACATGTTATCCATGAAAGAGCATATAGTAAAAAAGAACAAGTAGTATCGCAAACAGTCGAAGTATAAAGAATTAAGGCTTCATAGTTGCGTAGTAAAGTGTAATTTTAGTAGAATTGGAAGTAGAAATTTTGAGGAGGCGTTTTGAGAATGGCAAATGTAACATTTATTAATAATCCAGTAACACTAGTAGGCGAAGAAGTAACTGTAGGTTCAAAAGCACCTGATTTTAAAGTTGTAGATAACGGTTTAGGTGAAAAAACATGGAAAGATTTCGCTGGTAAAAAAGTGTTAATTTCAGTTGTACCTTCTTTAGACACAGGCGTTTGTGATGCACAAACACGTCGTTTCAATGAAGAAGCGGCATCATTCGGTGATGATGTTGTGGTACTGACGATTTCAATGGACTTACCATTCGCACAAAAACGTTGGTGTGGCGCAAACGGTATTGAAAATGTTATTACATTATCAGATCACCGCGATGCATCATTTGGTGAAGCTTATGGCGTATTAATGAAAGAACTTCGCTTATTAGCTCGTTCAATCTTCGTAATTAATGAAGCTGGTGAAGTCACTTACACAGAATATGTTCCAGAAGGCACAAACCACCCAGATTATGATCGTGCTTTAGAAGCTCTAAAAGCACTTTAATTAAAAACATGAACGTTAGGGCCTGTCCTGTAAAGGATAGTCCCTTTCGTGTTTAGGAGTATCAAATGGAAAAAATAGAAAATATTTTCACTTATTTAGATGAGCAATCTAAAAAAGTAAGCAAAGAATTTGATGTTACGTATTTAGACGGTCTTCTATCTACTCTAACGCAATTAGTGGAAGAACCTGAATCATCTATTCTAAAAGAAGTATCAAAAGAGCAAGTGAGAAAGGCAATTCAACTCGCTTTATTAAAAGGCATGCGTAAAAATGTACAGCCAAATCATCAAATGACACCCGATTCTCTTGGTTTTTTAGTAGGTTATTTTGTCGAGCAGTTCTTTGAAAAGCAATTAAAAGAGCAAGAGAAGGTTACATTACTTGATCCAACCATTGGAACAGGGAACCTAATGATGACTGTGATGAATCATTTAGACGGTAAAATTGAAGGAATTGGTGTAGAGATTGATGAACTATTAATTCAACTCGCTGCAGTTTCAGCTGATTTACAAGAGCAACCGGTTGCTTTATATCGTCAAGATGCGTTACAACACCTTTTAATCGATCCTGTTGATGGAGTAATTTGCGATCTACCTGTTGGATATTATCCAGATACAGAATATGCAGAGAACTTTGAAATTCATAAGGAAGATGGTATGACGTATGCACACCATTTATTAATTGAGCAATCAATGAACCATACGAAAGATGGTGGCTACTTATTCTTCTTAGTACCGAATAACTTATTTGAATCAGAACAAGCACCTTTACTTTATAGTTATGTGCAAAAACATGCGTGGATTCAAGCGGTTGTCCAGTTACCTGAAAATCTTTTTAAACAAAAAGAGATGGGAAAAAGCTTATTCATTTTACAGAAGAAAAAAGAAGGCGAACAAGCAGTTAAAGATGTGCTACTCGCGAAAGTTCCAAGACTAGACAATATTCAAGCACTCGAAACTTTCTTCGCACGCGTACAAAATTGGAAGAAAGAAGAGAAGAAATAAATTGAATCCACAATATAAACAATATGAAAACACAGAATTATGGGCAACCATTTGGCAATCACTCGATGAATTAGTTGAGAATGGTGACTTAGAAGAAAAAACACCAAGAGGTCATATTGTTGGTTACCTGTGTGAAAAGCTCACTAAAGAGCAAGAACAAGAAAAGTAATAGAAAAAGAGAAATCGCATTGAATCGCGATTTCTCTTTTTTAATTGGTGATTATTCAGCTGCTGGTGTACGTACAACTAATACGTCACATTTTGCAGAGCGTACGATGCTTTCAGATACACTACCGATTAGGAAGCGCTCTACAGCATTTAGACCAGTCGCACCACATACGATTAAATCAGCTACTGTTTTTTCAGCAACGTCTTTTGTAATCATTGTTTTTGGTGAACCGTATTCGATTAATGTTTTCACTTCTTTTACGCCATGTTGTTCAGCAATTGTTTTATATTCGTTTAATTTTTCTTCAGCAAAGCTTTGAGCGCGTTCAGCGATTGAGCGATCATACGCTTCGATTGCTGCGAAAGAACGTGTATCGATGATGTTTACTAAGTGTAAAACCGCATCGTTACGTTGTGCTACCTCTACTGCTTTGTTGAATGCGTATTCTGCTTCTGCAGAACCATCTACTGCTACAATAATGTTGTTATAAGTTGCCATAATAAAATTCCTCCTCTTTGCTTTTATAAGCATATTATAACATTCTATATCAATTCACAAATCCCTCTTTTTTAAATGGAATTGGAACAAATTATGAATTTTTCATCAAAAAATTAATTAGAAAAATCAAAAGATTTAATATAATTAAATAGCATATTTTGTTATTTTTACATAAAAAAAGAGTTTATAGGCCTTTTGTAAACGCAATTATTTGGAAAAAAGAAAAAAACTTGAAAATTATTTTGCAAAAAGTCGTAAAAATCTGTTAAGATAGATTTGTTTGAAGAGATAAGTTTAACTTCATATATACTTTTATCTTTAGGAGGATGGGTCATGAAAATTGGTATTCCAAAGGAAATCAAAAACAATGAAAATCGTGTAGCAATTACACCAGCAGGCGTTGTGAACTTTAAGGTATCAGGTCACGATGTTGTCGTAGAAAAGGGCGCTGGTATTGGTTCAGGATTTACAGATGAAGAATATATTGAAGCAGGGGCAGTAATGGTAGACCAAGCAGGTGCTTGGAATGTTGATATGGTCATGAAAGTTAAAGAACCAATCGAATCAGAGTACAGCTTCTTTACAGAAGGCTTAATCTTATTCACTTATTTACACTTAGCACCAGAACCAGCTTTAACAAAAGCATTAATCGATAAAAAAGTGACAGCGATTGCTTATGAAACAGTACAATTACCAAACCGTTCACTACCATTATTAACACCAATGAGTGAAGTTGCAGGTCGTATGGCAACACAAATCGGTGCACAGTATTTAGAAAAACAAGAAGGCGGTAAAGGTATTTTACTAGGCGGCGTACCAGGGGTGTCACGCGGTAAAGTAACAGTAATCGGCGGTGGTATGGCTGGCGCAAATGCTGCGAAAATCGCTGTAGGTATGGGTGCTGATGTAACAATTATCGACTTAAGCCCAGAACGTTTACGTGAATTAGATGATCAATTCGGTACAGATGTTCATACACTTATTTCAAACCCATATAACATTGCAGAGTCTGTAAAACAATCTGATTTAGTAATCGGTGCTGTATTAATTCCAGGTGCTAAAGCGCCAAAATTAGTAACAGAAGAGATGATTAAATCGATGTCACCAGGTTCAGTTGTTGTTGATATCGCAATCGACCAAGGTGGTATTTTCGAAACATCAGATCGTATTACAACACATGATGAGCCAACTTATGTGAAGCATGGTGTGGTTCACTATGCAGTGGCAAATATGCCAGGTGCAGTACCACGTACAGCAACAATGGCTTTAACAAATAACACAGTACCTTACGCAGTACAAATTGCGAATAAAGGTTATGTAAAAGCATGCTTAGATAATGAAGCATTACGTAAAGGTTTAAACGTATTAGATGGTCATGTAACGTTCGATGCAGTTGCAGAAGCGCTTGGTTACGAATACGTTCCAGCTGACGCGTTATTACAAGCAAAAGCATAATCAAAAATGATTCATACAAAGGGAATCAGGGGTCAGTTTGTTTGTGAGTAGATAACGTATAAATAGAGATTGATATAAGTCAATCCATTGTATAAAAAAAGAGAAATTCCAAAGCCGATTGGCAGCGGAATTTCTCTTTTGTTTTTAACACTTATTTTGGTTCAACAATGTGTAACTCTTTAGGGAATGATGTTAGAATTTCAACACCATCTTTTGTCACAACAACATCATCTTCGATACGTACGCCAGCTGTGTCACCTTTATAAACACCTGGTTCAATCGTGAAAACCATACCTTCCACTAAAGGCAATTCATTTGAACCGTGGATAGAAGGAATTTCGTGTAAACCAATTCCAAGACCATGTCCTAGACGGTGTGTGAAATATTCACCAAAACCAGCATCTTCAATTTTTTGACGCGCTGCACGGTCTAAGTCCATTGTACGAACACCTGGTTTAACTAAATCAATTGCGGCTTTATTCGCGCTTAGTACAGCATCATATACTGCTTTTTGCTCTGCATTTGGTTCACCGAATGCAACTGTACGTGTAATATCAGAACAGTAACCTTCATAAACAACACCTAAATCAAACAGTACTAGGTCACCTTTTTTAATTTTTGTGTTACCTGGCGTGCCATGTGGAGAAGCAGCATTTAATCCTGTTAATACCATTGTATCGAATGACATATAGTAACCTTTTTGAAGGATTGCAGCTTCGATTGCCGATAGTACTTCAAGTTCTGTTTTACCTTCAGCTAATTCATCGCAACCTACTTGAATCGCATAGTCAGCAAGTTTTGCTGCTTCACGAATTTTTTCCACTTCATCAGCAGATTTAACAATACGTAAATCTGTTAATACTTGATCAATTCCAACAACTGAACTGTTCGGATAGAAGCGTTGTAAAGTATCTAAACGTTCTACTGTTAAATGTGATTTTTCAATTGCTAATGTTTGAATGGCACTAACAGATTGAGCTGCTTTATTTGCAAGTACTTCAAAAGCATCTTCCTGATCGTCGTGACCTACTACATCGTATGTCCAGCCAGCTGCCTTCGCATCAGGAACCTCCATTTTTGGACAAATCATAAATGGTGCAGCATCTTTAAAAATAAGAATGCCTAGTAAGCGCTCATGTGGATCACTTAAAAATCCTGATAGATAAAAAACATTTTCAGGAGTTGTGATGAATGCAGCATCAATGTTTGCTGCTTGTAAATGGTGTTGAATTTTTTCGATTTTAGATGACATAATGTCGTCTCCTCTCAAATCTCTATAATTGAATTTCGTCTGACTTGGGTATAGAACAAACGTAAGAAAAAATGTGTGTACTAGTTATCTTAGGTTTCCATTCTGTAACAGAATATGTTACAAATGAGATACGTACATTTCACATGAAGTCACGTCAATCTAAAACAAGTGTAACGCTTTACCAGTGTATCAAAAAAACAGCATTTGTGTGTAATGTAATCCATATTTTAAGGAGGATTTTTCAATGCAAATATCATTTCATGGACATTCAGTTGTAAAAATCAAAACGAATGACAAGGTCATTTTAATCGACCCATTCATTAATGGAAATAGCCAAACCGATTTAAAAGTAGAGTCAGAATCACCAGATGTAATCTTACTAACACATGGTCACAATGATCATGTTGGTGATACAGTTGAGTTGGCGAAAAAACATGATGCCCTTGTGGTCGCTCCAAACGAATTAGCAGATTATCTATCTTGGCAAGGTGTACGCGTTCATAATATGCATATTGGTGGCGCTTATACATTTGATTTTGGAACAGTCAAATATACACAAGCATTTCACGGGTCTTCTTATGTAACAGAAGACAAACAAATTATTTATACGGGCATGCCAGGTGGTATTTTATTTACAGCAGAAGGCAAAACCATTTATCACGCAGGTGATACAGCGCTGTTTAGTGATATGAAATTAATTGGTGAACGACATCCGATTGACGTTGCGTTTGTACCGATTGGTGACAACTTTACGATGGGACCAGAAGATGCTGCAACGGCAGTAGCGTTTTTAAAACCAAAATTAGCTGTACCGATTCACTACAATACATTCCCCGTAATTGAGCAAAATCCAACCCATTTTGCAAAATTAGTTGAGGGAACAGAAGTATTAATTATGTCCGCAGGGGATGTAATCGAACGCTAGTTTTATGAGAAATCCACTGAAAACGCTAAATTTGTAGCAAATTTACTGTACTTTTGTTTTAAAAAGCAGCACGACAAAACAGGAAATATGGTACACTAGGGGTAGAATGAAGTTGGAAAATAGGTGATTCTTTGGCTACTAAACATGAAAAGATAATTCAATACATCGAGACTTTACCTGTAGGTGATAAAATCTCTGTACGTCAAATTGCAAAAGATATGGCAGTAAGTGAAGGAACAGCTTATCGCGCGATTAAAGAAGCAGAGACACGTCGCTTAGTTAGTACGATTGAGCGTGTAGGGACGATTCGTATTGAGAAGAAGAAAAAAGAGAATATTGAACGTTTAACTTTTGCTGAAATTGTTAACATTGTAGATGGACAAGTATTAGGTGGTAAAAGTGGATTGCATAAAACATTAACGAAATTTGTTATTGGTGCAATGAAGTTAGATGACATGATGCGTTATACGGATGCAGGCAGTTTATTAATTGTTGGTAACCGTTCGAATACGCATTTGAATGCTTTAAAAGCAGGAGCTGCTGTATTAATTACAGGTGGTTTTGATGCGGATGAAGAAGCGCGTCGCTTAGCGGATGAACTTGATTTACCTATTATTTCTTCAAGTTACGATACCTTTACAGTTGCAACGATGATTAATCGCGCTATTTATGATCAGTTAATTAAAAAAGAGATTCTATTAATTGAAGATATTGTTGTACCAATTGAAGACACTTCATATTTAAAATCAACTGACACAGTACGTGACTTTAATGAATTAAATTCTCGTACAACGCATGGTGGTTATCCAGTCGTTGATAAACAGAAGAAAACAGTGGGGATTGTGACATCAAAAGACGTAATTGGTAAGCAAGAATCAGACTCGATTGATCGTTTGATGACACGTAATCCCATTACAGTTACAATGAAGACGAGTGTAGCAACAGCTGGACACCGTATGATTTGGGAAGGAATCGATTTATTACCTGTTACGGACGAACATGGCGTGTTACAAGGCGTTGTAAGTCGTCAGGATGTATTAAAGGCGATGCAAATGGCTCAGCGTCAACCACAGCATGGCGAAACGATTGATGACCTTGTGAAAAATGAGATGAAGCTTGAAAAAGACGAAGACGATTCAACGGTTGAATTTACGGTAACACCGCAAATGACGAATCAGTTTGGTGCGATTTCATATGGAGCTTTCACAACATTACTAGTAGAAGCAGGGGCAGCCGCTTTGAAAAAAACAAAGCGAGGCGACAGTGTGGTTGAAAATATGACCATCTATTTCATGAAGCCTGTGCAAATGGAAAAAACCATTCAAGTGTTACCGAAAATTTTAGACATGAGTCGTAAATTTGCGAAAATTGATTTTGAAGTTTATAGCGATGAAATATTAGTATGTAAGGCACTTGTGACATTCCAAGTATTAGAACGATAAAGAGTATTGGGCGATTTTGTTGCCCAATACTTTTTTTATTTACGATTTCAGATAAAATAACTCAGAAATAAATACACCTCATGTAAAAACTGTTAAAATAGAAAGTAGTATTTTCGTTAATTTATTTTAAGGGAGCGATTTAGATGAAACAACAAATTATTGAATGTATTGAAAAGTATCAAACGATTATCATTCATCGTCATGTACGTCCAGATGAAGATGCCTATGGTTCGCAAATGGGACTAGCTGCACTCATTCAATCAAATTATCCCGAAAAAACAGTGTACACACCTGGTACACATGATCCGGCACTTACATATTTAGGTGAACCCGTACATGTGGAAGATGAAGCATATAATGGTGCTCTAGTGATTGTCACAGATACAGCGAATCAAGAACGCATTGATGATCAACGTTATACAATGGGTGAGACATTAATTAAAATAGACCATCATCCAAATGACGATGCTTATGGTGACATTACATGGGTAGACACATCTGCGAGTTCTTGCTCAGAATTGATTTATGAGCTATATGAATATGGGGAAGAACATCGTGCTTGGGGGCTTCCTGCACAGGCAGCACGTTATTTATTTGCTGGAATTGTAGGCGATACAGGACGTTTTAAATTCCCAAGTGCAACAGAAAAAACATTTAAAACAGCAAGTAAATTAGTGAAGCATGACTTTGATCGCTCTACGCTATTTGATGGTATGTATGAATTGAGTAAAGAATTGCTACAATTACAAGGCTACATTTATCAAAATTTCCATATGAACGAAAATGGTGCAGCTTATATTAAGTTGCCAAAAGAATTACTAGAAGAATATGGAGTCACAGCGCTCGAAACAAGTGCGCTTGTCAGTTCTTTAGGAAATGTAAAAGGAATTCGTGCATGGGCTATTTTTGTTGAAGAGCCAGATCAAATTCGTGTTCGTTTACGCTCGAAAGGTTTAGTTATTAATACGATTGCTAAACAATTTAGAGGCGGCGGTCACCCATTTGCTTCGGGGGCTACAATTTATGATTGGTCAGAAGCAGATGATTTAATCGCACAATTAGATGAGGTTTGTGCGCAATAGAAAGGAGAAGAAATGAATGGATGCTCATTTTCCGCAAATCGTAACGTCTGCAAGTATGCTGGATAGTATTGTGAAAATCGAAGAATTATCAGCTGCTTTACAATCGTATGAGCATGCAACAGTTGCCATTACAGACCGTAAGTTGTATGGTTTACTTCATTTCAATCAAGTTATGAAAAAAGCACACATACAACCAGTCTTAGGACTGACAGTAGATCTTGTGTGCCAAGAAAATCTCACGATACCACTTGTTTTATATGCAGCGAATCAACAAGGTTACCAACATCTAATCAAAATTTCTTCTGCGATTTCATTAAGAGAGCAAGAAGATTTACCGTTAAAATGGTTACTTGGTTATCAAAAGGGGCTAATTGTCATGTTACCTGTTGCAATGACACATCATTGTGATGAAGTCATACAAATGGTTCAACAGTTACATGAACAATTAGAATATTTCTATTTAGGGATTGAGCGAGCGAATGGAATCATCCACGAACAAGAATCGCTGTGGCGTGATGTTGCACAATCTGAAAAACTAAAAGTGATGGCAACCCAGCGCGTCCATTTTTTAAACGAAGAAGACGTGGAAGCCTATACAGTAGCGAAAGCGATTCAGCAAGGTGTGCGTGTAGAGGACCGTGAACAACTTAATCCTATAGAACGTGCACATTATTTACCGACAATGTTGCAATTGAAAGAGTGGTTTCAAGATGTACCAGAATGGTTAGATACAACAGCGGAAGTATTAAATCAGTGTAAAGTTGAGTTAACGTATGAACAGCATTATATGCCGAAGTTTCAACCATTAGAAGAAGGAAAGACAGCCGAGGTTTTACTTGCAGAGCAATGTAAAAAAGGTTTACAAGAGCGTGGTTTTACAGGACAACAAATATATGAAGAGCGTTTGCAATATGAACTACGTGTCATCAATGATATGGGTTATGCAGATTACTTCTTAATCGTAGCAGACTATATCGCTTTTGCGCGTTCAAAACGTATTTTAACAGGACCAGGTCGTGGTTCGTCTGCGAGTTCACTCGTTGCGTATTGTTTACGTATTACGAATGTTGACCCGATACAGTATGATTTATTATTTGAGCGTTTTTTAAATCCAGCGCGTATTACATTACCTGATATTGACGTCGATTTTGCAGACGCTAAAAGACAAGAAGTGATTGAGTATGTAGCGAAAAAGTACGGAACCTCGCATACAGCACAAATTATTACATTTGGTACATTATCAGCGAAAGCAGTAGCACGCGACGTCGCACGTGTTCTAGGCTTTACAATGGAGGAGATGGCTCAAATTTCTGCGCTCATACCTTCAAAGCCAGGAACAATGTTACGAGATGCTGAGCCAGCATTTGAACAGTGGATTGGTACAGATGAGCATAAGGTGAAGTGGCTACAAATTGCGAAACGCTTAGAAGGTTTACCACGTAACGCTTCGACTCATGCTGCTGGTGTGATTTTATCACCGATTGCTTTACCTGAAATCGTTCCAATTGAAAAAGGTAGCGATGATATCTATATGACGCAATGGCCGATGAAAGAAGTTGAAGCGGTTGGATTATTGAAAATGGACTTTTTAGGTTTGCGTAATTTATCCATACTCGACCATATTCGATATCTTATTTATGCAGGTGAACGACGTGTACTAGATTTTGAAAAAATTCCTTTAGATGATGTGAGAACGTATCAATTACTACAACAAGGTGATACAACAGGGGTATTCCAATTGGAGTCGGCTGGTATGCGACAAGCTTTAAAAGAAGTATATCCAACTAGCTTTTTAGATTTAGTAGCAGTAAATGCGTTGTATCGTCCAGGTCCGATGGATTTTATTCCTGTTTATAGTAGAAGGAAGCATGGACAAGAACAGGTCGTTTTACCTCACCCGATACTTGCGCCCATTCTTAATGAAACGTACGGTGTTATCGTCTATCAAGAACAGATTATGCGAATCGCTTCTGTTTTTGCAGGTTTTACATTAGGTGAGGCAGATGTATTAAGACGAGCAGTTAGTAAAAAAGAAAAAAGTATATTAGATCAAGAACGTCAACATTTTGTACAAGGTGCTCTACAGAATGGGTACGCTAAAAATGTAGCAAATGAGGTATATGATTTAATTGTTCGCTTTGCGAATTATGGTTTTCCGAAAAGTCATGCTGTTGCCTACAGTTTAATTACGTATCAAATAGCTTATTTAAAGGCCAATTTTGCACCGTATTTCTATGCGGCTCTCTTAACAAGTGTTATGGGAGATCGAGAAAAGCAGTTGAAAATTTTGCAAGAAGTACGTGCAAAAGATATTCCATTACTACGCCCCTCGATTCAAAAAAGTGGAAAGAGTTACCGCGTTGAAAACGGTAGTATCCGATTAGCATTAGGAGCAATTCGTGGCGTACCCCAAACTTTTTTGAAAAAATTACAGCAAATGCAGCAAGAGAAAAAAGAGTGGAAAAGTATTTTTGATATGGCATTAAGTATATCAGCACAACATTTTAAAGAAAAAACAATCGAAGCTTTAATCAAAGCAGGCGCTTTAGATGATTTTGAACAAGACCGACAAACACTTCTAGCTACTGTTAGTCGTGCTGAAAATCTTGCTAAATTGTATGCGCCTGATGAAGAAACGACTGTGTTGTATGACACGCGAATTTACGGTGTACCGAAACATGCCGAAGCAGAACCTATGCTTGAAAAAGAAAAACTACAAGGTGAAAAAGAAGTTCTTGGTTTCTATATTTCCAAGCACCCTGTTGAGCAGTTGAAAGCGAAAATGGGGCAACCAGTAGTTCCAATACATCGAGTTTCTTCTATTAAAATAGGTGCAACGATTCAAGTCATAGCAGCGGTTCAAAACATAAAAGTAATTCGTACAAAAAATGGCGAGCAAATGGCGTTCTTAACAATCGAAGATGAAACAGGGGCACTATCCGTTACAATTTTCCCGAAGGTGTTTGAACAAATCAAGTCCTTATTAGAGGAAGATTCTATTTTATATATTGAAGGAAAAGTAGAATCGCGTCAGCAACAAATACAATTAATTGCCCAAAAAATACAAGATGTGAAGTCATTATAAGAAGTAAGTAGATGTGTTTTATAACAAAGCGCATCTACTTATTTTTTTGTGTTTTATAATGAAAACGTTAAAAATCAATTCAAAAAATGAATGAGTAAAAAGTCTAGAATTACATGATTTTACTTTACTAACTAAAAAAACTTTTGTATGCTATAAAAAGTGGTCAGACCACTTTTGTGAAGATGGGGAGTTGAAGCGATGAATGTAGAGAAGTCCGCGCCAAAAAGATTTATTCAAATAGTGAAAGAGCTTCGAGAAATTATTCGAGTTGAAGAAATTGGACCAGGTGATAAACTGCCTTCAGAACGTGTATTGGCAGAAAGACTAGGTGTTGGGCGATCTTCTGTACGTGAGGCTTTACGAAGTATGGAGCTGCTAGGCTTAATTGAAACCAAACATGGTGGTGGCACATTCCTATCCGATTTTAGAAATCATAAATTAGTAGAAGTATTATCTACATTTGTTTTACAAGAAGAAAAAGATTTAGTAAATGTTCATCACACACAACAAATTTTAGAGCGCGATGCGATTGTTGAAGTTGCAACAGACGAAAAGCTTTGTAAATTACCTGTGTGGGAAAGTTTACTACATATGTTAATTATTGAAGGTCAAATTGAACGAGAAATTTTAGTTCGAGAATTGATGGTATCATCACATAATCGATTAGTATTTAAAATTTGGATGATTTTAAATCAATTCGGTAAGTCACCGTATCGAGGACAATCGACTCCAGCGGAACGAGAAGTACTAGCGACATTTATAAGTGAATTAATTGCAGGGAATCCTGCTCAGGCGGTTCAGGCCTATGAGGTATGGATTGATTTGTTAACTGAAGGGGAGAATATGGAATGAGTATAAAAAATATATTTTCAAAAACAAAACCGAATAAAGTAAAAAAAGCACAGGTTCAAAATGATATTAAAGCAGGTGTTATGCATCAATGTTCAGAATGTAAGCATGTAATGGTTACAAAAGAATTACAGAAGAACTTATATGTTTGTCCAAAATGTAATTATCATAACAAAATCAATTCACAACAACGAATGAATCTAGTGATTGACGAAGGTACATTCCAATCAATTGATGATAATTTAAAAACAACGAATCCACTTGGCTTCCCAGGATACGTTGAAAAAGTACAAGTAGACCAAGCGAAGACTGGTTTGAATGAAGCAGTGTTAACAGGTATCGGCCAAATTGATGGTCAAACGATTGTGTTAGCAGTTATGGATTCGTTCTTCCGTATGGGATCAATGGGGTCAGTAGTCGGTGAAAAAATCACACGTGCGATTGAAAAAGCAACGGAATTAAAAGTACCATTTATTATCTTTACTGCAAGTGGTGGCGCACGCATGCAAGAAGGTGCATTATCGCTAATGCAAATGGCGAAAACATCTGTAGCACTTGAAAAACATAGTCGTGAAGGTCAGTTATATGTATCAGTTATGACACACCCAACGACAGGTGGCGTATCAGCGAGTTTTGCATCTGTTGGTGATATCAATTTAGCTGAACCACAAGCGTTAATCGGCTTTGCAGGTCGTCGTGTTATTGAACAGACTGTACGTGAAAAATTGCCGGATGATTTCCAAACAGCAGAGTTTTTATTAAAGCATGGTCAATTAGATAAAATTGTCCCTCGACATGAGATGAAAGATACATTAAGTACGATTGTTCGTTTACACACGAAGGGAGACAACTAATCATGGAACAAACATTACCATTTGAAAAACCATTAATTGAACTACAAGCTAAAATTGCTGAGTTAAAATCAGTAACGGAGAGCGCTGACATTGATTTTACAGAAGAAATTAAGCATCTTGAAACGAAGTTTGAAACACTTCAAAAAGAGATTTATTCAAACTTAGAACCTTGGGATCGTGTTCAAATTGCACGTCACACTATGCGTCCAACAAGCTTAGATTACATTCACGCCATCTTTGATGATTTTATCGAACTTCATGGTGATCGAAACTACGGAGATGATGAAGCTTTAATCGGTGGAATTGCAAGTATTGATGGACAAGCTGTAACTGTCATAGGACACCAACGAGGTAAGGCAACGAAAGAAAACATTCGTCGTAATTTTGGTATGCCACATCCAGAAGGTTATCGTAAAGCACTTCGCCTAATGAAGCAGGCAGAAAAATTCAACCGACCAATTATTTGTTTTGTTGATACAAAGGGAGCTTATCCTGGTAAAGCAGCTGAAGAACGTGGACAAAGTGAAGCAATTGCCCGCAACTTGGTTGAGATGGCTGGTTTAACTGTTCCTGTTTTATCTGTTGTGATTGGAGAAGGCGGTAGTGGTGGTGCGCTTGGTATTAGTGTAGCTAATCGTATTTACATGCTTGAAAACTCAACATTCTCAGTTATTTCACCAGAAGGTGCGGCATCGATTTTATGGAAGGATGCTTCACTTGCAAAAGATGCAGCAGAAGCAATGCGAATTACAGCTCCTAACTTAAAAGAAATGACTGTAATCGATGAAATTATTCCTGAAGTTTTAGGTGGGGCACATAAAAACCCAGAGGAGCAGGCAGAATTTGTCGCAGTATCAATTCGTCAAGGGTTGCAAGACTTTAAGGACTTCTCGAAAGAACAATTAGTGAATCAACGCTATGATAAATTCCGTGCGATTGGCTCGTTCGAACAATAAAAATTTGTAAAATATATTTCCAAAGTAAGATTTAGCAGTTATGATAGGGTATAAATAAAGAGGAGGGCTGTTTCGAAGAATAGAGTATATTCATCGTAACAGCCTCATTCTTTCAACACATAGCTGCTTAATCTGTATTCATTATGCTATTGTGTAAAGTGTAAAAACTTGCAGGAGGGGAAAACATGAAAAAAATCGGAGTCTTAACGAGTGGTGGCGATTCACCTGGTATGAATGCCGCAATTCGAGCAGTCGTACGTAAAGCGATTTATCATGGTTTAGAAGTTGCTGGTATTTTTCATGGATATCAAGGCTTAATTGATGGAAATATAAAGCCATTAGAACGTGGTGATGTTGGTGATATTATCCAACGTGGCGGAACAATGCTTTATTCAGCACGTTGTCTTGAATTCAAAGAAGAAGCGGGACAATTAAAAGCCATTGAACAATTACGTGCACATGAAATTGATGGCTTAGTTGTCATTGGTGGTGATGGTTCCTATCGTGGTGCGAAGGCATTAACAAAGCGAGGAATTCCATGTGTCGGTGTTCCAGGAACAATTGATAATGATATTGCAGGAACAGACTATACGATTGGTTTTGATACAGCGCTTAACACGGTCATTGAAGCCATTGATAAAATTCGTGATACTGCCACATCCCATGATCGTTCTTTTATTATTGAAGTGATGGGACGAGACGCAGGTGATTTAGCACTTTGGGCAGGATTAGCAGGTGGAGCAGAAACAATCTTAATACCAGAAGAGCCGCATGATTTAGAAGATATGGCGGAACGTCTGAAACGTGGTCGAGATCGCGGTAAAAAACATAGTATTATTATTGTGGCAGAAGGTGTGATGTCAGGACAAGATTTACAGGTGAAATTGCTTGAGATGGGAATTGAAACACGTGTATCTGTACTTGGACATATTCAACGAGGCGGTTCCCCAACAGCTAGAGATCGTGTATTAGCTTCTCAGATGGGTGCAAAAGCAGTAGAGTTACTATTACAAAATAACGGCGGAAAAGCTGTTGGTATGCGTAATCACGAAATTGTCGCACATGATTTTGAAGAAGTGTTTGAAGAAAGTCCTGAATTTGATAACGAGATGTACAAGTTATCGAAAGAACTATCGATTTAATAAAATTGGAGTGGTCGTGTAATGAGAAAAACTAAAATTGTTTGTACAATTGGTCCAGCAAGTGAATCAAAAGAAACATTAAAAAAATTAATTGCATCAGGTATGAATGTTGCGCGTTTAAACTTTTCACATGGTAGTCATGAAGAACATGCGGAACGAATCAAAACAATTCGCGAAGCAGCAGAAGAAATGAATAAAATCGTCGCGATTTTACTGGATACAAAAGGTCCTGAAATTCGCACGCACCAAATGGAAAATGATGCAATTGATTTAGTTACAGGTCAAAAAATTGCGATTTCAATGACAGAAGTACTTGGTAACCAAGAAGTCTTTTCAATCACATATGACAAATTAATTGAGGATGTATCAGAAGGCTCGATTATTTTATTAGACGATGGATTAATCGAATTACGTGTAACATCTATTGATTCAGAAAAAGGATTAATTCATACAATCGTTGAAAATGCAGGAACACTTAAAAATAAAAAAGGCGTAAACGTACCAGGCGTATCTGTACAGTTACCAGGTATTACGGAGAAAGATGCAAGCGATATTTTATTCGGAATTGAACAAAAAGTTGATTTCATAGCAGCTTCATTCGTTCGTCGTCCAAAAGATGTTTTAGAAATTCGTACGTTACTTGAGTCGAATGATGCTGGTCATATTCAAATCATTCCAAAGATTGAAAATCAAGAAGGTGTCGATAACATCGACGAAATTTTAAAAGTTTCAGATGGTTTAATGGTTGCACGTGGAGACTTAGGTGTAGAAATCCCAGCTGAAGAAGTACCAGTAGTTCAAAAAAGTTTAATTAAAAAATGTAATAAACTAGGTAAACCTGTTATTACAGCAACACAAATGCTAGACTCGATGCAACGTAACCCACGTCCAACACGTGCTGAAGCATCTGATGTAGCAAATGCGATCTTAGATGGTACAGATGCAATCATGCTTTCAGGTGAAACAGCGGCGGGGCTATATCCTGTAGAGTCTGTTGCAACAATGGCGAAAATTGCAGAGCGTATCGAAAATACATTAGATCATAAAGCAATTGTACGCGCGCAAAGTAAGGAACAAGGTATTAGTATGACGGATTCAATCGCACAATCTGTAGCATATACGTCAATTAATTTACAAGTATCTGCGATTTTAGCACCAACAGAGAGTGGTTATACAGCGAAAACAATTGCGAAATATCGTCCAGGTGTAGCAGTTGTAGCGGTGACATCCTCTGACATTACTGCGCGTAAACTAGCGCTTGTTTGGGGTGTTATGCCAATCGTTGCACAAAAAGTACGTAACACAGATGGTATTTTAGAATTAGCAGTTCAAGAAAGTTTAAAACATCATTTTGTCTCGTATGGCGATGTAGTTGTCATTACAGCAGGTGTACCAGTTGGTCAAGCAGGTACAACAAACTTAATGAAAGTACATGTAATTGGCGATATTTTAACAAAAGGTCAAGGAATCGGTAAATCAGTTGCGAATGGCCAAGCAATTGTTGTAAAAGATGCAGAGGAAGCAAATGCAGTCGATACGACAGGACGTATTATTGTCACAATTGGTTCAGATCGTGACATGATGCCAGCAGTGGCAAATTGTGCAGGGCTGATTACTGAAGAAGGTGGATTAACTTCTCATGCGGCTGTTGTTGGACTATCACTTGGTATTCCTGTTATTGTAGGAGTGAAGGACGCAACAAAATTAATTAAATCAGATCAAGAAATTTCAATGGATGCAACTTCAGGTGTGATTTATCACGGCTATTCAAGCATTCTTTAAAATAGCGTCGCCCTTCAATTGAAGGAGGAAAAATAATGCGTAAATTTTTATTTATACTATTACTTGTACCGATTGTCGAGATTGCATTCGTTTTACTATCAGGTAAGTTAATCGGTGCATGGTGGACAATTGCTTGTATCTTGTTAACAGGTGCTTTGGGTATTTATTTACTCAAAAAAGAAGGTCTAAAAGCAAAACAATCTTTTCAACAAAGTATGCGACAAGGGCAACCACCCGGTTTTGCGCTAATTGATGGAATTCTCGTCTTAGTTGCAGGAGTTTTATTAATCTTGCCAGGGTTCTTATCAGATTTACTGGGCATCTTATTGATTTTAAAACCAGTTCGTCATGCATTAAGACCTCTGATGATTCGCTGGCTAAAGAAAAAATATCAAACAAGTAACGTAGTAGTGTACACGCATGATGCATAAAGAGTAAAAAAACGGAAATTAGAAGGGTAAAATGACCTCTAATTTCCGTTTTTGATTGGAAAAAAAACGATATTTATGTGTCATTTTCTTGATGTAAAGTAGCAACTTGATTTTAGTTATAAGTTTTAAAGTACCTTTTATTTCCATAAAAACATGATTTTTGCCGAGTATTTAGAACAAAATAGTAAAAAATAGTAAAATTTAGGATAAAATGAACCTTTTTGGCTGCTTTGAAATTCATCATTTTTCTGTTTAATGTATGGAAAATACTATAAAAAGTGGTGTTTGCATAAAATGATGTCTTTTCATTCACAAAGCCGTCAAAATTGATTATAATGTTTTATGTAAGCGATTTACTTATAGGTTCATATGATATTTTTGGGGTAGCCTTTCTCGTTTTAGGGAATGGTTACAAAGAGAAATGTAAAAAGGAGAGATATATTATGGCATCAACTAAAGGTTTAGAAGGTATCGTAGCTGCAGAAACGAAGATTAGTTCGATTATCGATGACACATTAACTTATGTAGGTTACAACATCGATGACTTAACAAACAATGCAACATTTGAAGAGGTAGTTTTCTTATTATGGCATACACGTCTTCCAAAAGCTGACGAGTTAGCTGAACTAAAACAACAATTAGCTGATAACATGGAAATTCCTTCAGCAATCGTTGAATTATTCAAGTCTATGCCTCTAAAAACAGTACATCCAATGGCAGCTCTTCGTACAGCTGTATCAATGTTAGGTACTTTTGATGATGAAGCAGATGTTATGGAACCAGAAGCGAATTACCGCAAAGCAATCCGTCTACAAGCGAAAATTGCTACAGTTGTTACAACTTTTGCACGTGTTCGTAACGGTCAAGAACCAATTGCTCCAAAACCAGAACTTGGTTACGCTGCAAACTTCTTATACATGCTAAAAGGTGAAGAGCCAGCTCCAATCGAAATCGAAGCATTCGATAAAGCTTTAATCTTACACGCTGACCACGAATTAAATGCATCTACATTCACTGCACGTGTATGTGTTGCTACATTATCTGATGTTTACTCTGGTGTTACTGCTGCAATCGGCGCTCTTAAAGGTCCATTACACGGTGGTGCAAATGAGCAAGTTATGAAAATGTTAAGCGAAATCGGTTCAGTTGATAACGTTGAAACATATATTCAAACTAAATTAGATAATAAAGAAAAAATCATGGGCTTCGGACACCGCGTATACCGTAAAGGTGACCCACGTGCACCACACTTACGTGCAATGTCTGAAAAATTAACAAAATTAACTGGTAAACCAGAATTATATGATATGTCAGTTAAAATCCATGACATGATCGTAACTCAAAAAGGTCTTCCAGCTAACGTTGACTTCTTCTCAGCGTCAGTTTACGACTCTTTAGGTATCGAACATGACCTATTCACACCAGTATTCGCAGTATCTCGTACTTCTGGTTGGGTAGCTCATATCTTAGAACAATATGCTAACAACCGTTTAATCCGTCCACGTGCTGAGTATGTTGGACCAGGAATGCAAACATACGTAGCAATTGAAGAAAGATAATACTGACTTCTTGATTGTTATGTTATAATATAAAAGTCATAGGGCGGGGCTGTTATAGCACTAGCCCTATGATTATGAATATAGTAGGAGGCGCAATTCATGTCTGAAAAAATCGTAGTAGAAAATGGTGTTTTAAACGTACCAAACAATCCAACAATCCCATTCATCATCGGTGACGGTATCGGTCCTGATATCTGGCACGCTGCTTCACGCGTTATCGACGCTGCAGTAAACAAAGCTTACAATGGTGAAAAGAAAATCGAATGGTTAGAAGTTTTAGCTGGTGAAAAAGCATTCAACGAAACAGGTGAATGGTTACCACAAGAAACTTTAGACAAAATTAACGAATACTTAATCGCAATCAAAGGTCCACTTACTACACCAATCGGTGGCGGTATCCGTTCATTAAACGTAGCATTACGTCAAACTCTTGACTTATATGTATGCTTACGTCCTGTTCGTCACTTTGACGGTGTTCCTTCACCTGTTAAAAAACCAGAAGATGTTGACATGGTAATCTTCCGTGAAAACACTGAAGATATCTACGCTGGTATCGAGTACAAAGCTGGTTCAGATGAGCAAAAGAAACTATTAAACTTCTTACAAAATGAATTAGGCGTTAACAAAATTCGTTTCCCAGAAACTTCAGGTTTAGGTATTAAACCAGTTTCTAAAGAAGGTACAGAGCGTTTAGTTCGTGCTGCAATCAACTATGCAATCGAACACAAAAAACCTTCTGTAACATTAGTACACAAAGGTAACATCATGAAATTCACTGAAGGTGGATTCAAACAATGGGGTTACGATTTAGCTGCTAACGAATTCGGCGATCAAGTATTCACTTGGGCTCAATACGATGCAATCGTAGAAGCTGAAGGTAAAGAAGCTGCTGATAAAGCACAAGCTGAAGCAGAAGCTGCTGGCAAAATCATTGTAAAAGATTCAATCGCTGATATCTTCTTACAACAAATCCTTACTCGTCCAAATGAGTTCGACGTTGTTGCAACAATGAACTTAAACGGTGACTACATTTCAGATGCACTTGCTGCACAAGTTGGTGGTATCGGTATCGCTCCAGGAGCTAACATTAACTATGTAACTGGACACGCGATCTTCGAAGCTACTCACGGTACTGCTCCGAAATATGCTGGTCAAGATAAAGTAAACCCATCTTCAGTATTACTTTCAGGCGTATTAATGCTTGAACACTTAGGATGGCAAGAAGCTGCTGACTTAATTACTAACTCAGTAGAAAAAACAATCTCTTCTAAAGTTGTAACTTACGACTTCGCTCGTCTAATGGACGGTGCTACAGAAGTGAAATGTTCAGAGTTCGCTGATGAACTAATCAAAAACCTTTAATATTTAAAGGCTTTTATAACCCGTTGGGATCATTTGATTCTAACGGGTCTTTTTTTATGTAATTTACAAAATCGTGACATATCTAAAAGGATTAGCGATTGTTTTCCGTTTTTGAAGGGTATAAAAAGAGGGAATGAAGTATAATAAAGGTATTCGTCACCCAACGAAAATAAGAAAAGTATGAGGAGTGTTTTACACATGTCTTTAAAACGTAAAAAGATTGCTGTTATTGGTAGTGGTTATACAGGAGCAACGGCTGCATTTTTAATTGCACAAAAAGAATTAGCAGATGTGGTAATTGTCGATCTTCCGAAAGTAGAAAACCCAACTAAAGGGAAAGCACTTGATATGTATGAGGCATCACCAGTTCAAAATTTTGATGCACGTGTAACAGGGACATCAGATTATGCGCGTATTGAAGGTTCTGACGTGATTCTAGTTACTGCAGGCGTAGCACGTAAACCAGGAATGAGTCGCGATGATTTAGTTCAAATTAATCAAGGTGTTATGAAATCTGTTGCGAAAGAAATTGTAAAACATGCACCAAATGCTGTCATTATTGTTTTAACAAACCCTGTTGATGCGATGACATATACGATTTTTAAAGAAACAGGTTTCCCGAAAAATCGCGTAATTGGTCAATCGGGTGTACTTGATACAGCCCGTTTCCGCGCATTTGTAGCAGAAGAATTGAATGTATCTGTTAAAGATGTATCAGGCTTCGTATTAGGAGGTCACGGAGATACAATGGTTCCTTTAACGCGTTACTCTTTTGCTGGGGGGATTCCGCTTGAAACATTAATTCCAAAAGAACGTCTGACAGAAATCGTCAACCGTACACGTACAGGTGGAGCAGAGATTGTCAATTTATTAGGTGATGGGTCAGCTTATTATGCACCAGCCGCTGCTATGGTTGAAATGGCAGAAGCGATTATCAAAGACCAACGTCGTATTTTACCATCTATTGCTTATTTAGAAGGTGAGTATGGCTATGAAGATTTATATTTAGGTGTTCCAACATTACTTGGTAGTAATGGAATTGAGAAAATTTATGAACTTGAACTAACAGAAGAAGAAAAAACAGCGCTCGATTATTCAGCAGAAGCTGTTCGTGATGTAATGAAAGCGCTAGTGTAATAAATATAAAAAGAGGGATGTTGCGGAAGCAGCGTTCCTCTTTTATTTTGGAAATTATAAAAGTCCTGTTTCTTTTACGAATACAACTCGATTTTTCATACAATTCTTGATACTATAAATATATGGTAGATTACAAAGGGGGAATTCTGTGTTACTAAGCAAAGATTATAAAGTGGGTAAAACATTCGATCAAATCGATGTTGGCACATCTCTGCAAATCACAGAAAATATTGAGAGTAAAGATTTATTGTTATATTTAGGGTTAACGAATGATCAGAACCCGCTATATATCCAGCAGGAATATGCAGCACTTACTACATATGAAAAGCCTGTTGTACCAGTTATTATGTTATCGGGTATTGTAACATCTGCGATTTCCAAATACATGCCTGGACCTGGTTCGTATATATCAGCTATTTCACTACGTTATCCTAAACCATTGCATCACTACGAAACGCTACATCTATCGTTAAAAGTAGTAGTAAAGAATGCAGAAATGAATGAATTACATTTACAAGTAGAAGGAAAAAATAACGAAGAACAGATTGTTGTATCTGGCACTGTAAACGTTATACCACCTAAATTGTAAGATTATATGCACGAATGTTTGAAATGGGGGTTTCAATACATTAGCGGAGGCATAAACATGACAAACACAATCTTAGTAGTAGAAGATGAACTATCGATTGCGACTTTATTACAGTACAATCTTAAGCAAGCAGGGTATGAGGTGATGATTGCGAATGACGGTGAAGAAGGGCTTCAAAAAGCAATCGAACATCGTCCAAACTTGATCTTACTAGACCTCATGCTACCAAAGAGAGATGGTATGGAAGTGTGTAAAGAGTTACGCATTCAAAAAATTGATACACCAATCATTATGTTAACAGCAAAAGATGATGAATTTGATAAAGTATTAGGTTTAGAACTTGGTGCAGACGACTATATGACGAAGCCATTCAGTCCGCGTGAAGTCATTGCACGGGTGAAGGCAGTCTTACGACGTTCAAAAGTAGTAGAATCTGCACAAACAAATGATGAGAAAGAAAAACTTTCTGACTCTGAAAAAACGTATCATATTGGTCCGCTTAGCGTATATCCTGAACGTTTTGAAGCATCATTAGACAATAAAGAGCTTGAATTCACACCGAAAGAATTCGAACTACTAGTTTATCTATTAGAGAATAAAAACCGTGTGTTAACGAGAGATCAATTATTAAGTGCCGTTTGGCATTATGATTTTGCAGGAGATACACGTATTGTAGACGTGCATATTAGCCATTTACGCGATCAAATCGAAGAAAATAGTCGTAAACCGAAATATATTAAAACGATTCGTGGTTTAGGTTATAAGTTTGAGGAGCCTAAAGGGTCATGAATACATTAAAAGTACGCCTATTAATTGCATTTGCGTGCTTGTATGCCGCAATTTTAGCTGGTCTTGGCTTTGTATTAGGCCAGCTTTTTCCTGTTTATATGGAAAATACAGTGCGTTCTAATTTACAAGAAGCACAGCAACATTTAAGTGACTATTTTACTTCTGAAAAAATTCCGATTACGGATAAACAACAACAAGAGCTAGTGAAGCAACTTCCAGATAGTTTCTTATCAAATGATTTAATTACAACACGCTGGCATTTTTGGCTCATCCTCGTTATTGTGCTATTTATTGCGTTCGTCTTACTCATGTTCACAACGAATCGACTGTTAAAGAAATTATCGCTATCTGTGGAACATGTAACACAGACCGCTTTAGAATTAGCGCAAGGGAATTACCGTGCACGTGCATACGAATCATCTGATGTAGCTACAACAGCACTTAGTAAGTCGATTAATGTTTTAGCGCGTAATCTACAAGATATGACAATGATTCGTGAGATTGAGCAAGAGCGTCTCAAAACCCTTATTAATAATATGGGAAGTGCCTTAATTATGATTGGACGTGAAGGTGAAATTTCTGTTGTAAACGATGGTTTTTTAAAGTTATTCAATAAAAATCATGATGACGTTAAAAAACATGTTTTTCGAGAACTTGGTGTTGATGAAAATTTAGAGGAGTTTGTCGATCATGTTTTTATGACGGAAACACCGTATCGTAAGCAAATTGAAATAACCGTTCATCAACAAATTAAACATATGGAAGTGTATGGCGCGCCTGTTATTGGAGCGCATGGTCATTGGCTAGGTGTTGTAATTGTCATGCACGATATTACGGAACTGAAGAACTTAGAACAAGTGCGAAAAGACTTCGTTGCGAATGTGTCACATGAGCTAAGAACGCCGATTACATCGATTAAAGGCTTCTCAGAAACACTTCTAGATGGTGCTTACCAAGATGAAGAAACATTGTTATCGTTTTTAGAGATTATGTATAAAGAAAGTAATCGACTGCAAATGCTTGTACAAGACTTATTAGAGCTGTCGAAAATTGAAAAAGAAGGATTCAAAGTTGATGTAGCACCAACTTCTTTCAATGCAGTTGTAAAAAGTGCGATGGAAATGGCGCATATTCAAATTGAAGAGAAGAATATGGATGTACATTTAGAAGAAGAAGGAGAGGTTCGTGTACTTGGAGATGCGAATCGCCTTACGCAAATTGTTGTCAATTTACTTGCGAATGCCGTATCCTATTCGAAACCAGACAAACGAATTGATTTAAAAGTACTAACACATGGTGAATACGGTGTAGTCGAAATTGCTGACCAAGGAATTGGTATTAAACAAGCAGAAATTCCGCGTATTTTTGAACGATTCTACCGTGTAGATCGTGCGAGAAGTCGTAATTCAGGTGGAACGGGTTTAGGGCTTGCAATCGTAAAACATTTAGTTGAAGCACATAATGGTCGAATTATTGTAAAAAGTGAAGAAGGTGTAGGAACGACGATGCGTATTTATATTCCGTTAGCATCGTAATTTACATGGAATTTACAAAAGGCTAATAGAAACTTCATAACGACTTGCTATACTAAACACATGAAACCCCCTTCATAACATGAATCCAAAAAGAAAGACCCCTTGTATACGAAAGAAACTCAACCTTCCCTAAAGGTGAGTTCCTTTCGTTTTTTTTATTTTGACTGCATAGCATGATAGAATAGAGAAGAAGAAAATACGAACAGGAGTGTGAGGGAATGACACAAAAAAAATTACTGTTGCTAGATGGAAACAGTTTAGCATATCGTGCGTTTTTTGCTTTACCCCCATTAACAAATCATCAAGGGATTCATACGAATGCAGTGTATGGGTTTACAACGATGTTACAAAAAATTCTAGCAGAGGAACAACCAACGCATATGCTTGTAGCATTTGATGCAGGGAAAACAACGTTCCGTCACAGTACGTACACCGAATATAAAGGTGGGCGTCAAAAAACACCACCAGAATTATCAGAACAATTCCCATATGTCCGAAAACTTGTATCGGCTTATAATATGAAGCAGTATGAATTAGAAATGTATGAAGCAGACGATATCATTGGCACACTTGCGAAACAAGCAGAAGAAGCAGATATGCAAGTGGTTATTATCTCAGGTGATAAAGACTTAACACAGCTGGCAACAGACAAAACAACCGTCTACATAACGCGTAAAGGTATGACGGATATCGAACACTATACGCCAGCACATATTTTAGAAAAGTATGGTTTAACACCTGAACAGATTATTGATATGAAAGGTCTTATGGGCGATTCATCTGATAATATTCCAGGTGTGCCAGGCGTAGGAGAAAAAACAGCAATTAAACTATTGAAAGAATACCCAACAGTAGAAGAGATTTATGCGCATGTAAGTGAAGTGAAGGGTGCAAAGTTACAAGAGAAGTTAGTTGCAAATGAAGAACAAGCGAAAATGAGTAAACAACTTGCGACGATTGAAGTAAATGCACCAATTGAAGTGGTAGTAGATGAACTTGGTTGGGAAGGTCCAGATGTAGATGCCCTATTCGCTTTATGGCAAGAGCTTGATTTTAAAACATTACTTGAAAAAAGCGAATATGAATCGGAAGCACAGGAAACAACCGTACTCGAACATCAAATTGTTTCGAATTTAACTGCTGAACAGCTCGTAGATGGTATGGCCATTCATTTGGAGATGGAGAATGCGCATTACCATACGTCAAAAGCACTTGGACTTGCATTCGTTACGGATACAGCTGCTTACTATATGCCATATGAAGATGTACTCCAATCGGAAGAAGTAAAAGCTTATTTACAAGGTGAAGCAAAGAAAAAATATGTATTTGATTTGAAAAAACATCAAGTTGCGTTTGCGCGTGATCAAATTGAATTAAAGGGTGTTGAATTCGATTTATTACTAGCTGCATACATTGATGATCCAGCTTTTGCCTCTGAAGATATTGCGTCTGTTTCACGTGCATACAACTATACAAATGTACAAACAGAAGAATCTATTTATGGGAAAGGCGCAAAACGAGCAGTACCATCAGAAGAAGTATTAGCAGAACATGTATGTCGCCAAGCGTTAGCCGTTTATACGACGCGCGAACCATTGCTTTCGAAGCTAAAAGAAAATGAACAATATGATTTATATACAGATATTGAACTACCGCTTGCACATATTCTCGGGAAGATGGAGACATGTGGTATTCGCGTTAATAAAGAGACATTAGCTGATATGGGCGAAGAATTAACTGAAAAACTACAAGCAATTGAGGCGACAATTTATACGCTTGCAGGGACAAAATTTAATATTAATTCGCCTAAACAACTAGGTGTTGTTCTATTTGAAACACTTCAATTACCAGTTATAAAAAAGACAAAAACCGGTTATTCAACAGCAGCAGATGTTTTAGAAAAGCTAGCACCTGAACATGAAATTATCGAACACATCTTACAATACCGTCAATTAGGGAAGTTACAATCGACTTATATTGAAGGGTTAATGAAAGAAATTCATGAAGATGACCATAAGATTCATACACGCTATCAACAAGCTTTAACTGCAACAGGTCGTCTAAGTTCAACTGATCCAAACTTACAAAACATCCCGATTCGTTTAGAAGAAGGACGTAAAATTCGTAAAGCCTTTGTACCTGAAACGGAAGGGTGGCAACTATTCGCAGCCGACTATTCACAAATTGAGTTACGTGTACTCGCGCATATGTCACAAGATGAGAACTTGATGCAAGCTTTCTTAAACGGATTAGATATCCATACGAATACAGCAATGAACGTATTCCATGTAGAAGAAGATGAAGTTACTTCGTCTATGCGACGTGCGGCGAAAGCAGTTAACTTTGGGATTGTCTATGGAATCAGTGACTACGGTTTATCTCAAAACTTAGATATCTCGAGAAAAGAAGCAGCAGAGTTTATTGAACGTTATTTCGCAAGTTTCCCAGGTGTTAAAACATATATGGATGATATGGTGAAGATGGCAAAAGAAAAAGGTTATGTCACAACGCTATTAAATCGTCGACGTTATTTACCTGATTTAAAGTCAAGTAACTTCAATTTACGTAGTTTTGCTGAACGTACAGCGATGAATACACCAATTCAAGGTAGTGCAGCAGATATTATTAAAAAAGCGATGATTGATATGGATGCAGCTTTAAAAGAGCATCAATTACAGGCAAAAATGTTATTGCAAGTACATGATGAATTGATTTTTGAAGCACCAGAAGAAGAAATTGCAATTTTAGAAAAGCTCGTACCAGAAGTGATGGCGAATACAGTGAAGTTAGATGTGCCGCTGAGAGCAGATTATTCTGCTGGTTATACATGGTACGATGCGAAATAGGAAGTGAAATGATATGCCAGAATTACCAGAAGTAGAAGGAGTCGTACGTTCACTACAACCTGCTGTAACAGGTAGAACGATTGAACGTGTGACAATTTCGCCGACGATTTATACAAGCCATGAAGCAGGTAAACAAAGTATTATTAAAGGGTTGCAGCCGGATGAGTTTGTAGAAGCTGTGACAGGAATGACGATTCAAGATGTTGCACGTCGTTCGAAATATATTTATTTTACGTTAGAGTATGCGGGTGTCACGTATAAGTTAGTGAATCATTTGGGCATGAGCGGTGCATTTTTTGATGTACATGATGTATCGGAAATTCCAGAAGAAAAGTTCCGTAAACATGCCCATGTGACATTTACACTTGATAATGGAAAGAAGCTGATCTATTCAGATATCCGTCGTTTTGGTGAGATGCGCTTCTTACAAAAGATTGAAGATCATCCGCCATTAATGGCGTTAGCACCTGAGCCATTCGATGCTATTGCGAAAGACCATTTTTTAACATATTGTGCGTTACCGAAGTACAGTAAAAAAGAAATTAAGGCGGTCATTATGGATTCACATGTGTTATGTGGCTGTGGCAATATCTATGCAACGGAAGCTTTATTTCGAACGAAAATTAATCCGGGACGAATTACATCCCAATTAAGCGGGGCGGAGAAAGAACAGCTATTTGACGAGATTGTTGCAGTTTTGAGCGAAAGTATCGCATATGGTGGGTCATCAATCTCAGATTATCGAAATATTAATGGTGAAGCAGGCGGTATGCAGGACCGTTTACAAATGTACGGGATGAATATTTGCCCAATGTGTCATACTAATTCAGAACAGAAAATCATAGCAGGACGGAATTCGTATTACTGTCCAAATTGTCAAAAATAGGGGATGTCAAAATGATTATTGGATTAACAGGAAGTATAGCAAGTGGGAAAAGTACAGTAGCGAAAATGCTCGAAAAATATCGTTTTCCAATTGTCGATGCGGACCAAGTAGCACGTCTTGTTGTAGAACCAGGGGAGCCAGCACTGACAGAAATCGTAGCTGCTTTTGGAGAAGAAATCTTATTAGAAGATGGTTCATTGAATCGAAAGAAATTGGGCGATCTCATTTTTCATGACCCATCAAAGCGAGCTATTTTAAATGGAATTATTCATCCGGCGATTCGAAAAGAGATGTTGAGACAGCGTGATGAATGGCTTAACAACGGGGCTGAAGTCGTTATTATGGATATTCCATTATTGTTTGAAAGTAAGTTACAACACTTTGTTGAAAAAATTCTTGTGGTATCGTTATCAGAAGAAAAACAGCTGGAGCGCTTGATGGAACGGAACCAATTGAATGAGGAAGAAGCGCGAGCGCGAATTAGCTCGCAACTCCCTCTATCTGTGAAAGAAGAAGGTGCCGATGCGGTCATCTACAATGAAAGTACATTGGAAAAAACAGAGCAGCAGTTGAACTATATTTTAAAAGAATGGGGTTTAGTATAAAACATAAAAGAATATCAAAAAAGTGATAGAAAAAAGTTGTCAGAAAATAAAAACTTTTGTTTTTGTGTGTAAATATGTTCTACTTCCAGATAAATGTGTTATACTAATTCTCAAATAACACATTTAAAAGAATTTCTTTTAAAACAGGAGGATATATTTCATGACAGTTTCTATTGCTATTAACGGATTTGGCCGTATCGGACGTATGGTGTTCCGTCAGGCGATACTTCAAGATGATTTAAACATCGTTGCCATCAATGCGAGTTACCCATCGGAGACATTAGCTCATTTAGTAAAATACGATACAAACCACGGACGTTTCGAAGGTACTGTTGAAGCGGTTGAAGGTGCACTAATTGTAAACGGTAAACGTGTACAACTTGTATCAGAGCGCGATCCATTAAAATTACCTTGGAAAGAACTAGGTGTGGATATTGTAATTGAAGCAACAGGTAAATTTAACGCACGCGACAAAGCTGCTTTACATTTAGAAGCTGGTGCGAAAAAAGTTATTTTAACTGCACCTGGTAAAAATGAAGATATTACAGTCGTTATGGGTGTAAATGATGACAAATTAGATTTATCAAAACATGATGTTATTTCAAACGCTTCATGTACAACTAACTGCCTTGCTCCTGTAGCAAAAGTTTTAAATGACAAGTTCGGTATTGATAACGGTCTTATGACAACAGTTCATGCTTATACAAATGACCAAAAAAATATTGATAACCCACACAAAGATTTACGTCGTGCACGTGCTTGTGCGGAATCAATTATTCCAACTTCAACAGGTGCTGCAAAAGCATTAGCACTTGTACTACCTGAATTACAAGGTAAATTACATGGTATGGCTCTACGTGTTCCAACACCAAATGTATCACTTGTAGATTTAGTAGTAGACTTAAACAAAGATGTAACAGTTGAAGAAGTGAATGCTGCATTCATCGAAGCTTCTCAAACATCATTAAAAGGTGTATTAGATTTCACAACAGAACCTTTAGTATCTGTAGATTTCAATACAAACCCAGCTTCAGCAACAGTTGATGGTTTAACAACTATGGTTATGGGTACACGCAAAGTAAAAGTACTTGCTTGGTACGATAACGAGTGGGGTTACTCAACTCGCGTAGTAGATTTAACACAAAAAGTAGCGCGTGAATTAGCAGCTGTACAAGCTTAATTTAATCGCAATAATTTAAACTGTAAGTAGAATGGTGCAAGCCGTTTTGCTTACAGTTTTTTTATTGTTCTGTATTCAGTAGTATTTCCCTTAAAAAATATAGGGATTGTTCGGTACATCACACGTTTTTTTGTTATAATAGATAAACTAAATAGTATTTAATTCAGGAGAGAAAAATTATGAGATGTCCAAGTTGTCAGTACAATGGAACAAAAGTGATTGATAGCCGACCTGTCGATGATAATAAAGCCATTCGTCGTCGCCGCGAATGCGAATCATGCGGGTTTCGCTACACCACATTTGAAAAAGTAGAAGAGATGCCGCTAGTTGTCGTGAAAAAAGACGGCTCTCGTGAAGAATTTAGCCGTGAAAAAGTGTTGCGCGGACTTATTCGTGCCTGTGAAAAAAGACCAGTTGCATTAAGTGAGCTTGAAGATGTTGTCTTTGCAATTGAACAAGACTTACGAAGTGCCGGTATTGCGGAAGTTAAATCAGAAGATGTCGGTGAAAAAGTAATGGATCGCTTAGCAAAAATTGACGAAGTATCTTACGTGCGTTTTGCTTCCGTTTATCGTCAGTTCAAAGATATTAATGTATTTATTCATGAGTTACGTGAGTTAATTGAGCGACAAGAAAGTGAATCGGACTCAAAAGAAGATTAAACAAAAGAGGAGGAGTTTGAATTGAAACTAAATAATGAACTACATTCTGTAGACCGATTTACAATTCACATTCCATTTCCTCTTTCAAGTTATGAAAGAAAGTTAATTACGCTACTTTATCAGCCTTTAATTGGACCTGAACCAATTAGTCTGTATTTTTTGTTGTGGGCTGAAGGGGAAGATGAAGAAGGTAGAGACTATACACACTACCATTTGATGAATGGACTTGATATGTCGATTGGAGCTATTTTCAACGCACGTATTGCGCTTGAAGCGATTGGATTATTACGTACGTATAAAAAAGAAACAGATGATTTACATTATTTTTCGTATGAAATTTTACCACCTTTAGAAGCAAGACGTTTCTTTGAAGACCCACTTCTATCGATGTTTTTATTCAGTAAAATTGGTGAGAATGCATACCGCCGTTTATTGCAGCGCTTTACACCGAAACGTGTAGCAATCGAAGGAATGACGGAAATTTCACGTCAATTTACGGATGTCTATCAACCGATTCAACAACATATGCCCAAAAATATGATGGTGCATGATATAGCTGAAAAACCATCGAAAATACCATTTTACTATCAATCCTTTGATTTTCCGTTACTGATGTCTGGGTTATCTGAAAATATGATTCCACATCGTTTGATTACAGCTGAGATTAAAGAAACGATTGCAAAAGTTGCATTTATGTATGGTTTATCAGCAATTGATATGAAGCATGTACTCATGATGGCGAATAGTGATGATGAATTAACGACAGATGCGGTGCGTAAATCAGCGAGTGAATATTATAAATTGACGATTTCCAAAACACCACCAGCTATTTCGAAAATGCTTCCACCTGAACAAGCACATGAGCAGGCGAAGGAATGGAATAGTAAACAAGACGAGTTGGTACAGTATTTTGAACAAGCTCGACCAATTGATGTTTTAATCGCTGTGAATGACGGGAAGCAAGTATTTGACCATGAACTTGAAATGTATGAAAGTTTAATTACACAATATGATATTACACCACCTGTTGTGAATGTATTAATTCATTATATCTCGCTGAATAATCCAGGTCATATTAGTAAAAAATACATTCAAGCGATTGCAGCAGATTGGCGTAAAAAAGGAATTGAAACCGCTACGCAAGCGATGAATGAGGCACGTCAATTCATGGATCAAAAAAATCCAACAGTGAAAAAGTCGACTACAATCGAAGATATGCATGCGGAGTTTGAATTGCTTCAGGCGGCAGCTTACGTTCTTTATCAATTTGAACCAGGTAAAGCAAGTGCTGCTAAACTAAAAAATATCGAAGAGACCTTCAAAAGTTTAATGAAAAAAATTGAACCACCTGTTCTTCTTCAAATGTTGGCAGATGGCAAAGAGCCTTTTGCACATGAATTAAAAGCAGTGACGCAGTTTGCTTCGATGTATGAATGGGAACGACCTTTATTAAATACGTTAATTCATTATGCTCATTTCTCAAGTGAAGGGAATTTGAATTTACCATTCTTAGAGGCGATTGCTTCAGGGTGGCGTAAACAGTCGGTTCAAACGATTGAAACAGCCATTCAATATGGACAAAATTATCGAAAGTCACGCGCTCAAAAATATAGCCGTACGACTTACGGGAATCCTGAGAAAAAAGAATTACCAGCATGGATTAATTCATCAGAGAAGCCAAAAAGTCAGGCATCACTTGAAGAGTTAGAACGTCAATATCGTATGAAGAAGAAATCCTGAGGAGGTGTTGTACGTTGAAACCGATTCAAAATGAATTACAAAAACAAATGGATGCCAAATTTCAAGAACGTCTACAGTCGATTCAAGAAGAACTTTTAAAAGACCCTGTTATTCAGCAATTTTTTAAAGAGAATGAAGGTGCGATTACACGCTCTGTTTTAGAACGTGGATTAGGCAAGTTGTATGAATTTAAAAATCAACAACAAGATTGTTCGAAGTGTCCTTCTGTACAGCAGTGTGTGAATACAATCAATGGCTTTACACCAAAATTATCGCTAACACGTGGTTTAATTGATTTAGAATATACACCTTGTCAGCAAAAACGTATTGAAGATGAACGCCGTCATACGGAGAAGATGATTGCGAGTATGCACATGCCAAAAGATGTGTTACGTGCGACATTATCAGATGTACGCGTCTATAGTGAAGATCGTGAAAATTTATTGCAGGCAGCGCAAAACTTTGTTGACCAAGTGAAGCAGACGGGGGAATTACCACGTAAAGGATTTTATTTATATGGTGATTTTGGTGTCGGGAAGTCCTTCTTAATTGGAGCGATTGCGAATGAATTAGCAGCTTTGCAAATTCAATCTGTCGTTGTCTATGTACCTGAATTTTTACGTGAATTAAAAAATGCGATTGGTACACCACAATTAGAAGAAAAGTTTGATTTTGTGAAAAAAGCACCTGTGTTAATGCTTGATGATTTAGGAGCTGAACAGTTATCAGAATGGACGCGAGATGAAATTTTAGGGTCTATTCTGCATTATCGTATGGCAGAACAATTGCCGACATTTATTACATCGAATCTTGATTATAGTGGTCTTGAAGTATTCTTTACTCAGACTACACGTGGTGGACAGGACCCGATTAAAGCGAAGCGAATTATGGAACGAATCAAAGCAATTACAGAACCAATTCAAGTGGAAGGCTTAAATTTACGCGATTTAACATAGAAGTGCTTGAATTCTAAAAAATAGTTGCGAGTTCGATTCTGAAGTTTTATAATAGGTTACATTAATATGTAAATGCACAGATAAGGACAACAATGATTAGTGCGACTTTCAGAGAGGAATACAATGGTGCGAGTATTCTAGTGACGGCTAATGATTTACCACCTTGGAGCAGCGACAGTGAACGAATAGTAATTGTCGACGGTAGCGGCCCGTTAGCCGATCGAGAGCTTCGTCTTTGCAGTTTTTTCTGCATGGAAGGAAGAAGGGTGGAACCACGAGCGCAAGCATCGTCCCTTTAGGGAGGATGCTTTTTTGTATGCAAAAAATCTCCCGTTTGTGGCCCGTAGCTTTCGAAATAATAAAAAGGAGAGAATGGATATGTCAGAAATGATTCAATTAACATTCCCAGATGGGTCTGTAAAAGAGTATGAAAAAGGAATTACAACAGATGCAGTAGCAGCGGCAATTAGCCCAGGATTACGTAAAAAAGCAATCGTTGGTAAATTCAATGGTGAGTTAGTTGATACAAAAACACCTTTAAATGAAGATGGCACAATCGCGATTATTACACCTTCAGATGATGAAGCATTAGAAGTGTTACGTCACTCAACTGCCCATTTATTAGCACAAGCAGTAAAACGTCTATTCCCAGATGTAAAATTAGGTATTGGTCCTGTAATCGAAGGTGGTTTCTACTACGATATCGATTCGAAAGAACCAATTACTTCTGAAGATTTCCCGAAAATCGAAAAAGAGATGAAAAAAATCATCGCAGAAAACTTAGAAGTTGTACGCCATGATGTATCTCGTGCAGAAGCACAACGTCGTTTTGAAGAAATTGATGACGAATACAAATTAGAATTACTAGAAGCAATTCCAGCAGATGAGCAAGTGTCAATCTACGAACAAGGCGAATTCTTCGACCTTTGCCGTGGTGTACACGTACCATCAACAAATAAAATTAAAGAATTCAAACTTCTATCAATTGCAGGTGCATATTGGAGAGGGAATTCAGATAACAAAATGCTACAACGTATTTACGGAACTGCATTCTTCACAAAAGAAGATTTAAAACATCATCTTCAAATGTTAGAAGAAGCAAAAGAGCGTGACCACCGTAAAATTGGTAAGGAATTAGACATCTTTACTTCAAGCCAATTAGTAGGTCAAGGTTTACCATTATGGTTACCGAACGGTGCAACAGTACGTCGCACAATTGAACGTTATATTGTAGATAAAGAGTTAGCATTAGGCTACAAACACGTATATACACCTGTTTTAGGTTCAAAATCATTATATGAAACTTCAGGACACTGGGATCATTACCAAGAAGATATGTTCCCACCAATGGAAGTAGATCACGAAACATTCGTACTTCGTCCAATGAACTGTCCTCACCACATGATGGTGTACAAATCAGCAATGCGTTCATACCGTGACTTACCACTTCGTATCGCAGAACTTGGGACAATGCACCGCTACGAAATGTCAGGAGCAGTATCAGGCTTACAACGTGTACGAGGTATGACTTTAAATGATGCGCATTTATTTGTTCGCCCAGATCAAATTAAAGATGAATTCAAAAAAGTAGTAGAGTTAATCCAAGCGGTTTATAAAGACTTCAACTTAGAAGACTATGAATTCCGTTTATCATATCGTGATCCAGCAGATACAGAGAAATACTTCGATGACGATGAAATGTGGGAAAAAGCACAAAGCATGTTAAAAGAAGCGATGGACGAGCTAGGATTAGATTACTATGAAGCAGAAGGCGAAGCTGCATTCTACGGTCCAAAACTAGACGTACAAGTAAAAACAGCGATTGGTAAACAAGAAACATTGTCAACAGTACAATTAGACTTCTTATTACCAGAACGCTTCGACTTAAACTATGTAGGTGAAGATGGTAAACAACACCGTCCAGTCGTTATTCACCGCGGTGTTGTATCAACAATGGAACGCTTTGTAGCCTTCTTAATTGAAGAATACAAAGGCGCATTCCCGACTTGGTTAGCACCTGTTCAAGTTCAAATTATTCCTGTATCAAACGATGCGCACTTTGACTATGCAAAACAAGTTGAAGAACGTTTAATCGCTGCAGGTGCACGTGTAGAAATGGATTACCGTGACGAAAAATTAGGTTACAAGATCCGTGAAGCACAAATGCAAAAAATTCCTTACATGCTTGTATTAGGGGATAAAGAAGTTGAATCAAATGCAGTAAATGTTCGTCGTTACGGCTCAAAAGATTCAGAAACAGTTTCTTTAGACGAGTTTGTGGATGCAATTACAAAAGAGATTACAGTAAAATAATAAGTATTCAAATGAGAAGTCGTATTGTCTAGCGGCTTCTCATTTTTTGTCTCGCGCAATCTTTTTTCTTCTATATAAAATATAAAAGGAGATGAAGAAGATGGGGTATATCGTTGATTTTTCAAAATGGCAAAATCGTGTGAACTATGAGGAGCTTTCGAAAGTATGTGATTTAGCCATTTTACGTGTACAGGATGGTTCGTATGTAAAAGATGTTTTATATGAACAACATGCGAAAGGTTGTAGTCAATTTGCTATTCCGTATGGTGTGTATGCATTTGCGCGTTTTACGTCTGTTAAAGACGCTGAAAAAGAAGCACAAGACTTTTACGAGCGTGCAAATCGAGTAAAGCAGCCTTTGTTTTATGTGGTCGATGTTGAAGTGGAGTCGATGTCTGATATGCGTGCAGGAACGAATGCTTTTATTCGTACACTAAGGAATTTAGGTGCGAAAAAAGTAGGTATCTACATTGCGCATCATCTATACTATACTTTTTGTTTAGATCTAACGAAAGCAGACTTCATATGGATTCCACGCTATCATCTAGATGGCAAAACGATTTTAAAGCCGAAGTTCCCGTGTGACTTACATCAGTACACAGAACGAGGACGCATAAAGGGAATTGAAGGCTATGTCGATTTAAATCGTTTGAATGGAAAGAAAAAATTAGCATGGTTTATAGCAGAATAATGTTTGACTTACCTAAAAAAAGGTGATATTATAATTGAGGTAAACAAATACAGAGTTTGTGGTTGAAGTAGAGGCTGCCCGCTTCTCACCTGAGAATCGATCCTTTTAGAAGGTATTGACAGGTTAATTGATGAATCGAACATGCATATTTCGCATGTCAACATATACGCGGGCGGACATTTCGACTAATGTCCGTCTTTTTTTATGGACATCGAAATATCTGTACCGAACAGGGCTCCTTGCCCAAACGCAGTATTTTAATACTACTTGGAGGTGGATTGTTATTAGCAAAGACATGTATGTAAACGAAGGTATCCGTGCTCGCGAATTACGCGTAATCGATCACAATGGCGATCAATTAGGTGTTAAAACTCGAAACGATGCACTGCAACTTGCAGAACGTGCAAATTTGGATCTTGTCCTTGTGGCTCCACAAGCCAAGCCACCAGTTGCTCGTATTATGGATTACGGTAAATTCAAATTCGAACAACAAAAGAAAGATCGTGAAGTTCGCAAAAATCAAAAGATTATTGCACTTAAAGAAGTACGACTTTCACCATCGATTGACGAGCATGACTTCCAAACGAAGTTACGCAACGGAATCAAATTCCTTGAAAAAGGAGATAAAGTAAAGGCATCTATTCGCTTTAAAGGTCGTGCTATTACGCACAAAGAGATTGGTCAACGCGTATTAGATCGCTTTGCGGAGGCTTGTAAAGAAGTAGCAACTGTTGAACAACGTGCGAAAATGGAAGGCCGCAGCATGTTCTTGATCTTAGCACCTAAGAACGAGAAACAATAATTATTAAAGTTATGAGTAATAGGAGGAAATCCAAATGCCAAAAATGAAAACACACCGTGGCGCTGCAAAACGCTTCAAAAGAACTGGTACTGGTAAATTAAAACGTGACCGTGCATACGGCTCTCACTTATTTGCTAACAAATCTACAAAAGCTAAACGTCACCTACGTAAACAATCATTAGTATCATCTGGTGATTACAAACGCATCAAATCTTTATTAGCTTACATGAAATAATAAGAAAACACACACATATACTATTTATCAGAGTGATAAATACAGGAGGTAATGAACTATGCCACGCGTAAAAGGCGGTACAGTAACGCGCAAGCGTCGTAAAAAGGTTTTAAAATTAGCAAAAGGTTATTTCGGTTCAAAACACACACTTTATAAAGTAGCGAACCAAGCAGTAATGAAGTCTGGTCAATATGCATACCGTGACCGTCGTCAAAAGAAACGTGATTTCCGTAAATTATGGATCACTCGTATCAACGCAGCTGCTCGCATCAACGGTCTTTCTTACAGCCGTTTAATGCACGGTTTAAAACTTGCTGAAATCGAAGTAAACCGTAAAATGTTAGCTGACTTAGCTGTAAACGATGCAGCTGCATTCGCTCAATTAGCAGACGCTGCTAAAAAAGCAATCGCAAAATAATTCATACATTCAGGTATGATGAAAGAGTCGAGTCTTCGGACTTGGCTCTTTTTTTATATGCAACAAAAAAAGAAGTGATGGAATTTATTCCTATCACTTCTTTTTGTACATATAAATATTTAATCCTCAAAAGGAAAGGATGCTGTATATTAAGAATCAAATAATAACGCAGCTAATTTTTCTTTTGATGTTAAAAAATCACTTAGATGGTATTCATCAAGTACAGCAATATATGCATGTAGTGCTTTATTTAACGCGCCTTTTAAATTACAAACGGGTGAAATAACGCAACCAACAGATTCAGGATTAAAGCAATCGACTAAATAAAAATCTTCTTCTGTTTGTCGGACGAGCTTCCCAATATTAATTTCTTCAGGTTGCATAGCGAGACGAATACCACCACCACGACCACGGATTGTCTCGATGTACCCCATTTTTCCTAATTCATGTGTCACCTTCATTAAATGATTTTTAGACACACCATAAGCATCGGAAATATCTTTAATTGTCGATAATTCATCTGGCTTTTTTGCGCCAAGATAAAGCAAAACGCGCAGAGAATAATCTGTATATAGTGTCAACCTCAACAGAATTCACCTCCAACTCCTTTTATTATAGCATGTAAAGAAAATAATTTATAAATTTTAAATATGTATTTTAAATATGTCTTTTTTGTTAAAGATGTATTTTGTATATTGCTTTAAATGGAAAATAGGATTATTCTAAGGGTGTAAAAAAAAGAGAGGATGATTCACATGTTATCTCAACACACAATGGACGTCGTAAAATCAACTGCACCTGTATTAGAAGTACACGGAGTAGAAATTACAAAAACTTTTTATAAAAATTTATTTGAAGCAAATCCAGCTTTATTAAACATTTTTAATCACGCGAACCAAGAAAAAGGTCGTCAACAAACAGCTTTAGCAAATACAGTTTATGCAGCAGCTGTACACATTGAAAACTTACCTGCGATTATTCCAGTTGTAAAACAAATCGCACAAAAGCACCGTAGTTTAGGTGTATTACCAGAGCATTATCCAATCGTAGGAGAATTTTTACTACGTGCAATTAAAGAAGTATTAGGTGATGCAGCAACAGATGAAATTATTCAAGCTTGGGGAGAAGCATATGGTGTAATCGCAGATGTCTTTATCCAAGAAGAAGAAGCGCTTTATCAAGAAGCTGAAAATAAACAAGGTGGATTCCGTGGATTTAAAGACTTTAAAGTTGTGAAGCGTGTAGCTGAGAATGCACTCATTACATCATTCTATTTACAACCAGCAGATGGTTCAGCATTACCAGAATATTTACCTGGACAATATATTACGGTACAAGTAAAAAATCCAAACGAAGAATATATTCTAAATCGTCAATATAGCTTATCAAAATCATATGATGGTGAAAGCTACCGTATCTCTGTTAAACGCGATCAAAAAAATACACCAATCGGTAAAGCATCGAACTATCTACATGACCATGTACAAGTTGGCGATACGCTATCAATTAGTGTACCAGCTGGTTCCTTTGTTTATGAAGCAACAGAAAAACCCGTGACATTCATCGCAGGTGGTGTGGGAATTACGCCATTAATTAGTATGTTTGAAAAAGCAGCAAGCGAAAATAAAGCCGCAGTGAAATTGATTCATAGTGCATCCCACTTAAATGAGCATGCATTTGAAAAAGCGTTATGCCATATTGCCATTCCTGAAAATGTGACATATGTACAACACGCTTCAGATGTAGCAGGGAAAATTACGAAAGAAATGTTAGCTGAGCAAGTTGATTTAACAGGTGAAGTATATTTATGTGGACCTGTAGGATTCATGCACGAAGTGATTGCTTCTCTAACTGAACTGGGCATGAGTCGTGACCAAATTCATTACGAATTTTTTGGACCAGCAATGAATATTTAATTCGATTTAACATGAAGTTGTATCGGGTTTGAAAAATTAAATAACACAAGCTAGAACATAAGTGTAAAAATAATACCTCATATAAGCTTAAGAAAAACTGGAATCACGCTGTGGCGCGGTTCCAGTTTTGTGTTGTGAACGTTAAAAAAGCGAAGTGAAATTTTTGTTTAGCCTACTTTTGATTCCATTATTATGACTAATTCTTAATACTTATTTTGATTGAACTTTCTTTTGCTTTTTTAGGTATATACATAGTAATTTTTAATATTATTTCACGTAATAATATTAAAATAAGGTTTTATGGATAAAAAAATAATAAAAAATAAAATGTTATTTGTTTGTAATAATAATTCTTTCTTCTTATACGATATAATAAAAGAAGAAAGAATAGAGAGAACGTGAAAGGAAGGGAAAGATGAAAAAAGTTTATGGTTTAGCCCTATTACTTGTTGTATTTAGTCTCTTTGGATTCTCGCAAAATAGTGAAGCCAAGACACATAAAAATACTGCAAAACCTGAGAGTGTTGTGAAATGGGAATACCCAGCCAATGCAAAACTTGTAAAACAATCTGCAAATGATCCTGTTATTGCAGATATTTCAAAATGGCAAGGTAATATTGATTGGTCAAAAGCATCAAAAGCGCTTGATTTAGTGATTATTCGTACACAAGATGGAAAATTAGAAGATTATATGCATCGTACATATGAATCCAATGCTAAAAAATACAATGTGCCATTTGGTGTTTATTCTTTTGTAAGAGCTGGTACACCAGCAGAAGCACGTGCAGAAGCGCGCTCATTCTATAATCGTGCGAGTAAAGATACAGAATTTTATGTTTTAGATGTAGAAGTACAGACGAATAAAAAAGGGTACTCTATGCGTACTATTATTAATGAGTATATGAAGGAAATGCGTAAATTAACGAATAAAAAAATTGGTTTATATGTAGCGCACCACAAGTATTCATCATTCAAATTAGATGCAAGTAAATTTAATTTTGTCTGGATTCCACGTTATGGTTATTCAGGACCTATTTATAAACATCAACTTTGGCAATATACTGATAGCGGACGCGTTCCAGGAATCAATGGAAATGTTGATTTAAATCGTTTAGCAGGTGGAACAAAGTTAGAATACTTTACAAATAAAGTAACAACAATTTCAAACTCAGAACTCGTTAAAAAATATTATGTAACGAATCCTAAATATGTTCTTTTAAAGAAACCTGTAAATGTTTATAAGAAAACAAGCTTTGATAAAAAAAATAAAAAGAAAAGCTACAAAGAGGGAACACGTTTAAAAGTTAAAAAGGTAGTGAAATCTTCAACAGGTATTCCACGCCTTCAACTAGCAGATGGTTCATATATTAGTGCTAGTAAAAGTTTAGTATTAAAAACTTCTGCTACGTCGAATTTCTATACAACAAATGATAATGTAAAACAAGTCATGACAATTCGTAATTTATATTCATATCGTTCATCAACAAGTAATACCTCGCCAGAGTTTGTTCCAGCGAATACGATTTTTAACGTAAGTCGTGTAGTTTATAATGGTTCAGGCGAAAATCGTTTTGCAATTATTAATGGCAGATTTATCTCAGCAGATAAAAATGATGTAGTCGAAGTACCAGCAACTATTCAAAACTACTTCTTAGAATATGATTCATCTTTAAAGTTACGTACACAAAAAGTAATTTATAAATACGATACATTACTTTTCGGTGATCAACAAAAAGATCCAGAGATGGTTCCAGTCGGTACAGTACTCGATATTCAAGACGTGGTTTATAATAAGTTAGGCTATCCACGATTCAAATTAGCAGATGGTAAATATGTCTCAACTAAAAAGACATTATTTAAACAAATCCCTTGGTATGAACAATAATAATAGAGAAGAAGTTAGGTTTTAGGACCTAGCTTCTTTTTTTTGATTCATACTAAAAAATGAGGAAAAGCGTATATAAAATACGCATTTATTTCAAAAAGATAACCAGATAGAAGAAAAAGAGTATGGATATTACAAGGTGAAATAAAATGTAATATTATTTTAATATATGAAATTAAAATGACGCGTAAAAGTGTCATAAGTAAAGAGAGAAATTTGTTATGATTTGGATAGTCAATTCAGGCTATAAAATCCTCAAAAATTTGAAAAGGAGAGTGGAAAATGAACAAACAATTGAAATGGTGTCTATCACTTTTGTTTGCGTTATTTGTAGTAGTCGCATGGCAAAGTAATTCGGCTTCTGCAGTAGAACAAGATGGGACGTTAGCACCAGCAAATCCTGATCGTAAAATCGAATGGGAAGGCACACCATATGTCACAGATACAAACCCGGTGAACGCTAAAAGTCGTACACTAAGCACAAAATCATACACAGATCCCGTTATTGTCGATATCTCGCATCACCAAGGGAATATTGACTGGGCAAAGGCTTCAAAAGTTATTGATTTAGCGATTATTCGTACACAATATGGAAGTGTATTAGAAGATCATTGGCATAAAAGTTATGAGGCAAGTGCTAAAAAATATAATGTGCCATTTGGCGTATATGCGTATCATTTAGCAACTGACACAGCAGATGCTAAAGTAGAAGCGCGTGATTTTTATAACCGTGCAAGTAAAGATGCAAATTTTTATGTGATTGACGTAGAAGAATTCACAAGTGAATCTGGTGAGAGCATGCGTGCAATCGTCAATTCATTCGTTGCGGAATTACGTAAATATACAGATAAAAAAATCGGCTTATACATAGCCAATCATCTATATGATAAATTAAATCTTGATACATCAAAAGCAGATTTTGTCTGGATTCCACGCTATGGTTCAACTAAACCAGCATATCCACATGCATTATGGCAGTTTACAGACCGAGGGAAAGTAGATGGAATTGGTACATATGTTGATTTAAACCGTTTAAATGGTGTAAGCCTAAGTTACTTCACGCAATCAACATCAAAACCTGTCTCAAATCCACGTTACTATACAAGTAACCCTAAAAAAATTGCAACAAAAACAGTAGCATATGAATATAATTCACGTACTTTTAAAGAAAGTGCGAAAGTAAAACGTCACCCTAAAAATACGCTATTAGATATTGTAGCTGTTGAAAAGAGTGCATCTGGAACACCACGTTTAAAACTAAAAAACGGTAACTATATTACAGCAAACCGTACCTATGTTGTGAAAACACGTTCAGATATTGATGAATATATCACAAAAATGCCGAAAAAAGCGTTGTTACGTGTGACACAAGGTTTATACAAAAGTACGACATTTAGTACATCGACAAAATTAAAAAATTACAGCACAAATAGCGTATTCACGATTAAAGACATCGACTATACAGATGGCGGAACACCACGATTAAAAACATCAACTGGTTATTATGTGAGTGCAAACAAAGCTTATACACGCTCTGTTGTAAATAATATTTCAGATTATTATTATGTAAATCCAAAAACGATTCAAACAAAAACAAATGTAGGTGTTTATACATCTGTGTCATTCGCTAATAAGACACGTACGATTGCAAAAGGTAAAAAACTTCAAGTGACAGCAGTTACATGGAGCGCTGCAGGAACGCCACGTTTAAAAATTGGTACAGGACAATATATTAGTGCGAATAAAGCCTATGTTGTGAAAAAATAAAAATAAGTAAGAAGAAGGGCGCAAACGAAGCGATTCCTTCTTCTTTTTTTGTTATACTAATCAAGCGAATAGAAATGAGGTATATATGGCTATTTGGATTATTGTATTATCAGTGATTGGTTTTATTGTGATGGGCATTGATAAAAGTAGAGCCATTCGTCACAAGTGGCGTATTAGAGAGCGTACACTATGGATTTTAACAATTGTCGGTGGTGGACTCGGTACATTTTTAGGTATGATGATTTGGCGACATAAAATAAGAAAGCTTCATTTTGTTATTGGATTTACAATCTTCGCTCTAATGGATGGGTATTTTTTATTGTCAGCTATTGATCACTTCGATACTATACATATGAAAGGATGATGAACGTGAATTTACAACAATTATTTACAATGCAAAAAGAATTAGATGCATTTATCGAAAAGACACAGGGGATTGATTTTGATGTCTTTCGTGAAAAAACATTAGCGCTATTAGTGGAATTAGGAGAACTTGCGAATGAAACACGCTGTTTCAAATTTTGGAGTACAAAAGGTCCTTCAGAAGATGCTGTTATTTTAGAAGAATTCGTAGACTCAGTACACTTTTTATTATCTCTTGGTATTATGAAAGGTTTTAATGATTTAACAGAATGGCCAACAGATGCACGTGATGCTTCTTTAACAGAATTATTTTTACAGACACAACAAGCGATTATCGTGTTTGGAAATGAGCCGGAACGCGAAAATTATGAAGAGATTTGGAAGTGCTATGGTGCGATTGCACGCACATTACAATTCGATGCACAGCAAATTATCGATGCATATATTTCGAAAAACGAAAAAAATTATGAGCGACAACGTACAGGATATTAAAAGCTGTTGTATAATGGAAGTATTCTTCAACAAGGGGGATTTCTCAAGATGAAATTAGATCAAACATTAACCATGCTAAAAGATTTAACCGATGCACGTGCGATTGCAGGTAATGAAAAGGAAGCGCGCGATGTCATGAAGCAATACATTGAACCGTATGCAGATACAATCGAAACAGATGGTCTCGGTTCATTAATTGCAAAAAAAGTGGGACAAGAAGATGGTCCGAAAATTATGGTAGCTGGACACTTAGATGAAGTGGGCTTTATGGTGACACAAATTGATGATCGTGGTTTTATTAAATTCCAAACAGTTGGCGGTTGGTGGAGCCAAGTAATGTTGGCACAGCGCGTTCAAATCGTCACACGTTCAGGTGAGACAGTCACAGGTGTTATCGGTTCAAAACCACCGCACATTTTACCAGCAGAACAACGTAATAAGCCGGTTGACATTAAACAGATGTTTATTGATGTTGGTGCAACTTCGAAAGAAGAAGTAATGGAGTGGGGGATTCGCCCTGGTGATATGATTGCACCGTACTTCGATTTTACAGTGATGAAAAACGATAAATTCTTACTAGCAAAAGCGTGGGATAACCGTATCGGTTGTGCGATTGCGATTGAAGTATTAAAAGGCTTAAAAGATGAACAACATCCAAACGTTGTTTACGGTTGTGGTGTTGTACAAGAAGAAGTGGGCTTACGTGGCTCAAAAACAGCTACGCATCAAATCAATCCAGCGATTGGTTTTGCAGTAGATGTCGGTATTGCAGGAGATACACCAGGAATCTCACCTTCAGAAGCAGCTTCTAAAATGGGTGAAGGTCCACAAATCATTGTCTATGATGCATCAATGGTCGGTCATAAGGGGTTACGTGACTTAGTCGTTGATACAGCAGAAGAAGCAGGAATTCCATATCAGTATGAAGCAATTCCAGGTGGCGGTACGGACGCAGGTTCTATTCACATTACAGCAAACGGTGTACCAGCAATCTCGATTGGTATTGCGACACGTTATATTCATTCACATGCAGGTATTTTACATCGCGATGACTTTGAAAATACAGTGAAATTAGTGATTGAAGTGATTAAAAAGCTAGATGCTGAAACAGTACAACGTATTACATTTGAATAAACATACAAGAGTTCGAAGCGAATATGCTGCTTCGAACTCTTTTTTTATCTAATCTTACTAGAAATGATAAAATAGTCAGATAAAACATAAAAATTCATTTGACAGAATAAATATACATACATATAATGAGAATTAACAATTAAACGTACAGGAGCGATGCAGTGTGAAATTATTAGAAGAGGTACAATTACAAATTGTCACAAGCTTAAAAGGAAAAGATCTATTATCATTAGTGAATTATTCAAGTGAAGAAGTACAACAATTAATCGACTTAGCGATTCAATTAAAAACGATTACAAAAGAAGGTAAGTGTCCGAAACTATTAGAAGGTAAAACACTTGCGATGATTTTTGAGAAAAATTCAACACGTACACGTATTTCGTTTGAAGTAGGTATGCACCAATTAGGCGGAAAAGGTATGTATATGAATGCACGCGATTTACAAATCGGTCGTGGTGAGTCGGTTTATGATACAGCACATGTATTATCAGGATATGTAGATGGTATTATGATTCGTGCAAATTCACATGCGATGGTGAAAGAATTAGCAGAACATGCATCAATTCCTGTAATTAATGGTTTAACAGATATCTCACACCCATGCCAAGCTTTAGCTGATCTTGAAACAATTAAAGAAGTAAAAGGGCACTTCAAAGGATTGAAACTAGCGTATATTGGTGACGGAAATAATGTAGCACATTCACTTGTGGTAGCAGCAGCACATGTAGGAATGGATGTCGTTGTAGCAGCACCAAAAGGATATGAACCATCCGAACAAGTCATGTTAAAAGCAGCAACAATCGCAGCACAAAATGGTAGTACGGTATCATTTACGAATGATCCAATTGAAGCGGCAACAGATGCAGATGTAATTTACACAGATGTGTGGACTTCAATGGGCCAAGAAGAAGAATCAGCAAAACGCCTACGAGACTTTGAAGGATTCCAAATCTCTTCTGAACTTGTTGCATACGCGAAACCAGATTATATGTTTTTACACTGTTTACCAGCACATCGTGAAGAAGAAGTTGCGACAGCTGTTATTGACGGCGAAAACTCATATATTTTCCAACAAGCAGAGAATCGTCTACATGCACAAAAAGCAGTACTTGTATCCGTACTTGGATAAAACGAGAACAAAAAAGAGAAGTGAGAGATTAACCTCCCACTTCTCTTTTTGTTATGCATGTTTCTTTTCAATTGAAACTTGTTGCTTTGATTCATTTGGAATCGGACGACGTGCCCAGTAACTAGCGATAATTGGTCCTGAAATATTATGCCATACAGCACCGAATGCACTTGGAATAGCAGCAAGTGGTCCTAAGTGTGCTGTAGCAAGTGCCACACCTAAACCAGAGTTTTGCATACCGACCTCGATGGAGATGGCACGTTGGTCTGATAATGAAAGTCCGCACATCTTTCCTGCGTAATAACCTAAAACTAAACCAGCTGTATTGTGTAAGAATACGGCTAAGAAAATAATTAAGCCAGCTGTTGCGATTTTCTCTTGATTCCCTGCAACTACTGCACCAACGATTAAGATGATGGCAGCAACTGAGATTAATGGTACAACCGATACACTGCGGTCGATTAAGTTTGGTGCTAATTTACGAACGATGATACCAAGTGCAACCGGTACTAAAATAACTTGTACAATCGACATAAACATCGAAGACATATTAACAGGCATCCACTGTCCAGCTAAGAAGTATAAAATCACCGGTGTAAAGAATGGTGCTAATAATGTGGATACAGATGTCATTGTAATTGATAAAGGAACATTTCCTTTTGCTAAATAAACCATTACGTTTGAAGCAGTTCCACCTGGTACGGATCCAAGTAATACAAGTCCTGCCGCTAATTCAGGTGGCAATTGTAGTAAGTACGCAATACCAAGAGCTGTTAGTGGCATCACTGTAAACTGTGCAACAATCCCAATCAATACGGGTAGCGGCTTTGTTAAAACTAATTTAAAATCTTTTGCACTTAATGTTAAACCCATTCCAAACATGACAATCCCTAACATGATTGTAATATAACCTCCGAATGGTAGGAATGCTGTCGGGAAGAAGAATGAGATGACAGCAACTCCGAGTACAAGAAAAGCAAAGTACTTTCCTGTAAATGAACTAATTGATTCTAAAACTTTCATCATATCCACACCTTTTCAAAAATTCTGATAATTTCAAGTATATATAATTTTCTTAAAATAGCAATATAAAAAATGATATAATGAATAAATAAACTAAAAATGAAGGGAAGAATGTCAATGAAAGCGGTTTATGCAGAAAAAAACGAAATTCATGTAGGAGAAAGACCAGAACCTATACTAAAAGATGGAGAAGTACTCGTTCGTATTCAAGCGGCGAGTGTTAATCGTCGGGACCTTTATACACCGAATCGTTTAGCGAAAGATGCGGCACCTTTAATTTTAGGTTCAGATGCAACAGGTATTATTGAACAGGTATCAGCAGATATCGAGAATTGGCAAGTAGGCGATGAAGTTATTATAAATCCTTCTCTTCGTTGGTTCGATAATACACCTGCTCCACCTGAGGACTTCGAAATTTTAAGTTTGCCAGATCAAGGGACATTTGCAGAAAAAATCGCCATTTCAGCAGAACAAATTGAACGAAAACCAGACTATTTATCAATAGAAGAAGCAGCGACAATTGGGATTGCTCCATTAACAGGTTATCGTGCACTCTTTACAAAAGGACAATTACAAAAAGGGCAGACGGTATTTATTCCAGGTGGAAGTAGCGGTGTTGCGACATTTATGATTCAATTTGCGAAGAATATAGGCGCGCGAGTTATTACGAGTTCACGTTCAGAAGAGAAGCGTGAAAAAGTACGACAACTAGGTGTAGATCTCGTAATTGATACAGCAGAGGACTGGAACGCGGCACTTCAGCATGAGACAGTCGACCTTGTCATTGATAGCGTTGGTGCAGCAACTTTTAATCGTTCATTGGCTGTTTTAAAAAAGGGTGGTACACTAGTAACATTCGGCGCAACAACAGCAGATGAAACAACGATTAATTTACGTGACTTTTTCTACGGTCAGTACACATTACATGGGACGACAATGGGGAGTCGAGAAGAATTTCGTGCATGTCTTTCTTTCATGGAAGCACATCACATTCGCCCAATCGTTGAACAAACATATGCCATCGAACATGCGACACAAGCATTTCAGCAGTTGCAAGAGAGTACACAGTTTGGCAAAATAGTATTAACGATGTAAAAAGGCGGTTTATGAATGAAAAGAATTGAATCATTATCAAATTCATTAGTGAAATATTGGAAAAAATTAGCGACAACACGCAAAGAACGTGACCAATCTGGTGAGTTTTTAGTAGAAGGTTTCCATTTAGTAGAAGAAGCACTTCAAGGTACAGATGTTTTAAACTTAATTGTACGAGAAGGTGTTGAAATTCCTGCTACATGGAATATTGACAACATTTATATGGTAGAAGTAACAGCGGCAATCGCAGCAGAATTGGCAGAGACAGAACGTACACAAGGCATTTTTGCACACTGCAAACAACCTGATTTTGAAGTAAAGTCTTCATGGAAGAAGTTTTTACTGATTGATGCTGTACAAGACCCCGGTAATGTCGGTACGATGATTCGAACAGCAGATGCAGCGGGGATGGATGCTGTTATTTTAGGAAAAGGTAGTGCAGACCCATTCAATCCGAAAACAATTCGATCAACACAGGGTTCTATTTTCCATTTACCTGTATTGCGCGGTGAGCTAGTAGATTGGGTAGAACAATTACAAGAACGTGATATTCCGATTTATGGAACAGCACTTGATGCGACATCTGTGGTATATAACCAAGTACAAAAGACACCTTCATTTGCAGTCATTATGGGGAATGAAGGTAGTGGTATTTCAAAAGAATTACTAACAAAAACGACGAAGAATGTCATCATTCCGATTATGGGTGGCGCTGAGTCATTAAATGTAGCAGTAGCGACTGGAATTGTTCTATATCACTTTGCAACTGCCGAGTAACACTTGAAGTATGGCATTAAAGCGTTTATAATAGTTGAGTATGAACACATAATTCAAATGCGATGATCGGGAAAAGTACGCTATTATAAGCAATTAGGGAGTGTCCACCATAGACTGAAAGTGGAGATGTGCCTCTATAATAGAAGAAGTTCACCCCGTTAGCAGCGTCCGGGACCAGCATTAGCTGTAAAGGTACGCCGGCAAATGAGCCGTTAATTCAACGAAGTGATTGCATGAACGTATGCAATAACTAGGGTGGTAACGCGATATAATCCTCGTCCCTTTTTTAAGGGGCGATTTTTTTATGCTTACAACAGGTTAATCATCCAATAAAAGGAGGAATTTTACGATGGAAATGGCTGCACAATTAACACAGTTAAAACAAGAAGCATTGGATCGTATTCAAGCAGCAACAAATACAAAAGAATTAAATGATGTACGTGTTGCTTATTTAGGTAAAAAAGGTCCAATTACAGATTTATTAAAAGGCATGGGTAAACTTCCTGCCGAAGAACGCCCAAAAATGGGGGCTCTTGTGAATGAAGTACGTGGCGAAGTACAAGAAGTATTAGAAGCACGTATGGTTGAATTAGAAGAAAAAGCAGTGGAAGCACAATTAGCTCAAGAAACAATTGATGTAACACTACCAGGTCGCACAATTAAAGTAGGGAATGCACATCCATTAACACGTGTAACAGAAGAAATCGAAAACTTATTCATCGGTATGGGCTATGAAGTAGTAGAAGGTCCAGAAGTAGAAAAAGATTACTACAATTTTGAAGCATTAAACTTACCAAAAGGTCACCCAGCGCGTGATATGCAAGATACATTCTATATTTCAGAAGAAATCTTAATGCGTACACATACATCACCTGTACAAGCGCGTACGATGGAAGAGAAAAAAGGTTCTTCAATCCGTATTATTTGCCCAGGTAAAGTATTCCGTCGCGATAACGATGATGCAACACATTCACACCAATTCAATCAAATTGAAGGTTTAGTGATCGGTGAGAACATTCGTATGAGTGATTTAAAAGGAACATTAGATGTATTTGCGAAGAAGATGTTCGGTGACGAACGCGAAATTCGTTTACGTCCAAGCTATTTCCCGTTCACAGAGCCATCAGTTGAGATGGATATCTCATGCTTCAAATGTGGCGGTTCAGGATGTAATGTATGTAAAAACACAGGTTGGATTGAAATTCTAGGTGCAGGTATGGTTCACCCGAACGTACTTGAAATGGCAGGATATGATCCTAAAAAAGTAACAGGCTTTGCATTTGGTATGGGACAAGAACGTATTGCGATGTTACGTTACGGTGTAGAAGATATTCGTGATTTCTATACGAATGACGTTCGTTTCTTAGAACAATTCCAAAGAGCAGAAGATTAGGAGGAATAACGCATGTATGTATCATTAAAATGGTTAGCACAGTATGTTGACATTTCAGGTTTTGAACCAGCAGAATTAGCAGAAAAAATTACACGAGCAGGGATTGAAGTAGATGGCATCATCGACTTATCAGCTGGTCTTAAAAAGCTAATGGTTGGAGAAGTAAAAGAAAAAGAAAAACACCCAGAAGCAGATAAATTAAATATTTGCCAAGTTGATTTTGGCGAAGAAGAATATTCACAAATCGTTTGTGGTGCACCGAATATAGCGGTAGGACAAAAAGTCATTGTTGCACGCCCAGGCGCACATTTACCAGGCGGAAAAATTAAAAAAGCTAAATTACGTGGACAAGTATCAAACGGTATGATTTGTTCACTTCAAGAACTAGGTATCGAAGGTAAAGTTGTACCAAAAGCATATGCTGAAGGTATTTACGTATTACCATCAGATACACCAGTAGGTTCAGATGCAGTTGAAGTATTAGGTTTAGATGATGTGGTATTAGAATTAGGTCTTACACCAAACCGTTCAGATGCCATGAGTATGTTAGGTGTAGCTTATGAAGTAGCGGCAATTCTAGATCGTGAAATTCACCTACCTGAAATCAAGTATGAAGCAACAACGAAAAAAGCAGCAGACGTATTAAATGTACGTGTAGAAGCATTAGAACAAAATCCACTATATGCAGCGAAAGTTGTGGAGAATGTAAAAATTGCGGAATCACCATTATGGTTACAACAAGCATTAATGGCTGTAGGCGTTCGTCCATTAAATAACGTAGTTGATATTACAAACTATATTTTAATGGAATATGGTCAACCGCTTCATGCATTCGATTACGATGCACTAAAAACAGGTGAAATCGTTGTTCGTTTAGCGACAGAAGGCGAAAACATTAAAACACTAGACGGAAAAGACCGCACATTAAAAGCTTCGAACCTTGTAATTACAAATGGTGAAGAGCCAGTTGCAGTAGCAGGTGTTATGGGTGGATTCGATTCAGAAGTAACAGATAAGACAACAACTGTTGTGATTGAATCGGCTTACTTTGAAGGGTTATCTGTTCGTTACACATCAAAAGATTTAGGCTTACGTAGTGATGCGAGTGCGCGCTTTGAAAAAGGGATTGACCCGAACCGCGTATTACCAGCAGCAGAACGTGCAGCGCAGTTAATGGCTGAAATCGCTGGTGGAACAGTACTAGAAGGAACAGTACTTGTAGATGAATTAGATAAAACTCCAGCTCGCGTAGCTGTGTCACCTGACTTCATCAACTCACGTCTAGGTATGAAAATCTCATTAAATGAGATGGTATCGATTTTAAAACGTCTACGTTTTGATGTAGAAACAGCGAACGGTTTATTAATCGTAGATGCGCCAACACGTCGTCAAGATATTAAAATTGAAGAAGATATCGTAGAAGAAATCGCGCGTATGTATGGTTACGACGAGATTCCAAAAACAATTCCTGTAGCAGAAACATCAGTAGGTGGTTTAACATCATACCAAGAAAAACGCCGCGTAACACGTCATCATTTAGAAGGTAGTGGCTTATTCCAAGCGTTAACATACTCATTAACATCAGATGAATTAGCACAAAAATACGCATTACAAACAGAAGAAACAACACGTCTTATGATGCCAATGAGTGAGGCACATAGTACATTACGCCAAAGTTTATTACCACATTTAATCGAGGCAGCAGTGCATAATGTATCACGTCAAATTCCATTAGTCGCATTATATGAAATTGGTTCTGTATTCCTAGGTAAAGGCGAAGATGGCTTACCAAATGAAGAAGAACATCTATCAATCGTTATGACAGGTAAATGGCTTGAAAACGCATGGCAAGGCGAACATAAGCAAGTAGACTTCTTCGTGTTAAAAGGTGTAATCGAAGGGTTACTTGAAAAATTAGGTCTATCTGCGCGTATTCAGTACGTAGCTTCAAAACAAGAAGGTATGCACCCAGGTCGTACTGCATCAATCGTATTAGATGGTGAAGTAGTAGGTTTCTTCGGACAATTACACCCGAAAGAACAAAAAGCACTTGGCTTAAAAGAGACATATGTAGCAGAGCTAAACTTTAAACAATTAGCTGGAGCAGAAGTGGAACCTTTAGTTTGTCAACCAATTCCACGCTTCCCATCCATCTCACGTGATATTGCATTAGTTGTAGATCGTACATTAGAGGCAGGAACAATTGAAGCAATTATTCGTGAAGCTGGTGGTACATTATTAAAATCAGTACATGTATTCGATTTATATGAAGGTGCAAACATGCCAGAAGGCAAAAAGTCACTTGCATTTACATTAACGTACTTTAATCCAGAGAAAACATTAACGGATGAAGAAGTCGTAGCAGTGCATGATGAAGTAATGGCAGCGTTAAAAGAACAAGCGAATGTAGAGGTTCGATAATTTAAAATGCTCGTTAAACCACACAAAATTCTATTTTGTGTGGTTTTCTTCTTCTTTTTTTGAAAAAAAGTATATGTTATATGTCATTGCTATGCTATAATGCAAAATATAGGAAATAGATTTACATAAAAGTAAACTCAATTTTCTCGTTTTTAAGAATATTTTAAAAACTTTTTACAAAAAATAGACAAAAAATTAAAAATTGTGTTATATTAAGACAAATAAAACATATTTCCCTTTAAGAAAATTCCGATAATCGGAATTTATGCATGAATTGCATAAGGGAATTTATTTTAAAAGTCTAATTGTTTCGGTATTCGAAATTTATACATCGTATGTATAAAAAGAATCATACGCTTTGAATAGTTAGAATATTCGAGCTAGATTGGAAAGGGGCAATATTTTGAATACATCAAAAGAATTACTAAAAATTGAAAACTTACATACAAGTTTCCGAATCAAAGATCAGTATTATGCAGCAATTGAAGATATCAATTTAACACTACGTGAGAATGAAGTGTTAGCAATTGTAGGGGAGTCAGGTTGTGGTAAAAGTACGTTAGCCACTTCTATTGTTGGTTTACATGTGGCAAACAATACAAAAGTAGATGGTCAGATTTTGTACAACGATCAGAACTTAGCGACATTAAAAGAAGACCAACTGAATAAAATTCGAGGAAATGACATTGGCTTCATTTTCCAAGACCCACTTGCAGCCCTTAATCCACTCATGCGTATTGGCGATCAGATTGCCGAAACATTAAAATACCATACAAAATTAAGTGAACAAGAACGTCAAAAACGTGTTTTAGAATTATTAGATCAAGTAGGTATTAGTCATCCAGAACGTGTTGCAAGACAATATCCACATCAATTGTCAGGTGGGATGAGACAGCGTGTTGTCATTGCGATTGCGATTGCATGCAAACCGAAAATTATGATTGCGGATGAACCAACAACTGCTTTAGATGTAACGATTCAAGCACAGATTTTAGATTTATTAAATGACTTACAAGAAGAAACGAATTCGGGAATTATTTTGATTACACATGATTTAGGTGTAGTAGCTGAAGTGGCTGATCGTGTAGCAGTGATGTATGCTGGACAAATTATTGAACTCGCATCTGTTGAAGAGCTGTTCAGCCATCCAAAGCATCCATATACACGTTCATTATTAAATTCAATTCCACAAGTGGATCACGACCAAGATCGATTAGAAGTTATCCATGGAATGGTTCCAACATTAACGAAAATGCCAAGAACGGGTTGTCGTTTTGCACCACGTATTCCTTGGATTGATCCTTCTAAACATGAGGACAATCCATCACTACACGAAATCAGTCCAGAACATTTTGTACGTTGTACGTGCTGGAAAGACTTCCATTTTGAACATGAGGAAGGAGGACTAAATCATGAGCTTCATACAAATTAAAGATTTACATGTACATTATCCAATTCGAGGTGGCTTCTTTAATACAGTAGTAGACCATGTCTATGCAGTAGATGGTGTATCGATGGAATTTGAAAAAGGCAAAACTTATGGTTTAGTCGGAGAATCAGGTTCAGGGAAGTCGACAACAGGAAAAGCAATTATTGGACTCGAAAAAATTACATCAGGTCAAGTGATTTATGAAGGTGAAGATGTAACGAATAAACGTCGTACACGTAATAGTGCATTCACACGTGATATTCAAATGATTTTCCAAGATTCAACGTCAGCGATGAATCCTAGAAAACGTGTACAAGATGTATTAGCAGAGCCGATTCGTAACTTTATGAATCTATCACCAACAGAAGAAAAGCGCCATATGATTGAGCTGCTTGAAATCGTTGGGATGTCAGAAGAAGCTTTATTAAAATATCCACATGAATTCTCTGGTGGTCAAAAGCAGCGTCTAGGAATTGCGCGTGCAGTAGCGTGTAAGCCGAAGATGATTATTGCCGATGAACCTGTATCAGCGCTTGACTTATCAGTACAAGCACAAGTTCTGAACTTTATGAAAGATATTCAAACTGAATATGGGTTAAGTTATCTATTCATCTCGCATGACTTAGGTGTTGTTCGCCATATGTGTGATCATATCTCTATCATGTATAAAGGACGTTTTGTTGAACAGGGAACGAAAGAAGATATTTATAAACATTCAAAACATGTTTACACGAACCGTTTATTATCTGCAATTCCAACAATCGAACCTGAGACACGCTTTGAACGAAAAATGGAGCGTCGTGCAGTGGAACAAGCTTACCGTGAAAATGCTCAAAAGTACTATGATGCAGACGGAAAGGTTTACCCACTTCAAGTCATTTCAGCTACGCATAAAGTAGCGATGTCAGCAGCTGAGAAGGAGGCACAATAGTATGTGGAAAACCATCGTCAGACGAATCTTAATTATGATTCCTCAACTAATTGTATTAAGTTTAATCATTTTCTGGTTAGCTAAATTGATGCCGGGCGATCCATTAACAGGTCTTGTAACACCTGAAACAGACCCGAACCGTATCGAAGAATTACGTGAGTTAGCAGGCTGGAATGATCCATGGTATGTACAGTATTGGAATTGGATTACGAATGCACTTCAAGGGGACTTTGGAACAAGCTATGCATTCAAAGATAGCGTATCTAGCCTAATCGGAGAACGTGCATTAAATACACTTTGGTTATCACTATTCAGTGTCATTCTTTTATATTTAATCGCGATTCCACTTGGAATTTATGCAGGTCGTTATCAAGGTACTTGGTTTGATAAAGGAACAGTATTATATAGCTTCATTACATATGCGATTCCGACATTTGTACTTGGCTTAATTTTCTTATTCTTATTTGGTTATAAACTCGATTGGTTCCCAACTAGTGGAACGGTCGATGTGAAATATGACCCTGGCACATGGGATTATGTATGGAATAAAATTTATCATCTTATCTTACCAGGTATTACATTCGCTTTATTAGGTACAACAACAATCATTCAATACTTACGCTCAGAAGTAATCGATGCAAAAACACAAGATTATGTAAAAACAGCGCGAAGTAAAGGTGTACCGATGAAGGTCATTTATTCAAAACACATTTTCCGTAATTCATTATTACCAATTGCAGCATTCATTGGTTTTACAATTACAGGTTTACTTGGTGGTTCCATCTTTATCGAAACAATTTTCGGTTATCCAGGAATGGGGCAACTATTCATTCAATCACTAGGACAGCGTGACTATTCAGTTATTACAGCGCTCGTACTACTATTCGGATTCCTATCTTTACTAGGTAGTTTAATTTCCGACATTGTTATGAGTATTGTTGATCCACGAATCCGTATTGATTAGGACATAATCGAAAATAAAGAGGTGAGAAAGATGCAACAAATTGAAGAAAAAACACTCTTACAACAAGATGAAGGAACGCCCGCAACTGGATTAAAGGTTGTATGGCGTGAGTTTAAAAAAGATAAATTAGCGATGACTTCACTCATCGTATTAGTCGGTATTATCGTTGTCACATTCGTTTGGGCATTCACGATTGACCGAGAAGAATTAATGCAAATTAGTCTATATGATGAATTTGCACAACCGGGAACGAATGGTTTCATTCTAGGGGCAGATCAGGGTGGTAGTGACATCCTAGGTCAGTTAATTCTCGGTACACGTAACTCGTTAACGATTGCCATTGCGATTACGTTAATTACAGGTGTACTTGGTGTTGGTATTGGTTTAGCCGCTGGATACTTTGGCGGAATCGTTGATGCCATCATCATGCGTATTATGGACTTCTACATGACATTACCAACATTGATGATCATCATCGTGTTCGTAACGATTGTTCCAAAATATAATGTCACCACATTTGTACTCATCATGAGCGCATTCTTGTGGGTAGGAACAGCGAGGTTAATTCGAAGTAAAGTGCTCTCCGAGGGGAAACGTGATTATGTAAGTGCCTCTAAAACGATGGGGACAGGCAATTTTGCCATTATGTTAAAAGGTATTTTGCCAAACATTAGCTCATTACTAATTGTTGAGCTGACACTGAACTTTGCCGGAAATGTCGGTATTGAAACAGGTCTTACGTATTTAGGATTTGGTCTACCGCCAAATGTACCGAGTTTAGGGACATTGGTAGGGGCTGCAAGTAACCCAGTTGTTCTTGAAAACAATTGGTGGGTATGGTTACCCGCATCAATACTCATTCTCGTATTGATGCTGGCAATAAATTATGTTGGACAAGCTTTACGTCGAGCAGCAGATTCAAAACAAAGATTAGGTTAAAAAGGGGAGGAAATGAAATGAACAAAAAGAATTGGCTATTACTAACAGTTCTTGCAGCGATCATGCTTGTATTAGCAGCATGTGGCGGCGGCGACAAGAGCGGCGAAAAAAGTAACCAAAAAGAAAAAGTAGATACGTCAAAATTCCCGTTACAAACGACGAATAAAGACGAATCAATTAAAGGTGGTACATTAAAAGTAGCATTACAATCAGATGCACCATTCAAAGGTTTATTCCTTTACGAAGTATATGAAGATGCATATGATGCAGAAATCTTAAGCTATACTTCAAACTCAATTTTCACAACAAAAGAAGACTTCTTAATCGATAATGATGGTCTTGCAAAATTAGATGTAGATACAGATGCTAAAAAAGCAACAATTACAATCAAAAAAGACGTTAAATGGTCAGATGATAAACCATTCACAATTGATGATGTTATCTATCCTTACTATATCATCGGCGATAAAGACTACACAGGTGTACGTTACGATACAGACTTCCAAAATATCGTAGGTGCAAAAGAATACCATGACGGTAAAGCAAAAGACATCTCAGGTATTAAAAAGATTGATGATTACACAGCTGAAATCTCATTCAAAAAGATCTCACCAGCAATCTACTCTGGCGGTGACGGTTTATGGGGTTACGCAGCTCCAAAACATCAGTTAGAAAAAATCGCTGTAAAAGATTTACAAAAATCAGACGCAGTACGTAAAAACCCTGTAACATTAGGTGCATTCGTTATTAACAAAATCGTTAAAGGCGAATCAGTAGAATTAGTAGCGAACAAAAACTACTACAAAGGTCAACCAAAATTAGACAAAGTAGTTATCGAAGTTGTTCCTTCAGCTTCAATGGCAGCAGCATTAAAAGCAGGTAAGTACGATGTTTCAGTACCAAACTACCCAGCAAATGATTACGCTTCAATCAAAGACTTCAAAAACATTGAAATCTTAGGTCGTCCAGAATTAGCTTACTCTTACTTAGGTTTCAAACTAGGTAAATGGGATTCTAAAAAATCAGAAGTTGTAGTAGATGAAAATGCAAAAATGAATGATAAACAATTACGTCAAGCAATTGCTTACGCAATGAATATCGAAGAAGTAGCAGATGTATATTATGATGGTTTACGTACACGTGGTAACTCATTAATTCCACCAGTATTCTCGTCATTCTATGATGATTCATTAAAAGGTTACAAATACGACAAGAAAAAGGCTGAAGAATTATTAGACGCAGCAGGTTATAAAGATACAAACAACGACGGTTACCGTGAAGATAAAGACGGCAAACCACTTACAATTAAGTTAGCAGGTATGGCTGGATCAGATAAAGATGATAAAATTGTACAATTCTACATCCAAAACTGGAAAGATGTTGGTCTAAAAGTAGAATTATCAACAGGTCGTCTAATTGAGTTCAACTCATTCTATGAAAAAGTAAAAGCAGACGATAAAGATATCGATATGTATATGGCAGCATGGGGTACAGGTACAAACCCATCACCAATCGGTCTTTACTCAAAAGCAGCTCAGTTCAACTATAACCGTTACACTTCACCAGAACTTGAAAAATTATTATTAGATATCGATTCACCAGAAGCATTAGATTCAAAATACCGTGCAGAAGCATTCGGTAAGTGGCAAGAATTCATGTCAGATAACGCAGCAACAGTGCCAATGTACTTCCGTACGGAAATCATTCCTGTAAACAAACGCGTTAAAAACTGGACAATTGATTACTTAGCAAAAGATGGTATCGAAAAAGTAGAATTAACTGCTGACGAACCAGTAAAAGGCGAATAATCAATCGAGCATAAGAAAAAGAGGAATTCCATTATGGGGGAATTCCTCCTTTTTGTTATATTAATTAAATAAGGCGTTTTTTAGAAGCGATTCGAGAAGCTTTCGTCGTGTTCGCAAAGTGCCATTTCGTCACTTCATAAAGTGCATCCTCACCTTGTGTCAATAAAATTTGCGCAGCAACTTCATCGACCTTTGCACTAGCTCCTTTTGGTAAAGTTACACCGACTTCTTTTGATAGACGATCCATCTCACGTAAAAAAGCATAGCGTGCAATAATCGAAGCGGCAGCTACAGAGAGATGAAGTTGTTCAGCCTTCGTAGCAAATAACACATTTTCGCGTACAATTTCCTTTTCGTTTTTCAAATGATTATAATACGTATTACGCTCAGCAAATTGGTCAATTAAGATGGCTTCAGGTTTTTCAGGTGCAATTTTAGCTAAGACTTTTTTGAGTGCCTGATTGTGAAGAACGGCTTTAATTTTCCCTTGTGACCAGCCCTTCGCTTGCACTTCATTATACTTTGGATTGTGTAAGATGAGTAGTGAGTACGTAAGTGTCTTAATCAAATCAGGTGCAATCTTTCGAATGAAGTCATCTGTTAGCATTTTTGAATCTTTCACGCCAAGCTCTTTTACTAATTCAATTTGATGAGCAGGAACATAGACAGCTGCAACCGTAATCGGACCAAAGTAATCACCCGTACCTGTTTCATCTGAACCAATGACAGACTTTGATGCAAAATCTTCAGGCAACGTATCGCCCTTCGATGACGTCACATTCTTTGATGGGTTTGGTATACCGAACTGTTGCGCTTCTTCTGCCGCACGTCCACCCTGGAACATAACTTTTCCAGAGCGATAAGACGTGATCGAGACGCCATTTGCTTTTGCTGCAAATACAACCCCAGGTGCATTACGCTCGACTTTATAGGGTGTGTAATGCGCGTGAACTTTCTGTTGTGCTTCTTTCGTTAGTTGAATGACAATATTAGACATATTTTTAACACCTTTCGTTGTATCATTATTCACAGAATGAATGATTTCATGGTATGATGAGAATGAGATTTTTAAGGGAGGGATACTGTTGGGAGATTGTCCGAAAAATCGCATTGCCATTGAAATATATGGTCAAACATACAATATGGTTGGACCAGAGTCAACTGCTCATATGCGTGCTGTCGCTGCCACAGTAGATGAGCGTATGCGAGAGATCAAACTTGCAAACCCTGTGCTTAGCAGTACCCAACTCGCTGTACTTACTGCTGCCAACGCAGTAAATGATTTAATGAAGCTGCAACAAAAATATGAAGCCTTAGAGGCGGAACTGAATAAACAAAAGGATGAAGTGAATGATTGACCTACTTATCATTATATTATTTATAGCAGCACTTGTATCCGGCTATAAAAAAGGGTTCATCACGCAGTTGTTGAACTTGGTCGGTCTACTAGTTGCGCTAATCGTGGCTTATATTTATTATAAGCCTTTTGCAGAGAAAATCGTACTATGGGTTCCATATCCAGCAGTTACGGAAAATACGGCACTGAAGTTTGCCAATGACGCACTTGATTTGAATTTAACATTCTATCAATTGCTTGCATTTGCTATTATTTTCTTTGTTATTAAAATTGTATTAAGCATCTTATTCTCAATTTTTGATTTCTTAAAGGATGTACCAGTACTCGGCGTATTCAATCGCTTCCTCGGTTCATTACTTGGTTTTGTACAATGCTATATTATGTTATTTATCATTTTATATGTGTTAGCATTACTACCAATCGATTCGATTCAAAAATATGTAGAAAGCTCAATTTTAACGAAAGTCATATTGGAATTTACACCGATTTTATCATCGATGTTCCAAAAGATGTGGTTCGTGTATTTACAGTAATTACATACCACCAACCTAATCAAAGAGAGCTGCTCCGTTTTTCGTGAGTAGCTCTTTTTTTCAGAAGGAGTTTGAAGAACATGAATAAAAAAGAAGTTATCAAAGTACTAGAAAAGATTGCTACCTATTTAGAGTTACAAGGCGCAAATGCCTTTCGAATTTCTGCTTATCGTAAAGCAGGTGCAGCACTTGAAAATGATCCGCGCAGTATGGAAGAAATAGATGACGTAACAGCTTTAAAAGGAATTGGTAAAGGAACGGCTTCCGTTATTACGGAATTGCTTGAAACTGGCGAGTCATCTGAGTTGAAGCAATTACAGCAAGAAGTACCTGTAGGACTGCCACCTTTATTAAAAATTCCAGGACTCGGCGGGAAGAAAATTGCAAAATTATACGCTGAACTCGGTATTGATTCAGCTGAATCGTTAAAAGCAGCTTGTGAAGAAGGGCGTGTACAGCAACTTGCTGGTTTTGCTAAAAAGACCGAAGAAAAAATTCTCACTGAACTTGAAAAGTTGGGTAAGCGTTCAGAAAGTCATCCGCTTTGGCAATTAGAAACAATCGTGCCGAAGTTAGATGCGATTCTTGCTTCAATTGAAGAAATTGATACGTTCTCAGTGGCAGGTAGTTATCGACGAATCAAAGAATCGAGTAAAGATGTAGATTATATGATTGCGACAAATGAACCGACTGCTGTAAAAGAAGCTATTTTAGCGCAAGTAGAAGCAGCAGAAGTAATTGCAGCTGGCGATACAAAAATATCCGTTGTTTTAACAGGTGAAGATGCACCGAATGTCGATTTTCGCATTGTAGAACCTGAACAGTATGCAACAGCACTTCACCACTTTACAGGTTCTAAAGATCATAATGTACGCATGCGCCAAATCGCAAAAGAACGCGGCGAAAAAATTAGTGAATATGGTGTGGAATTAGCAGATGGTACGATGCAAACTTTCCAAACCGAAGCGGAATTTTTCGCACACTTTGATTTACCTTTCATTCCACCGACTTTACGTGAAGGAAAACGTGAGTTTGAAAGCTATACGGATATACCAAAGCTTGTTACAATAGAAGATGTTCGCGCAGATTTGCATATGCATACAACATGGTCAGACGGTGCGCATACAGTCGAAGAAATGGGACGAGCTTTAATCGAGAAGGGCTATACACATGGTGTGATTACCGACCACTCGCAATATTTAAAAGTAGCGAATGGTTTAACGCCAGAACGACTGCTACAGCAACAAGAGGAAATCTTCGCTTTTAATAAACAAGTAGAAGGCTTCCACTTATTACGCGGTACAGAGATGGATATTTTACCAGATGGTACACTTGATTTTTCAGATGATGTACTGGCGAATTTAGATTTTGTTATTGCATCGATTCATTCAAGTTTTAGTCAACCACAAGAGCAAATTATGGAACGATTGCATACAGCGATGAAAAATCCACACGTTGACATGATTGCCCATCCAACAGGACGTGTTATTCATCAGCGTGATGGATATAATCCAAATATGGAACAATTGATTGCATGGGCAAAAGAATACGGTAAGATTTTAGAGCTAAATGCTAATCCATATCGACTTGATTTATGTATCGAACATTTAGAAATGGCTGCAAAAGCAGGTGTGAAGGTTGCAATTAATACAGATGCACATGCTATTGAACAGTTACGCTATATGGATATCGGTACAAAATATGCGCAAAAAGCATGGCTTCATAAAGATTTAATTGTGAATACATGGTCATTTGAGCGCTTTATGGAGTTTTTAACGAATAAATGAGGAGGTGTTTTGAATGATTGCAGAACGCGCATTGAAAACACTAGAATATGAAAAAATTATTGAACAGGTTGCTAATTACTGTACGAATTCAATTGGTAAATCAACGATTGAACAATTAAAACCAGAAACAACTTTAGAAGAAGTAAATCGTTTATTAGATGAAATGGACGAGGGACTTGCCATTTTACGTCTTCGCTCGAATGTACCACTTGGCGGTATTTTTGATATTCGTCCAAGTGCGAGACGTGCACAAATTGGCGGTGTACTTAGTCCATCAGAATTGATGGAGATCTCGTCAACTATTCGTGCTAGTCGTATTTTTAGAGAATTCATCGAAGAAATAATGATAGACGAAGACTTAGAGATTCCTTATTTTGAAGAGAAAAAGGAACAACTTCCGATTTTAACAGGACTACAACATGAGATTAATAGCTGTATTGATGATAATGCTCATGTGACAGATTCAGCGAGTTCAGCACTTCGTACAATTCGTCAGCAATTACGTATGCAAGAAGGACGTGTACGTGAACGTTTAGCGAGTTTAACGCGTGGCACGAATGCTGCAAAAATGTTATCAGATTCGATTATTACGATTCGTAATGACCGCTTTGTAATTCCTGTAAAAGCAGAATATCGTAGCCACTATGGTGGTGTCGTGCATGACCAATCTTCATCTGGTCAAACACTTTACATTGAACCTGATTCAGTCGTGCAAGCGAATAACGAAATTCATAGTTTAAAAGTGAAAGAAAAAGTAGAAATCGACCGTATTTTAGGTGTACTATCAGGTATGGTGCAAGAAGTGGCGCATGAATTATTCGTCATGGTACAAGTACTAGGTCAAATCGATGTCATTTTAGCAAAAGCTAAATATGGACAAGCGAATAAATGTTCAAAACCAACAATGAATGCAGACGGTTATATTAAGTTAACTGCAGCAAGACACCCGCTACTTAATCGTGATATTGCAGTTGCCAATAATATTGAATTTGGTCGCGAATTTACAGCAATCGTGATTACAGGACCAAATACCGGTGGTAAGACGGTTACTTTAAAAACAGTCGGTCTATGTACATTGATGGCGCAATCAGGTATTCCAGTACCTGCATTAGATGGTTCAGAGTTAGCCGTATTTGATCAATTATTTGCAGATATTGGTGACGAGCAGTCAATCGAACAAAGTTTATCGACATTCTCAAGTCATATGGTAAACATCGTAGATATTCTAAAAAAGTTTGATGAGAATTCACTTGTCCTATTTGATGAATTAGGTGCAGGAACAGATCCGCAAGAAGGTGCCGCACTTGCCATTTCAATTTTAGATGAAGTACATGGACGTGGTGCACGCGTTATGGCAACAACACACTATCCGGAATTAAAAGCTTATGGATTTAATCGTCCGGCTGTCGTTAATGCAAGTGTGGAGTTTGATGTCGAAACATTAAGTCCAACATATCGCTTATTAATCGGTGTACCTGGACGTTCAAATGCCTTTGAAATTTCGAAACGACTAGGTCTACCTGAACACATCATCGAAACATCACGTTCTTACACAGGAACGGAGACACATGAAGTTGAATCGATGATTGCTTCATTAGAAGAATCTCGTTTGAAATCTGAAAAAGATGCGGAAGAAAGTGCACGATTATTAGAGGAAGCACGTATTTTACAAGCAGACTTAGATGCACGCTTAAAAGAATATGATGAGTTAAAAGAACAATTAGAAGCAAAAGCAAAAGAAAAAGCGAAGAAAATTGTAGAAGAAGCAAAACGTGAAGCAGAATCTGTAATTGATGAGTTACACAAAATGCAGATGAATGCACATAAAGTTGTAAAAGAACATGAAATTATTGAAGCGCGTAAACGTTTAGAAGATGCTGCACCAGCAGAAAATAAAGTGTTGAAAAAGCAACGTCAAATTCAAGAACGTGCACAGCAACTGCAAAAAGGTGATGAAGTCAAAGTAACAACTTATGGTCAAAAAGGTGTATTAATTGAAAAAGCATCGGATCATGAATGGGTTGTACAGATGGGTATTTTAAAAATGAAGCTAGATGAAGCAGATTTAGAATACATCAAGCCTGAAAAAGTAAAAGAGTCTGTCAACGTAACGAATGTACGTGGACGTGAAGCTGTGAAATTAGAGCTTGATTTACGTGGTGAGCGTTATGAAGATGCGCTATATCGTACAGAAAAATATATTGATGATGCCTTGTTATCGAACTATCATCGCGTATCCATCATTCATGGTAAAGGAACCGGAGCATTACGAAAAGGTGTACAAGATTTATTAAAACGTCATCCACGTGTAAAATCATATCATTTCGGTGAAGCGAGCGAGGGTGGGTTCGGTGTTACAATCGCCGAATTAAAATAGATAGAAGGACGGAGGTTTTCGTTCATGGATGCGTTTTGGCAACATCCTGCTGTTATTATGACAGGATATTATAGTGTGGTTGTCCTTTGTTTAATTGTGTCAATGGCTATTTTCGAAGCTGTTACACGCTATAAAAATTGGCAAGAGATTAAAAATGGTAATATGGCTGTTGCTTTTGCAACAGGAGGTAAAATCTTAGGGATTTGCAATATTTTTCGCTACTCGATTGAGAAGAATAATTCACTCCCAGAAATGCTTGGGTGGGGACTATTCGGCTTTATTCTCTTAATTATTGCTTATTTATTATATGAGTTTTTAACACCTTCATTTAAAATTGATGAAGAGATTGCAAAAGATAATCGTTCAGTTGGCTTTATTTCCTTTGCTATCTCCATCGGTTTATCTTTTGTCATCGGTGCGAGTATTTCTTAATGAAAATCAGTGTGATGTAAAAATCACGCTGGTTTTTTTATTTTTTCATAAATAACATAGCGTATTCGAGTGTAAAAAGAACATGAAAGACAATTATTTATAATGAAATAGAATTTTTCTGAACATTTTCTATGAATAGTCATTCATTTGTGTTAAAGTGTTGGTATATAGGAAAATGTGAAAACTTTGTATGTTTTGTTTCGTTTTTGTTGGAAAAATGCATTTTTTTCTTATTCATCATTTGAAAGCGTTCACAAACTTCTATATAATAAGAAGTAATATTTAACAAATTTTATAAGGAGTGGATTGAAATGACTGAGAAGGTTTGGTTGAAGCATTATCCAAATTATATTCGTGCAAATTTGGATTATGAAGAAATTCCGTTACAACAGTTTTTAACAAATGCCGCAAGGAACACCCCTGAAAAAATTGCTATTCACTTTATGGGAAAAGACATTAAGTACAAAGAGTTACATGAATCTGCACTAAAGTTTGCCCAATACTTACAACAATTAGGTATTGAAAAAGGAGACCGAATCGCGCTTATGCTCCCGAATACACCCCAAACGGTCATCTCTTATTACGGCGCACTTTATGCCGGTGCAACAGTTGTCATGACGAATCCGTTATACACAGAGCGAGAAATTGAGTATCAGCTAAAAGATTCAGGTGCAAAAGTAATTGTTAGCTTAGATATTTTATATCCACGTATTATGAAAGTATTTAAAAATACGGCACTTGAAAATGTCATTATTACAAGTATTAAAGATTACTTACCATTCCCTAAAAATTTGTTATATCCGTACGTGCAGAAAAAAGAACAAGGTGTGCAAGTCCACGTTGCCCATAGTGGAGTTAGCCATCAGTTTATGGAGATTTTAAAAACGTCACAAGCGATTGAACCAACGATTGATTTTAATTTTGAAGAAGATTTAGCATTGCTTCAGTACACAGGCGGTACGACAGGTTTTCCAAAAGGAGTTATGCTGACACATAAAAACCTCATTGCGAATACACGAATGTGTGCCGAATGGTTAACAGAACCGAATGCCCAAAGTGAACCTCCTGTTATTTTAGGAATTTTGCCAATTTTCCATGTATATGGTATGACAACCGTTCTACTGTATACAGTCATGCAAGGTGGCAAGATGGTGCTATTACCGAAGTTTAATGCAGAGATGATTTTAAAGACGATTCAAAAGCAGCGTCCGACATTATTCCCAGGCGCACCAACAATTTATATTGGCTTAATTAATCATCCGCAAATCAAAAAATATGATCTTTCTTCTATTAAAGCATGTATTAGTGGTTCGGCTCCGCTACCAGCAGAAGTACAAGAACAGTTTGAAGAATTGACAGGTGGTAAATTAGTCGAAGGTTATGGTTTAACAGAATCATCACCTGTTACACATGCTAATCTCTTATTCGAGAACATTCGTCAGAAAAATTCAATCGGTATTCCATGGCCAGATACAGATGCCATGATTGTTGATGGGTCAATCGAACGTCCAAGAGCGAACGGCGAAATCGGTGAACTCGTTGTAAAAGGTCCACAAGTTATGAAGGGATATTGGAATCGTCCAGAAGAAAATGCGATGACATTAGAAGATGGGTGGCTAAAAACAGGCGACCTTGGTTATATGGATGATGACGGTTTCTTCTATGTAGTAGACCGTAAAAAAGATGTGATTATTGCAGGTGGTTATAATATTTATCCGCGTGAAGTCGAGGAAGTATTGTATGAACATCCAGATGTAGTAGAGTGTGTAGCAGCCGGCGTTCCAGATCCATATCGAGGTGAGACGGTTAAAGCATATATCGTATTGCGTGAAGGTGCGACAACAACAGAAGCAGATTTGAATAAATTCTGCCGTGAGAACTTAGCTGCGTATAAAGTGCCGCGCATTTACGAATTTAGAGCAGAGCTACCAAAAACAGCAGTTGGTAAAATTTTACGTCGCGCTTTAATTGATGAAGAAAAAGAAAAACAGCAACAACCACGACAAGAACAGGCATAATGACAGAGAATGCTTGACATTATTTTCAATGAATAATATCATAACACTATGAATGAATAACCATTCATTATTGTTTGGAAAAGTGGTGTGATTTGTATGAAAAGAGAAAAACCGAAGTATAAGCAAATTATTGATGCCGCAGTTATTGTAATTGCAGATAATGGCTATCATCAAGCGCAAGTATCTAAAATTGCAAAACAAGCTGGTGTAGCAGATGGCACAATCTATTTATACTTTAAAAACAAAGAAGATATTTTAATCTCGGTGTTCCGAGAAAAGATGGCTGTATTTATTGAAAGCTTGCAAGAAGTTAATCAAGAAAATACGACAGCGGCTGAAAAGCTCGAATTTATGATTACGAACCATTTCCGCGTGTTGTCGAATGATAAATATTTAGCGCGTGTCACACAATTAGAATTACGACAATCGAATCGTGATATTCGCCTAAAAATCAACGCCGTATTAAAAGAATATCTTGAACAACTGGATACCATTTTAGAAGAAGGGGTAAAAGCTGGCGAGTTTGATGCCAATATGGATCTTCGCTTAGCACGACAATTGATTTTTGGAACAGTTGATGAAGTGACGACATCATGGGTTATGAAAGATCACAAATTCGACTTAACTGCACAAGCACCAAAAGTATATCAATTGTTATTAAATGGTATTAAAGGTTAAAATGAATATAGGTAAGTTTTTCCACTTACCTATATTTCTATAACAACATATACGAAAAGGGGTAAGAACATGGAATTTCTAAAGCTAAACAATGAAGACGGTGTCGCAATCGTTACAATCGTAAGACCACCAGCAAATGCAATGAGTCAACAACTTGTAAAAGAGATTGCAGAAGCACTTGATCAAATTGAGAAAGACCATTCAACGAGAGTTGTTGTAATCCATGGCGAGGGAAGATTCTTCTCAGCCGGCGCAGATATTAAGGAATTTCTATCCGTTCCAAATATCACAGCACATGTTTCTGAAGCACAATCTATTTTTGAACGTCTTGAAACGTTCGAAAAACCTGTCATCGCTTCGATTCATGGCGCAGCTTTAGGAGGCGGTTTAGAATTGGCGATGAGCTGTCATCTTCGCTATGTTTCTAAAACGGCAAAGCTTGGATTACCTGAGCTCTCATTGGGACTAATTCCTGGCTTCGGAGGAACACAGCGACTTCCGCGGTATGTTGGCTCAGCGAAAGCTGCTGAAATGATGTTTACAAGTGATCCAATCTTAGGAGAGGAAGCTGTAAACTGGGGCTTAGCCAATGCGGCATTTGAAGAAGAGGAACTGTTGGGTAAAACACTCGACATTGCGAAAAAGATCGCACTAAAAAGTCCAATCTCTTTGAAAGCTACAATAGATATGCTGAACTTCTCAAAAACAGATCGTTTTTACACTGGAATTGATGAAGAAGCACAAGCATTTGGTCGCGTATTTGCAACAGAGGATGCGAAAGAAGGAATCACAGCCTTTGTTGAGAAACGTCAAGCAGTATTTAAAGGAAAATAATACTATTTAGGAGGTTTACATTATGAACATCTATGTATTAGTGAAAAGAACTTTTGATACCGAGGAAAAAATCGTCATCTCAGGTGGCGCAATTCAAGAAGACGGCGCAGAATTCATCATCAACCCGTATGATGAGTATGCGATTGAAGAAGCGATTAAAGTGCGCGATAGCGAAGGTGGGACAGTAACAGTTATTACGGTTGGTAATGACGAATCTGAAAAACAACTTCGTACAGCATTAGCGATGGGTGCAGATCAAGCAGTACTCATCAACGCAGAAGAAGATGTAGAAGACTTAGATCAATTCTCTGTCGCAACAATCTTAGCAGCTCACTTAAAAGAGCAAGATGTTGATTTAATCTTCGCAGGAAATGTTGCAATTGACGGTGGCTCAGGTCAAATCGGACCACGTCTAGCAGAATTATTAGATATTAACTATGTAACAACAATTACAGGTTTTGAATTAAATGGACGTGACGTGAAAATTGTGCGTGATGTAGAAGGTGACTCAGAAGAGATTACAACATCTCTACCACTTCTTGTAACAGCACAACAAGGACTAAACGAACCACGCTACCCTTCATTACCAGGTATTATGAAGGCGAAAAAGAAACCTTTAGAAGAATTAGAATTAGATGATTTAGATTTAGATGAAGACGATGTAGAACCAAAAATCAAAACTGTAGAGGTATTCTTAGCACCAGAAAAACAAGCTGGTCGAGTTCTCGAAGGTGAGATTCGTGACCAAGCGAGAGAATTAATTTCGTTATTACGTTCAGAAGCAAAAGTCATTTAACAAACGATGAAAAATTGATTGGAGGAAGAACATATGTCTAAAAAAGTAGTTGTATTAGCAGAAGCACGTGAAGGCGCATTACGTAATGTTTCATTTGAAGCAATTAGCGCAGCGAAGAAAATTTCAGATGGTGGCGAAGTAGTAGTAGCGCTATTTGGTCAAGATGTTTCAGGTTTAGCCAATTCATTATTCGAGTACGGCGCAGATCGCGTTGTTTTAGTGGAACATCCACACTTGAATTTCTATACAGCAGATGGTTACAGTCAGGCACTACTTGCAGTTGTAGACCAAGAAAAGCCAGAAGCAATTGTGTTAGGTCATACAGCTCTTGGTAAAGACTTATCTCCAAAAGTGGCAAGTCGTTTACAAACAGGCTTGATTTCGGATGTAACGTCAATTGAAGGAGAAGGCGACGATGCGCAGTTCATTCGTCCAATTTACTCGGGTAAAGCTTTTGAAAAAGTGGAAGCAGCAAGCGAGCCGTTATTCGTAACGGTTCGTCCAAATAACATTGAACCACTTGAAGCAGAAGCAGGCAAAACAGGTACAGTCGATACATTATCAGTAGATATTACAAATTTACGTACAGTTGTTGAAAACGTAATTCGTAAAGCAACAGATGGTGTAGATTTATCAGAAGCAAAAGTCATCGTATCAGGTGGTCGTGGTGTGAAAAGCGAAGAAGGTTTTGCTCCTCTAAAAGAGTTAGCAAACTTACTTGGCGGTGCAGTTGGTGCATCACGTGGTGCATGTGACGCAGAATATTGCGATTACTCATTACAAATCGGTCAAACAGGTAAAGTTGTAACACCTGACTTATATATCGCAGTTGGTATTTCAGGTGCCATCCAACATTTAGCTGGTATGTCGAACTCGAAAATTATTGTAGCGATTAATAAAGATCCAGAAGCGAATATTTTCAAAGTAGCAGACTACGGTATTGTTGGTGACTTATTTGAAGTGATGCCGCTATTAATTGAAGAAGTAAAAGCATTAAAAGCGAGCGTATAATAAAAAGAACTGTTCCTTTGAATTTCAGAGGAACAGTTTTCTTTTGTCAAAAGTGAAGCAGAAAGATTGGCAAGTTAACTCTTTTTTTAATATAATAAAATAAAATCATGGATTTGAAATATAAAATACAAGATTTTTGTATGAAAATGAAGTAAGAGACGATTATGTAGGCATATTTATACGAATTCAAGTCGTTCCATGCTATAATTCAAACATATCGTTTATATAAGAGGAGGAAATAAATTATGGCAATTGTATATTCAACAGACGAATCATTCCAACAAGACGTAGCAGAAGGTGTAGTACTAGTAGACTTTTGGGCTACTTGGTGCGGACCTTGTAAAATGATTGCGCCAGTTCTTGAAGAACTAGATGCAGACTTAGATGGTAAAGCAACAATCGTAAAAGTGGACGTAGACCAAAACCAAGAGACAGCTGCTCAATTTGGCATCATGTCAATCCCAACACTACTTGTTTTCAAAGATGGTAAACCAGTAGATAAAACAGTTGGCTTCCACCCGAAAGAAGCTTTAGCAGATTTACTAGCTAAACACATGTAATCGTGAATTAAACTTGAATAGAGGCTGTCCTGCATAACAGGTACAGTCTCTTTTTTTGAAGGTGATGAAATGAACGAAATCAAACAAAAATTAGCTGTTCTCCCTGACCAACCAGGTTGCTATTTAATGAAGGATCGTCAAGGAACAGTCATCTATGTCGGTAAAGCGAAAGTACTGAAAAATCGTGTGCGCTCTTACTTTACAGGCTCGCATAATGAGAAAACAGCACGCCTTGTTTCAGAGATTGTCGATTTCGACTACATTGTAACATCTTCTGATTTAGAGGCTTTTTTACTTGAATTGAACTTAATTAAATTACATGATCCAAAATATAATATCATGTTAAAAGATGATAAAACGTATCCTTATTTGAAAATAACAAATGAACCGCATCCACGTTTGTTAATGGTGCGAAAAGTTAAGAAAGACCGTGCAAAATATTTTGGACCCTACCCGAATGCTTATGCAGCAGCAGAAACGAAAAAGCTATTAGACCGTATCTATCCACTGCGAAAATGTGATGTCATGCCTAATCGTGTCTGTCTATATTATCATATGGGACAATGTTTAGCCCCTTGTGTAAAAGATGTACCAAAAGATGCGTATAAAGAGATGATTCAAGAGATTACAGACTTTTTAAATGGCGGACATGAGCATGTAAAGACGGAACTAGAGGAAAAGATGTATAAAGCATCTGAAGCACTCGATTTTGAACGAGCAAAAGAGTTGCGCGATCAAATTGCGAATATCGATCAAATTATGGCGAAACAAAAAATTACGAAGACGACGGACTTTACGAATCGTGATATTTTTGGTTTTGCAGTGGATAAAGGATGGATGTGTGTTCAAGTATTCTTTATTCGTCAAGGGAAGTTGATTGAGCGCGATGTATCATTATTCCCTTCATATGGTGAACCGCTAGACGAATTTACAACTTTTATTGCGCGTTTTTATGAAGAAGCGAATCATTTAAAACCATCTGAAATAATTGTGCCAAAAGAAGTGGACGCAGAGATGTTGCAACAGGCTTTAGACATTAAAGTACATGCGCCACATCGCGGCTATAAAAAAGAAATGCTCGATTTAGCAACACAAAATGCGCATGTGAAAATTGATGAGAAATTTAATATGCTACAGCGCCAAGAAGAGCGAACAATTGGTGCATGTGAAGAATTAGGTGATGCGATGAATATTCAAACACCACTTCGCATTGAAGCATTTGATAACTCACATATTTTCGGTTCGGATACGGTATCTGCGATGGTCGTATTTGAAGATGGTCGCCCGCGTAAAAAAGACTATCGTAAATTTAAAATTCAAACAGCTTCTGCGCATGATGATTACGGTGCGATGCGTGAAGTATTAAGAAGACGTTATCAACGTGTTGTAAAAGAAGGACTACCACTTCCAGATCTACTTGTAACAGATGGTGGGAAAGGACAGATGGAAGTCGCGCGTGAAGTACTTGAAGATGAACTAGGTCTTGATATTCCGATTGCAGGTCTTGCAAAAGATGATAAGCATAAGACAGCCCAGTTACTTTATGGTAATCCGCCACAAGTTATTCCACTGAAAAGAACGAGTGAAGGGTTCTATTTGCTGCAACGTATTCAAGATGAAGTGCATCGATTTGCGATTAATTTTCACCGTCAATTACGTGAGAAGAATGCACTCACTTCGCAACTTGATGACATTCCAGGTGTTGGGCCAAAGCGGAAACAGCAAATGTTAAAACACTTTGGTTCGATGAAAAAAATTAAAGAGGCAACAGAAGAAGAATTAATTGCTGCTGGATTACCGAAAAATCTGGCTAGTGCCGTAATTGCGCATTTTCTGAAAAAATAATTGTCTTTTGCCAAATATTGTGATAAAGTAACGTTAATTAAAAATCACTGAAAAAGTGATGATAGAGGAGCAGGTGTCAAGAGTAGCCTTTTTGAGAGTGTAGTAACTCAGTGAAAGAAGGTGAAAGGGGAAACTGCCGAAGTGATGAAGGAACTACGACTTCATTGCTGGTTCTGTATTGAATAAATGCAGAATTGTCAGAGTGTACACTCTGGAGGGCTATCTCACATGAATGTTCATTTTTGAATAGACATGCATAAGCAGCCCAACATTTCGATGTTTGGCTGCTTTTTTTATTGAGAGAACCCACATTACAATATGTAGGGGGAGAACGTATGGGAACTTATGTTATGAAATTTGGTGGCACATCGGTGGCAACACCGGAACGTATTCAAAATGTAGCGAAAAGAGTTTTACAAGAAGTGGAAGTGGGGAATAAAGTGGTTGTTGTCGTTTCAGCGATGGGAAAAACGACAGATCATTTAGTCGAGATGGCGAACCAAGTATCGACACATCCATCAAAACGTGAGATGGATGTACTACTATCTACAGGTGAACAAGTTACAACAGCTTTACTGACGATGGCGCTTCACCAATTAGATGTACCTGCGCAGTCTTTTACAGGTTGGCAGGCAGGTATGATGACCGATGATGTTGCGAGTAATGCACGCATTGAACAGATTGATTGTGAGAAAATCACGACCTGTTTAAATGAAGGGAAAGTAGCCGTTGTAGCAGGTTTTCAAGGGATTGATCATGAAGGTAATATTACGACACTTGGTCGAGGTGGCTCAGATACAACAGCTGTCGCGATTGCAGCTGCGATTCAAGCAGAACGCTGTGATATTTATACCGATGTTGATGGGGTTTATACAAGTGATCCACGCTTTGTGCCAAATGCACGTAAATTAGCAGAATTAAGTTATGATGAAATGCTCGAATTAGCACATTTAGGAGCAGGTGTTTTACATCCACGCTCTGTTGAATTAGCGAAAAATTATCAAATGCCCATGTCTGTTCGTTCAAGTTATGAACAAGTAGAAGGAACCGTTTTAAAGGAGGAAGTTCAAATGGAAAAAGATTTAGTTGTACGAGGAGTAGCATTCGAAGGAGAAATCGTTCGTTTAACAGTTTATTTTAGCGAAGCATATATGGGGTCATTAGCGAACATCTTCACAACATTAGCGAAGCACCATATCAATGTGGATATCATTGTACAATCCATCATTCCAAACGCATCACCAACGGTATCATTTTCAGTGAAAAAAGAACAATTAGAAGAAACATTAAATGTGTTAAAAGAATATAAAAATACATTAGGTTATGATTATATTGATCATGAACTAGAACTTGCAAAAGTATCGATTGTCGGTTCAGGTATGGCATCCAATCCAGGTGTTGCAGCGACGATGTTTGATTGCTTGTTTAGATTAGGAATTCCGGTGAAGATGGTCAGCACATCTGAAATCAAAGTATCCGTCGTTGTACCACAAGAAGAGATGTTTAAAGCGGCGAATGCCTTACATGAACAGTTTGAATTATCAAAAGCAGCAGTGGCAATAGAAAATTAAATGGATAAAACAAAAAGTCCCTTGCGAATTTGAACTGCACCCCAATTGTTAGACACATCTAACAATTGGAGGTGCAGTTTTTTATGGCTAAATATACGGCAGCGGAAAAATTACAAGCGGCTTTACGCTACTTAGAAGGCAAAGAAAGTTCACGTGAAATTGCTAAATCGATCGGGACAGATCATAAGGCCATTCTTAATTGGACGAAACAATATAAGTATAACGGTGTAGAAGCGTTTACAAAATCGTATACAAACTATACAGCACAGTTTAAACTAGACGTACTAAACTTCATGATTGAACAAGGTACGTCCTTACTTGAAACAGCGGCTATCTTCGGTATAGCCGCACCATCCACGATTCTTCAATGGAGAAAAATATTCGAAACCAAAGGATTTGATGCCCTTCAATCAAAGAAAAAGGGGCGTCCATCCATGAAAAAAGAAACAAATAAACAACCAAAACAAGCACCAGTAGAAGGCTCACCAGAAGCACTACAAGCAGAAATCGACCGTCTACGTATGGAAAACGAGTATTTAAAAAAGTTGAATGCCTTAGTTCAAGCCAAGGAAAAATCACCAAAGAAGACAAAGTAAAGATCATCTATGAATTAAGGCAAAAATACTCGGTGAAAGCACTTGTAACATTCGCACAAATTCCACGCAGCACGTATTACAATGTAGTAAAAAAGATGAATCGTCCAGACCGCGATGCCGAACTGAAGGCAGAAATCAAAGCGATTTATGAAGAACATGAGGGTCGTTATGGCTATCGCCGTATTCGCGATGAGCTAGCGAATCGTGGGCAAAAGGTGAATCATAAGAAGGTGCAGCGCATCATGAAAGAGCTGGGTTTAAAGTGCTTAGTGCGTATGAAAAAGTATAAATCCTATAAAGGTACCGTCGGTAAAATTGCGCCAAATATTTTAGATCGTAACTTTACAGCAGAGGCACCGAATGAGAAATGGGTAACAGATATTACGGAGTTTAAGCTATTTGGTGAAAAGCTCTATTTATCACCTGTTTTAGACTTATTTAACGGAGAAATCATCACGTATACCATTGGCTCTAGACCAACGTATTCTTTAGTATCTGAGATGTTAGAGAAGGCTTTAGAGAGATTGCCGGAAGAACATCAACTATTGATGCATTCTGATCAAGGCTGGCATTATCAAATGAAGCAATATCGCCATGCCCTTGAATCAAAAGGGATTGTGCAAAGTATGTCCCGTAAAGGGAACTGTTACGACAACTCCGTCATGGAGAATTTCTTCGGCATATTGAAATCGGAATTCCTTTACTTGAAGGAATTTGAAAGTGTGGAGCATTTTAAATTGGAACTTGAAAAGTATATAACGTATTACAACACAAAACGTATGAAGGCAAAATACAAAATGAGTCCGGTAGCGTACCGAACCCATTTCACTCAAGCTGCCTAAATGAAATAACCGTGTCTAACTTTTAGGGGTCACTTCAATTTGAAGGGGCTTTTTGTATGTACGCATTATTTTACTTCTTCTTGATGAATTGGATCTTTTAAATCCCATTTCACTTGGAATGTTACGCGACCTTTTTTTACATCTACTTCTTCATAACATTCTGTTAAGAAGCCATTATGTTTTTGAATTTGTTCAGCGATGAAACCAGATTCAATTCGGAAACAGCGTTGTTCAAATTTTAAAATATCTGCATCGCCTGTTAAGACATAGATAGCTTCAGACTTACCTAATTTCGTTTGCTCGAGAACACCCCATGACGCCTCAGCGAAAAAGGCAGGTAATTCCTCAATTTCAAGTAGTGGGAACTTACGTGCAGTTTCTTTACCGCACCAGTAGAGGATATCCGCCTCATTTTTACCAACAATTGTTGAGAGAATATGGTCGCGAATAATTTCGTAACCAAAAGCTGTAACATTTTTCATTTCCATTGTAGACATGTGTAAATCCTTCTTTCATATTTTTTGTCGAATTTTTGTCCTTTTTAGAAAAAAACGCTTTCAAATAGCGAAAAATCGACTTTGATACTATTTTTTCGGAGTAATTGATACTGCTGAAAAACGTTGGTAACCTTGACGTTCATTGGGAGTGGGAGTACAATGAACTTGTCATAATATTGTACCATGATAAAGTAAACAGTCAAAGAATGTCAGACAAATTAGTCGTGAAGTTTTTGACTTGGATTTACTTTAAGTATTAAGGGGGGTAACAGTCTTGTCGAAAGATCGAGAGTTTTACTGGCGTCGTCTACATTCTCTACTAGGTCTAATTCCTGTAGGTCTATTCGTGACGGTCCACTTGTTAATCAACTATTCAGCTACAAACGGTGAAGCAGCATTCAACAAAGCTTCAGCTACAATGGAAAGTCTTCCATTCTTACCAATCGTTGAGTGGGTAGTAATCTATATCCCATTAATGTTCCATGCATTCTATGGTGTATACATTGCGTTCACTGCGAAACCAAACTTGAACCGTTTCGGAACAACTCGTAACTGGTTCTTCATGTTACAACGTGTAACAGGTATTTTCCTTGTGATTTTCATCGCTTGGCACATCTTCCAAACACGTTTACAAAAAACAATCAATGGTGCCGAAATTGATTACAACTTAATGGCTGACGTTGTATCAAATCCAGGAATGCTTATTTTCTACATTGTTGGTATCATTGCAGCTACGTTCCATTTATCAAACGGTATTTGGTCATTCTTAGTAAGCTGGGGACTTATTCAATCTCCAAAATCACAAAAAGTTACAACTTACATTACAATGATTTTCTTTGTACTGTTATCAGTAGTTGGCGTAATGGCGATCTTAGCTTTCGCATAATTAACTCTTATGATGAAAGTATGAAAGCGCTTGACTACTAATTGAACGAGGAGTGAGAGGAAAATGGCGAAAAGTAAATTAATAGTAGTTGGTGGAGGTCTAGCAGGTTTAATGGCTTCTATGAAAGCTGCTGAGCTAGGCACTGAAGTTGAGTTATTCTCATTAGTTCCTGTTAAACGCTCACACTCTGTATGTGCGCAAGGTGGAATTAATGGCGCTGTAAACACGAAAGGTGAAGGGGATTCTCCATGGATTCACTTTGACGATACTGTTTACGGTGGAGACTTCTTAGCAAACCAACCACCAGTAAAGGCAATGTGTGATGCTGCACCTGGTATCATCCATCTATTTGACCGTATGGGCGTTATGTTTAACCGTACACCAGAAGGTCTTCTTGATTTCCGTCGTTTCGGTGGTACACTACATCACCGTACTGCATTCGCAGGCGCGACTACAGGTCAACAACTTCTTTACGCACTAGATGAACAAGTTCGTAAATGGGAAGTTGAAGGTCTAGTTAAGAAATACGAAGGCTGGGAATTCCTAGGTTTAGTATTAGATGAGAATGGCGTATGTAAAGGTATTACAGCACAAGATTTAACTACACATGAAATCAGAGCATTCCGTTCTGATGCTGTAATCATGGCTACAGGTGGCCCTGGTATTATCTTTGGTAAATCAACAAACTCAATGATCAACACAGGTTCTGCTGCATCAATCGTTTATCAACAAGGCGCTAAATATGCAAACGGTGAATTTATCCAAATCCACCCAACTGCAATCCCTGGCGATGATAAACTACGTTTAATGTCAGAATCAGCACGTGGTGAAGGTGGCCGTATTTGGACATACAAAGACGGTAAACCTTGGTACTTCCTAGAAGAAAAATATCCAGCGTACGGTAACTTAGTTCCTCGTGACGTTGCAACTCGTGAAATCTTCGACGTATGTATCAACCAAAAACTTGGTGTCAACGGTGAAAACGTTGTATACCTAGATTTATCTCACAAAGATCCACACGAGTTAGATATTAAACTTGGTGGTATCATCGAGATCTATCAAAAATTCGTTGGTGACGATCCACATAAAGTACCAATGAAAATCTTCCCAGCTGTTCACTATTCAATGGGCGGTCTATGGGTAGACTACGATCAACAAACAACAATTCCTGGATGTTTCGCTGCTGGTGAGTGTGATTACTCTCAACACGGTGGTAACCGTCTAGGTGCAAACTCTTTACTTTCTGCAATCTACGGTGGTTCAGTAGCAGGTCCAAAAGCAACTGAATATATTAAGAGCCTAGATAAGCACGTTGAAGATCTTCCAGAAGAGCTTTACGCTGCAGCAGTAAAAGAACAAGAAGAGAAATGGGAAGAAATTCTAAACCTTAACGGTACAGAAAATGCTTACCTATTACACAAAGAACTTGGTGAATTAATGACTGAAAACGTAACAGTTGTACGTCATAACGACCGTTTAGAAAAAACGTTAGTGAAGTTAGAGGAGTTACAACAACGTTGGAACAACATTAACATCAATGATACAAACAAATGGTCTAACCAAGGTGCTCAATTCACTCGCCAATTGAAAAACATGCTTGCTCTTGCGCGTGTTATGGCTAAAGGAGCATTATTACGTGATGAGTCTCGTGGTGCACACTACAAACCAGACTTCCCAGAACGTGACGATGAAAACTTCTTAAAAACAACAATTGCTCAATTCACACCTTCATTCGATCCAATCATCACCTATGAAGAAGTAGATTGTTCAATGATTAAACCACGTAAACGTGACTATACTGGAGGTGCTCACTAATCATGGCAGAACAAAAAATGTTAGATGTTGAAGTACAACGTCAAGACAGCGCTGATTCTCAACCATATTGGGAGAAATTCAAAGTACCATACCGTCCAAATATGAACGTAATTTCGGTATTAATGGCGATTCGTGAAAACCCTGTAACTGCTGATGGTAAGAAAACAACACCAGTAACATGGGACATGAACTGTCTAGAAGAAGTATGTGGCGCTTGCTCAATGGTAATCAATGGTCGTCCACGTCAATCTTGTTCAGCACTTGTTGACAAGTTACCACAACCATTAAAATTACAACCAATGAGCACATTCCCTGTAATTCGTGACTTACAAATCGACCGTTCTCGTATGTTCGACTCACTTAAAAAAGTAAAAGCATGGATTCCAATCGATGGTTCTTACGATTTAGGTGAAGGTCCACGTATGCCAGAGCGTAAACGTGAGTGGGCTTACGAACTTTCAAAATGTATGACTTGTGGTGTTTGCTTAGAGTCTTGCCCTAACGTAAACTCTCACTCTTCATTCATGGGACCAGCTCCATTATCTCAAGTACGTCTATTCAACGCACATCCAACAGGTGCAATGAACAAAGACGAACGTTTAAATGCAATCATGGGAGACGGCGGTTTAGCTAACTGCGGTAACTCTCAAAACTGTGTAGCAGCTTGTCCAAAAGGTATTCCTTTGACAACTTCTATCGCTTCACTTAACCGTTCAGCAACAGTTCAAATGTTCAGAAACTTCTTCGGTTCTGACCATATGGTTGACTAATTTAATACGTAAATTTACGTTATAATTCGAAGCAGGAATCGCCTATAAGCGGTTCCTGCTTTTTGATTGTTTCGTCAGACGAAAGGCTATTCTTTTTCAAAGAACTTGAAATTTGTTACAATATGAATAACTATTCAGTTTGGAGGGATGAAAGATGAAAGAGAGTTATATTCAAGATTTTGAAGCATGGCAAAAAGAGTTTACATTTTCAATTGATATTGAGGTGCGCTTTTCAGAAACCGATTTATTTGGACATTTGAATAATACGGTTCCATTCGTCTATTTTGAGCAGGCGCGTATTGCTTTAATGAAAGAATATGAATTAGTAGGAGCCAATCTTTCACCTGATTCACCGATTGTTCCTGTTGTAGCTGATTTACAATGTGATTTTTTAAAGCAAATTTTCTTTGGAGAGACCATTCAAATGTTTGCGAAATTTGCAAAATTGGGTAGTTCATCAGTAGACATTCATTATATGGGTGTTGTGAATGGAGAAGTACGTCTAACAGGACGTGGTACACTCGTTCAAATGAATGCACATACTGGAAGGGCAGAGAAGTGGTCCATGCCACAAATCCAACGAATTCATTAAGTTTTTTAAGAATTTATACGAGATGGCTTGCCAATTTTCAGAAATACATTCACAATATAATTAATGATCATTCGTATATGGAAATACTATGTACGAAATAGGAGTGAACTAAATGGCTGAAGAAGGTTTCGATGTAAATGCACAAAATATCTGTATACTAGAAAAAGACTTAAGACACATTGCAGCGATTATTAAACAAAAGGGACGTGAAATTTTAACGAATTACACGATTACCCCACCACAATTCATCGCTTTACAATGGCTTGATGAATTAGGCGATATGACGATTGGAGATTTATCAAATCGTATGTATTTAGCTTTTAGTACAACGACAGATTTAATCGATCGTATGGAGAAGAATGAACTTGTACAACGAGTTCGTGACACAGCAGATCGACGTGTCGTGCGCATTCATCTTTTACCAGAAGGCGAAAAGATTATTCGAGAAGTAATCGAAAAAAGACAATTATATTTAGTTGATATTGTAAGTGATTTTGAAAATGAAGAAATCCAACAATTATCGGAACTATTACAAAAATTATACGTTCGTATGAATGAAGATTAACAATAAAAGATTAGAGGCGGTTAGTGTGAATGCTCCCATCGGTGTGATTGACTCGGGTGTAGGTGGATTAACCGTTGCAAAAGAAATGCTTCGCTATCTACCAAATGAGACGATTTATTATATTGGCGATACAGCCAGATGTCCATATGGGCCACGAACGGCAAAACAAGTAGTGGAGTTTACAACACAGATGGCACAGAAGTTAAAAGAGATGGGAATCAAGATGCTAGTTATTGCTTGTAATACAGCAACAGCAGTAGCGCTTGAACCACTTCAAAAAACCTGTGACTTTCCTGTGATTGGCGTAATTAATGCAGGTGCTATGGCTGCAATGAAAGAGACAAAAACCCATCAAATTGCGGTCATCGCAACAGTGGGGACAGTAAAGAGTGGCGCGTATGAGGAAGCGATTGGTTCGCTTTATTCTAAAAGTCAAATCTATTCGCTTGCATGTCCACCCCTTGTACCTATGGTTGAAAGTGGTCAATATGAAGGGCCTTTTGCAGAAAAGCTTATAGAAGAAGTGCTATCTCCATTGGAAACAATCTCTTATGATACGATGATTTTAGGCTGTACGCATTATCCAATTATTCAACATCTTATTGAGAAAGTAGTAGGAGAAGATGTACATGTTGTGTCATCCGCAAAAGAGACGGCGCTCCATGCAAAAGATTTACTTGCATATTACAGTCTAGAAAACAAATCGACACATCGTGCGAAGCATCGTTTTTTTGCAACAGGATCTGTACCGATGTTTCAACAGATTGTAGATGACTGGCTACAGCTTCCTGAGCTGCAAGCAGAGAAAATTGAATTATAATTGCATACATATATGCAAAATAAAAATATGCTGGGACATAAATACAAAAAACATATCCCACATAAGCATAAGAAAAACTGGAATCGTGCTGTGGCGCGGTTCCAGTTTTTCGTTGCGAACGCTAAAAAAAGGTAAGTGACATATTTTGTTCCATCATGTTTTTTCGTGTCTATGCACCGTTTATGCTAAAATAGACATACATTGTACGGGAGGTAAGGAAGAATGAAAAAAGTAGTAATTGCCACAAAGAATAAAGGAAAAGCAAAAGATTTTGAAGTAATCTTTGGACCACTGGGTTATGAAGTCGTAACGATGTTTGACGTAGCCCCAGATATGGAAATAGAAGAAACAGGAACAACATTTGAAGAGAATGCCATCTTAAAGGCAGAAACACTCTCTAAAGCGTTGAATCTTCTTGTAATAGCAGATGATAGCGGACTGATGATTGACGCGTTAAACGGCGAGCCAGGCGTGTATTCAGCACGTTATGCAGGCGACCATGACGATGCTGCAAATATCGAAAAAGTATTAAAGAATTTACAAGGTGTACCGGAAGCAGAACGCACAGCACGCTTTGGTTGCTGCTTAGCCATCACAGGTCCAGATTATCCAACACAAACAGTATTCGGCACATGTGAAGGCATTATTTTAGAAGAACGTCGCGGCGACAATGGCTTCGGTTATGATCCAATTTTCTACGTACCTGAAAAAGGACTAACAATGGCACAAATGTCACCAGCTGAAAAAGGCGCAATCTCACACCGCGGTAATGCACTCAAGCTATTACAAGAAAAAATCAATCTCTAATTCGATAAGGTGGTTGGCTAGATGAAAGTGGTTGTGTTAAGTGACACACATGGTAATGCAGAAATCATTGAACAAGTATATGAACAAGAACAGGGAGCAAATGCTTTCTTTCATTGTGGCGACAGTGAGTTAAGTTATGATGATCCTCATTTTCACGAGATGTACCGCGTAAAAGGGAACTGCGACTTTGATTCCGACTATGTAGATGAACTCGTTGTACCAATTGGAGAACGTCGCATCTTCATGACACATGGACATTTATACAATATTAAAATGACGCTGACACCACTTGATTATAAAGCGCAAGAAGTAGAAGCAGACATCGTATTATTCGGACACTCGCACGTACTCGGCGCACAACAAGTAGGACGCACACTCTTTTTAAACCCAGGAAGTCTCTTGTTGCCAAGAGGCGGCAATCCGAAGAGCTATGCAACAATCGAGTGGGAAGAAAATCAAGACGAATTCACAGTCACATTCAAAACACCCGACCAACAAATCATTTCACAACACTATTTTTCTATACCAAAAAAATAATGTTGACATATTATCTAGCTTTGTCTATAATAAGTATTGTCCTTGAGAAATTCAATTTTCTCAAGCAACACTGTCTCAGTAGCTCAGCTGGATAGAGCAACGCCCTTCTAAGGCGTCGGTCGGGGGTTCGAATCCCTCCTGGGACATACAAGTTAGAGAGTTTAAATCCTTGTTGTATAAGGATTTGTCAAACGTGAAGGGATTATAACGGGGATTAAAAAATGTAGTGAAATCCTTAAAATAATCCCTTCTTACTTTTTTGAAATGGATTATAATAAGAATAAGTTTATGTAATCATCTTCCTAATAATATTAGGAAGATTTTTTTGTATGACTAAAAGTAAAGGAATTATCTGAAACAAAAATACTCTTTTTTTCATATTTTATTTAAATCAACCTATAATTATAGTTAAAGGTTGATTTGGTTTTGAAAAAATTAACAAAAGATCGTTATAAAGATGGAAAATTGAATACCAGAAGGTACTACGGGAAAAACTGACATAGATATATTATGTAAATCATGGTGATCCTAAAAAGCATGCTCATCTCCATAAATGATAATACGATTTTAATAGGTACTAAAATAATAAAAGTGAAGAGGTGAAAGAAGTGAGCGAAAAAGAGTGGAAAGAATTTAAAGAAGGAATAGTAGATGAAGAACAGGAACTAAGCTTTTCCTATAAATCAGAAGAATGGTGGATAAGCCGACTATACGGTAAAGAAAAAAGCTATTTATTAACACGTTCTAAGGATTCATACACACAAGAGTTCCTAACAGCTGAAGAATTATTTACGAATGGAATTATTGATGGGAAAAAATTTATTGAAAGAGTACCTGATTTAGAATGGTAATTAATAGAATACTATATAATGTTAGAAACGATTAAAAAGAAGTAATATACTAAATTACCAAATAATAATTACTGTCTTGCAGTAAAGACTTGGGTGGATGTACTACATTGGATTAATTTTAGATGATGTAATACAACTACCTCTTCTTTTAATTATAGAGAGGATAAAAAATCATAATGGTCACAATGATTGCTAGGTTGAGAAAAGCTTGTATAGTGTTGAGCAGGTTGAAACGACTTATATACGCTAAAATGTTCATACCGAAAAAGAGAACCACAATAATTAATAAAAGATATTTTTTCATAAATGCCTCCTTTTTATTATACTAATAATATAATTTATCACAAAAAAAGGAATTTAATTATAGGTTTTTAACCTGATGTTTTATTCAAAAAAATGAGAATTGAAAATGAATGGGTTAAGTTAGTTACTAATTTCAATTCAAAAGCATGGAAGAGGGTATGAGGTGTTTGAGTGAAGATCGAAAGAGAGGGGAATCACTGGCTGAAAGTTCCCTGATTGGACCAACCGTTTTACTCCCTTGGTGCTGTTCTTTGTACCATCTATTCAAAACAATTAAGTACACTTGGTTGGAGTAGTTCGATGATTTTGTCGAAGCGTTTTATCGCTATTATTATTCTGTCGTTTATCGCCATATATGATACATTGATACTTTATTTTCTCGAAAATATCGCGTGGATTATGATGGTGACCATAATGGAGGTATTAATTCCCATGTATCTATTACAGAAAGGCATTCAATATTGTGAGACGTTCATCGTCATGATGTCGCTGTGCTTCATTCTTGTCTTCACTTTCTTTTTTCAATTACTCGACCCGAGATTAACATGGTCATCTTTGACATTCACAGGTGTTTGTTTATTATTAATACTCGGCATTTTAAGTATGTGGCAAGAGCAAAAGAATGTATAAAAAAGAGGCTTAGGGAGTTATCCCAGAGCCTCTTACTTTTTATTCAGACCATTCATGATCTAACACGAAATCCTGTCCTTCTTTATGGAATGTAGATTTCGCTATTTTTTGATTGGAACCTTCACGATTCCAAAGAATAATTACTTTACGTACATTTGCATGTTCTTTTCGTACAGATTGTACGATTTGATCTGCTTGTTTTGAAAAATCAGGTGTTTCGGCTGATTTTGGAACTTCAACAAACACTTTCGCTGCATTTCCATCAATCGTCATATTCTGTGTAAGCTTCTCTGTTTTTTCATACTCTTGCACAGTTCCTTCTTTAGGTGTAATGAAAAATAGACTCATCATAGAAGCAATTCCAATACCTGAAATGACTAATAAAACGATAGGTAAGATGAATTTTGTATTGCGTGTTTTTGGACGGATAATGGCTAAAATTAGTAGGATGACACCTGATAACGCCATAATACCAAATAAAAATAATGCCATAACTGTTAGAAACATCATAAACGGTTCACTCCTTTCTACTAGTCTAACAAATATTCCATCATCTGTAATGAGAAAACGGTATAATATGACTTTAGTAAGGGGTTTTAAAGTAAAAAATATCCAATTTTGTTTTGGAAGTATATAATAGAAAATAAGGAGGAGATGATTGTGAAAAAGTTTGTAATTGTGTGTGGTATATTACTTTTTGTTTTTAGTCAATTACCAATGAGTGGCAAAGCAGCTAAAAGTGTTCTAGCTGAAAAATATATGACAAATCCGAAGTATATAATTTATGGCAAGGGAATTGAATATCAGTATGGAAAGTATATTTATCATACAAAACAAGTGAGTGAACATAATGCTTTATATTATTTTCATTATGATAAAGAATTAAAACGATATCCGATTGAATTCCATGCTCGAACGCTACAAATGGTTAGTAAAAAAGGCTTTTTTGAAAATACGATTTATAACAGCTATGGACAATATTATGATGTAGAGGATTATATATTGCCATATCGTCTTAAAAAATCTGAATATTTTACAGCTACTACAATTGATGCATCAGATAAAGTGTTTAAAGAAAAAAATGTCATTGAATATATAAATGGTAAAATAAAAATAGGCTCAAAAACATATACTGATATTGTAAAAGTTACATCTGTAAATACGAAGACACCGTCGAAAAAATGGTATGCACCTGGAATTGGTGTCATTAAATTTGAGTATTATACTGGTGCTTTAAAGCAGAGTGAATGGCAAATGACAAAAGTCGTAAAAAAGAAATAGCTTTCTATGATTCACCTCTAATTCCATGTATAATAGAATCATTGAAAAAAAGTAGGTGAGTTCAATGGGGAAATATCAATTAGATACAAAAGGGCAAGCAGCGGTGACAAAATACCACGAAAAGCAAAAGCCAACACGCACAAACCAACAAGAGAAGATGGAGAAGATGCGTGAATTATACTTGAAGAAAAAACAAGCTAAAAAATCATAATAATAAAAGACTGTGACAGTAAATTGTCGCAGTCTTTCTTTCATTCCTCTACTTCACCGACACGACCTTCAATCATCTCATCATTAATCATCCAATCGTACTCACGAACAGTATAAGAACGATTTTTCAAACCATTTATAATCAGAAAAGGTTCACGACCTAACTCAGCGTCTGTTTCTTGAAAATATATTAAACCATCATATGCCATATTAATCTTTAAAGTCTTTTTGAGTACGACACATTCGCCAATCCTATACATACGATTTGTCATATAGTTTCCTCCTAGAGCAACTATTCTATGAGGCTCTATACCCGTTGTAATGACTTCACAATCGTTTATTTCCTGGGGAATATTACAGTCTTACTTGAATGACTGTGCCGTCTTTCGTCGAAAGGTCTATAAGATGTAACCCTTTATATTTTTTACAATGTCTAACTAAATATAAAATAGTATCAAACTTTGGCAGCATCGGTATTTTTCTTTCAATATAGGATGCAGTGCGCGTGATTTGTGCCGCTTTACAGAGAGTTGTCATACATAAATAGGGAATCGGGAGTCGCAAATTATAATCAGTTGTTTGAATATGAATACGCATCATTGTTCTTCAATAAAGATGGAAACATAATCACCATTTGCGGATTGAATGTCAACAATCGTTCCAGTTAATTCATGTTCAACAGCATAGCTCAGTTGTGCTAAGTCGATTTGTGTCACATAGTCCTTCAATTGTGGTATGTTCGGTAAAATTTGTTCGCTCGTTTGTAAAAGTATTTTTGCCAGTGTGATTGGTAAATTCACTTCTACTTTTTCAGTTTGATCGGACTGAATACGAACACGTAGTATTTTGTCAGTGGATTCCTTTAGAGGAGGAGTTTTTAATAATTCGATTAATTCAGTTCCTTGTTCAACAGAGATTGTACCATCTTGAACCATTGTTAAAATACGTGTTAAATTCTCTTGCATTATTTTTCTTCCTTCCATGTGCGAATTTGTTCAATACCTTCATCTGCATCTATTTTTTTATTTTGAATATCCGTTAAAACATCATGTGTATGTGTATCCGCTAGAGATTCCACAATGGCATCTAAGCGATTTCGAACAGTTGGATATGAAATCTGTAGTTTCTTTTCCATTTCTTTAATATTTCCTCGACAAAGTAAGAATGTCTCGACAAAATGTAGTTGTTCTTTTGATAAGGTCATCAGTCGTGATAATGAAAAGTTATTTTCAATTATTGTATGGCAACTCTCGCAATGTAGTTTTTGAACAGTTAATGTTTGATCACAGATGGGGCAATGGGTTAATAATTCAACCAAATTCGTCACTCCTTAAAATTCATATTAAATATTTTAATTTTAATTATATAATAAATCAATTAAATTAATATAAATTTTAATAAAATAAAAGCAGCGAGAATTATCTCGCTGCTTTAAAAAGTGTTATTTTTTCATTAAGCCATCATAAATTTGGTCGAAATTCCATTTCATCATGTTGTAGTAACTATCGCCATGATCGCCTTTTTCAGAAATAGAGTCTGTAAAGATTTTTGCATGAATTGGAATACCTGTTTCTTTTGAAATGGTCTTCATTGGGCGATCATCTACGCTACTTTCAACGAATAGGGCAGGTACTTTTGATTTGCGTAATTGATCAACTAAATTTTTAATTTGATCTGGTGTACCTTCTTCTTCTGTATTGATTTCCCAGATGTAAGCTGAAGGAATTTGATATGCAAGAGAGAAGTATTTAAAACTACCTTCACTTGTGACAACCATACGCTTGTCTTTTGGAATCTTACTAAATTTTTCTTTCGCTTCTTGGTGTAATTTCATTAGTTTTTGCGTATAATCTGCAGCGTTTTTAGCATAATAGTCTTTATTATCCTTATCTAATAACACTAATTTTTGTGTAATGTTATTCACGTAAATCATACCGTTTTCAAGACTTAACCATGCATGCGGATCTTCTTTACCATCTGCATTTTTACCTTCTAAATAAAGAGGTTCAACACCTTCTGATACAGCAAAGTAATCGCGGTTTTCTTTCTTATTTGCATTGTTCATCAGTTTTGTGAACCATGCGTCACCACCTGTTTCAAGGTTTAAACCGTTATAAAGAATTAAGTCAGCATCCGTTGCTTTTTTAATATCTTCTGGTAATACTTCATAGTCATGTGGGTCTTTTCCGACAGGTACAATACTATGTACATCGACTTTATCACCTGCAATTTCTTTCGTCATATCATATAGAATCGAGTTTGTAACAACAACTTGTTTACGATCTGTCTCTGTTTTTTTTGCTTCGCCATTACCACACGCAGCAAGAGCGATGGATAGAATCAATATAAGACTCATCCAAATGGTTGATTTTTTCATGAACGAAGAACCTTCTTTCTTAAATGAATTTGTTTTGGTGATACTAAAAAGCTAATTAAAAAGATACTAGTAGCGGTTAGAACAATTGTCGAACCAACTGCTAAATTGAATGAGTAACCAATGAATAAGCCGATTACTGAAGCGAGCGCTCCGAAAAAGGCGGATAAGAAAATCATGTTACGTAAACTCTTTGTATAGAGGTAAGCAGTGGCAGCAGGTGTTATGAGTAGAGCTACGATTAAAATGGTTCCGACACTTTGCATCGCTGTAACAGATACAACAGTTAAAAGTGCCATTAATAAATAGTGATAGGCATTGACGCGCACACCGAATGCTTTCGCCATATTTGGGTCGAAAGAGGTGAGTAGTAATGGCTTGAAAAACAGCCATACAATGATAAGTACAATCGCAGCAATACCAATAGTTAACCACTTATCAACATCTTGAACAGCTAAAACATTTCCAAATAAAATGTGGAATAAATCTGTTGAACTGTTCGCAAACCCGATTAAAATAACACCTAGTGCTAGGAACGAACTAAAGGTGATTCCAATCGCTGTATCGCCCTTTATTTTACTATTGTTCGAAATGAATGTGATAATGATTGATGCGAAAAGACCGAATAAAATAGCGCCAATAAAGAAATTGATACTAAAGATATACGAAATGGCGACACCGGGAAGTACTGCGTGTGAAATAGCGTCCCCCATAAGAGACATTCCGCGTAAAATAATAAAGCAACCAACGACACCAGCGACGACACCAATTACAATCGATGTGACCAGTGCATTTTGTAAAAACTCATAATTAGTTAGTCCATCAATAAAGTTTGAGAACATGTTATAACACCCCTAATCCAAGTGCAGCACCATATGTTTTAGCAAGCTGTTCTTTTGTAAATGTTTCTTTTGTGGGACCTTTAGCAATAAGATGTTGATCCATCATAAGAATTTCATCAAAATAATCATCGACTTTACTTAAGTCATGATGCACAATTAGAATCATTTTTCCCTCATCGCGCAGTTCACGAAGTAGAGACATGATGACTTGTTCACTTGTCGCATCAATTCCTACAAACGGTTCATCTAGAAAGATGAATTTTGCTTGTTGTACAAGTGTTCGAGCGATTAATACGCGCTGGAATTGACCACCAGATAACTCACCAATTTGATTGTTTTTGTAAGACAACATATTTACTTTTTCTAAAGCGGCATCGACTTGTTCCCACTGTGTTTTCGAGATTTTTTTAAACCAACTCATTTTAGGGTAGAGACCTAAAGAGACACATTCGCGTACGGTAATAGGAAATGTATCATCAATCGCACTTTTTTGTTCAACGTAAGCAATTTCTCGTTGTATTTTACTGAATGGCTGTTGATTGAATAAGACAGTTCCTTTACTCGATACTAATTTTAAAATACCTTTGATTAATGTTGATTTGCCTGCACCATTGGGACCAAGTATCCCGATGAGTGCAGGTTTTTTAATTTCAAATGATACGTCTTCAACAGCTGGACGATTACCACTATAAGAGACGGTTAAGTTTTGAACAGTTAACACTTTCCCACAACCCTTTCTTTTTCTTATATAAAATAATATTCACCTTAACTAAAAATGTTTCCTTAAAGAAACTTTAATCATATGATACAGGTTCTCATTTAATTTGTAAATAGATATACTACATCGAGTAAATTGTTTTTTCAGAAAAATAATAGATTGCATGAAGTAAGAGCGTAAAAAAGCGTTTACAAAGAAAAAAATTTGTTGTCTTTGAAAGCTAGGTGTATCAAGGATTTTAGAATAATTTTTTTCTTTTTCTTTTTTTAAAAATAAAAATTGTTCTTTTAATTTCGAAAAATATAGTGTTATAATCTCGTTGCAAACAAATTTAGGGTGTTAGGGAGGAATTTTCATGGCATTACGTGATGTATTTATGTATTTATCTGAAAATCAAGTATTAAACGGAATGGCTCAAAAATATGGTTTACGTATGGGGGCGCAAAGTGTTGTAGCAGGTACAACAATTCCAGAAGTAGTTAAAACAATTAAAGAATTAAATAAGGCGAACATTTCATGTACAGTAGATAATTTAGGGGAATTTGTATTTGAAAAATCAGCTGCAACAGAAGCAAAAGAGAATATCTTAAAAGTGATTCAAGCGATTCATGATGAAAACTTAGATGCGCATATCTCACTAAAACCATCTCAATTAGGTCAAGATATCGATGTTGATTTCTGCTATGAAAACTTAAAAGAAGTTGTAGCCTTAGCACATCAATATGGTATTTTCGTAAACTTCGATATGGAAAACTATGCACGTCTTCAAAGCTCATTCAGCTTACTTGAAGAACTACACAAAGAATATGACAATGTAGGTACTGTAATTCAAGCGTACTTCTTCGAATCAGAAGCAAACATTGAAAAATATAAGAATTTCCGATTACGTATTGTAAAAGGTGCGTACAAAGAGAGTCCAGAAGTAGCGTATCAATCAAAAGAAGATATCGATCAAAACTATTTACGTCTAATCGAACAGCATTTATTAAATGGCAAGTTCACATCGATTGCGACACACGATCATAACGTAATCAATCATGTGAAAAAATTCGTAAAAGACAACAATATTCCAAATAGCAAGTTCGAGTTCCAAATGTTATACGGCTTCCGTAAAGAAATGCAATACGATTTAGCACGTGAAGGTTATAATTTCTGCACATACTTACCATTCGGTAATGACTGGTATGGATATTTCATGCGTCGTTTAGCAGAACGTCCACAAAATATGGCACTTGTAACGAAACAAGTATTCAATAAAAAGACAAATACAGTTCTTGCAGTGGGTGCAGCAACATTCTTACTAGGCCGCTTATCAAAAAAATCGAAAAAGTAATCAAAAAAGGAGTCGCACATGATGGCGGCTCCTTTTTGTATGCAATTTTTTAGGTGAGTGACCTATTTCCGCTCTCGAATGTCCCGTTTTGCTGTACGAATGTCCCGTTTTGATCGGCGAGTGCCCCGAACTATCGGGCGAATGCCCCAACACCGTAATCGAACGCCCCGTTTTACTGGATGAATGTTCGAATTTTCACTAGCCTAGTCAATTAAAGTCCTCTTATTACTCAAAAGCCTTGAAGAAAGTGCAAAAAGTGAGCAATTTAAGTTTTTTAGGCGAGTGACCCATTTCCGCCCTCGAATGACCCAAATAAACAGGCGAATGTCCCGAACTACCGGGCGAATGCCCCAACACCGTAATCGAATGCCCCGTTTTACTGGATGAATGTTCGAATTCACATGAAACAAGGCAAATGAAGTCCTCTAATTACTCAAAACCCTTGAAGAAAGTGCAAAAAGTGAGCAATTTAAGTTTTTTAGGCGAGTGACCCATTTCCGCCCTCGAATGTCCCGTTTTGATTGGCGAGTGCCCCGAACTACCGGGCGAATGTCCCAACACCGCTCTCGAATGTCCCAAAAGCTTGGATGAATGTTCGAATTCACATGAATCAAAGCAATTAAAGTCCTCTAATTACTCTAAACCTTACTACTTCACAAACTGTTTTGCGTCAATTTGAAAATTTTTCATGCGATATTGGAGGCTTTGGCGACGAATGCCAAGTGCTTCGGCTGTTTTAGAAATATTCCCATCATGCATTTCGAGTGCTTTTGTAATGTAATATGCCTCAACTTCTTTCATGTAGTGGTCGAGGGGGCGAAGGTCGTTCGAGTTTTCAATAATAAATAACTCACTTGAATTTTGTTCTTCTGTCGGTAAGCTATTTTGAATTTTCCACTTGAAATGAGGTGGGAGTAAGTTTACATCAATGACGGTTTCAGTTGTAATGATGTTCGTCATTTCATCAAGAAGAACTTCAAGCTCTTTTAAATTACCAGGCCAATCATAATTTAAAAATAATTCCGTTACTTCAGGAGAGAGTGCCTCGATTGATGAACCGTATTGATCGCGATGACGCTGGAAATAATCGTTAATGAAAGGCATAATATCTTCTTTTCGCTCGCGTAGTGGCGGAATATAGATTGTAATTGATGAAAAAAGACGATACAGGTTTTTAGAAAGTGCCTGTTCCTGAATTAAATCAATGGGATCTTTACCAACACTCGCAATCATCATATGTCCATGATGTGGATGTTGTTCAAATAAAGCTACAATTTTTTCCTGTGCCTCAATAGATAAATATTCAATGCGCTCAGCGAAGAACGTAATTTGTTCTTCTTTTGCGATATATTTTTCAAACTGTTTTAAAATCGTTTCTTCATCGCGACGACAAATTATCGTAACAAAAGCTTGGTTTGGTTGCTGTAAATCATGATGAATACCTTCCGCAATCATATCAATTCCTGTTCCAGATTCGCCAATGAGTAGAACAGGCATCTTACTTAGTGCTACGATTTTCGCTTTTTGAATGACATCTTTCATGACAGCAGAAACCGCTGTAATAATATCAAATGTTAGTGGAGCACCGTACCTTCGAAGAGGACGGTACATCATAAATTCGAGTTGTGTAATATCGCGTGCGAATTCTACTGCTCCGATTAATTCTTGTTGTTCATGTAGGGGATAGATGTTGCTAATATATGTGACTTCTTGATTTTTCTTATTCCAAAACGTCTTTTTATGGTTGATTAATGGTTTTTCGGATTGTAGTACATGATAAATTTCACTTTGTTCATTTTCAAAATCGATAATTTCATGGGCGCGATAGTTTTCAAAGTCAATCGTATCGATGCCTTCAAGCTCACGCATCTTTTGATTATAGATGATGAGGTTTCCTTCTACATCTACAACACGGATTCCTGTATCGCCTTGTTCGATAATGTATTGATAGATATGTAATAGTTTTTGCTTTTCCATATGTTCCTCCTGTACCGCGCTTCTTCCCTTTATTTTACCATCAGTTTAAAAATTTTGAGGGAATTTTAAAAAATTTAGAAAATTCCTATTGATTAATGCTAAATAATATTGCATTATATACTTAGTTGAGAAATTTATGTGCAAAATAATTTGGCACTTCAAAAACAAGGGGGAAATATACATGATTCCATACAAACACGAACCATTTACAGATTTTTCGAAAGAAGAGAATAAAGCAGCGTACTTAGAAGGATTAGCAACAGTAGAAGGTTACTTAGGTCAAGCATATCCACTCATTATTGGTGGCGAACGTGTAACGACTGAAGATCAAATCACTTCTTACAATCCAGCAAAGAAAACAGAAGTAATTGGTACAGTTTCAAAAGCAACGAAAGATTTAGCTGAAAAAGCGATGCAAGTAGCAGATGAAACATTCAAAATGTGGAGTCAAGTAGAACCAGAAATTCGTGCAGATGTATTATTCAAAGCGGCATCAATTATTCGTCGTCGTAAATTTGAATTCTCAGCACTATTAACACTTGAAGCAGGTAAGCCGTGGAATGAAGCAGATGCAGATACAGCAGAAGCAATCGACTTCTTAGAGTATTATGCACGCCAAATGCTTCGTTTAAAAGACGGTCAAAAAGTAGAGAGCCGCGTGGGCGAATACAACCGTTACGACTACATTCCTCTAGGGGTAGGGATTGTAATCTCACCATGGAACTTCCCGTTCGCAATCATGGCTGGTACAACAGTGGCAGCAGTTGTAACCGGTAACACAGTATTATTAAAGCCAGCTTCTACAACACCAGTAGTTGCTTATAAATTTATCGAAGTATTAGAAGAAGCAGGTCTTCCAGCAGGCGTTGTGAACTATGTACCAGGTTCTGGCGCAGAAGTAGGTGACTACTTAGTTGACCACCCACGCACACGCTTCGTATCATTCACAGGTTCACGTGATGTAGGTTTACGTATTAACCAACGTGCTTCAGTACTAAATGAAGGACAAATTTGGATGAAACGTGTTATCGCTGAAATGGGCGGTAAAGATACAATTGTTGTCGATAAAGAGGCAGATTTAGAATTAGCAGCGCAATCAATTGTGAAATCAGCATTCGGCTTCTCAGGTCAAAAATGTTCAGCATGTTCTCGTGCAGTCATCGTAGAAGATGTGTACGATGAAGTAGTAGAGCGTGTAGAAGAATTAACAAAAGAATTAACAATTGGTGATCCAACAAACCCAGATAACTTCATGGCAACAGTAATTGATGAAGCGGCGTTTAAAAAGATTACTTCATATATCGAAATTGGTAAAACAGAAGGTAAATTATTAGTAGGTGGAACAGCAGACGATTCAGTTGGTTACTTTGTACACCCAACAGTATTTGCAGATGTAGCGCCAAGTGCACGTATTATGAAAGAAGAAATCTTCGGACCAGTAGTAGCGATTGCAAAAGCAAAAGACTTTGATGAAGCAATTCAAATTGCGAACGATACAGAGTACGGTTTAACAGGTGCAGTTATTACGAAAAACCGTTTAAATCAAGAAAAAGCACGTAAAGAATTCCATGTCGGAAACCTTTACTTCAACCGCGGTTGTACAGGTGCGATTGTAGGTTACCAACCATTCGGTGGTTTCAATATGTCAGGTACAGACTCAAAAGCAGGCGGACCAGATTACTTACAATTACACATGCAAGCAAAAACAACTTCAGAAATGTTCTAATCATGTAACTAGCATCGTATTTTTACGATGCTAGTTTTTTGTATATATAATAGGAAGAAACTCAAATTAATCATCTTTAAATAATAATGATAATCATTTTCATTGACAGTCATTCAATTTATTTAGTAAGATAAAGATAATTGGAAAAGAAGGGAAGATTACATATGATTGTACAATTACGTCGCTTTACAGTAACAGAAGGAAATGGCCATCTTGTAGTTGAAAAATTTAAGCAGGGTGGGGGATTAGTGGAGCAACAACCTGGCTTTATTGATAAAACTGTTCTTCAAAAGAAAGTACGTCGTGGTGAAGAAGAAGTCATCATGATGGTACGTTGGGAGTCAGAAGAAGCATGGAAAGCGTGGGAGAAAAGCCCAGAACATATTGCAGGGCATCGCAATAATCGTGGTAAAGAAAAGCCAGAGTATATTGTGAACGTAGACGTTTCGATGTATGAAGTAAAATAAAGTACATAAAAAACAAGCTGGGACAAGACATTTCACTAGCGTTTGTAACAAAAAACTGGAACCGCACCACAGCGCGATTCCAGCTTTTTTATGTTCAAGAGATTTTAGTATGGATTTGTACCTAAAATTGTTGCTTGTTTTACATAAATACGGTTTGGTAATGTTAATTGGTTAACAATTACTTCTGCAAAGTCTTCAGGATGCATCATGCGATCTACTTTTGACTCATCAATTAAACCAGATTCGCGTGCTAATTCTGTTACAACCGTACTTGGTGCAAGCGCTGTAACACGAATGTTATTACGGCGTACTTCTTGAGCTAATGACTCAGTTAAGCCGATAATACCGAATTTAGCAGCTGAATAAGCAGTAGATGTTGCAGCGCCGTTTAGACCATTTGTAGACGAGATATTAATAATATCGCCTTCATTTTTCTCGATTAATTGTGGTAATACTGCATGTGTTACATGGTACGTACCGAAAATGCCTGTATCAACAATTTTCTTCCACATTAATGGATCTTGGTCTAACAGTGTACCGAACTCACCAATTCCTGCATTGTTAATTAGAATATCTGCTTTACCTGTTTGTTTTGTTAGTGAATCAATTGCTGCATCGACTTCTTCTAAATTTGTCACATCTGCAGTTACAAAAGCAGCTTTACCACCATCAGCGATGATTTTTTCAGCTACCTCTTTCACTTGTTGTTCTGTACGAGCAAGTAGCCCAACTGTTACACCTTGTTTTGCTAATGCTTCTGCTACAGCACGACCAATACCTCGTCCTGCTCCTGTAATGAATGCTACTTTACCTTCTAATGATTGTGGCAAATTTATCAATCCTTTCGATTCTGTTCTACATTTAGTAGTATATGCTTTTTTGGAAATAGAAAAAAGAAATATGCTTATGAATTGGCATGAAATACACCATTAATCCATACCCGAATTCAATATGACTACACAAAAAATCGGAACCATATGTGTATATGATTCCAATCATGCTTATTTAAAGTTTTGAATAAAACGTTCGATTCGTTTTAAAGCCTCTTGTAATTGTTCAAGTGAAGCAGCATATGAACAACGAATATGACCTTCGCCACTTTCACCAAAAACATCACCTGGTACAACAGCTACTTTTTCTTGTTGTAAAAGTTGTGCAGCGAACTCCTGTGATGTTAGTCCAGTGGATTTAATCGAAGGGAATGCATAGAATGCACCGCCTGGGTTATGGCATGAAAGCCCCATATCATTGAAAGATTGGACGATGAAATTACGACGGCGACGATAGCTTTTTACCATCTTTTCAACTTCTGAACGACCATTTTTCAACGCTTCGATAGCTGCATATTGTGACATCGTAGAAGCACACATTAATTGATATTGGAAGATTTTTAGCATTGCTTCAGCAATTGGTTCAGGCGCGCAAACAAAACCTAAACGCCATCCTGTCATTGCAAAGCCTTTAGAAAATCCGGATACTAAGATGGTACGTTCGTGCATTCCAGGAATGGCTGCCATACTTGTGTACTCTTCATCATAAGCGAGTTCAGCGTAAATTTCATCGGCGATAATTAGTACATCGTGTTCAATCGCAAATTGTGCAATGGCTTCAAGCTCAGTTTTATTTAACATTGTACCTGTTGGGTTATTAGGAGAGCATAACATAATCGCTTTTGTACGCTCAGAAACGACTGCCTCTAATTGACTCGGTAAGATTTTAAAATCATGTTCTTTTGTTGCTTGAACTGTAATGGCTTTACCACCAGCAAGTTCGACCATTGGAACATAAGATACGAAACATGGCTCAACAACAATGACTTCGTCTCCGGGATCTAAAATGGTACGCATCGCAATATCGATTGCGGAGCTTGCGCCAACTGTAACGATAATTTCATTCTGAGGATGATATGAAACATCAAATTCTTTTTCCATATAATGTGCAATTTCTTGACGTAATTCAAGTAGCCCGGCATTTGGAGTATAGGCTGTGTAACCCATCTCAAGCGAGCGAATGGCTTCTTCACGCACATGCCAAGGCGTAACAAAATCAGGTTCACCTACACCGAGTGAGATGACACCTTCCATACTTGCTGCAAGGTCAAAAAAACGGCGAATACCTGATGGCTTAAGTTCATTCACCATTTTCGATACGTAAGATTTTTTGGTTAATGTCATTAAGGTGACACCACGATTCGTTGATCTTCTTTACCCGTTTCTAAAACAGTGCCATCATGTTTATATTTTTTTAGGATAAAGTGTGTTGTTGTTGAAATAACAGAATCAAGTGTTGAAAGTTTTTGTGAAACAAAGTTTGCAACTTCGTTCATTGATTTACCTTCCACAATAACAGATAAATCATAGACACCTGACATAAGATAAACCGATTGAACTTGGTCAAAACGATAAATACGTTCTGCGATATCATCGAAACCCACACCTTGTTTTGGTGTTACTTTCACATCAATCATTGCACGCACACCAGGATGTTCCTCAACCTTTGTCCAGTCAACAAGTGAGATGTAGCGAACAAGGATTTTTTCGTCTTCTAATTGCTTGACAATTGCTGTTGTTTCTTCTAAAGATAACCCCACCATTTTTGCCACATCTTCTAAAGGCATACGTGCATCTTTTTCTAAAATTTCAATAATCTCAATCTGTTGAGCATTTAGTTTCATATAAAATCTCCTCATGTGTAACATTTATTTTTTCTTATTATAATACAAGAAAAGCTTATAGGAACATAAAAAATAGAAATTTTCTAAAATTAGTCTATCTGTTATAGAGCAGTGGTAATTTGTTGGAAAATAAGACGTTATACCTATGTGAATTTATATCGTTATATAACTTTAATTGCTACATTTCATAATAAATTTAAGTGAAAAAACAAGGTCATTGAACAAACTTGATGAACAGTCATTCAAAAAATGAATGTCTATTCTTCGCTTTTTATCACATTTTTTCCATTATATATTCACAATTTATGTTAGTTAAATGGTAAAAAAATCTATGTTATGTATGTTTTTTGTTGATTCTTGTTCACAGAATTATCACTTGTTTCGGTCTAGTGTTATTCTAAAAATAATTGTGATACACTAGGAAAAGGATATTTTTGATATTGAAAATTGTATGCAATGTAGTAAGTATGTAATTTGTTAAGACCCTTTGTGTTAGCGCATACATTTTTTCGGCAAAATTTAGTATATAAGGATGGTAAGCATGAGTAACAAACAAACTTCGACTGACGTTATTTTAGTTGGTGCTGGTATCATGAGTGCAACTCTCGGTACAATTTTAAAAGAATTAGCACCAGACTGGAACATTAAAGTATTTGAGAAACTTGATAAACCAGGCCTTGAGAGTTCGAATGAATGGAATAATGCGGGTACAGGTCACTCGGCATTATGTGAGTTAAACTACACGCCTGAAAAAAATGGTGTTGTTGAAACTTCTAAAGCAGTCAACGTAAATGAACAATTCCAAGTGTCACGTCAATTTTGGTCTTATTTAGTGGAAAATGGTCATATCCAAAACCCAGAAGAATTCATTAAACCAATTCCACACTTAAGTATGGTACAAGGCGAAGATAATGTAGCATTCCTTAAAAAGCGTTTTGAAGCACTGTCAAAAATCCATTTATTCGATGGAATGGAATACTCAGAAGATCAAGAAACATTAAAACAATGGATTCCATTAATCATGAATGGTCGTACAAGTAGCGAGCCAATCGCTGCAACACGTATTGAATCAGGTACAGATGTTAACTTCGGTTCATTAACACGTATTTTAATGTCTAGTCTTGAAGAACAAGATGGTGTAGAAGCAACTTATAATGCTTCAGTTGAAAACATTAAACAAAATGCTGACGGTCGTTGGGAAGTAAAAGTGAAAACAGCTGATGGTAAAATCATTACGCAAACAGCGAAGTTTGTATTCTTAGGTGCTGGTGGCGGTAGCTTACACTTATTACAAAAAACAGGTATTCCTGAAAGTAAACACATCGGTGGTTTCCCTGTAAGTGGTCTTTGGTTAGTATGTAATAACCAAGAAGTAGCAGATCAACATCACGGTAAAGTGTACAGTACAGCTGAAGTAGGTGCTCCTCCAATGTCAGTACCTCACTTAGATACACGCTATATCGATGGTAAAAAAGCTTTATTATTTGGACCGTTCGCAGGATTCTCTCCAAAATTCTTAAAAACAGGTTCAAACTTAGACTTATTCACATCAATTAAGCCGAATAACATTTTCACGTTACTTGCATGTGGTGCAAAAGAAATGGGCTTAACAAAATACTTAATTCAACAATTAATGTTAAATAAAAAACAACGTGTGGAAGAATTACGTAAATTCGTTCCACAAGCAAAAGATGAAGAATGGGAAATCGTTATCGCTGGTCAACGTGTTCAAGTAATCAAAGACACAGACAAGGGTAAAGGTACACTACAATTCGGTACAGAAGTAATCACTGGCGCAAATGGTTCAGTAGCAGCTTTATTAGGTGCTTCACCAGGTGCTTCTACAGCTGTACAAGTTATGCTAGATGTAATTAACAAATGTTTCCCAGAAAAAATGAACGAATGGGAACCAAAAATTAAAGAGATGATTCCTTCATACGGTAAACAATTAGTGGAAGATGAAGCTCTATTCAAAGAATTACATGCATCAACTACAAAATCTTTAAAATTAGAAGACTAAAAAACGAGGTATCGCGATTAAGCGGTACCTCATTTTTATTTTAAAATGCATGAATCGTATCATTTAGCTCTTTAGCTGAATTTCGTAGTTCGCTTGAAGTGGAAGACATGGAAGAAATACCGCTTGCTAATTCACTTACTTGTTCGCCGACTTCCTTAATATCACCAATCGTTTTTGTAATATTACTTGAAATATCATCAAAGGATTCTTTGAGCACTTCATTTTGTTCTGTACCTTGGATTACAAGTTGTTGGATTTGATGAATCACTTCCACAACTTCACTTGTTACTTCATTGGATTCTTCTATTAAGAGAGCAATTTGCTCAACAGATGTTTTTGTTTGATCGGCTAATTTACGTACTTCTTCAGCAACAACTGCAAAACCTTTTCCATGTTCTCCAGCACGTGCAGCTTCAATTGCAGAGTTAAGTGCTAGTAAATTCGTTTGGTTTGCAATTGATTTAACCATTTCAATCACATCTTTCATTTCAGTAGAAGAATTATTCAATGCCTGAACCATCGAAGTCATTTCATTTGTCTTAACATGGATTGCCTCAGTTTGTTCACTTAGGTGCTGCATTTGTGCAAGTCCCTTATCAGATGCTTCTTTTGTATCTAGGGACTCTTTTACTGTTGTTTTCACGCTGTTTTCTACACATACTGTATGATTCATTAATGCATTTACAGCTTCTGATGTATGAGATGCTTGTGTATTTAAGTGATCAGCAACAGAGCCTAAATCTTCTCGTACTTTCCGGTTCACTTCTTCTCGCTGTTGTTCAATTAATTGATCGGAATAACGATTGTACTCTTCTAAAACGAGTTGTTGTTCAAAACTAGAGATTTTACCGAATGCATCGATTGCTTGGAACTGTTCATGTATAGGTATTGGAAGCGTTTTTATAATTTGGCGTACTTCATATTCCAATTTTTGAAAAGCACCTAAATACCATTTAGGATATAAACCAATTTTTACATGGGCATGTGCTACTTGTTTTCGTGCTTGAATATATGCCGCATCAATTTTACCAGCAAACATTTGCTCAATATGCCCATAAAGTGTTTGGCTTAGTCGTTCAACTGAGCTATGATTTTGAATCATTTTAGCCAGATGCGGTGGAGTAGAAATCGCTTTATAAAAATGTTCTACAATTTTTGGCATATGCGGCAACATATAAGAATGAAGTGCCTGAACGATTTGCAAATCATGTTTTTTTAAATCAATCATATCGAGTTGTAACAGATAGTCTGAATCGGTTAATGAAATACCAACATGCTCTACATTCGTTTGCAATGTAGCTGTGGCTGCTTTTGATTTTAAGAAAAACATGGAAAACACCCCTATTTTTTATATTTGTATCTATAGTACCATTGTTGAATATAAAAATCGTGTTTAAAATACTGTATTTATGTAAATTTTTCAAAAAAATGAATAAACATGTAGATATATTTGTAAAAAAATACACATAAATTTAAAAGAGCATATAAATATTAGTTCAAAAGAACTTTATTTTTTCAGTTTTACACTTTTTAAATAGTGTAAAATATTTTGTTTTTACAGAATAATTAATTATGTAAAAAGAAAAAACGAAAAAAATACATTCTAATATAAAAAATAATCTATAAAACTTAAATTGTTTATGTTAAACTGTATTCTATGAGAATACATTGTGTTTTCTCAGGTGGAAAAATGAATTTATTATTTATATTTGTATAATTTTGGAGGGAAAAATATGCGAAATTTATTTCAAAAGTGGAGCGATACAAGTTTAGTATTGCGTATCGTCATGGGGATCATCCTCGGTGCAGTTTTAGCAGTTGCCTTCCCAAGTGCAACTTGGTTAGCGATGCTCGGTACATTGTTTGTAGGTGCATTAAAAGCAGTAGCACCAATTTTAGTTTTTGTGTTAGTTATTAATGCATTAGCAAGCCATGTCAGTGGACAAAAAACAAATATGAAGGGCATTGTCTTCTTATATCTATTTGCAACATTCATTGCAGGAGCAGTCGGTGTAATTGCCGCTAAATTATTCCCTGTTAAATTAACGTTTAAAGAAGTGGATGCAGATTTACAACCACCAGAAAATGTGTGGGGCGTTATGGAAACACTTTTAAATAATATCGTATCGAATCCAGTAGATGCATTAATGAATGCAAATTACATAGGTATTCTTGCATGGGCGATTGTTTTAGGATTAGCATTAAAAGCAGCGAGCAGTACAACAAAAACAGTAATCACGAACTTATCTGAAGCTGTTTCAAAAGTAGTTCACTGGGTAATTAACTTAGCACCATTCGGTATTATTGGGATTATGTATAACACAATTGTGACAAGTGGTTTTGGAGAATTAAAACACTATGGTACATTAATTATTATTTTAGTAGGTTCTATGTTATTAATTGCACTTGTTATCAACCCGATTATCGTTTTCGTTGTAGCGCGCCGTAATCCATATCCGCTAGTATGGGCATCTTTAAGAGAGAGTGGTTTAACAGCATTCTTCACACGTAGTTCAGCAGCGAATATTCCAGTGAATATGGAGCTTTGTGAAAAGTTAGGTTTAGATAAAAATACGTATGCTATGTCGATTCCTTTAGGTGCAACAATTAATATGGCTGGTGCAGCAGTTACAATCTCTGTCTTAACGATGTCAGCTGCTTATACACTAGATGTGCATGTAGATATCGCAACAGCAATCATCTTGATGGTTGTCACAGCAATTTCAGCTGCAGGTGCTTCTGGTGTACCAGGTGGTTCATTATTATTAATTCCATTAGCATGTGGTTTAATTGGTATTCCGAATGATTTAGCAGTTCAAGTAATTGGTGTGGGCTTAATTATTAGTGTTGTTCAAGATTCTTGTGAAACCGCATTAAACTCTTCATCAGATGTTGTATTTACAGCAACAGCTGAATATGCAGCAGAACGTAAAAATAATTAAAAAGCTCTTGAAGGAGTAAAAAAAGAGGCATATACTTATCTGTTGTATACTGTCTCAGTAGCTCAGTAGGATAGAGCAACAGCCTCCTAAGCTGTAGGTCGTAGGTTCAATTCCTATCTGGGACATTTAAAAAAACAGGTTGGGACATACGTGTAAAAACACTGTGCCCACATAAGCATAATAAAAACTGGAATCGCGCTATGGCGCGGTTCCAGTTTTTCGTTGTGAACACTAAAAATTTGTTTCAGCGTGTTTTATTATGTCCATGTTATTGATCGAGTTGACGATAGAGCGTCGATTTTGAAATACCTGTTTCTTCTTTAATTTGGTGTAATGTATATTGTTTACTATAATACATTTCAATTGCACGTTGCATCTGTACATCTGACTTTTTAGGTCTCCCAATAACAGTTCCGCGTTTTTTTGCCTCTTGTAATGCGAAAGTTGAAGCATGGCGTTTAAAGATAGATTGTAATTTCGAAAAGTAACGTAAACCATCTAATAATGATTTTTTAAATAATTCTGTTGAACACATACATTCATCCAAGAAAATAATTGTAAATTCATCTCGTTCAGCAATTTGTAGGACGTCGATTAATTGTTGTGTAGAATCTGCCAACACCTCAATGTTTTGAACATATAACTCATCCTCTGTTGTTAATTGCATGAGAAGTTCTTCAAATACCTCTCTATTTTTTGCTAAACCGTGCTTTTCTTCATGTACATCATCCAAATTTACTTGTACCAACTGTTGTGTAATGTCGTTATCACAAACAGTTGGTCTTTTATAACCATATCGCATAATAATCTCCTTCCCAAAAGTATATACTTATGAAACTTTTTTTGTTACGATTACTTCTATTGTACGCTATTTTTATTCCATATGAGAAAGGTGATTTTTTTGCAGGTTATAAAAGAACAATGGTTTTCATCTATTCGTGCTGATATTTTAGCAGGGGTTGTAGTAGGTTTAGCGCTAATTCCAGAAGCTCTAGCCTTTTCGTTCATTGTCGGTGTCGATCCAAAAGTCGCGCTCTACGCTTCATTTACAATGGCTGTCATGACGGCTTTTGTCGGAGGAAGACCCGCAATGATTTCTGCAGCGACTGGAGCAATGGCGCTAATACTCGTCACGCTAATGGCAAATCACGGGTTACAATATGTACTTGCTGCAACAATTTTAACGGGTATTATACAGTTTTTTATGGGGATTTTTGGAGTTGCAAGACTAATGCGCTTCATCTCTAATTCAGTGATGCTTGGTTTTGTGAATGCACTCGGCATTATGATTTTCTTAGCGCAATTACCATATTTAAAGAATGGTTCAGTTGCAACTTATGCTTTTGCGATCGTTACATTGATTCTAGTTTATGTGATACCAAGATTTATTCGAATAATTCCAGCACCACTCATTGCGATTGTTATCATGACATCGCTCGCGATATTTGGGAACTTTTCATTACTGACAATTGGTGATTTAGGCACAATGCCAACAACATTACCGACATTCTTCTTACCAGATATTCCTTTGAATTTTGAAACACTCCAAATTATTTTACCGTATGCTTTAGCACTGGCAGTTGTTGGATTACTTGAATCTTTACTTACTGCACAAGTTTTAGACGGTTATACAAAAACTACGTCAAATAAAAATAAAGAATCACGCGGTCAAGGAATCGCAAATATTGTAAATGGCTTTTTCGGTGGTATGGCTGGTTGTGCTTTAATCGGTCAATCTATCATCAATGTAAAGTCAGGTGGTCGAGGTCGACTATCTACATTAACAGCAGGTGTCTTTTTATTATTTTTAATATTGGTTCTTGGTGATGTCGTCTCTAAAATTCCGATGCCTGTTTTAGTAGGAGTTATGATAATGGTGAGTTTTACGACATTTGACTTTAAAACGATTCGCTTCATACGAAAAGCACCAAAATCAGAGAGCTTTATTATGATTACAACTGTAATAGTGATTTTGGCAACGCATAATTTAGCGATTGGTGTAGGTGTGGGCGTGTTGATGAGTGCGATTCGTTTCATGGTGAAAAGTGCAACACCAACCTTTTTACTGTCAGACGAAACATGTACAATTACAGGTCCACTCTTTTTTGCCTCAGCTGAAAAGTTAGCACCTATTTTAGAGGACTTTAAGGGAAAGAAGCTAGAATTTGATTTTTCAAATAGTCGTATTTGGGATGAAACCGCAGTGACGAAAGTTCTTGAAATAAAGAATCAATTGGAACAAGAAGGAGTACATGTCACGTTTACGGGTCTCGATTTACAAAGTCAGCAATTACTCGAACGACTCACACCGATTAAATAAATATCAACTATTTTCAGTCACGAAAGAATGTGATAACGTAAAAGTTGAAAAGAGGCGACGAGATTTTGAAACTTCAAAGAATTTTACTTACAGCAATTGTCGGCATATGTGGAGGATTACTATTTTCAAAACTTCATATACCTGTACCGTGGCTACTCGGACCATTACTCTTTGTTTTGATAGGTAATAGTTTACGTTCAGAATGGTTTTATTGGCCTAAATCGTATAAAAGTATTGGAATGGTGTTAATTGGTTATACAATCGGTCAAGCACTTACAGGAGAGGCTGTACGAGAGATTGGCAGGCAATTACCATATATGTTTGGCATGACGACTTTACTTATTTTACTTAGTGCGGGCATTGCATGGGTTGTATCAAAGAAGTCAGCAGTGAACTACCCTACAGCACTCCTAAGCAGTATTCCAGGCGGTATGACGCAAATCATTATGATGGCTGAGGAAATGAAAAGTGTGAATTTAACTGTTGTCACGGTGACACAGACAATTCGTTTATTATTTATTGTCATTGGAATGCCACTACTATTGACAACGTTTCATTTAACAACAGTCCCGACACAAACAGAGCATGTATCGGAATGGATGTCATTTGAAACAGTGCTCATTCTATTTATTTGTATATTATTAGCCTTTATAGGTAAAAAATATAAATTTCCGACCGCTTTTTTACTTGTACCAGCGCTCGTTACCGCTATTTTACAAAACATAGGCGTCGTAGGAGTGGAATTAGCGAATCCGATTTTGTCATTTGCACAACTCATGATTGGGATTAATATCGGCATGATGATGAAACCGAGGGAGTTAGAGCAAAAAGGACGGACGATTGCGCTCGCTGTAACAAGTGCAGCTGCATTATTTATTGTAGCGATGCTACTAGGTATTATTTTTGCACAAGTAAATCATTTAGATTACGCGACAGCACTTTTGAGTTTAGCGCCAGGTGGTATGGATCAAATGGGGGCAATTGCGCATGCGATTCATGCAAATTTATCAATTGTTGCGGGATATCAAGTATTTCGTGCTTTTTATATTTTATTCGTTATTCAACCGATTATTGCCTATTTTTTACGCAAACAAATTATTAAATAAAGTAAGAAAACTTTCATCTGTGTATGGAAGTTTTTTTATAGTGTTTAAACACATTTTAACATTTCAGAATGTTGAGAATACAAGGTTTGTATCACTTTTTTTAATGAAAAAGGCAAGTGACATTTTTGTGTAAGCTTTATAAGATATATACATGTTTTCTTAGGGGAAAGGGTTAGAAAATCATTTAGAACGTCTAAGATTCTTTAATGATAAAATATTTTTTTAAGAATAAAAAGTGGCGTGAAAACGCATGGTTGTGAGGATTTGTGAAACTTTGAACAAAGTCATAGAATAGTTGAGCGAAAAAAAGCTTTCAGTTCTATTGGAATTCCTGAAATTGAGGTGTATAATGCAACATGGAAGCTATAAATGAAGTGAACACACTATAAAATTTAAGTTCGAAATTCTCTTTCTTTTATATGAATTTTTCTCATTTTTCAATAAAAATACGTCATATATTTTTATGATAAATCGAAAAAGGGTATTAAAGAAATATGACAGTATAGTCCTTTAGTTTATAGGTGTTTAAAAGCAATAAATATGTCTAGAAAACAGATGTTGCAGTTGCTACCATTACATGGCATCATGTAATAGTAAGATGAGAATTGTATGAATAATATGACTCTTATGTAAGTAAAACGTTCGGGAATTCCCGACAGAAGAAATAGCTATTGTAAAGGAGAATTGGATATGTCAGAACAGACTACTCAATCAGTACAACCGGCAGTAAGCCAACAACAATTAGACGTTTTAGATCAATTATTAAAACCTGAAGTACAAGAATCACTAACTCAACTAGTGGACCAATTACCAAAGTTAACAGAAATGGTAACAACTTTAACAAAAGCATATGACGTAGCACAAACTTTAGCTACTGATGATGTATTCCGCAGCGATGCTGTTGGTGCTGTAACAGAAATGGCTCAACCAGTCGTAAACTCTGCTAAATCACTTGCTGCTACTGCAATTGAAGCAAAAGATCGTGCTGCTGAAAGCAACGAAACAATCGGTTTATTCGGTATTTTAAAACTGTTAAAAGACCCACAAGTACAAGGTGTCTTCCGTTTCGCAAACGCATTCTTAGAAGTTTCAAAAGAAAACAAAGCTTCAAAATAATTTTTAAAACACTTAGTAACATGGAGGTTTAACTATAATGTCAAAAAAAATCGTCATTCTAGGTGCAGGTTATGGCGGCGTATTATCTGCATTAACGTTACGTCAATTTGCAACTAAAGAAGAAGTAGAAATCACAGTTGTGAACCAATTCCCAACTCACCAAATCATCACTGAATTACACCGTTTAGCTGGCGGTACTATTAAAGAGAAAGCGGTAGCATTCCCACTTTCTAAACTTTTCAAAGGAAAAGACATCAACATTAAAATCGCAAAAGCTGATGCATTCTCAGCTGACGACAAAACAGTTAAATTATCAACTGGCGAAACTTTAACTTATGATGTATTAGTAGTAGCTGTAGGTTCTAAAACAGGTTTCTTCGGTATCCCAGGATTAGAAGAAAACTCAATGGTTCTTAAATCAGTTGAAGATGCAAACAAAATTCGCGAGCACATCATTGGTCGTATTAAAGAATACGCAAAAACTCGCAACGAAGCAGATGCTACAATCGTAATCGGCGGCGGTGGTTTAACAGGCGTTGAGCTTGTTGGTGAAATCGTTGACCACATGACGAAAGAAGCAATTAAATACGGCGTACAACCAGCAGATTTAAAAATCAAGCTAGTTGAAGCAGGTCCAAAAATCTTACCTGTATTACCAGACGAGTTAATCGAGCGCGCAACAAAATCGCTTGAAAATCGTGGTGTAGAGTTCTTAACAGGCCTTCCTGTAACAGGTGTTGAAGGTAACGTGATCTCTCTTAAAGACGGTCAAACAATTACTGCAAACACACTTGTTTGGACTGGTGGCGTAGCTCAGTACCCAATCGTAGAAGAATCAGGTCTTGTATGTAACCGTGGTAAAGCAGTAGTAAACGACTTCCTACAATCAGAATCACATAAAGATGTATTCGTAGTAGGTGACGCTGCAGCTGCATACCCTCCAGGTGCAAACAAAGAAACAGATCGTCCATACCCTCCAACAGCTCAAAATGCTTGGCAAATGGGCGAATTAGTTGGATACAATGTATTCGCATACTTAAAAGGTAGTGAAATGAATGACTTCACTCCAGTTAACTCTGGTACATTAGCTTCTTTAGGTCGTAAAGATGCTGTAGCAACTGTCGGTGGAAGCAACACTGAATTACGTGGCTTACCAGCAACATTGATGAAAGAAGCTTCAAACATTCGTTACTTATCACACATCAAAGCATTATACGGTATCGTATACTAAGCCGAAATGAATAAAACGACTTCATGAGAATGTTCTCATGAAGTCGTTTTTTGTTGTTTCAATACATTTGTTGAGGCAAAATAAAAATGCTTTAGAGGACGTTGCTTCTCCTAAAGCAAGGGTGGGGACTCAGGTATTACATCTGAGTAAAGTTTTGGGGAATAGATTCTATTTATATAGAGGGTCTATGTAAGCTCACTCAGAAGGGGAATGCCGAGTGAGCCATTGGGGTTGAACACAATCTCATTTCACCAATAAGGGAATTTCTAATAATAAAATACCCCGACGAAAACGTTGTAAACCTACCAACATGAATTGTTTCATGATTTTGCGTGTTCAGTAAAAGCACATATGATAAACTATGGAAGAATGAGGAGAGTGACGAAGTTGAAAAGAAAACAGAAGATATATCGGAACGAAAAAATCGTCATGTTTCCTGGAACGGTGGAACGACTTCTTCAACAGGGTCACGCGCATGCTGAGAAGTTTGAATATCATGAAGCTATTCAATGTTTTCAAGATATTCTTCAATACGAGGAAATGGATGAACATACGCTTCATGTGTACGCCTACTGTTTACACGAAACAAGACAATTTGAACAGGCTAGAGAAGTAGTGGAGTCTCTATTAGCACAAGGACCAAGTCAATATATTGAAACAATGGAGCTGTACTTATCAATTTGTATGGAGCTACGCGATTTTCAGCATGTACAACAGATTGTTCGTTCTTTATTGGAAGAAAATGTTGTGCCAAACTCTTCAATTGAACGTTTCACAAGTATTTATAATTTGAGTGAAAAGTTATTAAAGTTATCGCATTCGGAACAAAGTATAGAGGAAGAAGTAGCAGAGGTCGTGTTATCATTAGATGTTTTTTTACACTTACCTGTATACGAACAGCTGCATCGTCTTCAATCTTTATCAGAAATGAACGTTCGACCTTTAATAGATGAAATTCGCACAATCATTGAAACGGAAGAAGTACATCCGATTGTTCGCAGTGTGGCACTTTGCTTATTAGTAGAGCAAGAGGTGAATGGTGACTTAACAATTCGTAAATTTGAGCAAACACTTACAGTTAATCCAATGACATTACCTACTCCAGATGAGCTGCCTGTCACACAATCTGTAAAAAAAATCGTAAATGAACGGCTAGAGAAGGAAAGTAGCACATTAGAAATGGTACAATATGTTTTGACACGTCACATTTTAGTTACTTATCCTTTTGAATGGTTTGGGGCTTCTGCTGAAAAGGTATCAGAGGGATATATTCATTATGTTCATTCTTTATTAGGACAAGAAATATCCGATGAAAGTGAAACAGATAACAAGGTGATGGAACTCATCCAACAACTTGAAAAATTTTCAGATATACCAGAAGTATGAAATCTGTTGAAACTATGTAGAACTATGATATACTAAAACAGTTGTCAAAGTCGTAATAACGAACGCTTTTAAAGCACTTTGAATTTATTTTTGGAGGTTATATTCATGTCAGTTAAATTTGAAAAACAAGAAGGAAACAACGGTTTATTAACAGTTGAGCTTCCTGCTGAAACAGTAAATGCTGCATTAGATCAAGCATTTAAAAAAGTAGTAAAACAAATCAACGTACCAGGTTTCCGTAAAGGTAAAATGCCTCGTGCAATGTTCGAGAAAAAATTCGGTGTTGAATCTTTATACCAAGATGCACTTGAAATTTTAATCAACGAAAACTACCCAACAGCTCTAATCGAAGCAGGTGTTGAGCCAGTAGATCAACCAGAAATCGATTTCGAAAAAATCGAGAAAAACGAACCATTCACATTCACAGCTAAATTAGTATTACGTCCAGAAGTTGAACTTGGCGAATACAAAGGCTTAGAAGTGAAAAAAGGTTCTACTGAAGTAACAGAAGAAGAAATCAATGCAATCATCGAAGGTCACCAAGCACGTCTTGCTGAACTTGTAGTTAAAGAAGATGCTGCAATTGAAAACGGCGATACTGCTGTAATCGATTTCGAAGGTTTCCACGAAGGTGAAGCATTCGAAGGCGGAAAAGGCGAAAACTACGCACTTGAAATCGGTTCTGGTTCATTCATCCCAGGATTTGAAGAGCAATTAGTAGGCGTAAAAGCTGGCGAATCTAAAGATATCGAAATTACATTCCCAGAAGAATACCATGCAGCTGAATTAGCTGGTAAACCAGCTACATTCAAAGTGACAGTTCACGAAGTAAAAGCAAAAGAACTTCCAGAGCTTAACGACGAATTAGCAACTGAAATCGATGCTGAAGTAAAAACTTTAGATGAATTACGTACAAAGTTAACTGAACAAGCGAAAGCTGAAAAAGAAATGTCAGTTGAAACTGCATTACGTGACGAATTAGTTGAAAAAGCAGCTGAAAATGCTAAAATCGACATTCCAAACGGTATGATTCAAACAGAAATCAACCGTATGTTACAAGAATTCGAACAACGTTTACAAACACAAGGTATGAATCTTGATCTTTACTACCAATTCTCTGGTCAAGACGAAGCAGCATTACGCGAGCAAATGAAGTCTGACGCTGAAAACCGCGTACGCGTTTCATTAGTACTTGAAGCAATCGCAGCAGCTGAAGCTCTTGAAGTAACAGAAGAAGCTCTTGAAGCAGAATTAGAAAAAATGTCAGCACAATTCAACATGGACGCTGAACAAATCAAAGCTGCTTTAGGCGGTACTAGCATCTTAGAACACGACATCAAAATCCAAAATACAGTTGAGTTCTTAGTTGACCAAGCTAAAATTTCTGAGTAAGATTTAACAAGTTCGTAAGTCGAATTTGCTTAAATACGATGCACGAATGGAGCAAGGTATGGACTTCCCATACCTTGTTTTTATCATAGTTAAAAAATAACCTGTACATAACACAGAAAAAAAGAGTTAATAATAGACAAGCAAGACGTAATGTTTGATAATATTAATAGAGTCTTGTAATATTGTTGCTTGAATAGGGGTGAAATAATTGTTCAAATTTAATGATGAAAACGGTAATTTAAAATGTTCATTCTGTGGGAAACCACAAGAGCAAGTACGTAAACTTGTAGCTGGTCCTGGTGTCTACATCTGTGACGAATGTATTGATTTATGTTCAGAAATCGTTGTAGAAGAGTTAGGAACAGAAGAAGAAATTGAACTGAAAGACATTCCAACACCGAAAGAAATTTTAGGTACTTTGGATAGTTATGTAATTGGACAAGAGCGTGCTAAAAAAGCCCTATCTGTTGCGGTATATAATCACTACAAACGCGTCAACTCAAAAAGTAAAGTGGACGACGTAGAATTATCTAAATCAAACATTGTTTTAATCGGACCTACTGGTAGTGGTAAAACATTACTAGCTCAAACACTTGCACGTATTATTGATGTGCCATTTGCCATTGCAGATGCGACTTCATTAACAGAAGCAGGTTATGTTGGGGAAGATGTTGAAAATATTCTTTTAAAGTTAATTCAAGCTGCGGATTATGATATCGAAAAAGCAGAGCGTGGCATTATCTATATCGATGAAATCGATAAAGTCGCACGTAAATCTGAAAATCCATCAATCACACGTGATGTATCTGGTGAAGGTGTTCAACAAGCCTTACTAAAAATTCTAGAAGGTACGGTTGCAAGCGTTCCGCCACAAGGTGGTCGCAAACATCCACACCAAGAATTTTTACAAATTGATACGACGAATATCTTATTCATCGTAGGTGGAGCTTTCGATGGAATCGAGTCAATTATTAAACGTCGTATGGGTCAAAAAGTAATCGGCTTCGGTACTGCGGATAAACAAGAAACAGATGATAAAAACTTAATGAAACATCTGATTCCTGAAGACTTATTAAAATTTGGTTTAATTCCAGAATTTATCGGTCGTTTACCAGTATTGGCAAGTTTAGAGCAATTAGACGAAGATGCACTTGTACAGATTTTAACAGAACCTAAAAACGCATTAACAAAACAATATGAAAAAATGATTGAATTGGATAATGTACAATTAGAGTTCGAAAAAGATGCATTATACGAAATTGCAAAACTTGCGATTGAACGTAAAACAGGTGCTCGTGGATTACGTTCGATTATTGAGAATGTAATGCTTGATGTGATGTTTGAATTACCATCTCGTGATGACATTGCGAAATGTATAATTACGAAAGAAACACTTACTGAAAAGGCTCATCCAAAACTTTTATTAGAAGATGGCACTGAAGTGAAAGATTCAGATAACGAAAAAACATCAGCCTAATTTAAAAGGATTTTAGCTGACTTCGATGGAGTGCTTATATTGCACTGTTTTGAAGTCAGTTTTTTTAATGAATAAAGTGTTAAAGTTTATGTGGAGGTGCAAGTTTGCATGACAACAAAATTGAGAACGTATCGAATTCCATTGCTGCCTCTAAGAGGTCTAGTAATCTATCCTAAAACGCTGTTACATATTGATGTGGGTCGTGAAAAATCAACTGCAGCTGTAGAACAAGCGCTAAATGATGACAGCATCCTATATGTTGTAACACAAAAAGAAATTGCAAAAGAATCACCAGACTCAGATGATTTTTATCGTATGGGCGCACTCGTGAAAATTAAGCAATTAATCAAGCTACCAAATGGCGCCTCACGTGTATTAGTAGAAGGTATTTGTCGTGCGCAAGCTATTGATTATATCGAAGAAGAAAAAATGACGGTAGTTGATGTAGAAGTATTTGAAGACGATCCGACATTAACTGTTGAATTAGAAGCGTTGATGCGTACTTTATTAGATGCTTTTAAACGCTATGTGAAAGCTTCAAGCAAAATTTCTCCTGAAGTCATTGAAACATCAGAAGAAATTGAAGAGCCTGGTCTACTAGCTGATACTATTGCAAGTCATTTGCCATTGAAAATGGTTGCAAAACAAGAAATCTTACGTACAATTGACGTTCAAAAAAGATTAGAAATTCTTGTTCAACGTATTTTTAATGAACAGGAAATTTTAAATGTGGAGAAAAAAATCCATACAAAAGTGAAACGTTCCGTTGAAAAATCTCAAAAAGATTTTTATTTACGTGAGCAAATGAAGGCGATTCAAGATGAATTGGGTGAAACAGAAGGTAAAATATCTGAGGTTGATGAATTAAAGAAAAAAATTATCGAAGCGAAAATGCCTGAACATGCTGAAAAAGCAGCACTAAAAGAGTTGAAGCGCTATGAACGTTTGCCAGCACAAGCAGCTGAAAGTGGTATCATTCGTAACTATTTAGATTGGTTGATTGATTTACCTTGGTCTAAAAAGACAAAAGATCGTAAAGATATTAAAAAAGCAAAAGATATTTTAGACCATGATCACGATGGTCTTGAAAAAGTAAAAGATCGTATTTTAGAATATTTAGCAGTGACACAATTAAAAGATTCATTACGTGGCCCGATTCTTTGCTTAGCTGGACCTCCAGGAGTAGGTAAGACATCACTAGCTAAATCGATTGCGACTTCTTTAAATCGTGAATTTGTGCGTATTTCATTAGGTGGTGTACGTGATGAATCAGAAATTCGAGGTCACCGTAGAACGTATATTGGTGCTATGCCAGGACGTATTATTCAAGGAATGAAAAAAGCAGGAACGATTAACCCTGTATTTTTACTAGATGAGATTGATAAAATGTCGAATGATTTCCGCGGAGACCCTTCATCAGCGATGTTAGAGGTGTTAGATCCAGAGCAAAATAACACATTTAGTGATCACTATATTGAAGAAACATACGATTTATCAAATGTTTTATTTATCGCGACAGCAAATGATTTAAGTAGTATTCCAGGACCGCTTTATGACCGTATGGAAGTCATTCAAATTGGCGGTTATACAGAACAAGAGAAAATTCAAATTGCGAAAAACCATTTAGCACCTAAACAAATTGAAGAAAACGGTTTGAAAAAATCACAAATTCAATTTAGAGAAGATGGTTTAACGGAAATCGTTCGTTACTATACGCGAGAAGCGGGTGTTCGAGGGTTAGAGCGTACACTTGCATCCGTATGTCGAAAAGCAGCGAAGCAAATCGTCATGGAAGAAAAGAAACGAGTTGTTATTACAGCGAAAAATGTAGCGGACTACTTAGGTAAACGTAAAGTGTCGCATGGTCAAATGGAAGAAGAAAATCCAATTGGTGTAGCAACAGGTCTTGCTTACACAACAGTTGGTGGCGATACATTACAAATCGAAGTATCGATTACACCAGGTAAAGGAAAGCTGATTTTAACAGGTAAATTAGGTGATGTGATGAAAGAATCTGCACAAACTGCTTTATCTTTTGTCCGTTCTAAATTAGACTTATTAAAGGTAGAGCAATCTTACTTTGATGAGCATGATATTCATGTTCACGTACCAGAAGGCGCTGTACCAAAAGATGGTCCATCAGCAGGTGTAACGATGGTAACAGCTCTTGTATCAGCGATTACGGAAACACCAGTCCGTAAAGAAGTTGGTATGACGGGTGAAGTGACACTTCGCGGACGTGTTCTACCAATCGGTGGTTTAAAAGAGAAGTCGTTAAGTGCACACCGCGCTGGTTTAACAACGATTATCGTTCCAAAGAAAAACGAAGCGGATATTGAAGATATACCAGAGAGTGTACGAAAAGAGCTAACATTTAAGCTAGTGTCAAGCGCTGACGAGGTATTGAAAATAGCGTTAGACGGAGGGAAAGAATAATATGAAAGTCCATAATGTCGAGATGGTCATCAGTGCAGTTCGACCAAACCAGTACCCAGAGGACGGGTATCCAGAATTTGCACTTGCAGGTCGCTCAAATGTCGGTAAATCATCTTTTATTAACAAGATGATTGGTCGTAAAAGTTTAGCACGTATTTCATCAAAACCAGGTAAAACACAAACACTAAACTTTTATAAAATTGAAGAACAACTATTTTTCGTAGATGTTCCAGGCTATGGTTATGCGAAAGTATCAAAATCAGAGCGTGAAGCATGGGGAAAAATGATTGAAGAATATTTTACAAGTCGTGAAATATTAAAAGCGGTTGTGCAGATTGTTGATTTACGTCATGAACCAACAGACGATGATTGCATGATGTACGATTTCTTAAAGCATTACAACATTCCTTGCATTATCATTGCGACAAAAGCAGATAAAGTGAAAAAAGGAAAATGGGCGCAACATAAAAAAGTGGTAAAAGAGACACTTGATATGGACCCATCTGATCCACTCATTCTTTTCTCATCTGAAACAGGTATGGGATTTGACGAAGCATGGGCAGAAATTGAAAAACGTATGTAAAGAACAAGCAGATGAAGTGATACCACTTGATCTGCTTTTTCACATCTAAAAAGGGGATTGCTATGGGACAAATACCAATTTATTTGAATAGTGAACAGATTCGCATTTTAATTGTGGGCGGTGGTAAGATTGCTTATCGAAAATGTCGTACACTTGTAGAAGCAGGGGGACAAGTTACGGTGATTGCGCAACAACTATTACCTGAATTTGAACATTATTTAACGGAACAACAAATATCATTACATAAAAGATTGTATGAATTAGGTGAGGCAGCACAATATGAATTGGTGATAGCTGCAACGAATCAAACGACAGTGAACGAACAAATTCAACAAGATAGCCAAGCAATTATTTGTCGAGTAGATGACGCAAAAAAAGGGAATGGAGTACTACCGGCAGTTGTACAGCGTGGTGATTTTGTTTTAAGTATTGGAACAAACGGTGCAAGTCCCATTTTTTCTAGGAAAATCAAAAAGCAGTTGTCACAACAGTTTGATGCGCATTATGAAAGCTACATTGCTTTTTTACAGCATGTACGCGTGCAGTATAAAGGACAAAAAGAAGTACTTGAAGAAGTGACGAATGAGATATATGTTCATATGACAGACGAAGAGAGAAACGAGACATTACAACAATTTGTAAACAACCTGTTTGAAGAACGTAACTGAATTTGTTAAAATGATTCTGGAAATATGCTGGATTGTATATAAATATGACAGTAATCGCAATTATATAAGACTTTGTAAATATAAAGTGACAGAGTATGGTATAATCATAGACGATAATTATAGAACGTGAGAGGTGTATGACGTCATGCATACAATTGTAGTAGGCTTGAACTACAAAACAGCTCCTGTCGAAGTTCGTGAAAAATTCTCAATAACAGAAGAAGCACTAGCTGAGGCAATGCGAGCATTACAAAATGAAAAAAGTATATTAGAGAATGTAATTGTTTCGACATGTAATCGTACAGAAGTGTATGCTGTCGTTGATCAACTACATACTGGTCGTCATTATATTAAACAATTTTTAGCGAATTGGTTTAATATGCCGGTTGCAGAATTCGAAAATCATCTTTACATTCGTGAAAATGATCAATCGATGCAACACTTATTCAAAGTGACTTCTGGAATTGATTCAATGGTTCTAGGAGAAACACAAATTCTTGGTCAAGTAAAGCATAGCTTCTTAGAGGCACAACAAATTGGCACAACAGGGACATTGTTTAATCGTTTATTTAAACAAAGTGTAACATTTGCGAAAAAAGCACATGGCGAAACAGCGATTGGTGAAAATGCAGTATCTGTATCGTATGCAGCTGTTGAGCTTGCAAAGAAAATTTTCAATACACTGGACAAAACACATGTCGCAATTCTTGGTGCTGGTAAGATGGGCGAACTTGCTATGGAAAACTTATATGGTAGTGGTGTAGGAAAAGTAACTGTTGTCAATCGTACGATGGAAAAGGCAGAAACACTGGCTGATAAATTCCAAGGTACAGCGAAGTCGATGCAAGAATTACAATGTACATTACTTGAGGCAGATATTTTGATTACATCAACTGGTGCAAAAGATTATGTCATTGATTATGATTTAATGCGTTATGTGGAGAAGATGCGCAAAGGGAAGCCTCTATTTATGGTAGATATCGCAGTACCACGTGATATTGATCCGAAAATTAGTGAACTTCAAAGTGTTTTCTTATATGATATTGATGATTTACAAGGAATTGTCGAAGCGAACCTAGCAGAACGTGAACGTGCTGCTAACGAAATTACACAGATGATTGATACAGAAATCCATGAATTCAAAGATTGGATGGGAACACTTGGCGTTGTTCCAGTTATTTCAGCATTGCGTCAAAAAGCGGCGACAATTCAAGCTGAAACAATGCAAAGTATTGAAAATAAAATGCCGAATTTAACAGATCGTGAACGAAAAATTTTAAGTAAGCATACCAAATCAATCGTCAACCAATTATTAAAAGAACCAATTCTACAAGCAAAAGAATTGGCAGGTTCTCCAAATGCAGCGAAGCAATTGGAACTGTTCCAACGTATTTTTGGGATTGAAGAAGATACACAGGCTCAAATTGAGCAACAGCAACTACAATCAGAAGAGCGCTATCAAAAACGAGTAGCAGAAGAAGTCGTTGCAGAACCTAAATTTACTTTTTAAGAGCTGATTTAAGAACGTTTTCGTATCTATGTGTTAAAATATAGATGCGAGAGCGTTTTTTTCATGATATATAAGGAGCGTCGTATATGACCGATTTAGCAATGACCCGATTGCACGAAGCAATCGTTGTGCTATACGCAATCGGGATAATTTTTTACTTTGTAGATTATTTAAAAAAAGATGCAAAGTCACGTCGAATCGCTTTTTGGTTTGTTTCGGTTGTTTGGATTTTACAATCAGTTTTTTTAATTGTATATATTATTCAAACGCATCGATTCCCGATTCTGACACTATTTGAAGGGATTTATTTTTATAGTTGGTTATTAGTATCCATCTCGATTTTACTGCATTGTGTTTATCGAGCCGATTTACCTGTATTCTTTATTAATATTCTCGGGTTTATCTTTATGGTTATTCATACATTTGCACCAAACCAAGTGGCGCAATCACCTGTAGGTGAGAATTTAGTTTCTGAGTTATTATTTATTCATGTGATGTTTGCGATTTTGTCTTATGTTGCTTTTTCATTATCTTTTGTCTTTTCGACATTGTACGTTATTTTATACAATGTATTAAAAAAGAAAAAATGGACGAAGCAGTGGACGAGGCTACCATCGCTTGGACAAGCAGAAAGTAGTTCAAATTGGGCAATGGTAATTGGGATTCCCATTCTTTTTATCAGTCTGATTTTAGGGTTTATGTGGGCTTATATCACCGTCGATAATTTAAATGTATTTGATGTAAAAATCATCGGTTCATTCATTACATTGTTTGTCTATTGTATGATTGTGTTATTGAATCGTCGCGATCAACTACATTCAATTCGATTGGCATGGGTCAACATATGTGCCTTTTTATTGGTTATTATTAATTTCTTTTTAGGAAGTAGCTTATCAGGTTTCCATTTTTGGTATTAACAGAAGGGTAGGATTATTTTGCGTAAAATTATTGTTGGTTCAAGAAGAAGTAAGTTAGCCTTAACTCAAACAAATTGGTTCATCGAAGAATTAAAGAAAACAGGTGCACCGTTTGAATTTGAGGTCAAAGAGATTGTGACAAAAGGCGATCGTATTTTAGATGTACAGTTATCAAAAGTTGGCGGAAAAGGTTTGTTTGTAAAAGAGATTGAACAAGCCTTATTCGACCAAGAGATTGATTTCGCTGTACATAGTATGAAAGATATGCCAGCGGTTTTACCAGAAGGTTTAGTTATTGGATGTATTCCAAAACGTGAAGATGCGCGTGATGCCTTCATCTCAAAAAATCATGTAAAATTCATGGATTTACCAGAAGGTGCGGTTGTCGGTACATCAAGCTTACGTCGTAGTGCTCAATTATTAAAAGCACGCCCAGACTTAACGATTAAATGGATTCGTGGAAATGTAGACACACGTTTAGCTAAATTAGAAGCTGGCGAATATGATGCGATTATTTTAGCTGCTGCTGGTTTAAAACGACTTGGTTGGTCAGATGATGTTGTAACTGAATATTTATCAACTGATCTTTGTGTACCTGCTGTAGGACAAGGGTCGTTAGGAATTGAATGTCGAGCAGATGATGCCGAATTGTTAGCGGCATTGGCAAAAATGACAGACCAAGCGACTTGGGAAACAGCACATGCAGAACGTGCTTTTTTAGCAGCGATGGATGGTGGATGTCAAGTGCCAATCGCTGGATACGCAACATATGAAGCAGGACAATTACATTTTGAAGGACTTGTTGCTGCACCAGATGCTTCTGTCTTCTACCATGAAAAAGCCACACACACAGATGCAAAAACAGTAGGAGAAGTAGTAGCAAAACAACTGACTGAGCAAGGTGCGTATGAATTGATTCAAAAAGTAAAAGCGGAGCAAAATGAGCAATAATCAACCGCTTCAACATGATACCATTGTGTTAACAGGCACCTCGATTACAGGTCAAGCTCAGTCACAAATCGAGGCGCTAGGTGGAGAAGCACTTCATTTACCTTTGATTGAAGTGGCCGATGTACAGTCAAATGATGATGGCTTATTTTTGCAGCGTAGTCAGCAAGTAGACTGGCTAATTTTCACAAGTCAAAATGCAGTACACGCATTCATTAGAAAAATGGAACAATACGAACAGGATGCAAGTTTGTGGATAGAACAGCGAATTGCAGTTGTGGGTGAAAAAACAGCCGAAGCTTTAGAAATGGCAGGTTTTTCAATTCACTTTGTTCCGACAACGTATAGTGCAGATACAATGGTGAAAGAGTTTAATCGTTTTTTACAGCCTGAAACGACCTGTCTATTTATGCGAGGTTCGATGGCGAAAGACACGATTCCAAATGGTCTCAAATGTCGAGTAGAAACATGGACAATTTATGAAACACGTCCAACAAAAAAGTCAATTCCAGAATTGAAAGAGCAAATTCAACATAAAAATTGTACGGTTGTTTTTGCAAGTCCCTCGGCTGTGCGTGTGTATGCTGAGGAAATATTACCTCTACACGATTGGGAACAAATCCAAGTGGCAGCGATTGGTCATGTAACCGAAAAAGCATTAATCGCACTTGGTGCATGGGATATTATCCAGCCAAAAACATACACGATGCAACAGGTAATTGAAGAAATCGCAAGAAGAAAGGAATCTTAATATGACAAACTTACAATTTAAAAGACACAGACGTTTACGACAAAATGCAACGATGCGTGCAATGGTAAAAGAAACGTATCTACATAAAGAAGATTTCATCTACCCTATTTTTGTAATGGAAGGCGAGAATGTTAAAAACCCTGTCGCTTCTATGCCGGGAATTTATCAATTCTCATTAGATCGTTTACATGAGGAAATGGATGAGGTTGTTGCCCTAGGTATTCCTTCTGTTATTTTATTCGGTTTACCTGCTGAGAAAGACGCAGTTGGGTCAGAAGCTTATCATGATCATGGGATTATTCAAAAAGCGATTCGCTTTGTAAAAGAGAACTATCCTGAAGTCATGGTCATTGCAGATACATGTCTATGTGAATATACATCGCATGGTCACTGTGGTGTTGTGTCAGAAGATGAACGTATTTTAAATGATCCTTCACTTGATTTATTAGCACAAACAGCTATTTCACAAGCAAAAGCAGGTGCTGATATTATCGCACCTTCAAACATGATGGATGGTTTTGTTGCGGCGATTCGTAAAGGATTAGATGAAGCTGGATTTGAAGATACACCGATTATGTCCTATGCAGTAAAATATGCTTCTGCTTACTATGGACCTTTCCGTGAAGCAGCAGATGGTGCACCAAAGTTTGGTGATCGTAAAACGTATCAAATGGACCCGTCAAATCGTTTAGAAGCGATGCGTGAAGCAGCTTCAGATGTTGAAGAAGGCGTTGATTTCTTAATCGTTAAACCAGCATTATCGTATTTAGATATTATACGTGATGTACGTAATAACCATGATATGCCAGTTGTTGCTTACAATGTATCAGGCGAATATGCAATGGTCAAAGCAGCAGCATTAAATGGTTGGATGGATGAAAAGCAAACGGTTTTAGAAACATTACTAAGTATGAAACGTGCAGGTGCAGATTTAATCATGACGTACCATGCAAAAGATGCGGCACGTTGGTTGGAGGAGAAATAGAGATGACACGTTCTTTTGAAGAATCACGTAAAGTTTTTGCAGAAGCAGTAGATTTAATGCCTGGTGGCGTAAATAGTCCTGTTCGTGCGTTCAAAGCTGTTAAACAAGAGCCAATCGTTATGGAAAAAGGTCATGGAGCGATTATTACAGATGTCGATGGCAATGATTATATCGACTACGTTTTATCTTGGGGTCCACTCATTATCGGTCATACACATCCAGACGTAGTAGCAGCGATTCAACGAGTTGCTACAACAGGTACATCATTTGGTGCGTCAACACGTATTGAAAACGAATTAGCGAAAGAAGTGATTCGTCGTGTACCTTCTGTTGAGATGATTCGTATGGTATCGTCTGGTACAGAGGCTACAATGTCTGCCATTCGTGCAGCACGTGGTTTCACAGGTCGCGATAAAATCTTGAAATTTGAAGGTTCATATCATGGACATGGTGATTCACTATTAATCAAAGCGGGTTCAGGTGTTGCGACACTTGGTTTACCAGATAGTCCTGGCGTTCCAATGTCAATTGCACAAAACACATTAACAGTTCCTTATAATAATTTAGAAGCAGTTCAACAAGTATTTGAAGCATTCGGTGAAGAGATTGCAGCAGTAATCGTTGAACCGGTTGCTGGAAATATGGGCTGTGTACCACCGCTTCCAGGCTTCTTAGAAGGTTTACGTGACTTGACGAAAAAAGCAGGTTCTCTATTAATCTTTGATGAAGTCATGACTGGTTTCCGCGTAGGCTACCATTCAGCACAAGGTTACTACGGTGTAACACCTGATTTAACATGTCTTGGTAAAGTAATCGGCGGAGGACTACCTGTAGGTGCTTTCGGTGGTCGTCGTGATATTATGGAACGAATCGCACCAGCTGGTCCAATCTATCAAGCAGGTACGCTATCAGGTAACCCACTTGCGATGACAGCAGGACTTGAAACGATTCAACATTTAACAGAGGATTCATATAAACACTTTGAAAAATTAGGGGATCGTTTAGAAGCTGGTTTTAGAGAAGCAGCTGAAACATACAATATTCCACATACAGTGAATCGTGCAGGTTCAATGATTGGTTACTTCTTAACAAATGAAAAAGTAATCGACTTTGATACAGCGAAAACATCTGATTTAGAATTATTCGCTGAATACTACGGTTTAATGGCACAAGAAGGAATCTTCTTACCACCATCACAATTCGAAGGTGTATTCGTATCAACAGCGCATACAGAACAACATATCGACCAAACAATCGCAGCTTTCCAAAAAGTATTTAAGCAATTACGTCGTTAATTTTAAGAGATACTTCGGCACAGTATATGTGTCGAAGTTTTTTTATGCACTGTATTGCTAAAAGCTATAAATTCAGATACAATTAGCTTATTCAAATAAACAATTGCAATGATTGGGAGGAGTAAGCATTCTTACTTGTCGAGAGAGGAAACGGTTGGTGAAAGTTTCTCAAGTAGATGTCTGAAGGTAGCCCATGAGCAAATTTCGTGAACAGATTTTAGTAGCGAAATTCGGTTTAGAGACCGTTATCCAATGAAGTGCCAGTCAACTGTGCTGGAATAAAGGTGGTACCGCGAATTCTTTCGTCCTTTTTTTAAGGATGTGAAGGATTTTTTTTATGCCTAAAATGGATGGTCAAGAAATGAAGGAGGACGAAAACATGTCAGAACAAGAAATTTCAATGCCAACGAAGTATGACCCACAAGCTGTTGAAACAGGTCGCTACGAGTGGTGGCTACAAAAAGATTGCTTTAAAGCACAACCAGAGAGTGATAAAGAACCGTACTCAATCGTAATTCCACCGCCAAACGTAACAGGTAAATTACATTTAGGTCACGCTTGGGATACAACATTACAAGATATCTTAATTCGTATGAAGCGTATGCAAGGTTATGATGCATTATGGTTACCAGGTATGGACCATGCTGGTATTGCAACACAAGCAAAAGTAGAAGCAAAATTACGCGAACAAGGCGTATCTCGTCACGATTTAGGTCGTGAAAAATTCCTAGAGAAAACATGGGAGTGGAAAGAAGAATATGCTGAAACAATTCGTGCGCAATGGGCGAAACTAGGTTTAGCATTAGATTACTCACGCGAACGTTTCACATTAGATGATGGTTTATCAGATGCGGTAAAAGAAGTATTCGTAAAATTATACGAAAAAGGCCTAATCTACCGCGGTGAACGTATTATCAACTGGGACCCAGCAGCACAAACAGCACTTTCAGATATCGAAGTAATTTATAAAGATGTACAAGGTGCATTCTACCATATGGAATACCCAATCAAAGATAGCGACGAAAAAGTAGAAATCGCTACAACACGTCCAGAAACAATGTTAGGTGACTCAGGGATTGCAGTAAACCCGAATGATGAACGTTACGCACACTTAATCGGTAAAACGGCAATTCTACCAATCGTAGGTCGTGAATTACCAATCGTTGCAGATGACTATGTAGACATGGAATTCGGTACAGGTGTTGTAAAAATGACACCAGCACATGACCCGAATGACTTTGAAGTAGGTAATCGTCATAACCTAGAGCGCATTATGGTGATGAATGGCGACGGTACGATGAATGATATGGCTGGTAAATATGCAGGTATGGACCGCTTTGAATGCCGTAAAGAAATCGTAAAAGATTTACAAGAACAAGGTGTATTAATTAAAATCGTCGATCACTTACATTCAGTAGGTCACTCAGAGCGTTCTGGTGCAGTAGTTGAACCATATTTATCAAAACAATGGTTTGTTAAAATGGGACCACTAGCAAAAGAGGCACTTGATTTACAAGCGAAAGAAGACGAAAAAGTAAACTTCGTGCCACAACGCTTTGAAAATACGTACACACGTTGGATGGAGAATATCCATGACTGGTGTATTTCACGTCAATTATGGTGGGGACATCAAATTCCAGCTTGGTATCATAACGAAACAGGTGAATTATATGTAGGTACAGAAGCACCAGCTGATGAAGAAAACTGGACACGCGATGCAGACGTATTAGATACATGGTTCTCATCTGCATTATGGCCGTTTTCAACAATGGGGTGGCCAGACGTTGAATCAGAAGATTTCAAACGCTACTTCCCAACAGGTGCACTTGTAACAGGTTATGACATCATCTTCTTCTGGGTATCTCGTATGATTTTCCAATCACTTGAATTCACAGGCGAGCGTCCATTCAAAGACGTATTAATTCATGGTTTAGTACGTGACGGTGAAGGTCGTAAGATGTCAAAATCACTTGGTAACGGTGTTGATCCGATGGACGTCATCGCAGAATACGGCGCAGACTCATTACGCTTCTTCTTAGCAACAGGTTCATCACCAGGTCAAGATTTACGTTATACAACTGAAAAAGTAGAAGCGATTTGGAACTTCTCAAACAAAATTTGGAATGCTTCACGTTTTGCATTAATGAATATGGAAGGCATGACATATGATGAGATTGATTTAACAGGTGAAAAATCAGTTGCAGATAAGTGGATTTTAACACGCTTAAATGAAACAATCGAAAAAGTAACAGAGCTTGCTGAGAAGTATGAGTTTGGTGAAGTAGGTCGTTACTTAAATAACTTCATCTGGGATGATTTCTGTTCTTGGTATATCGAGATGGCGAAATTACCATTATATGGTGAGGATGAAGCAGCGAAGAAAACAACTCGTTCAGTACTTGCTTACGTATTAGATCAAACGATGCGTCTATTACACCCATTAATGCCATTCATCACAGAAGAAATCTGGCAACACTTACCACACGAAGGCGACACAATCGTAAATGCAGCATGGCCAACAGTACGCGAAGATCTTCACTTTGAAGAAGAAGCGAAAAACATGCAGTTATTAATGGATATTATCCATGCAGTTCGTAACATTCGTGCAGAAGTAAATACACCAATGAGCAAACAAGTACCAATGTTCATCTCAGCAAAATCAGATGTAGAATTAGCTGTACTTGAAGCGAATAAAGGATATATCGAAAAATTCTGTAACCCAGAAACATTAACAATTGGCTTAAACGTAGAACCAGAAGGTAAAACGATGTCAGCAGTTATTTCAGGAGCAGAGTTATTCTTACCACTAAAAGGTTTAATTAACTTAGAAGATGAGATTGCACGTCTTGAAAAAGAGTTAGACAAGTGGAATAAAGAAGTAAAACGTGTTCAAGGTAAATTGAACAACGAGAAATTTGTTTCAAGCGCACCTGAAGCAGTTGTTGCAGCAGAGCGTGAAAAAGAAGCAGACTATCTTGAAAAACAAGCAACTGTTCAAAAACGTATTGCAGAACTAAAAGAAATGTAATAAAAAATAGCCTGGGACATATGTGTAAAAACACCGTCTCATATGAGCATAATAAAAACCAGAATCGCACTGTGGCGCGATTCTGGTTTTTTGTTGCGAACTCTAAAAAGAAAATGAAATGTTTTATCTCAGTATCTTTTTTTAATAAATTGTTACGTTTACATAATGATTCACTAAATAATCCATCAGTAAATCAGGTAAATATTCATCGAATAAATCATAGAATGAACGAGCACCTACAGGGTCTTCAATTTCATTCAATAGCCATGTACCGTCTTCTAGTAGTAAGAAGTCCATACCGATATAATCGCTACGAATGGCTTTTTGCATCGCAAGTACATGGTCCATTTGAAGTGAATCAAGTTCATATTTTTCAATCGAACCACCTAATGTGACATTCGAACGAAAATCAGCACGACCTTGACGTTTAACCGCACCAATAATACGGTTACCGAGCACCCAAACGCGAACATCTGTCGCATTGGATTCAATATAAGGTTGAACCAGTGTTAAACGATTTTCAAACTGTTTTTGACAAGCATTTAACTCTTGTTCATCCTGACAAAGCATGACTTCTGAGCCACCATGTCCATCAATTGTTTTAAATACAAGTGGATACTCGTAATCTGAAGCTTGTTGATAGAGTGGAACAGTTGGAATGCCAAGTGTTCGAGCAAATTGTAAAGTCATATATTTATTATTTGCGAGTGCGTTTACGTGACTGCTATTTACAACCGGAATATTTGCTTGTTCCAATGAAGTAACATAGTCACAGTTACGTGCACGATAAAATACAAAACAAGCATCTTGGCAATGTTCGACTAATTCTGGAACAGAGAAGTCATTTAACAGCACAAGTTGCAAGTCAATCATCTGTTTTTTTGCAGATACGACGAGCTGATTGATAAAGGCCATATTCACTTTTGCATCAGCTGCGTCATATACAAGATATGCGCGTTTCAAAATCTTCTCATCCTAACTTTTTTAAAATATACTGAACGAATGCATCGCCCACGTGAATACCTGTTACATTGTAAATGTTGCGAATATGTGAAGCTGCGTTGACTTCACATACAAGTGGCTGTTCTTGTTCATCAAACAGTAAATCAACACCAGCGAAGTCAGCACCGATCGCTTTGGCTGCTGCGAGCGCTAATTGTTCCTGTTCTTTTGTTAATGTAATCGTTTCAGCTTTACCACCATTTGTAATATTCGCTCTGAAATCTGTTTCAGAGTGACGATACATTGCAGCGACGACTTCATCACCAATCGTATTGACACGAATATCACGTCCATAGCTTGATGCGATATATTGTTGGAAGATGAAGTCAACACCACGTAGTGTATCTACCTTTTCGAAAAAGTCTTCTTGTGTTTCAATTAAATACACTTTCATACCAAATGAACCATGCGCCTCCTTAATAATAAGAGGTAGTCCAAGTTCTTCTAATACACCTTCAAAATAACCACTTTCACGAATTGTGAATTTAGGGTAGACTTTCGGTGCGATAATCGTTTTTGGCATACGAATATTTGCTTTGGCTAATTGTATGTATTGCTTTGCTTTATTGTCACATGTTTCAATCACTTCAGGATCATTGAAAACGGGAATTCCTTGATTTTTTAAATACGTAGCGAGCAAAATATCCTTATCTAAAAAGATGACAAAGTCAGGTGCCTGTTCTAACTTTTTAGCGGAATGCATTTGAATTTCATAATTTTTATAAATAAACGGTTGAACGCCATGATTTTGACAGGCTTCAGCCATGAGTCTTGCTTGGTCTAAAAATTTATCCGATACAAGACTACCATTGTAAATAATCCAGCATGTCTTCATACGTTCAAACCTCCGAATAACAGTGTTATAATAAAAACAATCAATACAAATTTTAGCACGAATTACGTAGAAAATGAATAGGTAGGGAAAATTCCATGATTCCAATGTTTGAAGAATATCAAAATACATACAAAATTGAGAGTGCAAATGAGATTAAGCCTGGTCTTGAAGCGATTCAAGTAGCGATGGAGAAGTTAGGCAATCCACAACTTGCTATACCAACCATTCATGTCGCAGGTACAAATGGCAAAGGTTCTACCATTCGCATGATCGAACGAATCGCACAGGAACATGGTTTGACGACTGCAACATTTATGTCACCCTGTATCGAAAATGTCCACGATCAAATTCGGTTGAATGGACAATCGATTACACCAGAGCAGATGAATCGAGCGTTCGAAGAAGCAAAAAAAGCAGGGCTAAGTGGCTTATTGACAGAATTTGAATTATTAACAGCTATCGCTTTTATTGCCATTCGTCAAGCTAAACCAGACCTTGCGATGATCGAGAGTGGTATGGGTGGGCGTTTTGATAGTACGAATGTGGTTGAGCCCATTGTATCAGTCATTCCAAGTATTGCATTAGAGCATACGAATTTTTTAGGTGATACACTAGAAAAGATTGCATGGCATAAAGCTGGGATTATTAAAAAGAATGGCTATGCTGTAATAGGTGAAATACCTGAAGCTGCACAAAAAGTAATCGAAGAAGAAGCACATATGCAACAAGCAACGATTAAAATAAATGGCAAAGATTTTAAAGTGTTAGATGATACGTGGTCGAATGAAGTAATCTGTATGTCAGGATTACATCCAAGCCTAAAAGGCGAACACCAAAAAGAGAATATGGCACTCGCGATTCAAGCATTTATAGAGGTGGCGAAAGTACTGCATATTGAATTAGTAGAAGATGGAGTTCAACAAGCTGTAGCAACTACAAAGCTCGAAGGACGTTTTGAACAACTCGCTCCACAAGTTTGGTTAGATGGAGCGCATAATCCAGCAAGTGCAAGGAGCTTGCGAAAAACCATTCAACAAGTATTGAAAGGCGAAAAAGTGACGATGGTTGTTGGGATTTTAAAAGATAAGGATGTAGAAGCGGTATTGCGTGAACTTGAACAAGTGTCAGATGATTTTATCTTTGTAGCAGTTGAGCGTGAACAAGATCGATTAATGCAACCAGAAGAATTAATGAAGTTAAGTCATGCAAAGCACAAACAAATTGCATCATCTGTTTTACAAGCTGTTCAAGAGAAGCAAAAAGAAGGGTCTGTAGTCGTAACAGGTTCACTCTATCTTTTAGCGCAGTGGCGTTCGATTTTACAGCAAGTATTAGAATGAAGAATTTTATTCTAACTGAATATAAGAAAAGCCAACATCACGCTTGTAGCACGATGTTGGCTTTTTGTCTTTTATTCAAACTGTTTAATTTGTCCGTACAAAGCAAAATGTTTCGGCTTATCATATACTGCATATTGAATCGGAATATTAACATTGTCTTTTAACGGTTTATGCTGCACATTTGAGTCTGTAACGACAATGGCTTGACCAAGAATAGAACCTTTAAAGTTTGTTTTGTCTTTCAATTCAATATTCGCTTTCGGTGCGAGTAATAATTTTCCTATATTTGTTTTCCCACCATTCATGACTACACGTTTACCACCCGATAAAATATTGCCTTTATACGTGTTTGCTCGTAAAGTGACATCTGCTTTTTTAGTATAAATAAAACCACTACTACGGAAATTTTTCGAGAATTCTAAAGCAGCATCCCCATCAAAATAAGTAGCGACTTTTGCTTCTTCTGCTATAATCTTACCTTCAGATTCACCCATTTCTTGAATGAATAATTTGAGTGTTCCACTGCCTAAAATATGAAGTTTTGCGCCACCAGTTAAATTTAGTGTATCTAATCGTAAAGTTTGTACACCGTCGCCAATATCAATATAAGTATCTACACCGTCCAGTGTTAACTCTTGAAGACGTTCTTCAGAAGAAGTGAATTGATAAGGTGTTTCGATTGAGAAGTCTTCTTGCGTTTTATCGGTTACGGTTAGGACACCATTTTGTAAGTAATAATACTTGATTTTTTTATCTTTTTTTTCAGGGTCTGGATTAGGGATAATTTCAGTTACATATTTTTCTTCTTCATTATATGGCTGTTCATCGATTGTTTTTAATTCATTCGTTGGGAAGGATGGTAAAAAATTATTGAAATTTTGTTCATTCCAAATTTTTAAATCCGATGCTTCTGTATTCCCATCGTTAAAACATTCATTTAAATAATTTGTTCTGGTCATTTCATATTGGCAAGAAGAACCATCTATTTGAATATTACGTGGATTTTTACTCGCCATTAACCCCCAAACCTTTGAAGCATTCTGGACAACAATTTCCTTAGATGCATGAATGGCATAAGGTGGCTCATAGCGACCTTGCCTCATCGTTGTATCAATTTCTAAGTCTAATTGAAGGGATTGCTTTAATTTTGTCTGCTCCCCACCGATACGTCCAGTCGATTGAATTGTATATTGATTTGGTTTTGAATCTTTTATAATGAGTGTGGTAGAGGTCGGCTGTATATCATCTACTTTTTGATGTGTGTCCCATGTTTTCGGGATACCTGATTTACGGTTTAATAAAGTTTGAATTTTATAAAGAGAAATTTCTTTTACATCAAAGGCTGCTTTTTCAGATGGACTTAATCGCTCGTATCGTTTTTGAACATCTTGATAAATTTTTACCATCTGTTGTTTAATTTCTAGTCGTGCATAATCTAATCCTTCATTTGCAACTAGATAGCTTTCTTTCGTATCTTTTGTTGTGACAAGAGGAATTTGTTTTCCTTCCACTGCTTTGTTCACAATGAAGCCAGAAATAATGAATAGACTAATTAATAAAATTGCAATGAGCGACCCATTCTTTTTTTGTAAAGGTCGCTTGTTTGTTTTTCTCACGTAATTCACCCCGGTTAATCAATTTGATTTCTGTGTATGTAAAAAGTCATGTTATTTATAATATACCCATTTTTTTCTATTTTAGCTCTTTTTTTGATGTATTATAGTAATAATCGTTTTTTTCTAACGTAATTATCATACAATTTACAAAAAGTGTACTCAATAGCTATCTTGTTAATTTTTAGGGCAATATATTTATTTTACAAACTAAAAGTATTATAATAAAAAAACGTATGAAAGAAAAAAATAAATTCTATCTTTTTCCTTAAAATGTATTTGTTATGTAAAAAAATAGGGTATATATCCAAGTAGTAACATGTGGAATGTATAATTAAAAGAGAGAAAAAGAGGAGGTACCCAAAATGTTAGGCAATAAGAAAAAGACTTTGTCTATTGTTTATAATGACTTTATGGTAAGTATGTTAGCGGTTGTAGGAAACGATTTGAGTAAGGGAATTACATATCAGATTCCTCTACAGGAAGGAATCGTACAACATGGACGTATTTTAGATCCAGATTCTTTTTATCGCGCTTTAAAAACCCCTTTAAAAAATTTAAAAATTAAAAAGTATCATGTACGTGTTATTGTACCGAATCATGATGTTGAAATGAAACAAATTATTATTCCAGAGAATTTAACAACATTCGACGAAGTTGATGATTATATATTTAAAGAAATTGGTAAATCAATTCATTTAGCATTCGAAACTCCTGTTGTTGATATTTATGATGAAGATCCAACGGATGGTGAGGTGATGCTTTTTGCAACAGAGCGTAATGAAGTCGATAAAATTATTGAAGTTGTGGAATCACTAGGTCAAATACCAGAAGTTGTCGATATTAAATCTTTAGCAAACTTACGTACATTAGAAAAAGTAATGCCTTCTTATACTGAAAAAACATCGATGATATTAGATTGGTCCATCAATGAAGTGACAATGTCGATTGTTGAAAATCATCATGTCAAATTATTGCGTACGCATACAATTCCAACAACACAGTCAGATTGGATGTTAAAAGAACAAGAAGCACACAGTTTTACACATACATTGTCTAATCATATTGAAATGTATATGGATGAACTCAGCCATGCATTCGTTGAAATTCAACATATATGCCAGTTTTACGAAATATCTTTAAATAAAGGAATGAAGCAAGTTCAACAACTCATTGTATTAGGTGATCATCCAATGTTGCCAAAGATTACAGAGTTATTGCGCGTGAAATTCCCATTAGAAGTAGTTCAAATAACAGATGAACAAGTAGGGGAAGTTTTTACAACGTATCAATTAAAACATTGCAGTTTACTTGGATTAGAGATGAAGGAGGCTTCGATGGTATGATTCCAAATATTAACCTCCTGCCGCAAGATCAGTATCCACCCAAAAGAAAAAATAGTTTAATGAAACTAATCATTATTGTTTTATTGCTTATCGTAATTATTTTTTATGGTATTAACTATTATTTGTTAAGTAATGATATTGCGAAAATGGAGAAGAAAACGGATCAGTTAGCGACACAAATTCAAACAGAAGAAAAAACGTTAACACAAGTACAAAGTAATCCATCTTATGCGATTGCAACGTCTGTACAATTTGCTGAGAAATACCAAACACCTATATCAAATATTATTGAAGTCGCTAATAAATATATGCCAGGTTCTGGTGAATTAGCAGGGTTAGATTATAAAGATGATCAGGTTGAATTTATCGTGTATTTTGATAATTTAAATGAAGCTTCGACATTTATTCGTAATTTAGATAATGAGGCAATCTTCAAAACAGTAAAACTTGATTCAGCTTCGACTTTTACAAAAGTAGATGTGGATAATGTTGGTGAAGAACAGACAATGAATGAGAATGCACAGTACAAAGCGATTATTCTTACGACATTAGATCCATCAGCAACTACTAAAACAGGGGGTGCGAAATAATGCGTGCAAAAAAGAAGAAAAATAATTCATTTGTGTACACATTATCCATTCTCCTCGTTATAGCGGTTGGTGTGGGATTATATTACTATGCGTTGAAACCAGAAATGGCTTTATACGATTCACTTAATCAAAAATATACTGAACAACAAAAGTACTTAACGAAATTATCGACTGAACAAAGTCAAGCAAAAAAAGAAGTTGAACGTGCACATACGATGAAGTCACTTGAATCGAAAATTCCTGCAAATGCGGATTTACAAAGTATTGTAGATGCTTTAGATGAAGTGGAGTATGCAAGTTCAGCAACTGTAACAAATATTCGTTTTAATAACTATGAAGAAGAGACGAAAGAGGTGCTTGATGAAAAAAACACGAGTCTAACAGAAGCAGAGCTATTCCAAGCAGATGAAAATGAATTACCAATTTCTCCATTAGCAAATCAGAAAAAGCCAGAACACTTGAAGTTAATAACAATGGATTTATCTGTGAGTGCATATGATGTAAAAGATTTGAATCGCTTTATTAATAAAATAGAAAAATTGTCGCGTTTGTTCATTGTGGATGCAGTTAAGTATGAAAATACGAATGAAAAAGAAGGTTTAGTTACAGCGAAAATACAAGCGACAACATTTTATGTAGAAACAAAAAGTAAAAAAGAAACAACTAAAGTAGCGAATGAGCAAAAGACCGTGAGTAAATAATTGATGTTATGCGCATTTATAAAAGTACACCCCTCATTAATCTAGATGATGCAAGGGTGTACTTTTTTTGTGAAAGTCGCTTTATTTTAAATCTAAAAAGAAAAATGAGTTTTTTTATAAAAAAAGAGTTAAATAAAGGATTGTTTTTGGTAAATAAAGTGAATAGTACAAAGAGTCCTTTTTAACCATACGCTATAATTTATGGAAAAGGAGGAATTATATGAACCCCACACCAATCCATATTATAAGTTCTAACCCTTATGAAAAGGGGATATGGCAAAAATATTTTGAATATATGTCATATCAAACATTTGAATTGCCTAATGAGTATATACATGAACATCAACAAGTAAGTGAAGTACATCTTTATTTATACCAATTACTAACAGGTATTTATGATGTATATCGTTTAGCCTATCACCACTTTTTTGAAGTAGAAAAGAAAAAGCTTACGTATGAACAATGGTTATTTTATGTAAAAAAACATCCTTTTGCAAAAACAAAAGTAACGACGATGATTTTACTTAAATATCGTCAATATATTTTAACTGACGTTTACGAAACACCTGTTCGTTTTTTACCACCACAAATAAAAAACCTTCAAAAATATATTCAAACTAAGGAACCTTTTTTAGATGATGTTAGTTATAATAGGGTAGGAGAAGGGCAAACTTGTAAAGACGGTAATGAATATATTTTCACGCATGCAATTGAATTGCCATTCCAAAGGGTTGAAATGATGCTGAGAAAGTTGGCGGAAATGGAACATCTTGATGAGGTGATGTCATGATGAAAAAAGTCAATCATTGTATCCAGCAAGTAGCGACACAAGAACGACCGAGAGAACGATTGGTTTTGTTTGGTGCAGAACAACTTTCGAATCATGAGCTATTAGCGATTTTAATTGGCTCAGGAACGAAAAAAGAATCTGTTCTTGATATTGCAACACGATTACTAAATCAGTTTGAAACATTACTCAATTTGAAGCATGCCACAATTGAAGAACTGCAAGCAGTCGATGGAATTGGTCGCGTTAAAGCGATGTATTTATTGGCGGCTTTTGAACTAGGAAGAAGAAGTCATCTTCCGAATCGTTTAGAGCGAACGGTTGTGAAACATCCAGATGATGCAGCAGACTATCTAATGTCTGATTTAGCACAGTTAATGCAAGAGCATTTTGTCGTTCTATTTCTCAATGTGAAAAATGAAATCATACATAAGCAGACGATTTTTATCGGTAGCTTAAATGCGAGCATTGTTCATCCGAGAGAGATTTTTCGTGAAGCGGTAAAGCGCTCGGCAGCATCAATTATATGCGCGCATAATCATCCGTCAGGAAATCCAACTCCAAGCCCTGAAGATATAGAAGTAACGAAGAGAATAGCGGAAGCCGGAGGAATTATTGGAATTGATTTACTAGATCATATTATCATCGGCGATTATCGGTATATTAGTATGAAAGGAAAAGGTTTCTTCTGATACTGTTCCTTTTTATATTTTTCCGTTATAATGAAACGTATGATTTTATGACAGCTAGTTATTATAAACGGCTAAGGAAAGGAAGAAATTAACGTGTTCGGATTAGGTGGAAAAGATGTCGGCATTGACCTTGGCACAGCAAACACACTTGTATTTATTAAAGGGAAGGGTGTCGTACTACGTGAACCATCTGTTGTAGCGAAAAATACGCAAACAAACACAACAGTAGCAGTAGGTAACGAGGCTAAAAATATGATTGGTCGTACACCAGGATCAATCGTAGCAATTCGTCCAATGAAAGATGGCGTTATTGCAGATTTTGATATCACAACAACAATGATTAAGCATTACTTACAAAATGCTTTAAAAGTAGTAGGTAGTTCATTCAAAAAACCAAACGTTGTTATCTGTGTACCATATGGTATTACGTCAGTAGAAAAGCGTGCAGTAATTGATGCAGCACGTCAAGCGGGTGCTCGTGAAGCGTTCGTAATTGAAGAACCATTTGCAGCAGCAATCGGCGCAAATTTACCAGTATCAGAACCTACAGGTAGTATGGTTGTAGATATCGGTGGCGGTACAACAGAAGTAGCAGTAATCTCACTTGGTGGTATTGTAATCAGTGAATCTGTACGTGTAGCAGGTGATGCAATGGACCAAGCGATTATTGCATACATCCGTAAATCATATAACCTAACAATTGGTGAGCGTACAGCTGAAACAATTAAAATGGAGATTGGTTCTGCGACAAGTTCAATGGATGAAGAGCAAAAAATGGAGATTCGTGGACGTGACCTTGTAACAGGTTTACCAAAAACAATCGAAATTTCTTCTATTGAAATTGCAGATTCATTACGTGAATCGATTTCAGCCATTATTGATGGTGTAAAGAAAACTTTAGAACAAACACCACCAGAGCTTTCAGCTGATGTTATGGAGCGCGGTATTGTCTTAACAGGTGGCGGAGCATTACTTCGCAACTTAGATAAAGTAATTAGTGATGAAACAAACATGCCTGTATTTATTGCAGAAAATCCATTAGATTGTGTAGCGATTGGGACAGGTATGTCATTAGACCAAATCGATACATTAAAACAACAGCAAACAATTTAAGGGAGGGGAATCGGCAATGCCACAATTCTTATCGAATAAACGATTAATATTTCTTCTTATCGGAGTCATTCTGTTAGTGGCATTGATCAGTTGGACCTTAAGCGATCGCGATAAGGTATCACTCCCTGAACAAATTATTAAAGATACAGTCGGCTTAGGACAAAATATTGTTGCTAAGCCGGCTGGTTATGTTACAGGGCTTATTAATAGTGTAGATGACTTGTTGAACACATATGATGAGAATAAGCGTCTTAAATCACGATTAGAAGAGTTTGGTACACTTCAAGCAGAAGTAAATGAGTTAGAAGTTGAAAATAAAAAGCTTCAAAAGTTATTAGATAAAAAAACAGATCTTCGCGTATATGATCCAATTCAAGCGAATGTTATCGCGCGAAATCCTGACCAATGGGAAGAGAAGTTAATTCTAAATGAAGGATCTTCAAATGGCGTGAAAAATAACATGGCTGTTTTAACATCTGAGGGCTTAGTTGGGAAGGTTGTTCAAACAACACCTTACACATCAGAAGTAGAATTATTATCAACGAATAATACAAATTACCGCGTATCGGCTACTGTCTCAAGTAAAGGCAAAGAAGCGCGTGGTTTAATTGAAGGTTATGATGCAAAAAGAGGCGAATTAATGCTAAAACGTATTGATTCAAAATTGAAAATTAAAAAAGGTGATAAAGTAACAACTTCTGGTTTAGGGGGTATTTTCCCTAAAGGTATTTTAATTGGAGAAGTAACAAAAGTGACAACGGATGATTTCGGTCTAACAAAATTAGCGTATGTTAAACCAGCAGCTGATTTCCAAATGATTGATCATGTAATTATTGCAAAACGTCAAGCAATCCAAGTGGATGGTTCAGACGGTGATGCTACGAATAAAAACCTTTCTTCAGAAGGGAATGACAAGTAATGGCGAAGTATTTAATTCCTGCTGTCGCCGTCATTCTATTCTTTTTAGAAACAGAATTCTCACTTTTTTCACCGATTGATATTAATGGTCAACGAGAATATTTAGTTCCTCGCTTTGTCATTCTTTATTTAATTTTTCTCTCTATCTATTATGATAAGAAGCGCGCGATGATTTACGGACTTGTTTTTGGACTCGTGTACGATATTTTTTACATTGATATTATCGGTTTGTACACTTTCCTTTATCCGTTCATTTGTTTTATTGCTGGTTCTACAGTAAAATATATACATCAGCATCTAGTTGTCACAACAACATTATCATTATTGCTCGTAGCACTTCTGGAAATTGCGTTGCATCAATTTTTCTTACTCATAGGTTATACTGATATTTCTTTTACAGAATTTTTAAATCATCGTTTAGTACCGACAATGATTGCTAACTCTGTATTTTTAATTATGCTTGGTTGGACGTTTAAGTACTTACTTGAAGCAAGGGTTCTAGAAAAAGCAAATCAGTCAATAATTTAATGGAGTGAGGTGGCTTCTTTGACAACGAAACAACTTGTCAGTCTAAAGGGGACAAAAGAAGGTTTTGTCCTCAAATTAGACGACCAATGTGGCTATGAGGAATTATTGCGTGAATTGGAAGGAAAGCTTGCAGAAGATCGTCTTGATGAACAAGTAGAGGTCCAGATTGCAATCGGAAACCGTTATTGTACAGATGAACAAATGAATGAATTGCTTCAAGCAGTACAGGAAGCATTGAATGTTCGCGTATCGAAAGTGAAAAGTGACGTGATTACGATTGAAGAATCGAACCAGCGTATAATGGAAAGTCAGTCTTCTACATATATTGGCATCGTACGCTCTGGTCAAACTGTCAGTTCAGAAGGAGATCTTGTCATTGTTGGAGATGTAAATCCGAATGCACAAGTTACAGCAGGCGGAAGTATTTATGTCTTAGGAAAGTTAAAAGGAAGAGCACATGCAGGGAAAAATGGCAACTGTGAGGCAGTTATTGGAGCGTCATTTTTATCCGCTACACATTTAGCAATTGGTCATGTTCTTGAAATCATGACGAATGAAAAGCAAGAGTTGGCTGAAACACCAGAAATGGAATGTGCTTATTTACTTGATGACGAGACAATTGGCATTAAAAGGCTTCAAGAACTGCGTATTATTAGACCGAATTTGTCTACGTTTAAGGGAGGAAGCTAATGTGGGAGAAGCTATTGTAATTACTTCCGGTAAGGGTGGAGTTGGTAAAACAACAACCACTGCCAATCTAGGGACTGCATTGGCACTGCAAGGGAAGTCCGTCTGTTTAGTCGATACAGACATCGGACTACGTAACCTAGATGTTATTTTAGGGTTAGAAAATCGTATTATCTACGATTTAGTCGATGTGATTGAAGGACGATGTAAAGTTCATCAGGCACTTGTAAAAGATAAGCGATTTGAAGAATTACTATATTTATTACCTGCTGCACAAACAGCGGATAAGAATGCGGTTAACCCGCAACAAATGAAAGATTTAATCGATGAGTTAAAAGAACAATTTGACTATGTTTTAATTGACTGCCCAGCAGGAATTGAACAAGGTTACCGCAATGCAATTGCGGGTGCTGAACGAGCGATTGTTGTGACAACGCCAGAAATTTCAGCTGTTCGAGATGCAGATCGCATTATTGGCTTATTAGAGCAAGAAAATATCGAGCCACCCAAATTAATTATTAATCGTATTCGTACGCACCTGATGGATCGCGGCGAAACACTTGATATTAATGAGATTACAATGCATCTATCACTCGATTTAATTGGTATTATTCCAGATGATGATCGCGTTATTACATCTTCGAATAAGGGGGAACCGATTGTGTTAGAACCATCTACACAAGTGGGGAAAGCTTATCGTAATATCGTGAGACGTGTAATGGGTGAGTCTGTACCATTAATGACACTAGAAAAAGAAAAGCAAGGAATCTTCACTAAATTTAAAGCTTTATTTTCAAAATAAAGATGCGAGCGAATTTCACCGTTTTAGGTTTAGAAATTCGCTTTTTTCGTACAATAAAAAAATTTTGGTTGTTATAAATAGAAGAATATACGTTATTATACGAAAGTAACTTGACGACTTTAAAACCGTATGGTATTATTTCATATGTTATGTAGCACCCGTGCTACAACCGCACTGACGAGGTTCAAGTATCTTTTAGATCACCTTTGAAGGCGAGTCTGAGTCTATTGAGGAGGTGCAGTTATGTACGCAATTATCGAAACAGGTGGTAAACAAATCAAAGTTGAAGCGGGCCAAGAAATCTACGTTGAAAAAATCAACGCTGAAGCTGGTGAAGTGGTAACTTTTGACAAGGTTCTTTTCGTTGGTGGTGACGACGTTAAAGTTGGAGCTCCATTCGTAGCTGGTGCAACAGTTACAGCTAAAGTTGAAAAACAAGGTCGTCAAAAGAAAATTACTGTTTTCAAACTTAAAGCTAAAAAGAACTACCGTCGTAAGCAAGGTCATAGACAACCTTACACTAAACTAGTAGTTGAAGCTATCAACGCTTAATTATTAGTGAGGTGAAAAAGTTATGATTACAGTAGAGATTCATAGTAATGAAAATCGAGAATCATATGGCTTTGAAATTTCAGGACATGCCTATTCAGGTGAACCTGGTCATGATTTAGTTTGTGCAGGCGCATCTGCTATTGCCTTTGGTAGTGCAAATGCGATTGGACAACTACTTCAAATTACGCCGGGAATTGAGCAAGGTGAAGAAGGCGGCTATTTATCAGTCGTTGTGGATCCTGCCGATTTAACTCCTGAACAAGACGCAAAACTGCAAACAATTCTTCAAACAATGGTAACCCAGTTTTATACGATGGTTGCTAGTTATGGAGATTATATCGAATTAAAATATAAAATGCTGTAGGAGGTGGAACATTATGTTATTGAAATTAGACTTACAGTTCTTCGCATCTAAAAAAGGTGTAGGTTCTACAAAAAACGGTCGTGATTCAGAGTCAAAACGTTTAGGCGCTAAACGTGCTGACGGTCAATTCGCATCTGCTGGTTCAATTTTATACCGTCAACGCGGTACAAAAATTTACCCAGGTGAAAACGTTGGTCGTGGTGGCGATGATACTTTATTCGCTAAAGTAGACGGCATTGTTAAATTCGAACGTTACGGTCGCGATAAGAAGAAAGTTAGCGTGTATCCTGTAGCACAAGAAGCTTAATTTAAAAGTTAAGGACTGCAGTAATGCAGTCCTTTTTTGTGGTGAAAAAACGGTGTTTGCTTCAGATGCAAATACCGAATTTTTTTCGCTCAATAGAGAAATTTTCATAAAAAATTGTTATACTAACAACAAGAACATCTCGCTAAAGGAGTGTTTACTTGTGATAGATCAGCCACTATCCGTAAATGAAGTGCTTCGGCACATTCAACATGATTTTTTAAATCAATTACAATTAATCAAAATGAATCTGGCTCTAGACCATGTCGAAGAAGCCAATCAACTTGTTGACCAACTCTCAACAAAATATCAACGATTTTCAATTATAAATGGACTGAAATGTGCGCATTTAATCGAATGGCTTCAGACATGTCAGTGGCGTTTTCCTTCTATAACGATTACAATGGAGAGCGATATTTCCGATAGCGCTCCAACAGAGTGGGACGTTCCTCTGCGTAATTATTTAGAGAGCTCGCTACAGTCTGTACATGAAACAATCGACCCGTTTGTTGAACAAAATTGTCATATCTATGTGATGTCTACGAAACAAAAAGTGGAGATTACAGTCGAGATAAAGGGACATTTTGAAAAAAGCGATTTTTCAATCCCGATTCAATCAGAAGATTTAAGTGTAATCCATGAGGAGTATTCAGATACAGTGTGGCGTTATCGTGTCATAGGAAGTAAGGAGGGAAAGTAAATAATGTTTGTCGATCACGTAAAGATTTATGTTAAAGGCGGTGACGGTGGCGATGGTATGGTCGCGTTCCGTCGAGAAAAATTTGTTCCAAATGGTGGACCAGCAGGTGGCGATGGTGGTAACGGTGGAGCCGTTATTTTCAAAGTAGATGAAGGACTTCGTACGTTAATGGATTTTCGATTCAAACGTCACTTCAAAGCTGAACCAGGTGAGAACGGTATGAGCAAGAACGCACATGGTCGCGGTGCAAAGCCAATGGTTGTTAGCGTGCCACCAGGTACAGTCGTAACAGAAGAAGAAACAGGTCGCGTTATTGCCGACTTAGTAGAACACGGACAAGAAGCAATCATTGCACGCGGTGGACGCGGTGGACGTGGTAACTCACGTTTTGCAACACCTGCAAATCCTGCGCCAGAACTTTCTGAAAAAGGAGAGCCAGGACAGGAACTTAATGTTATATTAGAGTTAAAGGTATTAGCTGATGTTGGTTTAGTCGGTTTCCCAAGTGTAGGTAAATCTACTTTACTATCAGTCGTATCTTCAGCAAAACCAAAAATTGGTGCATATCATTTCACAACGATTGTACCGAACTTAGGAATGGTTCAAGTCGGGGATGGCAAATCATTTGCAATGGCTGACTTACCAGGATTAATTGAAGGCGCTTCTGAAGGTGTGGGCTTAGGACACCAATTCTTACGTCATATCGAACGTACCCGTGTTATTGTACACGTAGTTGATATGTCAGCGATGGAAGGTCGCGACCCATACGAAGATTACCTGACGATTAATCGCGAGTTAGAGCAATATAATTTACGCTTAACTGAACGTCCACAAATTGTTGTAGCCAACAAAATGGACATGCCAGATGCAGAAGAAAATTTAGCTGAGTTTAGAAAGAAAGTAGGAGAAGATATTCAAATCTTCCCAATCTCAGCTGTTTCACGTCAAGGTTTACAAGAACTACTTTATGCAGTGTATGAATTACTAGAAGTAACACCTGAGTTCCTACTACACGATGATGAAGAGGAAGAAACAGATGCTACAGTACTTTACAAACATGAAATTAAAGGACCAGATTTCGTTGTAACACGCGACGATGACGGTGCTTTTGTATTAAGTGGTGACACAATCGAACGTCTATTCAAAATGACAGACTTTAGTCGTGAAGAATCAATTCGTCGCTTTGCACGCCAAATGCGTGGTATGGGTGTCGATGATGAGCTTCGTGAACAAGGTGCTGAAAATGGCGATACCGTTCGTATCTTAAAATTTGAATTTGAATTTGTAGAATAAACGATTCAGGGGGGAAAAAGATGAAAAATGTAGCGGATCAAAGATATTATTTAGTTCGTGAAGATGTTTTAACAGATGCGATGCACAAAACGTTGCAAGCTAAACATTTGCTACAATCAGGAAGCGTCTCATCTATCTGGGATGCTGTGAAACAGGTTGATTTATCTAGGAGTGCTTTTTATAAGTATCGAGATGCTGTTTTCCCCTTTCACTCAATTGTTCAAGAACGCATTTTAACAGTGTTCTTGCAATTAGAGGATCGTAAAGGTACATTAGCTAGACTTCTTTCTACAGTTACCGATACACATTGTAATGTATTGACGATTCATCAAACAATTCCGATTCAAGGTAGAGCCAATGTAACATTGTCTTTAGATGTGACTGCAATGGATGTTGATTTAGACGACTTATTACAAAGTCTGAAAAAACTTGATTTTGTTGAATCAGCAGAAGTGATTAGTTCAGGCGCGTTATAAGAGGGGGCTTTTGTGTTGGAATCAAAAGAGTGGGAGAATCGGGTGGCTTATCTAGGCCCAGAAGGTACATTTACGGAGTTGGCGACAAAAGAATTGTTTCCAAACGATTGGACAATCCCTTTTAAGACAATTCCAGAATGTATTGAAGCAGTTGACTCAGGACAAGTCGATCGTGCAGTGGTACCCGTAGAGAATGCTTTAGAGGGTACAGTGCCACTGACGATTGATTATTTATTCCATGAGGCAGATTTGTATATTGCGGCAGAGGTATTGTCGCCGATTGAACAGCATTTAATGGTACATAAAGACCATGCAGCGCATTATAGTGAGATGGAACGCGTATATTCGCATCCACATGCTCTTGCGCAGTGTCATAAATTTTTGCATTACCATTATCGTTCTGTACCACTAAGTCAAACGACTTCAACAGCAGCAGCGGCGCAATATGTGTCAGAACATCCAGAGAATAATATCGCAGCAATTGCGAATATTGCAGCGGCGAAACAGTATGATTTGGCAATTGTAGAACAGAATATTCATGATTTCCATTTTAATCATACACGTTTCTTTGTATTATCGAAGCGTAATGACCGTATTGAACGTGAAGCGGATCAGGGACCAATTAAAACGACGTTGATGATTAAGTTACCAAATGATCGTTCGGGTGCATTGCATCAAGTATTATCTGTGTTTGCATGGCGTCAAATCAATTTAAGTAAGATTGAATCTCGCCCATTAAAAACAGGACTTGGTGATTATTTCTTCATCGTTGACTTACTAGAAGACGAGCATGCACCTTTAATGATGGGTGCGATGGAAGAATTGAGAGCGCTTGGCTGTTCGGTTAAGTCATTAGGTAGTTATTATACGTATCAACAAAAATAAAAACGAGGTTAGAGTGGAAACACTCGCCTCGTTTTTTATTATGCTTCAGGTAATAGATAACCCTTTAGATGTAATTGTTCAATCGCTGCATCTAATTTTTTCTCATCATCAGCTGAAATCACGTGTAGATGAGCACCCTCTGTTAAATTCATTAGAAGGCTTGCTTCAGTTGCGGTCACTTTTTGAATAAATTGTTGCACATCATAACGACTTGATACCATAATCGATGCCGTAATTTCACCATATACGGGATGTTCTACTGTTACATTTTTAACCGTTACCCCTGCATCAACAAGTGTATTCAGTTCATCTTCTGCTTGTTCCGGTGTATGGAAGCTCGCAATCTCGCGTTCAAACACACGATGATTTGGATGTTCAGATAAATAGACGTAACCTTGACTTGTCGCCATGATTGGTTCGTCCTTTGCTTTTAAGAGCGCCATGTCATTCACAATCACTTGACGCGATACATTTGTTCGTTTCGCAAGTGCTGTCCCTGTGACAGGGCGTTGTTCATTTTTCAGAATCGTAATAATGGCTTCACGACGTTCTTCACCTAATAATTTTTTCATATGATTAACACCTCGATTGAATGCTTTTACGCTGTTAATCATATCATATATTTTTAAAAATGAATCACCTTATAATCGTTCGAAAGCATTCGTGAATTGTGGTATGATAGCTACTATGGGAATGTGTGTTTGTTTTTAGCGCACGACGGATTATGCTATAATGCAAAAGGCTATGAAAAGGAGAATTCGTGTATGTATGATTATATAAAGGGACCTGTTACGCGTGTAACACCCGAATACATTGTAGTGGAAGTGACAGGTGTAGGCTGGCAATTGAATACACCAAACCCGTATGCTTTTCATGTATCGAATGAGGAAATTCAAGTATTTACACATCTAAGTGTAAGAGAAGATGCACAGCAACTATTTGCCTTCACGTCACTTGAACAGCGTGAGCTATTTCGTAAGTTGATTCAAGTGTCAGGGATTGGACCAAAAGGTGCACTTGCGATTCTTGCAAGTGGACATCCATCGCAAGTAATTACAGCGATTGAACAAGAAGATGAAGCTTTCTTAATTAAGTTCCCAGGTGTCGGTAAGAAGACAGCACGTCAAATGATTCTCGACTTAAAAGGGAAGTTAGATGCATTACTTGAACATGTAGAATTACCGAGCGCAGAAGATGAATTACCGTTATTTGGCGTGAATCCGAATAAACATGAACTTGAAGAAGCGATGCTTGCTTTAACAGCACTTGGTTACTCAGAGCGTGAACTTGCAAAAGTGAAGCCACAACTAGATGAAAATGAGCAATTACATACGACAGAAGCTTACATGAAGGAAGCGCTCAAAATATTATTAAAACAAAAATAGGAGGTGCAGATTGATGGAGGAACGGATTGTATCAGGTGAGTCTACAGAATTAGATGAACAATTAGAACTTTCATTAAGACCTCAAACGCTTGATAGTTATATTGGACAACAAAAAGTAAAAGAGAATTTACGCATCTTTATTGAAGCGGCAAAAATGCGTGAAGAGTCGCTCGATCACGCACTATTATTTGGACCTCCTGGACTTGGGAAAACGACGCTTGCGGCAGTTATTGCACATGAGATGGGTGTTAATATTCGGATGACGAGTGGACCGGCAATTGAACGACCAGGAGATTTAGCTGCGATTCTCAGTTCATTAGAACCGGGAGACGTGTTATTCATTGATGAGATTCACCGTCTACCGCGTGCGATTGAAGAAGTGCTATATCCAGCGATGGAAGATTTTTGCCTCGATATCGTAGTTGGTAAAGGTCCGACAGCACGCTCTATTCGCCTTGATTTACCACCATTTACATTAGTTGGTGCAACAACACGTTCAGGCGCATTATCTGCACCACTTCGCGACCGTTTTGGTGTATTATTAAGGTTGGACTATTATGATGAACCCTCACTTGCCGAAATTGTAAAAAGAAGTGCGGACTTATTTGGTGTTTCAATTCATGACCAAGCAGCGAATGAATTAGCAAGACGCTCGAGAGGAACACCGCGTATTGCAAACCGTTTATTAAAGCGTGTACGTGATTATGCACAGGTTTTAGGAGATGGTGAGATTACGGTATCACTCTGCCAGACTGCTTTAGAGCTTCTACAAGTCGACCCACTCGGTTTAGATCATATTGACCGCAAATTAATCGAGGGAATGATTGAACGCTTTAGAGGAGGTCCTGTAGGCTTAGATACGATCTCTGCAAGTATTGGTGAAGAATCGATGACAATTGAAGAAATGTACGAACCTTATTTAATGCAAATCGGGTTCATTCAACGAACACCAAGAGGTCGTATGGTTACAGCACTTGCTTATACACATTTCGGATACGCGTATCCAGCAGAAACTTAATGAAAAGAAGGAAGTAACGATGAAACTAGAAGATTTTGATTACGTATTACCAGAAGAATTAATTGCGCAAGTACCACTTGAAAATCGTGCTGCAAGTCGATTGATGGTATTAGATAAAGAAACAGGTGAAGTAGAACATCATCACTTCCCGCATATTGTGGAAGAATTAGAAGCAGGAGACTGCCTAATTTTAAATGATACACGCGTACTACCTGCTCGTTTAATCGGTGAAAAGAAAGAAACAGGGGCACATATCGAAGTGCTACTCATTAAGCAAACAGCTGATGACGAATGGGAAACATTAGTGAAGCCCGCTAAGCGTATTAAAGTGGGAACCGTTGTCACATTTGGTGATGGTCTATTAACAGCTGAATGCACAGGTGAATTAGAGCATGGAGGTCGACTTTTCAAGTTTAATTATGAAGGGATCTTCATTGAGATTTTAGAAAAGTTAGGTACAATGCCTCTACCACCTTATATTCATGAGAAGTTAGATAACCAAGAGCGCTATCAAACGGTTTATTCAAAAGAACTAGGTTCAGCAGCAGCGCCGACAGCCGGTCTGCATTTTACAGATGAAATTTTAGATGCTATTCGTGCAAAAGGTGTACAAGTTGCTTTTGTAACCTTACATGTAGGGATTGGTACATTCCGCCCGGTAAGTGTTGAAACAATTGAAGAACATGATATGCATGCAGAGTTTTATAACTTACCAGCTGAAACAGCTCAAATCATCAATGATACAAAAGCGAACGGTGGACGTGTCATCGCAGTAGGTACAACATCTACACGTACACTTGAAACAGTCGCACAAAATAATAATGGTCAAATTATTGCAGAGTCAGGTTGGTCAAAAATCTTTATCTACCCTGGTTTTGAATATAAAGCAATCGACGGAATGGTTACAAACTTCCACTTACCAAAATCATCATTAGTAATGATGATTAGTGCATTGGCAGGTCGTGAAAACGTACTGAATGCTTATAAAATCGCTGTTGAAAATAAATACCGATTCTTCAGCTTTGGTGATGCGATGTTCATTCGTCCACAAAAGAAAGGAAATTAATTTATGTCAGAACAACCAATTCGCTACGAACTGATTAAAACATGTAAACAAACGGGAGCACGTCTAGGAATTGTGCATACACCACATGGTTCATTTGAAACGCCAGCTTTCATGCCAGTAGGTACACAAGCAACGGTAAAAACGATGGCACCAGAAGAAATTAAAGAAATGGGCGCAGGAATTATTTTAAGTAACACTTATCATTTGTGGCTACGCCCAGGGCATGAGATTATTAAGGAAGCAGGCGGACTTCACAAATTTATGAACTGGGACCGTGCAATTTTAACGGACTCAGGTGGTTTCCAAGTATTCTCATTAAGCGATATGCGCAAAATCACAGAAGAAGGAGTACATTTCCGCAATCACTTAAATGGTAGCAAAATGTTCCTTAGTCCAGAAAAAGCAATGGAGATTCAAAATGCACTTGGCTCAGATATTATGATGGCTTTTGATGAATGTCCTCCATTCCCAGCAACATACGAATACATGAAAGCTTCTGTTGAACGTACTTCTCGTTGGGCAGAACGTTGTTTAGAAGCACATGAACGTCCACAAGATCAAGGACTATTCGGTATTGTACAAGGTGGAGAATTCGAAGAACTACGTAAACAATCTGCAAGAGATTTAGTCTCTATGGACTTCCCAGGGTATGCAATTGGTGGTTTATCAGTTGGCGAACCAAAACCAATTATGAACCGCATGTTAGAATATACTACGCCATTACTACCTTCGCATAAGCCGCGTTATTTAATGGGTGTTGGCTCACCAGACTCATTAATCGATGGTGCGATTCGTGGTATTGATATGTTTGACTGTGTATTACCAACACGTATTGCACGTAACGGTACGTGCATGACAAGCCAAGGTCGTGTTGTCGTGAAAAATGCAAAATATGCAAAAGACTTTACACCGCTTGATCCAGAGTGCGATTGCTACACATGTAAAAACTATACGAAGGCATATATTCGTCACTTAATTAAGGCAGATGAAACATTCGGTATCCGTTTAACTTCGACACATAACTTGCACTTCTTGCAAAACTTAATGCGTCAAGTACGTCAAGCAATTCGTGAAGACCGTTTAGGCGACTTCCGCGAAGAATTCTTTGAACAATATGGATTTAATAAACCGAATGCAAAAAATTTCTGATTCTTGTATAATAATGAATGAGAAAGAGAAAGGGGGAATAGAAGAATGAATTTTGGAGCTTTAGGTAACTTCTTACCATTGATCATTATCATTGCGTTAATGTACTTCATGTTAATCCGTCCAGCGTCAAAGCAGCGTAAAAAAACAGCAGAAATGCAAGCAGCTTTATCACGTGGGAACAAGATTATTACAATCGGGGGACTACATGCAACGATTGATGCAATTGACGATAAAACAGCAGTAGTTGTATTAGAAGACGGTACAAAAATGCGTTTTGAGCGTGCAGCAATTGGTCGTGTTGTAGAAGACGACGCAGCTGAATAGTCAGTGTATAAAAGACAGGCTGGGACATAAGTGTAAAAACACTATCCCATATGAGCATAAGAAAAACTGGAATCGCGCTGTGGCGCGGTTCCAGTTTTTCGTTGCGAACGTTAAAACGGGAAGTGAAATATTTTGTCCCAGACTGTTTTTTTGTTTGAATAAATTGGAATTAAAGGTGTAATATAATAAAGGTGGTATAAAGGTTATAATAGATAGGTCATGAATCGCTTTTATCTGAAAAATGTGAAATAATAGAATCAACTCATGTTTGAAGGAGCGAATGTTTTATGCCTACAAAAGATGAAAGACCACGAAAGATGGCGGATAGCCAAACCTATGCAAAAATTTCAAAGTCTGAAAAACGTTTACGCTTTTTAGGCTATGTGATTATGACCATATTAATCGTGGCGATGCTTATTTGGACAGTCCGTGTATTTCTAATGTAGAGGAGGGGCATTTTACATGATGTCATTCGAATCATTGTTTCAGAAGTTGCAAACGGTTTTAAATATGAAGTGTGAAGATTTACAGGCTCAAGGTGTGGAGCAACCGAATCCATCTGCTATATGGCACTATTTTGTTCATCAACAATGGTGTGATGTGGAATCAGAGGAAGAAATGCATATTCACCAGATGGTCAGTGATTTACTAGCTTTAACAAAACAGCAATATTGTACATATATTGAGCAAACATCATATAAAATGACACCATTTGCTGAATTAGAAGAAGAAGAAATTGCCGCATTGCTCGAAAGTTAGAAAAAATTTACTGAGAAGGTTTGACAGCAGGAAAGCACTGTTTCATAATAGACCTGTTACGAATAACGGTGACAAATTGACGTTATTCCATTATAGTAATAATATATTGGTATTATATTACTGCATTTAAGAACAAGCGATGTGTTAAATGTTCAGGGAGGATTTATACATGAAATTGAGAAGTCGAATTGTTGCTTTCTTCATTGTTGTCATTGCATTATTTGCAACAATGGGAGCGACAACAGAAGGCATCGTAAAGAACATTAATCTAGGTCTTGATTTACAAGGTGGATTTGAAGTTCTTTATCAAGTAGAACCTTTAAAAGGTGCTAAGCCCATTACAGAAAAAGATTTACAAGCCACTGTAACGGCCATTCAAGAACGTGTCAACGTGCTTGGAGTGAGTGAGCCGAGTATTCAAATTGAGAGCGGCAACCGCATTCGTGTGCAGTTAGCTGGTGTTAAAGATCAAGATGCCGCACGAGAATTATTAGCAACACAAGCGAACCTAACATTCCGCGACGTTAATAATAAACTATTATTAGATGGTCGCGATTTAAAACAAGGTGGAGCAAGTGATGGCTTCGATTCTCAAACGAATCAACCAATCGTATCATTAAAATTAAAAGATGCGAAAAAATTCAGCGAAATCACAACAGACCTCTCACAACGTGGGCCTGGTCAAAACTTAATGGTCATCTGGTTAGATTACCAAAAAGGTGATACGTATGAAAAAGAAGCCAAAAAAGAAGCTGCTGGTCAAAAGCCTAAATTTATCTCAGCTGCGTCTGTACAAAATCCTCTGAACACAACAGATGTTCAAATTTCAGGTAACTTTACCGTACAAGAAACAAAGGATTTAGCAGGTATTTTAAATGCAGGTTCATTACCTGTTCAATTAAAAGAAGTGTACTCAACATCGGTAGGGGCACAATTTGGTCAAGATGCTTTAAAATCAACAGTACTGGCTAGTATTATTGGTGTTTTAGCTATCTTCGTATTCATGTTAGTTGTATACCGTTTACCAGGTGCTGTCGCAATCGTGACATTAAGTGTCTTCACATTCATCACATTATGGATTTTAGACATGATTAATGCTGTATTAACATTACCAGGTATCGCCGCTTTAGTATTAGGGGTAGGTATGGCAGTCGATGCGAATATCCTCATGTACGAGCGTCTAAAAGAAGAAATTCGTGTTGGTAAGTCTGTAAAACAAGCATTCAAAGCAGGTTCGAAAAACTCATTCTCTGCAATCTTTGATGCGAACATTACAACATTACTAGCAGCAGGCGTATTATTCATCTTCGGTGTAAGTACAGTAAAAGGTTTCGCAACAACATTAATCATTACGATCTTAGTCAGCTTCTTAACAGCTGTTTGGGGTACACGTGTATTACTTGGCTTACTTGTAAACAGTGGTTACTTAGATAATAAGAAAACATGGTTTGGTGTGAAAAAATCAAGTATTCATGGCATTGAAGAAGGCTTTGATACACTCGATTTAAAAACGAAATTCGACCGATTCGACTTCGTTCACACACGTAAGCGTTTCTTCACGATTTCAGCTGTTCTTATTTTAGCTGGTTTAGTCGTTCTAGGAATCTTTAAACTAAATTTAGGGATCGACTTCTCAAGTGGTGCGCGTGTTCAATTACAATCTGAACATAAGCTAACAACACAAGAAGTAGAGAAATTCTTAGATAAAACAGGCTTCCCATCTGAAAATATTGTCATCAGTGGTGACAAATCAGAATATGCAGCTGTTCGTTATGATAAGGACTTCTCAAAAGAAGATGTCCAAAAAATGAATGCAGCAGCAGACAAAGCATTTGGTTATAAAGCTTCTGTAAGTTCTGTATCACCAGATGTAAGTAAAGAGATTGCACGTAATGCGATGTATGCACTTGCGATTGCAGCAGTCGGAATCATTATCTATGTAGCAATTCGCTTTGAGTGGCGGATGGGTGTTGGTGCGATTGCCTCGCTAATCCATGACATATTCTTCATGGTAGCGATCTTCAGTCTGTTCCGATTAGAAGTCGATATGACCTTTATCGCAGCAGTTCTAACGATTGTTGGTTACTCAATTAATGATACGATTGTTACGTTTGACCGTATTCGAGAGAACTTACATCGTGCAAAAGTTATTAAAACACCAGATGATTTAGCTGATATTGTCAATAAATCATTACGTCAAACATTAGGTCGTTCGGTTAATACTGTAATGACAGTCATCATTGTTGTTGTATCATTATTAATCTTTGGTGCACCATCAATTGAAAACTTCTCCATCGCGTTACTAATTGGTTTAGTAACAGGTATGTATTCATCTATTTACATCGCAGCACAGATTTGGTATGTATTAAAAGTACGCCAAATGAAAAAGATTGGCGGTAAAGTGAATGTAGAGAAGAAAAAACGTCAATGGGGTTCAGATGAACCACAAGTATAATATGTAGACTAAAGCACTAGCTTATGAAAATAAGTTAGTGCTTTTTGTGTAGAAAAATATATTCAATTTATCCATCTGATGATATAATTCGGATAGAGAAAGGGGAGATTCATGTGAAATATACAAAAATTCTAGTCGGCAGTCTCTTTCTAGCATGGCTTGGTTTTCAGCCGATTTCAGCCCATGCCGAAAAAGAAGTAGAACACGTATCTGTTTTTTATAAGTCAGAGGCAGGGAAGGAACTTGTTTTAGATCAAGCGGAAGACGCAAAAAAATTAGATGCAATTGATGCAGTAGTGGGAACATTTTCAAAAGAAGAAATTAAAAAATTAGAGGCTTCTAAACAAATCGAGGTTGTACATACAGGTACACGAAAATTACGTACACAAGATGTTGGACTTCCTGTACCATTCGCAAATTTCACAACGAATTGGAACCAACAATTAATCACTGTTCAAAATGCATGGCAAAAAGGACTAGATGGTCAAGGCGTGAAAGTAGGAATTATCGACTCAGGTATAGCCAATCATACAGCACTTCCAAAAGTGCAACACAAAACGATTATTTCTGACTCAAGCCAGATTACATATGCATCGAGTGCTACATCACATGGTACGTTTGTTGCAGGTATTATCGCTGCACAACCAGGAAAAGCGGGCAATGTAATTGGTGTGGCACCCGGTGTTGAATTATATAGTTATAATATTGATGGAAAAGACGGAGCCGATTTAATCGACTTCATGACAGCGATTAATTACGCCATCCAACAAAAAGTCAATATTTTAAATATTTCGATGGGAATCTCTCAAGCCGACTTATTATTACCGAATGAAAAAGTAAGCGACAATCCATTATATATCGCAGTGAAAAAAGCATTGGATGCAGGTGTAATGGTCGTTGCAGCTTCAGGGAATGACGGGAAAAACCAAATTGATTATCCAGCCGCGATCCCAGGTGTTGTAGCAGTGGGTTCAGTTGAAAAGACGAAAAAGTTGTCTTACTTCTCCAATACAGGGAGTGTATTAGACCTTGTAGCACCGGGAACGGATATTACATCACTTGCATACAGTGGCGGTACATCTACCGGCTCAGGTACATCGTTTTCAACGCCACATGTGACAGGTTTACTCGCATTATTAAAACAAGCGTATCCAAAAGAATCTGCGAAACAACTAGAAAATCGTCTCTATGCAAATGCAATAGATTTAGGTGTAAAAGGACCTGACTCAATATATGGTTACGGACTCGCACAATTTCCGTCTAAAATTTTAACAGCGAGTTTACAGCCAGTTGAATCAGCAGCTGCTAAATATGTTCGTGTGAATCAATCCAAAATTAAAACAATCGTTCAAAAAATGAATAATAAAAAAACAGTGCATTATGTAACGGAATTTATTCCGCTTTATACCGTTACAAATCAATTAACGAAAGCACAAAAAACAAGTGTTGAAGCATACCGCAAAAAAGTCGGCGCAACGATTATTTCAAGTACTCAAAAATCAAGTCGAATCAAAGCAACGAATTATACAACATTGAAAACGAAAAAAGCATCGACATGGACATGGGCAACACCAGTGAAAAAGTCGACAGTTCGTACATCGGCATATGCAGTATATAAAGACGGTGCGAAAGTATCGGGCTTCACCTTCTCAACGAGTGCCTCAGGTAAATATACAAAAGTGAAAACAACGAAAACACTCGCAAAAGGCACGTATTACATGACACTCGATCCGAAAAACGTACGCACAACGAAAAATAAAACAGTGAAACCCGTCATTGTGAAATATGTAGTGAAATAAAAAATCGACTTCGGCATGAGATGCTGAAGTCGGTTTTTTGATATGAAAAAAGAAGAAACCTCGCTAGGAGATTTCTTCTCAATTATTAAGGATTATTAACCTCTATAGAGCCACCATCAGGATTTTTAGAGATATCTGAACTGATGGAACCGATGTTATCACCCTCACTACTTGAAAATTTTAGAATGGAGTTAGGGTAGGGCGCTGTGTAATAAAGTTTTATATTTCCTGATCCATGAATTTCTCTACCACCAAGAGCACCATAAAAATTTTTATTTACATTTACTTTTAATGCTGCTTGAGGAGCATAAAAATGAATGGAACCATAACCGTTCGATGGTGAACTTAATTTTATTTCACTACTAATAGGGTAGCGTAAAACAATAACGCCTTTATAAGGTGTACCTTTTAAAGCTTGACCTTTGAAGTCTATAAAGTTATTTAAGATATCAAAATTGATTGTAGTATCTAAATTATTGTCGATGTCTATATCTTCTTTACCAGTATAATAAATATTAAAGTTATCATAAATAGTCTGTTTATCAACGTCTACTTTATTAGTTACATAAAAATTAGTAGGACCAGACTTTTTAGTAGTATTTTCTGTATTAAAATAAGAAGAAGTAAAATCATCTATTTCTAGTTCAGGTGTAAATAATTCGAAAGTCCCTCGGTGAATAATGGTACCTTTTTTATTCTTTTCTTCTAATTTATTATTAGGGTCAAATTCGATTGATTTTCCTGCGAATGCATTAATTTCTTTTGCATCAAGCTCATATGAGTTTTCAAACTCAATTTCCTCTTTTGCGCATAAATTGAATGTATCAGCAAAGTTATTGCCGAGGATACTTAATGAACCTTCTAAATCAATATCTTCTTCAGCAAAAAAATTTATTCTTTTAGCATCATAAAAAGCGATAGAACCTTCCAAATCAAGAGAAGAATCATCTGCTTCAGTGCCATCTTTTTTTACAGCAGCAGCAAGGAAATTGATTTCCTCACTTTTATATACTGCTAGACTACCGTTTAAATCGATATCATCACGTGCGAAAAAAGAAAGTTTAGGTATATTTGTAATGTTAATCGACCCTTGCATCTCAATATCGTCATAACTATACATTTGTAAAGATTTAGCATTGTTAATATTCACAGAGCCTTTAAAATCGATATCATCTTTTTTGCTGAAAAAGTATACGTTATTTTGTCCTAAATCCAAATTTAACAATTGAGGTATATTTACTTTATTTATATAGAAGTAAATATTACCACTTCCTGAGAATTTTAAATTTAAAATACCAGAATTACCTGGGAATTCATCTATAAAAATCCTTACATTTTTTCCTTCTTTAACAGTATAAGTTCCTGCATTCACAAGACTTGTTTTAGTTAATTGATAATCACCTTCTAATGTATCACCTGTTCGAATTATCGTTTTTGGATTATTAGGCTGTGCTTCAAGTGCCTCATTTAATGCTTTAATAGAATTTTCTTTTAATGAACTGAAATCTTTACAGGCTATACATGTTTTATCTGTAAAATTTTCAAATTTATTATTTGGAAACGGTTTATAAGGTTCTGAAGCGTTAAAGAATACCTCTCCATCATGTTTAAAATCCTTTACAAAAGTACCGGTAGGAGGGGCAGAGAATCCAATATCACCTTGTATATAACTTTTCCCACCACTCATACTTAATGCATTATTAGAACCAGATAAATAGGCAGTGTATTTTCCTAATCGGTCTCCATTACCCGATATATTCAAATTGTAACTATCCACCGATTGAACTGTTCGTTTCTTTTCATTCGTTGAATCAGTCGATTTGATAATACCTGTCGATGTAATCGTGAATTTAAGTTCAGTTTCTGAAACGGTCATTACTGTTGTCACATTTGCTTTTGCGTTTTTTCGGTTGAAGATATTTGCACCGTACTCAATTGGTTCTAATTGTTCTTTAAGCTCTTTTTCTGCAGTTGCTCTTAATTCGTTTACAAATTCTTCTTTCGTTAATTTTCGTTTATTTTCTTCTAAAGATTTAACAAAGCCATCATAAACTGCTTTCGCATCTTTCAATTCCTCTTTCTTCTGATTCAATCCAGCTTCTGCAATGTAATATGCTGTTTGGTCTTTGCTTTCTTCTTCTGATAACTTTTTCGATGAGCTCGTCGTTGTTAAAATACCGAGTCCGAGTACGGTGACAACGGTAATAACGAGTAGGGCAATGACAAGGGCATAGCCATCATTCGATTTTACATATTTTCGCATCGTTTATCCTCCTCTAGAATAAAGTGTGGTTTCCACTCTTTTGCCATTTATATTTTTGATATTTAAATAGATTCCTTCCTGTGCACTTTGTGTTTGTGATGTGCTTGGGCAGTCTTCTTCTGATGTGCTTTTTGAAGGTTCTTTCGTACTTTGAACACAGAACGAACGAATCTTCGTTTGATAAGGAGAACCATTTTTACTTAATGTATCGCCTGTTTTTGTATAGGTCGCAATGACTTTTTCTTGATTATTTTCTTTTGTTTTAAATACAACCTGATTAATTTGAATGTCGACAATTTTTGTTTTTCTAAAATCGCGTGTGATTTCTTTCATAATAAAAGAGAGTTCATTCAAATTCGTTGTATCGTCTACTTGTGATTTATATTCTTTGTTGGAGGAGGTGAGCAAGTTAAATAGAATGGCGCTGACAATCGCCAAAATGACGATGACTGCTAATATTTCGACAAGTGTAAAGCCTTTTTCATTTTTCATATTCATCACCTGCTCTCATAATATTCTCCATTTGTGCTTTTGGATTCACTTTTGGTTGGCATGAATCTGTGACTTTTCTCTGGTCATATACCGATACCATTACATTGCGTAATGTACCAATTTTTTTGTTTTCAAATACTTCCACAACGACCACTTCATTTTTATATTTTGTGTCATTTGTGTAAATCGTCTTGGGTGGGTTCGTACAGCTTGTTATTTCGTATTGTAGTTTAGGTAAGATATTTTTCATACTTGCCGAACCTGTTTTATTCTCTTGTTGTGCTGTTGCATAAATCGACTCCATCTCTTGTTGTGCAGTGTATGTAGCGTCAACTGTCTTCTTCGACTCGACCGTTGTTTCTCTTCCTTTAAAGAATAGTGTAAAAAAAGAAATCAAAATGATACTGATTAGTACAAAAGCAGCTACGACTTCTACGAGTGAAAAACCCTTCTCATTATTCCATTGCATATAAATTCCTCCAACATGTAGTTTCCTAATATATCCTTCTTATTATAGTGCGTAACAAAAATATAGTCAAAAAACACTATGCATTTTCGTAATTTGTCACAAAAAAATTTAAAAATATGCTAATAGTTATGGAAGTTTCCAATTTTTTGAGGTATATTATAATTATTAAAGCAAATATTAGTTATATTTTCCATATAAAAAGCATTTAAAGGAGATTCAACATGAGTCTATTTAAGAGAATCGTCATATTTACGATTTTAGGTACTATGACGCTATTTTTCATACATACATTATCCGTACAAGCGAGTGGTAGTCAGACAAAAATTGGTCCGGTCGATGTAAGTGGGATGTCGCAAAAAGAGATGCGAAAAGAAACGCAGAAAATTGTCGATGTGTGGCAGCAGAACGACATCATCATCCAAATTGGTCGAAATGAAGTGACGGTGTCGGGCGAAGATTTTAATTTTGATGTACAGCAATCGGTCAATGATTTATTGAAAAAGGTTGATCAACCATGGTATGACTTTTGGTCTCCTACACCAAGTGCTTCTGTCGACCTAGTAGTGAATGAAACAGAAAAGCTACGTCAAAAGCTACAGCCGATTTTAGGGGACGAAACGGATTTACAAATGAAAGAGTTGCTGAAACAAGTTGCGCTTTTACCGAATCGACCGTTAAAAATTGAACGAAAAGATTTTCCGTTTGAAGAAGGTATTGAAATCTCATCTGCTTCTATCAATTTGAAAGAAGATGAAGTAGAGTCGATTACGCAAATGACGAAAAATGTGAATGGTGTATTAGTGAAGCCAAATCAGGAATTGTCATTCTTCCAACAAGTCGGCGTGCCAGAGAGCATTCGTTTAGGGAGTATTATGGCATCTGCACTTTATCAAAATGCATTACAATCAGGATTTGAAATTGCGGAGCGTCATCAAGCACTTTTACAGCAGAACTATACAGATCCAGGAATGGAAGCTGTTATTAAACCGTCTAAGCAGTATGATTTAAAGTTCATTGTGTCACGTGATTCTTCGATTAAGATGCGTGCAGAAGTAGAAGGAAATACATTGAACGTGAAGTTTTACATCGCAGCAGGAGAGAAAAAGCCAGATGTAAAAGTATACACAGCAGACGAGGAATCGATTCCGAGTGGTGTGATCTATCGTTATAACGAATCACTAGGCGCGGGTGTGACAGCGTCTGTTCAACAAGCGAAAGATGGATTAACAATCTCTGTATATCGCCAAATTCGAACAGAGAAGGGCGAAACAAAACGAACGTTAATGAGTAATAATTATTATGCGCCAATCCATGAAGTGATTGAAACGTCGAATGAAGAAGTGATTGTGGAAGAACCAGTGACACAGAATCCGGAAGTGGATGGTTCATTTGAAGTGAATGAAGATACAACAGAAGTACCGACAGAGGACGATGTAGTAGCACCGACGCCACCGCCGAATGAGCCAACAGCAGATGAATTAAAAAATGCGACTGTGGATTATTCAGAAGATGAGGATTATTACTATTACATTTATTCCGTTGAAAAATAGAAGGGTGGGCGCAATCAGTGAAACAAGGAAGAAAGCGACTAGGTGATTTACTTGTCGAAGCGAATGTATTAACGGAAGATCAATTACAACACGCACTTGCAATCAAACAACCGAATGAACGACTGGGTGATGTATTGATTAAGGAGCAGCTCGTAACCGAACAAACGTTAATCGAAGTCCTTGAATTTCAGTTAGGAATACCTCATGTGAACTTGGGGCAGTTCCCTATTGATTCAGAAATCATACAATTAGTACCAAAAGAAATTGCGAAACGTTATTTACTCGTTCCTTTACGAAAAGAGAAAAACAAATTATTTGTGGCGATGGCAGATCCAATGGATTACTTTGCGATTGAAGAATTGCGTATGTTGACAGGGTTCCGTATTGAGCCTTGTATCGCGACAAAACAAGATTTAAATAAAACCATTAGTAAATACTATGAACTACAAGCAACGATGGATGCGGCACTTAGTGATTTAGTTGGCACAACAGAAGAAGATAATTCGGATATTGTGGCAGAAGATTCACCAATTGTTGTACTTGTGAATCAAATTATTAACGATGCGGTTGTACAAGGTGCGAGTGATATTCACTTCGATCCGCAAGATAATGAATTCCGCATTCGTTTTCGTGTAGATGGTATGTTGAAAACAGAACGTTCATTACCGAAAAGTATGCAGAATATGGTCATTGCTCGTTTAAAAATTATGGGGAACTTGAATATTACCGAGAGTCGTTTACCACAGGATGGGCGTATTCAAATTCAAGCGCAAATGCGAGCGATTGATATTCGTCTATCGACATTGCCAACCATTTACGGTGAAAAAGTGGTAATGCGTGTATTGGATACGAAGAATGCACAAATCTCAATTAGTGGTTTGAAATTCTCGGAACAGAATCAACAGAAGTTTGAGCGTATGATACGTAAGCCGAATGGCATCGTTCTTATTACGGGTCCAACAGGTTCAGGTAAATCATCTACGCTATCCGCAACATTGAATGATTTGAATGATGAAGCGCTAAATATTATTACGGTTGAAGATCCGGTGGAGTATCAATTAGAAGGTATTAATCAAATTCAAGTGCGTGAAGAAGTCGGGTTAACATTCGCTGCTGGTTTACGCTCTATCTTACGTCAAGATCCTGATGTCATTATGATTGGTGAAATTCGTGATACAGAGACAGCTCAAATGGCGACACGTGCTTCATTAACAGGTCACTTAGTATTTAGTACGCTGCATACGAATAGTGCAATTGAGTCGATTGATCGTTTAAAAGATATGGGGATTGAGCCTTATTTGATTACGTCGTCACTTGAAGGCATTGTAGCACAGCGTCTTGTACGTCGTGTTTGCCGAGATTGTGGTCGTACACGTGATGTCACTGCAACAGAACAGGCTGTGTTATTAAAATATGGTTTCCATTCAGCGCAAGTGCATGCAGGAGCAGGATGTCCAGCATGTAATCACACAGGCTATCGTGGTCGAATTGCGCTACATGAAGTATTTGAATTAGATGAAGAAGCCAAGCAACTCATTTTAGCAGGTGCCGCTTCAAATGAAATTTTACAAAATGCGATGAAAAAAGGATATGAGCCACTCGTACATGACGGCTTACAAAAAGCATTGAGCGGTTTGACAACCATTGAAGAAGTCATTCGCGTCGTTACAGATTAAGTAGGAGGGGGCAAAGATGTCTAAAGACATAATTGAATTATTAACAAAAGCTGATGAGATGAATGCATCCGATTTACATATTACAGTCGGAATTCCACCTACTTTTCGTGTAAATGGAAGACTACAAGCTTATGGAGAAGAAAAGTTATTGCCAGATGATTTAGAGCGTATGGTGAAATCCGTTATTCCTGAATTTCGACTGGCGGAATTCGAAGAGCGTCGTGAACTCGACTTCAACTACTCACTTCAAAACCGCTGTCGTTTTCGTATGAATGCCTATCATCAACGCAATAGTTTGACGCTTGCTGCACGTAAGATTGACTCAACGATTCCGACGATTGAGCAATTAAATATGCCGCAAGTATTATATCGCTTATGCGAAAAGCCACAAGGACTTATTCTTGTAACAGGTCCAACAGGTTCAGGTAAGTCGACAACACTTGCTGCCATGATTGATTTTATTAATAAAAATCAAGCGAAACATATTATTACATTAGAAGATCCAATCGAGTATTTACACAGTCATCAAAAATCCATTGTCAATCAACGTGAAGTTGGTTCAGATACGAAAAGTTTCGCCAATGGATTAAGAGCGGCACTTCGTCAAGACCCCGATATCATCTTAGTCGGAGAGATGCGTGATTTGGATACGATCTCAACAGCGATTACAGCTGCTGAAACAGGTCACTTAGTTATGGCGACGCTTCATACGAGTAGTGCACCGACAACAATCGACCGAATTATTGATGTCTTTCCGCCACATCAACAAGGACAGATTCGTGTTCAATTAGCCAATGTTTTACAAGGGATTGTATCACAACGTCTATTCCGTCGCATTGATACGGAAGGGCGTATCGCAGCGACAGAAGTGTTAGTTCAAACCCCTTCTGTTGCGAACTTAATTCGAAATGATAAAGTTCACCAAATTTCGAATATTATGCAGACATCACGTTCGCTCGGGATGCATACACTTGATACATCGATTCAACAATTATTAACGGAGCGAAAAATCGACTTCGAAACAGCGCAAACATTTATGCGTACGGGTGATTTAGGATGACCGTTTATAAATATTCTGGGCGCTCAAAACTTGGTGAACAAAAGAAGGGCTCAGTTGAAGCAGAGAGTAAAACACAGGCAATCGCGAAAATTCGTGATTTAGGTATTAGTCCACGTGAAGTGAAAGAATCGAGCAGTATTTTACATCTGGATTTAACGATTGGAAATGCAGTGAAGATGGAGCACTTTGTGATCTTTTGTCGTCAGTTTGCGACCTTGATACGTGCAGGTGTCTCGATTGTCGAGTCGATTCATATCTTGGCGGCACAGACGGAGAGTAAGGCACTGAAAAAAGCACTCTATACAGTAGAAGACGACCTTCGTGCTGGTATTGCCTTTTCAACGTCTGCTGTCAAGTTCCCAAAAGTGTTCCCGACATTATTCGTTAATATGATGAAAGCAGGGGAAGCGACAGGGAACATGGACGATACGCTAGATCGTCTTGCAAGCAGTTATGAAAAGACATTCAAGTTAAAAAAGAAAATCCAATCAGCGATGATGTATCCGATTATGCTGATTATTTTAATTTTAGGTGTCGGTGCATTTATGTTGTTATGGCTTGTACCGCAGTTTACACAGAACTTTGCGAGCTTTGGAGCTGATTTACCACCGATTACTGTATTCGTACTTGGACTGAGTGATGCGCTAAAAGCGTATTGGTGGCTATTCTTAGGCATTCTTATTGCAATCATCGCAGTGTTCAGTTTCCTATTTAAAAATAACAAGCAATTTCACTTTGGTGTCTACTATGTGTTACTGAAAACACCAATTTTCGGTCCTGTATTACAAAAGGCTGCGATTGCGCGCATGACGCGTACACTTGCTTCGCTCTTTAGTAGTTCTGTACCGATTTTAAATGCACTGACGATTGTGGAGAAGATTTCAGCCAATCCGATTATCGAAAAAGTATTACGTGAGGCGAAGAAATCGCTTGAAAGCGGCAGTTCACTCGCAGAACCATTAGAAAAGAGTTGGGTATTCCCACCGCTTGTTACACAGATGATTCTCATTGGTGAGAAGACAGGTTCACTCGACTACATGTTAGAAAAAGTGGCTGAGTTTTATGAAGATGACGTGGACCGTACGGTTGATGCACTAAAGTCACTTATTGAGCCATTAATGATTGTTTTACTTGCAGGAATTGTCGGCTTCATCGTCGCAGCGATTATGATGCCAATGTTAAGTCTATACGAACAAATCTAAAATGAGTATCACCTTGAAGGGAGGTGAACGTACAATGACAAACGAACGTACTTTCAGCAAGGACAAAAAAGAAAGAGGAGGGATTTCATTGAGAAATCTACTAAATAAGAAATTAAAAAATGAAAAAGGTTTAACGCTAATCGAGTTACTAGCTGTTATCGTTATTCTAGCAATCATCGCGTTAATCGCAATCCCAGCAATCGGCAGCATCGTATCAAACTCAAAATCAAAAGCCATCTTATCTGATGCAACATCAATTATCGCAGGTGCCAAAACTGCTATTACAGACGGTGCATGTTCACCAGATAAAGATAAAGATGATAAAGAAACAGGTAATGTAACATGTAGTAAAACTCAACTAGCTGATTTTGTAGAGAATGTGAAACAAACAGACGATACAACATATAGTGTTACAAAAGCAAAAGACGGCGATTATAGTATCACATACTCTGAATTAGCAAATTTAAACAAAAAGTATGCAGATAAAGTTTTTGGTGCAGGTAAAACAAGCACTACAGCAACGCAGAAACAAATTGCTAAAGCAATGGGCAACAAACCTGAAGAACCAGCAAACCCATAAACAATTTAACCACGAAAGTAACCAGCCTTTCGTTTAGAAGCCGTCCTCCGACGGCTTCGTGCCGAAGTGTTGGTTTGATTTAGAAAAGTAGGAGGCAATCATGATGAAATTGGGCTCGAAGAAAAAGGTTGCGTTGACATATAATGATTATAAAATCCAATTATTTCAATATCATGAGCAAGATTTAACGAAAGCGATCTTAATTGAGCAAGACTTACCAAAAGACTTGATTCGAGACGGTGCAATTGTTGATGAAGTCGGTGTATTTGAATTAATTAAACAAATTGTAAAAGAATCTAAATTAAAAGGGCAATCGGTTATTTTTACGGTGCCTGATAATGCATTAACGATGCGTAAAGTCGATTATCCACTTGATTTAAGTGGTGCTGCGATTAAAGAATATTTTGAACTAGAAATTGGGCAATCGGTACATTTGCCATTTGAAGAACCGGTCATTGATGTGGTCGATTTACCAGAAGAAGGACAGGCACTCTTATTTGCGACAAATGGCATCGAGATTCGAAAAATTCAAGGGATTTTATACGATGCAGGATTAAAGCCAGTCGCTGCCGATGCGCGCGCACTAGCGACGTTGCGTATGGTAGAACAAATCTTCCCGGAATTTGTTGATCGTATTACGATGACGGTGGCAGTATCGATTAATGAATTATCGCTATCAATTTATGATAAGGGCGTACTTGAATTCATTCGTTATCATACGATTGAAACAGAATTAGTACAGTGGGAGCCAACAGAAGAAGGCGACCATCTAACATTTACGTATAAGGGAAATACAAGTGAGTATCAAATGGATTTAATGGAAGCGTTAGCTGAAATGAATCGTATTATGAACTTCTATCGTTTCTCCATTAATAAAGATCAACAAAATGTCGAACAAGTTATATTACTAGGGGATTGTCCTGAAATTACATACATAAAAAATATGTTAGAGAGTCAGATGGATGTTCCGATTTATACATTGGAAGATAGTCGGGTAAAAGAACAGTTCCCAGCACTACATGCGAGTAATGCGGAAGTAGTCGGCTTAGCATTAAAAGATGAATTATTATCAGCCATTCCAAACATTAACTTACTTCCATCATTCAAAGCTGAAGGTAGTAAGAAAGTATGGATTTGGGGAGCAGCAGTTGTCGTGACGATTTTGATTGCGAGTATTGCGATTTGGAATGCATCCATCTCGAAAGAAATTAAAGCATTAGAGCAAGAAAAAGCAGCGAATCAAGCGATTGTTGATGATGAAAAAGCAAAAGTAGCAGCTTATGAACAAGAGAAGCAAAATTCACTGGATGCGGCAGTAAAAGTGATTGAACGTCTTGCCTATCCTGTGACGCCGGTCATGGATGCGATTCGAAAAGACTTACAACCGTATGAATATGAGCTGAACTTTACATTTAGTGCAAATCAAGCGACTGTCGATATTCAATATGAAACATTTACACAGGTCGCAAATTATGTCGATCAGTTACAGACGAATCCGTTATTTACAGATATTAAAGTCACAACAATTGAAGTGAATTCAGTAGCATTACCGAACGCTGCGACGAGTGTACCGCGTCACAAAGCGCAGTTAACGCTTGATCTAAACTTAGCCAAATTAATTGAAGGAGAGAAGGAGTCATGAAAAAACAGTTAAACAGACAGCAACTCATTCTCATCCTTCTTGCAATCTGTCTAGTAGGCGCAGTTGTTTATGGTATTTATGCGTATATATTAGAACCAAAATGGTCAGAACGCGATGCCTTAAAAGCTGAAAATGTGCAGTTAGTAGATGAAGCGTCGAATTTACGTATTCAATTGCAGCAAGATCAAAAGAACGCGGAAGCATCAAAAAGAAGCGATGCGGAATTGCGCATGAAAGTACCAAAAAATCGTGATATTAGTCAGTTGATTCGTATGCTAGAACAGTTTGAAGGACAAACAGCAACAGAAGTGAGTAGTGTCGCATTTAATAACTACGATGCTTCTGCAAAAGATACGCTTCAAGGTGATGCATCAAATGAAGAAAATACGTCTAATCCAAATACGCCGACAAAAACAACCGAAGAAGCTGAAAAACAAGTAGAAGATGAGGCGAAAAAAGAGGAAACAGACGAAACAAAGACAGAAACACCAACATCTGACCTTGCCAATGGAGAAATTCTTGGTAACATGGAGTTAATTACGGTGTCGTTCACTGTATCGGGTGAAGATATAGCAGATGTGCGTCAGTTTTTACAAAATATCGAGCGCTATCCGCGTTTAATGAAGATTGACTCGGTTGATTATGAGATTGCAAATCCAGAAGCGGCTGTCGAACAGCAAACAACGGATCCAGCAACCAATCCAGACGATACACCTGCTGAATACCCTGTACAAGCAAACGTACAGATTACGACATTTTATGCAAAAGATCAGAAATAGTAGGTGATGAAGTTTGGAACTGTATTACACAATCGTATTCGCTTTAATCGGGTTAGTATGTGGTTCGTTTTTTAATGTAGTTGGTATGCGCTGGCCAAAAGGGGAGTCGATTGTTCGACCAGGGTCGCACTGTGAAAGCTGTCAGACACCTCTTACTGCGCGTGATTTAGTACCTGTTTTTAGCTATCTCTTTTTACGTGGGAAGTGTCGTACATGCGGTGCAACATATGGACCTTTTCACGTCATTATTGAAGCATTAACGGGTATTCTCTTTGCGTATGCTTATGCGCAACTTGGGTTTTCAAAAGAACTGGTTGTAGCACTATTACTGATTTCATTATTAGCGATTATTACCGTATCTGATTTACTCTATACGATTATTCAAGACCGCGTATTATTGATTTTTGGTACTTTAATTGCCATCATGCGCATCATTTCACCATTACAACCGTGGTGGGATGCGATATTAGGTGCTGTATTTGGTTTTAGTTTATTATTGTTACTATCCATTCTTTCAAAAGGCGGTATGGGTGGTGGCGATATTAAGCTGTATTTTGTGCTGGGATTAGTTTTAGGGCTTAAACTAACATTCTTATCCTTATTCTTTGCAGCACTTATTGGTCTCATCGTCTCCATCATTTTACGACGTGGATTCGGTAAGACGATTCCGTTTGGACCATCGATTGCGGTGGCGACATTCATCGTTTACTTTCATGGTGAGGCCATTTTCAATTGGTATTTACATCTATTTACATAATCGTAGCGCATCGATTCTTCGGAAAAGATGCGCTCTTTTTATATCAAATGGTATCTATTCGTCCATGACTTTCGTTATAATGAGTAGATGAGGAAGTGAGAATATGACAAATAAAAGATGGCGCATTCAACAGCCAGATGAACAATTAGTGACGTTATTTCAACAAGCTTTACAGTTACCGACACTTGCGGCCAAAATTTTAGTGGCACGTGGCTTTCAAACAGTCGAGGAAGCACAAGCTTTTTTACATATGGATGAACAAGTAGTACATGATCCTTTTCTAATGCATGGTATGAAAGAAGCAGTAGAACGTATTCAACAAGCCATTGAGCAACAACAGTCGATTCTCGTATATGCCGATTACGATAGTGATGGTATTACGAGTGCGACGGTGTTAAAGAGCGCTCTAGTCGAGTTAGGGGCAAATGTTACACATGTGATTCCGAACCGTTTTATAGACGGTTACGGGCCTTCAGAGCGATTATTTAGACAGGCGGCAGAAGATGGTGTTCAACTCATCATCACAGTCGACAATGGGATTGCGGGGAATGGTCCGATTGCTGTTGCAAAAGAACTAGGTTTAGATGTTATTGTGACAGATCACCATGAACCAGCAGGAACGTTACCAGAAGCAGATGTTATCATTCATCCGCGTATTCCAGAAGGGCAGTATCCATTTGGTGAGTTAGCAGGTGTTGGTGTCGCATTCAAACTAGCGCATGCCTTACTCGGACGATTCCCAGAGCATTTAGTGGAGTTTGTAGCGATTGGTACAGTAGCCGATTTAGTACCACTGCATGATGAGAATCGCTATTTAGTGAAGCGTGGGTTAGAACATTTACAGCGCACACAGCACGTATCGCTACAAGCATTAGCGAAGGTATCAGATGTTGCACTTGAAGAAATTACAGAGGAAACGCTCGGTTTTTCATTCGGTCCTCGCCTAAATGCGATTGGTCGATTAGGCGATGCCACAGAAGCAGTCGACTTTTTAATGACGCAAGATGCCGACACTGCGATGCAAATGGCGACATTGCTCGATGAGAAAAATAAAGAGCGAAAAGATATTGTGGCAGATATGACGAAACAAGCGATTGATCTGGTTGAAAATATCGATGAAATTCGTGACTCACGTGTCCTCATTGTCGCAGAAGAAGGATGGAATCCGGGGGTAGTAGGAATTGTCGCTTCTCGTTTAGTCGAGCGCTATTACAAGCCAACGATTGTGCTTGGTATTGATCTAGAAAAAGGAATTGCGAAAGGTTCAGCACGTAGTATTGAAGGATTTAATATGTATCTAGAACTCGACAAAAATCGCGATATCCTTCCTGCGTTCGGCGGACATCCGATGGCAGCAGGTATGACACTTGCGATGGAAGATGTTGATGAATTACGTGAACGACTTCATGAGCAGGCAATGGTCTGTCTAACAGAAGAAGACTTGATTCCGATTTTAGAAATTGATGTTCCTGTCGATGTGTCAGAAATTGATGTTTCAGCGATTGAGGCAGTTCGCACACTTGCTCCGTATGGTGTCGGGTTTACAAAACCAATGTACGGTATTCCGAAAACGTCGATTCAATCCATGCGTAAAATTGGAGCGAACGAAGACCATGTGAAGATGGAGCTTGGCGATGGTAAACATACACTGGATGCAATCGGTTTTCATAAAGGGTATTTAGCAGATGAATTAACAAAAGGAATCGACTTATCATTTGCAGGGGATTTACAAATTAATGAGTGGAATAATCATAAAAAAGCGCAGTTATTAATCTCAGATGTACACACCGATGATTGGCAATTATTTGACTTGCGTGGTGGTAATAAAATCTCAAAATGGCTTCAAAAAATGCCGATTGAAGAAACGACATTTATCGCGTTCAAGCGTGAAACAGTCGACTATTTTACAACACTTATTCCAAAAGAAATTGCGCTGTATGACGAGGAAGAAGAATTATCTACGTATACGTCATATATTGTCTTTTTAGATTTACCAAAGCATGAACAACAAGTGAAGCATATTTTACAAACGGTTCAACCGATGCGTGTGTATGCGCATTTTCATGTAGCGAATTCACACCTGTTTGAAGGGATGCCAACACGTGAACAATTCATCTGGTACTATAGTTTTTTGAAAAAACGTCGTGAATTTCATTTACGTCAACATCTAAATGATTTAGCCAAACATAAAGGTTGGAGTCGTGCGATGTTGATTTTCATGACACAGGTGTTTTTTGAGCTGAAATTTGTTACAATAGAGAATGGACTTGCGAAAATTATAGATAATCCAGATAAGCGTGCAATCGAGTCTGCAACAATCTATAAGGAACGCAAGGAACAAGTAGCTTTAGAACAAAAACTCTTGTACGCCCAATATATGGATTTAAGAGATTGGTTAGACTTGTGTAGACAAGAACAATCAGTTTCTGAGGAGGAATAAGGAAACCATGGATTTAAAAAAATACGTAACAGTTGTTGAAAACTGGCCAAAAGAAGGCATTTCATTCAAAGATATTACAACAATTATGGATAATGGCCCAGCTTACAAATATGCGACAGACCAAATTGTTGATTATGCGAAAAAAATGGGTGCTGAACTAATCGTAGGCCCTGAAGCGCGCGGTTTCATTACAGGATGCCCGGTTGCCTATGCTTTAGAAATTGGCTTTGCACCTGTTCGTAAACCAGGTAAATTACCACGTGAAGTGATCTCACAAGAGTATGACTTGGAATATGGTACAAATACATTAACAATGCATAGTGATGCTGTAAAACCAGGTCAAAAAGTATTAATCGTTGACGATTTACTTGCGACAGGCGGTACAGTAGAAGCTTCAATTAAACTAATTGAACAATTAGGTGGCGAAGTTGTCGGTTGTGCATTCTTAATCGAATTAACAGAATTAAAAGGACGCGAAAAAATCGCAGGATATGACATTTTTTCTCTTATGGAATACTAATATTTACGTCTTTTAAAAAAATCCGTTCAAAGAGTTTCGACTTTTTGAACGGGTTTTTCACTATTCGGTGAAGGAGCAAGGAAATTCATGTACTTAACCTTTACAAGATAGGTAGTTATTTTATACAATTATTCTTATATCTTAATCGGTAAATTTATGAAATAGGGTGAGCTGAACATGGCGAAAGATCGAGTGATGACAGTGGAAGAGGTTTTTGAAACGCTTACCTCTTATATGAACGAAGAACATGTGGCATTTGTAAAAAGAGCATATGATTTAGCGGAGGAAGCACATAGAGAGCAATTCCGCAGTTCAGGAGAGCCGTATATTCTTCATCCTATACAAGTTGCAGGTATATTAGCAGAGCTTCAAATGGATCCTGAAACTGTCTCGGCTGGTTTTTTACATGATGTTGTAGAAGATACGAATTATACGCGAGACGATTTAGTGGAGCATTTTGGTGAAGAAGTAGCGATGTTAGTGGACGGTGTAACAAAGCTAGGGAAAATTAAATATAAATCAAAAAAAGAACAGCAAGCAGAGAACCATCGCAAAATGTTTGTAGCGATGGCGCAAGATATTCGTGTCATCTTAATTAAATTAGCTGACCGTTTGCACAATATGCGTACGTTGAAACATCTACCGATTGAAAAACAGCGCCGCATTTCAAAAGAAACACTTGAAATTTTCGCGCCGCTTGCACATCGTTTAGGGATTTCGACAATTAAGTGGGAGCTAGAAGATACAGCACTTCGCTATCTGAACCCGCAGCAATATTATCGTATTGTGAATTTAATGAAGCGTAAACGTGTTGAACGTGAACAATACTTAAATTCAGTAATGGAGGAGATTGGCGATCAATTAGATGATATTCGTATTGAAGCGGAACTTTCAGGTCGGCCAAAGCATATCTATAGCATTTATCGTAAAATGGAAATGCAAAACAAGCAGTTTAACGAAATTTATGATTTATTAGCTGTTCGTATTATTGTAGAGAGTATTAAGGATTGTTATGCAGCACTTGGGATTGTGCATACATTATGGAAGCCGATGCCAGGACGTTTTAAAGATTATATTGCGATGCCAAAACAAAATCTATACCAATCATTACATACGACAGTGATTGGCCCATACGGCGATCCACTTGAAATTCAAATTCGTACGGTTGAGATGCACAATATCGCGGAATACGGGGTAGCAGCGCACTGGGCTTATAAAGAAGGAAAAAGTGTACAGCCGGAACAACAAAATATTGATAGTAAATTATCATGGTTCCGTGAGATTTTAGAATTCCAAAATGAATCATCGGATGCGGAAGAATTCATGGAATCATTAAAATTCGATTTATTCTCTGACATGGTCTATGTATTCTCACCAAAAGGCGATGTATTAGAATTACCAGCCGGCTCTGTACCAATTGACTTTGCGTATCGTGTCCATTCTGAAATCGGTAACAAGACGATTGGTGCGAAAGTAAACGGTAAGATGGTACCTTTAGACACGCCACTACACACAGGTGATATCGTCGAGATTATGACGTCAAAACAGTCATTCGGTCCATCGCATGATTGGCTGAAAATTGCCCAATCTTCACAAGCAAAACATAAAATTAAGCAGTTCTTTAAAAAGCAGTCGCGTGAAGATCATGCAGAAAAAGGACAGCGCCTAATTGAAGAAGAGATTAAGGCACAAGGCTTCGATCCAAAAGAGGTACTAACGTCAGAAAACTTCAAACGTGTTTGTGAAAAATTGAACTATGCGACAGAAGAAGACTTAATTGCAGCAGTTGGTTTTAATGGTATGACAGCACAACAAGTTGTTAATCGCCTAGCAGAAAAAATCCGTAAACAGCGTGACCATGAAGAACAGATGGAAAAAATCACGAAAGAGATGAACACGCCAAAAGATACGAAGCCAACTGAAACGGGTGTTGTTGTCAAAGGTTTGGATAATCTATTAATTCGTCTATCGCGTTGTTGTCGTCCCGTACCAGGTGACGAAATCGTTGGTTTTATTACAAAAGGACGTGGCGTATCGGTTCACCGAGCAGATTGTCCAAATGTTGCGACAGCAGATGAACAGGACCGCTTAATTGAAGTAGAGTGGAGTCAGGCATTACAACAAGACTCTAAATTATATTCGGTGGATATTGAAGTAACAGGTTACGACCGTCCAGGCTTTATTGCTGAAGTAATGGCAGTTGTATCTGAAACAAAAACATCCATTCTTGCAGTGAATGCACGTGCAAATCGTGATAAGATGGCGACGATTCACTTAACGTTACAAATTCGTGATATTCATCATATGTTAAAAGTAGTTGACCGAATTAAGTCGATTCAAGATATTTATTCGGTACAACGTGTGAATAATTAAGTAGGGAGCTGTTAACAGTTGAAGGTTGTATTACAAAAAGCAAAACAAGCTTCAGTGGCAGTAGATGGTCAAATTGTTGGACAGATTAATCGTGGATACGTATTACTTGTTGGTATTACAGCAAGTGATACAAAAGAACAAGTAGAGGCATTGGCGAATAAAATTGTGAAATTACGCATCTGGGAAGATGAAGAGGAGAAGATGAATCGTTCCATTGTTGATGAACAAGGTGCGATTCTATCTATTTCACAGTTCACGCTCTATGCCAACACGAAAAAGGGGAATCGTCCGAGCTTTACAGAAGCTGCACGCCCAGAAATGGCAGAACCTCTATGGCAAGAATTCAACGACACGCTTCGCCGCTTAGGTATGCATGTTGAAACAGGTATTTTTGGAGCGATGATGGATGTTCAATTAACGAATATTGGACCAACAACGATTCTGCTAGAAGCATAATAAAAACGAGGTTTGAGCATATGCCCAAGCCTCGTTTTTTCATACATATTATTATTCACCGAAGTAGTATTCCAATACGCCGTTTGCAATACCTTCTGCAATCGTTGCACGGTATTTATCTGTGTTCATACGTGTTAATTCAGTTTTATTAGAGATAAAACCAAGTTCTACTAATGTAGCAAATACTGTATTTTCACGTAATACCATAACATTTTGGAATTTTGGACCGCGGTCTTTAATACCATTATATTCTTCTTTAAGAGCTTCCATTACATTTTTATGAATTGTACTTGCGAATTCTTTTGAATCGGCTTTGTAATAAAGTGTTTCGATTCCTTCAGCAGCAGGTGTTGCTGAATTATAGTGTAAGCTGATAAATGCATTTGCACCATATTTTGCTGCTGATTTTGCACGTAAACCTAAATCAGTCACTTTGTTAGAAGAAAGCGCACCTGTGCCTGTACGTGTCATAAACACTGTACCGCCAAGTGATTCGATTTTAGCTTGTACTGCTTTTGCTGATTTTAATGTTAATTCAGCTTCTGTTACGCGTTTACCGTTTAAGTCTGTACCAACAGCACCTGAATCGTTACCACCATGTCCAGCATCAATTACGAATTTCAAACCTTTTAATGGTTTGCTACTTGGGTTACCAACTTGATCGATTTTATCTGTTAAAATACTTAAATCTGTATTAGCAGATACCCAACCGCGTTTACTATTGCTATATTCAATTTCAACCCAGTTATTATTTGATGTACGAAGTACTTTACCTGTGAAGCCAATGCCAATAGATGCTACTTTTGGAGCTGCTACATTTGGCATTTTACGTACATTTAATGAATTACCTTTCATAACAAGGTATGTCGTTTTTGTCACCTTCACTGAAGTGAAAGAGAAACTTGTTGTTGATTTAAAACCATAAGCTGTATGGGCATTAATCCAACCTGTTTTACCTTTGTACGTAACTTGAATCCAATTATTTTTGTTTTCTTTTAGGATTTTTACTTTTGCTTCAAAAGGAACGGTTACACCTAATGATTTGTAGTTTACGCCAGCACCAGAACGAAGTGATAAACCCGTTTGTTCTGTTACATAGAAGTATGTAGTTTTTGCAGGTGTAGAAGATGTAGATGTTTCAGATGATTTAATCGCAGTTAAATATTTAGAAGATACATAACCTGTCTTCGAACCATATTTAATTTTGAACCATGTACCGCTTGTTGCTTGCTTTGTTACGACTGCATTCTTTTTCAATGTGAACACGACTTTATAATTTGTTGAAGGACCAGAACGGGCATTCAAGCTTGAAGCATTCACCTTGTATTGTGTTGATGTTGCAGAACTTACTGTTACTTTTTTCACTGCCGTTAAGTACTTAGAAGAAACATAGCCAGTCTTTGAACCTGATTTGATTTTAAACCAAGAACCCTTTGTTGCTTGTTTCGTTACGACGGTGTTTTTCTTCAACGTGAAAACGACTTTGTAATTCGTTGAAGGACCCGAACGAACATTTAAACTGGATGTGTTAACCTTGTACTGTGTCGTTGTTGCGGCAGAACTTGTTGCTGGTAACGCGGTTAAAATTGTTGCAATTAGTAGCAACAGAGCGATACCTAATTTTTTACTTTTTTGAATAAAGTTGACCATAATTCTCCTCCTTTCTTACATTGTATATGCTTTAGGTACTAAAAAGCTATAATAACTTTAAAAAAATGTATTTTTAATAATATTTTTTATGTATATATTCAAAATTAGGTAAATAGCTTCACTTTATTGCTCTTTTTATTTAGGAAATTGGGGATTCGTCAGATAAGTCAGTTTATATTTACGTAAATAGATGTTGACAGAAGGTAGGGAAAACTCTATCATATTAGTTAATCTGAAATGAATTATATATCACCTATGACCGAGCAAGTAGTCAACTCTATAGACTGTTTTAGAGAGAAAAAGACGTGGCTGAAATCTTTTTCAATAGTACGAGTAGATGAATAACACTCGAGAGGTTTCTTTTCGAAATGAGCAATCATAGTAGGGGAGAACGGAGTCGGCCGTTATCCGAATTTGAGAGGATTTATGCGATTTTGTATAAATCAACTAGGGTGGAACCGCGGAAGCTTATACAGCTCTCGTCCCTTGCGTAATGCAAGAGGCGAGAGCTTTTTATATTGCGCACAATCATTCAGGCAAAATGAAGTGAAAGGAGTTAAATCGTATGAGTTTTAAAGTACCAAGAGGAACACAAGATATACTTCCAGGTGAAGTGGAAAAATGGCAAAAAGTAGAAGGTGTTATGCGTCATTTAACAAATGTCTATCGTTATCCAGAAATTCGTACACCGATGTTTGAATCAACAGAATTATTCCAACGTGGTGTAGGTGATTCAACAGATATCGTACAAAAAGAGATGTACACATTCGAAGATCGTGGTGGTCGTTCAATGACATTACGTCCTGAAGGAACTGCATCGATTTCACGTGCATATGTGGAACACAAGATGTTTGGTAATCCTGACCAACCTGTTAAAGTATCTTATTTAGGACCAATGTTCCGTTATGAACGTTCACAAAAGGGTCGTTATCGTCAGTTCGTTCAATTTGGTGTAGAGGCGATTGGCTCAAAAGACCCGGCAATTGATGCGGAAGTTATCGAATTAGCGATGCGTGTCTATCAAGAATCGGGATTAAAGCATTTAAAATTAGTCATTAATTCACTTGGAGATCAAGAAGTACGTCAAGCACATCGCCAAGCATTAATTGATCACTTTGCACCACATATTGGAGAATTCTGTTCAGACTGTCAAAAACGTTTGGAGCAAAATCCACTACGTATTTTAGATTGTAAAGTAGATGCAGGGAATCCACTAACTGCTTCAGCTCCTAAACTAACAGATTATTTAAATGAAGAATCTGCCACATATTTTGAACAAGTGAAAATGTACTTAGATGCACTTGGTATTGACTATGTTGTTGATCCAAATTTAGTGCGCGGATTAGATTATTATAATCACACAACATTTGAAATTATGAGTACAGCAGAAGGCTTCGGTGCGATTACAACACTTTGTGGTGGTGGTCGTTACAACGGTTTAGTTGAGGAAATTGGTGGGCCTGAATCACCAGGTATCGGTTTTGCGATGAGTATTGAACGTTTATTACTTGCTTTAGAAGCAGAGGAAGTAACACTTGATACAGAAAATGCACTTGATTTATATATCGTGACAATGGACGATGCAGCGAAACTAAAAGCAGTTGAATTTGCAAGTTCATTCCGCGCGCGTGGTATTTCAGCAGATATCGACTATGCAGGTCGTAAGATGAAAGCACAAATGAAAGCAGCGAATCGTCTTGAAGCAAAATATGTGATGGTTTTAGGAAGTTCTGAATTAGAAGAACAAGCTGTCAACATTAAAAACATGGAAACAGGTGACCAAGAAAAAGTACCATTCCATGATGTTGTCAATTACTTATTAACACATAAACAATAATTGGGGGATAAAATAATGGCTACAAGAACACATGAATGTGGCGTACTACGTGCAGAAAACGTAGGCGAACGCGTTGTATTAAAAGGTTGGGTACAATACCGTCGTGACTTCGGTGGATTAATCTTCATCGACTTACGTGACCGTACAGGTTTAACACAGGTTGTATTCACACCAGAGAACTCACAAGAAGCACTAGATCTTGCTGATTCATTCCGTAGTGAATATGTTATCGAAGTAGAAGGTGAAGTGCGCGCGCGTACACCAGAAATGGTGAACCCGAACTTAGACACAGGTGCAATTGAAGTGTATGTTGACCGTGTAACATTAATCAACAAAGCAAAAACTCCACCATTCCAAATCGAAGATCGTATTCAAGTAAATGAAGATTTACGTTTAAAATACCGTTACTTAGATTTACGTCGTCCAGTTATGTATAATACATTCAAACTACGTTCAGACGTAACGAAAGTGGTACGTAACTTCTTACAAGACGAAGGTTTCCTAGAAGTTGAAACACCAATCTTAACAAAATCAACACCAGAAGGCGCGCGTGATTATCTTGTACCTTCACGTGTACATGATGGTGAATTCTATGCTTTACCACAATCACCACAATTATTTAAACAATTATTAATGGTGTCAGGTTTCGAGCGTTACTTCCAAATCGCACGCTGCTTCCGTGATGAAGACTTACGTGCAGACCGTCAACCAGAATTCACGCAAATCGATATGGAGATGAGCTTCTTAGATCAAGAGCAAATCTTAGAAATCAATGAGCGTTTAATTCAAAAAGTAATGAAAGAAGTAAAAGGCATCGACATCCCACGTCCATTCCAACGTATGAAATACGATGAAGCAATGGCACGTTACGGTTCAGATAAGCCAGATGTTCGTTTTGGTTTAGAATTAATTGAGTTATCCGATGTTGTAGATGGTTGTGGTTTCAAAGTATTCGCACAAACTGTTGCAGATGGTAAACAAGTAAAAGGTTTAAATATCAAAGGTGCAAACGACAAATACTCTCGTAAAGACTTGGATGAATTAACAAAATTCGTTGGTCGTTACGGTGCAAAAGGTCTTGCATGGATTAAAGTGACAGAAACAGGTGTTGAAGGTTTAACAGGTCCAATCGGTAAGTTTTTCCAAGACGATTACGGCGTAAAATTAATGGAACGTATGGGTGCAGAACCTGGTGATACATTAGTATTCGTAGCAGATAAGCCAGCAATCGTAGCAGATGCTCTAGGCGCCCTTCGTAAAAAATTAGGTAAAGATTTAGAGTTAATCGATGAGTCTAAATTTGCATTCCTATGGATTACAGACTGGCCATTACTTGAGTATGATGAAGAGGCAGGTCGCTACACAGCAGCACATCACCCATTCACTCGTCCATTCGATGAAGATTTAGAATTAATGGATACAGACCCAAGTAAAGTTCGTGCACAAGCATACGATATTGTATTAAACGGTTACGAGCTTGGCGGTGGTTCATTACGTATTTACGAAAAAGAATTACAAGAAAAAATGTTCAAATTACTTGGTTTCACAGAAGAACAAGCACAAGAACAATTCGGTTTCTTAATGGATGCATTTGAATTCGGTGTGCCACCACATGGTGGTGTAGCATTCGGTCTTGACCGTTTCATCATGCTACTTGCAGGTCGCGATAACTTACGTGATACAATTGCATTCCCTAAAACTGCATCAGCAAGCTGCTTATTAACAGATGCCCCTTCTGATGTATCAACTGCACAATTAGATGAATTACACATCCGTGTAAAAACATTAGCAGACGAAGATTAATTAAAAATGAGAGGAACTTTGGTATGAATTCATGCCAAAGTTCTTTTTTTAAAATGCTAGACTGTTAACCACTTACTAAAGTATATACAATATTGTTTTGAAGACATAAAACAGGGAAAAAAATAACTATAGTTGAAGTATGAATTTATTTTGAATTTTTAAAAGCAATTATTTCCCTTTAGTACTTATAGTGATATAATAAAGGAATAAAATGGAACAGATAGAAGATGCTTATGATTTGAAATATACAGATTGCTTATGTTATATTATCTGTAATACAAATCCTGATGTGTTCGTCACACATACATCAGTTTTAACCGAACACTAATGATAAGGGAGTTTTATATTCTTTAGGAAAAGGTATGTCTTTTCGGAGAACATGATTTTTCTAGAGTGCGAACACCCACCTGCGGAGAGCGGGTTCAAACGATGCATTAATGGACGGCACAATCGGGATTTGTATTTAATATTGACACATTTCAAAACTCTGATTCCATATTGAATCGGAGTTTTTTTATTTATATTGAATAAATGGGAGGATGTGACTTACGTGGCATACGAAGAACTACTATGTCCTTGTCAGAGTGGCAAGAAAGCGAGTATGTGTTGTTTCGTTAAAAAAAATAATACACTTGAAAAACATTGGACAGCGATTAAAGGCCGAGTTGTTCAAACTTTTCTATCTGAACATCCAACTGAAGAAGAACTGATTGCGCTTCAACAGTGGGTTGGTATAGAGCGCCTTCAATGTTTTGAAGAGCAAATTGATTCTGCCACACTCCAACATTTATTGACGGATCTTTATTTCTTTACTGAGAATCGTTTGGAGTGGGGGTATCATCTAATCGAGCAGATGAAAGCGATTGTCCAACCAAAAACACATCTCATTTTATCTAGTTGGCAAACACCTTATTATTTTGTCGGTCGAATGAAGTCTTTCTATGAAGACTATGTGATTGCCGAACATATTTGGACAGGTGAATGTATTTATTTAGCCGATGTTGATTTGGAAGATCAAGTAGAAGGTAATTTGATTTTAGGGCATATCGTACCAGGTGTAAATGAGCGTTTTTATGGACTATTAAGTAGTGCTATTATTTTAGAAGCTTCTCAAGAGATTTTGTTAGATAGTTGGTTCCATCGCTTCGAACAATCAAAGCATGAAGAATTAGAAGCTTTTTTTAAAGAAAGTTTATTGGATTGTCTATTAGACTTGATTACAGAAAACCCAGTATTGCAACCAGATGAAAAAGAAATGAATGTTGAAGCACTTCAGCTTATTGTTAATTTAGACATGTTATTCCTTGATTTAGATGTAAAAAGTGATCGTTTGACATGTCTATTTTTCAACTATCTCATGGAAGAAAAGCGTATTGAACATGTGCGAAAAAAACAGGCATTAATTGCAGCAGTTCTTGATTTTGGTATGCGTTACGACTTTGTTCCACGTGTCATCACGCAAAAAAGACTCGGTACGATTTTTGATGTATCACCAAGTACAATTGCACGTTATAGTAAGAAAATTTCGATGTATTTTGAACAAGATTTTGATGTTTTTATGTTTGATAAAATTCGACAAGCTATTTATTTTGTTGGTACAGACGCAACAATGGATGAATTCAAACAATGGCAAATGCATAAACATTTAGAAAAAATGATTTTTACAAATGATTTAGATGAAAAACGTATGGAAAAAAAGCTTGAACATATTCCATATAAACCAATTAAAAAACATGAAAAAGCACAAAAGTATGCATATGAAGCTTTTTTAGAAGATGGCGAACGTAAGAGATATGAACTAGCACGTTTAGCATTAAACTATGACCCGAATAATCATGATGCTCAAATTATTTTATCGGAATATGAGACAGCTGATGAACGTTTAGCTATTTTGCAAGACTATCCAATTACAATGTTGAATCGCAATCGGATTTATTTACTCAAAACTACATTATTATATCAACAAGGACGTTTTGAAGAAGCGTTAGCCATTTTGTCAGACATTCCATTCAATGAGTTAAGGCAGCATACAATACTATATTATTTCTATGCGTGCTTACACTTTTTAATTGATCAACCAAAAATTTTAGAAGATTTATTACAAACAGCCATTGAAGACACGGCTTTGTTTAGATGGTTAACATGGGTTTTCATGTTGGCATACCAACTGGATGAAGAAGAGTATGCGATGCAAGCAATTCAAGCAAATCCATTCGTTCAGAAGTATATTGAAATGCAGATGGAACCCTACTCCTTCCCAACGCATCAATTTTGTGCAAAAGGTGATCCGAATGAAGCGAAGATGATTCACTTCGTTATTCACCCGCTTTTACAAAAAATTCAAAAATAATTTTAACTATACAGGTTATCGAAAAAAGCTATTTTAGCAACGATAATCTGTTTTTTTGTTTCATACCAATTATAAAGGGAAAAGAACAATTATATAAAGGGGTTTTCAAGTCTGTGAAAACGCTTTATAATTGGTATAGACAACTATACCAAGAAGAAAATTTTAACAAAGGAGTGGGATAAACATGTTGGCTTTTTTACAAAAAATTGGTAAGTCTTTAATGTTTCCAATTGCGACATTACCAGCTGCTGCAATACTAGTACGATTCGGCTCGGATGATATGTTAGGGCATATCGACATTGCATGGATTCAATACGTAGCTGCTATTATGGTAGCTGCAGGTAATGCAATTCTAGGCAATCTACCCATTATTTTTGCTGTTGGTATTGCGATGGGATTAGCTGTTGACGGTGCAGGTGCTGCGGCTTTAGCCGGTTTGATTGCACAGCTAGTACTCGTAGCTGTTTTAGGGTCCGTTAATGACAAACTAGATATGGGAGTGTTCGGTGGTGTAATTTCAGGGGTGACAGCAGGTCTACTTTATAATAAATTCCGTAATATTCAATTCCCTGAATGGCTCTCCTTCTTCGGTGGTCGACGGTTTGTTCCCATCATTACATCGATTGTCATGGCAATTTTAGGGGCAATTTTAGGTGTGTTATGGGGCTACCCTCAAGCACTACTGGATAGTGTAGCGAATTGGATGATAGGTGCAGGGCCTCTTGGTGCAGGGATTTATGGTTTTTTAAATCGATTATTAATACCAACAGGCTTACATCATGTTATTAATACAGTCGTATGGTTTGATTTTGGAACATTTACGACAACAGCAGGAAATATTGTAAAAGGTGATATTCCACGTTTCTTAGCAGCGGATCCAACAGCAGGACATTTCCAAGCTGGTTTCTTCCCGATTATGATGTTTGGTTTACCAGCTGCATGTTTAGCGATGTTCTTAGCAGCAGAAAAGAAAAGACGTCCGCTTGTAGCAGGTATGTTCTTATCGATTGGTATTACAGCATTCTTAACAGGTGTAACAGAACCAATTGAATTCTCATTCATGTTCTTATCACCAATCTTATATGGAATTCATGCCGTATTAACAGGTATTTCACTTGCTGTTGCTTACATTGTAGGCTTCCGTGATGGTTTTGGTTTCTCCGCTAGCTTTATTGATTATCTTTTAAATTATAGGTTAGCTGAAAATCCATTATTACTGATACCTCTTGGTTTAGTCTTCGGTGCACTTTACTTTGTTATTTTCTACTTCTTAATTCGCAAACTGGATTTAAAAACACCAGGACGTGAAGATGAGGAAGAAGAAGCAGATATGGTAGGTATGTCTGGAGATGAAGTATTAGAAGCCAAAGCGTATCATACTATCGAAGGATTAGGTGGCGTAGATAATATTCAACAAGTTGATTATTGTACAACGCGTCTTCGTATGACATTAAAAGATTCAGAAAAAGTAGATGAAAAAGAATTAAAAAAATATGGCGCACGTGGTGTTATGAAAATTAGTAAAACCAATGTACAAGTGATTATTGGAACATCTGTTGAGTTCCTAGCAGAAGCAATTAAAAATCGAATAAAAGCTGGGAATCCACCATTAAAAGATGAATCTATTGAAATTACAGCATTAAAAGAAGATGCACCAACAGAGAATGAAGCGTTCATTCCAGGAGATTTTGAAATGCCGATTACAGGTAAACTTTTACCACTTGCAGACATTCCAGATCAAGCATTTGCGTCTGGAGCAATGGGACCTGGATTTGGTATTGATATTCAAGACGGTGTTATTCAATCACCGGTTGACGGTAAAGTCGTGATGGTATTCCCAACAAAACATGCGATTGGTATTCAAGCAGATAATGGGATGGAAATTCTCATTCATGTTGGTTTAGACACTGTAAAATTAAATGGTGAAGGATTCGAAATATTTGTAGAAGCTAATCAATTTATTCAACGAGGCGACAAATTAATGAATGTGGATATTGAAGCGATTCGCTCACAAGTTCCATCGCTCGTAACGCCAGTTGTCTTCACAAATTCACAAGGAAAAGAAGTTACGCTGAAAAAATCAGGATATCAAGAAGCAGGTACAGCAAGTATTATTGATGTAAAATAATTAATCACTACAATGCGGGAGAAACTTCTCCTGCATTGTCCTTTACTTAAATAGAAAGGATGATAAAGCACATATGTCTACAGTCAAAATAAAAAACGTGCATATTGTCAATGCCGATCAGTCATTTGAAAATCAAGATGTAGTGATTCAAGAGGGAAAAATTATAGCTATTGGTTCATCTCTAACGCAACAAACAACTGAAGAAATAGATGGAGAAAATCAGTATCTATTTCCAGGGTTCATCGATTTGCACATCCATGGGTCTGCCGGTGTAGATACAATGGATGCTACCGAAGATGCTTTGCATACGATGGCAAAATCACTCGTCAAAGAAGGGGTTACAAGTTTTTTAGCCACAACAATGACACAAAAAATAGAAGCCATTGAATCAGCACTACAAACCATTGCACATTTTGAAAATACAGAAGATGAAGCAGAAGTTTTAGGTGTCCATGTAGAAGGGCCATTTATATCCATTCATCGTGTAGGTGCACAACCAGAAGAATATATTATTCCACCATCTATTGAACTCTTTAGAAAATGGCAGCAACTAAGTGGAAATAAAATAAAGGAAATTACGGTAGCACCAGAGGTAGAAAATGGTTTTGAATTTGTGAAGGCGGTCTCAAAAGAAGGAGTCATTGTATCGATTGGTCACTCTGATGCAACGTACGATGAGGTGGAACAAGCAGTAAATTATGGTGCGACACAAGGAACACATCTCTATAATCAGATGCGACCATTCCATCACCGAGAACCTGGTGTGGTGGGAGCAAGTTTATTACTGGATGCGATTAAAGTCGAGTTAATTGTCGATTTTATTCATAGTCACGAACAAGCAGTTAAATTAGCATATCGTATGAAAGGTGCATCTGGCATTATTTTAATTACAGATGCAATGCGTGCAAAGGGTGTCCCTTATGGTGACTATGATTTGGGTGGTCAAACAGTACATGTAACAGAAACAGGAGCACACCTTTCAAATGGTGCTTTAGCAGGCAGTGTGCTCACAATGGATGCAGCTCTTAGACATATGAAACAATTAACAAACTGTACAATGGAAGAACTTGTAGCTATGTCATCAGCAAATGCAGCGCAACAGTTGAACGAATTAAATAAAGGGAAAATCTGTGTTGGTGCAGATGCAGATTTTGTCTTATTAGACCAGGATTTGATTGTACAAAAGACTATTAAAAAAGGTAAAGTTGTCTTTGAAGCGCACAAAATGTAAAGGATGATGTATTTTGGTAAACAAAAGTTCACATATTCCAATCTATGTCCAAATTGAAGAAGAACTAAAAAGACGTATCGATTCGGGTGAATATGTAGTGGGAGAGCCAATTCCTTCAGAAAGAGAATTATCTGTGATTTTTGGAGTAAGTCGTATGACAGTGCGCCAAGCAATCACAAATCTTGTATTAAATGGCTTATTGTATCGTGAAAAAGGGAGAGGTACTTTTGTATCAAAACCTAAATTAGAACAGCCATTGAACGGTTTGACGAGTTTCACAGAAGATATGCGTGCGAGAGGTTTAGTGCCAAGTAATAAATTAATTAAGTTTGAAAAACAAAAACCACCATTTGATATAGCACGAGATTTACTATTAGAAGAAGGCGAAGAAGTATATTTCATCGTGCGAATTCGTAATGCAGATGAGCAACCGATGGCAATCGAACGTACGTATATTCCAGTTAGAGCTTTACCTAATTTAACAGAAGAATCATTTAATGGTTCGCTCTATCGTTTGGTAGAAGACACATATGGTTTGAAAATTGGGAACGCGATTCAGCAGATGGAAGCTTCTATTGTAGCAAAAGAGGATAGTAAGTATCTTCAAATTGATCCATCTGCAATTGTACTAATGATTAAGCGTATTAGTTACTTAACGGATGGAAGACCATTTGAATTGGTACGTTCTTCTTATCGAGCAGATCGTTATAAATTTATTAGTGAAATTCAGAGGTGAAAGAATGAGCATCTATTTGCAAAAAGTGGCGAATCTTCTTCAAGTACTAGAAGAACAAGAGCAACAAGCAATCGAACAAGCTGCAAATATAATTTATCAGTCTATTGAACAAGGGGGCATTTTGCAATTGTTTGGTTGTGGTCATTCGCAATTAATTGCTCAAGAGGCTTATTACCGAGCAGGTGGTTTAGTACCAGCTAAAGCTGTATGCATCGAACCACTCATGTTGCATAAAGGTGCAGAAATATCTTCAGAAAATGAAAAGGACCTTTCGCACATCGAAGAATATTGGTCGCATTTTGAATTTCAATCTCATGATGTACTTATTGTTATTTCAACAAGTGGAAAAAATGCTGTACCAATTGAGATAGCTTTACGAGCAAAAGAAAAGGGTATACCTGTGATAACACTGCAATCATTAGCATATTGTGAACAATCTTCTAAACATCCAACAAAAAAAAGATTAGAAACCTATGCAGATGTGGTATTAAATACACATGTACCACTTGGTGATGGTATTATGGAGCAAAACGGTTTGCGTTATGGTCCAGTATCAACTCTTGCAGGCGTTACATTATTAAATGAAGTCATTGTGCGCGTTGTGCAATTATTTCACGATGACAAAAAAACGTTTCCTATTTTTGTGAGTAATAACGTTGAACAAGAAGGAAATACAAATGCATTTTATATGAAGCAATATGAACACCGTATTAACTTTTAATTAAATGGAGGTTTTTAGAATGGAAAAACAATATAAAATTACAAGCTCAGAAGGCTTACATGCACGTCCATGTACACTATTAGTATCAGCGGTAACACCGTTCTCATCGGATGTTCAATTAACATATGATGGTCGTTCAGTAAATTTAAAATCAATTATGGGTGTTATGGCATTAGGAATTCCAGCAGATGGAATTATTACAATTTCAGCAAATGGTAGTGATGAAGAGGCAGCGGTAGAAAAAGCAGGTGCAGTAATTCTAGAAGAAGGTATTGGAGTAGAGGTATAGTATGTTGGAGATTAAAGGAATTGGCGTTTCAAATGGTATTGCCGTTGCTAAAGCCTACCGCCTTGTAGAACCAAACTTAACCTTTGATAAGTACGAAATAAAAGATTTTTCAGAGGAAAAAGCACGATTACAGCGCGCAATCGATCTTGCAAAAATCGAGTTAGAGTTGATTCGTAATCACGCTATTGAAAAGTTTGGAAAAGAAAATGCTGAAATTTTCTCTGCACATCTACTTGTTTTACAAGATCCAGAAATGCGTATGACAATAGAAAGTAAAATTGATAAAGGTGTAAATGCTGAAGCTGCACTAGATGAAGTGGCTTCCACATTTATAGCTACTTTTGAATCAATGGATAATGAATATATGAAAGAGCGTGCTGCCGACATTCGTGATGTCTCGCAACGTATTCTCGCTAAGCTACTTGAAGTTGATTTACCAGATTTAACCACTATTGCAGAGGACGTCATTATTATTGCAGATGATTTAACACCATCTATGACAGCACAATTGAACAAACAATTTGTACAAGGTTTTATAACAGATATCGGTGGACGTACATCGCACTCCGCTATTTTAGCACGTACGCTTGAAATACCTGCGATTGTTGGTACAAAAATCGCGACCACATCTGTTGAACATAATGAAATGGTTGTATTAGATGGTTCAACAGGTATTGCAATCTTCAACCCGACGCAAGAAGTTGTAAACGAATATGAGCAAAAGAAAGAAGCCTTTGAAGCAGAACAAGCGGCGCTTCGTGCTTATATTGACCAACCAAGTGTAGATCGAGATGGTCATCACGTCGAAATTGCAGGGAATATAGGTAGACCAGATGATGCAGAGGTTGTGAGAGCAAATGGTGGGGATGGTGTAGGTCTATTTAGAACCGAATTCCTATACATGGACCGTAATGATTTTCCGTCCGAGGAAGAGCAGTATATAGCATATAAAACAGTTCTTGAGAAAATGGAAGGGCGTAAGACAGTAGTTCGTACACTTGATATAGGTGGGGATAAAGAACTGAGTTATTTAACGCTTCCAGAGGAAATGAACCCCTTCTTAGGATATCGTGCAATTCGTCTATGCTTAGAAGAGCGCTCATTATTCCGTGTGCAATTACGTGCATTATTACGCGCAAGTATTCATGGGGATTTAAAGATTATGTTCCCAATGATTGCGACACTCGATGAATTCCGTACAGCTAAAAACTTTTTAATGGAAGTAAAAGCTGAATTAATTGAGGAAGGGTTCGAAGTATCAGATGATATTGAAGTGGGTATGATGGTAGAAATTCCTTCTGCTGCAGTCATTGCAGATTTATTTGCAAAAGAGGCTGACTTCTTATCGATTGGTACGAACGATTTAATTCAATATACATTAGCTGCTGATCGTATGAACGAAAAAGTATCTTATTTATATCAACCTTACCATCCAGCAATCTTGCGTTTAGTTAAAAATGTAATAGATGCTGCACATGCAAATGGTAAATGGGTTGGCATGTGTGGTGAAATGGCAGGAGACGAGATTGCCATCCCAATCTTGCTTGGTTTTGGTTTAGATGAATTCTCGATGAGTGCTTCATCTATCTTACATGCACGTGCTCAAATTTCGAAGTTATCAAAAGCTGAAATGAAAAAACACATTGATCATATTTTAACGTTAACGACATCAGCTGACATCGAAAATTATGTAATTGAAAATCTATTATAAATTAAATAAAAGCTATCTTGAAAATAGGGTAATTGTATCGCTATTTTCGGATGGCTTTTTTTAAAACATCGAGGGGGGTTTTTATAGAAATTTACACTTTACAGTCCATGATTACTATTCAGTAGAAGAAGCAATTTAGCGTTATGTTTTTTCGCATGCCTCTAGTATTGATAAAGTAAGAGGTGTTATATCAATAGAACAGAAATTTATGTTGTCATTTACTAAACCACAAATTAAACAACAACGAAAACGAGAAACGATGCTCCGTATTGTAGATGTATATGCTTTTTTTACATAACTGACATTACCAAAAAAATATTTCTTTTTATATACAAGTTCTGGGTACATTTGCACTTTGGAATGAAGGTGTTTTTCCTATCCATAAAGGATCTGTTGAGAAATAATAATAAAACCTACTACACGCTTATGGACGATTTCAATCCAACATTTGGCTTCTTTAGTTGCTGGTTATGACCCAATTGAACAACTTCTTTATCGCCAATGTGTACAAGTAGATGGTGAGATTATTTCAGAAATAAATCAACTCTTTCCGAAAAGTAATTGTCTTTTCAATGAGTATTTTAAATAAGGAGAAAATTGGACTATACCACTTAAATTCAAAGCTTTGATAGTATTATTTTATCTAAATGTACCAATGCAATTAATAGTTAAAATGTGAAAAAAGTTGTGGTATATACCAATAAATGCTATGTTCAAATCAAGAAAACGTTTACATTTCAAAGGGGAGTTGCACAGTGAAAACGATTATGTTGGTATGCGTAGCAGGGATGAGTACAAATTTACTCGTAACGAAATGTAAAAAGTAGCACAGAGACAAAATATGGAGGCAGATATTTTTGCCATTGCAGAAAATGAAGTAAAAAAACAATGGACAACAAATCAATTGATGTCCTGTTACTTGGACCACAAGTCCGTTACTTAAAATCATCTTTCGATAAAAAGTTAGCAGGTACAGGTATTCCGCTAGATGTTATTAGCATGTCCGACTACGGTATGATGAACGGTGAAAATGTATTAAATCAAGCACTTCATCTAATGAAGAAACTTTGTGAAAATTAAATCGTCACATGTTAGAGTTGACAGTTAAATTTCCACTTTTTACAAGAGCGAAATCCTGTTGTTTTTCATTTAGTTAAAAGTTATTTTGCTAGGCATGTTGGAGTAATGGAAATGGGATTAAAAAAAAGTGTCTATTCTATTTTCAAAAGGTTTTATGGTGATGAAGTTTCGATTATAATAGAGAGTGACGCGTGTATCGCTTTATATGCAGATACACTTCGAAAACTAGGCATTGTACATATTGCAAGAACGAGGACCTGAAACGATATTGACAACAAAAGTTTTAAAGCATTGTGGTGTTGAAAATGTGCCCGAATTAGTCCATTGTGTTTATTCACAAGAGCACCCACGCACATATATTGCTTCTTTAAGTCGATATGTGGAAGAATCTGCACTTCAAAAAGATTCAATAGCTAGAGAAATTATTGAGACATCTTGTGCTCAATTTATTGAGGCAATCGAAGCGTGTCGAAAACAAACAGAATGGCAAAAAGGAATGTTTATTCCCGTTGTACTAATGGGTGGCGTTTTTACAAATTTTGAATTATATGAGGAGTTATTGTCAATTATTATTGCGAAAAAACAATTACCCTATGTTTTTATTGCACCAAAAGTTTCGCCCGTTGGAGGTGCGGTTATTGGCGCTTTGCAAAGAATTGAACGTACACTTGCTTATACATTTCTGAAACAGTTTTCGCAAGAGTTAAAAACACATTAAAAGGAGTAAACTATGTCAATCAAATTAGAAGTAATTTCGAATTTAGATGAATTATACACAAGAGGTATGGAGCTTTTTAAAGAAGCAAAAGAAAATGGCGCAAAAACATTTGGTTTGGCAACTGGAGGAACGATGATTCCTTTATATGAGAAAATTTGTGCGAGTGATTTAGATTTTTCTACATGTGAAAGCTTTAATTTAGATGAGTATGTAGGATTACCTGCGACACATACAGAGAGTTATGTATCTTTTATGAAAAAGCATTTATTTAATCAAAAGCCATTTGCAAAATCGACGTTACCGAATGGTGAAGCTAAAGATGCAAAAGCAGAAGCGGCAGCGTATGAACAAAAATTGCAAGCAACAACACTTGATTTTCAGCTACTAGGAATTGGAGAGAATGGGCATATTGGTTTTAATGAACCGGGGACGCCATTCGATGCGCCTACACATGTTGTAACATTGACAGAGTCGACACGTGAAGCGAATGCACGCTTTTTCCATTCGATTAATGAAGTACCAACAGAAGCGATTACGATGGGGATTTCATCTATTCTTCGTGCGAAACAAATTGTACTGATTGCAGTAGGTGAAAAAAAACGTGCTGCACTTGAAGCATTCATGCACGGTGAAAAAACAATCGATGTTCCAGTTACAGCATTACAAGATCATGCAAATGTAATTGTCTTAACTGATTTAATGATTTAAAAAGAATCCAAACAATTCGTTATACGTTCGAGTTGTTTGGATTTTTACTTGCAATTACGTGCGTTACATTGTATATTTTTTTCAGAGTAATTAAGTAGGAATACTTACAAAAAACATATCGGAGTGGGTTATTTTGTTACATCAATTTTCTCGTAATGAGTTAGCAGTGGGTACAGAAGGTATTGAGTTATTAAAAAATAAGACAGTCGCTATTCTAGGTGTAGGTGGCGTAGGTTCATTCGCAGCAGAAGCCATCGCACGTTCTGGAATTGGTCGTATTATTTTAGTAGATAAAGATGATGTGGATATTACAAATATTAACCGTCAGTTAGTCGCATATATGTCAACAATCGGACGCTCAAAATCAGCAGTCATGAAAGAACGTATCGCAGATATCAACCCAGATTGTGAAGTACATGATTTACACATGTTTTATACAGAAGAAACATATGAAGAATTTTTCAGCTACAAGCCAGATTATGTTATTGATGCATCAGATACAGTAATATATAAAATTCATATTATGAAAGAGTGCTTAAAGCGTGATATTCCAATTATCTCAAGTATGGGTGCTGCGAATAAGATGGATCCAACACGATTCCAAATCGCTGATATTTCAAAAACGCATACAGATCCACTGGCGAAAGTCATTCGTACAAAACTTCGTAAAGAGGGAATTAAAAAGGGCGTGCCTGTTATTTTCTCAGATGAAAGCCCGATTGTGATTCGTCCAGATGTTGTAGGAGAAGTTGGGAATCCAGATGCAGCTATTCGTAAAGCGAAAATGCCACCATCATCTAATGCATTCGTTCCATCATCTGTAGGTTTGATTGCAGCGAGTTGGGTAGTACGTGATATTTTATCACCGATTCATATTGCAACAGTAAAAAATCAATAAATTATAAAAAGTTTTCGACGAATAATTCAAATCGTCGGAAGCTTTTTTTGATTTACTGTAAATAAGACGAAATAAATTCTTTTTAAGGAAATAAGTGGTACACTTGAACGGTATGAGTCTTTAATATTTGTAAAAAAAATTTCATAATTAATTGAAAGAATTGTTTTTGGAAGTATGATTACATGAAAAAACAATCTTTTTTGTATAATTAAGGGGTATATGTATAAATATGTACATATCTTTTATGTCTTTTTCTTTATAACTGAATTAAGGACTAGAGGAATTTAAAAAGTGGTACGTCTTAAAGAGTAAGAAGAATGAGGTTGTGTGCGTGTGGAGCGAAAACTAGTCGGATAGATAATTGAATAATACGTTATTTTGTATTATACAACTTACTTGAGCAAAGGTTGGACAAAATAGTTTTACACCATTACATACGAAGCAGAAAAAATGTAAATAAAAATCGAACCCTCTAAGAAGATTCGATTTTTAAGAAGTAGTCTTTTTTAATGCATTCCAAATCGGTTCAAGCGTATGTGTAATCGTAATGGTTGTCAAAGGTTTTCTTTCAATCAGTTGATTAGCACCTGTACCACCTAAGAAAAAAGTTATTTTTGGACGCTTTTTGGCGAACTCATCCAATTCATATAAATAGTTTGGATGATCCAACGGTATATGAGTTGTAGCTGATAATAGTACAACAGTTGGGTGTAATTTATCTACAAAGTCCTCGATTGTACCTGCTGCTGGTGAACGTCCAATTAAAAATACGCGATAACCTTTTAATAGAATTTGTAAGAGTAGAATGTGCAAAGGTAGTTCATGGTTTTCGTATGGTAAGCAAGCGCCGATCACCAGTGGTGCATTTTTAGAAACAGGGATTTGTTGTTTCACTTCAACAAGATGATTTTGAATAATTGTAGATACGAATTTTTCTTGATATTCGGACCATTGTTTTGTCATCCAACGCCTTCCAACCTCTTGTAAAAAAGGTCGAATAAGTTGTTGCAAGTAAACGGTCAAACCAAGTGTTTGATGAGCTTGATGTAATGTGATGGAAAAAGCTTCTTCGTCACATTCTTCTCCATAGGCGAGTAATTGGTAAAGAAAAGGTTCGACAAGAGAAAGGGTAGATGGTCTTTTTTCAGTTTGCTCAGTTGCATACTGAATAGATTTTTTTAATGAAATGCCTTGTTGCAATTGACTTTGTAATAAACATAAAAACTCTACTTGTTGCTGTGAATACTGACGATAACCATTCTCTAGTCGTGTCGGATGTAAAAAGTCATAGCGTTGTTCCCACTTACGCAATGTTTCTTTTTTAATCCCAGTAATCGCTTCAACGCTAGATATAGAGTAATTTTGAGAAAAATCATCCATGGAATCAACTCCTCTCACAATGAAGTATGTACTAGTCATTATAGACGCTTTTATAAATTTGTCCAACCTTTTATTAAATAAGGTTTGACAAAAATGGATTAACGGTATAAATTTAATTATACTTACTGGTATATTTAATACAGTAGGAATGATATGTAAAAATGCTGCAATTATACTCAACTAATCCTTTACAGGGGGAAATATAAATGAAAAAAATTTATGTAGTCGGTGCAGGTCCAGGGGGCCTAACATCAGCCATGTTATTAGCGCATGCAGGATATGATGTAGAAGTATTTGAGAAAGAAAACTTTGTTGGTGGACGTACAAGTTCTATCCAATTAGGTGATTATACATTTGATCGCGGTCCAACGTTTTTAAATATGATGTACTTAGTACGTGAAATTTTTGAATTAACAGGTCGTACATTAGAAGATTATGTAGAGCCAGTCGCACTATCACCTCTTTATGAGTTGGTTTATGCGGACAAGCGTTTTACTGTAAGTTCAGATTACGATCAAATGATTGAAACAATCTCAAAAACCTTCCCAGGTAACGAAGAAGGTTATACACGCTATTTACAAGAAACACATAAAAAGCTAGAAGCACTTGCGCCACTTTTACAACGTAAGATGGACAGCGTGACGGATTTATTAGCTCCTGAAACATTAAAAGCGCTACCAGAGTTAGAATTTGGTAAATGTTTAATGGATAAATTAGGAAAGTACTTTGATGATGAACAATTACAGCTAGCATTTACATTTCAATCAAAATATTTAGGTATGTCACCGTGGAATTGCCCTGGTGCATTCTCGATTCTTTCGTATATCGAACAAGCTTACGGAATTTATCACTTAAAAGGTGGTTTAAATCAATTAACAAAAGCGATGGCGAAAGTATTGGAAGAACAAGGCGTAAAAATTCATTTAAATACACCAATTAAAGAAGTTGTACAGTATAAAAAGCGCATTGAAGGTATCCGTTTAGAGGATGGACAACTCCTTCATTGTGACGATGTAGTCATCAATGCTGACTTCGGTTATGCTTTAACAAAGCTATTAAATGTACCGAAAAAACGTCAGTGGTCACCACAAAAAATTGAGAAAAAACAATATTCTTGTTCAACATTCATGTTGTATCTAGGAATCGATACACAATATGATTTACAACATCATACAATCCTATTTGCTGAAGATTACCGCAAAAACATGGAAGAAATCTCTGGTACAAAAGTGATTTCAAAAGATATGTCAATCTACGTTCAAAATCCAGTGGTAACAGACGATACGCTAGCACCAGCTGGTAAATCGACATTGTATGTATTAGCACCTGTTCCAAATAACTTCAGTGAGATTGAATGGAATGAAGTGAAGCAACAATACCGTGATTTATTAATTGCAACACTTGAAGAACGTCTTGGTCTAACAGATTTAGCTTCACACATCGAAGAAGAATTAATCTATTCACCAATTGATTGGGAAGAAAAAATGAATGTGTATAAAGGTGCAACATTTAACCTTGGACACCAATTAAATCAAATGATGACATTCCGTCCTCATAACCACTTTGCGCCATACGAGAATTGCTGGTTAGTAGGTGGCGGAACGCACCCAGGTAGTGGTCTACCAATCATTATTGAATCTGCACGTATTACAGCGAACTTAATGTTAGAGCGAGATGGACAAAAGACATTCCCAATCAAGCCGCTACCACAAGAATTAGATTATCGTATTACGGAATTGAGTCATGCTAGTTTATAGGCTCTATCTAGTTTGGTTTACAATTGGCTGTATCCTCGTTGGATTCAGCCTCATTCCACCATGGTTGGAATGGGCAAATAGTGTATTTTTGATTCTTGCTGGGTTAATTGCAGTTCGCTATGCAATGCATGCTTTCGGGAACGGAAAAGGTTTACTCATTTCCATCTTTATTTGGATTGTCACGTTCAGTGTGGAAGGATTAAGTGCCTATTTTAATGTCTTTTTTGGTAATTATGATTATACCGATCGTTTTCCACCATTATTATTCGGTGTTCCAATCGGCATAGGATTTGCTTGGGTTGTTATGGTTATGGCAGGTCATGCTTTAACGATTCGTCTAAAACATCGTTTTTCTCGTGCTTTCTTTGCGGCACTCTACGTCGTTCTTTTAGACTTAATTCTTGATCCTGTTGCTTTCGTTGCAAAGCAGTATTGGATTTGGGAGGACAATAGTGCGTATTATGGAATACCAGCGAGTAACTTTATTGGCTGGTTCGTTGTTGCTTTTATTTTACAATTATTATTACCACGTACGCGTAAAAACGAGCCGAGCGTCAACATGATTAAACAAATGCGTGTCGTCTTTTGGACCATCGTTATTTTATTCTTATGGATTGCTATTTTATCCAAACTATACTTAGCATTTTTCGTTGGAGTGATTGGTTTTTTACTACTCCAATTTATAAGGGGTGCTGCAAATGATTCGCAAAAAATCTAATTTATTATTCTTTCAAATTGGTCAGCGCTTCATGATGCGAAGAATGTTTCAAACGATGAAAGTCAATCTGACAACGATTCAAGAACCGTGTATGGTCGTTGTCAATCATAGTAGTTTTTATGATAGCCTCGTTCTTTTTGAATTATTCAAGCGAGGCTATTTGCCTTCAAACATTGTCGCAGGTATGAGTGCAGAGGGCTTGAAAAAGTTTCCTTTGTTTAAGGGGATTGGAACATTTCCTATCTCAAAGCCGATTAAAGTATCTGAAATCAAACAGATGTATGCACTAGCTAAAACGAATACGATTACACTTTTTCCGCAAGGTGTAGAAGAACATCAGGAAAAGCGACCTTTGACGATTCAACCAGGTATGGACAAAATAATAAGTAAATTCCCTCAACATGGAATTTTATATATTTCAATTTACTATTCATATACAGACGGTTTAAAAGGTGAAGTAGCTTGTCGGATGGATTATCAACCGGCAAGTAAGCGAACATCGATTCAAGAAGGTATGACATATTATTTAGATTGTTTAAAAGCACAAGTAATTGCAAAAGAAGAAGAAGGGTTTGTACGCTTATGGTAATAACCATACCTTTTTTAATCGGACTTATTTGGCTGATTTTCAATATTCAATTTTTGAAGAAATTACGAGTAGCACAGCATAATGATTCAAAAATAAGTGTGTTAGTGCCACTACGAAATGAAGAAACACATGTACATGAATTAATGACGAGTTTGAAAAATGTAACGTATAAAAATGCAGAATTTATTCTATATGATGATGATTCAACAGATTGCACAGCGCAGTTAATCGAAGAGCGATTACATGAAGATACACGCTTTCGCATGATTCGAGGAAAAGCTTTACCAGAAGGATGGCGTGGTAAACCACATGCATGCCAAGTATTAGCAGATGAAGCAAGTGGTGATGTACTCCTTTGGATTGATGCAGATGTAACGCTTCAAAAGAAAACATTAGAAGCAGTGGCAACGATGTTTACACAACCGATTGATGCATTAACGGGTTTTCCTCGTTTTAAAGCGAGCAATGTGTTGGAATGTCTGTTAACGCCATTGCTTCATTTTTTTGTTTATTTCCATCTACCAATCGCACTTGCGAATCATCAACGTATGGTAGCGGCAACCGCTGCAAGTGGTGCATTTATTGCAATTCGAAAAGAAGTGTACGAAGAAATTGGAGGACATGCTTCTGTAAAAGATGCGGTAGTAGAGGATGTGGCATTATTTCGTATTTTAAAGCATCATGATAAAAAAGCCATGCTCTATAATATTACCGACTTCGTATCTTGCGCGATGTATGCGAATCGCCAAGAAACATGGCAAGGGTTTCAAAAAAACTGTTTTAGAGGAATTAATCATTCTTATCTAACAGGCATTTTTTTAGTCGTATTCTATTTTCTTTACTTTGTCAGTCCAGTAGGTTTGGCAATCTATGGGGTTTTTATAACAAAGTATGTATTATTAGTACCACTCGTTTGTATTACACTCATGCGTTTAATTAGTGATTTACTTGCGAAAGAGTTGAATATCTATACGCTACTTATGCCTGTTAGTGCCATCGTTTATTGTGTATTACTCATCACAACAATGATTCGAACAGTTAGACAAAAAAATACTTATTGGAAAGGACGTATATTATGAAGCCGACAGCGATTGTTGTGGGGGGTGGTTTAGGTGGTTTAGCGACTGCACTCACATTAAGTACGCATTACAATGTGAAAGTTTTCGAAAAAAATAGTTGGTTAGGCGGCAAGATGCAATCAATTCAACTCGGTGAGCATACATTTGATTTTGGTCCCAACACGCTTACAATGCCACGTTACTTTTGGGATGTACTAGCGCCTTTTGTACAGCCAAAAGAAGCATTACCATTTCAGCGAGTGGAACAACCGACTGCACATCGCTTTAAAGATGTCACAATCACATTTACAACAGACGTAGCGGAGATGCAGCGTCAAATTGCGCTTATTGATCCAGTGAGTGCAGAAAATTATCCAGCTTTTATTTTAGAGATTACACGTCTATTTCATCTAAGTGAAAAAGCTTTTTTAAATAAAACATTCTTTAATGTAAAAGATTATACAAAGGCTTCATTAATGAAAAATTTAATGGCAGCACGTCCGTTTCAAACATTAGATGCATTTTTAGGTCACTATTTCCCTAATAAGAAAATTCGACAGTTATTCAATCGCTTTGCGACGTATATCGGTTCTTCTCCATATGAAACACCTGCGACATTTGCGATGATTGCCTATTTTGAGTTAGTTGAAGGAACTTATTTTTTAGAGGGTGGACCACCGAATATTGCGGCTACATTTGAACGTGTATTACGCGAACAAGGTGTTAAACTTCATCTAAATGAACCAGTTTTGAAATTCGCGATGGACGGCGATACAATTCGCTTTTGCGAAACAGAAAAAGGGCGTTATGAAGCGGATATTTTTGTGAGTGATATGGATTATGATGTCATGCAATCTTTACTAGGTCGAAAAATACCGAAGCGTGAACTTTCAACGTCTGCTTATGTAGAACTCATCGCATTAAAAGAGCCGGTTGATTTACATCATCATAATGTATTATTTAGTAATGATTATGTAGCCGAATTTAAGACATTAAGGGAAGGAAATTATGCGCGTAAACCGAGTGTCTATGGTTGTTATCCACATGCGTCCGATTCAAGTCGATTACCAACACTGTTCGTTTTGATTAACGCACCCGCAAATCTTTATGCCTCACAAGATGGCTTAGTAGAGCAAGTGGATGATGCCCTTCAGAAATGGGGGATTAAAGAAGAACAAATTGTTGAGAGAAAAGCTTTGCCACCGCATTATATTGCGGACACATTTGCTGTTAGACAAGGAGCAATTTATGGACAAGCTTCGAATACATGGAAGGGTAGTTTCTTTAGACCATCGAACCACGATTTGAAACTGGATAACCTTTACTATGTAGGGGGAACCGTTCATCCAGGTGGTGGTTCACCAATTGTTGTAAAAGGTGGTTATGAAGTAGCGAAGCGTATTATACAGGAGCGACAAGAAGTATGATATATAAAGTGGGATATCGTAGTAAACGGTGTCCTACTTTTTATTTTTTACAACCACTTTGGAAATAAATGAAACTTTTTACTTATTTATTCTGTATAATAAATAGATAACATGAAAAGGAGTGTGTTCCATGACACTAGAAGTGAGACAGGTAACAAAAAAGTATAAAGATTTTGTTGCTGTCAATGCACTAGATTTCACGATTAATGAAGGAGAAGTCTTCGGATTAATCGGTCAAAATGGTGCAGGTAAAACAACGACTTTCCGTATGATTTTAAATCTTCAAGATACGACAGAAGGAACAATTTTATGGAAAGGAAAATCGGTACATAAGCTAGAGCGGGATTTTTTAGGTTATTTACCTGAAGAACGTGGCATTTATCCGCAAATGAAAGTAGAAGAACAGCTTTACTTTTTCGGCATGTTAAAAGGGAAATCAAAAAAAGAATTAAAGACGGAAATTCAGTACTGGTTAGAACGATTTGAGCTGACAGATAAGCGAAATGATAAAGCAGAGACACTTTCAAAAGGGAATCAACAAAAAGTACAACTGATTGCGAGTTTTATTCATAAACCAGAATTTTTAATTTTGGATGAGCCGTTTAGTGGGCTAGATCCTGTGAATCGTCAGTTATTAATGGATGCGATTTTAGACTTAAAAAAGCAAGGAACGACAATTTTATTTTCAAGTCATCAAATGGATAATGTCGAAGAACTATGCGACCACTTATGTATTTTAAAAAGAGGTGCTTCGCTTTATACAGGTGGGTTACAAGAGTTAAAGGCGCTATACGGAAAAATCAAACTGAGTATTCGTACGGCGAAAACAAAACCAGAGCTTGAAGTATTGGAAGGTGTCGAACGTGTGGAGCAGACGAGAGATGGTTACACGTTATATCTACAAGACGAAAGTTATGGTGAAGCATTATACCAAGCGATTAGTGAAGGTTCTTATATGGACAAATTCAGTATGGACTATTTATCGCTCGATGAAATCTTTAAATTGAAAGTAGGTGCGCCAAATGAATAAACTTGGACTACTCATTAAGCAACTTTATCTTCAAAAGATTAAGTCGAAGTCCTTTATATTATTAACGCTTTTATATTTAGCTATTATTGCAGTAGCAGTGAACTGGTCAAGTATTAAAGGGATTTTTACAGATGACAATAAGTATGTAACAATCGCACTGGTAGATGATACAAAACTTGATTTAGCAAAGCAATTTCCTTCGGATAAAGAAGTGAAGTTCAAAGTTGTCAAAGAATCGAAAAAAGAAGTAGATGCACTTGTCAAAAAGGAAAAATACGATGCAGCAGTTTATTTAACATCAAAAGATCAACAATTAGCTGTTGAACTTGCAACAGCGAAATCACTTGATTTACAAGTTCAATCTAAAATTGATGCACTTGCTGAAAATGCAGGAAAAGTATATAGTGTACAACAATTAAATTTATCAGCTGAGCAAGCAGCGAAAATTTTACAGACGAATACAGTTGTAAAACAAGTCGATTTACAAGAGAAAACATCGAATAAAACAGCTGAAGAAAAGTCAGCAGGTATTCTAATTGCATATATTATGGGCTTTTTAATCTATTTATTCGTCACAAGTTATTTATCAATGATTACAACCGATATTGCTTCTGAAAAAGGCTCTCGTGTATTAGAAGTATTAATGGCGAGTGTTAAGCCATCTACACATTTATTCTCTAAATTAATTGGTGTATTTTTAACAGGCTTAACGCAAATTGCGATTTTAGCAGTCGGTGCATATATTCTCATTCAATTCACAGCGAAGAAATCAGTGACAGATGGTTTACAAGAGATGCTCGGTCAACTACCAGCTACTTACTTTATCTATGTCATTCTCTTCTTCTTATTATCAATCATCCTGTTCTTATTAATTGGTGCGCTTGCAGGTTCACTCGTATCAAAGGTAGAAGAAGCTTCACAAGTAATGATGCCAGGCGTATTCATTATGTTAATCGGTTTTTACGTGATGCTTTCAGGTATTTCGAATCCAGATTCTTTACTTATTAAAGTATTCTCGTATATTCCATTTACATCAGGTATGCTTATGACATTACGTTTAGGTGCGACGGATATTTCAACTGTATCGGTATGGATTTCACTCGCTATTTTATTCGCTACAGTTGCACTACTCTTCACAATTAGTGTGACATTCTATAAACGAAGTGTTCTCACATATAGCTCTGGTGGGATTATGCAAAAAATTAAAACCGTCTTAAAAGTAACGACATAAGAAAAATGAGAAGCAGCGCATGGCTGTTTCTCATTTTTTCTTTTTGAATGATTTTAATTTATCGTAAATGGTAGCCATGCGTTGTTCTTTACCTGCGATAACAGGTGTGTAGTATTCGCGTGTTACGAGTTCGTCAGGTAAGTATTGTTGATTCACCCAACCACCGAATGTACCGATTGGTGTATTATGCGGGTACTGATAGCCGACATTTCCAAGTTCTGCTGCACCGCTATAATGTGTGTCACGTAAGTGCATGGGAATGTCGCCGGTTTTGCCTGTATGGATATCATGTATGGCAGCGTCAATGGCACTTATCGCAGAGTTTGATTTTTCAGCGAGGCACATTTCGATAACAGCTTGCGCAAGTGGAATGCGTGCTTCTGGCATACCAAGGCGTTCAGCCGATTGAACAGCTGCTAACACATGAGGCCCGACTTGTGGGTCAGCTAAGCCGACATCTTCGTAACTAATGACGAGTAGTCTTCGGTTCACTGCGATTAAGTCGCCATTTTCTAAACAGTGCGCTAAATAATAAAGTGCAGCGTTGACATCACTACCGCGAATGGATTTTTGTAAAGCGGATAATAAATTATAAAATTGATCACCTTTCGCATCTCCATATAAACCAATCTTTTCAGCGAGTTGTGCGACTAATTTATCTGTTACGATTGCCACGTCAGTTTCTTCATCAGCAGCGTAGTAAACAGATTCTAATAAATTTAATGCTTTTCTCGCATCTCCATTCCCAGCCTGTGCAATTTGGTGAATTTGCTCTTCTGTGATTTGAATGTTATAACGACCAAGCCCACGTTTTTCGTCTTGTAATGCTTGTCGGATTAATTGTTCTAGATTTACAGTTGTCAGTCGTTTTAATTGTTTAATCTCACCACAACGAGAACGGATGGCAGGGTTTACGTCGTGAAATGGATTTTCGGTCGTTGCACCAATTAAAATAATCGAACCATTTTCGACATGTGGCAGTAACGTATCTTGTTGTAATTTATTAAAACGATGAATTTCATCTAAAAATAAAATCACTTGACCTGAAAAATGAGCTTCCGCTACAATTCCTTCGACATCTTTTTTTCCAGCGCGTGTGGCGTTTAATGCAAAGAAAGGAATAGATACACTTCCTGCAATAGCATAAGCAATTGATGTTTTGCCAATACCTGGATTTCCGTAGAGGAGCATAGACGGTACATGTCCTTTTTGAATCATTTTATAGAGATGCGTGTTAGGTCCAATCACGTCTTCATGTCCAACAATTTCTTCTATATTTTGTGGTCGCATACGGTAGGCAAGCGGTTCATTCGGCATAATCATCTGCTCCTTTCCTTAAATAAGAATGTTACATAATAAATAATAGTATAGCAAAACCAAGTACGATGGGTGGTAATATGTTATAATTTAACGATAAAGAATTTATAATTTAGATGAGGTGCATACGAGTGAAGATCTCAACAAAAGGCCGTTATGGGCTTACAATTATGATTGAGTTAGCAAAACAGTACGGACAAGGACCAATTCCACTGCGTCAAATCGCCGCAGATAATCATTTATCAGAAGCTTATTTAGAGCAATTAGTATCACCACTTCGTAACTCGGGTTTAGTCAAGAGTGTACGTGGTGCTTACGGTGGTTATATGTTATCGAAGCCACCACATTTGATTTCAACAGCAGATGTGATTAAAGTATTAGAAGGCCCGATTCAACCTGTAGAAGGAATCGAAAATGAAGCACCACCACAACGTGAGTTATGGATGCGTATTCGCGATGCTGTAAAAACAGTTTTGGATACAACAAGTCTGGAAGATTTAGCGAAATATACAGACGAAAACACAGATGAAAACTTTATGTTCTATATTTAAAGGAGATTTTTTTCATGAACGAAATCTATTTAGACCATGCGGCAACATCACCGATGCATCCACAAGTGATTCAAGTGATGACAGAAGTGATGTCAGAGGTATTTGGTAATCCATCAAGTATCCATCAGCTTGGTCGCCATGCACGAAAATATTTAGATGATGCACGTCATGTGATTGCAACATCTATTCAAGCCAAAGACAATGAAATCATCTTTACGGGTGGTGGCTCGGAGGCAGATAATTTAGCGATTCGCGGAACAGCCTATGCGAAAAAAGCGCAAGGTCGTCATATTATTACAACAGCAATTGAACATCATGCGGTATTACATCCATGTGAACAGCTTGAAACAGAAGGTTTTGAAGTGACCTATTTACCTGTTAATGAACAGGGAGTTGTATCAGTTGCAGATGTAGAACAAGCACTTCGCGAAGATACGATTCTCGTTACGATTATGGCAGGTAATAATGAAGTAGGTTCTATACAACCAATTGCAGAAATTGGTGCATTATTAACTGAACATCAAGCGACATTCCATACGGATGCAGTGCAAGCATTTGGACTTGAAAAAATCAATGTAGACGAGTTAAAAGTTGATTTATTATCTGCTTCAGCGCATAAGTTGAATGGTCCAAAAGGTGTCGGATTTTTATACCAACGTGAACAAACACCTTTGCAACCACTTATTTTAGGTGGGGAACAAGAACGTAAACGTCGTGCGGGTACAGAAAATATTCCAGGGATTGTTGGGTTTGCAAAAGCAGTCGAAATTGCACAGGCAACAATGGATGAAAAACGAATACAGTTGAAAAAATATCAACAAATCATAGTAGACACCTTTACAGCGAGTGGGATTCATTTTAAAGTTAATGGGCAAGTCGAAAATGGTCTACCGCATGTATTGAATATAAGCTTTGCAGGAATGGATGTAGAGTCATTCCTTGTCAATTTAGATATGGCTGGTGTTGCGGTATCAAGTGGTTCAGCATGTACAGCAGGTTCAATTGATCCATCACATGTTTTAGTTGCGATGTTTGGAAAAGATTCTGCAGAATTGCGTAATTCGATTCGTTTTAGTTTCGGATATGGGCTAACAGATGATACAGTAGCAGAAGCTGCAAAACGTACAGTAGATATTGTACAAAGATTAGCGAATGTATAGAAATCAGGTGAGAAGAAAATGAATGAAGTAAAAGACCCCTCAAAAACACGTGTTGTCGTAGGGATGTCGGGTGGCGTTGACTCGTCTGTAGCAGCGTACCTATTAAAAAAACAAGGCTATGATGTGATCGGTATCTTCATGAAAAACTGGGATGATACAGATGAGAATGGCGTATGTACAGCAACGGAAGACTATGAAGATGTCATTAAAGTATGTAATCAAATTGGGATTCCCTATTATGCTGTCAATTTTGAAAAACAATACTGGGATAAAGTATTCTCATACTTCTTAGAAGAATATAAAGCAGGACGTACACCAAACCCGGATGTAATGTGTAATAAAGAGATTAAATTTAAAGCCTTTTTAGAACATGCATTAAAATTAGGTGCCGACTATCTTGCAACAGGTCACTATGCACGCGTTGAACAAACAGAAGATGGCGTGAAAATGTTACGTGGTGTGGACCATAATAAAGATCAAACATACTTCTTAAATCAATTATCACAGGAACAATTATCACATGTGATGTTCCCAATCGGTGATTTAGAAAAACCACGTGTACGTGAAATTGCAGAAGAAGCAGGACTTGCGACAGCGAAGAAAAAAGACTCAACAGGGATCTGTTTCATCGGTGAACGTAATTTCAAAGAATTCTTAAGCCAATACCTACCAGCACAACCAGGTAATATGGAAACATTTGATGGTAAAGTGATGGGTAAACACGATGGTTTAATGTATTACACATTAGGTCAACGTCATGGTTTAGGAATCGGTGGAGATGGTGAGCCTTGGTTTGTAGTTGGTAAAGATTTAGAGCGTAATGTTTTATTAGTTGGACAAGGTTTCCATAACGACTTGTTATATTCAACAAGCTTAACGGCTGTGAAAACAAGCTTTACAACGAATCGCACGTTCGACAAGAACTTTAGCTGCACAGCGAAGTTCCGTTACCGTCAAACAGATGTGCCTGTAGATGTAACATTACTAGATAATGGCGATTGGTCTGTAACATTCTCAGAACCAACACGTGCGATTACACCAGGACAATCGGTTGTATTATATGATGGTGATGAGTGTATCGGTGGCGGTACAATTGATGAAGTATTTAAAAACGGTGAAAAATTAACATATGTAGGGTAATAGGAGTTGGATTTTTGTGAATCATAATGAAGAAGGCATCAAAGCGATGCAAGAAAAGCGTTTTGAAGATGCAGCAAAAGCATTTACTGAAGCAATCGAAGCAAATCCTGAAGAAGCGATTGGCTACATTAACTTCGGTAATCTACTCGCTTCAATGGATGATACAGAACGTGCAGAGCGCTTTTTCCAAAAAGCTATTACATTGGATGAAGATGCAGCGACTGCTTATTATGGTTTAGCGAATCTTTATTACAATAATGAGCGTTTTGAAGAAGCGGCAAAAATTTATGAGCGTTCAATTCGTAAAGGCATTGAAGGGGCAGATGCTTACTTCATGCTTGGAAAATCGCTTGAAGCAAGTGGGAATACGAAACTAGCACTTCCTTATTTACAGCGTGCAGCAGAATTAGCACCAGAGGATTTACAAATTCGTTTATCATTTGCGATTTTAATGTGTTCATTAGAAATGTTTGAAGAAGCAGAAAAAGAACTGCGTCATATTATCAATGAAGATTGGAATAATGCAGATGCACATTATAACTTAGGTGTATTATTTGCAGTTTCTACAGATAATATTAAAGATGCACAGTATCATTTAAAACAAGCTTACACATTACAACCTGAATTTGATCAAGCGCGTTATATTTACGATATGCTTGAGCAAAAGAAGAATAACCAATAAAAAAGGAGGGGACAGTGTTGACTGAAAATCTTTCACTATTTGCGAATGAACCATTTTTCGTAGTAGGTCGACCTGTCGTCTCTATTTTTCATAATGCAGAAAATTTATTTTCAATTGTGAAAGTGAAAATTCAAGAGACGAATACAGATTACCAAGAAAAAGAAGTGATTGTCGCTGGATATTTTCCAAAGGTAGTAGAGGATGCGCTCTATCGTTTTACAGGGCGTATGACAACCCATCCGAAATACGGCACACAATTCAAAGCAGAAACATTTGAAAAAGAGATTCCTGCAACTGAAGCAGGTGTCATCTCGTATTTATCAAGTGATTTATTCCCAGGAATCGGACAACGAACAGCAAAAATCATTGTCGATCAATTGGGAGCGGATGCAATTAAGGTCATCATTCAAGATCCTTCATCTTTGGATGGTATTCCGCGTTTAAATGAAGAAAAGAAAGAGACATTGCGACTTGTACTCCAACAAAATCTAGGGATGGACCGTATTATGATTAAATTAGGCGAATGGGGTTTTGGCGCACAATTAGCAATCAAAATCTATCAGCTCTATTTAGATGATACACTTCAACTCTTACAAGAAAATCCGTACCGACTCATTCAAGATGTAGAAGGAGTGGGTTTTCAGCGTGCAGATGATTTAGGCGCTATTTTAGGAATTGAAGGAAAGCATCCAGACCGTATTGAAGCAGCAGTGTTACATATTATTAATCAAGCATCGATTTCAGAAGGACATACCTATGTCTCTGCTGAACAGGTTATTCCACAAGCAAAAGCTCTTTTGGAACAAAGTCAGCCTATCCAACTCACTTACGAAGAGATTTCACAAGCGATTATTCGTCTTGGTGAAAATGGACAGTTGTGTGGTGAGGAGACACGTCTCTATTTACCATCTCTTTATTATTCAGAGGTGGGGATTGCGTCAAAGATTTTGCAGTTAAAAGAGAAGAATGAACAACAATCAGCATTTCCGCTTTCTGAAATTCGCACATGGATTGGTGACGCAGAGGAACGCTTTGGTGTGACCTATGCAACGACACAAATCCATGCAATTGAGACAGCTATTAATAGTGCGGTTATGATTTTAACAGGGGGACCAGGTACAGGGAAAACAACCGTTGTACGTGGGATTGTTGATGTATTTGCAGAGTTACATGGATTATCACTTGATCCGAAAGAATATAGTAAAAAAGACGAAGAATTCCCCATTATTCTTGTTGCACCAACAGGTCGTGCCGCGAAGCGTTTAAGTGAATCGACAGGCTTACCTGCACAGACGATTCACCGTCTACTTGGCTTTAATGGACAAGATAAAGACGAAGAAACAGAACGAGAAATCGGTGGTAAATTAATTATTGTCGATGAGATGTCGATGGTTGATACGTGGCTCGCACATCAATTACTACGTGCATTAAATGACCACTGTCAAATTGTATTCGTTGGTGACCAAGATCAGCTACCGCCTGTAGGTCCGGGGCAAGTGCTAAAAGATTTACTCGCTTCAAAAGCGATTCCAACGGTCGAATTAACCGATGTGTATCGTCAAGCAGATGGCTCGTCTATTATTGAGTTGGCGCATCAGATGAAAATGGGAGAGCAACCGACGAATTTAACAGAGAAAACAAAAGACCGCTCCTTTATCCCTGCCTATACGAATCAAGTTGCGAGCGTCGTTCAACAAGTGATTGGTTCCGCGCTTAAAAAAGGATTCTCAATTCACGATGTCCAAGTACTAGCGCCGATGTATAGAGGAGATGCCGGAATTGATGCACTGAATAAAATGATTCAAGAGTTTGTCAATCCGAAAAAGAATGCGAAGACGAAAGAGATTGTCTTTGGTGACACAACGTACCGTATTGGCGACAAAGTGTTGCAACTTGTCAATCAGCCGAATAGTAATGTCTTTAATGGGGATATGGGCGAAATTATTTCGATTTTAAAAGCGAAAGAGACGACGGAAAAACAAGACGTTGTCATCGTGTCATTTGATGGTATTGAAGTAACGTATGAACGCTCCGATCTAAATCAAATTACACTTGCCTATTGTTGTTCGATTCATAAATCACAAGGTAGTGAGTTCCCAATGGTCATCATGCCCGTTGTAAGAAGTTATGCCAAGATGTTACGAAAGAATCTTCTTTATACAGGTCTGACACGTGCGAAAAACTTTTTGATTTTGTGCGGAGAACCCGATACATTTTTACGTGGTATTCAAAATGATGCAGATGTTTTAAGGCAGACAACACTTGCGATGCGCCTTGGTGAAACATCTGAACAAATTGCTGAAAAAGAAGCTACTGAACAAAAAGTAGAAGAAACGAATGATGAGATGATTCAACGCAATACATTTGTTCTAACGATGGACAATTTTATGGACATCTCGCCAATGATTGGTATGGATGGTTGTAAACCAAGTGATTTTTTAATTGAAGTACAACAAGAGTTACTAGAAAATGAATAAATTGAAGAACGCCTAAGTTGATTTGTTATAAATCGATTTAGGTGTTTTTATTTCCATTTTAATCCATGTGGTGATATAATCGTTGGAACTTTAAAAGGGGATGATGAAATGATTCGACAATTGACAGAACAAGACCATCAACAAGTACTGCAGTTGATTGGAAAAAAGCCAGCAGAGAATTTATTCATTATTGGTGACTTGGAGGCGTATGGATACGACTCTGACATACAACAACTTTACGGGGAATTTCAAGATGAGCAGTTGATTGCACTGCTGTTAAACTACGACCATATGTATGTGATGTATGCAGAAGGAACATATGATGTAGAAGGCTTCGCTCGTATTGTGAATACAGATGAACAACTGTTAGGTTTATCTGGTATGTACGATATTTTAACGTCTTTATATCCTTTAATTGAAAAAACGCCTAAACGCTCAGGTAAGATGCACTATGCAAAATGTACAGCACTAATCGGAGAAGCACCACCACACCGTTTTACAATTCGTAAAACAACTGTAGAAGATATTCCACAGCACCGTGCATTATTACAACAAATACCAGAGTTTGCAAATAGTACGACAACAGAGGAACAAATGGTTCGAACGATTGAAAATCAAACAGGTCGTACGTATGCGCTTTGGGAAGATGATCAAATTGTTTCGGTTGTCTCAACGGCAGCGGAAAATTTACAGTCAGCGATGATTGTCGGTGTAGCGACGCATCCTGATTATGTAGAAAGAGGATATGCGACAGCACTTCTTTATAGAATGTGTGAGGAATTACTAGCAGAAGATAAGGTAGTTTGTTTGTTCTACGATAACCCGAAAGCAGGAAAGATTTACGAGCGCATTGGATTTGAACCGATTGGTTACTGGGGAATGCATAACTTTTAATAGGATGCGGGCATTGACAGGTTAAGCGACTTTATTTTATAATCAGCAGTAGAATAATTGAACACGATGACGGAAAAGAGTACGTTATACTGATTGTGTTAAGAGAGAGGTTTCATGGCTGAAAAAACCTTCACGATTGATAACGGAAAGCTATTCCAGAGTGCAGTTAATCCCTGCCGTTCACTACGTTATAGTGCTAAGAGATAAAAAGTGTTGCTTGATACTTTTTATAAATTAGGGTGGTACCACGAAAACGAATTGACAGTTCTCGTCCCTTTCCATAGGGATGGGGACTTTTTATTTTGTTTGAAAAGCACTTCATCGCATTTAAATTTTAGGAGGAAACACACATGAAAGCTTCAGATATTCGTCGTAAGTATATCGAATTCTTCGTTGAAAAACAGCACAAACAAGAACCAAGTATGCCACTTGTTCCAATTAATGATGCGTCATTATTATGGATTAACTCAGGTGTAGCTACATTAAAAAAATATTTTGATGGCTCGGTTATTCCAGATAACCCACGTATCGTAAATGCACAAAAAGCGATTCGTACAAACGATATTGAAAACGTTGGTAAAACAGCACGTCACCATACATTCTTCGAAATGTTAGGGAACTTCTCAATCGGTGATTACTTCAAAAAAGAAGCAATTCATTACGCATGGGAATTCTTAACGTCAAAAGAATGGTTAGGGTTCGACGGTGAAAAATTATCTATTACGATTCACCCTGAAGATACAGAAGCATATAACATTTGGAAAGACGAAATTGGCATTCCAGAAGAACGTCTGATTCGTTTAGAAGGAAACTTCTGGGATATCGGTGAAGGTCCATCGGGTCCAAACTCAGAAATTTTCTATGACCGCGGCGAAATGTACGGAAACGACCCAAAAGATCCAGAATTATATCCAGGTGGCGAAAACGAACGCTACTTAGAAATCTGGAACTTAGTATTCTCTCAATTCAACCATAATCCAGATCACACATATACACCACTACCAAAGCAAAATATTGATACAGGTATGGGTTTAGAGCGTGTTGCGTCGGTTATGCAAGATGTTCCAACAAACTATGACACAGATTTATTCATGCCAATCATTGAAACAATTGAAAAATTCGCAAACCGTCGCTACATGCGTCCTGGCGAAATTGAATTAAGTGAAATTTTTGGTACAGAAGAAGATGTAAATACACCATTCAAAGTCATCGCTGACCATATTCGTACGGTTGCTTTCGCAATTGGTGATGGCGCACTTCCATCAAATGAAGGTCGCGGTTATGTATTACGTCGTTTATTACGTCGTGCAGTACGTTATGCAAAACAAATCGGTATCGAAAAACCGTTCATGTTTGAATTAGTACCAACTGTTGGTGAAATCATGCAAGATTTCTACCCACAAGTAAAAGAAAAAGAAGCGTTCATTCAACGTGTAATTAAAAATGAAGAACAGCGCTTCCACGAAACATTAAATGATGGTTTAGCAATTTTCAACGAAGTTGTTGCAACGCAAAAAGAAAAAGGCGAAATGGTTATTCCAGGTGCAGATGCATTCCGTCTATATGACACATACGGTTTTCCAGTAGAATTAACAGAAGAGTACGCTGCTGAAGTTGGGATGACAGTGGACGAAGCTGGCTTTGAAGTTGAGATGGAAAAACAACGTACACGCGCACGTGAAGCACGTCAAGATGTTGACTCAATGAAAGTACAATCAGAAGTGTTAGCAAACTTAAAACAAGCTTCTACATTCGTAGGTGGCGATACATTACAAACAGAAACAGTTATTACAGCAATCGTTGCAAACGGCGAAGAAGTAAAAACTGTTTCTGAAGGTGAAGAAGCACTTGTGATTTTAACTGAAACACCTTTCTATGCAGAAATGGGTGGACAAGTAGCGGACCACGGTACGATTTCAAATGATGCATTCACAGCGTTTGTAAAAGACGTACAAAAAGCACCAAACGGTCAGTCATTGCATACAGTTGTAGTAGAGTCTGGTGAAATGAATGTAGAAGATGAAGTGATTGCAAGCGTAAATCGCGAAGAACGTAACTTAATCGTGAAAAACCATACAGCGACACACTTATTACAACGTGCATTAAAAGATATTTTAGGTGACCACGTTAACCAAGCAGGTTCATATGTAGGTCCAGATCGTTTACGTTTTGACTTCTCACACTTCGGTGCAACAACAAAAGAAGAAATTGAAGCAATTGAACGTGCAGTAAACGAAAAAATTTGGGATGATATCGAAGTAATCATCGAAGAAATGCCAATTGACGAAGCAAAAGCAATGGGCGCAATGGCATTATTCGGTGAAAAATATGGTGATGTTGTACGCGTTGTTCAAGTATCAGATTACTCAATCGAATTATGTGGTGGTATTCACGTAAAACGTTCATCTGAAATTGGTTTATTCAAAATTGTTTCAGAAGGCGGTATTGGCGCTGGAACACGTCGTATTGAAGCTGTAACAGGTCGTGCAGCATACTTTGCAGTGAAGGAAGAACAACACACATTAGAAGCAGCAGCACACGCTTTAAAATCAAATCCAAAAGACGTACCAGCACGTATTGAATCATTACAACATGATTTAAAAGATGCACAACGTGAAAATGAATCATTATCAGCGAAGATGGCAGCAGCACAAGCAGGTGATATTCTAGCGAATGCAAAAGACATCAATGGTGTAACAGTATTATCAACACGCGTAGAAGCGAAAGATAATAACCAATTACGTCAACTAATGGATGATTTAAAAGCGAAAATGTCAAATGCGGTGATCGTTTTAGGTGCAGTAGCAGACGATAAAGTAATGCTATGTGCAGGTGTAACAAAAGAAATCGCAGGAAAAGAATACCATGCAGGAAACATTGTCAAAGCAGTAGCAGAACAATGTGGTGGTAAAGGTGGCGGTCGCCCAGATATGGCGATGGCTGGTGCAAAAGATGCGAATCAACTGGATGCAGCACTTGCATCTGTTTATGAAACATTAGCAAAATAATTAATGAATAGAAGAAGTCAGTTCTTAGGCAACTGTTTGAGAACTGGCTTTTTTCTATGATGTAGTAAAAACAGATGACGTTATAAAAATAAGCAGCCAAAAACGGTGGAACAAACAGGAAAACAATGCTTTTTAAACCTTATTTTCTTGCCACTAGTAATTATTTCATAGCGAATGGGCAAAATGAGTTTCAAACGAACAGGGAATAAGTTATACTAGTTGAAAGAGTAGTACACTACTTAACTTTACTGTGAGGTGCTTAGCATGAGTAAGTTTGATCAAACGATGAAATTTAATTTTCCCGAAGAACCTATGGAACAAGAAGTTCGCGAAACGATGCTTCATGTTCATGCAGCACTAGAAGAAAAAGGGTATAACTCAATCAATCAAATGGTGGGTTATTTGCTTTCGGGCGATCCGGCATATATTCCACGTCATCAAGATGCTCGTACAAAGATTCGCAAGCTTGAACGAGATGAAATTTTAGAAGAGCTTGTGAAATTTTATATTAAAAAGAATAACGAGGCAAAATAATGAGAGTAATGGGTTTAGATGTCGGTTCTAAAACAATCGGAGTAGCTGTAAGCGATGCACTTGGCTGGACTGCTCAAGGGATTGAAACGATTAAAATCGACGAAGAGAATGAAAAGTTTGGTATGGAACGAATTCGTGAACTCGTAAAACAATACGATGTGAAGGAATTTGTCGTTGGTTTTCCAAAAAACATGAACAATACAGTGGGTCCGCGTGGAGAAGCATCACAGCGTTATGCTACACTGTTAGAGCAGGAGTTTGGATTTCCCGTTACACTATGGGATGAAAGACTGACAACGATGGCCGCAGAACGCGTGCTAATTGAAGCGGATGTTCGTCGTAAAGATCGTAAAAAGGTCATTGATAAGATGGCTGCAAGTATGATTTTACAAGGATATTTAGACCGCAAATCTTTTTAGAGGAGAATGAGAGTATGACAAATGAAAAACAAAACACAATTACAGTAGTAGACGAGGAAGGGAACGAAATTCTTTGTGAGATTCTTACAATCGTAGAATCAGAAGAATTTGGTAAAAACTTCGTATTATACAGCGAAATCGGTTCAGAGGATGAAGAAGGTTATGTACAAATCATGGCTTCATCATTCACACCAGCAGAAAATGGTGAAGATGGCGAATTACAACCAATCGAATCAGAAGAAGAATGGGCTTACTTAGAAGACATTCTTGAGCAATTAGACGACGAAGAATAATTCACTATTTCAACAACCATAAGGGAGGCTTTTAATATGTCAGAAGAACACAACCATGAACATATTGTAGCAATTGATGAAAACGGAAACGAAATCGTATATGCTGTCATCACACGCGTATACTCAGAAGAATTCGAAAAAGAATACGTTCTTTTTGCAGAACATAGCGATTCAGACGAGCCTGTAGAAGTACAAGCAGCAATCGTTGTAGAAGACGAAGAAGGCGACCGTTTAGTTGGAATCGAGAGCGATTCAGATGCAGAATGGGAATTCATCGAGAGCGTTTTATCTGAGCTAGCTGATGAAGAAGAAGAATAGTCCTTACAAAACGAGGTGAATGTTCATGTCTCAAGATTATAGTGGTCAATTCTTTACGGAATTAGATGAAGATGGCAATGAGGTTGTCTATACGATTCTAACGCGCATTGAACCAGACGATTCAGATTCAACGTATATCGTGTTTTATGAAGATACAGAAGAAGACGATATTCAAATTGAAGCAGCAGAAGTCATCGAAAATGAAGATGGTAGCGGCGAGCAATTATACGAAATCGAAACTGAAGAAGAATGGGCAATGATTGAAGAAGTAGTCAATACAATTATGAGTCTGTAAAAGAAAGTCCGTCCAATATTGTTTTGTGCTTATGAAAAGTGCAGATAATAGGGGCGGATTTTTTGAATCGTATAAAATATTTTTGAAAAAAAAGAGAGAATCAAGTAATATGAACATGTTGTGACTTTACATAAGAGTCAGGATGAGAGTGATATGAAGGAGGATTATGTGTGGATCCAAAATTGCCCGATGATCAATTAAAGAGATTACAAGAGCAACGCCATGAAAAAAGAATAGTCCGAAAAATTGTGATGTACGTGGGAATCGCTATTATTGCTATTGCATTAATTGGGAGTATTAGTAGTTATTTTTATATTTCAAATGCTTTAAAACCAGTAGATCCAGATAATAAAAAAGCAGTAAAAATCGAATTGCCAATCGGTTCGAATATTGATACGATATCACAAACTTTAGAAGATAAAGGCGTTATTCGTAATGCGAAAATCTTCAAATATTATACAAAGTTTAAAAATGCTTCTGGTTTCCAAGCTGGAACGTATCGAATTCCACCATCTATGTCGATTGATGATATTATCAAATCGTTAAAAACGGGTAAAGTATATCGTAAAGCAGATTTACAAATTACGATACCAGAAGGATTAACGCTCGATCAAATTGGTAATATTATCGCGAAAAATACAGACTATACATCAAAAGAGTTTATGAAACTCGTAACGAATGAAAAATTCATTAAAGAGATGAAAGCGAAGTATCCAGAAACAGTAACGAAAGATATCAATGGAAAAGATATTCGCTACAAGTTGGAAGGTTACTTATATCCATCTACGTATGATTTCTTCACGAAGAAACCAACTTTAGAAGAAATTGTTGAAAAGATGATTGCACAAACAGATGCGATTGTTCGTTCATATGAACCGCAATTAAAAGAATTAGGCATGACACCGCACGAGTTCTTAACATTTGCATCACTTCTTGAACGTGAAGCGACAGCACAAACAGACCGTGAAACGATTGCAAGTGTATTCAATAATCGTATTGAACAAGGTATGCCACTTCAAACAGATCCAACTGTTCTATATGCACTTGGTGAGCATAAAGATCGCGTGCTGTATAAAGATTTAGAAGTGAAAAATCCGTATAATACGTACTTGAATAAAGGTCTACCACCAGGCCCAATTGCGAATGCAGGACGTGCATCACTTGATGCAACGGTTGACCCTGCGAAAACAAAATATCTATACTTTGTTGCAGATAAAGATGGTAATAATCACTTTGCTGAAACGTATTCAGAGCATCAAAATAATGTAGCCAAGTACATCAAATCGCAAAAATAATGATGCTATTTTAGCCTCATAGATAGCGTTAATATAAAAATCTAGATGATGAATGAACATCGTCTAGATTTTTTTAATGTTGTTTTCTTTTCAAAACTTTGTCGAAAAAGCATGAAATTATGGATTTGCAAGGTTGAAATCTAGATTTTAAAATACTTTTATGTTAGGATAAAGTGTGTTTTGTATATAATTAAGGAGGAATAGCAGATGGAAATTTCAGATGCCTATATTCAATCCTTCATACCTAAACGAGATGAACTTTTAATTGAAATGGAACAGTTTGCGGCTGAAAATTACATACCGATTATGCAGCTTTCAGCGATTGAAAACTTATTACAGTTACTAAGAATTCAACAACCGAAATCAATTTTAGAAGTAGGTAGCGCGATTGGTTACTCAGCAATTCGTATGGCACAAGCTGTACCAAATGTTGATATTGTAACGATTGAAAGAGATGAAGCACGCATTGAATATGCAAAAGCATTTATCGGACGTTCCGATGTAAAAGAAAATATCACATTAATCGAGGGTGACGCGTTAGAAGTGGACATTGCAAGCAAATATCCATCTTTTGATGCTGTTTTTATTGATGCGGCAAAAGGCCAATATCAAAAATTCTTTGATCAATATAGTCCACTTGTCAAACAAGGGGGCATTTTATACATTGATAATATGTATATGCACGGTCTATCAGATTTAGACATGAAAGATGTACCAAAACGTAAAAGAACGATGATTCGAAACCTTCATCAATTTGCGGAATGGATTATTCAAAATGAGCAATATCAATCAACTTTCTTCCCAGTAGGCGATGGTTTATTGATTTGTATTAAGAGGTGACCAACATGAAAAAACCAGAATTACTTGTAACACCCCATTCAGTTGAACACGTAGCACGTTTGATTGAAGCTGGTGCAGATGCTTTTTTAATTGGTGAACAAAAATTTGGTTTGCGTTTAGCAGGCGAATTTTCAATTGAAGAAGTAGCAGAAGCAACAAAAATGATTCATGCAGCAGGCAAAAAAGTCTATGTTGCAATGAACGCGATTTATCATAATGATCGTGTCGATGATTTAGCTCCTTATATGGAAAAACTAACGGAATTACATGTAGACGGTATCGTATTCGGCGATCCAGCTGTTATTATTGCACGCCGAGAAGCAAATTGTGAAATTCCACTTCACTGGGATGCAGAAACAATTTCTACAAACTGGTTCCAAGCGAATTACTGGGGTAAACGCGGTGCAACACGCGCGTATTTAGCTCGTGAATTAAGCATGGAAGAAGTTGTAGAGATTAAAGAAAACGCAGAAGTTGAGATTGAAGTATTGGTGCATGGTATGACATGTATGTTCCAATCAAAACGTCCGCTTTTAGGCAACTACTTCTTATTCCAAGATAAAGCGATGGAAGTTGAAAATCGTAAAGAAGCGAAAAATATGTTTTTACATGATAAAGAACGTGAAAATAAATACCCAATCTATGAAGATTTAAATGGTACACACATTTACAGTCCGAATGATGTATGTATTATTGATGAACTAAATGAATTATTTGAAGCAGGCGTTGATTCATTTAAATTTGATTCGGTTCTATGCTCAGATGACTATGCAGTTGAAGTAACAGCTTGCTACCGTCAAGCGATTGATGCGTACATGGAGTCAGAAGATGCATACGAAGATATGAAGCAAGACTTACTTGAAAAAATTGAAGAGATTCAACCAGAATTACGTCCGTTAGATACTGGATTCTACTTCAAAGAAACAGTTTATTAGGAGGAGACGTAACATGACGACTATTATAAATGATCGTATTTCAGAAATCATTGATGGCAAGCGTGTCATTACGAAGAAACCAGAACTGTTAGCACCTGCTGGGAATCTGGAAAAATTAAAAATTGCCGTACATTATGGAGCAGATGCGGTATTTATCGGTGGACAAGAGTTTGGACTACGTTCAAATGCAGGGAACTTCTCAATCGAAGAGATGGCAGAAGGTGTTGAATTTGCTAACCGTTATGGTGCGAAAATCTATGTAACAACAAATATTTTTGCGCATAATGAAAATATGGACGGTTTAGAAGATTATTTACAAGCATTAGAAGGCGTTGGCATTACAGGAATTATCGTAGCTGACCCATTAATTATCGAAACATGTAAAGAAGTCGCACCAAAGCTTGAAATCCATTTAAGTACACAACAATCTCTATCGAACTGGAAAGCAGTTCAATATTGGAAAGAACAGGGCTTAGAACGTGTTGTATTAGCACGTGAAACAGGTGCTGAAGAAATTCAATTAATGAAAGAAAAAGTAGATATCGAAATCGAATCATTCGTACATGGTGCGATGTGTATCGCTTATTCAGGACGTTGTGTATTATCAAACCATATGACAGCGCGTGACTCAAACCGCGGCGGTTGCTGCCAATCATGTCGTTGGGATTATGATTTATATGCAGTAGAAGATGGCGAAGAAAAGCCGTTATTCGAAGAAGGAAAAGAAGCATTTGCGATGAGTCCAAAAGACTTAAAATTAATTGAATCGATTCCAAAAATTATCGAACTAGGCATCGACTCATTAAAAGTAGAAGGTCGTATGAAGTCAATTCACTATATCGCAACAGTTGTAACGGTGTATCGTAAAGTAATTGATGCTTATTGTGCAGACCCAGAAAACTTTGTCATCAAACGTGAATGGTTAGAAGAATTAGATAAATGTGCAAATCGTGAAACAGCTTCTTCATTCTTCGAAGGCGAACCAAGTTATGAACAACAAATGTTTGGCGTTCATGGTAAACAAACAAACTACGACTTCTGTGGTATGGTACTTGATTACGATGAAGAAACACAAATGGTTACATTGCAACAACGTAATTACTTCAAACCAGGCGACGAAATCGAATTCTTCGGTCCAGCGATTGAGAACTTTACAATCGTTGTAGAAGAAATCTTTGATGAACAAGGCGAATCATTGGATGCAGCAAGACATCCACTACAAATTGTTCGTTTCAAATGTGAGCATAAAGTGAATGCACATGATATGATTCGTAAGGAGATGCGCTAAGATGACAAAAAAGAGACCGGTTGTCATTGGAATTGCAGGAGGTTCAGGCTCTGGTAAAACGAGTGTGACACACGCAATTCATGAAGTATTTAAAAACCATAACCTTGTCGTGATTGAACAAGATTATTATTATAAAGATCAAAGTCATTTGGAGTTTGAACAACGTCTTGAAACAAACTATGACCATCCAAATGCATTCGATACCGATTTATTAATTGCAGATATTGAAAAGTTATTGAATCGTGAGCCAATTGAAAAGCCAATCTATGATTATGCTTTGCATACACGCTCAAAAGAAACAGAGCATATTGAACCACAAGACGTAATTATCTTAGAAGGTATTCTTGTATTAGCAGATGAACGTTTACGTGACTTAATGGATATTAAATTATTCGTTGATACCGATTCAGATTTACGCATCATTCGTCGTATTTTACGTGATATTAATGAGCGTGGTCGTTCAATTGATTCAGTTGTTGAACAATACCTATCAGTTGTTCGTCCAATGCATAATCAATTCATCGAACCGACGAAGCGTTATGCGGATATTATTATCCCAGAAGGCGGTCAAAATGAAGTCGCAATCGATTTAATGGTTACAAAAATAAAAACAATTGTTGAATCTGACACCATTGTGTAATATCATGGTAATGATTAACAGAAGTTAATGAGAAATCACTATGTCGCGTTCGTTACGAATGGCGACATAGTATTTTTATATCGTACTTAAGGAGTGGATTGTATTGTCTAACGAAAAACAATACCCAATGACAGCAGCGGGTAAGCAAAAATTAGAAGAAGAATTAGAGTACCTAATTACGACAAAACGTAAAGAGGTTGTAGAACGCATTAAAATCGCACGTGGTTTCGGTGACCTTTCTGAGAACTCGGAATACGATGCAGCAAAAGATGAGCAAGGTTTTGTAGAAGGACGTATTTCTTTATTACAAACAATGATTCGTAATGCGATGATTATCGAAGAAGGTTCAGATGCACGCGATACAGTAACAATCGGTTGCACAGTAAAATTCGTAGAACTTCCAGACGAAGATGAAGAAGAATACACAATCGTTGGTTCAGCAGAAGCAGATCCATTCGAAGGACGTATTTCAAACGATTCACCAATCGCTAAAGCTTTACTAGGTCGTAAGGTTGATGATGTAGTAAAAATCAATACACCTGGTGGCGATATGGACGTTCGTATCGTATCGATTAAATAAGAAGTAATAGAAAAAAGACTGGGACAAATTGTGTTTTATAACACATAGGTCTCAGTCTTTTTTAATAAAGAACTCTTTATCTAAAAAAACGTCTTATGAATGTAAAATATGTTATGCAACCTTTAAAATATTTCAATTTGCTAACAACGTATTCAAACAGAAAGCATATTTTCATTAAATATGCTATTATGACGGTAACTAAGAGGTGAAAGTATGGAAGAACAAAGAAGATATCGTTCAAAAAAACATATGACGAGTAAACAAAAAGGCGACCGTATTTTAAATTATTTAATCGCACTTGTTGTCGGTTTAATTATTTTAGTAGCTAGTATTATTTTTTCGGGCGGTGAAGAACAACAAAAGGCGAAAGAGCCAGAAAAAGAAGCTGTAACAGCTCAACCCCAAAAAGAGACGCCTAAAGAGGAAGAACCTGTTAAAAAGAAAAAAACAGTTAAACCAACTGTCGTAAAAGATGTGGAAGAACTGAAAAAAAGTGATACGGTTAAAGTATCAAAATCAGATGAGGCAATTGTTGATGAAGTAATTGAAGATAAGGAATGGAAGCCATATAAAACAGCGCAACAAGATGATGGTACAACAATGCACGTATCAAGTTATAGTGCGGGTACAGTTGACTGGAATGAAAAATTACAAGCTGTTCAAAATATTACAGGTCTTAAAGAAGAAGACTGGATTCTTTGGTATGCGAAAGGTAATGGATCAGCAGATGCATCAATTATCACAGTATCTTCAAAAGATCAAACGAAAAAATATCGTGTATCTTTAAAATGGGTAGCAAAAAAAGGATGGAAACCAGAAAAAGTAGAAGTGCTAAATCAACTACAAGGTGCTTATTAATTGGCATTGACGGATTTTCAAATAGTCTGTAATGTAAGATAGAACGTATTTTTTCTATGGAAGGCGGAACAAACGATGAAAATTGCCGTAATCGGTGCAATGGAAGAAGAAGTGGAGTTACTACGTGCAGCCATTTCAAATCCAAAAACAACAGTCATTGCAAACTCAGAATATACAGAAGGTACATACGAAGGTAAAGATGTAGTCCTTTTAAAGAGTGGTATTGGTAAAGTGAATGCAGCCATGTCTACAACAATTCTTTTACATGAGTTCAAACCAGATGTTGTCATTAACACAGGTTCAGCTGGTGGATATGATGAGAATTTAGAAGTAGGTGCAATCGTTATTTCAGATGAAGTACGCCATCACGACGTTGATGCAACAATCTTTGGTTATGAGATTGGTCAAGTACCTCAAATGCCACCTGCATTCAAATCAGATGCAAACTTAATGCAAGCAGCAGAATTAGCAGTTCAAAAGATTGGTGAACACCAAGCAGCGACGGGCTTAATTACAACAGGTGATGCATTCATGAATGATCCTGTACGTGTGGAAGTCGTTCGTAAGCAGTTCCCAACAATGAAAGCTGTTGAGATGGAAGCAGCAGCAGTTGCACAAGTATGTTATCAATTCGGTACACCATTCGTTGTGATTCGTGCGTTATCGGATATCGCAGGTAAAGAATCGAATATTAGCTTTGATGAATTTTTACCAGTAGCTGCAAAGCATTCGACACAAGTTGTATTAGAAACAATTAAAAGTTTATAAGATAATGGGGTCACGTACTGAAAAGGCGTGGCTCATTTTTTTGTGAACTTTCATGAAACAAATTCAATTTTCTTTCGTATAAATAATGGAAAGAAGATACAATAGAATAGTATAACAAAAAAACGAAAGTCACACCTAAGAGGCATAACTTTCGCTTTATTTACACTTTCTTCAATGAGAAATTACTAATCATTAAAATCGCAAGTAATGGGAACAATACGACATAGAAAGCCGTTGATAACCATGGCGAGAAGAAAAATGAGATGGTTAAGATTGCTCCGGCAGCCGTAATCGGTAGTCCAGTGAAATAACCATTTGATTCAGTAACATTGAATCGAGCAAGTCGGAATGCACCACAAGCGATATATAATACCGCGATGACCATGCCTAAGTTACCGTAAGCGGTCAATTCAACTTCATACATTAATACTGCAGGTGCTACACCAAACGAAATAATGTCGCTCATCGAATCGAGTTGTTTACCAAGCTCTGATTCTAGATTATATTTTCGTGCGACTTTACCATCGTATCGATCCAGCAAAGCAGCAATAAGAATAAATAAGACCGCGTAACCGTATGATTCATTGATTGTAGCCATTAGCGCTGCACCACCGAATGAGATGTTTCCAAGGGTGATGAGGTTCGCTAGATTTGCTTTCATCTTCTTTACTGTGATATCCACCATATTCAATGGACAACACTCCTTTAATTTTATTCAATATTAGACTATTATAAGTCTTTAAGATATCAACTGTAAATCATTAAAAAAATCGGAGGCATAATTATGCTCAAAAAGAAACTGTACCAAACTGCGATTGAACTCACGAATAAGAAGTGGTCATCGCATCTTTTAAAAACAATGATGAACTCCAAAATTAGCAAACGATTCATCCAGTCATATATCCATATATACGATATTAGTACCCAGGAAGTTTCAAAAAAAGTCGATTCTTTCCCAACTTTACAACAATTTTTTACGAGAGAGCTAAAATCGAGTGCTCGTCCGGTTGATGGTCGCTTAGATGTGATGACAAGTCCAGCAGATTCTAAAATTGAATCATTTGGTGTTATTACACAAAATACATCGATTACTGTAAAAGGGCAGGTTTATCAATTAGATGAGCTTCTAGGTAAACATGACAATGCACAGCGCTACAAAAACGGGCAATATATTGTATTCTATTTAAGTCCTGCAGATTATCACCGTGTACACAGCCCTGTAGATGGTCAAATTGAGCGCCAATACATTTTAGGGAATAATAGCTATCCTGTAAATCAAGCCGGTTTAAAGTATGGTAGAAAGCCGATTTCAGGAAACTACCGTATGGTCACAGAACTAAAAACAAAATATGATGATACAGTGGCAGTCATTAAAGTAGGGGCGATGTTCGTTAATACCATTCAATTAACCAATACATCTACTAGATGGGTAAAAGGCGAAGAGATTGGTTATTTTGCATTCGGTTCAACCGTTGTAATGTTATTTGAAGAAAAATCCGTTGAATTTTTACCAAATGTTCAACAAGGTGCACATATACAGGTGGGAGAAGCCTTTTGTAATATGTTATAATCTTATGAGGTAAAATGAAAAATCAATTGAAAATGGAGAGAACATCATTTGTATAAATTAATTATGCCAAAGGAATTTGTCGGTTCTGTTTTAGATTTAACACCTGAAAAGTTACAAGCTTTGGGTATTAAAGGAATCATTACAGATTTGGACAATACCTTAATTGAATGGGATCGTGCTTTAGCGACGCCTGAAGTCGAACAGTGGCTGAAAACAATGAAAGAAGCAGGCATTCGTGTCATCATTGCTTCAAATAATGCGGAAGATCGCGTGAAAAAATTTGCAGAACCGCTTGAGTTGCCTTATATTTACCGTGCGCGTAAGCCATTGACAGGCGCTTTTAAAGAAGCATTATCTACTTTACATTTACCCGTAAATCAAGTATTAATGCTAGGAGATCAAATGTTAACGGATATGATGGGCGCAAATCGTATGAAAATTTATACGATGCTTGTCAAACCAGTCGCGAACTCAGATGGTTTTGTGACGAAGTTTAATCGTGCGATTGAAAAAAGAGTCTATAAGTATTTAGACAAAAAAGGAATACCAACTTGGGAGGAACAATCATAATGGAAGAAAAGTTACACTGCATTGGTTGCGGAACAGAAATACAAACAGAGGATCCAAAAGCACCGGGCTATGCACCTGCATCTTCATTAGAAAAGGAAGACGTAATTTGTAAACGCTGTTTCCGTTTGAAAAATTATAACGAAATTCAACCTGTTTCTTTAACAGATGATGATTTTTTACGCATTTTAAATGGCTTAGGTACACAGAATGGTCTAATCGTAAAAATCGTTGATATTTTCGATTTTAATGGTAGTTGGTTACCAGGTTTACACCGATTCGTTGGTTCGAATCCAGTATTATTAATCGCGAATAAAGTGGATTTATTGCCGAAATCTGTGAATAAGAAAAAAGTGGTACATTGGATTAAGCAAGAAGCGAAGAAGTTAGGCTTAAAACCAGTTGATGTATTACTTGTGAGTGCACATAAAGGTCTTGGTATGGATGAAGCGATGGAAGCAATCGACACATACCGACGTGGAGAAGATGTATATGTGGTAGGTTGTACGAATGTAGGGAAGTCAACATTCATTAATCGCATTATTAAGACGGCTACAGGGCATGGCGATGTGATTACAACATCACACTTCCCGGGAACGACGCTTGATATGATTGAAATTCCACTGGATGACGAAAAAGGAATCTATGATACACCAGGAATTATTAATCATCATCAAATGGCACATCATTTAGATTCATCTGAATTAAAATATATTATGCCAAAAAAAGAAATCAAGCCGAAAACATTCCAGTTGAATGCAGAGCAAACATTGTTTGTAGGTGCATTAGCACGTTTTGACTTTATCAAAGGAGAGCGTTCAGCCTTCACAGTTTATGTAGCGAATGATTTAACAATTCACCGTACAAAATTAGAAAAGGCAGATGAATTGTATGAGAATCACAAAGGTGAATTATTAGCACCACCAACTGCTGAATTCATCGACCAACTTCCTCGTTTAGTACGTCATGAATTTTCGATTAAAGAAGGTAAAACAGATATCGTCTTTTCAGGTTTAGGTTGGATTACTGTACAAGATCCAAATGTCGTGATTGCAGCTTATGCACCAGAAGGCGTAGAAGTACAAGTTCGTCCGTCACTCATTTAGGGGGTATTTTGACATGAAAAAGTGGTACGCAGTCATTGGAGATCCAATTGGACATTCTTTATCGCCAATGATGCATAATGAATGGTTTCAACAACTCGGAATCGACGCGACTTATTTGCCGATTCATGTGAAAGAAGAAGATTTAGAAGCGGCTGTTGCTTCGATGAAATTACTTGGAATTAGCGGTTTTAATGTGACGATTCCACATAAAGAAAAAATTCGACCATTTTTAGATGCTTTAGATGAAACAGCTGAAAAAATGGGCGCAGTCAATACGGTTGTTCGCTTAGAAGATGGACGTTTAAAGGGCTACAATACAGATGGTTTAGGATTTGTTCGTTCGTTAGAAGAAGTCATTGGCGATGCGAAAAGACATAAAAAGGTATTGTTGATTGGGGCTGGTGGTGCAGCGCGAGGAATTGCGTTTGCACTTGAGTCAATAGGCTATACAGATGTAACGATTTGTAATCGTACAGTTGAAAAAGCACAGCAAATTTGCGCTGAATTAACAATTCCAGCACAAGCGATTTCGTTAAATACAGCAAGTGAACAATTGGATGAGTACGCGATTCTGATTCAAACAACACCTGCTGGTATGAAAAATAGTCAGGTGACGATACCTTTCTCACTTGAAAAATTAAAATCATCAGCAATTGTTGCAGATATTGTGTATAATCCATTAATGACGCCTTTACTACAGGCAGCACAAGACAAGGGTGCAACGATTGTATCGGGCTTAGGTATGTTCATTCATCAAGGTGCCCTTGCCTTTGAATATTGGACGAAACAAAGTCCCGACCCAACAGCTGTGAAAGAGCAGTTGTTGACACATTTAGGAGGAAATTAATTATTATGTTAACAGGTAAACAAAAACGTTTTTTACGTGCAGAGGCACATCATTTAGACCCGATTTTCCAAGTAGGTAAAGGCGGCGTAAATGAAGCGATGCTCGTGCAAATTACACAAGCTTTACGCGTACGTGAGTTAATTAAAGTGCGTATTTTAGATAACTGTGAATTCGATAAGCGCGATGTAGCAGCTGAATTAGCAGAAGGAACAGATGCAGAATTAGTTCAATTAATCGGTTTAACAGTCGTGCTTTATAAAGAAGCACCAAAACGCGAAAACCGTCGCATTGAATTACCAAAAGCAAAGTAGGGTGAAGATGATGAAGAAAATAGGAATTATGGGAGGCACGTTTAATCCACCACATGTTGGACATTTATTGATGGCGAATGAAGTATTACAAGCACTTGACTTAGACGAAGTACGTTTTATGCCAAATGCGATTCCGCCGCATAAAGAAGAACCGAATGGTGCGACAGGCGAACAACGTTTACACATGACAGCCCTTGCCATTGAAGATCATGCCAAGTTTAAACTTGAACCGTATGAAATTCAAAAAGGCGATACGTCGTATAGCTTTGAGACGTTGCAAGTTTTAAAAGAACGCGAGCCAGATTGTGATTTCTATTTTATCATCGGAGGCGATATGGTCGATTCGCTTCATACATGGTATCGCATTGAGGATTTACTTAAACTCGTTCATTTTGTTGGTGTTGATCGCCCAGGAACAGAGGGTAAAAGTGAATTACCAGTCATACATGTAGCAGCGCCAATTATCGATGTATCGTCTACTCTTTTACGTAGACGTCTAAAAAATAATCAGTCCGTTCGTTATCTGTTACCACAGAAAGTCGAACACTATATACGAGAGGAAGGGTTATATGGAACGACAACAGCTACTCGCAGCCATTAAAGACCGTATGCCTGAAAAACGTTATATTCATACGATTGGTGTGGCTGATACGGCGATGAAACTCGCAGCACGTTTTGGTGAAGATGTAAAGAAGGCAGAGATTGCGGGTATTCTACATGATGTATGTAAGTATGCCGACCGCGATTGGATGAAACAGGTGATTGAAGAACAGCAAATGGATCCTACATTGTTAGCGTATCATCATGAATTATGGCATGGGCCTGTCGGAGCTTACGTGGCAAAAACAGAATTTCATATTGAAGATGAAGATGTGTTGCATGCGATTCGCTATCATACGACAGGACGAGCAGGTTCAAGTAACTTGGAGCGCATTATTTATATTGCGGATTTAATTGAGCCGAATCGTAAATTCCCTGGAATTGATGAACTGCGTGAAGCAGCAGAAGTAGAGAATCTACATGATTTATCACTGCGCTCTGTTCGCCACTCTATCGCCTTTTTAATGAAGCAACAACAAGCAGTATTCCCAGATTCTTTTAAATTTTATAATGACTTATTGTTATAGGAAAGAGGTTACGAGTTAATGGAACATGAATTATTAAATCTTGTTTTTAAAGCAGCAGATGATAAACGAGCAGAAGATTTGGTCGTATTAAATATGCAAGGAATCTCATTACTAGCCGATTATTTTGTAATTTGCCATGCAAATTCAGACCGCCAAGTACAAGCAATCGCACGTGAAATTCAAGAAAAAGCACATGAGGCAAACTACACAGTAAAACGTGTAGAGGGCTTTGACGCAGCACGTTGGGTATTAATTGACCTAGGTGATGTAGTTGCACACGTATTCCACCGCGATGAGCGTAGTTATTATAACTTAGAACGTCTATGGGGCGATGCACCAGAGCTATATGTAGAAGATGACACACATGAATAGTTACGGACGTTTTGCAGAAGTTTATGATCAATTAATGGAAGACATTCCATACGATCAATATGTTGAATGGATTACAAAACATGCACCTGCAACAACGCATTCTAAATTATTAGATGTAGGATGTGGAACGGGTGTCATGTTATCCATGCTTTTACAATCGGGTTATGAAGCAGTTGGTCTTGATTTATCAGAAGAGATGTTAATGATGGCTAATACACGTCTACAAACACAAGGTCAACAAGCATTACTCGTCTGCCAATCGATGGACGAGTTAGATGGCTTTGTGGATTTAGATGTTGTCTGTATTCCGATTGATTCCATCAACTATTTACAAGAATGGTCGCAAGTAAAAGAGACGCTAAAACGCATTTACGAATCACTTCGTAAGGGTGGTCAACTCTTTTTCGATGTGCATTCACTTTATAAAATGGATACGATTTTTATGGATGGACCTTTTACATATGATGATGGAGAAGTCACATATATTTGGCATACGGAAGCTCTTGAAACACCGCATACTGTCGAACATGATATGACATTCTTTGTTGAAGTAGAAGAAGACCTTTTTGAGCGCTTTGATGAACAACATATTCAACGTTCGTTTGCGGTAGATGATTATGTTCAACTGTTGCAAGAGATTGGTTTTACAAACATTCATGTAACTGCTGACTTTAGTGAACAAGCACCAACAGCAGAATCAGAACGTATTTTTTTCCATGCAGTAAAATAAAGACTTCCTATTTTTGGATAAATAAGATAAGATGGCATTAGCTCATGTGAACTTCCTCGAATGAAAGGAAGTCAAGCAATGCCATCTTTTTTTATACAATATAAAAAACATCTTGGCATACTCCTTCTGGTGATTGGTGCAATCAGTCTTTATCTTTGGACGAAAAAAGAACCATCACTACAAGCGACACAAGAGCCAACCTCACTTATTCAACCTGTGGAAGTACCCCCAACTTCTACTGAAACCCCCAACAAGCAAACAAATAGTACACAACTTACGTCAACAGCGATTATTGTCGATGTAAAAGGTGCTGTTAAAAAACCAGGTATTTATCAGTTAGATGCGGAAGCACGGGTTATGGACGCGATTCGTGAAGCAGGAGGCTATAATCAGTCTGCAAATCCGAAAGCAATTAATCTTGCAGAGAAGTTGAAAGACGAAATGGTTGTCTATGTACCGAAAAAAGGTGAAAAGACGGACCATAATTCTGTGAGCACACCGTCCTCTGCATCAACTGCACAAGGAAATACAAGTAGCTCGACAGAACAAACAGTACTTGTAAATTTAAATACAGCAGATGAAACACAACTACAAACTTTAACAGGTATTGGTCCAGCGAAAGCAAAAGCCATTATTGCATACCGCACAGAAAGCGGTCTATTTCAAACCATTGATGACTTAAAAAAAGTAACGGGTTTTGGTGAAAAAACATTCGAAAAGTTAAAATCATCGATTACTGTACAATAATATTTACTATGGGCAACAACTCATACATCATGTAGAATAAAAGTAAACACGCAGTGCGTAAAAGTAAAGAATCGAGGGATTTCACATGGAGCGAATAACTTGGAATCAATTTTTCATGGCACAAAGCCATTTACTAGCATTAAGAAGTACATGTACCCGTCTATCTGTAGGTGCGACAATTGTTCGTGATAAACGCATTATTGCTGGCGGTTATAATGGTTCAATCTCAGGAGATGATCATTGTATTGATAAAGGTTGTTATGTTATTGACAATCATTGTGTCCGTACAGTACACGCTGAAACGAATGCATTATTACAATGTGCGAAATATGGTACACCAACAAAAGATGCGGATTTATATGTAACGCATTTCCCATGTTTACCATGTACAAAGTCAATTATTCAAGCGGGCATTAAAAATTTATACTACGCAACAGATTATAAAAACAATCCATATGCGATTGAACTTTTTGAACAGGCGGGCGTTAATATTGTCCACGTACCGTTTGAAGAACAAAAAATCGACTTTTTACGTGATGAAAAATTAAAACTTAATTTAGAGATGTTAGCAGAGCTTCGTGCTCGTGGCGTTGAACCAGAACAATTGGCTCCATTTGAACAAAGGGTGGAACAATTATTTGGATTAAGCGTAGCCTCAATGAAGTAATCTATATTGCCTTGTCAGTCCTCCTTGCCATTCTTTCTGCAAATGAGACGACAAGGCTTTTATTTTTATATATTCCGTTTTTTATATGGTTAATTTTTAGAAAAACAGCTTGGTCTACGATTGTGTTTACGGTAATCGCGAGTCTATTCTTTTTCGTGTACACAACAGAGAAGCTAGACGTTCCGAAAGAATTACCACAACAGATGATCTTGAAGTGGACATCAACTGTGAAAGTGAATGGTGGTCGTGTGAGAGGGTTAATGGAAGATGTGAATGGACAAAAAATTTATGTTGTTTATACCATTCAACATGAAGAAGAAAAGAAAATGCTCGAACAGCAAACATTGGCGAAACAAACGTTTCATGTAGAAGGTGAATTAAAGCCTGTAACAAAGCCACATCACGCATATGCATTTGATTTTCAAGATTATTTAAAAAGTCATCATGCTATCGGTATTTATGAAGTTACGAAGTGGCAACCATTGAAAGTAAATGTACCATTCACTGCTTTTTTATGGCAACAACGTGTAAAACTCGAACAGCATATTGATAAAATTTTCCCAGAAGAACTTCAAGCAGAAGCGAAAGCCTTATTAATTGGGCAACAAGATGATGTGGAAGCTGTCGATACAAGAGCTTATCAGAAGCTTGGCATTACGCATCTTTTCGCTATATCCGGTTTGCATGTCGCACTGATGAGTCTTTTATTTCAACAAGTGCTACTGAGAATGGGTGTGCGAAAAGAACATGTCTTTTATACATTATGGATTGCGCTCCCAACCTACGCTATTTTAGCAGGCGGAGCACCTTCTGTTTGGCGTTCAGTCATCATGGTACTCATCTTATATGGCGCGCTTCTCTTTAATCATCGTCTAAAAGTAGAAAGTGCGCTTGGACTTTGTTTCCTTCTTTTCGTTCTAATTGAACCAAATATCATCTATCAAGTAGGCTTTCAACTTTCCTTTTTAGCGACGAGCGCCATTGTCTTATCCTCCGAATATTTAGCCCGTTGCAAAAATTGGCTGACACAGTCACTGTGGATTACGATTAGTTGTCAGTTACTCGTTCTACCATTACTTCTCGCTCACTTTTATGAAGTATCGACTGCTAGTATTGTTATGAATTTAATCTTCGTACCTCTTTTTTCGTTTGTTATTCTACCAGCGAATTTGGTGCTATTATGTAGTAGTTTTTTACCACCTTTCGTCTCACAACTTTTATTTAGTCTCTATGAACCATTTCGCGTATTTGTTCAAGATTTTATTTATCTCTGTCAGAAGATTCCATATCAAATGTGGAATCCCGGAAAACCTGCTATTTGGATGCTTTGCTTTTTATTTTTAGTCATTCTCTTCTTTTTTTACACAATGGAACAAAAGCGTTATCGTCTTGTGAGTATAGGTATCTTTTTTTCATTTACTTTTTATATAACAGAACAACCAAAATATCATGAAGACGTACGTGTCACATTTTTAAGTGTAGATCAGGGTGATTGTACCATTATTGAGTTACCAAATCGGCGGGGTGTTTATATGATTGATAGCGGTGGGTTGCTGCGATTTGGCGGTACAACATGGAAACAGTCCGATAAAGTATATGAAATTGGCAGGCAAATTATCGTTCCTTATTTAAAAGGACGGGGGATTCAGAAGATTGACCGCCTTATTTTGACACATGCAGATGCGGATCATGTGGAAGGCGCAGAGGAAGTTATGCAAGAAGTAAAGGTGAAAGAAATTCATATTACACCAAGTTCAGCTCAAAAATCAGTCATGCAAGATGTCCTACATGAAGCAGAAAAACAACATATTCCCATTCAGGAACAAATGGCAGGAGCAGCGTGGCAACAAGGTGCTTTTCGCATGGAATATGTTATGCCCTACGATACAGTTTATGAAGGAAATAATGACTCGATTGTTATCGTGCTTACGTATGAAGGCAAAAAGATTATTATTCCAGGTGATTTAGAGGCAGCAGGAGAAGCAGAGTTAGTTGAGAAGAACCCAGATGCTTTGAAAGGTACGACGATTTTAAAAGCAGGTCATCATGGCTCAAAAACATCCACATCAGATTTATTTTTACAAGCTGTAAAGCCGCAGCTCGTCATCTATTCAAGTGGACGGAATAATCGTTATAATCATCCTGCAAAAGAAGTAGTGGAGCGTGTACAACAAGCACATATTGAAGCACTTAATACAGCGGAGGTAGGAACGATAGAAGTGCGCATGACAAAAACAACAATTGATTTACAACCATGAAAACGTCATACAACCTTTCACGAAAAAATGCTATACTGAAAAAGATGTGAAAGGTAGGCGGGATATATGTTCCAACAACTATGGAAAGAAGTGAATCAAGGGAAAATCGATCCTGTTTATGTACTTTCAGGAACCGAAACGTATTTTATTGATGAAACGATTCGTCGTATGAAGCAGGCACTTGAACAAGCAGGTGAAATCGAAACGACGATTTTTGATTTAGAAGAAGTACCTGTCCAACATGTTATGGAGGAAGCCGATACAATTCCTTTTTTTTCAGAAAAGAAGTTAATTATCGCAAAAAATGCATCCTTTTTAAAAGCAACAGACAATTCAAAAGAGAAAATTGCACATGATTTAAAAGCATTAGAGTTATGGCTACGTCACCCATCTGATTTCTCCATTACACTCTTTATTGCGCCCTATGAAAAATTAGATGAGCGTAAAAAAGTGACAAAGCAGATGAAGGAATTAGCACATGTTGTGCATGCGGAAGCACCAAAAGAACGCGATTTAGCAGTTTGGATTCAAAATGAAGTATCCTCACGTCAAAAGCAAATCAATGAACAAGCGATACAGAAGCTAATTGAACTTGTAGGGCTAGACATGCTGCATTTGCAAATGGAAGTAGATAAGTTATGTCACTATATTGGCGAAGAAGGAACGATTCAATTAGAGGATGTAGAGGAACTCGTTGCGAAAACTTTAGAACAAGATGCTTTTAAATTGTTAAATGCTTATATTGCAGGTGATGTTTCTACTGCAATCTCTATTTATCATGATTTAATTCGCCAAAAACAAGAGCCGATTGCACTCGTTGCATTGCTTGCTTCACAAGTCCGCCTCATGTCGAATGTGTATTATTTACTTTCTAAAGGTTATCATGCACAGCAAATTGCAAAAACCTTAAAGGTGAATCCATACCGCGTAAAACGTATTGTAGAAGACCGTCGTGGTGTAAAGGACACGCATCTTTTAAAAGCATTATACGGTTTAAGTGAAGTAGATCTTCAATTAAAAACAATGAGCGGCAGACGCGAACGCTACTTAGAACTGTTTTTAATGAAACCATTATCTCATTAGTCAAAAAGAGAAATTACTATTCTTAGTGATTTCTTTTTTTGTATAAAATGGAATTTTTTATTAAAAGAGGGTATAAGTGAACAGATATATAAGGAGGTAAAAGATGAGTAAAGGATGGTGTATAATATGGATTGTTTTAGTTGTAGTGGTGGTCGGTTTATGGATTACGAATTATTATATGAGTAATCCGCTTGCAAAGCATCGTGCAGCAATCGAGTTAGAAACATACTTAAATGAAAATTATCCGAACCAAACATTCGATGTAAAGAATGGAAAGTATGAACAAAAACGTGATGTATATGCGTTTACTGTAAAAAATCGTGATGATGCGAAACAAAAATATACGTTTCAAATTCAAAATGGACGTGGATATGAAGTATTGAATGATACATTAAAAGAATAGAGTTATAATCCGCAACAAAGTAAAGAAGTGTCTGTTCAAATGAGTAATCAATTGCAACAAGTACTTACGAGCAATGTTCCGAATGTCAAACATGTTTTAGCTACTATTCGTACTAAAAAGGAGACCATTCAATTAAGTTCGAAAGAGGAACAGTTAGAAGAACCAGCTGTTATTGCGATTGATATCGATATGACGGGCATGTCGCGGGAAGATTTATATCAAATTGCGCGGGAAGTATATGAAGAACTGGCACGTGAGCAAGTTCATTATGAAAAAGTAACCATAGCAGGATATGAATTGAAAGGTGAAGTAAATCAAAAGAAATGGCATTATATCTATAAAATTCAATTTATGGAAAATCAACCACCTGTGAAAGAAGGAATCACACACACAATCTAAATTAAAAAAGGGCTGATGCGATAAGCATCAGCCCTTTAAATTCTACACAAGGTAGAATTAAGCTTTTTTCATTAAACGAGCTTTCGTACGAGAAGCAGCGTTTTTGTGGATTAAGCCTTTAGAAGCAGCTTTGTCTAGAGATTTAACTGCAGCTGATAATAATTCAGCAGCATTTTCTTCTTTAGCGATTAAAGCAGCATCAGCTTTTCTCACAGCTGTACGCATTGCAGATTTGATTGCGATGTTACGAGCTTTAGCTTTTTCAGTCGTTTTAACACGTTTGATTGCAGATTTAATATTTGGCATGAAATTCACCTCCTATAAAGATTCGAGATGAGTAAATTCTCAACTGTGTCTGTATCTAATACAACAAGCATCATTATAGCAAACAAATACTCCTGAAATCAAGAGAGAAATGGAAAGAATATTTACTTGACAAGCTTTTTTTTACAAATTTTCTACATAAATTTAGAAAAAGAACCCGAACTAACTATTATTTTGAAATAACTTATAAATAAAAAACTTTATTTTCACAGTAGTTCACGAACTTTCATTGCCAATATAGCCTTTTGACTGATATAATTCAAATAGTTTAAATAGGAGTGGAATGCATGAATCGAGAAGAATTATTAAAAAGACAAGAACATATTCGAAATTTCTCTATTATTGCGCATATTGACCACGGTAAATCTACATTAGCTGACCGAATTTTAGAACAGACGCAAGCATTAACTGCGCGTGAAATGAAAAATCAGTTATTGGACTCAATGGATTTAGAACGTGAGCGCGGTATTACGATTAAATTGAATGCAGTACAATTAAATTATGTAGCAAAAGATGGCGAACAGTACACATTCCATCTAATTGATACACCTGGACACGTCGACTTCACATATGAAGTATCACGTAGTCTAGCAGCTTGTGAAGGCGCCATCTTAGTCGTGGACGCAGCACAGGGAATCGAAGCGCAAACATTAGCTAATGTTTATTTAGCGCTAGATAATGATTTAGAAATTTTACCTGTTATCAATAAGATTGATTTACCTTCTGCCGATCCAGAACGTGTACGTGGTGAGATTGAAGATGTAATCGGCTTAGATGCTTCAGAGGCTGTTTTAGCTTCTGCAAAAGCAGGTATCGGAATTGAAGAGATTTTAGAACAAATCGTTGAGAAAGTACCAGCGCCACAAGGTGATCCAGAAGCACCGCTACAAGCGCTAATTTTTGACTCTGTATATGATTCGTATCGTGGTGTTATTATCTCGATTCGTATTTCAGAAGGTACTGTAAAACCTGGTGATAAAATTCGTATGATGGCAACAAATGCTGAATTCGAAGTAATCGAAGTAGGTGTTCATACACCACATATGACGCCGCGTGATTTCTTAACAGTTGGTGATGTAGGCTATTTAACAGCTTCTATTAAAAATGTAGGAGATACACGTGTCGGTGATACGGTTACATCAGTTAAAAACCCTGCGTCAGCACCATTAGAAGGTTATCGTAAATTGAACCCGATGGTATATTGTGGTCTGTACCCAATTGATACAGCGAAATATGTTGATTTACGTGAAGCACTTGAAAAATTAGAGCTAAATGACTCAGCACTACAATACGAGCCTGAAACATCGCAAGCACTTGGTTTCGGTTTCCGTTGTGGTTTCTTAGGATTACTACACATGGAGATTATCCAAGAACGTATTGAACGTGAATTCAATATCGACTTAATTACAACAGCACCATCTGTAATTTATCATGTGAACATGACAGACGGTACCGAAGTACAAGTAGCGAACCCATCTGAAATGCCAGACCCACAAAAAATCATGTCAATTGAAGAGCCGTATGTAAAAGCAAGTATTATGGTTCCGAATGACTATGTAGGTGCAGTAATGGAGATTTGCCAACGTAAACGTGGTAACTTCTTAACAATGGATTATATTGATACAACGCGTGTAAATATTCTGTATGAACTACCATTATCTGAAATTGTTTATGACTTCTTCGATCAATTGAAGTCATCAACAAAAGGTTATGCGTCATTCGACTATGAATTGATCGGTTACAACCCATCAAAACTAGTGAAGATGGATATCTTACTAAATTCAGAACAAGTCGATGCACTAAGTTTCATCGTGCATAAAGACTTTGCTTACGATCGTGGTAAAGTCATCGTAGAAAAATTAAAAGAATTAATTCCACGTCAACAATTTGAAGTACCTGTTCAAGCGGCAGTAGGACAAAAAATTGTGGCACGTTCAACAATCAAAGCAATGCGTAAAAACGTATTAGCAAAATGTTACGGTGGAGATATCTCACGTAAACGTAAACTTCTTGAAAAACAAAAAGAAGGTAAAAAACGTATGAAACAAGTTGGATCGGTAGAAGTTCCACAAGAAGCATTCATGGCTGTCTTGAAAATGGACGACGACCAACCGAAGAAATAAACTTGATATAGAGCCTTTTATAAGACTTTGTATTTTATGCAAAATGTTATATAAACGGTCTTGCCACCGATTTGCCACCGTATTAAGAAATACGTGAGATATTTTTATAATTCTTCTGCAAAAGAATCAAAAATATCCGCGGCATCTCGTGCCATTTTTTGAGTAAGATGGACATACGTATCTTCTGTAATAGCAGCTCGACTGTGCCCAAGTCGTTTCTGAATAGTTTTAATGGGTACACCGTTTTCTACAAGCATAGTAGCGTGTGTATGCCTCAAAGAATGGTAATTGAAATTAATATTAAGTTTTTGGCGAATGCTTTTTCTAGTGTGATATTTAATTACACTCGGAGTACAGTGTTCGCCATTTTCTTTTTTACAAACAAAATCACCTAATTCACTTTGGTTATAATGAGGTCCATATTTTAGTTTATTCTCTTTTTGTTTCATTTTAGCTTTTTTCAAGATTGTTAATAGAGAGTTTCCAATAGGGATAGTTCTATAACCAGAATTCGATTTTGGTGGTGCGACTACCCATTCTTTTTCTTTCATAACGAGTTGTTGTTCAATTTCTATCGTTTTCTCCTCGAAATTAATATGTTTCCATTCTAATCCGCACAACTCACCTACTCGTAATCCACAATTCAAACCAATGTGAAACGGTAAATAAAATGCATGATCTTCGTCTAGTGATTGACTGATTATTTTTAAATTTTCTTTGGATTGTATTTTCAAATCTTCTTTGGTTTTACGCTTTTCCTGTACCTTCATTAATTCAACATATTGCATTGGATTTTCATGAATATATTTATAAGGATAAACAGCTTGTTTTAGAGCTTTGTTTAAAATCCCTTGCATGATACTCAATGTTTGTCGAGCGTAACCTTCACGTACTTTTTCGTTCATAAATTGTTGCAGTATATGAGGGGTTAAAGATTTTAGTTTGTACTTCCCTAAGTGTGGAAGGATATGCAAACGTATTACGGATTCATAATTCGCTTGTGTATTAACCCTCAACTTTAGTTGTACATATTCTTTGTGCCAAAACATTAAAAAATCTTGTAAAGTCATTTCTGACGGTTTGAAGATAGTACCAGCATTTTCGTATTCTAATATTTTTCTTCGTAAAATTACCTCAGCTTCAGATTTTGTTTTAGCCCCTTCAGCAACACGTTCCACTTTTTTTCTTTTTCCATCTACTGTCCCTAAGTCGAAATAGTAGTACCAACTAGAGCCGCGCTTACGAACGCCACCTTTCATTTTTTCCACACTCCTCGATTACAAAGAAAGAGCAGCAGATGAGCTACTCTATCTTCATTAGATAATTAATCAACGTTGTTTAACTATAAATTGATATTTACACGTATTGCTTTCCCGATGATACGAGCTGGTGTGTCTTCGCTAACAGGTATCGGGTCATACTTGTTATTGTCTGGCATTAACATAACCATCGAACCGATTTTTTTAACTCTTTTTAAAGTAGCCTCTGTATCACCGTTTACTAATACCGCCGCAATTTCACCATTTTCAACATCTGACTGTTCTCTTATTAATACAGTCGCACCATTTGGTATTGTCGGCTCCATTGAATCACCTTTAGCGATTAGACCGAAAATTGTTCCATGCGGTAATGTTTCTGCAAATTCATATAGATAACCTTCTATATTTTGTTCTGCAAGTATTGGATTTCCACAAGCGATAGTTCCTAGAATCGGTATTCTAATTGTAGGAGGACTAATTTCTACTATGTTAGAAGGAAACTCATCTTCATCGAAAAAATAAGAAATAGGTACGTTAAACATATTAGCCATAATTGAAAGTTTATCCATTAAAGGACGATTCGCTTCACGTTCCCACGCACTTACTGAAGTAGGTGCTACATCAAGTCTTTCTGCTAATTCATTTTGGGTAAGACAGTGTTCTTTTCTTAGTGCTTTAATCTTTTTGCCTACTGACATTTCTTCACCTCCTTCTTTTACATTGTAAGTTATTTCTGTATAAAAGTACAGCTAAACTGTAACTTTTTAACCATTTGTAATTAAAAATACAGAAATTCTGAATAAAATAGTTGAAACTACAGAAAATCTGTAGTAAAGTAATGTTTGTAAGCGAGGTGATGAAATGAATTACACATTAGAACAAGCTCGTATCTTAACCGGTTTAACTCAAGTTGAAATGGCTAAGAAAATGGGAATGTCCGAAAAAACTTATATTCAATATGAAAAGTACCGTCGTATTTTTCGTATGGATCAAGCGTTTAAGTTTGTCGAAAATGTAGATGTCCCGATGAATACTATAATTTTTTTTCCAGGACAACTACAGAATTTCCGTAGTCAGAGTGAAATGTCGATTTGTGTTTAAGAGAGGGGGTGTGACAAATGCATGAACTTCTCGAAGTTTCAGAAGTAGCAAAGTTATTAAAGTGTAATCGCAACAAAGTTTACGACTTAATCAAAAGTGGTCAACTACAAGGCTTGAAGCTAGGGCGTATGAAAGTGACTACCATTGAGTTAGAGAACTTTTTAATCCGCAATGTCGGAAAAGATTTATCAGATCCATATGAAGTTAAAAATTTATAGGAGGTTGTGAAAATGGAATACACAACGTATGCAGAAGTGTTACAAGAATCTTTAAAATCACTAGAAAAAATAGATGAAATGGTGTTAGCGACTGAAGAAAGATTGTCTAATCAAAAACGTAACTTAGAACAGCTTGTTAGTAACATCGAGTGGTTACAAGCTAACATCCCAGGTCAAAAAAAGAAGTTAGATGTATCAGAAAAGTACGTACAACATGACGGACAAATCTTAAAACTTGTGGAAAGAGAAGCAAAGCCTGGTGATTACGTTAAGTTCTCGAATGCTAAAAGGGAATTGCCAGGTACGAATGAAGAAAAGTTCTACAAAGTATTAGTTGATTTTACTTTTCCGAAATCTTTAGTTTACAAAGACGAAATAGGAGTTCGTCAAATGGTTTACGGTTGGGAATCGAGTTGTCCTGATCCAAAAGTGCACGAAGTCATGCACGATTTACCTTTCAACTTAAGTGAAGATGAAGAAAAAGCGATTCACGAACTGATTCCTCCACAATTGAAAATGCGTGAAGAAGCGAAAAAATTTATCGAGGAACTACTAGAAAGTAAACGTTGCGAAGAACAATTATGTGAAGATTTCCCGGCACGTTATCACTTCTGTTTTAAACCTGATTTTCCGAATACTTCGTGCTTAGAACTTCGATTTGTAGTAAACGAAGAAAAGCGTACGGTAGTTGGTTTAGGAATCGGCTTGCACACAAAAAAAGTGCTCAAACGCGAAATCGCAAGATGTGCGCCGAATGATATTTGGGATGAAGAAATCGGTAAAGCAATCGTGTTAGGACGCATGCTTTACGAAGATGTTAGTCGATTCGAAAAAATTAAATACGAGGTGAGTGAATAATGAAATCAACAGGAATTGTACGCAAAGTGGACCGATTGGGGCGCATTGTACTCCCGAAAGAATTGCGCAATGTATTAGACATCTACGAGGGTACATCTTTAGAAATTTATGTAGACGAAGAAAAAAACATCTTAAAAAAATATGTAGAATCTGAACCTCCGTTAGAAGTAATGACTGCGCTTAAAGAGTTAAAACAATTACAGTCTACCCTTGGTAACACAGACCATAAAGATGTGCTTTCAAAAGCTATTAAATTGATTGGAGGTAAATAATATGCGCCCTGTGTTTGTCCACAATTCAAAACAATACGACATCGTAACAATGCAGATCAATGAAAATAATGTACGCGAGATTTGCTATTACGATGGCGAAAAGTACAAATTCGTTTGCGAGAAGAACGATTACACGAAAGAGCTTGAAATGGTCGAAAACTTAACAAGTCACATCAAATGGATTGGTCGTTATGATGATTTACTCGACGAACTACTTCTACTGAACGAAAAGAAAACTTCAGCTTTCGATGAAGCGGCGCATGACGTTGTACATAGCCTAGTCGGTACAACAGCGCATCATGAAAGTGTTAGGAATTATCAAGTGTTGAGTGGGCAAGTAGCGGTGATTGACGATGTGATTGCACTTGTGAGTTTGCTGAAAGAACAAGAAGAAGGTATTCCAGCTGAGGTAGAACTAGAACCTGTGTAAATAAAAAAACTCGCTAAAGATGGCAGTCTTTAACGAGTAGTAAAACAAGTTTACATTTTTAATATATCAAAAGGAGCGAATAAAATGAACGCTATTGAAAAATATGAGTTAGAAGAACTAGAAAACAATTCTGTGGAGGAAAAGCCTGCATTCGAAATTAACAACCTAGATTCGCTGAATTGGGCATTTCGTAAAATTAGTGCTTTAAACGCACAGAAAACTGAAATTGAAACATTAGCAGCAGCTGAAAAACAACGCATTGCCGAATGGGAGCAAAAAGAAACATCATCAATCAAGGATAGTATTTCATTTTTTGAAGCAGCTATTCAAAAGTATCATTCCGAAGAACTACAAGCGGATCCGAAGAAGAAAACCATCACAACGCCATACGGAAAAAGTAAATCAACTACATCAAAAGAACAGCCGGAAAAATTAAATGAAGCAGCAGTGTTAGAACATCTGAAAGCGAATGAATTACAACAATTCGTTCAAGTGAAAGAAACGCTAAAATGGGCAGATTTGAAAAAGTCTGTATCAATTGTTGAGTTAGAAAATGGTTCTAAACAATGTGTAGATGAAACAGGGCAAATTGTTCCTGGTGTTGGAGTAAAACCAACGACAACAACTTTTAAAGTGGAGGTATAAAACATGGCAACTGTTTATAGTGGAACTTTTACAGCTAAACGTTGGTCGCGTAGAACAGATGTATTTGAGAAAATTAAGATTTTTGCAGAAGGTCGAGAAATTGTAGACATCATAGAGAAGCGCAAGGTTTTCAAAGTTGAATATACAGTTTACATCAAAGAAAAAAAAGTTGTGGAAAAAATCAAAGAAGTACCTGTAGTGAAAGAAGTTGTCATTGAGAAGTTTGTGGAGAAAGACCGACTAGGCAATGTGATTGTCGGTAAAGGTAGAAGTCGCTTTCGAGGAGTGAGTAAGAAAAATGATAGATTTTACGCTTCCATTCAGCATAACGGAAAACGCAAATGGTTAGGTTCATATACGAGCGAATTTGCAGCAGCAGAAGCGTATGATCAAGCAGCTCGAAAGTTACATGGTGACAAAGCGATATTAAATTTTAATGGGATGGCAGGGGCAAAGTAGATGAAAAAATTATTAAATCAAAAAGAGCAACATTACGCAGATACGCGTAAAGAAGCAGAAGAGATTGTAGGTGAAGCATTATCAAATGAAGCACTTATCATGAATAAAATTAGTGAAAAGTACAATAAATACGGTCAATATTTCCTAGTTGACCTGACTTACCAATATGGCACTCCAAAAGAAGTCATGGAGGATAAACCAGAAGCAGCTGACGGTCAAATGAACATGGATGAAGTAGCAGAAGATACTCCAGGCGAGTTAGCTTCTGAAGATCGTGCACCATTTTAAAATACGAAGGTAGGTGAATCAATTGAATTTAAAAAACGGTAAAGATATCAAAAAAAGTGCAAACGCTAATATTCTTATTTACGCAAAACCTGGTGATGGTAAAACGACGGTAGCTGGTTTATTACCTGGCAAAACATTGGTTCTAGATATTGACGGAACTTCGCAAGTTTTAGAAGGTTATGAAAATGTCGATGTAGCAACAATCGACAAAGACCATCCACACAGAAGTATTGTTGAATTTTATTCATACGCTAAGCAACACATCGCAGAATACGACAATATTTTCATTGATAATATCACGCACTATCAAAAACTTTGGTTAATGCATAAAGGTAAAAATACGAAAAGTGGTATGCCTGAGCTAAAGGATTACGCAATTTACGATACACACTTATTTGAGTTAGTTGTTATCTTCAACGAACTTGATGCTAATGTGATTTTCACAGCATGGGAAACAACGCATAAAATCACAGAAGAAAGCGGTCAAATTTACAATCAGTTTATTCCAGATATTCGCGACAAAATTGTAAATCACATCATGGGAATTGAACATGTCGTGGCTCGGCTAGTTAAAAAAGCAGATGGCACCCGAGGTTTTATGCTCGAAGGAAATCAAAGCACGTATGCTAAAAATCATCTAGATGATAGAAAAGGGTGCGTGCAAGAAGATTTAATTTTACAGAAGAAAACTACAACTAAAGGAGAGAAAAAATAATGTCATTTTTCACATTCGATTCAGAAAACGCATCAACAGCATTTGAGTTAGTAAAAGAGGGGAAATACGAAGCTACGATTACTAATGCAGTAGCAGGTACAACACAGGCAGGTAAACCAAAATTAACAGTCGACTTTGAAATTCGTTCAGATGTGAATCAGGATCATCAAGGAGCGAAAATCCTATTCAACACATTTACTTTTGAGCACGAAGTAGCAGTACAAATCGTAAATGGTTTCGTAAAAGCTTGTGGGTTCCCGGATAAGCATACTTTCAAAACTCCAGAGGATATGGCGAATCAAGTATTTGGCAAGCACTTAGAAATCACTGTTAAGCATGAAGAATACACGAAAGACGGTGAAAAACGAAAGGCAGCTAAAGCTAAGTATTACAATGTTTCAAAAGTCGGTGGACCAGAAATGTCATCTACTCCAACTGTAGGCGATGAGGATTTGCCTTTCTGAGGTGATAGAAAATGAATGATGAAATCGTTTGGAAAGATGTTGTTGGATATGAAGGTTTGTATGAGGTGAGTGACACAGGTTTAATAAGAACCTATTCTTACAAAACAACTTACACTAAATATCATGGTATAAGGCATTGGAAACAAAGGATTCTAAAAGATAAAACTCCTAATAATCGTGATACAAGAGTTACTTTATGGAAGAATGGTAAATCGAAGGATTACTTGGTTCATAGGTTGGTTGCTGAAGCATTCATTGTAAAAGTTAATCAAAAAAATTGCATTAATCACATTGATGGGAATCCCAAAAACAACCATGTTTCAAATTTAGAATGGTGTAATCACCAAGAAAATAATAACCATGCTTTTGACAATGATCTCATGTCAACGAATAAAAAAGTTATTTTAGTTAATTCAAATACAGGAGAAACACATTTATTCAGAAGTTATGCTAAAGCAAGCGAATTCTTAGGTCACAATCATGGTTATTTATCACGAGAACTACAGAAAGGTCGCTCTGAAATAAAAGGCTACGAAGTCTTTCTAAGAGCAAATTAACTAAATAGAAGTCTATTTTCGGGTAGGCTTCTTTATTTTTGTCAAAATGAGGTGATTTTATGGGGTTAAAGCTAATCAGTGTTAGTTATTACATCTTAGTGAGAGATAAAAATGAAAAGATTATAACTCCATTCGATGAAGATTATTTTAAGCAACTGAGAAAAGAGGGGTGGCGTAGAGTGGATAGCTTTAACGTCAAACAGAAACGAGCGATTAAGAAATGAATAATTATAATTTTAATGAAATACCAAGTGAGTTGAAAGCTCGTCCGCAATGGATTTTGTGGAAATACGAAGAACGAAATGATAAGAGAACGAAAGTGCCTTATCAACCGAATGGTGAGATGGCACAGGCTAACAATCGCAGCACATGGTCCACATTTGCAACAGCAGTCAAATTTTATATAGATGGTAATTTTGATGGTATTGGCTTCGTTTTCAGCAGACAAGATAACTACATCGGGATTGATATTGATGGATGTGTAATCGATGGAAAGCCTAATGATTTCGCAAATGAAATTATCGAAACCATTGATTCATATACAGAATTTAGTCCAAGCGAAAAAGGCATTCACATTATTATTCGAGGTAACCTTCCACAATCAGTCATGGGCACCGGACGTAAAAATGCACAACATGGTTTGGAGATTTACAGCTACGGTCGGTACTTCACGTTTACGGGTAATAAAGAAAATTCCAACGACGTATATGAACGTACAGACGAACTCGCAGAAGTCTTTGAGAAATATTTCGACGATAGCGATATTCAAGGGCGTGTGAATCTAGCCGAGTTCGAAAAAGATGATATCAAGCACTCAAACGAACAACTGTGGGAAATGATGTTCAGAAGTAAACAAGGCGACAAAATTCGAGCATTATATAACGGTAATTTAATCGATGATGATCACTCATCAAGTGATTTAGCAATGTGTAACTTCTTAGCTTTTTGGACAGGAAAGAGCGCAACACGAATGGACACTATGTTCAGAGAAACAGCACTTATGCGTGATAAGTGGGATGTCATTCATTTTAGCGATACGAACGAAACGTATGGTGAACGCACGATCGCAACAGCCATTTCTTCCACAACTACAACAATCCTTGATAACAAACAAGAATTTGATGAATTTAGTTTTAGCATTACTGGCCAATCGGTAGCAGATGAATCAGTAGAAGAAAAGTTAGATAAAAAGTTTAGATTAACAGAACTCGGTAATGCGGAACGAATCGCTTATCAATATGGAAATGTCATTAAGTATGTAAATGAAATCGGTTGGATGATTTGGGATGGGAAACGCTGGCGTGTGGATGATAAAAAAGAAATCGAGCGTATTACAGCTAAAGTGCTCCGTTCCCTCCACAAGTCAGATGATGAAGTGTTACGTCGTTGGGCAAGTAACTGTGAAAAGCGAAATATCCGAATGAATAGTATCAAGGATTTAATGCCACTTGTTCCAGGATCACGTTCAGAGTTTGATACACATAAATATTTATTCAATGTCGAAAACGGTGTGATTGATTTACAAACAGGCGCATTACTTCCGCACGATCGTAAGTTGGGTATTACAAAAATCGCAAATGTTGAATATGTAGAAGGAGCAGAATGTCCGAATTGGATTGAGTTTCTAAATGCGATTTTTCTGGGTGATCAAGAACTTATCGAGTATATGCAGCGACTAATTGGCTACAGCTTAACGGGTGATATTAGCGAGCAAAACATGATGTTCCTAGTCGGCGGTGGTTCAAATGGTAAATCGACTTTTATTAATACGATTAAAGATTTAATGGGTGAGTACGGTAAACAAGCTAAATCAGATACCTTCATCAAGAAAAAAGAAACAGGAGCTAATAATGATATCGCTCGATTAGTTGGAGCTCGTTTCGTCAGTGCTATCGAGAGTGAAGAAGGTGAGCGTCTTTCTGAATCATTCGTAAAGCAAATTACGGGCGGAGAGCCTGTACTAGCACGATTCCTTAGACAAGAGTTTTTCGAGTTTATTCCAGAGTTCAAGGTGTTCTTTACGACTAACCACAAGCCAATTATCGGAGGTTTGGACGAAGGTATTTGGCGACGTATCAAGCTAATTCCATTTAACTTAAATCTCCCAGCACATAAGCGAGATAAAAAACTTCCTGAAAAACTATCGCTTGAAATGTCAGGTATCTTAAATTGGGCAATCGAAGGTTGCATGAAGTGGCAGCAGTCGGGTTTGAAAGAACCTCGGGCAGTAGCAGAAGCAACAGGTACTTACAAAGAAGATATGGACTTACTTGGACCATTTTTATCCGAGTGTTGTTATGTAGATCAAACAGATATGGAACTAAAAATCGAAGCGAAAGAATTGTATCAAGTCTACGATAGTTTCAGTTTTAAAAGTGGCGATACAGCAGTTAGAAACTCTAGAGCGTTTTATCGCATGCTCGAAACAAAAGGTTTCAAAAAAATGCGAGGAACTAAAAACCGAAATTACTTTTATGGAATTACTTTACAGGAAAGAGCACCAACTGACCGAGTTACTTTTCATCAAGAAAAGGTTACTAATGATAGTGAAAAAGTCCCGTTTTTTGTCAATAAGTAACTATCTAAAAAGAAAAGTAACCCAATGCGAGCCTTAGAGCCATAAGGGTTAAAGACCTGTTGGGTTACTTTAGTTACTTTTTTTTCAGTTCACTAAAAAAATAAAAAATAAATAAATATATATATAAGAGCCTTTATACCCCTACAAAAGTAACTTCCGTAACCCAATCGTTAAAAAGTCAGTCATATCAAGGGTTTGAGTGGGTTACTTTTGTAAAAATAACGGGTTACTTTGGGTTACTTATTGAACGAAGTGTAACCCGAAATTGTATAAAAGAGGTGTTTTTATGAAAGTATTGGAAGTTTTATCTCTATTTTGGAAATCGGGTGCAGTGATGGAGCTTTTACCAACCGGTGAGATTAAATTGTCAAATCATGAAGCAGTTTCTCCTGAAGTTATGGATGCTGCAAAAACTGTTTTCCCACAAATTGAACAATGGTTCAAGAGTTGGGTGAATGCGACTCCTACACAATTAACATTGTGGAAAGCTTATCAGCAATATTGCAATTGGGGAAAAAACGAAAAAATACTCGATTGGCTAAATGGTGATGATCAAGCAGCGCATTTAATGAATGATTGGATGATTGAACTTGGTAAAAATGGTTGGAACGATATATACGACGATTACCGACCGTTTGAAAATGAGCAAACGAACGAGATTGCTAATCGAATTTTTAATAACGCAATCACTTACACAAAAAATAAAAATACTTAAAAGGGGCGCTTGAAAATGGCAATAGATTTAATTAGAACGATAGATGAAATGGAAAGCATAGTAGATTTCAACGAACTTAGAGCTTATGCAAATGAAGCAGCTGACCACTTAGAAGATGCGATGGAAACTCTTAGAAATGTGGACGTAGAAGCAGAAAGTAGTGAAATCGTAAGCGCTATTGATGATGCAATTAATTATATCCACAGCGCACTTAATAACATTCGTTAAGGAGAGAAAGCAATGATTCGTTATTCGTACTCAGATACAGAATTAAAAAAACTACTCGACACATTGACAATTGTTGTGGACACAAGAGAAAACGTAAATGACCATATCTTACGCTACTTACACGAGAAAAAAATTCCGCACGTGAATAAAAAACTTGATACAGGGGATTACTCGGCAATGATTCCTAAAAATCCTGAACTCGGTATTATGCGCGATATTTACTTAGATGCCTGCCTGGAGCGTAAAAACTCTGTGGACGAAATCACAGGGAATTTGCAAAAAGATACACGTAAAGCGTTTGAAAATGAATTGATTCGCTCGAAAGATAAACCGTTCGTTTTAATTTGCGAGGACCTTGAAGGGTACGAAAAAATCTTACGTGGCGACTATCGCAGTCGTTACGATCCAAAAGCTTTACTCGGTACGTTAAAAACTTTCGAAGCACGATACGGTTTTAGCATTGTGTTCATGGATAAAAAATTTAGTGGCAACTACATTTATCATCACTTTTATTACTATGCTCGTGAGTATTTAAAAAAAGGAATGATTTAGATGAACTTGACTAAACAACAAAAAATTAAACTACGTGAGCTTAAACGCTTGCGTAGTCTAATCCAAATGGGTGAGGTTGTCGGTGACTTAGAAAAAGTTCAAGAAGAAATAAAAGTGTTACGTGGTGACGTAATAGCAGCGCCAATGCCGAAGTCAGAATACAAACCGTTGACGGAAGAAGAAATAGAAAAGTCATTCGCTGTTTATAAAGAACTTGCAATGCGAGGAACTATGCAAAAGGTTATGGCGAAAGAAATGAATATTTCACTCCATCGTTTGAATTACTTGGTTAGAAAGTGGAGAAAAGACGAAGCGTACATGAAAGATATCAGAGAGATTACAAACCGTCTTTCCGAAAACGCGAAGTTGTATCTCAAGTATAAAAAAATGGTGAAAAAGAATTTAACGGAGAAAGAAATTTTATTCGTTTTGGATATTACGCAAGAGCAATTCGAAAAGGAGAAATTGATATGGATCAATCAGAAAAAAAATGTAACGTCAGCCAATGACTTCGAAATTGTGGAGGAAAATAAATGAATAAGAATAAACCGAAATGCAAATGTGGTTTAGAGATGAGAGTAATTGAATATCGTGGTTATTACGATACTTTCAAGTTTTGGGGATATGACAAGAATTGCAAATGCACCAAAGGTATAAGAGTTAGAGATTTTGAAGCTGACGAGACAATCACAGGTGCATATGCATAGGGGGATTAACTTGAAAATAAGTGAAGAAATAATGGCAAATGAAATTTTAAGAAACATTCAAGATAAATTTGAAACACAAACCGAAAAAGGAATAGCGAAATATGGGCATACAGTACGCCCAGAATCGCTTTCTGTACTCGAATGGATAAATCATACCCAAGAGGAGTTAACGGACGGGATAGTATACCTAGAATGTCTTAAAAAGGTATACGATCAAATCAGTGAGTGCGAAAACCTGTTTCGTGCAATTGTGGATGAAACAAACGCAGTTAGCACTGAAGCAAATAATGAAGATTTATTGCGAAGTATTCGCAATATAGCACAGGTTGGGTTAGAGGTATTTTCGAAGGAGTAAGAGTGTGTGTTAGAAACATAACACGAAGGAGTAGAGAGAATGGAGAAGTCATTAGGCACATCGCAATACAGATTAAATTATGCAACTGATTATGCAGAAGCAATTAATGAAAATATGAAGCGATTAGAGTTGATTTGGCAGTTAGCAAGAGAAGGTGTAATAACAAAAGAGCAAGCTACTTTAGGAATTAAAAACCATATTCAAATGATTGATGATAACATCGAGTATTTCAAAACATACTATTCTTGGCGTGAGGATATGGAATAATAAATACACATCACGACCGTTATGCGACATAGGAAATGAGGGATAAAAATGACAGATAAAGAATTATTAGAATTTCAAAGAAAAGCAATTTCTTTAACAATTTCTTTATTGAAAGATAAATTAAATTATCATCAAACACTTTATAAACTTACAAATCACAGCAAGAAAAAAGAAAAACACCTACAAAACATTGGAATTACGCAAGATATGATTTCAAGTGTTTATGAAGTGTATGACGACCATAACGCGCATTAATAAATTTAAAAAAGAGGAGAAAAAACAATGAACCAACTAATCGAGAAAGTAAAGCAGTGGTCAATTGAAAAAGGATTAGACCATGCAGAACCTTCAAAACAATTTTTAAAAGTTGTAGAAGAAACAGGTGAGATTGCCGCAGCTATCGCTCGCAATGATATGGAAGAATTACAAGACGCTATCGGCGACACAATTGTTACACTAATCATCTTAGCCCAACAACATGAAATGGAAGTCGAGGAGTGTTTAGAACAAGCCTACAACGTCATCTGTGGACGAACAGGGCGCATGGTGAATGGTGTGTTTGTAAAATCAGAAGATTTATAAAGCGAGGGGAACAGCATGAAGTTACAATGGCTGAAAGATTATAAAGAATTAGAAAGAGATATCGCTTCACTCGAACTAAATTTAGAACGTTCAGAACGTGAGTTACGTCGTTGGGTTCAAGGCGATTTAGCGAAATACAAACTCACAGAAGAATCTATAGCAAGTAATTTGGAAGAAAAAATCGAAGTCATTCGCTACGAACTCGCGTGTAAAATGAATGATCAACGAAAAATACTCGACATGATTTCCAAGTTTGATACGCTGGAGAATAAAATTATTATTGGAAAGTATATTGAGGGTAAAACACTGGAAGAAATCGCAGAAGAACACAGGTACAGCACACAATACATTTATAACAAACACGCCCAATTAAAAAAGACAATTCGCTTCGTTGAGTTAATGGCGATATAGCTTAACAAAATGTTAAGTTAGAATGAAACTATGTTATATCTTGAATATCCACGATATTATGAGAGAGTAATACTTTGCATACGTATTACAACCTCCTTTATATAAGCTGCCAATCACGCGGTTGGTAGCTTTTTATTAAGTTAATCAATTTTGTGTTATTCACATAATTTACCATTAAGGTTAGGATGAACTTAGGAGGTGAAGGGAAATGAATATTAAACGTGATCAAGAAACAGAAGAATTTATTTTAACTTTAGAAAATCATGAAATTTACAAAGATATGAGAACTAAATTCGAAGAAGTTACTAACTTTGGAGAAGAATATTTAGATGAACACGCTAAAATTGTAAACAAGTACGCTTCTGAAAAATACAATATAGCAATTGAAGAAGCAGAAGGTATTTACAATCAAACAGAGTTTAAAATCGCTGCATTTCATACTGAGCGACTCCGTAAAATTAAATGATTAAAAATAAGAGGAGTGAAATAATGAAACAATCCATCTATAACACAAACTCTATAAACTTAAATATCGCAGGCATTCCTGTAACATCACATAAAGAATCATACGAAACAGGAGATACACTAATTCCTGTCGAAATGAAAGTTGTATTAGAAAATGGTGAACTCCTTGAAACAGATGCTGCATATTATCCAAATCAAGATAAATTCATTATTAACGAGTAGCATCCTTCGGGGTGCTTTTTCTATATAAAATAAATAATATTTTAATCATATAAGTAATAGACACCTTCCGTACAATTGTAGTGGGAGGTGAGATTGGATGGATTTATATAGAGAAATAGAATTGAATGATCCTGCAGTTGTAAGAAAAGAGTTAGAAAAAGTAATAAAAATTTCTGTTTTTAGTAGAAGAATCGACGTAAAAAGAACTGATAAATTAATCCTTTTAGATAAATGGAAGGTAGATTTAACTGAAATGTATTCTACAGAAGAATTAACTTTAATGTATAAAACACTCGAAAAAGAGGAGAAAAGAGATTCTGTGATTTTAACTAAATCAATAGGGACTATAGCATTAACAATAGCTATAATCGCGCTGATTATGGATACGTTTATAGTTGACGAAGATGAAGGTTTTTTATTTTTTACTGTCATGATAGCGAAGTTTTTTGCAATGATAACCATTTCTATGTCTTTTTTTAAAAACTCTAGAATAAATAATTTAGAACAAAAACAAGAGGAAAGCAGAAGGGTTTACCTTCCGGTTATTAAAGCAGCTTTAAATCTCAATAGTGAAGGTGGTAACTGATATGCAGTTGCGACCTTTTTATTTACTCAATACTAAAAAAGCAATTAGCATATGTGAGGTGATAGCCATTGATTGATAAAAAATTAACACTCAAACAACAAACATTCGCAGAACATTACATCGAAACGGGTAACGCAACAGAATCAGCTGTGAAGGCTGGTTATAGTAAAAAATACGCAAACACAAATGCAAGCAAGCTACTACAAAACACTACAGTTAAATCTTACATCGAAGAAAAGCTTTCCGAGATGTCATCAGAACGAATTGCAAGCGCCACAGAGGTCATGGAATACTTAACGAAGGTAATGCGTCGTGAACATAAAGAATACGTTCCTGTGACGATTATGAAAGAAAATTCGAAATGGGTGAACGGGAAGAAACAGACTTCTAAAATTGAAGAAGTGAAGATTGTGGAAATACCAGCAAAACTATCGGATGCGAATAAAGCAGCTGAATTGCTCGGTAAGCGATACAAACTATTCACTGATAAACTTGAAGCTTCTACTTCTACACAAGTGGTGATTGTGGATGACATCTAACGTGAAGAAGGTCAAACTTTCTGAAATCATTACAGAGCAATTTAAACCGTTTTGGAGAGCTTCTAGGTCTAAGAAACATCTACGGTATGTATTAAAAGGTGGTCGTGGTTCAGGAAAGTCTTTTCACATTCCTATGCGTATCTTGACCGATGTTATGGAATATCCGGTGTCAGCGCTCGGCATACGTAAAGTACAAAATACAATTCTGAAATCTATTTACGCTAACTTCAAAGCAGCTGCAAATATCATGGGAGTTCGTGATTCTTTTCGATTCGTAGATTCACGATTAGAAATTACTTATCTTCCGAGAGGGAACAAAATTTACTTCGCAGGCGCCGATGATCCAGAGAAAATCAAATCAATTAAAGATGCCGATTTCCCACTTGCAATCGTATGGTTTGAAGAATTAGCAGAATTTAAAAATGAAGATGATGTATCAACAATTGAAAATTCCATTCTTCGAGAGGAGTTGGAAGGGAGGATTCATTCTGAATCAGAACGCAAAAAAGCGTACCCTTTTGACTACTCTTTTTATTATTCTTATAATCCGCCAAAGCGCAAACAAAGCTGGGTGAATAAGAAGTTTGAGAGTGCATTTGTGGATGAAAACACATACGTGGATCATTCAACTTATTTGGGTAATCCATTCTTATCAAAGAAATTCATTGAAGAAGCTGAAAATGTAAAAAAGAATAAACCTATGAAGTATCGCTGGGAGTATCTTGGTGAGCCTATTGGAAGTGGTGTTGTACCATTCGACAATTTAAAAATTGAAAAAGGTTGTATCACTGACGAAATGGTTGCATCGTTTGATAATATTCGTAACGGTATCGACTACGGTTATGCTACAGATCCGTTAGCATTTGTGCGCTGGCATTACGACAAGAAAAAGAATGGTATTTATGCAATCGATGAACTTTATGGACAAAAAATAAGTAATAGAGAACTTGCGAAGTGGCTTCATAAAAAGAATTATCAATCTGATGTGGTTGCAGCAGAAAGCGCTGAACCTAAGTCGAACGATGAATTGAAAAATGAACATGGTATTAAAAGAATTAAAAAAGTTATAAAAGGTCCTGATAGTGTGGAATACGGCGAGGAATGGTTAGATGATTTAGATTTCATTTGCATTGATCCATTACGTACACCAAATATCGCTAGAGAATTTGAAAACATCGATTATCAAACAGATAAAGATGGTAATCCTAAAGCACGACTAGAGGACAAAGATAACCACACGATTGATGCCACGCGTTACGCATTTGAAGCAGATATGAAGAATAAAACAGGATTCACATTCTTGAAATAAGGAGGTACAGGATGAACATTTATAATTTCAATGGAACATATACAGACGCTTTGATTGCGCAAATTAAGTCGAATGCACCGAAACAAATTGATGATATTAAAAAAATGTATGACGATTTTGATAATAGTCAAATGTTAGCTGGTGCAAGGTACTATGCAAACGAAACGGATGTATTAATGAAACAAATATTCACATATATAGATGAACAAAAAGTAGTTGATCATGACGCAACAAACGAAAAAGTTCCAAGTGGTCTGCATAAAATTTTAGTAGACCAAAAGGTTGCTTACTTAAGTGGTGAGCCGATGTCGTTTGGTAGTCGTTCAGATAACAGAGATATTCTCGTAACGTTAGAAGAATTAATCGGAGAGCAGTGGGAAGATACGCTTGCTGAATTGATTAAGAATGCATCTAATAAAGGTTTAGAATGGCTTCATCCTTTTGTTAATGAAGAAGGCGACTTCGATTATATGATTGCTGAAGCGGAACAAGTTATACCAATTTACGACCGTTCTAAACGTAATCAATTAGTAGCGGCTATTCGTTTCTATAGCGTCAGTGAAAATCATGTAAAGTTAGAGTTCTGGACCGCAGATGATGTCACATATTACGAAGTCATTGATAATAAAATTTATTTAGATGTGACATACGAAGTGAATCCAGCGCCGCATTTCACAAACGCAGAGGGTACAGAGTGGAAGTCGTGGGGGATGGTGCCTTTTATTAAATTTGCGAATAATAAAGAAGAATTGAGTGATTTACATTTCAACAAACGTGCAATTGATGCGTATGAATCTCTAGTAAGTAAATCACAAGATACTATTATCGATATTCAAGAATTAATCAACGTCTTGAAAGGTTATGAAGGCGAATCTTTAGCTGAATTCAATGCGAATTTACGACGTTATAAGGCAATCAAAGTATCAGAAGAAGGTGGTATCGATACACTGAAAGCTGATATTCCGACACAAGCGTATCAATTACAAGCTGAAATGCTACGAAAAAACATCATTACTAGCGGACAAGGTGTAGATCCATCACCAGAAATCATCGGCGATGCACCTTCTGGAGTTGCACTGCAAAACTTATATGCACTACTCGACATGAAAGCTTCAATGCTTGAGCGTAAGTTTACATTAGCTTTACGAATGTTTATGAAGTTTATTGAAGTATATTGTGAATTAGCTAATCGTGGTGAATTTAATTATCGCGATGTCACATTTACTTTCAACAAAATGATTTTGACGAATGAAGCAGAAATCATTCAAATGGCACGAGATAGTGTCGGCGTTATTTCTGATACAACAATCTTAGAAAATCATCCATGGGTGAGTGATATTGGGCAGGAACAGGAACGATTAGCTAAACAGAAAGAGTCTGAATTAAGTGCATACGATAGTCGATATGGCGACTTAGGTGGTGAGGACAATGGCGAAACAGATTCATAATCAACTCGACATCATTGAGCGTGTGGACAGAATGATTGAACAATCTGAATCAGAAGTAGAAGAACTCCTTTCCAAGCGATTACGAGAGATTCTGAACAGTTTAAGTGCGATGTATAACAAGTTTGTCGTAGATGATAAAACAAGTTACACAGATTTAAATAAGTACAATCGACTGTCTAAAGAATTGGAGCGAATCGCTAATCAACTGAATGAGGATTATAAAGCGATTGTTAAGATGATTGAACATTCAACAGAAAGAATTTATGTCGAGCAATACTTGATGATGGCTTATTTGTTCGAAGTGTATCAATCAACGGAAGATGGCTTTAGTTTACCCACAGAAGATACAGTAGCAGCAGCACTCGTTAATCCAATTGAGTTTTTGAGATTACCAGCAGTTTTGAAGGAACATCGGAATGAAATCATTCGTAAGCTTCACATTGAAATATCATCATCTCTACTTGCTGGAGAAGGTTATTGGAAGATGGCTGAACGCATTGAAAAGGCTGTTGGATTTAGTCAATACAAAGCGAGAGCGGTCGCTCGTACAGAGGGTGGACGTGCTAGAAGTCTATCCGACCAGGCAGTAACCGAAGAAATGAAGCAATATGCTGACATTGATGATGTTTGGTTATCGTCACTAGATCATAAAGTACGAACAGCGCACAGAAAGTTAGACGGACAGGTTGCAGACGAAGAAGGCTACTTCCACTACAAACTGTGGAAAGCCAAAGGGCCACATTTATGGAACGTAGCGAAAATGGATATTAATTGTCGTTGCGTGAAGTTAAAACTCGTAAACGGTCAATTACCTAGCGTGCGACGTGGACGTGACTACAAAGACGATAAGTATCAACAAAAGCTTGCTGATCGTATCGACTTATACATGGAAGATGGTTACACGTATGCACAAGCGTACAAGATGGCAGATAAAGAAATACTTCCACCAAGCACAACAATGCCTTATGTGACCTTTGATGAGTGGAGAAAGAGATATAGTTGACAAGCATATCATAACAATGTCATTCACTTAGTTACATTATTTCTATATAATTCCTTTTAGGAGGGGTTATATGAACAAAAAGTTTATATTTTTTGCAGGAGTTATTTTCATTATTTTTTTTGGAGTTATGCAAGTTGCAGCTATTTCCATGCTCGATAAAAATAATGTAATAGTTTTAGTAAGCGGCATAATGGGTTTGTTCGGTGGTGTTATAGGTGCGACAACAGCTTATTATGTTGCTAAAAAACAAATAGATAAGCAAGATAGTATGAAGAAAATGGATTTAAAATTAGAAATTTTTATTCCAGCAGTTAAGGATTTTGAAAGAATAAAGAGTGAAATAATCAAGACTTTAAATGATTTTGAAAAATTTAAATGTAGTTTATATACGAAAGAAGAATTTGAGGAATTGCGTAAGAAAAGCAGTGATGAGGTGAAAAAGATTTGGGGAAATATTATGGAAAATTCACTGTACTTAAAAATGGCTTTTCCTGGGGAAATAGATTTAAGTAAAATACGATCATCATCAATGTCTTGTTATATCGATAAATTCGAAGATATGAAAGGTAAACTAGATTATGAACATGCTGATTATTTCAGAATGTTGTATTGTAAGGGAATCAATGAAGCTATTGAAACACTAGAAAAAGAAGTAGAAAACATCCTTTTGGATTAACACCTCGTCTTTAGTCACAGACGTTAAACAAGGCTATTTTTTATGCCAAAAATCGTGTCAGACACGTTAAAAATGAGAGGAGCATATATAAATGAATAAAGAACAATTAGTCGCATTAGGATTAAGCAAGGAGCAAGCTGACAAGGTCGTTGAAGGTTTTGGCAAGATGATTCCGAAATCGCGATTAGATGAAAAAATCGCAGAAGTAAACGACTATAAACAACAACTTGCTGATCGTGATACACAGCTTGCTGATTTACAAAGCAAAGCGAATGGCAACGAAGAACTACAAGCGCAGATTCAAGCGTTACAGCAGCAAAATGAACAAGCAAAAGCTGAATACCAACAAAAACTAGACAAGAAAGACTTTGACTTTGCACTTACGGAAGCGCTACGTGACGCAAAAGCAAAAAATCCGAAAGCTGTTAAGGGTCTGTTAAACATTGAAGGTATTAAGCTTGAAGGTGACAAGTTGATTGGACTATCGGAGCAATTAGACGCGCTGAAACAGTCTGATGATTATTTATTCACATCAGACAAACTAAAAGGTGGCACTCCACCACAAGGCGGTACACCACCAGCAATTACAAAAGAACAATTTGCTTCAATGTCATACATGGAAAAAGTTGATTTGTATAACGAAGATGTAGAGTTGTTCAATAAATTATCGGAATAGGAGAGATACACATGAAACAAGTATTTAAACCATTAAAATTAGATATTCAATTCTTTGCACAAACGAAAGCGGCGGACTTAATCAACCCACAAGTTTTAGCGCCAGCTATTTCAGCGCAGTTGGATAAAGCGATTCGTTTCACACCTTATGCAACGCTTGATAATACGTTAAAAGGTACATCGGGCGATACAATTACACGTCCAAAATACGCATACATCGGAGCAGCGGCAGACTTAACAGAAGGTGTGCCAATGAATACTGATAAGCTATCAATGACTACTACTACAGTGACTGTCAAAGAGGCGGGTAAAGCTGTGGAAATCACCGAAAAAGCTATCATCACAAACGTAGAAGGTACAGTTAATGAAGCTACTAAACAAATCGGTATGGCAGTGGCAGATAAAGTGGAAATTGATTATTTAGCAACGTTAGAAAAATCTTTACTAACAGCACCTGGTTCACCAACTTCTATTGATTCAATCTTAGCTGCAATTGATGTATTCGATTTAGAAGATGAAATGGATATGGTTTTATTCGTTAACACCAAAGATTATACGAAATTAGTTAAGTCGCTATTCAATGTCGGCGGAACTACTCAACAAACAGCAATCACAAAAGCACAAGTGGCAGAGTTACTTGGTATTAAAGATATCGTCAAAACAAAACGTGTTACGGAAGGTAAAGGTTATTTACAACTTTTCGGAGCAGTCGAAATTGTGAAGAAAAAAGAAATTGAATTAAAAACAGATCAGGACATTTTAGCACGCACAATTGTATTAGCAGCTAATACTTACTACACTACGAATTTATACAATGACAACGGTGTAGTGAAATTTACAGGTATTTAGAGGGCTTTTATAAGCCTTCTTTTTTTACTGAAAGGGGTTGAACACAAATGATGTTACGAAGATACCATGAACGAAAAGAATCGAATGAAGTTGAAGCAGTCGATTACGAATCATTGAAGGTCGATGAACTGAAACAGCTATTAGATGAGCGAGAAATCGCATATACATCTGAAATGAAAAAAGCTGATTTAATCGGATTGTTAGTCGGTGAAGCAAATGCTACTAACTGATGAACAAGTGACTAAATTAATGATGATCAATAACGAAGTAATCACCACAGAAAAAACAGAGCATTACAAAATGTTGGCGCCGATTTATTTTGATGTGGCTGTTGAATACTGTAATAACCCAGCGATTACGATTGATAACGCATTAGTATTTATTGCTAAAGCAATCCAATTTTACAGTAACAAAGCAGGTTTAGTTAGTCGTTCAATGGGAACGGTCAGCTATGCGTACACGACTGATTTACCCACATCAGTGCTACTACTACTAAAACCTTATAAAAAGTTGAGGTGGTAGTATGTGCGATGAATTTCCACACTTAGCGACAATATACAAGATGGGTGAAGCGTATGAAGATGATTCGGGTGGTTTTGTCGAAGGTGGGCCAGTCGATTTGTTTACCATGCATTGCTTTGTGGACACACCGTCCTCACAAGAACAATACAATGCCATGCAGTTGCAAAACTCGTTTGATAGATACATTTACTATCCGAACGATTATAAACTCTTAAACGAGCATTTTGTACGTTATGAAGGCATTGAATACGAACAAGTCGGTAAACCACTAGATCAAGGTGGGCAAGGTGAAATCTATCGTGTGAAGTTACGTGAGGTGAAGAAATGAGTGTCACTCGTTTTGGTAGTCGTGCATTATCTTCAGCGTTAAGACGCTGGGGAAATCAAATAGAAGATGAAATTAAACGTATTGTTGTGGAAACAGCAGCAGTTATTCAAACGGAAGCACGAGCGAGAGCGCCTGTTGACAGTGGGTATCTTAGACAATCTATTGAAGTTGAAGTGCTTCAAGGTGGTTTAACAGCAATCGTTACTGTGGACGCAGATTACGCCATTTATATCGAATATGGCACAGGTATTTACGCTAAAAACGGTAACGGCAACAAAGATGGTTGGGTTTTTTACTCCGAAAAATACGGTGAGTTTGTGTTCACTAGAGGTATGGAAGCACAGCCTTTTTGGTTCCCGGCTATTGAGGTCGGGCGACAATATTTCCGTAGAGAAATGCGTAGGTTAGGTAGGTGATGATATGTCACTTGTTTTTGGAGCATTACAAAAAGCAATTTTAGACAGGCTACGGAGTGATGTAGCAGTCACAAGTTTACTCAACAAAGAACTTAATACAAAAGGCATTTACGATTACGTCACTGAAAGCACTGTATATCCATACATTGTCATCGGTGAACCACGCGTAGATGCCTTTTCTGTTAAATCAGAAGATGTCAAAGACTATACCATCACATTACACATTTGGAGTAATTACAAAGGCAACAGTGAAGCGTATAAGATTTTGTCAGCGATTTATGAATCACTCAAATACAAATTAAAAATAAGTGGATATAACACAGTCAAAACATCATGCAGTGATACGCGTGTCTTTACAGACATCGACGGTATTCACCGACATGGTGTTTTTACTTTGAAAATTTCACTACAGAAGGAGAAATGAAAATGAGTTTAAAAAATGGTAAAGATACAATTATGTTAGTACAGCCCGTCGATGCAGAGCATGGAACAGCAGCGCTTGTTATTGCTAATCAAACGGAATCATCATACTCGATTGAAAATGATATCAAGGATGAGCAAACGAAGTTTGGGCGTATCGTTGGTTACGGTAACAACTCTGAATCGTTCGAAGTATCGGCATATGGCGCTAAAAAGGACCCGGGACAAATGGCAGTTCTAAAGGCGATTGAGGACAAAAAACAGCTAAAAGTGTGGGAAGTTGACGTGAATTTAGATCCTTTAGATAAACATGACGCGATGTTTGCTTATGTAATCGTAGAATCTGCAGAACGCTCGAATGCTCAAGACGGTTATGAAGAAATTTCAGCTACATTACAGGTTTATGGGAAAGCGCAACATGGACAAATCGATAAATTACCGTTAGAGGTTATCGAGTTCGGTCAATACGGATTCGAGAAACCAGGTCAATTTAAAGGTGAAGCTGATAGTCGTGTGGAAGCACCACCAGGACCTTAGTAAATAAAAAACGAGAGGGGCATAACGCTCCTCTTTTTCATTTCTAATACTTAAAAAATAATCAATTGGAGGTCATTTATATGACATTAACATTAACAGTAGGCAAAAAAGAATATACAGCAAAGGCTTCATTTGCATTTTTAAAAGAGGTAGAAAAACTCGGAACATATAGCGAGAAAACAAATAAAGAAGAAGGTGGATTAGAAACACTTTTACAAGGTTTAGTACAAAACGAACCAACATCATTAGTCGACTTTTGGGTTGCAGCTACTGCCCACAATACGAAAAAAGAAATTCCATCACGAAGTGAAATCGAATCAGCATTAGAAGAACATATCGAAGAAAATGGTTTAGATGAATTATTTAAATCAGCTTATAACTTCATGCGTAACAGTGGTTTTTTCGCGAAGAAAGTCAAGACGTTCTGGGAAATGTTCGAGATGGCGGAAACGCTGGGTCAGACGGACGAGGAAAAAGAGCAGAACAAATCGATGGTCGAATACATGATGAAACTGAAAGCAGAAATCGAAGCGTAGTCGACTTTAATCAACTCGAAATCGATGCAGTACAGTATCTCAATATCACCGATTTTGATTATCTGTACTCGCTTGATTTGCGTGAGTGGGGAAACATGCTGAAAGGTGCTATGTTGCGTGATATTAAAGCATATGAAGATATGGCAGTACAAGCTATATTCACAGCTAGAGCATCTAATGAAAAGCGTGTGGACGTTAAAAAGCTATTCAATGCAGATAAAGCTAAAAGGCAAATTTTAAAACAAGAAGAACCGAAGAAAGATTTCACTCGTTTTGATAAAGCTCAAAAAGCAATGCAAAACTTTGTGATTAAAAGTAGTTAAAAGGAGGGACACATATGGCATTTGAACGTTTTACAGCAATGGTCGGCGCAAATATTCGTGAGTTTACTCGTAAAATACAACAAGTTGATGCGAATATACGCAAAACAGCTAGTGGCGCAAATGTAAATATCGGTGCGAATGTTCGCGAATTTATGCGAAAGATGATTCAAGTACGTGCGCAAACGAATTTACTTAAAGCAAGTAATGCAGAAATTAATATACAGGCTGATACAAGTCGTTTTAATCGCACTGTTGCGATGTTAAAGGCTAAGATGTTAGCTTTATCAGCTAGTAAAGTTGTTATTGCAATTAAAGCAGATTACAACAATGTGAAAAAATTCTTTGGTGAGTTGCGCCAAGGCTATCAAGCAGGTCAAGCTATGATGGGGAAAATCGCAACATCTATGCGTAACTTCGCTGAACTTGTGGGCACATCTTTACAAGGTGCGTTTATGTCAGTGTTGCCAGCTATTAGTCCGATACTTGCCAATGTCGGAGCATTAATTGGTAATCTCGGTGTCATGATTGGGGTTATGGCTGGGCAAGCGACAGCATTTGTATTTGGAGCAGCTACAGCATTTGCTGGATTTGGTGCTTCATTAGCGCTTGTCATTGGTAATGTTAAGCAACTATACGATGAAAATGCGAAGTTAAATGCGCTTCAAAAAGAAACGAAATCGGCTATCGACGGTATTAAAACAACTTTTGATGGATTAGTTAAATTAACGCAAAAGCCAATCCTTGAAGGTGTCAAAACAGGTGCGCAAACAGCGTCGTCTTTATTAAAGCAATTACAACCACTTTTTGTTTCATCGGCTAATGCTTTCAAGCAACTTATGTCCACACTGAAACAATCACTTGGTACACCACCTGTTCAACAATTCATTCAATACTTAAATAAAGAGGGCGCACCAATGATGGTGACGTTCGGTAAAGCAGTCGGTAATATTTTTAAAGGCTTAGGTTCAATGTTTGTCGCATTTGCCCCTTTGACAAAAACAGTGTCGCAAGGTTTTTTAGAAATGACACAATCGTTTGCAAAATGGGCCCAAGGATTACAAAAGAGTGAGAAGTTTAAATCATTTATTTCGTATGTACAAGCTAATATGCCGAAGATTAGTAGTATTTTTGGTAATGCAATTGTTGGTGTTGTAAATTTCTTCAGTGCATTTAGTGGATCAGCAAGTGGTATGATGACGAGTTTACAATCTTTAATGCAACGATGGAGAGCGTGGAGTGCCGCACTTGGGGAAAATCAAGCATTCCAAAACTTTTTAAACTATGTTAAAGCTACAGCACCATCAGTTATGTCGCTAATCGGCAATCTAACAACATTTTTAGTCAATCTCGGTATCGGTCTGGCACCACTTGGAGCAAAAATCTTAGAGTTGGCTAATAAGTTTTTGCAGTGGACTAACAATATGATGAAAAGTAATCCTGTCATCGGACAAATCATTGCTGTATTGGTATCTCTTACAGGTGCAGTCATGGCAGTATTACCATGGATATTAACATTCGGGACAATGTTTGTGCGCATTATTCCCACAATCACGAGATTTGCTACTAGCGTATCCGGTATCATGCCTAAAATAACAAGTTTAGGTTCTAGCATACTAAACGTCGCTCGCTTAGCGTTGCCGTGGCTTTTAAGAGGATTCGCATTACTCACAGGTCCGATTGGGATAGCTGTAGGAGTAATAGCGACAGTTGTAGCGGCTTTGATAAGAGTTTATCAAACATCAGCTGTTTTCCGAGAACAACTTTCAACAGCTTTCAATGCTGTAAAAGAAGTTATTGTTACAGCATTCGGTGCAGTAAAAGACTTCATTTTAACCACATGGGAATCTATTAAAAGTATTTGGACGAGCAATAGCGCGCAAATACAAACTATCGGTTCATCAGTGTGGACAGTAATACAGACAATTGTTACAACAGCTATGACAATAATTTCAACTGTAATCACAAATGCAATGAGTGTGATTACAACAATTTTCTCTACAGTATGGCCTTTGATTTCAATGATAATTAAAAATGCTTGGGAAGTTATCAAGGGTGTTGTAACGATAGGTGTAGCTTTGATAAAGGGTATAATAACAGTCTTTTTATCCGTATTAACAGGCGATTGGAGTAGAGCTTGGGAAGCTATCAAAAATACAGTTACAACTATTTGGAATGCTATTAAATCAGCAGCCACTTCTATTTTTAATAATTTAAAAGCTTCTATTTTAACTGTGTGGAACAACATTAAAGCGAATGCGAGCAGTGCATGGAATAGTATCAAAGCAGTCATCATCGCAGTTATTACAGTATTACGCGCTGGCATCACAAGTGGTATTAATGCGATTCGTACCGTTGTATCGAGCGTATGGAATGCGATTAGAAGTGTTTCAACAAGTGTGTGGAACGCAATCAGAAGTGTGATTACATCAGTAGTCAATGCGATTAAATCACGTGTCACAAGCACATTCAGCGCTTTACGTTCGAGTGTATCTTCTATTTTTAGTGCAATTCGTACCGTTGCGAGTAGTATTTGGAATGCAATTCGTTCAGTGATCAGCAGTATTGTAACGAGCATTAAATCAAAAGTAACAAGTACGTTCAGTGCTATGCGTTCGTCAGTCGCTTCAATTACAAGCGCAATTCGTAGTGTAGTTTCAAGTGGATTTAATGCGATGCGCTCGGTTATTTCTTCTATTATGAGTAGCATTCGTTCAGTTGTTTCAAGTGCATGGAATGGTATTCGTAGTGTTGTATCAAGTGCTGTGAGTTCCGTCCGTAGTGTCGTATCAAGTGGTTTCAACGCTTTAAAATCAGTGGTTACGAGCGCGATGAGCAATGTTGTGAGTGCGATTAAAAACGGTTGGAATAATGCAGTGAACTTCTTGAAAAGTATTAATCTAACGAGCATTGGACAACATATCATTCAAGGTTTAATCAATGGGATTAAATCAAAAATTAGTGCAGTTGTGAGCGCAGCTAAAGCAATTGCTGATAGAGTTAAAAATACAATTAAATCAGCGATGGATATTCATTCTCCTTCGCGTGTAACAAAAACTTTAGGTGAACACACAGGACAGGGTTTTGCGAATGGTATCAAGTCTAAAACATCAACTGTGGAAAAATCAGCGAAAGCAGTAGCAGCCGCGGCTAAAAAATCTTTCTCTGATGGCATGAAAGGTTTGGATTTAAAATTAAGCGCTGGGACAATTAGTACAGCATCTTATGTAAAGCAGGCAAAAGCACTCGGACAAAAATACAAGTCGGTTACAAATGCACAAAATACCGTCAACGCTAAAATTGCTAAAGCTACAACTAAAAAAGCACTAGCAACACAAAGAGCACGTAACGCTAAAGTAATTGCAGACCAAAAAGCGTTTAACTTAAAACTTGCTAAATACGATAATCAGTACAATGCGAGTAAAAAGACAACGAACGATACAAATAAATATGTTGCTAAAGTGAGTGCGTTAGCTAAGCAATACAAGCAAAATGAAGCGATTCAAAACAAAGCGAACGCAAAAATTATTAGTGCAGAAAAGAACGTAGCGGCGAATCTTTTATCCACACGAAAAAACACCGTAAGTAAGCTATTATCTAGCAATAAGATACTTACAGATAAGCAGTTACAGTCGATTAGCAAACTTGCGAAAGAGTACCCGAAAAACTCGAAAGAACGTATCTACTTTGAAAATCAGTACACTAAAGCAGTTAAGCAAAATGCAAAATTGCAGTATGAAGCAAACAAAACCAAAGTAGAAAATATTCTTGCTAACGAAAAATTAAGCGCAGCACAACAAATCGCTAAAATCATTGAAATTGGTAAAGCTTACAAAAAAGGTTCAGCAGAACGTGCATATTTCGATGAACAGGCTAGTAAGAAGAAAAAAGAAATCTATGATGGTCTAATCGCATTAAACGAGAAGTACACAAATGCTATTCAAGAAGCTAACCAAAAATTAATAGACGGTGAAAAAGCATTAAATGCTGAATATGAAAAAGCAGTAGCAGATCGTGCTAAAACATTGAGTAGTTTTACATCGCTATTTAGTGAAGTACAAAAGACAGCAGACGTTACTTCTACTCAACTTAAGAGCAATTTGCAAGACCAAGTCACAACACTTAAAGAATGGGCGAGTAATATCAACTCGTTAGCTTCAAAGGGTGTCGCTGGTTCATTACTTGAAGAATTACAACAACTTGGCCCGAACGCTTCGTCTGAAATCGCCGCATTAAATACAATGTCTGAAGCAGAGTTAAAAGAGTATATTGCATTGTGGGAAGAAAAGTCGAAATTTGCAACAGATGTAGCAACACAAGAATTAGTCGGATTGCGTAAAGATACAGACACGCAAATCACAGCATTACGCGCTGAAACAGCTAAGCAATTGGCTCAATACAATGCCGAGTGGCAAGCAGAAATTAAAAATTTAACAGGTCAAACGACTAATAAATTTAATGCTTTAACAGCGAGTATGCCAGCGATTGGGCGAAATGTAATCAAAGGTATGCAAAACGGTTTAACTTCTATGACACCAGCATTACTGGCGCAAGCGAAAGCAATCGCAGATGCCATCAAATCGACAATTCAAAGTGCGTTGGATATCCACAGTCCAAGTAGATGGGGCGACAAATTTATTGGACGTAATCTAGTGCTGGGTATGATTAACGGTATTGATCGTATGAAAAATCAAGCAGTTGCGACAGCTTTAGACCTAGCCGAATCGGTTAAATCTGAAATGGCAAGTGGATTGAGTGTAGCGACAGGATTAGGTACAGTAAGCGAAATGAAATCGTCAATCAGTAAAGAACTTCAAGTAAAAGTGAAGGTTGAATTAGACGGTAACGGAACAGGCAGTGGTAGCAGTGTCGTAATCAATAATCAATACGATACTAGACACCTTTCCGAAGCTGAATTAGCACGACAACAGAAACGTCAAATGCAGTCATTAGGTCTGAAATTTTAGGAGGTCAGTAGATGGAAACAGTCGAATTTACCAATAGTTTGGGGCAGTCAGTGAAGTTTGCTGACGCTCCATTTTTTATACAATCGGTTACAGGTCTTGGTGATGTATCAGCAAATATACAACTTCAAAAGTCGGCATATAATGACGGTTCATCTTTTATCGATGCATTGTTAGACGAAAGGGAAATCGGATTAGATTTTTTAATCGTGGCTAATGCAGAGGCAAGAGAAACATACGGAGATGTATCACGTATGCGAGAACACGTTGCAACAGTCCTTAATCCGAAACTAGGTCAAGGTGTTTTAAAGTACGAAAACGAACGCATTGTACGTCTGATAACGTGCATAGCCGATAGTGTTCCACAGTTTAATGATGGTGGGGACAGAACGGAAATGATTCAGAATGGTTCGGTGAATTTCGTTGCTCCAAATCCGTATTGGCGCTCAACTAAAATCGAAGAAGAACCAGCATTCAAACCATTGTTCCAATTTCCATTCAGTGGACCGTTTCAAATGGGATTACAACAGGATAAACGCATTATCAATAACGACGGAAACGCACCGACACCAATTTTTATTGAGTTTCATGGTCCAGCGACCAACCCGAAAATTATCAATAATACAACAGGCGAATTCATTCATGTGAAGCAAAATTTACTCGAAGGTGAACGTATGATTATCGACACATCAGCAGATAATAAAACAGTTTGCTTTGTATCAGAAGATGGAACATCACGTAACGTCTTTCATTGGATTACGCTCGATTCAACTCTTTTCAACCTATGTATTGGTGAGAATGAAATCGAGTACACAGCAGATAACGATATTCAAGGTGCGATCGTAAATATCAGTTACAACAAGTTATATAACGCAGTATAAGGAAGGGTGGTAACATGGCAGAAATATTCAAGTTTTTCAATAGCGCTCCAGGAGATGAGCGTTGGCATTATGCGTCAGATTTCGCAGACTACTTCGGTGGTGTTTTATCAGATGGCATTTTGCATACAGATAAACAAACCGATTTAGGTTTAAGAGTAAGAGTTGTACCAAATACTCTTACAACTAAAGTAGCTGCAGGAAAAGCGATTATTAAAGGATATGCGTATGAAAATACGACGGAGTTAATTTTGAAACACGATATCCCAGAACCGACATTAAAACGTATTGATCGTATTGTTTTGCGATTAGATTTATCTAATTCAAGTCGCTATGTAAAATTGTTTGTAAAAAAAGGTGCTTCAGCAACTTCGCCAATCGCACCAACTTTGCAACGCGATCAATACATTCATGAATTATCATTAGCACAAGTCTTGGTAAGGGAAAATACAACGCAGCTTATTGAAACAGATTTAAAAGATGAACGTATGATTGAAAGTTTGTGTGGATTAGTTTCGTCTATCATTAGTGTGCCGACAACGCAATTTCAGGAACAGTGGGACACGTGGTTTGAAAGTGTGAAGAATGAAGGGTTTGCACCATACGCTGACACAGGTTTTAAGCAAAATTTAAAAACGACAGATAAAACGACAATTGTAGGAGCTGTAAATGAATTAAAAGAAGATTATGTACGTTCACCAGGATACGCTACAGCTACAGGCACTAACGCTTACGCAGTTACGTTAAATCCAGCACCCACAAGTTACAAAGATGGTATGGGATTAGTTATAAAAATCAATACAGCAAGCACAGGTGCAACAACGATTAATGTGAATGCATTAGGAGCTAAACCTATTTTAAAAGCCAATGGTGCGCCAGTTAGTGATTTGAAAGCAGGTGCAGTGTATTCAATTCGTTATAACGGGACGGCTTTTATGTTACAGGGTGAAGGGGGAGATGAAAAAGCTATAAAAACTTTATTATATAACCAAACATTTAATACTACTTTTGGCAGATTAACTTATGTAGATAACGATGTCTTGTGTTATATAAACAGTAGGATTTGTTATAAAGTAAGTAAAACAACTGGAACTCTATTAAAAACAATAGATACATCTTCTTTACAAACTTCAAGTTGGACATTAAGAAGTTATACACCAGATGGATTTGTGCTAGGAAATTCCGGTTATACACTCTATGTTTATGATGAATTATCGACATTATTATATTCTTTACCATCCTCAGCGTATGGCGGTGTGCATTTTTATATAGCAAATTACGGTTTTTATTCCACAGCATATTACAACGGAAATAGTATTTCAATTGGAATATCGCGTTTTAATGCTTCGCAAACGTATGTAGGGGAACTTTATCAATTAAATGTTACTTCGTCATCGATTATCAATAGCGTTCCATTGACAGTAGTAAAAAAACAATCAGGTGAGCTACATTTCGTTCTAAATACTACAGTTAATGACCTTGAATATTTTCGTGATATACTTTTGACAATTGCTACCGCTAGTAAAATAACAGATACAACACTAGCTAATTTCAAAGCTATAAGTTCAGCTGCAACCAAAAACTTATCATCAATTAGCGTACAGGAAGGGTGGAAACAATGAAATATTTAAAAATTATTAATATCAATCCAAAAGGCATGATTGATTATAAAACGTTAGATATCAATCAATTTGTAGCAGGTACACAAGTATATGATTTAGAAAACGGTGTGTGCTTAGTCAAAACATCAGAGGATAACTATACACCACATGCAGATATTATTGAATTAACAGAAGCTGAGTATAACGAACAACGTGACATTATTAATTCGATGTCTCCACAAGTTCAAGAAAAAAATGAAATTGACGAATTGAAAGCAGAAAATGAAGCGTTGAAAGCATCGCAACTTGAACAAGACACGTTAATCATGGAATTAATACTAGGAGGTGCAGTGTAATGGCGAAATCACACGCGGTTTACAATTTATTTTTACGAAATTGGCAGAACCGAGTAGCAACAGAAGTCGAATTAGACTTAGCAATCGCAAAAGGTTTTTTAGATGAAGCAGACAAATTAGCAATTATGGCGACACCTCAAATTCCGTTAGATAAATCAGTCAATTAACATTTTTTTGATATATAAAGCGTAAAAATATGGTAGCTATATTCAATAGTTTTTTATATTCTATTATCAAGTATAGAGAAAGTGAGGTGAGTTAAATGTTCAATTCAAATATGAGTCTATCAGAAATGGATGAGTGTATCGATGAAATGATACACACTCAAGGATATACTTTGCGAGACATTTTAAAAAATCATTGTTCTAGAAAAGATTTGAAATTGTATATTGATAAAGCGAAGGAAGAAAAAGGATTTCAAGATAAGGATTTCGTGGATATGAATACAGTTGGAGGAATATGTTTTTATGTGGCTGACGAATTATACAATAAAGGTGGCTATTAAAATGCGGAATTCCTTATAGTGCAGTCAGCAGACTAGCGTTATTTTTGTGTCAAAAATAGCGTAAAGCTATCATGTTAATATTTGCCATCTTTCGATATGATTAAAGTATAGAAAGGTGGTGATATTGATGGGTATGGATTTATTAGCGAAAATTAAAGAAGATAACAACGCTACTTTTATAACAGCTTGCAGTTCTGAATACGAAGCTAATCAAAAATATCAACAAGCTAAAACGTTAGAGGAAGAAGGTCAGATTGTTATCTCGAAAATAAAAGTTGATGGGTGTTACTTTACTTTAAAAGCTAAAGTTACAGATTGATTTTAAACACTCCTTCGGGGGTGTTTTTCTATTGTGGAAAGAAGGTGAAATATGCTACGAATAATCGACAGAGAGTTTAATCTTATCGACGAAATCTCGCTTTACGAATCATTACAAATCACACGTAAATGGCACGGTATCGGTATGCTCGAACTTAAAATCAATCGTTACCAGCATGGTGCAAATGAATTGATAAAAGACCGCATTGTTTTTCCCACAAATCAATTGCAGAAGGGTCATGTTATCCTCCATCGTGAAATTGAACTAGACGAAAATGGGAAAGAAACAGAGAATTGGCTTATCAAAGCATTATCACTCAAAACATGGCTATCACAACGTATTATCATGCCACCAAGTCATACATCACACGATAATAAAAGTGGTAAAGCTGAAACGGTCATGAAGCATTATGTTAATGTATCAGCAGTCAATCCTGTGGACAGCAAGCGTACCATTCCAAATCTAGTCATAGCACCCGATTTAACTAGAGGTGATACAATCAGTCGGTCAGCACGTTTTGACACGCTATCAGATGAGTTACAGACGATCAGTGAACTATCTGGACTTGGTTGGAACATTACAATTGATATCGTAAATAAAAAATTTGTATTTGACGTATCAGAAGGACAGGACTTAACAGCGTATCAACGTGTTAATAATCCTGTTATTTTTTCGCCTAAATTCAATTCGCTGAAGTCGTTGGAGTTTACAGAATCGTATCTCGACTATAAAAACACGGCTGTTGTCGCAGGACAAGGCGAAGGTACAGCACGTAAGATTGTGATGATAAACGATTCCACAACAGGCTATGAACGTCATGAGTTGTATGTAGATGCTCGTGATATAGCAGATACAAATGTAGATGACGAAGGAAATGAAACACCACGTCCACCATTAGAAATAGAAAAAGATTTAGTTGATCGTGGGAATGAAAAGCTAGCAGAATTAGCAGCTGAAATTTTTATGAGTGGGCAAGTGCTTACGAAGTCACCTTTTAAATATGAAGAAGATTGGGATATTGGCGATATTGTTACGTTGCAGCATGAGGATTGGGGTATCACATTAGATACTCGAATAACCGAAGTGAAAGAATCGAATGAAGCAGGCAACGCTTATGAAATCGAAGTCGTATTTGATAAAGACAAGCCGACGTTAATCGACAAAATCAAACGTGAGTTCAAAAACCTTAATCCACTTGTAAAAGCATAAATTTACGATTCCTTTTTATTTACATTTAATGTAAAATCAGAAAAAGGGGATGATAATATGGATGAGAAAGAAATGCTTAATGCACTGATTGGTGGCAGTTTTGAAAAGGGTATTCGTATCAATGCTTTAGTTGAAATACTTACTGAAAAGGGCATTCTAACGAAAGAAGAATACGAAGTTGTGTACGAAAGAAATATGCAAAAGGTTCAACAAGAAATAAATGAGCAATTTGTAAATAGTATAAAAATATAGTGATGTAAGCACTCTTAACGGGGTGCTTTTTATTATGCAGAAAAATAAAGAGTAGGTGGGGTTATGGACATTAAAACAATAGAAGGGATTGTAGGTAGCCAATTTGTGTGGGCTATCTTATTTGTCATTCTAGCTGTTGCAGTATTGAGTTATTTAAAAAACGAAAATGCTAAACGTGAAGAAATGCTCGAAAATGCACAAAAGGAACAAAAAGTTGAAGCTGAAAAGCGATTTAACGAATTGAAAGAAGAATCGCGTGATCGAGAAGATAAATTAATGGCAAACCAAGAAAAGTTTGTTGATTCATTAAGTCAAATTTCTAAGTCTGTAGAGGGGCTTAACCAAGCTTTTAACGGTCTGCAAAATGATCATTCATCTTTAGCGCAAGAAGTAAGTAATTTACGAAATCAAATTAAAAATTAGGAGTGATTGTATGTTAAACGTATTAATTTTAGCAACAATTTTATTACCGATTATCACAGCAGTTATTGAGTTAGTTAAACGCGCAGTCAAAGTTAAAAAGAATTATATTCCACTGATGTCCGTTGCTTTAGCGATGGTCATCGCCTCGTTAGCTTATCCATTTACAGATTTAAATCTAACGCTACGATTGTGGGCAGGTGCATTTGCTGGTCTAGCTTCAACTGGGTTATTTGAGATTGCGAAATATAGAGAAGGTTTCACGAAAGGGGATAAGTGATATGGTAACAATCGATAAAACATATATGTTAACAGCAGAAGAAGCGAAAAAAGTGACTTACGGAACAGGTAATACAAAAGAGTTTCTATGTATCCACACGACTGATAATTACAAAGAAGGAGCGAAAGCTTTAAATCACGCCTTACTACAAAAAAACGGTAATAGCCGTCAAGCTTCATGGCATTACCAAGTTGATGATATTAAAGCATATCAATCGTTCTCAAATAACCATCGTTGCTGGCATGCTGGATCAGGTAATAATAAATCAATCGCTATCGAAATTTGCGTAGATAAAGGTAGTGATTGGAATAAAACAATGCGTAACGCTGTACAATTAGCAGCTAAGATTTTAAAAGATGAAAAGATTCCAATTAGCAAAATGGTTCAGCACAATTACTTCACAGGAAAGAACTGCCCACGCGATATTAGAGAGGGTAAAGGTGGCTGGACGTGGAAGAAATTCGTAGCAGAAGTGAAAAAAGAATTAAACAAATCATCTGTTACACAAGTTTCTAAGCCAAATAAGCCAAGTAAACCTACTCAACCAAAAGTTATTGGGACAATCAAAGTTTTAGTTGATGATCTAAACTATTACAATGGTCCACGTTGGTCTAAACCGACTGGCACAGTAGACAAAAATACTGTACTAACAATTGTGGGAAAAGTAAAAGTTGATGGAGCATATCAATACAAAACGATTATTGGTAATTACATCACAGCATCGAGTAAGTATGTGAAGTTCACAGCTAAGTAAAAAAAGAAAATGAACTAAATATCAAGGATATGATAGAATAATTTATTGGTACTTATTCAATATATTAGAAAGAGAGTGAGTAGTGATGGATTTTTCTATCTTCATTCCTGTTGGTTCAGCAGTAATCGGTGCGACATTAGCTTTTTTATTTAACTACGTTTTATCACAAAGTGGTGGAATAAAAATAAAGCCAATGACAGCTTTCTTAGCAAGAAAAGAAGATTCTTATGATTTGGTGGTAGAAAGAAATTTTAAAAGAGAATTCGCGATAGACTATTATCATCATTCTATTAATTACGATGTGCTAAATTTAGAATTGCTAATTTTTAATACATCATCTAAACCTAAAATTATTATCGAAACAGAAGTTTTTTATGATAATACAACTTTACCTATTTACTCTATAAAAAGTTACGAGAAAGGCATTGAAGTAGAGAAAAAAATAAAAAAGCAAGAAGATGAATATTTAAACTACATTACATTGCAACCTGGAGAAGCGAAAATTTTGAAGATCCTATCTTTCTATGAAAATGATGATTCAGAATGTAGTGACTATCTTTACTTTCAATACACAAACCCAAGAACTAACTTCTTAAAAATCAGTAGAAGAAAGAAAAAGAAAATAGAACTAGATGGATATTTTGTATATGAAAAATAAACCCCTGTCCTTCCACAATTGTGGAGAGATAGGGGCTTTTTTTCTTTCTATTAAGCTGTAGCTGTTACGTTTTCTTTCTTTTTGATTAAGAAAGAAAGAATGCCAGCGATAAATAAGAAAATAAATGCAACTGTAAAGAATAATCCGTTCTCAAAGAAACCATATACTGCACATACTAATAGTAGAATTCCTGAAATTTTAGGGAATTTCCAAGATAAGAAACCGAAGAAAATAGAGAAGAATGAAACCCAAAATACAGCAGCTCCACTATCCGCCATTTCATTTTCACTAAAGCCAACACCGAAAGCTGTTACTAAAAAACCACTAGCTAAACCAGCTAGTCCACCTAAAATAGCTAATACCGCAACCCAAATCTTCATTTAAAACACTCCTATTTAACTGAAATTTTCCATTTAATTTCTTTGCTATCAAATGCGAATGTAGGTGAGTAAATTAACTCATACGATTTCGCAGATTTTACATCAAAGTACAATTTCCCTGTTGCTTGTTTACCTTTATTTAATTCTTGTGAAATCGCTAAATCATTATAACCATAATAATCTTCAGCTTGAGTATCTCCATAAGAAAGACCGAATTCTGTACTGTCAACAAATGCTTGGCTATCGCTAGAATTTTTCACTTTAACATCTAAAGTTAAAACTTTACCGTTTTCAGCTTCGCTATATTCAGCAGGAGCAGTGAAAGCAGCTTTTGTAATCGTAATTTCTACACCATTTACTTTTACAGTGTCGCCAACTTTATAGACAACATCTTTCTTTTCTTCTTTTTTCTTTTCAGTAGATTGTTTTTCTTTTCCATCTACTTTCTCTACCGTTGTTTCTCCACACGCACCTAGTAGCAGTGCAGCTGCAATCGGCAGACTTAACAATAATGATTTCTTCATGCATACAACCTCTTTCTATTATTTTACAATTACTAATTCTATCATTAAAACAATATATTGTAATCGATAAATAAATGATGTTTTTAATAAAATTTAAATATAACTAACCACCCTAGTGCCACCTACTTCAAAAAATACGCTTATATAATAGGAAAATAACCATGAATATAATTGAATACAAAAATACCCTGTAACCTTTTAAAAATAAGGATTAACAGGGTATTAAAAGATAACGCAAAATACTATAAAATATTAAAAATCTAAAAGAAGCATTCATGGCTGTATTGAAAATGGACGACGACCAACCGAAGAAATAAGCTAAAACAGCGAACACCATTTCATATAAAATGGTGTTCGCTATTTTTTAAAAAAAGAAGAAAGGTGAGGAGCTAATGAATAAAAATAAGTATCCGAAATGCCATACTTATGCCCAAAATAGTTGGCATGATGAAGCGTATATTATAGGGAACCGACAAGGATTAGAAAAGTTGAGAGATGCACTTACGCTAACATTAGAGAAGGGGAATACTAAAAATAATTTTTGGCCGAAAGATTTAGAAGGATATGACGTATTAATTGCTTGTGTGGAAGACGCGGAAATGAATGATTTGGAATTACCTTATAGTTCAGAGTTCTATGAACGCTTAGATGATGAAAAAGAGGCGCATACCGTTTTTAAAAAACCATATCATACATTAAAAGATTGAATGTGCATCTAATAATTAGAGAGAGCTACTAATTGTTAGATGTATTTTTTGATTTTTTTAAACTTTTTCACTGTCTATTTCGTCTAGTAAGCAGGTGAATTTCCAAATAAATAATAATTGAATTCATCTATTATTGTCGAATTGGAAATCAGACTATAGATATAGATGAAAATGTATTTTTACAGAAAGTGAAAATAGAGCTAGTTAAGATGTCTTTAGATGGAAAAATAAAGCAATATCTTTTTTACCAATTATCTTAATAAAAAAAGATGGATGTTGCATAAATAATAGTATGAAAATAAGATAGTACTAGAACTAAAAAAACAAAATCATTTTTTTTGAAGAAAATGGTTTGAAAAAATGTAGCTAGGGTAAATATTTTATGCGGTAAAAGACGACGCTTATAGTAAAAAAATTTTACAAATTAAGACATAAAATGTTATTATTTATTTAAAGTATTTTACACTAATGATATAAAATTTGTATATTCTTAACGAAATGTCGACAAAAATACGCGAAATTCGACAAAAATTGTCGAATTATTCATCGGCATATATACAGATAAGATAAAATCTGTTAAAATATATTTACACTATATACATAATGTAAAGGTAATTAAAGAGAGGTGGTTTACAATGAAAACACATGAAGATCAATTGGAATTGTTAGTTGCACGTGTAGAAAAGCGTCTGTCTGCATTAGAAACCAATGTATCGCATATGAAAAGTAAACTTGCCGAATTAAGTGAAATGCAAGAGGATTTAACTGGAATGGTATATGAAAGATATCACCAAGCGGTTTAGCTCCATTTTAAACAGATTCGTCAATGAGCTACAGGTGATAAGTAGAAAAATTCAAATAAAGAACTACCTGTAAACAGAGGAGAGGTCGTGTCAGTACATGATCTCTCTTTTTTTGTTTGTTCTTTCATATAAAAGCAGGTGTTTACTGTATGTTTTTGTGTAAATCAGCTAAACTAAAAAAAGTGTTACATGTAGAGAGGAAGTTGAACTATGACGACAGGTGTATATATACACATTCCATTTTGTCATCAAATTTGTAATTATTGCGATTTTAATAAAGTATTCTTTAAAAATCAGCCAGTTGATGAATATATTGAAAGTCTAGGAAAGGAGATGGCATTAGCTGTTTCAAAAAATCCAGCTGCTTATGAAAAAATTCAAACGATTTTTTTAGGTGGTGGCACACCGACAGCGTTATCCGCTGAGCAGCTAGAACGTTTATTAACTTTAATTCAGACGCATATTCCAATGAAACACGTAATCGAGTTTTCAACAGAAGCAAATCCAGATGAGTTAACTATTGAAAAATCACGTGTATTAAAAGCATTCGGTATTAATCGTTTAAGTTTAGGTGTGCAGTCATTTGATACAGAACTTCTGAAAAAATTGGGTCGTACGCATGCACCTGAGCAAGTTATTGAAACTATTCGACAAGCAAAAGAAGTTGGATTTACGAATATTAGTATTGATTTAATGTATGGTCTTCCAGGGCAAACGATGGAACAATGGCAAAATACATTGAATCAAGCTTTTGCGCTCGACTTACCACATTATTCAGCCTATTCATTAATTGTGGAGCCAAAAACGATTTTCTTCAATTTAATGAACAAAGGTAAATTACCGTTACCGGGAGAAGATTCTGAAGCAGCAATGTATGCCTTATTAATGAAAGAAATGGAGAAGAGAGGTCTTCATCAATATGAAATTAGTAACTTTGGACGTACAAATTTTGAGTCGAAACATAACTTGATTTACTGGGATAACGATGAGTATGCAGGTTTTGGTGCAGGAGCAAGTGGCTATGTAAGTAGTACCCGCTATACGAATCATGGTCCTTTAAAAAAATATATGGACTGTATCGAAGCGGGCGAATTACCTATTCACCATGAACATGATGTGACTGAAAAAGAAAAAATAGAAGAAGAATTATTTTTAGGTCTTCGTAAAACAGCAGGAATCAATAAACAACATTTTTATGAACGATACGGAAAACAAGTGCATGATGTATTTGAAAAGCAAATCAATTCTTTAACTGAAGCAGGTCTTTTAATAGAAGATGAACAAGCGATTTACTTGTCACATCAAGGGAAATTCGTAGGGAATGAAGTGTTTCAAGAATTTTTAATAGATTAAGTGCTTTTCCGTTGACATAAAAAAAGAGTTTTGATAAATTAAGTATAGTGTTAGCACTCGATATGAGTGAGTGCTAAAAATGAGGTGATGATCATGCTAACCGATCGACAGTTGCAAATTCTTAAAGTAATCGTCGATGATTTCATTTCGTCTGGTCAGCCGATTGGTTCACGTCAAATTTCGAAACGTGAAGAAATATCATTTAGTTCTTCTACAATTCGAAACGAGATGGCTGATTTGGAGGAGTTAGGGTATTTAGAAAAGACCCATACTTCATCAGGTCGTATTCCATCGGAAAAAGGTTATAGATTTTACGTGGATCATTTGTTAAAACCTCAGGTTATTACGAACCATGATATGAAGGTGTTGCGCTCTGTTTTTTCAGAGAATGCCTATGAAACGGAACAAGTGATTCGTAAATCAGCCACTATTCTATCTGACCTAACAAATTATACTTCGATTATTTTAGGACCAGATGTACAGTTGCACAAAGTGAAGCGATTCTCAATTGTTCCGCTTAGTGCAAAAAATGCAGTAGCGATTATTGTGACGGATAACGGTCATGTGGAAAATCGAGTTGTCGATTTACCTGAGGGCCTACATCCAAGTGATTTTGAAAAAATGGTTAATATTTTGAATGAACGTTTAGTCGGTATTCCAATTGTTCAAATTCCATATTACCTAGAACGTGAAGTGTCAAACATTATTCGACAACACGTTGGGGCATATAATGGGCTTTTAAAGTCGATTTTTACGGGAATAGAACAACAGAGTGATAGCAAAATCTATTACGGTGGTAAGACGAATATGCTAAATCAACCTGAGTTTCATGATTTAGATAAGATTCGTATGCTTATGGAAATGATGGAAACCCAAAGTCAGATTCAAGCATTGTTACATCGTGATTCACCAGGAATTCAAATTCGAATTGGTTCAGAAAATGAACTGAATGCAGTAGAAGATTGTAGTATTATTACAGCGACCTACTCGACAAACGAAGAACAAGTTGGATCGATTGCTATTATCGGTCCGAAAAGAATGGATTACCAACGTGTCATTACGTTATTAGATCATATGAGCGGAGACTTATCAAAACTCATGCGTAGAGAATGGTAATGTGATGTGTATAAAGGAGGATTTACTGTGTCACAAGAAAAAGAACAAAAAGAACAAGTGACAGAAGAAGTTGTGGAAGAAACAGCTGAGCAAACAACTGAAGAAGTAGAAACAGTTGAAGCTGAAGCGGAAGCAACAGAAATTGCAGAAGTAAATGAAGTAGAAGAATTAGAGAAGAAGTTGCAAGATGAAGAAAATCGCTATTTACGATTGCGTGCTGATTTTGATAATTTCAAACGTCGTACGCAAACAGAGCGTGAGTCTGCAGCGAAGTATCGTTCACAAAGTCTACTAACTGATTTACTACCTGTGTTAGATAACTTTGAACGTGCGCTACAAGTAGAAGCGACAACAGAAGATGGTCAATCGATTAAAAAAGGAATCGAGATGGTTTATCGCTCTTTAGTAGAAGCGACTGCAAAAGAGGGGTTAGAAGTTATTGAAACAGTAGATCATCCATTTGATCCAAACGTCCATCAAGCTGTGATGCAAGAACAAGACGATTCAAAAGAAGCTGGTGTTGTATTACAAGAACTACAACGCGGGTATAAGTTGAAAGACCGCGTATTACGTCCAGCCATGGTAAAAGTGAACGAGTAATTCATTTTATTACAAATCGTATTAAGCGCATTTAGCGTTTATATATCTTAGGAGGAATTTTATTATGAGTAAAATTATTGGTATTGACTTAGGTACAACAAACTCTTGCGTATCGGTTCTTGAAGGTGGAGAACCAGTAGTAATCGCAAACAAAGAAGGCGCGCGTACAACTCCTTCAGTAGTCGCATTTAAAAACGGCGAACGTCAAGTTGGGGAAGTAGCAAAACGTCAATCAATTACAAATCCAAATACAATTATCTCAATCAAACGTCACATGGGTGAAGATTACAAAGTGACTGTAGAAGATAAAACATATACACCACAAGAAATTTCAGCAATGATTTTAACACACTTAAAAGAGTATGCTGAAGACTATCTTGGTGAAAAAGTAACAAAAGCTGTTATTACAGTTCCTGCTTACTTCAATGATGCACAACGTCAAGCAACAAAAGACGCTGGTAAAATCGCTGGTTTAGAAGTAGAACGTATCATTAACGAACCAACAGCTGCAGCATTAGCTTACGGTTTAGAGAAAATGGATGTAGACCAAAAAGTATTAGTATTTGACCTTGGTGGTGGTACATTCGACGTATCAATCCTTGAATTAGGTGATGGCGTATTTGAAGTACTAGCAACAGCTGGTGATAACAAACTAGGTGGAGATGACTTCGACGAAGCAATCATCGACTACTTAGTAGCAGAATTCAAAAAAGAAAACGGCATTGACTTATCAAAAGATAAAATGGCAATGCAACGTTTAAAAGATGCTGCTGAAAAAGCGAAAAAAGAACTTTCAGGTGTAACAACAGCACAAGTTTCACTGCCATTCATCACTGCAGGTGAAGCAGGTCCATTACACTTAGAAATGTCAATCTCACGTGCAAAATTCAACGAAATCACTGCTGATTTAGTAGAACGCACAATGATTCCAACTCGCCAAGCGTTAAAAGATGCAGGCCTTTCAGCTTCTGAAATTGATCAAGTTATCTTAGTTGGTGGTTCAACTCGTATTCCAGCAGTACAAGAAGCCGTACAAAAAGCAACAGGCAAAGAGCCACATAAAGGCGTAAACCCAGATGAAGTAGTAGCAATGGGTGCAGCTGTACAAGGTGGCGTATTAACAGGTGATGTAGAAGACGTTGTATTACTAGACGTAACACCATTATCATTAGGTATTGAAACAATGGGTGGCGTATTCACGAAATTAATCGAGCGCAACACAACAATTCCAACATCTAAATCACAAACATTCTCAACAGCTGCAGATAACCAACCTGCTGTAGACATTCACGTATTACAAGGTGAGCGTCCAATGGCTGCTGATAACAAAACATTAGGTCGCTTCCAATTAACAGATATTCCAGCAGCACCACGTGGTATTCCACAAATCGAAGTAACATTCGATATCGATAAAAATGGTATTGTAACTGTTAAAGCGAAAGACTTAGGTACAAATAAAGAACAAAATATTGTGATTCAATCAGATTCTGGTCTATCTGAAGCAGATATCGAGCGTATGGTAAAAGAAGCTGAAGAAAATGCAGAAGCGGATAAAGCACGCAAAGAAGAAGCTGATTTACGTAACGAAGCAGATCAACTTGTATTCCAAACTGATAAAACATTAGCAGACCTTGGCGAACAAGTAACAGAAGACGAGAAAAAACCAGTAGAAGAAGCAAAAGAAGAATTAGCAAAAGCTATCGAAGCTGGCGAAATTGAAGGCATTAAAGCTGCAAAAGAAAAACTAGAAGGTTTATTACAACCACTTGTAATGAAAGTTTACGAACAAGCAGCAGCGGCTCAACAAGCTGCACAAGGTGGAGAAGCTGGCGGCGCTAAAGATGATGGTGTTGTAGATGCTGATTTCACTGAAGTAGACGACGATAAAAAATAATCGTTTTTATGAATGATGAAAAGTCAAAGACCAATCGTTCCTTAGTAACGTGAACATAACATGTACATTACGTCCGTTCACAGTGGTAGCTAAAGACCGTTATAGGGCTTTGGCTTTTCTTTTTCAAAAGAGAATTTCAGTTACATTCTAGGAAATAAGATGATACAATTGTATTTATGTGAAAAGAGCGGAGTTGAAAAAAAGTGGAAAAACGCGACTATTATGAAGTTTTAGGAATTGAAAAATCTGCAACAGCAGATGAAATAAAAAAAGCGTACCGTAAATTATCAAAGAAGTACCATCCAGATATTAATAAAGAGGCAGATGCAGATCAAAAATTTAAAGAGATCTCAGAAGCTTATGAAGTGCTAAGCGATCCACAAGCAAAAGCACGCTATGATCAATTTGGACATCAAGATCCAAACCAAGGCTTTGGCGGCGGTGGATTCGGAGGCGGCGGTTTCGGTGGTTTCGAAGATATCTTTAGTTCATTCTTTGGTGGTGGCGGAGGCGGTCGTAGACGCGATCCAAATGCACCACGTAAGGGCGATGATTTACAATATCGTATGACAATCAGCTTTGAAGAAGCTGTGTTTGGTGCGGAAAAAGAAGTTGAAATTACACATGACGAAACATGTGAAACATGTTCAGGTTCAGGTGCGAAACCAGGTTCTTCAAAAGAAACATGTACAAACTGTCATGGTTCAGGACAGATTGAAGAAGTAGTGAATACACCATTTGGTCAAATGGTAAATCGTCGTACATGTAATGTATGTCATGGTGAAGGTTCAATCATTAAAGAAAAATGTTCAACATGTCATGGTAAAGGTACAGTAAAACGTCGTAAAAAAATTAAAGTAACAATCCCAGCAGGTATCGATCACGGTCAACAAATTCGCGTAAGTGGACAAGGTGAAGCGGGTGTGAATGGTGGCCCAGCAGGCGATCTTTACATCGTATTTAGCGTACGCCAATCAGACAAGTTCGAACGTGATGGCGATGATATTTACTACGAACTTAAAATCACATTTGCACAAGCTGCATTAGGTGACGAAATCGAAGTACCAACTGTACAAGGTAAAGTAAAAATGAAAATCCCAGCAGGTACACAATCAGGTGAGCGTTTCCGTCTGAAAGGTAAAGGGATTAAAAATGTTCAAGGTTATGGTACAGGGGATCAACATGTCATTGTTAAAGTTGTAACACCATCAAAAATGACCGAAAAACAAAAAGAATTACTACGTGAATTTGCAAGTATCTCAGGCGATATTCCAGAGGAACAAGGCAGTTCATTATTTGATAAAATTAAGAAAAAATTTAGAGACTAATATTGGAGTTGATTGTAAGTGAAATGGTCAGAATTCTCGATTCATACATCAAACGAAGCGGTGGATGCAATTTCAAACATCTTGCATGAAGCAGGTGCAAGTGGTGTAGTAATTGAAGATTCATTAGAATTAGAAAAAGTAAGAGAACAAGAATTTGGCGAAATTTATGCGCTAGATCCTGTAGATTTTCCAACAAAAGGGGTTATTATTAAAGCGTATTTACCACTTAACAGTTTCTTAGGAGAAACGGTTGAAGAAATTAAACTTGCAATCAACAACCTCGCTTCGTTTGATATTGATTTAGGTGAAAATAAAGTCTCAACATGTGAAGTAGATGAACAAGACTGGTCTACTTCTTGGAAAGAATATTATCATCCTGTCAAAATTTCAAATCGCTTTACGATTGTTCCAACATGGGAAGATTATCAACCTGTTGAAAGTGATGAATTAATTATTGAATTAGATCCAGGTATGGCATTTGGAACAGGTACACATCCAACGACAGTTATGAGTTTACAAGCGCTTGAGAAGCATGTAAATGATGCGGTGAATGTTATTGATGTTGGTACAGGCTCAGGTGTTTTAGCGATTGGTGCAGCTTTATTAGGCGCAAAACATGTACATGCACTAGATTTAGATGAAGTAGCTGTACGTTCTGCAATTGAAAATGTAGAACTAAACCATGTATCAAATCAAATTGATGTTGTGCAAGGTGATTTACTTGATACAGTGAAAGAACCAGCTGAAGTCGTTGTAGCGAATATTTTAGCTGAAATCATCTTAACGTTCGTAGAAGATGCCTACACAATTGTAAAACCAGGTGGAATTTACATTACATCGGGTATTATTGAAGGACGTAAAGAAGATGTGAAGCAAGCTCTAATTGAAGCCGGATTTGAAATTGATGAAGTGATGATGATGGAAGATTGGGTAACCATCGTTTCAAGAAAGCCAGTCTAAGAGGTGTAAATATGCAAAGATACTTTGTAGAAGATGTATTCGAAGAAAATCAAATCACGTTATCAGGTGAGGATGCGAAACATATCGCAAAGGTCATGCGTATGCAGGTGGGCGACGAGATTATCGTCGTCCATTCGCGTGTAGCCGACCAATGTAAAATTGTAGAACTTGGCGATCAAACCGTAACTGTTGAAAAAATCGGACATCAAATTCCATCAAAAGAATTACCGATTCACGTGACAATCGCTTGTGGTCTACCTAAAGGAGACAAACTTGATTTAATCGTTCAAAAAGCAACGGAACTAGGCATGACAAAGCTTATTCCTTTTGAAGCTGCACGTTCGATTGTGAAGTGGGATCATAAAAAAGGCGAGAAAAAGCAACAACGCTTACAAAAAATTGCCAAAGAAGCAGCAGAACAATCGCATCGCTCTGTTGTACCGACAATTGAAGCACCTCTTTCTTTTAAACAGTTACTTGCACTTGCATCTACGTATGATGCGGTTCTTTTAGCAGATGAAGAACATGCAAAGAGTGAACAAAGAACTTCTTTAAAAGAGCGTTTAAAGGGTTTACAGGGGCTTCAAAATGTTTGTGTAGTATTTGGTCCAGAAGGTGGTATTGCGCGTGAAGAAGCAGCAGCGCTTCTAGAAGCAGGTGCTCATACCATTGCGCTAGGTCCACGTATTTTACGAGCAGAGACAGCACCTTTTTATATTTTATCTGCTATTTCATATGAATTTGAATAATGACGAAAGGGTCGCACAATGAAGTGTGACTCTTTTTTTGTGCGAAAATACAAAAATTTGACATATATAATGATTATGTGTGCTACTTTATTTTTAGGGAAGAAAAAACAATATACAAAAATAGCGATTCGTTCTGATGATGCAAGACAATTACAAGAAATAATTGAACAAAGAATGAGTGGCGTGAATCAGTCACGTTAGTAGATTGAATAGCGAGAGTATGGTATCATAATGCCTATCGGTATTTTTTAGTGGATGTAATGAAAGGATGAAATAAAATGAGCAATAGTCTTTCAAAATCCGTAGCTTTCCATACATTAGGATGCAAAGTCAATCACTATGAAACAGAAGCTATTTGGCAATTATTTAAAGACGAAGGTTATGAAAGAAAAGATTTCGACCATCAAGCAGATGTATATGTTATTAATACATGTACCGTAACGAATACAGGCGATAAAAAGTCACGTCAAGTAATTCGTCGTGCGGTACGTCAAAATCCAGATGCAGTGATTTGTGTAACAGGTTGTTATGCACAAACATCACCAGCAGAAATTATGGCAATTCCAGGTGTTGATATTGTCGTAGGTACACAGGATCGTTCGAAAATGCTTGGTTATATTGAGCAATATCGTGCAGAGCGTAAACCAATTAATGCAGTACGTAATATTATGAAAAATCGTGTATATGAGGAATTAGATGTGCCTTATTTTACAGACCGTACACGTGCTTCTTTAAAAATTCAAGAGGGTTGTAATAACTTCTGTACGTTTTGTATTATTCCATGGGCGCGTGGGTTGATGCGTTCACGTGATCCGAAAGAAGTCATCAATCAAGCGCAACAATTAGTCGATGCAGGGTATTTAGAGATTGTGTTAACAGGTATTCATACAGGGGGTTATGGTCAAGATTTAAAAGATTATAACTTAGCGCAGTTATTACGTGATTTAGAAGCACAGGTAAAAGGCTTACGTCGCTTGCGTATTTCATCAATTGAAGCGTCTCAATTAACAGATGAAGTATTACAAGTATTAAAAGAATCAAAAGTCATTGTGAATCACTTACACATTCCAATTCAATCTGGTTCAGATACGGTTCTAAAAAGAATGCGTCGTAAATATACGATGGAATTTTTCGGTGAACGCTTAGATCGTTTGAAAGAGGTATTACCTGATTTAGCAATTACTTCAGATGTAATCGTAGGTTTCCCAGGTGAAACAGAAGAAGAATTTATGGAAACATATAATTTTATCGCTAAACATCAATTTGCGGAGTTACACGTATTCCCGTTCTCAAAACGTACAGGAACACCTGCAGCACGTATGGAAGACCAAGTGGATGAAGAAGTGAAAAATGAACGCGTTCATCGCTTATTAACATTAAATGATCAACTAGCAAAAGAATATGCTTCTCGTTTTGATGGAGAGTTACTAGAAGTGATTCCAGAAGATATCACATCAGAAGGTGAGCATGCAGGGATGCTTGTTGGGCATACAGCGAACTATTTAAAAGTTGTATTTGAAGGTACGCCAGATATGATTGGTAAAATGGTTCGTGTAAAAGTTACAAAACCAGGATATCCAAAGACAGAAGCACAATTTGTGCGCATTTTAGAAGAAGTCGAAATTTAACGAAAAAACTGTCTCTTTTAAAAGAGATGGTTTTTTTTACGTAATTGAGGTATAAAATAGAAGATGTACTTTTAAAAGGAGGAGTTTACAGTTGGATATTTTGAGCAATTGGATTGATCAGTTAAATGGATATTTGTATTCATATATACTCATCGTTCTACTATTATTTACAGGGATTTTCTTCACAGTTAAATCAAAAGGGGTTCAATTTAGATTATTCCCTGAAATGTTTCGAGTATTAACAGATAAAGCAACAATCAGTGGTGGTAAAAAAGGTATTTCTTCATTCCAAGCATTCACGATTTCAGCTGCATCTCGTATTGGTACGGGGAATATTGCGGGTGTTGCGACAGCGATTGCAATCGGTGGTCCTGGTGCAGTATTTTGGATGTGGGTAATGGCATTAATCGGCGCCGGCTCATCATTCGTAGAAAGTACACTTGCGCAATTATACAAAGTAAAAGATGGTCATACGTTTCGTGGTGGTCCAGCCTATTACATTGAAAAAGGTCTAAAGAAACGTTGGTTAGGAATTATGTTTGCGATTGCGATTACGTTTTGTTATGGCTTTGTATTTAATGCAGTGCAAACGAATACAATTGCTGCTTCTTTCTCAACAAGTTTTGGAATTGATAAAGTATGGGTGGGTGTATTCGTAGCCGTTCTAACAGCAATCATCATTTTTGGTGGCGTACAACGTATTGCGAATGTAACACAAGTGATTGTGCCAATTATGGCCATTGCTTATATTTTAGTTGCACTTGTGGTTGTCGTGTTAAATATTACAGAAATTCCGAGTTTAATTACGTTAATTGTAAGTGATGCATTCTCATTACAATCAGGTATTGGTGGTTTAATTGGTGGAGCAATCATGCAAGGATTCAAGCGTGGTTTATTCTCGAATGAAGCAGGTCTTGGTTCTGCACCGAACGCAGCTGCAACAGCGAGTGTATCGCATCCAGTTAAACAAGGTTTAATTCAAACATTAGGTGTATTTGTTGATACGATTTTAGTATGTACAGCAACAGCGGTTATCGTACTATTAAGCGATGTTTACAAAACAGCTGGTGAAGATTCTCGAATTGATATTACACAACAATCTCTTGTAAATCAGCTTGGTGATTGGGTAGGTATTTTCTTAACGATTGCAATCTTCTTCTTTGCATTTAGTTCTGTAATTGGAAATTACTATTACGGTGAAACGAATTTAGAATTTATTAAAAACTCTAAAAAAATGATTTTCATTTACCGAATTGCAGTAATTGGTTTCTTAATTTTCGGAGCATATGCAAAAGTTGCGCTTGTTTGGAATTTAGCAGACCTATTCATGGCGATTATGGCACTTATTAACTTGACTGCGATTTTATTACTTTATAAAGTAGCTTTCCGACTATTAAGTCACTATACTGCTCAACGAAAAAAAGGCAAAGATCCTGTATTTTATGCATCAGATATGCCTGACTTAGATGAAATTGAATGTTGGGAAAAGACGAAAGAAAAAGAATAGTTTTTTTACTTTACCTATTAATCTTATAGTGTTAAAATATTCGATGATTGTAATATTAGGAGGAATTAATTATGGGTCGCGTAGAAAATAAAGTAGCATTAGTAACAGGAGCAGCATCAGGTATTGGTCTAGCTTCTGCTCAATTATTAGCAAAAGAAGGCGCTAAAGTAGTTTTAGCAGACTTCAACGTTGAAGGTGCAAAAGAAGCAGCAGCAGAATTAAAAGCACAAGGTTTTGAAGCAGAAGGTGTATTTTTAAATGCACTTGAAGAACAATCAATTAAAGATGCTGTTGAATATACAGTAGACACTTACGGTAAATTAGATATTCTTTACAATAACGTAGGTGGCACAAACTTACACAAAGACTTAGATGTTGTAAACTTAGATCTTGCTGAGTGGGATCGTTTAATGGACTTAAACTTAAAATCAGTGCTTTTAGGTTCTCGTTTCGCTATTCCACACATGCAAAAAGTTGGCGGCGGCTCAATTATTAACACAGCTTCAATGGCTGCGTTCGCTTCAGATGCAATCCGTTCAGCATACGGAACTTCAAAAGCTGGAGTTGTTCACTTAACAAAATATATTGCAAAACAATACGGTAAAGATAATATCCGTTGTAACGCAATCGCTCCAGGACTAATTTTAACTCCAGCAGCGAAAAATAGCTTACCACAAGAAATGCTTGATATTTTCACAAAATACAATGCATTACCTTACAATGGTGAAGCAAATGATATCGGTTATGGTGTTGTGTACCTGGCGTCAGATGAATCTAAATTCATGACAGGTCAAACATTAGAAATCGAGGGTGGACACTACCAAGCGAACCCAACAACTGCAGATTTAGCAAAATTCACTAAATAATATGCAGTATTGTAAAAAGCACTTCTAGATTAAAACATCTAGGAGTGCTTTTTTCATGCGAAAATATAAACTGTACATGAAATTTTAGTCTAAAAAGGCTATACTAAGAATATCTCAACAAAAAGGATGTGTTGTATTGAGATATTTAAGGATGTTCATTGTGGCAATTGCACTCGTTATACCGCTCATTTTTTTGTTTTTTGGACAAACGTATTTAAAGAAGCATATGGAAGCTTTACAATACATACCGCCTAAACCAACAATTGTGGAAGAAAAAGAAGTTGTGCAAAAAATGCAACCGAAAAAACAAGTAGTTGTGAAAAAACCAATGGAACAGCCCGTACAAGTAAAAGAAAAAGAGAAAAAAATAATTGTTATTGATCCAGGGCATCAACGTTATCGAGATCAGCGTTTAGAGCCAATTGGACCAGATTCACATACATGGAAGCCTAAAATGCCTGCAAGTGCATATGGCGTATCTACAGGACAAGCAGAGTATGCATTGACGCTACAAGTAGCAAACCGTATCAAAGAGCGATTAGATGCTTCAAAATATGAGGTCAAATTAACACGTACAGAACATGTCATTGCCAAGTCGACAAAAGAGCGTGCAGAATTTGCGAATAAACAAAATGCAGACCTTTATATTCAACTACATGCAGATGGTGCAAAGGATGCAAATGGGCGTGGTATGTACATTATTATGGCGCATGAAAACAATCGTTATACGAAAAAGTTGACGGAAGCGAATCGAAAAGTTAGTCAAGTGCTATTACATGAAATAAAATCGGCAAAACTGGATACTCATAAAAAAGGTTTATTATATGCTGATCAAATGACAGCACTTAATTGGCCCAATATGCCATCTGTAATCGTAGAGTTAGGCTATTTAAATGATCGTCAAGATGACGAAAGACTAGCAAAAACAGCTTATCAAAATCGTATAGCAGAAGCTTTAGCTAGAGGAATTGAAAAAGCGGTAGAGAAGTAGAACGTGCGCATGCGTTCTACTATTTTTTTGTGTAAAACTGGGCTTTTCATTGAATTCATGCTATGCTAATAAAGAGGTACGTACAACTTAAAAAAGGAGCTATTTTATGACAACAAATATCGCATCACTTATTGATCACACATTATTAAAACCAGAGGCGACAGCGGCACAAGTAAAAGAGTTATGCAAAGAAGCGAGAACCTATGACTTTGCATCTGTGTGTGTTAATCCATATTTTGTAAAATTAGCAGCTGAAGAATTACAAGGAGCAAAATCAAAAGTATGTACAGTAATTGGTTTCCCATTGGGTGCATCAACAGCTAAGACAAAAGCTTTTGAAACAAAAGATGCTATTGCGAATGGTGCAGATGAAATTGATATGGTTTTAAATATCGGTGCATTAAAAGCGGGACAATATGATGTTGTGTTAGAAGACATGAAAGCTGTACGTGAAGCAGCGGGTGAAAAACTTGTAAAAGTTATTTTAGAAACATGTTTATTAACAGACGAAGAAAAAGAAAAAGCATGTGAATTAGCAGTAGAAGCAAAATTAGACTTTGTAAAGACGTCTACAGGCTTTTCAACAAGCGGTGCAACAGCTGAAGATGTTGCACTTATGCGACGTATTGTAGGCGCTGAATTAGGCGTAAAAGCTTCAGGAGGCGTTCGTAGCTTAGAAGACGTTGAAAAAATGGTAGCAGCAGGTGCAAATCGCATCGGTGCAAGCTCAGGTGTAAAGATTATGAATGGTTTATCATCAGATTCTGAATATTAATGTAACACAATGCTTGACCATTATACGTATATAGGATATAATCTTGTAGTAAACAACGATATGTTATTCATATTGGTTGTGCTTTGACGTGTGTCGGAGGGAGGGAAAGAGAGATGTCAAAAACTGTCGTTAGAAAAAACGAATCGCTTGAAGATGCTCTTCGCCGCTTCAAACGTACTGTTTCTAAAAGTGGTACAATTCAAGAGGTAAGAAAACGCGAATTTTATGAAAAACCTAGCGTAAAACGCAAAAAGAAATCAGAAGCTGCACGAAAACGTAAGTGGTAATTTAATTCCTAGACAATCCCTACGTTCAAAACACGCACTATCATGATTTATTTAACTTGCAAATGAATGAAAGCCTGAAAATCCTTGAGATTTTCAGGCTTTTTTAATGCGTATCAAATAAAAAAAGTGGTAGTACATTTGAATTATTTTTATAAAAATATTTTTTTCGTAAAATGAAAAGCAAATTATCTTTTTTTGAGAAAAGCTGAAAGAATGAGGTTTTATGCATAGAAAACTAGCATTTAAAATAAAAAAACAACAGTGAATAGCAAAAAAAATTTGCAGTGCAAAGAAATTTTCCGTATTGCCATTTTGTATAAGATAATTTAGTCTTAACGAACTTTTTGTGAACATTTTAAAAATATAGAAAATGTATAAAAAGAAATTTCAGAAAAATTTTTATACTTATAAGAGATCGTTTACAAACAGTAAATTTAGTTTTTTTCAACTAGGGGGAGACAGAATGGGGAAACAAAATGAGTTACAACGTTCGATTAAAAGTCGACACATGTTCATGATTTCACTTGGTGGTGTAATCGGAACAGGCTTTTTCTTAAGTACGGGGAATATTATGCATAACGCGGGCCCTTTTGGTACGCTTTTAGCATATGCTGTTGGTGGTTTAACAATGTTTTTAGTAATGCTATGTTTAGGAGAGTTAGCAGTATATAATCCGACTTCTGGATCATTCCATGAGTATGCGACGCGTTATATTAGCCCAGGAGTTGGTTTTTCAGTTGGTATTATTTATTGGTTAAACTGGGTAGTAACAGTTGGATCTGAATTTACAGCTGTTGGATTATTGATGCAAAGATGGTTCCCAGAATCGCCTGTGTGGGTATGGAGCGTTATTTTTGGGGTAACAATATTTGTCTTTAATGCTTTATCAGTAAAGTTTTTTGCTGAGTCAGAATTTTGGTTTGCTGGATTAAAAATAATTATTGTTATTATATTTATCTTTTTAGGTGCTGCAGCAATTTTTGGCATTGTACCAGTTACTGGACATGAGCATGCACCATTATTATCGAATTTCACAGGTGAAGGTGGATTACTGCCGAATAGTTTTGCACCTATCTTAATTGCGATGGTATCAATTAGTTTTGCGTTTTCAGGAACAGAGCTTATCGGGATTACAGCAGGGGAAAGTGAAAACCCATCTCGTGATATTCCACGTTCGATTAAAAACATCGTATGGCGTACATTATTCTTCTTCATTGGTGCAATGATTGTTTTAGGTGCATTATTACCTTGGGAAGATTCGAGTGTATCGCAAAGTCCTTTCGTTACAGTATTTGACATGTTAGGTATTCCGTACGCAGCAGATATTATGAACTTCGTCATTATTACAGCATTATTATCTGTAGCAAATTCAGGTTTATATACTTCGACACGTATGCTTTGGTCATTATCAAAAGAAAAAATGGTGCCAAAAGCACTTGGTACAATTAATAAACGTGGTGTTCCAATGAACGCGCTCATTGTTTGTATGTTAATCTCTTGTTTATCACTATTATCAAGTATTATTGCGCCGACAACAGTTTATGTGATGTTAGTTGCTGTAGCAGGATTCGGTGTAGTGGTTGGTTGGATGGGAATTGTGGTTTCACAATTTATGTTCAGAAGACAATACTTGAAAGAAGGCGGGAAATTAGAGGATTTAAAATTCCGTGTAAAATTATATCCACTTGTACCAATTCTAGCATTTTTACTTTGTTTAGGTGCAACACTTGGTCTATTATTAGATCCTGAATAACGTTCTGTTTTATACTTTGGTGTCCCAGCGATGATTGCATGTTATTTCTGGTATCATATTCAGAAAAAAATAGTGGATAAGCGTGAGGCGCGATTAAGTGAAACAGTAGAAGAAAAATAATACGCATTAAATAAGAAAAAACTCGTATGAATTGTCAAACAAATCATGCGAGTTTTTTGTTGTCTAAATTCGTTAGCACAAAGAAAATAAAGGGAATAAAACCAAATGATAGAAATAATCCGAAAAATAAAAAAACTTCTTACAGTTGTATGTAAGAAGTTTCACAATCAATCCATAGATTGTTTTTTACCAAGCTCGATTCCTTTTAAGATGTACCAGATAATAATACCCAACATAATAAAGGCTAAAACTGATGTAACAGGATTCGGCTGAACGAATATTTTATCTATAAAGCTCTTGAAAGCTGGTACACTGGTAATTTCAAAAAATGCAGCGATGGAAGTAATCCAAATCCCAATACCGAGGAAAAAGATCCAATTTTTTCTCATATAATACGCCACCTTTATAAAATTGATATATTTATTTTACACCCATAAACTTACTTTGCCAATCATTATGATTAAAATAACATAATTGTAACATTCGTTATAAAGGAAAATAGTTTTAAAGGAAAAATTTTGTGAAATATGTTTCAATATAAAGTAGTGGGAGGTGAAGCCAAATGATCCAATTTTTGAGTTGGTTTATCCAATTTACGCTTGTGGGAGTTTTAATTTATTTCTTTACAGGCAGATTAATCGGGACGCGTTTAAGTATTTTCAAGCGTTTATTTGCAGTTGGTTTAAGTGTAACGATTACGTCGGTTATTTATTGGTATATGTTTATCCAACACCGTAAAGATTACTATACTCCAATTGAAGATGAGTCGATGTTTTTTAGTACACTCATATGGTTTGCGAGTCTATTATTGATTACGATGTTGTTGCATCTTGTTTTAGAATTATTTGAGCCAGTTCATATTAGTAGTGCTGAGCAAGCGAAACAAAATATCTTTGCTAGAATTATGACAAGATGGCGCTTGCAAAGACGTTTGACTTCAGTACTTCGAATTGCGTTTAAATATGGAATCGGTCGCGCGTTTGGTATTTGGCGTACATCAGAAGCCGAGAGAAAAAATGCACATTCGTTTCGTATGATGTTAGAAGAATGTGATGGAATCTTTATTAAATTTGGTCAGATGCTATCTACTAGAAAAGATTTATTACCAGAGGCATTTACAACGGAGTTAGCAGAGCTACAACAAAATATTAAACCAATTCCGAAAGAAGCTATATCCATGCGTATGCAATCTGTATTAGGTGAAGATTGGGAGAAAACTTTCGATCGATTTGATTTTGAGCCGCTCGCTTCAGGTTCAATTGGTCAGGTTCATCAAGCTACGCTGAGCGGAACGTATGAAAAAGTAGTTGTTAAGATATTACGTCCAGATATTGCAGACTTACTACAAAGAGATTTAGATTTATTAATTAGTTTTGCGCACTGGCTTACAGAGGAATCGCAGTGGGCTGAGAATTTAAATTTTGCAGAACTTGCACAAAATTTTGCAAAAGGAATGCGAGAAGAAATTGATTTTTGTATAGAGCTTAAAAATATGGAGCAAATTACGAATTCTACTTTAGATAGTAAGTATCCTGTTGTCATTCCTAAGGTGTATAGCCATATGAGTAATTCATCAGTGCTAGTAATGGAATATATTGATGGTGTGAAAATTACAGAAGCAGACGAAACATTATATCGTAATGGCGTAACGAAAGAAGAGGCGCTTACGCAATTATTCGGAAGTTTTTTATCTCAAGTTATGAAGGCAGGGATTTTTCATGGGGATCCTCATCCTGGAAATGTCCATATCGTAAAAAATACAGGACAAGTTGCGCTTTTAGATTTTGGGGCTGTTGGACGTATTAGTAAAGGGCAACAGCAAGGAATCAAAACATTATTTTTAGGTTATCATCGTGGTAATGCAAGAATTGTTGTCGATTCATTGAAACATCTTGTGGAAAATGACGAACATGCGAAAGATCCAGGTTTTGAACAATCTGTAAGTCAGTTACTTGTTGAAATGGCTTATTTAGATCACATTTCGACGAGTCAAGTCGTACAATCTCTCTTCAAAATTGTTCAAAAACATCACATGAGACTTTTTCCAATGGTAGGTATTGCACTAAGAGCACTTGTAACGTTAGAAGGAACGATTCAGAGTGTTTCAAAAGACTTCGATGCCTTTAAAGAAGCAAGCGATTTTGCAAAAGATACAGCTAAAATACATGAGCCAATTGAAAAAGTAAAGTCGCTCAAACAACTAGCACAAGAAGAGATCTTCCTTGCATGGCCAGTTATTAAAGAAATACCATATCGTGTCGATCAGATTGCACGAACAATTGAAAAAGGTGAAGTGAAGGTGAAGATGGACTTCACCTCAAGTGAAACAAACAAAGCTTTTTTAGTGAAATGGTTGTCACAATTTTTGTTACTACTTGTCGCGATTACATTCGGTGTTTTATCAGTTGGTATTTTAGCAGTAGCACAAATTATTCAAAATAGTTATGTCGTTTATTTGAATACAGCAGCTTATTTAGGTCTTTTTTTAAGTCTGCTTCTACTCGTGAGACTAGCACTTCAAGTTATTCGAGATTCTAAAAGAAATATTTGAAAAATAAATTTTATGAAACCATTTTCATATTCATTCGTAAATACCATTATAAAGACACGAACCCTATAAGATTGGAGGTGCCTGCATTATGGGAGAAATAATACAATTTCTAACGAATCCATATGTTGTACTCGTCATGTTGCCCATCATTAGTTTGTTATTTGTCGGTGCTTTATTTTCATCTGGAGTGAATACAAGTGGTATAATTGGTGTAACACTCGTGCTGATTTTCTTTATCGCACATATAATAGCAGGGTATGCGACATTCGGTTTATTACTATTATTTGTTGCAGGGTTTATTTGTATGCTTGTCGAGTTAGTGGTTCCTGGTATGATTATAGGTATTACAGGTCTTGTGTTGATTGTTATTAGTTTTTTATATGCTGGCGCGAATTTTACGTTCATGGCATATGCTGTTGCAATCGCACTAATCCTCGCGATTATAGGGATGGTGGTTATGATGAAATTCTTTGGAAAGAAGCTATCTGTTCTAAATCGAATGGTATTATTCGATTCAACAGATACAGAAAGTGGATACGTGTCAAATATCAACCGTACAGAGTTATTGCAACAAACTGCTAGAACGGTTACAGCATTAAGACCGTCTGGTGTTGTGATGTATAACGGGGAACGAATTGACGTTGTATCAGAAGGTAATTTTATCGATGCAGACAAAGAGGTCATCTTTGTCAAAGTAGAAGGTTCACGGATTGTTGTGCGTGAGAAAAAAGATTAAACAGGGGGTTTTAAATTATGGGAACAGCAGCGTTAACAGGTAGTGCCATTAGCATGATTATTGTCATTGTTGTAGCGGTAATTTTATTAGCAATTTTATTTACATTTGTACCCGTAGCACTATGGATTTCAGCTTTAGCAGCAGGTGTAAGAGTTAGTATTTTCACATTAATCGGTATGCGTTTAAGACGTGTTATTCCGTCACGCATCGTTAATCCTTTAATTAAAGCACATAAAGCAGGATTACAAGTGTCGATTAACCAGTTAGAGAGTCACTATTTAGCCGGTGGTAATGTAGATCGTGTTGTCAATGCATTAATTGCAGCGCATCGTGCAAACATTGAATTAACATTTGAACGCTGTGCGGCAATCGATCTTGCAGGTCGTGATGTATTAGAAGCTGTACAGATGTCTGTTAACCCGAAAGTAATTGAAACGCCATTTATCGCTGGTGTGGCAATGAACGGGATTGAAGTAAAAGCAAAAGCGCGTATTACCGTTCGTGCGAACATCGACCGTCTAGTTGGTGGTGCTGGTGAAGAAACAATCATCGCTCGTGTAGGTGAGGGGATTGTATCCACAATTGGTAGCGCGAAAAGTCATACAGAAGTATTAGAAAATCCAGATATGATTTCACAAACCGTTCTAGCCAAAGGTTTAGATTCTGGTACAGCATTCGAAATTCTATCGATTGATATTGCGGATGTTGATGTCGGCAAAAACATTGGTGCAGAATTACAAATTGAACAAGCAGAGGCAGATAAAAATATTGCACAGGCAAAAGCAGAAGAACGCCGTGCGATGGCTGTTGCTAACGAGCAAGAGATGGTTGCTAAAGTACAAGAAATGAAAGCAAAAGTTGTGGAAGCGGAAGCAGAAGTACCACTTGCACTAGCAGAAGCGTTCAAATCGGGTAATTTAGGTGTCATGGATTATATGAATTATCAAAACGTACAAGCAGATACAAGTATGCGTCAATCAATTAGTAAGATGGATCAAAATCACGCAAAAGGTGAGGAATAGGCATCTGATTTGCTAAAGGAGGATGGCATATGGAAGGTCTGATTATATTTCTCATTATATCAGTAATCAGTGCTGTCATTGGTCGTTTAGGTTCAAAAGAGGAAGAGAAATCTGCAAAGAAACAAATGCCCTCTATGGGACAAGGACCAACACAAAAAAAGACATCTACATCTAAAGCACTTGGTGATTACGCAAAGAAAGTTTCACAAGAATTAGATCGCCAATTAACAGAAAACCCAAAAAAGAAGCAGGTTAAGAGAGAAAAGCGTGTTACGACACCTCGAAATGTTACGACCGACACTATCGAATCTTCTCGCCCATTTAAAAATGCAGCAGAACGTCCGAAAGTGGTTGCTGCAACAAATAAAATGGTTGCGAAAAGAAAAGTTGCATCTAGTCAGTCGGTCTTACCACGTACACAACGTGAGTTAGCTCAATCGATTATCGTATCAGAAATTTTGGCGCCACCTGTTTCAAAAAGAAAATAAATCAAAAAGAGATTTTGAAATCAAAAAGACTTCAAAGTCTCTTTTTATATGTCACGAACTCTTCACTCTTTTTTCGAGAACTTTTACGGAAAAACAATAAAACTTTTGCACGCAAACAAAGAGAGTGATAAGCTAGAAAAAAGTACAAGTGTAGACAGGTACTAGTATGTTTAGACTTGTAATGAAAGTAAAAAAATAAAAAATATGATGTACGTTAAGGAGAGCTCAAATGACAGAACAACAACCTATTCAGCTAACGTTAAAAGATCCAAATGAAGCCGTTATGTTACTTGGTATTTCAGATGCAAATTTGAAGCTAATCGAAGAGACATACGATATTCAAATGATTACAAGAGGCGACTCGATTGTCATCGTCGGCAATGACGAACAAAAGGCTGAAGCGGCTGCGCTGATCGAACAGTTATTAAAAGTGATTCGCAAAGACATTAACATCAATCAACGTGATGTAGTTTCCGCAATCGAGATGTCAAAAGCGGGGACGGTTGAATATTTCGCAGAATTATATGATGAAGTGATTGCGCGAAATACAAAAGGGAAAATTATTCGTGCAAAAACAATTGGGCAACGCAATTATATTAAAGCGATTCGCAATAAAGACCTTGTATTTGGAATTGGACCAGCTGGAACGGGTAAAACATACTTAGCGGTTGTTATGGCTGTTACAGCTTTAAAAAATAATGCGGTGAAGCGTATTATCTTAACACGACCTGCTGTTGAAGCGGGAGAAAGTCTAGGCTTTTTACCAGGGGATTTAAAAGAAAAAGTAGATCCATACTTACGCCCTCTATATGATGCTTTGCATGACGTATTAGGGTTAGAGCAAACAACACGTATGATTGAGCGTGGCACGATTGAGATTGCGCCACTAGCCTATATGCGCGGACGTACATTAGATGATGCCTTTGTTATTTTAGATGAAGCGCAGAATACAACAAAAGCGCAAATGAAGATGTTTTTAACACGTCTTGGTTTTGGTTCTAAAATGGTTATAACAGGAGATAAAACACAAATCGATTTACCGAGGGGTGTAGCTTCAGGCCTTACACATGCTGAATATATCTTGCGTTCAGTGAAAGATGTGTCTTTCCAAATTTTAGAAGCGGGAGATATTGTTCGACACCCACTCGTAGCGAAAATTATAACGGCATATGATGATGAAAAAAGTGAAGCATAGAACAGGAAATTCGAGAATGCAAAAAGGGTTCTCGAATTTTCCTATGAATCTACATAAAAGAAAGGTAGGGTGAAGATGTCAAAGTTTATAGAAAAAATAACGAAAATTGTACGTTTCCCCCTGCTACTAGCTGGTATATTAATTCTAACAGGCTTTTTTCAATATTTATTAATGATGAAAGATGTACGAGGTGAACATTACGATTTAAAGTTGTTCCAAGTGTCCCCAGATACGATTCGTTCTGTTAAAACAGTTGAAGATACAGAAAAAACCGAAAAAGAACGAGAAGAAGCAGCTTCTGAAGTAGAACCTGTTTATACGTATTCAGAAGAAAAAGGGAAAAATACAATTTCAATGTTGAATACATTGTTTGATGATTTAATTGACCGACAAAAAAAGGTAGCTGATACGAAAGGAAAAGAACGCTCAAAAGCATTAAATGAACAAATCAAAAGTATGCAGTCAGATTTAGCTAAAATTACAGACAACGAAAATAAGATTGAGCTAAATGAAGCGGATTTAAAGTTACTATTAACAAGTAGCGAATCCGAATTAAAAACAGCGCAACAAGATCTTGTAAAGGCAGTAGAACGTCAAATGTCTTCACCTATTCGTGAAGATCGTCTGATGGAGGCGCGAGCAAGCGTAGAGCGTACAATTCGTTATAGCTCAACATTCCCAAGTAAACTTCAAGGTGTGGGTATCCGTATTGGACGAGCTGCTTTAGTCGTGAATGAGACAAAAGATGAAAAAGCGACAAAAGAGCGAATGGACTTAGCACGAGCGAGTGTAGATCCAACAAAGATTTTACAAGGACAAATTATCGTACAAGAAGGACAAGTTATTGATCGGAACATTTACCGTCAACTTCAATTGACTGGTTTGTTAAGTGATGATGCGTCCATTAAGCCAAAGCTTGGTCTAGGTATTTTAATTTTGCTACAGATGCTATTCTTCTATGCAAGCTTTGCAGCGAATAAGCGAAAAGCTGATACAGAAAAAACACGTGACGTTCTGATTACATCTCTTATTTATTTACTATCAATTATTTTAATGCAAATTTTAAATTTAATTGATGGTGAGTTTGATGTGATTGTCGGATTCTTATTCCCAGCTGCTGTCGCACCGCTATTACTCCGAATATTAGTGAGTGAACGAGCCGCTATTTTAGCGACAATCATGCTAGGGTTATCAGCAGGTGTCATCTTTCAGGAGGGATATTCGACTGTTATTCAGATGGAATTGGCGCTTTATATGATTATTAGTGGTTTAGCAAGTGTTGTATTTACGAGAAGAATTGAAAATCGCTCGAAGATTTTAACAGCGAGTTTTCAAGTAGCAGGAATTAATGTTTTGTTTATTGCATTCTATTTATTGTTAACGCAATCTAATTATACGTGGAATGAACTCTCATTCTATTTAATTGCAGCATTATTTTCAGCGATTCTATCGGGAGCGCTTGCGATTGGTTCGTTACCGTTTATTGAATCAGGTTTTGGGATTATTTCAAGTTTCCGTTTGATTGAATTATCGAATCCAAATCACCCGTTATTAAAGAAAATTTTAATGGAAGCTCCGGGAACGTATCATCATAGTTTGATGGTCGCAAATTTAGCAGAAGCGGCTTGCGAAGCGATTGGTGCGAATGGTTTATTGGCGCGTGTTGGTTGTTATTATCATGACATCGGGAAAACAAGAAGACCTGGATTCTTCGTTGAAAATCAAATGAACGGATTTAATCCGCATGATCAGTTGCCACCAGACGCATCTAGCGATATAATTATTGCCCACGTTGAAGATGGTGTGAAAATTTTAGAGAAGCATAAAATGCCGAGAGAAATTATTGACGTTGCACAGCAACATCATGGTACGACATTGGTGAAATTTTTCTATTACAAGGCAAAAGAATTGGATGAAAAAGTGGAAGAAGAACAATTCCGCTATAGTGGTCCGAAACCGCAGTCAAAAGAGAATGCGATTATTTGTATTGCGGATAGCGTAGAAGCAGCAGTACGTTCGATGAAAGAGCCAAGTGCAGAAAAAATTCGTGATCTCGTTCACGCCATCGCACAAGATAAATTAATGGATGGTCAGCTGGATGAATGTGACCTTTCAATTAAAGAACTTAAAATTATTGAAAAAGTTTTTTGTGAGACACTAAATGGAACATTCCATTCACGCATTGAGTATCCGAAGCAAGACAAAGCTTAGGAGGGCATTATATGCTATTAGAAATTGATTTTTTAGATGAAACAGGAGAGGTTCAACAAAGTGATATAGCACTTGTTTCCTCTTTACTACAACATGCTGCAAAAGTAGAAAATATTGAAGAAGGCACAGAATTATCTGTTACGTTTGTGACGAATGAAGCGATTCATGAGATTAATAAACAGTATCGTGATAAAGATGCACCAACAGATGTCATCTCATTCGCTTTAGAAGAATTAGGCGAAGGTGAGACAGCGATTATTGCTGAAGGAATGCCGCGTGTATTAGGAGATATTATTATCTCAATTGATCGTACGCGTGAACAGGCAGAGGAGTTCGGTCATTCATTTGAACGTGAACTTGGTTTTCTCGCGGTTCATGGCTTCTTACATCTACTAGGTTATGACCATATGACACCAGAAGATGAAAAAGTTATGTTTGGAAAGCAAGATGAAATTTTAGAGTCATTTGGTTTGTCACGTGACAAAAATGAACGTGATTAAAAAGTTTTTTAAATCATTTATGTATGCTTTTGCAGGGGTTCGGGCAGTATGTAGTGAACGGAATTTTCGATTTCACTTATTTGCGATGGTTGTCGTTATAATAGCTGGGTTTTTAACAGGAATTTCAGCAAATGAGTGGACAATTCTACTCCTTGCAATCGCAGCTGTGTTATCATTAGAGATGACGAATTCCGCTATCGAGCGCGTAGTAGATTTAGTGACGGATGAATTTCATCCCCTTGCCAAACGAGCGAAAGATTTAGCAGCAGGAGCTGTATTAATCGCAGCAATTTTTAGTGTGATCATTGGCTTAATTATCTTTTTGCCAAAATGGTTTGAATTCTAGTAAATAGAATGGAGAGAGTATATGAATCCAACACAACTGATGGAAGAAGCAAAAAAAGGGCGTTCATTCGCCTATGTACCGTATTCAAAATTCCCTGTCGGAGCCGCATTATTATCAAAAGACGGCGAAGTATTTCATGGTTGTAATATTGAAAACTCGGGTTATAGTTTAACAAACTGTGCTGAACGAACAGCGATTTTTAAAGCTGTATCACAAGGTACAAAACAATTTACAGCACTTGCGGTTGTAGCAGATACAGAAGGTCCTGTAGCTCCATGTGGCGCATGCAGACAGGTGATTTCAGAATTCTGTGCCCCTGATATGCCCGTATATTTAACAAATTTAAAAGGCGATGTACAAGAAACAACGGTAGCAGAATTACTACCAGGAGCCTTTACCCCGGAGGATGTATTACATGCAACAGAATAAACAATTTAAATCAGGTTTTATCTCAATTATTGGACGTCCGAACGTCGGAAAATCAACATTTTTAAATCGTGTCATCGGTCAAAAAATTGCGATTATGAGTGATAAGCCACAAACAACACGTAATAAAGTACAAGGTGTATTAACAACAGATGATGCACAAATGATCTTTATCGATACACCAGGTATTCATAAGCCAAAACATAAACTAGGCGAATTCATGTTAAAAGTATCAAAAAATGCTTTACGTGAAGTGGAAGTCATTATGTTTATGGTTAACGCAGAACAAAAATTAGGACCTGGCGACGAGTATGTAATGGAGATGTTAAAAGGTACAAAAACACCTGTATTTTTAGTCGTAAACAAAATTGATGCCATTCATCCTGATGAAGTATTAGCGAAAATTGAAGAATACCGTACTGCATTTGATTTTGCAGAGATTATTCCGATTTCAGCACTTCAAGGAAATAACGTCGATCGTCTATTAGAAACGATTAAAAAATATTTACCTGAAGGTCCACAATACTATCCAGCAGATCAAGTAACGGATCACCCTGAACGTTTTATCATCGCTGAAATGATTCGTGAAAAAGTACTTCACTTAACACGCGATGAAGTACCACATTCAATCGCAGTTGAAATTGAAAAAATTCGACGTGACGAAAATGAAAAAGTACGTGTTACGGCATCGATTATCGTTGAACGTGATTCACAAAAAGGAATCATTATCGGTAAACGCGGTGCGATGTTAAAAGATATCGGAATACGCGCACGTAAAGATATCGAAAACTTACTTGGCTCAAAAGTCTATTTAGAACTATGGGTAAAAGTACAAAAAGATTGGCGTGACCGTTCATCTCAATTACGTGATTTCGGTTATCGTGACGACGAATACTAGAAGGAAGTGAAAGGCATTGCTCAGTAAACTAGAAGGCATTGTCTTGAAAACTCGTGCATACGGTGAAACGAATAAAGTCGTTATTTTAATGACGGAAGAAGCAGGGAAGATTGCAGTAATGGCTAGAGGTGCTAAAAAGCCCTCTAGCCGTCTTTCTGGTGTGACACAGCCTTTTACACATGGAAACTTCTTAGTGGCTAAGGGAAAAGGTATGGGAACGCTCCAACAAGGTGAAGCCATTTCGACGATGCGTCATATCCAGCAAGATATTGAAGCAACAGCCTATGCAAGCTATGTTATGGAGATGGTCGACCGATTAGTTGAAAATGATCGCCCAGAACCTGGTGTATTTCATATGTTAAGACAAGCACTTCATGCAATTGAAGAAGGTTATGATCCAGAAGCGATTTCTTTATTTGTTGAATGGAAGATGCTGCCCTTTACAGGTGTACAGCCGACATTATCGCATTGTGCAGGTTGTGGCAGTGTAGAAGGGGAGTTTGCCTTTTCATTTGGTCAAGGTGGCTTTTTATGCCATCGTTGTTTTCATATGGATCCTTATATTATTCGTTTAACGCCAACACAATTAAAGTTAATTCGTATTTTTTATAATATGCCCATTGACCAAGTGGGGAATTTGACATTAAAAAAAGAAACGAAACGCTTTATTAAAAATATTGTGAGTACGATTTATGAAGAACAATCCGGCATGCGTTTTAAGTCGAAAAGTTTTATAACGCAGCTAGAGCGCACGCCACTGTTATTCAATCAAACAGAAAAACAGCCACCTGAGGAATAATCAGGTGGCTGTTTTTTATTCATATAAAAATTCTTCGCCGTCTAAGTCATTCATTTCATGATACATCGAAGTATCCCAGAAAATTTGACTCATAACGATATTTTGTTCATATGGTAACTGTGCTGCATCGATTTGCATGTTTTGTTGATTTAATATGTGCGTGTTCATATCATGTATTTGTCGCGGTGTATATTTGCGATCAGCTACATAAGAAAACACTTTTGATACTTCAACGTTGAGAATATCAGGATATGTTGGTGAGATGTTCGCACTAATTACTTTAAGTGGTATATCAAATTGTCCATTTGAGACTACGAGTTCATCATCTAAAGCAAGTCCAACGGTTAAAGCTTCATCGAATTTAATTGCGAGCGTGCCATATGAAAAGATGCGATGTAGTTTTTGTTTCAAAACATCAAGTCCTTTCAAGCTTGTACTATATCTTTCATTATAAGCTACTTTAAAAAATAAAAACACTTTTATACATAGAAGAAAGAAATGAAAAATATTGTTTTTTTGGTTATATATGTCATAATTAAGTGGGTTCGTAGTGTTTTATGGATTTAATATAAATTCTACATAAACATATGAAGAAGGAGCTATTAATGAAAAAATATAAATGGTTTTATATCATCGGAAGTATTTTAATTGTCATTGCGACATCATCTTACTTTTTACCACGTCTTATTGTTTATATGGCGTATTCTCCTCATTTAGAAGAAAAAGAAGTGCAGCTTATAGAAAATATCCCTAAAGCAACGAACACATTAAACATGAAAAATGGCAAATATGTATTAGCCTTTTCAGAGTTAAGAAGTATGAATGAAGCGAATACAGGCGCATTTTATGTCATTGACGAAGCAGGGCACTTTTTATCGCAAAGCACTAAACAAGATTTAGCGGAACCCATTAGTATGACATCAACGAACAATCAAGCGTATGTCGTAAATAATCGATCTTCCCAACGTTCTTCAATCGATTTAAAAACCGGTAAGATTGAGTCTATTAATTTAAATAAAAATGCAAGTCATTCATTTTCAATTCAATCGAATGATGATTATGTGATCTATGATATTGCAGGAGATTTAAAAAATGGTCAAAAACTTGTATATTGGCAACGGAATCAACCAAGTAATAAGAAATCTCTTACAATCCCACATGGTTTTACACATTCCATACATATTGAAAAAGATGATGCATACATTACGACAGCTGACCCTGATGCAATCGCCTATATCCATCACATTGATTTAAAAAGCGAGGAAGTTGTTTCTTCAAAGAAATTAGAGTTGGATGATGAAGAATACTCAAAATCTGGCTTACCAGGTAATCCAGCATTAGTCTTTTATAAAGGTTATTTGTATTATGCAGTCAATCAAGTGAGAACGGGTGCGGATGATCATACAGTTATAAACGCAGGAAAGCTGGTTAAAATTGATCCGAAAACATTGGAAATCGTTAAAAAAATACCGATTGGTGATGAAAATTTCAACCCGGACTCGCTTGCAGTTGTCAATCATCAACTTGTAATTTTAAGTGGGTATTTAGAAACGTATGTGATGAATGAACAAGAACAAATTCAAAAACGTACGTTCAAAATACCGAAGAATCAACGTTCAGCCCTCGATCAAAAAAGTACACTCACTGAACAAATAACGGTTAAAGGAAATAAAGCCTATATTTTTACGATGTACGATCTTCGTAACAGTAAAGATGATGAAAATATACGTGGTGAAATAAATGAATTTAATTTAGAAAATGGTGAACAACTTTCTAGAACAATCATCCATATGCCTGTATCTTCCTATTTGATTATGACTTTTGCTGTTATCGAATAAGGTTATAAAAATAGCCAACGAACCGATTGTTACCTCGATTCGTTGGCTTATTTTTTTCATACAGTCATTTAGATTCAATCGCTACATCTTCACACCACTTCGGTCACTCGGTGGAAAGTGAAGAGCTACTTTCCATTCGTGCCCTGCAGTGTTGCCAGATGTGACGAGCGATTTCATCTTTCTAGATAGTCCAGATTCAGCTTCTACATCATCGGTCCATTTCAGTCACTTGGGTGAAAGTAAAGTGCAACTTTCACGTCGTGCCTTCCAATGTCCTATGATGTGATCAGAAGCCTCATCTTCCTAGGGAGTCCAGATTCAATCGCTACATCTTCACACCACTTCGGTCACTCGGTGGAAAGTAAAGAGCTACTTTCCATTCGTGCCCTGTAGTGTTGCCAGATGTGACGAGCGATTTCATCTTTCTAGATAGTCCAGATTCAGCTTCTACATCATCGGTCCATTTCAGTCACTTGGGTGAAAGTAAAGTGCAACTTTCACGTCGTGCCTTCCAATGTCCTATGATGTGACCAGAAGCTTCATCTTCCTAGGGAGTCCAGATTCAATCGCTACATCTTCACACCACTTCGGTCACTCGGTGGAAAGTGAAGAGCTACTTTCCATTCGTGCCCTGCAGTGTTGCCAGATGTGACGAGCGATTTCATCTTTCTATATTAAAATTCTAGTGTTTTTTCAATGAATGCTTTTACGTCTGCAATTGGCATGCGTTCTTGTTCCATTGTGTCGCGGTGGCGTACTGTTACCATGCCGTCTTCAGCTGAGTCGAAGTCGTATGTGATACAGAATGGTGTACCGATTTCGTCTTGGCGGCGGTAGCGTTTACCGATTGATTGTGATTCATCATAATCAACTGGGAAGTGCTTGCGTAATTCAGCCCATACGTCATGTGCACCGTCAGATAATTTTTTAGATAATGGTAATACAGCTGCTTTGAATGGTGCTAAAGCAGGGTGGAAGCGTAAAACTGTACGTGTGTCGCCGCCTTCTAATTCTTCTTCTTCGTAAGCGTCACATAGGAATGCAAGTGTTACACGGTCAGCACCTAATGATGGTTCGATACAGTATGGTACATAACGTTCGTTTGTTACAGGGTCGATATATGTGAAGTCTTCACCTGAATGTTCCATATGGCGTTTTAAGTCGAAGTCTGTACGAGATGCAACACCCCATAGTTCACCCCAACCGAATGGGAAGCGGAATTCGATGTCTGTTGTTGCGTTTGAGTAGTGAGATAATTCATCTTCTTCATGGTCACGTAAACGCATTGAATCTTCTTTCATTGAAAGGTTTAATAACCAGTTTTTACAGAATTCTTTCCAATAAGCATGCCATTCTAATTCTTCACCTGGTTTGCAGAAGAATTCTAATTCCATTTGTTCGAATTCACGTGTACGGAATGTAAAGTTACCAGGTGTGATTTCGTTACGGAATGATTTACCTACTTGTGCAATACCGAATGGTGTACGTTTACGCATTGAACGTTGTACATTTTTAAAGTTAACGAAAATACCTTGTGCTGTTTCAGGGCGTAAGAAAATTTCATTTGTAGAATCTTCTGTTACACCTTGGAATGTTTTGAACATTAAGTTGAATTGGCGAATATCTGTGAAGTCATTTGCACCACAGTTCGGGCAAGTTACATCAAGTTCTACCATTTTTTCTTTCATTTGATCAAAGCTCATACCGTCTACGATAATTTCTTTGCCTGTTTTTTCAAGTGAAGCATCTTCGATTAATTTATCTGCACGATGACGTGCTTTACATGATTTACAGTCGATCATTGGATCGTTGAAGTTACCTACATGGCCTGAAGCAATCCACGTTTTTGGGTTCATTAAAATCGCTGCGTCTAAACCAACATTGTATTCAGATTCTTGAACGAATTTATCCCACCATGCTTTTTTTACATTGTTTTTTAATTCAACACCTAATGGACCGTAATCCCATGTGTTTGCTAAGCCGCCGTAAATTTCCGAACCAGGAAATACGAAACCTCTGTGTTTTGCTAAACTTACAATACTCTCCATTGATTTTGTCATAAAAATGACCTCCTCTAAAAAATAAAAATGAAAAAAGTACCCGTCTCCGGGCAAACTTTCTGCCCGGGGACGAGTACTTAACCCGCGGTTCCACCCCGATTGGCTATACACATAGCCCTCTTTAACATAAAATGGCTCCCGAATGCCTTTTCTGTGTTCGTGTAGGCTTTCACCAACCCCTACTCGCTTTTAAATGACCACATACTTATATTTCGTTCATCGCCTATATTGTTTGAAGATATTGTATCACGCAATACTTTTCTTAGCAATCTTTAGAAAAATAGTATATAATAATTAAGAATTAAGTATAACACTTTTGGGGCGGTGAGTGATATCGAACTCAACAAACGTCAGGAAGAAATATTGGAAATTGTCAAGAATAATGGACCAATTACAGGAGAGCAAATCGCAGAGCGCCTGTCCTTAACACGTGCGACGTTACGACCAGATCTCGCTATTTTAACGATGGCGGGCTTTTTAGATGCACGTCCACGTGTTGGGTATTTCTATTCTGGTAAGAAAACAGGACAAGCAGTTGTTGAAAGCATGACCAATATGAAGGTAAAAGACTTCCAGTCAATACCGATTGTTGTAGCAGAGGATATGTCAGTTTATGATGCCATCTGTCAAATGTTCTTAGAGGATGTTGGAACACTTTTTGTCGTTGATAAAAATGCGTATTTAACAGGAGTTTTATCTCGAAAAGATTTACTACGTACAAGTATAGGGAGCCAAGATTTGAATCATATTCCCGTACATATTATTATGACAAGAATGCCGAACATTGCTTTTTGTTTTAAAACAGATGGACTGATTCAAGCTGCAAATAAGTTAATTGAAAGACAAATTGACGCATTACCTGTGGTGGTAGAGCACCCAGATGGTTATGAGGTTATTGGAAGAATTACAAAAACAAATATTACGCGTGCGTTTTTATCGCTCGCTGAAAATCATGATTTGTAAGGTGGTGCGTTAAATGGATAAAATTTTAGTATATGTAGTCTCAGATTCTGTCGGAGAGACGGGGGAGTTAGTAGCGAAAGCAGCTGTTAGCCAATTTAGACCAGGTTTACAAGATGTAACATTTCAACGCTTTCCACATATCGATAGTAAGGAACAATTAAGTGAGATTGTTCAAATTGCGGTAAGTCAACAAGCGATGATTGTTTATACGATTGTCCAAGAATCGCTTCGCTACTTCTTGCACGCAGAGTGTGAAATGTATCGTATTCCACACAATGATTTAATGGGTCCTTTAATGGAAATGTTAAGTGATTCTTTACATTTAGAGCCGATTGAGGAACCAGGTCTTGTAAGGAAGTTAGATGATGATTACTTCCAAAAGATTGAAGCAATCGAATTTGCGGTGAAATATGATGATGGACGAGATCCACGTGGTCTATTAAAGGCAGATATTGTTCTAATTGGTGTGTCACGTACATCGAAAACACCATTATCACAGTTTTTAGCACATAAGCGTTATAAAGTAGCCAATGTACCACTTGTGCCCGAAGTAGAGCCGCCGGAAGAATTATTTTTAGTACCACCGGAAAAATGCTTTGGTTTGATTATTTCGCCTGAGAAACTGAATGGTATTCGAAGAGAACGTTTAATCGCACTTGGATTAAATGATGGTGCGAATTATGCAAAGTTCGAGCGTATTGACGAAGAAATTGAACATTTTAAACGCATCGTTGATCGAATCGGTTGTCCGGTTATTGATGTGACGAATAAAGCAGTAGAAGAAACTGCAAATGATATTATTCATCGACTGCAAAAAAATCAATAAAAGTCCGTCTAATTCCTCTTACATGATTGCGAGGATAGACGGACTTTATTTTCCTTTTAAGTTAATAAATTATTTTCTTAGAAAAAGAAGTCTTTACCACGTTGTACTAAATGGAAAATAAAAGACGAAACTTTTTTTGGTTGAATTCGTCAAATATACTAGATTTAAAGTTACAAATGTTTTAAAATAAAAAATTGAGGTAAAAATTAGAGTAATAACTTTTAATTATTTTAGATATTTTAAAATAAAATGTCTCGTATTAGAAGGATATTAATTGATGGATATAGAATGTAACCTATAGCAAGTATAAAAGATGGTGATGAAATGGCTCAAAGAATCGCTGAGGAGTTAATTGAAGAAATTCGTTCTCAGGCAGATATCGTAGACGTAATTAGCAGTTATATGCAGCTAACGAAGCGTGGACGCAACTATTTTGGATTATGTCCTTTCCACGGTGAGCAGACACCGTCTTTCTCTGTTTCTACAGAAAAACAAATTTTTCATTGCTTTGGATGTGGTGCTGGCGGTAATGCGATTACATTCCTTATGGACATTGAGAATTTGAGTTTTCAAGAAGCGGTTCGTAAATTAGGTGAACAAGTTGGTGTACATGTTGAAGTATCATCTTCTGAAGCGCAGCATAGATTAACAACCGAAACTTCTCCAGAAGAAGAAAGAATGAAGGAAGCGCATATACTTGCAGCACAGTATTTTCAACATTTATTGTTGAATACAGAAGAAGGTGAAGAAGGCTTACGTTATTTAGAAGGACGTGGCTTTACGCAAGAAATGATTAAGACCTATGGCATCGGATTTAGTATGCCACACTGGGAATCGCTTACTACTTTATTACATCAAAAAGGATTTACGTATGAAGAGTTAGAACAAAGTGGCTTATCAATTCGACGTGAAGATGGCTCAGGCTACTTCGATCGTTTCAGAAGCCGAATTATGTTTCCAATTCGTGATGATACGGGGAAAATTATCGCCTTTTCAGGTAGAATTTTAGAAGCAGATAAAGAACAGGCGAAATACATGAACAGCCCTGAGTCGCTTATATTCCGAAAGAGTGAAGTATTATATAACCTAGATCAAGCGAGACCCATCGTTCGGAAAGAAAGAAAGCTCATTATTTTCGAAGGATTTATGGATGTACTTGCTGCTAAGAATGTCGGGGTTCATCATGGTGTTGCCACAATGGGAACATCATTGACACCGCAACATATTCAAAAAATAAAGCGCATCACGAATCATATTATCGTTTGTTACGATGGTGACCATGCCGGTTTTGAAGCTGCAAAAAGAGCTGCAGAAATGTTACATGCAGAAAATTTAACCGTTGAGGTTGCAACTTTACCAGCAGGTATGGACCCGGATGAATATATACGCAATAACGGAGCGGAAGCGTTCCAGAATCAAGTCATTGCTGAGCCATTATCTTATATTAGTTTTATGATGATGTATGCGAAGCGTAACAAAAACTTTCAATACCCAAATGATGTCCAGCAGTATGCGGATGAAGCTTTATCCTATCTTACAAGCGGTGTTTCACCAATTGAAAGAGAACTGTATGTCAAACGTATTTCGGAAGAAACACAAGTTTCAGTCGAAACCTTACAAAGTCAATTGCGTCTTAAAGAAGCACAAAAACAAGAACGCTCACAGACAAATCTAAATACGCGACATGAACAAGAACAACCGATGCAACAAGCGGTTCAGCCAAAGCGTGTTTATACAGCAATTGATCGAGCAGAAAGGTTGTTATTAGCTCATTTACTGCATAGTATTGATGTGGCAGATGACTTCCGCGAACATCAAGAAGGAGCACCTTTTGTAAGAGAAGACTATTTGGCTATTTACGTCCATCTCATGGGCTTTTATGAATCGCATGAAAAAGCAGATTATCAGCGTTTTGCTGAAATTGTCGAAGATAGAGAATTGCGTAAAATTGTAATGGAAGCTGCACTAGTTGATCGAGATCCAGACCATAAAGATGAGGAAATTGCCGATTGTCTGAAACAGGTTAAAAAGTTTAAAATCCAGCAACAAATCGCAGACAAAACACATGCATTGCAAGAAGCAGAGCAACTGCATGACTTAAAAAGTGCAATTGCGCTTTCTCAAGAAATAATTGATTTAAAAAAATCACTAGCAGTTCTTTAGAGAATATGGCTGTTAGGAGGAGGAAGACAACTATGGCAGAAAAACCGAAAAAAAGTAAAAAAGCTGTACAAGTAACAAAAGTAGAACACGAGCACACATTAGAGGAAATGAAAAAAAGTTTACTTGAAGCAGGTAAAAAATCAGGTGAATTAACGTATAAAGAGCTAGCAGATAAATTAAGTTCTTACGAAATGGAAGCAGACCAAGTCGAAGAATTTATCGATAAATTAGAAACGAATGGTATCGAATTAGGCGGTAAAGCAGGCGATGAAGAGAATTTAGAGCGTCTTTTAAAAGCAGGCGATAACTCAGCAGAAGTATTCGACCTAAACGATTTAAGTGTACCACCGGGCGTTAAGATTAATGACCCTGTACGTATGTATTTAAAAGAAATCGGTCGCGTAGACTTATTAACAGCTGAACAAGAGATTTCATTAGCTGAACGTATTGAAGCAGGCGATGATGAAGCGCGTAAACGTCTTGCTGAAGCGAACTTACGACTTGTAGTAAGTATTGCGAAACGTTATGTCGGTCGTGGGATGCTATTCCTTGATTTAATTCAAGAAGGTAACATGGGTCTAATCAAAGCAGTTGAAAAATTCGATTACCGTAAAGGCTTCAAATTCTCAACTTATGCTACATGGTGGATTCGTCAAGCGATTACACGTGCGATTGCTGACCAAGCACGTACAATTCGTATCCCAGTACACATGGTCGAAACAATTAATAAATTAATTCGCGTACAGCGTTCATTATTACAAGATTTAGGTCGCGAACCATCTCCAGAAGAAATTGGTGAAGAAATGGATTTAACACCTGAAAAAGTACGTGAAATCTTAAAGATTGCACAAGAACCCGTATCATTAGAAACACCAATCGGTGAGGAAGACGATTCGCACTTAGGTGACTTCATTGAAGATTCAGAAGCACAATCACCTTCTGATCACGCAGCTTATGAATTATTAAAAGAACAATTAGAAGATGTACTTGATACATTAACAGACCGTGAAGAGAATGTACTACGTTTACGTTTCGGTTTAGATGATGGCCGTACACGCACACTAGAAGAAGTAGGTAAAGTATTCGGTGTAACACGTGAACGTATTCGTCAAATTGAAGCAAAAGCACTTCGCAAATTACGTCATCCATCACGTAGTAAACGTTTGAAAGACTTCTTAGAATAGGATTATAATTACGGTATATGGCTTTTAACAAGAGCTATATACCGTTTTTTTGTCCTTGCTAAATTAGACTTTACATAATTGGTTTTAGTCCGATAATATGTATAGATCTGGTAGTTGGAGGAGCGGCGTTTATGGACAATGAACAAATAAAGAAGAAGCTGATTATACGAGAGATTTCTTTTTGGAAGAAGAATCATTTATTACCTGAACATTATTGCGATTTTTTAATGCAATTATATACAGAAGGGGAAGCGCTTCTTGAAGAACAAGAAGAAGAATTATCGAAACAAGCTGTATTGAAGAAAGACTCTGCACCGATTATTAAAGTAGTACAGATGCTCATGTTAGCATTAACGACATTAGCGATGATTGTACTCATGTTTTTATTTGCACAAAAATATGCAATCATTCCCATCGCATTAAGCTGTATTATTTTCATTGCACTTGTGTACTATTTACTGAAAACAGCGAATAATCGGACTTTAACAAATACGCTCGTTTATGCAACAGCAGCACTGTTACTGTTTGCAATCTCCATTAAAGTATCCACTTTATTAGCGCCAGGACATTCGCTCATTACGCTTGGTGTACTCTTAATAAACTGCATACTTTGGATTATTGTAGGAGTTCAGAAAAAGCTCATTTATTTCATGATTTCTGGTATTTTAGGTATTGTTTTAATGTTGGGCTATTATTTTATTTTTTTATAAGGGATAGAGAGGCGAGGGATTTAACTTAAGCCTCTTTTCTTTATTCAGTGAATTCGCTACAATAGGGTGGAAGGGAGGGCACGTGATTTATGAATGCCCAGAAATTATCAAAAAGACTACAAACAGTTGCGGCGTATGTGCCTCAAAACGCAGTAGTAGCTGACATCGGGTCAGATCATGCGTATTTACCATGTTATCTTGTACATCAAGGAATCGTCCAAAAAGCAATTGCAGGTGAGGTTGTTAAGGGACCTTATGAATCTGCATGTAAAGAAGTAAGAACAGAACAATTACAAGACAAAATTACGGTTCGTTTAGCAGACGGTATGGAAGCAGTAGAGCATGAAGATGGTGTAACTGCTGTAACGATTGCTGGAATGGGCGGCCCGCTAATTGCCTCTATTTTAAATAAGGATTTAACACGTTTACACACTGTTGAGCGTCTTATTTTACAGCCGAATATTCATGCAATGGCTATTCGTGTGTGGGCAAAGCAAAATGGTTGGAAAGTGATAGATGAAGCGATTTTAAAAGAAGATCGTAAAATTTATGAAGTACTCGTATTAGAACGTGGGACAGAAAATTTAACAGAAGCAGAATTATTAGTTGGACCTTACCTTATGCGTGAAAAAAATGATGTATTCGTTGAAAAATGGACAGGTGAAGTCAAACAGTGGCAACAAATTTTAGCTTCGATTGCAGAAGTTGAGCAAACAGAAGCTATTCAAGAAAAGCAGAAAGAGTTACACGCAAAAATAGCGATTGTAAAGGATGTGTTGGCATGAAAGCAGTAAGTGGTCAAACAATTATTCAATTATTTGAATCATGGTCACCAAAAAAATATGCAGCAATGGAAAATGATCCTATCGGTTTAGCAGTTGGAACACTAAATAAGAATATTACAAAAGTGTTGGTTACATTAGATGTGAATCATGCAGTGGTAGATGAAGCAATTGAAAAAGGTTGCGAATTGATTATTGCGCACCATCCACCAATTTTCCGTAAATTAGCGCATTTACGTACGGACTCTCCTCAAGGTCAGTTATTTGAAAAACTCATTAAACATGATATTGCAGTTTATGCAGCGCATACGAATTTAGATGTAGCTGAAGGTGGCGTGAACGATTTATTAGCTGAGGCACTTGAATTACACGAAACAAAAGTATTAGTGCCAACGTATAAAGAACACTACTTTAAACTAGCTGTCTATATTCCTGAAAGTCATGCAAAACAATTGCGTACAGCACTTGCACAAATCGGTGCAGGTCATATTGGTGATTACGATAGCTGTAGTTTCCAAACAGCAGGTGAAGGGCGTTTTAGAGCATTGGACGGTGCGACACCTTTTGTTGGTGAAAAAGGTGAAGTACATTTAGAGGCTGAAGTGAAAGTGGAAGTTGTGATTCCAGAATCCTTACAGAAGAAAGCCATTAAAACAATGAAGCAAAATCATCCGTATGAAGAAGTAGCTCATGACTTATATCGTTTAGAAACAGTTTCAAAAGAGATGGGACTAGGACGTTTAGGTTTATTAGAAAATCCAATGACCCTAAAAGAATTCGCAGAACATGTTAAACGCACATTACATGTACCAGCTGTTCGTGTAGTAGGTGACATTACCTCAACTGTTCAAAAAATTGCTGTACTCGGTGGAGACGGTAATAAATATGTAAGTGCTGCAAAATATGCAGGAGCTGATGTTTTTGTAACAGGCGATCTATACTTCCACGTTGCACAAGATGCTGAAGCGCTCGGTTTATCGGTTGTCGACCCAGGGCATCATGTTGAGAGTGTGATGAAAGAGGGCGTCGCTAAAAAGATGACAGCCTTATGTGCAGAACAAAACATTCCATGTGAATTTATTGTAAGTGAACCATCAACAGAGCCTTTCCAATTTATTTAATAAAAATGAGGTATCGCAATTATCGCGACACCTCATTTTTGTTATTGTGCTTCGTATGGTTCAATACGTACAACCGGTTTAGGTTCTTTAATCTTTGGTAAGATTTTATCAAGTGTAACCGTGCGGACGATTTTATGTGTTTCAGGATTGTCGTGTTCATACTGCTCTAAAAACTTAATGACTTCTTTTACAATCGGTGTTGGTGTAGAAGCGCCTGCTGTTATGCCGACAACATCAATACCTTCAAGCCATTCTGTTTTTAATTCAGATACATCTGAAATACGATATGATTTTATATTCGCAATTTCTTCAGATACTTGTGTTAAACGGTTCGAGTTGTTACTTTTCGGATCACCAACAACGATTAGAAGCTCAGCTTGATTTGCTTGTTTTGCAACAGCTTCTTGTCGCACTTGTGTAGCTAAGCAAATTTCTTCATGTACTTCAATATGTGGATATTTCAGTTTTAGCGCTTCCATTAAAGAATGAACATCCCACTGTGACATCGTTGTTTGATTCGTTACAAGCAACTTGTCGTTTTGTAAGTCGAGTGCCTCGATATCAGGAATATGTTGTACAAGATGTACATGGTCTGGTGCAACACCAATCGCACCCTCAGGCTCTGGATGTCCCTTTTTACCGATATAAATAATATCGTAACCTTCTCTTGTTTTTTCTTCGATTAAGTCATGTGTCACCGTCACATCTGGACATGTTGCATCAATCGACACAAGCCCTTTACGACGTGCCAATTCACGTACTTCTGGTGAGACACCATGAGCAGTGAAAATAACAGTTCCAGATTCTACTTTTTCTAAAATATCTAAACGATTTGCACCATCTAATGTAATAATTCCCTCAGATTCAAATGCATCCGTTACATGCTTATTATGAACAATCATCCCTAAAATATAGATTGGACGAGGTAAAGTCTTATCTAATGCCGCATTTCGTGCGATAACCATAGCATCAACAACACCATAGCAATAACCACGAGGGGTAATCTTTACAACTTTCATTCGTTCAAACTCCTTTCAATACCAGTACTTCTATTATAACGAAGTCCCAGCTGTTATACAATTCACGCGTATAGGAATGAAGAAATTGTTACAAAAATCAATTGACAGAGTATAAATTCATTCGATATGATAACGAAATGTGCTACTTGAACGGGAATCATGTTACAATGTAGAAAGCATGTGAGGAGTGACAAAATGTCAAAATATACAGATTATAATTTCCAACCTTTCCTTCGTGAAGCGATTGGAAAGTTAGGTTTTACAGAACCAACACAAATTCAAAAAGAAATGATTCCTTTAATTTTAAAAGGAAAAAGTGCCATTGGCCAATCACATACAGGAACAGGAAAAACACATAGTTTCTTAATTCCAATTGTGGAGCGTATGAACGCAAAAAAAGAAGAAGTACAAGCAGTAATTGCTGCGCCAACTCGTGAGTTAGCACAACAAATCTTCATTGAACTTGGTAAGTTAATTGAAGGAACAGAGATTCAAGCCAAATTATTTATTGGTGGAACAGATAAACAACGTTCAATTGATAAATTAAAATCACAACCACAAATCGTTGTAGGTACGCCTGGACGTATTCGCGATTTAGTAAATGAACAAGCATTACTTGTTCACACAGCACAAATGCTTGTAGTCGATGAAGCAGATTTAGCATTCGATATGGGATTCATTGAAGATATCGATCAATTTGCTTCTCAAATGGGTGAGAATTTAGAGATGTACGTTTTCTCAGCAACAGTACCTGAAAGCTTACAACCATTTTTACGCAAGTACATGGCTTCTCCAGTGCATGTACAAATGAATGATAAGCGTCCGGTCGCAGAAAACTTAGATTTCTATTTAGTACCAACACGTAGTCAATCAAAAAATGAAAAATTACTTGAAGTGATTCAAGCGATTAACCCGTATTTATCCATTATCTTTGTAAATACACGTAAGCAAGCAGATTATGTAGCTGATTTCTTAGCGAATAATGGTATCAAAACGGGTCGTATTCATGGGGATTTAACACCACGTGACCGTAAACGTATGATGAAGCAAATTCGTGATTTAGAATTCCAATATATCGTAGCGACTGATTTAGCAGCACGTGGTATTGATATTCCAGGTATTTCGCATGTTATTAACTATGAATTACCACAGGATTTAGAGTTCTTCATTCACCGTGTGGGTCGTACAGCACGTGCAGGGAACAAAGGACAGGCGATTACAATCTTTGAACCGTCTGAAGAAGATGCATTAGCTCGTATTGAAAAAATGAACATCTCATTTGAAATGAAAGACATTAAAAATGATGAGCTAGTAGATATGAAAGAGCGTCACTCACGTCAAAAACGTGATGGTGCGAAAAAAGAGGACGAGATTGATCGTATTGCGAAATCGCGTGTTCGTAAACCGAAAAAAGTAAAACCAGGTTATAAACGTAATATGCGCTGGGAAATGGACAAAATTAAAAAGAAAGAGCGTCGTAAACGCGCACGTTCTCGAAATAAAAAATAGGTGGGATTGAGAAGATGCTATTAGGTTCACATGTTTCAATGAGTGGAAAGAAAATGCTACTTGGCTCAAGTGAGGAAGCAGCTTCATACGGTGCCACAACGATGATGATTTATACAGGTGCGCCACAAAATACACGTCGTAAAGCAATTGAAGAATTAAACATTGCAGCAGGACGCGCGCATATGGAAGCAAACGGTATTTCAAATATCGTTGTACATGCACCGTATATCATTAACATTGCCAATACAACAAAACCTGAAGTATTCCAACTGGGTGTTGAATTTTTACAAAAAGAAATTGAACGAACAGAAGCACTAGGCGCAAAACAGATTGTCTTGCATCCAGGTGCACATGTTGGAGCAGGTGCTGATGTAGGAATTGCTAAAATTATTGAAGGCTTAAATGAAGTGTTACAAGTCGATTCACCTGTGCAAATTGCTTTAGAAACGATGGCAGGTAAAGGTTCTGAATGTGGTCGTACATTTGAAGAATTGGCTCGTATTTTTGATGGTGTTGTCAATAATGAACGTCTATCTGTTTGTTTTGATACATGCCATACGCATGATGCGGGTTATGATATCGTTCATAATTTAGACGGTGTACTTGCTGAATTTGACCATCATATTGGCTTGAAAAACATTAAAGTATTACACATTAATGATAGTAAAAACCCAATGGGCGCTCATAAAGATCGTCATGAAAATATTGGTTTTGGTCATATTGGTTTTGAGCCATTACATCAAATTGTTCATCATGAAGCATTTGTAGACGTACCGAAAATTTTAGAAACACCATGGGTAGGACTTGATAAGAAGAAGTCAAAAGCACCATATAGTTATGAAATTGACATGTTGCGTTCAGGTGTATTTTCAACATCACCAATCGCTGAAATGAAAGAACAATAAAAAAATCTCTCGTACATATTGTGCGAGAGATTTTTAAATATGCGTAGTAGGCAAAAATCCTTTACATTCATACATTCTTCTATTATAATTTTAATTTGTAAATCGTAATGATTCTGAATTAGAAAGAAGCGAAGTATATGGAGAAGCAACCCCTCATTGAGTTGCAAAATGTTTCATTTCAATATGAATATACCAATGTATTAAATGATATATCACTGACAGTAAATGAAGGTGATTTTTTAGCATTATTAGGGCCAAATGGTTCAGGTAAATCAACAATGTTAAAGTTGATTCTTGGGTTGTTAAAGCCAACAAGTGGACAGGTGAAGTTATTTGGACAAGATGCAGCTAAGTTTAATCATCGAGAATGGATTGGCTATGTATCGCAAAAGTCGAATTCATTTAACTCAGGCTTCCCAGCAACGGTCTGTGAAGTCGTAGCAAGTGGTTTAACGAAGAAGCTAGGTCTATTTAAGCGTAAGTCTAAAAATGAAGAAAAACTCGTTTTAGAAGCACTACAGTCGGTAGGAATGGAAGCGTTCATTCATCGTAATATCGGAGAGCTTTCGGGTGGTCAGCAACAACGTGTCTTTATCGCGCGCGCATTAGTCGCCGATCCAAAGCTTTTAATTTTAGATGAGCCAACAGTAGGGATTGACTATGAAAATGTGCAAAGTTTTTATGATTTAATGGCACATTTGAATCGTCGTCATGATATGACATTATTATTAGTAACGCATGATGTGGATATTGTCTCAAGTAAAATCAGTCATGTTGCATGTCTGAATAAAACGATTCATTTCCATGGTTTTAAAAATGACTATATGAACTTGTCAAAAGAACAGTTGAATGAATGGTATGGCTATTCCGTTCGAAAAATTCATCATCACAAGGAGGATGAGACATGTTAACATCCATCTTGCATTATGAATTTTTACAAAATGCCTTTTTAGCAGGGATGATTATTGGATTAATTGCACCATTACTCGGTGTCTTCATTGTTGTACGTCGTCTATCATTAATTGCAGATGCTTTATCACATGTGACACTAGCAGGGATTGCAGGAAGTCTTTATTTAAGTCAGAGTGTTGTTGGGTTGGCTACATTGAATCCACTTTACTTAGGTATTGTTGCAGCGGTTGGTGGGTCGATGTTAATTGAAAAATTACGTCGACTGTATAAGCATTTTGAAGAATTATCGATTCCGATTATTATGTCAGCAGGTCTTGGTTTAAGTGCTATTTTTATCTCACTGGCACAAGGGTTTAGTACGGACTTATTCAGTTATTTATTCGGTTCTGTTTCAGCTGTAAGTCGACAAGATTTATGGATTGTCATCGGGATTGCAGTGATTGTACTTGTTTTCATCTTTTTACTATATAAAGAGTTATTCGTTCTATCATTTGACGACGAATATGCAAAAGCGAGTGGCTTACCTGTTAAAGTGATTCATACCATCTTTATGATTATTACAGCGCTTGTCATTGCTGCTTCAATGCGTATTGTAGGGATTTTATTAGTGTCATCACTGATTACATTACCAGTTGCGGCGAGTATTCGTATTGCGAAAAGTTTTAAACAGACGATTGTGTATGCGATTGTATTTGGTGAATTAGCAGTGATTGTCGGATTGGTAACTGCCTTCTATCTAAATCTAGCACCAGGTGGTACAATTGTGATAACATCAATACTTATTTTATTAATTGTTTTAATCGTAAAAAAAATCATGAATAAACGTGCGGCAAGTGTAAACTAAGAGAGGAGTCGTGGTTTGAGATGAACGTCCATCGAGCTTGGGAAATTTTAAAAGATAAAGGTTTTAAGAAAACAGATAAACGCGAACAGATTTTAGCGCTTTTTAGTGAAAGTGAAAAATACTTAACAGCACGTGACTTATTGGATGTTATGAAAAAAGATTATCCTGGTATGAGCTACGATACGATTTATCGCAATCTATCGACCTTTGTAGATTTAGGCATTTTAGAGTCTACTGAATTATCAGGAGAACGTCATTTCCGTATGCAATGTGAAACAGCACATCACCATCATCATTTTATCTGCATGGATTGTGGCAAGATTAAAGAAATTCATCATTGTCCGATGGAGATGCTAACGGAACAATTACCTGGTTATGAAGTCGATCAACATAAATTTGAGATTTATGGAAAATGTCCTGAATGTGTTACGCACGCTTAATGACTATAAAAAATAAAGAAACCTGTAGAATGTAGCAATACATTTTGCAGGCTTCTTTTACATAGATACTAAAGTGTTTCATCAGAGATAAATAAAGTATCTACTGTAGTATGTAATGCTTTTGCTAAATCAAATGCCAGTGATAGAGAAGGATCGTATTTATTATTTTCAATCGCGTTAATTGTTTGACGTGATACATGACATAGCTCGGCAACTTCTTGCTGCGATAATTTTAATGATTTACGAAGTTCATGAATGCGATTTTTCATATTTAATAACCGTACTTTCTTTTGAAGAAGAATAGAGCAATAAAGTATAAGATACAAAATGTAACAAGTGTAACGAGTGGATTCATCATTTCATATTTTTGATGGGTGATTATCGTATGGTAGATAATTGAGAAAATTTCTAAAATAAGATATACAAGGACTACAATAAATGTAGCAGAAGCAGCTTTCATTTTAATAAATTGTTTTCGCTCATCACCTTTTTTAAATAAGTAAACAATGAGTGTCGTAATTAGTAATAGCAAGACAATGAAGCCGATAATTAAAAGTAAAGACATGGAAACATCCTTTCATATGTAAAGTAATTACAATTAAAAGTAAAACATGTTTTACTTTTTTAGTCAAATATGTTTTACATATTAGATAAATATGAAATGCTTCTACAAAAATATCTGAAAATTGTTTATAATCAATCAAAGAAGGAGTGGGTTAGATGCAAGAAGTATGGATGTTTGCGGTAGTTGCGCTATTAATTGTCATGGTGCCAGGAGTAGATTCATTACTCGTATTAAAAAATACGATTTTACATGGCAGAAAAGCGGGTATTTTAACGATGGTAGGCATTATTTTAGCACTCATCGTCTGGACGACTCTAGCAGTACTAGGACTCGCTGCAGTCATATCGAAATCATTATATGTTTTTCTATTCATCAAATACGCAGGGGCGCTTTATTTAGTATATTTAGGCATTCAATCATGGCGTGCACGCGCTCAAAGTGTGACATTACAAGAAGCAGCTATTCCTGAAAAACAGCCGTTTAAAAATACGATGTTAAATTGTATGATGCAAGGTTTGACAACAGACTTATTAAATCCTAAAACCTTATTGTTATATGTCACATTGATGCCTCAATTTATTCAACCAAATCAAGCAGCGAATATACAGTTAATTATATTAGCAAGTGTACTAATGATTATCGCTATTTTTTGGTTAGGAATTGTTGTATTCATCATTAATATGATTCGTCAGTGGTTCTTACAGCCGAAGATTCAAAGTACATTCAATAAAGTCACAGCACTTGTTTTAGTTGGTTTAGGTGTACGAATTGCGACAGAAAAAATCTAGTTCTATATTGTTCACAGCATGCTAATATTTTGACTACCGAAACTATGCTATACTGATATCAAAATAGATAGATGAAGGTGACGAATGTGAAGCATATGAAATGGATAGTTCCAACAGTAGTAATTATTGTAATTGGTTGGGTAGCGATTTATGGTTATGTTGCAAAAAATGTACCTGTAGAAGATTTAACGAATCTACAACTATCTGAAAAAGATGGCTATTTACATGTAACAGGTGATTTTAAAAATGCTTCAGATCGTTATGCAGGATACAATTATACAATTGTAGACGGTAAAATGTATTTATCCATTAAAGCCGCTAAATTTACAGGTAAAAAGGGCGGATATGATTTTAAAATCCATGAAAATCATGCAAGAGAATTAAAAGAGGTAACACTGCGTGGGACGAATGAAAAGGATCAACGTGTTGTACCGATTAAACGCTAAAAAGAAAAGCACTCTGGTATATATTTATATGCCAAAGTGCTTTTTATTTTCATGGAATTTTTCGAATATGTTTCATTGTGAACGCACTATAAATAAAATGATTCAAAAGACTTTTTATTAGATAAAACAATCATTTCATAAGCATTATGGTTTTATTTTGCGAAAAATATCGAAAATATAAATTCAGAATAGAGTCTTTAGTTTATAAAAAAATAGAAGCTATAACATTTTTTTGATAAATAATGGTTCTTCACCAAAAGACGGAGTTGACTGAAATAGAACAATAGATGTTTCAGGCAAACGCTTTTCGCCGACAAGCAGCGCACTAATTTTCGCGACACGCGAAAATGGATTGCTCCATGCTTGTTTTCGGCAGGAATCGCTGTCTTGCACATTCACGCATGTCCTGTTTCAAGACGCAAACGAAGAAACAAATGAGCTTCGTTTCGATAACCAAATCCACATCTTTTAATGAGTTTGATTTTATTATTCATACCTTCCATTATGCCATTCGAAAAAGGGGAATAAATCGTCTTAAGCATGGCGTTTTCTCATAAGCGAACTGTTTTGGCAATTATTGAAAAGGCACTAGATAAATGGAATTGGTAGCGTGAAAACCATTCTTTTAAACGTCTTCTTCGTTGTTGGGCGGTCGTGAAAAATTGGATTAAATGAAAATGGTCTAGCATATGGGTAGCTGCAAGAAAAACACTTTGAATTGCGCCTACCATCGTTGGGGCGAAATCACTAATAACGGCACGGATTTTACCTGTCATTTGTTTCAATACATCTTCAATCGCTAAAATACGCCCGTTTTGTGCATTTAATACACTTGTCGCATAGTTATGTTCTTTACGAAGAGCGAATTCATCGACACAAATATACGTTGTTTCTCATCCGCAACCAACTCGGCAGCGTAGGAATAAAACCAACACTCAACTGTTGTATAAGGAATTTTATATTGTTTCGCAACGGTTGAAATGGACTGCTCGATACAACATTTTGTGGTTTTTGACGAAAAAAGCCGGCGATTGATGGATTAAACCTAATCCATAATCATATGTAAAAGTGCACGCACATTGCTTACAACGTCAAAAAATTTAATCCACAAACCACCAATTTCCCATACATAACTATGGCGAAAAAGGCGAAGTGTGCGGTCGTGACGCGTTGTAATTCCTTCGCAAATGGGACAGTGGATCTTTTGCGAAGTGATTGTGAGAGGAAATCCATTTGGTTCCTCATTTTTTGGAAATCCAACCTTAAAAAAGAATGGTAACGGAAGTATCGTTTTGATAAACTTAGAACACAAAGTGAACAACCCTTTCGTTATTGTCTCGACAACAAGTACGATACAGGAGTTTTCACTTTTTCTTTATTTATAAATGTTGAATTTTGGTTTTTTAAGAAAACAACCCCAAAATATAGTGAATCATCTAAAAAAATATTTTAAGGAAAAAATTAGATAATACATGTTTTAATTTGACCATTATATTCCATAATAGGTATAATCATAATTATAAATGATGCGATTTATCATTTTATGTTTCACCAAAAAATTGCCCACTATGGAAGGAGAAATGTTTAAATGAAAGCAGCAGTAGTCGCAAGTGATAAAACAGTTAAAATTGAGGATCGTGAATTACGTCCGTTAAAGCATGATGAAGCTTTAGTTAAAACGGAATATTGTGGTGTATGCCATACAGATTTACACGTAAAGAATGCTGACTTTGGCGATGTAACAGGTGTTGTATTAGGTCATGAGGGTGTCGGAAAAGTAATTGAAGTGGGAGAAGATGTGACAACTTTAAAAGTTGGAGATCGTGTATCAATTGCTTGGATGTATGAAAGTTGCGGACATTGCGAATATTGTACAACAGGTCGCGAAACATTATGCCGTGACGTGAAAAATGCTGGTTATACAGTAGATGGTGCGATGGCTGAAGAAGTAATTGTAAAAGCAGATTATGCAGTAAAAGTTCCAGATGGTTTAGATCCAGCAGCAGCTTCATCTGTTACATGTGCAGGTGTTACAACATATAAAGCAGTAAAAGAATCTCATATTCGTCCTGGACAATGGATTGGTGTGTTCGGAATTGGTGGTTTAGGTAATTTAGCAGTTCAATACGCGAAAAATGTATTCGGTGCTAAAGTAGTCGCATTCGATATTAGCGATGAAAAACTAGCATTCGCAAAGGAGCTAGGTGCAGATGCAACAGTGAACTCACTAAATGAAGATCCAGTTGAAAAAGCAAAGGAACTAACAGGTGGTAAAGGGTTAGATGCTACAGTTATTACAGCTGTTGCCAAAACACCATTCAACCAAGCTGTCGATGTTGTAAAAGCAGGAGCACGTGTTGTAGCAGTAGGTTTACCTGTAGATAAAATGGACTTAGATATTCCGCGTCTTGTACTAGACGGAATCCAAGTAGTAGGTTCTCTAGTTGGAACACGTCAAGATTTAGAAGAAGCCTTCCAATTTGCTGCTGAGGGTAAAGTAGTACCGAAAGTAGCACTTCGTCCAATTGAAGATATTAACGATATCTTTGAAGAGATGGAAGAAGGTAAGATTACAGGACGTATGGTAATTGACTTTACAAAATAAACAAAAAAGGAGAGATTTCGTCATAGCGAAATCTCTCCTTTTGTAATTAAATACCAAATTCTTTTTTAACCCAGTTTTCTGCCTCGCGCCAAGTATCAACACGTAAGACATTACGAGGAACTGCTTCACGATTATACGGTGCATCGAATAAAATAACAGGTATATCTAATTCCTCAGCTAACATGACAGCATTCGAATGTTTATCTTCAAAAAATAATTCGACACCTTGTTTTTTGGCTGCGATGACTTTACTTGCATTGCCAACAATCTCAAGTGCATCAAACGGAATATTTGAAGATTGTAACCACGTTTTTGTGACATCTGTGGCATTCGTTTCACGCGCTGTAATAAAGTTTAGCTTCGTATGTGGATGCCAATTATTTAAAATGCGTACAACATCTTGTTGAAGCGGTGGGTTACGATACATCTCAAGCTCTGTTTCTTTAAACCACTTGTAAAAATCTTTTGGGTCAACAGGTAAAGCTTTTGATAAATCATATTCCAAAATATCCTCAAGCATTAAATTTGTTTGATACTGTTTATTAATAAACGGAAGCAAGAACTCTTGTGCTGTAATTGTACCGTCAATATCAATTCCAAAACTATATTCCTTCAATTGTCTTGTCTCCATTGTAACTTATTGTTTTTTAAGAGCTTCTTTTTCAGCCTCTTGTTTTGCATAATATTCTTCAGCAAGAATATTAATCTCTTTTTTCAATTCTTCTACCATTGTTTCCTCTGGTACTTTACGAACTGTTTTACCGTGACGGAATAATAAACCTTCCCCACGTGCACCGGCAATACCGATATCAGCTTCACGTGCTTCACCAGGACCATTTACCGCACAACCAAGTACAGATACTTTAATTGGTGCTTTAATTGTTTGTAAATATTCTTCTACCTCATTTGCGATTGAAATTAAGTCAATTTCAATACGTCCGCAAGTAGGGCACGAAATTAATGTTGGAATATTTGAAGCAAGACCGAATGATTTTAATAATTCGCGTGCTACTTTAATTTCTTCTACTGGATCTGCTGAAAGTGAAATACGAAGTGTATTACCAATCCCTTTTGAAAGGATTGCACCAAGACCAGCAGATGATTTAATCGTACCTGAGAATAAAGTACCTGACTCTGTAATACCTAAGTGAAGTGGATAATCAAAAGCTTTTGCTGCTTTTTCATATGCTTCAATCGCTAAGTTTACATCAGAAGCTTTCATTGACACGATAATATCATGGAAATCTAAGTCTTCTAAAATTTTAATATGGTGTAATGCAGACTCAACCATACCATCTGCAGTTGGGTAGCCATATTTTTCAAGAATTTTACGTTCTAATGAACCAGCATTTACACCAATTCGAATTGGAACGCCTTTTGCTTTAGCTGCATTAACAACAGCTTCTACTTTTTCTTTGCGTCCAATATTACCAGGGTTAATACGAATTTTATCAACGCCTGCTTCAATTGCTTTTAAAGCTAATTTATAGTCGAAGTGAATATCTGCTACTAACGGAATATTAATTTGCTTTTTAATATCCGCTAACGCATCGGCTGCACGTTCATCTGGACATGCAACACGCACAATTTGACAACCTGCTTCTTCTAAACGATGGATTTCTGCCACTGTTGCTTCTACATCATGTGTCTTAGTTGTTGTCATACTTTGAATAATTACTTCATTACTGCCACCAATTGTTAAGTCTCCAACACGTACTTTACGTGTTTTGGAGCGGTGTGTTATTTCGCTCATCAAACTCTCTCCTTCATTGGCTGATCTAGTAGCCTCACTATCCCTATTCTATCAGTCTTTGAAACTAATTTACAAGGGAGAAACATTGTATAAGATAGGTTCTACCTATTTTCGTGTTGAAAAATACGTAAAAAGGAACGAAATAAGAAAAAACAAGTTGCACAGAAAGGGAAGAGGTATCAAAAAAACCATTTTAAGACAATGTAGGGTGTTTACAATTCTCTTTTTTCATGTTCATAATAGAGGTATTAACTCAAGAAGGGTATGTTAATGTGGACATGAATTGGCAAGAGATGATGGTACAATTTGCAGGCGGCTTAGGTCTGTTTTTATTTTCAATTAAATATATGGGAGATGGTTTACAAAAGTGGGCGGGAGATCGTTTGCGGGACGTCTTAGATCGCTACACGACCAATCCACTTTCAGGTGTACTTGTAGGAATTATCGTAACCATTCTCCTTCATTCAAGTGCCGCAACTGCGATTATTACAGTTGGTTTAGTTTCAGCAGGCTTTCTTACGTTAAGACAATCAATTGGTGTCATTATGGGCGCAAATGTAGGAACGACGTTAACTGCATTTTTAATTGGCTTTAATTTAGGGAACTACGCATACATATTAGTAGCAGTTGGTGCATTATCTATTTATTTTGTAAGAACGCCCCTATTTCAAAATATAGGACAATTATTATTTGGTTTAGGTGGCATGTTTATCGGACTGGATCTCATGTCAAATGGTATGGCGCCCCTTGCCAACTTGAATTCTTTCGTTGAGTGGTCGATGAAAATTAGCGAGTTCCCTCTATTTGGTGTACTAATTGGTATTATGTCGACATTCATTGTTCAAAGCTCGAGTGTGACAGTCGGTATTTTACAAGGGATGTTTGATGAAGGAATACTACCAATTCATACAGCTCTACCTATTTTATTTGGTGAAAATATCGGGACGACTCTAACCGTTATTTTAGCATCCATTGGTACAACGGTTATGGCAAGAAGAACAGCAGTCACGCACCTACTTTTCAATTTAATTGGAACAGTCGTATTTTTAACGTTCGTTAATTTTTTTACGCTCTATTTGGAATGGTTGATGAATATCTTCAATTTACAGCCACGTATGGTGATTGCATTTGCACATGGTTCATTTAATATTGGCAATGTCATGTTACAATTACCATTTATCGGTGTAATGGTATGGCTTGTCACAAAGGTTGTACCAGGCGAAGATAGTACTGTACAAATTCGCGCTAGTCAATTGGACGAGCAATTTATTAGTGCCTCACCCTCGATTGCGATTGGACAGGCAAAAGAAGAGGTTGTTCGCATGGGTGATTATAGTATCGAAGGATTGAAAAAGACTTGGGCTTATTTTGAAACATTCGATCGTCAAGTAGGGAATGAAGCTTTAAAGATAGAAGAAGTTATTAATAGTATGGATCGTAAAATTACAGACTACTTAATTCGAGTATCCAGTCAATCGTTGTCAGATACAGACTCCGCACGTCATCATGTCCTACTTGAAAATATTCGAGATATTGAACGAATTGGTGATCATTTTGAAAACATCGTTGAATTAATTGATGATATTGTCGCCAATCGTGTACAATTTAGTGCAATCGCAAAACAAGAATTAGCTGAAATGTATGAACTCGTCTTACAAAATGTTGAAGCTGCGCTCTATGTATTGAATACGAATGATTACAAGGATATAGAGCAAATTGAAAAGCGAGAAGAACAAATTGACCAATTAGAGCGCGTATTACGTAAAAAGCATATTCATCGTTTGAATAAAGGATTATGCACAGCTTACTCAGGTATTATTTTTACAGATATAATGAGTAATTTGGAACGAATTGGTGATCACGCCGTCAATCTAACAGAGAGTACATTACAAAAATAAGGAGTGATTTGGATGAGTATACTTGCATGGATTTTAATTATTCTCAGTTTCGTTATCGCATTTATTGGTTTAGTCTATCCGATTATTCCTTCCGTTCTATTTATATTTTTAGGCTTCATATTCTATGGGATTTTTTATGAATTTGGTGACCTTGCTTGGTGGTTCTGGGTTATTGAAATACTTTTAACCGTTTTATTATTTAGTGCAGATACGCTATCGAATATTGTCGGTGTGAAAAAATTTGGTGGCTCCAAAGCAGGAATGTGGGGGAGTACAATCGGTTTATTGATTGGACCGTTCGTTATACCTTTTGCTGGCATCATTTTAGGACCATTCTTAGGTGCGGTCATTGCAGAGTTGATTGTGACGCGTAGTTCGATTAAGAATGCTGTACTATCAGGAGTTGGTTCATTAGTTGGCTTCTTAACGTCCATTGTGACAAAGGGAATTATTCAAGTTATTATGATTCTCCTATTTATTTTTGCAATATAAAAATTCCGTCTAAAGACTGAAAAACGTATGGAATAGGCATTTTCATTTGAATAACGAATCATTTTTTGTTAATCTAAACGTGTAGTAAATAATAGTTATTCCAAGGAGGAATTTGAATTATGGCTTTTGAATTACCAAAATTACCTTATGCTAACGACGCACTAGAACCACATATCGATGCAAGAACAATGGAAATCCACCATGATCGTCATCACCAAACATATGTAACAGGTTTAAACACTGCTTTAGAAGGCAAAGAAGAATTTGCAGGTAAAACTGTAGAAGAAATCATCGCAAACTTAGATGCTGTTCCTGCTGATGTACGTACAGCTGTACGCAACAACGGTGGTGGCCACGCAAACCACTCTCTATTCTGGCTTTTATTAACTCCAAACGGTAAAGGCGCTCCAGAAGGCGAATTAGCGGCTGCAATCGATGCAAAATTCGGTTCATTCGACGCGTTCAAAGAAGAGTTTGCTAACGCTGCAAAAACTCGTTTCGGTTCAGGCTGGGCTTGGTTATCAGTAGTAAACGGTGAATTAGAAATTTCTTCTACACCAAACCAAGATTCACCAATCATGGAAGGTAAAACACCAATCCTTGGACTAGATGTTTGGGAGCACGCTTACTACCTAAACTATCAAAACGTACGTCCTGACTACATTGCAGCATTCTGGAACGTAGTAAACTGGGACAAAGTTGCAGAATTATACGCAGCAGCAAAATAATTTTGAACTTCTATAACGAATTCTTTTCCTTTTTAAAAAGATAGTATTCAAAAAGGAAAAGAAAGAAGAAAATAAAGAGCTACACTTGTACAAACTTTGTACATGGTGTGGTTCTTTTTTTATATAATGTTAACTCAATTCTAAATTAAAGCAAAAAATTAGTTTTGTGAAAACCTAGTATAATTAATTCTAAATTGTTAAAGCAATCTTATTCTCATTTTAGTCAAATAAAAAAATAGCTGGGGACAAAAGTATTTTTAACAGAGTAAATCTTGTATGATTTTTAGGTGCCACTTCGATTATACGAGATTCTTCGTTCATATCCATTTCCGCTTCGAAAAACGCTTTCCGCGGGCATGGCTTCAAACTCCTCGTCACTGCGTTCCTGTGGGGTTTTCAGCTCATGCTATTCCCGCAGGAGTCGTTTTCTACGCGTTCAATTGATTTAATTATTCGTGTTTAAACCATGTTCATTTTGTTCTGTCTCAGATTTCTCACATAATAAAATGCTACATTTTGTTTTTGAAGTCAAAATATAACTCTAGTGCATGATAGAGTGAAAGTGTCCCTTCATAAATGGATTGGTATCCCTTTTTTCCTTTAATAGGAATTGAGTGGTGAGGTTCAATTTGTCGGTTTGCGTCCTCTTTACTATAATTCATCTTAGTTAACAAAGTTTTTCCATTATCGTATACAAAATGTTCATCAAGGTCACCTTCATATTTCTCTACCCTTTTGCATCTAGATGTGATATCTGAAATTACACGCGTATTAGTGTAATTTTGTGAAAGATATAATCTAAATTGTTTAATATTCATTTGTGTTTCCTCCTTAAATAGTCGAATATAAATATTATATATTATTTTTGGGTAGAAACTCTTAGCATTTCAAGGTTATTGACGGTAAACAACTGATATAATCAAATTGTGTTAACACGACAAAAGTAAGTATCAAATGATAAGAAAAGTTATATATTCATTTTAGAATCACAATTAATTTGTTTTTGTATTCTGATTAATGTCCAAATCAAAAATGAAAGATGGTGTAAAAATGGGATTTAAGAAATTTGTACCGAAGCTCCAGGAGCCAGAGTATTATATGGAGATTCAAGATCACGATGTTCGTTTATCGGTTTTAAAAGCAAATGACATGCTTGAAACCTTGTATGATGCCTCGATTTCTGTGACGTATGCAGATGAAGCGGAGTATCCTGATGCAGAAGAAATGGAGAAAAAGCTTGTTCGGCGCATTCATACACGCCATGCCCTGCTCGACTTAAATAATTGTTTTGATTTGCTTCTGCAGGTGCCGTGGTTCCACTTCCGCATTTGGGAACAGTACAATCCTGGTGGTCCCCTACGCACGAACGATCGCAGAACGCATAACAACATTACTCGTAATGCAACAAATTGGGTAAAAGAAGCAGAAGAAAATTGCTCTTATTTAAAAATGGTAACATATTTAAAGCAACGGACAGATCCAGATACCGTAGCCTTTGTGGCAGAGTTAAAGCAATTCCGCGCAGACTACATATTTAATCAAGTAAAACCGTTTACTGTGCGCACGATCGCAAACCAAATGAAACACAACCACAGCTTAAAGTTAGAAGAATTCCATGCCCCGTATGATTTTAATGTTGAAATCAACGGCGTAAAGAGCAACTTAAAGGATAATCAGTTGTACCTGAAAATGGATTTGCCGTTTTATACAGAAAGTAATCCATCTGTTACACTGGGCACAGTGAAAGTAGAAATGAAAGATGATTTATATGTAGATGTGTTATATACAAATGGGGATAAGTTTTATGCAAAAGATTATTTAAAAGAAAACTCACGCTATAGGCTGAATGATATTCATCAAGAGCTAATTGATTACGGTAATGCATTAATTGATTTGTATGAAAAACTTCTGTTGGTTATTGAGCCAAATTTAGCACAAAACCCATCTTTAATTCCTATGATCATGAAAGAGAGCAAAACAATAAATTTAGATAAGTATTTTAAAAACTAAAAGATATTAAAACTTTTAAAATGAATTAGAAATGAAGGCGATAAGGAATTACATTTGTACAATTTTTGCGCGTGTCGTAGTTATTTTTTTCTTCTCCATTTTCTTAAGTTGGTATCTGAAGTAAAGGGTTATAGTTGAAGATTATAGAGGAGTACACTCGTGAAATTAAATGTAATTAGTATAATTACTTTTCTTTGTTTTCTTTTTATAAGAAGGTATAAAAATTCGAAGTTTTTGGGGACAGAATCGTGAATTAAAGTAAGTTTATATAAATTAATAATTACAAAATAAAAATAATGATAAAGATAAAGTATTTATATAATGTCTTAAAGTAATAAATGAGTGAAAGAAGAATTGTTTGTTGCTCCACACTTATATTAGAATAATCAATTTAAATATCGATGTTATGATAATTATATTGTCTAGATATCACTGAAAGAATAAATAAAACAAAGAAGGAGTTTGCTTATGATAAAAGCACTGAATTGTCCGAATTGTAGTGCTGTTTATAATCCAAAGACAGAAAATTGTGCATACTGTGGAAGTTATATTATTGTCACAAATAAGAAAAGTGGCACTTACCAAATTAAGAATGAGGAAAAAATATACTTTAATAGTGTTATGTTGGATTCGGGAGAATATCCAATACGTTCGGGGCTTGCGAACATATATAATAGTTTCTTTAATTCAGATGGTGGTCAATTGTTGTTAACTAATCGACGCTTGATATTTGTCACACATGGTTTGAACTTGAATCCTAATTTCTATTGGGAAACAAATCTAAAAGACATACAAAATGTGCAATTAACAAAAAATTTGTTGATTTCACAACATATCATCATTATAACGCCTAAGAAAAAATTAAAATTTGTTGTCTACAGAGGAAAAGAGTGGATAAGAGACATTGAAAAAGCTATGTATAAATAAAGATAGTTATAGTATTACTGGCAAAAAAAAACGACTTTTAACTTGTGAGAAATTTAGAAATGTATCAGAAGTCGGGAATCTAAAACTAGTTTTTTAGCACAAATAAATGATAATTTTAATTTAATTTGCTCTTTAAATACTATATGTTTCTATTTTATAAAATTGTTATCTAACGTAATTATAAGAAGTTAAAATTGATTACACTCGTACAATTTATTGTGTTTGACAAATTTTTGTTTTTATATAAAAAATTTGAAAGAGAAAGAGTATAAATAGAGAAGAACTTAATAGCAGCAAAATAATTTTGTAATTTCGGAACAAAACACGCCAACTTCACGTCATGAAGTTGACGTGTTTTTTCTATGTAAAAAAAGAAGAATGGGTTCTCTAGAAAACAGGACTTTTTATGTAAGATATTGGGTACATGAAAGAGAGGAAACGAACCCATAAAGAGTAGCATGAGACTGTTTTTTACATAAAAAAATGTTATACTACTATTTATGAAAAGGACAGAGGGAGGCCCACTGATGAAGCGAAAGAATAAAGGTAAAACTAAGCGCTCCTCCAACGGCAATGCAAAGCAGAGAGCCAATCTTTCCCTACGAATGAATATTTTGTTTTTTACAATTTTTATCTTATTTACAGTGTTAGTTATGCGGTTAGGATATGTTCAAATTGTAAAGGGAGAAGAATATGCTCAGCAACTTCAAAAAACAGAAGAAGCAACAGTGAATACAAGTGTGCCGCGTGGGCGCATTTTTGACCGTAATGGGAAGGTTTTAGTAGATAATAAGCCGAAAAATGCCATTACGTACACAAAGTATTCAACGACTACTTCGGAAGAAATGTTAAAGATGGCGAAAAAGTTATCAAAACTGATTACGATGGAAACAGATCGTATTGCAGAGCGTGATAAATTGGATTATTGGATGATTAAGCATCCGAAAGAAGCGAAAGCAAAAATCACGAAAGAAGAAGAGAAAAAAATCTTAGAGAATGGTAAAAAAGCAGGCGACCAACAAAATGAGATTGATCAAATCATTCGTGAACGTATTACAAAAGAAGAATTAAATTCTTTAACAAAAAAAGATTTACAAATTGTAGCGATTTACTCGAAAATGGTCGCAGGGTATAATTTATCACCTCAAATTATTAAGAGTGATAAAGTATCAGATGAAGAATTTGCGGTGGTATCTGAACATCTAAGTGAATTACCGGGTGTGAACACAACAACGGATTGGCAACGTGAAAAGAAATCGGATTTAAGTATTCTTGGTGCCACAACAACGCCAAAAGAAGGGATTCCGAAAGATAAATTAAGTTACTTCTTAGCGCGTGACTATTCACGAAATGATCGTGTCGGTAAGTCGTATTTAGAACAAGAATACGAACCTATCTTACAAGGGGAAAAGTCCGTTGTTAAATCAGATACGGATAGTAGTGGTAAAGTAGTTGATACGAAAGTTGTGAAAGAAGGGAAAGCAGGTAAAGACCTTGTTTTAACAATTGATAGTAAGCTACAAAAAGAAACAGATAAGATTGTAACAGAGCAATTAATGATGGCGAAGCGTACAGGTGCTTCGAGTTTATTAGATCGTACTTTCCTTGTAATGATGGATCCAAATACAGGTGAAATTCTATCAATGGTAGGTAAGAAGATTGAAACAGACGATAATGGCAAGCAGCAAATTACGGACTACTCAATTGGTAACTTTACAAGTTCATATGAAGTAGGTTCAGTTATTAAACCAGCTACGTTATTAACAGGTTATCATTATAATGCGATCAATGTAGGAGAATACTTTGTTGATTCACCTGTTAAATTAGCCGGTACAAGACCGAAATCTTCTATCTTCAACCGTGGTGGTTCAATTTCTCTAAATGATACGACAGCAATTGAACGTTCATCTAACGTTTATATGTTTAAAACAGCGATGAAAATTGCTAAATTACCATATATTTATAATGGACCACTTCCAACAACAACTGAAGACTTTAACCGTATACGTCGTTACTACGCACAGTTCGGTTTAGGGGTAGAAACAGGTATTGATTTACCTGGAGAATTTACAGGGGTTAAAGGGTCTGAAACAATCGGTGGTAAGTATCTCGACTTAGTAATCGGACAGTACGATACATTTACACCGTTACAATTAGCACAGTATGTCTCAACAATTGCGAATGGTGGTAAGCGTATTGCACCTCGTCTTTTAAAAGAAATTCATGAACCGTCACAAGATGGTGAGAAAATTGGTGCTTTAGAGCAAGAAATTCAACCAAAAGTATTGAATACGATTGATAACTCTGAGCAAGAGATTAATCATGTGAAAGATGCAATGAGTAAAGTGTACTACGGTTCACAAGGTTCAGGTGCAAGTCAATTTAAAGATTCGAAATTTAATGGTGCTGGTAAAACAGGTACTGCACAGGTAGTATACTTTGGACCGCAAAAAAGTCGATATGGTACAGAAACATTAACGGTTACACACGTTGGTTTTGCACCGAAAGACAATCCTCAAATAGCTTATGCGGTTGTTGTACCTTGGATTACAACATCAGAACAATATACGCCAATTAACAATATTATCGCGCGTAAGTCAGTTGATAAGTACTTTGAGCTGAAAAAGAAAGAAACGAAAAAAGATAAACAAACAATCGGTACAAAAATTCAATAGTTCTTATAAGCTGTATCTCTTTATAACAAGAGGTACAGCTTTTTTTGTTTTCATATACAGTCTTTACATACGTTTACAAATCATTAACAAAATGAACATACCTTCTTACAATTCATTTATATGTCCTCAATAATCATTCTTTATAGTAAGTGTTGTAAGAAATAATAAACAGAACGCTTAGGGGGAAAAACAATGAAAAACTGGAAGTACTTTATGATGACATCAATCGTAGGCTCGGCATTAATCTTAGGAGCGTGCGGCAATAGCAATAACGAATCATCAAAAGGATCTTCAACAACTTCTCAAACAGATGCACAAGCAGGTGAAAATGAGAAGCTAGAAGGTAAAATTTCAGGAGATGGGTCTTCAACTGTTGCACCAATCATGGAAGCAATCGTAGAAGAATATTCAGCAGTACAACCGAAAGTGCAAGTATCAGTGGGTGTGTCAGGTACTGGCGGTGGATTTGAAAAATTCATTAACGGCGAAACAGACTTCTCAGATGCTTCTCGTCCAATCAAAGAGGAAGAAGCAGCGAAGTTAAAAGAGAAGAACATCGACTACACAGAATTAAAAATCGCATTTGACGGCTTATCAATCGTTGTAAACAAAGAAAACACATGGTTGAAAGATGCGACTGTTGACGAAATCAAAAAGATCTGGCTAGAAGATGGTAAAGAGAAAAAATGGTCAGATATCAACCCAAAATGGCCAAACGAGAAAATTGTTTATTATTCACCAGGAACGGAATCAGGCACATATGATTACTTCGTAAATGATATTTTAGAAGGCAAAGACATCGTGAAATCAGCTACTTTATCAGAAGATGATAATGTTCTTGTAAAAGGCGTTGAATCAGATAAAAACGCAATTGGCTACTTCGGATTTGCTTACTATGTAGCGAATAAAGATAAGTTACAAGTGGTAAAAGTCGATGGTGTAGAGCCAACGCATGACACAATTGAATCAGGCGAATACACACCGCTTTCACGTCCACTATTCGTTTACGTGAAAAATGAAGCAGTGAAAAATAATCCTGTAATGTACAACTTCACAGAATACATGGTGAAAAATGCAGGACCGATGGCTGAAGCAGTTGGTTATGTAAAAGCACCAGAAGATGTTTATAAAGAAGATCTAGCAAAAGTAGAAAAATTAAAAAAATAAGGTGTCACAATTGAAGGACTGACCTACCAGTCACCTGCCATTAGCAGTTGCATAGGGCAGTCCTCTTTTCTTAAAGGAGTGAAAGACGTTGTCTACAAACAAGGCAGGAGACAAATTGAATGTTCAAAGTATGATTGAACAACATAAAAATAAAGGTATGAAAAAGTTCGTTGAAAAATTAATGCCTAAATTATTGTTTATTACAGCGCTTGTGTCTGTATTAGCAACGATTGGTATTGTTTTTACGCTCATTTTTGAGACATTTGAATTCTTTAGAAGAGTCCCATTCTTCGATTACATACTCGGAACAGAGTGGCTACCATTCTCAGGGACATCTCCGAGTTATGGTGTATTACCACTTATTATCGGTACATTAAAAGTAACAGGCATCGCGATAGTTGTAGCAGTACCTCTTGGCTTAGCAGCTGCCATTTATTTAAGTGAATATGCATCAGATAATGTACGTCGTGTTGTCAAACCGATTTTAGAGGTTTTAGCAGGCGTTCCAACGATTGTTTACGGCTTCTTCGCATTAACATTTGTAACACCTCTTTTACAAGAAGTGATTCCAGGTTTAAAAATCTTCAATGCGATTAGCCCAGGGATTGTTGTCGGGATCATGATTCTTCCAACCATTGCTTCTTTATCAGAAGATGCGATGTCAAGTGTGCCAAGATCGATGCGTGAAGGTGCATTAGCACTTGGTTCGACGAAATTAGAAGTAGCTTTAAAAGTTGTTTTACCAGCAGCATTATCAGGAATTTTAGCATCTGTTGTTCTTGGAATCTCTCGTGCGATTGGTGAGACGATGATTGTATCTCTTGCAGGTGGTTCAACACCAAAGTTTGACGGGGAAATTACAGACTCTATTCAAACAATGACAGCGTATATCGTACAAGTATCAACAGGCGATGCGGGTTACGGTACAACGATTTACTACTCAATTTATGCAGTTGGTTTCACATTATTCATCTTTACATTACTCATGAACCTTCTAGCTGGCTATATCTCTAAAAAGTTTAGGGAGGAATACTAATGAATTACATCCATCACGATACGGTAGTCAAACGTATGTCAAAACGTCTACTTAAAAATAAAATTTATAAAATGTTGTTTTTAAGTGCGACATTACTAGCTTTGCTCGTTCTAGCTGTTCTTGGCTACCGCATGATTACACAAGGTGCAGGTTATCTCAACTGGGATTTTTTAAATAACTTCTCATCTCGCTTCCCACAAAACGCAGGGATTAAAGCAGCTCTTGTCGGTTCAATTTGGTTACTAGCTGTTGTCGCACCTGTTTCGCTGATTTTAGGTGTTGGTGCAGCCGTTTATTTAGAAGAATATGCAAAAAAGAATCGTATTACAACGTTCATTCAAATGAATATTTCAAACTTAGCAGGTGTTCCATCAATCGTATTCGGTTTACTTGGATTAACCATTTTCGTTCGTATGCTTGGCATGGGTAAAAGTGTACTTGCTGCTGGATTAACGATGAGTCTTCTGATCTTACCCGTTATTATCGTTGCAGCACAGGAAGCCATTCGAGCTGTTCCGAATGAATTACGTGAAGCTTCTTATGGAATTGGTGCAACAAAATGGCAAACAATTTTAAAAGTAGTCTTACCATCAGCCATTCCAGGAATTTTAACAGGTGGGATATTAGCGCTCTCTCGTGCAATCGGTGAAACAGCACCACTTGTTGTCATCGGTATTCCAGTAATCATTCACTTTTTACCTGAAAGTATCTTTAGTGAATTCACAGCACTTCCAATGCAAATCTTTGACTGGGCAAAACGTCCACAAGAGGAGTTCCAGTATGTTGCAGCGGCAGGGATTCTCGTATTGATGGCAGTTCTCGTATTTATGAACTCAATCGCAGTAATTATTCGAAATAAATTCTCAAAACGTTATTAAAATGGAGGCAATGAACATGGTCAAAAAACCAATCGTTGAACAAGCAATGCAAGAAAAGAAAAAAGATTTAAAAGTGATTACACCGTCTGAGAAGGCAAGTATTTATAAGACTGAAAATTTAAACCTTTGGTATGGCGATAAACATGCATTGAAAGACATTCAATTAGACATTAAACAGAATGAAGTAACAGCGATTATTGGTCCTTCTGGTTGTGGGAAGTCAACGTATTTGAAAACATTAAATCGTATGGTTGAGTTAGTACCTTCTGTTCGTACAACAGGAGAAATTCATTATCGCAATCGTAATATTTTAGATAAATCGTATCAAGTGGAAGAACTACGTACAAAAGTAGGCATGGTATTCCAAAAGCCAAATCCATTCCCAAAATCAATCTACGATAATATTGCATACGGTCCACGTATTCATGGGATTAAAAATCGTAAAATCTTAGATGAAATTGTTGAGAGAAGTTTACGTGGTGCAGCGATTTGGGATGAGGTAAAAGACAGACTACATGAAAATGCGTATGGTCTATCAGGTGGTCAGCAACAACGTATTTGTATCGCACGCTGTTTAGCGATTGAACCAGACGTTATTTTAATGGATGAACCAACATCTGCACTCGATCCAATTTCTACTTTGAAAGTAGAAGAATTAGTACAGGAATTGAAAAAAGATTATTCGATTATTATCGTAACACATAACATGCAACAAGCAGCGCGTATTTCTGATAAAACTGCATTCTTCTTAAACGGGGAAGTAATCGAGTACGACGAAACAGATAAAATCTTCTCGAATCCAGCAGATCAGCGTACAGAGGATTATGTATCGGGCCGTTTTGGATAAGGAGGAGAAGAAGATGGTAGTACGTGAAAAGTATGAGCAACATCTAGTAGATTTAAATCAACTATTAATTGATTTATGTGAAATGGCGATTCGTGCATTTGATAAATCAGTCGATACTTTTTTAGAAAAAGATATTAATCAAGCAATGATGATTTTAGAACAAGATCAATTTATGAATCGTCTAGAGCAACATATCCAAGATGAAGCGATTCTCTTAATTACAAAGCAACAACCTGTAGCAACTGATTTACGCCGTATTATGATGATTGTTAGCGCAGCTTCTGATATGGAACGAATAGGTGATCATGCGGTGAATATTGCAAAAGAAACCATTCGTTTAGGAGATGCGAATCTGCATTATTCAGTAGAGAAAGTGGAGAAGTTACGTTTATTAACAAAAACGATGTTGGAAGATATGTTAGCGGCTCTTGCAACAGAAGATTTACCACTAGCGAAAGCTATCTCTAAAAGAGATGACGAAATCGATCAACTCTACGGTGAAGCGATTGTAGAACTAGTGGAATCAGCGAAAGAAAGTGGTGCAAAACTAGAACAAATTATTCAACTGAGCTTTATTTGTAAGTCGATTGAACGAATTGGTGACTACACAACGAATCTAGCTGAAGGACTTTTCTTCTTATTAAAAGGGACACATCGCGAACTGAATAGCTAAGAAAGTAAGAGCATGAAAATATACGACAAAAAAACGGAGACAAAAGTATTTCGATACATTTGTCTCCGTTTTTTATTTTGGTGTTGTAATTGCAGTTAGAATCTCTTTTTGTGACATCTCTGAATTTAGTTTGTTCTTTCCAAGTTGAATAGAAGAAGCTTTGCCTTCATTAATGATATAGCTTTCGAAGTCACTTGCGCTCTTAATCATACCTGCTTTTTCAAGTGCCTCACTTACTTCAGAAGTACCCATGCCTGAACGAACATCTAGCGTATAGGTTTTCACTTCTTTTTTTGCTTTAGAAGGAGTAGTATCTTTCTTTTTAGCCAGTACAGCGTTTTCTTCTTGGAGTTTCGTAATTTGTTGTTGATACTGTTTAATATCACTTTTTTTAACGACGACTTCATCTTTAGCGGGTGTTGTTTTTCCGTCTGCTTCTTGCTTCATCTGTGTTAAACTCATCGTTGCGCCTGCTACAAAAATACTGATTCCAATTGTACGAATAACAGACTTTACACTCATCGCTTCGTCACCTCGTTTTGTAAGATGGTAGCGATTTGATCATAATCAAGCGAAGAGCGTTTTGCAATTTCTTGAAGATTAAAGCCTTGGTTATGTAATGCAAGAACTTGGCTCACTAAAATTTGATTCACATGAGAAGCAGAAGGAGCCATTTTTTTAGCTATTGGTGGTATATTTTTTTGAGATAACATTAATTCTTCTTCAATTATTTTTAAACGACGTTTTAATTGATTGTTTTCTTGATAAAAAGACATCGATAATTCTTCTAATTCTTTTTCAGTTCGTTTTTTTGAGTTACCTGTAAAAAATGAAATGATGACAATGAGAATACCTACTCCCATTAAAATAACGGATAAATCCATCAATCTTCCCCCATAAAATGTAGTTATTTTTAACTTATTGTAACATATGTATTTCTATATAGAAATGATAGTAGATTTTTTAGACATTTGTGTTATAATGGTTTAGTCGTATAAATCATGCTCACTAAGACATTTTATTCTGTATATAGAGTGGGAGGGGTAACCATGCGCGTTAATATTACATTAGCTTGCACTGAATGTGGCGATCGTAACTACATTTCAAAGAAAAACAAACGTAACAATCCAGAACGTCTTGAATTGAACAAATATTGCTCTCGTGAACAAAAGATGACACTTCATCGCGAAACGAAGTAATGCTCATTGCCAAAACCTATTGTAGGTTTTGGCTTTTCCATTTTAATAAGGTAGGGTGATTTCATTGGATAAAAAGAAGTTTAGAACTGATGTCAGAACAAAGCTTGTAGCACTATCTCAAGAGGAACATAAAAGAAAATCGTGGATGATACATAATAAAGTGATTAATTTAGACGAAATAAAAAATGCACAAACAATTGCCGTCACGATTTCAAACTTTCCAGAAGTGGATACCATGCATTTAATTGAAGCTTTATGGAAGATGGATAAAAAGGTTGCAGTGCCTCGCTGTGACCCGAAAACACGCACCATGACATTTTACATCTTTGACAATGAAGAACAGCTAGAAACCGTTTATATGGATTTAAAAGAACCAATTCCTTCTAAGACAAAACAAGTACATGCTGAGGAAATTGATGTCATTATCGCCCCAGGTATTGTATTTGATCGAAGTGGATATCGCATTGGTTATGGTGGGGGTTATTATGATCGCTACTTAGCGCAATTTAATCGCACTGTTATTGCGATGGCATTTGACATGCAGATAGTTGAAAAAGTGCCGACAGATGCGTATGATTTACCTGTAGGGAAAATAATTACGGAAGAACACATCATCTCCTGTAAAGAGGCTCGAAGGGAAGAACAATAGAACATTATGGAAAATGTATATGATATTCGACAATATTTAAAAAAGTTTGGCACCATTATTTATACAAAGGATCCAATCGGTGATTTGCATTTAATGGCAGATGACTTACAAGAATTATATAAGGCGGGAATTCTACCAATTCGAGATTACCAAGTAGCACGTCATATACTTCGAATGGAAGAAACACGTATTAAACGACAACGCGGTGATTTTTAAGTAATGTATGCAATCCTACAAATCAATCGTGCATTTGTAGGATTGTTTTATTTTTTTAAAAAAAGGTAAAGAATATAAAGTGAAAGAAGGTGGGAACATGATTCAGAAAAGTGGAAAATACACAGCGTTACTTGTTGTAGTTTGCACCATGTGGATTCAAACATATCTTACATATAAAACGAGTTTTGATTTAAAAGTCGAAAATCTGCTTCAAGAAATTATTTTATTCATTAATCCATTACCGTTTTTACTATTAATTTTTGGTGTGGCATTATTTTTTAAAACAGCTAAAAAGCGAAATCGCTATTACCTTATTGTAAGTGGGATTTTAACATTTGTTCTCTATGGAAATGTTGTATTTTATCGATTTTATAGCGACTTTATTACATTACCTGTTCTCTTTCAAACGAGTAATTTTGGTGATTTAGGTAATTCAATCACGACATTGATTAGTCTGAAAGATATTTGGTACGCAACTGGTTTTCTCATCATCTATATTACATTGAAAAAAATACATAGCGTAAAAGAGTTCCAATTGATTAAAAAAGAAGAACGCCGTACGTATTTTATTTTCAGTGTGGCGGTTTTATGTTTCAACTTAGGATTAGCTGAAATTGAACGACCGCAATTATTAACGCGCAGTTTTGATCGCGAAATTCTCGTGAAAAGTATTGGTACATTTGACTATCATTTATATGATGCCTTCGTCCAATCAAAATCACATGCGCAGCGTGTCTTAGCAGATGGTAGTGAGTTAACAGAAGTATCGAACTATGTAAAATCGAATCAAGCAGAACCGAATCCCTCATACTTTGGATTAGCGAAAGATCGAAATGTCATTATTATTTCACTTGAATCCATGCAAAACTTTGTCATTAACAATCAAGTGAAAGGACAGACCATTACACCTTTTTTAAATGAGTTAACAAAAGACCCTGATACATTTTATTTTGATGAATTTTATCATCAAACTGGTTTAGGTAAAACATCTGATGCAGAATTTATTGTAGAAAATTCAATGTACGGGACAGGGCGAGGTGCAGTATTCTTTACGAATGCAGGTAATACATTTGAATCAATGGCGAGTCGTTTGAATGACACGGGTTATTATACATCTGTTATGCATGCAAATAATAAAAGCTTTTGGAATCGTGATTTAATGTATGAGTCGCTGCATATTAAAAAGTTTTTTGATGTAGCGTCATATAATGTGACAGAGAAGAACTCAGCAAACTGGGGCTTAAAAGATATTCCCTTTATGGAGCAGTCTGTTAAGTTGATGGAAGATTTACCACAACCATTCTATACAAGAATGTTGACGTTATCGAATCATTTCCCGTTCACATCAGATGAGGAAGATCAGTATATTAAACCATATGATTCTGGTGATGAAACGGTAGATCGCTATTTCCAGACAGCACGTTACACAGATGAAGCAGTAAAAGTGTTGTTCCAGCGCCTCAAACAGAGTGGCTTATACGATAATTCTATTATTGTGATGTATGGCGATCATTATGGTATTTCAGATAATCATAATAAAGCGATGGCGAAGTATTTAGGTAAAGATGCGATTACACCGTATGATGCAGCAAAATTACAGCGCGTTCCGTTTTTCATCCATATTCCAGGTTCAAATAAAGGAAAAGTAATGCATGAAGTAGCTGGAGAATTAGATATTCGCCCAACGATTCTGCATTTACTTGGATTGAATACCACACAAGATGTACAATTTGGACAAGATTTATTATCGAAAGAACATCAAAACTTTACTGTCTTTCGAGATGGACGTTTTGTGACAGACCGCGTTGTCTATGCAGCAGAAACATTTTATGATGCACAGACAGGTAAACCAATTCAAAATACGCAACCATATGAAAAATATATTAAACAAGCAAATCGTAAATTAGAAGTATCCGACCAAGTTATTAATGGAGACTTACTTCGATTTTATGATAAACAGACAGGGCAAATTACAGAGTAGATTTGCTCTGTTTTGCTTTTTTCATGCGAGAACTTCTAAAACTACGTTATAATAGCAGAGAGGTGAAGATGATGTTAAATATTAGAAAATATGCATTAGGACCTGTTCAAACAAATTGTTATATAATCGCGAATGCAGCGCGTGAATGCCTGATTATCGATCCAGGTGAAGAAGGAGAATTTTTGATTCGTGAAATTCGTAAAGCGAATTTAAAACCGCAAGCAATCGTATTAACACATGCACATTTCGATCATATCGGTGCAGTAGATGATTTACGTGATGCTTTTCATATTCCGGTTTATATGCACAAGAAAGAAAAAGAATGGCTAGGTAATCCTGAATTAAATGGTTCAGGAAAATATGCGCAATTACCAGATTATTCTATTCGTCCAGCAGATGCCTTTTTAGAAGCAGAAAAAGCAACGACAATTGGGAGCTTCCAATTTGACGTGGTACATACGCCAGGACATTCACCAGGTAGTATAAGTTTGATTTTTGAACAGGATGGTTTTGCTGTAGTAGGAGACACACTATTTAAGCGTAGCGTAGGACGCACGGATTTAATTGGTGGCGATTCTAAATTATTATTAAAGAGTATTCATGATCATCTATTATCATTAGATGAAGAAACAGTAATTTATCCGGGGCATGATGAGCCAACAACTGTCGGTGAGGAAATTGATCAAAACCCATTTTTAAATGGATTTTAAATATTAAAAATCATTCAACATTTTTCTATAAAAAGAGGAAGAAGCATTTTAGCTTCTTCCTCTTTTTGTTAACCATTCGTTTGAATACGATATGAACAGTATTTGCAACCATCTGTCATATTTTCAAGTTTAACAAATTCATCTACTTCAAATAGATAATCAAATTGTCCTTTTAAGAATGACTCATGCAGCGCACAAACTGTTTCTGAATGTTGATCAATCTCGTTATGATAAGGGCAATTATAAACAGCGAAACGAATTGAACGCTCTTCTTGACCTTCTTCTTGTTTAACAAGAGGGATATAACCGATTAAAGAAGCTGCTTTTGTAATACAATCTACTTTTTCGTCAAATGTTAAAAGTGATGCCTCTGTTTTTTGTTCTTGTAGCATATGACGAATTTCAGTTTGTCCTTTTTGATAACAAATACGCGTCCCAACTTCTAAAGCTTCTGGACCTAATTCGTCTAGAATTTCAAGTACCCAATCGAGTAATTCTTCATAATTACGTTTTGGGAAAGATAGTGAAATACCATTTTCAACTGCGCGGTAAATACGTCCTGGACGACCGCCTTTACCTGTTTTTTCATATTCAGCAGAAATTACGTTAATTTCGCTTAGTTTAGTTAAATGCAAACGAGCTACATTCGGATGAATATTAAATTTGTCAGCAATATTTTGTACAGTGAAGTTCTCTTTCTCTTGTAACATATATTGATAAATTGAAAAACGTGTTTCATCCGCAAGTGTACTCGTGATTTTTAAAGAGTTTTGCATAGTTGTCACGCACCTCCGATACATAATACTTCCATTATAAAGGAAAAACGGTGAACAATCAGTAAAATAAGCAACCTTTTATATTTATTTGTATAATATCAAGTTTTTTGGAAACACAATCAAGCAAAAAGCTATTTTATTAAAATATTCAAAAAGAACAGTTATTTTGTTAAAACATCGTTTTTTTTACCTATCTTTTTAAAAAATCGACTTTTGAAATCTATGAGAACAAAAGAGCATACTAAGAAAAAATGAAGGGAGTGGAATGGATGGAACTAGAGAGTTTGATTGAAAAAAAGTGTATGCAGTTATTGAATCAGGCGCTAGAACTAGAAGCCTCTGATTTACACATGTTACCGACAAGAGAACATTATCAGCTGTTTTTTAGAAAATATAATCGTTTGATGGCAGCAGGTGAAATCCCACTAACGCTCGGTGAGAAAATGATTTCGCATTTTAAATATCAATCTGTATTAGATATCTCAGAGAAAAGACGCCCGCAAAGTGGATCATTTGAATACATTACAGAACAAAAGCAAATTGCTTGTCGTGTATCAACATTACCTTCTTCCACGATGAAAGAAAGCATGGTTGTACGTTTAATGATTCAAAATGTAGCAAAGCCATTACAAGACATCGTACTTCAGATAGAAGCAGCGAAACATTTAGAACAGATTGTACAAGCGAAACAGGGAATTGTCTTATTTTGTGGTCCAACAGGTTGTGGTAAATCGACAACGATGTATGCACTTTTACAATACTGCTCAAAACAATTATCAAAACATGTTATTTCATTAGAGGACCCTGTAGAAAGTCAGCAGCAAAATATGCTACAAATTCAAGTGAATGAACGCTCAGGTGTAACGTATTCAGCAGGTTTAAAAGCGATTTTAAGGCATTCTCCTGACGTTATTATGATTGGTGAGATTCGTGATCAAGAAACAGCGAAAATTGCGATTGAAGCAGCTCTAACAGGTCATCTCGTTATCTCTACAATTCATGCAAAAAATAGTTTTGGTTGCTTACATCGTTTACTCGATCTAGGTATTTCAAAAGATGAATTAGAGCAAACAATTTTATCTATTACAACACAACAATTAGTTGTGGAAAATACAGAACAGCAACCGCTAAAGGCTTTGTATGAATTTTTGGATGCAGCACATTTACAAGACGCGTTTGACGCACTAAAACAACAACAAAATTATCAATTGCCTCTTCAAGAGACCATTCGATATAAAATGATGCGCGGTATCGAGGATGGGGGAATCCTACCCAATGTTCTTACAACGTAAAAAAGCAATTTTATTACGAAGAGATCAGCCGAAATTTTTAGCTAAATTAAGCACGCTCTTACAAGAAGGTTATTCATTGAACGATTCATTACGCATGTTAATTCCACATCATTTAGCGCATATAAATCAAATTGAAGAACGCATTCATATGAGTTTACTTGAAGGGAAGGGTCTTTGCGATATTTTACGCATGATAGGGATTTCAGAACAATATATTATCTCATTATATGTGGCAGAACAAAGTGGTACGACAGTGAATGCCTTACAAATGATTGCACAAATGATGAATAAAGAAGCAGGGAATAAAGAACAAGTTTTAAAACTAGTATCCTATCCATTATTCTTATTTGTTTTTCTAGTCGTTCTATTCATCTGCTTTCGTACTTTTTTCTTGCCAAATATGGAAGCGATGATGTTACAAAAGCAGCAAACGAATCAAATTCAGTTAACCATCTCTAAAATTCTATTGCATTTACCAGACTATTTAATTGGTTTTGTCATTGTCATTGTGATAACAATTCTTTTGTTTTTACGTTATACCAAGCAAAAGAAAACAGGCGAAAAGTTACTTTTATATTTTAAAATTCCAATTGTGAATCAAGTGTTGCGTTTGCAATTAACAAAGCAGATTGCTTTTGAATTAGGTTCTCTACTAGAGGCTGGTTTTACATTACAAGCTTCTTTACATCTATTAGCCAATCAATCACATCAAAAAATGATTGCATATATTGCACAGGATTTACTAAATGAGATTGCACAAGGGGAATCTTTATCCGTGGCGATCTCATTGAATCCATATGTACATAAAGAGTTTTATGCTTTTGTCGTACATGGAGAACAAGGTGGGAACCTTGGTAAAGAGCTTCAAATATTGAATGAGTTCATGAATGAGCGAATGGGCGAGCGAATAGAACAAGTCTTAAAGTTTATGCAACCCATTCTTTTTGGGATTATCGCGATTTGTATTTTGGGTGCATACATTTCGATTATGCTCCCTATGTATAAAATGATTGATTATGTATAGGAGGAACAACAGTGAAAATAGAAGAAAAAGAAAAGAAAAATGGTTTTACTCTGATTGAGATGTTGATTGTACTATTTATCATCACAGTACTCATTTTGATTGCGATCCCTAATATTACGAAACATTTCCAAACTGTCGATGACAAAGGGTGCAATGCTTACGTGAAGATGGTTCAAGGGCAAGTAGAAGCATATAAAATTGATAAAGGCATATATCCAACAACGATTGAAGTGCTTGAAGCAGAACATTATTTAAAGGAAGGCTCAAAAGAAAAAAGCTGTAAGGCATATGAAGTGACGATTGAACAAGGTGAAGTTAAGTCGAATGCACCGCAGTGAGCAAGGTTTTACATTTGTTGAGATGTTGCTCGTTCTTATGATGACACTAATCGTAGCTAGCATTGCACTTATTTATGGTACGAAAGGCATTCAAGAAAAAGAAACACGTTTTTTCTTTGAGCAACTTGTCAGTGACGCAGTTTATATTCAGCAATATGCTAAAAATCATCGTGTAAAAATGGATTTAATTTTTGATGAAAAGACACATTTGTATTCAGCTAAAAAAAGAGAAACCAATAAAAAGATTTTTGTTCGAACGATGCCGAGTAGTATGAAAATTAAGAGAGGATCAACACTCTATAAAATCGGCTTTAACGAAAATGGCAATGCATCGTATGTAGGGAGGCTTACTTTTCTGTATTTTGGAGGCGAACAAGATGTTTATGTTTATCTGGGGTCAGGTCGTATCACGGTCAAATAATCAAAATGGATTTTCGATGATGGAAGCGATGTTAGCATTATTCTTTTTTAGTTGTATTTTTTTAACGCTCATTCCAATGACGAATGATTTATATGATCAAATGCAAAAGCGGCGAATGAGCTTGCATGCTATGCATGTAAACTATGAAGCAACAAAAATACATTTGAAAAATCCTCATCAAGTACAAGGGGAAATACAAGTAGACCGTAGTTTTTATCAATGGACAATTGCTGCGCAACAAGTATGTACAACCTACTTATACAAAGAGGAGCGAAAATCTTCATGTGTAAAGTACAAGTAGATCAATCTGGCTACACATTGTTAGAAGCACTACTACAACTACTGTGCCTCTGTATGGTTGCAGCAACCATACCACTCATCATTCCATGGTATGAGAAGACTAAAGAATTTATGATTGGAACAAATACAGCAGAGTTTGAAGTATTTTTGAGTGAGTTTAGAGCGGATTTACAAAAATCCGAAGCAATTTATGTAGTGAATGATCAAGAGATTCAATTAGAGCAAGCAAACGAAACGAATCCAGAGAAAAAGTATTTATCCACATATCGTTTTTCTAAAAATCGTATTATCAAAACATATGGATTAGGGGATGGAACAGATATTAAATTAGTCGCTGTTACAAAAGTTCATTTTTCTTTAGAAAAAGAGCTTTTCACAATTCAATGTAAAATGGGAAACGACACGATAAGGAGGAGAACTTTTGTTTTATCGCTTAAATAATGAGCAAGGCTTTATGTTACCTATACTCTTTATTTTACTTTTATTTATTTCGAGTTATGTATTAACGTTATTTCAATCATACGAGACGAATATGCTTTTGTATGAAGAGTTAGAGCAGCAAACCATCAGTGAAATTCAACAAATGTACACAAAAAAGCAAGATTAACTTATTTTTCTATAAAAATCTAAGCGGATTGGTCGACAGTTATTGGAATCACGCCACGTTCATGCTACTATATAAAAAATGAGTTAACGGTTAAAAGGTTGTGTGAGTCGTAACTGGAGAAGGTGAAAAGATGCGAAAGATTTACTTAGTGGGTTATATGGGTAGCGGTAAAAGCGCAATCGGTCGTCGCCTAAGCTTTTATTTGAAATTACCTTACTATGATATGGACCACGAAATTGTTCGACGAGAAAAGATGACGATTCCAGAAATTTTTGAAACACATGGTGAAGATTATTTTCGACAAATCGAAACCGATTTCTTACGTACATTTCGCGATGAATATTGTATTATTTCAACAGGTGGCGGTGTAGCGGTTAATCCAGAAAATCGTAAAATTATGCGTGAAACAGGACTCGTCCTATTTTTAGATGCTACATTTCCGGATATTTGGAAACGAATACATCGTGACAAAAATCGCCCTATTGTACAGCGCTCGACAAAAGAAGAATTAGAGCAGTTATACCATGAAAGAAGAAAAGCATATAAGCAAGCAGCTCACATTACAATCAAAACAGAAAACAGAACACTGAGACAGATTGTGGAGTACGCGGGATTCCAAGTGAATCGTTTAAAAGGCGAATGATTTGGTGTTTATTGTAAAATAATGTTCGGTTTTTAAAGTTTTTCAATAAAAATATTGCGGAGTATGAGGTTTTAATGTTAGGATATATGCAAGAAAGCCTGTTATAATACATTGACAATACTTACAAACGAATCGATCGAGATAAAACTCGCGCGGGTGAATGTACGGGGAGAGAACGTAAAGTTACGTCGCCGAAGGAGCAAGTAGTGAAAAATCACTATGAATCTCTCAGGCAAAAAGACTCGTACAGGACGCAACTCTGGAGAGCGCTGCTTCGTGCAGCCACCAAAGGGGAAAGCCATTATTGGTCAAACTTTCAGGTGCAAGGACAGAGAAATCCTAAATAAACAGGATTTCTCTGTCTTTTTTTATGAAATAAAGGGGGTTACACAATGGCAAACGCATTAAAAAGAACACCATTATTTGATACATATACTCAATATGGTGGCAAAACAATTGATTTCGGTGGATGGGATCTACCGGTACAATTTTCATCAATCAAAGAAGAACATGAAGCTGTAAGAACAAAGGCGGGTCTTTTCGATGTATCACACATGGGTGAGATTTTCGTAAAAGGTTCAGAAAGTTTAGCTTATTTACAACAACTTGTAACAAATGATGTATCGAAGCTAAAAGTAAACCAAACACAATACACAACAATGTGCTATGAAAACGGTGGTGTTGTGGATGATTTACTAATCTATCGTTTGGATGAAGAAGAATACCTATTAGTTGTCAATGCCGCAAATATTGAAAAAGACTTCGCATGGATGTTAGAACATAAAATCGATGGTGTTGAAATTACAAACGCTTCAGATGATTTTGCATTAATCGCTCTGCAAGGGCCACTTGCAGAAGAAGTGCTTCAAACGCTAACAACAGCTGATTTAAGTGCAATCAAGCCTTTCCATTTACAATCAGATGTAGAAGTAGCAGGACATAAGTCAATTATCTCAAGAACAGGTTATACAGGTGAAGATGGTTTTGAAATCTACGCTTCAAATGATGCCGTTGTAGAACAATGGAATGCCATTTTAGAAGCTGGAAAAGACAAAGGTGTCATCCCATGTGGTCTAGGTAGTCGTGATACATTACGTTTCGAGGCTTGTCTACCACTTTATGGTCAAGAATTATCTGATTCAATTTCACCGCTTGAAGCAGGAATTAACTTCGTTGTGAAATTAAACAAAGAAGAAGATTTTGTTGGGAAAGCAGCATTAGCAGCTCAAAAAGAGCAAGGCGTATCACGTAAAAGTGTTGGGATTGAAATGATTGATAAAGGGATTCCACGCCATGGGTACAAAGTATTCGCAGGTGATCAAGAAATCGGTGAGGTAACAACTGGTACACAATTACCAATGACAAAACGTAATGTTGGTTTAGCTTTAATTGACGCAAAATTTGCTGAATTAGGGACAGAACTAGAAATTGAAGTGCGTAATCGTCGTAGTAAAGTATCTGTTGTCGCAACACCATTCTATAAGCGTTCAAAATAAAACAATAAAGAGAGGTTTTTACCTATGAAGCATCGTTATTTACCAATGACGGAACAAGATCAAAAAGAAATGTTAGACGTTATTGGCGTTTCATCTGTAGATGAATTATTTGCCGATATTCCGGAAAAAGTTCGTTTTAAAGGTGAGTATAATATTAAACCAGCTAAATCTGAAACAGCTTTATTAAAAGAATTATCAGCGTTAGCAAAGAAAAATGCGAGCCATGACGAATATACGTCATTCTTAGGTGCAGGTGTTTATGACCACTACAAACCAGTTATTGTGGACCATGTGATTTCACGTTCAGAATTCTATACAGCTTATACACCTTACCAACCAGAAATTTCACAAGGTGAATTACAAGCTATTTTTGAATTCCAAACAATGATTGCTGAATTAACAGGTATGGATTTAGCAAACTCGTCAATGTATGACGGCGGAACAGCATTAGCAGAAGCTGGTATGTTAGCTGCTGCACATACACGCCGTAAAAAAATCTTAGTTTCTGATACAGTAAACCCAATTTCAAAAGACGTTGTTACAACATATGCATACGGTCAATCGATTGAGGTAGTAACTGTTCCTGCTAAAGATGGTGTAACAGATATGGAAGCTCTTGAATCATTAATCGATGATCAAACAGCTGCTGTATTAGTTCAATATCCAAACTTCTATGGTCAAGTAGAAGATTTAGGTAAAGTATCAGAACTAATTCATGCAGTAAAAGGTTTATCAGTTGTATCATCTAATCCATTATCACTTGCAATCCTAACACCTCCAGGTAAATTAGGTGCAGATATTACAGTTGGTGATGCACAGCCATTCGGTATCTCTGAAGCATTTGGTGGCCCACACTGTGGTTTCTTTGCAACAACAACAAAGTTAATGCGTAAAGTACCAGGTCGTTTAGTAGGGGAAACAGTTGATTTAGAAGGTCGTCGTGGTTATGTATTAACATTACAAGCACGTGAGCAGCACATTCGTCGTGAAAAAGCGACTTCAAATATTTGTTCGAACCAAGCCTTAAATGCATTAGCTGCTTCTGTAGCGATGACAGCTCTTGGCAAAAAAGGTATGCAAGAAATGGCGAAACAAAATATTTTGAAAACACACTATGCAAAAGAAGCGTTTGAAAAAGCAGGCTTCGATGTAACATTTAAAGGTGCTCATTTCAACGAAATCGTTGTAAATACAAAAGTAGATGTAACAGAATTGAATAAAGCATTATTTGAAAAACACATCATCGGTGGTTTTGATTTGAAACGCGTAAATGAAAACTTAGCAAATCATTCATTAATTTGTATAACAGAACAACGCTCAAAAGAAGAAATCGACGAATTAGTCGCTGAAACGAGCGCAGTTGTTGCAGAAATGGAGGCTCAACATGCATAAGGATAATCAACCATTAGTATTCGAACTTTCAAAAGAAGGTCGTACAGGATATAGCTTAACAGAACTAGATGTACCAGAAGTAGATTTATCAGAGATCCTTCCTTCTTCATTAATTCGTGAAGAAGCAGCTGAATTACCAGAGCTATCAGAATTAGATATTATGCGTCACTATACAGCATTATCAAATCGTAACCATGGTGTAGACTCAGGGTTCTATCCACTTGGTTCTTGTACGATGAAGTACAATCCGAAAATTAATGAAGCTGTTGCGCGTTTCTCAGGGTTTGCAAACATCCATCCACTACAAGATGAGTCAACTGTTCAAGGTGCAATGGAGTTAATGTATGATTTACAAGAACATCTTGTAGAGATTACAGGTATGGATGAAGTAACGCTTCAACCAGCAGCTGGAGCACATGGTGAGTGGACAGCATTAATGATGATCCGTGCATTCCACGAAGCAAATGGTGATGTACAACGTACAAAAGTACTTGTTCCAGACTCAGCGCATGGTACAAACCCAGCTTCTGCTGCAGTTGCAGGTTTTGATACAGTTACAGTTAAAACAGCTGAAAATGGTCTTGTCGATTTAGAAGATTTAAAAACAAAAGTGGGCGACGATACAGCAGCACTTATGTTAACAAATCCTAACACACTTGGTCTATTTGAAGAAGATATCCTTGAAATTGCAGATATCATTCACTCAGTAGGTGGTAAAGTTTACTATGATGGTGCTAACTTAAATGCTGTAATGTCTAAAGCACGTCCGGGAGATATGGGCTTTGACTGTGTACATTTAAACTTACACAAAACATTCACTGGTCCACATGGTGGCGGTGGTCCTGGTTCAGGTCCTGTAGGCGTAAAAGCAGACTTAATTCCATTCTTACCAACACCTGTATTAGTTAAAACAGAAGAAGGATTTGCGTTTGATTACAATCGTCCACAAACAATTGGTCGCGTAAAACCTTACTATGGTAACTTCGGTATTAATGTACGAGCTTACACTTACATTCGTACAATGGGTCCAGACGGCTTAAAAGCTGTAACTGAACAAGCAGTGGTAAACGCAAACTATATGATGCGTCGTTTAGAACCATACTTCGAACTTCCATACAAACAACACTGTAAACATGAGTTTGTATTAAGTGCGAGTCGTCAAAAGAAATTAGGTGTACGTACACTTGATATCGCAAAACGTCTGTTAGACTTTGGCTACCACCCACCAACAACTTACTTCCCATTAAATGTGGAAGAAGCATTGATGATTGAGCCAACTGAAACAGAATCAAAAGAAACATTAGATGAATTCTGTGATGCAATGATTCAAATTGCAAAAGAAACAGAAGAAAATCCAGAAATCGTACAGGAAGCACCGCATACAACGGTCATTAACCGTCTAGATGAAACACGTGCTGCACGTAATCCTGTATTACGCTATCAAAAAGCATAAGTACAAAAGAAGCTAGGGAGACATCCTTAGCTTCTTTTATTTTGTATAAAAGTGTTCAAATTTTGATAATATTGTTAAATTTAGAACAGAGAGGGTATAGATTGAACAGAGAATTGAAATAAAGGAGCGATGTGCTGATGATGGAAAAAGTAAAAGCAGAATGGCAATTGGATCAAAATAATTCATCACAATTGCTAGAAGATGGACGAACAGTCGACATGTTATTGAAAGATTTTGAAGGAGAAGCAAAAGTTATACGCTACCCACAAGTAACACAAGATGCTCATTTTTTAGGTGTATTTATACAACATCACGCATCACAACATCCGATACAATTACTTGTAAAAGCAAGTGTATCAGCTTTTGAAATTATAGATGCAACAATCCAGTGTGAACTGCCTATAGATGATGCCTATCTATTAATCGAACTTCATTTGAATGAACCAAAAAGTACGCTATCTTCAGAATTTTGGACAGCTTTTTATACATTACCTTCTAGTGAAAGCGAGCAACGTATTTTAAAGAAGTTAGATAGCTGGTCAACATATATTGATTATTTAATGGAACAAGCTCATTATCCGTATAGTGTCGCTTCAATTGAAAAAGTGCAAGAAGCTTTAACGGTTACGTTATATGAAACACCTCTCACTTCGAAGCAACAAAAAGGTCAAGAAGTGTGGAAGCGTATTGGAGATCAATTCGAAAAAATTGCTCGATGTGATGAGATGAATGTAGAAGAAAATCGTCTATTTTTACAAGATGCAACAGTTGTTTTTGGTGATTCAATTGATACAGTTTATTTATACAAAGAAAAAGAATATAATGAATTACTCATTCTACGAGGACGTTTGCGAGCTATACACGATGCACATATGCATTGCCCCCAAATTCACCATCCACTATTAAATCCATACCATACCCAAACCAACTTTTCAGGTCTTACGATGATGAAAGATGATCTAGAACAAGGTATTCAACATATAGTGAATCAACTTGTTGATAGTCATGAACAATTGACTTTATCGATTCATCAATATGATTTGGCACAAAAATTATCTGAAAAATATGTTCATTTACTACCAATTCATGCAGATGGTCGAGCAGATGAGGCAATTCAATATGTAAAAACACCATTGATTGAAAAAAATACAGTAGAAATCACGACAGTATCGAATGCATTAAGTGAACGTGAAGAAAAAATACAGCAAAAAGCGTTGATTCACTATAATGAAAAGTTACAACAAAATATGCAATATGTAAGTAGAGTTGAACAAACACAGCAGTATTTAAAAGAAGAAGAAGAAAAAAATCTTCAAAAAATCACCCAAATGCAAGAAGCCATCACACAATATGAACAAGAACAAGAACGATTAGCTTTTAAAAATGATCAATTAATGCAAGAACGTTTTGAATTAGAAGATGCATGGCATGAGCAACAGCAGCGTGTAAAAGATTTACAACGCGAAAAAGAAGAAAAAATTCAGTATTATCAAGATTTAGAGCAAGAATGGTTAATTTTTAATCAAGAAATTCCTTCTTATACAGATAATATTGAAGCAGTGAAAAAAATCGAAAGTTCACAAATAATTATCCGAGATTGTGAACTTAAAATTGAACGTATTCAAACAGATCAGCATACTGGAAAAAAATATATGGAAGACATGATAACAGAACACCAATTATTTTTGACAAATCAACAAGTAGAGCATGTTCAAGCATTAATTCAAAAAGTTAAAAAAACTGCTGAATTTTTAGATATCCCAATGGATTTACAATTTGCAAGTTCTTATGCAGAATTAACCCAAATTTATTTAGAAAAATTTAATGGTATTGAAGCAGTTGAAGAGCGTTTAAATGACCAGTTCCCATATGTAGAAGATGAATTGAAAAAGGTTGGAATTTCGTTCGTGATTCCAGATGAGCCGAACGCACATTATGATCGTCATTATGCAGAAGATCAATTAACACAATTATTGGGTTTACTCGATAATAAACCACTATCATTAGGGATTAACTACAAAGCAAAAAATCGTTGGAAAGAACATGTTGTGGAAAGTGTCCGTAAATTAACATATGCTTTAGCAGGTATGAAACAAGAAAAAGAAAAACTAGAACAGAAATTAATGATACAACTAGATTATGCGGAACGTATTGAATTTCGTTTTGACCAAGATGTGCGCATGCTGCAAACAAAAATGGATGATTTTATTAATCGTTTAGAACAAGCGAAAAAAGAATATGAAGGCGTCATCGAAACAGCGAATCAAGATATTTCAGCCATGCGTAAAACCGTGAAGCTAAGTAAACAAACAACTTCTGGTCGTAGTCAGCAATATGATACGTTAGAGGATTTAGAAAATGCTCGGAAACAATATAAAACGGAATTGTTATCAAAGTATGATGTACTTGAAGAACATGAGCGCATGGTAGAAGAAGCGGAAACGTATGTTTTATCTTTAGCGTCTCAATATGAAGAAAAAACAGCAGTTGTGATTAAAAACAAAGAAGAAATGAACATACAGATGGATTTGTTACAGCATGATATTGTAAATTCGAAAGCGGTAATTGAACAATTCAATCAAGCAAATCACGTTATTCATATGCAACAAGAAGAATTACAACAACAATTGAAAATTTTCAAAGCACATCACCAAGTATTATTTAAAGAAGCACAAAAAATCCAAGTAGATATTGAAAGAAAAGCAATGAATAAAACACGTCATCTAGAACAGCAACATGCAATGCAAGTATGGCGAAATCAATTGACTTTAGAAGAATATGAAGGACGTTGGTATCAATTGATTACACAAAAAAGTCGTTTGCGTTTTACAGCAGAACTTCATTCGAAACAATCAAGCGATCTCTTCTTGTTTGAAGATGTTCAATATACTTGGTTGGATATGTTATTACTATGTCAACAACATAGAAATATAGCTTTTGTTACGACAGATTTAAGTGAGCGCTCTTTAATAGATTTAGAGATGTTTGAACAAAATCTACGTTTACAAGGTTTTAGTTATATAGAAAGACAAGAGATTTATGAACATTTACAGATGAACCCTCTTAAAGATTATGTAGCGATTTATGAACAAGTAGAAAAACCTTATGTAATCGACTGTGAACAAGACCAATTATCTGTGTAAGGAGGTAACTAGATGAAATATACACTAGATATGATGTATGAATTATTAACTGAAAAACAAATGGCAGATTTATATAGTATTCAAAAAATTACACCATACGAACTGCCGATTAATGCATATCAAGTGACAATTCATTTTCAAGCGAAAAAAAAGTATTCGATTTTCGCCGAACAAATTCTTCGTTTTTTAGCGCTATCATCATTAAATGAAGATTTGTTACAAGATATGCTTGGTTTTCAAGAGGAGGATTTACGAGAAAATATTGCGTTGTTACTAGCAGACGGGGCAATCATCGTAAATCAAGAACAGTATGAATTAACAGATTTAGGTAAAGAAAGTGCAATTGATGGCTGTGCTTCCTTACAACACCATATCAAAACCTTTACTTGTTATTGGGAACCTGTGACAGATCAATGGATTGAAGAAGTCAATCAATTCTTATCTCGTGAGCACTTGATTCATCCAGCTGTAAGTAAACAACAAAAAATGGATTTCTCTCATTCGTTTTTGGAAAAAGGATGTATTCAATCATTTTATACAAAAGTAACAGGAGAATCATTAAGCAGTCAGTATGAAGCGATTCAAATTGAAGATGTTGTTTACGAAATGAATACAACGAATAAAGTATTATCTGTTCAAGAAGTCTGTTTATTAAGTCGTGATCAAGGGACTGAAACGTATTCTATTTGGAATCCACTAGCGAGTCAGTTTGTTCGTTTAACTTAAAAGGAGAGAAGCATAATGAAAAAGAATGTATTTATTATTTTTTATATTGTAAATTTAATCGTTCTACTGCTCATTATGCTTCCAATTCTTTCTAAAAGAGACTGGTGGATGTTATTATTAATGTTATTATATGCAGCCATCATCGCAACACTTTACTTTAGTACATTATTTGGTGTTAAAAAGGGACTGTTATATGCTTTATTTGTATGGATTTCAGTATATAGTATTATGTCTTACGGAAGCCTTCTTCCTTTCATCAAAAGTGGTGGTGCATATGAACACTTATTATACATGGCAATTGCTAGTTTATGGCTTGTGAGTATTGCAATCATACAAGCTTTTACATATCAAATGCCTCTCGCTATGCGCACGGTTTTTAGCTTTTTTATCATTATTGTTATACATTTTTTTATCATTCCAATTTTTGCATTGTTTAATCGCTATTATATAGGTGATTTTTCATACTATCATTTTGAAATTCAATTAAGTGGGTACTTTATTATTATTGGGTTTTCAATTATTTATTATATCATCTTATTATTTTTAGAAATGATTTGGCTTGTTAAGTATTCGATCACATTGCAGAATTATATGATTGGAGTTTTTGTTTCGATTATGAGTATACCAATCATCATCGCTTTACGCGTAGGTCTTTGGGAAACCGGTGTTGTTGCTTTTTTTATCATGATGAGCATTATCGTCGTTTCAAAAACAAAAGTAGAGGAGGGCAGCTGATATGAAAAAAGTATCGATTATTGGTGCGGGGTTAAGTGGACTAACAGCGTCCATTCTACTTGCGAAAGAAGGTTTCGAGGTTACCATCTATGAAAAAAGTAAAAAAGTAGGTGGGAATTTTACAGCATTACAGTTTGAAGATCATCTTTTTGAGTTTGGCCCAACTTTTTTTACGATTCCAGAATTACTTGAAAGTATCTTTCTAATGGCAGGAAAAAATATAGAAAATTATCTTGATTTGGAAATTTTAACACATCATACACATGTCTATTTTGAAAATGGCGATAATTTTTGCCTTTCTACAAATGTGGAAGAAATGATTGAACAATTAAAAAAAGTAGATGCTACAGGTGCTGAAAATTATCACGATTTTTTAGCAGAAATAAAACGACTATATTTTGAAGTGAATGAATTATCAATGAATTTACAAATTACAAATTGGTCAAAATTAGTAAAGATTCCTATTCGTAATTTGATTTTAAAATTACGTCCTTTTCAAAGTTTGGACCACTTTTTACGTAAATATTTTGAGAATGAACAAATTATTCAATTACTTGCGAAATACGCAAATCGTGGTGAAATGTTAGCGAGGTCTACACCTGCATTTTTTGCTGCTTTTCTATACCCCATACTAACGGCAGATGTCTTTTATGTGAAGGGTGGAACAAGGGAGATACCTTGTGCATTAAAAAAGCTAGCTATCGAATTAGGAGTTAAAATTTATACCGAAAAAGAAATTACAAAAATACATTTGAAAAATAACCAAGTAGAAGGTATCCAAATTAACGAAAATCTGAGTATTGAATCAGACTATGTATTAATTAGTAGTGCGCAACTATTAAATAGCGATACGCTCTTATCCGATTTTACAGTTGTGAATGAAAGAGAAAAATTCATTGTAACAGGGGAAAATAATTTATCTCAATTTGTTTTACTACTTGGATTAGATCGCTATACGAACTTAAAAACACATACTGTTTTATTTTCAAGTGATGTGGAAAGAGAAGTAGAACAAATTTTAAATGGAGAATTTGCAGAAAATCCGACCATTTATATTTATAATCCTGCTTTTCAAGAACCTAAACGTTTTAAATCGGGTGATTGCTTAGTACTAATGGTGTCGATTCCATCAGTTGATTTACGTTCTACATCTTACCGAGCGAGCGTCGCTTCTTATCGACATCATTTAGTGAGCGAATTGAAAAAATATGGTTTTGACTTAGAAGAATCGATTGTAGAAGAAAAAGTCTGGACATCCAAAGATTTAAAAAATCGATTCAATTCAACGAAAGGTGGCATACATGGAGCTATTTCGAAAACGTTCGCGGCTGCCTACATTCGTCCACCTGTTAAAAGTGATGAAATTAAAGGGTTATACTTTACATTAGTGGACACAAGTCATCCCGCAGGTTCAACAGAAGCATTAAAAAATGGCATTCATCTTGCTACGAGTATTATTGAAGAAGCACGTGAAAATCCACTAATTTAAAAAAACTGCTGAATGACTTAATGCATCATTCAGCAGTTTTTGTATAGATTAAAACCCGATTGTATGTTCGTCTTCTTCCCATTCATTTCGTTCCGTATTTTTACGTTGTTTTTGAAGGTCTGTAATGACTTCTTCGTAGTTCAACTCTTGGTCATAGTGCCAGTTAAGTGCTACAGAAATATAGAATTCATTCAATTGAGACATCGATAATTTTTTCGATAATTTTGCAGCATGTTCAAGTTGCTCCTCTGTGAAGATGTGCTGTTGATCAAGTTTTTGTAAATAATGCAGGCGCATCTCTTTATTTGGGTTTTTAATTTCGTAAGCTCGGTCAAAACGTCCAGCACGATTGATGAGAGCTGGATCAATGCGTTCAGGATAATTTGTTGTCCCAATGACGAATACACCATGACGCGACTGTGCTCCATCTAGTGCATTTAAAAAGACAGAGCGTGCATATTCAGGCATTGATTCAATATCTTCAATGACAAGAATTGCAGGAGACAGTGAGCTAACTAAACGGAAAACTTCTTGAATCGATTCACTGTCTGTATGCTCCGTAATCTGCCAATAAACAACAGGTGCATCGACAGAACCAGTAATTGACTTTACAAGTGTTGTTTTCCCATTACCTGGTGAACCATATAATAAAATACCACGCTTATATGGAATGTTGTAGTGCTTATAAAACTGTCCGTCATCTTTAAAGAATTCATCAATTGAACGGAAAATATTACGCTTTAATTGCTCATCTAAAAATACATCTTCGCGTGAAATATCACCATATTCGCCTAAATTACTACGGCGTAAACCATCGTCTGTATCGACTAAATATGATACTTGAGACATAAGCACATTACGCAATTGTTTATTCACGCCATCAATGAACTTCTTCATATGTTCAGAAGACGGAGCGAAGTAACAGATTTCTTCTTCTCGCCATGAGTCCTCACAAAATAGTGTTGCTGGTGCAATGGCTACTTCATAATTAGGATAATAAATGAGTTTATTATCAAATGTAATAAATTCATGCAGTGCATCATCTTGTTGTAACCACGATAATGGTTCTAAATTATAGGTTGGTTCTGCTTCATATAAATAGGTAAGAACTTCGAATTTTAGTAAGTCTTTATGCATTAATTCGATAATATGTTGATCGAACTGAGAATTATTTAAAACTAATTTTAATGGTCGCCATGTTGTTTCAATGCGCTCATTTAAAATATGTGTAATACGTTTAAAGAACGAAGCATATTCTGCATAGTTCGGTAACTCTTTTGAAACATCTTCAGTAAATGGATATAAATAAGAATAAATCACAAACTCCTCCTAATAAAAGAAATACATCAATATTTTAACATAAAAGTTAAAAGTAAATCAAAAAAGAGACTTTGACAATTTTGCCAAAATCTCTTTATACATTATTTACGTGAATATTTTACTTTACCAGACCATTTTTTGAAGCCGCCTTCAAGTTGATAAAGGTTTTTGTATCCTTTACCTTTTAAGAAAAGTGCTGCACGTGCACTACGACCTGCATTGTCACAGTACAAGTAAATTGGAATGTCTTGACGCAATTCTTTGTAGCGTGTACGAAGTTGTGTAGATGGTAGATTACGCGCACCTAAAATATGACCATCTTCAAATTCTTTTTTCTCACGCACATCAATTAGTTGCGCTTTGCGGTATCCCGCCTTGAAATCTTCTTCAGATAGTGTTGTTACAGCTCTTTTTGAACGGAAACCATTAATCAAAATGAACGCAACAAGCACGACTAAAATAATGATAATACTGTATAACCAGCTCACGAGTAAATTCCCCTTTCTTTCTACAATACTATTATAAGAGAATGAATCAAATTCGTCTATGATGTTCCGTGGTAAAAGAGGAATTGTATAGTAATTACCTTAATTGTTTGATAAAATGAGTAGGCTAAGATTGGAAGGGAGAGATATAAGTGACAAAACAATGGTATTTCATCAATTCAGGACCATGTGATCCTGCATATAATATGGCTTTAGACGAGGCGTTATTACATTGGCATGCTGAAGAAAAGTTACCGCCGATGATTCGTTTTTATGAATGGAACCCAGCGACATTATCTGTTGGATATTTCCAAAAAGCAAAGAGAGATATTGACTTCGAACAATTAGAGAAGTTGAATTTAGGATTTGTTCGTCGACCAACAGGGGGGCGTGCCGTTTTACATGAACATGAGCTTACATATAGTATCATCGTATCTGAAAACTATCCAAATATGCCAAAGACGGTAACGGAAGCATATCGTGTACTGAGTGAAGGCTTACTAAAGGGCTTCCAAAATCTCGGTTTAGATGCTTATTTCTCAATACCTGAAACCAATGAGCAAAAAGAAGCGCTCGCAAAACCGAAAAGTGCCGTATGTTTTGATGCACCGAGTTGGTATGAGTTAGTCGTAGAAGGAAAAAAAGTAGCAGGTAGCGCGCAAACACGTCAAGAAGGTGTTATTTTACAACATGGTGCCATTTTAATCGATTTAGATGCAGAAAAATTACTATCTGTTTTTAAATTTAAAAGTGATGAAGCGCGTGAACGTATGCGTCATAAATTACCTGAAAAAGCCGTAAGTATTAATAGTTTAGCCAATCGAACTGTAACAGTTCAAGAGTGTATCGAAGCATTCTATAATGGATTCCAAGAAGCGCTTGATATTGAGTTAGTACCATACGAATTAACAGCCGAACAGCAGCAATTTGTAGAACAATTAGCCGAAACAAAATACCGTTCAACTGAATGGAACGATAAATATTAATATAGAAGGAGAAAATCGTGCTGTATAGCGCGATTTTTTTCTATAAATCACACGCTTTTTTTACAGCAATTATTCTTCTCATGAAATAGATTATGGTATGATAAAAAACGTAGAAATAAAGGAGTGAATAAAGTTGAATTTGAACAAGTTGGCAGCTTATTTCTTGCCTGCCTTTGCGATGTTTTCAATTAGTGCCTTAACGATGTTTGGTGCATTCGGTACAGATAAAGAAAACCTAGCGATTTTTAGTTTATCATTGATTATTGTGTATCCGATTACATTTATTATACAAGGTGTATCTTGTGCGATTCATCACTATTCAGTGATTCCAGCAATCGGGATTTCATTGATTGCATTCATTATTATTTTCTTCGTTGTCATTGGTGGAAATAATACGATTTATGGTGTGTATTACTTTGCTTTATTCGGTGCAGGGTATGGGATTACATATATGCTACGTCGCATGAAAAAATAGAGCTAACTACAAAGGTCGTAACATGGCGTGTTTGATACACGTACGTTACGACCTTTTTTGTTGATTCGTCTAAGGTGTTTAATTGATTTAGCGTGATTGCTTTTGTTCTTCAAGTAATCTTTTATAGACTTTATATGTTTGGAGTGCGGTCACTAACATGAACAGAAGTAGAATAGGTACTAGCACGTATAAAATGATTTTTCCACTTACGACATCCATCATATAAAGCACAAGAGCAATAACGCAGAAAAAGAGCATATTAAAGCCGAGTTTCCTCATAATAAACACCTCATTTTAATTAATTCGAATCTTGATTCATTGTTTGGATGATTTCAGGATTTTGCTCTACTTCTTTTAATTTTTTAAATGAAGCAATTGCTACTTCTACTTGATCATCTTGTGGTTCTTTTGTTGTTAAAAGTTGTAACCATAAACCTGGATATCCTAAAAAGCGTAGTATAGGAATATCACGGCAAGCATTTGTCGCTTGTAATACTTCAAAAGAGATACCAAGTACGACAGGTATTAATAAAATGCGGTCTACTAATCGTAACCAAAGTGGATCCGTTGGTACAAAGAAATAAAGAACCATCGCGACAAATACAGTAAACAGCATAAAACTTGAGCCACAGCGATAATGTAAGCGAGATTGCTTTTGTACATTTTCAACGGTTAGTTCTAGGCCGTTTTCATAACAATTAATGACCTTATGTTCAGAGCCATGATATTGGAAAACCCGCTTAATAATCGGTGTTAGTGATACGAGATAAATATAGGATACAAGTAGAATGAGTTTAAAGCCACTCTCTACTAGAATTTGTGCTGTGTCACTAGGAAAAATACTTTTTAAACTATTTGCTAGAAAAATTGGAATAAGTGTGAAAATAAATTTTCCGAATAAGAAAGAAAGAATACCAATCGCTGCTACACCGAGCCAAAGCTGTAACTTCGACATGTTCTTTTCTTTTTCTTCTTTTGACAATTCTTCCCCTGGTGTCACATCATATCGATCGCTCGCAAACTGTAAATGTTTCGATCCGTTTGCAGCTGATTCAATCAGTGCAACAATGCCTCTAACAAAAGGGATTTTCTTCATTTTTTGATACGTTGGATTTTTTACGCGCTTAGCGTAATAGTAATCAATCGAACCATCGTTACGACGAATTGCAGAAACCGTATGTTGTCCACCACCCATCATGACACCTTCAACGAGCGCTTGACCACCATATACAGTTGTATTTTTTTCTTGATTCAATTTCACACCGCTCTCTATGTATAAGATTAAAACTTCTTCAATTGTACTAAAAAATGATGATAAACTCTAGAAAAATCCTTTACATCGTTGAAAAACCTACGACTTACGAAATATATGATAGAATGAATACAATCAATTAGGAAAAAAGGGGAGATTTTTCATGCATTACCTATGTTTAAATGGTCCAAATCTAAATCGTCTTGGTAAACGTGAACCAGCAATTTACGGATATGAGACACTTGCGGATCTTGAGTTAAGTTTATCAGAAGTAGCAGTAGCTAAAGGAGCGACAATTGAATTAAAGCAATCGAATCATGAAGGTGAGTTAATTGATTGGATTTATGAAGCAGAGGACGGCGAAGTAGACGGTATTATTTTTAATCCAGGTGCTTATACACATACAAGTGTTGCGCTTCGTGACGCCATTGCAGGTGTAGAAGTACCTGTGATTGAAGTGCATATTTCAAATATTCATCAGAGAGAATCGTTTCGTCATCACTCCTATTTAGCGCCTGTTTGTGTAGGGCAAATTAGTGGTCTAGGCTTATACGGATATGAAGCGGCACTACGCATGTTCTTATCGAAACAAAAGGGGCAAAAATAAATGAATCGTTTAGAAAAGTTGCGCGCATTAATCGCTTCACAAAAAGTAGATGGCTTTTTAATTACGAATCCATATAATGTACGCTATATGACAGGCTTTACAGGTTCGACAGGTATTGCGCTCGTAACAAAGAGTGAGGCGCTGTTTATTACGGATTTTCGGTACATTGAGCAAGCAGAAAGAGAAGTCACCGATTTTCATGCTGTCCAACATAAAGCAACTTTAGTAGAAGAAATAGCATCATATGTACGTAATTTAAACATTCAAACACTTGGTTTTGAAAAAGAACATATTACGTATGCACAGTTTTTATTATACGAGAAATTTATTACGAAGAATTTAGTAGGTCTTGCAGATGTAATCGAAAAAATCCGCTTGATTAAGACGCCTGAAGAAATTAGAATAATAAAAGTCGCTTGTGACATTGTAGATGCAGCATTTGAGCATATTCTACCGCAAATTCGTCCGGGCGTAACTGAGCTTGAAATCGCGAATGAATTGGAGTTCTTTATGCGTAAATCAGGAGCAACCTCTTCTTCATTCGATACGATTGTTGCATCAGGTGTTCGCTCGGCATTGCCACATGGCGTAGCAACTGATAAAATAATTGAGAAGGGCGACTTTGTCACTTTAGACTATGGTGCGTTATATAATGGGTATGTGTCGGATACAACACGTACAGTAGCAGTCGGCCAGCCATCGCAACAATTAAAAGAGATTTACGAAATTGTTTTAGAAGCCCAGTTGGTGGGTGTCAAAACCTTTAAGCCGGGAATGACGGGTGTGGAAGCAGATGCGGTTGTACGCGATGTGATTCGTTCGCATGGCTATGGAGAAGCATTTGGTCACTCTACAGGTCATGGAATAGGTTTAGAGGTACATGAAGGACCAGGTTTATCTCATCGCTCCAATCATCGATTAGAGGCTGGGATGACTGTAACTTGTGAACCAGGAATCTATTTACCAGGTATTGGCGGCGTACGCATTGAAGATGATTTGCTGATTACAGCAGATGGGAATGACGTATTGACGCATGCGCCTAAAGAGTTAATTATTTTATAAATTAGTATTTGGAGGAAAAGAAACATGATTTCAGTAAACGATTTTAAAACAGGATTAACAATCCAAGTAGACGGTAACCTTTACCGCGTAATCGAGTTCCAACACGTAAAACCAGGTAAGGGTGCTGCATTCGTGCGTTCAAAATTACGTAACTTACGTAATGGTAACGTAACTGAAAAAACATTCCGTGCAGGTGAAAAAGTAGAAAAAGCACAAATCGATAACCGTAAAATGCAATATTTATATGCATCTGGTGATCAACACGCATTCATGGATATGGAAACATATGAACAAATCGAACTACCAGAATCTCAATTAGAGTATGAATTAAAGTACATCCTTGAAAACATGGAAGTACAAATTGTATCATTCGAAGGCGAAGTATTAGGTGTATCTTTACCGAACACTGTTGTACTTGAAGTAACTGCTACTGAACCAGGAATCAAAGGTGATACAGCAACAGGCGGTTCAAAACCAGCAACAATGCAAACAGGTCTTGTTGTAAACGTACCATTCTTTGTAAACGAAGGCGATAAATTAATTATCAATACAGAAGATGGTTCATACGTTTCACGTGCATAATCATAAGGATTAACCTCTCTTTTCGAGAGAGGTTTTTCTTTTAAAATAATTTAGTACCTACTAATAACATGAGTCGTAATTACTAAGTGCTTGAACTGTGCTAGTACAGAAGATGTTCGGTCTAAATGTCTAAATAGTGTAATCGTTTACAGCATTTCATTTATGGTTAACGCTTCAAACTTTTACTTAATTCGTAAAAAAAAGATTGTATTTCAAACGGAATTTATCTACTATAAATATAGAAATTGCTATTTTTCAATAAAATGTTTCAAAAGTTTGAAAAAAGCGATAAAATAATATGTGTATTATAATACACACAAGTAAGGGGAGTTAAAGTATGTTAAAAATTCAAGAAATTCGTGAGATTATTAAATTGGTGGATTCATCTTCAGTGGATGAATTTGTATTCGAGCAAGATGACACAAAATTAAAACTTAAAAAGCACAACGGTCAAACAGTTGTAGCGCAAGCTCCTGTAGCAGTTCAAGCTGCACCAGTAGTAGAAGCACCAAAAGCAGCAGCTCCTGCACCAGCAGTAGAAGCACCAAAAGCTCCAGAAGCACCAAAAGCTGAGAAAAAAGAAGTTGTGGCAGATACAAATCTACATAAAATCACTTCTCCAATGGTTGGTACATTCTACTCTGCTCCAAACCCAGAATCACCTGCGTTCGTAAAAGTAGGCGATCAAGTGGGCGAAGAGTCAATCGTTTGTATCGTTGAAGCAATGAAATTATTCAACGAAATCGAAGCAGAAGTAACTGGTGAAATCGTTGAGATTCTTGTTGAGAATGGTGAATTAGTGGAATACGGCCAACCTCTATTCCTAGTTAAAGAAGCGTAAGGGGGGTCCTACTAATGAAAAAAGTACTAATTGCAAACCGTGGTGAGATTGCAGTACGTATCATTCGTGCTTGTAAAGAATTAGATATTCAATCTGTGGCTGTTTACTCAGAAGCAGATGCTGAAGCATTACATGTTCAATTAGCAGACGAAGCATATTGTATCGGACCGAAGTTTTCTGCAGATAGTTACTTAAAAATTGACCGTATTTTAGCGGTAGCAGAAAAAACAGGTTGTGATGGAATTCACCCTGGATATGGTTTCTTAGCTGAAAATGCTGCCTTCGCAGAAGCTTGTGAAGATGCAGGTATTACATTTATTGGGCCAACTTCAGATGCGATTAAAGTAATGGGTATTAAAGATGTAGCGCGTGATACAATGGAAGCAGCAGGGGTGCCACTTGTTCCAGGTACAGGAATTGTTCCTGATATCGAAACAGGTAAAGAATGGGCTGCTAAAATTGGATACCCTGTTATTATTAAAGCTACTGCCGGTGGTGGCGGTAAAGGGATTCGTGTTGCACGTACGGAAGAAGATCTTGTAAAAGGAATCGAGATTACACAAAATGAAGCAGCAGCTGCATTTGGTAATCCAGGTGTATACCTTGAGAAGTTCATTGAATACTTCCGTCACTGTGAAATTCAAGTATTAGCTGATAACTACGGTAACGTAATCCATTTAGGTGAGCGTGATTGTACAGTACAACGTCGTATGCAAAAACTAGTTGAAGAAGCGCCATCTCCAGCACTTTCGGAAGAACGTCGTGCGGAAATGGGTGCAGCAGCAGTTAAAGCAGCGCAAGCATGTTCATATCGTGGTGCGGGTACTTGTGAATTTATTTATGACTACCGTGAAGATAAATTCTACTTCATGGAGATGAATACACGTATCCAAGTAGAACATCCTGTAACAGAAGCAATTACAGGAATCGACCTAGTTGCGCAACAGTTAAAAGTTGCATCTGGTGAAGAATTAGCTTATAAACAAGAAGACGTGAAATTAAATGGATGGGCAATTGAATGTCGTATTAACGCAGAGAACCCTTACAAAAACTTCATGCCTTCAGCAGGTAAAGTAGACACGTATGTAGCGCCAGGTGGTATTGGTGTTCGTATTGATTCTGCTATGTACCCAGGCTATTCAATTCCACCATATTACGATTCAATGGTTGCAAAATTGATTGTTCATGCAGATACGCGTGAAGAAGCGATTGCAAAAATGAAGCGTGCATTAGGTGAGTTTGTTGTTGAGGGTCCTGGTATCCATACGACAATTCCTTTCCATGAAAAATTAATGAGTAATGAAGTTTTCAAATCAGGTAAATTCAATACGAAATTCCTAGAAGAAAACGACGTTATTAATTCTTAATAAATGAGAGGGGCAAATTCAATGACAGAACAAAACATTCAATCTTTACAACAACCGACACCGCAAGGAAAAGAGGCGCTTGGAAAGATTGAAGTAGCACCTGAAGTAATTGAAGTGATTGCAGGAATTGCGACGAATGAAGTGGAAGGCGTTTCGGGAACGAGAGGTTCTTTTGCATCGGGCGTTGTAGAAAAATTCGGCAAAAAAGTTCATGGCAAAGGGATCAAAACAGAATGGACAGAAGACGGTTTAATCGTCGATGTATATTGTTTTGTGCAATATGGTGCATCCGTTGCGCATGTTGCCAGAGAAGTACAGCGTCAAATTCGTGAATCGATTGAAAACATGACGGAGCTTCAAACAAAAGAAGTGAATGTTCATGTTACGGGGATTCAGTTTGATCAGGCTACAAATTCAAAAGTTGAATAAAGCCCTGTAAATAAGCGTTTTGAGGTTGTTTCCTCAAAACGCTTTATTTTTTCGTTTGACATAAAAGCGAACGTTTTATATACTGTATATTGTAAACGTTCTCTTATATTTTTGTTCGCACGAAAAAGACAGATTTTTTAAAACTTGTCGTAAAGCGTATGATGACAAGGGAAAGTGTGATAAAATAAACTTCATATGAAAATAATTGTTATAGCTAACAAGTGAAATAAGACAGCTATTTAAAAGGAGTTATTAAGAATGAAGCGACGTGAAGCGCGTGAAAAAGCGTTACAAACACTTTTTCAACTAGAGAATACTGAATTAACTGTAGAGGATGCAATTGAGCATACACTTGCAGAAGAAAAATCATCGGCATTCTTTGAAGAATTAGTATACGGTACACAGAATCACTTAGAAGAAATTGATGCATCATTAGAAAGTAAATTAGAAAATTGGTCATTAAGCCGCTTAGCGAAAATTGAACGAACAATTTTACGTCTAGCAGCTTTTGAATTAATGTATATGCCAGAAACACCGAACAATGTTGTCATCAATGAAGCAGTTGAGATTTCAAAAGTCTTTGGTGATGAGAAGTCAGGTAAATTCGTAAACGGCGTATTATCAAAATACTAGATCGTTAATAGGACAGACGGAAGGGATTTTCTCTTCCTAACACCCTGTTGACGCATCAAAGCTGAATTCGGGAGTGTAGAAAATGTCAAGTCAACTAATTAACGGAAAAGAAATCAGTAACATAATTCGTACAGGTATTCAAAAAGAAGTACAAGATTTAATTGCAAAAGGAATTACACCAGGATTAGCAGTGATTCTAGTAGGTGAGGATCCTGCGTCACATACATATGTAGCAAATAAAGAAAAGGCTTGTAAAGAATTAGGAATTTATTCCAAGCTTATTAAATTACCAGAAGATACAACAGAAGAAGATTTACTAGCGCAAATCAAACAATTAAATGAAGCATCTGAGATTGATGGTATTCTAGTCCAGCTACCATTACCAAAACAAATCAATGAACAAAAAGTAATTGAAACCATTTCTCCATTAAAAGATGTAGATGGTTTCCACCCAAATAGTGTTGGGAAAATGCTTCTAGGACAAGAAACATTTTTACCATGTACACCACATGGTATTATGAAGTTACTCGAACATTCAAATATTGAAGTTGCTGGTAAACATGCAGTAGTTATTGGGCGTAGTCATATTGTTGGCGTACCAATGGGGCAACTACTATTACAACATGATGCAACAGTGACATATTGTCACTCGAAAACAAAAAATCTTCAAGAAATGACAAATCAAGCAGATATTTTAGTTGTAGCAATCGGACGTGCGAAAATGATTACAGCCGATTACATTAAAGAAGGTGCAGTGGTTATTGATGTCGGTATGAATCGCGATGAAAATAATCACCTATGCGGAGATGTTGATTTTGATTCAGTTGTTGAAAAAACATCTGCAATTACCCCTGTTCCAGGCGGCGTTGGTCCAATGACAATCACAATGTTGATGTATAACACAGTTCAATCAGCAAAAACAAAGCTAGCATAAGACAAATGACGCTGATTAAGGTAAAATAGAATAGACAGAAAGCTGTTTTTCTGCGGAAAAACAGTTTTTTTTATGGGCGAATCATAACGTCAAAAAATGTGTAGAGGAAACACATCCTTAGAGGAGATGAATTAATGGTCATTCATTATTTATCTGTGCAAGCATTGACCAAATATATTAAGCGGAAATTTGAAGCAGATCCTCATTTACGTGAAGTATATGTAAAAGGTGAACTGTCCAATGTGAAACTACATAATTCAGGGCATATTTATTTCACGTTAAAAGATGAACACGCACAAATTCAAAGTGTCATGTATAAGATGCAGGCGAAACAACTTGCTTTCAAACCTGAAAACGGTATGAATGTGCTGATTCGTGGAGATGTGAATGTCTATGAAGTAGCAGGGCGCTATCAAATGTACGCGAAAGAGATGCAACCAGACGGTGTTGGGAGTCTACATGTAGCATATGAACAATTAAAAAAAGAGTTGGCAGCACGTGGTTATTTTAAACCAGAATTTAAACAGCCGATTCCTAAATTCCCTAAAAGAATAGGGGTTATTACAGCGAAGACGGGTGCAGCAATTCGAGATATTTTGTCCACACTAAAAAGACACTATCCAATTGCTGAGGTAGTGGTTATTCCAACTGCTGTTCAGGGAAAAGTAGCTGCGAATGATATTGCACAAGCTATCGCTTTAGCGAATCAGCAAGGGAATATCGACACACTCATTGTTGGACGAGGTGGCGGTTCGATTGAAGATTTATGGGCATTTAATGAGGAAGTGGTCGCACAAGCTATTTTTGAAAGTCGTATTCCTATTATTAGTGCAGTTGGGCATGAAACGGATACAACGATTGCCGATTATGTAGCGGATTTACGTGCGCCGACACCAACAGGCGCAGCAAAGATGGCAGTACCAGATCGTTTCGAATTACTACAGCATGTTGAATCACTCCGTACACGTCTTATTCAACAGACACAAGCACAATTAAAGCATGAACGTGCTCGTTTGACACGTGTGCAGTCCGCATACCCTATGCTATATCCTGAGCGCTTATATCGTCCTTTTGTTGAACAATTGGCGCAATTAGATGATCGTATGCAGCGTACAGCCGTGCAAGCAATGGAGCAGCAACGTTATAAGTGGCAACATCTTGAACAAAAACTTCAAATTTATAATCCTTTAAAAGAGATTGTATATGAAAAGAAGCGTATTGAGTCGATGCAACAAATATTAACGAGAGCAATCGCTCAAAAATTACAGCAAGAACGACAACATTTTACGGCAGCTGTTCATACACTTGAGATGTTAAATCCTTTATCCATTATGACACGCGGATATGCAATTGCTTATGATGATCAAAAAGTTGTAAAATCGGTAGATTCATTAGAGGAAGGACAAAAAATAGACCTTCAATTTACAGACGGTCGTGTTCAAACGATTGTGCAGTCCATTCAAAAAGAGGAGGAGTCCACATGACAAAAAAACAACAATCATTCGCTGAATCGATTGAACAATTAGAAGAAATTGTTCGCTCACTTGAAAAAGGCGATGTTCCATTAGAAGATGCCATCTCTTTATACCAAGAAGGGATGAAATTGTCACAAAGCTGTCATACACAACTTGAAAAAGCAGAACAGCAATTGGTGAAAATGATGGATCAAAACGGAAATGAAACGGAGTTAAATTTACAGAAAGAGGCGGAATAAATAATGACAAGTACACTAAAAACATTTATGGAAGAACAATTACCAATCATTGAATCGCATATGTACGAATTTGTAGAAGATTTAACAGCACCCACTTCATTAAAAGAAGCGATGTTATATTCTTTAAAAGCTGGTGGGAAGCGTGTAAGACCACTTTTTGTGATTGCAGTAATGGAGTATTTAAATAATCCAACAAAAGCAGGGTATACAGTAGGGGCAGCGGTAGAAATGATTCATACATACTCGCTAATCCATGATGATTTACCAAGTATGGATAATGATGACTTCAGACGTGGTAAACCGACGAATCACAAAGTATTTGGTGAAGCAGCAGCGATTTTAGCAGGTGATGCACTGAATACACTACCATTTGGCATTTTAGCGCGCTTAGAAAATGTGTCAGCTGAACAAAAAGTAGAATTAATTCGCCTTCTAAGTGAGACGGCTGGAGCAGAGGGGATGGTTGGCGGACAAGTACTCGATATCGAAGGTGAAAAACGCCAACTTACTTTAGATGAATTAGTACGTGTTCATGAAAATAAAACAGGCGCCATTTTACGTTTTAGTATTGAAGCAGGTGCGATTTTAGCAGGTGCAACACAAGAACAACGCAACTTATTTGTCGAATATGCGTACCATATTGGACTCGCATTCCAAATTAAAGATGATATTTTAGATATCGAGGGCACAACAGAAGAATTAGGAAAAACAGCTGGGAAAGATGTAGCGAGTGAAAAAAGTACGTATCCGGCACTCTTAACATTAGACGGAGCTAAAGAAAAATTAGCAGAACATGCGACAAAAGCACATGCATGTTTAGAGAAAATACCATCGAATAGTAAATATTTAGCAGATTTAACGGACTATATTATAAATCGTAACAAGTAATCAGTTTAAATACTTTCTGTTCGACTTAATGACTGTTATAATAGTGAAAAAAGTCGTGTGAGTAAAATCAATGATAAAAGTAAAGGTGTGTGATGGTGGTGGATTTAAACACAATATCTAGTCCATCCTTTCTGAAAAATTTGAATAAAAAACAATTGCAAGATTTAGCAGTTGATATTCGCAAATTTTTAGTTGAAAAGTGTTCTGTAACAGGTGGACATATTGGACCAAATCTAGGTGTAGTTGAATTAACAATTGCACTACATCGAGTATTTAATAGCCCGCAAGATAAGTTCTTATTTGATGTTGGGCATCAAGCATATGTGCACAAAATTTTAACAGGTCGTGCGGATCAATTCGATACGTTACGTCAATATAAAGGTTTATGTGGTTTCCCAAAACGCAATGAGAGTGAGCATGATGTATGGGAGACTGGTCATAGTTCAACTTCTCTATCAGCGGCGATGGGCATGGCAGCTGCACGTGATGTTCAAGGAAAACATAATCATGTCGTTCCGATTATTGGAGATGGTGCATTAACAGGTGGAATGGCACTTGAAGCACTGAATCATATCGGACATGAAAAAACAAATATGACCGTTATTTTAAATGATAATGAAATGTCAATTGCACCGAATGTAGGCGCTTTACACAATATGTTGTCTCGTATGCGTACAGCGACACCTTATAATCGTGCAAAAGATGATTTTGAAGGTTTATTAAAGCGTATTCCAGCAGTGGGTGGACGTTTAGCTTCAACAGCAGAGCGTGTAAAAGATGGTTTGAAATATTTAGTTGTACCAGGCATGTTCTTTGAAGAATTAGGTTTTACTTACTTAGGACCAATTGACGGTCACGATTTTGAAGCACTTGAGTCAACATTATTAAATGCGAAACGTACTGAAGGTCCTGTAATCGTTCATGTGATTACGAAAAAAGGTAAGGGCTATTCACCAGCGGAAAATGATAAAATTGGAGATTGGCATGGTACGGGTCCTTATAAAATGGAAACAGGAGATTTTGTTAAATCGTCTGTTACAGCACCAGGTTGGTCAAAACTAATTGCAGATACTGTAACACGTATTGCGCGCGAAGATGATCGTGTTGTAACAATTACACCTGCGATGCCAGTTGGTTCGAAATTAGAAGGATTTGCTAAGGAATTCCCGAAACGCTTCTTTGATGTTGGTATTGCAGAGCAACATGCAACAACGATGGCAGCAGGGATGGCAGCAGAAGGTTCAAAACCGTTCTTATCAATTTACTCGACATTTTTACAACGTGCATACGATCAAATGTTACATGATATTTGTCGTCAAAACTTAAATGTATTCGTTGGAATTGACCGTTCAGGCTTAGTAGGAGCAGATGGCGAAACACATCAAGGTGTATTCGACATTAATTTCCTTCGCTCAATGCCAAACATAGTCATTATGATGCCGAAAGATGAAAATGAAGGCCAACATATGGTGCAAACAGCTTTAGCATATGATGAGGGGCCAATTTGCTTACGCTATCCACGTGGTAATGGTTTAGGCGTTCCAATGGATGAAGAATTAAAAACATTACCAATCGGTAGCTGGGAAGTATTAAAAGTAGGAACGGATGCAACGATTCTAACATTTGGTACGACGATTCCGATGGCAGAAGAAGCAGCAGAAAAATTAGCCGAACAAGGTATTTCAGTTGAAATTGTCAATGCTCGCTTCATTAAACCAATGGACGAGGAAATGCTACATCGCATTTATCAAACAGGTCGCCCTATTTTAACAATTGAGGAATCGATGCTACAAGGTGGATTTGGTAGTGCTGTATTAGAGTTTGCGAATGATCATGGCTATGACACAAATCAAACAGAACGTATGGGTATTCCAGATGAATTCATCGAACATGGAAGCGTTGATTTATTAATGCGCGACATTCATTTAACAGCAGAAGAAGCTGAAAAACGCATTACAAAGCTCGTACATCAAAAAAGAGAACAAGAAGGTCTAAAATCATAATGGCAGACAAAGTACAAAAAGAGCGCGTAGATATTTTACTCGTTCAACGCGGTATGTGTGAAACACGTGAAAAAGCAAAACGTTTAATTATGGCGGGACAAGTTTTCTCTAAAGAAGTTCGCGTCGATAAAGCAGGAGAGAAAATACCAGCAGACCAAGATTTAACAATTAAAGGTCAACAACTGAAATATGTCAGTCGTGGTGGTCTAAAGTTAGAAAAAGCACTTGAGATTTTCGACTTTACGGTGGAAGGAAAACTGATGCTAGATATCGGTTCTTCAACAGGTGGTTTTACAGATTGTGCGTTACAGAACGGCGCGCGTCATTGTTACGCTTTAGATGTTGGTTCAAATCAACTCGCTTGGAAGATTCGTTCAGATGAACGCGTTACGGTAATGGAGAAAACCAATTTCCGTTACGTAACTGCACCTGATTTAGTCGAGGGTTTACCAGAAGTGGCAACAATCGATGTATCATTCATTTCACTCGAACTAATTTTACCTGTATTAAAAACATTATTGATGCCTGGTGGCGATGTGATGGCTCTTGTTAAACCACAATTCGAAGCAGGTAAAGAAAATGTCGGTAAAAAAGGTGTCGTACGCGATGCGAAAATTCATTTAGAAGTACTTGAAAAAGTAGCGGATTTCGCAGAGGAATTAGGGTTTGTTTTAAAAGATGCTTCTTATTCACCAATTACAGGTGGAGAAGGAAATATCGAATTCTTATTCCATCTTTACAATCCGCATACTACTGAAGAATTAGAACGTTCGTGTGATTTACAAGCAGTTGTAAAAGAAGCACATGCACAATTAAAATAAAGTAGCTAAAAATCGAAAAACACTTTCAGAGAATCAGAAGGTTCTTTGAAGGTGTTTTTCCATGAATAAATGCCTAAATAAAGGAAGAAGAAAATCGATAAAAGATTCGTTTTTTCTTGTTATTTCATTGAATAGATGATAACTTTAGGTTGACAGGCATAAATATGCATAGAGGTGAATGATATGAATAAAAGTCAAAGACATATTCGTATTCGTGATATGATTGCGAATCGAGAAATTGAGACACAAGATGAATTAGTCGACTTATTAAAAGAAGCAGGCTATAACGTGACACAAGCAACAATCTCACGTGACATTAAAGAATTACATCTAATCAAAGTACCATTACAAGATGGACGTTATAAATATAGCTTACCAGCAGATCAACGTTTTAATCCTGTACAAAAACTACATCGTGCGCTAGCAGATGCTTTTGTATCGATTGATGGGGCAAGTCATTTCCTCGTTATGAAGACATTACCAGGCAACGCACATGCGATTGGTTCATTATTAGATCACTTAGATTGGACAGAGATTTTAGGAACAATCTGTGGAGATGATACCATCATGATTTTATGTCGTGAAGAATCAATGCGTGAAGTAGTGAAAAATCGTTTACTAGAAATGTTATAAGAACTGCTAGAGAGAAGTATTGAGGGGTGTGACACATCGTGTTAAAAGAATTATCCATAAAGAATTTTGCCATTATTGATGCATTAACCGTCGAATTTCAAGAAGGATTAACTGTATTAACAGGCGAAACAGGTGCGGGTAAGTCAATCATCATTGATGCGGTACAACTTTTAGCAGGAGGTAGAGGTTCTCAAGAGTTTATTCGCCATGGTGCTAAAAAGGCAGAACTTGAGGGCCTTTTTACGTTGCCTGAAGAACCGCATCCTGCTTATGATAAGTGTAAAGAGTTAGGAATCGAAGTCGATGAAGGTGTGATTATTTTGCGTCGTGACCTGAATGATACTGGAAAAAGTGTTTGTCGTGTTAACGGTAAAATGATGCCACTGAATATGTTACGTGAAGTGGGCTCGACATTGATTGATATTCATGGGCAGCATGAATCACAAGAATTAATGGACGATAAACAGCATATCTATTTACTCGATCAGTTTGCGGGCGAAGCGATTACAGAAGATAAAGAACAATATACATCGCTCTATGAACAATATCGTACATTGAAAAGTGAATTAGCAGCACTATCACTTGGTGAACAGCAAATCGCTCAAAAAATTGATTTATACTCATTCCAAATTAAAGAGATTGATGCATGTAAGTTTAAAGAGAATGAAGAAAATGAATTGATGGAAGAACGTCGTCGTTTAAATAACTTCCATAAAATCTTTGAAGGTAGTTCTCACGCACATGAAGCGATTCTTGGTGAATCTAAAGGGCTTGATTGGATTGGTCAAGCGATGTCTGATTTAGAAGATGTTGCGAATGTAGATGAACAGTTCAAAGAACAATCTATGGCCGTATCAGACGCGTTCTATGTTTTGCAGGAAGCTGCTTTTTCATTAAAGAATATTTTAGATGAGATGGAGTTTGACCCAGAAAGATTAAATGAAGTAGAGCAACGCCTCGCACTCATTCAAAATATGAAGCGAAAATATGGTCATAGTTTAGCGGATATTTTAGCGTATCGCGATCAAATTGGTAAAGAATTAGAGACGCTTGAAAATAGCGACGAGAATATTCAAAAGAATGAAAAACGCTTAAAAGACTTAGAAAAGCAACTAGCTGAACAAGCAGAAAAGCTAACAGTTATCCGTAAAGAATATGGTGTTCAATTAGCTGAGAAGATTATGACGCAATTACAAGAGTTGTACATGGAACGTGCAACACTGATTGTACAAATTACACCGTCACATACATTTGATGCGATGGGTAGCGATGAAGTTGTCTTCTATATTTCAACGAATGTAGGGGAGCCACCAAAGCCACTGACGAAAATTGCGTCTGGTGGTGAGCTATCGCGTATTATGATTGCTCTTAAAACCATCTTTTCATCTACAATGGGAATTACGTCCATCATTTTTGATGAGGTTGATACAGGCGTAAGTGGCCGTGTAGCGCAAGCTATTGCGGATAAAATTTCACTAATCTCTGTGAATTCACAAGTGCTTTGTATTTCGCATTTACCACAAGTAGCGGCGATGGCTGACCATCATTATTATATTCAAAAGCAAGAAGAAGATAATCGTACGTTCACATCGTTATGTGAATTAGTAGAAGATGATCGAATTGACGAGATTAGTCGCATGATGTCAGGTGAAGTCGTGACGGAAAAAACATTCCAACATGCAAAAGAACTGGTTGAAATTGCAGAAGAACATAAACAACGCCGTATCATATAACTACTATTAAGACATTGTAAACAAGTACGAATGAATTGTTTATAATGTCTTTTTTATCTGAAAAATAAACAAAAGTTTCATTCAACACGCAAAAAAAGTGTTATAATACATATAAATTACATGAAAATAAAACAATTGTTTTATAAGAAAATGGGTAATGACATTTTGTTTTGAAATGAATTTTGATACAATAAATGCATTGTGAAATGTTGAGTGAAAACCTAAGGAGGAAAAAAGATGACGCAGATTAAGGTAGCCATTGCAGATGACAACCGCGAACTTGTAGCCACATTAGAAAAATACTTGCAAAAAAATGAAGGAATACAAGTAATTCATACTGCTTCAAATGGTAAACAGTGCTTAAAAATGCTGGAGGAAGAAATCCCTGATGTGCTAATTTTAGATATTATTATGCCTCACTTAGATGGTTTAGCTGTTTTAGAAGAGATACATAAAAATGAGCAATGGAAAACGATTGAAGTGATTATGTTAACAGCTTTTGGACAAGAAGATGTTATGAAACAAGCGAGTGACTTTGGTGCGGCTTACTTTATGTTAAAACCTTTTGAGATGGATCGTTTAGAGTCGAAGATTATTCAATGTGCAGAACGTGCAAAAATGAAACAAACAAAAGCACGGGAAATTATTGAAATTGATTTACCTGAGACATCAGATAAGCATACATTAGATGCACGTATTACATCTATCATTAAGGAAATAGGTGTACCAGCTCATGTAAAAGGATATGGCTATATTCGTGAAGCTATTCAATTAGTCTATAATAATCCAGATTTATTAAGTTCAATTACAAAAGCGTTGTATCCAGCTATTGCAGAAATATTTGAAACGAAACCAACACGTGTAGAGCGTGCCATCCGAAATAGTATTGAGATTGCGTGGGGACGTGGAAATCATGACGCCGTATCCAAGCTATTCGGTTACACATCACACCATATGAAACAAAAACCAACGAATTCAGAGTTCATCGCCATGGTCGCAGAAAAGTTACGCGAAGAATTAGTAGAAGTATAAGTCATCTTATGAAAAAGCAGCAGCTCGTTCAATTAGAACTGTTTGCTTTTTTTTTGTGAATATAAGTAAGGAAAGAGGAGAGATATGTTTTATATTAGTTCGCTAGTAGGTTTAATGGTACTTTTGTATAGTATATGGAAGCATCATTCTTTAGGGATATATCTTGGCTTTGTTATAGTACTTACAACACTTTTTCTATGGGTTTGGGGTGCAAATGTTTTTTTATTAGCTATACCTGTTCTTTCAATGATTAGTAAAGAGGCTATAGAGAAAATACAAGATAAGAAAAACACAACACACTGAATATAGGTCTAAAAGCATATTTTTTTCAGGGATAGTAATGAAAAATGTATTAGTTTTTTGCGAGGTGGGTATGATAAAGATAGTTAGGTTTTTCTATGTTATTATATACGGAAAATACTTACAGACTACATTTGGATAATAACAACCAATAAGAATAGTAAAAAAATAGGACTATTTAGTCAAATGAAACTAAATTTGAAAAAAATAAAAAAACAGATAAGCATATGGAAACATTCTAGTGTAAAGGTCTTTAGAAGTTAGATAAATGCACGATATTAAGCATACGGACTTTTACACAAGGAGAGGGTGAACAATATGGAACTTTATAAAGATCAGCATATGGAAATCATCTCAAGAGACAATAAAGTTTTTGTGAAAAAACATCGAGAAGATTATACAATGAAGGATTTCGAGACTTTATTAAAAGAATTTCCAAGAATTAAACTGACAAACTTTATGGAATTAAAAAACCTCTTCAATCAACAGAATGGTGATTTTGTAGAAATAGGTGTTTTATTACCTGAAATGGATATTCAAATCTCAAAAGATGCAATGACTGCTAATATTTTATTTTACGAGGATCCGAAAAAAATTAGTAACTCTGAAGATGAATTGAATCTTAAAATTAAAGAAATTGCTGCATCTATTGGGATTGAGTACGGTCTGAAACGAATCTTATGGGAAGAACTTGAGAAGAAAAAACATGTGATTGCGGAAGGGAAAGAGCCTGAAGATGGTGTGGATGCAAAAATCACGTATTTTCAAAACCCAACGCGCAGACCAAAAATTGGTTTAGATGGTCGAGCAGATTTTTCCGATATGAACTTTATTTTTGAAATTGAAAAAGACGCTTGGCTAGGTGAGAAAATACCGGCATCTGAAGGAATACCGGGTATGAATGTATTGGGAAAAGAGATTCCCGCAAAAGCAGGGAAAGACCTTATTTTAAAATATAATCCAGAATCTGTTTATGAAAGTGAAGAAAACGGAAAGATTATTATCCGTTCTAAAACAGCAGGTGTATTAGATGATTCAAATGGTTTAATTAGCATTTTGCAACATCTCGAAATTAAAACAGATATTGGGGTAGAAACAGGTAATATTGAGTTTGATGGTTCTATCGCAATTAAGGGAACCGTTTTACCAGGCTATTCGGTAAAAGCAACAGGTGATATTTCGATTGAAGCAAAAGAGGGCGTATCTGGTGCTGACTCGATTGAATCAACAGGTGGCGATATTTATATTCGTGGTGGTGTATTTGGTCATTCAAAAACGATCATTCGAGCAGGTGGAAGTGTCTTTTTAAAACATGCGAATGAAGCAACGATTTATGCTGAAAATGAAATTTGTATCGAAATGTATGCAATCGGTTCGAATTTATCAGGGAGAATTGTACGTTTAGACGGTGTGAATGGGAAAATTATCGGCGGTGTGACAGAAGCAACATCGTATATCCATACAGCAATCGCTGGAAATCAACACGAAAGACGTACAGAGTTAATTATTCATACCATTGACCAGAAAGAAAAAATGGGTGAAGTACGCTATAAAGCAGGGAAAATAAAAGAAATTGAACAAGAGATGGGTGTGCTTGAAAGTCGTGTCATTCAATTACAACCATTAACGAAACAGATGAACGCACAACAACTAGAAGTATTTGAAGATACAAAATATAAATATGAATTAAAAAAATCAGTTGTAATCCAGTTGAATTATGAAATTCAAACCATTTTAAAACAATTAAGTGAGATTGAAAAAGAATGTGTGGAAGTAACAAAAATGGCATTTGAAGGAACGATTATTAAGATTGGTAAACGGTCATCTATGTTAAAAACACGTACAAATGGTGTATTTAAAATGGAGAATGGAGAGTTGAATGTATAGATTGCCTATTTATGCACATCGTGGCTGGACAAAACATGAACCAGAAAACACATTAGAAGCGATGAAGGAGGCCATGATACAAACCGCAGCAGATGGAATTGAGTTTGATTTGCAGCTGACGAAAGATCGCATTGCAATTGTTACACATGATCTTAATTTAAAACGAATGTTAGGTATCTCTAAATGCGTAAATGATTGTACACTCAACGAAATAAGAAGTCAGAAGATTAAGGGAAGTCGTCATTGTATTAATACATTTTCAGAATTATTAGCATGGGCTATCCCGAATAAAGTACCAATGAATATTGAACTCAAAGAATCGTTTATTGGACGAACTGCTGATCTTGAGATTGTTGTAAAAAAGACGCAACATTTACCAAATGTACATTACTCCTCTTTTCATTTAGAAGTGTTACAACAAGTAAAGGTAATGAAACCAGCAGCAGAAGTAGCGTTTATTCCGAAGCGCAAATTTGATTGGACGCGCTTAAATGATTTACCTTGGATTGATGCATTACATGTGAATAAGCATTTTTTCTATAAAGAAAAATATTGGAATATGGCACAGGATTTAAATAAAGTTTTACGTTTTTATAGTATTACAGGAAAAGAAAAGTGGCTTCAAAAACCACAGCATCCAAGTATTGTTGGATGGATTACAGATGAACCGAATCGAGTCGCAGATGCACAAAGATATGTTGATTCATATGTAGAAGAATGAATCAACTATTTTTGTGTAGAGATAACTAAATCGAATATACATAGAATAAATGAGAAACGGTATGTTTACAGAGTTTCTCATTTTTTGTTTATATAAAGCTTTAGATTAGGATGAATAAAGAATTTTCCTTATAATGTAAAGTGACAGAAAAACTTCTTTTTCAACAAAATATGTCACAAAATAAAGTTAATAATTGTCAAGAACACAGTTTTTAGTTAGAATTAGAACAAGGAAGAAAATATGTGTGTAAAATAGAAAAAATAAGTATTTAAACACAATTTTCTGACAATTTAAGAGCGGATAATGATAAAAAATTAAACGCAAATACAAGTAAGAATGTTTTTTTATCAGGTATATTATAAATGTCATATCATGTCATATGACATTTATGATAGGAAGAATAAGTATTATTATGATATAACAGATAGTGAAGGTATTTGACCTAAAATGATAAAAAAGCAGTTGTGACAAGAAGTGAAAATAATGATTTTATGGAGGTATGACATATGGCAAATGAATACGATTTAGTCATTTTGGGCGGCGGACCTGCGGGATATGTGGCAGCCATTCGTGCAGCGCAATTAAAGTTAAAAGTGGCGATTGTCGAAAAAGAAAAACTAGGTGGAACCTGTTTACATAAAGGTTGTATCCCGACAAAAGCGCTATTAAAGAGTGCCGAACAATTACGTTCTCTTAAAAAAGCGCACGATTTCGGAATCGAATTAACATCGTATGGATTCAATTATCATATCGCACATGAAAGAAAAAATGCTGTAGTCGCACAATTAGAAGCAGGTATTCAAGCGTTAATGAAAAAAGGGAAGATTGATGTATATACAGGTACAGGTCGTATATTAGGTCCTTCTATTTTTTCACCACTTCCTGGAACTGTATCGGTGGAATATGGTGAAGATCTTGAAAATGATATGCTCGTACCGAAAAATTTATTGATTTGTACAGGCTCGAAACCACGCACACTACCGTCTATGCCATTTAATCATACGACGATTTTAAGTTCAGATGATTTAGTTCTACTTGATACATTGCCAAAGAATATGGCGATTGTTGGTGGCGGTGTAATCGGAATTGAATGGGCATCTATGTTACATGATTTAGGTGTAGAGATTACAATCTATGAAGCATTTGAACGTATTCTACCTTCAGAAGATGAAGAAGTAGCGAAAGAACTTGTGAAAAATTTTGAAAAACGTGGTATTCAAGTTGTGACGAATGCGAAAATTTCAAATGTGGAAGCAACAGATGAACAAGTGACATTCCATGTGAATGAAGAAGTAAAAACATTCGAAAAAGTGCTAGTCGCAATTGGAAGACAAGCGATTACAGAACAAATTGGATTAGAAAATACAGATATCCAGTTAGAACAGCAGTTTATTAAGGTAAATAAACATATGCAAACAAAAGAAGCACACATCTATGCAGCAGGCGACGTAATTGGTGGTATTCAATTAGCACATGTAGCATCTCATGAAGCCATTCATGCAGTTGAACATATGGTAGGTTTAAAACCAGATACACGTGTCGTGCATATGCCAAGTTGTGTCTATAGCTATCCAGAGATTGCACATATTGGATTAAATGAAAAACAAGCAAAAGAACAATTTAATAAAGTTGTCGTCAAAAAATTCCCATTAAAAGCAAATGCAAAAGCACTGGTTAATGGTGATGATTTCGGTTTTGCGAAGATGATTGTAGATGAAGAAACAGATGATGTACTAGGCGTCCATCTAATTGGTGACCATGTGACAGAATTAATCGCTGAGTCAAGTTTAGCCTTTAATCTAGATGCTTCATCATTTGAAATCGGACATACTGTACACCCGCATCCAAGCGTGAGTGAAGTGATGCAAGAAGTCGCACTGGCAATTAAAAACGAAGCAATTCATTATTAGGAGGTTTTGATTATGACAGTTTCACATAAAGAAGCAAATTTAACAGATCAACAAGCATTAGATATTTATTTCAGTATGTTACGTGCAAGACGTGTCGATGAACGTTTATGGCTATTAAACCGTTCAGGTAAAATCCCATTTGTTATTTCGTGTCAAGGACAAGAAGCTGCACAAATCGGTGCTGCATATGCACTTGATTTAACGAAGGATTATTTAGCGCCGTATTACCGTGATTTAGGTGTGGTATTAGAAGCGGGAATGACAATTCAAGATGTCATGTTAAATGCTTTTGCGAAAGCAGAGGATCCAAACTCAGGTGGTCGTCAAATGCAGGCACACTGGGGACAACGCAAAAATCGTATTTTATCAGGTTCTTCGCCTGTTACAACACAAGTTGTACATGCAGCAGGTGTCGCACTAGCAGGACGCATGAAGAAAGATGACTTTTACACATTTGTTTCACTGGGTGAAGGTTCATCCAATCAAGGTGATTTCCATGAAGGTCTAAACTTCATTGGTGTGCATCAATTGCCTGTTATTACATTTGTAGAAAATAATCAGTATGCGATTTCAACACCATACGATCGTCAAGTAGCGAGTGCAACAGTCGCACAACGAGCAACAAGTTATAATATGCCAGGTGAGGTAGTAGACGGTACAGATCCAATCGCTACGTATATTGCTGTGAAAAAAGCACGTGAATCAGGTAAGCCAGCATTGATTGAAGCGCTTTGCCAACGATTGACGCCTCATTCATCAGATGATGATCACCGTATTTATCGTACGACAGAAGAATTAGAAGATGATAAACAAAAAGATGGTTTACATCATTATGAGCAGTATCTAGTGGAACAAGGCCTGTTAACAGAAGAATTAAAAGCAGAAATGGAAGCGACATTAAAACGTGAGATTAATGAAGCGACTACGTATGCAGAACAAGCACCATACGGTTCAGTAGAAGATAATCTACGTTATGTCTATGCGGAAGGGGAGAAGCTATAATGAGAACGATTTCCTATATTGAAGCAATTAATGAAGCGATGCGCGAAGAAATGCAGCGAGATGAAAATGTATTTGTACTAGGTGAAGATGTTGGGAAAAAGGGCGGTGTGTTCCGTGCAACAGATGGTCTTTACGATGAATTCGGTGAAGACCGCGTTTTAGATACACCATTAGCCGAGTCAGCTATTGCAGGTGTAGCAGTGGGTGCGGCAATGTATGGTATGAAGCCAATTGCAGAAATGCAGTTTGCGGATTTCATCTTACCAGCAGTTAACCAAATTATTTCAGAAGCAGCAAAAATGCGTTATCGTTCAAATAATGATTGGAGTTGTCCATTAGTTGTTCGTGCACCATTTGGCGGCGGGGTACATGGTGGTTTATATCACTCGCAATCAGTAGAGGCGATTTTTGCTAATCAACCAGGTTTAAAAATTGTTGTTCCTTCAAACCCAGCAGATGCAAAAGGACTTTTAAAAGCCGCGATTCGCGACCCAGACCCAGTTCTTTATTTCGAACATAAAAAAGCATATCGCCTACTTAAAGGTGAAGTGCCAAATGAAGATTATGTTGTGCCAATCGGTAAAGCTGACGTAAAACGTAGTGGTGATGATTTAACAGTTATCACATATGGTTTAATGGTCGACCAAACATTAAAGGTGGCAGAACAGTTACAAGAGGAACAAGACATTTCTGTACATGTTCTCGATTTACGTACAATTTATCCGCTTGATCAAGAAGCGATTATTGAAGCAGCACGTAAAACAGGTAAGGTCTTATTAATTACAGAAGATAACAAAGAAGGAAGTATTATTGGAGAAGTCGCAGCGATTGTTGCAGAACATTGTCTATTTGATTTAGACGCTCCAATTAAGCGACTGGCAGCACCTGATGCCCCATCGATGCCGTATGCACAGTCTTTAGAAAAAGATTTCATGGTAACACCAGACCAAATCGAAGCAGCAATTGTAGAATTAGCTGCATTCTAAGGAGGAAGAATACATGTTAGAGTATATTAAAATGCCCCAACTCGGTGAAAGTGTTACAGAAGGAACAATCGACCGCTGGTTAGTAAAGCCGGGCGATACAGTTGAACAGTACGACTCCATTGCGGAGTTAACGACAGATAAAGTAACAGCAGACCTTCCATCTCAATTATCAGGAACGATTCAAGAGATTATCGTTCCTGAAGGTGAGACAGTAGCAGTTGGCGAAATCGTATGTTCCATTGTTGTAGCGCATGGAGAGGCAGCAGCACCTTCTGAAGCACCATCATCTTCGTCTTCATCAGAAACAGCTAAGCCTGTGGCAGCAGCACCGCAAGCTGCGCCAAAGCGTTCAGCTGACCAGAAGAAGCGTGTGTCACCTGTTGTAGGTCGTTTGATTGACGAATACCATTTAAATATTGATTTAATTGAAGGAACAGGTGCAGGTGGACGTGTGACACGTAAAGACGTGTTACGTGAGATTGAATCGGGCATTATTTCGTCACAATTAACGCATGAAGAAAAGCCAACAACACGTGATACACAAGTGAAAGAGGCAATCCCAGAAGAAAATGGTGACGTGATTATTCCGGTATCTTCGATTCGTAAGACAATTGCAAAACGTATGGTAGATAGCGTGACGCAAATTCCACATGCTTGGATGACCATTGAAGTTGATGTAACAGAATTAGTTAAATTACGTAATGCACATAAGAAGCAATTCAAAGAGCAAGAAGGATACAATTTAACGTATTTTGCTTTTTTCGTAAAAGCAGTTGCACAAGCGTTGAAAGAATATCCAATGCTTAATTCTGTTTGGAAAGGCGATACAATCGTTCAGAAGAAAGCAATTAATATGTCAATTGCAGTTGCTTCAGATGATGAGTTATTCGTTCCAGTTATCCAAAACTGTGATCAATTGTCCATTGCAGGCATCGCAAGTCAAATTGCAATTTTAGCTGAAAAAGGACGTAAAAAACAGTTGAATGTAAAAGATATGTCAGGTGGAACATTTACGGTAAATAATACGGGTTCATTTGGCTCTGTCCATTCAGCAGGAATTATTAATGCACCACAAGCAGCTATTTTACAAGTAGAATCAATTGTTAAGAGACCTGTCATTGTGGACGATGGTATGTTCGCTGCACGCGATATGGTGAATTTATGTCTATCTTTAGATCATCGAATTTTAGATGGAATGATTTGTGGGAAGTTTCTAGCTCGTGTTAAAGAATTGCTAGAAAATATGACAATTTCAAGCACTTCTGTTTATTAGGAAAAGTCAGAAAACCGAATTGTTGCGGTTTTCTGATTTTTTTTTACTTTTCCGTTCACCTTTTCTTGTGTAAAATGGAAGATAGAATCATTGAAGGGGGGAAGCGTCAACGCGTCCATATGACAAACATGAGAGAAGTAACATTTGAACAAGCAACTTATGCTGACTGGAAAACGGCAGCAGAAGGAGCATTAAAAGGTAAACCATTTGAATCTTTGTTGACTAAAACAATCGAGGGGATTACACTCGAGCCACTCTACACAAAAGAGAGTTTGTTTGAAAAGATTGATGGTAAACTGGAGGAACAAATTTCGACGATTCGCACAATGAAAGCTGAAGGTGCTTTTGGGGTAGCACAGGCAGCCTATGGTGAGAATATTGAGGCATTCATCGCACAAGCAAAAGATGCGCTTCAACGTGGAAATCAATATGTAACAGTTGGAAAGGTAGCATTTGAGTGGACAGAAGATGCATTAAAGCAATTAGGTGCATTACTATCAGCTCACCCATTCCGTTTAAATATAGAAGATGAAGCCGTACTTGGTGTGTTCGAATTCATCACAAATAAAGAACAAGTAGGTTATGTACAATCAACACAACCAATTGACCTACCTGATTTTCCGAATGTTCGTACATTCAATGCAAATATATTATCAGCACATTATGAAGGTGCAACATCTATACAAGAATTAGCGATTGCACTTGCACAAGCAGCGGAATTTATGAAAGGTGCATCTTTTGAAGAAGTAGAGAAAAAGTTCTTCGCTTCATTTGCTTTAGATACACACTTCTTTATGGCAATTGCTAAAATCCGTGCTTTCAGAGTATTATGGAAAGCGTTTGCAAAAGCGTACGGTGTTGAGACACCACAACCAGTTCATATCGCTACGGAAACATCACTTCGTTCATTCTCGAAGTTAGACGTTTACGTGAATTTACTGCGCGCTGGAAATGAAGCGTTTTCAGCAGTAATCGGTGGAGCAGACTTACTAACAGTTCATCCACATAACATTTTAACTGCACCAACGAATCAATCGGTTCGTATTGCACGAAATGTTGCACTTGTAATTAAAGAAGAATCACAAGTAACGAAAGTAATCGATCCTTCAGGTGGTTCATACTTTATCGAAACATTAACGCATGACCTTGTAAAAGAAGCATGGGCTTACTTCTTGAAAATTGAAGAAGCAGGTGGCTACGAGGCAGCAAGCGAGATGATTGAAGCGGATCTTCAAGCTTCATGGTCTGAACGCATTGAAAAAGTGAAAAAGCGTAAAACGGTATTAGTTGGTACAAATAATTATGCAGATGCAACAGAAGAAGTACCTGCTGAAACGTTTGTAGAAGTAAATCGTTTAGCACAACCATTTGAAGAGTTACGTGTGACATTCAAAGAACATCCGATGAAGGCACAAATCTTAACATACGGTGAGCTAAAAACGACAAAACCACGTACAGACTTTGTAAAAGGTGTGTTAGCAACTGCTGGTATCGTACCAGAAGTAACAGAACCAACAGTCGATTTAACAGAAATCGTGCATATGTTAACGACAACAACAGCAGACTATGTTGTCCTTTCAGCAACAGATGAAGATACAAAAGCAGTTATGGAAGCATTACTTGCTGCAAAACCTGAACATGTCATCTTTGATGTGGCGGGTAAGTTTGATGCGAACTGGACGGAAAAAGGCTTAAATGGCTATATCTTTGCAGGGTTGAATATTTATGAAAAACTAACAACTGTTCACGCAAGCATGAAGGAGGTTCAACGATGAGCAATCCAACATTCCACAAAATTGACATCGATGAAGTATTAACGAAAGAACCATTTGAAACGACGCAAGAAAGATTTATGACGAATGAAGAAATTCCTGTAAAACCTGTTTATACAGCTGTAGATAATGAAGGTTTACAACATCTAAATGATGTAGCAGGGATTGCACCCAATACACGTGGACCATATCCAACGATGTATGTAGGTCGTCCATGGACGATTCGTCAATATGCAGGTTTCTCAACAGCGGAAGAATCAAATGCTTTCTACCGCCGAAATCTTGCGATGGGACAAAAAGGTCTTTCAGTTGCCTTTGACTTAGCGACACACCGTGGTTATGATTCAGATCATCCGCGTGTAACAGGTGATGTTGGTAAAGCGGGTGTTGCAATTGACTCGGTTGAAGATACAAAAATCTTATTTGATGGCATTCCACTCGATCAAATGTCTGTATCGATGACAATGAATGGTGCTGTACTTCCAATTCTTGCGTTTTACATTGTAACAGCAGAAGAACAGGGCGTTACACCAGACAAATTAGCAGGTACGATTCAAAACGATATTTTAAAAGAGTACATGGTGCGTAATACGTACATCTACCCACCTGAAATGTCGATGAAAATCATTGCAGATATTTTTGAATATACGTCAAAATTCATGCCGAAGTTCAACTCGATTTCAATTTCGGGCTACCATATTCAAGAAGCTGGTGCGACGAATGATATTGAGTTAGCTTATACATTAGCTGACGGTTTAGAATACGTGCGTACAGGTTTAAAAGCAGGAATCGATATTGATAAGTTTGCTCCGCGTCTATCATTCTTCTGGGCAATCGGTATGAACTATTATATGGAAATCGCTAAAATGCGTGCAGCACGTCGTATTTGGGCACAAATGATGTCAACATTTAACCCGAAAAATCCAAAAACATTGGCGCTTCGTACACACTCACAAACATCTGGATGGTCATTAACAGAACAAGATCCATTCAATAACGTGACACGTACGTTAATTGAAGCGAATGCGGCAACAATGGGACATACACAATCACTTCATACGAATGCATTAGATGAAGCGATTGCATTACCAACGGACTTCTCAGCGCGTATTGCACGTAATACACAGCTATTCTTACAAGAAGAAACAACGATGACAAAAGTGATTGATCCATGGGGTGGTTCATACTATGTTGAGAAGTTAACAGATGAACTAACACAATCAGCATGGAAACTAATCAATGAAGTTGAAGAACTTAGTGGTATGGCGAAAGCGATTGAAACAGGCTTACCGAAGATGAAGGTTGAAGAAGCTGCAGCGAAACGCCAAGCAAAAATCGATTCAAAAGCAGAAACGATTATCGGCGTAAATCGTTACCGTTTAGATGAAGAAGAACCAATTGAAATTTTAGATATTGATAACACATTAGTACGTCAATCACAAATTGACCGTATTAATAAAATGAAAGCAGAGCGTGACGAAGCAGAAGTGAAACGTCATTTAGCACGTTTAACAAAAGCAGCAGCAGATGGTAGCGAAAACTTATTAGCTGTAGCAGTAGATGCAGCGCGTGCGCGTGCGACATTAGGTGAAATATCAGATGCGATCGAAGAAGTATCAGACCGTCACAAAGCAGTTATTCGCTCAATTAGCGGTGTATATGCTTCAAACTATTCAGATGCAGATGCCATCAAAGAAATTAAAGAAATGACAGATGAATTCTTAGAAAATGAAGGTCGTCGTCCACGTATTCTTGTAGCAAAAATGGGACAAGATGGACATGACCGCGGTGCAAAAGTTGTTGCAACAGCGTATGCTGACTTTGGTTTTGACGTGGATATTTCACCACTATTTATGACACCAGAAGAAGCAGCAATTATGGCTGTAGAAAATGATGTTCACTGTGTTGGCGTATCGTCATTAGCAGCGGGACATAAAACGCTTGTACCTGAATTAATTGCAGAGCTTAAAAAATTAGGTCGTGAAGATATCGTTGTCATCGTTGGCGGTGTTATTCCAGCACAAGACTATGATTTCTTATATGAAGCAGGAGCAGCAGCAATTTTCGGACCTGGTACGGTATTGCCTATTGCTTCTCAAAAAATGATTGAAATCATCTATGAACGTTTAGGTTACGAAGAAGCATAATGTCTGAAAAAGAATCAGCGCTTTTTGTACAACCAGGTGTAAAAGCGAGTCATGACGGGATGCAAAAATCCAAACGACGTAAATTTGTTAAAAAACGTAAACCGATTGCGATTGACGAATTAGCTACAGACGTACGAAGTGGTTCGAAATTACATCTTGCTAAGGCCATTACACTACTTGAGAGTGCAAATATCGATGATAAAGCAGAAGGACAAGCATTATTAAAGGAATTGCTGCCACATACAGGGAAGTCGATTCGTATCGGCATCACGGGTGTGCCGGGAGCAGGAAAAAGTACGTTCATCGAAACTTTCGGCAAGATGTTAATTGAACAAGGGCATCGCGTAGCAGTACTTGCGATTGATCCGAGTTCTTCGATTACAGGCGGGAGTATTTTAGGCGATAAAACACGTATGGAAGAATTGTCGCGTGACTCACGTGCTTATATTCGACCATCTCCTTCTGCTGGAACGCTTGGCGGTGTGCATAAAAAAACACGTGAAACAATGTTACTTTGTGAAGCAGCAGGGTATGATGTGATTTTAATTGAGACCGTTGGTGTTGGTCAGAGCGAGACTATTGTACGTGGTATGGTGGATTTCTTCTTGCTTCTTGTATTAACAGGGGCAGGAGACGAACTACAAGGTATGAAAAAAGGAATCATGGAATTAGCAGATACGATTGTCGTGCATAAAGCGGATGGTGATAATGTACGAAATGCGCGTAAGACCGTTGCAGAGTATAAGCAAATCTTACATTTACTACAACCAGCTACGCCGCATTGGACGACAAAAGCGATGTCAGCTTCCTCTTATGAAAATAAAGGGCTCGACAAAGTATGGGAGACGATTGAAGCATTCAAAGAGCAAGCACTTGAAAATGGTGTTTGGTTGAATCGCAGAAATCATCAAACAACCGATTGGTTCCGCTCCATGATTTTAGACCGTCTTGTAGATGATTTTTACGGTACGCAAGGCAAAAAAGAAATCGTACAAGCCTTAGAAAAAGAGATTTTAAAAGGTGAATTAACCGTTTCGCAAGGAATTGAAACACTTTTTAAACCATAGTAAAAAGCAGTGATGTCACAGTGCATCACTGCTTTTTTTGATTTAAAAAATGCCACACAACAAATGTAGTTGTATGGCATATTGTTATAAATTATTCAATTGGAACCCAAACCTCAATTTGGTCTAGCGCTTTCCCTTTATACTTTTCGAAACTAATACCTGGACGATGGATGTAGTCTTGGTGGCTGCTTAATTCTCTGAATGCTTTTTCAAGGTCATTGATTGAACTGAGCTCCCCAACGAGGTATTTACCGGATGCGATGGATACACTTTCAGTTGGTACGTCCTCAGGCATATAATCTTCTTTAATACCTGCTAAATAACGAATACCATCGTCCGTTAAATCGACAAAAACACCGTATAATACGTCATGTTGTACGTCGTAATCTTCCAGCACTTCTGCAAGTTCTTCCCATTGTTCAGAAATATCGTCCGTTTTACATTCATGAATCTTTAAACCCGAAATCACAAAATCCTTTACTTCTTGTACACGTGTTTGCATTGGCTGGAACCTCCTCATATTCAAATAGTAGGGTGTAACTAACTCTATTATATACACGTATTTCAAAATAGCCAAACATTTTATTTGAGATTTAGGAATATTCTCATAATTATTCTTGTAAATAAATTAATTTAGTTAAAACCGATTCGGACGCTTTGAATTCAAAAGAATCTAATGTATGATAGTAAGGAGCTAATTGTGAAGGGAGTTATTTGAATATGAATGACTATGATTTATTTTATCAAGATATGTTAAACCAAGCGCGTGGTGAATTATCGGGCAATGGTTATGAAGAATTAAAAACAGTGGAAGCAGTAGAAGACGCTGTAAAACGTCAAGGAACAACATTATTCATGGTGAACTCTGTATGTGGTTGTGCAGGCGGTATTGCACGTCCAGCAGCAGTTCACTCGATTAACTATCCAAAACGTCCAGATCACCTTGTAACTGTATTTGCAGGACAAGATAAAGAAGCAACAGCAATGGCACGTGCTTTCTTCGGGGAAGATCACATTCCATCATCACCATCATTTGTTTTAATGAAAGATGGTCAAGTAGTGGCAGAAGTTCCACGCCACGAAATCGAAGGTCATGAACCAATGGCTGTTATTACACATCTTCAATCACAATTTGAAGATTTCTGTGAAGAAGTTTAATACGTCCTCTCAGGGATAGGCTGGACATACGTGGAAAAAACACCATTCCACATGAGCATAAGAAAAACTGGGATCGCGCTGTGGCGCGGTTCCAGTTTTGCGTTGCGAACGCTAAAAAAAGAAAGGTGATGTGTTTTGTCTTAATCTGTTTTTCGCTGTGAAGTGGCGTCTAAATTATTTGGTAATAATAAGTGTTTCTTTTAATTTAGAGGACAGCACACATGTGAGCTCTGCGATTACTCGAGCTAGAAAACATTGCTGATACCGAATATTTGTGAGCATTATTACGAATCACATTTATTTTCTTCTAATATTCAATGCTGCTTGCTTTAAAATACCATTTTTCATTAATAAATGTTGATTTTCTTTACGTAGCTTCTCCAATTCGATTTCTCCGTCTGTTCGATTATCTTTAGCAGCAAATGAACTTGTAGCTTGATGATTCTTAATCCATTTACCTAATCTAGAAGAGGTTAAATCATACTCACAAGCGATGTTGGCATGTGACTTCCCATTTTTATAAAGCTTTTCTATTTGCAGCTTAAATTCAAGTGTAAAAGTTCAACGTTGACGTGACAGAGTAGCACACGCCCTTTAATTGTTAGTCTAAGTTTCCAAACTCTCATTTATTCTGTCTAACTTAGTGTATCCTATGCACAAGAAATATATTAAAAATTATTGTGTTTAGACCCATTTCATCATTTGCTCTTTACCAAAAAATCACTAATATTCCTATCACAATCAGTAAGCAATAGACTACCCCCATAGTGTTTCCAAACAAGTATAGGAAATAGGGTAGGGATATCGTCATGATGCCTGCTAGGATAAGAACAATTCCAGTTCCCTTTGCTAATTTTTCTTTATCTCCTTCAAAAGTAGCATCATTATAACCAGCTATTAAAAAAAGCATCTTTTTAAACCAAATCAAATATCCTAAAAAAATACAAATTAATCCAACTATCGTAGTGATGATAATTCCATCTGTATTCATAATTCTCCTCCCAAGGTTTATTATATACAATTTAATAAAATCCTTTTTAATCATGTGTTATTGCAAAAATAAAAGTGATGGATTACATACATATTTACCTTTAAAGCATTTTAAACAAATTTCTCGAAAGATTTACACGATTAATGAATCATTGAGTGAAAAATAAAACACATTAAATAATCATATAATAATAGGTCGAAAATTAATAAAGTGCTGATTTTCAAAATACATAAACTAAATTTTACCATAAAATTAAAAGAGGAGATGTAAAGGCGATTAAATCCTTAGTGTCTAAATTAACATGTTAGAAGAATTAGGGTTCATAGAGACAAGAATATCTTTTAAAAGGGCAAGGTAGATATTGAAGTGTATCCTTTGTAAAGGACATTTTGAAAAAGGCTAAGCCAGGTCGGGTTTAGTAATGAAATATACACTTTATTTTTGATGTGAAAAAATTATTTAAGATGAAGGTTATGAAAAGTTAATGAATTAGTAAGTATTTAATTAAAGAGAATAATATTTTGAAAGAATACGAATGTACTAAATGCGAAAAGGTATATCTAGTAAGTGAAATTTATTATAAAGATTATTTTGATGGATTTTGTTCTGCTAGTTATTGTAAAGATTTTATTGTCAAAGGTGTAAAACTAGGTTTTGACGATCCAAATGTTATTTACAAATGTGGAGTAAAAATAGCATTTAGTGTGATGATAAAACGATAATAGAGATTGTAAAAACAAAGGGCATCTTATTTTATTTTTGCAATGGGAATGAGGAATGTTCAGAAAAAGGTATGGGTATAGGTTTATACGTGAATCAACGAGAAGAAGTAGTAGATAAAGTATTTGAAGGCGAGGCACATCTCTATGAGTGCGTTAGAGCATGAACACGTTTATGACTTCTGAGATTCATTATATTACAACGAAAATAATCCTTACTTGTACAATAAGTCATATAATCCTTACTTGTACAATAAGTCATATAATCCGAATTTGCGTCAAGTGCTATGGATTAAGGTAGTTGAATGAGCATATTTATTTAGTGTTTATATATTATGAAAGCTTTTTTAAATGGTAAAATAAATAGTAATTATTTCAGAATCTTGATTACGTCTATCTTTTCATTTTAACGAATATAGTAGAGAAGGGTGGGATTTTTTTTATTTAATGTAATAATATAGTATGATTAAAGTAATCTTAAAATATAAATAAATGAGGTGTTTTTTTATAGCCATGGACCGTGCATATACATCTGAATATAAATTGATTTTTGCTAATGAAGCTAGCAAAGGAAGAAAATATTTTTGTCCTGCCTGTAATGGGACACTACATTTCTATCCAGGTAAACTAAATGCACCACATTTTAGACATAGTAAGGGAGTCCCAGAGCGAGTTAAAGCGGCTTGCGAGTTATATACTCAAGGATTGGGAGAAAATTCTATTTATGATAATGAATTCAGAGTACGAAAAAATGTAAGGCTAGTACTTTTGAAAAATGATAAGGAGTTTCAATTTGAATTAAAATTTCCTGTTTTAAATCAAATGTTGAGTGCTAATCAATATATTACGTATTCAATTGAAGAAATAAAAGATTTCGTGTTACACTCTGTACATTTACATCCTAGTCGTAAAAAGTTGTATTATTCTGTACCGTTAAAAGGGCGATACAGTATTAACTGTTCTGACGAAATATTGGAAAGAAAATTAGGGTTATTAGTGAGTGGTAGGTTTGAACCATTTAAAGATGGGCCTCTTATTTTTAAGGAAATACAAGGAGAATATATTAGTATTCCATATCGTAAACTTCATATAACCGGCAAGTTTTATGTGGTTTCCTATGGACCGTTACTTAGTCTTAACAAAGATATATTTTGTGCTAATACTCAAAAAAAGGGTAATTTCTATATATATGAATTTTATATGCCTTTAGATTTAACTGATGAAATGATTCGTTGGTTTAAGGATTATTTAAATTATACATTACAACTAGCTACTTGTATGATTGATATTTATGAACCAGCTATTTTTAAAAAGCAAGGATCTACCATAGAGATAACTGAGAATAAAACGACTTGGGTAATTACAAGATTAAAAAGCAGGTATGAGAACCAAAGATTGATTGTAGTTAACCCGGATAATACAAGGAATGTTTTTTCGATTTCTTCTAATAACTTTGTTGAGTTAACTTTTCAAAAATACGGAGATTATTTAATCTACATAGATCAAGAAGTTAGTGAAATGATAAATATTCGCTATACAACTGAAATAAAAAACAACTATAAATTTGAATATGGATTAGAGGTAAATGAAAAAAATGTTTTGTTTGAAGAAAATATAGTTGAAGGTAAAGAAATAAATCTATCATCAATACTAAAAGTTGAAGTTCAAAGACCGAATTTAAGAAGTTATGGTTTAAACAATTGCATGAAAGAATCTATTCATGCACCAGCTCGAATAGATATACCTACCCTGTGGAGTGTTAAAATAACTGACACTAAAATTTTGCAAATAAATCAAGTGTCAGATTTAGAATATTTGTTTGGATTATATAATAATGCTCATTTATTTCCTAAGGTAGTATGTGGGATTCAGCAAATTCAAAAGTTAGAGAAGCTAGTTAAGTCTAGTGATTTCGTTAATAGAGTAAAACTGTTAACTTATATACGAAAATTTGGTATTAAAGTACCGAGTAATGTTAATAGATACATAAAGGAGTATTTTAAATGATAGCGTTAGTAAAATTATATAAAAGAGCGAGTGCTGGACAAGATGGGTCTGAAAGAAATTTAGTAGGTGCACAACCTTATGCAATCATAGAAAATGAACGATTGATTAATATAAATGAAGATGAAATTTTGAATAATTTTCCTAATAACGGAAAAGTTTATGTTCCAGAATTTGTTTCTCTACAGGGGAAAGAAGCTTTTAGAATTTTTAAATTGCAAGAATCACATAGTTATAATATTGATTTCCCTGGGTCGATAAAGTATACAATAAAAAAAGAGGCAACCAACTACACGTTAAATGAAATAATTGATATTGACGAATCAATTGAAGATAATGGAAGATCTATTATTGAATTATTACGAAAAGGTATATCAATTCCATATCATGTATCTAATATAGTCTTACTACGAACTGCTGATGATATGCTAGTAGGACCACTACAATTAGAATTTTTCGAAGGCAGTTATTACTTGAAGGAAAAAGATTTGAATTTTATTTCTTATTATAAACAGGAATTAGATATATTTAAAATTCCTAATTATAAACGTTCATTTGAGCGTTTGTTTAGCATTGATAAAATAAATGAAGAAAATTTAAAAGGTTGGATTGATGTTGCAACTAATCAAAGAATTATAAATGAAACCATTAATCAGATAAAAGACCACATAGAATTTTCAGGATTATCAAGAAAAATAATTAGTAAGGTTAAGGAACTCTATTCAAATGAACAATTTATTAAAGAAGAACATTTGAAACTACGTTTTAAAAGAATTTTAAAAATAATGGAGAATCGTGAATTTGATGATGAACTAATTAATGAGTTTACACAACAGCTAATACAGTTACCTATTGTGAATGAAATTATAGTAGAACAAACTAAAAATGCCTTCGAAAATGAGTACGCCTTTTTTGTGAAAAATAATCGTGAGCTTATATCAGAAAACAATCTGTTAAAGAAAGAAGTATCTGAAATCAGAAGTGAATTAAAAGTAAATGAAAATAAATTAGAAAAGCGTATAGCTCAACTAAAGGAGTTTGAAAAAACTGTTGAGCAAAAAATAGAACAAATAACTTCTAATCTTTATTCAGTATATATAGAACAAGTTTTAGATGCTGGCTTGCCGATAAAAAGTAAATCTGAAATGACAACTGTAACAACAGCCGCAGGAATCGTTTTTTCAAGCAAAAAATCTGATTTGAGCGATACCCCTTTATCTGATTTTAATGATGTGAAAAGTATGATTAGTAGAAATTTAGAGTTTGTGAAAGGTAAAGATAAGGATGGAAGATTAGCCGCTACATTAATTACAGCATCAATTATTAATGAGCCTATTATTGTGCACGGTACTAATGCTTTTGATTTTGCACAGATGTTAGCGAAGAGTGTGGCAAGTGAAGAAATAATCACGTTTATACCTGAAATAGAAACATTCAACTTACAAAATTTACATGAAAAATTCATTGAATATAATTCTGGTGAAAATACGAAAGCTTTTATTATACATGATCCACATTTGACAACGGCAGTATACAGTTTACCTACATATTTAAAGCAAATAAGATGGTCAAAAACGACGTTATTGCCTAACTTAATTATTATTTCGATTGAAGATATAGAAGAGGCAAAGACATTTACTGAAAAAATGCCTAAGTCACCACTAATTAATGCAGATAATTATTTCAATCGATATTTGAGTTTAGAGGAAGTGCAGCAAATATTGCCAGGTCAAATGAAAATTAATAGTTTTAAAGGCAGTACAGATTTAAATACAATAGCTCTAAAAAATAAATTTATTAGTTGGTTAAACGAAAATGAAGAAGTAGAAGTAAATAATAATAAAGTAAATGCAATAATTTTATGGTTAAACTATATGAATATGTTAGTCACTGGAGAAAATTTATTCGAATGGACTTATGAGATTTTTAAAAGTGTCATTACTTTAGAGGAGGAGTAGAGGATTTGTATATAGTAGATAAAGTTATTAATGTTCAAAAAAAACTAAATCATTATTGTATGTATATAAAACAACTTATTCTTAGTTATATAGACGAATCTGATGTTTCTAAAATTCATGTACGTAGATTAACGGTGATATTAGAAAGATTATTTGTAAACGAGCAAAGTTATTTTACAGATTTTTTTATAAATGATAAGAGGTCAAAAGTGGCTCAATTTTTAGATTATCTTGTTAGAGTCGGAGAGATTATGCACGTAGGAGATGGGTATTATATATTGCCACCAGAAAGAACAGTTAATTTTTCGAATAATAGGCATTTATCTGTTTCTAATATACAAAAAATGAATGCATCAAAATTTGGATTAGCAATTAGAGTAAATGAATCATCAAAAATAAACCTTACCCTAGACGAATTTTTGTATCGCCCAACTTTAGATAACTTATTTGATGTATATCAATCGTGTTTACTAGCTGAGCATGATGTAGAGCCAGATTCGATAATATACTTCACTGAAAATAAAGTCTATAAAAGCGAATCGAAAAATAATGTTTCAGAGAATGAGTTTTATATACTAAATTTTGACCGTAAGTTAGGAACTAAAATAAAGCCAGAAAAGTACTTTGCACAATGGAAAAATAATAAATGGTATGTAGTTCAGATTAAAAAAGAAGATTATTTGAGACTTTTTTTAGCGTTGAAAACAAGAAAGGGTTTTATTGATTATTATTCTATTTCAAATTTTAAAAATGATATTTGTCATTTGAACCTTACAACCAGCCTACCAAAAGAAGAATTAGCGTTATTAACGTTAATTGCTACACCCACAAGTAATATTAAGTGTAAATCATTTTATTTTAATAAAAGTGATCAATTAATAATAGAAGACATTTTGAAATATTGTAATTTACAAAACGAGAGGAAGGGTAAATTTGGAGTATACAATTAGATACGTAGCAGATAGATTACATAGAAAGCTTGCTGAATATATTGAAACGCAATATCCAATTAGTGAACTTTCTTTACAACAAAAACGTACGGAAATGTTATATAAGGCAGGTATATTATCGACAGAACCATACATAGAGGCAACACCAGTGTATGAACCCGGAAATATATATTCAGAAATGAATATTCCGCAAACAGCAAAAAATTTCATGATTGAACTGTCAAATTTATCTCCTTCTGTAGGTGTGTTTCCTAGACCTTATTTGCACCAACAACAAGCTATGGAGGCTTTTCTTAAGGAAGGGAAAGATCTAATAATTTCAACAGGTACAGGATCAGGTAAGACTGAATCATTCTTACATCCGGTGTTAAATACATTATTTGACGAGGCTGTAAATAAACCAAATCAATTTAAAAAACGAGCTGTTCGTGCCTTGATCCTTTATCCAATGAATGCACTTGTAAGTGACCAAATGACACGATTAAGAAGGTTATTTGGTGATGACCGTGTTAAAAAAATGTTCCAAGAGAAATCTGGACGCAATGTACAATTCGGAATGTATACTTCTCGGACACCTTATGCGGGAGAACAGTCTGCCTCTAAGGATCGATATCAATTAAATGATATCTTAAACTACTACACTAAATTAGAGGAAACACAGCCTGATAAAGTAGAAAAAATGAAAGAGCGCGGGAAATGGCCTGCAAAAGATTTACAAGCCTTCAAAAATTCTAAGAAGACGAACCGTGACCGCTATCGTGGGAAAAGTGATGATGCGGAGTTATTTACTAGACATGAAATGCAAGAAACCCCTCCGGATATATTAGTTACCAATTATTCAATGCTTGAATATATGTTAATGCGTCCAATTGAACGTTCAATTTGGGAAGATACTAGAAATTGGCTTTCAGAATCTGAAGACAATCAATTTGTGCTTATACTAGATGAAGCACATATGTATCGTGGAACTGGAGGAGCTGAAGTAGCTCTGTTAATTCGAAGATTACAATCAAGACTAGGTATTGAACGTGATCGAATGAAATGTATATTAACATCTGCGAGTTTAGGTAAAGATGATGATTTGCAAGCACCTATAACTTTTGCAGAACAGTTAACAGGGAAACCAACTACACGTGAATTTAAACTTATCAAAGGAACAAAAGAAATTCGTAAACCTGCACGAGTTGCGACTGAGCAAGAAATAAATCTGTTATTTTCAATAGATAGTGAAGTAATTATGTTATATAAAACGGATTATAGAAAATGTATTGAAAAGCTAGCTGTGTTTTTTCAAAATATGGGTTGGTCAGATCCACCTAGTGAAGGTGAGGAATTTCCAAATTACTTATATGATCAATTAGAAGGATTTGGTCCGCTTGAAAAAATCATTTCTGAAGTTAGCGGGAAAGCTACAGCTGTAAATGATATCGTTGCTTCTGTTAGCCCTATATCGGATTTGAATATTGGTGAAAAAGCAATTAGTAACTTATTATTGCTTGCAAATGCTGCAAATAAAAATGGCAGAGTTTTATTACCAGCACGCGTACATATATTTTTCCGTGGATTATCGGGTATTTTTGCATGCATGAATTCTAGGTGTACAAAATGTGAGCAACAAGGTTTATTAGGTAAAATATACGATGATTATCGTATAACGTGTGAATGTGGTTCTAGAGTATATGAGATTTTAACGCATCGATATTGCGGCTCAGCCTTTATAAAAGGATATATTCAAGAAGATACTACATATCCGACGTATTTATGGAATGAAAGCGGTCATGGAGTTATTAGTGAAAAATTAAAAGAGGTACATTATTTAATTGAGCCACCACATGAAGAGGTATTGAAGAAAAATGAAATTGCGAAATTATGGTTACATATTAAAACAGGTTATATTACAGATATCCCTCCAACAGACTTTAGTGATTTTGTAGAAATATACGAATCTGTTAAAAAGGAATCTAAATCTAAAAAACGTAAGTTTAATTCGAATATTAATTCTTTCGATAAATGTCCTTGTTGCTTAAAAAGTGCAAAATCAAATATAAGAGACTTGCGAATTAAAGGGGAGCAACCCTTTGCAAATTTAATTCGTGAACAGTTTATTATTCAACCGCCAGTTGAAGGTAAGAGTAAAAATATAAATGAAGGAAGAAAAGTATTAATTTTTTCTGATGGTCGTCAAAAAGCAGCTCGTTTAGCTAGGGATATACCAAATGAAGTTGAAAAAGATGCGGTTCGCCAACTAATTTTGAAAGCAGCGTATGAACGTGAGGAAAATGGAATTCCATGTGCGTTAGGCGGCCTTTTCTATCAAACAATTTTACATTATGTATTAGAAAATAAAATGCTGTTATTCTCTCAAACACAACGAGAAGATTTGTTAAATGATTTAGAACAGTATCAAGAAATATACGATGAAGATTTAACAGAAGTGGAGTTTGAGCAAGAATCAAGTATGCGAGAAGAATTAAAATTAAAATTACTAGAAATAATAGCTTCTCCAGGATATTCAATTTACGATACAACGACAGGTATTGTTATTCCGGTTAATTTAAGACAGTTAATAAAGGATGAAAAAGTTAAAGAATTACTAAAAAAATCTGAGATGGAACAAATATCAATTTTATTTATTAAAGAAATGCTTGATAATATTGCTGTTGAAGAAGAACTAAATCCTTATGATCGTCGAGAATTATTTGGAAGATATCGGGACGATTCTGAATGGGGACGTACTTTAGATAAGGTATCTAAACAATTAAGATTAATAATTTCTCGATTTGTTGGAGAAGAAAATATTGACAATATTTTACAAGTGATGTTTAAAAAATTGTGCAAAACTAAAGATGGAAAGTACTTTTTAAACTTACAAAAATTAAAAATAAAAGATGGTATTAATTACAAATGGTATAAATGTACATCTTGTAAACAAATACATGCTGTGATTCCACATGATTTATGTCCTAACTGTAATGCAAAAACAATTATAGAATTAGAACCATCTAGTGAAATATTAAAAGCTGAAAAAGGATATTGGAGAACACCAATTGAAAAGGTCTTAAATGGTGAAAAAATTTCTAATATTTCTGTTGAGGAACATACGGCACAGTTATCACAAAAAGATCCTACCATTGCATTAGCTACTACGGAACAATATGAGATGGCTTTCCAAGATATCGTTTTAGAAGAAAAGCTAGGGATAGTTGATATTTTAAGCTGTACAACAACAATGGAAGTAGGAATTGATATTGGATCGCTAACTGCTGTTGGTATGCGCAATATCCCACCACAGAGAGAAAATTATCAGCAAAGAGCGGGGCGTGCTGGCCGTCGTGGTTCTTCTTTATCTACAGTAATAACTTATGCTCAAGATGGACCACACGATAATTATTATTTTAAAAATCCAGATAAGATTATTAGTGGAGATACACGAGAAGCTTTAATATATATATCAAATACAAAAATTATTAAACGACACCTTAATGCGTTACTAATTCAGACTTATTTTCATGATATTGTATTAGATACAGAAAAGGTATCGAGTAATATTTCTGATTCATTAGGAGTCACGGTGGATTTCTTTAAAGGAAATTCAGCATTTGTATTAGATGAATTTGCAGATTGGCTAAACAAACAAATAAAATCTAAGTTTAAAGCTTATCCGGAAATATTTAATATCATTCCTGATGAAGCGATGCTAAATGATGTATCAAAATGGTTATTAATTAAAGAAGTAGCTGAAAACTTAGAACAAGATTTATATGATGCGTTTTGCGAAGTAGAGGCTGAGTTGTTAAAATATCAAGCACTTGAAAATGACGGAGAGGCGCCTAATGAAAAGCACCCAGATGAAATGTTTTTAAATTTTTTATTTAATCATGGATTCTTGCCGACATATGCATTCCCAACAGATTTAACAAGTCTTTATATACAAGGAAAAGATTCAAAAAATAAGGTGATAATTGAACAAAGACCTCAATTAGAACTTAATAGGGCATTAGGTGAGTATGCTCCTGGAAAACAAATTGTTGTCAATAAAAAAACGTATCGAATTGGCGGTATTTATAATCCTTATTCTAAAAATCCTAATGCACCAGCAAAAGATATAAATATTCATGAAAAATATGTATCGTTATGTGTGAAGTGCAATTTTACCAAACTATCAAACGAAACAATAAAAGAATGCCCAAACTGTCATACAAAATTAAAAACGATGCCTTATATTCGTCCAACCGGCTTTTCTCCTGAAAAAGGTAAGGCTTTAAATAAAGGTGATTTAAATCAAGAATATAGTTTTGCGAGTATGCCGCAATTACCAGTCCCTAATGAGGATCCAAAAATCGAATTTGAAACATTTAATAATTTAGGATTGATTCAATTTAATTATCGAGAAAATGAAGAACTTATCGTAATGAATCGAGGAATCGATAATGAGAGCGGTTTCTACATGTGTGAAGATTGTGGTTATATTAAACCGGTTCTAATTAACGAAGATGTATCAGCAGGACATGCTAAACCTTTCCAACGTAATGGAATGGTTGAAAAAAGATGTTCAGGTACTTTACATCAAGTTTATTTAGGGAATAAATTTACAACAGATTTATTTTTAATTCGTTTAAAAATGACTCAACAATTAGATTTTAATGCTAGTAAGGCATGGCTTCATGATGCAATCCTAACTTTAGGAGAAGGATTAGTACTTGCTGCAAGTAGAGTTTTAGACATAGATGCTCAAGAATTAAATGTTGGATATCGTATAATTCATGATGATAATCAGGATAGTTTCGTAGATTTATATTTATTTGATACTTTATCTGGTGGTGCAGGCTATTCGTATGTTGCAGGTCAACGAATAGATGAAATTATAGATGAAACATTTACAGTCTTATCAGATTGCGAGAATAAATGTGATTCATCTTGTTATAAGTGTTTAAGAAATTATCAAAACCAAATGAAGCATGAACGATTGAATAGACAACTAGGTTTAGAATTATTAACTTTTTTAGTTAAGAATGAGTTTAGTATCTACACAAATGAGCAGCAAAAAGAATTTTTAAAACCAGTTGTAGCTACATTTGTCTTACATCATGGTCAAGGTTATGCAAATATAGTTGAGACAAACAAAGGTGTCTTTGTAGAATTAAAGAATGGAAACTTAATCGGATTAAAAAATAATATTGAAAAGAAAATTCAAACTAGTAATATCCATTATTATTCTCCATATGAGATAAAATTTGATTTACCGAATGTATATTTACTAAATTAGTTTTAGCCTCTTAGAGATTAGGCTCTTTGTCAAATGATGTTGGTAAGACTATTTAACAGAATAAAAGAGTCGGTTTTTTCGGGCGAGTTGTGTTTCATTTATGAAACGCAGCTCGCTCTTTTCAATTTGAAATGAATGAAGATCCGCTGACGGTAGTTCGTGAAATTACGATACCCATAGGCAACATGATTTAAGACTTTGATTGTATTGTGGATGCCTTCAATTCTTCCGTTATTGAATGATACATAAAACTGTTTTCAATGGAGCGTAGATGATGCTTTAGCGTGCGCATACTTCTTCTAAAGTCCATTGAAATCGCTTCGTATACAGGTTGATGTAAAAATCTTTTTAAGGTATGGATTTCTTTGCCTTTCATGGCGTTTAGTAGGGATTGATAGAGTGTATAATTTATTTTTAAACGTTCATCATAGTTAAATAAAGTATCGACAACAATTCTGTCAGTCGTTTGCTCAAATAACCCAAACGGTTTATAAGTGGTGTGAGTCAGGTCTTTTTCGTTTTTTAAAAGCAGTTTCCAATATTTTTTCAGTCGACGATATTTCTTCTGATCTTCATTGTGACCGCGTCTAAAATCATTCATCACCTGGATCCGGAGTTGATTCATCGAACGGTTGATCAATTGAACGAGGTGGAATCGGTCGATGATGATTTTCGCTTTTAGAAATAGTTCTTGTATGAGTTTTTCATATCCTGCATTCATATCGATCGTATTTAAATTCATCAAAAGAAAGATTTTCCGGTAGTCGATTCGTTGGTTTCAGGCATTCGTTCGTATACGTTTGAATAAAGCGAAGACACCGAAATCAGCGTATCTTGGGCAATCAACGTGATGGATTGCGCTTCGGTCGCTTTCATCGTAACGCGTGCTTTCGTTTGATTGGAAATAACACAATGGCGATCGACAATAGACGAACGTGCCACGAAAGTACATGAACAGCTTTTCCAAAAGAAGCGCTGTTTTTTTGAGTAAAAGGAAGGTGCGATGCATCCCCGTAAGTGGCAGCGTAATGCGAGAGGTTTGTGTCTTGTATATCTAGTAAATTTTTAATATCATGAGTAGTATGCAAGTGAGTCTCTCCTTTAGTATGGGTTTTGGTCGACTTTTATTCTAACGGGAAACTCACTTGTTTTCTATGGTTTTACATAAAAAATAACGCTAGCGAAGTTCCAGCACCGATCTCATGTGAGTTCGGTGCTTTTTTCTTCACCAACGTTATTTATTGTAGAGCCCGCTTTTCGTTGCGAATGCTAAAAAAGAAAGATAGATAACATGATTTGTCCCAACTTGTTCTTTTCAATTATGTAAGAATTTCGTAAAGAGCGTTTTCTAATTAAAATCTGTGGTAACCTATAAGAAGAGGAGGCCATGTATGAAACTTAAAAAAATCAAGCGCTTTTCAATTGGCTATCGTACATTAAAAACAGCTGTCGGGATTGCGGTAGCAATTGGTATTGCATCATTTCTCGATCTCGAATACTATACATCCGCAGGGATTTTAACCATCCTGTCCATTCAGACGACAAAAAGAAAGTCTGTTCATGCGATTTATACGCGTGTAGCCGCAGGATTATTATCCTTATTACTTTCCTATATTTTATTTTCAATTGGCGGATATAATGTCATTACGTTGGGGGTTTTAATTCTCTTATTTTTACCACTCCTCGTCATGTTCCATATTACAGCGGCCTTCGTATCAAGTGTCGTCATCGTCCTACAAATCTTTAATTCAGGGGAATTTACATTACCTCTCTTATATAATGAATTATTATTGATGCTTGTTGGATTTGGTGTAGGATTTTTAATCAACTTTTATATGCCAGATATTAGTAAAGGTTTGAATAAGCATCGTATTGCGATTGAAGAAGCATACAGTGCTATTTTTCATGAAATTGAAAAGTATTTACGAACAGGTGATACATCTTGGGATGGTAAAGAACTACTAATTGCTGAAAAAAGCGTAGCGAAAGGGAAGTCACTTGCCTACATGGACGTCGAAAATCACTTAGCACGTAAAGAAGATGTATATTATCGTTACTTTGATATTCGTGAAAAACAGCTTGAAATTATCGAGCGCGTCCTACCTAAAATCACAAGTCTACCTGCATCCGTTGCACATTCAAAGATTGTGGCTGATTTTGTAGGAGAACTATCTGAGAACGTACATTCAGGTAATACTGTAACAGAGAGTAGAAGAAAGTTACAACGTGTACGAGAACGTTTTGAAGAAATGCCAATGCCTAAAAATCACGAAGAATTTTTAGCTATGTCAGCACTCTATGTTTTCATCGAAGAAATGGATGAATATTTAGCCATCAAACAAAACTTTGAAGGCATTAACGTGAAAAAAGGTAAGTTGAAATCTAAAAAAAGTGTATCGATTTAAAAATTAATACACTTTTAATTTCTTTCTAAATATACAACAAAGAGATGAACATAAAATAACCCGTAGCTATTGTTTTAGCTACGGGTTTATTATGCTTCGTTGAAAAATTTACTTTAACACAACTGCGTATAGCGCGATTGTTTTGCACGCGGTGGTTCACGCAAAGGCATTAAAGCTTTTTGTATAGGAATCCATCCATATACAGATAATTGATGTAAGTATTGTGCAATTTGCGGCTTATTTACACGCCATAATTTGTTCCAATACATTGGACGTTTTTTTCGAATAGGCTTGCTACCGCGCATATTCAATTGCAAAACTTGAGGTTTGTGCAAGCTGTAATTGTGGCGGCGTTTTATGCTCAGTGAAAAAACTTGCATAATAGGCGTCCGCAATCGTTACAACATAACTCATCATCAATAATAGTTTCATTCAATTCATTAAGAAATCATTTCTCCTTCAAATTACGATATGAATATAGTACGTTCGAGTGGAAAAAAAGTTTCAATATTACGATAATATAATAGATAAACCAAACATAACCGTTGAAATTAACATAATTCCAATCATAGTCATGACAACAGCTTTTTGAAATTTCTTATTGCTCACGTTGATTCTCTCCTTGTTTGCATCGTTACTTCATTTTAACAAATCCCTTGTATTCGAGCAAAGGGAAAATCATAAAAGAGCGAATTTTCTTTTCGAAACTACTATATAACACAGAGTATTTAATGAGAAAATAAAACACAACCATTTGAATGTTTTGAAAACTCACTGAACAATGAATCCTTATTTTTATTCCGTAAAATCAAAATTTTGAACGTTTTTACGTTTATTTTCTCGTAAAAACGTATTTCCTTGATTTTTTGTTTCCTTCATTTACTATTAGAATAGGCTGATTGTTCAGAAAAGTAATCGCTATCATTGGAAAAAATTATTATATAGGTAGAGTTTTACGAAAAAATCAGTTACAATTGTGTTATACAACAAAAAGGAGTTGGGGACTCGTGGAAAATGTTGATCACATTGGCATCGCTGTCAATAATCTCGATGAACGTATTACATATTATACAGATGTACTCGGTATGAAACTTCTAAATGTCGAAGAAGTTGCTTCAGAACAAGTACGTGTAGCATTCATTGATGCAGGTAATACACATATCGAATTATTAGAACCACTTAGTGAAGAAAGTGCCATTCACAAGCACTTAGAAAAGCGCGGTGAAGGAATTCACCATATCGCATTACAAGTCGTTGGAATTGAAGCGGAGATGGAACGTATGAAAAATGAAGGAGCCCGTCTATTGTCTGAGCAACCAAAAATTGGTGCTGGCGGTGCAAAAGTTGCCTTCATTCATCCGAAATCATCTTTTGGTGTACTTTACGAGCTAGTTGATCGAAGCTAATACAAAGGGGAATCGTAAACAATGGATATGTATGATAAAATAAACGAATTATTTGACAAAAAGCGTGAAATCGAATTGGGCGGTGGTGACGCTCGTATCGAAAAACAACATGAAAAAGGTAAATTAACAGCACGTGAACGTATTGATTTATTATTAGACGAAGGTACATTCGTTGAAGTAAATCCATTCGTAAAACACCGTACTGTTGACTTTGGTATGGCTGGTAAAGAAGGTCCTGGAGATGGTGTTGTAACAGGTTACGGTAAAGTAAATGGTCGTCCTGTATACTTATTCTCACAAGACTTCACAGTATTCGGCGGTGCATTAGGTGAAATGCATGCGATGAAAATTGCGAATGTAATGGATTTAGCAGCAAAAACAGGTGCACCATTCATCGGTATTAATGATTCAGGTGGCGCACGTATTCAAGAGGGTGTACTTTCATTAGATGGTTATGGTGAAATCTTCTACCGTAACTCAATTTATTCGGGTGTCATTCCCCAAATCTCTGTAATTATGGGACCTTGTGCAGGTGGTGCAGTTTACTCACCAGCTATTACAGACTTTATCTTAATGGTTGAAAAAACATCACAAATGTTCATTACAGGACCAAAAGTAATTGAGACTGTAACAGGTGAAAAGATTTCTTCAGAAGGTCTTGGCGGTGCAAAAGTACATAACGCAATCGCAGGGAACGCACATTTCCGTGCACCAAGTGAAGAAGAAGCAATTGAGCAAATCAAACAATTATTAAGCTACTTACCACAAAATAATACAGAAAAAGCACCGATGGTTGAATTTAACGAAGAAGACGAGTACCGTTCAGAATTATTAGACATCGTGCCAATCGACCAAACAAAATCATATGATGTACGTAAAGTAGTCGAACAAGTTGCGGACCCTGGTACATTCATGGAAGTTCAAAAAGACTTCGCTAAAAATATTGTTGTTGGTTTTGCGCGTATTAAAGGTGAATCAGTTGGTTTCGTATGTAACCAACCAAAAGTACTTGCAGGTGGCTTAGATATCGATTCATCAGATAAATTAGCACGTTTTGTACGTACTTGTGATGCATTTAATGTTCCAGTTATTACATTTGAAGATGTAACAGGTTTCTTCCCAGGCGTTAAACAAGAACATGGTGGAATCATTCGTCATGGTGCAAAAATCTTATTTGCTTATTCAGAAGCAACTGTACCGAAAATTACAGTTATTCTACGTAAAGCATACGGCGGTGCATATGTAGCGCTAAACTCAAAATCAATTGGAGCAGATATGGTATACGCTTGGCCAAACGCTGAAATCGCAGTAATGGGTGCAGCTGGTGCAGCGAATATTATTCATGCAGGCGAGATTGCAAAATCAGATGATCCTGAAGCAACACGCGCACAAAAAATCGAAGAATATAAAGAAAAATTCGCAAATCCATATGTGGCAGCTTCTCATGGCTTAGTTGATGATATCATCGATCCACGTGAAACACGTTTAAAACTAATCCAATCATTAGAAATGTTACGTAATAAACAAGAAGATCGTCCGAAGAAAAAACATGGTAACATTCCATTATAATTTTCTTTTAACAATGTAGAAGTGTGTCACGTCTTTTTACAAGACGTGACGCGCTTTTTTTTATTGCTTTGAACGAGTTTTACACGAAAAATTGAATCATTTGTAGTAATATGAAATAAAATAAAGATTTTAGGAGGTTCGATGTATGTCGATTATTGAACAGCTTCAGAAAAAACAACCGTATTATTGGGAAAACCCGCACCGCTTACGATGGGAAGAAGCAGAAAAGCAGTTATCGATTCAGCCGACATTAATTGATGATGCTGAAGCACGTCTACAGCGTTTTGCACCGTATTTTATGGCGATCGAACCAACAATGAAGGAAGCGAATGGATTGATTGAATCGCCCATTCAACAGGCGACTCTATTACAAAAAAGATACGTGCATGAAAATGAACAGTTATGGTTAAAGCGAGACGATATTTTACCAATAGCAGGTTCAATTAAAGCACGAGGTGGTATTCATGAAGTATTAACCATTGCAGAACAGTTAGCAACTTCAAATGGACTCATTGAGCCAACAAAAGACTATGCGCAGTTTACAGAACCAGCATTTCATGCGCTATTTTCAAAATATACGATTGTCGTTGGTTCAACAGGGAATCTAGGATTAAGTATCGGGATTATGAGTGCTAAATTAGGATTTCGTGTTGTCGTGCATATGTCGCATGATGCGAAACAATGGAAAAAAGATTTATTACGTGAAAAAGGTGTCACAGTTGTAGAGCATACGGGTGACTACAGTAAAGCAGTAGAACAAGGACGAAAAGAGGCAGAAGCAGATTCATTCGCCTTCTTTATCGATGATGAAAATTCGCAAGCTTTATTTAGTGGTTATGCAGTTGCCGCACGTCGTTTAAAAAAGCAGCTAGAAGAAGCAAACATTCATATATCAATTGAAAATCCACTGGCTGTTTACTTGCCTTGTGGTGTTGGTGGCGGTCCTGGCGGTGTTGCGTATGGTCTAAAAACAATTTTTGGTGATGCTGTACATTGTTATTTTGTAGAACCTGTCGAATCACCTTGTATGTTACTTGGTATGGCGACTGAACAGCATCATGATATTTCGGTACAAGATATCGGTTTATCGAATCAAACAGCAGCCGATGGTTTAGCAGTAGGTCGTGCTTCTAAGTTTGTAGGGCAGTTGATGATGCCGATTTTACATGGCATTGTCACAGTGACAGACAATCAACTATATCGTATGGTATATGAGTTAAAAGAGACAGAAGGATTACAAATTGAACCGTCAGCAGCAGCAGGACTTGTTGCAATTGGTTTAATTCAAGCACCAGCAGCCTATCATGTAGCATGGTTAACGGGCGGTGGTATGGTGCCACAATCCGAATGGCAGAAGTTTTACGAGAACGGAGAGAATGTGGATGTTCAAACGCAGAAAGAGAAGTAATACAGAAGTAATGGAACCAGTAGAAGAAGTAGAAGTCGAGGAACACCCTTTAGAAATAGAAGTAGAAGCACCACTTGAAGATATGCAACGTGCCATTCATGTGGACCGCGAGTACATCGACATTCAAAAAGAAAGTCTAGCAGTTGATGTCATTGAGATGCTTCATTTCTTTAATGAGTTACCTTCTACATTACCTAAAACATTACTACAAAAAAATGAAGAAGCGATTGATTATTTTAGAACATTAACGGGTGTTTATGTAGGAACACCTTATGATTTTTACCAGACAATTGTTCTATTCTATTATAAAAATTGGCATCATACAGCCTATCCTTTTAAAGGGAGCCAGTTAGAGTTTGTTTTTTCAAAAGTAGCACATGTCATTTTGGAAAATTTACAACAAGATGTGCACCAATCATATGGGCAAGTGTTTGACATAATCGAAGGAAATCCGAAAGCGTTCTATTTACATGAAGATCAAATTGAACGAACAGCCAATCGCTTTATTCGTCGTATGGTGACCCAAGTCCCTGAATTAGAAGTAACAGCTTTTTATATACCGATTGAAGGAGAGTTTGTTACATTAGCGAATGAGATTTATCGGGATCTTCGCGAAGTAATTTATACGATGGAGCATCAAGACTTTTATGACTATGATACGATGTATCGCTGGTTCTCTTATAATGATGCTTTATTTGAAACACCCGATTTATTAGAGGTGCGTGCATTTTATTATTATCCTATCAAGCATGTAGAAATTATGCGTGTGCTTCAATTAATTCGTTTTGATTATTTACAACAACTTTGGTTACAAGTGCTTCATTATGAATTATCAACGCAAATTCAATCCATTAAGACAGTTCGCATGTTGGAATACTATTTAGGTGCAGCCAATGATGCGATGTATTCGCAAAATGAATCACTTTATTTTACAAATCAGCGTTTTTTAAATTTATTTTTTGATCATTATTATTTTGAAAAAGGAATGTTAGAAGATGAAGACAGTCCGAAAGTAAGACACTGTTTAAAGCAGCTATTAGAACACGTAAATCAAGCAAAAGCCAATGAAGAATTCACAGGTGAGTTAGATATTCTCATCAAAAAAGCTTATTACGATCATCAATTACTAGCTGGTGATTAGAAACGCTTTGTTGATTATGTTAAAATAATAATAGATTTATATAAAAAGGAGTTTTTTACCATGACAAGTCGTGTAGTAGAAGAATTTTTAGAATTAGTTCAAATTGATTCAGAAACATATCATGAAGAAAAGATTTCACCTGTTCTACAAGAGAAATTAAAATCACTAGGTTTTGATGTATATGTAGATGATGCACATACACGTAACGGGCATGCATCAGGTAACATTATTGCGACATTAAAAGGAAATGTAGAAGCGGACACAATTTACTTTACAACACATATGGATACCGTTGTACCAGGTGTAGGTATTAAACCAACAATTAAAGAAGATGGTTATATTTATTCAGACGGTACGACCATTCTAGGTGCAGATGACAAAGCGGGAATCGCTGCATTACTTGAAATGGCGAAACGTATTCAAGAAGAAAAAGTTGACCATGGTAATATCGAATTCGTTATTACAGCAGGTGAAGAATCAGGTTTAGCAGGTGCAAAAGAATTAGATCCAGCGAAAATTACAGCGAAATATGGTTTTGCTGTTGATTCAGATGGCAAAGTAGGTGGCATTGTTACAGCAGCACCATTCCAAACAAAAGTTGTCGCGACATTAACAGGTAAAACAGCACATGCAGGTGTAGAACCTGAAAAAGGAATTTCAGCGATTACAATCGCTTCAAAAGCGATTGCAAATATGAAATTAGGTCGTATTGATTCAGAAACTACAGCGAATATTGGTCGTTTTGAAGGCGGTAAAGCAACGAATATCGTATGCGATGAAGTGCATATTTTAGCAGAATGTCGCTCATTAAATGAAGTAAAATTAGAAGTACAAGAGCAACATATGAAAGAAGCGTTTGAACAAGCTGCGAAAGACATGGGTGGTAGTGCAGAAGTGGAAATTACACGCATGTATCCTGGATTCAGCTTCACAGAAGAAGATTTAGTTGTACAAGTTGCGAAAAAAGCAGTTGAACAAGTAGGTCGTGAGCCGAAAATCATGCAATCAGGTGGCGGTAGTGATGCGAATGTCATCGCAGGATTTGGTATTCCAACAGCTAACTTAGCAGTTGGTTACGAAAATATCCATACGACAAAAGAGCGTATGCCCGTTGAAGAATTAGAAAAATTAGCAGATTTACTTGTAGAAGTTGTGAAAGTATCTGCAACTATTTCATCAAAATAATCATTTTATATAAAGAGAATGTGATGTATTCTAAAAAATTCTCAATCCAAGTATAAGAAAGGTCGAAATGTCGCTGCTTAGCGATATTTCGGCTTTTTATATGTAAAAAATGTTAAAAAAAGAAGTATTTATAAGAAAAATACGAAAGTACGATAGAAATAGGTATTTTTGTTTTGTATAAAACAGGGAATATGCCATAAGTATCATTAGTCCTTTCGGTTTAATAATCATTTTGATTTCATGCCCTTTTTACTATATAATGAATAGCACCATGTCATACATAGTAAACATCAAGATAGATAATGGAGGTAAATTCAATATGACAAATTCTAAAGTAGTCGTATTTCGATGCGGTCAGGAAGAATATGCGGTATCAGTCGATCATGTGATTTCAATTGAAAAAATTGAAATGACAAATCGTATTCCACATTTACCAGACTATGTCGATGGATTAACGAAAAATCGCGGTGAATTAGTACCAATTTTAGATTTCGAACGCATTTTATATGGTCGTAGTGGCGGGGGCGATTTAAGTCGTTTACTCGTACTACATGTCGATGATTTCACATTTGCATTAAAGGTATTAGAAGCAAAAGAAATTTTAGATATTCCAACAGAACAATTGAATCAAGTAGGGCTTGTGAATTATGCACGTACACGTTATTTCACAGCTGTCGCTAACTTAGATGAACGAATGATTACACTCGTATCACCATCTGTATTAGTCGATTCATTAGAAGGCATTAAAGAAATTAAACAATATATGGTTGATTTAAAAAATAAAGAAGCAGAAGCTGAATAAATAAAAGTGGGTTTGAACATGCGTAGAAAATTGCGCTATGTTCAAACCTTATTTTTTTAGATTGTTTAAGTAACATAGATGGTATGCAAGTTCTAAACATATTATAATAAGAACATATGATTGGGAAGAGGTGAGGAGATGACACAAGCGCGTATTATTTTTCATTTAGATATGAATTGTTTTTATGCTTCGGTAGAACAAGCATTGAATCCGACGCTAAAAGGAAAAGCGATTGCGGTAGCTGGTAACCCGAAGGAACGTCGTGGAATCTTAGTTACCTGTTCCTATGAAGCGAGGGCAAAAGGCGTATATACGACGATGCCTGTGTGGGAAGCAAAACAAAAGTGTCCTGAAATCATTCTCCTCCCCCCTAATTTTGATGCATATAGACGGGCTTCAAAAGCGATGTTTGATCTATTAAGAAGCTATACACATCTTGTTGAACCTGTATCCATTGATGAGGGCTATATGGATGTGACAGAGATTGTACAAGGAAGTGAAGCGATTCAATTAGCTGAAAAAATTCAAATGCAGTTAAAAGAAGAACTCGATTTACCTTGTTCCATCGGGATTGCACCGAATAAGTTTTTAGCGAAAACGGCTTCCGATATGAAAAAACCAATGGGCATCACTGTGCTGCGAAAAAGACAAGTGCCACACATATTATGGCCTTTAAAAACGATTGAAATGCATGGAGTAGGCGCGAGTACGGCGAAAAAGTTAGCCACGTATGGCATTGAAACGATTGGTGATCTAGCGCAGAAAACGGAAAAAGAAATGCATCAATGGATGGGGAAGAATGGGGTTCGTCTATGGGAAAAGGCACATGGTATAGATCGTAGACAAGTAGACCCAGAAGCTATTTACGATATAAAATCGGTTGGTAATTCGATGACTTCCGCTGTAGACTTAGTAGAGATGCGTGACGTAGTAGAGATGGTTCAAAAATTAAGTGAAAAAGTAGCAAAACGATTACGTGCAAAAAATTTAGCTGGTACGACTTTGCAAATTCAAATGCGAACATCAGATTGGCAGAATAAAACGCGTTCTATAACATTTAAAAATGGCATCTATGAGCAGCAAGATATTGAACGCGAGGCGCTTAAATTAGTACGCAAACATTGGAATTTTGAACCGTTACGCTTAATGGGCGTTACGGTTAGTCATGTATATAATCGGAGGGAAGCGGCTGAACAACTTTCGATTTTCAATTATGCGGAACATGCAAAAGAAGAACCGGTTTTAAAGTTGGTAGAACAGCTACAACAAAAATACGGGAAAAACAGTCTTCAAAAAGGTATCTCTATAGCTAAAAATCCTGATTACACAGCGCAGACGAGTTTTAGTAAAGATTTTTTAGACGATCATTAGGAGGAAATGAAATGCAGATTCAGTTTTTAGGGACAGGGGCAGGCATGCCATCTAAATTACGCAATACATCTTCAATTGCGCTAAAGTTATTAGAAGAATGCGGTAAAATTTGGTTGTTCGATTGTGGTGAAGCAACACAACATCAAATTTTACATACGACGATTAAACCAGGTAAGATTAATAAACTCTTTATTACACATTTACATGGGGATCATATTTTTGGCTTGCCAGGTTTTTTAAGTTCACGCTCCTTTTTAGGTGGGAATGATCCACTAACAATTTATGGACCCAAAGGATTAGAAGAATGGGTTCGCATGACACTGAATGTCACGAAGACGCATCTAACATATGAGCTGCATTTTGTAGAAGTAACAGAAGGTTTGTTATTTGAAGATGATCAATTTCAAGTATATGTACGTCAATTAGAGCATGTCATTCCTTGTTATGGTTATCGAATCGTCCAAAAAGATTTGCCAGGTAAGTTAGATGTAGAAAAAGCGCGCCAACTTGGTGTACCAAATGGACCGCTACTAGGACGCTTAAAGAATGGTTTTGATGTACAATTAGAGAACGGGGAAGTTATTTCAAGTGAACAAGTTGTATCTGAACCAATCAAAGGCTTTACTGTGACGATTTTAGGTGACACACGTTACTGCGAGGCAGCTATCGATTTAGCAAAAGATGCAGATGTAGTCATTCATGAAGCGACTTTTGATGAAGGAACGTCGGAGCTTGCTGCTATTTATGGTCATGCGACGAATGAAGAAGCGGCGCGTGTGGCACGAGAAGCGGGCGCAAAGCAGTTATTCATGAATCATATTAGTGCTCGTTTTTTATCACATGACTTACAACGCCTTGTACAGCATGCAAGAGAGACGTTTGCAGAAAGTTATATTGTGAATGATTTTGAACAGTATGCGTGGCATAATCATACGTGCCAACTTATAGAAAAGGAGGAATGACATGACGTTTAAAGTTATATTAGTGATTATTATTGCGCTTCTCATTTATTCCGCACTTGTTTTTTATGTTGGCTGGAATATACGTGTACTGATGAAAAGTTTCGGTTTGAAGCGAGGGAAAGTAGCGTTTTGGATTATTTATGCCTTCATTGCGTATTCAATTATGTTGACGCGATTCATCCCGCTCGATTTTTTGAAAATACTAAGTGATTATTGGTTATTTGCTTTTTCATATGGACTTATTTTATGTATCGTTTGTAATATTTTATCGCTTATTTTAAGACGACGTTATACACGAATTATTGGAAGTAGCGCCATTGTAATATTACTAATTTCTGCCGGTGTAGGTACATATTATGCTTATACACCAATCGTTCATCATCAAACCATTGAACGACCTGAAAAAGCGAATGGTCAACAATTAAAAGTAGTTGTCGCAAGTGATACACATTTGGGACTACTCTCGAATAAAAAGCACCTTTCACGTTTTGTAGAGCTTGCAAATAAAGAGAAGCCAGATGTTGTTATTTTAGCAGGAGACCTTGTAGATGACTCACCAAAGTGGTTTAATGAACAGCAGATGGAAGATGAATTGAAGAAACTACAAGCAACATATGGTGTTTATGCAGTTCTCGGTAACCATGAGTACATTGGAGATGAGCTTCCAGCTGTAAAACAAGCCATGAAAAACGCGAATGTGACGTTATTACAAGATCAAACCGTCACAATTGCAGGGGATATCGCGTTAACAGGGCGTGATGATGCGACAAATAAAAAACGTGCCTCTTTAAAAACGTTACAAAAAGACATAAAATCAGGGCAACCATGGATTGTGATTGACCATCAACCAAGTAAAACAATGAATGATTCAGGTGTGTCATTTATGATGTCTGGTCATACACATGCAGGTCAGATTTGGCCGGGAAAATGGATGACAGAATTTATTTATGAGTTAAATTATGGACATGAAAAACGAAATGGTACGGATTATCTCGTGACATCAGGATATGGTTTCTGGGGTCCACCAATGCGAATTGGTACACAAGCAGAACTTTGGTCTGTCACCCTTCAATTCAAGTAATAAGCAACTAGAGGTGGGAAAATGAACACGTTACAAGATGTAAAACATTTAAAGGATTATGACAATACGCTCATTGTCGACCAACATGGTCAAACTCTATTTTTTGATATGGCGGATTTACAAATTTTGACGAACTTAGGTTATACAATGGATCAATTTGTCGGTCGAAATATTACAGCGGTATATGATAATTTAACGTTAGAAGATAGCACATTAATTACCGTTTTAAAAACAGGGAAGCCAATGGAGCACGTAACCCAACAGTTACGTGCGAAAAATGGCTTTACGTATATTTCGAAAAATTCAACGTACCCAATTTTAGATACACAAGGGGTTGTGAAAGGTGCGATTGAATTCTCAAAGCATTATTATGAAAAGCAGGATATACATGTTTTAAAAGACTATCCGCAACATAAAAATTATCGGAAAAATAATACAATTCACACAATCGAAGATGTTGTAGCTGTAAGTGATCAATCCATTCGCGTACAAGAAAAAATGAAAAAATTCGCTAAAACCGATTCCACATTGATGATTTTTGGACGCACAGGAACGGGAAAAGAATTGGTGGCTCAAGCGATTCATAATATGAGTAATCGTTCATTATCTCCATATTTATCTATCAATTGTAGTGAACTAACAGAAGAAAAAATCCAAAAACAACTCATTGAAGAAGGGGTATTAGAAAAAATAAATGGTGGCACATTGTTTCTAGATAACTTACAAGCATTGCCTCTAGAAGCACAATATCCACTTTTACGCATTATTGAACAACAAAAAATTTACAATCAACAAACGGATAGTTTCGTACATATTGATTTACGAATAATGGCCGCAACGAATATACCGCCTATGGAATTATTGACGAATGGAGTCATTCGAGAAGAATTATTTTATCGTCTACATATTTTAGAACTAACAATTCCATCTTTAAAAGAGCGAAAAGAAGATATCGAACCACTCATGTATCATTTTATTCATTTTTTTAATGCGCATATGGATGTAAGCATTACACAGATTCAAGAAGATGCGATTAAAGCATGCCAACAATACGATTGGCCTGGGAATGTACGTGAGCTGAAAAATGCGATGGAATCTGCTTTTCACCAAGCAGAAGGGCATGAAATCACGATAGATGATTTGCCAGATCGTTTACAAGCGCATCATTCAGTAGATATGCATGAGACCTACCATTTAAAAGATGAGGTCGATCAATTTGAGCGGATGTTAGTGAAAAAGACCTTTGAACAAACAGGGGGTAAATTAGCAGAATCTGCACGTAGACTGGGTATCTCAAAACAATTGTTAAAGTACAAATTAGCAAAATATGAATTAAGGTAAAAAATTTTTTACGGTAGGAGGGAAACTTTTCCCTTCTTTTTATTTACGCAAAATTCCTATAATATGTTGATTACTAGCTAATCAATACCATTTTCTCAAAGGGGAGAAAAGGCTAGTGAAACAAAGGGGGACAATCTATTGAAAACAATTCAACACACAGTCGTTGTGGGACTCGCATTATTTGCGATTTACTTCGGTGCGGGCAACTTAATTTTTCCGCCTACAATCGGAAATCTATCAGGAGATAATTGGATTCTCGGTTTAACAGGCTTTACGATTACAGGAATTGTTTTACCGTTATTAGCGGTGGTAGCGATTTTAAATGTAGGTGGACGCTTTGAAGATTTAACAGCACCCATTAGTCCATGGTTCCATAAACTATTCAACTTACTATTAATGGTTGGAATTGGTATGCTTGTGACGATTCCACGTATGTCAGCAACAACACATGAACTTGGCGTATCAAAGTTAATTCCAGGAACACCAGCTATTGTCACAATTATTATTTTCTTTGCGGTTAGTTATTTCTTTGCGATGGATCAATCAAATGTAATTGATAAATTAGGGAAATATTTAACACCTGTATTAGTCATTGTACTTTTATTCATTGTGATAAAGGGTTTAATTACACCTGTTGGTAATCCAATTGCAGCACGTATAGATGGTGTTTTCTCAAATGCCTTTCTAAGTGCTTATCAAACAGGAGATGTGGTAACAGGAATCTTCTGTGCACCGATTTTCTTAGCAGCAATTACAGCATATGGTTACAAAGGACGTGCAGCGAAAAAAGTAGCGTTTAGTGGTGTTGCCATTGCAGGTATTGGTTTGTTTGTAATTTACGGTGGTTTACTGTATTTAGGTGCTTCAGGTAGCGGTTCTTTTGCACAGGATATTGGTGATACAGCACTTGTATCTGAACTCATTGAACGTATTTTAGGAAATGCAGGTAGCGCTTTATTAGCAGTAGCGATTGCACTGGCATGTTTAACATCTGCGATTGGCGTTATTGTTGTCATTGCACAATTTTTAACAGACCTAACTCATAACAAAATCGGCTATAAAGTATGGGCAGCGGTGGTATGTATTGTCGGTATTTTAATTGGTTCTCTAGGTGTAACGAGTATTGTAACGTATGCAATGCCAATCTTTACAGCACTTTATCCAGTAGCCATCGTTCTTGTATTACTTGGAACATTTGCTAAATGGATTCCAAATGGTGGTTCGTATCGCGGAGCTATTTTATTTACAGCAGTTGTAAGCGTTTTCGAAACGATTGGTAATTTAGGGCTGAAAGTACCATTCTTATTTGATGGTATTCAACAGCTACCATTAGCAGCAGATGGTTTTTCGTGGGTGATTCCAGCGATTGTAGGCTTTATTGTCGGAACATTCTTATTTAAATCCAAAACATCAAAAGCGACATCGGACAAAACGATTCAAATTTAAGGTAGGAGGAAGACACGTGAAAATATTTAAAAATGGTTTGATTTATACAGCAAATCCTGAACAACGTCATGCGACAGCAATGGCTGTAGAGCATGGCAAGATTATCTATGTAGGTGATGAAGCAGGCTTACCAGAACAAGCTTCAGAAGTAATTGATTTACAAGGAAAACGTGTCATTCCGGGAATCATTGAATCACATATGCATCCCATTATGTTTGCAGATTCTGTTAAACAAGTGCAATGCTCACCGCCAAAAGCGTATTCGATTGCGGATATTACAGCAGGTATTACAGAACAAGTGGAACAAGCAGAAGACGCGCATAGCTGGATTGAAGGCTGGGGCTATGATGAAGGGAAGTTAGCAGAAGGACGTGCGCCGAATCGATACGACTTAGATGCTGTATCAAAAGAACATCCAGTCGTTCTACATCGTTCTTGCGGACATATTGTGACAGCAAATAGTCGTGCTTTAGCGCTTGCAGGTATTACAAAAGATACGGAAGATCCAGCAGGCGGTAAGATTGACCGTGATGAGAATGGTGAACCAACAGGAACATTACGTGAAAGTGCACGTGTACTTGTTGAAAAAGTTATGCCAGAATTAACATTAGAACGTGGTTCAGATTTATTAGTGGAATTAGACCACACACTTCATCAATATGGTATTACAGGGATTACGGAAATGATGGCATTACGTGAACCAATCGATTACTACAGTATTTTTAAAGAAGCAGTTCGTAAAGGGTTCTCACAACGTACAGCCATTTATTATTTATGGAGTGAAATTGAAAACGAAGAATTTATTACAAAAGAAAATTCAAATCCAGAAGATCAAGTATTTGTCGCGGGCATTAAAGCGTTCACAGACGGTAGTGTGTCAGGACAAACTGCTTGGGTAGATACACCATTCTTAGGTGATGATTCAAACTACGGTATCTCAACAATTTCAATTGATACACTGCAACAAGCTGCGAAAAAAGCAAAAGAATGTGGTGTACAGATGGCGGTTCATGCAATGGGTGAACAGGCAATCCATCAAGTGATTGAAGCATATGAGCAGGAAGAAAATTGGATGCAAGATGCACCGACTTTCCGTATTGAGCATGTAGCGATGCCAAGAGAAGAAGATATTCAAAAAGCAGCAGAGAAGCAGATTGCTTTTAATACGCAACCCATCTTCTTATATGCTGAGATTGAAACATATTTGAATAACTTAGGTGAAGAACGCACGAAAAAAACATATCCTGTAGAGAAGTTTTTAGAGGCGGGTGTTTTAACAGCTTTATCTTCTGATGCACCAGCAACTGCATGGGCCGATCCTGTTAATCCATTCGTGGGTATTCAAGCAGCTGTTACACGCACTTCTTATGACGGGACAGACCATGGTCAACAATCTCGAATTAGTGTCGAAACAGCGATTGATGGTTATACACGTGCAGCACAGAAGTGTGCCAATATTCCATTAGTTGGTCAATTAAAAGAAGGATATCACGCAGACTTTGTCGTACTAGAACAAGATCTTTTCACCGTTTCACCTGAAAAAATCAGCGAAACAACAGTGAAAGAAACATATGTCGCAGGTCAATGCGTTTATCAAAAATAAAATCATACATCTCTCCCCAAAATGAGATGAAGCGTCATTGCAACCCCCAATTGCAATGACGCTTTTTTGTCTTATTCTAAACTTGTTGATTCAACAGCTTGTGTTGTGGGACTCTTTTGAAAAAGTAAGCCGACACGCAAGAGAATGAGTGCGAACAAAATGATGATGGATGCAAATACAAGCGCAGCATTGTAACTTCCATATTGCTTCACTAGAATTCCAGCTGCAATGGGTCCGATGATTTGTCCAATTGCATAGGAAGTCGTTAAAATCGATACGACACTGGCACTCTTTTTCGGGAAAAGTTGTCTTCCGTAGCTTGTTGACATCGCAACAAGTCCGACAAACGTAGAGCCAAATAGTAGCGCTGATAGAAGTACCGTCCAAATATTCGTCGTAAGAACAGGTAGAATGACCGCCACAATTTGAATGATATATGCAATGGATAAAATCGTCGTTGGTTTATAGGTTGTCATGAGCCAAATCCAGAGCGGTGCAGACGGAATGGCGCCTAAACCGACAATGACCCAACTAAAGCCAGCATATTGTTGAATGCTCGGAATACTATGTACCAAGTCAACTAAAAATGTACCTGTAATGATGTATCCAAGTCCTTCTAAACCATAGGCAATCGTCAGCCAAACCATAAAACCACGCAGTACTTTATCTGATTTTGGACTTTTGATATGTGGCTCTGCACGTAGATTACGCCATAAAATGAATGTAATGACCATACAGAAAGCTGCGATGGCTGTTAAACCGAAATAAGCAATCCGCCAATTCCCGTATGAAACGAAAAGCGGTACAACTAATCCAGAAATCGCAATACCAAGTCCGATTCCGCTAAATGTATAGCCAGACCATTTGCCAAGCTGGTATTTGGCTAAATAATCCATTAGCATGCTCGACGTAAGTACGAAAATAATACCACCTGTAATACCACTAACAATACGCAACGAGAACCACATGCTCACATGATCGGTTACCCCCATGAAAAACACCGATAAAATGCATAAAAAGACATTTAATCCTAAAATACTCTTTTGATATTTCACAATCCAACCAGCCGCAAAAGCACCGACTAAGTAGCCAATATAGTTCCCAGCAGCAATTACACTACCTGTTTGAACGGATAAATTCTCCGATTCCCGTAAAAAAGGAAGAACAGATGTGAAAGAGAAGCGACCAATCCCCATTGCGATTGTTAAAAATAAAATAGCGCCAATCATAATACTAAAATGTTTCCTATTCAACGGAAAACACCCCCTTTTGTAGAAAAAAGCATGAAAAAAGAAACCTAATTCAACTATACAGAAAAGTGGAAGTGATTACCAATACTATTTATTTTCAATCGTGTTATACTGTAAAGATAAAGGAAGTGAAGTCAATGCGTTACCATCAAAATCAAATGCAAAAATTAGTCAATACGACTCCTCAATTGAAAAAAGAATTGAATGAGATTAAACAATCCATGTCTTTAGAAAATGATTACGCGCTAAAAGCGTTATATCATGCAGCTATAAAAGACGGCGGAAAATTCCAACAAGCGTACCAAGCGCTCGATGTAGAATTTAAAAAGCAATCATAACAACAAGAGCCTCGGCATTTTTTTATGCTGAGGCTCTTTTCGATGTATATGTTATAAATGGAAAAATAAATTTAATTAGAATCAAATTTTTGCATATTTTAACAAAAAATAGGTATAATTAAATTATAAAATTCTGTATAGTTGTGAAAGAAAAGGAGGAGTAAGATATGAAGAAAGTTATTTTATGTATAGCTTTAATGTTAGGATTCTCATCAGTTTTTGTAACAGAGTCAAGCGCTAAATTAAAAGATAGTCCTAGAAGTGGGTATAATAGTTTTGTATCATCGACAACAGTTTATAACAAACCCAATGGTAAAAAAATAGGTAAAATAAAAAGTGGATTTTCAGTTGATTATCCAGAAGGAACAGACTATGTTCCAAATCGTGTTAAAATTATTCAATTTGTAAATGAAAAATGGGTAAAAGTTAAATATGCTTCAAAAGCACCAGAATATCAAAAAAAATTAGTGCGAAATAAAGTAGGGTATATAAAAGTTAAATATTTAAAAGTAAATTTGTATAGTCTTGATTACGTTATCGTTAATGCTAAAGATGTAAATTTGCGTTCTAAAGCAACAAGTAGTTCAAAAGTAATTCAAAAGATTCCATTGGGGACTCGACTAGAATATTATTATGATATGAATGGAAATGAAGGACCTTTCATAAATATTGATGATAGTAAAAAAACAGGTTGGGTAAAAGTACAGTATGTAAAAAAAGGTAAGAAGTATGTAGGGTATGTAGCCTATAAATATATACATTAAGATAGAATCACATTTAATAAGATTTTTTTGAATATATTATTCTTTATAGTGAAAATTGATTGAAAATGAATAATCCCATATGATTTCAAAAATCATATGGGATTTGCTCTATTGAAAATAGTTTTGTCTCGGTCTCTTTTCTGTGTTTAAAATTTAATCCATCTTGTATGATAGAATGGAAGAAGTTGGATAGGTGAATCGTTGCTTCTTCTGTTTCTTGTTCGAAATAGTCCATCTTACTGAAAAAACTATGAATTAAGCCATCGAGAATCACACGTTCTGCTTGAACACCTGCTTGTTGTAGTTCCTCAATAAACTTTTCGCCTTCATGATTTAATACATCGTAAGCAGCACTCACAATAATCGTAGGTGGAAGTAATGCCTTCTTCTCATAAAGAGCAGGTGAGACATAAGGATGTGTAAGACGTTCATTCCCTTGTACATAATAGCGGTAATAAAGGTCTAATTCATCGTCATCTAAACCATATTGTTTGGCGAATTGAAGATCCTCGTTTGCTACAGTAGCAGTGGCATCCAGTGCAGGATACGTAAGTAGCAAAGCTTGAATGGGCGGTCCTTGTTCTTCAATCGCTCGTACGGCAATCGAAGCAGCGAGGTTACCACCCGCGCTGTCACCAGCTACAGCGAGACGTTTTAAATCAATCGGTAGTTGTAATGGATTTTGGTAAATCCAGTTTAGTGCATCATACGCATCTTGTTGCGGGATAGGGTAGGGATGTTCAGGCGCTAAACGATAATCCACATTCACAATGATCGCCTGACTATGTTTAGCGAGATACTGACACCCACCATCCATATAATCTAAATCACCGATTGCCCAACCACCACCATGAAAGTATAAAATGACAGGTAGAATCGCCTCATCTGTATGAGGTGTATAAATACGAATCGGAATTTTAGTGCCGTCTTTAGCTATAAAATATGTGTTTTCTATGGATTTTATGTCAGCTAATTGAATATGTCGTTGTAAGAAGGGTGTTCGTTCAATTTGAATTCCTTGTTCATTTTCTGTAAATGGATTGTAGCTTCCATGATTTTGAATGTAACGTTTTGCTTCAGGCTTTAATTGAATGGATGTCATATAAAAACCCCTTTCCTGTCGTCTATTATTCGAAGTATAACATAGAAATTACTATTCCGATAGTATTAGTTGGTTTTAAGGAGAATATAAATGAAAAAAATAATAGTATACATCTGTGCAATTGTAGCGATTTATTCCATATTAGTAGAGCAATCGCCAAATTCTTGGTTACTCTATGTAGTAATCCAAGTGTGTCGCTTTGTTTTTAGCTTATCCATACTGCTGTGGACTTTCCGAAAAATAGATGCTTATTTTCATCAAAAAAGGGAGCAGTAATCATTCAACTACTCCCTTTTTTCTATTTAATAATGTTACTTACTTGTTTGAACGCGTCGCCTTTAGCTACTTCCAGCAGTTCAAATAAAGCCATCTCGACTGTTGTTAAAGGAATATTTTCTTGTTCAAAACGGCGTAATGCGATTTCGCGATCAAGTTCGAAGCGAGAATCAACAGCATCTGCAACCACTTCTACATGGAACCCAGCTGCTTTTAAATCTTTTGCAGTTTGATAGACGCAAATATGCGTTTCAATACCACATAATAAGATTTGTTTTTTACCCGAAGCAATTAGTGCCTCTTTAAATTCATCCGTTCCCCATGCACTAAATGTTATTTTTTCAATTGGCTTTGTAATTGGTGATAAAATCTCTGCAAGTGAATCGACTGTAGGACCTAAACCTCTTGGGTATTGCTCTAACCATAAAATCGGTAGTTCAAGTGTTTTTGCGCCTTTTAAGAGTTGTTCTAATTTACGAAGTGTTTCTTCATGACGGTTCATCAATGTAGCAAGGCGACCCTGTACATCGATTAATACAACTGCAGTTTGTTCTAAATTCATCGAATAAGACCTCTTTTCTTTTCATTAAGTATCAATTTTCTTCCATTTCATCGTATCGTATTTTATGTCTTTCTGCAAAAATCTACAACAATCTAAAAAGAAAATGGAAAATACTGTTGACTTCTCTGCGTTACAATACTAAAATAAGTCCAATAAAACAATTCCTATAGAGTTACTTAGGATTGAGAGGGATGATATTGTATGACGAATTTAATTGAAGAACAGCACTTATCGGTTATTGAAAAAGCGATTCAAGAAATTCAATTTGGTGAAGTACAAATAACGATTCAAGACGGTAAGATTATTCAAATCAATCGCTTGGAAAAACATCGTTTTACACAAACAAAAACAAATAAACCATCGAAACTAACAATTAAGTAAATATAAAAGAAGCTGACTAGACAACTAGAGGCTCTTATTTTTACGGTTCTTCCGTATGAATAGGAGTCTCTTTTTCTATTCAGAAGGAGGAATGACATATGTCAAAAGTATATATTGTCGGTGCGGGACCAGGAGATGTGGAATTGTTAACGGTAAAGGCGCTACGTGTCATACGAGAAGCAGATGTGATCTTGTATGATCGTTTAATTAATGAAGATATTTTAAACGAAGCGAGAGCAGATGCAGAGCTTGTCTTTTGCGGAAAGCTTCCCGGAAAGCATGCCATGATTCAAGAGCATATCCATGCACAACTTGTAGAATATGCGCTAAGAGGAAAAGTGGTCGTTCGTTTAAAAGGTGGTGATCCATTCGTATTCGGACGCGGCGCAGAAGAAGCTGAAGTCGTTGCGGCTGCTAATATTCCATTTGAAATTATCCCCGGTATTACATCAGGTATCGCAGCAGCAGCTTATGCGGGCATTCCTGTGACACATCGTGATTATGGTTCTAGTTTTGCGATTGTAACAGGACATATGAAGGAAGGTAAAGATGATTCGATTAAGTGGGAGAGTCTTGCGACAGGTATTGATACAGTCGCGATTTATATGGGGGTTCAAAATTTACCGTATATTGTCAAACAATTGACGACACATGGACGTGCAGTTGATACACCGGTTGCACTCATTCATTGGGGAACATATGACAAACAACGCACTGTAACGGGAACACTTGAAAATATTGAACGCATTGTCGAGGAAGAACGAATTGCCAATCCAAGCATTATTTTAGTTGGTGAAGTGGTTAAATTACGTGAAAAAATTGCTTGGGTACAAGAGGCAGCACTAGCTTATTAGGAGGGATTCGAATGCGAGCGATTTTATATGTAGGACATGGAACGCGAGTGAGAGAAGGCGAGAGACAGGCGATTGAATTTATTGAACGCGTTAAAAGTCAGATGGACGAACCAATTCAAGAGATTGCCTTTTTAGAGATTTCTTCACCTTCTATTGAAGAAGGTGTTGCCACATGTGTAGCAAAAGGTGCAACAGAGATTATCGTCATGCCATTACTGTTATTGACAGCGCAGCATGCGACGACGGATTTACCAGAGATTTTAGCAGAGGTAGGACCGAAATATCCAACTGTGACGTTTACACTCGGTCAGCCAATTGGTGTAACGCGTACGATGATTGACGCAGTCATTGAGCAACTAAGTACACAACCCATTCCAAAGAATGCACAACTGATCATTGTAGGACGCGGTAGTTCAGAACCTGCCATTCAGCAAGAATTTGCGGAAATCGCCAGTCGGCTAAAATTACGCACTGCGATTCGTTCGATTGATATCGCCTTTTTATATGGTTCAGGACCAAAAATTGAAGATGTTTTAGCGCTGCATCAAGAGAGAAAAGAACCAGTCGTTCTCATACCCTATCTATTATTCTCGGGTTTACTCATGAAACGACTGGAAAGACTTCAACAAACTGAAAAAAGAGAGGTGATTTTGACAAAGCGATTAGGAGAAGTTCCGAGTACGGCTCGTGCTTTTAAAGAAGCTGTAGAGAAAAAAATGCAAAGTATCGAATTAAATGGGGTGAGTATATGAAGAAACAAGACCATTTACAGCAATTGCGTGAGAAGTTACATGAATATCTACCAGCAATTCAAAATGGTTCGATTCGCATCATTGTACAAGACGCTCGCGTGATTCAAATTGAAAAAGTAGAAGCTTTATATCATACAAAATAGTCGAGGTGGCATACATGGTATTACAAGTTGTGAATAGTCCTTTCACAGAACAACAAATCCAATTATTAAATGAATTAGTACCCAACTTATCAGCAGAACAAAAAACATGGTTAGCAGGATATTTAGCTGCGACTACACAACATGGACAAACGAACCAACCAGCTGTAATTGTCGAAGAAGTACAGGCGCCAATCAAAACCATTACAGCAAGTATTCTTTACGGCTCACAAACAGGGAATGCGAAAAATTTAGCGACGCAATTTGCTGAAGAATTAAAGCAAAATGATGTGCAAGTAGAAGTTTATTCGATGGCTGATTTCCCTGTGAAAAAATTAAAAAAAGTCGATAATTTACTGATTGTAACGAGTACACAAGGGGAAGGTGAAGCGCCAGATAACGCCAAAACATTCTATGAATTTTTACACGGTGCGCGTGCGCTAAAACTAGAGAATCTACAGTATAGCGTTCTTGGTCTTGGTGATACATCATACGATTTATTCTGTCAAACAGCGATTGACTTTGATACACAATTACATAAGCTTGGCGGGGTAGCACTAGTACCACGAGTGGACTGTGATTTAGATTTCCAAGAAGATGCAAGCAATTGGTTTACAGCTGTACAACAAGCACTATTGCAACAGTCGGGTGTCGGTGCCACAATTGCACAGAAGAAAGTAAGCTCTACACAGGAAGTAACCACTTATTCAAGACAAAATCCATACTACGCAGAAGTACTAGAAAAGATTAACTTGAATATGACAGGTTCAAATAAAGAAACATATCACGTGGAATTATCACTTGAAGGCTCGGGAATCTCATTTACACCGGGAGATAGCATCGGTATTTATCCGAAAAATAATACAGCGCGCGTCCAAGCGTTACTAGAAGCGTTAGCGATTGATGCAAATGACCATGTCACAATTCAACAAGAAGAATTAACAATTCAAGAGGCGCTAACACATCGTTTAGAAATCAGTGTTTTAACAAAGCCGCTACTTGAAAAATTAGGCGTATCACCACTTCCAGAAGCAGCATGGCGTGAAGGTCGTGATTTAATCGATCTTGTAAAAAGCTATGATGTAAAGTTAGATGCACAAACATTAGCTGATACATTACGTAAATTACCGCCACGTCTTTATTCGATTGCGAGTAGTTATGATGCAAACCCAGATGAGGTGCATATTACAGTCGGACTTGTACGATATGACATCGAAGAACGCCATTATGAAGGTGTAACGAGTGGATGGATTGCTAGTGAACTGGAGATTGGCGATCAAATCCCTATTTTCATTCAAGAAAACGATCACTTCCGTTTACCAAAAGACGACGAGCCAATTATTATGATTGGTGCTGGTACAGGAATTGCACCATTTAGAGCCTTTATTGAACAACGTGATGAAACAGGTGCAACAGGCGAAAGTTGGTTATTCTTCGGTGAACAGCACTTTGTGACAGACTTCCTCTATCAAGTGGAATGGCAACGTTATTTAAAAGAAGGCACATTAACAAAGATGTCTGTGGCGTTCTCACGCGATCAAGCTGAAAAAATCTATGTACAACATCGTATTTTAGAAGAAGCAAAGACATTCTATGAATGGCTAGAAAAAGGTGCAACTATCTTCATTTGTGGTGATGAAAAGCAAATGGCAAAAGATGTAGAAGCAGCGATTTTACAAGTCATTCAAGAACAGCAAAATACAACGGAACATGAGGCGCGCGCCTATTTAGAGCGTTTAACACAAGAAAAACGCTATTTACGTGATGTCTATTAAGGGGGAAACAACATGACAAAGAAAATTGTGCTACCACCACAAGAAGGTACACCAGCAGTTAACGAAGGCATTAAAAAAGAGAGTAACTATTTAAGAGGTACACTAAAAGAATCAATGAAGGACCCATTAACAGGTTCAATTGGTGCAGCCGATCAAAATTTAATTAAATTCCATGGTAGTTACATGCAGGATAATCGTGATGAGCGTGACGAGCGTCAACGTAAAAAACTAGAACCATCTTACCAATTCATGATTCGTGTACGTACACCAGGCGGAGCAGCGACAAGTGAACAGTGGCTCATGATGGATGAAATGGCACGTACGTACGGGAACGGTACTTTGAAAATTACAACACGCCAAGCCTTTCAGTTACATGGCATTTTAAAATGGAATGTAAAAGCCTATATGCAAGAGATGAATCGTGTCTTACTTGATTCGCTCGCTGCATGTGGTGATGTAAACCGAAACGTGATGTGTAATGTCATTCCTACGACATCAAAAATTCATGAAGAAGTGTATCAATGGTCTGTGAAAGTCAGTGAACATTTACTGCCGAAAACACAAGCTTACCATGAGATTTGGTTAGATGGTGAAAAAGTACATGATACACCACAAGTGGAAGAAGTGGAGCCGATTTATGGTGAGTTATATTTACCGCGTAAATTCAAAATTGGGATTGCGATTCCGCCAAGTAATGATACAGATGTTTATTCACAAGATATCGGTATTATTGCGATTGTAGAAGACAATGAATTAAAAGGATTTAATATTACAGTTGGTGGCGGTATGGGAATGACACATGGTGATGATGAGACATACCCACAACTTGGTCATTTAATTGGCTTTGTGACACCAGAACAATTACTCGTAACAACTGAAAAAATTGTGACAATTCAACGTGATTTCGGTAATCGAATTGAGCGTAAAAACGCACGATTCAAATATACAATTGATCGCTATGGAATCGAGTGGTTTAAAGAGGAGTTACACAAACGTCTCGGTTTTGAATTAGAAGAAGCACGTCAATTCCATTTTGAACGTACAGGTGACGAATATGGCTGGGTAAAAGGTGAAAATGGTAATTGGCACTTTACATTATTTGTTCAAGGTGGGCGTGTGAAAGACTTTGAAGATTATCCACTTATGACAGGTCTACGTGAAATTGCGAAAGTGCATGAAGGTCGATTTTTCATGACACCGAATCAAAACTTAGTCATTTCAGATATTACGCCGACTAAAAAGCGAAAAATTCAATCGCTGATTACAAAGTATAAGTTAACTGATGGCAAGCATTATTCAGCGCTTCGTCGTAATTCAATCGCCTGTGTATCACTTCCGACATGTGGTTTAGCGATGGCAGAAGCGGAGCGTTATTTACCAAGTTTAATTACAAAAATTGAAGAAATTTTAGATGAATCTGGCTTACATGAACAAGAGATTAACATTCGTATGTCGGGTTGTCCAAACGGTTGTTCACGTGCGGCAATTGGTGAGATTGGTTTTATTGGAAAAGGACCTGGTAAATACAATATGTATTTAGGTGCAGCATTTAACGGTTCACGCTTAAATAAAATTTATAAAGAGAATGTCGATGAAGCGACGATTCTGCAAGAGTTACGTACGATTATTCCGCAATATGCAAAAGAACGCCTTGAAGGAGAACACTTTGGCGACTTTGTTATTCGTGCAAACTATGTAGAGGCAACAACGGACGGTACAAACTTCCATACGAAATCATCTGTGTTACGATAATTGACAAAAATAATTGGGTAAAATAGGTATCTTATAAGCGGAAACAGGGTATAGTGGAAGGGAAAGAAGTTGAGCAATGGCTCGATAGAAAAGGGGTAGATGTACGATGTTCACAAAAAAAGTCGTAGTTGCTTATAATGATACAGACTTATCCAATGATGTACTTGATTATGTTCATGAGATTTTAGAAATGCATGCAGAAATTGAGTTAAATATTGTGTATGCTTACGAACACCCACTTGAAAATCCATCACCATTTCAACGAAACTATGATGACGGTGCGCCAGAGATGCTTGCCTATGCAGAGCAGATTATTCAAAAAGCAAAAAATCGCTTCGTTGACTTACCAAATCATGTAGAGGGTTTTGTCTATGATACAGGCCCAGCAGCAGCAATTTTAAGTCATGCACATGATCATCATGCAGATTTAATTGTCATAGGTAATAGAGGAACAAGAGGGTTACGTGAACTCGTATCAAGCGTCAGTCGAACAATTCAAACGAAGTCACATATACCTGTCTTAACCTTCCCTAAATTTGTTCAAGAAGAATTTGAAGAAGAATACCATAAGTGAAAAAATCACCTCAAAAGTATAGAGCCGTATGCTTTTGAGGTGATTATTTATTTTAAAAATTCAAAATTTTTACAAATTATAAAGAGTTTGAACACGTTATACTAGTGAAAAGACATATAGGAGGTTGATGGAAAGTGGCGAATCAATCAAAAGAAAATTGGTATGGTCGAATAGACCTCCCTACGACATTCGACAATTTACGCTATCATCAAGTCGTTGCATGCCATGAAGAAGTAAGTGAATTAGCTTTTGTTCCAACGATTGGACTCATTGGATTTTCATGTGATGAAGGTGTCAAAAGATATCAAGGTAGAGTAGGTGCAGCTGAAGCACCAGCCGCCATTCGACGTGCGCTCTCTAATATTCCTTGGCGCGCACCACAACCTTCTAAATTAAAAGATTACGGTAATATTTTATGTGAAGAATCACTCGAAACTTCTCAAAAAAAATTAGGTGAGAAGGTCTATCATATTTTACAACATAAAGAGCGTGCCATTATTTTAGGTGGTGGTCATGAAACATTATATGGACATTACCTCGGTGTACGCAAAATGTACGGAGCGGATGTGAAAATAGGTATTTTAAGTATTGCGTCGCGCTTTTCGCTTCATTCGTATGATCAACATACAACCTCAATGTCTGTTATGAAGCAGATTTTAGATGAAGATGATCACGTTACATGTTTTGCCTGTGGGATTGGGCGTTATACGAATACGAATGAATTATTTCAACGAGCAGAAGCCTATGGTGTTGCGTATTTATGCGAAGATGAGTTAGCACGTGGTGAACTTCAAATGATGATGGACGAATTTACGCAAACATGTGATGTCATGATGATATCTTTATGTATGGACGTTTTAGACGTTGCCTATGCACCAGGTGTAAGTATCCCAGCTGTTTGTGGATTAGAACCAAAACAAGTACGTGAAATTTTACAAGTCGCAACGCGTCAACCGAATGTCGTTAGTTTTAGCGTATGTGAAGTAAATCCTGTACATGACCAAGACCACCGAACAGAAAAATTAGCAGCGCACTTAACGAATATTGTCATGGTGGGCTTATTACAAGCCTTTTAGCGGACATAAAAACACGAAATAAACAAACTTATTCTCCAGTAGTTGCCAACTGAAACCTCCGCTCGTTAAAATGAAAGAGAAGTTCGTAAAGAGAGGGCGTTTCACATGGCAAAAGAAGCACGTTCATATGTTTTAATGTTAATCGGTACATTTATTTTAGGGATTTCCTTTAATGCCTTCTTATTACCTGCAAAACTTGCAGCAGGTGGCGTTGTCGGTATTAGTACGATTTTATATGAGCTTTACCAATGGAATCCAACGATTGTTCAGCTATCCATTAACATTCCATTATTTTTTGTAGGGTATGCTTTACTTGGGAAAAATTTCAGTGTGAAGACATTAGTGGGGACAGTGATGCTACCATTATTTATCGCAGCAACTGCACATATTCCATTCAAAGTACATGATCCCATGCTTGCATCCATTTACGGTGGTATTTTAACAGGTGTTGGGTTAGGTCTTGTCTTTCGTGGAAATGGTTCAACAGGTGGTACAACGATTATCGGGCAATTATTAAAAAAATATTTCCATTTCTCCAGTGGGTTCGCTCAATTATTAATTGATGCAGCAGTCGTTATTGCAGCGATGTTTGTATTCAATTTAGAGTTAGCACTGTATGCGATGATTGCCATCTTTATTACGAGTAAAGTCATTGACTTGGTACAGCTTCGTACATCGTCATCTAAACTTGTATTAATTATTACCGACCAAGAAGAAGAAGTACGCCGTTTAATTCATCAGGAAATTAACCGAGGCTTCACAAAAATTTGGTCTGAAGGTGGCTATTCAAAACAACAAAAAGCACTATTGTTTAGCGTTGTTGAGCAGTCAGAAGCCGTCTATTTAAAAGAATTACTCCAAACACAAGGAACCGATTCCTTCGTTATTTTCTTAAATGCCTCGGATATTATGGGACGTGGCTTCTCACTCCCAAAAGATTACATGCGTGGCGAATAGTATATCGAATAAATTCAACTCTCGTATGATGTGACGATCAAACGAGAGTTTTTAGTTTTGGATTGAAAACGAACATTCGCGCCTCAAAAAGGGCCACTCGTCTCCAAACTCAATCACTTTAGTACTTTATTGGACAGTTCTATAAAAGAATATTAAGATAGTATATAAGGTTCAAGGAAAATATGCTTTCTTTATATAGTAGAAAGACTTGCCATACATAAAAAAACATAAGACAGTGTGTTAATAATTGTCAAAATGGTGGTATAGATGTATTTGATGGACCAAATAAGAGGAGTGGAATTATGACAAAGCAACAGTTAGAGTTGCGTGAGATCCAAATTGAAGAAATGGATCAATTTATTAAACTTTTAAATTATGTATTTCAAATTAATGTATCGATGCACAAAGATCGTGTATTCATTAATGCGAAATCAAAGCAATTCCGTGAGGGGACTGCAATGGGCTGGTTCGACAAAGACCATTTGATTTCTCAAATATTAAATTTACCGTTTCAAGTGAACATCCACGGTAAAATTTATGAAATGGGGGGAATTACAGCAGTTGGCACGTACCCAGAGTACTCAAGCCACGGTTTAATGCATAAACTCATTTTAAAAAGTTTAGAAAATATGCGTGACGAAGGCCGTTCAATTTCATACTTATTCCCATACTCAATTCCTTATTATCGTAATAAAGGTTTTGAAATTATGAGTGATATTGTTGAATATCAAATGAAGGATACACAGATTCCTTACTATGACCAAATCGAAGGACAGGTGCGCCGTGTGCCACTTGAACATGAACATATTAAACAGATTTATCATGAATACGCACTTGAAAAGCACGGGATGATGGTGCGTAATCCAATCGCATGGAATGAAAAATTCCAAGAAAGTTACTGGGAAGAAAAATTTGAAGGAAGTGATACACAACTTCAAACAGCTGTTTACTATGAAGCAGAAACAGACGAACCAGTCGGCTATCTTTTCTATCGTATTATGGAAGAAAACTTCTATGTGGATGAATTAATCTACTTAACGAATGAGGCACGTAAAGGACTATGGAACTTCATTCATGCACATAAATCCATGGTTTATCATGTATTTGGAAAAACGAGTGGAACAGAATCCATTGCCTTTTTAATGCAAGATAGCGAAATTAAGCAAAGTTTATCGCCGTACTTTATGGCACGTATTGTCGATGTGCAATCATTCATGGAACAGTTCCCGTTTGAACTACCTGACTTCACATTACGCATTGCGGTGGAAGATCGTCTTGCAAAGTGGAATGAAGGAACATTCGAAGTGACATCTGCTTCTGGTCGCGTAACGGTGACAAAGTTAAGTGATGATTTAGTAGATGATGCAGTGCACGTGACCATCCAAACATTAACCACGATGTTACTCGGCTATTTGCGCCCGCGTTATTTATATAGTATTGAACGAATTACAACACCAACTGAAGAAATGGTTGAACTACTTGAAGATTTAATTCCAAATCATATTCCAAGCTTCATCGATTATTTCTAATATTTGTTGGGAAGGCTACTTCTTCCTCTTGTTCGAACAAGAACGAAGAAGTGGCTTTTTTTATTCAATTACTTTTAAATTTTTCAAAAAGAGGTGATAAAGTGAAAAAATTTTTAAGTTTATTTCGTTTTATTAAGCCATATTGGTTTATTACTACACTTGCGCCTTTTTTTATGTTAATCGAAGTAGGTGCTACACTTTTCCAATTATTATGCGTACAGTATGTAATTGATCATGGAATTAAGCAGAATGAACCGAAAACCGTAATATTGTATATTTTTTATATGATAATCTGTACGTTAATTGCTTTGGCTGCAGGGGTTGCATGTATTTATTTCGGTACAAAATCAAGTGTGTACGCGGCAAATGATTTACGTTCAGCACTTTATATTAAAATTAGTTATTTTACAAAAAAGCAACGAGAAGAAGTAGGCGTAGGAAGACTAATCACGAATCTAACAAATGATGTAAACGTTATTCAGCAAGCATTTACACAATTATTAATGGTCTTAATTAGAGGGCCATTTATATTTATAGGAGTAATTTTTGTTGTTTGGTTTACAGCGAATCATTTGTTTATAATTCTCATCTGCATGTTAATTTTATTAGTATGTATCGTCTTACTATTTTCAATTTATGCCTATTTTTTATATGGTCATGTTCAACGTGCATTAGATGCAGTAAATACATTATTATTTGATTCATTATTTGGCATGTATATTATTAAAGCTTACCATCGCCTAAAAGAACAAATTCAGCGCTTTAAAAAAATTAATGGAAATTATACGCAACAAAATAAAAAGACAGCACAAGTCATTGGTTCCCTTAACCCACTTGTCATGCTCATTATTAATTTAGGAATTGTTAGTACGCTATGGATTGGTCTTTTAAAAATTGATATAAATCAGATTCAAGTAGGGGCTGTTTTAGCCTTTATCAACTATTTGAATTTAATTTTCAGCACAATAACACTTAGTATCATGGCACTTATGCAATTGGTGCGATCTCTTCCCTCCATTCAACGCCTTTCTTTTATTTTCACTCTTCCAAAAGATATTTCTCTAATTGAACCTAAAAATCATTCTGAAATAGGGGACATTACTTTTCAAAATGTTACATTTTATTATAAACAGCAAATGAAACCTCAATTAAAAAATCTTAATTTTCACATTCCTTTTGGTCAAAGTGTAGCAATAATTGGCGATATCGGCTCAGGGAAAACGACTTTACTGCGCCTCATTGCACGACTACATGCTTTTCAAGAAGGTGATATTTTAATAAATGGACAATCTATTCAACATTTTGAAGGTGAAGAACTTCGGCAACAAATTGCATTTGTACCACAGCAAGCATTTTTATTCTCAGGTAGTGTTGAAAGCAACTTGAAATATGGAAATATAACAGCAAACAAAGAGAGTTTAAAAGATGTACTCAAACAATTTCACATTTGGTCAGGAAAGCAACATATAGAATCTTTATTAGAAAGTGATATAGATACATTATCTTATGAGCAAAAGCAACGTATATCGATAGCACGTGCCTTGATTCGAGAAGCAAAAATGATTGTAATCGATGATTTAATACCTACACGTGACTTTTTAAAAGTAAATCATATTCAATCATATATCCAAAAACATGCACAACAACAAACACTCATTATTGCAACATCAAATTTATCGACTGTTCAAAAAGTAGATCAACTCATTTTATTAAAAGAGGGAGAAGTAATAGCGAAGGGTACACACGAAGAGTTATTACAGCAATCAGCATATTATAAACAGATGTACTATGCGCAACAGGAGGGGAAATAGATGATGAAAGAATCAATACAAACAAAACATCAAGCATCTAAAGCAGTTTTATTGCGATTAACTAGGTATATATTACGAGATCGTCTTAAAATTTGTATTGTTTCAATCTCCATTCTCCTGTCAACAATATTAACAGTTTACGCGCCGACGCTCTTAGGACATATTGTAGATCGATACATTTTAAAGAGAGATATTTCAGGTACTTTTGAGCATTTACTTTATTTAGCGCTTATTTATTTAGTTGTAAGCGCATTAGCATGGGTTGAGACGTATATGATGATTCAAGTTTCAGTAGGAGTTGTGAGAGCGTTACGGTTAGAGATGTTTGAAAAATTTCAAGTTTTACCCCCCAGTTACCATAAAGAACATTCGCCAGGAGACTTAATGAGTAGGCTAACGAATGATTTAGATAATTTAAGCACTGCATTGAGTCAAAATGCAGTTCCACTGATTTCATCCATATTAACAATCTCAGGTACCATTATTGCTATGCTGCTTCTGTCATGGCAGTTAGCACTTATTAGTTTTATTATTTTACCGTTTTTATTATATGTTTCACGAAAAATTGTCATGCGCTCTAGTACAGATTATGTAGCAAGGCAACATGCGCTTGGAAATATGAATGCACATATTAATGAACATATATTAGGTGCGGAGGTAGTGACATTGTTTAATCAAGAGAAGGAACAGTGGCATACATTCAATACAAGAAATCGATGTTATAAAAAGGCAGATTTCCAAGCAGAAGTTGTTTCAAGTTCTTTAGCACCATTAAATCGTTTTTTTAATAATATGGCACTTACACTGATGGTGGGAGTAGGTGCAATTATGACGGTATATGGTATGGCAACAATTGGAATGATTGCTTCATTTAGTGCTTACTCACGTCAATTTTTTAAACCGACTGAACAGTTATCAAATGCATTGAATTCATTACAAGCTGCATATGCTGGTGTGAAACGTGTTTTCGAAGTGTTAGATGCACCCAATGAATTTACTAAAGATCAAGAAAAAATATCTTTAAACGAAATTAATGAAGACATCATTATTGAAAAAATGTCTATTGAAAATTCAAAAGGTGAGATGGTATTAAAAGAGATTTCGATGCAAATACCGCTAGGAAAGCGAGTGGCAATCATTGGTCCAGCTGGTTCGGGGAAAACAGCATTATTAAATTATTTAAATACATTTTATGATTTAAAAAGTGGACGCATCTTAATAAACAATGAACTAATATCTAATTATAAAAAAAGCCAACTGCGTAAATGCATTAATAGTGTTCCGGAACACATGTATCTATTTACAGGAAGTATTCTAGAGAATATTCGATTAAGTAATCCATCAGCCACAGATGAAGAAGTTATACAAGCATCTAAAAAAGTACAAGCACATAAATTTATTAATCGTTTACCTGAAAAATATGAAACGATGCTTTATTCGAATGGTGATAATTTAAGTCAAGGAGAGCGACAATTAATTACTATTGCACGAGCTGTTTTAGCGAATCCAGATGTTCTTATTTTAGATCAAATAATAGCTGAGTTTAACATGTCAATTAACTTACACATTCTAAAAGCACTTCAAGAAGCAACGAGAACAAAAACATTAATCTTCACAACGCATAATATAGATGTATTACATGCTGTGGATTGGATTTTTGTTTTAAAAGAAGGGCAACTTATTCAACAAGGAAGACATGCCGATTTAATAAAAGAAAGTGGTTTTTATCGAAGTTTATATGAGCCGGTTCAAAAATAAAGTATGAAAAAAGACATAAAAGCATAGTAAATTGAAATTATTGAATTGAAATAGGTATAAAAGTAATAGGAGAAATGAAAAAACAAGTCGAAAAGCGATGATTTTTTTGAAAAAAATAATAAGTAAATAGTAATTGTTTGTAGTGTTTTTTCACATATCATGTATACTAAAGATATGTAGAAAAGGGGTTTGTGACATATATGGAAAAGAATAATCATACACAATATGAAAAACGAATCCAACAAATCGAATGTAGCGAACAACCTGTACTAATTGGTGAGAAGCAACAGTTACAGAGGATTCAATTTTTACTTAGTAAACATATGAGTACGCGTATTACAGCTCGGAAATTACGTGAGCTGATTGCCGATTCAAAAGACGATTTAAAACTGCTCGTTATTGGTGATGTATATGCAGACAAAGCAACGTTTATTAATACGCTATTGAATCGCCATGTTATGCCAAGTGAATACCATGGTGTGTCGTATGTACACACAATCATTCATTATGGTGAGGAAGAAAGTGTAACAGCTCACTTTTTAGATGGACAAGTTGCACAGTTTTCTCTTGGTCAAGTGGAGCTATTTGCCATATCGGATACATTTAGTTCTCAAATGATGCGAAGTGGTTTAGATTATGTTGATATTGTTTTAAAACATGACTTATTAAAAGCGGTGACAATTTTTGATACACCTTCGTATCAAAAGTCTGTTTTTGTTAAAGAGAGTTTTTTAAAGCGAAGCCAAGCAGTTGTATGGCTCGCAAATCATCAGTTTAAAGGATTACCTTCAGAACGTGCATTACTAGCACGAATTGGTCAAGAACAGAAAGAAATGCTGTTTTTACTAAATGAAGATCCATATAATTTATCATCTGAAATTTTAGAAAAACAAGATTTTTTCGGTGCTTTCAAACAATTATCGGTTTCTTTTCAAGCATTGCAAGAAGCAGTTGAAAAAGACGAACATGCATTATATCAGTCCTCAAATTTTGATCAATTGTTTGCGTATATTCAGATGTGTCGTTTAGATAATGAAGCTTTTTCAAATCTGATTCACCAACGGTTCTTTGAATGGGTGGATCGATTTATTTTAGAAATTCGTTCATTGGTACAGCGCGATCCATATTTAGAAGCTTATAGTATGTTGCGTGAATTTATGGATGAGAGTGATGATGCTGTTTATCAGTCGAAAGAACAAGAGCATAAAATTCATGAATTAGAAAAGACATTTGAACAACTAAAAAAAGAATATCATCAATTAGAAACGTCTTATCAATTGGTTGAATTTTTAAAAGCACATACAGCTGAATTACCTAAGAGTAAAAAGTTAATTCAGTTATATACAGAATATGCAAGTTTTGTTCAGCAATATAAAAGAGGCGTTTCAAAACAACTCTTTACAGACCCAGAACCAAAAAGAGAAGAAGTAGTTCGATATGAGCAACAATTTATAACATATTTTAAAGAACAAAAATCGGCTCTTTTACATGAAATTCAACAATTATTTATTGAAATTGAAAAACAAATTTTAGAAATTGAAAATCAATCAGAATATCGTGTCGTACGTTTAGAAAAAGCAGCCAAGCGACTTCAAGCTTTTGACCCGATTGTACAAGCAAAAACAGAAATTACATCAATATTAGAGCAAAAAACGATGTATGAAGATGTACCACATTTGTTAAAGCGAATCAAAGAGATAAATATGGATTACGCACCTGTTATTACGTACTTTGAAGAAAAGAAAAAACAACTTGCGGTAGAAGATGTCCAACAAAAACAAGCAGTTTACCAAGATATATTGGATGAATTACTGTTAGAAATGACCTATTAAAGATTTAATTCAAAAGAAGTATATTTCCTTCTTTTGAATTGATTCTTTCTATACGATTAGTGCCAATTTTTTTTGTGGAATGTGAGTGTTATCACTCATGCGGGATTATATAGTTATTACTATAATAGAACAGTACCGTAAAAGAAGTGAAAGGAAATGGACATCGTGCGTTATACTTGCGAATTTCACAAGAAAGAACAAAGTAAAGTATTACAAGAACATAAGATTGTTTTATATTGCCCAGATTGTGCAAAAGAGCATATTTTATCGATTATTCAAACGGAAGATCGTTTAAAAGAAAAGTATGCACAACATCATCATGAAAAGATTGAAAAAAATAGGCAACGTTTAATTCATCAACTGCTACTAAGTTGTCTTGTTGCGTTCTATTTACAGTTAACACCGTGGATTTTTGCACCTTTTTTCTATGATACGCAAACGATTCAACAATATGTACAAGCTGTAGGTTACACGTATCGTTGGATGTGGACGGAAGCATGGATGGTTCTCATTTCATCTATTTTACTCGGATTAGGTATTTATTATATACAAGATGCAATCCGAAAAATAAAAAAATTACCGCCATTACATTCAAAACGAACGTATCATAAGAAGAAAGATCAAGTGCATGCCGTCAAACGTTTTCAGCAATCAAGTAGGCTAAAAAAAGCACAAATCTATATTAAAAAATTACATAAGCGATTTATTGAAGAAAAAACAACGATTAAACCTGTCGAATTAATGACAGAATATGAATTAATTTTATATTATGCAAAATTAATTCAACATATGGCTTATAAAGATGTACAAATCATTGTACCTTCTGAAAGTTTTGGGGTGGCCATTATTGCACAACAACATGGTGTAAGAACTGCGATGATGGTATGTAAAGAACCTGAAAAGCTCACACCTGAAATGATGAATCATTTTGCAACAGGGCGTGCATATTACGATTGTGAACGTGCGATTTTAATGACACCCACAACACTTTGCCCAGATGGTAAACAATTCGCAGAGGAACTGCACATTACGTGTTGGAATATGAAAGAAAAAGAAGAACAATTAACATATGATGAATCGGAAGCGTGGCAAGCATACTTAGACCCTTACTTGATTAAACATGACCAAGATTTGAAGCAGTATGCAATTTACGAAACACATCGTTTATTAGAAACATATGATGCATAATAAAAAAGACAGAGGGATGGATAGTATCCAGTCCTCTGTCTTTTAATTAGTCTTTATAAAACACTTTATCAATGTTATGTTTTGCACGTAATGTGTTAATCATATATGTTTCGTAGATTTCACGTTCCATTGGATCTTCTACTACGAATACTTCAATCTTCGCAACTTCTTCACGATGATTTTTTAATGGTGATACTTGGTCTTGGAAATGTTTTTTCAAACGAGGGCGTAATTTACGCGCTTTTCCGACAAATAATAATTCATTATCTTCGTTGAAGAATAGAATTAAGCCGCCTTTATCACGAGGTACTTTATGGAAGTCGATGAAACCATAAATTGATGGAATCGGTACTTCACCATCTTTTAGTTTTTGTTCACGTTGACGAATGACTACGTCTGGTTTTGGCATTTCAATTTTAATCAAAAAAATTCACGTCCTTTATTCATATACACTACAATATACCATACTTTTCAATAATAATCGACCTTTGTTTCTGTTCACAATTGTCACAATTATTTTAGTAGTTTCATGATAGAATTTTGAAAGGATATTTAATCATCGGTATAATGTATGTAGGTGTAAAGACAATCCAGATGCAATTCATAAAATTGTCATATGATGATAATTATTTTAATGGAAAAGACCTTTTAACAAAATAGTATGATAAAATATTGAACTTGTAAGAAATAGATTTTATACAATTTAAATACATAGTTTGATTTTTTAGAATTAACTATAAAAGAACTAAGCAAAAACAAGGAGGGTATTTTGAATGAATCATTGGCCAGAGGGAGTAGCTCGACCTGCGATTCGTGCATTACACACTGCGGAATTGTATACGTTAGAGGACTTGCGTGAGATTGACGTAGAGAGTCTAAAACGTCTACATGGTATTGGCCCAAAAGCTTTCGCTGCTTTATCAAAAGCGATGGAAGAAAAGGGTTATGAATTTAAATCAGTAGAAGCAGAATAAATCATGAAAAAAGCACAGTCGTTTGGGGGACTGTGCTTTTTTATTATTCCTCCTTTGAAGAAGGAATTGCTATCTGTTGGAGTGCCGCAAATAATTTTGTTGTTTGTAAGGAGCGATAGTCGTAGGCAGCATCCTCTTGTTGATTTTTCAGAATATTAACTTCCTCATTTAATTTCTCCATTTTCTTATCGAGAAGGGCGGCTGTATGTGCAGCTTCTACGAGTTGATTAGATAAATAAGCGGGGATGTCTTTATTATATTTATAGTAAATTTTATGTTCTAAACTTGCCCAAAAATCCATCGCAATCGTACGAATTTGCATTTCAACATACACATTCTCCGTACGATCAGACAAAAAGACAGGTACTTGTAAAATCAAATGCAGGCTACGATAACCTGATTCTTTTGGCTGTTGGATATAATCTTTAATTTTAACAACCTTTAAATCTTCTTGTTTACAAATCATCTCTTGTATACGGTAAATATCGGATTCAAAAGAACAAGTAATGCGAATACCAGCAATATCTTGAATATTTTCTTTTATAGAAACTAAATCAAGTGGTATTTGTCGTTTTTGAATTTTAGCAATAATACTTTCAGGTGATTTTAAACGTGTGTTAATATGTTCAATTGGATTATACTCGTGAATGAGATGAAATTCTTCTTTTAAAATTTTTACCTTTGTTTCAACTTCGTCTAAAGCAAAACGATAAGCCATCATAAAACGTGTTAATTCAACTTTTAACTGCTTTGCTTGTTGTTCAAATGATTGATCTAACGGCATATGACCACTCCCTTTCACAGTAAAATGAAGCACCCCTTAAAAGGGATGCTGATTAAACATTAACGTCCGAAATCAAATACAGATGGTTTTGGACCGTAGTGGAAATCTTCATTTAAAGCGTCGATTTTTTTCATATCATCTTCTGAAATCGTAAAGTTGAATAAATCAAAATTCTCTTCAATGCGTTTTGGTGTCATTGATTTAGGAATCGTAACAACATCAGATTGTAAATCCCATCGTAAAATAATTTGTGCAGGTGTACGTTCGTACTTTTCAGCCAATTCGATGATTGTTTCGTTTGTGAGAAGTTCACCATTCATAAGAGGAGACCAAGCTTCTACAACAATATGATGTTCTTTACAGAATGCACGAACCTCTTCTTGTGTTAATTTTGGTGATAATTCAATTTGATTAATGACAGGAACAATATCTGTATGTGCAAGTAAGTGTTTTAAATGAGGCACTTCAAAATTACATACACCGATTGCGCGAACACGCTCTTCTTTATACAACTGTTCAAGTGCCTTCCAAACGGTTACATAGTTTTCATCTAAGCCTGGCCAGTGAATTAAGTATAAATCAATATAATCAAGTCCAAGGCGTTTTAATGAGTCCTCATACGCTTGAATTGTTTCCTCAAATGTTAAGCCATCATTCCACACTTTTGTTGTAATAAATAATTCCTCGCGTGTCACAAGACCTTCTTCAATTGCCTCTTTAATGCCTTGACCGACAGATGTTTCATTTTGATAAATAAAAGCTGTATCAATACTACGATAGCCAACTTTGATCGCGTGTTTGACGTTTTTTGCTAAATCGCTACCTTCTTCCGAACGGAATGTACCATAACCAAGACCTGGCATTTTTACGCCGTTATTCAATGTAAAGTGCATCATATAATCTCCTCTTTCTTTCTTAAATTACGGAAAAAAACCGTCAATTTATTATTCAATAGCTTTTTTAAAAAGTACAGTCAAAACTATGTATGTAACCATACCCGTCCAAGACGAAGAAAAACAGATGCCACTACATGACATCTGTTTTTTGTTTAAGCTGTAATATCTTTTTTTGTAAAGACAGAGAAGCTAATCACTAAGAAAATAATCGCATATACAGCCATGACTGATAAGGCAAACCCGATTGTTAAGTCAGGTAGAATCGTGTAGCCTTTTTCGATTCCATTCAAATCTGTTACGCTAAACCAGAAATACTTGATGAACTCGTATTTTTGAAGTAGTGCAACAAGTGTAGCAGAAGTAAATGTAATGAATAGTGTTAGACCAATCGCTAGTGAACTTGAACTGAATAATGTACCAAGCATGAAGGCGAAGAAGATACTCATCGAAATATCACCATAACTTAATAAGTAACTATATAGTGTTTGTCCAATAAGGTTGACTTCTGTTACTTTTCCATCTTGTATTGTAAGTGATGTACCAGCAGAATCAAAGAATACATAGCCTAAAAGAGCACTTAATGCAAAACCAACTGTAGTTAATAAGATTGTAAATAAGAAAGTTGTAATTAGTTTTGATAGAAGAATTTTCCAACGAGCAATCGGACGTGTTAATAACATTTTAATCGTACCTGTGCCGAATTCGAACGATACAATTCCTGCTGCAACGATGACACCGAATAATGAGATAAGAGATAGGGCGCTTACACTACTTTCAAGGAAGCTCGCTGTTGAATCAGAAGCAGGTGGTTCTACATTATTCTTTAAACGATATTCAGCAATCTTTATTTCATTTTCTAGACGTTCTTTTTCTTTTGTTGTTAGATTTTCTTCAGTGAGGAAGGTTTTATTGCCTTCAATCGTCATTTGTTGTTGTTCTTTCCAAGAAGTTGGTTCCTCATCTCCATTCACTAACTTATCGAATGTTTTTAAACCTACTAGCATTGCAACAATAACTGCTAATGTTAGAATTAACATGACCCATGAAGATTTTTTTGACCATAATTTAACCCATTCATTTTTAATTAGTTTGAGCAATTTGTCCGCCTCCTGTCATCGCTAAGAATTGATCTTCAAGTGATTCGTGGAATGGTGCAACTTGATATACTTGTACATTGGCATCCATTAATTGTTGTAGTAGAGTCGGAACGTTTTGACGATCAATTTCTACTTTGAATAGCTGTTCATTTTGTGTGAATGTATAACCATGTGTTTGCAGACAACCTACTGCGTCACCTTCTAATTCAAGTTGATAGTAAGATGTTTCTGTTTCATTCATTTCACGAATATTTGTTAGTACACCATTTTGAATAATCGCGATTCTATCACACATCAATTCGATTTCTGATAGTAAGTGACTTGATACAATAATTGCCACTTGTTCTTGTTCCGCAATTTTACGTAAATGCTGACGTAAATCACGAATACCAGCTGGATCTAATCCATTCGTTGGCTCATCTAAAATTAAAAACTTAGGACGATGTAGTAATGCCTGTGCTAAGCCAAGGCGTTGACGCATACCAAGTGAATACGTTTTTACCTTTTCATGAATACGTTTTTCAAGTCCTACTTGATGAATCACTTCATTAATACGCTCTTTTGTAATATTTGGATGCATATTCGCGAAGTGTTGTAAGTTTTTATAACCTGACATAAATTTATACATTTCAGGGTTTTCAACAATTACACCAACATTTGAAATCGCTTCTTCAAATTCTTTTGTAATTGATTTCCCTTCAATTAGTACGTCACCAGATGTAGGTTTCATTAACCCTGTCATCATACGAATTGTGGTTGTTTTACCAGCACCATTCGGTCCTAAAAATCCTGTAATCTGTCCAGCGTAAAGAGATAAGTTGACATTTTTAATAATTTCTTTGCCTTTAATCGTTTTCGATAGTTGTTGCAATTCGACAACTGCTTTCAATGTCTTCATTCCTTTCGATATTGTTTTTTCATCCAAGAAACAGCATCTTGCTGCCATTCCTCTCGAATTGTTTCAAGCGAGTGATAGGAGATGACTTCACCATTCTTTAGTAGAAGAAGTGCATCTAAAATCGGTTCAACTTCATATAATTCATGTGTCGATAACACAATCGTTTGTGTTTCAGCATCTGTGAAGCGAATTAATCCTTTAATGAGTGAATCACGTACCATAGGATCTAGCCCAGAGAACGGTTCATCCATAAAATAATACGTGGTTTCACGCCCGAGAGTCGCGGCCATTTTTAAGCGTCCACGCTGTCCTTTTGAAAGTGTTTTAATTTTTTGTTCAATATTAATGTCTAAAAAATCAGCTACTTCGAGTGCTTTTAGGAAATTAAAATCTTCAAATTGCGTTTCATAAAATTGAAATAGTTGTACACCTGTTAAATAACTATAAAAATCATCCGTATCAGGTAAATAGGCGAAGCGACTACATGTTCGATGTGTCAATGGTTGATGATCTAATGTAATCGTGCCGTCATCAGGATTTTTAATACCAGCAAGTAGACGCAGAAGTGTAGATTTACCTGCACCATTTTCTCCAGCAATACCAATAACCTTACCAATCGGAATTTGAAAAGAGACATCGTTTAGAACGGGACGGTTGCGATGTTTATAACACACTTTCTTTACGTTAATCATGTGTATCAGCTCCTAACCGTTTAATTTCTGCCAGTACTTCTTCCTTTGTAAAACCAAATTCGTTCATATTGTGAAAAAATTGCTCGACAATGCGTCTACGTGTTTCTTGTCGAAGTAATTGAATACGTGCTTCATCCGTTGTAATGAATGTACCTTGTCCTCTTTTTGTTTCCGTTAGTCTCATCTGTTCTAACTCCTTATAAACACGCTGAACTGTATTGACATTAACACCCACTTCAAGTGCATATTCACGTACAGACAACATTTTCATACCAGGCGCCAAACGATTTTTAATGATGTCGCTGCAAATTCGTTCGACTAATTGTGCATAGATGGGTTTTTCACGATTAAAATCATTATTCATCTTTTTAACACCTTCTCTAACGAATATGTACTGATGAATAATAGTAAAACGAATAAAATAATCCCAAAATAAATTTCACGTACATACAAAAATTCATGTATCACATCATATAAACCATCTACGAAATTGCTAGGCATAGGAATCCAAGAAGCAAGGTTGTCACCTGTATACATCAAGTTTTTATACCATGTGAATTCATAAAGCAATACGTTAAATCGCATAAATAAGATGAAGAGAATAATTGTTATAAGGTAACTAAATCGACCAATGTAGCGTTTGAAAAAGAGTAAAATGCCAAGTAATAGCGCAAAAAATGGTAGATTGAAAATAACTGACTCAAACATTTTATAACTTAAAAAGAAAATGATGGGAACAAAGGATGTAAGTGACGTGACATTCAATTGTGCAAGACAGATGAATGTGCTAATGACCATTAGTACAACTTGAACAAGAGTTACAAGTAGATAATAGATAGATTTAACAAAAAGAAGTTGCCAAAATGGTGCTTCCGTATGTAGCCATAAATCTAATTGTTGGGTCTCTTTTCGAATGCTATTGGCAAACAGAAAAGGAATGAGAAATACATAAAACATCGCCGTAAAAACGAGCAATCCAAGTACGAGTTCATAAAATGAAAAGATAAACACCTTTCGTGTTAAGAGCGGTAAAAACCAAATGATCAATATCGTACTTAATGTTAAAAGGTAAAATTCTTTTGTATCCCGACGCCATTCGCGTTGGAGTAATCCAAAAAAGCGAGCAAACATAAAAGGAAATCACCTCAATTTGTTCTAGTGTACTAGTAACATATTACACTAGAACATCCTATACGACAAGTACTTTTTAGCATATAATGGATAACGGAGGTTGTAATATGAAAACATATCATTATTTATTATTCGATTTAGATGACACATTATTTGATTTTCAATTAGCAGAGAAAGAAGCGCTAACACGTATTATGCGTGAATTAGCACCAGAAGATAATCAGCAACAATTGATTCAAACTTATAGAAAAATTAATCAGCGTCTTTGGGCACAATATGAATGCGGTGAAATTTCAAAAAATACAATTATTCATACACGTTTTGCCTTAACGTTTAAAGAATTCGGGAAAGAGATTGATGGGGAGAGAGCAGCAAAACACTACCAACAATATTTAGGTGAGGGAACACAGCTACTTGACGGTGCGCTTGAAACATTGAAACTTTGCAAATCACTCGGTTATCGCATGTATGCTCTAACAAATGGTTTAGAAAAAACGCAAAATAGCCGTTTAGATGGTTCGGGTATTCGTTCGTATTTTGATGCGATTTATATTTCAGAACAAACAGGCTCACAAAAGCCACAAACAGCATTTTTTGATTATGTTTTTGCACATTCGACAGAGATTATACCTACAGAAGCATTGATGATTGGTGATTCTTTATCTTCTGATATTCAAGGTGCGCAAAATATAGGAATTGATAGTTGTTGGTATAATGGCGCGAATAAGGAGACAGCTCATCAAGCAACATACGTGGTGCATAATCAAAAAGAATTGCACCAGCTACTTGCACAAGTCCCTGTAAAATAATAATGAGGTGATTTTTTGACGAATATCAAATTAATTGCGATTGATTTAGATGGAACATTACTTGATTCACAACATGCAATTCGTCCACATACGATTTCAGTTTTACAACAAGCTGTAGAAGAAGGAATTCACGTTGTCGTGTGTACAGGAAGAGGCATTTCACGTATTCGTCCATATGAAGCATTGATGGAATTAAAGCAACCTATTGTAGCGGCGAATGGTGCGGATGTGTATTATGAGGCAGGGCATGTAGGAGAGAAAGCTTATATCGATCTCAAAACAGCACAGCATATTTTTAAAACGATTGAAGACATTGACATACCTTTTTGGGGTTTTACAGATGCAGAAGAGTTTATTGATGGAATACCAAATGAACAAGAGATTGCGCGCTGTTTAAAAATTGGCGTACAATCTGAAGATCCCAAGCAGTTACAAGCTTTTTATGAACAAGTAAAAGGGTGGCAAGATATCGAACTAACAAGTTCTGCTTCAACGAATTATGAAATAAATCAACTAGGTATTTCAAAAGCATATGGAATTGAAAAATTGTGTCGTCATTTACACATTTCTTTAGATGAAGTGATGTGTCTAGGTGATAGTGCAAATGATTTGGCACTTTTCCAAGTAGCAGGTTTTCCTGTCGCAATGCAAAATGCCATTTCAGATTTAAAAGAAATTGCAAAAGCAATGACCACATCGAATGACGAAGAAGGTGTTGCAAAAGCAATTGAGTGCTATGTGCTAAAAAAATAGAGAATATAGCGAATAGGATGTAGTCTTTAACAAGAAGAAGGCTGCATCTTTTTATGAGCAAAAATGCATAAAAAAACAATGTTCCACATAAAAATTTGTGTTTTCTTCTAAAAAAAAACCGTTAATGTACACATTTATTTGTTTTTTCTAAAAATTTATGAATCGAAGGTTGTATTTATGTTAGAAGTGAAATATTATGTATATAAAAGAAAAAATGATACATATTATACGCAAAATAATACACAATGTAGAAAAGGGGAAGGGCATGAAAATTGAATTTATCTCCAATGCATTTGAACATTTGAAAACAGCTTATTATGAAGATTTCTTTTTTCAAGATGTAGAAGTAAGAGATTTAGAAAATGATCGAGTATTATTAACTTCTGATTTTCAAGGTAAGTTTCTGCAATTAATTTGGGATGTACTAATTGAGTTTGAATCTCAAAACACTGTAAAAAAAGTAAAACAGTATGGTAAGAAGAACTTCTACTTATTTGAGCGTGTGGACAATCATATTTGCATTGAATTAAATGGTGAACGTTTTGTGGATGAAGATTATGCAATTTTCCATGAAGCATACTATGAAGCAACTAAACATTATTTACAGTTTATACGAAGAGAAAATCCGCGTGTGGCATTACAAGAAAGTTTCCAACAATTAGCCGCAAGTTGTTCCTATTTTGAACGTCGATTTTAAGTAGTAGCCATTTTTTGAAAAAATAGTTATGATGAGTTGAAAACTATTTTTTTGGAGGCTATACATATGAACTTTATTGAACAGGCAACAACACTTTTAAATGGTGGCCCTACAATTCAACGTCAGTTTTTTTTAGAACCTCAAACTGAATTTTTAAATGACATGATTCAGCATCTAGGTGATGCCGATCCTCAAGTACGTGACGAATTAAATTATCGTTTATTAATTGATTTAGTACAGTATCATATTTTATCAGATGAGCAAAAACAACAATTAATCGACGAGATTGTATCACAAAATCTACTATTAGGTACAGTAGGAAGTAAACATGAAACTACTGTATTTCAGCGTGCGCTTTCAACTGAATGGTTACGCTTACTTCTAACAGAAGATCAAATGAAAAGTGAATTAGGAAAGAAAATTTTAGAAGATGCACTTTTATTAATGGAGCGTGAACGTGACTTGCGTGCGTACACAGAAGATGGTTTTGCTTATTCTGTTGGAAATGCTGCTTTACTCATCTATGTCCTCTTACAAGAACGTCAGGAATATACAACGTATGCAGCACCCGTATTGATGGCGATTCAATCGAATTTTTGGAAAGAGTATGTTTTTACAGATGATGAAGAAGAACGTTTTTTATCATTAATTGATCTATTACTGGCGAACGGTATAGAAGAAGATTTACTTGTAGAATGGATTGAACAAATCTTTGATCGCTTAGAGATGATTTCTCAATATGAAGGATTTAGCGCGCATTTCTTAAAAGGACGTACAGAAGTATTACAATTTATGCGTGCTTTCTATTTCACATTGAAATTCAAAAATAATTACAAAAAATTGCAGTCTACAATTTCGATATTTATTCAAAAATGGTATAAAATTTAGTTAGTTTTGTATGAAAGAGACTAGACACAATAAAATCAATATGTCTCAAATATGAATAGTTAAATCAATTGTATGCGTAGAAAAACACTCTGCGGGAATAGCATGAGCTAGAACCCTACATGAACGTAGTGAAGATGCGTTTGAAACCATGCCCCTATGCACTTGGTGTAGTGGAGCAAGATTTGAAACAGGACGTTGCGTTCTTTTCTTGCCTACCTTTATTCGTTTTTCGAAGTAGAAATTGATTTGAACGAACAAATCCCGTATGATTTGAAAAATCATACGGGATTTTCTATGTTGAGCATATTTTTTCTGATGTTCTTTATTTTTATTGATTTTCTTTTTAAAATATAATTCGTTTTTACTATGTTTATAGTGAAAAAGTATTGTTTTAAAAAGAAGATGTTTATAAAAAATAATAAGTCTTTAGAAGTAAAATTTAACTATTTTGTAACAAAAAAGAGTATTAAATACCTAAAATTGGATTTTAAGGTAATTTTATGATGAAATAGTATGTTTAAAAATAGGAAATAAAGGTTATAATTTGACTAGGTATGTATAATGAACAAAATAAACATTGGAGATATTGTCCTAATTTTAAAATTTATTAACATTATCTTATTGAGGTGAAATTTGTGCAATATACATTAACTAAAGATGCATCGCTGTTTTTCATTGATGACAGTCAAGTACAAGAATTTACAAACTTATTTCATGAGCATTGTCACGACTTAGAATTTGAAAAAGGTTTGCTGAATGAAAAAGACGTCATACATAATTGCCTAAATCTTTGGTTAATGATGCGGCGTTTATCAAAAGACGTTATGGAATCAATGGAAAAAACAATGTATTATACAGGAGATTTTTTAATTTTTGATGCAATACGAAAAAATAAATTTTTTCAACAAATAAAAAATACTCTTGTAGATGATCAAATTCGCCAATGCCAAGTTGCGAGTTGTTTAGCGAATCAGTTGAATGTCTGGCTCTACGAGAAGGTGGGATCTCTAAAGTCGCTTACATTATTCAATGATCCAAATCAACCGTATTTTTTACTTCATCGAAACGCATATTTATGGGAGAATCGTGATTTTTTAGATGAAGTCGCTATGTATACAAAACGTGTCACAAACGCTTTAGCAGATCGTGAACGATTTGGGCAAATTTTTAAACATGCATTTCAACAACTTGACCAATTTGAAGTGCAAGAAGAGAAAATTTAATCAAATCACGTGCATATAGTGCGAATAATTAAATAGGAAAATTAATCAAAAAATGGGTTCATTTTGGTGAAGGCTCGGGGGAAATCCCTTGCCTTTTTTCTTATGATTTATTATAAAATATCATAAAAAAAGAGCTTCAGCATACGCTTAGGCTCTCTTTTGTCTTACTTTAAAATATAAATCGAATCGTAGCCATACATATGACACCAACAATGACCGTAGTTGATAAACTTTTCGTCCAAATGGCAATGAGTACGGTTGGTATAAAAGCAACTAAAATCGGCCAATTGAATGTCACGTAAGAGCCACTTGCATCAAAGAGGTTCGTCATAACGAGTGCACTCAAAATACAAACAGGGATATAAGCTAACCATCTCAAAATAATAGGTGGTAATATCATATTTTTTACGAATACAAAAGGTAGTATACGTGGCAACCACGTAACAATCGCACACCCAAGTAATAACCACATCATAGAAGACGTTATCATTTTTTCTCCGTCACCACCCCAATTGTTGCGACAACCACTGTACCGACAAGTACTGCAATATGTGTGGATGTGAAATATAAAAGGAAATAAATAATTACCGCCATATAGCCAATCAATTGTAAATAATGCATGATTTTTGTACGGTTTGCAGCGGTGATAGATAGTACAAGTAAAGCAACAAACATAGCAGTGAGTGCAAAATCTAAGCCAAGTCTTTCAGGATTTGGAATCCATTTTCCAATTAAGGCACCGATAATGGAAGCTGCAATCCATGCAAGATAGGCCGTTATGTTTTGTCCATCCATCCATCTTGGTCCAAGTGTTCCTGTTTGCGCTCTTTTTGTAACAGCTACACCAAATGTTTCATCAGTTAAAAGAGAACCAAAGCCTATATTGCGTAGTAGGCTTTGGCTCGTAAAGCTAGGAGCGATTGTTAGCGACATTAGTAGATGGCGTAAATTTACAATGAATGTCGTTAAAATAATAATTGAAGCAGGCGTTCCGGCAAGATATAGTCCACAAAAAATAAACTGGGCTGCACCTGCATAAACAAGAATCGACAGCAATGTAATTTCAAGTGTACTTAAATTTGAAGCGATTCCTACAACACCGAATGCGATCCCAATACTTATATAACCGAATAAAGTAGGTAGACTATCTTTTACACCTTTTATAAAGTGGTCTTCTTCTTGTTCACCAATCCTATCTGTTTTAAGCATATCCTAACTCCTTTCGCATGAATTATAATAATTCGGCACGCAATTGTTCAGGTGTTTTAGGTGAGATAGCACTGAACGGTACATCAAATACAGAAAGCGCACCAACATGACCTTTTTGAGATAGGCGATAGGCTGCACGAGCATATGCAACTAATACGCTTGATGTAAAGTAAGGGTTACTCTCCAACTTAAGTGAAAACTCAAGAATTTGTTTATGACCAGCATCCGATTGACCAGAGCGAATAACAAAACCACCATGTGGCATGCCCGTATGATTCGTATTAAATTCATCTTCTGAGATAATATGAACTGTTGTATCGTAGTCTGCAAAATAGTTTGGCATCGTTACAATTTCTTCAGTAATCTTCGCCGCATCAGCACCTTCTTCTAAGACGATATAACATACGCGTGTATGCTTTTCACGTGTTGATAGTGCAGGTGCATCACCGTTACGTACCTTTTCTACTGCTTCTGGAACAGGTAGTGTGTATTGAACAGCATTTTTTACTCCAACAATACGACGTACCGCATCTGAGTGACCTTGACTTAAGCCATCACCCCAAAATGTATATGTATCCCCCTTCGGTAAAACAGCTTCTCCGAGTACACGATTTAGCGAGAATAAACCTGGGTCCCAACCTACTGAGATAATAGAAGTCGTATTTGATTTTTGATTTATAGCATCTACTGTTTCAAAGAATTCAGGAATTTTTGCATGTGTGTCAAAACTATCAATCGTATTAAACCACTGCGCAAAGTGAGGAACTTGCTCGGGAAGATCTGTAGCAGAACCGCCACAAATAATCATCGTATCAATTTTGCCGATGAATTTTTCTGCGTCATCTACGTGATGAATCGCTGCGTTCGATTGGATTTTTACCGTTTCAGGATCGCGACGTGTGAATACCGCCACTAATTCCATGTCTTCATTTTGTGCAATGGCACCTTCTACACCCCGTCCTAAATTTCCATATCCAACAATACCAATTTTAATTGTCATACAAAACAGCTCCTTCTAAAAAATACAGTTTCTATACAGTCTAATCTTAATTTGTAAAATTCACAATATTTTATTTAGAAATATAATTTATTTTTTCAGAATAATCAAAAGGCAAAATATCAAAAAAATTTATGAAAAAGCATATTTTTATTATGTAATATTTGTTAAAATAATAAACAAATGATTAAAGAGGTGTATAAATGAAATTAAATTATCAAAAAATAAGTATTGCTTTCATCGCTTTCTTATTGATAGTTAGCGGAGCCTTAAGTGTGAATAATTATTCAGCACAAGCAGCACAAGGAGACTCTGTTAAACTAGGAACGGTTGTTAAAAGAACGCTAGATGCAGATGGAATGGATTATTTCCAATTCACATCTACAAAAAAGCAAACAATGAAAATGTCTTTTAAAGATGCAGGTAAAAAAGCAATTGGTTTAGCTGTAGTGAAAGGATTAACAGCAAAACAAATTGAACAGTTAGAGCAAGAAACGATTTCAGATGCAGAATTTGAAAAATTATTAGATAAAGTAAAAGTGGTCGCTTTAATTGACAATATGAAGGGCGAAGACTCAATCGGTCAACACACAGCATATGTAGGTTTACAAAAAGGTACATATTTCGTTATGGCAATTGGTGAAGCTGCGGAAGTGAAAAAATATGGTAATGCATATAGCGTATCTTTAGCAAAATCAACAAAAAAATACGTTGAATATGAATCAAATGATACACGTGCAAAAGCAACAGCAATGCAGCGTAGCAAAGTGTACGAAGGGTCACTTGCATTCTTATTTGACGATGTCGATTATTATAAAGTGCAAGTGCCAACAACAGGTAAATTGGTATTGAAAGCATCAACAAAAAAACGTGCAGACTTTTCAATGAATATTTACGATGCGAAGAAAAAGAAATTAAAAAAGACAACAACGAAGTCAGGTAATCATTATGTGACAACAGCATCTGTTAAAAAAGGTACGTATTATGTACGTGTTAGCGGAGATGCTTATGATGAATTTTTATTACATTATCAATTAAAAGCATATGTGAAAACAGCAACACCAAAAGCAAGTGTCGTGAATAAAAAGGGTACGAAAAACGACCGCATAAAAGTGACAGGTGTGAAAAAGGGTGATACAGTCATCGTTTATGCAGATGCTAAAAAGAAAAAAGTAATCGCGAAGAAGAAAGCAACTTCTTCAACGGTAACTTTTAAAACAACAAAGTTGTCAGATCGCGGTGGTAAAGTATATGTGACAGCTAAGAATAATGTACTTTATACAAGTTCGACAAAATCTGTAACATACAAAAAAGTAAAATAATAAACAAAAAGGACTTCAACCGATTTTATGGCTTGAAGTCCTTTTTATATAGGATGACCGAATTATTCTGATTTTTCTTCTTGGAACCAAAGAGCGTCTTGGTCATCAATATCACCATTATAATTAATAAATACTTCTTCACCCTGTTTAATATCTTTATAAGCAAAGAAATCGAATGTATGATTATCAAAATTAATTTCGTAGTCTGCATTCGGAGTATAACTATGATTGAATAACATGCCATATCCAAGTAGGATTGCTGAACGTCCAATGCCATATTCGAATGCATAGTCTGCTAACAATGTTTTTTCAATGTGTTCATGTTCTTCATTCGGATAAGCAATTACAGGTGCTTGATGAAAAAGTGTTCCTTTTTTTATGTCGACACTTGCGAAAACACCACGGTTAAATTCTCCATCACTGATGGGAGATACTTTTACTTCAATCATTTTTTTCCCCTATTCACGTCAAAATTTTTCTCTTTAACTATAACACTCTTTTAACTCTATGTTAATGGGCAGAATTTACAAACAATTCATATCATCTTAATTGAATGTCATATAAAAGACCTATATAATAGAAGTAAGTAACAAGCACAAGTCTCAGTTATGGACAGAGATTTAGAAGGAGGATACGCGATGATTTTATTTATCATGATATTACTCATCTCTTTAATTACGATGAAATGTATTCGTCTTTATCACGAACATCCTATGACGTATGAACAATTACTGAGAAAAGGACTTGTGATGGAACTACTATTCATGGAGAATCGAGCAGTTGATGTTTATGAGAGGGGATTACGCGAGCTGGATTTAACAGTAGACGAAGAAAATAATGTGCATTATTTAGTTGGCATGATCCAACAAAAATATCATAAGCAGTCAAAGCAAGCTGTAGCGCATTTTGAAGAAGTTTTTAAAAAGGAACCAGAATATTTAGCATACCGTAAAGAATATCAGCATATTTTAGACGCATATGAATCATCTAATCGAGAAGAATTACCGCATATTGCAAAGATGCTCAAAAAACAAAGTCAGCACGATCACCGATTTTTAAAATTAAAATACCCAGAATAGAGGTACAGACATGTTTGAACAATCAAACAAATAAGGTAGTGATTTATGCAATCCAAACATAAATCACTACCTTTATTTGTGTTTAACCTAAACGAACAAAACGATACCGATCTTTAATGAAGCGCTTAAAATAAATGCCCAATGACTCTGCATCTAAAAATTCCTTCACAATTCGTTCAGGGACACCATAGTATTCGAAAACACCGTCTTTTAAAAACTCAACACGTAAAATCATAGCGCTCGCGTTATAGCCAATCGCCTGAATTTTTGAAGAACGAACTTGTTGCATAATCATGAGTCATCACTCCAATCGTAGTAGTTGAAAACGGTTTCATTTAGTGGATTTAATATACTATTAAACGAAAAGAATGTCAACGAAATGAAGCGAAAAAAAGAAAATACGAGTGAATCAATACCAATGAATTAATATGTTAATGTAATAAATAAATGTATAAAAAGAGTGCTCTACATGCAACGTAGCAGAACACTCCTTTCTTATAAATCGCTTATTTTAATACACGATCTCGTGCAATGACCGCTTGTACCGCTTCGTAGATTGTACTAGCGAAATGATTGTTTTGAAGTGATGTCACACCTTGAATCGTTGTACCACCTGGTGAGCAAACTTGATCGACAAGCGCCCATGGGTGTTCATTCGACTGAAGAACCATTTCAGCACTACCGAGTACAGCACTTGCAGCAATTTGGAGAGCAGTTCCTTTATCCATACCTTCCATCACAGCAGCACGTGCTAATGAATCGATATATAAATACGTGAACGCTGGAGAAGCGCCAGCAATTGCAGAGAACACATCGAACTGTTCTTCTGGAATTTCGATAACAGAGCCAACTGCTTCAAACATCGCTCGAACAGCTTGTTTCATGTCGTTTGTTAATTCGGGTGCACTCGCAAATCCTGTTGTAGAAGCGCCGACAATCGCATTAATGTTCGGCATGATACGACAGACAAGTTGGTGATTTAATCCTTGTTGTAATTGTGCGATGGTTTTACCAGCAGCCATCGATATAACAATTTGATGTGGCTTTAATTGTCCAGCAATCTGTGCATAAACAGCTTCTAACTGCTGCGGTTGTACACCTAAAACAATCACATCTGCATCAAGCAATTCCTCTACAGAATGACATCCTACAATGCCATACTCTTTTTCAAAACGTGTTACTTTTTCCTGTGAGCGATTATATGCTAAAATTGTTTTTGCATCATAATTTTCAGCGGCAAGCATCCCTTTAATAATCGCTTGCGCCATATTTCCTAATCCAATCCATCCATACATCATGTATAAAACTCCTTTCAAACTAGAAGTTAATTATAGGGTGTATCGTACGGAAAGAAAAGGATTGTGCTACATAAATATGAATGTTGTATATTATGTGAATTTCAATAGAAATGGTATGTAAATAGTTAGAAGTTTGGTATGATAGAATTATTGCAATTTGTATAACATTATACGATTCGTACTTATTTTCTAGCTTATTGCTATGTAAAGGAATGAAAAATCAACCAATGCAAAGTGAAAAAAATCTAGAGCAAGAAACAACTGTCGAAATCTTTCAGGGAAGCAAGTCACAGTTATTAGCTCAAACCGTTAAAACAGGTATTATTAAGTCGAACTTAATTCCGATGTTCGCTGGTTTGACATTAGCGCTATACAAGTATGAATTAAATCCAGTTGATTTAATTATGAATATTGTTGCGGCAACAGTTGGTTCAGCAGCCGTTATCGCGTCAGCAGGTGCATTTAATAATGCATATGATCGTGATATTGACCGCTTAATGGAACGTACGAAGAAGCGTCCGACTGTTACAGGTGAAATTTCTGTGAAAACGACGCTTATTTTAGCAACTGTATTAGCTATTTTTGGTGTAGGTATGTTGTATGTTGCTACGCCAATGGCAGCATTACTTGGATTCGCAGGTCTATTCCTATACACAGTTCCTTACACAATGTGGACGAAGCGCCATACAGTTTATAATACGGAAGTTGGAAGTTTATCAGGTGCGATGCCACCGTTGATTGGATGGGCAGCCATCAATCCAAATATTTTAAACCCAGCTATTTTAAGTTTATTTGTCATTACACTGATTTGGCAGATGCCACACTTCTATGCAATCGCAATTCGTAAAATGGACGACTACAAGGCAGCGAATGTTCCGATGTTACCAGCAGCGAAAGGTATGCGTCGTACATACATCACAACAAATGTTTACCTCGTTCTACTAATCATTAGCTGTATTCCACTTGGTACATTGAGCTATGGATTAATGTCAGTTGCCATTTTACTAAGTATTGCTTGGCTCATTATGAATGTTTATGGTTACCATAAAAAAGATCCGAAAAAATGGGCGACATTATTATTTGTCTACTCATTAATCCATATGACTGTATTATTCTCGACAGTTATTATTTATTCGTTAGTCGGTTTATACTTCAATTTACATTAAAATTTTTAAACACAATCAAAAAGACTTTGGAAAGTTTAGGCTTTCTAAAGTCTTTTTATATGATTTTAAATTTATGAGAGATCGGGTCGACTAATAAAGATTGGAATAATATCAAAATGAATATGCTCAATTTGATAATGATTTAAGACGAAATTCGTAATGTCATCAATAATTTGATTCAGATGATGTTCATTCCCTTGAATTACTAATTCGCATTTTACACCGAAAAGTTGTGGTGTAATTGCCCAAGCTTGTAACTTTTCCACCTGTTTGACAGATTCAAAAGAGTATAAATCTTGACTTAACTGAACGAGGTCTAGACTGTTTGACGCACCATAAGAGAGATAGGTGCTGCCTGTTTTAATTAATGACCAGCCATTTTTGAAAAGGTAAATAGCGATGATACAAGTAGCTAACTGGTCAATTAATAAAGTAGTGGTCACATCATAGACGATATTGGCTGTAAATACAGCTAGAATTGGTAAAAAGAATAGTAACGCGCGTTTGATAAATTGTTTTCTCGTTTGTATGTGCGTTGCACGTTTTTGCAGTTGAATAAAAGCATATAAAACAAAGAGAGCGCTCATAGTAGTTAATGTATATACTGCATTAGGATTAAGTGGTAATGTAGGTTCTTGTAGCATGAACCACAGCATGTAGACACCACCAATCAACCATAAAAAACCAGTGAATAGAGGGAATAGAATGTGTAAATTGGGTGATGTTTGTTGTTTTTTACTATGCTGTCGTTTTATAGGGCGTTGAGCTGAACGCTCTAAGTAGCATATACAAGCACATGAGGCAAAGAGAAGGGATAGTGCTAATTGTGATGAACTATGCGAACGACTAAAACTAAAAAGTTCGATAAAAGCAGCTGTTATAAAAATAAGCATAGCCGTCTTGAGATAGGGATTCATACGTGGGTTTTTCGTTTGAATAATTGAGCCGAGCATATCGTTCACTCCTGACTTTCTTCGGTAGGTGATTGTTTACGACAAACGATATATACTAATAATGTCAGTAAAACAATCGGAATGACATAAATTTGTGCAATGATTAATTTTGAGGAGAAGTTATGGTACATACTAGAAGTTGGTAGAAAGAGGGCAATACACAATCCGCCCATGTACATAAAAAAGGCTAATTTGAATGCATTCATTTTCGTAACACCTCATTTCAGACTATTAACATACTACCCAAGTTTTATAGAAAATAATCGACCGATTAGCGGAAAAGGAGCAAATAGATAATGTATGATTTACATATTATAGGTGATCAAATTGTACGAGAACTTGGACAACTCATTCAAGAGCAGATTATCGTAACGAATCAACAAGGGATGATTAAAGCGAGCACAGAGCCAGAGAGAGTTGGTTCCTTTCACGAAGGTTCACTTCTTGCGATGCGTAAAAAACAAATTTTGCATATGAAGCAATCTGAAGTAGAGAAACTACAAGGGGTTCGCCCAGGCATGGTGTTTCCAATTATTATTCAAAATGAGCCAATTGGCGTTATTGGGGTAACGGGCGATCCAAAGCATATCTCGCAATATGGAATGCTCGTAAAACGTTTAGCTGAAATGCTGATTTCTGATTTTATTCATCAACGCGATCATGTTCAAAAAGAACAGTTTTTAGCTCAATTATTACAAGGGATGAGCGAGAAAGAGGTGCGACGTGGTGCAAAAGAGTTGAAAATGGAAGCAGCGCAACTGTATCGCATTGTCATAGTAGAGGATGTATTACGTGAGTGGATGCATGAACACGTTAAAAAAGAATTATTTACAGCTATTCATCAAGGGCAGTATGCAATATTATTGCCAGCTGACCAAGAACTAACATTTTTATATGATTGGCAGCAAAAAGTAGGGATTGGTGGTTCGTATTTATTAGAACAAATCAAAACATCTTACGAAGAAGCAAAAACAGCGTTACTCTATTGCTCAAAAGAACGACCTGTTGTGCAAGAAAAAGAATTAACGATGGAATTGATTGTTGCAGACATTACGAGAGAGCGTGCGATGAAGTTTGTATCGCGTGTATGTGGTTCGCTTGTAAAAGATTCAATGTTATTTGAACATATGTATTTGAGAATTATGACGGATTGGACATTGAATGAACTAGCAAGTTACCTTCATATTCATCGCAATACATTAAATTACCGCTTAATGAAAATTGAAGAAAAATTAGGGTATAAATTAACAGATGTAAAAGGAAGAGCAAATTTATATATGAGTTGCTTACTCATTGAAAAGTTCCAATTATATGATTTTGTGCAAATGCACAAATAAACATAAAAAGATTTGGATAACAGAACGATACACGAAAACTGCGCAAAACTCTATAATAAGAAGAAGGGGGGATTCGGAATGAATGCACAGTTTTTAAATGAATTGACAGAATTATTAGGCAAAGAGAATGTGAAAACAACACAGGCACAATTACTTGCGTATTCGTATGATGCGACAGCGAACTTTCAGGCTTTACCAGACGTGGTAGTTAGCCCGCGACATACAGAGGATGTTGTGGCAATCGTGAAGTTATGTGACCGTTATGAAATGCCGATTGTACCAAGAGGGTCAGGGACGAATTTAGCAGCGGGTACTTGCCCGACACAGGGTGGTCTTGTGATGTTATTTAATCATATGAATCAAATTTTAGAGCTAGATGCGGATAATTTAACACTAACCGTTCAACCAGGTGTGATTACACAAACCATTCATGAATATGTGGAATCAAAGGGATTATTCTATCCACCAGATCCAAGCTCGATGAAGATTTCTACAATCGGTGGGAATGTGAATGAAAACTCAGGTGGTTTACGTGGTTTAAAATATGGTGTGACAAAAGATTATGTGCTTGGCTTGACCGTTGTTTTACCAAGTGGCGAAGTTTTAACATGTGGTGGAAAGTTAGCGAAAGATGTGGCAGGTTATGATTTAAAAGCGATGCTTGTTGGTTCAGAAGGTACGCTCGGGATTATTACAGAAATTGTTTTAAAATTGATTCCAAAACCAGTCGCACAAAAAACAGCGATTGCGCATTTTGATTCATTAGATGCAGCAGCCGAAACGGTATCACAGATTATTGCTGCGAAAATTATTCCAGCAACACTCGAATTTTTAGATAATGGTACGATTCAAGCGGTAGAGGAGTTTATGCATTTAGGTCTACCACTTGATTTACAAGCTTTTTTACTAATGGAACAAGACGGTGAAGAAGCACAAGTGGAACGTGATGTAGCACAGATGATTGAGATTGCAAAAGAGAATGGTGCAATCTTTACAGCAGTTGCGGAAAGTGAAGCAGAGGCGATGAAGTTAAAAACAGGACGACGCGTGGCATTATCAGCACTTGCAAGAAAACGTCCGACAACGATTTTAGAAGATGCGACCGTCCCGCGTTCAGAGCTTGCGACAATGGTTCGTGCAATTGAACAAATCGCACGTGATTATCGCGTTCAAATTTCAACATTTGGTCATGCGGGTGATGGTAATTTACACCCAACTTGTTTAACAGATGTACGTAACGCGGAAGAAATGGAACGCGTGGAACAAGCTTTTGAAGCCATTTTCGATGCATCTCTTAAATTAGGCGGTACACTAACAGGTGAGCATGGTGTAGGCGAGATGAAATCACCTTACTTAGCTTGGCGACTAGGAGAGGAAGGCATGTTTGTTATGCGTGCCATCAAACAGTCTATTGATCCAAAGAATATTATGAACCCGAATAAAATCTTTGCGAAATCACAAAAATTAAGAGTGGTGATTCATCATGGTGAATAATGCCGAGTTAATGCAAAAAGCATTTGAAAAAACAGTAGATGAGGATTTATTGCTCGATTGTATGCGCTGTGGTTTTTGTTTACCAGCTTGTCCGACTTATATACACACGAATGCAGAAGAAGCACATTCACCGAGAGGACGTATTGCCTTAATGAAAGCAGTGCGTGATGGAAAAGTGGTATGGGATGCAAGTATTGAAGAATCGTTCAATATGTGTCTAGGATGTCGAGCATGTGAACCAGCTTGTCCAGCAGGCGTACAATATGGTCCACTCATTGAACAAACTCGTCATGCGATACAGCTTGGTAAAACACGTAAGCCACTTGAAAAAGCTGTACGTGGTGCAACATTCGACGGGTTATTTGCGAACCAAAAAGCGATGACAGGAGCGGTTAATTTAGTCCGCTTTTATCAAAAGTCAGGTTTGCAAAAAGTAACGCGAAAAATCGGCTTCCTAAATTTATTCCCACCGTTTATGAAAGAGATGGAAGGCGTGTTACCAGAACCAGCGAAGAAGTCGTTGCCAGCACTTCCACAGTTACCGAAGAAGCAAATGCATGTGTCATTCTTTTCGGGGTGTTTGATGGATACTTTATTTTTAGAGACGAATCGTAAAACGATTGCCTTACTTGAGATGCTCGGTGCAAAGGTAACAATTCCAAAACAACAACAATGCTGTGGTGCGCTACATGGACATAGTGGTGAGATGGATAAAGCAAAGCGTAATGCACGTGCCAATTTAGATGTTTTTACAGATGATTCCGTTGATTATATCGTGAATAATGCAGGTGGCTGTGGCGCATTCTTAGCAGAATATGACCATCATTTAGCACATGATCCCTTATATGAAGAACGTGCAAAAATCTTTACAGAGAAGCAAATTGATTTATCCAGTTTACTTGTAAAATTAGGACTACCTGAATTCTTACAAACACTTCAGCCAGCAGCACGTAAAAAGATTACGTATCAAGATTCATGTCACTTACGCAATGTAAATGGTGTAAGTGAAGAACCACGTCAGATTTTAAAGAGTATGACTGGGTTTGAATATGAAGAACTAGTTGGTGCAAATACATGTTGTGGCTCAGCAGGTATTTATAATATCTTACAACCAGAGATGGCCGATGCGATTTTAGAAACGAAGATGCAACATGTACAAGATATCAATCCAGATATTGTTGTTACAGCGAACCCAGGTTGCTTAATGCAAATGCAAAAAGGAATTCAGTCGACTTGTTCACATCACGGTGATCAAACAGCGACACATATTGCCGATTTAGTATTTGATTATATTGTAGAAAATACATCTGTCTAACATGAAAAGGAGTATCACAATCGTGATGCTTCTTTTTTATACATCTGACGGAAAGAGGGAATTACGTTATAATATAGAAAAAGGAGGGAATCTGATGTATGATGTGAAAAAGATGAAGCAATTTGATGTTCCTTTTACACCGATGGAACGATTATATACACGTTTAACCTTGCTTATTTGGGGTGTTTTAGTCATCTATATTGCGATGGTTTGGCAAAAGATTCCAATCGAGATTCCACTACATTATAATGCGCTAGGTGAACTCGATTCGACAGGTTCTAAATGGACGATGTTGACGATACCGATTATTACATACTGCTTCTGGTCGTTAATGAATTTTATGATGAAACATCCAGAGTGGGGGAATTATCCTGCACGATTAAATGAACAGAATGCAGAAGCTTTTTATACACATAATCGTAAACTAATCGTTGTGTTACGAAATGGAGGCAGTCTATTTTTTGCTTTCGTATTAGCTGAGATGGTGTTTGTATCACTTGGTATAATGGCATCACAAGGTATTACAACATATGCCACTCTACTCAGTATTTTTGTTATTTTACCGCTCGCAATTGGCGTCGTACAAAGTCGTAAGATTCAATAGGAGGATGAAGGATGGGACTAGTGACATATTTGGGAAGTAATTTACCGTTAGAGGAACTACAAAAAATGACGCAAGGAGCAATTCATTTTACAGAACAGACATCTGACCGTTTAGCGCGAACAACTGTCCAACATCATCATTTGCAAACGCACTATGTATACGAAATTGAATTAAATGGTCAATTAGATGATTTAAATCCACAATCAAAAATCGAGACACCTGTTCATTATGAGCAGGCAAGAATCGCCTTACAGCAACTTCATACAGCTTTGAAAAAAGTCATTCCAACAGGTGATATAGCTGAAGTCTATATTTGTTGGTTTGGTGATGAGGAAGAAGATGCGCTAGGAGAAGTAACGCTCTCTTTACAAGAAGATGATTTACCAGAAGTGCATACAGAAGAACGCTATTTGATTCGTTTTAAAGCGTAAAATAAAAAAACTCATCCGATTTTACAAAAGTCGGATGAGCTTTTTTCATTACTCATTATTTTTTATCATCTGTTCCATCAACCAATTATACGTATCACAAATCCACTGTTTTTCAGCAAGGGGTAGCATGATTTTTTGTTCTTCATATGCACGCTGAATCCATTTTTTTGCTGCTTCCATTTGACCAAGTTCAAATAGTGTACATGCATAATAGGCGAGCCCTTCTTGAAAACGAGCCGTATTAAATGGATGAACACCATTCCAATTGCGTTCCGTCTCAAAAAAATGAAAAGCTTCACAGGCTTCTTGAAAACGCCCTAATTTATAAAGTGCTTTCCCTGTTTCCACTTCAATATATGGTAAAGTTTCAAAAGCTTCATCGAATTCTTTCATTATACGTGCATGTTCCAATACTTTTAAAGGCTTACTGTCATATGTGTTGTAATAAAATAAGTAAAATACATGTAAATAGTACTGTGTATTTGGATGTGTATCAAATGCCGTATATTTTTCTAATCGTTCACGATACATTTCCACTTTCTCGGGTTGCTGTAAAATCATGGCTGCATAAGCTGCCATCCGAATAATATGCGCATAAAAGTGAAATATTTTCTCTTCGTGACATGTTTTAAGCAAGTGTTGTAAAACTTGATCGGCTTCATCCAAACGATTCGTTGCATAACAAAATGATGCCATATGGTACGATACGTCAATTCGTGTAATCGGATCAATCGTATAGTAAGGTGATTGAACTAATTTATAAGCAACTTGAATTGTTTCATACGCCTGTTCAAATTGTAACTGATTAAAATAGAAAATCGCTTGTAATGTATAGGTCGTAGCGAGTTCTTTATATAGGGCGAGTTCTTTGAAAAAGACAACCGCTTTTTTAGCTTCTTCAATCCCTTGTTCAAACGCCTCTAGTGGCGGAAATACTTTTAAATAATATAAGTAAATTTGAGCTGCTTCATAATTTGCTGGTAGCTCAGGAATAATCGGTTCAACTAAATTTTTTACTTGAATGGCTTGAGATACATCGAGCCATTTTTTATTTTGAACAATTTGATGAAGGTCATCAATGATTCTTCTTAGTTCAGTAAGTGGGAATGGGTCAGTCAGTACACTCACTTCTACGTGTAACTGATTTGCAATGTATTGTAAGTTTTCAATAGATGGCTTCGCTTTATCGTTTTCAATTAAACTAAGCATCCCTTTGGTCATTTGTTCACCTGCAATATCAACGAGTGTCATCTTTTTTGATTTACGTAAAGAGCGTATTCGCTGTCCTAAAGTTTTCATTTCAACACCTCTTGTTTAATTATATTAAACTTTTAACTTGTGGGCAAGTAAATCATCCGTTATAATAAGTTTAATTAAATTAAACTTTATAGGAGGGCTAGAGATGACTTCTGAACAGTCTTTACGAAAAGCAAGTTATCACATAGGTATTTTTGCAGTTAGTAAATTTGTTTCGGTTATGGGAGCAAATATCGTCGCGTTCGGGATTTCGTTATATATTTTAAAATTAACCGGTTCAGCAACTAGTTTTTCAATTAATATTCTTTGTTCGATTGTGCCACGTGTTCTCTTTTCGCCACTTATCGGCTATATGGCAGACCGTTATAATAAAAAGGTATTAGTTATTAGTTCGCAAATTTTAACCGTTGTAACGGTTGCGATACTGTTGCTTTACGCGAATTGGCAAGGAATGTCCATCATGGCGATATATATCATGATGGTGTTTTATACTATTTTCACATCGTGTAGTGGAATTACATTAACCGCTTCAATTGGACAATTAGTCGACCAAGACCGCATCCAAAAGGTCATGAGCTTGAATCAATTATCTATGTCACTTGCTGCAATTGGCGCACCGATGATTGGTGGTATTTTGTATGGTTTTGTATCGATTGAAGTATTTTTAATCATTCAAATCATCGCGTTTAGTATAAGTACATTATTGGATGCAACGATGAATTTTAATCTTTATAAAACAGAAAAAATTCATACGGAAAAGTCAGAGCCTTTCCTTAAAAGTATGAAATCTGCTTATCACTATATTAAAAATCGAAAGACACTTAAAACGATTATTATACTTGCGCTTTGCTTAAATCTTTTTTTCTCCGCATTTTCAGTTGGTATTTCGTATGTTTTAGTGGAAGTCGTGCAGTTTAAGTCACTTCATGTCGGGTGGATTGAATCAATTGGTGCCGTAGGAATGTTACTCGCTTCCATCTATTTAACAGCACGTAAAAATTTAAAAAATCCAATTCGTTTTTCAAAGCGTGCATTATTTGCACTAAGTAGCATCTTTTTCATCTTTGCGTTACCACTTGTGATTTTAGAATTAACTTACTTGCAACTATTCATCTATTATGGTGTTACAGCTTTCCTCATGACGATGGCAGAAGTATGTACGAATGTACCGATTGGTGTGATTTTACAAAAAAATATTGAAGAATCTTATAGAGGGCGTGTATTTGCCTTATTTGAAACACTGGCTATGGGGATGATGCCTTTTGGAATTTTAATTTATGGTTTTTTATACGATTATTTTGGTGCACCCATCGTTTTAATCGTAACAGGTGTCATTGTTTTTACCATTACACTCTACTTATTACGTCCATCTGTTTTAAAACAAATGGAACAGGAACAACAATATGAAGAAACGGAAAAATTAATAGAAGCATAAAAAAAATCGCGTGAAGTTACGCGATTTTTTTTACTATGTGAGCGGTGCAATAATCTTTTTCATCGAAACAACTTCAATTGGTACACCTTCATCTGTCATAACCGTTTCTTGATCATAAATTGAATAACCTTTAGATTGATAAAGTTGTAAGTTACGTAACACACTCACACGCACGCGACAATAAATGGTATTTAAATCAGCTGCACGTGCAATTTGTTCTAATTCATTAATTAATTGTTTAGCAATTCCTAATCCTTGCATGGTTGGAAGAACAGACATACGGAAAAATTGAAGTCCGTTATCATGGATTTTATATCGAACACACGCAATCGGTTGACCTGCAATTGTACCGACGAGTGCCTCTTGTCCATTTAATAGAGCTTCTTTTATAGACGAAACCGTCTCAGATAAAGCGCTAGAAGGAGCAGCGTCATTTGCATACTCTTCATAAGCTTTCATCATAATTTTATGGATGACTTTTGCATTTGTTGATTTTTCAATTTGAATGTTCATAATAAGTGCCTCCTGACATCCTCCTCATTATAATGCACAGAGCGCTTGAAATGGAAGAGTCTGTGAATGAGATTTTAAAAATTCTCATTTGTCTATATTATATTTTTGTGCTTTTTACTGTTAAAAAGTGTATTATTTAATAAAGCAGAAAGTGAAAAGAGCATGTAAAGAAGGTGAATCCAATATGAAGTTTTGGCGAATCGTATTATTTTTAAGTTTAATCATCTGTTTGCTGGGATGTCAATCCACACAAAATCCACCAAAGACAGAAACCATTCGTTATACTGAAAAGCAACAATCGCGTTTAGCAACCGTTATTTTTAAAGAATTTACAGCTAAAAATGGTTTGCTTTCTACGAATTTAACGAATCGTAAAAATGAGTACCTAGCTGAATCGATGGGGTTACTAATGCTGTATTTTATTCAAACGAATGACAAAACAAACTATATGAAAAGTTTTCAAGCAGTGAAACAATCGTTAATTCTTCCAAATCACCTTATCTCATGGGAAATTAAAAAGGGTCAACGTTCTGATACAAATGCATTAATCGATGATTTACGTATAATTAAAGCATTAGATTTAGGGGCTAAAAAATGGGGAAACAAAGAAGTAAAGCAATTACTTTCAGAAACGATTCAAGCGAATAAGGCGTACACCATGTATGAAGATTATTTTGTTGATTTTGGTAGTGAGCAGCCTGAAAATCGCGCAAAAGAGATTACATTAAGCTATGCAGCACCTAGTTACTATAAGCGAATGCAATTAACACCTGAAGTTTTAGAAAAAAATGTTGAGGTTATTCGAAATACACCGCAAGATGCCAATGGGCTTTATGCTAAAAAATTCGATATCTCAACGAAAACGTATCAATTTGATGATACAGTGCATATGATTGACCAATTATTAACAGCGCGAAATATGCAAGAAATGAAAGCTACATCTAAATTTCATCAGTTATTAAAACAGAAGATGAAAAAAGACGGTAAATTATATGGTCAATATGATCGAAAAACATTACAACCTGTTGTACGGTATGAATCCCCCGCAGTTTATAGTTATGCAATCTTTTATAGTCAAGCTGTCAAAGACAAAACACTTGAAAAAGCACTCAATAAACGTATGAATCAGTTAAAAAATCATCATAAAAATACGCGATATTATGGCTCTTATATTGCGAAAAATGGTGAAACACATATTTTTGATAATTTACTACCTCTATTAACTAAAGGAGGATGGATACGATGACGAAAAATCAAAAAACAGCTAGCCTTCTCACCATTATTTTACTTCTAGTAGTGCAACTACCACTGTATATGGTGTATTTGAAAGGCAGTCAAGGTATTTTACTTGCTTTATTTTTACTATTATTAGTGGCAGTCTCTCTTTATTACGGTGCTGTACTTGGATTATTACTTAGTTTGATTTACCTCTTTTTAATTGGAACAGTCATTTTCTATTTACAATTAACAGAGAAAACAATGGTCTTCATGCCATTCGATTTACAACTAACTGAATTTTTCATTTATGGTATTGCGATTTTAATTTTAGTGTTGATTGCTGGTAGGATTCATGAGTTGACTATGGAGAGCACGAAACAAATTCATATGTTACAGGGACGCGTTGAAAAATATGTCGCAACAGATACGGATAGTGGTTTTGATAATCGTATTCGTCTTGAAAAAGCCATCGCTGAAGAAGCGAGACGTTCTGATCGAAATGGAGATCCTTTTGTTTTTTTATTAATTGAAATCCAACACTTTAAAAATTTTAAAAGTTTATACGGTGAAAAAGAAACACAGTATCTCATTTCACAATTAGCTGAAAAAATTAATGGCATTATGCGTTTAACCGACAGGAAATATCGTTACGATGAAAATCATTTTGCGCTTATTTTACCAGAAACACCGAGTACCTACATTCAAGTTATCTACGAAAAACTCTCCGAACATTTAAAAGAACATCAATTACTATCGGGAAATTTAGTGACCCTTCAATTTAAAGCAGGGCATTATACGTATACACCTAAAACAGAAGTGAGCTTTAACGATATGGTTGAAGTCGCTCAAAGTGAGTCACTCATTAATGAAATTTAAATACTTTTTTACAAGTTTAGTTTTGTTGCTTGTCGTTAGTTGTGTTCCCGAGATTACACAAGCACAAAGCCAAAATAAGCCCACTATTTTAATTGTATATAACGCTACGACACCTATGGAAGAAAAGACGGTTCATCGTGTAGATGCACTTTTTTCATCGTATAGTGACACAGTTGTTGAGCCAATCAGCGCGATGACAAAACAGCAAGTGAATGAAGCAGCTACGATTATTTATATTGGAATGAATGAAGCTGAAATTTCAAAAGAACATCGTCAATGGATACAAAAATTCCCACGTCAAAAGCTGTTCATTGGTTATAATGCTAATCAGTTTGAAGCTTTTCGAGATTTACGTATAGAAGGAAGCGATGATTTTGTGCAAATTGACTCAAAAACGTTAACAACCAAAATCCCGTTTTTAAAAACAACTTCAAACTATAAAGAGGTCATTGAAGGAAAAACAATTCAACAGAAGTATCCCGTTCTTTTGAGGAATGGAAAAGATTACTATTTATCATTGAATAAATGGTCAGATGAATTTCAGCTATATTTACAACCATTTATCGCGAATAAGACAACATGGTATCAACCACCTAAACATCGTGTTTGGATGATTATTGACGGGATTCGTCCATCGACATCACCGAAGCAATTAAAAGCAGTGACAAATCAGCTGGAAAAAGAAAACGTGCCGTATGCATTAGCAGTAGCAGCAGTTGAGTATACAGCAGACCGAAAAAGTGTGAATCAACTAAGTGATGCAAAAGAACTTCGCGATGTATTACAGGAAGAACAGGCAAAAGGTGTTGCAATTATTGCGAATGGTTATGGGCTATCCTATCGTCCAGAAGATAAAAAGCAACATGAGTTTTGGGATGACGAATTGAATCAACCAATTACAGCATTAAATAGCACACAAGCTAAGCCGTTCTATACTGTAGAGGAGTTTTCATCGAACGATGCTTTTCAAGAGGCGAGACAAAAAAATGGACAGATTGAGAAGCAATATACAAAACAGCGCATTCAAGAAGCAGTGAGTGCTTTAGCAAGAGCCAAACTGTATCCAATTGCTTTTACGATTGAAAATGGTCAAGCAAGTTCCTATGTATATGAAGAAATTGCGCACCACTTTACTACGTATTTCGGAACATTACAGTATAGTGATGAATCGAGTGAATTCACAGGTGTGCAGCCACTTATAACGAAACCGTCTTATATGCATCATTTAGAAGTCTATTCGACGAACATCGCACCCATCACAAGTAACTTGGAAAGCGAACCGATTTTAATACAGCAATTAAAAAATTTAACGAAAATTCAAGGCTCAATGGCAGGAATGAAAATTAATGTACAACAAAAACCGGAAGAAATTGCTCGAACTTTAGCTATTTTAAATACTTTTCCACAATTTGAATGGCTTGATTTACGTAAAATTAAGACAAAAGTTCAAGTAACAGATTTGACGATTACACAATCGGATACGGGGAAGTTGACCGTGAAACAAGAAAACCGTTATATCGATTTAATCAAGTATAAATGGGAGACGAGTCCATTCGAATTCTCACTTTGGGTTTTATTTGGAATTGTTTTACTATTCGTAGCACTCTTTTTCTTAAATGTTCTACGACTACGATTTACATTAAAAAAACGTTTATTCGAGGAGAGGAAACCAAATGGCTAACACACTCTTTTTTACCGCGTTGATTTTAATTTGGGTTATGCTCCTCTACCATATGTTTTTAATGCAGGGGGGATATCGTCACTACCGTACCTATGAGCGCGTTATTCCTAAGTGGGAAAAAAATATGACGGATTTACCAACTGTCAGTGTATTTATTCCTTCACATAATGAGGAAGTAGTCATGGCACAAACGCTTACTGCCATGTCGCGACTATATTATCCAAAAGATAAGCTGGATATTATCGTCATTAATGATAATTCATCAGATCGTACAGGTGAAATCGCACAAGAATTTGCGGATCGCTATCCATTCATTCGCGTATTAGAAACAAAACCACCGAATAAAGGGAAGGGAAAGTCTTCTGCATTGAATGAAGCCTTAGCGAATTCAAAAGGTGAAATTATTTGCGTATATGATGCAGATAATACACCAGAAAAAAAGGCTGTTTGGTATTTAGTAATGGGTCTCATAAATGACCCAAAAGCCGCTGCAATGGTAGGGAAGTTTCGTGTAATCAATGCCGCAAAAACATGGTTAACCCGATTTATTAATATTGAAACGATTTGTTTTCAATGGATGGCACAAGGTGGACGCTGGAAATGGTTTGGTGTCGCAACGATTCCAGGCACTAACTTTGCGATTCGTCGCTCGGTTATTGAAGAACTTGGCGGTTGGGATGTAAAGGCGTTAGCTGAAGATACGGAATTAACGATTCGTGTTTACAATCTTGGCTATCATATTCGATTTTTCCCTAAAGCCATTACATGGGAACAAGAACCTGAAACACTCGGTGTATGGTGGAAACAGCGAACGCGCTGGGCAAGGGGAAATCAATACGTTGTCTTAAAGTTTTTACGGCAATTCGCAACATTAAAAAGAAAACGGATTATTTTTGATTTATTTTATTTCTTTTTCACATACTTCCTTTTTTTCTTCGGTGTCATTCTTTCAAATGGTCTATTTATCGTTAATCTATTTTTCGATTTGAATTTAGCTATTGGAAATGTTGCGATCGCCCTTTGGATTCTTGCTTTCTTATTATTCTTAGGTGAAGTAATGATTACACTAAGTATCGAACGAAATGAGATGAATCGAAAAAACTTTTTCTACGTAATCCTGATGTATTTTACGTACTCACAAATGTGGATTGCACTTGTTGTGTATTCACTATACCAAGAAATAAAACGCGCCATATTTAAAGAAGAAGTCAAATGGTATAAAACAGAACGTTTTAGCCAGAAAGACCAAGGAGGTAAAAAAGATGATTAAACAATTCTTCGGGTTTGTAACACTCGCCTTCCTATCGTTTATGTTTTTTAATATAACCGTTTCAGCAAAGGAAGTTAAAAAAGAGCCGATTACAAATACAGCGATTAATTTACAAGGTGTTTCTGATTCATTTACGTATAATTACTATTTAGCAGAAGATGCGCAAAAGGGGAACAATCAACTTGTTTTGGATGTAGAGCATAGTTCACTGCTCATATCACCGTCATCTTTAACGATTCGAGTAGATGGAGAAAATCAAAAAACAGTAAAATTAGATGGAAATAAAGTGAAAACCACTGTTCAATTAGATTTAAAAGGAAAAGCACTAAAAAAAGGGGCGCATGAAATAACAATCGTCTTTTATGGCATTATTAAGCAAGGTGTCTGTGTTGAAAATAATACATCAGGAAACTGGTTACGTATTAACCCAGCATCATACCTTCAAATTCAGGGAGATGTCACAGCAGGTGAATTAATGTTACAAGACTACCCATCTAAATTTACATCATTCCAATCAAAAACAGATGTTGTCATTCCAGACGATGCAGATGTTAACACGATGGATGCAGCCTTAAAAATAGTTAGTTATTTAAAAAAGCAAGCGGCAAATCAAAATCAAATTGCATTAGTAAAAGAGAAAGATTTTGAAAATCGTCAAACGAATAAAATCATTGTCGGTGTTATGAAAGATTTTAAAACAGAACCAGTTCAAAATATTTTAAAACGTATGAATGTCAAAACGACAGACAATACCATTCAGCTTCAAACAGCACAGGAAAAAATTAAAAAAGCAAATCGTAATATCTTAGTCGTAACAGCAGTAAATACAGACGATTTAGACGCTAAAATTGAAGTGGTATCGAATCAAGAGTTCGTTTCGCAATTAAGTGGAAAAGCACTGGCGATTGGAGAACAGCCGAAACAACCTGTGCGTGAATCAGGAATGGTTACATTTGAACAAATGGGAATTCAAAATCTTGAAATTTCCAATGTAGCGTACGAATCTGGACACTATTATTACTATTTACCACAAGATTTTGATGAAGAAAAAGCAATTACAGCAACATTAAAACTAAAAAAATCATCTATTTTAGATGCGAAACAAGCAGAACTTGTAATGGAAGTAAATGGTGTTCCACATGCGATTACGCTTAAAGAAATTAAACAAGATGAAGGTTTTTTTGAAATCAATGTTCCAATTGAAAAGAATGCGCTTAAAAATAACCATCTACTAGATATTCAATTTAAGTTAAATGGTTCAAATACGAATAATCCATGTACAACAAACGATCAAGAAAAATGGTTATTTATTTCTAAGGAAAGTACATTAAATTTTTCAACAACAGATCATGATCGACAAGCTGTCGCTAGTTTAACAAGTTATCCAGGAATCTTTACGAATACACGTCAAGGAACATATATCATCATTGAAAGTACAGAAAAAGTAGCATTAGAAGACTTAAATGCACTGTACACGTCTTCGGCATTAAGTGCTTCTGCACCAAATTATGAATTAAAAACGGTTGACGCAATTCAAAAAGAGAAGTTAAAAGGACGTCATCTTATTTTTGTTGGTGAAGCGGGTACGTTACAAAAAGATTTGAACAAGAAAAGTCCATTAGTAATGAAAGATGATAAACCGGATTTCGCAGAAGATGGTTTTATAAAAGAGACAATTATGCGCTATGCGACGATTCAAAAGAATCCATGGGATGATGCTTATATCGCATTACAGTTTAATCGAGAGGGAAGCAGTCAAAATCAAATTACGCCAAAATTCTTACGACAAATTCAAAATTTATCAGCTGATGCATCAGTTGCTGTGCAAAATAAAGAACAACAAACATTCACGAATCGCGCGCAATATAGCATAGAAAAACAAAAAGAAGCAGCACCTAAGCAATCTCAAAGTGCATTAAAATGGTCTTCTGTTTTAATGTTTATTGGTTTACTTGCAGTGATTGGTGTCATTTTATATCTCGTGTTCAAACGTAGCAAAAAGAAATAGATTTTTAAGTAAGTGAATAAATATAAACAAAGTAGAAATTACAATAAAATGTAGTTTCTACTTTTTATAGTTTAAAGAGATTTTTATGGAATGTGTTGGGAGTTTCAATTTGTCTTGTCAGTGGAATGTGTAAGTAGTTGATGAAAAGGGAGGAAACATCTGTGAACTTAACACAAGGCAATAAAATTGTTTTAATTGGTGCTGGAGCAGTTGGCTCAAGTTATGCTTATGCAGTAGTCAATCAAGGAATTAGTGATGAACTAGTTATTGTGGATGCAAATGAAAAAAAAGCGACAGGTGATGTATTAGATTTACAAGACGGTATCGTTTATGCACCATCCTCTATGAAAATTCGTTTTGGAGATTTTGATGAATGTGCAGAAGCGGCGATTGTTGTTATTTGTGCAGGAGTAGCCCAAAAGTCAGGTGAGACACGTATTGATTTGGTACACAGAAATATAGCAGTATTTGAAGAAATTGTCTCAAAAATTATGGATACAGGATTTAATGGCATTATTATTGTCGCAACTAACCCAGTAGATATCTTGGCATATGCGACATGGAAATTTTCTAAATTACCAAAAGAACGTATTTTAAGTTCAGGTACTATCTTAGATTCCGCTCGACTTCGCAATATATTAGGTAGAGAATTTCAAACAGCACCGACTAGTATTCATGCATATATTATCGGTGAACATGGTGATACACAATTACCTTATTGGAGTGCAGCTACGTTATACGGTCAAAAAATCGCATTAAAGTTATCAGATGAACGAAAAGAAGCGATAGGTATTGAAGTACGTGATGCGGCTTATAAAATTATTGACTCAAAAGGTGCAACCTTCTACGGTATTGCGATGGGGCTTGCGCGTATTACAAAAGCCATTTTACGCAATGAACAAGTCGTTCTACCTGTAGGCGCGTTACAAAGTGGGGAAAATGGACATGAAGATGTATTTACAGGTGTACCATGCCTCATTAATCGTCAAGGTGTTGAGAAAGTATTTACATTAGACTTAGATGCAGATGAACGTGAAAAATTTGATGCATCCGTTAAAGCACTAAAAGATATTCAAGCATCTATTTGGTCTTCATAAAAATAGGGTAGGTGAACGCATCGTATGTTAGTCGAACAATATAACCCTTTTGGTCAAATTGGCATAACCGTTCTCGTATCGATTATTCCTATCCTTTTATTTTTAATCTGTCTAACCGTTTTAAAAATGAAAGGCATTACAACAGCTTTAATTAATCTAGTTGTGACCTTTGTGTTAGTATATGGTTTCTTTCATTTATCTTTTGGAAATGGCGTCGGAAGTATTATTCAAGGTATCATTCAAGGGCTTGTACCAATCGGTTATATTATCGTTATGGCTGTTTGGCTGTATAAAATTTCTGTGAATTCAGGAAAATTTGATGTTCTCCGTAGTTCGATTGCTGGAATTTCACATGACCAACGTATTCAATTACTACTCATTGGCTTTTGTTTTAATGCCTTTTTAGAAGGTGCAGCAGGCTTTGGTGTTCCAGTTGCAATCTGTGCAGTACTTCTCATGTCACTCGGTTTTAAACCACTACAAGCAGCTATGCTTTGTTTGATTGCAAACGGTGCTTCAGGCGCTTTTGGTGCAATTGGTATTCCAGTCGGGATTATCGATACATTTGATTTACAAGAAGGAATCTCATCTTTAGATGTATCACGTATGACAGCTTTAACACTACCTCTGATCAATCTCTCCATCCCATTTTTAATGGTCTGGCTTGTTGATGGATTTAAAGGTATTAAAGAAACCATGCCAGCCATTTTAACAACAGGTATCACATATGCTGTATCACAAGCACTATTTACCATCTTTTTAGGACCAGAAATTGCGGATATCGTACCGCCAATTTTAGCAATGGGCGCACTTGCGTTACTTTGTAAAAAATGGTCACCGAAAAACACATTCTTCCTCAGTGGACATGACTTAGAATATGAAAAACATACAGCAAAAGACATCATCAAAGCATGGTCACCATTCTATCTCCTTACACTTTTCATTTTAATTTGGAGCTTACCAGCCTTTAAAGGTCTATTTGCTGAAGGTGGCGCCTTATCTTCACTTGTTGCTAATTTTACCATTCCGGGTTCTGAAATTAATATGTCACTCGACATTATTGGGGCAACGGGCAGTGCGCTCTTAGTTGCAGTCATTGTCACGATTCTCACAACCAAAAACATGACATTCCAAACAAGTGGTCGTTTATTAAAAGAGACGGTTAAAGAATTCTGGGTACCCATTATTATGATTTGCGCGATTATCGGTATTGCCAAACTCATGACATATGGTGGTATGACAATGGCACTCGGTGAAGCTGCAGCAAAAACGGGAAGTGCTTTTCCATTCATCTCACCAATATTAGGATGGATTGGCGTATTCATGACGGGTTCAGTAGTAAATAATAATACGCTATTTGCGCCGATTCAAGCCACAGCAGGAGCAGCCTTATCAACTAATTCGACGTTACTCGTTGCAGCGAATACGGTAGGTGGTGTAATTGCCAAACTCGTATCACCACAATCAATCGCCATTGCAACAGCAGCCGTAGGACAGCAAGGAAAAGAATCGACATTAACGAAGATGACCTTAAAATATAGTTTAGGCTTCCTCGTATTCGTCTGTATTTGGACCTTTATTTTGTCGCTTATTTTATAAATGAATAACAAAAAAGAGATTAGGGCGTATGTGTTTAAAACACAATATGTCCTAATCTCTTTTTCATGTAAAAAAGAATTTTTAAATTGAAAAAATACCCATTTTCAAATTTTTATGTGCTATAATTCTCGCTGTGATAAATATCTAAAGGAGTTAATAACAATGAATAAAATTAGGATTATTTCGTTTCTTTTATTGATAGTAGGAATTATAAGTGTAATAACCATTCAACCAGAAGAAGCAAATGCAAAGACCTACACAATCACACCGAATAGTAAACCACTCGACCCTATGTTTCAACGATACGGTACGTATAATCAATATACGAAACACTACTATTTATTCCGTTCTTATATGAACGAATTTGAAAAGAAAAAAGGTGGCAAACTCATTATTAAAAAAGGAACGTATAACATTACAAATGCGATTTATGTTCCATCTAACGTAACATTAGAATTTCAAGACGGTGTCAAAATGGTCAAAACGACAAAAACAGGAACAAACATCATCACGCCATCTGCTTCGATGTTCCAACTCGTATCACCTTCAAAAGCATTAATTGACGGTGCATATGGTAAATACAACGGTGAGAAAAATATTAAGTTTATCGGTAAAGGAACGGTCACGTTTGACATGAAATATGTTCCAAAAGGCATTACGATTATTATGGGGCATAATCAAAACGTTCTTGTTGACAATATCCAATTCCGAAACTTCAATTATGCGCACTTCATCGAACTGGACGCATCGAAAAACGTAACGATTCGCAATTCAACGTTTAAATCGGCTAATGACCCTCTAATGTCGGTGAAAGAAGCAATTAATATCGATACACCCGACCGCGAAACAAAAGGGTGGAGTCAACGCTGGAGCAAGTTTGATGCACAACCAAATACCAATGTATTAATTGAACATAATACATTCGAAAATATTCCACGTGCTGTTGGTACGCATAAATACTCAGAAAAGAAAATTCATAAAAACATTACGATTCGAAACAATACAATGAAAAACCTACGAAACGATTTTATACGCGCGCTTAATTGGGAAAACGCCATCATTGAAAACAACACATTCACACTCGAATCAACGGATCCACGCAATGAAGTTGTAAAAGGTATTTCAGCGAGTGGTGTAAAAAATATACGTATTAAAAATAATACATTTGACCATATGGCAATTGCGATGATGTTTTTCACATTCGCTAACTCGGGTGGCGGTTCAACAAACCCTGTCTATGCTGATTTAACAGAACAAAATAAAATAGATTTATTATCAAATACATATCTGAATTTGAATACACCGTATATTCAAATTCGTGATAATTTACAAAGTGATGGTACGCGTAAAACAGAAACGATTAAACTAGACGAGCAAACACTTCGTCAGGCGAAGTAATAACTGTATATAAAAAGAGGAATCGCGTGTAAAGCGATTCCTTTTTTCATTATGAATTTATGATTTTTGAACGATTTCAGCATCTTTTAAAATCGTAGCGAGACGTTTAATACCGTCGCGAATTACTTCGGGTGCTGAGTTTGTGTAGTTTAGACGCAGTGTATTCACATCTTTTTTCGATGTATAGAATGGATCGCCTGGTACGAATGCTACGCCGACATCCATCGCTCTTTCGAAGAATTCCATCGCTGTCATACCATTATTTAATGTAGCCCAGACGAACATGCCACCTTCAGGACGTGTGAATGATACATTCTCAGGGAAGTGTTCTTCTAAAGCTTCCAACATCACTTTTGACTGTGCATCGTATAGTTCGATGATTTTTTGAACATGTGTATCGTATTCATTATGCGTTAAATATTCATAAATTGCATATTGTGAGAAGATGTTGGTGTGTAAGTCAGATGCTTGTTTTGCTGTTTCAATATGACGCATCAATTCTTTATTTTTTGAAATAATAAAGCCTAAACGCATACCTGGTGTAACGGTTTTTGAGAAACTACCAAGTAACACACTATTTTCTGATTTACCAGCCGCAATATAAGGTAATGAATCACCTTTGAAACGTAGCTCACCGTATGGATCATCTTCTACTAAAATAATATCGCGGTCTTTAATTAATTCATATACTTCTTTACGACGCTCTGCTGTGTACGTAAGACCTGTTGGGTTTTGGAAGTTCGGCACGGTATAGATGAATTTTACATTCGGCTGATCGAGCGCAACTTTTAATTCTTCAAGGTTTAACCCATCTTCTTCTAATGTAACAGGGGAGAATGACGGTTCACTCATTGTGAAGGCCTGAATCGCACCTAAATAACCAGGTTCTTCAATAATAATGCCATCCCCAGGATTAATTAACACTTGAGATAATAATGATAGTGCTTGTTGTGAACCTGTTGTTAATAGGATATCATCTGCTGTAATACCTAAGTCATGCTTACGATTATATTTATCTGCAATATATTGACGTAGTGGTAAGTAACCATTCGTTGAAGCATATTGGAAAATTTTGCTTCCATTCTCATCGATTGCACGATTGATTGCTTCTTGTAAATTTTCAAGTGGAAAAGAAATCGGATTTGGTAAGCCACCTGCGAAAGAAATGACGTCTGGCGCGTCCGTAACTTTTAAAATATTTCGGATAAATGATGAGGGCGTATTTAATACGCGGTTAGAATATTGCATGTGCGATTCTCTCCCTTTTTCTGACTTTTTTTAAAAGTATAGCACTCTAATGATTGAATCACAAGATATAAGTCTGTTTTGTAAACAAATAAATTTAAAAAAATAGCTAAAATAATACTTAAAGTAGAAAAAAAGGACAAATAAACGATTTAATAATTCTGATAATTCTAATTATTTTAATAATTTATTCGATAAATTGATATGCATTGCATAATGTTACATCGTTCGTTATCCTTAATTTATTGTTGAAATAAAGGATGAATTCAATATGAAGAAACTAATTAAAATAATTGGTGCACTTGTTGTACTTTTTGTTTTTTATATAGCTAATAATCAATGGCTACAATTATCAAAACATACGTTACAAGTAAAAACATTACCAAAAGAAATGAATGGTTTAACAATTGTTCAAATTTCAGATTTGCACGATGCAAAATTTGGTCGTCACCAACAACGACTAATTGAACAAGTAAAAAAGCAAAAACCCGATTTAATTTTTTTAACAGGCGATTTAATTGATCGCAATAATTATAAACTGGGAAGAAGTCTAGAAGCAGTTGATGGTTTTACAAAAATTGCCCCGACTTATTTTGTCGATGGTAATCATGAAATTTCAATTAATCGAGTTAAAGAGATTCATACAGCACTCCAAAAAAGGGGCGTGCATGTTTTAAATAATGAAGCAGAAACATTCTATTATAATGGTGCGCGTATTCAACTTATCGGTATTAGTGACCCTTTATCCGGCGAAACAACAGAAGATATGCTAGCAAAAGCGCTGGTGAATGTTCCACAAGATCAATTCAAAATCTTATTAGCACACCGTTCAGAATTTGGCGAAAAATACGCACAAGCTGGAATCGACCTTGCATACACAGGACATGCACATGGCGGACAAATTCGCTTACCATTTTTAGGTGGGTTAGTCGATCATGATGCCTCACTATTACCGAAACATACAGAAGGAATTGAACAAGTGGAACAGTTGCAACACGTAATTAGCCGTGGTCTAGGAAATAGTCTCTTCCCATTACGTGTCTTCAACCGCCCAGAAATCGTCGTTACAATTTTAGAATCGAAATAAACGGGCGAATGACCCGTTTGGACGAACGAATGACCCGTTTCGCCGGTCGAATGTCCCAAATCAATCAGCGAGTGACCCAACAACTTTAACGAATGACTCGTTTCGCCGGTCGAATGTTCGAATTCACACGATCCCAGTCAATTTAAGTCCCTCTCGAATTGCTCAAAAGCCTTGAAGAAAGTAAGGAAAGGGAGCAACTCAAGTCTTTTGGTCGAGTGACCCATTTTTGCCCTCGAATGACCCGTTTCGCACTCGAATGTCCCGTTTGAACGAGCGAATGTCCCGAATCGATTAACGAGTGAGCCAACAACTTCAACGAGTGACCCGTTTCGCCAGTCGAATGTTCGAATTCACACGATCCCAGTCAATTTAAGCCCCTCTCGAATCACTCAAAAGCCACGTAATCATTCGTGGTCTTTTGAGTTTTTTTGTAAAAAATCTAGTTTTCTGAATAAATTAGTGGTATGGTATAGCTACAATTAAAAAAATCTTCGGGGTCGGGTGAAATTCCCAATCGACGGTGATGCGCGTTAGAGCGATAAGTCCGTGAGCTTTTCGGAGCAGGAGCTGGTGAGAATCCAGGACCGACAGTATAGTCTGGATGAGAGAAGATGCTAAAAATTTGTTTATGATGCGAAAAAATCATAGGCTTATTTGAACATACCTTTTTCATCGACCTCATGTAAATGAAGGTCTTTTTTATTGTGACAACAGAATCGTCTTCGGGGTCGGGTGAAATTCCCAATCGACGGTGATGCGCGTTAGAGCGATAAGTCCGTGAGCTTTTTGAAGCAGGAACTGGTGAGAATCCAGTGCCGACAGTATAGTCTGGATGGGAGAAGACATGTAAAAATTTGTTTATGATCCGAAAAATCATAGGCTTATTTGAACATACCTTTTTTCATCGACCTCATGTAAATGAAGGTCTTTTTTGTTGTATCAAACTGAATAATCCTTCGGGGTCGGGTGAAATTCCCAATCGACGGTGATGCGTGTTAGAGCGATAAGTCCGTGAGCTTTTCGGAGCAGGAGCTGGTGAGAATCCAGAACCGACAGTACAGTCTGGATGGGAGAAGGATGTGTGAACAAAACTTGTTAAAAAGACGTATGTCAACAGGTTTATTTAGACATGAATTTTAATCATTCTTCCATAAAACTACCCTGAATTGTTTCATCAATCGAGGGTAGTTTTTTATTTTGGGAAAGGAGTGGTTCGTATATTTACAGGGATTGTAGAAGAAGTTGCGACAATTCAATCGATTCGACAAGCGAATGAAAATATGGTGTTGCAAATTCAAGCAGAAAAAATTTTACAAGATGCGAAACTGGGTGATTCGATTGCAGTAAATGGTGTTTGCTTAACAATTGAAAAATTAGAGCAGTACGCTTTTCATGCGACAGTTATGAAAGAAACCTTTCATACAACAACACTACATCGTCTACAGCTACGTGAAAAAGTGAATGTTGAAAGAGCTTTACAGTTGCAAGGACGATTAGGTGGACATATTGTGACAGGACATGTTGAAACAGTCGGGAAAATTCAGAGAATCTTAAAAACATCGAACGAAATTCGCTTAACGATTGAAACAGAACCGAAATTCATCAAACAGATGGTGCCAAGAGGTTCTGTGACAGTGGACGGGATTAGCTTAACGATTTTTGCGTTAAACGCGCGGACATTTGAAGTTTCGCTTATTCCGCACACATATGAAACAACGATTTTGCATATGAAAAAAGTACGTGATGTCGTCAATATCGAAACGGATTACATCGGAAAATATGTACAAAGCCAAATGGCGACAATTTTAACAGAAGATTTTTTACGAAAAAATGGATTTTGAGGTGAAAGAACATGCAAGAAATAGAAGAAGCACTTCGTGTTTTACGAGCTGGTGGCATGATTATCGTGACTGATTCTGAAACACGTGAAAATGAAGGGGATCTCGTTGCATTAGCAGAAACGATTACACCTGAACAAGTAACATTTATGGCAATTGAGGGGCGTGGATTAATTTGTACACCTATTTCTGAAGAAATGGCGACACGCTTAGCATTAGCGCCGATGACAGAAGATAATACGGATAATCATGGAACAGCCTTTACAATTTCGATTGACCATATCGATACGACAACAGGTATCAGTGCTTATGATCGTGCATTAACCATTCAAGCTTTAACAAGTGAACAAACCGTAGCACAAGATTTTCGTCGTCCAGGACATGTGTTTCCGCTTATTGCAAAAGCTGGTGGTGTATTAGAACGTGATGGGCATACGGAAGCAGGAGTGGATTTGGCAAAGTTATGCGATAAAAAAGAAGTAGCAGTAATTTGTGAAATTATGGGTGATGATGGACATATGCTGACAGGTGAAAAGTTGACCGCATTTGCTAAAAAACACGTATTACCTATCATTTCAATCGAAGCATTAAAACAATATATTGAACAAACAAAAGGAGCGTATTCAAAATGAACATGATCGAAACAACATTAATCGGAAAAGACTTAAAAGTTGGGATTGTATTAGGAAGATTCAACGAATTCATCACAAATCGTTTATTAGAAGGAGCAGTAGATGGTTTAAAAAGACATGGTGTAGCAGAAGAAAATATTGACGTCGTAAAAGTACCAGGTGCTTTTGAAATTCCATATATGGCAAAACAATTAACAGGTTATAAAAAATATGACGCAATTATTGGGCTTGGAACGGTTATTCGTGGTGCAACAACTCATTATGATTATGTGTGTAATGAAGCGGCAAAAGGAATTGCTTCAGTATCACTTGAAACGAATGTGCCAATTATTTTTGGCGTTGTCACAACGGAGTCAATTGAACAAGCTATAGAACGTGCAGGAACAAAAGCAGGGAACAAAGGTTATGATTCGGCTGTAGCAGCAATCGAGATGGCAAACCTTCATCGTCTATTAGAAAAATAGACTAGTGTAGATGACCTAGTATGTTTTATGCCAATAGATTGCTAGTTTCAAATCGTATAAAATGACTTGAAACCTATACTCATATAATAAACCTATATCTTTAGTTCGAAAGTCGTTGTTTTGTATAGTCAGCCTATTGAATGACAGTTATAATACTCATTTGGAAAGAGTATCCATGTTTTCAATATAGGAGGGACTATAGGGTGAGAAGAACAATAATGATTGGCGCAACGCTTATGTTAGCAATTGGAATAGGTCAAACGCCAACGATTGAAGCATCAGCAGCTACACAAATAAAGTATGTGAGTATAACAAATGGTAGCAATCTAAATGTTCGAAAAAGTGCGTCAACAAAAGCAACAACATTGGGGAAATTGCAAAACAATACGAAAGTAACCGTCATTTCAACCAAAAATGGCTGGTCAAAAATTAAGTATAAAAAAGGTTATGGTTATGTAGCAAGTAGTTACTTAACAAGTAAAAAGCCTACTTTAAAACCATCTTCAACTGTAACGTATTATGTCAGTACACCAGGTATTGATTTGAATGTTCGAAAAAGTCCATCAAGTCAATCACAAAAGCTTGGTACAATTAAAAATAAAAGTAAAATAGATGTCGTAAGCTATGGAAAAGAATGGTCGAAAATTCGTTATAAAACAGGGTATGCTTATGTGGCAACCATGTATTTAACGAAAAATAAGCCAGCACTTCAACCGTCCACAACAACGGTCTATTATGTGAAGACAAATGGTGTTGCATTAAATGTTCGAAAAAGTGCCTCTAGTACATCGACAAAATTAGGTTCTTTAAAAGACCAAACAAAAGTTGATGTCGTAAGTTACGGAAAAGAATGGTCAAAAATTCGTTATCAGTCAGGTTATGGCTACGTAGCAAGTTCGTATTTAACAAAGCAAAAGCCTGTGAGCGAATCATTTCAACAAATGACAGGAACGTACTATGCGAACCCAGGTTTAACAACAAATTTGAACGTTCGTACAGCACCATCCACAACTGCAAAAAAAATAGGTGAAATCAAGCAAAATACGAAACTACATGTTTTAGCGCAGTCAGATGCTTGGGTGAAAATTAATTATAATGGTAAGACAGCTTATGTGAGTAAAGATTATGTATCAAAAGAAGTAAAAACGAACTTTTTACGTAATCAAAATCGTTCATATGAAGTATATGATGTGGAAGAAAACGGAACGATTGAAACGATTTATCAAAAGCAGGAAAAAGGAATTGTTAAGTGGGGAAATGTGAATCGAGGTTTTACACATACCGAAACAGCGACTTCTAAAAGTTATACATTCTTTAATTATCATACAGGATACGGATTTGCAATCAACACACCAATCTTTAAAGGTGCAACATCTGGTAGCCTGACAAAAGGTTATAGTAAGATTACATCAGTTAGTTATACAATGACCGTAAAAGCAGGCACATTTAAACAAGTAGTTGTTCAAAAGTTCTATAACTCAAAAGGAACCAATACAAAAATCGTCTATTATGCTCCGAATGCAGGTGTGATCAAAGCAGTTGAAAATGGTCACACAACATTTGAATTAGTCGATGTAGATTAAATTGAATGATCTCGTATGATTTCTGAAAATCATGCGAGATTTTTTGTATGCAAAGTGCTTATATATTAAATTCTATTTAAAATAAACCTCTCTAGTCTATATATAAATAAAATAAAAAAAGTTGACAAGAGGCTGAAAACATGAGAAGATATAAATCTTGATAAAAAGCTAGTTGAAGAAATTGGCAGTTCACAATTGTTTTTGAAGATACTTATTCACACTGGCGTGACTATGGGGTCACAAGGACGTAAAAGAAGGTAGGGTTTACGTTGCTTAGGTTAGAGAATAACAGTGTAATTTTTACCGCGGCAAGTAAATAAAGAGAGTAGTACATTCCCCGGAAGATCGGGTTGAGATAACATACAATTAGCAATATCATGAAAAAAGAGGGGTATAACCAACTATGGTTATACCCCTCGTCCAATTTAATGGGAAACATCTGAAACATTAATGCCTGTGCTTGATTTTACTTGAATTTCTTCATATATTTCTAAGTCTACTTTACGACTTGATAATTTCGAGCCGAGATAGCCTGCTAAGAAACCAAGTGGAACCGTGACAATTGCAGGGTTTGTCAATGGGAATAAAGGTGTTCCAACAAAAATAGCATTTCCTGTAGGACTCCAGATATTCGGACCAATTGCACCTAAAATGATACAAGAAATTAAGCCTGTAGCTGTTGCTGCGATTGCACCTGTTGATGTGAAGTTCTTCCAATAGATTGTATATAAAATAACTGGAAGGTTTGCGGATGCTGCGATACAGAACGCAAATGATACTAAGAATGAAACGTTTAATGATTGTGCACCTAATGCAAGAAGAATTGATAATACTGCAATTGAGATTGAACCAATACGAGCAGCTAATACTTGTTGTTTTTCAGTTAAAACGCCTTTTTTAATGATTTCACCATAGATATCGTGAGAAATAGCCGAAGCACCTGTTAATACAAGACCAGAAACAACTGCTAAAATCGTTGCGAATGCTACTGCACAAATAAATGATAGTAAAACATTACCACCTAAGAATTCAGCTAATAATGGAGCGGCTGTATTACCTGCTGCGTTTGCTGCAATAATTTCTTTGATTCCAACGAATGCTGCAGCACCGAAACCTAAGAAGATTGTTAGAGTAAAGAAGATTGCTGTAATCCATGTAGCCCATGAAATCGATGTACGTGCTGTTTGTGCGTCTTTTACAGTGAAGAAACGCATTAAGATATGTGGAAGACCACCTGTACCTAAAACAAGCGCGATTAACACAGAAATTGAATCAAAACCATTTGTATATTTTAAGCCAGGTACTAAGAAACTGTCGCCATAGCTTGTAGCTGTTGCCATCTTGTCAAACATCGTGACAATGCTGAAGTCGAATTGACGTAATACTAAAAACGACATTAAAGCTGTACCGAATAATAGTAAACAAGCTTTAATAATTTGTACCCATGAAGTCGCTGTCATACCACCGAATAATACATAAACCGTCATCATCGTACCAACGATTAAAACAGCAATCCAATAATCAATACCGAATAATAATTGAATAAGTGCACCTGCGCCAACTAACTGTGCAATCATATAAAGAATAACAATTGTAATCGTACTAATTGCAGCCATTGCGCGTACTTTCTTTTCATTAAAACGAGCTGTAATCATATCAGCTAATGTATATTTACCTAAATTTCTAAGTGGCTCTGCAATCATGTAAAGTACAACTAAGTTTGCTACTACATAACCAACTGAGAAGAAGAAACCATCAAAACCTGATAATGCGATTGCACCCGATACACCTAAAAATGCAGCGGCTGATAAGTAGTCACCTGAAATCGCCAAACCATTTTGCCAACCTGTTAAGCCACCACCAGCTGTATAGAAATCTTTTGCATTTGATGTCTTTTTAGCGGCAATATATGTAACTAATAAAGTTAGACCTACAATTCCTAAAAAGAAACTAATCGTTACAATATTCATTTAAAAACCCCCGTCTTTCAACTTTTCAACTAATACCTTCATTTCACGATCAAATCGTGTTGCCCCTTTAATGTAAAAGCTACATAAAACAATCGTCATAACAAATAACGATAGAGCATATACCCAAACCCATGTAATCTCTCCATACATTTTCTGATGTAGTACAGTTGTGAATGAAGTTAGAATTGGTAAGGAAATATATAATGCTAGGAAAATAAAAGTTGTTGAAAATAGAAATGTTCTTCTTTTTTTAACGAGTGCTTTAAATTCTTGATTTTGCCCAATTCCTTTCAAAACTTTCTTTTGTGTCATTTCTTGTTCTGTTTTTTGCTCGATAATTTTATTGGAAACAGAACTCCCCTTTGTTGGCAGATCGATTTTTGTCGTCATGCCAAACCACCTCCGATGTTGCAAATTTCTACCTTATTCAGAAAAATTCTCGTTCGTTCACAAGGCATGAAACTATTGTATTAAGGCAGAGAGAGAAAATCAACAACATTTTTTCAGAAAATTCTAAAAGGAATTTTTAAAATTTGTAAAAATAAATATATTCTGACTTACATGAAAAAAATTCCTTTTAAATTAAAAAGTAGCAAAAAACCGAATTCAAAAGAAATTAAGCGTAAATAACTAAAAAAATCACTTTAAAAACAAAATAATAATTTAAAAGAGAAAAAAATCGAACGAAAAAGAAATCTCTATTATTATTTTAAGATAATTAAATTGTATAAAAATTTTCAAAAAATTGTTGTATAACAAAACAGGGTTTTTGATGTAAAAGACAATATTTTTCTGTTTTCAACATATAATACAGAATATATTGACAAAAAAGTTCTTATCGGGAATAATGAATTTAATATATTAGCGTACGGAAGAATAGTATGTGTGTGACTGTTTGAAAGAGAGATTTCCTCACCGGCTGAAAGGGAAATTCAAATAAGGCATGCGGAACCTACTTCCTAGCTCCTATGAAAACATAGGCGCATACTCCAGCGTTAACGGAATCGAGCGGAACAAAGTATGACTTTGTTCAATTAAGGTGGTACCGCGAATGAGCCCTTTTCGTCCTTAAAATATTGGATGATAAGGGCTTTTTTATATGGAGGAATACAAATATGTACCAAAATCGAATTGTTGTAAAAATCGGAAGTAGTAGTTTGACGAATAGTAAAGGTGAAGTAGATTACAAAAAGCTACAAGAACATGTAGCAGCGATTGCCGCTTTAAAACAAAAACACTATGATGTTGTACTCGTTTCATCAGGGGCCGTCGCTTGTGGATTCCGTCAACTAGGTTACACACAACGACCAATTACTGTAAAAGGAAAGCAAGCAGCTGCTGCAGTTGGTCAAAGTTTACTGATTCAAGCCTATACAAAAGCACTTGCACAGTACGGTTATGTAGGGGCACAAATCTTATTGACACGCGCTGACTTTCAGTCGAAACATCGTTATCAAAATGCGCATGAAACAATCGAGGAACTATTAGAACGAAATGTTTTGCCAATTATCAATGAAAATGACACCGTATCATTACAAGAATTAACGTTTGGTGACAATGATTTATTATCAGCACTTGTAAGTGGTTTAGTTCATGCGGAGCAGCTCATTATTTTAACGGATATTAATGGATTATATACAGCAAATCCTAAGAAGGATGCTACAGCAAAACGTTTTGATTATTTAACAGAAATTACAGATGAGTTACTTGGATATGCAACATCAGAAGGTTCAAATGTAGGCACAGGTGGCATGCAATCTAAATTACAAGCAGCTAAAACCGCTTACGACTTAGGTGTCAATGTGTTCATCGGTAAAGGGGAAGGTTCAGAAAAGCTCATCGAAATTATAGAAAAGCGTGGAGACGGTACGTATATTGAGCGACAAGTTCCGCAATCATTATCTTCTAAAAAGCAATGGATTTCACTTTTTTCTCAAACACAGGGAGCGATTTATATTGATGAAGGTGCAGAAAAAGCGATTTTAGAAAATGGGAAGAGTTTATTACCAGCAGGTGTATATCTGGTTACAGGCAACTTTGAAGCAGGTGATGTAGTCGATGTCTTCAGAGAACGTGATTTAATTGGTAAGGGTGAAGTTTTATATAGCGCGGAAGAGTTGATGCAAGCTATGGGAAAAAGAACAGACGAATTAGCACACGATCATGTAGTGATTCATCGTGATCGCTTTGTAGCAGTAGTAAAGGAGGAAATTTAAGATGTCAGAGGTAATTGAAAAAGGAAAACGTGCAAAAGTAGCGAGCTTTACGATGATGGAGCGTACAACAGAAGAAAAAAACGCTGCATTATGTGCGATTGCAGCACAATTATTACAAGATGAGGCACATATTTTACAAGAAAACGAGCGCGATCTAATAGAAGGAAAAGAAAAAGGGATTGATTCGGCTGTCCTAGATCGTATTATGTTAAATCACGACCGTCTCGTTGCTATTCATGATGCTTTATTACAAGTAGTAGAATTACAAGATCCGATTGGTGAAATACTTGAGGTGATTGATAAAGAAAATGGATTACATATCGAAAAACGTCGTGTACCTTTAGGGGTTGTCGGTATGATTTATGAAGCGCGTCCTAATGTAACAGTGGATGCCGCAGCCTTAACATTGAAAACAGGAAATGCAGTTATCTTAAGAGGAAGTTCAAGCGCAAAATATTCAAATCAAGTATTAGTAGAAAGTATTCACCGCGCTTTAGAAAAAACAACGATTCCACAAGATGCAGTCTTATTAATAGAAGATACAAGTCGTCAAACAGCGAGTGAACTTTTTACAATGAAAGAATACTTAGATGTTTTAATTCCACGTGGTAGTAAAGCGTTAATTGATATAGTTGTAGCGAATTCAACTGTTCCTGTATTAGAAACAGGCGCAGGGAACTGCCATATTTATATTGATGAAGTTGCAAATCCACAGATGGCTACACAGATTGTACTTAACGCAAAAACACAGCGTACATCGGTATGTAATGCGGCAGAAAGTTTATTAATTCACCGAAAATATGTAGAAATACATGGTGAAGAATTAATTCAGGCATTGCTGGATGCAGATGTTACATTATACGGTGATGAAGCAATTTGTAACATGGATTCACGTATTTATTCTGCCACAGATGAAGATTATGCCACTGAATATTTAGCGATGTCACTAAGTATAAAAACAGTAGACTCGGTAGATGAGGCTATTCAGCACATTCAAAAGTATGGAACAAAGCATTCAGAAGCTATTGTTACGGAATTACAAGATAATGCAAAGAGATTTCAACAGTTAGTGGATGCTGCAGCTGTTTATCATAATGCCTCGACACGTTTTACAGATGGTTTTGAGTTTGGCTACGGGGCTGAAATTGGTATTAGTACACAAAAGTTACACGCAAGAGGACCTATGGGGCTACCAGCTCTAACTTCTGAGAAATATTATATAGATGGAGCAGGGCAAATTCGTCAATAATTCAAACAAATATGCCCATCGTTTGTAATTTTAAGCAAGCTTGTTATAATAAAGTGAACACTAGCATAGCTAGATTTATTCGTAAAGATAGGAAAGTAGGGATTTAGATGGCAACAGCAACACACACAACAACTGTAAAAGCAGGACAACAACAAGTATGGGCATTTGTAAGTGATATGGAGAAGTGGGCAAAGTTAGTGCCTGGCTACCGCAATCACGAAATGATCAATGAAAAGCAGTCGAAATGGATTTTCGCTGGGAATGTAGGCGTGTTAAAAAAATCAGTTGAAGTGCAAATAGATATTACAAACTGGGAAGAACCATCTAAAATTTCATTTGATTTAACAGGTCTAACAGATAAATTTACAGGTTCAGGCTACTTTACAGCAAAAGAAATCGATGCACAAAATACAGAGATGTCAGGATTTTTAGAAATTAAAGCAGGTGGTATTGCAGCACCTGTGTTAAATCCAATTTTTTCAGCTGTATTACCAAAAGCAACATCAATGCTAACAGAACGCGTAGCTAATAAAATTCAATCTGAAGCAAAATAATTCATACACCATAAATTGAGAACTGCACCTTTTAATGACGGGTGCAGTTTTTAGTTTGATTTCTCTATTTAATTCCCGTATGGTAAAGGAATGAACAGTGAAATAAGGAGCAGATTTATGCAAGCATACTATTGTGAAATTCCAGCACATTTACAACATACAGAAAAAGAAGCAATTATTTGTGACGAACAACAAGTCGGAACGATTCAACGTGTTTATTCAAATGGTTTAAAAAAAGTAATTGATCGCATGTTTGATCAAAAATATTTTGTTCAAATTGACACAAAAATTGAAGGTTTTGCACCTGTAACATGTAAAAAAATTCAACGTAAAGGTAAAATTTATTACGATGCCATCGAGGAAGGGCAACCACTTTATCGAATTGCTTATATCGGTTGGAAAGAGTTGATTCCAGATTTGATGATTTCAAATAAAAAAGAACAGATGACATTGGAGATGAATCGAGAAGGTTGGTCGCCATTTCTTTATAATGAAAAAACAATTGCTCGTTGGCGTGCAGATTATATAGAAGAAAAAGATACATTCCGAATTACATTTGAGATGTTAGAGGACAGTCCATTTCAAAATCCAGCTCTCTTTCTATCAATTGCACAAGCCGCTCTTTTTATTGGCGCTTAATTATGGCAAAAACATGAATTTTTCATGTTTCTAACGAAAAAAGTGGTTTTCTATCATGCAAGATTCTGTAAGCTAGTCTATAATGAAGGGGTATTCTGAAATTAAGGGTTAGGAAGTGTTGGTCATTAAAAAGTTAATCCCATTCGCTATTATTATTTTACTCGTATTAAGCGTTCTATATGTGATTTTCTCTGGGAAATCAGAAAAAACAATGGAAGTACCAAGCGGTAAAGAATTCATTTCTGTACAGGTTCAAACCATTGAAAACAATAAAGAAGTGAAGTCAAAAACAGTTACATTAACAGACAAAGAAAAAATGGATGAGATTTTACGTGCAGTAGACGGTCTAAAAACAAAACAAAGTACAATTACGAATACAGAAAAAGAAATCAAAGACGTTGATTCGTATTTCTTCTACTTTGAAAACAAAAAAGAACGTGATCCACGTAAACCATTCCCTTATAGCTTCTTTATTACAGAAAAAGGCTACATTTACTACACACATAATGCAATCAATAGTCTAGATACACCACAACGTACAGTTGAAGCGCATCCAGATGTATTGAAAAAGCTAAAAGAAATTACAGGTGTACAATAAACTTTAACGATAAAAGAGTTTCAGCACATAAAATGCTGAGACTCTTTTTAGTATTTATAAGAAAAAGTTGGAAAGTAGCTTTCATGTTTAATAGAAGGAAAATAGAGTAAGGGTAGCATGTAAAAGCTGTTCTATGCTATGCTATGAATGGTTTTAAGGGGGGAAATGAATTGAAAATAATGAGAGAATTAATTGCCTATATTTTAGTCCTTGTATTACTATGTATGGATTTCTTTAGTAATTGGCATATTTGGACGGTTGTTCCAAAAACAGTGATGATTATTGTGTTTATTATTGGAATTATCATCTGTTTCACACCGACAAAGAAATTAAATTTAGAACAAAACTTTTGGTTACAAGTACGGGTTATTGCAGCCATTCTTATTTTAATTTTTGTCCTACCATTATTTGGAGGACATTCAGAGCTTGGTTTATCCGTAACGCAGCCGTTCTTTATTATTATTTTAGCTTTAAGTGCACTTCAACTTCGTATGCAATGGAAACGTGTACAACAAGAAAAAGCAAAGGAAGAAGAATTAAAAAAGCAACAAGAAAAGTTGAAGGGGAAGCGTAAATAATGCATGTATATGTAGTCGATTTTGCTTGGCATGGTAATCAAACACTCTTTATCGAACTAAAAGGCACAGATTATAACCGAAAATTTGAAGGAATGGTTCGTGTTGTAGATGGAATCATTTATGGGGATTTAGTCCACCCTACGAAAAGTACTTTATCAAAAGAAGCGATTACATACATAAAAAATTATGTAAGCGAGCAAATTTCAGCGAAAAAATTTTAATCTTAAAAAAAGCAGGAATTTATTTCCTGCTTTTTTATTTTTAAATCTCTAAAATAGGTATAAATAACCATGCGAAAAGTCTCGTTGCCATGTAATATAAGTTTTATCAACAAATATTTTATATGCAGATGGGGGAAAAAAATTGTCTATACAAAAAAAATTAAGTTTAGGCTATATTACATTGTTGGTTTTAATGATTATTATGATGGTATTTACATATAATCGATTGAGAGTATAAAATATTTTGTGTAAATAGAAAATTCCATGTAAAAAGGAAGACCCTTTCTTGGTAGAATTAAGTCACCACAACCAATCCTAGAAAAGAGGTCTTCCCTATGAATCAGTTTACAACAGAAATTGTCGATGCACTAGTCAAAAAACAAGATATTACCGAGGTTTTTCGTTCGCACTTGGAAATGGCGATCAACTCGCTACTGGCGACAGAGCTGACGGAATTTTTGGATTATGAAAAATACGATCGTATCGGGTTCAACTCAGGCAATTCTCGCAATGGGTCTTATTCGCGTACACTTCACACGGAGTACGGCGATTTAACGCTTCAAATCCCGCGTGATCGCAACGGTGAGTTCAAGCAACAGACAGTGGCACCGTATAAGCGCTCGAACGATACGCTGGAAGAAACCGTGATTCACCTGTTCAAAAAAGGAATTACGATGGCGGAAATTGCGCAATTAATCGAGAAAATGTATGGGCATCACTATACGCCTCAAACGATTTCGAATATGACAAAGGCTGTTTCAGAAACGGTAGAAGCCTTTAATAACCGTCCGTTGCACAATCGTTACGTAGTCGTGTATTTAGACGCGACCTATATTGCCGTGCGTCGTGATACGGTGTCAAAAGAGGCGGTCTATATTGCGGTCGGCATTCGTGAAGACGGCTCGAAAGAAGTGCTTGGTTATACGATTGCCCCAACGGAATCTGCTTACAACTGGCAGGAGCTATTAGAAGAGCTGACGGACCGTGGTGTAAAAGACGTGCTGTTATTCGTATCAGACGGCTTAAAAGGCATGGCAGACGCTGTGTTCAACGTGTTTCCAAAGGCAAAATATCAGGTGTGCCTTGTCCATGTGGCGCGCAATATCATGCATAAAGTACGCGTAGAAGATCGCAAGGAAGTATGCGAGGATTTTAAAACGATTCACCAAGCAAAGGACGCCGAAGCAGCGAAAGAAGCGCTCGAGACGTTCTGCGAAAAATGGGGCAAATCGTATATAAAGGTCGCACAAGGCGTACGAGAAAACCCGTATTTACTGACGTTTTACAGCTTTCCAAAGGCGATTTGGCGAAGTATCTACTCGACGAATTTAATCGAGTCGTTTAATAAACAAATCAAGAAATACACGAAGCGCAAGGAACAGTTCCCGAGTGAAGAATCGTTGGAACGCTTTTTAGTGACGCAGTTCGAGGACTATAATCAACGTTTCGCCACACGCTGCCACATTGGCTTCAATCAGGCCCGTGCGGAGCTAGAAGAGATGTTTGAGCAGCTGCACGAACCGGCAAACTAAACCGGAACGCGCCAGCGCGAAATTTGAGTGTGTAGGAAAGGGCTAGCCCTTTCCTACACACTCAAATCAACACTTCGAACAAGTACAATTGAATACACAGGTGATGAGCTACCTTGAATGGGTGAATGGTCATTTACACAAAATTATTGACAGTACCAATCGATTAGATGCAATTGAAAAAAGTTTTGAAGATGAAGTAGAAGGAAGTTTTGATAATATTAACTTAGTAACTGATGTAAAATATTTGATTGCGATGCAAGGGATTCAACTTCGTGATTATGTTCTGACAAAGTCAGATACAGCGAAAATTTCTTTAGAAAGCGTCCGTGACGAAACGACAGCTCAAGTACAAAAATTACAAAAAATCACAAAAGATGATTCAGATATTAAGAAAAGCGTGGAGTCGATTACAGCGCATGATCAAGAATTTAATGATGTCAGTGTTAGTTTAATTAAAGCAGTAGATGATAATTCAAATGAATCAGCTATTTTTACTGAGTTGAATAAAGCAAAATCAATTAATATTAGTGTTATGGAATCAGTTAAACAAATTGAGAAAAAAGAGCGTGCGACATTAGAACATGCAAAATCAGATTTACAACGTACGGCGATGATTTCAAAAATATTATCGATTATTGTTGGGATTTTAAGTGCCATTGTAGCTGTTTTCTTCATTCTTTATATTAAACGTTCAGTCGTAAATCCAATTCTAAGAACAGTTAAAAATGTAAAAGTATTAGCTACTGGAAATTACACAGAGGTGGATTTAAAAGTAAATACAAAAGATGAAATCCAAGAATTAGCAGATTCAATTAATGAAATGAAACATAATACGAAAAGTTTAGTGCAAGGTATTTCGGATAGTGCCGCGCAATTAAGTGCTTCAATTGAAGAATTATCTGCAAGTACACATGAAGTATCAAAAGCAGCAGAAGAAGTAAGTTCACAAGTAGAACTAACAGCATCTGCAGCAACAGACTCAGCAGCGAATGCGCAAGATAGTGCAGAAGCGATGCACGAGACAGCAGTTGGTGTACAGCGTATTGCGCAGTCATCTCAACAATTATTTGACCATGCAAAAGAAGCAAATGCTTTAGCGATTAACGGAGCAGATATTTTAAAAGTAGCTAAAAACCAGATGGATACAATTGCAAGTTCTACAAATCAAACGAATGAATTAATTCATCGTTTAGCAGAACAAACAAGTCAAATCCAAAGCATGTCAAAAGTTATTACAGATATTACAGAACAAACGAATTTACTTGCACTCAATGCCGCGATTGAAGCAGCTCGTGCTGGTGAACATGGCAAAGGGTTTGCAGTAGTGGCAGAAGAAGTGCGTAAACTAGCAGAAGAATCGAAAAGATCGGCAAGTCAGATTGTTCAATTAACTGCGACAATCCAAGAAGATACAGAAGTAGTAGCAGAGTCTGTACAAACAGGATTAAAGAATGTAAAAGAAGGTGTTTACATTATTGAGAATGCAAGTACAGCATTTGGCAGTATTGAACAAAGCGTAGGTCAAATGACGACGCAATTAGAAGATGTGACAGCAACGTCAGAGGAATTATCTGCTGGAACAGAAGAAGTAACAGCTTCTGTATCTGAAATTGCTTCACATGCAAGTGGTGCGGTAACAGCAACAGCAAGTATTACAGCAGCAGCAGAAGAACAAACTGCTACACTACAAGAAATTAATAGCGTTGTAGCAGAAATTTCTTCACAAGCGATTGAATTGCATGAATTAACACAATCGTTTAAAGTATAGAAATAACGATTAGTAAAGAAGGAGAAGGGGTTGCTTAGAGGGCAATTCCTTCTTTTCAATTAGAAGTTTAAATAGATATGATAAAATAGAGTATGAGGTGAATTCAATGGATATTCGCTTAATTGCCATTGACTTAGATGGAACATTATTAAATTCTGAATTGCAAATTACACATCACACAATTGACGTATTAAACCGCGTACCGTCCAATGTGGAAGTGGTTATTTGTACAGGAAGGACGATTGCAGAATTACCAGAAGAACTACAATATATACCGAATATACGTTATATCATTACATCGAATGGTGCAGCAGTTTGGAACCGTCAAACAAAAGAAAAGCTATCTGAATGTGCGCTTACATCAACAGAAGCTATTACCTTAATGAAAGGTTTTCAACAATTTGACGTACGTATGGAAGTTTTTATGCTAGGAAGAATCTTAGTAGAACCTTATTATTACGAACATTTTGAAGCATATGGTGGTAGTCAGCATACAGACTTTTTAAAAAAGACACGTACACCGAAAGAAAATGTTGTGCAATACGTAGAAGAATTATGTGAACCTGTTGAAAAATTTAATTTATTTTTTAAACATGAACATGAACGTTATACAGCAATTCAACAATGTATTGAAGCAGGATATCAAGTGACAACTTCTTTTGCGCATAATGTAGAAGTGAATGCGATGTGTGCAAGTAAGGGGCGCGCACTACAAACACTTGCGGAAATACTTGGTATTCACCAGCAGTATATTGCAGCAATTGGTGATCAAATCAATGATTTATCGATGTTTGACTATGCAAACTATCCGATTGCGATGGGGAATGCAGTAGATGAGGTGAAGCGTGTTGCCGTAGTTGAAACACTAACAAATATTGAAGATGGTGTAGCCGCTGCAATAGAGAAGTATATTATTAAAGGGGAAAAAAATGAACGTTTATTCTTTTAGTGGACCGAGTGGTACAGGAAAAAGTTCTTTTGCACTTGAGTTAGCACATCAATTAGGGGTAGATGCAATTATTGATGATGGTTTATTCATTATGAATGGTTGTCGAAAAGCGGGAACCTCAGCGAAGTTTGAAAAAAGTGCATTTAAAGCAGTGAAACGTGCGATTTTTTCCGATGATGCACATGTAGAAGAAGTGCGAGTAGCTTTACAGGAAGTACAACCAGAAAAACTCATGATTATTGGCACATCGGATCGTATGACAATCAGAATTGCAGAGCGTTTAGGCGTAGGGGAGATTGAACACTTCTATCATATCGACGAATACCGTACATCGAAACAAATGAAAATGGCGAAGTTTATACGAAAAACAGAAGGAAAGCATATTATGCCTGTTCCGTTCGTTGAAGTGCAACAAAATTTCTTTAAACGGTTAGTGATGAAAGGGTTTGAAATTTTCTCAACGAAAAAAGAAAAAATCGGTGAAACAACGATTGTTCAGCCTGATTTTCATGAAGATTTACTGGTTTATAAAACAAAAGACTTTACACAATGCATACGTCAAGTATGTGAAGATTCTCCATATATTATGGATGTAACAAAATTACAATTCACGCTATATCCACTACCAATTGCGAAATTAGTACTTGTTTATTCAAGTGATGAGACAGAGCGTATGGATGAAAAATTATACATGTTACAACAGCAAATTAATCAAGCTTTTGACGAACAATTTGAAATTGAGTTTGACACGATTGATCTTCAAGTCGAGCATTTAGCTTCGCAAAAAAAGCCATTAAAAATAAAAAAACAAGCTGCAGTAGTTGAACACTAGAGCAGCTTGTTTTTTATTGTTCTTCTATTTTACGTGTAAATCTAGCAGGACGTTTTTCGACAAAAGCACGTACACCCTCTGGGAAGTCATGTGAATCAACAAATGGTGTTGAGCCTGTCCATAGACTTGGAGCAGAATCCACACACTCTTGTACCGATTGTTTGACTGCAAGTAGAGAAGCTGGAGACATAGAAGCAACGAGCTTCCCAATTCGAATCGCATAACGGTCTAAATCTTTTTCCGCTACTAAATAATTAAGTAAACCAAGTCGATCGGCTTCTTCTGCTTTAAGCATACGCCCTGTATACACTAAATCTTTCGTCATAGATGGTCCAATTAATTGAACAAGTCGTTGGGCAAACTGATTATTCAATGTAATACCTAACTTCCCAACAGGAATACCTAACTTAGCTTGATCGCTACCGATACGTAAATCACATGCAAGTGCTAATTCCAGTCCAGCACCCATTGCGGGTCCATTGATAACGGCAATTGTCGGAATGGCTAATCGCTCGATTGTTGAAATCGTTTTTTCCATGTGAACAAAAGCTTGTTCAGCTTCTTCTAAAGAGATGGAATTGAACTCTTTAATATCCGATCCAGCTGTAAATTGATTCCCTGATCCACGAATTAATAATACTTTATTCTTTGGATTTTTAAGTACTTGTAGCGCAATTAAACGTAGCTCATTCCACATATTTGCGGTTAATGCATTTTTAGCTTGTGGTCGATGGATTGTAATAATCGCAAGTCCAGCAGTTTCTTGATAAACAATTTTTGCATCTTCTTTTTCTAATCTTGTTGTTGAAACTTTCATGTTGTACTCCCCCTTTGTGTATCCAATATAACTATTATAGTACAGATTTTACTTTTAGAGAACTGATCTATAAAAACGATGCATGAAAAGATCTATGATAAATCTTAATAGGGGCTATAAAAAATGTTCGTGTATCATTTAGGGAAGCAAAGGAATCTCATACACATTTACCTTTTTCGAGAAGATTTGTTTTTTAGAATAAAAATAGGTGTTATGATAGAAAAATACTAAAAAAAGAGTGATTTATACGTCTTATATACGTAAAATCAACGTTTAAAAGTAACAACTTATCAATGTGTTAGAGGTTTTATTTTAAAAAAACAAAGAAAAGTAAGTGAAAATAGTAGACAAAATTTAAAGTGTGTGAAAATATTCACGAACGTTGATATAACAGGATTTCTCGAGATTTCAAGACATCATACCTATTACAAAAATGCATAGAAAATAATAAGCTAATATACTGTACATTATGAAAATGTGGTGTTAGAGTGTATGTAAGTTAAAAATGTGAACAAAATTTGAGCGAACAATAAAATTAATAAATTTTTCAAAAAAGTGATTTGTTCAAATTAAGAAAAAAGGAGCCACATAAAATGAAATTACTTGCACCAAAGCCATTTACAATTGAAGGCGGAAAAAGAGCAGTCCTCCTACTTCACGGGTTTACTGGTAGTACGAAGGATGTAAAAAAATTAGGACAATTTTTAAATAAAAAGGGATATACATGTCACGCACCAATGTATCGTGGTCACGGAGTTAGCCCTGAAGAAATTCTTCGTTACGGCGCAAAATATTGGTGGGAAGACGTAACAAGCGGCTACCATCATTTAAAAAGCTTAGGCTATGAAGAAATCGCAGTAGTCGGCATTTCATTAGGTGGCGTGTTTACATTAAAAGTGGGCGCGGAATTCCCTGTTAAAGGTGTTGTATCAATGTGTGCACCAATTAAACGTCGTTCAAGTGACGGTTTATTCGAGCGTTTATACAAATACGCTGAAGTGTATAAAAAATTCGAAGGCAAAGACGAAGAAACAATTGCAAAAGAATTAAAAGAGTTAGAAAACATGGATCGCCACGCAATTATGGAAATTCAAAAAATGATTGAACATACAAGCGATGAAATCGGTGAAATCGACACTCCAACACTTGTATTACAAGGTAAACTAGATGATGCACTATACCAAGAATCAGCACCATTCATTTTTGATACAGTAGATACAACAGAAAAAGAAATCATTTGGTATCCAAACTCAGGTCACATTATCACTCTTGGTCAAGAACGCGAACAAGTATATCAAGATACATTAGAATTCTTAGATCAATTAGATTGGCAAGCATCAGCAGAAGCAACAAACTCATCTGTACAAGCACTATAGTACATAGTCAGTCATCAGAAGATTTGTTGAGAGAATAAGCTGAATTATATTTGTAATATAAAAGTGAGACATATTGTATGTCTCGCTTTTTTTATGTAAAATAGGGCGAATTTCTGACGAAAATAGCATAATTGACCTAATTAACTAAAAAATCCTTTATAATAAAAGAGAAGAAAAAAGAAAGGGTGAGGAATTTGGCAAATATCCCAAATTGTCCACAATGTCAGTCAGAGTATGCATATGAAGATGGAAATCTTTTCGTCTGCCCAGAGTGTGCGTATGAATGGACAGCTGAATCACAAAAAGAAGCAGAAGAGTCTGCGAAAACACGCGATGTCAACGGAAATGAACTACAAGACGGTGACATGGTAACAATTATAAAAGATTTAAAAGTTAAAGGTGGTTCAGGACCTTTAAAAGTTGGCACAAAAGCGAAAATTCGTTTAGTTGATGGTCCAAATGGTCATAACTTAGAAAGTAAATTTGATGGTATTGGTACACTTTATATTAAGTCTGAATATGTGAAAAAAATATGATTGTACTTTTCCTTGTTATTCTTTTATTTCTAGGATTAACGATTGTTTTTGCTCTTGGAAAAGGTGAGATGCTCATTGCAGGCTATAATACAGCTTCAAAAGAAGAAAAGGAAAAAGTGAATACTGTACGCATGTGCAAAGACTTTTCGAAAATGACAGGTGCGATTACACTATCCCTTGTCCTCTTTCTTCCGGGCGCATTATGGAATCAAGAGATCTACTTTATTTTAGGAACAGCTGGCATTATTTTAGCGACAATCATTGGATTAATTTATATGAATACAGGTAATCGCTACGAGCGAACATAATAAGGAATTGTAGAGAGGTTAGGGAATGAACTAGCCTCTTTTTTCTTTGTGTTGAAACGGTAATGAATTTATTTTTTTAACATGATAAAATAATAAGGAGAAGTTTTAAACTCGCAATCCTTTGTATTGCTGAGCTGAGTAGAGTAATGGAGGCATTTGAATGAATGAGAGAAAAGGACAGTGGTCAACAAAGTTAGGCTTTATACTGTCATCAGCAGGAGCTGCGATTGGTTTAGGCGCAATTTGGAAACTACCTTATGTAACAGGGACGAGTGGAGGAGGAGCATTCTTCTTACTGTTTGTCTTGTTTACACTGGCGATTGGTTTACCGATGTTAATTGCGGAATTTATTATTGGACGTGGTACACAGAAAGAAGCAGTATCAGCATATAAAAAGCTGGCACCGCGAACAGCATGGACATGGATTGGAAGACTAGGCGTTGTTGGTTGTTTCTTGCTTTTATCCTTCTATAGCGTCATTGGTGGTTGGATTGCCGTTTATACAGGAAAAGCATTAGTCGGTCAAATCATCACGCCATCTTTAGATGCAAGTGCTTTATTTGGAGAAGTAACGGGTTCACCGATGATGACAATTATCGGATTAATTATTTTTACATTGTTTAATGTACTTGTAGTAGGATTAGGGATTCAAAATGGTATTGAAAAAGCAAATAAAGTAATGATGCCATTACTATTTATTTTCTTTGTTATTTTAGTCGTACGTGCACTGACATTACCAGGTGCGGTGGAAGGGGTATCCTTCTTCTTAAAGCCTGATTTTTCAGCGATTACATTCCAGTCAGTTTTATATGCATTAGGACAAGCTTTCTTTGCATTAGCAGTTGGATTTTCATGTATGGTGACATATAGTTCGTATTTAAAAAAGAATGAAAGTCTACCTTATGCAGCAGGTTCAGTTGTATTAATGAATATTTTCGTATCTTTATTAGCAGGTCTTGCAATTTTCCCAGTTGTGTTTTCTTTTGGATTAAAAGCATCTGAAGGCCCAGGGCTATTATTTGTTGTATTACCAACTGTTTTTCAACAGTTACCATTTGGTGAGCTATTCTTTGCACTATTTTTATTATTATTCTTGTTTGCGACATTAACATCATCGTTTAGTTTATATGAAATTATTGTTGCAGCTCTGCAAGAAAAGTATCCGAATGCACGCAAGAAAATTACATGGTTTTTAGGTGTTATTGTAATTGTAGCGGCAATTCCAGCTGCTTTATCATCAAGCAAATTAGCTGATTTTCATGTTTTCGGTAAAACAGTCTTTGATGCCACTGACTTTTTAGTGAGTAATGTATTATTACCATTAGGAAATCTCTGTATCGCACTATTTATCATGTATAAAGTAGACAAGAACTTTACAAAACGTGAATTTTTAGCAAGTAGTCAACTATCGACAGGTTGGTATACATTATGGCGCACACTGATGTATACAGTTGTACCAATTGTGATTATCATCGTCATGTTTTTCTTAATCAAATCATAATGAAACAGGTTGGACAAAACATTTTAATTCCCTTTTTAACATTTGCAACGAAAAACTGGAATCGTGCCACAGCGCGATTCCAGTTTTTTTATGCTCATTAAGGAATTAGATTATTTGAAAGGGACAAAATTGCGCGTGAAAGGGAATCGTCGCCGATGAAAGGGACAAAACCGCGCGTGAAAGGGAATCGCCGCCGATGAAAGGGACAAAATCGCGCGCGAAAGGGAATCGTCGCCGATGAAAGGGACAAAATCGCGCGCGAAAGGGAATCGTCGCCGATGAAAGGGACAAAACTGCGCGCGAAAGGGAATCATCGCCGTTTAAAGGGAAACAGGGCATTATTAGCTTTCCGTTTAGAGAAGCGTGCGTGCTGTTAATTCGTACAATAAGATCAACCTTTTTTCTTAGAAAAAAGGTTGGATAACATTTACAACAAAAAACTGAAGCCGCACTACAGTGCGATTCCAGTTTTTATGCTCATACGAAAGGTTGTTCTTACGCGTATATCCCATTCTATTTGTATTAATTCATCTCTAATTGATTTAATAGATTCGTTAATTTATTTAAACTTTGCTTTAATTCTTCGCGTTGTTTTGGTCGCTTATTCGTTGCAACATCGACAACTGCTTCAATTTTTTCGTTATTTTTTAAATAGATTTGGTACGTCACATAGCCTACGTGATTTTTGAATAATTTTTCGATTTTTTCTGCATCGAGTTGTACATGATCGCGTGTTTTTTCAAATACGATGGTTTCATCTGCTGTTGCTTCAATGCGTTCTACGTCTTGTAAGTTGAACTGATGATTGTGAATGCGACTAATAAATTCATTATCTGTTGTAACGTAAAAATCAAGGTTTCCATTTTGATGATAGAAAGCCAACTTAATATTTGATACAGGTTTTGCTGTTTGGTCTGCACGTTTAATAATGAAGAACACAAGCAAAATAAGCAAAATTAAAGCCGAAAGAGCAAAAATGAATATGTACATAGAAAAAACCTCCATTATTCGTAATCTTTTACTTAGTATATAATAAAAAGAGAAAGAGATGTACAAAAAAATGCACAAACTACATGATAAACTAAATAAAAATAAAAAAAGGAGTGTTTTCTTTGAAAATTTTACACACAGCTGATTGGCATTTAGGTAAAACTGTGCAAGGAACATCCATGTTAGAAGATCAAAAATATATATTACAACAATTCCTTCGAGTAGTTGATGAACAACAACCCGATGCGATTATAATCGCAGGAGATTTATATGACCGTTCCGTACCGCCTGTAATAGCAGTTCAACTATTAGATGATGTCTTTGAGGAGATTGTAAAGAATCGTGAAATTCCTCTTTTAGCAATCGCAGGGAACCACGATAGTACGAGTCGTGTTGATTTTGGCTCGACTTTATTTAAAGAAAGTGGCTTATATGTAAAAGGAAAACTAGCAAAAGAAATGACACCCATTCGTTTAGAAGATGAACATGGAACTGTTGATTTTTATCTGATTCCATTTGCTGACCCACAAGAAGTTCGCTATGTATTTGAAAAAGAGGATGTACATACGAATCAGCAAGCAATGGAAACAATTATGGAAGCAATTCAGCCTACAACAAATCGTTCAGTTTGCATCGCCCATGCTTTCGTTACAAAGAATGGTGAACAACAGGAGAATCCAGATGAAGGAGAGCGCCCATTATCAATTGGTGGTTCAGAATGTATTGATGCGAGTTTATTTGAAAAATTCAACTATACGGCACTGGGTCACTTACATCAAGCGCATTTTGTTGCCCATGAAAAAATACGCTATAGTGGTTCACCGCTTAAATATAGTGTATCTGAAGCAACCCATCAAAAAGGTGTTCTCATGCTGGAGTTAGACGCTAAAGGGAATGTAGCGATTGAAAAGATTCCTTTAGAACCGATTCGTGACTTACGACGAATCGAAGGATTTATGGAAGATTTATTAAAGTTAGCTGCAAGTGAAGATTATGTGTATGTGACATTACTAGATGAAGCACCAATTCTTTCACCAATGGAGAAAATTCGTACGGTCTTTCCGAATGCGATGCATATTGAACGCCCTATTATAAAAGGGGCATTAGAAGTAGCACCTGTTGAAAATAAGCGAGCGATGGATACGGAAACCTTATTCCATTCCTTCTACACTGAAATTACAGGTTCAGAGCCGAATGAAGCGATGACTCAGTTATTTCAAGAATTAGTAGAAGAAGAACTGCGTAAAGAAAGAGAGGCAGAATAATGAAGCCAATTCGTTTAAGTATGACTGCATTTGGTCCATATAAAGAGAAAGAAACTATTGATTTTACGAAACTACAAGGTAATCAAATTTTCGTCATTTCAGGTGCGACAGGCGCAGGGAAAACAACGATTTTTGATGGGATTTGTTTTGCACTCTATGGAAGTGTAAGTGGTGAAGAGCGTGAAAATGCGAAAACACATCGTAGTAATTTTGCGGCAGATGATACGCATACAGCGATTGAATTAGTGTTTGAAATGAAGGGGAAGACTTATCGTATTTTACGCCAATTAGCCCATGTAAAAGCAGGAAATAAGACAGCTACAGGTGAGAAAACGGAATTTGTTGAGATAACAGATGAGGGTGAGATTCCTGTACTTGATTCGCATCGTGTACGTGATTTGAACGATCGTTTAGAGGAGATTATTGGCTTAACAAAAGAACAATTTAAACAGATTGTTATGTTACCGCAAGGGGAATTTCGTAAACTATTAACGTCCGATTCACGCAATAAGGAGCAAATCCTGCGTAAAATCTTTAAAACAGAACATTTTGAAGAAATGACAAAACGCTTAAAAGATAAAAAAACAGAAGCTGAAAAGCAATTACTTGCGTTAGAAACAGAGCGTGCAACATTTATTCGTCAAATAAAAGAAACATTACCAGAAGCGGATCGCCCACTATTTCATGTATTTGCAAAAGAGTATCAATCATCTGTACAAATCATTGAAGGGTTACAACATGAACAAGTGTACTATGAGGCAGAAGAAAAGAAAGTACAAACCGTTCATGCAGAGAAACAACAGCTATTTACAGAGAAACAACAGATGGTACATGCGGCAGAGCAGTTTAACCTAACATTAGAGGAATATCAAAAAGTAGCAGCGAAGTATAAAGAGCTTTTACAACGCGAAGCGGAAATAGAGTCGATTCAACAGCAGTTGAAACAAGCGGAGCGAGCAGAGCATATTATTCCGTATGAGCAAGCTTTTCGTGAACAACGAAAACGAACGGAACAATTAACAGAGCGTGTTGCGTTTGCAAAACAACAATTACAACAAGCGATTGAAAAAAGAAATGTAGCAAAAGAAGCACAGGCGAATATAGAACAGCAATTGCCTCTTTATGAAAAACAAAAAGAACAATTACGTGAATGGCAACGTATTTTACCATTTTACGAAGCGGTTAATCAATTAGAACAGCAGTATAAAGAACAGCAACATCAATTAGCGAAAGCAACAACAAACAAAGAACAATATGATATCCAATTACAACAAGCAATCACGCGAGTAAAGCAAGCAGAGGAACAGTATGATGTATTGATGAAGCAGTTGATTGACGAAACAGCTTACTACGAACAGTTAACACAGCTAAAGCAAGTAGAACAACTATTATCTGCACAGCGAGAGCAGCGCCATAAACTAAAAGAGTTAACAACACAACATGACATGGCCAGTACGCAGTTACAAGAGCAAAATACAAAACTACATCAAGTAGAAGAACAATGGCTTGCTAATCAAGCGTATGTCTTAGCAGAACAACTAGTTGTAGGCGAAATTTGTCCCGTATGTGGAAATACAGTGAAAGAAAAGATACAACAAACACAAACAGGGAAAATCACGAAAGAAATCGTTGAACAAGCTAAAATAACACAACAACAAGCAGAGCAAAAAGCACGTCAGATTCAAACACAAGTAGATATTTTAAATAGCGATATGCAAAAAACGGCGGAGGCATTACAACAAGTAACGGTTGCATATGATGAAGCAACAAATGTTGAAACAATTCAAAAACTTGAACAAACTCTTAATAAGAATAACCAACAAAAAATACAGGCGCAGGAATTACAACAACAGTTCACGCAATTCCGCAAACAAGTGGAGCAATTACGTGAACAACAGCAAGTATGTTTACAACAAGTAAATCAATTCCAAATGACCGTTCATACAACAGAGCTACAATTACAGGACAAAAAGCAACAATTACCCGTGGCATTTGCGACGAAACAACAAGTTGATGAAGCGATTCATGAAATTACACAGCAAGTAGCGCTATATGAGCAACAAACAAAACAAGTTAATGAAGCATATGAAGTAGCGATGCAACAACATACAACGCAAGAAGCAAATGTGCAAAATATGAAGCAACAGCATGTAGAAGCACAGGAGCAGCTATCACAATTGCAACAACAACTACAAGAAAAAGTATTAGCAGCAGGCTTCCAAGACGGAAAAGAATATACAGCCGCACGTTTAGAAACAGCTCAAATGAATGCACTTCAAGAACGAATTACACAGTATGAAAAAGAACGCTATGCGACGGAAGAATATTTAGAAAAACAACAACATTTAGCACAGGCAGAGAAGAAGAATGTTGAGGTGCTAAAAGAAGAACTACTTACTATAAAAGAACAAGTCGATTTATACGTGAAGCAACTTCATCAAATTGAAAGCTATCGCCAATCTATTACTCGCTTTATTCGTTATTTAGAACAGGCGCAAGAGAAGTCAGCGCAATTAGAAGAACGAGCAAGTCAAATTATTCAACTATATGACTTAATGGCGGGGAAAAATGCACAAAAAATTTCGTTTGAGCGTTATTTGCAAATTGAATATTTAGAGCAAATTATACAAGCGGCGAATGAACGATTAGTGCCATTAACCAATGGACAGTATCGCCTGCTTCGTAGTGAGCGCGTCGATTCGAATGGTAAGCAATCTGGTTTGAGTTTAGATGTATATGATGCTTATACAGGTCAAGAACGTGATGTTAAAACATTATCAGGTGGCGAACAATTTAATGCATCTCTTTGTTTAGCACTAGGTATGAGTGATATCATTCAAAGTTTCCGAGGGAATGTCCAAATGGATACGATGTTTGTAGATGAAGGCTTTGGTACATTAGATGAAGAAGCACTTTCAAAAGCAATTGATACATTAGTCGATTTACAAAAAACGGGGCGTATGATTGGGATTATTTCGCACGTTGCAGAATTAAAAGAAACGGTTCCAGCCACACTTGAAGTTCGTAAGACAAAAGAAGGATACAGTCATACAACGTGGAATATAAAATAGCCATTTAATATACTGTATACAAAAAGAATCGCTCAATGAGTGGGCGATTCTTTTATATTAAGCATCAAATATATTGTTTGGTTGTACTACTTCACGTGCAATGGCAATCGCGCCATTTTTACGTAAATGAAGAATCGCTTCATCACTTGCATTTAAAATCTTATCGATGTAGTAATCTTGTTTCGCAGGATCGATGCCCATTCCTTTAAACTCATCTCGAAATGCATACGTATAGACACTTTTTTCTTGTTCTGTTAATTGAATATCGTTCTTTGAACCTTCCATAATCTAACATCCTTTTGTATAATAGAGTTAGTTTTATTATAACGTGTTCTGAATCATAGTGAAACTTAATTGCGAGTCGTTCGTATAAAATAGAAAAAGGGTGTGATTCAATATGATGTGGGTAATGATTATTATCGTGGCTTGTGTAGCAATCGGTAGTGATGTCTATGTCAAGCGTTTAAAATTTAAAGAACGCACAATGAAAATAGAGCAGCAAATGCTTGATAAACAGTTAAAGCTGGAGCATGTAAAGAATGAAAACTTTAAACTTGAAACAGAGCGTTTACGTTTAGAGTTACAACAAGATTTACAAAAATCACCATCAAAAACAGAACTACTTGGTTTAAAAGAAGATTGAATTTTCATGAGAAAGAGACTGTAAGTGTAAAAATATAGCAGAAGAAAAACTGGAATCGCGCTGTGGCGTGGTTCCAGTTTTTTCGTTGCGAACGCTAAAAAAGTTTGTTTATTTAAATTGTTGCATCGCTTCACTCATAAATTGTGTTAACCCTTCACCATACACATCAATCTGTGACTTAAAACGAGGGTCTTGTACATACAGCTGACCTAAACCGCGAAAGGCCTCTTTTGAATAGTTCCCAAAATATTGATTTAAAAAGTAATAGAACTCTTTCATCGCTTGTTGAACAGTCGGAGAGTCAACAGCTTCATGGCGAATCGCTGCTAGGCGCGTCCATTGTTGTTGCCACTTTTCTTGTAAGGCTTCATCATTGAATTGTGCAATCTGTTCTTTGGATTGATTGACTGCTTCGTCTCCCCATTTTTCACGTGCTTCTTGTTCATATGTATTCTTTTTAAAATCTAATCCATTAAATTTTTCTTCATTTGTCATGTGAATACCTCCTTCTTTTGCTTCAATCGTTTGCTGAATGGTTTGCGCCATACGTTCAAACTGTTTTATTTTTTCATCTACTAATTGTTTTTGAAAATATAAAGCTTCGAGCTGATTGTACGCGTCTTGTGTCATCATCTGTTGAATTTGTTTGAGTGAAAATCCAAGTGTTCGAAAAAATAAAATTTGTTGTAATCGATCAACAGCTTCATCGTTATAAAGTCGATAACCTGCATCATTTTCAGTTGTAGGTGGCAATAAACCAATTGCGTCGTAGTGATGAAGAGTACGAACAGATACACTGACTAAGTCAGCTAATTGTTTGATTTTATAAATTATCATCATCTCCTTTCTAAAACCACTATAAAGTCTAACGTAACGTAAAAGTCAATATATATATCGAAAGTGACGTGTATTTTTGGTATGAAAGGGTATAAAAGGAGAGAGTTGTAAGAAAACTCGGTTAATATAAAAAGCGAGGAGAGAGTAGAGTGGAAAATATTGTTGTTAGTTATAATAAGGTAGAGAGTGAAGCATATCAAACATTTACACAATTAAAGCAACGTGAAGGTGTTATTGGGAGTACAACGATTTCCAATGCAATTTTAATTAAGCGCAATGGTGTACAGCTTCAAACATTAGATGATTATATGACATCGAATGAAAATGCATTAAAAGGTAGCTTAATTGGTACTTTGATTGGTATTTTAGGAGGTCCAATTGGCATGTTGCTCGGTTTAGGAGTAGGTGCAATTGTTGGCTCGATTTCAGAAATGGATGAGATGGAAACGGACTCATCATTAATTGGGGCGATGACATCACGTTTAGAAGATGGAGATGTAGCCATTATCGCGCTCGTACAAGAAACAGATGAAAAGTTCTTAGATGAACTACTAAATGAGCATGAAACACGTATTGTTCGATATGATGCAGCTTTAATAACTGAAGAAGTTGAACATGCACAACAATTACAAAAAGATATGGAAAAGCAAACACGTCAAAAATTATCAGCAGAGCGTTCAGAAGAGCGTAAAGCAAAGGTAGCTGCGTATAAAGAAAAAATTAAGAGTCAATTTGAACATTTAAAGAAAAATAAAAAGCATAAAGATGATTCACAGTCAGAAGCATAAAAGAAAAGCAAGTGTCGTTAATTTTCATGACACTTGCTTTTTATTATGAAAATTTTGGTGTTTTGACTTCAAATACTTGTTGAATTTGTCCATGTTCATCGAGTAACAAACCATTCAACTGTCCACCGAATACAGCGCCACCGTCAATCCCTATGTAGCTTTTTTGTTCATTCATCCAAATAGAATGCTTTTCAGCCTCATGTATGTAATGCGTTGGTGTATGGCCAAATACATTCACATAGGGCGTTTGATTTTGCTTTTTAAAATGTTCTCGAATCCAGATGAATTCATCTTCTGTTGTATGTTGTAAATCTGCAAAGTCACTATTAAAGCCTGCATGCGTGAATAACACTTTTCCAAATATAAGAAAGTAACGACTATTTCGTAAAAATGTAATCTCTTTTGCATAATGTTCTTTTAAGTAATCGGCAACCTGCGCACGCGACCAATTCGTAAAATCGACTGAAATAAGTGATTGTAATGTCACGTCGCCGCCATTACGTAAAAAGCGTTCGGGCTTTTCTTTTAAATCAATATAATCTAAAAACATCTGATCATGATTTCCTCGAATAAGACGTACATTATATTGTGTTGAAAGTTCATATGCTTTTTCTAATACATGACGTGAACCCATACCACGGTCCATTAAATCCCCTAAAAGAATGAGTGGCATTTTGTGATCCCATTTTTTAAGTAGTGTTTCAAAAGCATCATCCATCCCATGAATATCACTCATTACAAAACATGTCTTCAATTCTGTCATCCCCTTTTGTGAAAATAGAAGAAAATGAGGCTACAAGAACCTCATTTTCATAATTGTTTATTTTTTCTTTGGAATCGATTGTGTTTGCCAATCTTCCTGTAATTGCATTTTTGCAACATACATCATTTGCGCGATATGCCCAGCATAATGCACAAGTTGTGTCATTAAAGCAGCCATCGCGGGTGTTTCTTTCCCTTTTACCGAAACCATTTGGAGTAAGTCTTCTTGTGAAAGTGCATGAACAGTTTCGTAAAAAATCGCCCATGCGTCATCCCATTCTTGCATAAGTTCTTCTTTTGAAAGTCTGTGATGAGTGAATTCTGCATCCCGATCACGCGACGGTTTTTCACCGTCTGTTGTGAGGAAATCAGTACTACGTGAACGCATATTACCAGCGATATGTTGAACGAGTACAGCGATACTGTTTGACTCTGAATCAGGTGCGAAATACAATTGTTCTTCTGTTAATTGCACAAGTGTACCGTCACCTTGTTTTTTAATTTTATCCATTTCTTGTAATATTGCTTTTAAAAAAATACTCATGTTGACCAGCTCCTTATGATGTCAGTATAACAAAACTTCCGTTTATTTGAAAAAGTAATCATATGTATTTTTAGCTAATAATACGACGGTTACAATAATGAAAAGAACACGAACATAGCCAGAGCCTTGACGAATAGCAAATCGAGAACCAACAATCGCACCGAATACTTGAGCAATCGCCATTGGAATACCGTAAGCATAATTAATTTGACCGAGAAAAGCGAACATGAACAGTGCAGCAAGGTTACTCCCGAAGTTCATCAGTTTTGCATTGCCAGCAGCTTTTAAGAAGTCATGCCCCATCGTTAAAAAGGCGAAGATTAAGAAAGAACCAGTCCCAGGACCTAAAAACCCATCATAATAACCAATTAAAAATAAGATGATGACGAATGTAAACATTTTTTGTTTGGAATGTTGCGCGATTTTTTCCATCGTGCCCCAATCTTTTTTGAAAATGGTGTAAACAAGAACGAGCGCCAACATGATAAGCATTAAAGGTTTTAAAAGTTCAGGATTCATTAAGTGGACGGAGAAAGCACCGAGTAGTCCACCAAAGAATGTAAGAGGGAAGTATTGTAATCCGGCTTTAATGTCGAGCTTCCCGGAACGATAGAATGTAATGGTAGAAGTTAGAGAACCGACCATGCCAGCGAGTTTATTCGTCGCGACAGAAGTAGCAGGACTTAATCCTAAATACATGAGAGCAGGTAAACCGATTAAACCACCACCGCCAACAACTGAGTCGATAAAGGCAGCGGCGAAACCTGCGATGAGTAGCATAAGTAGTAGTTGTGGATCTAAATCAAATGGCATAAGAATAAGTCCTTTCGTTAGTTACTATCACAATAGTAACTAATTATGGTATACTTGTAAATAAAGAATTCAGAAAAAAGAGAGGAGTGGCAATATGCAGAGAATTATTGAGATTTTAAAGCAAAGAGGTTATACAGAATACGAATCGAAAGCGTATTTAGCGCTCATTCAAAATGGCGATGTGACGGCGTATCAAATTAGTAAAGATTCAGGAATTCCACGCGCGCGTATCTATGATGTGTTGAATAGTCTTGTTGAAAAAGGAATCGTATCAAAACAAGAAGCAACGGATAAAGTCCGTTATCAAGCATTGCCTGTCGAGGTATTTTTACAAAAGACAGCAACAAGTTGGCAACATGAATTTACACAACTATCGGATACACTAAAAGAATTGGAAGAAAAAAAGCAACAAGAAAAACCGACCGTTCTTCATTTACAAGAAGAAGAAGCGATTCTCAGTTACTGTCGTACGTTAATTGGACAAGCAAAGGAGAAAATTTTAATTTCGATGTGGGATGATGTTTACGAGTTATTACGTCCTGTATTAGAAGAAACAGCGAAAAAAGTAACGGTGCATGGCATTACACTACATGTAGAGAATGGTTTACCGACAGTTGACCGTCACCGCGCAACCTATTTTACAGAGAAGCCAACAGCGAGTCGCTGGTTTATCGTGTCGGTTGATAGTACACATATGATTTATGGCCCTTCACTAAAAGAACGACCACTTGCCTTTTATACAGATGACCCTATACACATTCGTTTATTAGAAGATTATATATGGCATGATGTCCTCGTAAACCGTTTAGTACACCGTAGTCAAGATACACTAGAAGATTGGGTGAAAGAACAGCGCGCAGCATTTTTCCTACAAGGATACTGAACACGTAGAAAATTTGCCTCTATAAAAAAATGGTATATTAATAACAATAATACCTATTAATGGTATTATAGTGAGGTATTAAAATACGCGTTCTTTTTGAAAGGGGATTGCCATCCATGAAGGGTACATATGGTAAAAAATCGTGTTCAAAGATTCTTTTGTTACTTTCTATTTTGAGTGTTTTCATAATATTAAGTGCTTGTAGTAATAAGCTAGGTGAAGTAAAACAAGTCGATGTGTATAAAATGGAGAGTTTTGATCAAGTTCAAAAAAATTCTGTCGTTACGTTTAAATCAGATGAAGAAATAAAAGCGTTTGAACAGGCTTTTACGCATTTACAAAAGCAAAAGGGAAAAGTCGATATAATGGACCCTGAATAGAAAAAAGAGCCTGAAAAGACTCTTTTTATAGGCTAGATGTCCATATTAAACTTACGTAACATCTCCATTAATTTTTCTTTTTCTTTTAAATATTGTTCTTCTGTAACAGTTTTGTCTTCTAGCATTTTTGCTAACTCTGCTAATTTACGCATAAGCATCATGCGATCTAGTTCATTCATTTGTGCCATCTATGCCGACTCCTTTAAACATAATCCTCTACAGTGTACTATTTAAAGTGCTTGTCGCACAACATTTTTATAATACTGTGTCGTTAAAAGGGCGAAAATGGAATAGAGTAAAATATAAATTCCCATCGTCATAAAGAGGGGTGTATAAAGTTCTGTACCAAAGAACATCCATCCGGATTTGACCGCAAAGTAACTGTGCAATAGACCAATTACGAGTGGAATACCAAAATTAAATAGTTGCTTCATATAGATGCCACGCATAATCTCTTGTTCAGAGAAGCCGATTTTTCGCATCGTTGTAAACGAAGTTCGTTCTTCATCTGCTTCTGACATTTGTTTAAAGTATAAAATACTACCAGATGTAAATAAGAAAGCAAGACCGATAAAACCAACAATAAAAATAACAAGTCCCATCTGTTCTTGTAATGCCTTAATTAAGATGGCTTTTGGTTTTGGATGCAGTTCTTGTTTTTTCGATTTGAATGTGCCATCATTTGTAGTTTTAAAGTAAAGCTCTGTAGCCTGTTTGATGTCCTGTTCTGGAACTGTATAGCCTGTGAATGAATGCCAAGCTGTCATTTTTTGAACTTTTTTATTTTCTTGTAGCTGCTTAAATAATGCATCTGAAACAACGACTGCTGGAACGCCCGATGTTAAATACGAAGGGACAATCGCCTGCTTTTCAATTGTTTTGACGCGCAAATTTTTTGTAAGACCAGGTAGTAACACTTGAATGGTACGCCCACTTTCAAGTGGAATAATACTCGCCATCATTTGACTATAGCCTGTTAAATAAGCTTCATCATCTGTTATGTTAATGGAAGGGAATACTCTTTTGGCGTCAGAGAATGCGACAACTTGTGTTTTGTTTGAAATGTTTTCAAGTGCATCATCTGTTGGTTTTTCCTTCAATAAATTTTGTGTGTCGATATCGGCACTTACAATCTGAAACGTTTGCTTTTTAAAATCAATCTGTTCCTTTTTTAATTGTTGTTCAAAAGAACCTTGATTGTTGAATGTAACAAAGTCATACGATGAATTTTGATTCGCTGTAGCATGTATGCCATAATAAGCGATTGAGCCGAGTGACAAAATGCCAAGTGCAAGTGCGGTTAAAATCGTAATAAGTGATAGCGAAAGTGAACTTGAACGAATACGGTGAATAATTGGTGTTACTGCTACAACATCTGTGATATTAAGATGTCCTTTTTTACTCGAGCGGATGACGTTGAATAAAAAAGAAACAGAGTAACGGAAAAATAAAAATGTTCCAATGATAACAGAGAATAAAATAATTGCCATCGCAATAAATAAGTCATTCAATGTAATCGTATTTTTTACTTCAAATAAAATGCTCGAACGGTAATAGCCGAAAGCAATCAATACAATGCCAAGTAGTCCAAGAACGAGCTGATAAGGCGCGATTTTTTTGATTTGTTGTTCGGACTTACTTTCAGCTTGGAAAAGATCTAATAGCTTTGAACGGGCGATCAGCCACATTGTTTGTAATAAGATAAAACCAAAAATAATCGCAAAAACAATAAGTGTTTGTACTAGTGCATCTGTCGAAAAGTACATCTCCACAAAATCATCGCTACCGATGACTTTTAAAAAGGCCATTGTGAAAAAACGTGAGAAGAAATAGCCAATTAACACGCCAAGACTAACTGCGGATGTGAAAAGAATAAAGTTTTCAATACAAATCATGCTATTAATTTTTGATTTTGGCATACCAATGAGTTGATATAAGCCAATTTCACGACTGCGACGCTTCATAAATAGGTGGTTGGCATAAAAAACAAAGACAGCCACAATGATGATTAAAATAATCGAACCTACTTGGAAAGCAGCTCCCACTTTTAAATCGGCGTTTCGCATATGTGTGACATCATCATTTGACGAAATCGTTGTGAATGAAAAGTAGAGTGTAGCACTAAAAATTAAAGCGAAGAAATAAAGATAATAGTGACGAATATTTTTTCGCATACTTCGAAAGACAAGCGTATTAAAGCTCACGTAAATCACCGCCTAATACAGCTTGTGTATTCATAATCTGTGCAAAAAACTGTTTATGTGTTTGATCCCCTTTATATAATTCCGTATAGATTGAACCATCTTTTAAAAAGAGTACGCGATTACAATAGCTTGCGGCTACAGGGTCATGTGTGACCATCATAATTGTTACACGATAAGCTTTGTTTAATGCTTCTAAACTTTCAAGTAGAGAGGTTGCAGATTTTGAATCAAGTGCGCCTGTTGGTTCATCTCCAAAAATAATCGATGGTTTCATAATTAATGCACGTGCAGCAGCTGTTCTTTGTTTTTGACCACCTGAAATTTCATTTGGGTATTTATTTTTTAACTCTTCAATCCCAAGTTGTTTCATCAGTGTCACACAGCGAGACTCTGCTTCGTCTTTTTTAATTTTATTCACAGCGAGCGGTAGTAGAATATTTTCTTTAACCGTCAATGTGTCTAAGAGGTTGTAATCTTGAAAGATAAACCCCATCTCTGTTCGACGCAATTGTGCTAATTTTTTCGACGATTGCTCATGTAACGCATGTCCATTAATTTCGACAATGCCGCTAGTCGGTGTATCAATCGAGCATAAAACATTCAATAATGTCGTTTTGCCAGAACCCGACGCGCCCATAATCCCCACAAACTCACCAGCTTGTACATCTAAATCAATCCCTTTTAATACTTGTTGTACGTTTTGTTTTTTACCATAACTTTTTGTTAGTTTACGTGCTTTTACAAGATCCATTGTATATTGCCTCCTTCAAGTCTTATATTCATCTTAAAGCGAATCGATGTGACAATCGTTCGTTTTACGTGACATTTTTGTCATATTGCTTGAAGGTCGACAAATGTATTCGGGTGAGGGAAATATAAGCGAACGGTTGTCCCTTGTTTGACAGTTGAATCTACTTGTAGTTGGATTTTTAGTTTACGCGCGATATTCTGTGCTAAATAAAGACCCATCCCTGTAGCCGCCTGCTGTTTACGTCCGTAACCTCCTGTGAAGCCACGTTGAAAAACACGTGGTAGATCATGTTGTTCAATCCCGACACCTGTATCTTGAACGGCTAAAAATGTATGCCCATCTTGTGATGTCCCGCTGTAAATATGGATAGATTGACCAACGTGACTATATTTAATCGCATTCGATAAAATTTGACGCAAAATAAAACGTAACCATTTTGCATCACTGTAGATGGAAGTAGAGAAGTCGTCTAAATTAATTTCAAGCTCTTTTTCTAAAAACCAGCTTCGTAGCTGTTTGATTTCTTCTATTACAAGTGGACGGAGAGAGACCTCTTGTAAAATTAAATCTTGTTCTAGGCTTTCCATGCGTAATGTATGTAATGTTTGATCTAATAAAAAATGCAAGCGATGCCACTCTAAATCAATTTGCTGTTTTGCAGGGGACGGGGGGAGTGCATCAATCATGAGCTTTTGCGCAGTTAACGGTGTTTTCATCTCATGAATCCAACGTATTTGTTCATCAGCCTGTTCTTGAAACTTCGTGAATAATTGATTTTCAGCTTGTTTTAATTCTACACGTAACCGCTCATATTCTTTTTCATAAAGCCCCATAACAGAAGAAGCATGATAAGAAGAAAAGGCCTGTTTTTTTAATTGTTTTCGCCACCATAGGGCATAAATACTTACAACCACTACTACAATAAATAATGATGTTCCATTCAAATAAATAACAGAAACAGTCTGTAAGCCTGTATCTAATATAAATAAAAGATTCATCCAAAGAAATAAAACAAATAATAATAAAAACCAGATGAGATGATCTTTGAAAAATAGTTTCATCATGTTGCCAGGTTTCCTTTCGTCACTGCTACATAACCTAACCCCTTTTTCGTTTCAATGACATCATCTAAACCGATGTCACTTAATTTATGGCGTAAACGGTTCACGTTTACGGTTAATGTATTGTCATTGACGAAGCGCTCATCATCCCACAATCGACGCATTAAATCGTCTCTTGAAACAATTTCATCCGGTTTTTCTAGTAATACTTTTAAAATAAATTGCTCATTTTTCGTCAGTTCGACTTGTCGGTGATTGCGTAGGAGAACGCTTCTTGCATAATCAATTTGAATGCCATTCCATTGATGTACCGTTTCTTTTTCAACTTGTGTATACTCATAAGTTCTTCTTAAAAGTGCTTGGATTTTAAAGAGTAATACATCCATGTGAAAAGGTTTTTGTACATAATCATCTGCTCCTAATTGCATCGCCATAATGGAATCCATTGGTTGGTCGCGCGAAGATAAAAAGATAATTGGAATTTTCGACTCTGCGCGTATTTCTCGACACCAATGAAAGCCATCGTATGCGGGTAATTGAATATCAATAATAACGAGAGCTGGATCTACACTACGCACCTCCTTCATAATTTGTTGAAAATCGTTTGCGATAGTGGTCTGTAAACCCCAATGCTGAAAATGCTGTTGAATTTGTCTGGCGATGGCTTTATCGTCTTCAATTAAAAAAATGCGTTTCATCTCTTTACTCGCTCCTTTCATCTTTTTAATAACATTGTAACAAATAAATGCATATAAAAAGAGTCGGGGACAAAACATGTCATCTCCTTTTTTAGCGTTCGCAACGAAGAACGAGCCTGGGACAGAACAAAATAATATGTCTCAAATGCGAATGATCAAATCAATTGAACGCGTAGAAAACGACTCTTGTGGGAATAGCATGAGCTAAAAACCTCACAGGAACGTAGTGACGAGGAGTTTGAAGCCATGCCCGAACGCTACGTGATGTAGTGGGGAAAGATTTGCAACAGGACGTTGCGTTCTTTTCTTGCCTACCTTTATTCATTTTTCGAAGCGGAAATTGATGTGAATGAACAAATCCCGTATGATTTTTCGAATCATACGGGATTTGCTATGTTGAAAATACTTTTGTCTCAGTCTCAGTTTTTCTTACGCTCATGTGGGATGTGTTTTTTGCACTTATGTCCCAGCCTGAGTGTATTTTATAACTTAAATTGACGTACTACTTGATTTAATTGTTGTGCCATTGTTGCCAGTTCATCAGCATTTGAAGAGATTTGTTCCATTGAACTTGTTGTTTGTTGAATCGTAGCTGTTGTTTCTTCTACCCCTGCAGCAGATTCTTCTGAGACAGATGAAATTTCATCGACTGCTACTTGAATTGTACGTGAAGATTGTTCAATGTCTTGTAAATCGTTCGAGATGCTTTTAACTCCTGTAGCCATTGAAGTCACAGCTTTATGGATTGTTTCGAATGTTTCACTCGTTGTTTGAATCTGTTCTGTGCCACGTACAACTTCGCCATAACCATGTTCTAAAGAAGTGGACACTAATGTTGTATTTGCTTGAATTTTTTCAACGATATTTGAAATATCCGTTACTGAACTTGATACTTGCTCTGCTAATTTTCTCACTTCATCTGCCACAACGGCAAATCCTTTACCAGCTTCACCTGCACGTGCCGCTTCAATTGCAGCATTGAGTGCAAGTAAGTTTGTTTGATCTGCAACCCCATTAATCACTTTCACAAGCATGGAGATTTGTTCTGATTCACGATTTAATTCTTGCATATTTTCAACTGCATGATTCATAATTTGATCAATTGTTTTCATTTGGTCTGTTGATTTTTCCATTAGTTCAGCACCATTTGATGTGAAATCAAGTACTTGTGTAGAGTGATTATAAATTTCGTTTCCTTTGTCACTTGCAGTACGAATCACTTGTACGAAAGCATCTGTAGAAGAAGAGAGTTCTCCTGCGTGCGATGCTTGTTCTTCTGTACCTTCAGCTAATTCTTGCATCGTTATAGAGATTTGATTTGAACCTTGTTTAATTTCATCTGCTGACTGTGCTAATGAATCACTATGACCTGCCACATTTTGTGCCACATCTTGCATAGAAGCAATGGTATGTTGTAATTTTTCTGTTAAGTCGTTTGAAGCATAACCTAATTGACCAATTTCATCACGGCGTGTAACAGATACTGTCTTTTCCGTTAAATCTCCAGAAGCAATCTTTTTCAGACGAGCAGTAATCGTAATGATTGGTTGTGAAATAACACGAGCAGAAAGCATAGAGATAACAATGGTTAAGAGAATAATAATAACTGCTAGAATAAATGTATATACTTCACCTTTTTTAGCGATTTTATAAAGTTCCTCACCATTTTTTGCCATAGCATCTGAACGTAAATCAGCTAATTCTTCAAAACCTTTTCGGATTTCTGTACCTGCTTCATCAACAGAAGTTAAATTTTTTGCAGCAGTTTTGACATCACCTTTTTCATATACAGCAAATACTTCATCTTGAATATATGTATACCAACTGTCTGTTTTGTCTACTAAGTCCTTTGCAATTTCTTTATCGCTAATTTGATTGATTGTGTGTTCATTCTCCATTCGCGACTTATTGTATTCTTCGAAAATATCTTTATATTTCGGATCATCAGACAAAATATAGCCGCGTGCAGCTGCAATTTGCACAGAGAAATTTGATGCAACGCGTTGATTTGCAATTTGTAGTTTTAAATCTTTTGATACCATAACATTCATACCATCTTGGACATTCTTAATTACAGTTAGGCTATAATACCCATAGCCTAAAAATAGAACTAAAACAATCGCAAAACTAAATAAAATGCGCATTTTGATTGTTTTAAAATTTAATAGCTTTTTCATTGTGGTTCCTCCTGACTGTTTATAAAAATAGTATAAAGGAATCATAAAAGTAATTCTATTGTTTTTTTGATAATATGAATAAAGTTTCAACATAGCTTTATTGAAAGTGTGACTATTTTCTTTTGAATTAAATTGTTGACAATACCTGTCGGGGTATACTATAGTGTAACTAGGAAATCGGTTATGCATTATCGCAAACCTATTTTTTTAGAAAGAAAAATACCCATAGTGGTATAGGGAGGCAGAGAAATGAGAACAGATCATCAACTCGATGTACAAGGTTTAGCTTGTCCAATGCCTATCGTTAAAACAAAAAAAACGATGAATACAATGGAGGTTGGCGAAACAGTAGAAGTAATTGCTACGGATGCGGGCTCCAAAGCGGACTTACAAGCTTGGGCAGCTTCAACAGGACATCAGTACATTGGTTTAGTTGAAGAAGGTTCTGTGTTAAAACATTACCTACGTAAATGTAATGAAGCAGAAGAACGTGAAAAAACATTTGAACAAACTGCTTCACTTGAAGAAGTGCAGAATATTTCGAATGATTCAATCGTATTAGATGTTCGTGAAGAAGTTGAATATGCCTTTGGACATATAAAAGGTGCAACATCAATTCCTTTTGGAGAATTATTGGATAATATAGGGAAATTAGACAAAACAAAAATATACTATGTAATCTGCAGAACAGGTACAAGAAGTGATTTAGCGTGCCAACAATTAGCAGAACATGGATTTAAACATGTATATAATGTTTTACCTGGTATGACAGCATACACAGGTGAATTAGAAAAAACTATTTAATTATTGGAGGAAAACAATTATGTCAAACAAAGTAGCAATTATCGCAAGTAACGGTGGTCTTTTCGACGCTTATAAAGTATTCAATATCGCAACTGCAGCAGCAGCAACAGAAAAAGAAGTAGCTATTTTCTTCACATTCGAAGGTTTAAATTTAATCCATAAACAAGGTATGCACCACTTAGCAGCACCAGCAGGTAGTGAGCAAGTAGCAGCAGGTTTTACGAATGCAAACGTACCATCAATTCCTGAATTAGTAGAAATGGCACAAGATCTAGGTGTAACATTCATCGCTTGTCAAATGACAATGGACGTTATGAATATTCAAAAAGAAGATTTAATTGACGGAATCGATGTAGGTGGCGCTGTAACATTCTTAGAATTTGCAAAAGATGCCGCACCATCATTAAGCTTCTAATTACAAGACAAACAGGGTTTTGTCTATCCTAGATAGACATCCCTTTTATTTACGAAAAAATAATACCTATGGGGGTAATTTAAAATGGAAAAATGGACAGCTCAAAAAGTAGCAAACTATGTCATTCATAAAAAACAATTATTTATTTTAGATGTACGTAATCAAGATGCATTTGAAGATTGGAAAATTGACGGTGAAAACTTCGAATATATGAATATTCCTTACTTCGATTTACTAGACGGTGTAGAAGAATTAGTACCTCAATTACCAAAAGACAAAGAAATTTTAGTTGTATGTGCTAAAGAAGGTTCATCTGTCATGGTAGCTGAAATGTTAGATGAAGCTGGTGTAAAAGTAGGTTATTTAGAAGGCGGTATGAAAGCTTGGAGTAGCTATTTAGAGCCTTTAAAAGTAGCTGATTTAGAAAATGGTGGCGAATTATATCAATTTGTTCGTCTAGGTAAAGGCTGTCTGTCTTATATGGTAATTTCAGAAGGGGAAGCAGCAGTAATCGATGCTGTACGTTTTGCAGATGTATTTGAAAACTTTGCAAAAGAAAAAAATGCCGTTATTCGTCACGTATTCGATACACATTTACATGCAGACCATATTTCAGGAGGTCGTTTACTAGCAGAAAAAACGGGTGCAACATACTATTTACCGCCAAAAGATGCAGAAGAAGTCGTGTTTGATTATGCACCACTTGAAGATGCAACAACTGTACAAATCGGTCAAACTAAAATTGATATTCAAGCGATCTATTCACCAGGACATACAATTGGTTCTACATCATTCATTATTGACGAAAAATATTTCTTAACAGGTGATATTTTATTCATCGATTCAATTGGTCGCCCAGACTTAGCTGGTTTAGCAGAAGATTGGGTGGGTGATTTACGTGAAACACTTTACAATCGTTATCGCCAATTAAGTGAGGATTTATACGTGTTACCAGCGCACTTTATGATTATTGAAGAATTAAATGAAGATGGTACAGTAGGTAAACGTTTTGGTGACTTATTAGCAGAAAACCATGGCTTAAATATTGAAAATGAAGAAGAATTCCGTAAAACAGTAACAGACAACTTACCACCACAACCAAATGCTTATACGCAAATTCGCCATGTGAATATGGGACGTTTAACGCCATCAGCTGATGAACAAACAGAGATGGAAATCGGACCGAACCGCTGTGCAGTAAGATAAGTATTTGAGGATTAATAACTATTTCTATATAATTAAAATGAAAAGAGGATATAAAAATGAAAATTGATTTACAACTAGATGCAAAAGGTTTATCTTGTCCAATGCCAATCGTACGTACGAAGAAAGCAATGGACCAATTAGAATCAGGTCAAGTGTTAGAAGTAACTGTAACAGATAAAGGTGCATTAGCAGATATTCCAGCATGGGCAAATGCAAGTGGCAACAAGATTGTAGAACAACAAGAAAATGGAGATGAATACGTATTTATCTTACAAAAAGCATAAATACCTTCATCTAGAAAGAAGGGACTCCCGTGGATATTACATGGATCTTAACCATATTTGGGATTGGATTAATTGGGAGCTTCATTTCAGGTATGCTCGGTATTGGCGGGGCGATTATTAAGTTCCCATTATTACTGTATGTACCGCCACTATTTGGTTTTGCAGCATTTACATCACATCAAGTATCAGGTATTAGCGCAGTGGAAGTCATGTTTGCTTCCATTGCGGGCGTACTTGCTTATCGTGGTAGTAATTTACTGCATAAACCACTCATTTTAACGATGGGTACAGGAATTGTACTCGGTAGTTTTGTCGGTAGCTTCGGTTCAAGTTACTTTAATGAAGAAAGTGTCAACATGGTATATGGTATACTCGCGATATTAGCTGCTGTTATGATGTTTATACCAAAGAAAAAAGTTGAACAACAAGGTGACATTGTTTTTAATAAGGGATTAGCTTTCTTTTTAGCTATTCTAGTTGGTGTCGCATCAGGAATCGTTGGAGCAGGTGGAGGGTTCATCCTTGTACCGATTATGTTAGTCGTACTAGGAATTCCAACACGTATTACGATTGCATCTAGTCTTGCCATTACGTTTATCGCGTCTATTGGTGGCTCAATCGGCAAGATTACAACAGGGCAAGTGGACTGGATTCCCGCGATTATTATGATTGTAGCAAGTCTAATTGCAGCACCTATTGGAACAAAAGTAAGTAAAAAAATGAATATTAAAGCATTACAAATTTTCCTAGCTATTCTGATTTTAGCAACAGCCGCAAAAATTTGGTTTGATATTTTAATGTAAGGAGGGGAACAATATGGTTTGGATCATTATAGCTGCTGTCGTTGTATTATTTTTTGTCCTACGTATGAAAGGGGCAAAGGGCGTAAATCAAATGACAACAGCCGATTTAAAAGAACAACTAAAAAAGAAACCTGCAAATACAATCTATTTAGATGTTCGAACACCAGCAGAATATAAGAGTCGTCATATTAAAGAATTTAAAAATATGCCACTGGGATCAAATTACAGTACACTCGATTCATCGAAAAAAGTCGTTGTAATTTGTCAGAGCGGTATGCGCAGTATGCAGGCATGTAAACAATTAAAAAAACTAGGCTTTTCAGACATCACAAATGTACGAGGTGGTATGAGTGCCTGGAGATAGGGGTACATCATGAAAATTGAAGTTTTTACAGATTATACGTGTCCTTTTTGTTATATAGGCAAGCAAAAACTCATGCAAGCAATTGAAAAAGCGAATCTACAAGAGCCAATCGAAATTCAATATAAAAATTACGAAGTACATCCAGAAATTCAAGGCGCCGTTCAACAACCTTATAAAGACTATTTGCTTGAAAGTATGGATGGACGAGCTGAAAAAGTGGATACATTTTTAGCAGAATTACAACAACATGCGAACGAAGTCGGATTAACGTATCATTTTGATACAATGATTCCAGCGAATACAGCAGATGCACATCGCCTTGCAAAATGGATGGCAAAAGAGCAAAAAGAGCATGAATGGACAGAAAGATTAATGCAAGGGCACTTTGTTGAAGGGGAAAATCTTGCAGATCGAGAATATTTATTTGCCTTAATTGAAGAACTCGGTTATTCAAAAGAAGAAGCAAAACGAATTTTAGAGGAGCAAGACTACCAACAAGAACTTGACCAAGATGCATATGATGCACAACAAATTGGTGTAGACCGTGCACCATTTTTTGTGTTTGATAATCGCTTTGGTATTATCGGTGCGGAACCAGAAGAAGTCTTCATTCGTACGTTAAAACAAACAGCTGGTGAAAATTAACAAAAATTGCACGATTTCTTGTCATCTCTGAAATCCCACTAGGAGTTACTATGTGTTTCATGGTATGCTATCTAGTGGGATTTTGTACGATTTAAAAAAGGAGTGTTACTATGTCACGCGCATTTTCACGAGCATCGTTCTTTTTTGTATTTGTTGGTTTATTTCTATTAGTACCACCATTTACAGATCAGGCAATTGATTTTTTATCAAGTAATGTATTTATTTTTCTAGGTTTCTTCTTATATATGATTGGTGCCATTTTAACAGCAGTTAGTGTGTATAAAGGAGAAAGAAATGTATTAGTTGTTGTAAATATTCTAGGTATTCTTGGGGGTATTTTCTTTATCTTTATGCTATCTACAGCACTTGGTGTTTAAAATCATAGCGCAAAGGAAGAAAAGTTAACAATAAAATGAAAGAGGCTACGATAAAGTAGCTTCTTTTTTTGTTAGAAGAGCCAAAAAAACCAAGTAGTCACTTGTCCGTCAAGTGACTACTTGGTTTTTTAGTCATGGTAGGTATGTTTGAAATATATCACCGTTTTTAGTTTTTCATGTTGTAAATCATAAATGCAGCTGGTACATAAGAAATAACGAAGATTGCAGCGTACCAACCTAACATACGTGGTAGAGAAAATGAAACTTTTTTACCTTTACTATAAGAGAAGTCTAACCAGATTGCACAAACGACGGGAATTGAAATCAAACCTGCAGCAATTAAAATAATGTCGTAGATGTTCATGATGATTTCCTCCTTTTGTATGAAGCATTCCGTAAACTGTGTCAACTTTGTGAACTAATCATACATCTAATCGTTAGAATTGTCAATTAATTTAGTTTTTTCATTTGACAAAACATATAGAAAAGGGTAAACAACTTTCGGTATGAAAATTGTTTACCCTTTATGTGTAGTATAAAACAATTATATTGTTTTCTTTGGTACAAATGGTAATGCACGATAAACTGCAACAATAAAGTTAGCAAGCGGTTCAACTAAAAATGCCAGTTTATTTACAGTGTAGGCGACTAATAAACCGATTACGATACCTACTACTACATCACCAGGATAATGGTTTCCAACATACATGCGAGAAAAACCTGTTATAAGTGCAAATACCATCATGACAATACCGATTCGTTTGTTGCGTAGTGCAATCGCAAAAGCAAGTGCAATTGCACCTGTCGTATGGTCACTTGGGAATGAAGCGTCTCTTGCGTGATCTACTAATACATTTAAGTCATCATGTGTCACAAATGGGCGTGGCTCAAAATAAATTTTACTAATCAGTACATTTATTAAAATACCAAGAACACCTGAAAGAGCGGAGTAAACAACGGTTTTTTTCATATACTCTTTTCCAAAGAACCACATCATTAGTAAGACGATTGCAAAAACGGGAACTGCGTAGTTTGTTGCGAAAATCATGATTGCATCTACAACAGAAGATTTTCCAGCCAAATCATTAATGGCTTTTAGTAATTCATAATTCAATGATGTCACTCTTTTCCTTTAAATTTCAATAGCTATTGTAGCATAGTTTAGCCAATCTCTTTACATAGACTATAAAATTTGAGAAAGGTTCCATTCTTGTAAAAAAGGTTAAGATAAAAAAATATCGGGTATGTAAATAAGTGGAATGATACATTATTTGTAAAAAAAGGTGGTATTTTAATTGAATAGAAAAAAAAGATTGTATAGCTTAATATTATCTGTGAGTATTTTAGCTGTACCATTAACGACTTCATCTTTATACGCGCAAGCTACCCCAAAGAAAAGCCTCCCATCAATATCTACAAGTCATCCATTCATCAATCAAATCTCACCTGAGGTTGTCAGATTAAGTAATCAATATGGTATTTATGCCTCTGTTATGTTGGCACAAACTATTTTAGAAAGTAATTATGGCAATAGTGGGCTAAGCCAAGCACCGATTTATAATCTTTTTGGTATGAAAGGGAAATCCAATGGCCAAGGTGCAACCTTCCAAACGAAAGAGTATAAAGATAGCGGCACATATCAAATACGCTCTACATTTAAAAAATATACATCGTATACAGAGTCTTTAGAAGATTATGCAAAACTTATTCGGAATGGGCTAACATATAGTCCAAACTATTATGCAGGGGCATGGAAGGAGAATACAAAAAGTTACAGAGATGCGACAGCTATTTTAGCAGGAAGATATGCGAGTGACTTAAGCTATAGTAAAAAGCTGAATCAAATTATCGAACGCTATGATTTAACAAGGTTTGATCGTCTAAAATCGACTACTGTAGCTGGTGAAACAGAAACTACAGCGAATGCGAAACCAGAAAGTATTTTAGATAGCGCAGAAGTAAAAGAACAAAATGGTCAACAAGTTGTACCTACTCAAAGAATCATCTATACACCGACTAAATACTATCGTGTGAAAAAAGGTGATTCATTAACAAGTATTGCCGCACGACATGGTATTACGACAGCACAATTAAAGAAATGGAATGGTTTAACGCATGCGACCATTCAAATTAAACAAAAATTAGTTGTTGATGTAAGAGGGAATAAGAAAAATCTAGCACAAAAGAATACACCATTACGTTATGTGATTCAGCAAGGTGATTCGTTATCGAGTATCGCGGCAAAGTACCAAACAACAGAACAAAACTTGTTAATTTTGAATCAGTTAGACTCTTCTTTTGTATATGAAGGGCAAATCATCTATTTACAATCCTTAAAATAATGTATGTACATGAATACGTTTATACCAATTATTCATTTAAGTGGATAATATTAGTGTATAAACGTATTCTTTTTTGTTTTTTTGTCGAAAAAAGTTGAAATAGTATTGTATAAAAAATTTTTTGAATGTATAATTATGACTGCATTTAAAAACAATTTATATCATAAATATTCAATTAATCGTTAGGAGTTATACATCAAGATGTTTAAGAGAGATAAAGCAAAAAAAGGAGCAGCACAAGGGATTAATGCATATGTATTAATTTTTAGTTTAATTGTGATTTCAGCTATTTTAACTTATTTTGTGCCTGCTGGTCAGTTTGATAAGGTAGAGAAGGATGGACGTGAAATATTAGTAGCCGATTCCTTTCAATTTGTGGACAATACACCTGTTGGATTTCTAGATATTTTCACAAGTATTCATGCAGGTATGGTAAATGGTGCAGGAACAATCTTCTTCGTACTAATTATCGGTGGTGTTTTCGGTATTATGAACGCAACAGGTGCGCTTGATACATTTGTTGTGACATTTGCTGAAAAAATGAAGCGTAAAGAAAAATTGATGATCCCTGTATTCGTACTATTCTTTGCGATTTGTGGTGCAACAATGGGGATGAGTGATGAAGTTGCCGTTTATGTAGCACTCATCGTTCCTTTGACCATTGCACTTGGTTTTGATGCAGTGACTGGTTTTGCAATTGTTGTAATGGGTGCATGGATGGGCTTCACAGCCGGGTTTTTAAATCCATTCTCAACCGCAGTTGCACAAGGCATTGCAGAACTTCCAACCTTCTCAGGTATGGGACTTCGTATTGTCGTATTTATTATTTTTGTATTAATGGCGAGCTTTTTCATTTATCGTCATGCTTCAAAAGTCCAAAAAAATCCAGAACTCGGTATTTACGGTAAGTTCGGTCAGTTTAGTCCAAAAGATAAAGACAAGACGTTAAAAATGACATTACGTCATAAATTAGTATTAACCGTATTCATGCTAAACTTTGTTGTACTTATTTTAGGTGTCAAACTGTATGAGTGGTTTATTCCTGAATTAGCAGGTCTATTCTTATTGACAGGTATTATTATGGGGATTGTTGGTGGTTTAATTCCATCAGAAATCGCGAACAGCTTTGTAAAAGGTGCCAGTGAACTACTTGGTGGTGCATTGATTATCGGTTTAGCACAGGCAGTCCTTGTTATCTTCCAATCAGGCGGTTTATTAGACACAATGCTTCATTATATGAGCAATATGTTATCAGGTGTCCCATCTGCTTTAACAGCAGTTGCGATGATGTTTATTCAAATGGTGATTAATTTCTTAATTCCATCACAAAGTGGACAAGCAGCTTTAACAATGCCAATTATGGCGCCGCTTGCTGATTTAGTGAATGTTACGCGTCAAACGGCAGTTCTCGCTTTCCAATTAGGCGATGGGATTGCAGCCTTATTGTTCCCGACAAATGGTGCATTAATCGCTGCACTTGCAGTTGCGGGAATCCAGTGGAATAAGTGGGTAAGATGGTATATTCCATTCTTTATCGCACAAGTGATTGTCAGCATTATTATTTTAATTGTGGCACATGCGATGAATTACGGTCCGTTTTAACCAACATATAATAGTAGAAACTCAAATAATGTAGAAAAAAGATGAAGGGATTTTCCTTTCATCTTTTTTTATATGTACTGAAATAGAAGCTGTTTTTGTCATATAAGAGTCCGTTATGTATAAAAAATACGATAAAATTTTATGAAATCTCGATTATTTTATAAAAAAATAAATAAAAAAAGTAGTTTTATTTTTGAATGAAAAGAATGTTGAAGTAAAAAAATGGATGTTTAAAATGTTGATTCTATACGGTTTTTAGTGAAAATACAGCAATCTAAGGCTTTTACATCCAAATTATACCACTATGTGTAATATTGTTGTAACATGTGTGAGAATGAACTGACATCTGATTGAAATTTATGCTTGGTATAGTAATGACAGTTAGAAAAACCGAGGAGGACATTTCACATTATGAAAAAACAAATTATCGCACTGACAGGTGCCATCGCATTATCAACAGCAGCATTCGCAGGTACAGCGTCAGCGAAGACAATTACGATCCAATCAGGTGACACACTATCGAAATTAGCAGCAGAGCACAACACAACAGTGCGTACGCTTCAAAATATGAATCATATTAAATCAGCAAACTTAATCTATGCAGGCGCTCAACTAGAAGTTGGTGACGGCAATGGCAACGCAACTTACCAAGCTCCTGTAAAACAACAAACAACACAATCAACATATAAAGCACCAGCGCAACAACAAACACAAGCAAAATCAACATATAAAGCGCCAGTACAACAAAAACAACAAGCACAAACAAAGTCATATCAATCAACACAAAAAGCAAGTAATGCATCATCATACCAAGGTTCATCATCTTCAGCGAAATCATGGATTGCCCAAAAAGAATCAAGCAACTCATATGAAGCAAGAAGTGCAACAGGTAAATATATTGGTAAATACCAATTAGATAAATCTTATCTAAATGGTGACTATTCAGCAGCTAACCAAGAACGTGTAGCGGATAACTATGTGAAACAACGTTATGGTTCATGGGAAAAAGCAAAACAATTCTGGGTTTCAAACGGCTGGTACTAATTCAAATCACATAGAAAAAATGAGAAATGGCTTTTAGCCACTTCTCATTTTGTGTTACATACTATTTAATCTTCGCGTGTAGGGTCCAATCCTTTTACGAAATATAAACATTGTTTAAAAATGCGTTGTTGATCATAATCAATCACAGCATAGTGATAACTATCATATAACATGATTAAATGCTTCTCACGTGAGTTAAAAGCGTTCACAAGGTGATCTGCATTCGAAGGTGGATATACATGATCTTCAATAGACTGTAATACTAAGACGGGGGTTGTAATGAGATTAGCTTGTTCTTGAATTTTTTCACTTACTTCTTTTAATTCTAAAATGAGTCGTGTTGGATATTTAGCATAAAGTGCATGCTCAGCACGTTTATTTTTAACATCTACTGTACCACGTGGAACATAGTCAACATCTCGTTTTAAAGCTGTTTCAGCCTCCTCCATTAATTTTAAAGGTGGTTGGAAGAGAGAGTTGATTAAAATAAGTCCTTCAACTTCATATTTTGTAGCAAGTTGTTGAGCAAGTGCGCCACCTGTTGCGAAGCCGAGTAAAATAATGTATTCCATTTCTTCAAAGAATGGTTCAAATTCTAGTTCAAGAGATTTTAAAATTTCCGTATAATTTACTTGATTTAATTCCTCCGGGGACGTATCATGTCCAAGTAAGCGAGGAAGTTTAACAGAATAACCCGCATCTGCAAAAGCAGTGGCGATTGGATATAAATGTGCAGGGGAGCCACCAAAATCATGAATTAAAAAGATGCCTACATCTTTCCCAGTCTTTTCAAAAGGTTGTGCATGAATTTTTGTTGATTCAGTCATACGAATAATCCCTCCTCTTTTCATTATTATACCCCAAAAAAGAGAGCTATTAACGAAATGGAATTGTCGAAAAATGTATTTTTAATATAAAGTCGAATTAGGGTAATTAAAAATTATTAAAAAATAGAAAAGAATACCTATAAAAACAATTGTTTTTGAACTTTTATCTTATAAAATAAATGGTTAGATTTTCTTTCTTTATAAACATAAATAATTATAAAATAACTTTTTATAACCTTTATTGTTAAAAAAAGTATTATATAATGTAAAAAAATAAAAAATAAAAGATTAATTTGTCGAATTTTGTTGAAAGAAATACCAACTTAATGATAATATTAACGATATTATGATATAGATTGTATATAGAGAAAGCACGATTTAACATCGCTTTGGGGGAAAGTAATATGAAAGTAATAATTTGTGAAGAAGATTACTCATATATTGAATTGGTACATAGTACATTATTTAAATTTGCTAAAGTAAAAGGTATCAATGCAGAATTTAATTTGACAACAAGAAAGCCGTCAAGCATTATACGCTTTTTAGAGTCAGATCAAGCAGAGTTATATTACATCAGTTTAGATTTAGTTGAAACAATGCCAGCAATTGAATTAATTAAAGAAATCCGTGAAAAAAATGAAAAAGCACTAATTCATGTAATGTCTACAGATATCGTAAAGTTAAAAGATCCAGAATTAACACAGTATAAAATTTTTGGACAAATTGTTAAAACAACAAACGGTTCTATGCGAGATGAACTGAGAAAGTCATTTGCTGAGTCATTTTCATATTTAAAAGCCAATTCATATTTTGCATAGTGTGTATCAATTTTAAAACTTTAGCTTCCTGTATTAAAACATGGTATGATGAATACGAGGTGTTGATATGGAATATGTAAAAGTGATTGCGCTCATATTATTTCTAGTATTTGTTGTACTACAGATTTGGTGGGGACAAAAAGCACGAATTATCGCTTACTTTTTCTTTATTATTTCAGCAACATTGTATATTCTAGATTTTGATTGGCCGTTTTGGTTCCAAATCATTGTCATCATTTCGGTTATTGCCATTGTCGTCATCTCACTCTATATTGAGTTACGAGCTACTGCAATTGAGCATAAAAATGATCGAAATCGTAAACAAGAAACACATGCCGATCAACGCAAAAAGAATAAGTAGAGAAATAATAAATACCGAACGAAAATTTAGAGCAGAAGGGCATATGCCTTTCTGCTCTTTTTCTGATTCAAACGATTATTTCTTAATAGCAGGTGGACCAAATACGCCACGCTGTAAGTCTTGAAAAGCTTCCATAATCTCTTCGCGTGTATTCATCACAAAAGGACCACCTAATGCCACTTGTTCACGAATAGGTACACCTGAATAAATCAGTACCTTTGCACGTGTTTTCGCTGTTATTTTTAATTCACTTTCTTTTGAAGCATTTATATCTTCATTATAAGAAATCGTTGCAACACCTGTTTTGTTAAGAGAAGTAGATGACTCACCAAAAGTCATTTCACCAGCTAACATATAAAGAAAAGCATTATGGTTTTCTGGAAGAATATGCGTATATTCAGCTCCTTCATATAGCGTAATTTCGGTCATTGTAATCGGAACTAAACTATTCATTGGACCTTTTACACCTAAAAACTCACCAGAATAAATGCGAATGAAGCCTTTTTCGATGGCAACAACAGGTGCATCTTCTAAACGAATATTTTGATAGCTTGTTTCGGTGTTTTTTAAAGCCTTGGGTAAATTCAACCAAAGCTGTAAAGTGTGAATTAAATCATCTTCATAAGCCTCTTCAGCGTGACGTGCTGCCCATCCCGCATTCATGTACTGTATGTCACCAGCATCTAATATACTGTATCCGCCAGCATTATCGATATGCTCTAAACGTCCATCTACTACATACGTTACAGTTTGAAAACCACGATGTGGATGATCACCGAATACGCCGCGTTTAAACCAATCTTCAGCTAATAAAATAAAGGGATCAAATTCTTGTTGTCTTTCAGGTGGTAAAAGAAAAGCTTGTTGTACATGCGGGTAACCATTTTGATTATAAGTAGGATACCAAAAGTCTTTTATTTCTCGTATGAAGCGTGATGTTTGTGTCATGAAATTCCTTCTTTCTATATAAAGTAGTGCTATTTCTACTTTTTATTTGAATAGCCATTGTTTAATTTATTATAGTTTGAATTGATTAAATAACCTAGTAACAAAACTTCAGATGTGTTATATAAGCTACAATTTACATCATTAGTCTGAAGAAAATAGAAATAGAGACGTATAAAGAATGAAAGTATCTACAAATGTTAGAAGAAGTTGAGTTTGACCAAATAACAAAAAAGTGAGGATTAATCGTGCGACTTTTTGTTGATACTTCGAAAATCAACATAATTTACTTGAAAAATCATTCAAGAAGAATAAACTGAGAATCTTGTTGGAAAATTAATATATATTAAAAAGAAAGAAGTCGCCTTGGATATTAGAGCGACTTCTTTCTTATAGGATATTAGTTTTAAAAGAAAAAGATGGATAAAATAATACTAACAAGCGCTGCTAAAATCATCGCAACAGAAGCGAAAGATCCTTCCAATTCACCGATGGAAAAAGCAGTTGATGTGCCACAACCATGTGCACCCATACCGAGTAGTAAACCTCGAGCAGAAGCACTGCGAATTCGCATGAATCGAATAACTAGCGGCCCAACAATGCTACCAGCTAATCCAGTGACAATAACGAAAATCGCTGTTAGATTGGGTTGTCCACCTAGCATGGTAGAAAGATCCATGGCAATCGGTGTTGTAATAGAGCGCGGCATCATACTATGAACCATCTGACTTGAAAAATTTAATGATTTTGCTAAAAAATAAGATGATGTGAAAGCGATGATTACCCCAATAATGAGGCTACCAAGAATAGCCGTAGCATATTGTTTAATTAACGCGCGATTTTTATAAATAGGAACTGCAAAAGCCACTGTTGCAGGACCCAATAATAAACTAATATAATGTGCTCCGCGCGCGTAGGTCGCATAGTTAACATGAAACACACTTAAAAATAGTACGAGCGTAACAGGACAGATAATAAGAGGCGAAAGCCAAAGATATGGATAACGCTTTGCGAGTATTTTACTGAGCATATAAATGAATAAAGTTAAAACGATACCAAGACTAAGACTTGAAATCATCAGTTTGCACCTTCTTTCTTGAAAGAAAGTGAGCTGTCACGCCTGTACCCATCATGACAAAAACTGTACTTATAAAAATAATAATAATAAGTTTTATACCCACTATACCGAATAAGTCAGGGTAATTCATGATTCCCACTGCTGAAGGGATAAAAAATAAAAGTAGTTCGGCAGTTAATAATTTCGCTCCAACATCTACCAATTTTAATGGAATAATACGGAGGTACAGTGCCAAAAAGAGAAGTACAAGACCGATGACGCTTCCCGGAATTGGTAAGTGTGCATACGAATGTATTGCATTCCCTATGAGTAAAAAAGTTGTGATGATTAAAATTTGCACACAAATTTGTATAATTTTCATATAGTTTCCTTCTATCTAATAAGTCTATATCAAATTGTACACCTGTTTTAACCATTCGTAAAATTAAATATTTTTATATTTTCTATTCCATTTTGGAATAATTATCTTTAATAAATTCGATAAACTTTTTCATAGCGTGTGAACAATAGCGACCTTTTTTCGTAATGAATGAAATTTCCCAAGGAATGACAGGATATACGGGAATCGTTTTAATGATATCAGCATTCGCTTTTGCGGCGATGGATTCTGGGAAAAGAGCTACACCTAGATTATGTTCGACCATTTGGCTAATGAAATCCCACTGCGAACTAATAAATGCAACATCGGGAATGAATCCTGCTTTTTCACATTCTTCGATAATACGGTCATGAATGGTGAAGTCGTCACTAAATAACAGCATTTTTTCATTTTTTAAATCGAGCATTGATACATTCTCTTTTGCAGCGAGAGGATGATCCTGATGAACAATAAGCTGTACTTGTTCTGTAGTGAAGGGAAGTAAGTCATAATCTTCTTCATGTGCAGGTAACATGACAAATCCGCCATCTAAGTCCCCATCAAATACGCGTTCTTTGACGACATTTGCCCCTACTTCATCTAGTGTAATCGTAATTTCAGGATAGATTTTTTGAAAAGCTTTCATCATTTCTGGGAAAAATAAAATGCCAATAAGCGGTGGCATACCGAGTTTAATATGTCCTTTTTTTAAATCTTCTAAGTCCTCTAATACGAGATGTACTTCATTGACCATTTGAATAATTTTGAGTGCTCGCTCGTAAACTAATTCGCCTGCATCTGTTAGTACGCTTTTTCGTTGGGAACGATCAATTAAAGTCGTATTCAATTCTGTTTCAAGTAGCTTCACAACTTTACTGAGAGTTGGTTGTGTTACATGTAGGGAAGCAGCAGCTTTTGTAAAGCTTTGTTGTCTTGCTACTTCTGTAAAATAAATTAATTGTCTAACGTCCATATGTAAGCCTCCAAATGCATTAGAATACATTTATTGTAACATTTTGTATAGAAAAAATAATGAAATGCTCTAAATCTTCTGTAAAAATATTTTATTTAAGCCTTTTGTATGAAAAAGAAACAGACTGAGACATAAGTGTAAAAAACACCATCCTACATGAGCATAAGAAAAACTGGAATCACACTGTGGCGTGGTTCCAGTTTTTTATTGTAAACGCTGAGAAGGGGCTGAAATGTTTTGTCTATTCTGTTTACTAAGTATTAAAGTTGTTGTAAAAAGCGTTCATTTTCTTTACGAAAAGCCTGTGTCGCTTCACCAGGATTTTCTGCTTTTGAAATGGCAGAAATAATCGATACACCATCAGCGCCAGCTTGACGTAAATCGTAAACATGCTCGGGTTGAATACCACCGATTGCGACAATCGGCAGGGTAGGAATAGATTGTGCGGCTTCTGTTAAAAATGTTGTACCAGCAGGCTTTTTTGCATCTTTTTTGGATTGTGTTGAAAAAATAGGGCCGATTCCAATATAGTCAGCACCGTCTTGACTTGCTCGTTGTAATTCGTCTTGTGTATGAACGGACACACCGAGTATTTTATGCGGTAGTTGTTCACGTACTTTCTTTGCATCGACATCATCTTGTCCAACATGAATCCCGTCTGCATGGAGTCTGATTGCCAATTCAACATCATCATTTACGATAAAAGGAACATCATAACGTTTACAAAGAGTTTGGCAGTCTTTTGCAAATTGAACATAAGCGTCACCTGTTAAACACTGTTCACCTTTTTCTCGACACTGAAATAAAGTAATCCCATTTTGTAATGCAGCTTCTAATACAAAGAGTGGATCACCTACAACGTCTTGACTTCCCATAATAAAATACGTTTCAAGTAATTGTTTATTCAATTATCTCGACCTCCACTTTTGCTTTTGTGTTATAAGCGAAATGATTCGTCGGACCATGGCCATGCCCAATACCTAAACCATGTGAAATAGCCGCATGGATAAATCGCTTCGCTTCAATAAGTGCTTCTTTCATTGGTAGACCTTTTGCTAAGAAGGCAGTTAGTGCTGCTGAATACGTACAGCCTGTACCATGAGTATCCTTCGTTTGAACACGCGGGGCAGAAATGGTTAATTTATCACCGTTTTTAAAGAAAATATGGTCAATCGCAGCTTGTTGTTCAGGTGCAAAATGTCCACCTTTCATCACGATGACTTCAGGTCCCATAGCGAGTAATTTTTTAGCTACCTGTTCAACATCATCATAAGTTTGAATTTTCATGCCTGTCAGTGCCTCTGCTTCTGGAATATTCGGTGTGAGAACAGTCGCTAGTGGGAATAGGTGAGTAATCATCGCATCAACTGCTTCTTGTTGCAGTAGTGTGGCACCACCTTTTGCAATCATGACAGGGTCAACAATAATAGGTGCTTGTACATTCTCTAGTTGTTTTGAAACAGCTTCAATAATAGATGCTGAAAAAAGCATCCCCGTTTTTAGTGCATTCACATTAAAATCGCTTTGAATCGACTGTAATTGTTCCACAATGAAATCTTCGGGTAACGCATAAACAGCTTGTACGCCATACGTATTTTGTGCAGTAACAGCTGTTAAAACAGATGTACCGAATGTTTTCAATTCTTGAAATGTTTTTAAATCAGCTTGAATACCGGCACCGCCACCTGAATCAGATCCGGCAATCGTCAGTGTAATCGGTAACATTATTTAATCCCTCCAAAACTCATTTGTTGTAGTTGGTTTAGGATGTGCATTTGAAAATCGCCAATACCATTGCTGTGATGATGTGCAGTTTCTGCGACTTGTTTATAGTCTTTGTGAATTGTGATAACACTTTGTAGTGCGTCTGTATGTGATGCGATTGAAGCAGCTGTTAGGGCAGATAATAAGCAACCAGCTCCTGTAATTTGTTCCATCCATGCATGTCCGCCGTTTATTATGTGAACCGTCGTGCCATCTGTGATTAAATCTTCTACACCACTTACAGCAACAATCGTTTTGTAGCGTGTTGCGACTTGTTTAGCTGCTTCTTCAATTTCAAAAGACACCTCACCTGCATCGACACCACGAGAGGTGACTTTAATTTCCGCAAGAGCCGCTAACTCACCAGCATTACAGCGAATGGCTGTAAATTGCACATGTTGTAATAGTTGTTCGACTGTTTGTTTACGATATTTAGAAGCACCGATGCCTACAGGATCTAAAACGACTGGAATCCCTTTTTTATTTGCAGCTTGTCCAGCTAATATCATCGCATCGACTGTGCGTGTATTTAACGTACCGATATTAATTAATAATCCATTTGCGATTTGAACAATATCATGCATTTCTTGTATTTCATCCGCCATGATGGGCGATGCACCTACTGCTAAAAGTCCATTTGCAGTAAAGTTTGTTACGACATAATTCGTAATACAGTGAACAATTGGTTTCGTTGAATGAATTGATTGGATACTCATTTTTAGTTACCTCCATTGATGAATGAAAAGCAAATTCATGAAGCTTCTCATACTCAGTTTCACTAAATTAGAGGACGGGTTTCTGCTTTTTCACTATAAAAATAAAAAAGCTGCTCAACGAATTAATCGTAGAACAGCATTACATGCGAAAAACAGCTGCTCCCTACGCCAGTATTAACTGACAGGTTCAAAGGGTCAGGTTTTACCTTCTCAACTCCTAAGAGTCCCCCCGCAAATCTAGTATGGTTAGAGCATACCATATTTAGACCATTTTGCAAGGTTCCGCTTTAGTAAAAATAGGTTGTCTTGTATAATGAGAACAAGTATGGAGGGAAATTGTGTGAAAAATCTATCGTGGTATATTTCTTTAGGGATTAGTTTTTTAGGTTTCATGGTCATCAATTATTATTTTACGTTGGACCCTACTGAAAAAGTTGGAAACTTAAACCCTGCTTTCTTTTTAATTGTTTTATTAGTGCCTTTCCTGTGTGTCAGTCTGTTTATTACGTGGAGCGTTGGCGTATCTTTTTTTGAAACAGCAACAAAAGGAAAGCTAGCATCAGCAATTCTTATTATTGTCGTGATTTTTATTTTAGCAGGCGGTACAGAATATCAATATGTAACAAGTCAAATTGAAGTTTTTGGCGGAACATGGAATGATTCGAAATCGATTATTTACGGTCGTTCACCGTTTAATAGTTATACAAATGATTGGTATTTTAATGAATCTGTCTTTTTAATCATTCATACAATTGCTTTTTCGTTAGGAAGTTTATTCCGGAGTAAAGTGACAGATTAAATAACAAAAAGACTTGGGCTCAGTGCCTAAGTCTTTTTTGTATGCTTAAATATGTTCTGCAATTGCGTCACGAATATCTTGTAGCCATTTTAAGTTTTCGTTAAATTGTCGATCTGCATGTCGGATAATTAATTGAATATGATCAACATCTTTTACAGAAGGATGTGAACCAGCTTCAATAATCGAATCGATTCGCTTACTCTCACGCTCGATTGCCTGATCTAATAGACCAATTACACGTTTTAAATCAACATACTTTAAAAATAAAATAGGAATATAGAGACTTTGTACATCTGCTAAATTAATCGAGTCGAATGTTTTATAAATGAGTTCTACCATATACGCACGTCCAGCATCTGTAATGGCATAAACGGATTTTTCAGGACGATTTTCTGTATGAATGACTTCGATTTTTTTAATATATCCTTTTTTTTCTAACGAGTCGAAATGATAATAAAGTTTTCCATCACTTAATTTAAAACTTGGATCAATATCAACAATATTTGTGAAGAGCTTTTTGATAAAGTAGGGATGGTAATTATTTTCAGATAAAATCCCTAAAATAAAAAGTTGAATTAACATCACTTGATGCCTCCAATAAATGAAATTTACGTCGTCATTCTAATAGTACACGATATTGTAAAAGGAAACTACAGAAAACAAGATGTTTCTAGCTTGAAACAGTATTTTGTTATATGATAGACAGAGAATTAAGGAGTTGAACGCGTGTGTCAAAATGGTATTCTATTATACCGAAACATCCCATTCAAAGTATTTTAGCATGGGTATTTATTTGCTTTATTCCATTTTATTCAGTATTTAAAAATCAAGATCATACGACGCAAAGTATTGCAGCAGCCATTCTGATTACATATCTTATTTGTGTGTATTTAGATTTCAAACTGCCAAGTGGTTTGACGTATATGTGGCTATCATTTGAGATGATTATAAATGCCGTTATGTCCGTTTTATATGGCTATTTTTATTTCTCTATTTTTACGTCATTTTTAATTGGACGTATTCGTAGTAAAGTCGGCTTTTATATTATGTATGGCTTACACATTGCGGCAACAGTTGGTGCGATTATTGGTGGCTTTTTCATTGAAACGGCTATTTATATTCAGCAAATTCCATTCATGGTTGTCATCGTGTTCGGTACGATTTTAGCACCATTCTATTTATTCAGCCGTACACAGAGTGACCACTTAGAAAATAAGTTGAAATCAGCAGAGAATCGTATTTCTGAATTAAGTGTTGTAGAAGAAAGACAACGAATTGCACGTGACTTACATGATACACTTGGACAGAAATTATCAATGATTGGTCTTAAACTCGATTTAGCGATTCGTTTAGTTGATAAAAATCAAGAACAAGCGAAAAATGAGCTATCGGATATTCGTAAAACAGCAAGTATGGCATTAAAAGAAGTGCGTGAAATGGTGTCCGATATGAAAAAAATAAAAATTGAAGATGAATTATTGCATGTCCAACAGATTTTAGAAATTGCTAATATCGATTTAAAAGTTAAAGGGCAATTAAAACTTGAAGAAGTACCACTCATTTTAGAAAATACATTAAGTATGTGTTTAAAAGAAGTCGTTAATAATATCGTGCATCATAGTCAAGCAAAAAAATGTACGATTCGTATTGAACAGACAGATAAAGAAATTCGTATGACGATTTCAGATGATGGTATTGGTTATAATCAAGAGCAAGGCGAGCAGGGGAATGGAATTAAAGGCATCCAAGAACGGATTCAATTCGTCAATGGTACAGTGAAGTTTGAACAAAACAAAGGAACAACGGTTACAATCATTGTACCTTTTGTTATTGTGTATCAGGAAATATAAAGAAATGAGGGGCGCAGAAAAGCGTACCTCATTTTTTTATATTAAATGCAAACTTTTTATAGAAGGACATACGTCTATTACACGTATACAAACATAGAAGGAGCCCTTAGCATGAAATTTACGCGTAAAAAGCTACACTACGATGATCAGCTGATCCAATTAATCGAACGCTATCAAAACGATTTTTATCGCCTTGCTTATAGTTATACAAAAAATGAGCAAGATGCATTAGACGTCGTACAAGATAGTATCCAAAAAGCAATGCAGTCTTATGATAAATTAATCGAAAAAGAAAAATTAAAAAGTTGGTTTTATAAAATTGTTGTACATACATCACTCGATTTTTTAAGAAAACATAAACGAGTTCAAGTGATGGAAGATGAACAATTACAAGCGAATCAAAGAAATTTTCATGATGCTTATGAAAATGTTGATTTAGAGCACGCGCTTGACGACTTACCGACGATTTATCGTGAAGTTGTAATTTTACGATTCTTTGAAGACTTAAAAATTGAAGACATTGCTTTTATTTTAGAAGAAAATACAAATACGATTAAAACACGTTTATATAAGGCATTACGCCTATTACGTGCTGATTTAAAAACGGAGGAGGAATTCTAATATGAATCCAAAATTAAAAAAAGAGCGAACAGCTTATAAAAATACACCGATTCCACCAGAACTACAACAAATGGTGAGAAAAGAATTAGGGACAAAGAAGAAAAACTATCGTCCGTATTGGATGAGTGCAGCAATTGCAGCAGCTATTATTGCTTTATTCGTTACATTAAATACCAATGCATCGGTTGCACGTGCGATGGGAGGAATGCCTATCGTTGGTCATGTGTTCCAAGCGATGACGTTCCAATATGAAGATGAACAGTATGCAGCAGACATTAAAACACCAAAAGTACGAGACTTAGAAAATAAAGACGTTGAACAAACATTGAATGAAAAATATGAAAAAGAAGCAAAAGAGCAATATACAAAGTTTGAACAACGTATGAAAGCATTAAAAGGTGAAGGACATGCGAGTGTAACAAGTGATTATCGTGTATTACAAGATACAAAACAATTACTTGTAATTGAACGTGAAACAACGGAGACAGAAGCAAGTAGTGCAACAACATTACAGTATGATGTAGTAGATCCTACATTAAAACAAGTGATTACATTACCGTCACTATTTAAAAATAAAGACTATGTTCAAGTGATTTCAGATGAAATTAAGCAACAAATGAAAAAACAAATGACTGATAGCAAAGGCGAACAAGTCTACTTTATCAAAGGTATGGATGCAGAAATAACAGATGGTTTTGATCAAATCCAAGCAAACCAATCATTCTATATTAACAAGAAACATGAATTAGTTATTTCATTCAACGAATATGAAGTAGCTCCAGGTAGTATGGGACCAGTGAAATTTGTTATTCCAACAAAAGTTATTCAATCATTACTTGTATCAAACCAATATATTCGATAAATTCAAACGAAAACCTATCACTTGTTTTAAGAAGTGATAGGTTTTTTAATATTACACCTTTATTTTAAATATAATAAACCTCTCTAGTCTATATATAAAAAATAAAAAAACGTACTAAAGAAAAACACATTGACAATCATTTGAAAAGTATTTAATATCATTAATTAGACCAATCACTATAATTTCGAGGTGTCTTACGATGACAAGTAAAAATCAATCACGTGAACGAATTTTACAAACAGCTACGCGTCTTTTTCATATGAATGGTTATCATGCAACAGGGTTAAATCAGATTATTAAAGAGAGCGGTGCGCCAAAAGGTTCGCTCTATTACCACTTCCCAGATGGTAAAGAACAGTTAGCGAGCGAAGCAATCGAACGATTCGGTGCAATGATTGCCGCAAATATTTTAGAAGACACACAAAACGAAGTAGATCCATTAAAAGCTTTTCAAGCACATATTTTAAAAATTGCAGATAAATTTGCAGTGGTTGAAAATATACCGCTTTGTGCAGATTCATTGCCAATTGGATTGATGGCTGCTGAAACAGCATTAGTGAATGAACGTCTTCGTTTAAAATGTGAAGCTGTTTTTGAACGTTTTGAAGAAATTTATATTGAAAAACTAGTAGCATCTGATTATTCAAAAGAACAAGCTCGTTTAATTAGTAGTACATTAAATGCGTTGATTGAGGGAGCAGTGACACTTAGTCTCACTAAAAAATCCAATCAACCACTTCAAGATATCGTAAAAATGTTACCTTTATTATTACAAAAATAGTAAAGGTAACATTTTTACCTCAAATTATATAGACCGGTCTAATTTTATGAAAGAGGTTATACAATTGACACAACCACAAGTAGTACAAGTAAGAAGTCCAAAAGGAATGGCATTTGTTCTCATGCTAGGTGCTTTCATTGGACTATTCAGCGAAACAGCATTAAACATGGCATTAACAAATATTATGGCAGATTTCTCGATTAATGCATCTGCCGCACAGTGGCTTACAACAGGATATTTATTAACACTTGGAATTCTTGTTCCTGTATCCGCACTTATTTTAAGATGGTTTACGACACGCCAACTCGTAATCGCATCATTTACTTTCTCAATTATTGGCTCAATTATCGCAGCGTTAGCACCGAGCTTTGCGATTTTATTAATCGGACGTATTATACAAGCGTTAGGAACGGGTATTCTTTTACCGCTTTTAATGAACGTTATTTTATTAATTTTTCCGATTTATAAACGCGGCATTGTGATGGGGTTAATGGGACTTGTTATTACAACAGCACCAGCTGTAGGTCCTACAATCGCCGGTTTAATTGTCGATTCACTTGGATGGGCTTACATTTTCTGGCTAAGCGTTATTTTATTTATTGCTTTAGGGGTATTCGGTGTAAAGCAAATTGACAATGTCGCAACGATTACAAAACCGAAGATTGATGTCTTATCAATTATTTTATCAACTATCGGTTTTGGAGGACTTATTTTTAGTCTAAGCACAATTGCTGAAAAATCAATTTCAGCACCTGAAGTATGGGTAACACTTGTAGCAGGTGTCATCGCAATCATGTTATTTGTCGTTCGACAATTTACAATGAAGATTCCAATGTTAAATTTAGCTGTCTTTAAGCAACCGATGTTTACACTGGGTACATTACAATTATTCATTGGGATGTTACTTATTTTATCAACAGCGATTTTACTACCTCTTTATGTAAAAGGAGCACTTCTATACAGTGCTGCTCTAGCAGGAGTTATCTTATTACCAGGTAGTTCAATTAATGCCATTTTAGCTCCATTCATTGGAAAAAACTTTGAGAAAATCGGTGCAAAAACGCTACTAACAATTGGTTTTGCACTTGCCTTTATCGGCAGTATCTTATTCATCTTCTCACTAAAAGCAGATGCAGCATTATGGCAAGTAATTGGTTCGCATATTGTTTTCTTTGCAGGTATTTCATTTATTATTATGCCTGCTCAAACAAACGGTTTAAATCAATTACCGAGACAGCTTTATTCAGATGGTTCAGCCGTGATGAACACATTACAGCAAATCGCAGGTGCAGCGGGAACAGCAGTTGCGATTACTTTAATGGTACAAGGTCAAAAAATCTTCATGTCTGAAAATCCACAATCACTACCAACAGAGATGATTGCAGCGGGAACAAACCATGTATTCTATTATATTGCTGGGATTGCGTTAGTCGGATTCATTTCCACATTCTTTGTAAAACGTGTGCATGTTGAATAACGACTAGATGTGATACAATCGTAAAAGATGTGTTACATATAGGAGTAGATAGAATGAAAAAAAGATGGATGATCTTTATCTCGATACTTATTGTTATTGGAATTGCTGCGTGGAATATGTACAATCAGAATCAAAAACAACAAAAAGCTACAGAAGATATTCTGAATCATGTACAACAAGTAGATGAGGTAACGATTTCAAATGGAGAAAAAAGCATGACTTTTAAAGGGAAAGAAGCAACACCTTTTATTGAGTCTACACCACTTGTTCATATTGAAAAGTATGAACGAACAGACCGTAATTATTTTGAAAAAGAGCCACGCTTTATTGTGAGTTATAAAGTAAAGGGTAAAACACTTTACGCAGTAGAACTGCTACAATTGAAAAAGAAGTTACCGAATGATCGGTTGAATGACTTTTTAATGAATGAACATTTACTTGTGAAGTGGCAAGGCTATCCAATGATGTTCTCACAACATGAAGCGATTCAGCGTTTAGTAGATGCATTTAATGCGAAAGAAAAATAAAACAAGCTGAGACAAAATATCTCACTAAGAGTTCACAACGAAAAACTGGAACCGCATCAAAGCGCGATTCCAGTTTTTCTTATGCTTATATGATGTGGATGGTGTTTGCTTGTTTTTCCTATGTAAGATTTGCTGGTACTTGAATATGTTCATAAGCTTGTTGTATTTTTTGTGGTTTACCCTCTGCATTGACCATCACTTGTAAAATCATTTGTTGTAGTGCATCTTCATCGCAATGCAGTAAGCGACTTAACAATTCGTCATGTAACTGTGCGCCAAAATATAAATAAGCAATTGCACGATATGGCTCTTGGGTTGCTGGAAGTGGTGCAGCTTTCATCGCATACTCGATATGCTTTTGCACAATCTTTCTAAACAACAAGTCGGGTTGTTCAATTGACCAGTGCGCATTCAAACAATCTGTCTTGCCCTGCTCTAAAATAGAAAGTGCTGTCTGCTCATCACCTACATACAAATAGAGAATTTTATATAGCATGTGACGATTATTTTGTAATATCTGTTCCACCATACGCTGCTGTTTTTTTCGCTTTGAAAACCATCTTTTCACCACAAGAGTCCCTCCTTTATACATTAGACGCATGAACCAAGTAAAAAGTTTGCACTTAATACGGTATTTTGTGTCTGGTGCATAATGGATTTACGTGGAATCGAGCGATATGCTATGATACAAGTAATTCGTTTTGAAAGGAAGATTTATAGATGAAATCGCCATTTACATTTGAACACACTGCACCAAAAGAACAAGAAGCAGGAAAGTTATATCCAGCCGTTTTCTTGTTACATGGTATGGGAAGTAACGAGAAGGATTTACCAGGCTTATTAACAGAACTTCAAGATGAATACCATATTTTCAGCTTGCGTGGACCAATTACACAAGCACCTGGTTATGCGTTCTTCATTGATGAAGATTTCGGCAAACCAGATCGTCAAATTTTCGATAAAATCGTCTTACATATTCAAGCATTTATTGAAGAAGCCATTCAAACGTATTCAATTGATGCAACAAAAGTTTTCGTACTCGGCTTTAGCCAAGGTGCAGCACTAGCTGAAACGTTACCATTTGTTTTAGGAACAGAACGCTTAGCTGGAGCCATCGCATTAAGTGGTTATTTACCAGGACATGTCAAAGAAGAATATAGTAAACGTAGCGTTGCATCGCTACCAGTCTTTATTTCACATGGTAAGATGGACTATGTACTACCATATCAATGGGGTGAAGAAGCACGCGACTTCTATAAAGATCAACAAGCTAATGTAACATTTATGGCATTTGAAGACGGTCACGGTGTTACACCTGAAGTACAACGTGAAATTATTCGTTTCTTAAAACAACATATATCTTAATAAATGAATCACTTGACATTCCGTTTTCTATGGAATAAGATGTAAGCAATACTTTTGAACGTATATGAGCAGAAGGCACTGAGAGCAGTGTCAGTCTCATCAAAATAGCAGAGCCGAGAAATTGAAGAGTAAGAGTAGTAGTATAGTTAAGCTAGTTATAGAGAATCAGTGGTTGGTGAAAACTGATCTAGTCGCTATATGAATGGACTTATGAGAGTATCTATGAACCAATTTGTAGTAGTAGATAACGAATCATCCTCGTTACGGATGTCGAGATCAGATTGTTTAGCAATCTGAAATTGAGGTGGCACCGCGAATAATATCGTCCTCATGAAGGTTTTTTCCTTCATGGGGACTTTTTTTATTTCTTTCAAAAGTAAAGTTGAGTTGAGGAGAGTGGAGAAGTGTATGAAAGCATTCATTGAAAAAGTGGAACAGAGAGAACACTTAACAAATCAAGAAATGACGATTGCAGCACATAAGATGTTAGATGAACAAACACCCGAACAAGAGATTATGTCGTTTTTAGTAGCACTAGCTAAAAAAGGAGAGACAGCACAAGAACTCGCTGCTCTCGCTAAAACGATGAAAGAACATGCAAATGAAGTTCAAGGTGTACAATTACTAGCTTATTTAGATAACTGTGGAACGGGTGGCGATGGTTTAAAAAGTTTTAATATCAGTACAACAGCCGCTTTTGTCTTAGCTGCTTGTGATGTTCCAGTCGCAAAACATGGTAATCGAAAAGTATCGAGTGCTTCTGGCAGTACAGACTTATTAGAAGAACTAGGGATTCCAGCTACGATGGACTTGTCAAAAGTAAGTCCTTTATTAAAACAAGAGAAATTAGCTTTTATTTTCGCACCTGCTGCGCACCCAAAATTAAAGCGAATTGGACAAATTCGAAGTCAATTAGGAACACCTACAATTTTTAATCTAGTGGGTCCTCTTGTGAATCCTGTTGATTTAACGTATCAACTAACAGGCATTAATCGTCCTGATTTTGTCATTCCCTATGCAGAAGTTTTAAAGAAGTTAGGAAGAAAACGTGCATTAGTCGTTAGTGGTGAACAAGGAATGGATGAAGCCTCACTTTGCGGCGAAACGACATGCGCCTTACTCGATGATGGCGAAATTATTTCGTTTACCATTACCGCACAAGAAATTGGCTTACCCGAGTATCCACTCGAAGCAATTAAAGGTGGTACGCCAGTTGAAAATGCCAGAATATTAGAACAATTGTTACTTGGTAAAAAGGATGCTTATTATGATGCAGTACTTTTTAATGCGGGACTTGGTTTATATGCAGCTGGTAAAGTACAGACGATTCAAGAAGGAATTCATCGTGCAAACCAAGCGATTGAACAAGGAAAAGCATATGAAAAATTACAAGCAGTTCGACAGTACCATCAACGACTGGAGATGACGAAATGACGATTTTAGATAAAATCTTACAACAAAAAGAAATCGAAATTCAAAAACGATTACACACAGAAAAGAAAGTAGAAACAGACAAACCGGTCTATTCTTTATATAATCAACTGCTTCAAACACCTCATTTACAAGTTATTGCGGAAATTAAACGAGCATCACCTTCTAAAGGAATGATTCAATCGAATATCAATCCGGTTGAGCAAGCGAAAAAGTATGAGCGTGCGGGAGCAGCATGTATCTCGGTACTAACAGATGAGCATTTTTTCAAAGGTTCATTAGCTGATTTAGAAGCTGTCGCAAATGAAGTGACGATACCTGTTCTACGAAAAGACTTCATCTTACATGAGGTACAAATTGAAGATGCAAGAACAGCAGGTGCATCGGTTATTCTACTTATTGTGGCTGCTCTTCCTGAAAAGCGATTAAAAGAACTATATGATTATGCAACATCACTACAATTAGAAGTTCTGGTCGAAGTGCATGATTTAGAAGAATATACGATTGCTAAAAGAATTGGTGCGAAAATAATCGGAGTTAATAATCGAAATTTAAAAACATTTGAAGTGGACTTAGCACATACAAAAACGATTGCCGCAGCACGTAATGAAATGGATCAACATGTATTTATTAGCGAAAGTGGTATTCAAACTATTGCTGATGCAGAACTTGTGTCAAACGACGGTGCAGATGCCATCCTAGTTGGTGAAACATTGATGCGCGCAGAAGATGTTGAAGCCACACTTCGAAGTTTTCAAGTTCAAAAAGAAGGTGTCTACTAATGGTACGCGTAAAAATTTGTGGATTAACGAAAAAAGAGCATATTCAAGTAGCTGTTGAAGAACAAGTGGATTATATCGGATTTGTATTCGCGAAGAGTAAACGACAAGTAACCGTTGAACAAGCAAAAGTTTTAGCGCAGTCGATTCCTGAACCCATTCAAAAAGTAGGGGTATTCGTCAATGAAACAGTGGAGAATATGTTACACATTGCAAAAGAAGTGCCACTAGACGTGATTCAATTACATGGTCAAGAATCCCAGCAAGTCGTTGAGGCTTTAAAACCATATACGACTATTAAAGCCATTTCAGTTCGAACAAAAGAAGATGTACAAAAAGCAGCACAATATAACGTCGATTACTATCTATTCGATGCACCTGGCATTGAATATGAAGGTGGTAGTGGTAATACGTTTGATTGGACATTATTAGAAAATACGAAAATCAATCGACAAAACATCATCCTAGCAGGTGGATTAACCCCTGAGAATGTAGGGCGTGCGATTGAACAAGTAGAACCTTACGGAATTGATGTATCAAGTGGTGTTGAAATAGACGGACAAAAAGATGAAATGCGTATGCGCGCATTTATGAATCAAACAAGAAACGGAGTGGTATAAATGGTAACAACAACAGAGAAAAAAGGGCGTTTTGGTAAATTCGGTGGTCAATTTGTACCCGAAACATTAATGACAGCTTTAAATGAATTAGAACAAGCATATGAAGAAGCAAAACAAGACCCAAGCTTCCAAGAAGAACTACAAGATTACTTACACAACTATGTAGGTCGTGAAAATCCACTTTATTTTGCAAAGCGATTATCAGAACATCTAGGTGGACCAAAAATCTACTTTAAGCGCGAAGACTTAAATCATACCGGCGCACATAAAATTAATAATGCACTAGGGCAAGTCTTACTCGCAAAACGTATGGGGAAGAAAAAAGTTGTAGCCGAAACAGGTGCTGGACAACATGGTGTGGCGACTGCTACGGTTTGTGCATTGTTCGATATGGAATGTGTGATCTTCATGGGACGAGAAGATGTCAAAAGACAAGAACTAAATGTATTCCGTATGGAGTTACTTGGTGCGACCGTTCAACCAGTTGATTCAGGTTCTGCTACATTAAAAGATGCATGTAACGAGGCGATGCGCTACTGGGTGACAAATGTGGAAGACACACATTATATTTTAGGCTCGGCACTAGGACCACATCCTTTCCCAACAATTGTACGCGATTTTCAGCGTATTATTGGTGACGAAACACGCCGTCAAATTTTAGAAAAAGAACAACGCCTACCAGACGCAGTTGTCGCATGTGTTGGCGGGGGAAGTAATGCGATTGGTATGTTCACACCTTTTGTAGAAGATGAAGGTGTTCGCTTATATGGTGTAGAAGCTGCAGGTCATGGTATTCCAACTGGGGAACACGCAGCTGCATTTGCCGATTTAAAAGAAGGTGTCTTACACGGCTCTTATATGTATTTACTACAAGATGATCACGGGATGGTACAAGAAGCAATCTCAATTTCAGCTGGTTTAGATTATCCAGGTGTTGGACCAGAGCATTGTTATTTACACGATATTGGACGCGTTGAGTATAAATCTGCTACAGATGAAGACGCATTAGAAGGTTTTAAACTATTATCAAAAATCGAAGGGATTATTCCTGCTTTAGAAACATCGCATGCGATCTCCTTCGCAAGTAAGTTAGCGAAAGAGATGACAAAAGATGAAATCATGGTGATTTGCTTATCAGGCCGTGGCGATAAAGATGTTGCACAAGTACGTGATGCATTAGGAGGACGAGTACATGACTAAAACATTACAGCAAGTAATTGAACAAAAAAATGAACAAGGTGAAAAAGCATTCATTCCTTACATTATGGCAGGAGACGGGGGACTAACGCACACGAAAGAAACGATTCGCTATCTACAACAACTGGGTGCAACTGCTATTGAAGTAGGGATTCCTTTTTCGGACCCTGTTGCAGATGGGCCTGTTATCGAAAAAGCAGGATTGCGTGCTTTAGCAGAAGGAACGAATTTACATGCTATTTTAGCGATGCTAGAAGAAATAAAAGAAGATGTGCAAACACCACTTATTTTGATGACTTATTTAAATCCGCTTGTTCATTTCGGTTTACAAGATTTTGTGAAGGCAGCTACAAAAGCGAATGTAAAAGGATTAATCATTCCTGATATGCCACTGGAAGAACGCGACTTAATTCAGCCATTCTTAGACGGAACGGATATCGCACTTGTACAGCTTGTATCATTAACAAGTTCTAAAATGCGTATTCAAGAAATTGCAGAAGCAGCAGAAGGATTTATTTATGCGGTAACTGTCAATGGAACGACAGGGGAACAAAGAGATTTCCAAGATCATGTTATGCAACACCTAAAAGAGATCAAATCGTCGGTATCTTTACCTGTCCTTGCAGGGTTCGGCATTTCGAATCGACAAACAGCAGAGAAAATGAGTGAAGGAATTGATGGTGTGATTGTAGGAAGTGCGATTGTTGACGCACTGCACCGTAAAGATTATGATACAATTGAGCAATTCTTTCAAAAAGAACCAGTCGAAACAAATTTATAGATAAAAGGAGAGAATCGCAGTCATGCGGTTCTTTTTCTATCTAAAGGAGCTTAGAAATATGCAAATAAGAATAATACATGATGAAATTCGTCAAACAGTTAAACAGTTTTTCATTACGCACTGGGGAAGTAGTGAGATGGTTGTTTCAACTGGTGTCTATCACTGTGATCAATTAGAAGGATTCTATGTGATGGATGAAGAAGAAATCATTGGGCTTGTAACTTATAGAATAAAGCAACAGGAGGTAGAAATAATTTCATTAGACTGTATTTATGAAGGTAAGGGGATTGGAAGTGCTCTATTAAATCGAGTAGAAGAAGTAGCTAAAACACATCAGCTTCAAAAGATTTCGCTCATTACAACAAATGATAATTTACATGCCATTCGCTTTTATCAAAAGAGAGGGTATCGTGTGACAGAGATTCGATTAGATGTGGTTAAGCGTGCACGTTTGATCAAACCGACTATTCCATTATTTTCTACTGATCAAATTGCAATTCAAGATGAATGGTTATTAGAAAAATCCTTGAACTAAATAACTTTCAGTAAATGCTTTACAAACCGTAATAAGTGTTATATACTAAGGTTAATCAAATAGTTCTTATTAGAGATGAATTCGCATATTACAAAGAGTAATCGTGTTTGTTCGGTACTTTTTGTAATATGTGAATTTTTTGTTTTTTAAAAGCTTATGTATTAATAACTTAATTGGAGGTCATTTAAATGACACAAGGTACAGTAAAATGGTTTAACGCAGAAAAAGGTTTCGGTTTCATCGAAGTTGAAGGCGGTTCTGACGTATTCGCTCACTTCTCAGCAATCCAAGGCGAAGGTTTTAAATCTTTAGACGAAGGTCAAAAAGTTGAATTCGAAATCGAAGACGGCCAACGCGGACCACAAGCAGTAAACATCGTAAAACTTTAATTTTAACGAGTTACGATCAAAAAGGAAATTGCCTCGGCAGTTTCCTTTTTTTGTGTTTTCTTTTATTAAAATGCTACACAATAATCAAACATAATCATTATAGACCTTTAAGTGAAGTACGGTTGTATATTCACCAGCTCATTTTAGTAGTTGAAGTAAGATAAAGAGGGTTTTGTTTCTTGCTTGTAATAGGAGTAAAGGTCATGTTCGGTAGGGCATTATTATACGTTTCATTGATGTAACCAATTAGTAATCCTGTGTATGGTAGATAAATCATTTTCATATATTAAAAAAGGAACCCCCGAGGAGATTCCTTTTTGTGTTGAATTAGTGATCAACTGAACCAGAAGAACCGATACCAGTGTTTGCACGTACTTCAACTTCAGCATATTTCTTCGCGTCTGCTTTCGCGCCAACTAATGAACCAATCCAACCTGCTAAGAAACCAAGTGGAACTGATACGATTGCTGGGTTAGTAAGAGGGAATAAAGGTGTTCCTGTAAGAATTGCAGTACCTTCAGGACTCCAGATATTCGGACTTACTGCTACAAGAACTAATGCAGTGATTAAACCTGTTAACATTGCTGCCATCGCACCTGTTGTGTTGAACTTTTTGTAGTAAATTGTGTAAATAATTACTGGTAAGTTCGCAGAAGCGGCGATACAGAATGCAAGTGATACTAAGAATGCTACGTTTAATGATTGTGCACCAAGTGCTAAAAGGATTGAGAATGCTGATACGCCTAATGAAGCCCAACGAGCAGCTAACATTTGTTGTCTTTCAGTTACTTTACCTTTTTTAATGATCTGACCATAAATATCATGTCCGAATGCAGAAGCCCCTGATAATACAAGACCTGCTACTACGGCTAAGATTGTTGCGAACGCTACCGCACAGATGAAGGACATGAGAATGTCGCCACCTAATACTTCAGCTAACAGTGGTGCGGCCATGTTACCAGCTGGGTTAGCAGCTAAGATTGCATCAGTACCTACGAATGCTGCAGCACCGAAACCTAAGAAGATTGTTAAGATATAGAAGATACCTACAATCCAAGTTGCTGTAACAACTGAGCTACGTGCAGTTTTTGCATCTTTTACAGTGAAGAAACGCATTAAAATATGTGGAAGACCTGCTGTACCAAGTACAAGTGCGATCATCATTGACATTGTGTCAATACCATTTGTATATTTTACACCTGCATTTAAGTATGCTTCACCATGTGGTTGATGTGTTTTTACATAAGAGAACATTTCTAAGATATTGAAGTTGAACTTCATCAGAACTAATACCGAGATAATAACAGTACCTAACATTAATAGAACGGCTTTAATAATTTGTACCCAAGAAGTGGCACCCATACCGCCCCATAATACGTAGATTGTCATCATTACACCTACGATTAATACAGCAAATTTGTAATCGATACCTAATAATAATTGGATAAGAGCGCCTGCACCTACTAATTGTGCAATCATGTAGAATAAAACGATAACGATTGAACTTACTGCTGCAGTTCCGCGAATCTTCTTTTGGTTGAAACGAGCTGTAATCATATCCGCTAAAGTATATTTACCTAAGTTACGTAAAGGTTCAGCTACGATATAAAGTACAACTAGATAAGCTACTAAGTAACCTAATGAATAGAAGAAACCGTCGAAACCTGTTAAAGCGATTGCACCGGCGATACCTAAGAATGAAGCAGCTGATAGGTAGTCACCAGCGATTGCGATCCCGTTTTGCCAACCTGTTAATCCACCACCAGCTGTATAGAAATCTTGTGCTGAATTTGTATTTTTAGAAGCAAAGTATGTTACAAGTAATGTAATCCCTACGATACCGACGAAAAACGCGATACCAATTCCACTCATGCCACCTGTCATTTGTATCCACCATCCTTAGCCTTTTCGATAATAACTGCTGCGTCTTTATCGAATGCGTTTGCTTTTTTCACATAAATCATGGCAAATGCCCAAACCATTATGAACTGTGCTAAAGCAAAAATCCATACCCAAGTGATATCTCCAATTGCTTTTGCGTGTAATACTTTTGTGAACGAAGTTAGTAATGGTAACGTGAAGTAAAATGCTAAGAAGAAAATCGTCATTGGAACAAGGAATTTGTTTTTCTTTTTCACAAGCGCATGATATTCTGAGCTTTCTGAAATTTTCACATACTCTTGCTCTGTTAACTCAACTGCTTTATCAACTTCAGTTGATGTTGCTTTTGCATTTAGAACATCAGAACCGTTTAAGTTTTGATCCATAAAAGTATGCCTCCTTTTTATATAGTTTTTTTTGGCGAGCAAGGTAATTATTTCCTAGCTCTGAGTTAATATTATTTGAAAGCGCTTTAAAATGCAACACTTTTTTCTTTAAAAAATTAAAAATTTTCTTTAATAGGTACTCAAAATTCTATTTAAAGAGTAAAATATCTCAAAATATATGATGTTTTTATGATGTCTGTTAGTCGAAAAAGCGAATTTTAGCTGTTTTATGACAGTTTTTCAATCACACCCTGTTTTGTATCAAAAACGAAAAAAATCAGAGAAAAAATTGTTTTTAACGAGATTTTTATAGTTCTAAGCATAAAAAAATCGAATGAACGCATTTTATTTATTATAAAATGCATAAAAGAATGAAAACAATAAATGATACTTTTTTGATTTATTTACTAATTAAAGGAAAAGTAACTTTTTAAATCGATAGATGTAAACAGAAAAATTGTTTTCTTTTTACATACCCTTTATCTATTTTTTATAAAACATTTATTACCATATATGTTAATTTTGAAATCATTATCTTCTGAAATAATTTATCTGAATATTCAAATGAAGTTACGTGAATTACTTTTAAACGTAACTTTATATAATAGAGTTACTCTTTATGTATACTTTTTAGGAGTATGATTCATTTAACGAATTACTAATCATTCGTTAAATGAAAGGTAAATACTACTTGCTAAATTAAATAGTAGTCTTAGAAAAAGTAAATCACTATGTGAAAAACATCACATATAAGTAAAACAGGGTTCAATTAGATTCGATAGATTTACTGTATTTAACGCACCATTTTATGGAAAAAACAGGTTGAAAGAGCTTTAAAACACAAAAACTTTCCCAAATGTATATTTGGGAAAGTTTTTTAATGATATAATAGACTAGAATTTAGTAAAAGAGGTGGAAGAATGCTTCCGAAATATGTACGCGACTTTTTAGTATATTTAACAGCAATTAAAGGAAAGTCTCAAAGAACAAGAAAAGAATATGAATATGATTTGCGATTATTTTTACGATTTCAAATTGCAATCTCACATGATTTAGATTTAGATAAAATGAATGAAGTAGATTTGAATCTTTTTACAATAGAAGATTTGCAACAATTAACCTTAGAAGATCTCTATCTGTTTTTAGAGTATTGTGAAGTGAAACGGGGGAACGGAGCTGCTTCGCGTTCGCGCAAAGTAGCAACACTTAAATCATTCTTCAACTATTTAAAATCGAAAAAACGTTTAATTACGCAAAACCCAGCAGATGAATTAGAAGCACCTAAGTTGAGCAAAAAACAACCTGTTTATATGAATATTACAGAATCACATCAGTTTTTAGAGGGCGTAGAACACTCGAGACACCCTGAACGTGATTATTGCATGATGACTTTCTTTTTGAATTTAGGAATACGTGTGAGCGAGTTATGCGCTTTAGATGTGGATTCCGTACACGATGATATTCTAACAGTACGAGGGAAAGGGGATAAAGAACGTAACTTATATTTGAATGAGCAATGTTTAGAAGCTCTTTCTTCTTATATGAAGATTCGCTCACGCTATTTACAAGTAAGAGGAGAACAACAGGCGTTATTTTTATCACAAAAAGGGACGCGTTTAACAAGACAAGCCATTTCAAACCTCGTTCGAAAGATTAATCAAGATTCTGGTCTTGAAAAAAAGAAACTCACGCCGCATAAATTGCGCCATACATCGGCCACACTCCTTTATAAATCAGGAGCAGACATTCGAAGTTTACAACAAATTTTAGGTCATTCGAATATTTCAACAACCCAGATTTACACACATGTTGAAAATAAAGAAATTCAGCGTGTCATGACTGAACATCCTTTGAATAAGAAATAAAAATTAAAAACCACTATTTGTAAAAAATAAGTAAAAAGTTGCGGGTCTATTTATTTAATAAATATAAATAAATATTTTATTTCCTAAAAATTAAATGTGAAATGAGCACTTATACGTAATTTTATGGTAAAATAGGTTCGATTATACGTCACTTAGGGGAGGGTTGCAGATGGATGTTTCAATGAACGCTACTTTAGAACTATTAGACAATGCACAATTTGATCAGTCAGTAATGGCTGATATCATAGCAGCCATTGATCAATCCGTCATTGTTGCGATTACAAATGCGCAAGGGAAAATTATTTCTGTCAACAAACCCTTTTGCGAAATTTCGAAGTATTCAGCTTCTGAATTGATTGGACAAGACCATAAAATTGTCAACTCCGGCTATCATTCTAAAACATTCTTTAAAGAAATGTGGCGAACAATCGGTAACGGTAAGGTATGGAAAGGTGAGATTTGTAATCGCGCAAAAGATGGGGCGCTTTATTGGGTACAGACGACCATTGTCCCTTTTTTAAATGAAAAGGGTAAACCTTATCAATATATCTCGATTCGCACAAATATTACAGAACAAAAGAATGCACAACATTATGAGCATTTAGCTTACCATGATGAACTAACAGGACTACAAAATCGCCGGAAATTACGTATGACTTACGAACAAATGATGAAAAATTCAAAGCGTAAAGAAGGTTATGCCTTCTTACTAATCGGTATTAATCGTTTTAAGATTATTAACGAAAGCTTTGGTCATCATATTGGCGATTTATTCTTAGTAAATGTCGCTTCGATTCTTACAGAAATTGTGAATATATATGGACAAGTTTATCATTATGGTAGCGATCAATTTGTCGTGATGTGTAAAAATAAAGACGCACTTCGTTTAATTAATGCGATTCTATTCCGCTTTAATGATTTATTTGAAGTAGACCGCTTTGAATTTTATAGTTCGGTTAGTATTGGCGTTCGTTATTCTGTCCTTGAAGTTGCATCATTTGATGAAGTGATTCGTACAGCGGACATTGCACTCATGAATGCAAAAGAGCGTAAGGGGAATTACTATGTAGAATATCAAACAGCCATGAATACAAAGTTTCAGGATCATATTTTATTTGAAAAAAAATTACGTAATGCCATTCGTAATCAAGACTTCTTACTTTACTACCAACCAAAGTACCATGTACATACAAAAAAGATTGTAGATGTAGAAGCATTGATTAGATGGTATGATGAAGATTTTGGTTGGGTTTCTCCCGAATTATTTATTCATTTCGCTGAGCAATTAGGACTTTCAACAGCAATTGATGAATTTGTAATTGAGACAGCTTGTAGACAGGCTGTATTATGGCAAAAGACCTTGCCAGAACCAATAAAAATCGCCATTAATATTTCGCCATTACACTTAAAAGAGAAAAAATTCGTCGATACATTAGAGTATATTCTAAAGAAAAATAACTGTAATCCTACATTAATCGAAATTGAAATTACGGAAAATTCTTTAATGCATAGTAGCGACATTTTAACAAAAACATTTAGTGAATTAAAAAAACTTGGGGTAACAATTGCGCTAGATGATTTTGGAAAGGGCTATTCTTCATTAAGTTATTTAAAAACATTTCCGATTGATACATTGAAGATTGATCGTGACTTTATACGTGGTATCCATGAAAATACGAATGAGGAAAATATGATTCGTGCCATTATAGGATTAGCCAAAATCTTTAATATGAAGGTGGTAGCTGAAGGTATTGAAACGGTTATGGAACAAAGCATTATTGAAAAATCAAATTGTGATTATCTACAAGGTTATTTATTCTCAAAACCACTTCCAGCCAAAGAAATTGAAGCACTACTTATTTAATAAAAAAGCAATTCATCCTTTTAGTAGCGATGAATTGCTTTTTATGTTTATGAAGAAGTCTTTCTTGGTATGTATGAAAAAAAGGAGGTTCGATACATGTTTGGTTTCTCAGTATCTTTAACACAGCAACCCTCTCTATCTAAAATTCAAAAAATGCAAAAAGTGGGTTTTCAACTGATTTATACATCGCTTGTAGTTCCATCAGATACGCTCCCTGTAGCAATGACACATCTTCAACAACTTGCACGTTTTTCAAAACAACATGACTTACAACTCGTTGTACAGATAATAAAACAAACAAAATCATTGTTACCGGAACTGGCGAAGTTATCGATTCAAGCACTTATCGTAGATGAAAGTTTTTCAAAAGATGAAGTGAAAGAACTCGCTTTGAATTATCGGATTATTTTAAATGCGAGTACGCTAAATATAGATTGTTTTCAAAATTTTAAAGGTTTGAATATAGAAGCTTGGCATGATCGATATGAACAACCATTTACGGGATTAGATGATACATTCTTTCAACAACAGAATCAGTTGATACAGCGTGAAAATATCCCTCTAGGCGCGTTTCTAATGAGCGACATCTCTACAACCTTAAACAATGCGCCAACGCTCGAAAAACATCGTACAAGCTCTGTATTCGCGCATGCAATCGAGTTAATACAACAAGGGATTCAAACGATTATCATTAGTGATGATGATGTATCAGAAGAAGCAACTAGACAGTTTACAGATTGGATTCATTCGAATTATATCACGCTGTACATGACTTCTTATGTATTGCATAACCCGATTCATCAATTCACCTTTCATACACGTCCTGATCTTCCAAGAGACGTTATTCGTTTACAAGAGAGTCGCTCTTATTTTTCCGAAAATGTTCTGTTTGGTAGATCTAGAGGGAGAAAAGTGGGAGATATTACGATGAATATGCTAGGTATGGGTTCGTATGCTGGGGAAGTACATCTAGTTAAAGTAGATTTACCAAAGAATGAGCATATCTTTACAATCGGAAAAATTCGAAAAGAGGACCAGCCTTTATTGTCAATTTGCCCATGTAATCAGAAAATTAAGCTAGAAGAAATGAATACGCCTATAAGAAAAGGAATCTCTTTTACGTAAGAGTTTCTTTTTTCACATTAGAGTAAAATTAATTTCATTACACAAGGACATACTTTGTCCTATATAATAGGATTATGTATACATATTACTGGAGATTTACATTTACTGATTTATGCAGAAAAGTTAAAAATCATGTAAAACGAGCAGTTTTGTAAGGGGGACTTTTGAGATGTCAAATAACTTAATTTTTCAAATACAATTTAAATTATCTACACTATCCGAAGCAGAACAAGCTGTTGCGCACTATGTAATAGCTCATTCACAAGAAGTCATTTATTTATCAACGCAAGAATTAGCAAAACGAGCAGGAGTAAGTAATGCGACGATTACACGATTTTGTAAATCAGTTGGGGCAAAAGGGTTTCCTGATTTAAAAATTATGTTATCTGCAGAAAATTCACATGGGAATCAAGTACAACAAGAGATTAAAGCGACCGATTCACTTAAGCAAATTAAACACCAATTGAATCTTCGTATGACTGCAGCGCTAAATGAAACAGAACAATTAATGGATGATCATATCATTGAATCTTGTACGAAGTTATTAAAGAATGCTGATGAACTTGTCGTCTATGGCGTAGGTTCTTCTAATCTTATCGCACAAGATATAGCTCAAAAATTTATTCGACTTGGAAAATCCGTACTTCACACAGAGGATGCACATTTGATTGCGACAGCACTAACTGCTAAGCCGAAGAAAAAGGTAGGAATTTTCATTTCGAATTCAGGAGAAAGAAAAGAAACAAATACATTGGCTACAGTGTGTAATGAATTAGGCATTCCACTAATTAGTATTGTATCCAACCCTTCAAGTCGTTTAGCTTCCAAATCGACGGTTGTTTTAGTCCATAGTCAAATAGAAGGTATCGATATTATTCGTACTGCTGCGATTACATCAATTATTGCTCAACAGTATATTGTAAATTTATTGTATTATCATTATTTTATCGATAATTATGAAACACATGCGGATATGTTACATCAAACTAAGCAAATTATACATCATCACTTTGATTAAATCAGATGTGAAAAGAATTGCAGTTTTGTAATTCTTTTTATATTAATAAATAATTATATTATGTAAACTGTTTGAATGAAAATAAAGAAAAGTCGCACCATTGGACGACTTTTTCTTTGTTTTATTTTATTCATAAGTTACTTTATAATCTTCTGGCACAATCCACTTCACTTTTCGTTCAAACAAACGAATGAATAGAAGGTTTAATACAATCGGTAAAATAATGAACAGTGTAGCTGCTAAAAACATACTCGTCGTACTCCATTGTTCAATGGATAAATATTTAAGGGGACCAACGAAGCCAGCTAATCCAAAACCAGCAGAATAGGGATCACCTGTAATATTGAAAACACCCGCTAACGCACCAAGAATGGCTGCTGTTAGTATAGTCGGTGAAGCAATTTTAGGTTTCATAAAGAAGTTACGCATTTGAATTTTGGCAGATGCAACGTGTGCTAATGCTGTACCAAAATTATTAGCACGATAAGAAGCAATCGCCATACCTACACCGGATGCACAGACACCTAGATTAGCTGCTCCAGCACTTACGCCGCTTAACATAATGACTGTAGCCACGCCAATTGTTGAAATAGGTGAGATGATTAAAATAGAGAAAATCATCGCAATTAACATGCCCATTAAAACAGGTTGAAGATTTGTTAATGTCGCAATACCAAGTCCGACAACATCTGCTCCAGACTTTACATAAGGTAAGATAAATAAACCGATTAGACCTGGAATAAACAATGATAGAGCAGGCATTAGTAATAATGTATAATCTTTTAATTTATTCCCTAAAAATTGCACAAATACAACGGCTAAACCAGCTGTAATTCCGATGTTAATGACAACACCAATACCAGCCATCGTCATACCTGTTTCGCTAAATGTGATGACACCTGAACCTACCATTGTTGCTAGTCCAATACTCGTCATTTGAATCGGTGTGAGTTTAAATTGGATCCCGATCATGACACCAATAACGACCGGTAGTAAACTCATCGCAATTAATGTGACATTTAAAATGGTTTGTAAAAACGGTGCAATCGTAGGGAAGTGTTGAATCATCAGTTTCAGAATCTCCCCCACCAACGCATTAGGAATTAAACAAACGACAATACCTAAGCTCATTCCTGTTAGTAACTTATTAAAAAAATCTTTCATACGCTCAAACCCTTTCGAAGCAAACTGTTCTTTTAAAGTAAATTTAGTTTATATTGTCTATATATTTCAGTCAATACTGAAATATCAGAAAATTCTATATTTATAGAATGAAATAGATATTTAAGTCTTTTATGAGAGATTTTGGTATGAAAAAAAGAAAAGTATTTTTGTAATATATAAATAAAATAAATTTATTATGTAAACTAAAAGGCTATACAGTCCATTTGTGTCAATTTTTCAATCAATAATAAGAGATATGATGCACGTCTTTTACAAAGACCTAAAATCATTAAGAGATTGCAAGTTTTTTTTATTTACAATAATGATTTTGGGGTATATAAAATTAGTGTTTATACATGGATTGAACTATAAAAGTAGGTGATAATATGACATATCAATTTGAGGGGATTTATAATTTTCATGATTTAGGTGGACTAAAAAGTTCGGATGGTCGTAACGTGAAAAAGGGGCTTCTATTTCAAAGTGGCGATATTAGTAACGCAACGGTTCAAGATATTTATTACTTAAAAGAAGTATTAGGCATCAAAACCATTATTGATTATCGTAATGAGTATGAACAAAATGAAAAACCTTCTTTAAAAATCCAAGGAGTTCATACAATTCATTCACATGTATCCATGCCTACACTCACGCTTACAGAACTTTTACAAGATTATGAAGCGAGTACCCATTATTTTGAAGCACAAAATCGTATGCGTATTTATCGTGAACATCTTGCAAAAAATAATTCATACCGGCCTTTAATTGAAGTAATCCGACTGAAACAAGTTCCTTTACTTCAACATTGTATGTTAGGTAGAGATCGTACAGGAATAGGTGTATTTCTGCTCTATCTACTATTGGATGTACCATTGAAAACAATTGTCCAAACTTTTTTGGAGCGCCAGAAGAATGCTATCGAACAAATGCCTGAATGGTTAAAAGTAATGATTCGAAATCTACAGGGCCAAAAATTAGAAACGGATATGAATTATGTAAATGGTGACTTCCTATTAGTTGCATATGATGAAATTTTAAATGAATTTGATACAATTGAAAATTTCTTTTTAAAACAGTTTCAAATAGACAAAACAGAGAGAAAAGCAATTCAAGATTTTTATTTAGAATAATGGAGGCGTTTAAATGTTTTTACCATTCGAAGGAATCCCTAATTTTCGTGATTTAGGTGGTGTAACAACGATTGAAGGTAAACATGTGAAAAAAGGATTACTTTATCGTTGTGGAGAATTAAGTAAGAGTACACCGAAAGATTTGCAACAACTGCAAGCGCTTCATATTCGAACAATCATTGATTACCGAGATGAAAGTGAGATTGAAGCTCATCCGACACCAAGGATACAAGGTGTGCATGACGTCCATGCGCCTGCTAGTCGATCGCAATTTAATCTTGCTTCGATTGAAGATTTAGCGAGTAGTGATTTATTGAAGCAATTGAATATGGATTTATTTAAAGAGTTTTATGCCAGTTTAGCATTTGAAAATCCTGCATATCAAACACTCGTCTCTATTTTAAAAGCACATGAAGGACCGATGATTCAACACTGTACAGCAGGAAAAGACCGCACAGGAATTGGCTCAATGATTACGTACTTGATACTTGGTGTTCCTTATACGACGATTGTCCAAGACTTTTTAGAAACTAATCAATATATGGAGAAACATCCACCATATTGGCAAAAACCTCTTGAATTAGCTGTTAAGGATCCAGAAATTTTGCAGGTATTAGTAGGAGTCAATCAAACATTGCTCGACCATGTACATGATGAGATTTTAAGAAAATACGGTACGATTGAGATGTATTTAAAAGAAGAATATCATATTGATGAACAAACGAGAAAAGAGATTCAAGATTTCTATTTAGAGTAGCATAAGGGGGATTTTGAGATGAAGTGGCAAACAAGTGTAACGGAATTATTAGGAATTGAAAAACCAATTATTCAAGGAGGTCTCGCCTATCTTGGTTATGCAGATTTAGCAGCAGCAGTTTCGAATGCTGGAGGACTGGGCCAAGTGACAGCACTCAGTTTAGATTCTCCAGAAGATTTACGAAAAGAAATTCATAAAACACGCACATTAACAGATTGTCCTTTTGGTGTGAACTTTGCGATTGGACGACACCGTGAACATTACGAACCTTTTGTACAAGTAGCAATAGAAGAAGGTATTCAAATCATTTCGATTACAGGAGGAAATCCAAGTCCTGTATTAGAAATGGTGAAAGACACCGATATGAAGAAGCTTGTACTCGTTTCTTCTGTTAAATTGGCTTTAAAGGCCGAAGAAAAAGGGGCAGATATTGTTGTCGTTGTTGGACAAGAAGGCGGTGGTCACCTCGGTTTAAATGATTTAGGGACACATGTACTCGTTCCGCGCGTTGTCGATGCTGTCAACATCCCTGTAATCGCTTCAGGAGGCATTGCAGATGGTCGTGGTATCTTATCTGCTTTTGCACTAGGAGCAGACGGAGTTGAGATTGGGACACGTTTTATTGCGACAGAAGAATGTGTAGATGCAGCACCACTGTACAAACAAGCATTGATTGAACATGATGAAATGGATACGGTCGTTATTAAACGTTCCATTGGTGGTCCAGCGCGTGTATTACACACACCATTCACAGATGAAATTTTAGAAATTGAACAAAAGACGCCTACATACGAGGCATTAAAAGAGTATATTAGCGGTGCAGCAAACCGTCGTTATATTTACGAAGAGCAGCAAGATGGTTTTGGATATGCAGGTCAAAGTATTGGTTTCATTCATTCCATTCCAACTGTTGCAACTTTATTTGAGCAATTTGAGAAGCAAATTGAAGAAGCAAGAACGCAATTAAATCTAAAAATAAAATAATATTCAGAAAACAGTTGCAATTCCGATTTGCTTACTGTAATATGAAGTTAACAAAAAAATCGTATCTCTTATCAAGAGAAGGCGAGGGACTGGCCCGTTGACCCTTCAGCAACAGACAATGTTAAATTGAACTGTGCTAAATCCTGTAGCGTAAGCTAAAAGATAAGAAGAGTTCCTTTGACTATTCAAAACCTCTTCTTATCAGGAGAGGTTTTTTTGTAGATTAAAAAGGAGTGATGTTATGAGCGAATCGGTTTTACAGCAAGATGTTTTACAAGCATTACAAACATTGAAAAAGCAGAAATGGGTGGACTTGACACATACCTTTAATAGCCAGTCACCTCACTTCCATGCATTCAATCCAGCAAAATTCGATACACTTTTTACACATGATGATGGCTTTTTTGCACAACAATTTTCTTTTGCAGGTCAGTATGGAACACATCTTGATGCACCGATACACTTTGTACGAGATACACGCTATATCGAGGAACTTCATCTTCAGGAGTTAGTACTGCCACTTATTGTTGTAGATATTACAGCTCAAGTACAAAAGAATCCAGGTCACACGGTAACGATTGAAGACATCCTCTCATTTGAGGATCAAAATGGCATCATTGAAGCCGACTCATTTGTCGCATTACGCACAGACTGGTCGAAGCGCTGGCCCGACCATGATATCTTTAATAATATTGATGAAGCAGGCGTGGCTCATGTGCCAGGTTGGTCTGTCGAAGTATTATCTTTTTTATTCAAAGAACGAGGCATTAAAGCGATTGGTCATGAAACATTTGATACAGATTCGAGTGAAGAATATCGAAAACATGGCTCATTAGCCGCAGAGTATTTCGTTTTAGAACAAGATACGTATCAAGTCGAACTTTTAACGAATTTAGATCAACTTCCGGCAAAAGGGGCAGTTATCTTTAATATCGTGGCTAAACCTGAAAAAGCATCTGGTTTTCCCGTACGCTCATTTGCGATTACACCGAATCAATAAAGGCTCATTTGTCTTAAACTATACAGACTCATTTGTCGTGGAAACACCTTGTCATCTCAAGGTGTTTTTTGTTTCAAAAATAATATTATTATGTAAACCAAATATTTTCGTTGAATTTTCAGAAAATGAGTTGACATCTTTTTTCATCTGTTATATATTAAGTACAACAAATGAAACTGTTATATAACAAAAGGAGAGATGTTCAATGGAACACTTTATGGAAGGTTATCAAATATATTGTCAGGCTTGCGAAAATTATGGGTTGGAGTCGATGAATTACCATTTATATGTCAAACAATTAACAGAGGAGCAATTGTATGCATTTAATGAGTATAAGAGAGACGCCACAATTCAAGAGATTAGCTAGGTATTAAACCTCTATTTTCCACTTAATGTGTAAAGTAGAGGTTTTTGTATGTCCTAAGACCTTCTTTTATGAAAAGTTATTTACTTTTTTTATAGAGTATGGAATACTTTCTATTAAGATAATTGAATATTCTTTCAGATGAGAGTGCTAGTTTTAGGCTAGATAATAGGGAAATTGGTGAAAATCCGATGCAGCCCCGCTACTGTAATATGGGATGAAATGACATATAAACACTGTGTTTATACGGGAAGTTGTCAAAGTAATGTGATCATAGAGCCAGGAGACCTGCTTTCATCATTCGTTTCAATCTTCGAGGGGTGGATTAGACGCACGTAAGTATAAATATTGTTACATAATTCTTCATGTCTTTAGAACGTGAGCTTTTCGTGTTAGCTAATCCTCCAAATCAAAACAATTTGGGGGTTATTTTTATGTTTAAATCAAAATGGGTGATTCCAGCAACATTATCAGCAGCTTTAGTCGTTTCAGCTGTACCAGCAACGGCTTTACAAGCAGAAGCAAAAGTACCTACAGTTAAAAAAGTTGATGTAGCGAATACATTAAAAGCAACATCGAACTATTATTATTCATTACCAGATGTATCAACACCAACTTACCAAAGTTCAGATGCAGTACTTAATTTTGCGCGTTCAAATTACGCTGTAAGTAAAGATTACTACACAACATTCTATAAAGATGTTGAACGTGAGTTAAAGAAGCAAAAAGGTCAATTTAGTGGTTCGCCAGGCGCATTATCAAAAATAATTTTAGCGATTACTGCAATCGGTAAAGATCCGAAAAATGTTGCGGGTTATAACTTAATTAACTTATTAGGTGATAAATTAGTAGCAGGTAAAGCAGCGAAAAGTTTATACATCACAGATTATTTATATGTATTACGTGCTTTAGAAGCGAAAGATTATAGCTTCCCAGCAGGTGCAAAATACGCTGATTTCTCACGTAAATCAATGGTGGATTATTTAGTAAGCACACAATTTGAAAATGGTGGCTTCTCTTGGGCTGAAGATGTTGAAAATGGCGTGAGTGTCGACATGGCTGCGATGGTGTTAAGCGCACTTGCGAACTATGATTCAGATCCAGCTGTCAAAGCGTCAATTCGTAAAGGTTTAGATTATATGTCAAGCCAATTAACGGATGTTGCAGGTTATAATCCATGGGGCGGTAATAGTGTCGATTCACAAGCTCAAGTGGTCATCGCTCTAACAGAGAATGGCATTAATCCAAAAACAGCACGTGCATTTATTAAAAATGGTCACTGGGCTGTGTCAAATATGTTATTAAACTTTGATGCAACAACAGGTGGTTTTAAAACAACACCAGATCAAAAAAGTCCACAACTCTTTGCAACAACAAGTGCAATGTTAGGTCTTGTTGCGTATGATCGTTATGCATCAGATAAAAATACATTCTTTGATTTAGCAGATGCAAAAGCTTCTTCTTTAAAGTATGATACAACTGCACCAAAATCATTAAGTGTTACAAAAGTGGCGAACACAACAAAAACAATTTCAGGTACGACAGAACCATATGCAACGGTTACAATCTATAATGGTTCGAAAAAATTAGCAGCAGTTCAAGCAGATGCAAAAGGTAAATTCTCATATCCAGTAAAAACTGCGTTCAAAGCCAATGCGACAGTGAAATTCTATGTAACTGACTTAGCTGGTAATAAGAGCAAAGCCATTACACAAAAAGTGGCTGATCGTTTAACACCCGCAACACCAAAAGTAAGTAAGCTTGTAAAAGGCGCTAAAAAAGTAACCGGATCAACAACAAAAGGTGCAACAGTATATGCGAAAATTGGAAACAAAACATATAAAGCAACTGCCAGCACAAAAACAGGTTCTTTCTCAATTAAAGTACCAACATTAAAAGAAAAAACAAAAGTAAAAGTGTATGCGAAAAAATCAAATTACACAAGTAAATCCGTTACAGTTACAGTAAAAAGTAAATAAGATTTACACATAGCGAATAAGGGTTGCTCTAAGATGTAAATCTTGGAACAGCCCTATTGCTATCTTAAAAGGAGGGACAACATGAAAAGTAAAATTATACTATTTGCGCTATCTGCAACCTTACTTTTAACAGGCTGTAAAGTGCAAACCGCACAGCAATATGAAAATGAGCAAGAGGAAGAAGCAAAAAAAGTCGTTGTTCTAAATGACGAAGAACAGAAAAAAGCAAAAGAAAAAGAAGAAACAAAAGAAACGGCGCAAGATGATAAAGGTTCTGTAACGAAAGAAGTGGCTGCTACATCTGAAAACGACACGACAACGTCAACGAATTCGTCCGTTTCTACAGTGGAGAAATCAACATCGACACCATCTCAAACACAAAAACCAGAAGCAAAAAAGGAAACAACAACATCTAATAATACCTCTAAAGAACAACCAACAAAAACAGAAAAACCAGTCAAAAAAGACGAACCGAAAAAAGAAACGACGGTAACGAAAAAAGAAACGACGGTAACGAAAAAACCAGAGACAACGACTTCTACACCGAAGCCATCGACACCAAAACCGTCAACACCTGAAAAACCTGTAGAAAAACCAGCGAAAAAAGAATATGCAACGATTACAATTGGCATGCGCACATTACTAAATCCTGATCATTATGAGCTATTACCGAAAAACCTACAAAGTGAAAAATATGTACCAGCAAGTGGTGTACTATTAAATAACGCAAAAATTGAAATTAAAGAAGGCGATACAGCTTGGGATGCCATTTCAAAACTACGTTCAAAATACGGTATTTATATTAATTACGAAAAAAATCCAATGTACGGTATTTATATTATCGGGATTAATCATATAAACGAAAAACAAGCAGGTTCATTAAGTGGCTGGATGTATACAGTTAACGGTGTAAAGGCACCTGTTGGCGTAGGTAATTATGAACTTGAAGATGGTGACCGCATTGAGTTGCAATATACAACTAATGGTGGAACGGACTTAGGGTGGTAGTTAGATGAAATCACTTCATGATTTTCACCCACTCGTTATTTTCAGTTACTTTTTCGCTGTTATTGGTTTAACGATGTTTTACATGCATCCTATTCTTCTTATGATTAGTTTTACGGGTGCAACTGTCACAAGCTTTCTTTTATTAAAGAAAAGTTTTTTGAAATCGATTAAATGGCTGCTTCCATTCATGTTGGTAGCAGCTATTTTAAACCCTTTACTCATTCATGAAGGCGAAACAGCGATTCTCTATATCAACGAACAACCGATTACAGTCGAAGCTATTGTTTATGGATTTGCTGCTTCTATCATGTTAATCGCCATTATCTTTTGGTTTAGTGCATTTAATGCGGTCATGACATCTGATAAATTTTTATATTTATTTACGAAAGTATCCCCTGCTGTGGCATTACTAATCTCATTAACGATGCGCCTTGTACCTCTATTCGGTCATCAAATTAAGAAGATTATGTATGCGCAACGTGCGATTGGCATGGACCCTAGTTCAGGTTCGGTTTGGCATCGTATTAAAGCTGGAACTCGTATTTTATCCATCCTTATCTCGTGGGCTTTAGAAAATGCAATTGAAACAGCTGATTCGATGAAAGCGCGCGGCTACGGATTAAAGGGGCGCTCAACTTTTTCATTATTTCGCTTTGATCGATTAGATGGGATTGCACTCAGCGGTATTTTCATTTTATTTATCATGCAACTGCTATGTAGCTATTTCGGTTGGAACGAATTCTACTACTATCCAACGTTCTCACCAATCGTATGGGACGGTTCGATGATTTTCATGACGATTAGTTATGGTATACTCGTGTCACTACCTATTTTTATTGAAGTACTGGAGGCATTCAAATGGCGCTCATTGAAATCAATCAATTAACGTTTAGTTACCCACTTGCAACAAAACCAACTTTAAAAAACATCTCTCTTGAAATTGAAGCAGGTGAATTCGTCGTATTATGCGGAACATCAGGATGTGGTAAGAGTACATTATTAAAGCATTTAAAACGTGAATTAACGCCACATGGTCAAATGTCTGGAACGATTCATTTCAATGGTGTCGCTTTACAAGACTTGCCTCAGCGTGAAGCAGCCAGTCAAATCGGTTATGTACTTCAAAAACCTGAACTACAAATTGTAACGGATAAAGTATGGCATGAATTGAGCTTTGGTCTTGAAAATCTGGGTTACGATTCTATGACAATCCGTCGTCGCGTTGCTGAAATGGCAAGCTTCTTCGGTATTCAAACATGGTTCCGAAAAAATACAACAGACTTATCAGGTGGTCAAAAACAGCTGCTCAATTTAGCGAGTATTATGGTGATGCAACCACAACTACTGGTTCTAGATGAACCTACATCACAACTCGATCCGATTGCAGCGAGTGAATTTATCGCAACACTTCAAAAGCTCAATAAAGAACTCGGTTTAACGATTGTGCTTGTTGAACACCGATTAGAGGAAGTATATCCGATTGCAGATCGGGTCATTATTTTAGATGCAGGTGAAATTATTGCAAATGATACACCCATTAAAGCGGCTACACGTTTACGTCATGTTGATGCACATCATCCAATGTTGCTTGGTTTGCCAACACCGCTTCGTGTACATCATGCACTCAAGCAATCAGATGAAACACCTTTAACGATTCGTGACGGACGCACATGGCTTGAAAAGCATTACGAAAAAGACCATAAACAAATTCAAGAAGCAGAGTCTTCTGGTGAAGTCGTACTAGATGTACAAGATGTATGGTTTCGCTATGACCGTCATGCAGAAGATTTAATTCGAGGATTGAATTTTCAGCTCCATCAAGGTGAATTTCTAAGTATTGTTGGTGGAAACGGGACGGGTAAATCCACAACACTCGGCTTAATAACGGGGCTATTAAAACCGCATCGCGGAAAAGTAACAATCTTTAACAAGCCACTTAAAAAATATGCAAAAAAAGAATTGTATCAAGGTATGATTTCGATGCTACCACAAGATCCAACAACATTGCTTGTCGAAAAAGAAGTGCAACTTGAACTCGCCATGATGTCAAAAGATCAAGCAGCTATTGATCGCGTAATTGACTTACTTCAAATTCGCCATCTACTTGCTCAACATCCATATGATTTAAGCGGTGGTGAGCAGCAAAAAGTCGCACTTGGAAAAGTACTACTTAAAAATCCAAAAATCTTAGTACTAGATGAGCCAACGAAGGGGCTAGACGGTGAATCTAAACAAGTATTAGCTCGTATTCTACATGACTTACAAAGTCAAGGGACATCAATTTTAATGGTGACGCATGATGTCGAATTCTCGGCTGAACATGCAACGTCTTGTGCGATGTTCTTTGACGGTGAAATCGTCGCAAAAGGAACACCAGCTGCCTTTTACAGTGGTAATCACTTCTATACGACTGCGACGAATCGTATGTGTCGTCAATTATTTGAAGATGTTGTAACGACAGAGCAGTTAATTGCACGTTGTCAATCTCTACAAGAGGTGATGACACATGTCTAAAAAGGTCATTTCACTCATTATCTTTTTTGTGATTATTCCTATTGGGATTTTAATTGGAGCGACTTTATTAGAAGATGGAAAATACAATTTAATCTCCATGTTTGTCATGGTATTTGCTTGTATTCCTTTCTTTTTATCATTTGAAAGACGAAAACCCGATGCGAGAGAAGTATTAATTATCGCAGTGATGTCGGCAATTACGGTGGCAGGACGTGCAGCATTCGCCTTTATCCCAGCATTTAAACCGATGACAGCGCTTGTTGCGATTACAGGCTTTAAACTTGGTCCAGAAGCAGGTTTTCTAACGGGTGCTGTATCTGCTGTTACGTCGAATATCTTATTCGGTCAAGGTCCGTGGACACCTTTTCAAATGTTCACGCTTGGTATTCTCGGCTACATTGCTGGATTACTCGGTAAAACGAACTGGATGGAATCAAAAATCTCATTACTGTTTTACGGGATTTTCTCAGGTATCATGTATTCGATGCTCATGGATATTTGGACGGTTTTATCGCTTGGTAACGGCTTTAGTTGGATTGTGTATGGTTCTAAAATCATCACAGCGATTCCATTCACTATTACGTATATGATTTCAAATGTCATTTTCCTGTGGTTACTTACAAAACCGATTGGTGACAAGCTAGAACGGTTAAAAATTAAATACGGGGTCATGCAGACGACCTAAATTAAAAGAGTAGCGTAGTAATCGCTGCTCTTTTTCAATTTTCAGGACAACTATTGAATACAGGACTTCATTTTTCATATAATGGAGTAACAACACTTTAAAGGAGGTTTTGGTATGAAAAGGTTATTATTGGCGGCAAGTTGTTGTCTAGGTCTCGTTATGACATCTTCCATAAGCGCTGCTGCAGAAGAAGTCATCATCTCTACACCACATCAAGACGTAGTTGATATGAAGAAACAGTTACCGAAAAACGCTGAAATATTGCCAGATTTACAACTCATCTTAACGGACCTTACAACAGCTGAACAGCGTACTTTTCACCAAGCTTTCCCAGATAGTACGATTGAAAAAAATACAGCTGTCACATTATTAAATGAACCGACGAAACCAACGTGGAATTTATCACTTCTACGTATTCCTGTCACACCTGCATCACTTTATACAGGGAAAAATGTGAAAGTAGCTGTTATTGATACCGGTGTAGCGACAATACCGAGTTTGCAACACGCCATCAAGCAACGCCTCGTATTTGCACCAGACGATCCGAATACAACTGTGAATGAAGCAGATTCGATTGACCGCGGTCATAACGGTTTAGGACATGGCACACTCGTTACGTCGATTATTGCTGCTAAGCCGTATCTACTTAATGGATTTTCGCAAGGGATTGCACCCGATGTTCAAATATATGCTTTAAAATATGCAGATGGCACAAAAAGAGGCTCTGCTTTTGATATTGTACGTGCGATTCAGTGGTCAATTGATCATCAAATCGATTTCATTAACTTATCTTCTGGCCTGCCTAATGATTTAACAGCACTACATCAAGTCATCCAAAAGGCAAATAAGGCAGATATCTTAATGATCGCTTCTACAGGCAATGATGGTTACTATGAAAAGGTTCGTTATCCAGCAAGTTATAAAGAAGTGGTCAGTGTTGGGGCGATTAATCGTTATCAAGATATTAGTAGTTTTTCAAATCATCAAGGACGGGTTGATTTTTTAGCACCTGGTGAAGATGTACCAGCGATTAACCGTTCTGGTACAGTGAGTTATGTAACGGGTACGTCTTTTGCAGCACCGCATATTACAGGATTACTTGCTTTATTAAAAGAACGTTATCCGTACAGTTCAAGTACGCAACTTGTTCAAAAGTTAAAACAGATGCAAAAAGAGAAGCCCTATCCGATTTTAGCGATAAAAGCACCTGTACCACTAGATAGAAAGCCCGTCATCTCAACAAGAAAAGTGACGGATCATGAAGCTTCTTTTTCACTAACAAATCGTAAAAAAGAAGACGTTATCGTATTACAAAATGAACGCGTGATTCAGCGCAGTAAAGCTAATAAATTAACCTTAAAAAACCTTCCTGCAAATAAAAAGCTAACTTTTTCATTCCGTTTTGTAAATGCTGACGGAGATTTTTCGGAAGTGGTCACGACAACGATTCGAACAAAGAAAGATATCACAAAACCACAAGCTCCAAAACAGCTAACGGCTGATTTACTACCAACAGGACAAGTAAAATTAACGTGGAAGCAGTCGCGTAGTAAGGATTTTTTAAAAAATATTCTTTATATGAACGGAAAACGCATCAAAGAAACGCGTGAAGCGCAGGTTATTATACCGAAACTTAAAAAGAAAAAAGTCTATGTATTTGAAGTGAAGGCAGTCGATCAGGCTGGAAATGTCTCTAAATCGACTACTGTCAGAGTCATACGTTATCGTTAAAACATGGTAAACTAAAAGAAAAAAGGAGGTTTCTAAACTGTGAAAGAGAAAACATTTCAAGATGCAGTAGGGTTTAGTGTAAAAGATACGATTGCATTATTCTGGCTACATGAAACCTCAACACAACCATTCTATGCAGCGGAATTATATGAACAGTTCGTCGATCAGTTCCCAGGTCGCAAAGTAGGTTATGAATATGTGGCACGTGTCGCAAAGCAATTAGAAAGCGAGGGTGCTCTTTCTTCGTTCACCAAAGGTAGAAAGGTGTACTATGAAGTGACGACACTTGGAAAAGAGCGTCTTTTACGTTATCAGCAAATTTACTATGAACGATTCCATGAGATTGTTTTAATATTAGATCGCTTTTATTATGAATTGACGAAAAATGGAGAGAAGCCACCGAAGCCAGATCATCCATTACCGGAAGAATTTCGAGCTTATTTTTCAAAACTGATTTCGGTGAAAGACATTGTGCGCTATGTTACCTTTAAACTTGCACAAACGAGAAGCAGTTTTTCAATGGCAGATGTTGCGAAGCAGATTGAAGACCTTTTCGGTTGGGGTCCTTCCAATAGCTATCTTTATACCGTTTCGTGGGAATTAGAAGAAAAAGGCTATTTAATCGGTTCATGGCCAGATGAAAAAAGAACCCGACGTGTCTTGCGCGGTACGGATGAGTCGAATGAATTTTTTGAAGTTATTGCACGTGATTTAACAGATCAAATTCGAACGAATCGCCGTTTTTTACATTACATGCTACAGTTTTTCCAAAAAAAGAAAGAATAATAAATTGAATTATATGACGATTCATCATATAATGAGTGCAACACGTTGAGAAGGAGTAGTACATTCAATGTTACTTTTCAAGAGAGCTAACGGTTGGTGGAAGTTAGTAAAGTGCATGAATCGAATGGACCTTTGAGTGGTGCCTTGAACATGAAAGTAGAGACATCCGGCGGCAACCGTTACTTGCGAGAGGTGACATAGGTCACAACTGAGGTGGTACCGCGGATTGATTTCGTCCTCCATGAAGATTTTTTCTTCGTGGGGGACTTTTTATATGTTGAGGAAAAATGAGCTGAGTTGAGAGGAGTTTTTCACATGACAGAACAGACCGTATTATACAAGCAGTTAGAGTTAGAAGCAGATATGCTGACACCTATTTCGATTTATCACGCATTAGAGGGGAAGCAAAAAATTCTATTTGAATCTTCTGCAAAACACGAAGAGAGTGGTCGTTACTCTTTTATTGCTGCTTCACCTGTTGCAACACTAGTTGCGAAAAATCAGATTCTTACGTATAAAAAGGGCGATAAATGTATTGAATTGAATTCACTGCACCCTTTTGAAGAATTAAAAAAATTTCTTCCCTATGTAAAAGGGGACTATCCGTTTTCTTTTTATGGTGGAGCGATTGGCTACATCGGGTATGAAACTGCTTTTTATCATGAACAGATTGGTGATGTATTAGTTGATCCAATCGATATGCCCGATATGCATTTACTCTTTTTTGATACATTTGTCGTGATGGATCATGTTAAGCAGACATTAACGATTGCGACCATTGATTTATTTCAAGAAGGTTTAACAGAAGCGATTTTAGATGAACGAATTGAACGAATCCAAAAGCAATTAACGAAACCACTTCAACCTTTTTTAGCACAAGTGGATGCGCTTCAATTTATACCGAGTATGACACAAGATGCTTATTGCCAGATGGTAGAGGAAGGGAAACGTCATATTGAAGCAGGAGATATTTTTCAAATTGTACTATCTCAGCGTTTTTCAGCACAGTATGATGGGAACCCGATGGCACTTTATCGTCAACTGCGTACAGCGAATCCATCTCCGTATATGTATTATATTGACTTTGATGGTTATACAGTGCTTGGAACGTCTCCAGAAAGCCTTGTAAAGGTTTCAAAGCGTCAGGTGACGACAAACCCAATCGCTGGCACAAGACCGCGTGGAAAGGATGCTAAGCAGGATGATGTCATTGCAGAAGGTCTACTTCAAGATGAGAAAGAATTAGCTGAACATCGTATGCTCGTTGATTTAGGTCGTAATGATGTAGGGAGACTATGTGAGATTGGTTCTGTCAGTGTGCCAAAGTACATGGTAATTGAGCGTTATAAATATGTCATGCACCTTGTATCAGAAGTGACAGGAACCTTAAGACCAGCTATTCATCCACTAGATGTTGTGGCGAGCTGTTTACCAGCTGGTACGGTATCAGGTGCACCGAAAATTCGCGCCATGCAACTGATTAATGATTTCGAACATGTAAAAAGAGGCGTGTATGCAGGAGCGATTGGTTATCTTTCGATTTCAGGTGATTTAGATTTAGCACTTGCCATTCGTACGATGGTCGTAAAAGACGGGAAAGCTCATGTTCAAGCTGGAGCAGGTGTTGTACATCATTCAAATCCAATCAGTGAATATGAGGAAACATTAAATAAGGCAAAAGCTTTATTGGAGGTGATCTCATGATTCTACTTATTGATAATTACGATTCATTCACATATAACTTATACCAACAAATCGCCTCACTCGGTACGGAAGTAGAAGTTGTACGAAATGATGCCATAACAATCGAAGGGATTCGAGCGCTTCAACCACAAGCAATTGTCCTTTCACCCGGTCCTGGTACACCAGATGAAGCAGGGATTTGCCTTGAGGTCGTTACACAACTTCAAAAAGAGTTTCCCATACTCGGTATTTGCTTAGGGCATCAAACGATTGTGCAGGCTTTTGGTGGGGAAATTATACAAGCAAAAGAAATCATGCATGGACGTATGTCTCCACTCATGCATAAAAAGGAAGGACTATTAATTAACTGTTCTTTTGAAACCGAAGTGATGCGTTATCATTCATTAGTCGCAAATGGTGAAAACTTCCCGCATATATTACTTCATGTAGATGCGGTCACAGAGGACGGGGAGATTATGGCTTGTCACCACCGCTCATTACCGATTTACGGGCTTCAATTCCACCCAGAATCTTATCACACAGATGAAGGGAATCAGATGATTCAAGCTTTTTTAAATACAATTACACAAACCGTATAATAAAAAACAGGGCAAATGCTAGTAGTAGCAGCCCTGTTTTTTTATTATGGAAAATATAATTTACCTACATCTAAACTATTCAGTTCGTTCCACTTAATCCAAGAAAAAGCGAGTTCTTTTCCAACAGGAATGTAGAAAGCTTTTGCTTCATCTGTCACTTCGTCTTCTGTACGATTGAATTGTTTCAACGTTTCTTCATAAAGCGCATCGTCTTCTGTTAATTCTGCTGCGTAAATCTCTTTATAAGCGAGCATCTTTGGTTGTTTACGAATTGCTTCTTCATCAAAGTCTGCGACTGCATGCGCTAAGTGACGTAGTGTATTGGTATCATAATAAATAATGAAGCCACCTACTTTAGGGAGTGCTTCTTTCATTTCATCTGGCAGAGCAACTAACATTTTCTCTGTTTCTTCAGTTAAACCATAATACTCAATTTTTGCAATTTCGATATGTAAGGCTGAAAGATAAGCTGCGACTGCTAATTTCTGATCTTGCATAAGATATGCTACTTTACCAAAAGCGCGATATAGGCGGCTATTTGAGCTATCTAATTGGATTGCTTTGACGTATGTTTCTAATGCTTCCGCATATGCCCCTTGTTTTTTTAATGTTTCTGCTTGCTCTGTATATTTCTCAACAGTTGTCATGTGTACCATCTCCTTTTTATTAGTATATCGAATATACAACACATACGGCATATGGAACAAGTGTTCTTATTTTATAAAAAAGGCATATTTACTAAAAAAATATCATTGAAGTGCATTATAATCTATTTTTCATACTATTTTATTAAAATAAAGCATAAAAAAAGTGACTTCTTAACATCGTATGAAACCACTATATGACGCTATCTGTGAAAAACTTCCTTTTTTATGCTATATACTTTATAATGAAACATGATATTCCAAAATTTTCAAAAATAAATTTAAAGGAGCGCTTATGCAAAAATTCTTATTGATTATTGTAGGTTCACTGTTCTTATTTTCCATTTTTTATTTTGTTGCGAATAGCGTTAATCAGGAAGAAATTCATGATATTCAAAAAATTTCCATAGAAGATATTCAAAATCTTCATGTTTATTCCGATATTGCAGATATAGAAGTGGTACCGACGAGTGATTTAAAATTACGCGCGAAGTTAGAGGGTAAGATGAATAGTTCTTTAGCTAAAAAGCTAGCGTACACAGTAGAGAAGCAGGGCGATACTCTAAAAGTAGAAGTTACACATAAAGAGGCGCTTCGTTATGCTTTTTTCAATATCCTACATAGCAAACTGAAGCTAACGATTGCTGTTCCTGAAAAGGAATGGAAAGAACTCTATGTTGAAAACACAGCGAATCAAATGATTGTCGAAGGAATGTACGGAAATCATCTACAATTCAAACAGACATCAGGCAATATGAAAGTGCAAGATTTACAGGCACAAAATGTAGAGGTTTCTACAACCTCAGGTGTTATACAAGCACAAAATATCATTTCAGATCAACAGTCTGTTCGCCTTACATCAGGGGATGTATCACTCGAACAAATTGAAACGGATGATTTACGCATGAAGGCAACGTCTGGTACACAACGTCTCGTCGATGTTCAAGCGAAAAAAATGACAGCTGAATTAACATCTGGTGATATCCAAGTGAAGCAACTTTTAGGAGAAGAAGCTACATTAAAGCTAACATCGGGTACAGCTGATTTTACAATGGCTACACCTCTACAAAAGATGCTTATAAATGGAACGAGTAGTGATGTACGCATTCATTATACAGAACTTGTTCGCGACCTACGTTATACGCATGAAGAAACGTCAGGTGATGTCGTAGTTGATTTAACGAATGGTGAAAACTCAAAAGGTGCGTCAATCGTTGGAGCAGGTCAAAAACAATTAACAACAAAATTCACGTCAGGTACATTTTATGTAAGTGATACGAAAGATGGAGGGAAATAAGATGTTTGTATGGATTACTTTGATAAGCTGTTTGTTATTAGTGAGCAGTATCTATTTTGTTCATATGAAAAGAAAACAACGCATGATGAAACAACGTAACCACGCACAAATCGAAGCACGCTTTATGCAACGCAACCGATCAGCTAAAGGCGGAGCATACTAAATATAGCATTTATGCAGTTTGGACGAAGCAATTGTCTGAACTGCATTTTTTATTTTAAAACAATTTTATATACATAAATGGTATTATAATATATATAAAGAATCATTTTACAAATGGTCATATTATGTCTAAATACACGTGTATAATAAGTTCATAAGTCACCATTTTAAGAAAAAGGAGTGTTTAATGACTTTGGAAACAATAGACATCGAAGTAGAAAAAGAAGTTTTAGAGGAAAAAACAATAGGTAATTTAAATGTTTTAATTATGGGCCAAACAGGTGTTGGAAAATCTTCACTTATCAACTATATATTCGATGAAGATATTCGTGAAACAGGAACAGGGAAGCCAGTAACACCAAAAGTTTTTGAAGGTGAGTTTAAAAAAATTAACGATATCCCTGTAACATTAATTGATTCATGGGGACTTGAACAAGGAAAGGATGAGGAGTGGCAGTCTTTATTAAATGACTTTATGAAAAACCATTCTACTGAGCAGAAAGTAGAAGACTGGGTTCATGTCGTTCTATTTTGTATTAACGCCTCAAGCAACCGCATTCAAGATTTTGAAATTAATATTATTAATGATTTCTTATCCAAGAAAATGGAAGTTGTTGTAGCACTTACAAAATCTGCACTTTGCTCTCCAGATACATTAGCTGAGATGAAAAATGCACTTCAAAAAGAAACAAACGGTGAATTGACGGTTGTACCAGTAAATAGTAAAAAAGAGACTTTATTTGGTGGTATGGAAATCCAACAATTTGGTCGAGATGAAATATCAAAAGCTATGCGAGGCAATTATTTAAATATGCTACGCTTACGCTTACCTGAGCGTATGGATATATTATTAAAAAATAAAATCCAAACATATGCTGAAAAAATTAAAGAATGTAAAAAGACAAATGATGCGATTGAACTCGCGACACAATATAGTAAGTCATTTTGGCAAGAGGATATTGAACAAACGATTCAATCTGAACTATATGATGCACTAACATCTTACGTACAAGTTCATGCTATTACAATTAGCGGGAAAGAATATGAACGAGAAGCTTTTAACTATAAAACAATTATTAATCGTTTAACACAAATCAAAAAAGACTCCGCAGACGATAACAATAAAAGTATGATTTTAAATATTCTATCCATTTTGAAAAATAAAGTGAATTTACCTGTATTAACAATTGCAACAGCAGCAACATTATACAAATCAATTTCAGGTTCTTCTGCTGATATTGCCGAGGAATTTTTAGAAATGATGTATAGCGAATTATTAAAAAATCAACGTAATTTAGATCAAGTTATTTTTCAAATGATTGAAAAAACAGAAAAACAGTTTAATCAATCAACTACGATGAATGGAGGACATGCATAATGGTTAATGTCGATCAATCCTTATTTGATTCTACTATACACACCGCAGCAAATGAATTTGAGCAGCAAGGTCATCATCCAAATATACTAGTTGTTGGTGCAACAGGCGCAGGGAAAAGTTCTCTTGTAAACACAATATTTAACGTAGATTTCGCTCAAACAGGTACAGGAAAACCAATTACACAAACTACAACGAAATATACGATTGAAAATATGCCTATTAATTTATTTGATACGAAAGGATATGAACTAGGTTCTGAAGAACATACACGTTTTTTAGAGGAAATGCATACCTATATGGAAGATCAGAACAAGCCTGTACAAGAACAAATTCACATGGTTTGGTATGTAATTTCAGCTAGTAACCATCGTATTACTGATCTAGACCTAGAAATGATTGAAAAGTTTAGAGAAACCGGAAAGCCTATTTGTGTTATTTTCACAAAATGTGATTTAGTTTCAGAATCTACACTTCAAGACTTGTCTCAGGTGCTACTCACACATCGTATTAATTATTTCTATGTATCCACAGTTCTACCAGATATGGACTATATCCAACTTTCTGCTTTAGTCGAATGGTCATATGAACATATGGATTATTCGGTGCGTTTTGCATTTCTACGCTCTCAAACGATAAATTTAAAGTTAATTCGTTCAGAAGTGAATAAAATTATTAGAAAGTATGTATTACAGGCTTTTGGTCATACTGTAAAAAATAGTAGCATCGATGATATTATGAACGTACAAGGCGAGATGTTATATACTATTTTCAAACAATATAATTTAGAAAATCAAAGCATAACTTTCATGCCTTTTTTAAATAAATTAGTGCAAAGCTATTTAGAAGAAAAAGAGAAAGAGAAAGAAAACGAGAAAAAGAAAGAAAACGAGAAAGATCCAGAAGATTTGGTATCAAAGTTAAAAAAAGCAGGTATAGAGATTTTAATTAAGGGCAGTATTTCAACAGCTAGTACATTGGCTGTAGGATATACAGCTTCTGAAATATGTTATCGTATTAATAAGGCAAAAGTAAAAAATAAAACATTGAACGTACAACAATATGTAGATGAACATTTTAAAGAGAGTGATGTTAAGAATCTTTTTTATCAATTCAATAAAAAGAAAAATAATAAAGATTAATAATAAATAATTTATAAAAACTTATATCTATGTAGAAGTAGGTATAAGTTTTTATAAAGACAAATATATTATTTAATAGAGTAGAAAATCGTACTTTTTTATTTCTTTTCTTTTTAGTTTACATAATATAAATTATAGGAAGTTTTGTATCATTAATAAGAATACTTATAATATTGAGATATTTAAAAAAAACAATATGGTTGAATGAATTTTTCAACCATATTCCTTCGTTTGATTTATTTACGTGCTTGAATCAATGCCGATACAATATAATTTTCTAAATCATAATTCGGTTCCCAGTCACGTATGAATTCCTTCGATTCATCTTTTGGTTCAATTCTAATCTCTTTAAACCCTGCATTTCGCAACAATTCTTCATATGTCTCAATCGATATGGCTCCTGATATGCATCCTGAATATAATTGTAAATCTTCATGGTAACTTTCTGGTAATTCAGCTGTTAAAATCACATCTGAAATGGCTAAATAACCACCTGGTTTCAATACACGATAAGCCTCTTTAAATACTTGTTCTTTCTCTGGTGATAAATTAATAACACAATTTGAAATAATATGATCTGCTGTTTCATTGGCAATCGGTAAATGCTCAATTTCACCTAAACGAAACTCAACATGTGCTAAATTTGCTTTTTGAGCTTGTGCGCGAGCTTTTGCGATCATTTCATGTGTCATATCGACACCGATGACATGACCTGTCTCCCCTACCTTTTTAGCAGCTAAGAAGCAATCAAAACCACCGCCTGAACCCAAGTCGACAACGGTTTCGCCTTCTTTAAATTGTGCAATAGCATGTGGATTCCCACAACTTAATCCCATATTTGCTTCTTTTGGAATTTGATTTAATTCCTCGATAGAATAACCCATTTTTTGAGCTAACTCTTCAGGTGATTGCTGCAAGTTTTCTTCTGGATTACAGCAACTTACTGTATTCGTTGTACAACAGTCATTATTTTGAGTCGCTACTTTTGCGTAATTCAAGCGAACTGCTGTACGAAGTTCATCTGATTTTTTCATTTCTTTTCCTCCTTAACAAGACGTCGGACTATAACCTTGTAATACAAGCCCCATCTGTCCATCTTCTTCCTCTGCATGAATTGTCACATCTTTTAATATAGGAATCACTTGATCTTGTATAGCAATCTCTAAACCATCTACAAGTTGAACCGTATCTTGCATAGTTGGTTCGGCAATTTCCACTTGAACATTTACACCACAACAACCTTCTGTACCATAAAAACGAAGCAATTTAGGCGCTTGTCCTTCCATAACTTGCATTAGATAATTTTTTCCTTCTATTGTTAAATTCATTATTTAACCTCTCCTTCTAGTTTCTTTAAACCTGTTTGACCGATAGGCTCCTCCATCAACCAAGGAACAACCACCATTCGTTTACTTTCTTTTTGAACTGCTTCAAGCCATTGCTGCTCCATTTGCTGTTTTTCTTTAAAAATAGGGCTTTCTGTAGCCACTGCAGTAAAGCATTGATTCATAACCCAATAATCAACTGATAATCCAGCGCGTTCTAAATCAGTTTGTAGACGTGCTGCTTCAAGTACAGGTGTTGCTTCAGGCAAACTTACAATTAACACACGCGTATAGTCTGAATCACGTAGTTTTGGTAACAACTCAGAAACAGCAGGTGGAATCTCTCCTTGGGTACGATTCACTTCTTGATGATACGCTTCAGTCGCATCTAAAAGTAATAATGTATGACCTGTAGGCGCTGTATCAATAATGATTGTTTCATGCTCATGTGCTTTCACAACTTCAGCAAATGCACGAAATACAGCAATTTCTTCTGTACAAGGAGATGCTAAATCTTCTTTCACAAGTGCTAAACCATCTTCTGTCATAGTTTCTTCAGCTTTTTCCAAAACAGCTGCTTCATATTTCACCAACTCTGCTTTTGGATCAATTCGACTCATTGTTAGATTAGGAAGTGTTTCATCTAGTGTCCAAGAAAGATGTGCTGCTGGATCTGTAGTTGTTAAATGAACCGATTGCCCTTCTTCTGCAAGACGCATAGCAATATAAGAAGCAACGGTTGTTTTACCAACACCACCTTTTCCCATTGTAAAAATAATATGTGGCTTTTCTCTCGTATACGTTTGAACCAATTCTTCTAAGTTTATATACGCATCAAACGATGAAGTTTCTGTATGAGCAAATGGAATTGACTCATCACGTAACCAACACTCTAAATTCGCTTGAGATGACAACGTATATGGTACATATGGAAGTGTGTATGTTTTTAAATGACGTAGAGCATGCAGCATATGCTGAAGGGCTGCTCGTTGACGATTTGCGAAAGCATGTTCCATCACATCATCACTCACTTCTTCAAAACAGCCATTGATGATTAATTGCTGATGCTGCATACCTAACGCATCTAATTCTTGAGATGCACGTGCAGCTTCTTTTAAAGGGTTCCCATCTGGACGAGTTACAAGCCATAACGTCGTTTGATTTTTATCCATTAAACGCTCTACAGCTAAACGATACATGTCTCTATGTTCATTCAAACCCTTTAAAGGACCTAGACAAGAAGTGCCTGTCGTATTTTCATCTAAAAAATGTGTCCAAGCCGATGGTAATTGCAGTAAACGTAGTGTGTGCCCTGTCGGTGCTGTATCAAAAATAATATGATCGAAATCTTGAAGTAAGGTTTGATCCGTCAATAATTGAGCAAACTCATTAAATGCAGCAATCTCAACTGTACAAGCACCTGATAATTGTTCCTCCATATTTTGAATTAAAACAGGTGGGAGCTTTCCGCGATATGGTTGAATCATTTGTTCTTTATAATGAGCTGCTGCCTCTTCTGGATTAATATTTAACGCATAGAGTGTATCTGAAATATGGGTCGGCTCTCCATAAATCGTTTGTTGAAACACATCTTGCAGATTAGAAGCTGGGTCGGTACTAATTAACAGCACTTTTTTCCCTTCACGCGCCATTGAAATAGCTAATGCACATGAAACAGATGTTTTACCGACGCCACCTTTACCTGTTAAAAAGACGAAAGGGGTTGTAGGAAAATCAGCTTTTGTTAAACGTTTCACTTTGAAACATCTCCCTTAATGTTTAGACGAATTTTTGGTTTTTTCGCTAATTCTTCAGTAGGTATTCCCGTCCATTCAGAAAATTCCTCCGTAGTAGGATAGCGCCCTTTCACTGCTAGTAAACCATCTACAAGCGTAATAGGTAAACAATCCATACCTTCTTCCATAACCAATTGATTCACTTGTTGATTTTCAACAAAAACATCTGGATGATTCGTTACATTAAAGCGCTCTGCTGTAATTGTTGGTTGATTTTGTACATGATGCATAATAAATGAAATTCGCAGTAAATCTGTGTCAATCGATGGTCCACATAGACCTGTTGGACAACACATTGCTGGTTCATACATTTGAATGGCTTTCATAATCATCTAGCTCCTTTTCAACAAAATCTTGAATTCTTTTTTGGATTGCATCGCGAACTTCTTGAAAAACAGCCCACTTTTCTTCTTCTGTTCCTGTCGCTTTTGCAGGGTCTGTAAAACCCCAATGTTCACGTTTTACATGAGGTGGCGTTACAGGACATTTATCTGCTGCATCACCGCATAACGTTACAACTAATGTTGCCTGATTAAGAATTTGTGGGTCAATCACATCTGAAGTTTGCGTTGTAATATCGATTTGTACCTCTTGCATGGCTTTTACAGCTTTCGGATTCAAACCATGCGCTTCAATTCCTGCGCTTTTTACAGTCCAATCAGTTGGTAGCAACTTCTTCGCAAAACCTTCTGCTATTTGACTTCGACATGAATTACCTGTACATAAAAAATAAAGAATTTTGTTCATTTTTTAAATCACCTCAAAATATAATAACTTACTTATATAATTATATTCTTATATGAAAAAGATGTCAATTTCTTTTCAACTATCTATGATATAATATTTTTTGGAAAGGATTGACATACATGAAAAAGAAATTACTTATTGGGATTTTAACAATCAGCATTGCTCTCAACTTCTTCCTACTTGGGAAATGGTATTTTTTTGAACGAGGCTATGAAGAAACAGAGAAAGAATATAAAATCTTAGGTGAAATGGTCGTTAAGACGATGGAAAGTGATGATTACAAGAAAATTGCAGAAAAAGAACAAATTTTATCTATTAACTATGGCGTAGATCGCTATAAAGGTGGCGTTTTCCCTTACTACATGTCTGTTTTTGTGAAAACAAAAGACAACAATTATATGTTTGATTGTGCAGATAAGACTTGTGAAAAGGTAGAAGTAAGCGGAGAAAGCTATTCCATTTATCAAGATGAGCCTCTAGCGTTACCACTTAAAAAATAAACAGAAAAAAACCAAAACTGTGCCGAAGCGCAATTTTGTTTTTTTCTTATGATTACATTATTTATTTACTTTTTTACCTAGAATAACGAGATCTCTTTTCATACCGTCTAGTTCAGCAACTTCCGGTAAGAACGCCCATTGTTCAAAACCGAAATGTTTAAATAGTTTCATACTCGGTTCATTTTGAGCAAAAATAAAGCCGAGTATGGTTTGAATGGATAAAGAAGGCGCTGCATCTAAAACGAATTGAATCGCCTTTTTGCCTAAGCCATGTCCTCTGAAGTCCGCATCCAAATAAATGCTCACTTCTGCTGTCGCATCATAGGCTTTTCGACCATAAAAATCTTGTAAGCTAATCCAACCACAAATATCGTTGTCTAATTCCATCACCCATAGTGGTCGGTGATCTGCTGTATGTGCATGAAACCAAGGTGTACGTTCTTCAACAGTGACTGCTTCTAAATCAGCTGTCACCATACGCCCTTCAATCGTTGAATTATAAATCGCGACAATGCGCTCTAAATCATCTAATTTTGCTATACGGAATGTTAGTGTACTCATGCTGTCTCTTTCTCCTTTAAACTGTTTTATAACCAATCGCCTGCTCCAAATGCGCTTTTACACGCAGCCAATCTTCACGTATAACCGAATAGACAACACTATTTCGAATATAACCATCTTTACAAATAATATGTTTACGCAGTACCCCTTCTTTTGTTGCTAAAAGCCCTTCAATAGCACGACAAGAGCGTGTATTTCGCTCATCTGCTACGATTTGAATCCGTTCAAGACCTTCTTTTTCAAAAGCATATTGAAATAATAGATACTTACAACGCTTATTCACCGAAGTGCCAAAATATGCGGGGGTTAGCCACGTGTAACCGAGTGTTGCAGCACGATTTTTAGTATCTATTTGATAAAAACGTGTTGAACCAATTACGCGATTCGACTGGCGATCTACAATTGCATAAGTTTGCTCCGTTTTCGATTTATGTAAGGCATCTTCAATATAAGCCTCTGCATCTTTTAATGATTGAATCGTATGTGCTGTATATGTCCAAATCTCCGCATGATTTCCTGCTTCAAATAAAGCTTCTGCATCTTCCATTACAAGTGGACGTAAATAAACAACATCATCTTCTAATTGACTAAATTCCATCCCATTCGCCTTCTTTCGTTTTTATTATTATAGCGTACCTTTTTCAAAATAAAAGAAAAAACTGTCTCCCTTTTGGAAACAGTCTGAAAATTATTGAAATAGACAAATTGAGATAGGTTTTTCTCGATGTTGCATTAAGAGTTGGTATAGTTGGGCACGATGATGAATGAGGTGCATTAGAATTTCTAGTATCCATTCTTGTTGCGTGTATGTAGCGCCCCAATAACTGGTTGATTCACGCTGCTTTTCACATTCTGACATACATTCAATATGTGCGTAAAGCTGCTTCATATGATAAATAAACATCTGTTTCATTTCACAAATCGTCTCCAAACGATTGCGCTGATAAAATGCATCCATTTCCTGATGACTCGCAGAACTTGCTAACATTAAATCTGCTTTTGGTAAGTAGGTCATATGATGACACAATTCGAAAACAGAACGAAGCCCCTTTGCTTCTGGTTCTTTCCATGTTTGCTCATTCACTTCATCAAATAGTTGCACAATTGTTTTTTCAATAAAATGTAACTGTTTTACTAAAGACTGCATTTTTTGAACCCCTTTGTTATGTAGGAGGGTGAAAGCCCCCTCAAATAAAGCTATTAATTAGTTTTTATTGGCACGATCACGAATCATTGCTTCACGTGACGGATAAATATAACCAGGTAACTTTTTACGAATTGTATGTGTAAACGCACGTTTTGATTCGTCTTTAGCAGCAGACGGTCTTTTTTGTTGTGTCTGTTTTTCAACAACTGGTTTTACAGACATCTTTTGCGTTTTTCGAACTGTACGATGCTCTACATAGTATTGATGAATCATCGCGTCCAATTGACGTTCTTCAAATTTAAGCGATGATATCACAAGTAGTAAAGGAATACCTATTAGTGCAATAATAGAGAGAATTAGTAATATTAGCAAGTTTTTTCACACCCTCCGACTAAATATTCTAATCCATATATTCCCTATTAACTTTAGTTAAAACCTTTATTTTTGTACGAGACGGTATTGATTCACTGGTCGTCCTACCCCGCCATATTGAATATCAATGACAACTTGACGCTGCTTCTCTAAATAATCTAAATAACGTCTTGCAGTTACACGTGCTAAACCAACCCCCTGCGCCACTTCAATAGCTGTAACAGCACCTTTTTGCTCCCCAATAAATTGAATAATCTTTTGTAAAGTTGCACCATTTAATCCCTTTGGTAAAGCATCATGGTAATGGTCGGTCTCTCTTGTTGGATGCAGTAATTGATCCAGTTCATCCTGATTGAGTGCTTCCTTCTTCGTAATATACGCTTTATACGCTAAATATTGCTGAATGGTCTGCTTCATACGATCAAACGTAAAAGGCTTCATAATATAATCATAAACACCTAATTGCAGCATTTTTTCAATTGTTTTCATATCATTCGCTGCAGTTACAGCAATAACATCGACAGGTAAACCTTGATCTCGAATTTGTTGCAATGTTTTAATGCCATCTTGTTCTGGCATGAAAATATCCATAAGTGCTACATCTGGCGCTAATGTTTTCAGCTGTTCTACCCCTTCAATTCCATCTTTCGCCACTCCTACAATACGAATGCCTTCGATTTGCTCTAAAAATTGGCGATTGACTTGACGTACCATTGGATCGTCTTCAATTAATACAACATCTATCACGCGATGTTCCCCCTACTCCATTGTAAACGTAACTAAAATACTCGTTCCTTCATTCAACGAACTTGTAATATCAATACTACCGTTCGTTTTGTTTAAAATATCTGAAATTAAATATAAACCAATGCCATGATTGGCAGAATTCTTCGTTGTAAAACCATTATCGAAAATCTTTTGAATTTGTTCATCGGTCATACCGACACCATTATCCTCCACTAAAATGGATAATGTTTCATCGTTTTGGTCAATACTAATAAAGATTTCTTTTGATGAACTACTCGTCAGTTGCAGCGCATCAAAAGCATTTTCTACAAGATTTCCAAACACCACAACAAAATCGTGGAAATCAAGCTTTTCTGGTAAGCGTTCGAGTGTGCTATGCTCATCCATCATGACATTAATGCCAAGCTCCTTACCACGATTGATCTTACTCAGTACCAGACCTGCAATATTTTGATTTTGAATGCGCTGATTTAAGAAATTCGTTGTTTCTTCCTGCGTCGTTTGCACTTCTACAATGTAATCCATCGCTTCTTGATGATGACCTAGTTGTAGAAGTCCTGAAATCGTATGCAACTTATTTTTATGCTCATGATTTTGAATACGAAGTGCTTGTACGAACTCTTTTACGCCCGTTAATTCTTCCGCTAGCTTTTTCACTTCTGTACGATCTTGGAAAATAGCAATCGCCCCGACCGTCTCACCGTCTACTTCAATCGGCACACGATTACTTAAAATCGTATGTTGATTAATATGTAACTCTTTATTGTAAATGGGCTGATTAAAATCTAAAATCTCTGGTAAGCGTGTATCAGGTAAAATATCATAAATCTTCTTTCCAAGCAAATTCTGCTCGCCAATCCCTAAAATTTGTCGCGCTTTCGGATTGAAGATGGTCACTGTAAACTCTTTATCAATAGCGATAATTCCTTCATGCATCGCATTGAATGTCTCAATACGCTCTGTATATAATTTAGCAATCTCATGCGGTTCATAATCCAGCATCTGCTTCTTCACGCGACGACTTAGAATCAGCGCTCCCCATAAACCAAAGGCAGTTGACAGTGTCAGTGCAAGTGCAATCTCCCACTTCATTCCACCTAACACTTCAAGAACACTCGGTAAGCGATAGCCAACGACTGCAACACCGATTTGCTGATGTTTAGTATTCATGATCGGTACAAAGGCGCGTACCATTACACCCACTTCACCTTTTGCTTTCGACGTATAATAATGCTCTGAATACGCTGCTTCTTCATCTGGTGTTGTCGAAACTGTGCCAAGCTTACTCGTTAAAGGATGCGACAGTCGCACATGATCCATATTCATAATCACAATATAGTCTGCAGAATTGACCGTTCGCAGCTGCTCAACGGTTTGATTAATTCGACGTGCTTGTGCTTCAATAGATAAATTATTCTCGTTATGTAAAGTATCTTCGATTTCAGGTAATGTCGCTACCGTTCTCGCTACAAGCATCGACTGCTCCTGTAATTCTTTTTCTTTTGAATTGACAATACTCCCTAAAATAAAGACGCCCGCAATCAATAATGAGAAGGCAATGATGAAAAACGTAAGTGCAATCATCCCTTTATTTAAGGTCATTTTTTGTTTGAACAAACAAGCCACCTCTCTTATACTTTTTAACATTGTACCACTTCAATTATGTTAAACTAATAAAAATTAAATCAAAATGGAGGGTCGACGTTGCGTACATATATGCTATCCGCTCTATTCGTCGTCATCGCTTTACTCGGTTATATGAGCTATGAACAAGGCTTTTTCAAAAGCGAAACATTACCGTATGACGAAGAACAAGAGGGATTAAAAGATCAAATTACGATTCGTTTTTCACATGTTGTCGCAGAAGACACACCGAAGGGACAAGCTGTGTTGAAATTTGCTGAACTCGTTCAAAAGCGCTCGCATCATCGTATTCAAGTTGAAATTTCACCGAATGGTATGCTTTACAATGATGTGAATGAATTACAAGCGCTAAAAGATAATGACGTTCAGATGATTGCCCCGACTCTTTCTAAAGTAACAAAAGAAGTACCGAGTTGGGAAGTTCTAGATTTACCTTATTTGTTTTCATCCACTGCTGAAGTTCAAAAAGTATTCACAAGTGATGTCGGTGAACGTCTTTTAAACGAACTCCAGCATGAAAATATGAAAGCACTTGGCTTTTGGCAAAATGGCTTTAAACAGATGATTAATGAAAAAGAGATCATTCAAGACGTACAAGATTTTAAAGGGCTTCGCGTGCGTGCGATGGAGAGTGATATGCTTAAACAACAATTCGAGCAAGTGAAAGCAACGCCTGTAACCTCTTCATTTGACGAATTGTTTACAGAACTCAATAAACAAAAGATGGATGCACTTGAAAATACGATTTCAAATATCTACTCAAAAAGCCTGTATAAAAAAGAAAATCATTTAACAATTTCAAATCATGGCATTCTTGCCTATGCGGTCATTATTAATAAACAGTTTTGGCAACAACTCGAACCAGCCGATCAGCAATTGATTGAGCAGGCGTTAAAAGATGCAACAGAATGGAATATGGAGAATGCTATGCAGATGAACAATCATGACTTACAACAACTGAAGAATCTCTCCGTTGAGATACACACTTTAACACCACAGCAACAAACAGCGTGGAAAAAAGCGTTTATGCCACTCTATCGTTCATTTGAAAATCGTAGTGATGCACATTATCTACATGAAATTCAGCAATTGATTCAGAAAAAAACAGATACCTAAACTGTATTACAACAATAGAAAAATGACCATAAAGCGTTTTCATACAAGACTGGACATCTTTGTTCAGTCTTTTAAAATGCTGTTAAATCAATGTTTTCATCCTTTTTCGGCAAAAAGAACTTTATGACCAAAAAGAACTTTATAACCGAATTATTCCTTTGTACTAAAACAGCGCTTATGATACATGTAAGCGATCACAAAATTGAATAACAAAGAGGGATGAACATGAAAAAGAAAAAGTGGTATAAGAACTTAACGGTTCAAGTAGTCATCGGGATTATCTTAGGGATCATCGTTGGTGGCGTCTTCCCAACATTCGGTCAAGACTTAAAAATCCTAGCAGATATTTTCATCAAATTAATCAAGATGTTAATCGCACCAATTATTTTCTTAACGGTTGTGATTGGTATTGGTAACATGGGGGATATGAAAAAAGTTGGTAAAATTGGGGGTAAAGCATTAATTTACTTCGAGATTGTTTCAACAGTTGCACTTGCAATTGGTTTTATCGTGGTACATATTATCCAACCAGGTAAAGGCACAGGTATTGACGTATCAAAAATTGATACATCAGCCGTTCAAAACTTTACAGATCAAGCAGCAGCCCAAGAGTCTGGCTTCGTACCATTCATTATGAACATTATTCCAGAGCATTTCGTTGGCGCAATCGCGAACGGTGATTTATTACCAATCTTAGTATGTGCGGCGCTATTCGGTCTAGCATCTGCTTCAATTGGTGAAGCAGCACAACCTGTTATGAAGGTTATGACATCTGCTTCTGAAATCTTCTTCAAAGTCATCGGTATGGTCATGGTTATTTCACCATTAGCAGCATTCGGTGCAATGGCTTACACAATCGGCTCATTCGGCTTCGGTTCTTTAAAAAGCTTAGCATTATTAATGATTTGTATCTACATTACAATGGCGCTATTCATCTTCTTAATTCTTGGCGGTATTATGAAGGGCTTCGGCTTCAACATCTTCAAATTCCTTGCTTATATCAAAGAAGAATTATTACTTGTATTAGGTACATCTTCTTCAGAAACAGCTTTACCAGGCATCATGAAGAAATTAGAAAAATTCGGTTGTTCAAAACAAGTCGTTGGTTTAGTTATTCCAACAGGTTACTCATTCAACTTAGATGGTACAGCCATCTACTTATCAATGGCTGCTATGTTTATCGCACAAGTTTACAATGTTGACCTATCTATCTGGCAACAACTAACATTATTATTAGTATTAATGGTTACATCAAAAGGTGCTGCAGGTGTTACAGGTTCAGGTTTTGTTACATTAGCTGCAACATTAGCTGCGTTCCCAATGATTCCAGTAGCAGGTATTGCCCTACTAATCGGTGTAGACCGCTTCATGTCAGAAGCGCGTGCCATCACAAACATAATTGGTAACTCAGTAGCAACAGTTGTTGTATCAAAACTAGAAAATGAATACAACCCAGAGCAACACGAAGCACTCGTGAAAGAAATTAAAGAAGAACATGCATAAGAAAAACGAAATCGCGCTATATGTGCGGTTTCGTTTTTTAATTACTTAGCCTACTCTTTTCATCTGAATATCTATTTAATAGGAAAGAATTGCGTCTTTTTAGTTCAACCATTACTATAGAAGGTAGTATGTTTTAAAGGAGTTTTACATAATGAAATTAACATCGCGTAAAGAGCAAGCGATCTTCTTGCAAAAGAAGGTCAAACAAGTGGGGCTTGTATCGATTGTGACATTGTTCTTTGTTGTCTTGCTACAGATTTCACGTTCATTTGCCGCAAAAGAACCGGAGTCTTTTTGGCGCTTTGGTGAACCGATCTTTATCGGTCTTGCCTCTATTTTCGCACTTCTGCTATTTGGAATTGTCGTACATCTCGCTTATAAAATTTTGCAAAGTAAACAAGAGATTCAAAAACGTTCGAAATCATAAAAAGAAGTGGGTTCATCGAATATAGATGAGCTCATCTTTTTATATTTAATAATTGCTGCTGCACTTTTCAATATAAAACCGATTTTTAAAACGGCAACTTTAAAATCGTATCGATTATAATCGATTATTATTTATTTATACAAATAATCGATAATTGAGTATAAATACGAAATCATAGATGCTTTCGATAATAATATCACTTAATTAACCTATTTTATTTCTATCTTATTTAATTGACTTCTATCTATAATCATCATACAATGAAGTTAGTAAGATTCTTGTCGCGAGAATCACATGTAGTACAGCGCCTGGTTTGGTCACCAGGCGTTTTTTCTTACAGCATCATACGGAAGAAACGATAAATTGTATCCACGAATCGAAATAGATCCGCTGCATATCGAAAGATGGTCAGTCCTTCTTCACGCTTTTTCTTTCGCTCAGCCTTTACTTTCTCTTGTCGCGAGTATTTAGGCATGTAGTACACCTCCTTCCGAAAAAGGAGTCAGCTGAAAATGCTGCCATTTTATTGTAGCACGAAAACGACCTTTTGGTGCTAGATTAAAATATATGTAGTATTGCCTTCAAATGTGATGTATAAGCTTTTGTTGAAAACTACTTTTTCATTAGCTGATAGTGAATCTTTAATTACAAAATTTTAAGTAGGAGGAGATCTAATGAAGTATATACTACCCAAACATACATATTACCTCGATGCGATTTCATATTTTTTCATGTTAGCTCAAATCGTCATATTGCTGTTGTATTGGAAAGGGTTAGATGGGCGGGTTCCGATTCATTTTAATTTACTAGGTAGTCCAGATGGTTACGGTTCAAAATATGTTTTATGGATATTGCCGATTGTCTCAATTTTACTGTTCGCAGGGTTGAAAAGCTTTCGATTTATTAAATTCAATCGCTATTTAGCAAAGTTTGATAAACAACTAAGTATGAAACTGTACAAACTCTATTGCTCTTGGACTTCACTCGTATCCGCTTTGACACTGTTTTTCTTTTTTATATTGCTCTATGCCTCTATACAAATTCAGCCTCTAGAGAAAATTCCTTCTTATATTATTATCGTGTATTTCGGTGGATTGATTCTATCGGTGATTGTGTATGGCATAATCGAATCCTCGTGTAAAAAGAAGTATATAAACTCAAAACAAAAACGAGTAGCACGCTGAACGTGTTACTCGCTTTTTAGATTCATTATGGATAGAAAACAAGTAGGATACCTATTAACAGTGCTCCCAAGACAATTGCTACATAGAAACCATATGTACCTAATAATAATTCAAGAGGTATGAAAATCAGCACTCTAAAAAAGCTCTTAGGGTTCTCTTTCACTTCCTTATAAGCCCGGTACATCATCACGCAAAAATTGACAAGGAAAAAGAGTATTAATCCATATCCGATTATAACTTCCAATGGATCACCTTCACTTTATTATACTTACCTGTGTTTGAGAGCTAAACGTCTACTCATTTTTAAGCAATTTATTCGAGTATAACTGAATACTATATAACATAGCAGCAATCAGTAGTGAAATGACAAGAATCGCATATAAGAATGATGGAATTAAAGCTGCAAACCCTATGAATATACCACAGATGATAAACGCACATCCACTGAATCTTTGAATTTGAGTCCATGATTTTTTATTTTGAAAGCTAGCGGTATTTCGAACACCCACTTTAGAATTGTAATTGACTGTAGGTAAGAAACTGCCGATGATAATGAAAATACAGCCTACAAAAATTAAAAATAGACGTTCTGTGTTTAACGCTTCATTACGGACATTGAGTATATAGACAATATTCAATCCAATAACGAATAAACCACCAATCATAGCGAACGCTGTATTCATTTTTTGTTTATTTTCATTTTTTCTATCTATAAGTAGTAAAGCGTAAAAAATAGCGAGTACACAAAATGAAATAATCATAAACATGAGAAACATGAAACTTTTATGCGCATAATCCGTTGTTCCGCTTGAATTAGCATGCATGATTACTTTTTCTGGTAAAGAACGATATGTACTTAACCACACAATGAGAGACATGAAAAAAGATGCAACTAATAATAATACATTTTTCAATACATTCATCCTTTCTTGCTTTAAATATCGAGGAAAGCGATTCCACTAATACGTGAAAAGGAACTACAAAGACAATATAAAAAGTACCCTCTTTTACAACGAGAAGGTGCTTTTGGTAATTTCTTTTAGCTAATTTTTAGCTAAACCTCTAATAGCAAAGCTAATCACAAGTAGTCCAATTATTAACGAAACCACTCTCAATGTATAATCAGCAACAAGTAATGCGCCCATCATTTTTTCATCGTTATAGCCATGCCCAGTAATAATCGTTGGCACAAATATAATCACGATACCTAGAATAATCGTTATAACAGTTGTTATGCTTTTCAAATTATCTCTCCTCTAATAACAGTTATGTAATTCCCTTACTACAAATATTCAACATAATATTCCAAATTCCTCCTTTTAATTCCATACAGCTCATATACAATAACGTAATCTAGATTGCTCCTAAAAGTTCTTAAAACCCTTTAATAATGAATTTAATCTTCTATAATTTTTAATACTATTTCAGCTGTCTCAACTGGGTTACTTATAGGAAAATAATGACCAGAAGAAATGAATTTCATTTTACCGTTATCTATTGGTGATTGATATTGTTTATCCTTAGTACCCCACACAATAGAAAATTGGCTATTTAATTTTTGATCTAAATTCATTTTTTTCAAAGCAGTATTTAATTGAAGTGTCGTATTTAAAATTCTAGGAGAACTTATGCTATTTTTTACTCTTTTTAAATACTTATAAGAGGCACCCTCTTGTTTTATAAGAAAACCTCTTTTTAAAAAGTACGCTGATAAACGATTATACGATGTGTGTTTTAATAAATACTTACTTATTAATTTAGTAGGCTCAGATTTCAGCTTATGAATTGGTGGTTGTAACAGAATGATCTTATCTTGATTCGTGAATACACCTTCTTTAAAAGCTTTCATTAGTAATGCTGCTCCAAAAGAATGACCAACAAAGACAGATTCATTTGGCACTATCTTTTTAATTGATTGAATCACATGCAGATATGGCGCTAAAATATCCTCATTTTTAATAAAAGGTGTTCTACCGAAGCCAGGTAAGTCGAGAATTAGTATCTCTCTACCAGTTTGTTTATTTAATTCTAAGCCTAGTTCAAATAAATCCGTTCCGTCACTAAATAAACCATGAACTAGAACAATCGGCTTTTGAGTTCCTTCTAATTGATACATTAATAGTCCCTTTATATTTTTTCTCGTAAAAGGGCTTATTTTCTCATGACCATACGTTAGACGAAAGTCAATATCAGCAATTGAGAACGGGATGTTAGATGCAGCCATCTTCTTTATTAATTCCGCATCAAAGTCCCTTTTGGTCAAATGATTATCAAATACTTGGTTTGTTAAAAAGCTAAGACTGCTTTTTGGAATACCTGTTATTTTACTTCCACCAAACTTCATTATAAATTTTAATAATCCAAAAGGTGCTGTGACAAAGGGTTTGTTCATATTCATACTTTCTGAAATAATTGACATAAGTTCTGAAATATTATGATCATGTTCTTTATCAGAAACGAGCGAGTAAGTCATTTCATTTTTTGAATCATTAAATAGTGTAGTGACGATAAATTCAGCTACAATATTTTTATTAATTAGAGGTAAGCGATAATCTTCTCCACCAGGTATAACTGGTAACGAGCCTTTTCTAATGATATCTATAAATAAACCAAAACCACCTAGTTGAGCTGTACTTCCAATCTGTTCATCGCCAATAGCTGTAGGAAGATTAATTACAGCTAAGGGTATTTCATTCTTTCTAGCTTCTTGTCGAATATAAATATCCGATAAAAACTTCATTTGTTCATATGGATGCGCATCTTTTAAGCTTGTTGGAATTTCTGTGAACACATCGATATTTTCCCATGTAGTAGAATCATCTGTAAAAGGGCTCATATAACCAACCGTATGAACTATTTTTTTCAGCCCATGTTTTTTGTGTATTTCCTTCGCAATATCCATTACATTTTTACTTCCTTCTAAAAAAGCTTTTTTAGGGGTCCCGTCAGGAAAATGCGGATTTACAACGCTAAGCACATTTTCGGGACGATTCCCCCATTTTTTACAACGTTAAGAAAGTTTCAATGGTCTTAAAGAATCTAACGAGACCACTTTCTCCAAATTAAAATGATATTCCCCTAGTAAATTAATATGTTCCCAACCTAGAGGCGACATATGGTGCAATAATTCTTCATTAAAACGACCAGACCGTTTTTGATATTCAACTGCTTTTGTTAGATGTAAAGTATTCCAAATACTGATGGCATTGATGATTATGTTTAGAGCACTGGCCCTTTGCAATTGATGCTGTATGGTTCGTTCCCTAAGCTCACCTTGCTTTCCAAAGAAAATAGCTCTTGCTAATCCATTCATGGCTTCTCCTTGATTCAATCCTCTTTGTATTTTTCTTCTTAATGATTCATCTGAAATGTAATTCAAAATAAAGATCGTTTTTTCTATTCGGCCCATCTCACGTAAGGCTGTAGCTAAGCTGTTTTGTCTTGAATAGGAACCTAGTTTCCCCATAATAAGGGATGCTGAGACTATTCCCTCCCTTATAGAATGAGCTAATCGCAAAACATCCTCATAATTTTCTTTAATGACCTTTTTATTTATTTGTCCACGTAAAATGGCTTCTAATTTGGGATACTCACTTGCTTTATCTATTGTAAATAATTTTGAGTCTGATAAATCTCTTATTCTAGGAGCAAATTTAAATCCTAATAAATGAGTCAGTCCGAATATTTGGTCTGTGTAACCAGCTGTGTCTGTATAATGCTCTTCTATATTTAGATCCGTCTCGTGGTGCAACAATCCATCCAAAACATGAATGGCATCCCTTAAATTAGTATGAATAATTTTTGTGTAATAAGAAGAAAATTGATCACTTGTAAATCGATAGATGGTGGTTCTCTTTCCTGTTTCGTAATGTGGGTTTGAACCTGCATGTAGTGATGAAACACCTAGCTGCATCCTCATACCATCTGACGAGGATGTTGTACCGTCTCCCCAATAGGAAAGTAATTGTAATTTGTGATGAAAATTTACTAATACGGCTTGGGCCTTATTCATTGCATCTTCATACATGCGCCATTGAGATACATTGGCTAATTGCTTATATGTATGTCCAGGTGTGGCTTCAGCCATTTTGCTTAAACCAATATTCATTCCCATTCCTAAAAGGGCAGCCATGATAATGATTGTTTCCTCTTTATCTGGTTTTCGATTATTGGAAGCATGAGTGAATTGCTCATGAAACCCTGTTATATGAGCAACATCCATGAGTAAATCGGTTAATTTTATTCTTGGTAGCATCTGATAAAGGCTTGCACTAAACTTTTTTGCTTCTTCTGGAACATCTTTTTCTAAGCGTGCAAGTGACAGTTTTCCTTTTTCAAGAGAAACCCCGTCTAACTTGTTGGAATTGGCAGCTAACCATTTTAACCTTTCATTAAGGCTGCTGGTTCTCTCCGTTATATAATCTTCGAATGATAAACTAACTGATAATCTCGTATTCCCCTTCGATTGATTCCATGTATCTTCCGAAAACAAATATTCCTCAAAATCCCTATATTGTCTACTGCCAACAATGGAAACATCTCCTACACGAACATGCTCCCGAAGTTCTGTTAAAACAGCCATTTCATAGTAATGACGGTTGATTGTTGTACCATCATCCTCGTATAAATACTTTTTCCATCGTTTTGAAATAAAATCCACCGGTGAGTTTTCAGGTACTTTTCGCTTCCCAGATTCGTTCATTCCTCGGATAATCTCTACAGCTTGTAAAAGTGGCTCATTTGCCTTTGTAGAATGAAATTCCAGTACCCTTAATAGCGTTGGCGTATATTTTCTAAGTGAATAAAATCGTTTTTGCAGTAAGTCTAAATAATCATAATCAGCAGGACGTGCAAGCTCTTGAGCTTCTTCCATCGAAGAAACAAAAGAATTCCATTCAATAATCGATTCTAGAACTTCAAAAACGTCTAACTTTTCCTGTTTTGCTTTGATTAAAGCCTGTCCGATGTTCGTAAAGTGTATAACCTTCTCATTTAGCTTTTTACCGTTTTGTACGTGTCAGTTCGACTAGCCAAAATCCTTCAAGACAATTTCAGCAATTAAACGAAATCGGTATGGATATTATTTTTGAAGAAAAAGTTTCTGGGGCAGGGCAGCAAAGGATCGCGAGCAACTTCAAAAAATGTTAGAGGATTTACAGGAAGGAGACATTATTTATGTTACAGACTTAACTCGGATCACTCGGAGTACGCAGAACTTATTTGAATTGATTGATTTAATACGCAGGAAAAAGGCAAGCTTAAAATCACTCAAGGATACATGGCTAGATTTATCAGAGGATAATCCATACAGCCAATTCTTAATTACAGTAATGGCTGGTGTGAACCAATTAGAACGAGATCTTATCCGTATGCGTCAACGTGAAGGGATTGAGCTGGCTAAGAAAGAAGGAAAGTTTAAAGGTCGGATAAAGAAATATCATAAAAATCATGCGAGAATGAATTATGCAGTAAAGCTATATAAAGAAGGAAATATGACTGTAAATCAAATTTGTGAAATTACAAATGTGTCTAGGGCTTCATTATATAGAAAGCTATCGGAAGAGAACAAATAGTTCAGTCCTATTCCATTAATTGGCCAGATAATGTTATGTACTTAAAGTCTTATGCAGTTTGGTTATTTTGTTATTAGAATTGGGTACTCCAATTCTTTTTTTATGAATTTTTTTACTCATTCAAAAAAACACTTGAATGAATTATTAAAAATGGTTATACTATATTCAAATAAACACTTGAATGATATTGGGGTGAGAATGTGATTAAGAAAGATACTTGTGAAATTTATTGTTATGACGAAGAAAAGGTCAATCGAATACAAGGTAATTTACAGACAGTAGATATTTCTAGTGTTGCCCAAATGTTAAAAGCTATTGCAGATGAAAATAGAGCAAAAATTACCTATGCTTTATGTCAAGATGACGAACTGTGTGTGTGTGATATAGCAAATATTATAGGTGTTACGGTTGCAAATGCCTCTCATCACCTGCGAACGCTCCATAAGCAAGGGATTGTTAAGTTTCGAAAAGAGGGAAAACTTGCATTTTATTCATTAGATGATGAGCATATCAGACAAATTATGATGATTGCATTGGCACATAAGAAAGAGGTGAAGATCAATGTCTAGTGGGAAAGCAAAACTGTCTGAAGAAGAAATGAAAGCCTATCGTGTTCAAGGATTTACTTGTACTAACTGTGCAGCCATTTTTGAAAATAATGTTAAAGAACTTCCCGGTGTTCAGGATGCGAAAGTAAATTTCGGAGCATCTAAAGTTTATGTTAAAGGGACGACAACCATTGAAGAATTAGAAAAAGCAGGAGCATTTGAAAATTTAAAAATTCGAGATGAAAAAGAACAAAGGGTAGAACGAGAACCTTTTTGGAAGCAGAAAGAAAACATTAAGGTATATATATCAGCTCTTTTACTTGTAGTTAGCTGGTTCTTAGGAGAGCAGTATGGTGAAGAGCATGTTCTACCGACAATTGGTTATGCAGCGTCCATTTTAATCGGTGGATATTCGTTATTCATTAAAGGTCTCAAAAATCTAAGCAGATTAAATTTCGATATGAATACGCTTATGACTATTGCAATTATAGGAGCTGCAATCATTGGTGAATGGGGTGAAGGGGCAACCGTTGTTATCCTATTTGCGATTAGTGAAGCATTAGAGCGTTATTCAATGGATAAAGCACGTCAATCTATTGAATCTTTAATGGATATTGCCCCAAAAGAAGCGTTAATTCGACGAGGCAATGAAGAAATGATGATTCATGTTGATGATATTCAAGTTGGAGACATCATGATTGTTAAGCCCGGTCAAAAGTTAGCAATGGATGGAATAGTGGTTAAAGGTACATCGACATTAAATCAGGCTGCGATTACAGGTGAAAGTGTTCCAGTAACGAAAACCACAAATGATGAAGTATTTGCAGGAACCTTGAATGAAGAAGGGTTACTTGAGGTTAAAGTAACAAAACGAGTTGAAGATACTACTCTTTCAAAAATCATTCACTTGGTAGAAGAAGCCCAAGCAGAACGGGCCCCTTCTCAAGCGTTTGTCGATAAATTTGCAAAATACTATACACCAGCTATTGTCATACTAGCTCTTTTAATTGCGGTAGTTCCACCATTATTTGGCGGAGACTGGAGCCAATGGATTTATCAAGGCTTAGCTGTATTAGTGGTTGGTTGTCCTTGTGCCTTAGTAGTCTCAACTCCAGTTGCTGTGGTTACAGCAATAGGAAATGCAGCAAAAAATGGTGTTTTAATTAAAGGTGGTATCCATTTAGAAGAAGCAGGACACTTAAAAGCGATAGCCTTTGATAAAACAGGAACATTAACCAAAGGGATTCCTGCTGTAACAGACATTGTGACATATGGTAGAAATGAAAATGAATTAATGACCATAACAGCAGCCATTGAAAAAGGATCACAGCACCCTCTTGCTTCAGCGATTATGCGAAAAGCAGAAGAAAATGGATTAAAATTCAACGAAGTAACAGTAGAGGATTTTCAATCCATTACAGGTAAAGGCGTTAAAGCCAAAATAAATAATGAAATGTATTATGTGGGAAGTCCAAATCTTTTTGAGGAATTACACGGAAGCATTTCAAGCGATAAAAAAGAAAAAATTGCCGATATGCAAACTCAAGGTAAAACGGTGATGGTGTTAGGAACAGAAAAAGAAATTCTTTCGTTTATTGCCGTAGCCGATGAAATGAGGGAATCGTCTAAAGAAGTTATCGGCAAGTTGAACAATATGGGAATCGAAACAGTGATGCTAACAGGCGATAACCAAAGAACGGCAACAGCCATCGGAAAACAAGTTGGTGTTTCGGATATTAAAGCTGACTTACTTCCAGAAGATAAGCTTAATTTTATTAAAGAACTTCGAGAAAAACATCAAAGTGTGGGGATGGTCGGAGATGGCGTGAATGATGCTCCAGCCCTTGCGGCATCTACCGTTGGTGTAGCAATGGGTGGTGCTGGAACTGATACAGCTTTAGAAACGGCTGACATCGCCTTAATGTCAGATGATTTAAGTAAGTTACCTTACACGATTAAATTAAGTCGTAAGGCTCTAATCATAATTAAACAAAATATTACCTTCTCTTTGGTGATTAAATTAGTGGCATTACTTTTGGTCATGCCCGGTTGGTTAACGCTTTGGATAGCGATATTTGCTGATATGGGAGCAACTTTACTTGTAACATTAAACAGTTTACGCTTATTGAAAATCAAAGAATAGGTTCTAAAATGGGCGTCAACTATCGGGTGCGATCATTGAAAACAATGTTATGCTTCAAAAGGGATATTAACAGGAAATATACAACTAAAGGACGCTTTAACTGAGCAACGAAAAAAGCCAAATTTTTCAATTGATGTTGAGAAATTTGGCTTTTTAGTATGGGAATTTCCTTAGCGTTGTAAATCCGCATTTTCCTGACGCTACCCCTCTCTGGCCAAAATAAAACTGAATAACTTTTGTTTATTATCCTTTGTTTTTGAGGATCATATTCTATTTCACTATCATAATCACAAAAGGCATAATCAAAACTCGTAAAATTGCTCAAATTAGTAACCCATGTAATTATTTTTTGCTCTATTGTGTCTATCACTAAACCATTTAGTCTTTCTCCATCTAAATGTAGCACATAGCCATAAAAACCATCTTCTTGTTGAACACTAATCCTCATCGAAATTTCTTGAAAACCAACAAAATTTGTAATATATCCGATTATTTCTCCATAATAATATTTTGTTAATAACGCAACATCTACATCTTGATCTTTCTTTTCAACCCATTTGTCTCCATTTTTATCTAAAGAGACTCTCCATTCAACTATTATTAGTTCCCTTTTCTTTAAAAAATCTACAATATGTTGAAACTCTTTCTCTATATTTTTTTCATTTCGATATACTAAACCTATATTTAGAATAATAAACACCCTTTTATCAAATATTTCATTGTTTTGGAAGTATTCGTTAAACGTAAACCGTCGCATCGCATCGTATGCGTACGATGCGATGCGACGGTTTGATCATCTAGCGTCTTTACTTTTGCTGCTTGCTGGAAGTAAGTTCGGAGAGGCAACAACAAGACGATTTTTTGAGATTTTATAGTTTATACCTACTTTAGATTTCTTCTTGCATGAGTGTTCTTTTAACAGGGTTCTTATCAATCATTTTTTGAAATGCCTTTGTTTTTTCTACCTCTTTAAAATATGTTTCTAAGTCTTCATAATCCATTGACCATTCGCTTTTCTTTAAAAATCTAAACTCTTTTGTATGTTCAAAATGAAATGCACAAATAAGTTGTTCCATTCCATCATATTCATCTCCATCATAAATTGTAAATTGTCGAACGAAATTAACATAGAAATATTTAATCCCTTCGATTTTTTCAACTCCTGTTTCAAACAAAATTTCTCGATCATCTTCATTTTCAACATCAACTAAACAAAAAGATTTGAATTTATTCCAAATCTCCAAAACTGAATCATTGTTAAGGTCAATCGTACTATTAAAATAGCTTTTCACGTTATTTAATTTAATCATTATATTGTAATCTCCTTTAATATTAAAATTCTTTAATAACTTACCTTATCCCTGATAATAGAATAGCTGCCATACTATTGGTCCTGGATTATCGCTCTTATACGTCGTATATCATCCATTCTGTGATTAAAGGTTCATCTTTAGAATAATACACTATCATCAGAAAGCGAATTGGGTGAGCCTTTCTACACGACATAGGTTGGATCAGTCAGCAACAGGACGCTGCGATCTTGACTTATCTTCCACTTGCGCTTTTAGCTCGCCTTCCTTATAGTTTCAAATTTACCTGATTCATTTTTCGCCTTCACTATCATACCAAGTAGTGTTTAGTCACTGAGTTATGCTATTAAATTACTTTGTAGACCATTGATTTAAAAAATATGTACGTTGCTTTTCTAAAAATAATCTCCATAATTTGAGTAACTCCTCATTCTTCGCAGTTATTCCATACGCCGTCCACATAAGAAGTTCATCGTAAAATTCTTTCGCGGGTTTAGAAGGATTATGAAAGTCATTAAGAATAACATCTAAAACATATTCATAGCCCGTTATAGGTGCTATAGAATCCTCTGTATAGTCTTTTGTTAACTTGTTGTAACTTTCTATCACTTTACTTTCAGTAGGATATTGATCAATATATGATACTATCGCATACAAATATTTATTTTTACAATTCAATATATACTGTCGATCTATTAATAATTTCGAATCAATAATTTGTTCAATTAATTCTTGTATCTTTATTTGCTCTGTATAAATTTCAGAGTCCATAATAGATGCTAGTTCAAGTACGGGCTCTGAATAAATCGTATTCGTTACCTCTGTCTCTGCTATTTCAATAAGTGTTTTATCTGAAATGAATTGACTTTTCCATCCCCAATATAGTTCAGTCCAACTAAATGAAACTTTTTTATTTTTTATAATAAAGGTAGAAGGTAGACTTATTTTCAGTTTATTTTCCGGTTCTTGATATAGTTCATCAAAATCTATTTTATCCAATCCCCTCACCTCTTTCTTTATAGTTTAGTATTAATTAAATAAAAATTTGTACCTACTCTAAACTCTTGATGAGTAATCACACCTGTTCTGTCGATAATATAATGAAACACGCCCTCTCTTCCACTTACAATACCTGTAACTTTTAAATGGGTATACATGGATCCATCCTTTCCACGTAGAGAATAAACTCTTCCTTTTCGTAATTGTTTATAAGTTAAATATGAGCCGGCTCGATGAAATGTTTATTGCAAAATAAAAGTGCAGACTAGTGCAAAGAATTTGTACAGAGTCCTGCACTATTTTTGTGCATAAAAAAAGACTTGCCAGCCACCCCAAGTCCCTCTACTGTTTTAGGTGTCGAAGCCGAAACAGGGAGGTAAGAAAGGATGCTAGCAATGTCTGAAGTTAATTGTATCAAAACATTACGAAATGAAAAAGGATTATCGATTACTGAAATCGCAAAAACCATGCAGGTTAATTGGCGTACCGCCAAGAAATACGGGGATGAGGATCAGCTCCCTCAAGAGAAAACCCATTTGAAAAAAGGCATGATGTACGATGAAAAATGGGGAGAAATCGTAATTGATTGGTTAGAAGAAGATTTAAAGCTCAAGAAAAAGTTGCGCCGTAAAAACAAAAAAATATTTGAGGACCTAGTAAAAGAAGGATTCAAAGGTTCTTACAGAACGGTGTGTAATTTTATACAAGAATGGAAAGTAGCCCAAGAAGATGAAGCAGATAAAGGACATGAACGTTTAGAACATCCAGAAGGAGAAGCGCAGGTAGACTTCGGTATAATGGAGGCTGTTCAAGATGGAGAAATACTGGATGTACATGCATTAGTCATGTCGTTTCCAGCAAGTAATACAGCATTTGCGGTACCAATGCCGAGTGAAAATTTAGAATGCTTTTTAGGTGGACTTCAACTTTTATTTAAACAGGCTGGTGGTGTTCCTTTGAGCATTCGAATTGATAACTTAACACCTGCGGTGAAGAAAGTAAGAAAAGGCGATTCAGAAGCAGAATTAACGGAAGCCTTTCGACATTTCCAGCAATATTACGGGTTTAAAGTGCAAGTATGTAATCCACGCAAAGGGAATGAAAAAGGTCATGTAGAAGGTAAAGTCGGTTATGTTCGTTATAACTTTTTTAGCCTACCGCCGGTCATAAAGGACCTTGAGGATTTAACAGCTCAATTAGAACAACAATTAATCAATGATCGCCAACGAATTCATTATAAAAAAGAAGTGCTGATTGATGAGTTATGGCAGCACGAGCAAAAGCAATTAATCAAATTACCTGAAGAATCTTATCCGGTATTTAAGCAATTCCTCATCAAATTTAATAAATATAACGAGTTCAAGCTTGATGGGCATTTGATTCATGTGCCAAGAGCAAGGAACTACGTCCAACTCTCTTGTGTGACCTATTGGGATTCGTTTAAAGTCATTACAAATGACGGTGAAATTTTATTATCTGACGCACGTCCTTATATGAGAAAACGTCGTTTTATTCCATGGAAGGAAATCTTAAAAGATTGGTTGAAAAAGCCACGTGTTGTAGGGCATTCGCGTTATGCGAATTATTTACCAACGCGCATTAAGGAATATTTAACCGTCCCTTCACTTGCGTTAAGAAAGCAACGGATCAATGAATTACTGACACTTTTACTTACACATGATATGAATGACATCGACCAAAATTTCTATGAATATATTGGCCGTGAGGCTGAGGAAGTAGAACACCCTTACGGTGTAAATTGGACAGAATATGACGCCTTATCGCCAAAAGGAACGGAGGCGTTGAATCATGAATGAAGCGATTTTAACACTCTGTAAGCAATTGAGATTGGCACATGTGGCAGAAGCGATTAAAGAAGTACCTTTTACGGAGCCGGAAGAATATATTTATCAAATTTTATTAAAAGAACAGTTAGGCAGAGAGCAAGCCAAAATAGCACGTAATTTGAAACAGGCACGTTTTATTGATACGAAGACGCTTGAAAGCTATCAGTGGCATAAAGACATTTGTCTACCGAACCATTTAACAAAGGAAGAATTAGAGCAGCTAGATTTCATTCGGAGAAAAGAGAATGTCATTTTAGTTGGCGCACCTGGCACAGGTAAAACACATTTAGCTTCAGCACTTGGTAGAAAGGCTTGCGAGCATGGATTTGAAGTCCGTTTTTATCGCGTTTCACATTTAGTTGAGGAATTAGAGCAAGCCCTGCATGCGGGGAAAATGAAGCAGTTTAGAAGTAAATTAGAAAAAGTTGATTTAATGATTTTAGATGAAATGGGTTATTTGCCTTTTGGCAAAGAAGGAGCAGAATTACTGTTTCAAATTATTTCAGAGTTCTATGAACAAAAGAGCTTGATTATCACATCAAATTTAGAATTTAGTCAGTGGAACCGCATTTTCTCGGATTCGCGTTTAACGGCAGCTCTGGTGGATCGTTTGATTCACCATGCCCATATTATTTCGTACACGGGCCAGAGCTTCCGTTTAACAAACGCATTGTCGAGAAAATAGGGGGAATATTGGGTGGCAACACTCTGTATTTTTCGTTGCAATTCTCTGCACTTTTCTCTTGCAAAACACATGAAAAGAATCGCTTTGACTCAATACATGTTTATTTCTTTTGAGATTAGGTATTTTTTTTGCAATTGTATTAATATCTAATTTTACATACACATAACTCGTTATTGTCTTCTTTTTAGTAACTGTTTTTCTTCCTTTTTTTACCTTGAAAGTTTTTATAAACTTTTTCACACCCATGGCAACAAATCTAGCCACTTCCCCATTCGGATCCACCTTCATCACTGGATTCCCATTCGCATAGCTATAACCATTCTGTGATAACGGTTCGTCATCATCACCCGGATGTGGGTCTAATGCTAAGAATGCTCCATTTGCTGGGTTGTAGTAACGTGCTTGTAAATAGTAGTTCTTCGTTTCTTCGTCATAGTAATAACCTGCATAACGAATTGGGTTCGCTTTGGCTAAAGTACCTGTTGCATTTAACTTATTTCCGTACGCATCATATGTGTATGTTGCTACTTCTTGGTCGTCTTTGTCACGAATACTTAATACATCTCCACGATGATTCGTAATAAATTGATACGTATTCGTTTCAAATGTACCGGATCCATTTTTCGCTTTTACCATCATACCAAGCGGTGTATAGCCATTCCATTCATATGAACGGTATTCTGTTACAGTGTTATTTACTTTCACAACTTCCATATCCAATACTTCGTCGTTATAGAAGTATTCATGTGTTGTGTCGCCAACTGTTTTCGTTAGACGTAAGCCATTTTCATCGTATGTGTAAGATGCGATGGTTTGGTCGTCTAGCGTCGTTACCTTTGTTAAACGTTGTTGCTGCTGCTTGCTGGACGCAAGTTGGGTGAGCCTTGCAACACTGCCTACATGATGTAGGTTGGATAAGTCAGCAACAGGACGTTGCGATCTTGACTTATCTTCCACTTGCGATTTTGGCTCACCTTCCTTTTATAGTTTTCATCTTGCAATAAGTTACCATCTGCATCATACGTATAAGCCGTCTCATTTTTCGTCGCAATTTGATTGGCATCATTATACGTGAAAGTCACTTTCTCACCATTCACTTCAGATGCTGTACGATTCCCCACTTCGTCATATTTATACGTATTCATTGTACCATCTGGCAGTGTTTCTTTTGTTAATTGGTCATTGGCATCATAACTAAAGCTGCTTACTTGGCCATTGACATTCTTACTAAAAAAGAAAGATTAAATATTATTTAATTATCTCGCTTATTATCTCTGAAAAACTATTTTCCAATGAATCTAAACGATAAAATTCATCATTTGAATAAATGGTGAAGGAGCAATTTGTATCATCTGGAACGAAAAGAACTGTTGAAAAATGATTCAGATTTTTAAACAACCAGTTTTTTGAAATTTCAATGCTATTAATTTCTATATTTTTTAGCGATGTAAAAAAGGTAATATCCCCCATTTTCGATGTTATCGTATCAACCAATGGAAATGTTTTAATCAAATCCTCAACGTTATTTATATCTACTCTGACAAATAAATAAAAATCGGTTTTAAATAAAAGATTAAGTTGTAGGCTATTCTTATTACAATATTTAAATATATTTTCTTGCATACACAAATCAATTTGCATATAAAAATATAAATTTTCATGAGGTAATTTATCAAAAATTGCAGATAGTATTTCTAAATTAACTTTTTCCGAACCGTTAGAAAAAACAATATAATAAGAATATGGAAGTTTTTCTTTATATTTGAATGGAATCGTACTTTCTACCTCTTTTTCTGTGATTTTTTGTACTGTTATTAACATTAAAATGTAACTCCTTATTTTAATTTATTATACCCAAACCCATCTATAATTACTTTTGTGATAGAATTTGTACCCTTTCCAATAAGCTTTATTCCATTAACATCTTTAACTATAATTACGGTCCTTGTTCCCCAAACAGCTATGAAAATTAATATTCCTATTCTTGAAATTAATGTTCCAAATAGAGCGCTCAATAAAAAAATATTGCCATTACTACTCTAATCGTATCTGCTAAATCCCACTTAAATTTCATTTAAACCGCTATCAATACAGCTATATACCAAATAATTAAAATCAAAAGTATAAGACTTAATAGTATTAATAAAATGATTTTTTGATATTTTTTAGGTAATAAATCAATAGCTGACAAAAAAGGGCCTTCACCCCAAAGTATACGTTCCTTTTTATTTTATCTCCTTGCTATTTTCAAAGCTCTTGTTTTCCCACCACGTTTATATGCTTCTATTATTAAAGAGAGTTTTTTCTTTTCAGCGGAGAATACATTTGCATCTGCATTCCAAAGTGAAGTACCTATTTGTACTTTGCCACTTATCGTGTAGTTCCTAGCTAATTCATTTTTAAACTCATTTTGAAAATGCACAATCATCCTACTAATGATTCCTACGCGACCCTTTAACAATACTTAAAATACAAATTTTTCCACACAAATATGTAATTAATGACCAAATAATGTCGTTCATATTAATGTTTCACCTTTTATACTTATATTTCTGCAGCTTTTTACACTGATTTTTTTCAGAACATCAATATTAGCTAAAAGATATGTAATTCCAACCAAATAGATTGCTGGAATATTTCACTAAATAAATATAAATATTATTCCGAAAATGAGTCCTATTAAAACTAATCCTACATAAAATCCAAATGTACCCAATATTAGATTTAAAGAGACTGCTATAAGAGATTGTAAAAGACTCTTTTTATCTTTTTTATACTCTTTATAGATATTCACAATCAACCACACTACATTAGCTATAAAAAATCCGATGAATCCATATCCTATAATAGTAATCATTTGCTCACCTTAATTCCCATATAAATATACACCAATAGAATATCTTGCAGTAGTTATCGGTATTGTCATTTGCACAACTATAACCATTTTGTGATAATGGTTCATCGTCATCACCTGAATGTGGGTCTCACGCGATGTGAGTGCCATCGACGTTCGAACAGCACGTGCGGAACTTAGTCGATGTTCCTTAATTAATACGTTTCCATGATGATTCTTAATGAATTGCTGCTTGCAGGTCACAAGTTGGGCGAGCCAACAACAGGTCGTTGTGTACTGGCTCGCTTTCCTTTACAATTTCATTGCTATTCTGACTTAACCTAGATTAATAAATATTAATCCAGTAACGAATACTAATATATATAAAACAACCCAAGACACTAAAGTTTTATTATTTTTCTCAACATTGTACATATTTAAAATTAATACACCTAGCAATAATAAATTAAATATTTTTATGGAGAATAATAAATCACTTTCAGCCAAAAAATTAACCATGACTAACCCTATTATTAAAACTGTAATTAATGTATATATAATTCTCTTAAATATATCCAACCATCTTTTTTTAGTATTGAAAAAAAGAGTAATTGTGCTTAAACAAGTTACCAATATACTTATATTCCATAGTAAAGAAAAAATACTACCACCTCCTAATAAAGTCTCAGATAATCATGAGTTTGTTTTTTCCCAAAAAAGTAAAATGTTTTACCTTTCTTTTTATAGATTCTATTTTTAAAAACTTTTTTAATTCCTGCTACTACAGCATCGCCCACTGTTTTCGTTAAACGTAAGCCGTTCTCATCGTATATATACGATGAGATAATTTGATCATTCTAATAGTTGAAAATCTAACTGACTCTTTAATACATTCCTTTTTTCTTTCAAAATTGATTCGTTTTTAAAAACCATGCGAATCGTTAAAGAATCTGTCACAATAAATGCCCACTCATAATCTACTAAAAATAATAATGGGACACCTCTAATTGCCATTTTGAAAAGCATAATCAACTCCTGAAAATTTTCAATTTTTGCACCGCGATAATCTTCATGGAATTCCATTGGAGTAGCAATAACCCCTTGGTTTTCCAAATAATTTATATACTTTTTATAATCTTTTTGCATCCATTTTTTAACTGAATACAAATACCAATTTTTCTCAAAATAAGGCGTAACAATCATATTTTTTTAGTAAATACACTATTTTCAACATTTTTTAACCAATTAAAAAATGTATTTTCTATTTCTAACCACTCAGCTACCTTTAAATTTCGTTCGGCATTTCTATTTTGAACAGCTTCAATACCAAAACTTTCATAAAATTCCGGAAAACTTAGTTTTTCTAATAATTTTTCAGGCATAGCTAAATTAAATTGATACTGCTTTTTCCCCTCATCTTCCCAATCATAAAAATCATAATGTTTAAGTATATCTAATAATTCTAAAAAAGTAATTTTTTCCATAAATCCTCCTTTTTCGTCGCAATTGGTTCGCATCATTATACGTGAAAGTCGCTTTCTCACCATTCACTTCGGATGCTGTACGATTCCCTACTGCGTCATAATCATACGTGTTGACCGTACCATCTGGTAAGGCTTCTTTTGTTAATTGATCATTGGCATCATATACAAAGCTGCTCACTTGACCATTTACATCGGCTTGTACGATATTTCCATTTTTCATATAGTCATAGGCGATTTTAAATGGCTGTTGTGCTTTTGTTGTATACGTTAGTGAACCGAGTAAATTCGCATCGTTCCTTTGCGTCACTTGTTTCCATAAATCAGTATTGAGTGTTAAGGTATTTTGGTTTTCTACGAATTCTATAAATAGAGAAGACCCCCAACACGTAAAAATATTGGAGAGCCTGCGACTTAAATTATAGCCTATTATCAGAATTGTTTTGGTGACTGGCACTTAATCTATTATTTGAAATCATATCATTGTAATATATCCTTTCAACTCCTACTACATACCTTGCATTCTTAGCTTTAGAAACAAGTTTTATTTGATAAGATGGTCAATGTTTAAAATCCAATTCGAAAGATAATAACAAACCCCTAAGAAAATAGGTAAAACATAGATTTTTGTTGTTTCCATTAATCTACTTGACATTACCATAGAGTAAAAAATACAAACAATAGATAAAATGATTGTGCTAATGCTTATATTATTTTTATCCCAAGTAGCCTGCAAGTAGTGGGCAGAAAAAATAAAAATAAAAATAAAAATAAAAAGTTTTAAATATTTCATTATATATGACTCCTTTTATGTTAACCTAACCTTTTTTTTTGGCAACGTAGGAGCCATAAGTATATGCAGATCTGTAACATGGAGCATATTGGAAATACTTATTACGACCTCCTTGATAAATCCCAATTGAAAATCTACCTAACAAATACCATCCGCCAAAACTTTTTCTTAAAGCGGCAACTCCAGCAATCCTAGCTGCTTTTTTTGCTCTTTTCTCTATTACTCTACTAAAAGCTCGAGAGTTTCTAACGACCTTTCTTGCTGCTTCTGTTGTACATTGTGATTTTGCTTTTTATACATCAAAATAATCTTTAATCATAACCCATAAAGTTTGTACAATAAATGCTACGTCTTTTAAATCTCCAACAACTGCGGAAACAACATATGCTATGCCAGTCATTAAAGCGTAAAATATTCTATTATATACGCCTTTCTTAAAATCTAAAGTGTTCTTTATTCCATTCTCCTTCAATGTGCAACCATAGAATCAATACCAAATTTCTAGGAATCAAAAATGTCCGATCCCTTTTACAATAGTTCCCTTTCTTAAACGACCATCTATATTCATATGTATAAGCTCGTGCATCGTTTTTATTTCTCTCTTTTTTAATTAGCTTTTAGGTATTGTAAATATAATTAGAAGGCAAAGGATAAGTACAATTCTATTCAAATATTTATTTCTTTTATCTTTTTCGTTCTCAGTTTCTCTCCTATAGAAATATGGTGTAATCATTGCTAAGAAAACAATCATATAATGAAGTAAAAAAATGAATGTTATTTCTTGTTTGTTCATTAGATAAATCACATATATTGGATATACAGCGATTGAACCAATACTAAGAAATAAATAGAATCTTCTTTTGGTTTCCAAACACAATATTAAAAAAATAGGGCTCGCTATTAAAAATAAAAACGTATAAATTACTTCACTCTTCATCTTATGCTCTCTTTCCTTCTTAAACTTCGATGTGAAATTCTTGGAATGGATGGTTTTTAAAATTTGAAATAAAATCCCAGCACTGACCATCTAATTGTATAATCAAAAAGTAAGTTTTTCGATTTGTTAAGCCAAAATTTAATTCATATTTAAACAGATCGTTATTTTCTTTTGGCTCAACTAAATTTAGTGTCTTTTCAGAAGTTATAACAATCGTTTCTCCATTATACGCATCTAAAGTCACTTTAGAGTAAACTTCTTTCAATTGCCTAGAATCTTGAATTTTTTTGATTGTATAAAAAAAGTTAGTATTTATTTCTTTCGTATCTTTTAAAGTACTTGAAAGATTAGCTGGTAACCCAAATGTTATTTCATGAATGTAGATAGGAAATAACTCTAGTTTCGTCAAAAAAGATAAACTCGTTTCTAATATTGTTGGATTGTAAAATCCTTCAAAATTAGGCTCGCAGCAAAATTGTTCTAACTCAATATTAAAATTATTTTTTATAAAATACTCTTCATTTATTCCAGTTAAGTAATCATTCAAATAATAATTCATCTCATCATCACCTTCCACTTAATTTGTAACTCTTAAATGTTATGTTGAGCTAGTAACGTATAGACTATTCATCATTATGTAGCTGTTTGAGTTGTTTTTTAATTTCTTCCAATTTACTTTTTCTGCTTACTATGCGCAACACATTCCCATCATATTTGATCATAACTAATACAAAGTTACTAGAGTCTAGTAAATTAAATTGAATCTCTTTGTTTACAATCTCACTATTAAAACATGTATTACAGTTTGTATAAAAGTTCAATCGTCCATAGCCAGCATAAGCAGTCATATATTCTAGCATTTCTAGGAAAAGTTCTGGACACTCTATCTTAGCCTCAAAATGATATGTGTCACTTTTCAACTTTTGAATCACATATTTACCATCATGAGAAATAAATAAGCTTTCTATGCTTTCTAAATCAAAGTTAAATACTTCTAAATGTATATAGATTGGGAAGTTTAGCAGAGAAACTAAAAACTTCTGTGCATGTTCTAATTCAATTATAGGTTTTTCAAAAAAAGCGTTAGCTCTTCCATTCCCTTATCTTCTAATTTACTGAACTGACCATATCGTTCATCAAACTTTTGATGATTCGCTATAATTTGAATGTATTTTCCTTCTATCATCCCTTTCTCCTCCTTCTCTTTGTAATCGCAGCTCTTTCGTATTAAATCCTTTCCATTTTGTATGAATACTTCTGGTTTCATTTGCGCGCCTACTAGATTTTATTATTTTATAGTTGTTGAGAGCTCTATACACTGTTTAATGTCTTATAGATCAAAGTCATAATGTGTATATTGGAGAAAAGATGGTAGTATCTTTTTTAAAATGATTCATATCTTTAAAAAAGGATAAAATCAGTCCTGACAAACCAAAGTTCTATCTATCATTCGCTACTTTTTCTTTTAACTCATTAAAAGCTAGTGTATTTTCTATTTCTTCAAAATTCGCCTTTAATTCATGAAATAACGTGATTCTACATTAAATAAATCATTTTTTTATTAGAATAACCTTTTTTACATTATCACATAATCCTACATGTTAATAGCACGATTTTATTATGCAAACAAAAAAGATACTATAAGCTGCATATGCTAGCCCATAGTATCTTTCAAATGATTTTATTACAGCTGCACATGCAGTCAATAAAATATCCTATACATCTTATATTATGCACTAATTCTGCGAGATACATCGATTTTTATTTAATCACTCTTTTATTCATTTTTTGGAATATCATGAAGATGATTATGAAGATAATAAACCCTAAAAATGAATAGATAATAGAATATACAAGCGGATTATTAAAGACGAAATAAAATAAAATAACTGAAACCATTACATAAACAAAAAACATTTTTACATATGACAATTCAAATACTCCTTCAGATAATATTTTTACTATCATTATACTTTAAATAATCAGAAAAATGGGAATTATCAACAAAAAACAACCGAGCAGAAAGCGCGGTTGTTTTTTGTTTACATCATTACAGGTTGTGTAATCTGCTCTAGTAAAGGTAATAAGTCTGGCATCGTTTCAATTGTATAATCTGCGCCACTCGCTTCAAACTTTTTGCGTGTTGCTTCAATTAATTTGCGTTTTTCATCTTCTGGTAAAGCAGCGTATTCTGCTTCTGTATAACCCATTTCCGAACTGCCGACAATGACACCAATCGCAAGAACACCTGCATTTTTCGCTTCTTGCATATCAGAAGTCGTATCGCCCACTTTTACAACAGATTTTGTTGATTGAATTTGGAGTGCTTCTATATTTCGAAACAGCATGTATGGATAAGGTCGTCCGAATTGGTTCGTGTCGTCTGCTGTAGCAAGAAAGTCCGGTGCATAGCCTTTTTTCTTCGCTTCACGTGTCACGACTTCCATCATCTCGCGTGTGTAACCTGTGGTAGAACCAATCTTGATTCCTTGTTCACGTAAAGTCTGAACAGTTTCGCATACACCTGCGATGGGATCTGTATATTTTGCGAGTGTTTTCATTAATGCTTCTTCAAACTGTCCGTAAAGTGTTTGAACGTCTTCTTCTGTAAAAGGACGACCATGTACTTCTTCGAAAGTTGCCGAGATTCTTGGCATTTCTAACATGGTACGAATATGGTCAATCTTCAACATCCCCATCGGCTTACGCGCTTCTTCAATCGTTACAGGTACACCTGCTTGTTCAAAGATTTGCACGAATACTTGTACAGGCGCAAAGCACCCGAAATCAACCGTTGTGCCAGCCCAGTCAAAAATAACAGCTTCTATTTGTTTATTCATCCTACTTGTACCCCCATATATGTTTTAATTGCTTCACATAGCACGCGGAAATCCTGTGCATGTACATCGCCAATATTGCCAATTCGGAATGTATCTACTTCCGTTAATTTACCTGGATATAAGATAAATCCAGCTTCTTTCATCGCCTCGTAAAAATCTTCAAAAGAGAATGCTTCATTCGGGAAAAGATATGTTGTAATAATCGGTGATTGAATGGCTTCATCAATATATGCATGAATGCCCACTTCTTGTAGCTGAGTACGAATCATCTGATTATTTAAGCGGTAACGTTCGTAACGTGCTGTCACGCCACCTTCTTCATGTAATTCGTGAATCGCTTGTGCAAACGCTGCGACAACATGTGTTGGCGAAGTAAAGCGCCACTTCCCGTCAACATCCATCGTTGCCCACTGATCATATAAATCTAGCGATACACTACGTGAAATACCTTTTGTCGTTAAAAAATGTGCCTTTTTCGCTAGGACAAAGCCAAACCCTGGTACACCTTGAATACACTTGTTGGCACTACTAATTAAGTAATCAATCTGTGCTTCTTGTATGTTTAAAGGGACACCGCCGAAACTACTCATCGCATCTACAATGAATGTCGCACCGTATTGATGTACAACTTCTCCAATCGCTTCAACAGGATTTAGAATACCTGTCGTCGTTTCACAGTGTACGACTGCTACATGCGTATAGCTTCCTTTCATCAAGTAATCTTCTAATAACGCAATTTGTGGCTGTTCATCGTAAGGAACTGCATAGACATCGTATTGTAAACCAATCGTTTTTGCCATTTGGACAATGCGTTCACCGTATGCGCCATTCGTTATAATTAGTAGTCGATCTTCTGGACGAATTGTTGATGTTAAAACTGACTCAACAACAAAACTTCCACTTCCTTGCATTAAAATCGCTGTATAGTTTTCTTCAGATGCATACGCAAGTGCAAGTAATTCTTTACGAATCCACTGCGTTGTTTCTTTATAGTCTGTATCCCATGTGCAACGATCTTCTAGCATTTGTTCACGTACTGTACGTGTCGTTGTTAATGGACCTGGTGTTAGTAATTTCATCGTTATTCGATTCCTCCGTTATTGTGCATTTTTAAAGAATTGTTGATGTTGTTCAAGTAGTTCCACTGTTAATGGCGCATCCCACTGTTTTGCATATTTCGCTTCATGTGTCGCATCCACTGTTTCGCCTTTATATAACGCCACAGGATATAATGTTAAAAGTCCTGCACGTGCATGTTCTGTAATAACATTTGCTACCTTTTCGGCTTTCTTCTCTTTCTCACCACCTTTACGGACAACTGCTACTGATTCTGTTAATGCGTAGTTACCTTCTGTTGGATCAATATATTGAATTGGTTTTCCTTCTGCCTTTGCTTTTACAGCTTGAGCACGTAAACCAAATCCTACAGCCACTTCACCTGTTAACACTTTCTTAATGGGACCTGAGCCTGAACTCTCAAGATGTGGACCTACATTCGTAATTAGATCTTTTAACACTTGTTGTCCTTCTTTTTCACCATATGCACCTAAGATTGCTTGCACAAGTAACCAACCTGTTGAAGAATCCATGATATTTGGAATGGCTACAAGATTTTTATACATCGGTTTTGTTAAGTCTTTAATCGATGTTGGCATTGGTAAGTTTTTCGACTTTAATAATTCTGTATTAACGAAGATTGCGCCCATATTCCCTAAGATTGGATTCGCATACGCTGGTTTTTCAATTAGTATTTCTTGCTTTGCTTCAATTGGTACGAATAAATCATGCTTTTGTTGTGCTGTATCAATAAAGTACGAAGCCATCGTCACAACATCTGCTTCCATCTTGTTACCTTCTGCAATCATCTTGCCACCAAGTTCCGATGTACCGATGGCTTGAATGATGTATTGTCCTTTTAAACCATTCGCATCCAATGCTTTTTTCATCTCTGCAATTGCTTCTTCATCTGCATTCGAATAGACAATCACTTGATCTGATTGTGCTGCCTTGCCACTACATCCCACCATGAATACTACGACCATACATACGACTAAAAACCATTTCATCTTTTTCATCATTGCACCTTCTTTTCTTTTTTTAAGTACCATTCACACGCAATTTTTACGATAATATTCGTTAAGAAAATAAAAATAGATAATAAGAAAATTTCGTTGAACTGATTAAAATGCTGTAATTCCTTAATTTTTGCAGATACAATGAGTGTTTCTGTAGAGACAAGGAAGATGACACCACTCACCGTTACCATCGCTTGAATAAAGAAGTAACTAAACATTTCAATGATCGTTGATTTCATATTAGGCAAAATAATACGGAATACCGTTTTGAGCCAAGAGTCTTGTAAAAGGGACGCAATCACCTCCCAATTGGCATCCATGCGTTGTAGTGCATTTTTTGCCATTAAATAAGGTGTTGTATAAAAATGGACAAAGTTGCAAAGAATGATAATCAAAAATGTCCCTTTTAACGTGCTATCATTAAATAGAAGTAAATAACCTAGCCCAAGTACCATGCCAGGTACGGTATTTGTCATCATCGCAAAGAAATCGAATGACTTTCGCCCTTTCAAATCGGTTCTCGCTCGTACTAAGGCTGTCACAAAAGTAAAGATGACACCAATTGCTGCTGTACAGAGTGCGACGAATACTGAGTTACCATATACTTGGATTAATTCACTCATCGATAAAAACTGACGAACGAAATCAAGTGTAAATGTTAGATCAAAAGGATAGGCTTTTGAAAAAGGCACAATAAACATCACGATGAAAATCGCAAGAATGATGATTGAGATGCTTAGTGCCATCATGCCAAATGTTGTATCGCGCATGCGATGCGGTGCAAGTTCCGTTCCAGAAGGATTCGTCTGATGAAAATTCAGTTTATCGACTGCTTGTAATAAGAGCACACCGAACACTGCTGGTAGTAACATAAAGACCGAAACAATCGCACCTTGTTGGAAGTTTGGAATCGCTCCGAGCATCGTTTGATAGAGTGTCGTCGCAATCACTTCATATGAACCGCCAATTGAAGCAGGAATTCCAAAGTCCGTAAAACTTAAAATAAAACTTAAAACGAAAGCACCTGCAATGGAACCCGACATCGGACGCAAAATCGTATGATAGGCTTTTCGCATTGGACGGTCACCCATAAGGTCTGCAACGAGTAAATATTTTCGGTCCACATACTGAAAACCATTTTGCATAATAATAAAGGCGGGTGGTAACGTATATAAGATACCGCCAAGAAGTAGACCGTTAAATCCATAAATCGTAAACAGTGGCTCACCACCGAATAACTTCGAGAAAATTCCTTGATTACCGAATGCATAGATGAGTACAAAACCATATGTGATTGTTGGTAAAAACATCGGGAAAATCACGCTATACTGAATGAACTGCTTCATGGAACCTTGAATCCGCGTCATCGCTACGGTATAACTAAGAATGAAAGCTAAAATCGTCGTACTCAGCGCAACGAGTGTCGAAACTTTTGTACTGTTCCATAGTGCGGTCATGAGTGCTGTATTTTGCAGTGCTTCTACATAACCCGAAATCGAGAAACCTGCATCTGTTTGCAACGATTGAAAACCGATGAAGCCAACAGGTAGACAGAGAAAGACGAAGAAAAAAGCAATGAGCGGAATCGACGTAACATTCAACCACTTCGTCGTATTAAACATAGGCTTCACCGAATAAGCGATAAATATTTTGGCGTTTTACATGTAGCTGCTTCAAAATGAAGTCTTTCACAAAAGGGTTACTTGGGCGCTGAATAATATCTTCTGGTGTCCCGCACTGTGCAATCTTGCCGTCATTGACAATAATGACTTGGTCCGACATCGTCAGTGCTTCTTCTGGATCATGTGTGACAATGATTGTCGTTAAATTGAATTCTTTTGCGATTTGTTGAATGCGTTCTTTAATCGACTCTTTCATAACACCGTCAAGCGCACTAAGTGGCTCATCCATTAAGAGAATTTTCGGCTGCATGATGAGTGTGCGTGCGATGGATACACGTTGTTTTTGACCACCTGATAATTCATGGACTTTCTTTTTTAAATGTGGTGTTAAGTCTAAAAACTCGATATAGCGCTGAATTTCTTCTTTTGAAATTTTGTCTTTTTTATTTTTCAATCCGTAGACGATATTGTCATAGGCATTCAAATGCGGAAAAAGTGCATAGTCTTGGAATACAATATTAAAGCCGCGTTTTTTCATTGGTGTATGTGTTACATCTTCCCCGTCAAAAAAGATTTGACCTGAAGATACATCTGTTAATCCAAGAATCATATTTAAAATGGTGGTTTTGCCGCTTCCACTAGGTCCTAATAAGGAAACGATCTCCCCTTTTTGAATCGTTACATTAATTTCTTCCAGTATCGTTTGATTTTTATAGCGTTTGCTGACATGTTGTAACTGTAGCAAATCGTCCACCTCCCGTTTCTTACTTTTATTATAGGGAGTAAATGTAAATGAAAAAGAAGATTTTTGTAAATGTTGAGTAAATGTTGAATAACTAATTACAAAGTGTTGACTATATTGTTTATAATAAAGATAGAAATGAGGTGAAGTTGACCATGTTCCCAATGAAAAGACGGGCAACGATTTTAGATATGCTACAACAAGAGAAGATGATGAAGTTACCGATTCTTGCGGAGCGTCTTGGTGTTTCAATGGAGACACTACGTCGAGATATTGCGGTATTAGTAGAAGAAGGTGCTATCGAAAAAGTATATGGTGGGATTAAATTAAAAGAAGAACCACTTGGTGAGTCATTGATTGAGCAGCGCCTCCATCATGCACTACCAGAGAAAAAGCAAATTGCGACCTATTGTCGTAGTCTCATTCAAGAAGGTGATTGCATCTACTTAGATAGTGGTTCGACAACACTACAATTAGCACATCTATTACAAGATGTTCAGCGACTGACGGTTGTCACGAATTCACTGCCGATTGTTATGGCACTCATGCATACAGAAATTGAGGTGCTTTTAATTGGTGGTAAGTTAAGACGATCTGAACAGTCCATTACGACCTATGATTTTCTATTTAACTTCGACCAATTAACGATTCATAAAGCGTTCATCTGTGCGAGTGGTGTCTCACTAGAAAAAGGTGTTTCCGATTATAGTTTAGAAGAAGCGACTACACGTAAAAAGATGATTGAGATTGCGACGCACACGTATTTAATGGTTGATCATTCCAAATTTGAGCGTGATGTATTCGTTCATATCGCACCGCTTAGTGCTTTTGATACGATTATTACAGACGAGCAATTAGAAGACGCTACTTATGAAACATATGTAGATGCAGGAGTTTCTTTACATCGTGCTACCTAAAAAAAAAGAAGTCATCACAATGAAGCGATGACTTCTTTTATTTGCATAAATGAACTATTCTTTTAGCGGTACTTGTACTTCTCCTTTTAAATAAGCAGGGTACATGACAAAATCTCCTGTTAGTGGTTGTTTATATTCTTTTGGATTCACAGGAATAATATTCACCCCATTTTCTCGGTAAGAAGTATCATCTACTTCTTTTCCGTTTGCATCATATAACTGAATTTGCGTTGTATGTTGCTCGTTTTTGGGAATGATGCGTAACTCATCTTCTTTCAATACATACGTAACAAGTGTATTATTTGGCTTTTTAATGACTTGTTTTTTCTTTAAATTCACGATGAGTTTTTCTTCGCCCTTTTCAAGTGCTTGAATAGATGAAAGGACCAATCGCGGTTCTTTCAACGATTTGAAGTAATCACCTTGTAAATAGTACGTGCTGCCTTCTTTGTCTTGTAAACTGCCCGTCGAGCGCAATCCTTCATGTAATGTTGCGACTTTTTTCTTCCCGTCATATAGCAACATTTCTTCAATCATTAGAATGTTTTTCGTATTGGAAGCAGCTGCTCTTATAGTTACGAGTGTTGTGAGTGGATAACGACTCACTTGAAGCAACTCCATCTTCTGTCCATCCAGTTCAATCATTTGTTGTTTTGCGAGTATTTTCGGCTCCAATAGCTTTTTTGTTAGATGAATAGGGAAACGGAACTTTTCGTCTTTTCCGTCAATCGCCACTGTTAAATCAAGTGTAAAATCTCGTTTCAATTCTGCACCGTATAGTTGAATGACACCATCTAACTTTTTGACAGGAGATGGTTTTTCTACTGTTGGTGACATAGAAGATTCACTTGTATATTCTTCTTCGTCAATTGCAGTATCGACCCACTGATTAATGAGATGTTTGTTAGGGTTTGTCAGTCGATAGCTAATGACCATTTTCGCACCATCAAAACTAATTTGCTGAATCGTCACCTTTACATCTTTTTTAGTGATGGTATGATCAATCTTTTCGACATATTCATGTTCGAGTGCTGTACGCAAGCTTTCATCGTGTTTAATCAATTCAACAAAACCTGCGAATACAGGGATTTTCGATAGTGCATCTGCCACACTGGGATTAAAACGAATGAGGGCTAGAAAAAGGAGGACTACAACGGCTACGCCGCCACTCCACTTCATTCGCTTTCTTCGTTTTTGCTGTTTTTGATATTGTTTTTTTCCTTGTTCAATCTGTTTATTCACTTGGTCTTTTGGGACAGCAATCTCATCTAATTTTTTAAAGACATATCGTTTTTTCAATTTCTAGACACCTCCTAATCGCTTGCGCATCTTTTTTAAAATTGTATGTAACCTCGATTTAACTGTACCTTCTGGTAATTGCAGTTGTTCTGCAATTTGTTTATTTTGATAGTCCTCGAAATATTTTAAATAAATCAGCTCACGCTGCTCCACTTCTAATTCATCTAATGCACGATATAAATCAATATGCACTTCTTCCTCATAGCCTTTTTCTTGTAAAACAGGCAATGTTCTCTGTTTTTTTCTGTTTAAATCAGCACACACATTGAGCAAGATTCGAATAAGCCACGTTTTAAAATAGGTCGGTTCTTTCAATGTATGTATGCGGGTTAAACAACGAATCGTCACTTCTTGTATGGCATCGAGTGTATCGGGTTCATTTCGTAAATAACTATAGGCAATACGATAAAGTACATCCTGATGGTGTTGTAATAATAAAACACAAGCATCTTGATTTCCTTTGATTGCTTGTTGAATGAGTTTAACGTCCATTTCACCCCTCCTTTTCTATTAGACTGTTCATGTTCGTATTTCGTTCAACTTTTTTTCCTTTTATTAAAAGGGACTATTCAGGGTATAGGGAATTAGATGTTACTACGATTGAATTTTCAGATATTTAAAAGGAGGTTTTGCTGTGACATCTCTACATGACCACACATAAAAAACCCGTAACGCCCATCATGCGCTACGGATTTTTTATTATTTTGATACTGTATTTTTCTCTGCAGCTTCAACCATTGCTTCTTTCATATACTTTAGCCCGAATAGTGCGCCTAAAAATAATACGACACTTGCATAGAACGTCCACGGACCAAATGTATGCGTATAAAATGAAATTAAAATGACAATCCCGATTAAATAACTAAAAATCGGTGTAATCATCGACTTTAATCCACTTAACCCCTTTTGTTTACGCTTCGCAATTAATGCCAGTAAAGATAATACCAATACCACAATCATCACTAAATACATGGAATCATTACTCATATAGAAAACCCCTTTTCCACATCCCTCTTGGAAAAGTATAACATATGAAAACGTATTTTTACATAAAATACATTATTTTTTCTCTATATCACTTCTTTTTTCTCTTTCAAACCTTTTTTTAATAAGGTTTTTGCATCGCTAATGTCTTGATAGCATGTAAGAAAGAGACATTGTGATAACTGATTCGCTCGATTTCTCTCGCATCAAATGTCGATAATAATTGTCGACTCAATTGTCGCACTTCCATACTGTAGTCTGCTGTTCCTAACATTAAAAAAGGAATGGTCCAATCATATAGTGCATCCATTTTTTGTAACTGTCTTAGCGCATCAATTCGCACTTTCCATTGAAAATGACGACTAAACAGACAATAGTATTGCTGTTTTTCAATATGCCCACACATTTCTATATACTTTTGTGGTAATCGTTCATTATAAATGATTTCTGGTACATGAATCGTTGCATAACCAAGCGATACTTCATGCCAAATCGCAGCTTCAACCGATGCATTCATTTTCAATAAGAGTTGTTCTGCTTGGCGCTGAACAACGGGCGGGAAAAATGTGATGTGATCTAATGTAATGGATTGTAGATTATTCACACGAGTAGCCTCCTTCTTTTCTAAACTAAGTATAGAAAAGAAGCTTTAAGCTACTATGAATGCTTTGTAAATTTTTACATGCGAATAATGGTGCGTCCAAGATGTCGTCCTTCTTGCAGTGCTTGTAAAGTTTCCTTCGCTTCATGTAGCGTAATTTCTTCTACATGCGCTTGTGACATAATTGACCATTCATTTGAAAAGCGATGCCAAATAGGTAAACGCGCATCATGTGGCATTTGTACAGAATCAATGCCGAGTAAACGAACACCGCGTAAGATGAATGGTAGAACCGTTGTTGTCAGTCCGATACCGCCTGCATTGCCACACATCGTCATACTGCCACCGTAGCGTAGTTTTGCGATGCACTGTGCAGCAATTTCGCCACCTACTGTATCAATCACATAATCATATGTTTCTTTTTCGAGAACTTTTCCTTTTGTTGCTTCGAATTCTTCTAGTGTCACAACATGATCTGCACCAAGTGCTGTTACAACATCACGTTGGTAGTCTTTACGAATCAGTGCAGAGACATTTTCATAACCTGTTGCTTTTAATAATTGAATGGCAATACTACCTACACCACCTGAAGCACCTGTTACGAGAATCGACGGTTGATGTTCTGCTTTCATGCCGTCTTTTTCAAGTGCATCTACTGATAATCCAGCTGTGAAACCTGCTGTACCAATCACCATAGCATCACGTAAAGATACGTTTTGTGGGAGTGGTACAATCCATTCAGCTGGCACTTGCGCATATTCTGCAAAGCCACCTGTATGCGACATACCCATTGTATAACCTGTTACGAGAACTTCTTGTCCTACTTGAAGATGTGGTACGGTTGTTTCAACAATAACCCCACTCAAATCAATCCCAGGAATCATCGGGTAATTTCGAATGACCCCACCTCTTGTTTTTACAGCCAAACTATCTTTATAATTAATAGATGAGTACGCAACTTGAATTAGTACTTCACCGTCTGATAACATGTCTTTTGTAACGTGTTCAATTGCATAGTTCACTTCTCCATCGACTTCACGTACAACCATCGCTTGAAATTGTTCCATCTTCACACACACCTTCCTATTTTCAAATAGTTCTATTATAGAAATGTTCTATAATAGAAAGGTAACATATTTTAGTTATTTGTTCAATAATTCCGAATACATAGAAGAAATGAGGTTTTCCAATTGGAATTACATCAATGTTTAAATTTTTTATTAAGTGTCTCACAACATCAAGTCCATCAACATTTAGCAGACGAATTAACACCTTATGAATTAACACCGACACAGTATGGTATTTTAAATACGTTATGGACACATGGTGAGCTAACACCAAAAGAAATTGGAAGTTTTCTTCATTTAAAAGCTTCCTCTATCTCAACAGTTTTAGATAAAATGCAAAAGCAACAGTTAATTGAAAGACAGGTTGACCCTAGTAACCGTCGAACGATTTTAGTGACAGCTACAGAGAAAGCAAAAGCATTACAACCGGATGTAGAACAAGTTATTCAGAAGATGAATCACCACTTCCTTAATAAATTAGAAGCAGATGAAGCAGAAAAGCTGATTGCGACATTACAAAAATTGATTCAATAAATAGAAATAGAAACCACGTTGCTGTGTGGTTTCTATTTTTTATGACCAATTAGACTTCTAACTGTAGCCAGCCTTCTGGTTGTTCGATTCTCTCCCAGTCACTTGTCATTTCGTCTTCAGTTAATAAGCATGTATCCAGCGCTTGTATAATCTCCTCTTTTTCTAATTGGATACCGATGAGTACGAGTTGTGTTTGGCGATCTCCATATTGGTCATCCCATTCTTCACGCAGCTCAGGTTCTTCTTGTAAATAAGCTTCTTGTTCTTCCTTAGATAAAGAACCAATCCAATAACTAAGTGGCGATAGTTGAACAGATGCACCTGCTTGTGAAAATAGTAAGGCGATATGGTTCGGTTTAGCACACCATACAAAACCTTTGGCACGTACAATAGATAACGGCATATCTTCTACAAATTGCTGGAAACGAACAGGGTGAAACGGTCTTTTACGTCGATAGACGAAGGAGCCTATACCGTATTCCTCTGTTTCAGGTGTATGATGTGGCGTATTCAACTCCTGTAGCCAACCTGCCGAAGCCGCTGCTTTTTCAAAGTCAAATCGTTCTGTATGCAAAATATCAGCTGGTGCAACGCGCCCATATGAACTATGAATGATTTTAGCTTCGGGTTGAATGACACGTAATACACGCTCTAGTTGTTCTAATTGCTCAGCTGTAATTAAGTCCGTTTTGTTTAAAATGAGCACATCACAAAACTCAATTTGATCAATCAGTAAGTCAGCTACATCGCGGTCATCTTGCTCATCATTTCCTTCATGACGTTCACGTAATGTTTCACCTGATTGAAAATCGGTCCAAAAACGATAGACATCGACAACAGTCACCATCGTATCTAATGTACAATATTTGGCTAAATCAATCCCCAATTCCTCATCAATATATGTAAAAGTTTGTGCTACAGGTATTGGCTCGCTAATTCCTGTTGATTCAATCAATATATAATCAATATTGCCTTTTTGAACAAGTCGCTCTACCTCAATTAACAAGTCCTCTCTTAATGTGCAGCAAATACAACCATTCGATAACTCAACAAACTTTTCATCTGTTCGAGATAAACCACTCTCATGCGATACAAGTGATGCATCGATATTAATCTCACTCATATCATTCACAATGACTGCAATACGCATACCTTGTTCATTTTGTAATACATGATTTAATAATGTTGTTTTGCCAGCCCCTAAATAGCCACTTAATACTGTAACGGGAATCTTTTTCATCTTAATAGCTCCTTTTCTTAAAACGTAATGATTACGCTTTATAAAACCGTAAAATTTTTTCATCACAAATAGTAATGATTACGATTTAAAATATTACACTGCTTCTTTTTACATGTCAAACCATTTTTTAATACTTTCATAAAAAAGAGATATCTCACCGTAATGAAATACCTCTTTTCCTCTATTTCGGACGTTGTTCAAGCGCATGTACAAATTGTTGTAAGATTGTATGAAGTGATTGAGCTTGTGTCACATCCATACCAGAAGCAGCAAATACATCTTCAGATACGCATTGTAGTTGCTCTCTTAATTGAAGTCCTGCAGCAGTAAGTGTCACGCATAGTACACGCTCGTCTTCTTGTGAGCGCTCACGACTCACATATCCTTGTGCTTCTAATTTTTTCATTAGTGGCGTTAATGTGCCTGAATCTAAAAATAACTTTTTTCCTAAATCTTTGATTGAGATAGACTCATCTAGGGGTATAGCAAGTAATGTGATGTAACCTGTATAGGTTAGGTCGTATGCTTTTAATCGTGATGTATATTCTTTAATGACTTCTTTTGAAGAAACATAGAGTAGAAAACACAATTGATCATCTAATGTCGTCATGGTCAATCCTCCGTTCATATCTTCTCTATTTTAAAAAGAATCATTATACTTGTCAAACGCAATTTAATTGTGTACAATTAAATTGTTCAAAACTTAATTGAAAGGTGTGTTTTATAATGAAAGAAATTTACACAACAAAAATGGTGAATACAGGCGGACGTAATGGAGAATCTGTAGCAGATGACCGTTCATTCCAAGTGAAAATCGCGCCTCCAGGTTCTAATGTAGCAGACGCAACAAATCCAGAGCAGTTATTTGCGGCAGGCTATAGCGCTTGCTTCAATAGCGCACTTGACTTAGTGAAGCGTCAAAAAGGCATTAAAGGTAAATCAACGATTAGCGTAACGGTTCGTCTATTTGAAAAAGCAGCTGCTGATTTTATTTTAGCCGTGGAGATTGTTGGTCATATTGATGACGTATCACGTGAGGAAGCACTTGAACTACTGCATATGACACATCAAGTATGCCCTTACTCAAAAGCAACAGCTGGCAATATTGATGTTGAAATTAAAGCAGTATAAAAATACTAAACAAAAGGCTTCGACATCATTTATCATGTCGAAGCCTTTTGGCTGTTTAACTTACTTTTCGTAATGGTTCTACGCTAGGTTTTCCAAATAGGTAGCCTTGAAACAATTCATAACCACATGCTTTTAACCATTCAAAATCTTCTTCACTCTCTATTCCTTCAGCGAGTGGGGTAGCACCAATCTCCATGGCTTTTTCTAAAAAGGCACGCGCGATTTGTTGTTTCTCTTCATTTTCGCTAACGCCTTGTACATATTTAATGTCTAGTTTCATATAATGTGGTTGAATTTGATCAAGCATCTCCATCGTACTAAATCCTTCCCCTACATCATCTAGTGCGTATTTAAAACCACGCTCATTATAATAATTTAAAATATTCTTCAAATGTTCCACATCGTCCATTTGTTCTGTTTCAACTACTTCAAAAACGAATTGACTTGGATTAATGTTTAGTTGATTTGCTCGATGAATCGTTGATTTTAAACAAAATTCAGGTGAATAAATAGATGTTGGAATAAAGTTGATAAACGTTTTCTTTTGAAGAATTGCTGAATAACTAACTGCTGTCATACGACATAGACGATCTAATGCATAAAGACGACCTCGTGCACGTGCAGCTGAAAAGATTTCATTCGGATAAATCATCGAGCCATCTTCACGTGTAAAACGTGATAACACCTCATATGCATAAATTTCTTTATCGCGCGTAACAATCGGTTGGGAATAACTGATTATACGTTTTTCACGAATCACTTCATCCAACCATTTTGTTTCTAAAATACTTTCTAACTCCGTCATCGGTTTCCAATCTTGATTTTCTACTCGGAATTGCATCTCTGCTAAATCCATATGTCCTGTACTAAAGTCTAAAAACTCTTTTGCTCCTTGCTCATTCATATAGAGACTATTTTTTTCTACTGTTAGTTCTAATTGACGACGTTTAAAAAACTGTTGAATGGATGGTATGACTGTTTGGTTTTCTTTACTCATCAATTGAATTTCAAATTCTAACTCTAAAACTAAACAACTTCTGCAAGGCATATCATATTCCCCTTTTTCCTTTTATTTTACGAATAAATTCTTGTTTGATTACGACCGTTTTCCTTTGCTTTATATAACGCACGATCCGCTCGTTCAAGTAATGCCCCAATCGTTAGTTGTTGTTCGTGTTGCATGAGTGTATAAATACCTAAACTAACTGTGATATAGGGTGATACTTGTGATAAGGTATGTGGAATATTTAGACTTTCAACTGTTTGGCGAATGCGATTAGCAATCACTGCTGCTTCTTGCTCTGTTGTATTTGGTAGTAACACACAAAATTCCTCACCACCAACTCGAAAAATAAAATCTTGATGACCTAAATCATTTTTGATACTCATTGCTACACGTCTTAAACAGCGATCACCTGCAACATGCCCATATGTATCATTAAACTGTTTAAAATAGTCGATATCCAGCATAAGAAGTGAAAATGGTTGGTGATGTAACTGAAATTCTTGTATATATTTTTCAACAATTAAATTAAGCAAGCGACGATTATAGACACCTGTTAATTCATCCGTATATATTTTTTGTTTAAGTGCTTTTGTTTCAGCTTGGAGTTCCAACATCTTATTTTTTTGTTCTGTAATATCACGTGAAATAAAGATAAATTCATCTCGTTGATATTCTGTTGTGAATAGACACTTTAACTTTGTTTCAAACCAAACATATGAACCATCCTTACGATAAATACGGTATGTGATTGTTTGGATCTCAGTTTGAAACTGTGCTACTTTTAAAAATCCTTGTAATTCTGCTTGGTCTTCTGGATGCAAAAAAATATAAATTGAATGATCTAGTAGTTCTTCTATTTCATACCCCAATATATTCTTACAGATTGGTGATGCAAATGTAAAACATCCATCACGTGTATGTAGCGAAATAAAATCAGTTGAATGTTCTGTTATGAGTCGATAATGTTCTTCTTTACGTGTAAGTGATAATTCCGCTAATTTACGATCCGTTATATTAATATGCGAGATTACCGCACCACATAATTCTCCTCCCTCTACTACGAGTGGTGTTACTCTTAATAAAAACCACCTCAAATGTTTCTGACTATGACATGGATACTCAAACGTATAAATAGAACATTTACCTTCGAGTACGCTCACAATACCTGCTTTTACGTTCTCTTGACACACGTGTAAATAATTCAGTCCTATATAATTACTGCATACATCTTGAAAGTTCTCATCTGAAAAACGAATCCATGCTTTATTCACAAAAAGTATAGTTCCTTGATGATCAATAAGTGCTACTTGATCCGTTAGTGAATCTAAAATAGCTTGACTCATATCTACCATGATATACTTCCTTCCGATTGAATTCTAAGCCTCTCTAATTATCTAGTAGAAAAACAATACAACGAAAATCTTTTTTTGTATTTCTTTCTTCATTTTACAATTTTTTCGATAAAAATGAAAAGTAGAACGATTCGACTACATTCGGAATATTCTTATTGTACTGAAAGTCATAAGAAATAAATAGAAAACAATTTTTACTATAGAATTCGTTGTAGTTGCATTACATAATTTGAGAAAAAGAAAAAAACCGCGCAATTGCACGATTTTTTCTTTGAAGTTAAGAACCTTTATGGAACATCCCGACAACTTCTGTTGTTTCTGTAATATTTACAAATGCATGTTGATCCGTTTGTTGGATTAAATCTTTTAACTCGGCTAATTGATATTTTGTAATAACCGTCATTAAAACTTTACGGTGTTCGCCCGAATATGCGCCTACACCATCTGAAATAGTTACGCCGCGATATAAGTTTTGAAGCAACATTTGCTTCATCTCTTCGCCTTTTGCTGTAATAATCGTTAATGTTAATTTTACATGGTTCGTATGAATTGTGTCGATGACTTTACCTGTTGCATAAATCGTTACTAATGTCATTAAGGCTGCGTCCCAGCCGAAAATAAAGCCTGAAGCAATGACAATCACAGCATTCATAGCCGATAGTAAAGCGCCGATTGGAAAATCTGTCTTTTTCGCAAGCAACATCGCTAAAATATCGAAACCACCAGATGAACCTGATGCGCGGAACACAATGCCGATTCCGACACCTGTTATAATCCCGCCGAATAAAGCAGCGAGTAATGGTTCATGTGTTAATTCCATTTGTGGAATAATATATAGACTAGCGGATACAACGACCACCGAAAGAATCGTATAACCAATAAATCGTTTACCTAATTTCCATACACCAAGTACGAGTAATGGTAAATTTAAAATTAAGTTCAATACCCCTGTATCAATTGGATATAATAATCCAAGCATAATGGCGATACCACTTAGACCACTACTTAAAATATGATGTGGAATAAGTAGCCAGTTGTACGCAAAACCGACAAGTGATGAACCAATGATAATCATACATATGTTTTTCATATTTTTCATGTTTCTTTTCCCCTTACATCCCTTTATGTTGATTCCCTTTCCATCTATTATAAACAACAAAACTCGTTTTATTATTTAATAGTTTTTTCTGAAAATCACATAAATTAAGTCTTGGTAAGGGTCTAAATTAATCCATGTATTTATAAGATTGCTTAAATTCTAATGTATAGCGGCCATTCGCTGCTTGATTCAACTCTTTTGTCAATTCTTGTCCTCTCTGATGATACTGTTTTTCGAGATGTTCTGCTCCATGTATCATGGTTCCTGTTTTAGAATCAAGCCAATTTTCATGATCTCTTTTCCAAAAGAGCCATTTTTGTTGTAATTCAGGTGTAAGTTGCAATATTTCAATTGGCATACTCTCATTACACTTTGCGCATAGTAAAAATGCTGGTTTTCCATTTGGCTGTATATAAAATGATGTCGTATTGTGACACATAAAACATCCATCCTTTCCTTTATGTACTCGTTTTTTTATCTCCTTTTTATAAAAAAAGCACGAACCTTTAAAAGATTCATGCCCGATTGACATTCGTAGTCTATGTATAAGCGAATGTTATTGATTTTTATTTGTACGCTTCATCACGACTAAGATTACAATTGCTAATACAATAAGTCCCATAGCAGCTACTGAAAAAAGCCATATATCTTGTTGCTTGATTTGAAGTAAATTCAAAAAAGATGAAGTTGTTTCTTCATTATCTGTAAGTGATGCAACATGGTCTACAGATGAACCGACAATTGTATTGATTTTTAAAAAACTCATGAACAACCTCCTTACTCTATTGTATTAACATTTACAACGCAAATCAAACATAAATTTTACATTTTTTTCATATTAACTTCAAAATCATTCGATACAATCAAAATATAAAAAGGAGGCTAGATTATGTATGCCTATATTTTTGATGAAGAACAAACTTTTGAATCTGTAACTTCTCAAACGACTGAATTTATTGAATCGTTTTTCTCAATTGAATTACCAAATAGTTATAAAAAACTGATGATGATGCACAACGGGGGCTCATTAGCCTATTCTACCTTTTCTTCTCGTAAATTACGTGAAGATTCGATTGAGATCGATGTATTTCTGCCTCTTTCTATACACGAAGGAGTTATTGAATCAAAACAGATTACCACACAGCTAGACATCGATGAACGCTATATCGTATTTGCATGTAGTCATCATATTTTTATTGCTTTTGATTATACAGTGCATAGAAAAGGTAACCCACCTATTGTTTTCATTCACCGTCATACGAAAGAAGTCATAAAAGTCGCACGCCACTTTAGATCATTTATAAAGAAGTTAGATACAGCGTACATGGAAGAGATAAATGATTTCATTTATACATCTCGTCAATTTGAACGCTATGTAAAAAAAGGAAAATCAACAACACATATTGCCGCTTGTTTCGAACAATTCTCCTATGAAGCAAATGACTTTGAATGGTATAGTCAATTGGCTATTTATACATTAAAGAGAAAGCAAGATACACAGCTTGCATGGTATATTGGTGCTGGCCTTCTTCAACAAATAAAACTTCATCCACATGAGCGCTGGCCTTTAACTTCACTTCAAGAAGCAATCAACTTGTTACAGGCCTTCCATGATCCCTATACAAGAAAGCTTGGAAAGCAGTTACAAGCTAAACTGATGAAACCTGAGATGCTAGTATTTTAAATATATAAAATCCTGTATGATTCGAGAATTATACAGGATTATTTATTCTTTAAATGTGCATTTATTTTTATAAACGGTTTTTATTATTTTATATATAGACTAGAGAGGTATATTTATAATTAATTTAAAATGATTATCGAATTTTTTTATTACAAATATTACAAGATTATTTCAAAATATGGTATGATGTCCATGTATTTTATTATAAAGGAGTGGTTATTTGAAAAAGCATTTACGTCCGATTGCCGCACTAAGTTTAGGTGCGCTACTATTCGCAACACCTCTTAGCTCTACACAAGCTGTACAAAAACAACAGAATCTAACACACATGGTTCAAACAACATCTGATGATTCAGCATACGAAAAAAATAAATTGATTATTCGCTCGACAAAAGAATTTACAGCACGCGAATTAAAACAGTTAAATGCAACGAAACAAGAACGTATTTCAGCAATTCAGTATACGGTACTGTCGTTCAAGTCTGAAAAAGCATGGAAAGCTGCAATCCCAAAATTAGCAAAAATGAAACAAGTTGAACGTATATCACTAAGTCCAATTTATAAAAAATTAGGTAATGTCGATCCAAAAGCAACAAAACAAGCTTTACATAAGCTACTGCAATCTCCTGCAGCTCAAAAACTACAAGGTAAGAGCAAAATCAAGGTTGCAGTCATTGATGAAGGTGTCGATGCTACACATCCTGATTTACAAAAAAATATTGTGGCAACAAAGAATACAGTTAATCCTTTACATGTAGCAGAAAAAGGTTCACACGGTACACATGTCGCGGGCATTATTGGCGCAGTAAAAGATAATGGTATTGGCGGATATGGTATGAATCCGAACGCACAAATTTTAGGATATGATGTGTTCAATGGTTCAGACGGTGCGTACGATTACATCATCTCAAAAGCGATAATTCAAGCGACAAAAGATGGTGCAAAAGTTATCAATATGAGTCTTGGTTCTGCTTCCCCTTCTCCTGTAATGGATGAAGCGATTGCGTATGCACACGAAAAAGGAGTTACAGTCATCGCAGCAGCAGGTAATACAGGCACAGATCAAAAGCAATACCCTGCTAGTTATAAAAATGTCATTAGTGTTGGCTCTGTTGGTAATACGAAAAAGTTAAGTGACTTCTCTTCTTACGGTGTATCGACAGATATTGTAGCACCTGGTGAAGATATTTATTCGACAAGTTATCAAAAACGTGGTGCTTCATTTGAAAAAATGAGCGGTACGTCGATGGCTTCTCCTGTTGTAGCAGGCATTGCATCACTGATTTTATCGAAAAATCCAAACTTAACACCTGATCAAGTAGAATATATTTTAGAACATACAGCGACTGACTTAGGTGAAAAGGGTTTTGATGCAAAGTATGGATTTGGGCTTGTAAATCCCGTAAAAGCGATGCAGTTCAATCCGAAAAATATTCCTGTTCAAACAACAAAACAGTGGAATGATGAGGAAATTAAACATAGTGCGGAAGATGCAACATTTAACAAACCCGTTACAAAATCACTAAAACAACGCTACGAGCAGCAATGGGTTCGTGTCAACGTTACGAAAGGCCAACCTATTCAACTAACAGTAAAAGGTGATAAGTTAGCTGATTTACAACTAGACGTTCGTTTTTATGGTGATGAATCTTCTCAAAAAGCAGTTTATAACAGCGCTCGTGAAAACGAAGTAGAATCTAAATATATCGAAGCACCATTTGACGGGGTTATGACTGTAGGTGCGAGCGATGTGAATGGTCGCATTAGTCAATCACCATATACACTTGATATACAAACAGGCATGTTCCCTGAAGATGAATCAAGTCGCGAGCAAGTGGCTGAATTAACAGACTTAAACACAACAATTGATAATCAATATTTCCAACCACTTGGCGAGGTAGATGAAGATGTCTTCCATTTTAAAGCTACAAAAGATGAACTTGTATCGCTTACACTGTCAAATATTCCAAATGTAACGACGAGCGTGATTGTATATGACAAACAAGGCTTTAATCCTCCTGAGGATGCAACAGAAGAAGTATCACCGATTGTACAAGGCAATAGTTTAAAAGCAAATACGGAGAATACACTATCATTTGCGACAAAAGCTGGAGAGGATTACTATATTGTTCTTAAAAATACAGCTGATGCTGAGATTACTTTTGAACAATTGCTTCAAATGATGATGTCTGGTCAAGAACCAAATTTTGAAATGAAGCCAGAGAGTGCTCTATTCCCTTACGAAGTAACATTTGCGACAAAAGCGATGCCAGCAGATGAAGATCAACTTCCGTATGTTGGAGAAGAAGAACTGAATTTTGAAAATGAAGTAGAACAGATCAAGGCATTAGGTCGTCCGTTTGATTTATCAAAAGAGGTAACGGGTCATTTACAAGGTTCGAGCGACTACGATGCGTATCATTTTAAAACGAATGCGGACGGTATTTATAAACTACACATTCAAACGAAAAATATGCGTAATTTACCGAACGTAGTATTAGCTGAAGCGATGACGGAAACAGTAGATGGTCAAGAAATGGTGTATTTAGAAGACATTTATGATAATACGAGTGACTATGCTGCGGACGGTTCTTCGATGATGATGGGCTTAAAAGCGAATACGGATTATGTACTACGTGTTATCGCAAACTCTGACCAAACCATTCCTTTTGATGGCTATACATTAAAAGCGGAAAAGATTAAAACGAATGTAGCTGATTCATTTGAAGTGAATAATCAACCTGAACAAGCTGCATCATTCCCGAAAACAGGGAAATTAATTGCCAATGTTTCAACATTTAATGATGTAGATTTCTACTACTATGAAGCACCGAAAACAGGTATTTATAGTGTAGATTATCAGTTAAAAAATTTAACAAAGAATGATTTACAAACATTGCCTACATTATTGCACAATCGTTATATTTCAACAGTTCGATTAGTACTCGACAAAAATCATAATAAACGTTTAGATGCCAATGAAATGGAATCTTCTATTTATTTAGAAGATATGCAAAATGATTTATCTTTACATTCTGGTGTCGAAATGCAAAAAGGTGAACATTACTTTGTCGCAGTTCAACCAACGGCATTTGAAGCATTTATGTTCTCTGCTCGTCCATATGAATTAGCGATTCAAGCAACTCCTTCAGTCGATGAAGATGCAAAAAGTATCGTTAAAAATAACAAACCTTCGAAACCAATTGCTTTCAAGAAAAAATCAACTTCTACTGTTTCAGGTTCTGCTTACATGAATGCGGGCTTTACAAACGGTGATGCCGATTGGTTCGTCTATAAAGCAACGAAAAAAGGCAAATTAACGGTAACGCTTGATGTGCCAACAAGCCTAGACGGTGTACTAGAAGTCTATAAAGATGGTAAACGCCTATCTAAAACGGATCTTTACGGTGACGGCGATGCCGAAAAACTGACATTGAATGCATCAAAAGGAACGTACTATTTCAAAGTAACAGACCGTTTAAAACGCGCGTCGATTCAACCTTATACACTAACGGTTAAAAAATAAGAAGTAAAAGAGGGACTTAGACAATTCATATTGTCAAAGCCCCTCTTTTTTATATGATTCAATTGTTTGATTGCTCCTGCTTCTTTTAAAAATCGTCCATGTCTCTTCTCTTTAGGAAAGGCGCTTGCATCAAATAACTCAAAATGACGATTTATCCATTTTCCTCGCCAAATGCGATGTGACTCCTCTACAATTTCTCGTTCTGTTAAACCCTCATGTTCAAATGCATCACAATCAAAGTCGTCTACTCCAAATTCAAATCCACAACAGGCACATATTTCATTACTTCCAGCGAAATTCTCATAATACGTCGGTTCTTCTAATCCCTCGTACCCACAAACGGGACATGTATATTTCTTCACACAATCAAACCCCTTTTAAAATTTCTCAAAACCTTTTATATCGAAATTTGATACATCTAACTTTAAAGCTTTTAGTTGATCTACTAAGACATCAAACTTCAGGCTATCTTTATTCTTTTTATTTTCTGGAATCGATTTCGAATCAAATAACCGAATTCCTTCTTCTATCCATTTTTTTCGGTATAGTTGAAAAGCGACCTCTAAAAATGGTTCCGGTATTGTAATGAAACCATGCACCACATCATGATCTTCACTAAAACCAAATTCAAATCCACAACAAGTACATATTTCAAAAGTATTTAGATATTCTCCATTAACAAAAACTGCATTTTCTAACCCCTCGTACCCACAAACGGGACATGTATATCGCACACACATATTTTATTCCTCCCTAATTTTTAATTCTTTCACCTTTCAAGCATCCTTTATATCATAACATTCTATGAAAATTTGCTATTTTAGGCATCTTTTTAATACAAATTCACGTCATATAAATCACTGCATCGACAAAAGCTTTGTGTTATGATACAAAAGCAATTTATTTACGGGAGTGATTCTTTGAAACCAACAATTTATAAATGGATATCGACAGTAGCAGCTTCTGCCCTACTATTAACAGCTGCACTACCAACATCCGTTGCACAGGCAACTAATTCTTCAATTCAAAAAAATCTTACAAAAAAATCCTATGCAAAACGTACACTTGTTATTCAGTCTTCAAATGACTATACATATCAAGAGATTCAGCAACTGAAAGGTACGATTATACAACAAATTCCAGACCTGCACACAATGGTTGTTCAGTTTAAAACAGATGAAGCGATGAAAAAAGCGATTGATTGGTTTTCACAAGATGCTCGATTTGAACGTCTCTCTTTAAGTCCATTATACGAAACTTCCGGACAAGTGGACGAAAAAGCATCTTTACAATATACGCATCAATTATTTCAAACAAAAAAGCTAATGCAACAAACGAAAAAGAAAAAAATCAAAGTCGCTGTCATTGATACTGGTGTCGATGCGAATCATGTTGAATTAAAAGGTCAAGTCAAAAAGGCAGTAAATATCGCGAATCCCATGAAAGCACAAGTTAAAAAATCACATGGTACGCATGTTGCAGGAATACTAGCAGCGAAAATGAATAATGGTATTGGTGGATATGGTGTTAATCCAAATGCTGAAATTCTATCTTACGATGTTTTCAATGGCTCTGAATATGCTGCTGACTATGATGTCGCAAAAGCGATTCTCCAAGCGATCAAAGATGGCGCAAAAGTGATTAATTTGAGTTTAGGTAATGAATTATATTCACCTCTTGTCGACCAAGCTGTGCAAAAAGCACATGCAAAAGGAGTGGCGGTATTCGCAGCTTCTGGTAATGATGATACAGATCGCCCAGACTACCCTGCTTCATTAGAGAATGTCATCAGTGTTGGCTCAGTGAATGCGAAGAAAAAGCGTAGTGACTTTTCGAATTATGGAGCATCACTCGATTTAATGGCTCCTGGTGAGGATATTTATTCCACTTCTTATGATGCGACACGTGGCTCAACTTTTGAAACGATGAGTGGCACATCGATGGCTTCACCTGCTGCTGCGGGGATTGCTTCTTCTCTACTTATCAATCACGCTTATTCACCAGAGCAACTTGCCTATGTACTTGAAAAAACAGCAAAAGATCTTGGCACAAAAGGTTATGACTTAAAATACGGTTATGGTTTCATTCAACCACTGGCAGCTCAAAATTTTAAAGGGAAAATCCCGACATTTACATCAAAAAAATGGACGAACGCAACCATTTTAAAAGATGCTACGGTTATAAAAGGAACACAGACGAAAAAAGGGACACTTAAACAACCGAATGAAACAAAGTGGTATCAAGTACCTGTGAAAAAAGGTGAACTAATCCAAGCTACTGCCTCATCTAACAACGTAACGGATTTAAAACTTGTTTTAAAAACTTTCGGTACAAAAGTTCAAACAAAAACGATTCAAGATACGGGCGCTGGTGAAAAAGAAGCGGGATTTGTACAGGCAAAAGAAGATGGTACAGTCGCAATCGGTGTTAAAAATGTATATGGACACGCTAATACACCTTATGCACTAGATATTTTAAAACAGTCTAGTAAACCAAAAGATGAAGCTTCGATTGAAAAACCGATGGCATTAAAAAGTACAAATACAAAAGTATATGGACTATATATGAACGAAACAGCTGATGGGGTTGACCAAGACGCCTTTCATATAAAAGCAACCAAAGATGAATTAGTTCAAGTTCAAACATCTGCTCTACCTGGTGTCGACCTTTCGATTGAAGTCTACAAAAAACAAGATTTATTAAATGAAGAAAGCAGTGCACCACTTGTTTCGATTAATAAAAATGGTATTGGAAAAGCTGAATATGCTTCGTTCCCTGCCACAACAGGTGAAGAATATGAAGTTATCGTATCGAACAGTAGCAATAGTGAAGCAATGCCTGAAGAAGATGTCCTTAATCAATTAAAAGAAGGTGTTGTCTCACCAAAAGCATCTTTACTGCCTTATCAACTGACATTATCAAGTCGTACGATGCCAGCCGATGAAGATTCAATCATATTCAATCCAGAAACAAGTCAAAAAATAGATCGTACAAACCCGACTAAAGTGTATACACTCGAACAATTATTTAAGAAAAAAGGCCGACCATTTGATGTAGTGAATGGTGTAGAAGGCTTTTTACAAGGTTCAACTGACTTAGATGGTTATTACTTCAAAACCACTACTTCTGGTTTTTATGAATTTAATACTGCTGTCGCACACGCTGCTGAACAACCTTCTGTCACAATTTATGAAGTACAAAATGATCCACAAACAGGTATGCGTTCAGAAGAATTTTTAGCTTCCAATAGTACAGAAGACGGCATTATGAAGAAAAAAGCCATTGCGAGTTTACAAGCAAATACGACGTATCTAGTAGAAGTTGGTGTTGGCTCAGTTGGCTCGATTCCGAAAAATGGCTATCGTGTCACAGCGAAAAAGTTACAATCAAATATAGTAGACAAATACGAGCAAAACAATGTACCTGAACAAGCAAAAACGATTCGTGTAAATCAAAAAGTAACAGCGAATTTTGCACGTCCAAACGATGTAGACTTCTATTACTTTAAAGCACCGAAAGACGGTATCTATCAAATGAAGATGGATTTAAGTCCATTTGATGATACGAAGTATTCACAAGAATGGCATAATCTGTACACGAAGTCGATTACGGTTTATGAAGATAAGAATCATAATCACAAGATGGATGGGAATGATTTATCTGCATTTAAGCCTGTTGGAAATGACTTAAATGGTGAGCCAATCAGCGGTTCAATTGAAGCGAAAAAAGGCGATACATTCTTCGTATTAGCTCAACCCACTGCTTTTTTAACAACAGATCTATTCTCGATTTATCCTTATGAGTTAAAAATTCAACAAGTTGTAACAAAAGATGAAGATGCAAAAAATAAAGTAAAAAATAATCGCCCTTCTCACCCGATTTCATTAACGAAGAAAAGCGCCTCGGTTTATGAAAAAACAGGCTATCTAAATCCTGGTCAGCTACAAGGTGACGAAGACTGGTATGCATTCAAAAATAAAACAACGAAAAAAGTCCGTTTAGCATTAAGCGGCGCGGCAGATTTTGACCCTGTCATCACGTTATATGCAAATGGTAAAAAACTTAAAACATTCGATGCATATGGTGTAAGTGATGAAGAAATCGGCTCTTACACATTCAAGAAAAATACAACTTATGCGATTAAAGTAAAAGACCGTCAAGGAAATGCGTTTGCAGACCCTTATAAATTACGTCTAACATTACAAAAATAACAATTAAAACAGGAGGAAACGAATACCGTTTCCCCTGTTTTTTTAATGGGATGGTCTACTATTTAAAAATACGGGAACGGTTATATGAATGAAGTGACTAGGAGGCGAAGTATATGGAAAATCGTTCAAAACTATTTTTATTAATTGGGATTGTTGCATTCATTATCATTAGTGCTACTTTTTATATTGCGATTAAACCAAAAGATGTTGTCGATACACTCGTCACCGATTCAGATCGCTTTGAAATCGTTGTAGATCGTATTACTTTGTGAGATGTCTCACAGGGTGAGCCGCGTCAGCAAATCTTCACTGCAACAAAGGGTGAACCGCTCTATGAAAAAACGCGTAAAACACTTCAACAATGGCATGTAAAAAAACAATGGTTTCAAAATGAAACACCCATTCAGCATCATTATAAAATGGCATTAATTGATGAAGAACGTCCTGAGACAACGACCGTCATTTGGGTTTCAAAAGATGGCTTTCTCTCTGCCTATGATAAAAACTATACACTCATCCATGGTTCTGTTCACCAACTCGTTACAGAAAAGTGAGGCTGACATTATTTGTTTAAGCCTCTTTTACTTTTATGAACCTGTTTTTTTATTTTCATATATAGACTAGCGAGGTTTATTTAAAAAATAACTTGCAGGTCTTTTACGACCTACAAGTTATTTTTAATTATACGAGTTGTTCAAGTGCTTGCATCGCTTCTAGTACACGTTCACTCGTTATTTCACCAATTGGCATTAAATGAATGGACTCTGTTGGAATCGTTGTTTTTTCAGCTACTTCTTGTAATTGTTGAGCTGTTACTTCTATTAAACCTAGCTCTTTTAATGTTTGAGGAAGATGTAATTCCTCATAAAATGTGCGCAACGCTTGTACTTCTTCTGGACGATTTTCAAGCATTAACTGTACACAAATTCCGTAAGCCACTTTTACACCATGTAACAACGCATGACTCTCCTCTAAAGCCGTTAATCCATTATGAACTGCATGTGCACCTGCTGTACGCCCATAATGATCGCCATAACCTCCCACCATGCCTGCATACATGAACATCACTTCTACCACTTGAATAAAGGCATCATTTAGTACTCCTTCATCCATCGCACGTAAAGCCTCTTTTGAATCGCGTAGTAGTAACTCTTTACACTGTTTCGCTGCTTCATACGAAATCATGAGCGGTACAGGTAAATGCTCAATCGTACGTAATTGTACATCGGCTTCATACCACTTCGCTAATGTATCACCAATACCTGCAACAAATAAATCACGCGGCGCATGAAGTAGTAACTTCGGCTCAACTAATAATAAACTCGTCGCAATTGGATAGATATCATAATGATGAAATGCCCCTTCATTATCATAAATAACACTTAGCGGTGTCCACGGTGCGCAGTTAGATGCTAGTGTCGGTAAAACAATTACTTGTTTATGTAATTCATTCGCTGCTGCTTTCGCTAAATCAATTACCTTTCCCCCGCCTAAAGCAACAATCGCATCGACTTCTTTCGCTTTTGTTACCACTTTATCAATCTCAGCGAAAGAACATTCACCTTGATATGTATAAAAAGTTTCTGTCATACTCGGCATCTCTGGCCAATACGCTTTTGCAGCTTCATATGATTTCGTCCCTGTCACAACAAGGATACTTTGAATGCCACGTTGTTGTAATTTTTCTTCTAATAATTCAAAAGCACCTTCTTTTAAAATATATTCACTTGGTGCTGCATGTACTTCAATTGTCTTCATGATGATTGCCTTCTTTCTTTATATACTATTTACTATGATAAACGATTTTCAGAATATTTTATACTTTAAAAATAACATGAATTCACAAAAAAGATGCTTTTTTCACTTTAATTGACAAGTACATGCTTTTCTTCTATCGTTAGTTTATTCATGTTGGAATATCTAAACGATTCCAACAAAGTAAATGACTTGGAGTGAATTGAACATGAATTGGGCTTTATTAAAAAAGACAGTTTTGGCGAGTGTACTTGGCATCTCGTTAGTTGGCGGATCGATGTTAAACCCAATCGACACAACACCGAAAACCGTTACAGCGGCTTCTCTTAAAACCGTATCACTTGTGCGTGCGACAGATGGTGATACAGCAACATTTAAGTATAAGGGAAAGAATATGAAAGTGCGCTTCCTACTTGTTGATACACCTGAAACGGTCCACCCTTCTAAGGGAGTTCAACCTTATGGTAAAGAAGCTAGTAACTATACGAAGAATCGCTTAAAAAAAGCAAAAAAAATTCAACTGGATTTTGACCGTACAGGCTATAAAGGTGATAAATACGGACGTAAATTAGCGTATGTGTATGTTGACGGTAAAGACTTGAATTTAGAGCTTGTACGTAAAGGCTATGCTCGCGTTGCATATGTTTACGCACCGAACACGAAATATAAAACGAAATATTTCGTTGCACAGTCTAAAGCAAAAAAAGAAAAGTTACGTATTTGGTCTAAGAAAGGTTATGTAACGAACAGCGGTTTCGCTTCTAAAAAACCTTCTTCTACTGTGACGGTCAACACATCAAAAACATTTAAAAACTGCACTGAATTACGCAAAGTCTATCCAAATGGTGTACCGAAAAGTCACCCTGCTTACCAAGCAAAGATGGACCGCGACCACGATAACTGGGCGTGTGAACGCTAATGAATAAAGGAAGTAAGACATCTATGAAAACACTGATTAAATTAGGTTTACTAGCATCCATTAGTTTTGCACTTGTTGGATGCTCGGAAGAAAAAACTGCACCGGTTGAACAACAAACAACCGAGTCAACACAACAAGCAAATGACAATCAAAGTAACACACAAGAAAAACAATCTACTCAAAAAGAAGAAAACACAACATCTTCAAAAGATGAATTCAAAGGCTACAAATTAATCAAAGCGAATGCTTGTAATTTATCTGGGAGTCGTGAAGCAAATGTTGTAGTAGACATCGGCTTTGGAAATCGTGAGTATTGGGCATTTACAAACGAATATGGCCAATTAATTCGCGTCACTGCTAAAAAGATTACCTTACAAAATGATCGTACTGAACAAGTTACATCATCAGGAAGATACTGTAGAGACGAAGCGAAAGTTCCAGGTGTCGAACGTAAAGATTTAGACGAAGGACATGTCATTGCCGATTCACTTGGTGGTGTATCAAATGCTTATAACATTACACCACAAGATAGTACACTAAACCGTCATGGTGACCAAGCCTATATGGAAGATGCGATTCGTAAAGCCGGTGGCGCAACAGATTTTGAAGCGATTATCACGTATCCAAATACGAAAACACAAATTCCTTCCCGTTATAAATACACATACACAATTAAAGGTAATCGCGTTGTAGATGAATATGCAAACGGTAATCCAGATCAGCGAAATGAAGAACTCGGTTTAACTAAAAAACAACCGACAACTTCTTCAAAACCACAAACAAAAGGTGACGTATCAGCTGTAGATACAGATGGTAACGGACAAGTCACCATTAAAGAAGCAAAAGCAGCTGGATTCAAAATGCCAATTACAAAAGATCACTGGTTATATCCTTATATGGATGACCGCGACGGTGACGGACTTGTAGGCGAATAAACTTCAAGTACGCTAGGTAATCAATCGATTACCTAGCGTATTTTTTATTTATCTCTTTACTTTTATATCACAAAGCGATATATTATATATCATAAAGTGATATATCAGGAGGTGATATATTGAAAAAAAATGAACAACTAACTGATTCAATGTTTTATATTATGTCTGCCTTAGCAAAGCCACGACATGGTTACGCGATGATGAATTTAATCGAAGAAACATCAAACGGTTTGATCACAATTGGCCCTGCTTCCATGTACACCATTATAAAAAAATTATTAAATAATCAATGGATTTATTTATTTGATGATTCCGATTCACGTAGAAAAGTATATACACTGACGGAGCAAGGACGCACCATTCTAAAGGAAGAAATTCAATTACGAAAACAGATGATTCAATTAGCTGAACAAGAAATGGAGGAAAGATGATAGTGAAAAAGAAATATATTATGTCCAATGGATTGGCTTTTTCGGAACAAAAAGATATGACACGTTTACATGAGTTATCCAAACAAGGATGGCATGTCAAAAAGTTTTCCTTTTTAGGTTATACACTTGAAAAAGGGACTGAGAAAGATTGGATTTATGAAATTGACTATCGTATATTAGAGGATGGTGATGACGAATACTTTGAACTTTTCAATCAGGCGGGCTGGTCACATGTTGATTCACAAGCAAATATTCATTTATTCAAAGCTGCCCCCGAAACAAAGTCACTTTATACCGATGATGCAACACATGTTGAAAAATATAAAAGCTCTTTAAAACCGCTTCAAATTACGACTATTTCATTCATTCCTATTACACTTCTTAGTTGGTATTTATATGACCAGACAACACAGGTTTTACAACTATTTTTACTGATCCTCTCTATTTTACTAACTGTCTTGACGATTCCACTTGCTTGGACGACATTAGCTGCCACAAGTAATAAGTGGAAAGTCGAGCAAAAAAATTCGTTGGTTACTTTTTCTAAATGGATGCCATACCTGATTGTATTGTTAGCTGTCATAACACTATTTCTTTTTGAATCGCAACCACTACGCATTCTTAGTGCAGCTTGTATTGGTGGAATTGGCTGTATCCTTTTAATCTACGCGACTATGTCTTTGTTACACAAAATACGCAAAGCCTAAAACATTATTTGGAACTTCTTCCTTCTATTTTCGTTCTTAATTAAAATAGAAAGGAGTGAGAACATATGGGTTTTTGGTATTTTCTGATTTTATTGATGGGTATTGTATTACTGATTACGGCTTTTCGAAAACAATGGATGCCTTCAAAGAAGTGGTTTGCTTCTTTAACAGGTGTCTGTATGATTGCTTTTTCAATTTTTATGTTCCAAGATGGTAGCGCTGAAATCATGCAACAATTACTCAATCAAATGAATATTTCTTTTTAATTATGAAAAACTTCTACAGATGATGTGGAAGTTTTTTATTTTACAAATTATGTTATAATCGAAGCAATCTATGAAAAAGGAGCGAATGAATATGACAGTCATTACTTGCATTACATCACCTAAAACGGAGGGTATGCACATTTAAGGAATGACGTATTCTCCGTATTGAAATGAATTTCATTCGGAGGTTACACATGACAACACCATCTATTTATTATGCTTTTACAAGTTCACGCGCATTTTGTTTACAAATTGTTTTCACTTTAAATATCATTTACTACGTTTCAGATGCACAACTGAATCCATTAGAGCTTGTTTTAATCGGGACAATTATGGAATTAGCCGTTTTACTGTGTGAGATTCCTACGGGATTAGTCGCTGATTTGTTTGGTCGTAAAAAATCGATTATTATCGGGACAATCATCATTGGCTGTGCACATCTTTTAGAAGGAAGCATCCCCTCTTTTACAGCGATTGCGATTGCGGCTGCATTATGGGGAATGGGTTGGACATTTATTAGCGGTGCTGAAACTGCATGGATTGCAGATGAAATCACACCAGAACAGCTGGATCACACACTTTTAAATGGCGCAAAATTTAGTTCGATTGGTAGTTTTATCGGTATTCTAACAAGCGTAGCGATTGGTAGTCTATTTACAGTACAAATCGCCATCCTATTCGCTGGTGCTGCATTATTACTCATCGCTTTGTTCTCTATTTTTTGGATTCCTGAAACAAAGTTTGTACCCATCACACAAGGAAAGCAATCACACCTACATCACATGAAAATAGCACTACAATCGAGTTGGAATGTGATTCGATCTGACCGAACGCTTCTCTCTTTAGCAAGCATTACATTATTTATGGGTCTCGCTAGTGAAGGATTTGATCGTTTATGGGGCGCTCACTTCATTGAAAACTTCCAATTGAATGAGCATTACACCGTCTATTGGTTCGGCTTGTTCTATGCGCTCACATTCTTGCTCAATATTGGTTTACTCAAGTGGATGGAGCAAATAGCTACTTCGCATTTTGCGCGTCTACTCATGTGGTTGAATACTGTGCTCATACTATTCATGATTTATTTCGCTTTTACAACACATTTTATAGTAGCTGTCGTACTTTATTTATGTGTTGCTTCACTACGAAATGTGAACCACCCTCTCATGAATATTATGATGAATAAACAAGTAGAATCAAAAGGGCGCGCGACAACACTTTCCTTCTATGGACAAGTTGATGCTTTTGGTCAAGTAGCAGGTGGACCACTTGTTGGACTTATCGCACTTTATACGTCCATTGAAGGTGGACTATTCGCATCTGCACTACTCATCTTACCTACCATTTATTTTTTACGAATCATGCGAAAAAATGCATAATATGTAAGAGAGCTTCAGCGTATTTCCGCTGAAGCTCTTTTTAAATTATTTAGATTGTTTATTTGAAAAGCCTATATTTTGTACTAACCAAATCATACATAAGAAAAAGCAAGCAAATAGTGTTCTCAAAAAAAGATTAACTATGACATGGGATTGTGTAAAAAATGAATCTTGCAATAAAAAAGTCAACGAAAAACCAATCATCAAAATAAGTCCATATCGCATCATCTTACACAACCTTATACATTTTCACTGTTTTCAGTAAGTGACCATCAAAGTCTTCTTCATATATTTCACGTACTTGAAAACCCTTCGCTTCGTAAAAACGTATGCCAATTTGATTATCTTGCTCTACTTCTACCTCGATTGTTTCTACATCTTCATGAAGCTTTTGTAAAAAAGCTGTGCCAACTCCTTTTCCTTGTAGCGCCGGATGAATGTAAATTGCATATAGCGTAACCATACCATTTACTACAGGTGAGAAATGGGCAAAGCCTTCTACTGTTCCTTCTGTTTCAACTACATAAAAAAAGCCATGTTGTAAACGTTGTAATAAGCGAGATTCTTCATAGGCTTGTTGTAAAAAAGCATCTTGAATAGAACGTGGAATGATGCCCTCATAGGTTGTGTGCCATGTCTCCGTCGCCACTTGTTGCACAGCTAAAACATCTTGTTCTGTCATATTTCGAATACTATACATTGTTTACGCCCCTACTTCACTACAAATTTCAATATAATGTCCGTCTGGGTCTGCTATATAGGCAACTGTTTGTCCCCATGGTTTTGTTACAGGTTCTTTTATAATCTGTGCGCCTTTTGCACGCAAGATATCGATTGTCTGTGCAACCTCTTCCACTGTAAATGCAACTTCAAATGTTGCTGTTTTTTCCGTTTTGTATGGAACGATTAAGCCGATTTCTTCTCTTACAGCGTCTCGTGTATTGATCGCGAATGTCGTCTGTCCTGTATCAAACTCCACATATGTACCTTGCTGCATCTTAACGGATAATTGCATCTTTGTAAAACGTATAGGCTTGGTCAAAATCAGAGACGTATAAAATAATATAGCGTAATGTACAATTCAACATCATCATTCCTTTCTATTCATTTTATGGAATTATACGGATGTTTAAGTGGGATGTAAAGAGAAAAGGGGATGGGACATAAGTGTAAAAACACCATCCTACATGAGCATAAGAAAAACTGGAATCGCGCTATTGTGCGGTTCCAGTTTTTCGTTGTGAACTCTAAAAAAGGAAAATGAGATATTCTGTCCCATCCTCACTTTTACTTTATTTAATTTTGCCACCGAAAACAGGATAGATACTATCTTTTCCGTAGCTTTCGATTTTTTCGACTTGTTTTAAAGCTTCCATATCTGCTTCATTGATTTCAAAATCAAGTGCTGTATTTTCTTCCATATGTGTACGATCAGTTGATTTTGGAATAACCGATAGACCTAGTTGTAAATCATAGCGTAAGCAAAGCTGTGCTACAGATACACCGTAATGTTCTGCCATCGCTTGAAGACGAGGGTGTTGTAACACTTCCCCATGTCCTATTGGCGAATATGCCTCCACCAGAATATCGTGTTTTTGACAAAACTCGATTAATTCGAATGGTGTATTGGAAATATGCGCTAAAATTTGATTGACCATCGGCTTAATTTCACAACTCTCTAGCAAGTTTTCAATATCATCTTGCAGGAAGTTACATAAGCCAATCGCTTTCACTTTTCCTTCTTTATAAGCATCTTCCATCGCACGCCATACTTCTTTATTTTCTTCAAAATAGCGATTTTCTTCGCGGAACTCTTTCCATGGTTGTGGGCTATGAATCAGTAGTAAATCGATATAATCGAGATTCATCTTTTTCAGCGAGCGGTCAATCGAACGGACAACACCGTCATATTTTTTCGACTCTGCTCCCACTTTTGTGGCGATAAATAGTTCTTCTCGCGAAATACCACTTGCATGGATTGCTTCTGCCACACCACCTTCGTTCATATATGCTGGTGCTGTATCAATATGTCGATACCCCACCTCTAATGCGTCTGCAACGATTGGTGTGACCGCATCGTTTTTAATAAGCCATGTACCCAAACCCACTTTTGGCATGTGTACACCATTTAATAATTTGTACTTTTCGTTAAACATCGTTCAATCTCCTTTTTGGTCGTCATTTTGAAAAGCATAACGAATAATGAATACGATACAACTAAAAATAAACAAATTTGAAGGTAATACCCATAGCTTATTATACGATAAGTCTTTATTTTCTGAAAATATAATGACTTTTACAAAAAATCTTTATTTATGTGAAATATAACGCTCTCACATCTGTATTTCCAAGTGACTGCCACTTAATTTGTTGGAAGGCATATTGGAAGCCAGCAGGCAAGTAATACTTCTGTTCGACTTGTTGCATACTTTCAGGTGTTTGATTGTATTGTTCATATAGTGCATGCTCTGAACCATCGCCTAATACATGCGCAGCATATAACTTGGCAATCGGCTGTAGCTCTGGCTTCTCCTGCCATGTAGCAGGACGATCTAGTAAACTATGTGCGATATGATTGATTGCATTTAGATGTACATAAAGCATACCTGCAACATCATGTGGCAATGTTTTACGAACTTCACTTGGTAAACGTTTTAATGCTTGTAGCGCTTGTTCATCTTCATTTTGTAATAAGATTTGATCCATATGTAGCGTTAAGTGTGTCGCTGCCAAATGAAAACGAAGTGCAATCTCTCCGTCACCTTTTAAATAATAAATTTTCGCAATCGAATGTAATAGCCCTGCACTAATGCCCTGTTCTCGCTGATGGAGTTGATAATACTGTAATGCCTCATCAAATTGCTTTTTCTTTTTCGCTTGCATCGCTTGCTCTATTCTATTCATAAACTCCACTCCTCTATTTGTTCAGTATACTACGCTTTTAAATGAACGACATACTTCTTCACATAATCGACAAAAAAGGAACCGTAATTTATTCTACGGTTCCTTTTGATTTCTATTCTGTTTCTTCAGGTGGTTGTACTGTAATGCGTACAATCGCACCGTCTGTTGCGGTATTCACTGCGGGTGAACCGTTTGATAGACGATCCGCATGGCGATATTGATCGGTTGAGATGACTTCGACAATCTCTTTTTCCGTCGCAATTTCTACCGTTGTACCACGTGCGACACGTAGCACGGCTTCAATACGATGTGGATTTGTTTTTAGTTCTCGTAGTGTTTGAAGACCGCGTTTTGCACGTCCTGTCGGTTCGTATTCCTTAATCGACATCTTCTTCACTGAACCGCGTGTTGTAATGATGAGAACATCGCCTGCATCTTCTGGCGATACAATCGTTGTTGCGGCAATATAATCATCGTCTTTTAGATTAATTGCTTTAATACCTGCTGTTCGTACACTTGTTGGTGGCACTTCCTCTAGTGGGAAGCGTACAGCAAAACTCATATACGTTGTTAAGATGACATCTTGGTCCTCTGCTACGACATCTGCAAATTGTAATTCATCATCTTTTTTCAGATTTACTGCTTTGAATGGCTTATTATAACGTGTGACAAAGTACTCTTTTAAAAGTGTTCGCTTAATTTGACCATATTTTGAAACCGTCACAACATATAATGGTGCTTCGAAATCTTCGACACCCACTACTCGGATAATGCGTTCTTCTGCATCTGTCACATTGACCAAGCTTGAAATATGTTGCCCTAAGTCTTTCCAACGAATATCTGGTAACTCGTGAATCGGTTGGAAAATATAATGTCCTTTGTTTGTGAAAAGAAGCACATGTTGTTGCGTATTCAATTGTTGTTTAAAGACAATTTCATCCGATTCCTTCATTGCAAAACCTTCGCCGTTTGAAGATTTATATGAACGTAGACTCGTACGCTTCACATAGCCATCTTTCGTCACCGAAACGATGACATCTTCTGATGGAATTAATACATCCATGTTCAGTTTAATCTCTGCAATTTCTTCTTGAATAAGTGAACGACGATCTTCTTTAAAACGTTTACGAATATCAAGTAATTCTTTTTTCAAGACAGCCACAAGTGTTTTTTCATCTTGTAAAATGCCTTCTAATTCCGCAATGGTCGCATTCAATGTCGCTTCTTCTTCACGTAATTCCGTAATATCGGTATTCGTTAAACGATACAGTTGCAGCGATACAATTGCTTCTGCTTGTACTTCTGTAAAGTCGAATTTCGTCTCTAAATTGTTTTTTGCATCTTTTTTATCTTTTGATGCACGAATCGCTTGAATAACTTCGTCTAAAATCGATAGTGCCTTCATCAGACCTTCTACAATATGTAGACGCGCATGTGCTTTTCGTAAATCAAATTGGCTACGTTTCGTAATAATCTCTTTTTGGTGCTTGATATACGCATCTAACATCATCGGTAATGTCATCATCGTTGGACGACGGTCATGAATCGCAATCATGTTAAAGTTATAGGCTACTTGTAAATCCGTATTTTTAAAAAGATATTGTAAAATCGGTTCTGCTGGAATGTCACGACGCATCTCGATAACGATTCGCAAACCTTGACGATCCGATTCATCACGTACTTCTGCAATACCTTCTAAGCGCTTATCGACACGTAACTCATCTATTTTTTTCACAAGATTGGCTTTATTTACGTCGTATGGAATTTCATCAACGACAATTTGCTCTTTTGAACCTTTTAATGTTTCAATGCGTGTTTTGGCGCGTACAACAATTTTACCGCGACCTGTTTCATACGCTTTTTTAATCCCTGCCACACCTTGAATAATCCCACCTGTTGGGAAGTCAGGACCTGAAATAACTTTCATTAGTTCATCTACTGTGGCATTTTGATTTTTCAATCGCATGAGTACTGCATCGATCACTTCATGCAGTGCATGCGGTGGAATATCTGTCGCATAACCTGCCGAAATCCCTGTCGAACCGTTCACTAATAAGTTTGGGAAGCGCGCAGGTAATACAGTTGGCTCCATATCTTGGTCATCAAAGTTTGGAATGAAATCAACCGTCTCTTTTTGAAGATCGCGTAACATTTCACCTGCAATACTTGATAAACGTGCTTCTGTATAACGCATCGCAGCAGGTGAGTCCCCGTCTAACGAACCGTTATTCCCGTGCATCTCAACGAGTGGATGACGTGATTTCCAATCTTGTGATAGACGAACCATCGCTTCATACACTGAAATATCGCCATGTGGGTGATAATTTGCAATTACATTCCCTACTGTTTTAGCAGATTTACGGAATGGCTTATCATGCGTGTTATGATCCATAAACATCGCATATAAAATACGACGTTGTACAGGCTTCAATCCGTCACGAGCATCTGGTAATGCACGATCTTGAATAATATATTTACTATAACGACCAAATCGGTCACCAATAACCTCTTCTAAAGGCAGATCTTGAAATTGCTCTTTCTCTGTCATTTACAGATCCCCCTGCTCTTCATTTTTCTCGATAAATTCACTTTCTAAAATGTTGTCATCTTCTTCTAATCCGAAGTCAACATGTGTTTCAATCCAATTACGACGTGGCTCTACTTTATCGCCCATTAACGTCGCAACACCGCGCTCTGCACGTTCTAAATCGTTAATTTTCACACGAATTAATGTACGTGTTTCAGGATTCATCGTCGTATCCCATAACTGGTCAGCATTCATCTCACCAAGACCTTTATAGCGTTGTAAAACATAGCCTTTTCCGACTTTTTGAATTGCTTGATTTAATTCACGTTCTGTCCATGCATATTCAATGACTTCTTTACGTCCTGTACCTTTAGATACTTTATAAAGCGGTGGTAGAGCGATATAGACCTTCCCTGCTTCCACAAGTGGTCGCATGTAACGGAAGAAGAATGTTAATAATAATACTTGGATGTGCGCACCATCTGTATCGGCATCGGTCATAATGATGACTTTATCATACGCTGCATCTTCTACATTAAAGTCTGCACCAACACCCGCACCAACTGCATGAATGATCGTCGCAATTTCTTCGTTCTTCATAATGTCTTGTAATTTTGCTTTTTCAGTATTAATGACTTTACCGCGAAGTGGCAAAATCGCTTGGAATGAGCGGTCGCGCCCTTGTTTTGCTGAGCCACCCGCTGAATCTCCTTCGACTAAATACAGTTCATTTTTCGCCGCATTTTTTGATTGTGCTGGCGTTAACTTACCTGATAATAGGGTCGATTGCTTTTTATTCTTTTTGCCATTACGTGCATCTTCTCTCGCCTTACGTGCTGCTTCACGTACTTGTTGTGCGCGAATCGCTTTACGCACAAGCGATGTACTAAGCTCTGCATTTTCTTCTAGCATGTACATTAATTGTGTCGAGACGACTTGATCAACTGCACTACGCGCTTCGCTTGTACCTAGTTTTCCTTTTGTTTGTCCTTCAAACTGTAGTAAGCCTTCTGGGATTCGAACGGAAACAATCGCAGCTAGTCCTTCACGAATATCCGAGCCTTCTAGGTTCTTATCTTTTTCTTTTAATAAGCCTACTTTACGTGCATATTCGTTAAAAGCGCGCGTTAAAGCAGCTTTCGCACCTGTTTCGTGTGTACCACCATCACGTGTACGCACATTATTTACGAAAGATAGAATGGTTTCTGAATAACCGTCATTGTATTGGAACGCAAACTCCACTTCAATTTGGTCTTGTGTACCTTCTACATATTTGACTGGGTGTAGCACATCTTTTTCATCATTTAAATAGGCTACGAATGCTTCAATCCCGTTCTCATAATGATACACTTCATGTTTTTCTGTATTTTCATCAATTAATTCGATTTTTAACCCTTTTAATAAGAAAGCCGATTCACGTAATCGTTCTGCTAATGTATCGAAATTATATTTTGTAACGGAGAAAATCGTTGGATCCGGCTTAAAATGAACCAGTGTTCCTGTCTCTTTCGTTTTGCCTAGCTGTTCTAGCGTCGTGACAGGCGTTCCACCGTTTTCAAAACGCATTTGATACTTAGTACCTTCTCGGTAAATTGTTACTTCTAAAAACGACGACAGCGCGTTTACAACGGATGAACCTACACCATGTAGTCCTCCTGAAGTTTTGTAGCCACCTTGACCGAATTTACCACCTGCATGAAGTACAGTAAAGATAACCTCTGGTGTAGGCTTCCCTGTTTTGTGCATACCTGTAGGCATACCTCGACCGAAGTCGCGTACGCTGATGGATTGATCTTCATGTAGTGTGACGATAATGTGGTTACCGAAGCCTGCTAGCGCTTCATCAACTGCGTTATCGACGATTTCGTAAACGAGATGATGTAAACCTCTACTATCCGTCGACCCTATGTACATCCCTGGTCTTTTTCTTACTGCTTCAAGACCTTCAAGTACTTGAATATCATCTTCATTATAAGACGATAGTGTATTATTTTTCGTCAAAAAAAATCCTCTCCTAACACGAACATCTGTTTCGCTTTATTTAAGTCTAGTATGAACTTAGCGTTTCTGTCAACAGCATACAGGCTATATATCAGGCTTGATTATACACTAAATCATTGAATTTACAAATATAGCTAGCTACTGTTCAACGTTTTTTTACATAGCCTTCTTATTATAAGAGTAAATTTTGCTTTGTGGCAAACAGTTACTGTATTTTTATTGCGAAATAAACGATTTCAGCATAAACTGAAAACACCTACATTGTCTTATTGTTCCAAAAGCGTAAGCATGATAAAATATTATGACAATATATTAGTACCTGTAACTAAGAGAAAAAGAAGGAGCATTCAGATATGAATACCGCAATCGTCATTATTCTAGCCTATTTAATTGGCTCCATCCCATCTGGTCTATGGATTGGTCAACTGTTCTATAAAACGGACATTCGACAACATGGTAGTGGGAATCTAGGTGCTACAAACACATTTCGCGTACTCGGTAAAAAAGCCGGTGCTGTTGTCACAGTCATGGATATCTTAAAAGGAACGCTCGCTACGTTATTACCCACGTTTGCGATTCTTTCAAACAGTCATGTTCATCCGCTTGTAGCTGGTGTCATCGCTGTTGTCGGTCATATGTTCCCAATCTTCGCGAAATTCCGCGGAGGTAAAGCTGTCGCAACATCTGCGGGTGTGCTACTTGGTTATCACTGGCCCATCTTCGTTATTTTATTAATTGCTTTCTTACTTTGTTTAAAAGCATTTAAAATGGTGAGTCTTGCTTCGATGTTCGCCGCAGTCGTTGCATTCATTTATGGATTAACGTATGCTGTACTCGACCAAGAATATTTACTATTCGCTGTTGTCACAGCTCTTGCAACATTCGTTATTTATCGTCATCGCGCAAACATAAAACGTATCAAAGAGGGTACAGAACCTAAAGTAACGTGGATTTAAAATCAAAAGGAGTGTGCATGTATATGGAAATTTTGATTACAGATGAAGCAATCAAGTGGTTTCAAAAAGAGATGGACTTAGAGCCAGGCGCACATATTCGCTTCTTTGCTCGCTATGGTGGCTCAAATCCCTTCCATGAAGGTTATTCCATCGGCATGAATACAGATACACCGATTGACGCTGCTGTTGTCACTGAACAAGGCGGTTACCGCTTCTTCATCGAAACAGATGATCTCTGGTTCTTTGACGGACATGATTTTAAAGTAAAAGTCGACAATGACTTAGACGAACTATTATACGAATATGTTGACTAGAAGAATGGGTGCATACCCATTCTTTTTTGTTTGGGATTGGGACATTCGCTACTTGGTTCGGGACATTCACTCGTCCAAACGGGACATTCGAGGGCGAAAACGGGTCACTCGCCCGAACAACCTAAGTTGCTCCCTTTTTGTACTTTCTTCAAGGCTTTTGAGTAATCAAAAGGACTTCAATTGACTAGGATAGTGTGAATTCGAACATTCGACCCGCATTTTGGGACATTCGATGAAGTGTTTGGGTCACTCTCAGCTTGATTCGGGACATTCGAGGGCGAAAACGGGTCACTCACCCTACTACTTCATATAAAAAAACCAGAATGCGTTCATTCTGGTTTTTCTTCTGCGATTTCTAAGTAGCGTTCGTACCATACTGGGTCAATTTTCATCATAGAAATTGGGCGGAAAGAGTCTTTTTTAACAATGATATGTTCTGTTGTTGCTGTTGCAGCAACTGTTCCGTCTTCATGGAGTATCTCGTAACCGTAGACTGTACGTAAACGGTCCTGTGTTTTTACCCATGTGCGAATTTTAGCAGGCTTACCATAGCGCAGTGCAGCCTTGTAGGAAATGTTTACGTTCATAACAGGTGAAACATAGCCTGCGTCCTCTAACTCTGTTACAGAGAAGCCTAGGTCCTTAATTAGCTGTGTTCTGCCCATCTCTAGCCAGATGACATAGTTTGCGTGGTAGACAACACCCATTTGATCCGTTTCTGCGTAACGAATTTCAATCTCTTTTTCACTTATATACATGCTTTCTTCACCTCATGTAATAGTATATCAAAAAAATGGTTACGTTGTCGGCATAAAAAAAGACCTACCCGTTAAGGTAGGTCTTTTCTCGGTTACGCAACATTATTTTGCAAGTTTGTTACGTAATACCATTTGTAGGATACCACCGTTACGGTAGTAATCTACTTCAACTTCTGAATCGAAGCGAGCTAGAGCTTGGAATTCTTTCACAGTACCGTCAGCTGCAGTAGCAGTTACAGTTAACATATCTTTTGGTTTTACACCTTCAGCGATATTTACTGAGAAGATTTCTTCACCAGTTAAGCCAAGTGTTTCAGCTGATTCGCCTGGAGCGAATTGAAGCGGAAGAACACCCATCATAACTAGGTTAGAACGGTGAATACGTTCGTATGATTCAGCGATAACTGTTTTAACACCTAAAAGGTTTGTACCTTTAGCTGCCCAGTCACGTGAAGAACCCATACCGTAGTCTTTACCAGCTAATACTACTAAGCCAGTGTTGTTTTCAGCGTATTTCATTGCTGCATCGTAAATGTACTCAACTTCACCTGTTGGCCAGTAAGTAGTGAAACCACCTTCTGTACCTGGAGCGATTTGGTTACGGATACGGATGTTAGCGAATGTACCACGCATCATTACTTCGTGGTTACCACGACGAGAACCGTAAGAGTTGAAGTTACGAGGTTCTACACCGTTTGCACGTAAGTATTGACCTGCTGGTGTTTCTTTACCAATTGCACCTGCTGGTGAAATGTGGTCAGTTGTGATTGAGTCACCAAACTTAGCTAAAACGCGTAAACCTTCAAGAGCAGAGATATCCTCTGGAGAAGCTGATAAGTTTTGGAAGAATGGTGGGTTTTGGATGTAAGTTGATTTCTCATCAAATGTGTAAAGAGTTGATGTAGAAGTTTCAATTGCATTCCAAGTTTCATTTGCATTGAATACAGTTTCATATTCTTTTTGGAATAATTCACGTGTAACAACTTTAGATAATACATCGTTGATTTCATCAGTTGATGGCCAGATGTCATCGAAGAATACGTCGTTGCCATCTTTATCTTTACCGAATGAATCTTTACGAAGGTCAACATCTACAGTACCTGCTAATGCGTAAGCAACAACAAGTGGTGGTGATGCTAAGTAGTTCGCTTTTACAAGTGGGTGAACACGGCCTTCGAAGTTACGGTTACCAGAAAGTACAGAAGTTACGAATAAATCGTTTGATTGGATCGCTTCTTCGATTTCTGGAAGTAAAGGACCTGAGTTACCGATACATGTTGTACAACCGTAACCTACAGTGTTGAAACCGATTTGGTCAAGGTATGATTGTAAACCTGAATCTTCTAAGTAACCAGTTACAACTTTTGAACCTGGTGCTAAAGAAGTTTTAACCCATTTAGGAACAGTTAAGCCTTTTTCAACCGCTTTTTTCGCAACAAGACCTGCAGCGATTAAAACGTATGGGTTAGATGTATTTGTACATGAAGTGATTGCAGCGATTCCTACAGCGCCTGCTGGAATTTCTACATCGCCTTCAGCAAATTTAGCTGTTGCTGTTTTAGAGAACTCATCTTCAGTTAAACCGAAGCCTTGTACGCCAGATGGAGCAACTACTGCTTCATGGTAACGAGATTTCATTTCAGTTAATGGAATTAAATCTTGTGGACGTTTTGGACCAGAAAGGTTTGGTTCAATTTGTGCAAGATCGATTTCCACTACGTCAGTGTAATCTGGCTCTAAGTTTGCATCGAAGAACATATCGTTCGCTTTTAAGTAAGCTTCAACTACTGAAATGTGCTCTTCTTCACGGCCTGTTAAGCGCATGTAGTTAAGAGATTCTTCATCAATTGCGAAGAAACCACAAGTAGCACCGTATTCAGGAGCCATGTTTGAAATTGTAGCACGGTCAGCTAATGGAAGTGCTGGTACGCCAGGTCCGAAGAACTCAACGAATTTACCAACAACGCCTTTTTTACGTAACTCTTGCGTTACTTTAAGCGCTAAGTCTGTAGCTGTTGTACCTGATGGAAGTGTACCAGTAAGTTTTACACCGATAACTTCAGGAATTGGGAAGTAAGAAGGTTGTCCAAGCATACCTGCTTCTGCTTCGATACCACCAACGCCCCATCCAAGTACGCCGATACCGTTGATCATTGTAGTATGAGAGTCAGTACCTACTACTGAATCTGGGAATGCTTCGAATGAACCGTCTTCGTTCTTGTTCACGTGTACAACTGGTGCTAAGTACTCTAAGTTAACTTGGTGTACGATACCTGTTGCTGGTGGTACAGCACGGAAGTTATCGTATGCAGTTTGAGCCCATTTTAGGAAGTTGTAACGTTCTGCGTTACGTTCGAATTCTAGATCCATGTTCGCTTGTAATGCTTGAGCATTACCGTATTTGTCTACTTGTACTGAGTGGTCAATTACAAGGTCAACTGGGATTGCTGGGTTGATTTCGTTACCGTCGCCACCCATGTCGTTCATTGCTGTACGTAGAGAAGTTAAGTCAACTACTACTGGTACACCAGTGAAATCTTGTAATACTACGCGAGATGGTTTGAAAGGTACTTCAGCGTTTGCATCTGATCCTTTACCCCATTTTGCTAAGTTATCTACGTGATCTTCTTTGATTACGTATCCGTCATATTGACGTAAAACTGATTCTAATAAAATTCTGATTGAATAAGGAAGGCGTTTGATGTTTGCTACGCCAGCTTCTTCAATTGCACCTAAACGGTAGAAGTTGTAAGTCTTGCCGTTTACTTCGAATGAAGAGCGACTGTTATGCAAGTTAGTGTTTGCCATTTGTTCGGTTCCCCCTCTAATTTAACTAATATAAAAAGGCTTTTTCATGAGCCACTTTTCTCCAACACCAATGATATAAGATGCCTGCACATAAGTAAATAACATTAAAATTATACTTTATGATAAGCAAAAGTTATGACCTTATCATTCGATAAAGCGCATTCGTTCCTCTTTTGTTAGGATTCGACATTTTTTGCTTACTGGTGATAATTTTTGTCTATTTTGTGCAACAAGTTGATAAAGTGTATCGCGGACACTTTTCGGTATAAATTGCCCTATTTTCGCCAAAGAATAAGGAAAAGAAAGTGTTGACGCTACTTTAATCACAGCATCTGATTGTGTAAAAATGCGTTGATTGTCTAAAACAACCACTGAATTTAAATCTTTTGTCAGCGCTTCTGGCAAATGTTTTTTAGCGAAATTGCTTTGCAAGGAAGCAAAATAAAAGGTAGGTAGTTTTTCATGTTCTAAAACGAGCTGTACCGACCACTGACAAAAACCACAGGTTCCGTCGTAAAAAAGAATGGGTTGATTCATTATATCAAAGCCTCTTTTCTGGTTGGAGACAGATTTGCCTCACTATTCTTATTATGGAATTCTTTATATGCTGTTGTCAATTTTTATCCATATAAAAAAGAAACCTCATCGCTGAGATTTCATTTTCTTCTATTTTAAGTATTATGAGCGCAAGAATGTCTCGCTCGATATGTTTGCTGTTGAATGATTTACGCATGTAGCAATCGTATGCAGTGTAATCTTTTCAAAAGCTGCTAAACTCTCTTCTAATGCTGTCGCTGTAAATGGAATCAGTTGTCCTTGTACATAGACTTGAATTAAGGCGCGCGGTGTTTCAAATAAAATCGTATCTCCATGAACATGAATGATTTTAAACCCATAGTGATGCATGCCATCGCCATCAACTAAAATGCTACGACGAAAGGCTTCTTCCTCTTCTTGGTCATCTGCTACGATTTTTTCCACCATATAATTCGGTTGTGTTTCACTACCACCATTACGTAAAAACCAAATTTCTGCATTGATAATATTATCACCTAGCATGTATTGGTGGTTAATATAATCTAAAAAGTCAGCCAATTTAACATTCGGAGCTAAATTTTTCATGCGATAACCATTTCCAAGCTCAAGTATATTATCCGCTTCATTTAATATTAACTTATCCGCATTATAGCGTGTTTTGCCAAAAGTAATTTTCAACATCTTCTATTACATCCTCCATTAACTTACGAATCACACTATATTATACACCGTTTGGAAATTAAAAGTGGCTTATTTTTTTAAAACTTCTTCCATATAATCATGCAATTTCGTCAAATCTGTTAGATGTGCATTACATACTTCACTATCTTTACAGATTAAATGACTAATCGTTTTATAATAGTCGGGGTTTTTCGGATCGCGTGCGTGCGTCTTCGCTGTGAAATAGACCACCTCATTCGTACATCCACAAAACGCACAAATATTCTTTTGATGCTTATCGATAAAATGTCCTGCAATCGCACATAGTTCACCCGCTATTTCTGCCACAATAACTTTTTGATGTGAACGTACATCATCAAAACCTAAATAACTACGCTTTGTATTCGCAGCTAATTCTTCTGGCACTTTTAACTTCTTATACTTCGGTAGTAATTTTTTTAGTTCAGCAAGTGTCACAACCGGAAAATCAAGTTCACACGCTTTGATTTGTTCGAGGTACATCTCGTTATTTTCATAACGTGTAAAATCAATTAGTTGGCGCTGTTCTTCTGTTAATTGTATAAATTGTGCTTCAATTTTAAAGTGGGCTTCTTCCGTCAATGCACGCATTACACTTTTCGGTAAATGTTTTTGCTGACCGTCTATAATCTGTTTCATCTGTTTTTCAATGAAGATCACTTGATCATGTCGAATAAATGGTTCCATTTTGACTCCCTCATTTCTATAGTCAAAGTATAAAACGTAACCGACCTAATGACGAGTGGGTAAAATCATTTGAATGATTTTTTCCCTTTTTGATAAATAATTTTTCGAATCGTTTCAACCGATAGATAGTACTGTTGCGCCAATTGTTCCTTTGTGGCACCTTGCGCATACGCTTTACAAATAGCTTCATTTCGTTCATATAACGCTTTTCGGCTACCACTCTTTTCTCCCCAGCGCTTCGGCTCATCTTTTCTCGGAATATAGAGTGTTTGCCCTTGTACATATTGTTGAATTTCTTTCATTAATTTCTCTGGTAAAATTTCTTTTGCGTTTTGATAACTCATGCTTTTTGCTCCTTATATTGTCATCTCTAAGGGCAAAACCATTCATTAAAAACACAAAGCTTGCGATGTGGAATTATTCACCCCATGCAAAGAATCGCACTTTTAAGAAAGGCTTTGCATGAGTTTTTGAAATAATCGATGAAGAAATCATCTAACAAGCACCTCCTTTTCGTCTTTATTATCGTAACGCAAAAAGAAAAATCCCTCCATTATAAATAGAGAGATTTTTTAATTTTTACTGATCTGATACGACAATATAAGTTGCGTAAATCGGACCATGTACACCTACGACTAAGTCCATTTCGATATCAGCTGAGTTACTTGGACCTGATACGAAATCAACAGCTGCAGGTAATGTTTTGCCCGCTTCCACGAATTCACGTTCCATTTCTTGTACAGCCTGTGTGATACGAGGACGAAGTGTACTCTTTTTAACAATCGCAATGAAAGCGTTCGGTAATAACCCAACTGCCTTCCCCTGTCCTTCTGCTGAATATAAAACAACCGTTCCTGATTCAGCAAGTGCATATTCAGCGAACACAATCCCAATATTCGAATCGTTCGTGCGCTCGAAGTTTTCTGTACGACTAAGACCTGAATCCCATACATGTACGCGTAATCCTTCTTCTACCCACTGTTTTTCATATAATTCGTCTAAACCGAGCTTTTGGAAGCGTTCATCATTCCATAGAGCAACGGATTCGCCGCCATGTTGTTTAACCGCTTCATCGACTGCCTTCTTCACGTCACCTGATGACACTTCTACAACATTTGTATTATTTAAACGACCACATTGTTCCACAAATGCCGGCATCAGCTCATCAATGGATAAATGCGATAGTTTTTTTTCTTCTGGCTTATGTTGCCAATTACGCACAGGCTTTTGTGTAGGCGAAAAAGGTCGGTTTAAGGATGTAGCAATCTTCTCTAAAAATTTCTCACGATTTTGAATCATTTATTTTCCGCCTTTCTTTTCGCGCTTGTCAAACCAATCACGTAACTTTTCACGTTCCACAACAGGGAAATCTCGAATATCCGTCCAATCTTTCAGTGGACCGACACCTTTTGAAATCATTTGATCTTTTGATAGTGGTTTCATCACTGCTGCTGCGATTTTCGTACCTACATTAAATAATGTGCTATTTGAAGCACCGACACTAAAGCCTTTCATCATAAGACCTTCTGAAACAGGTGCGCGTCCTTCTTTTTCGACGATGACTTGACGATGTTTTAGTAATAATTCATGTAGTGGAATTTTAACAGGACAAGCATCTGTACATGCACCGCATAGAGATGAGGCATATGGTAGCTCTTTGAAGTCATCATATCCCGCAAGAAGTGGCGTTAACACAGCTCCAATAGGACCTGAATAAATCGAGTTATACGAGTGCCCTCCAATATGGCGATACACAGGACAAACATTAACACATGCTGCACAGCGAATACATTGTAAAACCGACTTGAATTCGCCAGCTAAAATATCTGAACGCCCATTATCTAAAATGACTAAATGGAATTCTTCTGGACCATCAACATCTTCTGTACGTTTTGGACCTGTAATAACATTCACATAGGATGTTAATTTTTGTCCTACTGCGCTACGTGTCAGCATATTAACGAGTACTTCCATCTCCTCTAAACTCGGTACAATACGCTCCATACCCATCACAGCAATTTGCGTTTTTGGAATGGTTGTCACAAGTCCCGCATTCCCTTCATTTGTAACGAGTGAGATAGAACCAGAATCAGCAATCGCAAAGTTACAGCCTGTAATACCGACTTCTGCTTGCATATAATCATCACGTAAAATCGTACGTACAAATCGCGCTAAATCTTTGGCATCAGCTGAACCGTCTTCTGGATAACCGAGCTTTTTAACGAATACTTCTTTGATTTGGAAACGATTTTTATGAACAGATGGCGCGACAATATGAGATGGCTTGTCGTGATCGTCTAATTGTAAGATATATTCCCCTAAATCTGTTTCGAGTACGGTACATCCGATTTCTTCTAACGCTTCATTTAAGCTAATCTCTTCTGTTACCATCGACTTTGATTTTAAAACGCGTGTTGCTTGTTGTTTTTGAACAACCGATTGGATGTAAGCATTCGCTTCTTCTGGTGTTTGTGCAAAGAAGACATGACCTCCTGCTTTTTCAACATTTTCAGAGAGTTCATATAAGTAGTAGTCAAGATTATCGAGAACGTGTTGACGTATTTCTTCGCCATGTTTACGCCACTCTTCCCAATCGCCTAGCTCGTCTACTGCTTTTAAACGTCCACCATGTAGACGGTTTTGTGCCGATGTAACTGCACCGCGCATGAAGTCACGTTCTAAATTTGTATTCACATTATCTTTGAATGCGTTATCATTATATTTAATCGCCATGAAAATCCCCCCTTATGCTTGTTGATTTAAGATTTCAGCAATGTGAATCGTCTTAATTTTTTCGCCGCGGCGATGCATACGTCCGCCAATATTCATTAAACAACCGCCATCTGCGCCAACTAAATATTCTGCTTCTGTTTCAATCGCTGAGTCGACTTTTTCATCTACCATTTGCTCTGAAATATTCCCCATTTTCACTGAGAATGTTCCGCCAAATCCACAGCAATTATAGCTATATGGTAGTGGAATGAATTCTAACCCCTTCACATTATTTAATAATGTAAACGGTGCATCTTTCACACCGAGTAGACGTGTCATATGACATGATGGATGGTATGTGATTTTGTGGTTGAATGTTGCGCCAACATCTTCTACTTTTAAAACATTCACAATAAAATCGGTTAATTCATATGTTTTATCCGCTACAATTTGTGCTTTTTCAGCATAAGCTGGATCGTCTTTAAAAACATGTGGATATTCTTTAAACATCGTGGCACATGAACCAGATGGTGTAACAATCACTTCTGCATCTAAAAATGTATCAATCATTTTACGCATCGGTTCTTTTGCTTTTTCAACATAACCTGAGTTATAAGCTGGTTGACCGCAACACACTTGCGAACGCGGAAACTCAATCTCACACCCGAGTCTTTCTAATAATTCGACAGTTGCCTTCCCTACATTGGTTTGAAATGTATCGACAAGACATGTCGCGAACAATGATACTTTCATTGGTCATCCCCCTCAATTGAATCCAAAGAAATTAGAAAATTTAAAAACTTATTTTATTTATTATACTACCCTTCTAGACGGAATAATCACTATAACTAAATGGAATAAAGATTATATGTTTCAACCTTTTAAAGAATAAAGAAAAAGGCATCACTTTATAAAGTGACACCTCCTACTTATGACAATGCTTTTTTCTGTTTCCAAAATAGTGCAAGGATAAAACTAATTAATAGTAGAATCGCTGCAAAATAATATGGATAGTTCATATTTTGATCGAATAGCATACCACCAATAATCGGACCCATCACATTCGCTAATGATGTGAACATCGAGTTCATACCACCAACAAATCCTTGTTCATCTCCTGCAATCTTTGATAAATACGTCGTTAATGCTGGACGAATTAAATCAAAACCAACAAATACAAGGAAGCAGACAATCATAACTGTCCAATAATTCGGTGCTAGTGCAATCGCTAAAACGAACACGACCGAATAGATTAAACTAAGACGAATGACATTAATTTCCCCTAGTTGCTTCACCATACGATCAAAAATCAGTAACTGGAAGATTGCTCCTAAAATTCCACCACCCATAATCGCAATCGCGACATCTTTTGGTGTGAAATTAAATTTATGGTCAACGAACAGGCTGAAGAATGATTCGACGGCTGCTAAACCAAATGACGATGTGAAAATCAAGACGAATGGTAACAAGTAGAGTGGTGTCAATAGACGACCAAGTCCTGCCTTCTTCTTCGGTGTCGCATGCTCTCCAGCATCTGCGATGGCTGCTTTCTTTTCAGGCTCTTTTAATAAAATTTGTGATAAAATCGCCGCGACTGTGCCGAGTATGGCTGCCGCAAAGAAAGGCACGCGTGTACCGATTTCTGCTAAGAACCCACCTACCCCAGGTCCAATAATAAATCCTAAATTAATAGCTGCCGACATAAAACCAAGTGCTTTAGGTCGTTCTTCATTTGATGTGATATCGGCAATAAAAGCTGTTACAGCAGGCATGATGAATGCACCACTGACACCGCCTAAAATACGCGAAATAAATAGAACTTCCACACTTTTCCCTAGTCCAAATAATAATTCAGAAAAGGCAAAAATGAAAAGTCCAAGGACAATCATAATTTTTCTACCAAATCGGTCCGCTGCTTTCCCCGCAAAAGGTGACACGATTAACTGCGATAAAGCAAACGCGGCGGTTAAATAACCGACCGTTGTTCCACTAATACCAAACTCATTCATAATCGTTGGCAAAATCGGAATAACTAAACCGATGCCTAAGAAAGCAATGAACAGATTTCCAAGTAAAATAAATAATGTTAACTTATTTTTCATGTTGAATAACCTCGATTCTGTTCAATTTCTATTACTAAACTTAAACCTTACAGTAACTATAATGTCAAGCGATTAATCTAGCAAACGTACTTTTAACTCTACTAAAATTTTTTCTTCTACATTTGTTGAAAAACTCATCGGCATAATAGATTCCCAAACGACCTCTTCTACGTGCAAGTCATTTATTTGAATATATTGCCATAGTTTTTCATACATTTGAATGTATTGTGCCGACGTATAAATAAAGGCCATTTCAATATATTTGCCTTCTGGCATCGTCACAATATTCATCGCCTCATTTTGCACATGGAATAATTTTGATGTCAAAATCGGAATGAAAATTTGGGTGTATTGAATATCTTCTATTTGTTTGTATCGTTTGAGTGGATAATAACTACCATAACGAATGGTCTGTACGCTTCCCTCATTTTCAATTGTCTCTGTTAACTTACGCATTTCATCATTTGAGACATGTTCGGGAGTTGCATTTGGTGCTGTTAAACAAAGAAGGCGAGCGGATTCTTCGTGCTTTGTAAACACTTCATTTAAAACGGGAATCGCAAGTTGTTCTTCCATTTGTTTACGTGTTTTTCGAAGTGTATATTGTGTTTCTTGTAGCTGTGCTAATTTATTAGCCAATGTTTCTTCTTGTTTATTTAAGTAATTAATCATTTCTTCAATTGAGAAATGCTGAATTTCTTTAATTTTCTCAAGAGGTGTACCGACAAATCGCAAGCTTTTAATCAAATCGATTAAATATAGTTGTGATTCCGCATAGTAGCGGTAATTTGTGGCTGGATCTGTATAAATCGGCTTAAATAAATCAATTTGATCGTAATATCGTAATGTTTGGCTTGGTAAATTCGTTAGCTTTGCCATTTGTCCAATCGTATAATGCCTATTATCCATGTTTTTTCCTCATTTCCATACAGTCTAACCTTACTTTTTTCAAAGTAAGAAAGAAAAGGAGGAACGACGGATATTTCACGTCATTTCTCCTCTTACTCATGCATCGCATGATCAATCGCTTGGTGTAGTAAATCAATGACATGTTCGTCGTCATGTGCATAATACATTGTTGTACCTTCTCTTCGAAATTTCACGAGACGTAAATTTTTTAAAAAACGAAGTTGGTGTGATACCGTAGATTGTCCAAGATTGAGTGCTTCTGCGATATCATTCACTGAACGTTCTGTACCACATAAATAATTTAAAATACGAATACGAGTTGGATCACTCAACGCTTTAAATGTTTGCGATACAACGAATAATGTTTCTTCATCTAATTGTCGTTCACATATATGTTTCATACATATCACTCCTAATGATTATGCCCTGCATGTGGATCTAGCTCTACTTTCATCGTACAGAATAAATCAGGTTGATGTGCAAGTGAGGCTGCTTCTAATTGAATTGTTACATGTTGAATATTCTCATGGGCTAGTTGATGTTCTAAATCTGCGAGTAATTGTGAACTTTCAATTACGGTTAAATTATCTGGAACTACTAAGTGACATGTTAACGCATTTAAACGAGATGTAATTGTCCATACATGTAAATCGTGAACACCTTGTACTTCTTTTTTAGACTTTAGAATATCTACTAAGTGGTCAATCTCGATATCTTTTGGTGTTCCTTCCATTAACACATGAACTGAATCCATCGTCACTTTAAAGCCACTTCGTAAAATTAATATTGCGACAATAATACTTGCGATTGGATCAGCTATTCGCCAGTCAAAGAATAAAATACAAAGACCTGCAACAATTGCACCAATTGAACCAAGCATATCTGAAATAACATGTAAATACGCACCACGCATATTTAAGTTCTCTTTCGTATCGGCGCCGCGCATCATAATATAGGCAACTAAGATGTTTACAAGTAATCCAATCGTACTGATAATTAACATACCTGTTGTTGAAACTTCAGGCGGATTTTTAAAGCGATCGAATGCTTCATAAAAAATATATAAAGCCACTAACATAAGTGTAACACCATTCACAACAGCCGCTAAAATTTCAAAACGTTTATAGCCATATGTTTTACCGTTATTCGAAGCTTTTTGTGCAAGTGTAAAAGCGATAAGCGCTATGGCTAATGATATCGAATCACTTAACATATGCCCTGCGTCGGATAGTAATGCTAAACTATTGGTTAAAAAACCACCAACCATCTCAATAATCATGTACACTGTAATAATAATGAGTGAATACCAAAGTATTTTCCGATTATTATTTTGTTCTTCCATTTTTAACACCCCTTTATATGAACATATAATCATATATACATATTATAAGTAAATGGGAGCAAAGTCAAGCTTCCATCTCATCTTTACTCGCTATACTCTTTTTATAAGCAAGTGGGGTTTGTCCCATACGTTCTTTAAACTTCTCAATATAATAACTTGTACTATTAAATCCCACTTCATAAGCTACTTCTGTAACATTATAATGTTGCAAATAAGTAAGGCTTTTTCGAATTCTATAGTCCGTCACATATTGTAATGGTGTTGTATGTAAAATTCGTTTGAAATAACGACAACATTCCGAGCGGCTTAGCTGCCCTGCTTGTGCAATATTTTCTAAAATAATCGTTTCAGCATAATGTGTGTGAATCCATTGGAGCATCTGCTTCATACGCTCATTTTGAATAGGCTGTCTAAGTGCAATACCTTGTTGAAATCCTATAATCATCTCTTTCCAAAGCTGTGTTAGATGAATGGTTAAATCAAATTCAAATAACGGATGTTTCGTTTCAAGTAATGTATAGATTGCTTGTAAATGCGCCAACACTTGATTCGACCAACTTGTTGACTTCGTTAATCGCATGTAACTATTGGCTTGCAAATAAGGTTGAACATATGCTGCGTACAATTCATTTGACATTATAAATAGCGGCGAAACATTCAAACAGCGGTAAATACATGGATTTTTTGCATCATCTTTTGCACCATGTAGTTGCGCTTGATTAATAAAAAGTCCTTCTCCTTTTGAAACCGTCATATATTCTTCATTCACTTGAAATTGAGCTTCTCCTTGTAGCACGACAATCCATTGCAATTCTTCATGCCAGTGAAGTGGTATATAACCATGTACATTCGCTTGAATCGTTGTTTCATAACAAGCAACAGGTAATGTTACCGTATGATGCTTGGTTAGTTCTTGTAATTGTGCATTGAGTTGAAAATCGGTAATTTGCACTGTCTCACCTCAATCTTGTTATACTTTTTTCATTAAATTCAGTATTTTCTAAGTAGATTATCCTTTATTATAACATGGAGAACGTATAAAAAAGGAGAATCGAGATGAAACGACCTACTCGAAAAATCGGCCTCATCCTCGTAACAGTGGGCGCTCTCTTTTGGGGTGTCGGGGGAACAGTTGCACAAAAACTATTTCAAAACTATGCAGTTGACGTCAACTGGCTTGTTACAACAAGATTGCTCATCGCTGGTATTTTATTGTTAACTGTACAATTTTTCTTAAAAGACCGAAAACAAATCTTTCAAATATGGCAACATAAACATACAGCATTACAACTCATTATTTTCGGCATCATTGGTATGCTTGCTGTACAGTACACGTATATGATGTCCATCAATTATGGGAATGCGGCAGTTGCGACATTATTACAATATTTAGCGCCTGTCATGATTATTCTCTATCTTGTCTTACGTCGACAATCCGTCTTAACAAAAAAAGACGTAATTACCGTAACGCTTGCTCTGCTCGGTTGCTTCTTCCTCTTAACGAACGGTTCCATTTCGAATTTATCCGTCCCAACACCTGCTATTATTTGGGGGATTTTATCGGGCGTCGCACTCGCTTTTTATACATTGTATGCTGTTCGTCTACTCGCTCATTTCGATTCACTCGTCGTTGTTGGTTGGGCAATGGTTATCGGTGGCTTCATGCTTAGTTTCATCCATCCACCATGGGCAGTCGATTTATCCCAATTCGATGTAGATGGTTATATCTATCTTATTTTCGTCATCATTTTCGGTACAATGTTAGCATTTTGGTTTTATATCGAGAGCTTACAAAGTTTATCACCGAAAGAGACGAGTTTATTAAGTAGCTTAGAACCGCTTGCTGCTGTTTTAACAACGGTCTTCTGGCTACAAGAACATTTCGGTTTTTGGCAATGGATTGGAACAGCTTGTATTCTATTCATGATTTTACTGCTGGCACTCGGTACAAAAACACCTGAACTTTCGGATGATTAGAAAAGTGTCTGAAATAAAAATATTTTCAACAGAAAAGAACCTGTATGATTTCGAAAAATCATACAGGTTCTTTAACTCAATCAAATTCCGCTTCGAAAAACGCTTTCCGCGGGCATGGCTTCAAACTCCTCGTCACTCCGTTCCTGTGGGGTTTTCAGCTCATGCTATTCCCGCAGGAGTCGTTTTCTACGCGTTTAATTGATTAGATTATTTATATTTAAGATATAGTGTAGAACAAATAGATTAAAAACTAGTAAACTTATGTATCTTGCTCTTGAAAAATACATATAATTTTTTATAATACTTAAAATAATTATTTTAAACTTCTAAAAATCTAATACATTCACAGTTATCTAAATGGGAATGAGCCATTGAAATTAATAATAAAGCTTGAATAGCATCTCCTTCACTTCTATCATCGTACATCTTTGGTGAATGAGCAGTTGGATTTCTATATAAATAACAAATAGTGTTTAATAAAGATTTTAGACCTTGATATTGACTCTTTTCTGTATCATTAGATATTAAATTGCCTTTAATAAGAATTGAAGGGTTTTTCAAATTAAATGAATCGTTAATTAATGTATTTCCATCCTTACTAGATAAATTTAAATCTCTAATACGCTGTAATATACCTTTACTTGCTTCTAATATCGCATGGAAATAATTTTCTTGCAGCAACTCCTGTTTACAATATTTTATTACTTCTAAATGAACATTATATTCATTTAATTTTTCATATAAGTTATTAGTTCTATTAGCGGCCTCTTCTAAAGTGTTCACAGGTTTCACTGTAATAACTTTTCCATTTGAGAGTAACTCTAATCCACAAAAAACGATTATCTCATTAATATTTTTTAAAGAGTCATTCCACAAATCAACCTTATTTCTAAATTCAAATGGTTTCATAATATCTTCAATTAAAGTAATAAATGGTTTAGTAGAATTAGACTTATCCATTTCAAAAATCACTGTATCGTTAATTCTTTTCCACTTAGTACTTAATGTTTTATCGCCTGTTTCCGTGTAGTAATCTCTCCATTTGTTCTTTTTGAATAAATAAGTTATCTTACTACCTGTTGTTAGCTCACCTAATATTTTTGTTTTATCACTTTAACTTTAAAAAAATACATTTAAACCTTATTATACCACTTAAAATTAAATCTTCACTGCAGATTTTAATTAAGCGAATAATACATACTTAATAAAATAAAACAAAAAACCAAAATCGCATTGTAATACGATTCTGGTTTTTCATTATAATTCCGCTGGTGTCTGTACTACTTCTGTTTCAGCGTACCACGGATTAAGGTGGACTAACACTTCTGTTACCTCTTCATCGCGCTCCATAATTTGTTTTTTAATTTCACGACAGACATCATGTCCTTGTTGAATCGTTAAGTCTGCTTGAATGCCCACACGTACATCGACTAGTACATAATGTCCATGATTACGCGCACGAATACTATCAATTCGTTTGACATACGTAATTTGCTTTATTGTTTCAAAATATTGATGACTTCTCTCTAACGGAATACTTGCTTCCATTAAAATATCAATCGATTCTTTCATCATACCAATCGCTAATTTTAAAATCAGTAGTGCGACAATGATACCTGCAACAGGATCACCATATGCAGCGTAGGGAATTGCGATAATGTATTGATTAATGAGCGCGATGCCGATACCGACAACAGCTGCTAATGAGGCATAGACATCGGCTAAATGGTCATATGCTGTCGCAATTAATCCCTTACTACGTTCTTTTCGTCCAATGCGAATCGTATAGACATAGAGCCATGCTTTCCATAAAAGCGAAATAACTGCTGCAACAAAGGCTAAAATATGTGCTTCTGTCGCTGGTTCAAATAAAGCAAGAATCGATTCATACCCAATATAAACTGCTGCCAACATTAAAATAATGGACACAAAGGCGGAAGATACAACTTCTGCTTTCCCATGTCCATAAGGATGGTCTTCATCTGCTGGTTGATTCGAGATTTTCATGGAGCCTAATGATACCGCAGAAGCAACAACGTCTGCTGCGTTATGTATTCCATCAGCGAGGAGAACTTGGCTTTTGAATACGACGCCTGAAATGATTTTTAAAATCGTTAAACAAATATTACTAATAACACTCACCCAAGCGGCGAATAATGATTGTTGTTTGTCCAAAAGAAACCCTCCAAATAATGACATCTGATGTCGAAAGTGCTTTCGTATCATATCAAACAAAATCGCTCTTAGTCTATACAAAGATTTTTTCCGTTATTACGTGTTTTTTAAATAAAGAAAAAAAGTTTCTTATAAGAAAAAAATAAGCTTTTATAAAAAAAGCAAGCTAAACACTTCGTATAAAAGCGTTTAGCTTACTTATTATTTCCCTAAGGAAATACTCTTTTCATTTTCATCTTTTCCTGTTACAGAAAAAATAATTCTTTTGGACTAGACGTCTTTTCCCATCACATACAGATCAAAGTATTGGTCATTCCAATACGTTTCATTCTTCAATGTACCTTCAATAACAAAGCCAAGCTTAATGTAAAGTGCTACAGCCTTTAAATTATCTGCACGCGTATCTAAACGAATCTTCGTAATGAATGGCTGCTCTCTCGCCCATTGAATCAACTTCTTCATAAGAATTGTACCAATTCCCTTACTGTGTTGTGCTTTTTCAACGACAATACCAAGTTCTGTTACATGACGTGCTTTTATTTTGTGGGATGTTGTCATCGTACCAATCGCAATAATACGTCCTTCATCTTTTACGAGCAACATGTACTGACTATCATCTTGTGCGTCATGTTCAATCGCTTCACGCTGTTCTTCCACTGTTAATGGATATTCATCTTGTTCAAAACTTAAATATGATGTTTCACCACCGACACGATTATAAAATGCAACAATCTCTGCCGCATCTTCTACTGTTGGTTTTATATATTCAACCATGTTCTTCACCTCATACTTATTATACCCAAGCTAAAGTATTCTGGTTAAAAATATTGATAATATAATTTTTTTGCAGTAAGAACATCTTTTGTGCCATGAACAAACACACGTCCGTCTTGAAATACGACGAGTTTATAAGGCTTTGCCTCAATGCGAATGAGATAGTCGTTTTGTGTATAATTTTGCCCTTGTAATGTTTCTGCAAACTGATCTAAAGACCAATTTTCTCGTTGATTCATACGCAGTTGAACTGTATCACGTCCACACAATATCGCTGTTTTCAGTTGATTGTCTGCTTGTAAATAGGGATGTGTTGCATGAGATGAGCAACAAGGACAAGCTAGATCTTTTAAGCTTTGTACACGCACTTCGGCTATTTCATTCTTCCATAAATCTGTTGAAATAAGTGTACCGCGTAGTGCATCATATTGTTTTGTTAGAATTTTTAATAGTTCCGTCATTTGCCAGACGACAACTTGTGATACAGCAGGTGCGATAATTCCCGCTGTGTCACACGTCGCACCGCCAAGTGGAATCTTTTGCATTAAACAATGCAAGCAGGGTGTCTCATTCGGTAAAAAAGTATAGGAAAGACCGTATGAACCGACACATGCACCGTAAATCCATGGAATCTGTTGCTGATAGGCGAAGTCGTTGACTATAAAACGAATATCAAAATTATCTGTCGCATCGATGATGACGTCGACTTGTTTAAATTGTGTTAAAAAAGCAGGACTGACATCTTCTATGTACGCATCAATTTGAACGGATTGATTGATGGCGCGTAGATGTTGATGTGCGGCAACCGCCTTTGGCAAACCTTGTTCAGCATCTTGTTCATGATAGAGTGTTTGACGTTGTAAATTAGAGTAGTCGACATAATCTCGGTCAACAATCGACAGATGTCCAACACCTGCTCGCACACATTGTTCTGTTATTTGGCTGCCTAATGCACCAAGACCTATCACAAGGATATGTGCATCTTGTAATGCTTGCTGCCCTGTTGTGCCAATCGGTTCAAACAGAATTTGACGTGAATAACGTACACTATCCAATCGGACTCATTCCTTTTTGCGGACTACTCGCAATACCATATTCTTTTTTCGGAATGGCTCCTGCTTCATACCCCATGCGCCCTGCTTCAATCGCATACTTCATTGCGCGTGCCATTTGAATTGGATTTTGTGCGCCACTTACTGCTGTATTTAATAAGACACCGTCTGCACCTAACTGCATTGCATAAGCTGCATCTGCTGGTGTGCCAATCCCTGCATCGACAATGACAGGCACTGTTGATTGTTCCATAATGAATTGTAAGTTCAGCGGATTAATAACACCTTGACCTGAACCGATTGGTGAAGCACCTGGCATGATGGCATGTGCACCAAGCTCTTGTAAATGGCGTGCGAGTACCACGTCATCTGACGTATAGGGTAATACGACAAAGCCAAGTTCTAATAATTTCTCTGTCGCCTTCAATGTTTCAATTGGATCTGGTAATAAACTACGGTCACAACCAATCACTTCGACTTTAATCATGTCACATAGCCCCGATGCTTTTGCGAGTTGTGCAATGCGAACAGCTTCTTCTGCCGTTTTTGCACCTGCTGTATTCGGTAATAGTGTATATTTTGATACATCAATTTTTTCTAATAAATTCGGTTGTGTCGGTTCAAAAATATTCATACGACGAACTGCGAATGTAAGGATTTCTGTTTCCGACGCTGCAATCGCCTGTTGTTGTACATCAAAATCTGTAAATTTCCCTGTTCCTAATAATAAACGTGATGTGAATTGTTTTTCTCCAATAGTTAACATATTAACCGCCTCCTACGAATGTTACGATTTCGAATGAATCGCTTGGTTGAATTGCTCGTTCATGCTCATCTGCCTGTAAAATGGCACCGTTTTGTTCCACGATGATGACTTTCGATTGAAGTGCTAAAAAATCGACAAGTGCTGCGACTGTCTGTACTTCCTCTGGTACATCGATAAAATGACCGTTTACACGTAATTGCACGTATTTGTCACCTCCTCTAATTGATTTGCCATATATTCACCTGTAATGGCACTGAGTAAAATACCATTCCTGTAATGTCCAACCGCACACCATAATCCTTTTGTTGTCGCATGTTGTGCCATAAGTGGTCGTTCTAAAGAACAGTCTGGACGCAAACCTGCCCAGCTCGTTTTAAAGGTCGCCTGTTGAAGTGCTGGTACAAGTTCAAAAGCTTGATTTAATAGATGTTGCACACTTGCTGCTTCCACGTGCTTTGTTACGTCACCTCGCTTCATCGTTGCTCCAATGACGTAATGACCGCCTCGTTTTGGTGCAATATAAAATCGTTCTCGAAATAGTGGCACTTGTAAAATCGGTTCATAACTATGCAAGCAAACGACTTCCCCCTTCACAGGAATCGCTTCAATTTCAAAATGTTGTTGCAGCGGCTGATTTGATGCGCCCGTTGCTAGTATGATTTGTTTCGTTTCCAACATGCCTGCTGTTGTTTGCACACCACATACTTCTCCTTGCTGTTCTATAATCTGGGTCACTTCCGTATGTTCGTAAATGGCACAACCAAGCGCTGCGGCACTCGCGGCATAGCCTTTTGTTAAGTCCTTTGCAAGTACATGCCCATCATCTCGGCAAAATACACCACCATATAATTTAGATGACACTGCTGGTTCTATCTGCTGTACTTGTGCCATCGTCATCGCTTCACACACTTCACCACACGCACTTTGCCAGTTCATAATGTCATGAATACGTGCGAGTTCTTGTTCTGTATGAGCGATGCGCAAGATTCCTTTTTGTTCATAACCAATATCAATGCCTGAGAGTGTACGAATTTCCTCTTGAAGTTTTGGAAATAATCGACGACTTTGCTGTGCTAGGTGAAAGAGTGGATCTTCCGCATCCCACTCTGCTTGTACACCGAGTAAACCAGCAGCCGCAGATGAAGCACCACTGCCAATCATCTGTTTTTCGATGATGGCTACTCGCTTTTTTCGTTTAGAAAGCGAATAGGCGATTGAACTGCCGATTGCACCGCCGCCAATGATGATGACATCATAATTCTTCATAGTTCTCCCTCATTTCACGATAGATTTTTAATATGTCACAACCATTTTCTGCCTCCCAAAAACCCGAGCGAATCGCTATTCTTTCACTTTTCACAAGATGTACGTTGTGGGGCGTAATCCCTCCTAATGCAATATACGGACGCTTCGCTGTTTGGAGAATATCTGCTGCTAAAGGAATCGCATCTTTTTTACAACTTGTATGAAAAATCGGTGATAACATACATTGATCCGCCTCACTCTTATGTAATTCTTCAATAGAATGAACTGATTCGATAATTGAAAATTCTGAAAAGCGCACGCGAATTACGGGAATAGGTAGACTTCTGTAACCAACTTGAACGGTTTGAATTTGATGTGCATGGGCAACATCTAACCGATCATGGACGACCATTTTATGAAGAGGAAAACCAGCTTGTAGACACTGATCTATAAGCTGATATAACTCCTTTGCTGTGCGTTCATATTCACGAAAATGTAGTGCGTCTATTTCGGTTTCTGCATGCATAACACGTTTTACAAACTGTTCATTCGTCTGCTTGCCATCTGAAAGAACATGAATCTTCATCTACTTCACCAGTTCTTTATATAGCTCGTCTGTTGGCACCATTTTGTCGGCAATTTTTTGTTGAACGAGCCACTCATTTTGCTTTTCCCAGCTGGCTGGATTATCCGATAAGAACGGCTCTTCCTTCGTCTCCATCTTATCTGTTACAATCTTCAAGCTTTTTTCCTCGATACTTTTCGTCAGTGGGAATTGGTCTTTCTCTTGATGATCTAATAGAATAGCAAGCGATTCATCTGGATTCTTCTTCGTATAATCAAACCCTTGTTTCGCTGCTTCTAAAAATGCTTTTAATGTTGCTTCGTCTTTCGCAATCGTACGGTCACTTGCTACGAAGACAATTTCATGACTCTTTGGTACACCGAATTCCGATGGGTCCATTGTTGAAATCGGATAGCCCTTTTCCTCCATGACAGGTAGCTCATGGTTAATTAGACCACCTGCTAAAACATCCACTTTTTTCGTAATGAGTGCGGATACTAATTCAAAGCCTACGTCGACTAACTTCACTTGATTCGGGTCGCCCCCATCTTCTTTTACCATCGCTTTAATTGTCGCTTCACTTAATGGTGTACCGCCATAACCAACTGTTTTTCCTTCTAAATCGCGTGGTCGTTGAATATTCGATTCTTTTAGTGACATCAATTGACTAAGTGGTGATTGGACAATCGTACCAATCGACTGAATTGGAACTCCTTCATTCGCACGTGCCATAATGACATCTTGCTGATAGTAAATACCAATGGTTGATTTTCCAGCAGCTGTTAAAGTCAGTGGGTCTGTTGGATTCGATGGATATTGTAGTTTGACATCAAGTCCTTTTTCTTTAAAATAACCTTTTTCCATCGCTACATAGAGAAAGCTATGAATCGCATTCGGATACCAATCGAGCATAACTGTCACTTCTTTTAATTCTTTACCATCTTTTGCTTTACTTGAACAACCTGCTAATACGACAACTAACAAACTACATAGTACAAAAAATTTCATCAAACGCATTAATCTTTCCTCCAAACGATATATTTTTTTTCAATGATTCGAATGATGAAGACAGCAATGATCGCCATCGTAGATAATAGAACGATAGGCGCAAATACACCTGCTCCGTCTAACTGTGTCATCATTCGTTTACTGAAGTAACCGAGACCTGCCTGTGCTCCGAGCCACTCCCCAACAGCTGCGCCGATAATACTGAGCGGTACAGCGATTTTAAAAGCAGAGAATAGCTGTGGTAGCGCTGACGGAAGTTGTAGCTTCCAAAAAATTTGCCATTTTGTCGCCCCGTACGTTCGCATGAGTTCTTCTAGTTCACGCTTTGTACTACGCAGTCCATCAAACATACTCATCGCAATCGGGAAAAACGCAATGAGGACAGTCACAAGCACTTTACTCCAAATCGTGTAACCGAACCATAAAACAAAAATGGGCGCGAGTGCTGTAATGGGAATCGTCTGTGACGCGACGAGTAGCGGATAGAATGCGCGCTCCGACCAATGACTGAGGTGCATCATAATCGCGAGGCCAATGCCTAAAATAATTGAAATTAGTAAACCAATCCAAAGTACTTGTAGTGTTGCAGGTAAATGGACGGTAAATAGAGCTTCTCTAAAATCCCACATCTTTTGTAAGATGGCTGTTGGAGACGGTAAGATGTACATCTCATTTAGCCAGCGCGCAAATACTTCCCAAATGAGTAGCAGTCCCACACTCACGTAAATCGCAGGTGCATTTTTTCTCATAATTGCTGACGTCCTTGTTGCAACATGTAAATCAGTTGTTGCTTCACGTCTTGCACCTCCTTACTTGCTAAATCTGAACGCTGTCTTTTATGTTCCATTGGGACAATCGTTTCGTGTAGCGTATGAATTGGTGTCTGCTGTACAGTTAGAATACGATCTGATAAATAGAGCGCTTCATCCACATCATGCGTAATAAATAAAATGGTTTTACGCCATTTTTTCGCTTGTATGTATAACCAATCTTGTAACTCCATCTTCGTCAGTGCATCAAGTGCACTAAATGGTTCATCGAGTAACAGTACATCTTGTGAAGCATTCAATGCACGAATGAAGGCAACACGTTGGCGCATGCCACCCGATAAGTCTTTTGGTTTTTTATGCATGTAAGCTCCTAGACCAAATTCCTCGAGTAACGCCTTACTCTGTTCTTCTGCTCTCTTTTTCGGTATTCGCTGACATTCTAATGGCAACAATGTATTTTGTAATACAGTTCGCCAAGGGAGCAGTAAATCTTGCTGTGGCATATAGCCTACAGGTTGTTTCGCTACGGTCACTTGTCCCGACTGTGCCTGAGATAGACCTGTAATGAGACGGAAAATCGTACTTTTTCCGCAACCACTCGGACCAATTAACGAAACGAATTCACCTTCTTGAATGGAAAAATGAACATGGTCTAAAATGGGTTGTTCTTCGTAACGAAAACAGACATCTTGTAAAGCTAAACTCTCCAATGATCTTCCTCCTCTATAAAAAAAGCCATCTCGACAAAGAATCGAAATGGCTGCAAATGACAGAATCATCGCATGCCACTTCCCTACGCTAGTCCGAACTAGATCAGGTAATAAGGGTTAAGGTGTCGAAACCTCTCTCAGCACGTAAAAACGGCACCCCTAGTGGTGAAGCATTATGAAATTAGAAAAAGCCCCTGTCTCCATACACGTATCGAAACAGGGACCTGAAATTGTTTTTTCGGTCGAAACGGCTTCCCTACGCTAGTATGAACTAGATCAGGTTGAAAGAATCCAGAGCTTACGGCTCCATCTCAGCTGGCAACACCAGCACTCCTAGCACACTATGATTTTGTTAAGGTGAGTATAGCACTCCCTAGTAATTTATGCAATAGTTGGTTTTATTTTCATCACCAAAGTGGTTTGTCCTCTTTGTCGACACGAATAAAGAGCGGTGAAAATAACATAAAGTAAATCATATAAACGATGATAACACCGATAATATACGCTGTATGAATTCCGTACAGATGCGCTCCGATTGATAATGCGCCTAACACAAGACTTAGCAGGAAGCTTTGTAGATCAATACGTCTTTTGTTTAAATAAATCGGTTGTGCACAATGTTCACATGTTTGATATTTCTTCATACCCCACTGAAGTTTCCACGCCGTCCGATAGTCGAGCACTTCGTCGCAATGTGGACACGTTACTTCTTCACGATTTTTCATAACAAGCCATAAAATAAAGCTTAAAACAATAAAGGCAATTCCCACGTATAGAGCGTTTTGATTACGGTACAGTATAAAAATAAATATTGTAAAGGCATATGTGTAACTCAGTATATCCTTCGTTCCTTCTAATAACTTCATCGCATTTGGACGGCTCATTCGAATATGGTTTTTATTGAATGAACCGATAATTGATGCAAATGTAAAGATTAATAAACCATAAAAAATATTTCTGGTTTTCCAAATGACGTACCATGCAAAAAGCATAGTCGTAACGAATGCTATTTTCCCGAAAATATTTTTCACTTTATTTTGATATTCATAGGGTTCTTTTTTCTCTTTTTCAATGAATAATGTTGAAAATAAAGTGGGTATACATAAAATAAATGCGATGAGTGCTATCTCCATAACACTTGGTTTTAATTTGAAAAAGAGTTCCGTTTCCTCTACACTGTCAGCCCATTTATAAATCTTATCTGTATCAAGTTCTTTTACATAATACTGTGTATCTTCGTCATTCGAAAATAGTAAAAAGGTTTCGACTTCGTTGTTCTCTTTCGTTACTTCGACAACATAGTATAAAGAAGGTGGTTCTATTTCTTTTTTTATAACAGGACTCGCATTTAATTTTTTTTGAAATGCTTCAAATTTAGAAGAAGATAGTTCTCGCTCGCTTGAAAACCATTGATTCGTTAATGTTGTTCCGTCTTCTTCATAACGCGCTTCTGTATCAATTCGAATCGACTGAATCCCATCTTCTGCTTGTCCAACGCGTGTCGTTTGTTGTTGGAAAATCATAAGAAGAATGCCAGCGAATACGACCATCATACAAGCAGTTAATAGGAGGGGTTTATAGATGACTTTTCTTCTCTCTTTTTTTCCTTTTTGAATCATTCGCTCTTTTGCCTGTTCTGACATTTTATATTGATTCATCTCTCGTTGAAATGATTGTTTAAAATTCTTCATCAAAATAAACCTCCTTTAACGATTGTTTGAGTTGTTGTTTCGCACGCTGGTGACGCGTTTTTACAGTGTTCAGTGGAATCGATAAAATCTCACTAATTTCTGCAAGCGTATATTCCTCAAAATAATGAAATAAAATAATGGCACGATACTTTTCATCCAGTTGTAAAACAGCATCTACTACTTCTCCATTTCTTTCTTTTCTTCCATAAAGATTCGCTGGGTTAATCGTCGAATCGCCTATGTCGACTTCCTTCTCTTTTGTAAAAAAGAAGCGCCACTTCCCTTTCTTCTTTCGCAAATAATCTTGACTTTTATGTACGGTTATTTTGGCTAAATACGTTCTTAAAGAGGCACGTTGTTCAAAAGCATGTTCATTTCGATAATGTGCGAGTAGAACATCTTGTACAATTTCTTCTGCTGCCCCGTGGTCTTTTACATAAATAAAAGCGACACGATAACAATAATCTGCATATGCCTCAATCAGTTCTTCCATCGTCATATTTTCACCCCTTCACCTCTATCGTCGCATACTTTTTATAAAAGGTTTCATTTTTTTTGAAAATATTAAAAAAAAATAAAAAAGCTATCTATTGAATGATTGGGAATCCCCAACATCCATAGATAGCTTATCTTAATTTATACAGTTTGTGCTTTACGTTGTTCGAATTTTGAAATGTACTCTTCGTATTGGAACGTCAACGAAATTTCATCCCAACCGTTGATTAACATTTTTTTATAGTAAGGATCGATGTCAAAACGATAAACATCTTCGCCAGCTGTTACGGTTTGCTCCTCTAAATTTACAACGGCTTGTAAATCTTCTGCCTCTGCTTTTGCTAAAATCGCCTCTACTTGTTCAACAGGTAATTCAATCGGCAAAATTCCATTCTTGAAGCAGTTATTATGGAAAATATCTGCAAAACTTGGTGCGATAACAACGCGGAAACCGTAGTCTAAAATCGCCCATGGTGCGTGTTCACGCGATGAACCACACCCGAAGTTATCATGTGCTACTAAAATAGATGAACCATCATATTTTGGCTGATTTAATACGAAGTCTTGGATTGGCTGATCATTTGCATCAAAGCGCCAATGATAGAATACATATTGGCCGAAACCTGTACGTTCAATACGTTTTAAAAACTCTTTTGAAATAATCTGGTCTGTATCGACATTTTTACGATTTAATGGTGTCACAATACTTTTTACGATATTAATTGGTTCCATACAATTCCCCTCCTATACAGGTACGTTCATTACTTTTCGTACATCAACAAAATGGCCTGCGATTGCGGCTGCGGCTGCCATTGGCGGACTTACAAGGTGTGTACGTGATCCTGCACCTTGACGACCTTCGAAGTTACGATTCGATGTAGAAGCACAACGCTCACCTGCAGGTACAACATCTTCATTCATTGCTAAACACATCGAACAACCTGATTCACGCCATTCAAATCCTGCATCTAAGAAGATTTTGTCTAAACCTTCTGCTTCTGCTAATTGCTTCACAGAATAAGAACCTGGTACGACAATGGCACGTACACCGTCTGCTACTTTCTTACCTTGAATGACTTCTGCAGCGGCACGTAAATCATGTAGACGAGAGTTTGTACAAGAACCGATGAATACATGTTGAATTGCGATGTCTTCGATTGGTGTTCCTTGCTCTAAATCCATATATGTTAGTGCTTTTTCAAGCGCTTGACGGTCTGATTCATCTGCTAAATCTTTTGCAAATGGAACTGTTTTTGAAATCCCTGTACCCATTGAAGGATTTGTTCCCCATGTAACGAATGGCTCAATTTCAGAACCATCAATAACGACTGTACGATCATACGTTGCATCTGCGTCTGTTGCAAGTGCTAACCATTCTTTTGCAGCTTGTTCAAATGCTTCGCCCTGTGGTGCGTATTTACGTCCGCGTAAATATTCAACCGTTGTTTCATCTGGACTAATTAAACCTGCTTTTGCACCTGCTTCAATCGACATATTACAAATCGTCATACGTTCTTCCATTGATAATTGATGGATTGCATCACCTGTGAATTCTGCAATGTACCCTGTACCAACATCAATGCCGAATTTTGCAATAATCGCTAAAATGACGTCTTTTGCTGTTACGCCAAAACCAAGCTCGCCTGTTACACGAATTTCTAATGTTTTTGGCTTTGCTTGCCAAAGTGTTTGTGTGGACATAACGTGTTCTACTTCTGATGTACCAATTCCGAATGCAATCGCACCGAATGCACCATGTGTTGATGTATGTGAATCACCACAAACGATTGTTTTACCTGGTTGTGTTAAACCAAGTTGTGGTCCAATAACGTGAACAATCCCTTGATCCGGATGTCCCATATCAGCTAATTCAACACCGAATTCTTTACAGTTATCCGCAAGTGTTGTAATTTGCTTTTTTGCAATTGGGTCATTGATTGTTGGTAAATTCTTCGTTGGTACGTTGTGATCCATTGTCGCAAATGTTAAATCTGGACGACGTAATACACGATTATTTAAACGCAGTCCTTCAAATGCTTGTGGTGACGTTACCTCATGTACTAAATGTAAATCAATGTATAGTAAATCTGGCTTTCCTTCTTCCTGATAGACAATATGTTGATCCCATACTTTTTCGATAATATTTTTTCCCATGTTCTTCACCTCTTCGTCATTAAATAAATGTTTGTTCTTTTACATAAGCTGGTTCGATTTCATGTAATACTTTTTCTGTCCAGTCATTTGTAGAGAGTGCTTCTACACCTTTTGGCGCCATATCACCTGTAAAGAATCCTTTTTCGTAAACAGCTGCTACTGCGTCTTCAATTGCTTTTGCTTCTTCTAATAAACCAAATGAATATTGTAACATCATCGCTGCCGAAAGAATTGTTGCTGCTGGGTTTGCAATCCCTTTACCAGCAATTTCAGGTGCTGAACCATGTACGGGCTCGTATAAACCGAAGTTATCTGCACGCATACTTGCAGAAGGTAATACACCTAATGAACCTGTAATAACTGATGCTTCGTCACTTAGGATGTCACCAAACATATTCTCTGTCACAATGACATCATATTCTGCAGGTGCTGTAATTAGCTTCATTGCTGTTGAATCAACTAAACTATGCTCTACCTCTACATCTGGATATTGTGCTTTTTTCTCATCTACGATATCACGCCATAAACGTGATGTATCAAGTACATTGGCTTTATCAACCGATGTTAGTTTTTTACGACGTAAGCGTGCTAGTGTGAAGGCATTATCGACGATTCGTTCGATTTCTTCACGTGTATAAGTTAATGAATCAAGTGCTTCGTTCTCTGTACGATGACGTTCTCCAAAATATAAACCGCCTGTTAATTCTCGAACGATTAGAAGATCAACATCTTTCACAATATCTTCTTTTAAAGGAGATGATTTGAGCATCGACGGAATCGCTTGCACAGGTCGTAAATTAGAAAATAAGTCGAAGTGTTTACGGATGCGGAGTAGTCCTTTTTCTGGGCGTAAATCTGCTGGGTTATGATCCCATTTCGGTCCACCAACTGCGCCTAATAAAATAGCGTCGCTTTCTTCACATAGTGAAATCGTATTTTGTGGTAGTGGATCTTGATATTGGTCAATGGCTACACCGCCAATTGCACCATATGCAAAATGAAATTGATGATCATACTTTTGTGCGATTGCACCTAATACTTCAACAGCCGCAGTTACTACTTCTGGGCCAATACCGTCTCCTGGTAACACTGTAATTTTCTTTTCCATTATAATTTCCCCCTTAAATCAAATCGTGCGAAAATAACAAGTATGGAGTGATATGCGGGAAGCATATACTTCCCACACCCCATATTTTATTATTTTGTTACAACTTCTTTGTTTGCTTTTTGTCCAACGAATGGCATCATTTCACGTAATTTAGCGCCTACTTCTTCGATTTGGTGATCGCGTACTGCTTGTTTTTTCACTGAGTACTGTGGACGATCATTTTCGTTTTCAGCAATCCATTCTTTCGCAAATTTACCTGTTTGGATATCTGTTAATACGTCTTTCATTGCTGCTTTAGAAGCTGCTGTTACAACGCGTGGACCTGAAACATACTCGCCCCACTCTGCTGTATCAGAGATTGAGTAGTTCATGTTGTCGATTCCACCTTCGTACATTAAATCAACGATTAATTTTAATTCGTGGAAACATTCGAAGTAAGCGATTTCTGGTTGGTAACCTGCTTCAACTAATGTTTCGAAACCAGCTTTTACTAATTCAACTGCGCCACCGCAAAGTACAGCTTGCTCACCGAATAAGTCTGTTTCTGTTTCTTCTTTGAATGTTGTTTCAAGAACACCTGCGCGAGCTGAACCAATTCCTTTAGCCCAAGCTAGAGCTAAATCTTTCGCTGTACCTGTTGCATCTTGGTAAATACCGATTAATGCTGGTACACCTGCACCGTTTTGGTACGTACGACGAACTAAGTGTCCTGGACCTTTTGGTGCGATTAAGAATACATCTACGTCTGCTGGTGGTACGATTTGTTGATAATGAACGTTGAAACCATGTGCGAATACAAGTGCGTTACCTGCTTCTAAACCGTCTTTGATTTCTGCTTCATATACTTCTTTTTGACGCTCATCTGGAAGTAAGATCATGATTACGTCTGCTTCTTTCGCTGCTTCTGCAACTGTTTTTACAACTAAACCATCATTTTTAGCGCGCTCTGCTGATCCACCTGGGCGAATACCTACGCGTACGTCGAAACCTGATTCTTTAAGGTTTAATGCATGTGCATGGCCTTGTGAACCGTATCCGATTACTGCGATTTTTTTGTCCTTTAAGATTGCCTCGTTGATATCTTGGTTATAATACATTTTTACCATTGTAAATTCCCCCTAATATTGTTTGGTTTATTTTAAAATCGAAATTTGCGGTGCTGGTTTGATTTGAGCATCTCGAACAAATGCTGTAACACCCGTTCTTGTTAGCTCTTTAATACCATATGGTTTAATGAGTTCAATAAATGCGTCAATCTTTTCTGGATCACCGACAATTTGATACGTTACTACATTTTTACCAATGTCGATGATTGATCCTCTGAATGGATCTACAATTGAATTAATCTCCGCACGCAAATTCGGTGGAGCAACAACTTTAACTAATGCCAGCTCACGCATTACGATGGATTTATCTGTAATGTCATTCACTTTTAATACATCAATTTGTTTTGAAACTTGTTTGACAAGTTGTTCAATTTTGCGTTCATCTTCCACATGTACGATGAACGTCATTTTTGAAATACCTTCTTGCTCCGTGTGACCTACTGTAATGCTTTCGATGTTGAATTGGCGCTTCATCAGTAGACCTGTCACACGATTCAATACGCCACTTTGATTAATAACAGTTACTGTAATTACTCGTCTCATCCTTTTTTCACTCCAATCATTTCAGCTAAGCCCTTACCAGGTGCAACCATTGGTGTTACAAGTTCTAGTTGCTTTACGCGTACATCAATTACAGCTGCTTCATCTGAAAGAATCGCTTCTGATAATTGTTCTTCAAGGCGATTCAAGTCATCGATTTGATAACCTTTTACACCATACGCTTCTGCTAGCTTCACGAAATCCGGTTGAACTGGAATCATAGAAGATGAATAGCGTTCGTCATAGAATGTTTCTTGCCACTGACGTACCATACCAAGACATGCGTTATTTAAAATAACGACCTTGACAGGTAAATTGAATTCTTTTAATAATGCAAGCTCTTGAAGCGTCATTTGGAAACCTGCATCACCTACAATTGAAATAACTTTCTTGTTAGGGAAAGCGAATTGTGCTCCGATGGCAGCTGGGAAACCGAATCCCATCGTACCAAGTCCACCGGATGTTACCCATTGATGCTCTTGTTTGAACTTATAGTATTGTGCAGCCCACATTTGATGTTGACCAACGTCTGTTGTCACAATTGCTGAGCCTTTTGTGATGCGATTCACAATTTCCATCGCTTGTTGTGGTAAAATTTCACCTTGTGCTGCTTCTTCGTCATACCATAATGGATATTCAGTCTTGCACTCGGTTAAATATTCATGCCATTTTGATAAGTTTGGTGTTGTAAAATCTTTTGATAATAGTGCGTGTAGCGCTAATTTTGCATCCGCCACAATCGGTACTAATGTCTCAACATTTTTCCCAATCTCAGCTGGATCAATATCGATATGAATGATTTTGGCATTTGGTGCGAATTTCGTTAAGTCACCTGTTAAACGGTCATCAAAACGTGCACCAATGTTTAGAAGTACATCACATTCACTAATCGCCATATTCGCTGCGAATGTACCATGCATACCCGCCATTCCTAAGAACTGATTATGCTCTCCATCAATACAACCTAATCCAAGCAATGTATTCACAATTGGTAAATTATATTTTTCAATAAATTCAGTCAATTCAGCTGATGCATTTGCTGCTAAAACACCTGCACCTGCTAATACTAAAGGCTGTTCTGCTTCTTCTAATAGAGCAATCGCCTTTTTAATTTGTAAGAAGTTCGGTTGTGTGGTCGGCTGATAACCTGGTAAATGAATCGGTGCATCGTCATCAAATTGTTCTGCATCGAATACTGTATTCGCGATATCTTTTGGAATATCCACTAATACCGGTCCTTTACGTCCTGTTGACGCAATGTGAAACGCTTCTTTAATTACACGCGGTAAGTCTTGAACATCCTTCACTTGATAATTATGTTTTGTAATTGGTTGTGTAATTCCAACAATGTCCGCTTCTTGGAAAGCATCTGTCCCTACAACCGTCGTCGCTACTTGACCTGTAAATACGACTAGTGGAATCGAGTCCATCATGGCATCCGTAATACCTGTGACAAGATTCGTCGCACCTGGTCCAGATGTCGCAATAACAACGCCCGGTTTACCTGTTACACGTGCATAACCTTCAGCCGCGTGAATCGCACCTTGTTCATGTCGTGCTAAAATATGTTTTAATGGGTTACGATATAATGCGTCGTAAAGCGGTAATACTGCACCACCTGGATAACCGAAGATAATTTCAACTTGTTGCTTATGCAGCGCATCAATAAATACATCTGCACCTGTCATTTTGGTTCGAGGTGTGACTTCTTTCGAAACACCCGCATCGATTTGATTTGTTGTTTCAACTTGAGTTTGAGCATTCATTTATGGATCCTCCCTTGTTATTATCACATGTATAAAGAAAAAAGCTTTTTCATCCACGCAAAAGAAAACCTTCACGTAGGGATGAAAAAAGCTTTTCATGGTACCACCCTTTATTCGTAGTAAAATACTACCTCATGAAACTATGCTCCCTATTCACCTAGCGAATAGAGTAGTTTCTTTATTTAACAAGCACAAAAGTATGCGCCCGAGGTTATCTAATAACTAATGTAGCGTTTAATAACCCACTCCGAGGGGATGTCAGTTTTGGCTATACTACCGGCTCACAGCAACCCGGCTCTCTGAAAATATAGATGGTCAAAACCTTTAACCTCATCAACGATTTATATTATTTAATTATTTTGAATTTTTAGAATTTCATAACTCCACCTGTAGAAGCAGATGTGACAAGATGTGAATAACGTGCTAACCAACCTTTTTTAATCTTTGGTTCAAATGTAGGTAAGTTTTGACGACGCTCTTCCATTTCTTCTTCTGATAATTCCACATTCATCGTACGGTTTGGTAAATCAATTGAGATGATATCACCGTTTTGTACAAGTGCTAGTGGACCACCTTCAGCAGCTTCTGGCGAAATATGTCCGATTGAGATACCGCGTGATGCGCCTGAAAAACGTCCGTCTGTAATAAGTGCGACGTCTTTTCCAAGTCCACGACCTTGAATCGCAGATGTTGGAGCTAGCATTTCCGGCATACCTGGACCGCCTTTTGGACCTTCATATCGAATGACGACAACATGTCCTTTTTGAACTGTACCATCATCAATTTTTTCTTGTGCTTCTTCTTGTGAGTTGAACACAATCGCTTCTCCGCGGAATGTTGTAATCGATGGATCAACAGCTCCTACTTTGATTACAGCTCCATTCGGTGCAATGTTACCGAATAAAATCGATAAGCCACCAACTTTACTGTACGGATCGTCTTTTGTGCGAATCACTTGAGTGTTTGTAATGTTAGCATCTTTTACATTGTCGCGCAATGTTTTTCCTGTAACCGTTATACGGTCGGCTGTAATCGCTCCTGGAATCGATACTAATTCGTTAATAATAGCAGAAATACCACCTGCTAAATGGACATCGTGCATGGATACGTCTGAAGCTGGCATAATTTTAGCTAAATAAGGAATTCGCTTCGCTACTTCATTAATATCTTCAATGTTGTAGTCAATTCCTGCTTCATGCGCAATCGCAAGCGTATGTAAAACGGTATTCGTTGAACCGCCCATTGCCATATCTAATGCAAACGCATCATCAATCGCTTCTTTTGTCACAATGTCGCGTGGTTTAATGTCTTTTTTAACCATCTCGACTAAATGAATTGCGGCTTGCTTAATTAGCTCATAACGTTCTTCAGAAGTTGCGACAATCGTTGCATTTCCTGGAACCGTCATTCCTAGCATCTCCATTAATGAGTTCATCGAGTTTGCAGTAAACATACCCGAACACGAACCACATGTTGGACAAGCATTTTCCTCAATATCTAGTAATTGTTCTGCTGACATTTTTCCTGATTTGTATGCGCCAACACCCTCAAATACAGATGTAAGTGACAGTGCTTCACCATCAGCTGATACGCCCGCTTCCATTGGACCGCCTGTAACAAAAATCGACGGTACATTCGTACGAACAGCTGCCATAAGCATACCTGGCGTGATTTTATCGCAGTTTGGAATGTAGAATACACCGTCAAACCAGTGTGCATTAATTACGGTTTCTGCTGAATCTGCAATTAACTCACGACTTGGTAATGAATAACGCATTCCGATATGTCCCATCGCAATTCCATCATCTACACCGATTGTATTGAATTCGAATGGTACACCACCAGCTTCAATAATCGCCTTTTTCACCATCGCACCGAACTCTTGTAAGTGCTTGTGCCCTGGAATGATGTCGATATATGAGTTACATACACCGATAAATGGCTTTTCTAAATCTTTTGTCTTAATACCTGTAGCATAAAGTAAGCTACGGTGTGGCGCTCTGTCCACACCTAATTTAATCATATCACTACGCATGCTGACACCGCCTATTTTTCTTAAGTTGTTAGTTTATACTTTTGTACCGTCTTGCTCGACGATTTTTCGGAACGTCTTGAGTAGGTCGTTTGTGACTTTTCCAGGCTTCCCTGTACCAATGACACGTCCGTCCACTTCAATAACAGCGATAACTTCTGCTGCTGTTCCTGTTAAAAATACTTCGTCAGCCACGTATACATCATGTCGAGTAAAGACTTCTTCCTTCGCCTCATAGCCTTGTTCATGTGCAATTTCGAGAATCGCATTACGTGTAATTCCCTCTAAGGCACCAACATAGCCAGGAGGCGTAATCAGCTCTTTGCCTCGCACAATGAAAATATTATCTGCTGAGCCTTCTGCTACATATCCTTCTGAATTCATCATGAGCGCTTCTGGAACGCCTGCTAAATTCGCTTCAATCTTGACGAGTACATTATTTAAGTAGTTGAGTGACTTTGTTTTTGGACTCAATACATCTGAACGATTGCGACGACTTGATGCCGACACGATTTTAATGCCCGTCTCATATAATTCTTCTTTAAATAGAGCGAGTGGTTCTACAATAACAATGACACTCGCTTTTTTACAATTTGATGGATCAATCCCTAAGTTGCCAACGCCTCTCGTAACAACTAAACGGATATACGCACTTTTCAATTCATTTACGCGAACAGATTCAACAACAATCTCTGTCATTTCTTCAATTGTGTAAGGGATTGTGAGCAGAATCGACTTTGCTGATTCATATAAACGAACTAAATGCTGTTTTAAACGAAAGATATTTCCGTTGTAAACGCGAATGCCTTCAAAAATACCATCTCCATATAGAAGACCATGATCATAGACTGAAATTTTTGCATCTTCTTTTGCAACAAACTCTCCATCTAAAAATATCTTTTGTTCTGTCATTTCGTTCACATCGCTTTCCCTTTGAAAATTTTATTTGGTCGTTTCAAATACGTTTTTTAAATTGTTATTATCATAGTGCGTTTTTCCAGTTACGTCAATGCTATTTTTTAAATTGTTAAACAATTCTAAAAAATGAATCTTTATTGAATACGCTTTCATCCTTATATCTGCTCGAAATTGTCATTATTCCTTAAAAAACAATATTTTTAGAAAACTTTAATAATTCTAAATCAAAAGACAAATAAGACGCATCTACTACGTAAGCTGGAATAATTCTTTGAAATATGGCGTTAAAAAAACACCTTGTGGATCTACTTTTTGACGTTCTTCTAAAAAGAGTGGAAGTTGTGGATAGGCTTGTTGTAACTGTTCATAATCTAGTTCATTCATCTTACCAAAATGCGGGCGCCCTTTATATTTTTTCATAAGTGTATGCACCCACTTAAAGTAAGGTTCTTCGTCCATACCTTGATACATATGAAATGCAAAATAGGCTGTATCTTGTTCTTGCGTTGGACTAAGAAAGCCACTTTCTCCTTTGGCAACACGAATCTCAATCGGAAAATGAACAGCAAACGGATGCGATTTGAGTACAAAATGTATTTCTTCTAAAACAGCTGTCATTTGTTCAATGGCAAACGCATATTCAATCTCGACGAATCGTACTTGACGTTTAGACGGAAAAATTTCATAACTAATTCCTCTTTTCCGACCATTTGGAACAGCATTCGCTGCCAGTTCACTAACCCATTTTGTCGCTTTCGGATACCACTTACAAGTCGTAGAGAGCGCTTGAAATAATGTATTTTCGATAAATTGATCGATTTGGTGCTGAATATAGGGTTCGCTTTGATTGGATGGCTCGACTTGTCGCATCGTCTTCAACTGCATTTTCTTTTGTCCAGGAAAGTAGAACCATTCCGCATGACGATGTGCCTGCGTAATTAAATGGGCGTTTTTTAAAGTATCGGCTACATCGACATGACGTGAAACATATTGCAGTTCATAGAGTGGAACAGCTTGGAATGTCACGTAGACAATCACGCCAAGTAGACCGAGCGAAAGATGGAGGGATTGTGAGAGTGCATCTGAACTGCGCGTCACTTCCTGTAGCTTCCCCTGTCCATCTATAAATCCCCATTTCACTACTTGATTAGAAAGCGAGGTGAGCTTTAAACCTGTACCATGTGTACCTGTTGAGATGGCTCCGGCAATCGTTTGCTCTGCAATGTCGCCCATATTCTCAAGTGCCAAATTATAACGTGCTAAAATCGGTCCTACTTCATGTAAGTAAGTGCCACCCCAAAAAGTTGCTTGTTGTGTTACCGCATCTACATCTAATAAACCACGCATATGATGAAGTGATACTAGATGCTGCTCTGGTTTTGCTACCGGACTGAATGAATGTGCCGCGCCAACCGAGCGAATCATCCCCCCTTTTTCATACACCTGTGAAACGAATGTACATATTTCTTCAATCGTCTGTGGTTCATGTGGTGTGCAGCCTTCTTTTTTTACATTCCCTGCCCAGTTTTCAAAACGTCCTTGTCGCATCTTTTTTATAGAAAGCATTGTCCATCCCCCCTGTATGTGTTAAACGCTCCTTTATATTTTTCACTGCGTACGAGATGAAGTGCTTTAAAATGTTCGCATAGTTCACCAGCCTTTACATGTCGAAAATAAACTGTATCTCCAATTTCATAATGCTCTTTCGTACTCACTTTTAAAGGTGTTTGTACTTCCCCAGCCCCTTCAGTTGGATAATAAGTGAGACCTGCACTTAAAATTGTCGGCGCTCTTTGTTCTGAAATACCTGAAGCGATATAACCCCCACCATGACAAACAATCGTATCTGATGTTGGCTTTCGCGTAACACGTAATGCGAAGCCAGCAGCCGATTCCAGCTTTACTGATTTATGAAAATCAAAAATAGACGGTGCATAGAATCCAGAACCAATTGTTACTTCCGTTACTTCTTTACTATTCGCTGTGAACGCCAAACTGCCTGTGCCACCACCATTCACAAATTGTAAATCTCCTACTTTTTGCTTTACGAGCGCTACCATTTGTTGCCTTAACTTCGTTACCTTCTCTTTTGTTTGTTGCTGTAATTGTTGGATCATTAAGCCTTTCGCTTTATTTTTCGGCTGATTTTGAACACCAGCTAATTGCGCTTCGTACCCCATAACCCCAACAATTTCAAGTGAGGACATCGCTTGAAGTTGATCGATTAATAACGAAGCATCATCAATTGTCGTAATCGATGAACGACGCGTGCCAAAATAAACAATAGGTGTTTTAATCGATAGATTTAAATCAATACACACATTCACTTTGACTTCTTGCTCTTTTGCAATTTGGTGGAGCCAGCCTGCTTGCGCAAGTGCGTCAATCATAAAGGTGATATCCTTCCCTTTTTTAATCCATTTACATAAATTTCGAACAGATTCTGTTTCATAAACAGGATAGCCAATTAAAAAATGATTGAGTCCCTGTTGTGCTAAATAGTCTGTTTCTGCTGCTGAATATGTCATATAACCACACATATACGGTACATGTTCTTCTAAATAACGAAGTACTTCCACTGACCGTACACTTTTAGTCGCAATACGGACGCGCTTGTCTTTTGTTTGGAGAGAGAGGGTTGCAATATTTGCATCAAGTGCGTCTAAATCAAGCCACGCAAATGGGCGCTCAAGTGTTTCAAAAGCTCTTTTATATTTCTTCAATGTAAAAAACACCTCCATTTCATTAAATACCCATTTAAGACAAAAAAATACTCCTTTATTTGAGAATCAAACGAATTCGTTCAGATTTCAAATAAAGGAGTAAGTTATGTGTATGTTCATATTATACATCAATGAAATTCATAGAAATCAATCGCAAAGTTGAGAATCACTAATGTATTGATTGCTAAGAAAAGTAAAGCCTGACGATTTAATTTTTTTGTTTCTAAAAATTCCATTGTAAAAACCTCCCTTGTTTTTGAATTGTTTTTATTATAAATGCTGAAAAATAAAAAGTAAAACATTTTGTCTATTTTGTGACAACTTTTTTTCAATCTTTTGTCTTCGTTCGTCTGCTCCCTTATAATGGTTAAAAAGGAGTGGATTAATTTTATGAAAAAAGCATTACTTGTTATTGATTACACACGTGACTTTGTCGCGACAGATGGCGCCTTAACGTGTGGTATTCCTGGTCAATTGATTGAACAACGTATTTCGAGCCTGATTCAAACTTTCCATACGCAAGGAGAATGTATTTTTTTCTTGAATGATTTACATCAAAAACAGGATCCACATCATCCAGAATCTTCTCTATTCCCACCACATAATATAGAAGGAACAGATGGACGACTCTTGTATGGCTCCATTCAAACAATTTACGAAAAAATAAAAAGTCAACCGAATGTTTTTTCGATTGATAAAACGCGTTATAGTGCTTTTGCAGGTACTCCACTTGCTCTTTTATTAAATGAAAGAGGTATTCGCGAACTAACGCTTGTTGGAGTTTGCACGGATATTTGCATTTTGCATACGGCAGTCGATGCTTATAATCTCGGCTACGATTGCACTATTTATACAGATGGTGTCGCAAGTTTTAATAAGACAGGACATGAATGGGCATTGCAACATTTTAAATCGAGTCTTGGTTTTACGATTAAAAACGATTAATTTTAAAATAAAAAATACAGAAGATGACATGAAAACTTATGTCGTCTCCTGTATTTATTTTAATTGATGATTTGTATTATTGTTGTGTGCATGATACCACTGTTGAATAATTTGGTCGTGCAGTTGTTTTGGTCTCTCTAAATAAAACCAATAAAATGCATATACTTTTTGAAGATTATGTCGTCCCATTCGTTGTTTCAATATTTTATAACATTGCTTTTTAGGGACAATGGTTGTTGTTTTCATACCGCCGACATTTGAAAATTGAACGGATTCAATTTCGTTCCAGTAAATACGATGACCATCACCATCCACTGTAATCCATTCATCATTATAATGAATTGGTTGCTTTTTCAATCGCTGATACCATAAAAACAATCCAAAATAAATAAACAACCCAGCTAACCCACATTCAATTAAGAAAAGGGGCATCTTTTCAAAAAACACATGAAATCCAACAATAAAAAAGAGTGCTATCATGAATAAACCAGCAGCTATACAGGCTATAATCGGTACCCATGAAATTCGATGCACGCTATGTTTGAAGCTCATACTTTCCATCTCTCTCCATATCTACTTTGTCGCAACAAAAAAAGGAACAACGAAATGTAGCTCCTTTTTTTGATTCTATACTTGTTGATTCTTAGAAGTCTAACGGTAGATGAACCGCTTTACGCGAATCCATCGTTGTTAAAAAGTTTACGATTGGGCGTAATTGTTGTTTTAATACATACCAACCGTCTTCATACATCTTTTGTGAAGCAGCTTCCATATCAATTTGACCTTCCATGTCAATTGTGAAATAACCACTAATCGTTGCTTCGATATGACGACGGAATTGTAAATCGATTAAATCAATTTGACCAATAATTTGTGCGCCTTCTAAGTCTTCTGAGAAACCCACTTTAACGTCTTTTACAAGATGATACTCATCATCATCGTCAACATCCACTTGTTTTGCTTCTAATAACTCAAGTAATTCTTTTTCTTCTAATAAATCGAATTTAATATTGAATATATCAAAGTCGTGAAATTCTACTATTCTCAAGAACCTTCACCCTTCCGCCTGTGATTAATCTTATTATACCAAAAAACACCGTTCTACTAAATAAAAACCATTAATGGCGAACTTTATTTTTTTGTAACATTGTCGCTAGTAGAAAAGCGATTACCGCAAAGACAGCTGCACCGATATAAACCACTTGTACACCGCTCGTAATAATATGAAGTAAGTCATTCATTTCAGCTTTTGTAAATAATTGATGATCGAACGAGCCATTCAATTGAATCTCACCTTTATCTAAATCGCGTAAAGGTTGGCTTGTCATGATGTTAAATAACACACCGAAAAAGGCTGCGCCAAGCGATTGACTAAAGGTATTCGTAAATGAATTTAAACCAATTGAAATGCCTACTTCATCTGGTTTTGCTGCTGCTTGAACCGTTAAAATAATGAGTGGCGCAATTAACCCCATTCCTGCACCGAGTACTGCTGTACTTATACCCACATATACGTACGATGAATCAGTTGTTAAAAAGGCTAACATTGTTGTACCTATGACAAGTAACAGTGTACCGGCTTGAATAATCACTTTATTTGGGAAACGTCCGACTAATGTACCAACTAATACAGAGCTAACTGTCCACATGACGGTAAGCGGCGCAATAAGTAAACCTGCTTGTGTAGCGCTATTGCCTAAAATGGATTGACCATAGATTGGAATGTAGACAGAAACACTAATGACAATCGACATCATCATAAATGTTAGCCCATTTACAGTCATTAAACGACGGTTTTTAAAAAGTGTTAATGGAATAATCGGTTCTTTTGCGCGTAACTCGACACGAATGAATAGGAATAGTCCAATCAGTGAAATAGCATAATACGCAATTTGTTCGTTTGAACCCCAAATACCTGTGTTACTTCCTTTAATAATGGATAGTAAGAAGGTGACAACAGTAATTGAAAAGATAACTGCTCCTAAGTAGTCAATATGGTGTTTCTTTTTATGCACTTTTTCATCATAGTAACGTGCAATTAAGAATAATGCACTTAAACCGAATGGTACATTTAATAGGAAGATATAGTGCCAAGATAGTTGATCAACTAAATAGCCACCTAATAATGGACCTATAACACCTGCGACACCCCAAATCATCGAAATATATCCTTGACCTTTTGCTCGTGCTTTTTCTGTTGGGAATAGTTCACCAACAATTGTTAATGTAATCGGAAGAATTGAACCTGCACCAATCCCTTGAATTGCTCGGAAAATAATGAGTTGTACCATCGATTGTGATACTCCTGCTAGTAAGGAACCTGTAACGAAGATACCAATCCCGATAATAATCATCTTTTTACGTCCAAAAATATCGGCTAATTTACCGAATAGAATCGTGGCAATGGCAGATGCTAATAAGTAAGCTGAATAAATCCAACTAATCAGCTCAACACCTGATAAATCTGCTGTGATACTCGGGATTGCAGTTGCAACAATCGTTCCTTCAATCGCTGCGAGTGCTGTAGCGAGTAATACTGCTAAAAATACTTTATTCATTTTTTAAATCCTTTCATGTTCCAGCTTATATACAAATATATATTATAGCACGATATTTTCTATTTTTAATACAAATTCCGTTCAAAAATCCCTATTTTTGTTAGGTTATCTATTTTATTTTTAATTTTTTCTTGAATACAATCGTACAGTTACGGTATCGTTAAGAAGATTATTTTATAAAAGGTGGTTTTATCCTATGTGGAACGAATTTAAACAGTTTGCCTTCAAAGGTAACGTAATCGATTTAGCAATCGGGGTTGTCATTGGGGGTGCTTTCGGTAAAATTGTTAGTTCGCTTGTAAACAATATTATTATGCCCTTACTCGCTAAGATTTTGGGTTCAGAAAAACAATTTGAAGACTTAACTGCTTTTGGCATTCAATACGGTGCATTTATACAAAGTGTATTTGACTTCTTTATTATCGCTGCTGCAATCTTCTTCTTTGTGCGTACGTTAAATAAACTACAATTTGCTAAAAAGAAGGAAGAAGAAGTCGAAGAAGCTCCAAAAGAAACAACAGATGATGTATTAAAGGAAATTCGCGACTTACTACGCGCACAAGCTGAAAAAGATAAGACTGAATAAAATAAACAGGCTAGAGTTTGACGTTTTTTATACGTAAACCCTAGCCTGTTTTTTTCTTCTATTATATATTGGAACTATTTCGCTAATGTTAAAAGCATTTCTCGAATTGTTTTACATGCGACTGCTGTTGAACCACCCGAAACGTCATATTGTGGTGATAACTCCACGACATCTGCTGCCACAATGTGATTGAGTGATTGGAATGATTGAATCGCTTCCATTAATTCACGATATGTCCAGCCACCCGGTTCTGGTGTACCTGTTCCAGGAAAGATACTTGGATCTAATACATCTAAATCAATTGTAATATAAACGGGTACATCACGTAACTTTTCAATTGTTTTTTGTAGTGTTGTAGCTGTGAAAGGTTCTAAATGTGTATGTTCTTTCGCCCAGTCAAACTCCTCTTTTGTACCAGAACGAATGCCAAATTGGAAGATTCGTCCATCACCTAAAAAATCATGACAGCGACGAATCACTGTCGCATGTGATAATTCTTCACCCAAAAATTCTTGGCGTAAATCTGTATGTGCATCCAAATGAATCACATGTAAATTCGGATATTTTTCATAGGCTGCTTGAATCGTTGGTAAACTAACTAAATGTTCGCCACCAACCATCATAAACTTTTTACCATCTGCTACTACTTGACGCGTATAGTCTAAAATCTCTTGCATCGCTTTTTCTGTATTACCAAATGGAAGTTCTACTTCACCACCATCAAATACACGCGTATCTTCTAAATCACGCTGTAAATAAGGAGAATATGTTTCTAAACCATATGAATCGGGACGAATCGCTTGCATCGCAAATCGTGTACCCGGACGGAAGCTGGTTGTACCATCAAAAGGAATACCGAATAACACGATATCGGCTTCATCGTATGCAGCTTCACATGCAATAAAAGTACTAATATTTTTATTCTTCACGTGCTAACTTCTCCTTCACAAATGTTGGCAGCATGAATGCTCCTACATGTAAATCTGTATTGTAATATTTTGTGTGTAAACCGAAATTTGACCATGCTTCTGCTTGTACATTTTGAATTGGATCGAATTTTTTTGAAGCGAATCCGAATAACCAATGTCCTGATGGATACGTTGGCATATGGAATTGATATACTTTCGCAATGTCAAAAATCTTCTTGATTTTCGTATGTGCTTTGCGCATATTTTCTGCGTATTCCGCAAAATATGGTGACTCATGTTGATTAATTAAAATCCCTTCTGCTGAAAGAACGCGGTGACATTCTTGGTAGAAAGCAGTTGTGAATAGCCCTTCCCCTACTGAAATCGGGTCTGTTGAGTCCACTAAAATTAAATCAAAAGATGCGTCAGGTGCGTTTTGAACATATGCTAAACCATCGTCAAAAATCATTTCCATACGTGAATCTTCTTCTACACCAGCTGCTGTAATCGGTAAATATTTTTGGCTTAGTCGGAAAACAAGCTCATCAATTTCTACCATTACGACTTTTTCAACTGATTTATAGCGTAGTACTTCACGTGCTGTACCGCCATCGCCTCCACCAATAATTAATACTTTTTTGATATTCGGATTTGTCGCAAAAGCGGGATGTGTAATCATATCGTGATAGACAAATTCGTCTTTTTCGTTGACCATCATTAAGCCATCAAGTGTAAAGAATGTACCAAATTCTTCGCCTTTATAAAAATCAATTTGTTGGAATGGAGAGGCTTCACTATGCAGCTTTTCTTCGTAAGCGATTGAAAATTGGCAATCTTCGCTCCATTGTTCTGTATAGTACTTCTTCATTATACTGTCGCCTCCACATACTGCTCTTGTTTCACTGTAATCTCTGCAATCTCTTGTTGGGCGAACTGACGAATTTTATCCGCCATACCACGTGGTACTTCGAATGATTCTGTCTTTTTCGCTTGCAGCTTTTGCTCTAAATATTCTGCTGCTTTCCAAGGGCTAACAGAGTCACCACATGTGTAAACATCCACTGATGCAAAACCATATTCTGGCCATGTATGGATTGTTAAGTGCGATTCTGCAATGATTACAGCACCTGATACACCATATGGATTAAAGTGGTGGAAACAAGATTCTACGATTGTAGCGCCTGAGTAGTCGGCTGCTTCATTCATAAATTGCTCAATTAATTTGTTTTGCTCGATAATTTCTGATGGACAACCATAAAATTCGATTAATACATGTCTACCTAATGTTGATAATTCAATACTCATTGATCCTCATCCTTTACGACCGTTATTTTTTCCGGAAATTCATTTTCTGACAGAATATTGCCAATTTTCCGATTATAATAGTTATATAATGTCACGACTTTTTGTGTAATTTTTTCTCCTGGAATAATTAAAGGGATACCTGGTGGATAAATCATAATCGTCTCTGCACTCGTGCGACCAATTGATTGCTCAATTGGTATAATTTCCTGTGCTGCATAATTTGCCTGTTGCGGTGTCATAATGATGGGATTAATCTCATCATTCACAACCATTTCGAGTTGAAGCGACTGCGTTTTTGCATAGCGCATCTCCAAATCTTGTAAGGCATAAACTAGGCGATTAAGCGACTCCGCCGTATCAGCGTACGTGATGACGAACATCACGACATATCCTTCTGCTAATTCCGCTTGAATACCATATTCTTTTTTCAGTAGGCTATACACTTCAAAACCTGTTAATCCTAAATCATTTACACGAACAACTAATTTCGTCCAATCATATGCTTGTCCAAACTGCTTGTGCATATAAGACTCCTTTAAAACTTCATAATGAGTCATAGCATCAATTCGTTGGATTGCTGTCATGAAGAGTGGCTTCAATTTTTCAAGCTGCTCCGCTCCGTAAAGCGCAAAATCACGTCTTGCTACATCAAGTGAGCTCATTAATAAATAACTTGCACTTGTTGTTTGTAGCATATTCAATACTTTTTGCACATTTCCCTGTGAAAGGCGTGTTGTATTTTGTAATAAAATTGAACTTTGTGTCAAACTCCCACCTGTTTTATGCATGCTAATTGTGGCTAAATCTGCACCAGCTTGCATCGCATCAACTTGTTGAATTGCTGAAAGATGCGCCCCGTGTGCACTGTCAACAAGAACGAGCATGCCTCTTTCATGCGCCCATGTGCAAATTGCTTCGAGTTCATTCATCGCACCGAAATATGTTGGATACGTAATCAGTAAGACTTTTGCTTCTGGATGTTCATCCAGCGCTTTTTTTACTTGTTCCAATGTAATATTATGTGCGATACCAAAATGTTGATCGACAGTTGGCTGTATAAAGACGGGCATTGCCCCGCTTAGCATAATGCCATTCATCACAGATTTATGGCAATTACGCGGTACAAGTATCGCATCATTCGGTTTACAAGTAGCTAAAATCATCGCTAAAATCCCGACAGTTGTGCCATTTACTAAAAAGTATGCTGCATCTGCATGAAAAGCTTCAGCTGCTAGTTGTTGCGCCTCTTTAATCACTGAGACAGGATGGCTTAATAAATCGAGTTCTTGCATCGAGTTTGCATCCATCTTCAGTGTCATCTCACCTAATGTCGCTGTCATCGGGTGTAATACACCTCGTTTATGACCTGGCACATCAAATGGCGTGACATCACTTTTCGCATAATTGACAAGCGCATCATACAGTGGTGTTTGGGCTTGAGCCTGTGCGAAACGTGTTTGTTCCGCACTTGCTACAATGACCATTATTGCTCCGCAGCAACTGCTAAAAGTTGCTGTAAGGCATCAACTTTATTTAATCGCTCCCATGGTAAATCAAGTTCTTGACGACCAAAATGTCCATAAGCTGCAACTTGATTGTATTGTGGTTTGCGTAAATCAAGCATGTCGATAATGCCATTCGGTGTTAAGTCGAATGTTTGACGAATCGCGTGAATGATCTCTTGTTGTGCTACACGTTCTGTTCCAAATGTCTCGACTGCAATACTGATCGGTTCACTTACACCAATTGCATACGATAACTGAATTTCACAGCGTTCTGCTAATTCAGCTGCTACGATATTTTTAGCGACATAACGTGCTGCATATGCTGCTGAGCGGTCTACTTTTGTACAGTCTTTTCCTGAAAAAGCACCGCCACCGTGACGCGCTGCACCGCCATATGTATCGACGATAATTTTACGACCTGTCAGTCCAGCATCTCCATGTGGTCCACCTACAACAAAGCGACCTGTTGGATTAATTAAAATACGGAAGTTCATGTTCATATTGAATTTTGCTGCTACACAACCAATGATTTGCTCTTTAACATAGTTTTTAAACGCTTGTTCATCATATTCTTCGTCGTGTTGAATTGACATTAATACGGTATCCACTTGAGGATGCTCGCGGTTTGAATAATCAATTGTTACTTGTGACTTCATATCAGGACGAGCCCATTTGAAGTCGCCATTTTTACGTAACATCGAAGCACGTTTTACTAATTCATGTGCCATTTCAATGGCAAGTGGCATATAGTTCTCTGTTTCAGAAGTCGCATAACCAAACATAATACCTTGGTCTCCTGCTCCAACATCTTGTGTATCGCTTGAGGCATCTACGCCCATCGCAATATCAGGTGATTGTGTGTGCACTAGCACTTGAACATCACATGTATGTCCATCAATGCCCCATGCATCATCTGTGTAACCAATGTTCACCAATGTATCACGCGCAATTTTTTCATAATCAAGTACAGCTGTTGTCGTAATTTCTCCGCCAACAATGACCGTATTCGTCGTAGTGAAAACTTCACATGCTACACGTGCAAACGGATCCTCTCTTAGTGCTGCATCAAGTACAGCGTCTGAAATTTGATCGGCAATCTTGTCTGGATGTCCCTCTGAAACGGACTCTGATGTAAATAATACTTTTTCCAATTTCTTGTTAATTCTCCTAACTTTTGCAAATTTAGGCACAAAAAAAGCTCACCCAATGTTAAGGAAAGCTTCGAAAAGTATCATCTGCTGTTCCTCTTATTGTTCACAAATGTCCATTTGTGCTCAGGTTCGGCCCACAGGATTTTACCCTGCATGAATAAAATTGTTTGGCCACCGTATCTTTGACCCCTCGTCTCAACGGTTATTAATAAGAGCTATATTCTTTATGCTGAGTTCAATACTAAAAGAATTATTTTTACAAGTCAATAAAAAATCCAAAAAGTTTTTTGATATGCTTTTTCGCATGTATGCATTCCTTTCGTCCATCATATGTATAAATATTCATTTTAAACATTTTTTATACAACTCTATCTTTTTTATATTTATATTAGAAAAAACACTGTATTTTTTTCACTTTTTTTGTATCTTTTTTACTCGTTTTCTGATGTCTTTCACATGAAAAAACAGCGCATTTTTCATCGAACATTTAAAAAGTTCTAAAATTCAGAATATAATTTCACTTCTTTTTTCGATCTTATATGTCGTTTTTTTACTACAAACAGAGTAATTTAATTCAATAAAAAAAGAGACTGGCAATCATGCCAATCTCTAAATTGAAAAATCAAATTCAATTTTTTCTTGTGTTAATTTTAGTCGTGCTGAAAAACTCGAACCTTTTTTTGATTTAAAACCTTTAATTGGTTTCGTTAATCCTTTTTCACACAAATCACGTACTTGGCTTGCTGTAATCTTTTTACTCGCAATACGTTTAGAAATCGTAAATTTACAACCTTCTTGATAGCGCGAACAACCATAAAAGCTTTTTTTCTCTAATAACTCTCCTTGATGACAAGACGGACACTTCGCAATCGGACCTTTCACTGCTGGTTCTGCTAGTTCTGCGGCAGCTGTAATATCTGTTGTTTGAACGATTTGCGGTGCTGTCTCAATTAAGTGACGCAAAAACTTTTCAATATTTTGCAGGAAAGCTTGTTGTGTGCCTGTGCCTGCAGATATTTTTCTTAAATAACTTTCCCACTTCGCTGTCATAATTGGACTAGCCAATAGTGATCCTGCAATCGCTTGGCATAATACCTTTCCTTTTTCAGTAATGGAAACGATATTTTTTTGCACATCAATATATCCATGACGCTTAATTGTTTCGATAATACTTGCGCGCGTCGCTTCTGTACCAATTCCTTCAACTTCCTTCAAAATATCGCTCTCTGCATCGTCTTCAATGAGCTTTCCACATGTTTTCATCATCTGTACAAGTTGTCCTTCTGTAAAAGGTTTAGGCGGTTGCGTCGTACCTTGATGAATTTGCACCATCGCATCTACATCTTCTCCCTTTTCAACAAGCGGTAGTGGAGGTGCTTCTTTTTTTTGTTCTTTTGGTGCAGGCCATAACTCTTGGAAACCGCGATCTAATTCCACTTTTCCAACTGTTTTGAATAACAGTCCTTGAACATCTGTCACAATTTTTGTTTCTTCGTACATATAGTCTCGGTGGAACATTGCTAGCGCTGAACGTACGATTTCCGCATAAATATTTTTTTCCATGAGCGAAAGACCTGCTAGTTTATCGGCAGATGGAATCGATTTTGTTGGGATAATCGCATAGTGTTCTTCCACTTTTGAGCCGTCTACATATCTTTTTGAAGCAGATAAGCGCGCTGGTTCAAATGGTTTTTTCATCATTTCTTGGTACTGTGGTAGTTTCTTTTTTAAGTAAGCAAACTCAGCGTCCGTAATAAACTGACAATCACTTCTTGGGTATGAAATGAGCTTTTTCTCATATAGAGATTGTGCTACTTCCAATACTTTTGCAGGGCTATACTTCCATATACGATTCGCTTTTTGCTGCAATGTTGAGAGTGAATGTAGCTTTGGAGGTAATACCTTTTTCGGCTTTTTTTCAACACTTTGAATTGTCGCAGGGAGACGTTTTTTCTCTTGAATATGCGCTTTTTCTAATGCAGCTAAAGCTTCTTCATATTTCTTCGACTTAAAATCTGCCTTCCCCGTATAAGAACCCATGCGCGAATGAAATTCACCTTTTAATTCATAAAAATTTTCTGGTTGAAACTGCTCAATTTCAACATGACGTTCGTAAATCATGTAGACTGTTGGGGATTGTACACGACCAACTGAAATCGTCTCATTCAAACCTTTTTCTTTTAACAGCATTGTATATAGACGACTTGCATTCATCCCGACAAGCCAGTCACTAATTTGACGCGTCTGTGCTTCGATATACATTTGATAATCTTGCTGATTGTCACGCAATGTTTGAAACCCTTTTCGAATTTCTTCGACTTCAAGTGAATTAATCCAAAGTCTTTGAATTGGTTTTGACTTCACTTTGGTTTGTTTTAAAATTGAATAGAAAATATTCGATCCTTCTCTGTCCACATCACAAGCATTAATTAACATACTTGCCTCTTTAAATAACGCCTTCACTGCTTGGAATTGATCCCACTTCCCCTTCGCTACTTTGAACTCGTAGTTTTCAGGAATCATCGGTAATACTTTTAAACTCCAACGCTTCCATTCTGCATGGTATTCAGCAGGCTGCTTCAGTTCGACAAGATGCCCAACACCCCATGTAATCGTCGCACCATTTGGAAACGTCTCACATGGTTGTAATTCAATAAAATGTTTCGTCTTTCTTGCCACCGGAAAAGCCTCCGCATACGCTTTCGCTTGCGATGGTTTTTCAGCAAGAATTAATACGTATCCCAATTTTAGGTCAATCTCCTTTTCTACACGTTTTCATTGGTATAAGTCTTGTTCGACTTTTTCATAAAGTCGAACAAGACTTATGGTTTTTAATAATCATAATCATCTTCCTCCAAAACATCACTTTTGGGTTGGAACTTAACGACATTATTTGTCTGATCGTCTATAGTAAAATTACCTATCTCTAAACGTTTGCTGAACTCGTCAATGTATGCAGCAGGATTTCCGAAAGTTTCAGACAATGCATAATTCACTATATCTGATTTCGTACTACCCCTTTTCATTACTTTATTTAATTCTTTTTCAGATCCTATAATATTGTAGAATAGCCCGTCCAATAAAGACTGTTGATTGCTGTTTTTTTGTTCTAATATTTGAATTCGTTCATCCTTTTTTACAATCTGTTCTGATAGGCTTCGGGAATTACTTTGAAGCTTATTAATTTTATTGACAAGCCTATCTAACAAATCATTATAAGGAAGGAGATATTTAATTAACGATTCTTTATCTCCATAATTCTTTTCTATCACATCAAGGATGTCAAAAACGTCTAAGTCCTCTGTTTCGGATAAGGGTATGGTTCTTTTTTTTACTAAATTGTATTCGTCTACTAAATGTTTTCCTTTTGTTTTCCACCACGTATATCCAGGATAAAAATCAACTTGGCCATTATCATACTGCGATTTAACGAAATCATAGATGTCTTTATATGTGATTTTAGATTTGATATTATGGTTTTCATCATATTCAACAATCAGTTTCCTCAATGAAGTCTCTTTTTCTATATCATCCAAAATGCCTTTAGTACCGATTTTATTCATTATCTGAAACCCCTAACATAGACCGTAATTTTGCAATCCGTTTAATATCTAATTGAATTTCCTTTGACGTTGAAGATAAGTCTCGTTTTGTATTATTATTGACGTTTTCTGTGTTATCGAATTGCAGATCAAATAGCGACTGTATAAACTTGATTTTCCCTCTTGTTTCTTCATAAAGTAAATTCAAGTCAAAAGCAATTTGATTTCTTTTTTCTTCTAGTTCTTGATTGGAAATAGACCAATGTTTACAAAAATAACAACCTCTATGTTTCCAATTGAAACTAGGACAGGGCATAGTTTTGTCCATACAAGAGCCTAAATCTAATTTTAAATATTCCTTTTCCTCCACATTCTTGTTTATGTAATTTTTTTTGCTTTGATTCTCAAAAATATCTTGGGATTTTGGATGTAAAAGTGAAATTTCATTGTCATTAAAAGTTGAATTTATTGGTCTATACTGATTGAATTCCTTCTCCATTTTCTGTATTTCAATGTCCATCCAGTTTTCCATATGATTGAAATAGCTATATTGTATATCCTCTGTAATATGTCCTGCCAATCGCTGAATCTCAACCTTGTCATATCCCTGCATCATCATATTAATAATTGCGATGTGTCTTAAATCGCCAAGGTTAATCATTGTATCTATACTACCGATTGCTGAATCAGATATAAATGCCTCTTTTGATCTTGTTGAGTAATTTCTCCGGTAATGCTTATTTATAGAAATAATATTGATTTTATATTTCTCGTGTACTATTTCTTTGAAAAAACTTGCTATTGTATTATTGAAATTATGATAGTTAAACAAAGAATTATCATCATATGTTTTTTTATCATCGCTGAAATAATGACGATAAACCTTATGTGAAATTAAATAATTCGATAGTCCATACTGTTCCGAGCGTATTAAATAGTTTTGAAAAAGGTCGTACAATTCTTGAGGGATAGGTAACGTGTCGTATTCAATGTCTGTTCGATGTGTACTAATTCGATCGTACTTCATTCTTGGAAAGGTGATGAAATAATTTCCATCCTTTAATGAAAAACAATTTCTTTTAATGTGACAAAACTCAATTACCCTCATAGGGATAATAGTTGTTAGATTCCACCATAAAACAAGAGGAAAATATTTAAGTAATTTTTCACTATCGTTTTTTACCGCTTCTTCGTACCAACTGTCTAGACATTGTTTTATGGTTAAAATATCTTTGAAAGACGGCAACTTTCTGTAGTTTTTTTCCAATTTGATTTTCGCTTTATGTTCGTTTAAATCATTTATGAAATATACAAATTCATCTCGATTATAAAATTCTAAAAAATTGACAAGATCCGATATAAATCTATACATAACATTGTTAGACACTTTTTTGACGTTATATTGATTTTTTGAACCTCTACGGATAAGATTGCTTTCCTGAATCATTTCCAATAATTCACTATGTTCCCTAAGACCCTTTGTAGATAGAAAAGCAGTAACAAGGTTTAAAAGCCTAGCCTTTGTAACCGTTATAGAGCTTTCATTAAGTTTTTTGGCCATCCAACATTTCACTGCGATAAATAATTCCTCTTTATTTTCAGTTGTACCAAATTTTAAAGAGTGGGAAATCATCGTGTAATCAAAAACCACGTTACTTCGCGTGAACTCTTCATTAAAAATCCATTTACTATCTTCAAAATTTACACTAACTTTTTTAACTCTATAATCATGAAAGCTTTCTAAAGACTTCTTTGCCTCTTCTACATTCTTGCTAATATCAAACCCAGCACCTCTTATATCCCCTGGATTAATACTGCTGAAATCAAGCATTAATGATCCTACATTCCTTTTGCTTGCCACACACGTCACCCCCCTAGTATTCCTGAAGTTCTAAAACTCTTTAGTCCTTTTGTTGATAAATCTAGACCTAAGTTCTTTATTCGCTCGGTATTTCCTTCTACAAATCCATCTACAACCTCTCTGCCAAATCTACTTCTTGCTTGATCAACAACGTTATGCAGTAGAAAAAACTGGTTTGCAAGCTTCTGTTTTTCTCCGATGGTTGCACTATCAAACTCTTTTGCTATTTTTTCCATCATAAAGATATAATTGTCCATTATATTTTCTAGCGCATACACATTAATCATTGATGCTGCACAAGTATCACACGATGGTCTTTCACCGTATTCATTCTCATATTTACATTCAGCATAGATACATTGATGGTATCTCTGTTTTGAAGGAAGCGATCCTGTTAGGGATTGGTAAAAAAGGGCACGAAGTCCTTCCATATCAAACTCTGCGAGGTATTTTAATACATGCTCCCTTTCTGTTGTGATTCTGTTAATTAATCCTGCGGTCGCTTCAATTTTAAAAACATCACCGAATTGCTTATTTACCTCTAACATTCTTTCCGTTTCGATACTTTTGTTTGTTTCAGTGCCAAAAAGTATATTCGTTAAGGTTTGTGTTACAAATCCAAATTGATTTCTTTCAAACAATTCATCCACAAGATTCTTCACTTGTTCGTTAGATAGCTTAATATAATGGTTAATGGTTGTTTGATCTTGCAAGTGGCTTCTTGATACTTGTGATTCTTTTAACCCTTTCCCCATATGTCTAAGCACTGACCAGATTAGAGTGTTAAGAGTTCTATTCATCTTTCTGTTTTCAAATTTAAATCCATTAGTAAACTCTGAAAAGAAATCTTTATGTGGATTATATTTTTTCACTAAATGACCTGATAAATCTATTAAGGTAGAACTACTATCCAATGTTGCTCTTCTACGAAACTCACAAATACTTATCGCAGTTGCAAAAGCAACTTTGAGTGGCTCACCAATAGTAAATATTCCTTCAGCACTTACATCTGTTTTATTTATTTTTGTTACATACCTGCTAATTTGATAAATGATATTGTTTGCATCCTCCACCGAAGGATCATTTCTCTTTAACCACTCCAAGTTTTCAATTGAGGTAGTTGATAGATCAATTCTTGGAATTTGTGATAGTACGGTACTATGTCTCCAATTATTTGTTAATTGAACTAGAATATATAACCAGCAACTGTCGTATCGTTTATACTTTGTATAATTCATGCTTTGGATTAACTCAGTAACATCTTGTATTGCTTTCTCTTTATGAAATCCTACACGATTGGTATATTTGTATAGCTCATGATATTCCTCTAAAGAATAAATATCCGTGGCTACTTCCTTAATTCTTTTAAAGGTTCTTGGGTCATTTAATTCATCTACGCTATACGGTAAAGGTAATCCTTCCATAGTAAAAGTTTCAAGCATTTGTTTTAAGAAATAATAGAAATCCCCTTGATAACTTCTTCTAATATTAGGTGTATCGTTAAGAAATTTACTATTGATTTCTTTTCCAGAATAGGAGTATATTTCTTTATTAAAAGTAGTGAATATTATTTCCGTACATCTGGCAAATTGATTAGTTAGAAATGTAATTCTATTCTTATCAGACATCCTAGTCCTAAGAAGGTATTTTTCAACATACTGATACCATAATAATTTTGTGTTTTGCTGAGTTTTTGTAAATTTAATATTTAACACTTGCTCAACTTTGAAAAGAAAATCTTCAAAAGGATCTTCTATCGACATAGAATTCATATCCAAATAAAGCTTATAATCCGCCCATAGATTATCAATTTCGTTTTTTTCATAGAGTTTCATTTGAACACCAAAGTGTGAGATTAATAGCAGTGGGGGATCAACTTTTGTTACCTTTATTCGAACCTTATCTTCTCCGCCTTTTATATATTGCGCAAAAGCATTACTATATTTCGCTTGAATTTGCTTCGCTGTGTAATAATTGTTGCTATATTTTTCAATAAGCCTTGCTTGTTCAGAAAACAATTCGAATACGTGCTCTTTTTCAAAAAGCATTCTGTCTCCATATTTATCTGACACGAATAACAACTTTTCTTTAATTAACCTTTGAGTAGTCGCATAAGAACAATTTAATTTTTTCATAACCTCATCAAGTGACAAATAGTTGTGTTGATTTTTATATTTTTCGAAAGTATGAGTTCTCCACCCCCATTGTCCCTTGCCTGCCACTGTGTTTATTATCTCAGTTAGTTCTTGTGCTATTTCTATTGAAACAAAAACATCTAAATTTCCACCAAGTATAATTTCAGTTGGGTTTAGTTTTTTATAATATTTGTGAATTGTAGCGTCGCTAACAACTTTTTTTAGTTTTGCCTTGAGAGATGCCTTTGGTACATAATTTCTAAAAAAACGTTTTACATCTTCTTTCAAATATAAGTTTTTAATATTTTTATCATATTTTTCAACGTAATATTTTTCTCTGAATTCGACCTTTGAAATCTTACATTCAGCTGGTAATTTTGATATGGATTCTTCTAATTTGTAAATAAAATAGTAATTATTGGGCTTCTTATTAAACTTCTCTTCGGCTATCTCGTAGATTGTCATGTAATCGTTAAAGTTAATTTCTAAGTCCTGACCCAAATTCTTGAACCTCCTTCCACATTTTATTATTTATTGGCATATTTAAGTTTGCTATATTACTAGATTGATCTGGAGAGAGTAAGCCTAAAGCCTTTCGAATATTATAAGTGGCAGTTATAATATCAAAATATGACTCCATTGATTGAGTAGATCTATCACCTCGTAATACGGCCGTCTGTTTTTCATTAAATCCAGCATCTAAACACATGTTTGTAAATACTCCTCTCCCTATATGAGAGCGCCACTTTGTTTGAGAGAAGTCTAAATAATCCTGATATCTACCTTCTGTACCTAATAACATCCCTAAATAAGCATTCTTTAATTTTAAAAAGCGCTTATCATACGTGTCGGCAGACATTGAATTTCCTTCCGTATTATAAAACAATGCATTAGGCTGTTTAGGTCCTTTCACCTTTTTAAGTACCACTTCCATATGATTTTTATATAGATAATTTAAAATTGGATCAATAAGACATGATTGGTCTCTTGGATTTTTCACCTGCATTGTTGAAACATCCTCAAACCTATTAAATAAATCAAGTTGACGATCCCTGACAAGTATCACTAATCCTTCAACACCATAATCTTGCCCATTTTGCGACTTTAAAGCTGTTCTAGTCAGGTTTACGACTTCACCTTTACGTAACCCTCCAAAAATTTGTAAAGCCACTCCAAATGCTATATCAGGTACTTCATGCTTTGCTACGTAAAGTATCTCTCGAATATATTGCAAACGAATAAAGATTCTGTTCTCGTTAGATTCATGATTTTGAGGAACTAAATCTTTTCTTTTAATCTTCTCACGTAAAAGAGTTTCATCTGTCTTCTTGTAGGTAAAGTCTATTTTATAGACTTTTCTGATTTCTTTTCCTGTTCTTACTGAAACTAACTTGAATCTGGGCTTATGCTTTAATACTTTTTCATCCCATAAGTACTTATAAAACTTGGATAAAAAGTTCTCTTTCATTTCTAAAGTGCTATTCTTATTTGATTTTTCATCTACACAATATTGTAAATAAGCATTAGCATGACACTCTTGTAAGTCAACCAATCCTTTGATTGCAGTATAATTTAACGCTTCTTGATTCACTTTATCTAATACAAAGTTCAAGAAGGGAACAATAATTTGCGCCACAGTTAATTCAGTATTTACTGAACCCGAGTTTCTATGGTATTTCTTATACAAAAAATGGCTTATGGGATGAGGGAAAACTTCTTTTGTTTCTCTATCCTCTAGACCAATAATAAATGAAGGTGTACTTACAATTTCTCCACCTTGTTTTCTATTGTATTTTATCGCCTTCCAGACGAATCGATATTTTGCATTATACATTTTATCCCCTCCTCCAAACCTTTAAACCGAACGTTTATTCTTGTTTTTAGTTTGGACGATTTCTGTTTAAAAGTCAATCAAATTCGGGTTTAAAATAATATTTATTCAAAGAGAACTCACTTTTTAATTTAAACACAAAGAACCTGTTTTAAAAAAGGCTAATTTAAAACAGGTTCTCTCTTCACCAAATGCTATAGGATTTTTATAAAGCGATTAATCATTTCTTCCGCCTAAGATTAGATAATGATTAATTCTAACATCTAATTGAACTAATGCACCCTTTAGTTAAAGAGTAATCCTTCACAATCTCTCTTACTGCTATACAAGCGATTTTTACTTATGTGGAAACCGAATTATGTGGGAACGTGTCAACGAAGGCATCAACCATCTACGAACTTATCACTCCCAATGCTTCCTTTGCCATATGTTCATATTCCTCGATGCCTGACACTAATGCAAACTCAGCAATTGAAACTGGGTATGCTGCGTCAAGTTCAATAATATGCTCTTTCATCTTAGGCCAGTAATACCCACCAGCTTCTTTATAAGCAAGAATTAGGGCATCTAACCCTTCTTCACCAAAAGCTTTAAAGTTGAAAATAAAGTCATTCGAAATGTCTGTAACTTTAGCTTCAGTCCAGTCGATTAATCCGGTCACATTAGCATCTTTATCAATCATGGTATGTCCGGCATGTATATCTCCATGAATCAGACCAGTTTTCTTAGGCCACATATCGTCATCATTCACCCATGTTTGCCATCTGTTCCATAGATTCTCACCTACACCAAACTTTGCTCTTACCGCATCCATACGCTGCTTCATTGACATTCTTGCTTCTTCTGGTGTGTGTACTACTAAGTCAAGTTCCACGGCTTTATCACTCGGTATGCTATGAATCTCTGCTAACACTCTTCCAAGAGACTTGTGAAAAGATTCTGGAACATTGTTAATATCTATTTCCCAAACATAGTTCCCTATATTATGATCTATAGTTCCTGCTGGTACGCCATCTAGCTTCTTGTAAGCTATTAGCTCATCTGAGTAAATAATCCAATTTGGCGCCTGAAAAGATTTTCCATACTTATTAACCAAATCTAATGCTTGTTTTTCTACCTTTGTTCTAGGCATAACATCTTCCCGCCTAGGCAATCTAAGAACCCACTCCGTACCACTTTCATCTTGGGCAAATACAACTTGAAAATCCAGTCCGGATTCATTAAACTGTATTGTTTCTTCCTTTAAAATTAGATTATGTTTTTTAGCTATTTCCATAACTTGTTTCATTTCTTTACCCATTCAAATCACTCCTATCTAATTTTTAAAAATTTCGGTAATAAATTTGCTGCATGCTTTGATATAGAATTAATAATTTCATCCCAATCATTATAGTTAAGCTCATGTCCAGAACCATCTAAGGTAACTAATACAGCATTTGGTATAATCTTAGAGAGATGAACTCCATGCTCGTATGGAATAATAGGGTCTTCTATTCCGTGAATTACCAATGTAGGAGCGTTTATTTCAGCAGTTCTTGATAAATATGAACCCCATCCCCTTATAATTCCGTGATTATCCCTACTCTGTAAATTACTAGCCCTATCAAATTCTTCTTCATTCAGTCTTCTTATTTTTTCTTCATCAAATATATGTTTAGAGCCTATAAGAACTTTGCTTTTTTTAATAAAGCACTCTATCACTTCATCTTTGTTTTGCCAATTTTTGATTTTAAGCTCACCTAAAGCTTCTGTTACTTTACTATCCTTTTTAGGAAGGCTAGGGTCAAAATTTGATGTCATAACCAATGAAATAGTAAGCACCCTGCTTGGGTGTTTAAGAGCTACTATCTGCGTAATAATCCCTCCCATAGACATACCGACTATATGAGCCTTATCAACCTTATACGCATCTAGTACCTGAATTGCATCATCAGCCAAGTCCTCAAAAGTATACTCTGGATGGCCATACTCGTAAGTAATTGATTTACCTACATCCCTATTGTCATAGCGTATAACATGAAACCCTTGATCGCTTAATCTCTTACAAAACTCTTCCTCCCACCAAATCATTGATGTAGTAGCTCCCATAATTAACAAGATAGTTGGATTATTAATATCTCCAAAACTCTCAGTACAGATATGAACATCATTAAAACGAATTATTTTTTCTGTCATGAATTATCACCTTTTTTAGTACTTTCATCTGATTAATACTTACCTAGACCAAATAAGACCGAGTAATTCGATCAGCAACAGCTTCGAATAATAACTCCCTAATCATTTCATAATTGTATTCCAGTAAATCTCCCTTTTGTGAGCCTATTAATAAAGCTGCTCTTAAAACGCCAGCAATTACGCTTGGTTCTTCGTCGATAATCTCCTTAGAATCTTGACGTGACCTGATAAAGTCCATAAGAGGGGTGATACTTCTAAGATTCTCTGATCCAACATACTCTGGATTTAGCTTTCTTGATACAAGCTTGTACTCCTCGAGATCGTAAATCAGCCTTTGAGTTAAAATCTTATTTTCTAGCTCCAAAGCCATCTCATCTAAGTATATTTTTATAGCTGAACGTATATCCTCAGCAGCTAAAACCTTTGGCCAAACCTGATTTTCAATTTGCTCTCCCTCATGTGATAACAACTCCATATATAGCATTTCTTTTGATTGGAAAAATACATAAAAAGTACTCTTCGCAATGCCAACAGACGAAGTTATATCCTCAAGGGAAGTACTCTTAAAACCCTTTTCAACGAAAAAACGATATGCCACTTCAAATAATTCTTTTTTAATCCTTTCTTTTTCTAATTGTGTGAATTTAGCCATAGTCCTAAACCTTCTCTTATAAAAACATAAAAACAAGTTTTTCATTTGTTTTTATGTTAGCATAATGTGCATTAAGAAATCAAGGCATACTTAATTTGATTATTCTCATACAGTAAAGTAATGGAATAATATTTTCAGTAAGCTTCATCAACTAAACTGCCCCTATAGCGAAATGGTGCTCTCCTTTATTCAAGATAAGCACCTGTTACTTCAATAACCCCCCTTCGTTATTTATATTAACTCCAAAAAGTCAGTCGTGACCAATAAAAGATAATAATATAAATCATGGTTGTAAAAATAAAATCATATCCACAGTCCTCTCATGATGGTTATAACATATTTTAATAAGATAACGATTATTTTAGTAATTCTAATCTTCCAACCGAGAGTTCTACTATGCAATTTTTTATTTGTGACAGATTTGTCATGTTGCATTATATTACATCGATGGTTGGTAATCCTATTCAGAGGTATAGTATTGACATTGAAAGGGGACTAAGCAAATGAATACAATTATTCAAACGAAAAACTTATCTAAATCATACGGAAAGACTCAGGTCTTAAAAAATATAGATTTAGCTGTTGAAGAAGGTGAGTTTACCGCAATTATGGGTCCATCTGGATCAGGAAAAACAACATTAATGAATACATTATCCACGATTGACACATTTAATGGCGGGAACATTTGGATTGAAGGGACCTCGCTATTGGAAGTAAAAAAGAAATCATTACGTGAATTTCGTCAAAAGCGGATGGGGTTTATTTTTCAAGACTATAACCTACTAGATACGTTGACAGTAAAGGAAAATATTCTTTTGCCACTCTCATTACAAAAGACACATGTTGAGGAAATGGAGAAACGACTATCCAATATCATTCAACCGCTAAACATTGAATCGATCTTAAATCATTATCCATCTGAAATATCTGGCAGGCAGAAACAGCGTACTGCTTCGGCACGTGCTATTATTACTAACCCAGCGATTGTCTTTGCTGATGAACCTACAGGTGCACTTGACTCTCGCTCTGCAACACAGCTACTGGAACAAATTGAATCACTTAATCAAACATTTAAAACAACGATAATGATGATTACACATGACCCCTATGCTGCAAGTTACTGCCAACGTGTCATTTTTCTACGAGACGGTAAGATTGTAAATGAGCTGTTCAAAGGAGAACAAACCCAAAAGGAATTTTTTGATCGCATCCTCACCTTTCAGAGCACTCTAGGGGGAAATCGCAGATGAAATTATTGGATTTATCGTGGCGCAATGTCAGACGGAATTTTAGAATTTACTCCATCTATCTTATTTCGATGATTATTGGAGTAGTTATTCAATATACTTTTTCATCTTTAATCTTTAATGAGGATGTTTTAGCTGCATTAGAAAATGAAGAAAATTTTCAGGTAGGGCTTATAGCAGCATCCATTGTGGTGTTTTTATTTATTATTTTTTTCATACTCTACGCTAATACATTTTTTATGAACCAACGTAAAAAGGAATTTGATTACGCTGTTCAACTCGATGGGAGTACTAAAAATTTCCCAAATGATATTGCTTTCGAATCTCAGGATGAACATATTCAGCATCAAATTGAAACATTGATTCATGAATCAAACCACCCAGTTATCACTCATGAAACGATTGAAGGGATCTTAGTAAATCCCGTTACAAACAGAGATGTTGCCTTTGAACAATCGGATTATCTCACAGAAGATATCCTTTTATTTTCAGAGACCCAATTTAACGATATAGTTGCCTTACGCGGTGATGACCAGGAAGTTAACCTGCATGGCCAAGAGGCTATTGTTCTTTCAAAAATAGATACACCCAAACAGTTCACACAGGATGATCAATCAGAATTCACAGTAAAAGTAGGAGATGAGTCTACTTTTCACCTTATAGAAAGAAAAGACTATGCACTACTTGGCCCTGCCAGTAATTTGAGTAACACCAATGTTTTTCTTCATCTTGCTATATTCATTATCTCGGATGAAGCGTATGCCACTATACAAAATAGTCAGAATACCCAAATGTATGAACTATACCAAATTGAAAATGCTAAAGATGCGTCAGCTTTATCAGCACAAATACAAGCGATTGTTTCGCAATCACCTGATATCTATTATTCAGCTTTTGCGGACGGCTATGCTATTCAAGCTGAATCTTCAGCATTATTACTGTTTACAGCAGCTTTTCTTGCCGTCATCGCTGTATTTGCTTTAGGAAGCATTATATATTTCAAACAATTACGTGAAGCAACAGACGAACAAAAACAATATGCTATCCTGCGTAAAATTGGTGTTAGTAACACTGAAATGAAAAAAGTCATCCGTAAGAAACTGCTTTTTGTCTTCTTGCCTCCACTTATACTGGGAATGCTGCATAGCTTGTTTATTATGAATTACTCTATATTCGAGGAAGTGAGAGACTTCCCACAGCTCACTTCTATCATGTGGGCAATACTAATTATTTATTTTGTTATCTATTTCTTGTTTTACGTGTCGTCAACCAATCTTTACTATAAGATTGTTAATCAACAAAAGTGATAAAAATAAAGAGGCTGGGACATAAATAGCTCTCAGTCACACAAAAAAGGAGATTGCGCAGGCAATCTCCTTTTTGTGTGATTTTTTTCATCAGTGATGGGAGGGTTTTACCCTCTCATCGCATACTTTCTTAGGTTGGTCGCCATTAAGGCAAGTCCGATTTCATTTCGGACCTTCGATTTTCCGCGAAGTGAAAATCGAGTGAAACCTAAATTTGCCTTCAAAAATCCAAAAACTGGTTCCACATCGATTTTTCGTTTTCGATAAATGGCGCCTGTTTTTGCTTCTGAAAGCGTCGCTTGAATCATTTTCTTCTGTTCTTCCCAATGCGTATTGATGGCCAATCTTCGATTGTTTCCTTCACGTGCTTTTGTACAAGATGAACGAAAAGGACATCCTGAACAGTCTTCACATGTATAGATTTTAAAATGACGTGTAAATCCTGTCTTATCCGTACGTGTTGAATCGTATTGGTACGTTACGAATTGTCCATTCGGGCAAGTATAACAATCGGTTGTTGCGTTATATGCCCAATTGCTTGTTTTAAAAGGATCTTTAAGATATTTTCGTTGCTGTTCTTTGCGATACATACCATATGTAATTAATGCTTTACGTTGGAGTGTTTCTACCACGTATTGATAGTTCGGTTCACTACCATAACCTGCATCGGCGACAATATGTTCAGGTAGTTCAAAATAATGGGCTTGAATATCTTGTAAAAAGGGCACGAGCGTTTTTGTATCTGTCGGATTCGGATACACCTCATAAGCAAGGACATATTGATTTTCTGTTGCGATTTGAACATTGTAACCGGGTTTCAGTTGTCCATTCTTCATATAATCGTCTTTCATACGCATAAATGTCGCGTCGACATCGGTTTTTGAATAACTATTTCGTGTACCCATCTGTTGTAAATGAAGACGATATTGTCTTTTTCGGACAATCCAATCTTTCACTTGTTTCAAATATTGTTTCGGTGTTTTACGTGCAGCGCGTAATTGTTTTCGTTCACTTGAATCAGAGGAAGCTTCCAGCTTTTCTGTATAATCATCAATCACTTCTTCTAATGTCGAAGCGACTTGTTCTAGCTCTTCACTAGACAAAGCATCGTCTTGTTCTTTTTGAATGGCAGGCAAAATACGTTCTTCTACGAGTTGCTCGTATAAGGCATTGGACTTTTCAATCATACTAGCTTGATAGTTTTCAACCGACTTCTTCCATACAAAAGTGAACTTATTGGCATTCGCTTCAATTTTTGTACCATCAATGAAGATTGCTTGTTGGTCAATGCATTTTTCTTCAATTAATCGACAACGGAATTGGATAAAGCATTGTTTTAGAAGTTCTTGCATCTGTGGATGAACGCGAAAACGATTAATCGTACGGTAACTTGGTTCGTAACCTTGTGCTAACCACATCATACGTACACTATCTTTTGTTAAATCTTCCATCCGGCGACCTGAAAAAATAGATTGTGTATAACCACATAAAATAATTTTTAACATCATTTTAGGGTGATAAGAAGGACAACCTGTCGCTTTGTAGAAAGGAGCGAAAGCTTCTTCTGGAATACTTTCAACTAAATGATGGATTGAGAAAGCAATATCTTTTTCAGCTAGTTTCATTTCAAAATCTAATGGTAAAATCACTTGATTCATGTTATAGTTTTTATACATAAAGAGCACTTCCTTTTATTATTTTTGTGGTGAGATACTTAAATTTTAACAGGAAAGGCTCTTTTTTTGTATCCGTTTTTTTTGTTTTAGATGGGCGTGAGGGCGTGACTTCTGCGGGAACAGCACGAGCTGAATATCCATGTTGGCGATTCATCGCCAACATGAGATGAAGCCGTGCCCGCGAAAAGCATCGCCCAAAACGAACATCCGCAGACAGACCAAAAAGAGCTTCGGCATTTTCATGTGCCGAAGCTCTCTTGCTTTTAACTAGGGTTTTGTCCCAGCCTCTTTTCCTTATTCATAAACAAAAAAGGATCATCATCTTTTGGAAAATGGATAATATATTCTGTGTAGGAACTAACTTCAGATGTACAAGTAATATAGTGACCAAGTTTATTGGATAATTGTTGTGCTAAATATAGGCCCATCCCTGTTGATTTAGAGTATGTTCGCCCCGTTTCACCTGTAAATCCTCGGTTAAATATTCTTGGTAGCTCTTGTGGTGTAATTCCGATCCCATTATCTCGGATGATGAGTTGTTTTTCTTGTGGGGTTTCATTGGTACCAATCAAAATTTCTCCACTGTTGTCCGTATACTTCAAGCTATTGGTTAAAAGTTGATTTACTATAAATTTCAACCATTTAGAATCACTTTGTACGCTCATCGATTCAGAGGGCAAGAGGATTCGAACTTTTTTAGAAATAAAAGTTTTGGAATGGTCTCTCACCGTATCTTTCACAATGCCAATCATATCGCAACTCCCTATACTATAATCTTGATTAAAACTATCTAATTTAGCATAATAAAGAGCTTGATCAACATAATTTTCAATTTTCTCGATTTCTTCCCTTAAACTATTCGCATCTATATCCGTTTGTTGGATTAAATGGAGGACAGCAATTGGCGTTTTGATTTCATGAAACCAAGAAACAATAAAATCATAATGTTCTTTTTGTTTCTCTTGAACAGCATTCATTTCTCGTATATGCTCTTTTCTCATCTCATCCATTAATTGTTGCATCTGCTCAGCTTCTAGAGATAATCTGTCAAATGCCTCATGATCAATATTGTGGATTGCTCGTACATTTTGTTGATAGCGAAATACTAAAAATCCAATCAATACAATCGTGCATAAAGCAAAGGCATATAAAAAGGTTCCCCAAGTGAAATTTATATTAACATCAAGGAAAAACACAGTAGCCATGAGCATGAAACCTATTAAATAGACGCATATATAAGACTTTTCATACCGTAAAAACCGAAAAAAAGTCATTCGATAATATACCCCATTCCTTTACGGGTAACTATAAAATCATTCAACCCAAGACTAGCAACCTTTCGACGTAAACGATTCACATTTACTGTCAGTGTGTTATCATCAACAAATTGCTCTTCATTCCACAATGCCTGCATTAAGTCATCTCGTGATACGATTTTCCCAATCTTGCGCATCATTAATTGTAAAATAATAAATTCATTGCGAGATAGCTCTGCGCTCTGTCCCTTATATTCAGCCACCGAATTGCTTATATTTAATTTCAAACCCCGATGGATAAGTTGTACAGATTCTTCATCTCGATAGGAATAATTTCTACGTAAAAGTGCTTTTACTTTGGCAACAAGTATATCTAAATCAAACGGTTTTTGCACAAAGTCATCCCCGCCCATATTAATAGCCATAATAATATCCATGTTTTCGTTTCTAGAAGAAAGAAATATAATAGGGACTTTGGAAACTGAACGAATCTGCTGACACCAATAAAAACCATCCAATGTCGGTAAATTGATATCCAATAATACTAAGTGTGGCTGGACCTGTTCAAACTCCGTTAACACTTGGTCAAAATTTGTAACCTCAATCACATCATACTTCCATTTGTGAAGTACATCGGAAACGATTCTTCTAATTTTTTCATCATCTTCTACCATCATAATTTTATACATGAAATCACCCATCAGTGCTTTAAATTATAGCATGCCACTTTATAACTGTATCCATTTATATTCTTTAGAATTTATGTACCTTTTCAAAAGTATATCATAATTAAAATAGCGTTACATAAAAGTCGTTTTTATTTAAAGTTTACCATATGTAAATTCCATAGTATTCATCAAGGTAAAGAATATGAAACACTAAAAGAACTTGCTTAACAAAATCCCTGCCTTACGACTAACCCCTTTACTACTATGCTCTTATATTCTAATTGGAATCCAAGTATATCTATATAAAACCATTTCGACTTCTCAATGTACTTAACTGAAAACTCTGGAATTAAAGAGTTGAATTTTATTCTCTCACTCACCTTCCTTTTTGTATTAAGCACCCGATAGCACAATAAGTTTTTTTCTATTCATTCATATAATGTAACAGTTTTTCGAAAAAATCATTGCTAACGGTTAACTGATACTGTTTTTCAACAAGATTTCGAAATTCCATAACGAGAAGCAAAGAGTTCTTATAGGCTTCATATAGTTCTAATTCATTTAATCGGGCAGTAGTCTTTTTAAACTTTTCATAGTTTTCAGGACTAATTTCTTTTTCAAGATTCTTTGTCATATTAAACCAATTATCGGCATTTTCTTCCGCAATTCGAATGAGTTGCAGTATATTTTTTTGTAATTGAGATAAAATTTCCAGTGAACGTGCATATTCCCCTCTTTTAAGAACATTAATCCCCATTAACCATAGGTTGGAAAAATTATTCAATAAAAAATTTACGTTTTCTTCTGTAAGTCTATTTGGTCCCGAACCTTCCAACCCTGATAAATACAATTCTAATTGTCCTGTTTCATCATAAATAAACATTGCTTTTGTGTCAGGAATGTAGCCTGATTCTTTGAATGAAGGAATAATATTCATTTCGCTTTCGGAAAGGAAATGAAATTCACCACGTATTAGATTTTCAAAAATTACTACTTCCGTACCGTACTCATTTTGATAGAGTAAATGGTAGGAAGCGACTTCATTTAGCCATTTTGCTGAATCAAAGGTGGAAATTGTATCATCTTTCAGAAAAACATAATATTCTATATCAGAGTATTGATCTCCCTCTCCTTTTGTAAAAGACCCATACATCATACAAGCAGATATTCGTTCATCTGACTGGACAAGTTCCTTAACCCTTGCCATTAGTTCTTTTTGTTTTAACAATTCGATTCCTTCTTTCTTTATTTTGATTCTGGGAGAATAATAAAAAATCCTCCCATATAATGTTGGAAGGATTAGTCATGTCACTCTTTACGATACTCAAATAAAACTAAGTAGCCTTTTTAGCTATTCAGTCTTACATTTATTTAGTATATGAAAAAATGGGCAAACTAATCCTAAGTTTTTAAACTGAAATATACTATTTCAATTGTTAAAAATTAGATTAGTTCTTCATTGTCCACCCATCTCTCCTTTCGATTAATAGTATATTAACACTTCATAGTTCAAAGTACAAGTTGTTGTGAAGAAATACACTTAAACTATCCTGCCCGTTTAGCTTAAGTACATTTTTTCACAAACCCAAGAAAAATCTTTAACTTTATACCTATTATTCCTTTTTTATTCGACTTTTCCTTTCATATAGTCGAACATTTATATGTCCTATTCCTTCTTGGCAAACAAGGTGTTAGAATGTTTTTTCAAGTCAAGAACCTACTTTGAACAATATTATCCATATAAAAAAATAACAACTTGTCCCACGTTCGAGGCTCAACTCCTTTAATCTACTATGTATGCATTCATTATACCATTAAGTCGATTGTCGTCTGTTTATAGAATGTTTTATTTCTTCTTTTTGGGCGTAAAATACACTTCATTTTAAAAGAAACAGGCCTTTTTCCTTTCTATTCTAGTAAATGGATAAAATGGTATACTACATACTTGGAGGTGTTCTCACTTTGAAAAAAACATTTTTATGGATTGGACTCATTCTATTCATCCTCTCAATCGGATTAAATGCGACATTACTGTATGATCAAAAGCGTTTAGGCGACCTTGCAGCCCGCGAAGAAATCCTCACTGCCACAGTCTTTGAATTGCAGCGACTAGGTTACGATGAAAAAGAAATTCAGTCCATTACAACTGAACATGATGATTTTTTACTAAAAGGGAAAGCACCCGAACCATACGACTATATCGTCTATGTTGAAACAACAGATGCACCAAATGAAGTGAAAGTCTTTACATGGGCAGATACAAAGCACTCTAAAGTTATTTTAGAAAAATAAAAAAGGAATGATTCACGATGTTATATACAACCATTCGTTTCCCCAAACTTTTGATTCACTCATTTCTTGTACTTGTTCTAATGAACTTCCTCGCGTTAGTTGGTCATGACTTAGCAACACTGCTATTCCATCATCGGTTTGAAAAGAGTGATTCACTCATTTTAGTCCTCTTTCTTATTTGGCTCATGTTCGCTTTACACAACCCGCGTTATCAAAAGCACACTTCTTCTTGAAGGTGCTTTTTTAGTATATCTTCGTCCCGAGAAATATTTATCATTAAACATAAATATACAACTTCCCCTTTTTATTCTATAATTTACTCTAACCTATCCCTTCATTGTTTAGTAAATTCATTTTGCGTGAATAATATCTCTATACATAATATAGGATAAGTTGTTTTGGAAAGGATGTTTGTTTATGGATGTTTATCTGTTTTTAATAGCCATATCCCTTGTGCTATTTTTTTGTAGCTTTGTTCTTCACCACGTAAATCCAACTAGTCTTTTTACAGGTTTAGCTATTTTACTATTCATTTTATCAGTTGGACTAATTTTCTTCGCTACTCTATTAAACCATTTTGAACGTTTTACTTTTTGGCTGATTGTTCCTATCGCTATTTTCTTTCTTATACTAGCTGTATTTTGGCTTTTTATTTTAGTTATTATGGTATTTGTGAATACACGTTCTGTTTTAAAAAGAGAACGTTTTTCAATCGGCAATCTACTTCCTTTATTTTCACTCATTGGCTTTGTTGTATTAGAACTTATTTTATTCTTGTTACAACATTATTACGGTGATGTTCGAGTTGTAAAAATGATGCTTGTTTTTATTCATTCAACGATTAGTTATATTATTTTGCTTTTTTCTCTTTATACATTTACAGCTGTTTATTATAAATGGATGCCTACTTTTAAAAAAATCGACTATATTCTCATATTAGGTTCAGGTTTAATTAAAGATCAGGTAACGCCTCTACTTGCAGGACGTATTGATGCAGGCATGCAATTTTTTAAAAAGCAAAAAGTAAAACCTACGATTATTGTTTGTGGGGGAAAAGGTGCAGACGAAAACATCTCGGAAGCCGAAGCGATGAAAAAATACATTGTGGAGAATTATGAATCAGATCTACCTATTTATTTAGAAAATCAGTCTACAACGACTGAAGAAAATATTCAATTCGCTGAAAAAGTCGTACAAGAACAAGATCAGCGAGATTTAAAAAAGGCAAATGTTGCTATTGCCACAAGTACGTACCACCTTTTACGTGCTGGAAAATTAGCACAACAACTCGGAATTCGAGCTTTTGGTATTGGCGGTAAAACAAAACTTTACTATATCCCTACTGCTTTTATTCGTGAGTTTATAGGGTATATAGTATTGAAGAAAAGAACGAATATCTTAATTGTGTCGTTTCTTCTATTATTCGCTATTATTAGTAATCTATTTTAAGGGAGGTTTATGAAATGAAAAAAATCACAACATTTACTTTAATTACAGGAATTATTTTTATTGCATTTGGGGTTTTCTTTTTAGTAAAACCTGAAATCGCATTGAAGTCTATGGTCCTAATCGCTGCTGCACTTGCAGTTATCAAAGGGATTTTTGATATTTTCAATTATCTATTCTCACGTAAAAAATCAAATAAACCTGAAACATCTAGTCTAATTTCTGGTTTATTTATTTTAGCTTTAGGTATCTTGCTATTCTTTAATGCCGATTTTGGTATTCTATTTACTGGTTTCTTATTTGCACTTTGGTTTGCAATTGAATCAATTATGACATTAATTACGTTAAAATATTTCCGCGTAAAAAGCAGCCCAGCTTTTTATATCATTTTAGCCTTTACAATTATTGCGCTTGCTTTAAGTGTATTAATGTTTATCCGTCCGTTCTACTCGGCAATGAGCTTTACAATTTTAACAGGAGCTTATTTCTTAATTCAGGGAATTGTCTTAACAATTATTTCGATTAATGTTCGATCTTGGTTCTCATTTAAATAAGTGAGGATGTAAATTGTAAAATATTCAATCTATCTTTTTTAACATTCACAATAAAAATCCGAAATCGTAAGGTTAAACGATTTCGGATTTTTTCTATTTAGATATGCTTTATATATGTTTTTATTCTTATAGACTAGCGAGCTATATTTAAAAATGCATAAAAGTCATCTTTTTCTACAACATTTAGAATACATGGTTGTTGTTCTTTTTCTTCTAAAAATTGGTGTTCTTCTGGATAGTCATGCATAATGTGTTGACGAAGGTACGGGAGTTTTTGCTGTGCTGCTTGTGAACGAAGATTTTGTGTACGTGCCCCTAAAAATACACGTTCTAAACCATATGTATCAAAAGCAATTTTTAAAATCTCACATTTGGCACGTTCATTATAGCCCCTTCCCCAATAAGGTACACCTAACCAACTTCCTAAATGACATGATTTTTTCTGTTGGTCGATGTACATTAACGTTGTAACCCCAATCATTTGATGATTATGAAATACAAGTCGTGAACAGGTCGTACCTTCTTTTTCACCTTGTTGCATCTTTTGGATAAATTCTAAATGATTTTCTAATGTTTGATTTACTAAACCAAGCGCATCTGCTACAAGTGGATCGGATGCAAGTTCATGAATTCTAACAGCGTAATTCACGTGATGTGGCTTTAAATTAATCATAAAAACTCCCTCCTTTAATTAATTTGTCATTATATAGAAATACGGTTCTACTGTCTATATAGAATCAAAAATAATGTTTTAAAAGACAAAAAATACCATTTAATAAAAACAAAATGGTATTTTTGACTTTATTTATTCTTTTTTTAGATACTATTTACTATCTTGAATGATACTTTCGACATCCACTACAATTTCATCTTTTGGTACGTCTGTAAAGCCGCTATATGTTTTAACGACATGCCCTTGTTGATTCACAAGGGCAAAACTTGTACCATGTGTCACTTGATCTTCACCCTCTGTTTTTTTCACAAGTGTTTGAAATGACTTCACTGCTAACTTTTCGATATCTTGCTGTGTATAGCCTGTCAGTAAATCCCACTTCGATTCATCTGCTACTTCATAATTTTTTAAATAATTTGCTAGTTTTTTCGGTGTATCAACTTCTGGATCAACACTAAATCCGACGATACGATAATCTTCAATCCCTTTTTCTTTTAAGGAGTCTTGAATATCTGCCATATTCGCCATCATCGGCTGACAAACTGTTGTACAGCTTGTAAAAATGAATAGTGCCAGCCATGGTTTCCCTTGTAAATCATCTAATGTAACCGTCTTATTTTCATGATTTGTGTACTGGAAATTCTGTATTTCAATATCTTTTTCTGCTTTAAAGTTTGTTGTTTTACCACAAGCTGCAAGCAATATACACAAACAACTAATTCCGATTAATATCTTCCATTTTTGCATCATGTCACTCCCTTATCCCTCACTATCTTACAATTTCATACAACAACTGGCAATCATCTTAGGAGGAATGTTTGATTAATTCAACAAGAGCATCATGAATCGCTTGTAGACGTGCTTCTACTCGGTGTAAGAGATAAAAAGCAACAACTGCTGGAAAACCGATACTCTGTATAAATGTCATCCATTCTTGCATATTTTTCACCTCTTTCTATAAAAAAAGAGCCATGTCCAAAAGACACAGCCCCTTTTTGTTTTATGCGATCACTGGTGTAGTTGTTTGTTCCACAATCTCTGCAGTTGCAATGGAATCAATTTCACCTGCTTTTGGCTTAAATACACCGCTTGCTTTAATCGACTCCATCACTGTGCGGACTTCTGTCTCTGTTACGTCTGCTTTTACGCCATCTACCGCAACAATGAATGTTCCTTTGGGTAGTAAATTAAACGTCATTTTCAATACTTTACTCATTGTGTTTTCCTCCTTTTAATTAGATTGTTTTAGTTGTGACGATTTCTGCTTGGACTACTGCATACGCTGATAATGATGTAATCGCATTTTTTACAGCTTCAATTTCTGTAGTCGTCGCATTTTCATGAATGTTGCCGAATGTACGGGTTTGTTTTAATTGCTTATCCCCGTCCATTCCTACTGCATACTGGATTTTTAAGCTTGCACTTTTGAATGTTGCGGCCATGTGAATCACCTCCTTTCAACCACTACATAGAACTCGGTTTCATAAAGGAGACAATATTTGGTATAATATTTTAAAAAGGAGGTGTATCACTTGGTTTTCCACGCAAAAAGAGACCGATTTTTTATCGGTTTTATTAGTATTACATCCCTTATTTTATTGCTTTCATTCCTTTTACCAATTCTCTTTGATCCTACATTACAACTTCAGGATTTAATGATTTTAGCTATTGTTTTATTTAGTGTAATCGGTTTATTATGGTGGTCTACTTTTTCAATTCAATATACATTTTTAGAAGATATACTCTACATAAAAGGTGGCCCATTTCGCAGTAAAATTCCTTATCACGCGATTACGTCTGTTTATGCAACTAAAAATATCTGGACGGGCTACCGTATTCTTTCATCGAAAGAAGCGATTGAAATTTTAAACAGTCAAACGATTCTTGGCAGTATTAAAATTTCACCTGAACAGCAAACTATCTTTTTACAAGAACTTGAAAAACGTGCGCCACAAGTACAAATTCAAAACGAACTAAAAATATAGATTGGGACAAAACATGTCACTCCCCTTTTTTAGCGTTCGCAACGAAAAACTGGAACCGCGCCACAGCGTGATTCCAGTTTTTCTTATGCTCATGTTACAGCCTGTTTCCATGTGTATTTACATATTCGGAAAGGAATACAAACCTGTCAAATTTGTAAACGAATATGTCGTCCGTTCATTGCTTCTATCCAAACAATGAATAAGCCTTTACTTAAACAATTACTTGTTGTTCTACTGCTGTTAAACCAAGTGCTTTAGCAGCTTGTGCGTAATAGTCTGCTGTACTACCTAAATAATGTTCATAAAAGCGAGCGCGCTTCACATATAAATGGCAATCTAATTCTTCTGTAAAACCAATACCACCATGAATCTGTACGCTATGCCCAGCTACACGATTGAATGCCTCTGTCGCGAAAATACGTGCTGCTGCTACTGCTTGTACACGATCTTCAGCATTCGTTTCGTATGCCCAGTTTGCATAATGTGCAAGTGAACGAGCTGTTTCTAAATCCATCTTCATATCGACAATACGGTGTTTAATCGCTTGGAATCGTCCAATCGGTTGACCGAATTGTTCGCGAATATTTGCATACTCTGTTACGGTATGAACGATTCTGTCAAGACTTCCTACAATCATTGCTGAAAGTGCGGCATTGAATGATAATAAGCTCTCTTGAATCGCATGCCAATCGCCTATTACTTGTTCTTCTGTGTAAGCAACATTTTGGAAGAAAACATTTGCCACGTGACGCGTTTCATCCATACTTGCTTGTGGTTGAATCGCAACATCCGCTGTTGGAACGATCATTGCGCGAACGCCTGCTTCATCGCGCCCTTCTTGAACGCGTGCAATGACAACTAGATAATCTGCTAATTCTGCATCTGGTACCATTATTTTTGTACCGTTTAATTGACCATGTTGTGCGCTCAGTTGAATACCTGCTGGACGGTACGAGCTTTCAGGCTCTAACCAAGCAATCGATACCTTCACTTCACCTGAAGCAATACGTGGCAAGTATGTTTCTTTTTGATGTTGCGAACCGAATTTTTGTAAGAGCGGCACAACGAATGACTGTGTTTCAAGTAATAGTCCAGGTAATAAGACTGCACCAGCTTCTTCAAAAATGGGTACTAAATCAAGCGCGCCTAGTCCCATTCCATCATACGCTTCTTCGATATTTAATCCTGTACAGCCCAGTTCTACTAAAGAATCATGACTTTGTTGGATGGCGATACAATCACCTGCTGCATAGCGTCTTGCAATTTGTGTACCTTCTAAATCAGCTAATGATTTTTTTGCGTAATTTCGAAACATTTCTTGTTCTTCACTTAATGAAAAGTCCATGTTGTCGCCCTCCTATCGTCCCATATCTTTTGGTAAGCCTAAAATACGTTCAGCAATGGTATTTTTCTGAATTTCACTCGTTCCACCGCCAATTGTTTGACCGAATGAATACAAGTAATTATCTTGCCAATATGAATTGCCCACTACTGCATCTTCTTTCCATAACACGCCTGGATGACCTTGCAGTGATACAGCTTGTGCAAGTAGTTCTTTTGTTAATTCACTCACTTGTAGTTTATCCATTGAGCCTTCTGCACCTGGTTGCCCTGTTTTTAATGATTTTGTTAAATTGCGGTAATAGTTTAAAAGAGAGCCTTTTGTTTTCATATATAAATCGACAAGGTTCTTTTGTACAAGTGGTTGTTCGATGACGAATTCTCCATCTTCTCGTAATGATTTCGCAACTTCTACTAATTCATTGTATTGTTTTTCTACAGTGAAAACTTGTGCGCCAATACCTGTACGTTCGTGCATCAGAAGGGCGATAATCACGCGCCATCCTTCATCTACTTCACCGATAATTTGAGCGTCTGTTGCGACTGCATTGTTTAAATACACTTCATTAAAGTCATGTTGACCGTCCATTTGAATAATCGGCACAGTTTCGACACCTGGTTGATGCATATCAAGTAAGAAACATGTAATCCCTTTATGCTTTTTATCGAATTTATTGGTACGTGCTACAAGGAAACATTGGTCTGCCATATGTCCGAAACTCGTCCATACTTTTTGACCGTTAATAATCCATTTGTCGCCTTCTTTGACAGCCGTTGTTTGAATTGCGGCAACGTCCGATCCTGCATTCGGTTCTGAGTAGCCTTGACACCATACTTCCTCACCTGTTAGCATCTTCTTCATATAGCGCTCACGCTGTTCCTCTGTACCAATATGCATTAATGTCGGTCCAACCATATGAATTCCTACATAGTTGACAAGTGGTGGTGCATCGACGCGTACCATCTCTTGATGGTAGACGATTTCTTCCATTAACGTCGCATTACGACCACCGTACTTTTCAGGCCATGCAATGGCAGCCCAACCACCTTCATATAATTTGCGCTGCCAATCGCGTAAAAATAGTTCATATTCTTTTGTTTCTTTATTAATCGCAAATGTACCGTCAAGCCACCCTTCTGGTAAATTCGCTTCTAACCAACTTCTCAACTCTTGGCGAAAAGCTTCTTCTTGTGGTGTGAATGAAAAATCCATGTAATTCCCTCCTTATACGAGCTGCCATTGTGGAATGGCACGTTCTTCGTTAATGGTTTCCCAAATCATTTGTACTGGCTTACCAATTGCGATATCCGTTGGTTCACAATTTAGTACATTACCGATAATGGTAATGTCTTGTTCTTTTAACTTCACAACGGCAATAACAAGTGGACAATCTTCCATTGTGTAACCCGGTAAGAATGGACGATATGAAATAACATATGAGTAAATTTCACCGAAGATTTCCGTCCCTTGATCTTCCCAAATGACGTTTTGACTACCACAATGGCTACATGCTGGGCCTGGTGGATGTGCATATTGACCACAATCCGTACATTTTTGAAGTACAAGATGATGTGCATCTGCTGCATCCCAGTACGGTGCATTGTCGATTGTTTTAAATGGAATTGGTTTTGTATAGGTTGTTTCTTTGATTTGTTCTGTCATCTAAAGCGCCTCCTTAATTGTGTAAAATCATCGCTCCTGCAATATCTGGTCCTGCCCATCCTGTACAAATACCGACATCATGATTTTTCGCTTGGCGATTCGTTCCTGTATATTCACCGCGAACTTGTCGCACGATTTCAAGGACATTGTTCATGCCATGTGTATAACCTTCTGCTAACATCCCACCTGCAAGATTTGTTGGTAAGGCACCATCAATTTTTAAATTCCCTGCTGCTACAAACTCACCAATTTGTCCTTTCGGTGCAAGTCCATATGCTTCTAATTGACGTAATACAACCCAACTGTAGCAGTCATAAATACTCGCCACTTGAATTTCAGCTGGTGTAATGCCTGCTTTTTCGTATAAATCTTTTGCGACATAATCGGCCGCTACTTCTTCAACGTTTTGCCAGTAATGTGCGTGTGATACACATTGTCTAGCAGCAATCCCCAAAATATAGGCTGGTTTTTGTTGCAGCTGTTTTGCACGTTTTGCTGATGTCACAATGATGGCATTTGCCTCATCTGATTCTAAGCAAAAATCATGTTTATTGAATGGATCACTTAAGTCAGGTGTTGCTAAATATTCTTCCATTGTTAGCGGTTTACCATAGAAGAAAGCTTTTGGATTTTGCTGTGCATATTCATAAGCCGATAAGCAAACATGTCCTAAATGTTCTTTTTGAATTCCGTTTAAATGCATATGACGTTGTGCGAAAAGCCCGAACCATTGCGATGGACTGCCTGCACCGTATGGAATGATGAATGAACCACCATCAATAGCTGTTTGTAATAAATCCGTACTCCAACCGCCACCGCCCATACGTACGCCAGAACGTCCATTCATCGCGCGGTAAATAAGAACGGTATTCGCTTGTCCTGTCTCAATTAGACTGACTGCATCTGCGATGAGTAGCTCTGTACTCGAACCACCGCCTGAAATATCTTTTACATAGCGTGGACGAACACCTAAATACGTTGCTACTTGGTGTGCTGTACATGAGTCGCCTTCTGAGTAACTCATGAAACCATCAATTTCTTGTGGGTCAATTCCTGCATCTTGAATTGCTGCTCTTGCTGCATCCAATGCTAAATGTAACGGCGTTGTACCTGAATTTTTTGAACGTTCACTTTCTCCAACACCGACAATTGCGTACTTACTTCTCATTTCATTCATGTGTATGCACTCCTTCAAATACGAGAATAGCTGTACCATTTCCAACAACTTCTTGCGGTCCTTTTGAAGCATAAACATTCAAGCGGACGCGTTTACCTTCTATTTTTTCAACGATGGCTGAACAAGTTACTTGTTCTTGTGGGAATGTCATCGCACCAAATCGCATACGAAATTCTTCCACGCGCGCCTCTTTACCTGCTAATTGATTCACATACTGACCGAGCTGTCCCATCACGAACATACCATGCGCAATGTTCGTTGGTAATCCGACACTTTTAGCCACTTGTTCATCTGTATGAATTGGATTTAAGTCACCTGATGCTTGTGCATATGCAACTAACTGATCATTGGTAATCGGTTTATTCGTGATTGGTTCGATTGTCTGTTCAACTTGTAATTGTTCTAATACCAACATCTTCTTCTCCTCCTATACATGTTGCTGTGCAGCACGATATACGATATTCGTTCTGCTTGTCACAACTAATCTGTCTGTCGTATCGTACATATAGGTATCAAGTACAATGAATTCCATCGTCCCGTTTTTACCTTGTTTTTCATAAACGTCTGAAACGACTGCATCACATGTTAAAACATCTCCTGGAACGATTGGACGTTCATAGATAAAAGCCTGCTCACCATGTAGCATACGTCGTTGGTCGAGTTGTAAGTCGATGGCGCCACCTGCTGCCCCAATCGCAATCGGGTAGGTTGGCGGAGCAGTAATGCGACCATACGCTGTCGTTTTAGCATATTTTTCATCGAAATAAAGTGGTGACGCATCACCAATTGCACGTGCAAATGCTTGTATATGTTCAAGCGTGACATGGAATGTAAATGACTCTCCCTTTAAACCAATTAAATGTTTATTGGACATCTGTTAACCCTCCTACCACTACATTTTCTTCTACTTTTTTCAGTGCCATCATGGCATCTGCTGCTTTGACGCCTTTTTCATAAACAATCAGTGGGTTAATATCTAATTCTTCAATTTGATCGTGATCCATCATAAGTGAAGATACGCGTAATAGCACATCAATAATCGCTTCTGTATCTACTTTCACCTTACCTCTAGCGCCATGTAATAGTGCTTTTCCTTTGAGTTCTTCTAACATATCCACTGCATCTTTTCGTGATAATGGTGCTACGCGGAATGATACATCTTTGAAGATTTCAACGAAGATACCGCCTAGCCCTACCATGATGACTGGTCCAAATAACGGGTCGCGCTGTGCTCCAATAATCATTTCGACACCTTCGCCGAGCATCTCTTGAACTGAAATACCGTTGATGATGGCTTCTGGACAGTAATTTTTCGCATTTTGCATAATTTCATGGAATGCTTGCTGTACTTCTGCTTCATTTTGTAGATTTAAGCGAATCGCATCTGCTTCCGTCTTATGTGGAATTTGTGCAGAATCCACTTTCATTACTACCGGATAACCCATTTGCTCTGAAACGGCTTTTGCTGCTTCAACATCCATCGCAATGACACGATTCGTTGTTGGAATACCGTATGCTTGAAGAACCGTTGCCGCTTGCGCCTCGCTCAACATCTCTTGACCTGCAATCAGTGCATCAATCTCTTGCTTTAAGAAGATTTCTTGCTCTGCTACTTCATCAAACTGCCCTCGGTATTGTTCTGCATATGTTACTAATTTAGAAAGCGCACGAATCGGATTTAAGCTACCTGAAATAACAGGAATACCATGTTCTACTAATGTTTTTGTAGCTGGTGGATATGTCATCCCTTCAATCTCAAATGTTGTGACACAGACAAATTTATCGGACTTCTCACAAAGCGAGATGAACTCTTGTAAAATCGGCATCTCTTTCGTCCAATTATGTGGAAATTCTGTAAAAATAATATTGTGTACATCTGGGTCCTCTGTTAGCGCTTTCATTGGAGCTAAAAATAATTCTGGATTCGTTACGGAAGCTGCTGCTGTTAAATCAATCGGGTTCGTTGCACTAGCATAACTCGGAATATCTTCTCGAATTTTCGCTTTTGTTTCTTCAGAAAGCGGCACAACATGTAACCCTAAACTTTCACAACGATCCGCTTCGTTAATTCCACGACCACCCGAACTTGTGACGATAACTGTATTACGCCCTTTTGGTAATTTATTCGCTAAAAATAATTTAGAGAATGAAATGATATCATCATAATCATCTGCACGAACGATTGCCGCCTGTCTAAAGAATGCATCATAAATATTATCTGCACCTGCAAGTGAACCTGTATGAGAAGCGGCTGCTTGGCTGCCCGCCTCACTACGTCCTGTTTTCATCAGCACAATCGGCTTTTTACGTTTTAACGCTTCTTTTGCTAAAGCAAGTAGACGTTTTGGATCACGTGCACCTTCCATATAGCCTGTAATAATTTGTGTTTGTTCATCGTGAATCATATATTCAATGAAATCTGCAAATTCAGATTCCATCTCATTTCCTGTACTAACAAAGTAATTAAATAAAATACCGTTCTGTGCTGCTGCCATATACGTTAATACACCGAAGGCACCACTTTGCGATACATAGCCAACACCTTTTTTACCGTCTGTTGGAACCATTAAGATGGCAGGTGAGAATGTGCCAATTAAACCATTCGATGTGTTCACAAGCCCTACACAGTTTGGTCCAACAATTCGAATACCATGCTGTCTTGCAAGCATCGCTAAGCGTTGTTGTTGTGCAATTCCTTCTTCTCCTGTTTCAGAGAATCCAGCTGCGAAAATAATGACTGCTTTTACCCCTTTTTTCGCACAATCGATGATACCTTCTTCGATTTGATTCGCACTCGTACAAAGAATCGCTAAATCGACTTCTCCTTCGACTTCTGATACAGATGGATAACAACGTAAACCTGCAATTTCAGTGGCTGTTCGATGAATTGGATAAATCTCACCTGTGAATTTCCCATCAATTAATGCCTGTACTTGTAAATAACCAATTTTGTACTTACTTTCTGAAGCACCTACAACTGCAATGCCTTTCGGGTTAAACAGTGGAGCCAATGTTTCGTAATGACGATTTTCGAGCATGTTCCATCACCTCTATATGTGTATTAACAGACATTTCTGTTACACCTATTGTAGCGAAGGCTTAAGTTGACGCGATTGTACCGTACACACTAAGTTCATATACTTATATACAAATGGCTTATTATAATTGAGCCTTCAAACCCTTGAACCATCTCGTTTTACATTTTTTATTATTTTTTTGTTGTACAAGCCAACCACGCTTTTCGTACATGTGAATCACGACGTACGTGATGTGTAAACATCGAAAACAAATGAATAGAGGATTAGCTTGAACTAAAAATTTAAGTCTTTTCGAGAATTAAAATAACATAAAGTAGAAATAAAAAGGATTAGCGATTGAACGCTAATCCTTTTACTCTAACCAACTTTGTACTTTTTTTGTTAATGGGCGTAAACCACGTTCCATCTCACCTAGTTCACTAATCGACAACTGGAGTTCTTCTGCCAACTGTAGTAACGAGTAATTACGTTGTTGCCGTACTTCTTTCAATGTTTTTTTCTTTTCTACTTTTTTAGTAGTCTTTCGTTCAATTGTTGCATACTGTTTTAAAATAGCTACTGGTGGTTCAATAATAATACCTGTTTCCAACCATATTTTCGCCCATCCTTTAAATTCTGCAATCGATTCATCCCATTTTTCATATTGCCAAGATTGAATCACACCATCTGCTTCCAATTGATCGAGTGCTTTTTCTAATCGCTCTCGTGTACGCGATGGTAAACGCTCGTTCATCGGAATGCCAATCGAATCTAATAATGTACGAATCGCATTCGGCGCTAAATAATCTGCTTTTCGTGCCTGTGTACGCCAGCGCCAACTCAAATAACGACTGAGTCGCTTTTCATGCAACTGTTGTGTTGGATGGTAATGTAGCGCCTTCATATGTTGTAAAGCTACTTGTCGCCCCGCCCCCGTTAAATAATGCGCAAACGCTTCATCCAATGAAAAATAAATTTCTTTTACAGGTTCATGCGGCGATAATGCAAAATCTTGTCCTAATGCATCTTTGAATAAGAAGGTGCGCCCCTTTAGTGTTGTATATTGGGGTGTCCCCTTTTCAAAACTAAGTAATTTTGTCAATGACATATGAATGCTTTGAATATTACATAATGACTGCATAATTTGGATTTTTTGTTTATGGTCGTAGCCACCTCGTCTACCGTCACCACTTCGTTTCGGTTTTAGTCCTCTATAATGAAGTAAGTCCGTAATCGTCACTTTGATTAACTCATTCGGTTGACGTTTACGCGATAAAAAGACATTACATAGCGCATCAAATACATCAACATCAATATCTGAAATTTTCCCCACCTGCTCCCACGCATATTGCAAAGCATGATCTCGTACGAATGGATTAATTTCAAAACGCCCTTCTGTATTACCCTTCAAAACAATAGCCGTTGGGTAAGGTGAACCAATATGATGTTCAAAATTCTTCTTATAAATCGCTTCTCGTACTAGTTGATAAGGTAGATTGTTCATCACAAACAAATGATTTTCAACTGTAAACTGTGCTGTAAATTCACCCATTTTTGTCTTTTCATCTTGTAGATGATGCAGAATTTTAGGTAATTGATTTGTTTTTTTCAATTCACATAAAATTTCTTCGAGCCACTTTTCTAAGTAGGCATTCGTCGCATCCGTCATCACTTGCATGAACTCTCCTTTTTCAGCGAGTTGTTGCGAAAAGAAGTCGAAAAATAGATAGTTAAGGTCGGTATCATTCATTTGACGTAATTCCTCAATCGAAACATGGTCGAGTAATTTAACGATGACCCAATCTTTCACCTGATTTTTAAAATCATAATAAAAAGTTAACCAACGCTCATCTGATAAAAACGTTGTTTGCTGAATTAATTGTTGTAATTCATGCATCGTTTCATCCAATATAGCTGGATTTTTTAATTTCTTTTCAAGTGTAGGATGTTCTTCGAAATGGTATGCCACAAGCGCCTTTGCAATTTCCATGACCGTCTCTTTTCTAGCCTGCATTCGAATATTATAAAAAAGCGCTTCATTCTGTTCATATGTTTTTGCCCATACGACAAATGATTTTGCATGAAATGTATGATACACCTCTGGCAATTCAATAATTTTCGATTGATTGAATTCTTTTTGTAAAAATTGAACATGTTTCTTCATTGAATATTGTTCATACACACATAAAATATAAAAATCTTCAATACGTTCAGCCACTTCCATTTGTTCCGTTACGCTTACTGCCATACCGCTCCTCCTAACTTATTAACATAGTGATTCATCATTCATTTCTTTTATTTTACATAAAAGAGAATAAAAATACCATAAATAGCTAATGTAATACATAAAATATATTTTTTATGTATTATATGGTTAGTTTTGTCCCTTTCAAACCGATAGATTCCCTTTCGCGCGTGCATTTGTCCCTTTCAAACCGATGGATTCCCTTTCGCGCGTGCATTTGTCCCTTTCAAACCGATGGATTCCCTTTCGCGCGGCATTTTGTCCCTTTCAAATCGATGGATTCCCTTTCGCGCGTGCATTTGTCCCTTTCAAACCGATGGATTCCCTTTCGCGCGGCATTTTGTCCCTTTCAACAGCGACGTTTCCCTTTCGCGCGGCTATTTGTCCCTTTCAAACCGATAGATTCCCTTTCGCGCGACTATTTGTCCCTTTCAAACCGATGGATTCCCTTTCGCGCGGCATTTTGTCCCTTTCAACAGCGACGTTTCCCTTTCGAGCGTGCATTTGTCCCTTTCAACAGCGACGTTTCCCTTTCGCGCGGCTATTTGTCCCTTTCAAACCGATAGATTCCCTTTCGCGCGACTATTTGTCCCTTTCAAACCGATAGATTCCCTTTCGCGCGGCTATTTGTCCCTTTCAAACCGATAGATTCCCTTTCGCGCGGCTATTTGTCCCTTTCAAACCGATAGATTCCCTTTCGCGCGGCTATTTGTCCCTTTCAAACCGATGGATTCCCTTTCGCGCGGCTATTTGTCCCTTTCAACGGCACAGATTCCCTTTAATTAAAAAAACGAGCTACATTTCCTATAAGGAAACATAACTCGCTCGAAAAAACTCGATTATTTTATTGTTCTACTTTTTCAAATGTATGTAGCGGTATTTTCTTTTCTAAACGCTTGTATTGCCATAGCATCGCTAAGCGCCATGGTAGAATCATTGAAAAGGCTAGAATCCAGAACAGACCACCTAATTCACCTAAGTGGAATTCGCCACCTAAATAGATTTTCGCAATTGTACGGAAAGCAAGTAAACCCATTAATACAAAGAAAAATGCTTTTGACGGTTTTAAAAAGATTTGCTCATCTAAAATATGAAAACGAGACGTCTTAATTAATAGAATGGAACAAAGCATACCGACTATAACAGATGTGATAGTATGATCCCATGAAACACGGAAATACGGGAAGATAAACATCAAAGCTCCTGTTGCCATACCAAGCGGCGGAATAATTATTTTTTTGACTGTTGCAGGTTTTTTGGCTGATTTTACTCGAATGAGCATCATCATCGTTCCCATGAATACGACTAAAACTGTTGAACCAATTAGTACATATTGAGAAGGAATCGAATTAAACATATAACCCTCTCCTTATCTTTACACTAAATTACAATCATTTGACGAATAATACGTTTAAATTGTTCATGATCAAATGGCTTCGTCAAAAAATCTTTTGCACCGTTTTCAAGTGCTTTAATGACGACTTTTTGTTGCCCTAGAGCTGTTACGACAATAATTTTAGCACTTGGAAATTCATTTACGATTTCTTTTGTAGCATCCAATCCTGATAATACGGGCATCGTTACGTCCATCGTAACAAGATCTGGCTGTAATGTACGATACAGTTCAATTGCTTGTTGACCATTCTCAGCCTCTCCGACAACTTGTAAACCACATTCAACCGCTAGTGATTTAACAGTTTCACGCATAAAAACGGTATCGTCTACTACTAATAAAGTTGTCAATCTGTCCACCCCTTTTATCGTTTTATAATATACTACTTTTCACTATTTTTAGCTAGTTAAAAACCAATAAAATCGCCAAAAATCGGTGACAATAAGCGATTAAAAATCGTCATCGCATTAAAGAAAATAATGATTCCAAGTACAATCATTATGTACCCGCCAACTTTGACTAATTTTTGACCATTTCGCTGAATCCAACCTAGTCGTGTGACAAAGAATGATAAGAAGAAAAATGGTAGTGCGAAACCAATTACATATGCCAGCATATACCAAATGGCTGCATCTGGATTCGATACGCCAAGCGCAAAGATTCCTGCTAAAATCGGTCCTGTACATGGTGTCCAACCCGCTGCGAACACAAGTCCAATAAGCGCTGAACCAATATAACCTGCTGGTCGACTCTTTAATTCAAACTTTCGTTCCTTCATTAAAAATTGTGGTGTGAAAATGCCTGCTGTGACTAAACCAACAATGACCAGTAAAATACCACCGAATTGACGAATAATTTCGTCATACTCTCTAAATAAAGAGGAAACAAATGTTGTACTAAAGCCTAACGCAATAAAAATCAATGAAAAACCAAATAAAAAGAATAATGTATGTAAAATGGCTTTTTTTTGCATTAAGCCTTTTCCTTTTTTAATATCACCAAACGATACCCCTGTTATGTACGAAAGAAACGCAGGATACAATGGTAATGTGCAAGGTGAAATGAAACTTAAAAACCCTGCTCCAAACGCAATGAGCAAATTCAAATCTGTATTCATATTCCTCTCCCTTCAATTATAAAACAAATTCTAAAAAAATTATTGTATTTTCTTGATACTTTACAATTAAAAACTGCATATACCTCAATAATAAAGAGTTATACACAGTTTGGCTAGGAAATCGCTTTATTCCCATAGGTTCTTTTTATATTTTTCACATGTTCTAGCTTAGTTTCCTCTGTTGTCAGTTGCCATGGATCAAGTTGAGTTTGAAGTGCATGTACTAAAATCTGACTTGGAAGTGCTTGTAAAACATCATATAAAAATACTAATTGCGTTATTTTACAAATATATGTGTCATCTGCTGGCATTGGATCAACATGCACAGCTGCGTCACGTCCAAAGACAATGACAGAATAAATGGGTTTAACCGAACCGATTAATGCAGTTAACGCTCGAATATGCGTCGCATTTTGACGTACAGGACTATAAAAGCGCTGATCGAACGTTTCGCTAAAAGATTTTGTCCAATGGGAATCGTGAATTGTTCCATATATGTCCCCTGTATAATTTTTTGATTCAAATACAAAAATACCTTTTTCATGAACCATTAATACATCAATTTCTGTCCATTTATTTTGTGGAAGTGGAATGTAAAAGTTTTTGTATAAAACAAATTGTCCAGGTAACTGTGAAAGAAAGTCGACGATTTCATTCTCTAGCTCTTCGCCTCTTTGCTCAGCTGTTACAACCTCTGCTTCATCTTCTTGAAAGATGGATTCTAAAGGCTTTTGTCGATGGTACAGTATGATAAGACTACTAAAAATGCAGAGGGTAAGTAAGATGATAAACATAGCTGTGTCCTCCTATATAAATTCATCATACCCCGAACATATGTACAGAATCAATCTTTTGAAATAATATTACTTTAATAAAAGTGGTAACGCTTTAAAGTTTGTCACAACTTCGTCTGCCATATGTAATTCCTGCTGCTGTGCAAAGTCAAATGCTACACCAATTGCTTTAAAGTGATTTTTGTGTGCTGCTTCAAAATCTGAAAGTCGATCCCCAATAACAGCTCCTTCTTCCAATTGCTGTTCTCGAATAATACGCGCTACTAAATCTGCTTTATTCCCTGATGACTCGACATCAATACTGTATACGGCTTGAAAATATCTTTGTAACTGATACGTATCAACAATGGCTTGTAAATAAGCTGTTTGACCGTTACTTGCAATAAATAGCGGATCTACTTTTGATAATTTACTCAACACATCTTCTACACCGTCATATAAAGCTCCTTGTCGATTCTGAATACAACGAATTAATGCATGCTGAAAAAAATCATTACTTACTTGGTGTTGAGATTCCGTATGTAATGGACAGAGCGTTCTCCATACTTCTGGTAAAGGTACACCCATAATCGCTTCATAACGTTCTAATGGCGTCTCTCCTTCCCATAACCCTTTGTCACGTAACATTTGAAAAGTTTCTTCTAGTGCGGGTGCTAAAATTAAGTTCGTTTGAAACAATGTACCATCCATATCGAAAATATACCCTCTCATATAACCACTCCTTTTCATTACACATATTTTACCATAATAAAAAACAACTCCCCTCTGGAAGTTGCCTTTTCTGGAACATATGTATGTCCCGTTTGGAATTCATTCCCCTCTGTGAATTACCTTCCAATCTATTTCAAAACATTGTACACGATGGAGCTAGCAAAAGTTTCTCCCTCTGGCATCCCTTTTGGTGAAATGGTGCGACATTTCCCATGAATCGCGTTCCCCTCTGTGAACAGACGCTCCATGTCTTACTTATAACAATGTTTTGGCGTGTTGAATTTGTTTTGTTACTTGTTCAAAGCCTGTGCCGCCTAATGAATGACGACGTTTTACTGCGGCAACAGGTGCTAATACATCATAGACATCTGCTTCAAGCAATGTACTTTCTTTTTGCATCTCCTCTAATGGCAGATCCAGTAGATAAATGCCTTTTTGAATACATGTAAACACTAACTTTCCTGTTACTTCATGTGCTTCACGGAATGGCATCCCCTTCGTTGCTAGATAATCTGCTAATTCTGTCGCGTTCGAGAAGTCATTATGAACTGCTTTGTGCAACACTTCTTCATTGACAACCATCGTGCGAACCATGCCTTCAAAGATTTTTAACGAGCCAACGACTGTATGAAGTGTATCAAACATACCTTCTTTATCTTCTTGCATATCTTTGTTATATGCAAGTGGAATACCTTTTAATACGGTTAATAACCCCATTAGATTACCGTATGTACGTCCTGCTTTACCACGAATCAATTCTGCCATATCTGGATTCTTCTTTTGTGGCATAATACTTGAACCAGTTGAGAATGCATCATCTAATTCAATAAATTTAAACTCATCTGTCGACCAGATGATGATTTCTTCTGCAAAACGTGATAAGTGCGCCATTAGCAGTGAACTATTTGATAAGAATTCTACGATGAAATCACGATCACTTACTGCATCAATTGAATTTTGATATACAGCTGAGAAACCCATTAATTCGGCACTTAATTCACGATCAATCGGGAAAGTTGTACCTGCTAATGCACCCGCACCAAGTGGCGATACGTCAATACGTTTCATTGATTCCGTAAAACGTTGTTGATCGCGCTCTAGCATCCAGAAATACGTCATCAAGTGATGTGCGAATGAGATCGGTTGTGCACGTTGTAAATGCGTGTAACCTGGCGCAATTGTATCAATATGCGCTTCTGCTTGTTCTACAATCGCTTGTTGCAATTTCTTAATCAGTGCAATCACTTCTGTGACACGCTTCTTTAAGAATAGATGCATATCTGTTGCAACTTGGTCATTTCGACTACGACCTGTATGGAGTTTACCTCCAACAGGACCGATTAAGTCGATGAGCATTTTTTCAAGATTTAAATGAATATCTTCGTGTTCCACTTTGAATTCAAGCTCTTGATTTTCTGCTTTTTCTTGTAATGTGTGTAGACCTTTTAAGATGGCATCTACTTCATCTGCTTGTAAAATACCGCATTTACCAAGCATCGTTACGTGAGCGATACTGCCTTCAAGATCCTCTGTAACTAGTTGTTGGTCGAAACCAATCGATGCCCCAAATTCGTCTACCCATGCTTCAGCCGATTTTTGAAAACGACCGCCCCATGCTTTGCTACTCATTATGCTTTACCTACTTTTTTACCGTTAACGATTGCATTAACTTTTGTTGGAAGGCCCCATAATTCGATGAAACCAACTGCTGAATTGTGGTTGAACTCATCGTCTTTTGTATAAGTTGCAAGTTTTTCATCATATAGTGAGTTCGGTGATTTACGTCCTTCAACTACTGCATGACCTTTGAATAAACGTACACGAACTGTACCGTTTACATATTGTTGTGTATCTTTAATGAACGCTTGGATTGAGTTACGTAATGGTGAGAACCATAAACCATTATAGATTAGCTCTGTTAATTGTTTTTCAACAACTGGTTTGAAATGCGCTAATTCTTTTACAAGTGTTAAATCTTCTAATTCTTTATGTGCAACAAGTAGTGTGTGCGCACCAGGAATTTCATAAACTTCACGTGATTTAATCCCTACAAGACGGTTTTCAATGTGGTCGATACGTCCAACACCATGTTTACCAGCTAATTCATTTAATTTTAAAATCATATCTGCTAATTTGTATGATACGCCGTCTAATTTTGTTGGTACACCTTGTTCAAACTCGATTTCGATTACGTCTGCTACGTCTGGTGCATCTTCAATTTCAACTGTTAAATCATATGCATCTTTTGGTGGTTTTGCCCATGGATCTTCTAAAATACCACATTCATTTGCGCGACCCCATAAGTTTTGGTCGATTGAGAATGGTGAGTCTAAGTTGATTGGAATTGGAATATTGCGGTCTTTTGCATATTCGATTTCCTCTTCACGACTCCAGCCCCACTCACGAACAGGTGCTAATACTTCTAAATCTGGGTTTAAAGCGTTGAATGCAACTTCAAAACGAACTTGGTCATTCCCTTTACCAGTACAACCATGTGCCACTGCTGTTGCGCCTGTTTGTTCTGCGATTTCAACTAATTTTTTCGCGATTAACGGACGCGATAGTGCTGATACTAATGGATATTTTTGCTCATACCATGTATGTGCTTGTAAAGACATTAATGCAAAATCTTCTGCAAATTCGTCTTTTGCATCGATTACGTATGATTCAACTGCACCAACTTTTAATGCTTTTTCTTGAATATGTTTTAAATCTTTTCCTTCACCTACGTCTAAGCAACAAGCAACTACTTCATAACCTTGTTCTTGTAACCATGTAATTGCAACAGATGTATCTAAACCGCCTGAATAAGCGAGTACGACTTTTTTCATTTTTATTTCCTCCGATTCGCGTTGTGTATGTTTATACGTTTTTATTTTATATTTATGCACTTATCATATCATGGTATTTTTATGAATGCAAGTGTATTTTCATGTATTTTGTATTTGTTTTAAAAAAAGGTTTAAAAGCCTTTTAAACATTGACTTTCAAACTTTTTTATCTCTATTCTTTTTATGCATATTTTGTGTTTATTCATGCATATTTGCATTTTTCTATGCAAAATGACGTGATTCAATCACTTCTATTAAACTTTTTTCAAGCGAGCGTAATTCTTTATATAGAAAGTATAGCGATACATTCGGTAGTGGAAAGCTTTGAAAATCGTAAATATTCAACCTTCCCTCCATCATATCTTTTCGTAAGATGAGTTTTGGTAAAAAAGAGATTCCTAACCCATCACGAATAAACTTCTTCACCGCATATGAATGCGATAACTGAATTTGTTTACACGATGGATAATGGCGCGCCACTTCTTTTTGAATGTAAGCAAAGTTCGTTGGATCATGCCCTGTGAAAAGAGGATATTGTTGAAACAATTCATGTTCTTCAATAAATACGCCCGTCTCATCGTCATATTGATCGAGTGGATAGGCGAGTTGTAATGGGCTCTCCACAAATAGATGACTACGCACACGTTTTGATCCAGGCTGTACTAAACCAATCGCTAGTTGAATATCTCCTGCTTCTATTAACTGTTCCATCTTCTCCGACTCTTCAATCGTAATCGAAATTTCATACTCAGGATGTGTACTAATAAATTCATATAAAATATTTGGCAAAATCGTTTCCACCATCATCGGTGTAATGGCAATCTGACACTTCTCAATGACACCCTTTTGTTGCAGAGCAAATGTTTGCAAACTCTCATCCCACTGCTGCTTCATCTTTTTCGCCTGCACTAAAAATAATTTCCCCGACTCTGTTAATGTTACGCGATTATTTTCACGCTTGAATAATGTCGTATTCAAAGCATCTTCTAACTGTTTAATATGCACCGTAATACTCGGTTGCGATAAGTTTAATTGCTCCGATGCCATTCGGAAATTTTTATACTTGGCTGCAACGAGAAATGTTTCAATCCAACGATATTCCACTTCACACACCTCTTTACTATTTTTAATTAAAATATTTAAATATATTTAATTTTATTAATCATTCTTTTATTTTACTATAAAAGTAGTAAAAATAATCGGAGGGAAGCTTATGACAAGAAATTTGAAAGGGATTTTTGAACAATTTGCCCAGCAAGAGTGTCACAATTCGAGTCCATTATATGAACAATTGTCTTATGCGATTGCACAAGATGAAGCGATTTTGCGCATTGCTGCCCAAATTCCAAAAGAACAACCCATTCCGAATTTGCTCTTTGCCTCTGTTCAATATTTATTGATGACACAAGAACATCCACTGCGTGCATTTTATCCACGTTTTACGGATTTTGTACAATCACCGATGGAAGCGTTCCCACATTTTAAAGATTTTGTCTTAACACATACACAAGAACTTGCTTATCTTTTTGCAACAAAACGAGTTCAAACAAATGAAGTAAGACGTTGTGCTTACTTGTATCCAATGCTTTGTGATATTTTCGAACAACATAAAAAACCGCTCGCACTCATCGAAGTTGGCACAAGCGCTGGTTTACAGCTCGGTATCGACCATTATCAATTCCGTTATGGCGATACAACAGTTGGCGATCAAACGAGTTCACTGACATTACAAAGTGATAATCGCGGAGAATCTTTACCAAAAAGTATTGCCAAACCTTTTGAAGTGGCGACACGAATTGGTATCGACTTACGTACAATGAATGTAAACGAGGAAGAAGATTTAGATTGGTTGAAAGCACTTATTTGGCCTGAACATACTGACCGTCTACAATTACTCAATCAAGCTGTGCATATTACACGTGAATTACCAATTCAATTAGTGGATGGTGATGCAACGAAGAAATTACAACGCATTGCAGCACAAGTACCTGAACAAGAGATGCTTGTCATCTTCCACACATATGTAGCGAATCAATTCTCACCTGAAGCGAAGATGAATTTGATGCAGTCACTTATTGCGATTAGTAAAACACGCCCTGTTTATCATATTTACAATAATTTATATGATGAACAACTACACCAAGATTTCTTACACGAACACCAAATCGAAGAAATTCGTCGTATCGACCAAGCGGAGAGCCACGCGCGCTGGTTCAAGTGGAAGAATTAAATATAGTCATTTAAAACATAGAAACCCCCGTATGATATCAAAATCATACGAGGGTTGTTTATGTTGGTTCCGCTTCGAAAAAAACAATCACTCTACACGTATATGAAACGCATACCAAGCGTCGCCATCTGATGTGTTTTTTTCTTTTTGATTCGCCCAATCTGCTTGAAGAATATAGAAGTACGTGCCCTTTTCTTTGGGAGCCGTAAAGCGTAAATCTTTAAAGTTTGAAACGGGTGTTGGTTGATCTTTTTTCACTTGTTCAAGTGCTACTTCATCTGGTTGGCGTTTTAAGTCTATTTGAATCGCTAGTTCGGCTTCTGGTTGCACAACAATCGGCTGTTTTCCGTTCAATAGTTCTTCAGGACCTACTTTATCTGCACATTTGCCACTACCTGTTGCACCACCTGGCCAGCAATATGAACCAAGTTCTGTTTCATAGTTTTCTCCGTCTACTTCTACTGTCACTTTCGGTGGATTACTGCCGAGCTCTGTATTGTTCGAACAAGCAACAAGTAATAAAATGGCCACACATAGCATCATATACTTTTTCATGTACACACCTCTTTTGTTTAATTTTACCAAAAAGAGTATAAAAAGCAATGTTACTTATTTTTTATTAAAAAAAGGTTTGCCAATCGTTTCGACAATAGATGGTGCAAGTGCATAGAGTTTACTCGAGATCCCCATATACCACGGGATATTACATTCTCTTTTTTTCGTACCAATCGTTTGAATCGTCTTTTTTGCGACTTCTTCAGCTGATAATAGCACGTTCCCCATCTTTTGTCGGTATGTATTCGTCGCATCTGCATGGTCTAAAAACGGACTATCAATCGGACCTGGGTGAATAACCGTAATCACTTTATTCGGTTGTTCCAGTCGTAATGCATTCGTATAACCAATGAGTGCAAATTTTGTCGCTGCATAGACAGAAGCTTTCGGTGTTGCAACCTTCCCTGCTTGCGAACCGATAAAGATGAACTGCTCTTTTACAATCGGTAGTAACTCTTTTGTTAACTTCATCGGTGCTGTGACATTGAGTGCAATCATCGCATCTATGTCTTCATCGGCCATTTCCTGTGCATATGAGAATGTGCCAACACCTGCATTTAAAATCGCTACATCCACTTCTGGTACATTTTGAATGAGGTGCTTACGTTGGTGGTCATCTGTTAAATCTGCCGGAATAATATGCGCTCCTTGTTGTTGCCATTCATTTAAAATCGCTTCGTTTCGCCCTGTCAGCCATAATTCATGCGATGTATGGATTAATTGTTTTGCGATTTCATAACCTACACCCGATGTTGCACCTGTAATAAAAATTCGTTTAGGCGCGGACATAATGTAATACCCCTCGTTCGTCACTCGTTTCTACAATATGACCGAGTGATTGTAAATAATCGACCTGTCCAACTGTATGCGACAATGTTAGACCGAGTTCCGTTTCATATTTTGTTGGGAAAATTTTCGCAGACAATTCATAAACTGTAATCGGACCTAATTCCTCAATGATTTGTAATACTTTTAATGCACGTCGATGTTGACGTTCCAATCGTTCTTCAATCAGTGCATGTGCATCTAAAATCGGCGCACCATGCCCACTGTGTACAATTTCTACAGGTAAATCCAATACTTTTTTCAGTGATGCATTATATTGAAGAAGCGATTTCGCACGTGGATTATTCGGCATTAATGGTGGTTCAATGAGTGGATTCGATACCGTATGCGAAATCAACAAGTCGCCACCTAATAATTGTTTTGTATCTTCATGCCAATAAGCTAGATGTGACTGCGCATGTCCCAATGTTTCAATCGCATACACCCCTTTATGACCAGGTACTTCATCGCCTTCTTTTAAAATACGAGTTAGCGGTCTTGTCCCCATCATATGCGGTCGTCTCGTCATACGCTTTGGCCACTCAAAAAATTTTTCAGGCACACCTTCAATTTGTAGTTGATGCATATAAAAATCATAGTGCGAATCGATAAATACAGGATCACGACGTAACCAGGCATCATTATAAATATGCCCCATGATTTCAGCATTTGGAAAAGCATCCGTCCATCCGATATGATCAGGATGATGATGCGTTAAAATTACTTGTTCAATATCTTCTAAACGATAGCCCTCTTGCTTTAGTCCTGCTCGAATCGCCTCAAGTGCTTCGTCTGTTTTTGTACCTACGTCTATAATGGATAATGCATCACCCTTTAATAAATGGCAATTCACACTTCCAACGGCGAAGGGTGTTGGTGTTTCAATTCTTTTTATCATGTGACAATCCCCTCTCACTTCATACTGAATGGTTATTCATATGATTATACTGAAATCTTGAATGATTGTCATCTACCAATGACAGTTGACAACCTCTTGTAAAGAAACTATAATCACTTTTATATACTAATGCATTGATGAAGAATAGTATAGCAGTCATCCCTTGCGAAAAGAGAGTGTGATCACCGGCTGAGAGTCACATGGCAAAATGAGCTAGAACCTACTTCTGAGCAGTTCTGAAAACAGAACCGTATACTCTGCGATAAAGAGTCTGAGCGTACTCTATTTTTAGAGTAAAACAAGGTGGTACCGCGGAATCCAAGCATTTTCGTCCTTTTTTCATAGAAGGATTGAGAATGCTTTTTTATTTTTATTATTTTAGAGGAGGCGACATGTATGCAAACAATTGTATTCGCAGGCGCAGGTTCAATGGCAGAAGCAATTATTCAAGGATGGGTTAAAGAGGGGGTTGTAGTCCCGCCAGCCATTCATGTAATGAACAAGTCGAATGAAGAAAAACTCGCGAAGCTCGCGAACAGCTATGGTGTACAAGTTGTTTCAGACCGTCGCGCGATTTTAACCAAAGCAGATTGTGTTATTTTAGCGATGAAACCAAAAGATGTGATGGCAGGGATGAACGATTTAGCCCCGTATTTACGAGAAGATACAGCCGTATTATCCGTTGTTGCAGGTACGAGTATTGAGACGATTCAAAGTGTTTTAGGTAACCGCCCTGTTGTACGCGTCATGCCAAATACATCGGCAACAATCGGTATGAGTGCGAGCGGTATGGCTTTTAGTGAAGAAGTATCGGATGAGTTGAAAGCTACGTTTAAAAAGATGTTAGAAGCGATTGGACTCGTAATTGAGGTGAAAGAGGAAGAACTTCATGCGATTACAGCACTATCAGGTAGCGGCCCTGCTTATTTATATTATTTAGTCGAGGCATTTGAACAAGCAGGAATGAAATACGGTCTAGAGCAAGGCACAATTCGATCACTCGCTGTTCAAACGATTGCAGGTGCTGCTGAGATGCTGAAACAATCAAACGAAGAACCTACGGAACTACGTCGTAAAGTGACAAGCCCAGGTGGTACAACAGCAGCTGGTATTCAAGCACTTGAAAATCATCACTTCAAACAAGCCATTGAAGCTTGTATTGATGAAGCTACAAAACGCTCGATTGAATTAGCAGCGGAATAAGAAAAGGACTTTAGCAGATTAATTTGTGCTAAAGTCCTTTTTATTATGTGTATTATTTATTTTAATGACTATCTCTAAATTGCACCCAATGATTTCATTACAGCATCAATCGGATCAGCATAGAAAATAGGTTGAACTTTAATTAATAAATCAGAAGGTACTGTTTGAAAATCTACTACTGACGAAGCAGGTATCAACACTTTTTTTGCACCTGCATCTACACAAACTTGAAGTATATTAGGCAATTCTTCGATTTTTTCAATAGTTCCGCCAACTGTCATATTCCCTAATATAATTGTACTTTCTTGTATAGGTCTCTCTAATGCACCTGAACATAATCCTACTAATTCTGCAACAGACACTTGAGGTGCTAATCCAATCCCCTGTAAGTCTGCTATATGCATTAAATAGTCTTTGGTTTTAATCGCAATGGATACACTTATACTTTTACTATTAGCTGTGAAATAACGATATGCTGTATCTAAACTCTCTTTAACAGCACGATTTGAACCTACACCAGACTTTTCAAATTTCCCTGAACCTGAGACTACTTGATTTTCTAGCTTAAATATACCAATCATTCCAGATTCATTAGCACCAGCCGTATAAACATGCCCCGCCTTACTTAAACCTTCGGGAATTAATTTACCGCCACCTTGTTCTGGTATAGATACATACAACTCCTCTAAAGATTCTTTATCAATATATGAGAACATGACATCGTAAAACTCCATACCACCAATTTTTTTCAATTGTTCTTTTACACGACGACGCCCTTCAAGTGCATATTGAAGTACTTCTTCTACATCTTCTTTCGAGAATTCATTGTGTGGATAAAGTAGCTTCATCAAACCAGATACAGTCTTTCTTACACCAATTACATCACGTTGGTTTAAATTATTTCCTAATTTAAAGTAAGTATCGATTGCATCACTAAAAGAACGTTTACGCATCTCTCTAAAGTATTCTGCTAAATAATCTACAATAAAACCATAACGATCCGTAAAGAAATCTGGACGCATTTTAGGGATTTCCCAACCAGGTAGGTAGTAATGCATACGATCAAAGAAAGCAGAATCATTATTCATCCCTTCTGGGAACGGCGCAAATAAATGAGAAGTTTTAATGAGTGAATCCACGCTTTGATTAATATTCCCTACAAAGACCATAGATGCAGAAGCTGTTTTCTCTTCTTTACCACGTGCAAATGAGCCACTTGCCATGTAATCCTTCATAATTTGAATCCCATCTTTATCTTTAAACTTTATACCTGCAACCTCGTCAAATGCTACAACATCCCACATACCGACCAAACCTACAGTTCTAGAAGACATATTGTAAAATAAATTGGCCACCGTCGTCTGACCACCCGATACTAAAATAGAATTTGGAGAAATCTCTTTATACACATGTGATTTACCTGTGCCACGTGGTCCTAATTCACACATATTATAGTTATTTTCTACAAGTGGTACTAAACGTAATAATAGATGCCATTTCGCACGATCATCTAATTGTGTTGGTTCCATCCCTGTTGAACGAATGAGTATATCCATCCATTCCACTTTTGTAAATGCTTTACGACCATCGATAATTTCATTCAAATCCATATTCGGCATTTGAATAGGTTTTAAATTTGCTATACTAAATGGACTTAAATTCCGTTGTTCTTCATCAAAAAAATAATCAATTTTTAGCATACACCAAATACCACCAGCTAATAATTTATCAAATTCTTTGACATAAGATGCTGGTACAGGCACTTCTTTTAAACCTAAATTCGAAAACTCTGCTTCATATAAATCACGTTTTGGGTTAAGTCGTACTGTTACCTTATCAATAATTGAATATTGACCAAGCTCTCGAATTTTACTTTTGATTTTTTCTGCTTCATCAGGACGAACAAAATTATCAGAAAGAATACTTTTGACACGATGAATCCCTTCTTGAATACTCTCTTCATCATCTGTAGCACAATACATCCCTAGTAAATATTCCAACACATATACTGGAACATTGGCACCCTCTTTAATGAGTTTTGTTAAATCTTTACGCACGACGCGCCCTGCAAAAACTTCATTTAGTTTCCGATCTAATTCTATTGTATTCACTTCATGTACGTTATCCAATATCATCCCTCCTTACAACTAAAAATCAAAGTCACTTACAATACTCAAATTAATTTCAAATGGAATACGTTCAATTTCTACCCCTGTTTCCTCATCCTTCATCATTAAGTAATACGATTTACTACGATCATATGAAATGTTTTTCAATGCAAATCTTAATCTGAATTCACGCTCTGCAGGATTAGAAGAAGTACGGTCGCCAATGACTCTTTCTTCATTTGATAAACTTTGGTTCTCGTCATCTACCATATACATAATTATGATACGAGGTTTTAACTTCTCGCCAACCTTCTCCGTTTGGAAGAAATTCAAATTAAATATACGATTTGTTATTTTACGCATCGTACTTGTTAGCTTAATATCGACTTTAGAAATTTGTTGGACGCCTTTTTGACCTGCTCGTTTATTTTTAAATGATAGTAGGGGTACCATAATTTCCTGCAAACTTGTACCGCCATGCACAAAATTCACTCCCGCTCCTTGAATGCGATTTCGAATTGTTCCCATTGGTACATACGCATAAAGCTGATGTTCATTTTGCACAATTGATGTTAAATCAACTTTAATTTGTCCATCGATTTCTGCATTTTCTTTTGATAAAGCGTAGCGTCTTGATAATTCAACTGCATCGATTTTCACCTTTTCAATTTTGTCACTTTCATCTAAAGGTTCACGCTGATATAAAAAGCCATGATCTGCTGTAATATAGATATTAGTTCCGCTTAAATCATCCCGAATCATCTTAACAATATCCGATAATTGATTGAGTGCTTTTTCAACTGCATCAAATGTATAAATTTCTGTGGACGCCTTATCCCCCATCGCATCGATTGTATCATGATAAATATAAATCAATTTTTTACCTTTGAATGTTTCACGTCTACCAGCTTTATTCATATCCATCATATCCTGATAATAAACAGCCATACTATCGGCAACTGCATTTTCAATAATTGCTCGACGATTTTCGATTCCAGCAGTACTTTTACCATCCACTAATACTTTCATAGATTCATTAAAATCCAATGTTTTATGCGGTAATAACGAGGCCATACCGAGTTTTGTAACAGATGGAACTCCACTTAACATCGTTTGAACTGTACAAGAACCAAGTGTTTCTGAATTTAAACGATTCGCTAATTCGACACCAACTTCATAGCGAAAGGCATCTGAAATAATTACAAATGCACGTTCACCTTGACGTATATGAGACGATACGACGGATGAATAAAAATCTTGCTGATTCATCACACCAGGCAATGACCACTCTTCTGTCATTTCAGACTTCACAGCTTGTGACCAATTAGTACTTAACTCACCTATGAACCAATGTGTATATAGATGCTCTACTAAATCTTTTAGCTTTTTCAAAATCTCATTGTTACTTTCTGCATCATACGCTACATAAAACTTTCGGTAATATGTATCCATTACATAATACTTACTTTCATACGCTTTATAGATTTCAGAAGCTTGACCAGAAGGGATACCTTGTCGGTGCTCCGTATAAAACTCCTGCATTTTCACGCTATAATATAACGCTTCGTAAATTGATGCATAGTTTTCGTAGAAATGTTTCGCTCTTCGTAACTTAATTAGTTTAATGTACTCTTCAAAGTCTTCTCGCCCTTCTAAAAGGCTGTTCGCAATATAGATAATGATTGCTTTATCTACATATGGGAATGTATCTGCTTGCTTAAATTCATCGATAGGGATTGACTGTAACAGTTTCGGAAGTTGAATTTCCTGCTCTACCATCTCTACGTACTGATTGTATAATACATAGTCTGCTTTATGATGCATCCAGTGATCCATAAAGACCAATGCATTTGTTTTATTACGAGTCGCAATAAAGTTCTTTATAGACGTTAAATATTCTTCTGATACACTATGACTAAATGCAGTCACTGCTAAATGAATAAATAGAGTTTTTAATGTTGGACTTTCACGTTCATAACCATACATATTGGCTACATAACGCCAAAATACAGCAACATCAAAAAACTTGCCCATTTGCTGTAAGTATTTATTATTTTCATCTTCCAGCGTATCCGTTAATACCGTTTTTAAAATTTCTTCGAAGTCAAGAACCTTCACGTTGCATAATACGCTCATAATCGCGAGCTCAATGGACTCCTCGCTGTATGCTTCCATATCAACTGCTTGAAACTTACGGTAACGCTCCTTATTCTGGAAGAAACGCTCGTATTTCTTTACAACACCACGTAATGCTGAATCAATTTGGAGGTCATTTAAAATAAGTGATAGCCGATCTGCGTAGAATGTTGTCGAATAAAACACTGTATCCGCTAACCAATTATTTTCTAAACCTAATTCAATATTTGTGTAAATTAAATAGTTAGATGTTGTATCCTCTTCTTCCAATAAATACTTCATATAAAATTGATTATTATCCAATAATGTTTGGACCTTAACTCCATCCAAAACAAATTGCTCAATTTCCTCAATAAACTCTTCATCCTTATCTACCCAAAAGACAATTTTTCGCTGTTCGCCGTCTTGTAACGGCTCATTGAAAATGTCTTGTAAAGCCGATGCTATTTGCTCGATATTCAATACATATCACTACTTTCCTTATCTAACTACTGAAAAAATGATTTCTACCAAGACCATTCAGTTCGTCTATATAGCCCTGCAATGTTTTCAACTGACGTGTTTTATAACCCATCTGTTCTCTATAAAATCTCGTGTCTTGTTCTGGATTTTGTAATCTTATTTTTTCAAGCTTACTCATTTCCTGTATGTCATAACCAGTTTTGTAAATTAAAAATGCCCCCGTATAATCGCTTATATGGATTTTCTTAATTTTATCGTCTTCGCCATCCCATTTATACAAGCTTATTTTTTGATGGAACTTTTCCAAATTATCATTATGAATAAGCGTACGATAAATTAAATCACTTTTAACTAACTTTGAAATGCTATCATCATCAACAGCTTCACTCTGATATTGAGATTCAAAAAGAAAAATAATGATTCCCATGAAAACATCAATTATTTGTAACAATGTACTTTTTTCAGAAGATGCTTGAACTACATCACTTACTTTGTAGCCTTTGTTTCGATAAGCAGAATGCGCATTCATTTGTTCCTCTAATTTACGTTCTAAATCAATTTTCTCATACTCACTATTTTCATCAATAATAATTTGAACTCGCTTGCCTACCTCTATATCACGAGTCAGGCCATAAAATAGTCTTTCTGGAAGCTTCACATAAAATAATTCGCGTAACTGCGTCATTGTTAGATCCATTTCCTTCGCAATCTTTTCAGCATCTTTCTTATTCACAATCATTAAATTTACTTTAATATCTTGATTTAAGACATAATCTAACGCTTTGAAATATTTACCAAAATGCGTATCGCTTGTATAATCAACAAAATGAATTTCACTTTTTGTCTTCAATTGTGTATTGATTTCATCTACTGCATTATTAATATTATACATTGTAGCCATTGTGATTCCTAATGCACCATAATAGGAATATAGCCCATTAGGTTGATCTAATTTGTTCGATTCGTCAAAAAATATTTTGTAGTTCATTCATTTCCCCTCCATTTCCGATTAGCGAATGTTGACATTTCAACATCATGCATAATATAATGGTGACATCATATAATAATTTATGAGCGACTTCTTTCCCCGCTATCATTTGCAGGGCTGGAATAGCTCTTTTAAAACCCTTTCCCCGCTACCATTTTGCAGGGCTGGGGTTTTTTTATTTTGCTTAAATAACGAGAAGGTAGAAGTTATAGCTGAGATTGCTATACTTTCTACCTCAAATTTCTTTAGCAATAAAATTATTTTGCCAAGCTCTCTTCAAAAATAAAGTTTCTATTATTTTTAGTAGGAACCAATTTATAAAAATCACATTCCAAACTTAATGCAATTTCCTTCAAAAGCTTTTCATTTTCACCATCACATCGATCAGTAATATAAATAGCAGTTGGCTTAATTGGCATTTTTATAAAACTTTCTTTTTCTATGAAAATTAATCTCCATTCTTTTTCATAAGCCCAACTAATATGTTTAATTAAATTCTTGTAAAACAACAAACGGAGCAACGGGTGAAATTGACCATTCGATGCAACTTCAATTAACTTTTTCAATACACCCGTAATATCCTCTCTTTCCTCTCTATAAATGACTGGATAAAGGAGTTTAGTAAAATCCGAATTCACGCCTAACTGTTTAAAGTCATATTCCACAGCAAACCCCGAACCGCTTTCAGCATAATTCCCCCATAACGGCAAATTATATAGTTCGCTACTAAAGCACGTTACTTTTAATGGTGTTAAAGCTTCTCTAAACATTTTGTCTATTTCTTTATCTAAAGATTCACCAATATAACTTAAACCTTGAGTTTTTGAAAATTCAGTAAGTGTTGCGCTATCCCAGAAAATGCCTAAACAATCAAATGGATCATTAAATCTTTCTGCCTCAGTCATGCGGATTTGATTTTGTTTCAAGGTGTCCAGTCTTGCATTTGAAAATTTTTCAAATCGAAATAATCGATTCGGGATATGTTTATATTTTTTGCTATAAAAAAGACTTAACTCTCCTCTAATCCCATCCATAAGAAAGTCATAAATAATATCATTTGTAATCAAACAATAACCTCTCCTGCCACTTAAGTCTTAGATTTAATAGTTCGTCCAGTTTCTTCTTTTCCTTATTTCATACTTCGTATATCCTCCATAAAAGCCCCTGAAAAATTCACTCAAATAAGGATATAATTCGAAATTAGATTCTATTTTAAGAAGCTTATTTACAAGTTCGCTAATTAACAAATAAGTATAATAAACCGCATATTCTTGAACATACGCATCCAATTGGACCCTCTCAAATAATTCAGCAGTATTATCAATAATATTATTTTTTTCGTTAAAGATCATAGCCACGCTGTTTTCATTAATATAGCTTTTCAATTCTTGGATTCCATTATCCCTTGAGGTTTTGCGCTTTGGGTTATGCCGTAAAATCTCTTCTTGAATAATTGCCCATTGAATAAGTGGATCAATATTTTGTTGTTTTCCAGTTAAAACGTCTAAATTATAATATCTTGTTGTTTTCGCAAATTGTGATAAGCATTTCAAAATACTAAATGAAATGTCATTCATATCCGCGTCCGAGTGACAAAACAGCTCTATTTCATTGATTTTTTCAAACATTTCAATTAAATCATGCCCATAATCTTTTAACACTTTATTGTTTGGAAACGAGTTATTCGTACCTCTATAATTCTCGATGATTATAAGCCTCATTAGTCGTTCTAAACCTATAGAAAGCTGAAAAAAGCTTGATAATAGTCACCTTTTGCATAAATATTTGCTCTACAAAGTGCATTTAACCCATACCGTATTGATGAAGAGGCAATATGTGCTTCTTTCAATAATAAAGCGACTTGATCTTGTTTGATGTTCATTATGCTCAACTCTCCATTGGCAATAAATTATCGCAGAAATTCCATAAAACAAAAAGAGTAATCTATACTTGAGAGAAAAACTATATCTTCGCCACTAACCCTTTAAATAATTCATAATTATGCTTCACACCGTCGTCTAAATCGATTGGAATTTTCTTATCCGCCATGTGATGAAGTAATTCATCATACGCTTTTAATTCATCAATTTTCTTATCAAGCGACTTCAATGCTTTTTTCGCATCACTAATTTCTTTTTTTGTATAATCGCCTTCAATAATTGACAATAAATCTTTCTTCTCTGCATCCATACGAATTTGCACTTCGTGTAAATAATCAGTGCGAATACGAGAAAGTGTTGTTTCATCATAACGATGCATGTATATTAAGCAGTTAAATGCTTTCTCTTTACCAGAAGTAAACAACCAATAAATTGGAGCCTTTCTTCCCCTTGCACTAAATATATCAATATGATCTTGATAAAAATCATTAATAAAATAACGTCTTAATGCCTCTTTTGCACTCTCTCCTTTCTTTCGTCCCAGAATTTGTGCAATATAATCAATATTTTCATTAAAATTCTCGTTTCCGAATACAATGAAAATAAATTCATAAAATTTGTTAACAATATCATCTTCGAAATAGGAATTACCTAAAATAGATAGTATATTTTCTTTGTTTACTCCAAAATTATGGTATTTCGAAGTATCAAATTTACCCCCAGAGTATAATATTCCTTCCTCATCTAAGGAATAACGCCCAAACATACAACCTACAAAATAAGATATTAAACTTTTTATTTGTTTTATTCGGCTTAATTTAATAAATGTTACTTCGTCTTTTGACACTTTAGGATTAATTTCGTAACTTAAGCCATAAATTTTCATGAAAATTTTATTTAATTCCTCTTCATTAAATCTTAACTTTTCAATTTGTTCCTCCATCTCATTTTCCCATAAATCTAATGCATCGCAAATTAAATTAGTTTTATAATTTAATGAAAAATGTTTTTTGAAATTCCAAGAATTCTCAAAACTATCCCAATTCGCTTTAGCAATAATAATATTTTCTCTTACTAACAAACATATTTGTTGATAAAACTCTTTGTCAATTATTACTGGTACCTTACTTATTGTACCCGCACCATAATTAATAGATGGGTTTAATAATTTCAAAAAATAATAAGTTACTTTTGATTGAAGCAATCCTAACAAATATAAGCTATTTTCATATGAATCCGTGAAAACAGACGAACCTGCTGAATCAAATATCGCTCCTATATCTGAATATCTTATTGAAAATGGTTTTGTTGTACCTATAGCTGACCATGTTAAAGAATCTTTAAAAAACAAATGGGGACTTCTAATATCAGACTGTATAAAGTTTTTTACTTCATATCCATCATTTTCATAATTAATTACCCATTCATTCGAACCATACCATTTTCTATAACCTCCCCCTTTATTATAAGGGAACCATTTAAGTCTACTTTCTTCTGCTTCCTTAGAACTCTTATATCCTATCCCTAAACGATTATTATCTACTTCAAACCAAAGTCTTAAAAAATATTCATTATTTGAAGTATTCATACCTTTTTTCGCTTCTGCATAGTAAGATAGTGGTCTTGCTTTTGAAAAAACATTCAATGCACTTTCTGATACCCAATAAGATATTGGAAATTCTTTAATTAGTGCAAAATCATTCGAACAATTTGAATAACGATAATCTACTTTGTTATTAATTGCTTCTAAGGTTTTTATAGATTGCACTTCTGTTCCTGGAAAATCCGTTAATCTAATGTATTCACCTTTTAATAAAACATTATAGTTTCTTAATGTAAACGTACACACAGGAATCGTTGCTTCGGGGAAAGAATTATATTCTAACTCAATTAAAGAACTAATATTTTTTTCATTAACTATTTTTTTTCTTAACTCCTCATAAGATGATAAATACATCCAAACGAAAGGTGTTAAGAATCCAAGATGCCCATTATGCTTAGTCTTTTTCAAGCAGTAGCTTATAAAAGCTGAAAAAATATCAGCCTTTACCTCATTATAGTTATCTACCAGGAACGTACTAAGCGTATTGTTCATCTTACCGCTCCCCATATATGGCGGATTAGTAACTGTAATGTCATAACTATTTTTCATAATTTCTGACTGCTTTATTAAAGAAGGTAAAATGTCTAATGCATTTCTTCTATACTCTTCTTCAAATAAATCTTTTGCTTGGTTTTCTTTCATCTCTTCCAATCTTTTTTCAAGAAATGATAAATTCATATCGGGTACATCAATTAAAGATCCATAAGTTTTAGCATTATTAAACCGCATAATGAGGTCTTTAACATATTCAAACCTCTCACCACTATCTTCTTCTGCAATATATGCCATCAAATTTTCATCACATAAATTAGTTTCTTTTATTGAACTTAAATTCAGTATTAGAGAGTCTTTTTCAATACTTTTAAAGAAACGTCTATTATATTCCAACGCTTTCATTATTAAAGAGAAGCTGGCAAGTTGATATGCTCGGTCATCAATATCTAAGCCATATAAGTTTTTCTCAATGATTAGTCGTGGAATTTCTCTCTCCACATAACCACATCGGCTATAAATTTCAAATAATACATCAAACATGTATACTAAAATATGCCCACTTCCCATGGCTGGGTCAAAACATTTTATGTCTTCTACATTCAATTCTTTATTAATATAAGGAGCTATTTTTTCTTCAAAATCAGGCTCTGGATTTGGATTTTCTAAATAATATTCCCAATTAGAGATCAAATCTCGATGTTCTGGGTGCGACTCAACCCAATAACGTCCTAAAGCGTTTTGCACCATATAACGCACAATCCAATCAGGTGTAAACAGTTGGGTAGCAAATGGAATCTCTTCAGTCTTATATTTTATTTTAGCTTGTATTACTCTATCTTTTTCATCAGAAATATAATACTGATATAACCAGCCAATAATCTCAACACTTTCCCAATCGCTCTCTGCCATCACATCTGGATTTGTCATTTGACGTACAAATGAGTCTGTTCCAAGTAGTCCTTCTGGGAATAGGATTTCTTTATAATCCTCGATTGTTTCAAACATAAACGGCATATAACGGTTTAAGTCATTACAATGCACTTTAATTAAATACTTGAATAATTCATCCGTTTTATTTGCCATTTTCAGCTCATATACATACTCTTTATCCAAATCTAAATCTAGAGATAACGCTTCTTTCATCATATCTGGTTCTGCGCTATCGGTATTATACGATGATAAAACCCGTACTTTTGTTGGCAAGTAATCATTAACTTCCATGAAACGTAGTGCAATAAAACGGTTGAACCACGTATACGCTGTTTCCTCCATTACACGATCAAAGCCAATTTCTTCAATTCGTTTAATTAATTTGTTACGTTGGCGTCTTTCAACATCTGAAAGCTGTCTGCCGTCAATGAAGACGGCATCCGAACTTTCAACTGTTGCTTTTTGAATAGATTCAGCAGTTATCCCAATTTTTCTTGCTTGTAGTTCTACACGTTCTAATAACTCTTTACGTGCTTCTGTTGCGAACTTTTTCAGTGCGCTTTTATTCACTTCTGTCACTCCTAATCTTCAAACTCGATTTGCTTATTCGCTTTAATAATTTGTTTTAGCTTCGTAGATAATGTATTAATATACTGATCCACTTCTTTTTCACTTGATAACGTTTTTATATCCACTAGACGTTTCACATTTACTACTTCTTTTTGAATTTTATCTTCAACAAATATTGGCGGTTCTACCCCTGTATCACCTGCAACTACTTGATCCAACGCTTTTTTTCGTTTCCATTCTGCAATTTCTAGCTGAATCGACTTTAATGTCTTTTCTTTAAAATCATCACTTTGTGAAGTCATTGCATCTACTTTAAAGATGTCTTCAAATTGATCTAGGCTCGTATTTAATCCTGTGTAGTATGCTTCAATTTGTTGCTTTGTCTCTGTAGATACACCATATTGATTTGCATAAACCATGCATTCATCGTAGGCTGTCTTTAACTTCTGTTGTACTAGCGCTTTTTTCTCTGCTAATACACCCGACATTTCATTGTTCAGCACATACACATAGGTTGAAATGTCTTTAATTTTTTTATATGGAATCGGATCATGTAAGATGTCACGAAGTGTGTTCATCGCTTCTTCTACTTCAGTACTTGCTAAATATGGTTTATTTTCTTCGTATTTTTCAAGTGCTGCTACGCCTTGTTCAAACAAGTCTTTTTGATTCGTGCTAAAGAAACTTTTCACAAGGTTGACATCGTCTTTCCAATCAGCTAAATCGTCTTCCATATTTTTAAATTTTGTTAGGAACGAAACATTATCCAATTGCTGTGTAAACTGTCCGAAATATTCTAAACCTTTATCCAACAAGCTAAGTCCAGGATATTTTACTTTCGTTGCATAGTTCGCTTTATATTGGTTAATTTCCGATACTTGTTCACGAATTGCTTCGCGAATACCTTGAACAAAACCATCTTCATCATCTGCAAAGTCCATCGGTGGGAATATCTCACGGCAAATACTTTTTGCTCTTCGTAGCAATGCTTCATCTACCTGTACACGTTTTGTGATAATTCCTTTATCTGCTTCACTTGATTTACCAAATACTGTGATTATTTTATTTGTATCTTGACCTGGTTCTAAATACTCAGAGTTATATCGGAGACGAATGCGTTGTTCTTTTAATAGCTGTGCAATTAAGCTTGCAATATCAAGTTGCTTCCATCCATAAGGTTTATCTGTAAAACGGTCATAAATAAGTTTGACACGAATTTGTTTCTGTAAGTCTTCTTGAAAACTAATATATTCCATTATTTCTTTTTTCGCTAAATTATTTGGTCCGTTATTCATTTGTTCATCGAATGTTACTTGTTGATCGTCTTTAGCTAATAGCGAAACAAGCTCACGCTCTTGTTCCACAAATTCTTTAATATAAGCTAATTTTGTATATACATTATCCACTAGATGTTTAAAGGCTGTATTAATTTTTTCTTTTACAGAAGAACCTTTCACTTCTAACTTTTCACCATTGACATAAAAAGTTCCTTCTTTAATTGCGTACTCTAATAGTTCGCGTACTCTGCGACGTCTTTCGCGTACTTCTGCTTGTTTGTTATTTAAGATATTCTGAATGTTTTCCGGTAGCTGTGTGATATTCTTCTTTTTGCGATATTCTTCAATACGAAGTGCTTCCTCAATCTCATCCATATATCCTTCATTACCACCAAGTTTTATGACCAATTCATCATGACGTGAAGATAACATCATTAATTCCTGTTCACTTTTTTGATAATGATCTGAAAGAGGTGATAAAATTTGTAGACTAATCGAAGCAGACTGTGTACCATATGTCTTTTCATCCATCACTTGGTTGTAAGAGAATGTATATTGTTTCGAATAGGTGTAACGCTTTTCTTCATATAAATCATTGAAAATATATTGTGCTAGTTCACGTTTAATAATCTCTTCATCAATATTAATTTGTTTAATTTCACGGTTAATATCTTGTTCATCATCTGTTAAGAAAATAAAATGATCTCCATTTTGAGCAATCAATGTTTGTCCAATTAGTTTTCGTAATGCACGTTGAATTTTTTCTTTTAATTCAAGTTTATCTTCATCAATATGTGTGACCATTAAAGTTGCGATATTGTCGATATTTGCTGGTAGTTCTTTAATATATTTAAGCATAAAAAGAACTTTTAAAAGATCCGTATTAAACTCATCATCGGAAAGCGCTGGGTTCATTTTTGCTCCTTCAATAACACGTGTAATCGATGGATTTAAAAATTCTTTAATCGTGTCATAAAATGCATAGAACGGTATTAAAGCACCCTCTTCAGCATCCTTAAATTGCAGTCCAGCCTCTTTAAACGCTGAAAGCATTGAACGCTCACCTTCTGATAAGTGTTTACCAGATGAACCATGTTTACGAACTTGTTCGAATACGTTTTGCAGTAATTTAAATTGATATGGTACAAACGGATATACTTCTGCAAACTCTATATCATCCGCATAACCACGTAAATCTGCTGTATTTTCCTTAAAGCTAATTAAATTTTTAAGCACAGCACTTTTATTTGGGAAATCTGCACGAAGTCGGTCATAAATATGTGGTTGCTTTTCTAAAATACGTTTCTTAATAACTTCATCTACGGAAATGGATGATAATGATAAACGTGTATCAAAACGTCCTTGAATACGTGAAAAGTCATCACCTTTTACTTTAATAATTGAGTCAATGCTTTCCTGTGAAGTCACCATTACCCATACTTTTCCATGTGCATATGTTCCTAAATCTTCTGTAAGTGTTTGTAAATTGAGCATTAAGTTACGGCTATCACCTATATACTGTCCAATCTCATCCACCAAGAAGACCAAGTGGAAGTTTGGTCCTTTACTATCGATGTACGATTTTACATCTTTCGCAAACTTTTCAATGCTGATTTCAAAGTTATTAACCCCGTTATCAAACCAGTTACCAGCTGATTCCTCTGTCATGTTATTTGCTTTTACTAACGCACCAATGACATAATCACGGTCAAAGTAAAAACTATTGCGTCGGTCTTCCCACGACTCTCCTGCAAGCACTTTAAATTCTTTTTTAAACACATCATAAACGCCCTGTTCATCTAAATATTTCTCCATCTCTGCAACGCCTGGGATGTCGCCATAATAGCCGCGATGCTCATAAAATACTTTCATAAACACACGTAAAATTGCATCTTCTTTTGATTTATTATCTAGAGAACTTTTTGAATCAATATTGAACAAAATAACTTCTGTATCAACATCTGCTGTTCGTTTCATGTTCGCGTAAACAAGCGCATCTTTAATTTTATCTTCAAAGAAATCGACAGGTTTTTTCCCTTGAACCGTACTATTTTCTAAAAGATAGGCAAGAATTTTTAAGAAGTGTGATTTACCTGAACCGAAGAAGCCAGAAATCCAAACACCCATTTTATCTGTATTGCCTTGAATGCCTTTTATGTAGTTATCATAAAACTTTGAAAAGTGTGTATGTAACTCTTTCGTTACAACATACTCATCTAGCTCTTGGTAAATGTCTTCTTCATTTTTTTGTCCAACTTTAATAACGCCACGAATATCACGTTCAATATCTTTTACAAACATTTGTTTTAATTGCATGTGTGTCCCTCCATTTTATCAATTTCGCCTCATCAAAATTTTGCTATATTTTAGTTAATCAACTAAACGAAATGCACGATAATAATTATCGTCTTTAAATTTATTAAATAACTGTAGTGACTGACCATCATACTGCCCTGGAAAAAACATAATTACCGGTATTTTATCTAATACTTCTTGTAAATTGTTTAAAATATTATGTGAACGTACAAAAGGATATACTTTTCCTACGCCTGTAAGTAATACAACATTGTGATCTTCGATTTGCTCTTCGATTTTATTTAAAAATATTTCTGGTTTGGCAAACGTAGTCATCGCTTTAAACAGTGCATCTTTACCCTGCTTTGACTCCATTTCTGGAATACGATCAAAAATTCGTTTCTCTTTTGTGATATCTATTAGCATTTTGTACAAATCGAATTCAATTATTTTTCTATTATATAAACCATCCTTAAATTCTTTATGCAAATTCATCACATGTTCGCGGACTAATAACTCGTCTTTAGGATTGTAATCAAAAATATAGAAGCTAATTTCATTTCCTAGCCCTCGCCCTTCAATGAATTTATCTTCTTTAATACGCTCGCTAATTTGTCTTAATTGCTCTTTTAAAGTCACCATTCTATCACTCCCCCATCACTTTCACATAATTCTTTTCACCTATGCTTTGGAGATGTTCACTTACTTGGCTATCTACAATCAAACGATTTAATTCGCCTGTTTTTAAACTCTCTAATATTCCAACTTCTAACAATATTTTTTTAAATACTTGTTTCAACTTAGCAATAGTTGAATCCGACCAATTAGATATCGTAGTATTTTGTTCTATTTTTGTTGCAAAGAAAAAGTTCACATCCATTTTATCAATATAATAATTATCTTTCTTCAACTTTTCAGCAACTACTTCTTGCATAAATTCATAGAAGAGACGATCTGCTTTCATAATGGCGTAAAGATTAATAACTTTCCCTACTTCAAAACTTTCTTCTATTAATAACTTTCTTAATGTTCCATCTAATACATCGACACGTTTTAAAATATAAGGCAGAGCTCTCTTGACACTAGATAGCTTATCGTACTGAAAGATATTTTCATCTAATACTTTATAACGGATATCTTTATCTGAAAATCCAGCTTCTTTAAGTTTAGCAATTTGCTTCACTTCATAAAGCATAAAGCCCGCACCTGTTAACGCCGAAGAATATTCTAATTCCATACTTTCACATCCCTCGTTTTTTATACTTTAATAATATTTAAAAATAATTAAAGCTTGATTTCCAACTCTTTAATCTTTTTTTATAATGACTTTATAACCTTGCGTTACTAATAAAATTGTCATTGATTTCAGATAAATTTATTACTTTTTTATTATTCTTTTATTATTGTATCTCTAATTAATATTTGATTCAATTTAATATTTACATTTTATTTATAAATACTATAACAAGTAACTTCTATACTTTTTAATCTAGTTCAGCAAGCTTTTTGAAAGTGTTTTATCTCCTATACCTTTACCCTCTGTTAAGAAAATAACTTTAAACAATCCAACCTTTCTATCTAGCGAAAACATTCTATAGCAAAAAGAAACGATAATAACAACTTAAGTTCACATAGCTATTTTTCACATTAGATGGACATGTGGGCGTGACTTCTGCGGGAACAGCACGAGCGGAATATCCATATTGGCGATTCATCGCCAATATGAGATGAAGCCGTGCCCGCGAAAAGCATCGCCCAAAACGAACACCCTAATACAACTTAAAAAGCCTCAGCATATAAAATACTGAAGCTTTCTTATTTTTATTTATCCTTCTTTTTGCTCTGCCACATAGCTATTCAATACGTCTTCCACAAACTGAAGATGTGTTGTCATCGCTTCGTTTGCTTGGTCAATATTTTGTGATTCAATCGCATTAAAGATATGTAAATGTTGCGCATTCAATGCTTCAAATGTCGCTTGCTCATCATATAGACAGATGAGACGTGTATCATGAATGACTTCGCTCATGACATCATTCACTGTTTTAAAAAGTGACTGTAAAATCTCATTATGTGTTGCTTTCGCAATTGCATAGTGGAACGCTAAATCAGCTTGTTCTGCAATTTTCGGTTGATCTGTATGATCATACATCTCTTGTAAATGCCCTTTTAATGCAGCTAAATCTTCCATCGTTCGATTTTCTGCGGCACTTTTCACCATACCGACTTCTAATACACGACGGACTTCTAGCAGTTCTGCAATATCTTTTTTCGTCATGAGTAATGCAGATGCAAGCGGTATTCCTAGTGTACGTCCATCAAAATTTTTAACGAAGGTCCCCTCACCTTGTTTCATCTCGATTAAGCCCATCGCACGCAATGCTGTTAATGCTTCGCGAATCGTTGAACGCCCTACATCAAACTGACGACTTAATTCTTCTACCGAATCTAGACGGTCTCCTGGCAATAGTTCCCCAGATTTAATTAATGCCATTAATTGTTCCGCAACTTCTTCGTAGATTTTTTTACGTTGTACGATCTTAATTCCCATTAACCCCACCTCTTGTCCTCATTTTAGCATATTTCATCTCGCTTCTTCCTGCTTTTTCTACTCAACACGTATTTTAATTTCTGTTACGTAATTTTCTAATTCTGAAACAGCTGTTTCTTCAAACACATACTCCTCATACGCATCGCTCGCTAATCGCATTTGTTGATCTCGTACATATTGCTGGATACGCTCATAGGTTGTATGTTTTTTTGATTCTTCCCCAATATGATAGGCAACTACGTAGAACCCCTTTTCCTTCACATGAATCGGCACTTGACGTTTGGTCGGCGCGATTTTTGTGTATAAATTGACATAGTTCTCGTAGTCTTCGTTTTCAATTTCTTCTCTTTGCAAAATCGCTCCAATTGGATAGCCAATATCTAATTCTTCATTATAAACAAACTCAATCAAGTCAGAAATCGCATGTAAGAAGGCTTTATCATCCGTATTTTTAACATCTGCACTAATGAAAAAGCGCTCTTCTTCCTCAGGTTGAATGCGAATTGTTGTAAAATCTGTTGCCATTCCTTCTTTTGTAATCGCCAATTTTGTATCAACAATACGCTCCAACTGCTTCAAATGCTTCATTTTTTGTTGTAGCTCACGCTTTTTTTCTTCAAATAATGTCACAAACTTCTCTGGAGATTTCGTTGCTAAAAACTGTTTAATCTCCTTCAATGGCATATTCAATTCTTTTAATAATTCGATGACACTAAAGACATCGAATTGTTGATAGGAATAGTAACGATAACCATTATCGAGCTTCACTTCTGGTTTTAATAACCCAATTTCATCATAGTGAAATAATGTTTGTTTTCTCACATTACATAAACGGGCAAATTCGCCTGTTGTAAAAAAACCTTTTAATTTTTCTCTTTCCATCTACATTTCCCCCTTGACTATACGGTAACCATATACTTTAGCATTATAACTACGAAAGGAATTGATATCGTGACAACCGCAACACAGCAAGATCCAATGGCGCTTAAACTTCAAACAAGCCCACCTAAAAAACTATTTTTATCTTATTTATTCCCATCGCTTCTCGGCATGTTACTCATGGCAAGTAATATTCTCGTCGATGGCATCTTCGTCAGTCATGGCGTTGGTGAACAGGCACTTGCCGGTGTGAATATTGCCACACCGATTTTCTCTATTTTATTAGCTGTATCGCTCTGGATTGGGATGGGCGGTGCGACCTTATTCTCCATCGCACTTGGAGAAAATAAAATTCAAAAAGCACATGCTATCTTTACACGCTCAATTATTTTAACGTTAGTAATTGTAGGCATTCTAATCGTGATTGGGTTATGGAAACTTAAAGCAGTCGCTTACCTTTTCGGTGCAAGTGAAGTGACCTATCCGTATGTACGTGATTATCTATGGGTCATTCTCATTTTCGGTTTTGTCTTTGTACTTGAAAATATTTTAAGTATTTTCATTCGAAATGACGGGAATCCGAAATTAGCTATGACGGGTTTAGGTGTCACAGCTGTTTTAAATGTCGTACTTAATTATTTCTTTATTTTCGTTTGGCAATGGGGTGTCTCTGGTGCCGCATATGCGACTGGTATTGCCACACTAATCGGTCTATGTATTCTATTACTTCATTTCCGTACACCTGCAAATCATCTACACTTTGTAAAGCCTACTCGTTCACTACGTGGTATGCTCGATATTTTAAAAATCGGTTTACCAAGTTATGTCGTCGAGATGAGTTTTGCTATCATCGTTGTGATGTATAATCTTACTTTCCTTCATTATACAGGAGAAGTGGGTGTCACAGCATTTGCGATCATCAATTATTTACATGCGGTCTTTTTAATGATTTTCATTGCAGTAGGTGCTTCGATTCAACCACTCGTAAGTTATCATTACGGTGCGCGCCTTTATGGTCGTTTAAAATCGTTTTTATTACTTGGGATTTTAACTGCGACCATTATTGGTGTACTCTTACTCATCATTGGGATTTTCGGAAAGTCCTTACTCATCAAACTATTTGGTGTTGATGATCCGACTGTTGTCGCCTTTACGGAGAAAGGGATTCTTCTTTACTTCACAGGTTATATTTTCTTAGGCTTCAACTTAGTAATTGCAGAATATTTCCAAGCGATTAAGCGTATTCGCCTTTCTGTATTAATTGTACTAAGTAGAAGTATTCTACTCTTTATGCCATTACTTATTTTACTACCAATGGCATTACCAAGCATTACAATCTGGCTTGCCTTCCCGATTGCTGAAGGATTAACCTGTATCATTTTATTAATCTGTATGAAGTGGGTACCAAAAGCAAATCCAATACCAAAATAAAAATGAGAGGTCGCCTAAACGAGCGACTTCTCATTTTTTCTTGCTTCTACTGCCATGCGTTTTTGTACGCGGTCATTGTGTGAGCTAACCATTGCTACATGACTAGCAGTTGGTTCGATGTGTAGTTTCGCACCATTCACTGCATTAACAGCATCTTGGAAACAGCCGACTAATAGATTTACTTTCCCTTCGTACTTAGCGATATCCCCTGCCACAAAAATACCTGGCATATCCGTTTTACCTGTAGCAGTCGAAGCAATGGCATGGTCGATTCGTTCAAGCGGAATCGATACGTCATATTGTAATGTTTGATCTAAATCAAAGCCATGACTGACAATCATATGATCAACGGAGATAATTTTTTCACCTGCTGCTTGTTCAATCGTTACATTTTCTATACAATTCGTATTTTCATTAGCATGGACTTGTGTAATCTGTGTTTGCGTATGAACTGTAGCATGCTTCATCACTTGCTCCACTTGTGCTTCATGAGCAGATAAGTTTTCACCGCGGTAGACAACATGAATTTCTTTGGCAATACCATGTAATTCATTTGCCCAGTCAACAGCTGTGTTACCGCCACCTGAAATGAGTACTACTTGATCGCGGAACTGTTCAAACTCACGTACAACATAATGCATATTTTGCACATCTTCTTTTGGAACACCTGCTACTTGTAACTTCTGTGGTTGAATAATTCCACCACCTACTGCGACAATGACCGAGCGACTCATATGTGTTCCTTTATTTGTTTCAATATGGAATGTTCCATCTAGTTGATCTACAATACGTTCTACCTTCGTTTCCACATGGACTGTTGGATGAAACGTTAGACCTTGTTCAATGAGTTGCTTAATGAAAGCATCACCTGTTATTGGGGGCTGACCACCGATATCCCAAATCTTCTTTTCAGGGAATAGACGCACTTTACCACCTAATTCAGATTGGAACTCAATTATTTTTGTTTTCATATTACGTAGTCCGGCATAAAATGCGGCATATAAACCTGCTGGTCCTCCGCCAATAATCGTTACATCATATATCTCTGTCATGTTCATCTGCTCCTTTACATTGTTGTCCATGCGACGATTTGTTTTCTTCTGTAAGTTGAAGGTGCATAGCCTGTTTGTTTTTTAAATACACGACTAAAATAGAAACAATCATCATATCCTACACGCTCTGCTACTTCTGCAATGGATAAATCCACACGTTCTAGTAATTCTTTCGCTTTTGAAATGCGATACGCTGTAATATACGCGTTCGGTGATAACCCTGTATGTTTTTCAAATAAATAAGCGAGGCGACGACGCTCAATTTGAAATTTCTCTGCAATTTTTGTGACATTGATTTTCTCGCGATAGTATTGTTGAATATAAGCAACGATGGACTCCATCACATCTACCGTCGATTGAAGCTGTTGATCACGTACACCTTCCATACAGCGTTCGATGAGTTGGAAAAAGAGCGTGCGACGTTGAAGTGCTGCCATCGCTCCTGGTAGCGCCTGCATATCCAATAATCGAACGGCATCTTCTAAATAAATTGTGGTATCTGATACGCGCAGCACGAAAGCATCATCATATAAATCATCATCGGATCGAATTGCTACTTGATACTGTGCAACGATAAATTGTACATCTTGTTCACCACAATTTTCAATATGAAGTGTTTCACGTTCGTGAATATGTAAAATACGACCTGGTGTAATAAAGAATTTCTCACGACCACTGTGCACCCAGGCTTTTCCGCTTACTGGGAAGATAAATGCACTCGATTGTGTATGAATATGTGTTAATTTATGTTCAGCTAAAATATGTTCTTGAAAGACATTCGTTAAAGAAACAGCTGCTTTTGCAAAGTATGCTGTTACATCCATCATTGTTAAATCCATCGACATAACCTCCATAACTAATAACTTCATTATAAATGATAATGATTATCAATTTCAAGTTTAATTGATAAAAATTCTCATTTAATACGAAAGACCTTTTTAGAGTACAAAAAAACCAGCATCACTTTAGAAGGTGATGCTAGCTTTTTAAGTTCAATTATTTAACAAATTTATATTCTTTTTCCTTACCATCATCAAACTTCACTTCTAGTTTGATAGACTTGTAGTTATCATCGATTTTGATATTGTCCATGATTTGTTTCTTCACTTCTTCATCTGATGAGTTTTGGTCAAATGTGAACTTCTCAACGATTGGTTGCATTTCACCTAGAGCTTCATCACCAGTCTTTTTCGTATTGTCACGCTCATCTTCTATCTCTGCAATGTCACCATCGCTTTTCTTCTCATATTCAAATGTGTAATCACCTTTGTCATACTCAACATCAAGATCCATCTTTTTGTACGGTTGCTCTGTTACTTTTTCATTTGTTGAGCTATCGTCTTTCGAAGAATCAGTTGAAGATGAATCAGATGACGACGAATCATTTGTTGTATCCGATGCCGGCTCCTCTACTTTTGTTTCCTCTTTCTTCTCATCCTTGTCTGTACTACAAGCTGCCAATGATAACGCTAATAATGGAACTGCATAAAGAGCTAATTTTTTATTCATTAATAGTACACGTCCTTTCAATAGCACTTTTCCACATTTTCTTTTTTTAAAACATTTTAGGGCATGTATTTTACTTTATAATTCAAAAACCCTTGTATGATGAATATCTTGAAAATGAATTAAATGAAGCACTTCATCTGAAATTTCCGCTAATTGTCCAGGATGTTTGTTATGTCCAATCAATAATGACATCAAATAAAACTGTTTTTTTGTCTTTTCTGCATTCACCTGTTCGATTACTGTTTCCGGAATATGACAGACACCATCCGTAATAAATAATACTTCCCCTTTTGTCGAATGCTTCATAAATTGAACGGCTTGCTGAAGTGGTTTTTCAAAATTGGTTCCGCCGCCAATATACGACTGTGCAAATTGAAGAAATTGAGGGATTTTATATTTCCCTTTTTTAAAATGCTGAATTTGCTGATAATCCACATCACCACTAAATGGAATAAAAACAAAATCTCGACGATCTTGTTTCGCCATACTAAGTAAAGCCATTAAAAAACCTTTTCCTTGTACGTCTAAATCTTGCATACTACTACTCTCGTCATAACAAATAATGAGTGCGCCCTTTTCTTTTTTCGTGCGCTCTTTATAATCATACATGCGGGTTCTTCCTTCTGAAAAACGCACAAGAAAATCAAGTTCTGCTTCATGTGTTTCAGATTTTAAATACTCAATAGGTAATAAACGCTCTGCTTTTTGTCCTGTTGTTACAGTCCCTTTTAGTATGGAAGCAGTTTTCGTTTGAACGCGCTTTTGTTTCGCTGAAATTTTAAATTTTTTCGCCCATTCAGCCATTTGTTGTAGTTCTGATTGCTTTTCTAGTGCATCTGCTAAAGCCAACTGATCATAAATCGGTGTTTGCTGTCTCTCTTGTTTTCGTTGTTGCAAACTACTGAGTAAATCTTCTACATATTCTACTTGTTCTAAAACATGCTGTATCTCTTTTTTAAATGCCTCTTCTAATGACTCAGACTCATCTTCCGGTTGTTCCAGTTGACGTAAAAATAAATAGCCAAATCGTAGTGTCGCAAGCGTCGTAATCAGTTTATCACCCATCGCTTGTTGTAAAAAAAGCGGGAACTCTTGTAGTTCGCTTAGTATTTGTAAAGGAGAAGTCGTTTTAAATTCGGTCTTTCCAGTGTAGAGCATACACCATACATCACGCACTAACTGTGGTAGTTGTTCCTGTTTTTCAACTAATTGTTGCAGTCCTTCATGATGCGTGAGTAAGTCGTTATATGCTTGCATCGTAAATCGGTCGATATCCATCAGTTGACTATTTAACTCATTATGCAACTACATCACTTCCTCCGCTATTTTTTCATGTAGTTGTGCTTTCCATTCATTTAACTTTTGCAGTTCTTCTTCTGTTGGTGACTCTATCATCATTTCTTGTTCGATTTGCTGCCATTTCATTAAAATTGCTGAAGCAAACTGTGCATATTCCTCATATTGAATCATCTCTGCTTGTTTGAGTACGGCATGTTTCGCATCAACTTCCATACGCAAACGATTCAATTGAACAAACAATTGGTCGATGACTGTTTTTGTATAAGGTGCGAGTAAATCTTGTACCGTCTCACGATCTTCCGACTCAATCCATAAACAATCTACTAACACACGAAAATCCGACTGCTTCACTTCATTGCGTCCTTGTAAATATGCTTCAGCCTGTAAGATCGATAAACATTGCTTCGTGCGACGATCAGACACAACAATCCCTGCATCTTTCATTTTAAAATGAATTTCTGTTAACATTTCGATTATCGTCTGCGGAATATGAACTGCTTTTGTTTCAGCGTGGATAACCTGTATCTCCTCTGCCGTTAGACGAGGTAGTGTAATCTCCTCTGTATTCCCCTGTAACATCTGCATGAAGTGCGCAGGCGTTTGAATCGCTTCTACTTCACGGCGAATTAAAAAGCGATCATATAAGGCATTCAAACGGTCTTCTTCTGGAAATTCATTACTTGCACCGATTAATGTGAACAGTGGTGTCGTCAATTCTTCGGTACCATTTTCAAAGCGATGTTCATTCATAATTTTTAATAAACTATTAAGTAAATCAGATGTTGCTTTAAACACTTCATCTAAAAAAGCCACATGTGCTGTTGGGAGCTGTCCTTCAATATTTCGTTCCATAATCCCTTCTTTTAAACGGTCAAAGCGGACGGAACCGAATAATTCTTCTGGTTGTGTGGTCGGTGAAATTAGTCGCTTGAATGTACCATAAGTTGTTGGTAATACATACATGAATTGGTCGACAATATTTGATTTCGCAACACCGGGCGCACCAATCAATAGGACATTTTTTTGCGCACAGATACCGAGTAAGATGGCATGAATTTCATGTTGTCGTTCTATAAAGTGTGCATTTAGTTGTTGTTCAATTTGCTGTAATTTTTGTACTTCAGGCTTCATTCTATTTGCCACCTTCTATTCGTTTTAAAAATTGTTCGATTAGGACATGTGTAAAAGCAGGGTACTGCGAATCTTGTTGTATAAAATCTCGAAGTGCCACTTCATCCTCTAACCACATCGCTTGAATAGGAATACGGTCAAAATCAAGTTGTCCTTGTTCCTTTTCTGTATAACTACAGGCTAAAAAACGCGGTGTGATATTTGCATAGGCTTCTTTTAACTCGTTATTCTCGGCATGAATCGTTGCACCGTATTTACGCTCATCATATTGTACAAATGGAGATGTAGGATTTTGACGTAAATCGTATATCGCATAAATCATATATCGTTTACGCTCTGTTAAATAAGGCAGTGCAAAATCAGAACAGCTTAACTGAAATAAAGGATTATAGCGATAACAAAATAGATGGTCTTCATCTGGGTAAATCCCAAGCCCTTTGATCACGCGACTGTAAGCAAATTCTGTTAGAGCGGTTTTCGTCTTGCCTCGCGTTGTATCACGCACTAAAAATTTCGAAAGATTTAATATGAATCCTGGTACGTCAGCTGTTTTAAACATCGTTTTAAAATCGTATAGTACGTCATATCCCGCAAATAGGTGGTAGTTATACGTGATACCATCATCTGAAACCCCAAGCCAGTCTTGTTGTAAATCTACTTTTTTCAATGTGGGCGTTACATGGAAAATTGTCTCAAACCATGTATGACATGCTGTTAAAAAATCGTCTATATTCTTTTTTTCATTCCAATTTTTTTCAGTGAATGAGAGGAGTGTTTCTTGTTGAACATATACGACTTCTTTCATTAGCCATTCTAAGTAATAGGCTACTTGGTCATATAAAACACGTGCGCTTTCTGCTGAAATGGGTTGTCCAATCACTGCTTCATTTTGCACTAGTTTTACTAGCTCTTTTTCAATCGCTTGATATTGCTGTCTGACGCTACTAGCTGATTGAAAACGTGTCACTTTTTGCTCTAGTGACTGCTTCATCTCCTCTAATTGACGTGGTAAATGCGTCAACATGTGCTGAATAGTTTGTGCATCTAACTGCAGCTGTATACAAGGTATTTGTTTAGGTACGATATAGAAAGGTTGCTGGATTAATTCCTCTGGTTTTATATTTTTTAACCGCGCGGTATCTGCAACCATATAAAATTCATTCAACGAGCTCTTCCTCTCTCATTTGTTTCTTTTAAAGTCACTTTATTATAACAAAAAGAGGAATCACCGTTTAGGCAATTCCTCCAATTCAATTTAAGATTGTGAGAATAGATAAATCATATAAATCACGGCAATTGATAATAATACCGCGATTCCCACTCGAACAGGTGAGATTGGCGCACTGCCACCCACACGACCTGTTTGACCATTCACCATAAAACGATAGAGCTTATCTTTATATTTAAAAGAAGATAACCAAATCGGTAGCATCAAATATTTATACGTAATGTCATCATGTGTTGTCGAAAACGATACATGACCAACAATATCTGCGCCATGTTCAAAGCGAACTTTTGATTTAATCGCTTGTTCGATTTTGTTATGAATACTCGATTTCGCTTCTTCAAAACCTTCATCTAAGCCGATACTATAGCGTTCTGCTAAAAAACCACTGACATATTCAGGTCGGTACCCTTTATTATCTGTTAAACGAAACGGTTCAATTTTGCGCATCATATCGCGATCATATCTTCTCGTTGCACTCACCAATTCATCATCAAAAAACTCTTGATAAACACCGGATGTTGAGTACCAATCTGTTACGATTCGTGTTTCTCCTTCTGCATCACGTACCGTTCGATTAATCCCATACTGCGCAGAGTAATACGAAATCGTTCGTGAATCAAATGTCCAATACGGTAAGTAGACACCTGTAAAAGCATCTGGTTTCGCACTTAACTTCGCCTGTCTCGGTGTGAAAATACGGCTACGAATCCATTTATGAAAAGATTCGCCTGCTTCCTTATCGGTTACTTCAAACGTACAAACCCCGTTCGGCGCAAGTGTTTCTTCTGTACTTGCTTCCATCACTTGATGTGAACCACAATACGGACAGGTATCTGCTACTTGGAGCGCATCATAAATCGTTTCTGCCGCACATTCCGAGCAAATAACAGTCTTTTTTTCGACACCCCAGTCAAATCTTCCACGATTTTTTGCGTCGTAAAAATCAAGTTCTTGCGCGCTTCGTTGTTCCTCTTGTTCGGGTTTCGCAATATCTACTTCATAGCCGCAATATGGACAAGAGAGCTTTCCAGTTTTCGGATTAAATTCAACAGAAGCACCACAGGAAGGACATTCCGCATCAAAATCGAGCTTTACTTCTTTCACATCACTCGTCATGCTACTTCCTCCTTAGCGCCCCGTAGGTGTACCACACTCTGGACAGAATTTTGGAGCAGATGTAGCTGACATTTCATGTCCACATTCGGAACAATGGAATGTTGTAGCGACAGGTTTTTTCTGACCACATTCGGAACAGAATTTACCCGTATTTTCAGCCCCACAAGAACATGTCCACGTCTCAACTTCTGGCTTTTTTTCGCCACATTCCGAACAAAACTTCCCTGTATTTGTATGACCATTCGAACATGTCCATGTTGCTTCATTCGATTCGGGTGCTGCTGGTTGTTGCATACGCTGTTCATGTGCCATTTGATACAGTTGATTTGCATTCATACCGCCTGTATTTTGTGCCATATTCATACCCATGAAGCCATTCATCGCACCATTTTCATTTTCAGCTGCTTTGACCATCGCTTCTGCTTGCGCACCTGTTAACTGTGCCGCTGCCATTGGAGCATCACGCATAACCGCATTCTTTTGAAGCGTCTTAATCATTTGTTCATCTTCTTCAGAGGCTTTCATCGAGCTAATACCAATCGTACCAATCGCGAGACCACGAGAAGCTGTCCACTTTTCAGATAATACTTGATTGAGCGCATCTGCTAATTCCATCGTATGTGCGGGTACTTCACTGTAACGAACGCCCAGCGCTGAAATTTTTGCAAAGGCAGGTTGTAACGCAGTCATCAATTCTGTTTTTAATTGGCTATCAATTTCATCACGTGTATATTCATTCTCTACATTTCCTACAACATTGACATAGAACAATAATGGATCGACAATGCGATATGAATATTCCCCGTGACAACGAATCGAGATGTCGACATCTAATCCGATATTACGATCTACTACGCGGAATGGTACAGGTGATGGTGTTCCGTATTTATTCCCGACGATTTCTTTTGTATTAAAGAAATATACGCGTTGGTCTTTTGCAGGCTCCCCACCAAATGTAAAGCGTTTGCCGACTTCTTTAAATGTTTCTTTTAAGTTTTCCATGAAATCACCGTCATAGAAGACACTTGGTTCTGTCGACATGTCATAGACGTATTCACCCTGTTCTGCACAGACTTCGACTACTTTTCCTTGCTCGACAATCATCATACATTGTCCTTCATTTACTGCAATAATCGAACCGTTTGAAATGATATTGTCATTCCCTTTATTCGAACCACGCTTCGTTGAGCGTTTACGCCCCTTTACGACTAACACATCTTTTGAAAGTCCTTCGCAATAAATATATTCACGCCATTGATCTTCTAAAACGCCTTTCATGGCACCGATTCCAGCTTTTAATAAACCCATCTAACCAACCTCCGTCTTTATATATACTTTTTTATACGATTTTTCGGGAGAAAAGTTCCATTTTAAGAAAAAAAAATAAGCTCGCTCTCGTAAGCGAACTTCAAAGATTAAAATTCAGGATACACTTCAATCATTTCTATGTGATGAATATGTAATTCTGTCTCTTTTTCTGTAGCGATAAAGCTGTTTGGTAGTTGATTCCATTTTGGTGCGATACTCTCTAGTAATTCGTTCACTTGCTTTTCAGAAGCTGTTTTTGCCTCTAATTCAACTGCAAACGTATCTAAGAATGGCTCACACTTCTCTTTTTTTAGCGATAATTTTACTCGCTCACCTAAATTCAATAGTTTCTGCAAATAAGTTGTCGCTTCCACTTCAGTAGAAGCTTGCATGTAGACGCGTATAAACAAAATCAATTCTCCATTCTTTTTTAAATCAGCAAGTACTATCATATCCTAAATTAAAAAAGCATGGAAGAGGTGTTTTACCTCTAACCATACTTTTAAGATATTTGATTCTTTATACCTATACGCGCTCAATAATCATCGCAATTCCTTGACCTCCGCCAATGCAAAGGCTTACAACTGCATAGCGTTCCTGTCTTTCATGCAATGTATGTGCTGCACTCAATAATACACGTGTACCACTTGCACCAACAGGATGCCCAAGTGCAATTGCTCCTCCATGTACATTCACACGATTACGGTCTAGTTGTAGCTCTTGTTCAACTGCTAAATATTGTGCTGCAAAAGCTTCATTAATCTCAAATAAGTCAATATCATCTATTGTTAAATTTGCACGTACTAAAGCGCGTTTAATCGCGGGTACAGGACCAATTCCCATGTAGTTCGGATCCACGCCAACAGCAGCATACGAAATGATTTTTGCGAGTGGTTGTAATCCTTTTTCTTCTACAGCTTGCCCACTTGCAAGTACGATTGAAGCTGCACCGTCATTAATACTTGAGGCGTTTGCTGCTGTAACAGTACCTTGGCGTTTGAAAACAGGTTGGAGCTGTGCCATCTGTTCAACGGTTGTATCTGGACGAATTTGTTCATCTTGCTCAATTACGCGTGTTCCTTTACGTGTTGGCACTTGAACAGGCACAATCTCACGTGCGAATACATCTGCTTGTTGTGAGGCTGCTGCACGTTCATGTGATAATACCGCATAGGCATCTTGTTGTTCTCGCGTAATCGCATATTTTTCAGCTAAATTTTCAGCTGTCATGCCCATACCCATGCCTGTGTATTGATCGGTTAAAGTAGCCTGTAGCATATCTTCAAATTGAATATTCCCCATTTTTGATGATTGACTGCGCTGTTCAAAATTTGAAAATGGAGCTTGTGACATATTTTCTGTGCCACCTGCTAAAACGATTTGTGATTCACCGAGTTGAATCTCCTGTGCGCCTGAAATAACAGATTGTAATCCTGAACCACATAATCGATTCAATGTGAGAGCAGGTATTTCTTCTGGTAATCCTGCAAGTAACGCAATATGACGCGCTGTATAAGCTGCATCTTTACCTGTCGCAATGACATTCCCGTAAAATACAGCATCAACATCTTCTGGTGCAACTTTCGAGCGATTCAATGCTTCAACAGCTGTTACCGTTCCGAGTTGAATGGCTGATACGGTCGCAAAAGAGCCTGTAAACGCAGTAAAGGCTGTTCGCGCACCTTCAATTAGATACACATCTTCCATACTTGTTCCCCCTTAGTGACGCAATACATGCTTCAATACTTTTCCTGAAGCGTTACGCGGCAATTCCTCAATGAATTCAATTTCATACGGTAATTTATACGTTGCGAGCTGTGTCGCACAGTAGGCTAGAATTTCTTCTTCCGATACAGTATTCCCCTCTTTTACGCGAACATATGCCTTCGGAACTTCTCCGTAAACAGGATGCGGGACACCGACAACGGCTGCTTCAAATAAAGCTGGCATTTGATATAATACTTCTTCAATCTCAATTGGATAAATATTTTCGCCGCTTCGAATAATCATGTCCTTTTTACGATCAACAATATATAAATAGCCATCTTCATCTAATCGCCCTAAATCGCCCGTATATAACCAGCCATCGCGAAGTGCCATCATCGTTTCATCAGGATTTTTTAAATAGCCTTTCATTAACTGAGGACCTTTGACCACAATTTCACCGACATAGCCATTTGGCAGCGCGCCACCAGCACCGTCATCAATCCGAATTTCTGTGTGTGCGAGTGGACGACCAACAGAACCCACTTTTGTTAGTGCATCATCATCTAATAATGTTGTGGCAGCTGGTGAATTCTCCGTCTGTCCATAGAAATTTTGTACTTTAACATTTGGGAAAGCTTCTTTTAAACGTCGAATGAGTTCGTAAGGCATCGGCGCTGCACCATAACCGAATAGACGAAGGGATGAAACATCGTGTGATTCGTCTAAATCATGATTTAAAATAAGTGTGTACATTGCTGGAACACCAAAGAAGAATGTCGCTTTTGTATCACTTAATTGTTGCATAATTTGTTTTGGTGAGAATGCTTTTTCAATGATTAATGTGGCACCCACATAAAAACATGGAACCATAAAGACATGCGCGCCAGCCGAGTGGAATAGCGGTGTACAAATAAATAAACGATCTTCTGACGTCAATTCCATCGGTTCAGACCAGAGTTCCGCTGTCATATAGATGTTTTGATGCGTTAACATGACACCTTTTGGATGCCCTGTTGTGCCAGATGTATAAAGGATCACCGCCACATCAGATGGGTTCATCGGCACATCACGATACTGCGGAGCCATCAATGCTAAATTGTGTAAATCACTTGTCATAATAACTTGTTGGCAGATGTATTCCGTTTTCTCATATGTTTCTTGGAAAACTTCATCCATAATCAATACTTTCACTTCTGAATGATTCAAAATATAGGCAATTTCAGGTGGTGCTAATTTTGTATTGATTGGCATGACGACATATCCTGCAAATTGAATCGCAAAATAAGCGATTGGAAATTGATCCGTGTTCTCCATTAATAAACCGACGAAGTCGCCTTTTTGAAGTGGTAAGCTTTGTAAATAGCCTGCTAAACAAGTGACTTCATTATAAAAAGTGCGATACGTCCATTCAACATCGTGATATACAATTGCTTGATAATCGCCTAACTCCTCAGCATGTTGCTTTAATACATCTTTCATTAACATCATTCCATCCCCTTCCATCAACTGAATACTCATTCAATATATGTATATTCTAACAATTCAAAAAGAAAATGACAACGAATGACTAAGCAAATAATGTAGTAACTAAGTAAATTGCGGTGAAAGCGATAAAAATAGCAGATAGTTTATTCATAATGACAAACACATAACGCGGCAATTGAAGCTTTTTAAAAATAGCACCGAGAATGACTAACGCTAAGAAGAAACCCCATGAAACAACAATACAAGAGATCGCAAAATACCACTGCGCTGCGCCTGTATAAGCTAATGCACTACTACCAATCACCCCGATTGTATCTAAAATGGCATGTGGGTTTAATAAGGATACAGATGCCGCAAATAGCATTTGCTTTTTCATTGGCATCGAGTAACCTTGTACATCTTGTGGCGGCTCACTGCGCCAAATGCTCCATGCCATATAACTTAAAAATAAAACACCGACGCTCATCATCGTAATACGTAGCCATTCAAATTGAAGAACGATTGCGGATACTCCGAAAACTGCGAGTAAAATTAAGAGTGTATCGCATAGTGCGGCGGTAATCCAAGCAGGAAATGCATAAATAAATTTCGGTTGCATAGCCCCTTGATTAAATAAAAAGATGTTCTGCGCACCCAGTGGTAAAATTAACCCGAATGCCAGTAACATCCCATGAATCATTACTTCTAACATACTTCATCCTCCTTTTGTATATATTATACATTTTTTGAATTTTTATAAACAGCTAGTTTTTCATTATCTAAAAAAGAGCTTTAGCACAATCTATGCGGAAGCTCCTTTTAGAAATCTTTTATTAACGTAAAACTGAATCGTCTAATCGAATGGTTTCTGTTTTACGTGAACCATTTGATTGAATATTGTCACGAATCTGGATATATGGTGTTTTTAAGTTTTTAAACGTATTCGTCATCAATGCTTCTTTATTGGCTTTCGATAAATCTGCAAACACTTTTTTCGTTGTGCCTCCACCAGTATTTGAGAATGTGAAGAACATCATCGAGATGGCCATATAATTAAATGTATTGTTGCGAATCGTTGGGTTTTTTGTTCCACTCGCCGCAATACCTTTTACTACTTCATTACGCTTATTTTTCGAACTCATTGTAAATGTATTTTTCTCAATGACAGCATTCGACCAGTTGAGCGCACGAATATAGTCACTACGCAAATTCACCATTTTATTTTGACGAATTGTTATACGGTCATGTAATTTTTTATACGAATATTTATGTGTACCTACAGCACGTGGAATATCCTCAAATGTATTATTTTCAATCAATACATGACTATTTGGTTGTGCATCAAATTTACTCCACTCCTGACTCCATCCTTTTGTTGAACGATCTGGTGTATCCAGATTAATTGCTTCTTTTACAGAATAAAGTGGGTCTTTTGCATATTTAAATGTTGAATTTTTTACTGTTACATTTTTGGAAGCATCCATTTCAATAAAATGCGCATAATTCATATGACGAAATTGAATGCGGTCTACTAAAACATTCTGATTATGCCCCATAATAATACCAATACCTTTTTCAACATAATTTAGATCAATTGTTGCGGTACCTTTACCTATGAATTGAATATTTTTCTCTCCATTATATTTACCGTAAACACCTTTTTTACCTGATTTTGAAGGTGCAATTAATTGGAACATGGAACTAGCCGCCTTAAACTGGCTTGTACCTGTCTTAGTTCCTTTTACTAACTTTGCTCCATTTTCAAGTTGAATGGTCACATTAGAAGGAACATAGAGTGTATTAGAAATTGTGTATGTTCCCTTCTTTAAGATGAGTTTTCCACCTTTTGTTTTTTCAAAACGTTCTAAATAGGAACGTAATACATAATAATGTTTTGTATGTTGGTTATATGTACTATATTTACTATACGTTACATTGTATGGCTTACTGCTCGGTGTAATTATGTAAGTAGGTGTTTTAGCTTTTGCCTCCATCTGTGTATTTAGTACTAAAAAGACCATAATCATACTAAATACAATAAATAGAGACAGATGATGCTGTTTTTTCATGTGAACGCTCCTTTTTATGTTTTCATAAACCTACTTAACAGAATACATCTTTTTAATATGCTTAAGCAATATGTATGACTATTTTCATATAAAAAAAGACTTGTTCGAAAACAAGTCGGATTATTCTATAATTATGAAATCGTTGCTTTACTACCTAATACTTCTCTAAATGCTTTTAGAGCGGCACCAATTGTTACGCTATGTCCCATCTCTTCTAATGCTTCACCGATTTGGCAAATCGCCTGTTCAAGCATTTGCGGTGTTGTGTTACCCATATGACCGATTCGGAATGCTTTGCCAGATAAATGCGCTAACGCACCTGCTACGATAATACCACGATCAGCTAGTTTCGCTCTGAATACATGATCTTCTACACCTTCAGGATATAAAATACAGCTTAATGTTGGAGCAGCTGCTTCTTCTTTTGCCAATGGCTTCATACCGTATGCAATTAGTGCACGACGAATCGCTGCACCGTAATTTTCATGTCTTTCCACGCGCGCCTCCATCCCTTCTTCAAGTACAATTTTCATCGCACATTCATATGCATAAATCAAATTAACAGGTGGTGTTGCAAAATAAGCTGTTGGGTCGTCCATTACTTTACGCCAGTTATGAATATCTGCGTAATAAGCTGGAACATTCTCTAATGCTTCACGTGCGGCAACCGCCTCTTCTGAAAATGCAATAATCGCAAGCCCTGGAGGTGCACCAATCGCTTTTTGTGAGCCAGTTAAGACTACATCAATTTTTGCGCCTTCTTGCCCATACTCTTTTGACATATCTTCTTCTAGTGCTGTCGTTGCACATACACCGTCCAAAATGAATAATGCACCTGCTCTTTTAACAACAGGAATTAATTCTTGAATATTTGCAACAACGCCTGTAGATGTATCGACATGCGTTACTGTAACCGCTTTATATTCATGTTGTTTTAATTGTTCTATAACAGCTTTTTTTGAAATCTGTTTGCCCCATTCTGCTTGAATCACATCGACTTCAATGCCGAAAGCTTTTGCAAGTGGTACAAAACGGTCCCCAAAGAAGCCATGACTAATTACTAATAAACGTTCACCTTTTGAAACAGTGTTGACGATTGCCATCTCCATCGCCAGTGTTCCTGAACCTGAAATAACATATGCTTCTGCAGGATGATTAAATAATTCCTTTGTCATTTCGATTGAATTTTTATAAATGCGTGCAAATCGTGGATCTGTATGTCCCATTGTCTCTTGGCTAAGTGCATCATAAATGTCGTCTCTCACTGGTGTCGGGCCTGGAATTAATAGTAATTCTTTATTTCTCATATCGTCAACCCCTGTTCAATTTAATTTGTTATATAACACAATATAAATAATTTATCTGTTATAGTCAAGCATTTCCCTAAATATTCTAAATATTTGTAGAATAACATTTTTACGTTATACTCCAAAAGAGGTGATTAACAGTTAGAATAAAACTATAAATATATATAAAAAACTATTGATTTTTCATACATTTCATAACATAATAGAATTATCCACTAATTCAAAGGAGAATGTAATGTATGAAAAAATATAGTATTGGTCAATTCGCTAAAGAAATCGGAGTAACAGTTCAGACTTTAAGAAACTGGGATAAGACAAATAAATTAAATCCCCAATATACAGCACCTTCTGGACACCGTTATTACTCTCAACAACAACTTGAATATTTTCTTGGTTTACATTCTCCTGAATCAGAATCGAGAATAACTATCGGCTACTGTCGAGTATCTTCTCATAAGCAAAAGGATGATTTGCAGAGACAAGTGGAAAACATGGAATCATACTTACTGTCTCAAGGTAATCCATTTAAGATTGTGAAAGATATAGGTAGTGGTATAAACTACAACAAAAAAGGGTTAAATGATGTTATTGATTTAGTCCTAAATTACAAAGTAGATCGAGTTGTAGTTTTATACAAAGATAGGTTATTACAATTCGGATTTGAACTCTTGGAAAATTTATTTGCTAAATACGGAACAAAGATTGAGGTTATCGACAATACTCCAAAGACAGATGATCAAGAGTTGGTCGAAGATTTAATTCAAATTGTTACTGTATTTAGTTGCAAATTACAAGGGAGACGGGCGAATAAGGCTAAGAAATTAATTAAGGAGTTGAAAGAGAATGATACTAACAAAGAAGATACGAATTAAACCAACTAAAGAACAAGAAATTCAATTATGGAAATCTACTGGTGTGGCAAGATGGGTATACAATTGGACATTAGCTAGACAACAAGAAAATTATCAACGAGGGTTGAAATTCTTATCTGACAATGTTTTAAGAAAAGAAATCACACAAATTAAAAAGCAAGAGGACTTCCAATGGTTGAGTGAAGTATCAAATAATGTGGCTAAACAAGCTGTTAAAGATGCTTGTAATGCGTATAAGAGATTCTTTAAAGGTTTGGCGAAACGTCCAAGATTCAAATCTAAAAAGAAATCTAAACCTTCTTTCTATAATGATAATGTGAAACTTAAAGTAAAAAAGAACACGGTGTTAATTGAGAAAGTAGGATGGGTTGCAACTTCTGAACAAGTCCCAATGGGGGTGAAATATACTAATCCTAGAGTGTCTTTTGACGGAAAGTATTGGTATATCTCTGTTGGAGTAGAGCAAGAACAAGTAAAACAAGAATTAACGAATGAAGTAATTGGCGTAGATTTAGGAGTTAAAGAATTAGCAATTTGCTCGAATGAAATGGTGTTCAAAAACATTAACAAAACAAAAGAAGTGAAAAAGATTGAGAGACGTTTACGTAGGTTACAGCGAAGTGTTTCTCGAAAATACGAGATGAATAAGGAGGGAAACCGATTTGTCAAAACATGTAACATTATAAAAATCGAAAAGCAAATACGAAATCTACACAGACGGTTAGCTAACATTAGAAACAACCACATTCATCAAGCAACAAATACAATAGTGAAAACCAAACCTTGTAAAGTTGTGATGGAAGATTTGAATGTAGTTGGAATGATGAAAAATCGTCATTTAGCTAAAGCAGTAGCCAAACAAAAGATGTATGAATTTCTCCGTCAAATGAAATATAAATGTGAAAAATACGGAATTGAATTTATACAAGTTGGACGTTTCTTCCCATCTTCTAAAACATGTTCGTGCTGTGGACAAATTAAATCAGATTTAAAATTATCTGATAGAGTTTACAAGTGTGACTGTGGATTAGAGATAGACAGAGATATGAATGCTGCGTTAAATTTAGCTAAATTTGGAGAATTAGTAGCTTAGTCACTTACAAGACACTACTAATGTGTAGGGTTCGTTGTACCCGAATTAACGCCTGTGGAGTATCATATCAAATGTGAGTAGCTTCGGTAAAAGCAGATACAAAGAAACAGGAAATAAACATTGCTTATAGATTTTTATAGGTTTTTGGCAACGGTGATACGATGCGATTAGTACAAGCAAAAAAAGAACAAATTACACGCACTATGGAGATTATTGAAGATGGACGCGCGAATTTAAAACAGCTTGGTCTACCTCAGTGGCAAAATGGCTACCCTGACCTAGAACAGATGAAAAAAGATGTGGAACAACAGAAAAGTTATGTATTGATGGATGGACAGAAAATTATTGGAACAGTTTGCTTGGACGAAGACGGTGAGCTTGCTTACGATGCATTAAATGGCAAATGGTCTTCAAATGATCCTTATATTGCGATTCACCGTATGGCTGTGGCAAAAGAAACAGCGGCAAAAGGCATTGGTACACAGTTTTTACAAGCGATTGAGGAAGTTGTTCTCGCCAAAGGGTTTAAACAAATCCGGCTTGATACACATACAGAGAATATACCAATGCAACGCGTGGCAAAAAAAAATCATTACCAGTATGTTGGTAATGTTTCTTATGGGGAAAATATTCCATGTTATGCCTATGAAAAAATTTTAACACATTAAAAAGAGGAAGATAGCCCTGCTTTTCAATGCGTCTTCAGTTAAAAATAAAGGAGCGACTAATTGGATGTCGCCTCCTTTTTCATGTAAATACTCATTGCATTATTGGACTGTAATTCGATGTTCATACACTTCTCCTGGATACTCGACTTGTAATGACTTGACTAGAGAGGTTTCTAAATCACTTGGAATAAAAAAATGAACGTCATTAATATGTGCAAGACGGCCTAATGTATATACCATATCATGCAGAGATTTTACAGTCATACTTTTTACATCTAATGTTGCTTGTGTCATAACTTCAACTACGTAACTTACATCTTCTCTTGAAATTTTAACAGTTAACATATAATCACTTCCCATTAGAAAAATTCTAGTTGTTCTATCACTAGTAATTGTATACTAACATGAACGAGCTATTTTTGTACAATACTTAGCATTTTATGGTCATTTGAATTGATTATTGAAAATTCAAATCTTTATAGTAAATTGTTTAATTTTCAAAATTTTTAGTTTTTTATACCTTTCGCAATGAGTATAAATACTTATTTTCATTAGTATTTCATGCTATTTTTATGCATTTAATCCCAGAATAGTATATCCTGAATAATTCATAGCTCTAAATTTAACCTGTTTTTTTGAACAAATTGCCAATTTTTAAATTAGGCAGATACTTTCTTCCAAAATAATGTGTTTTCGAACAGGATGCCTACGGAAGAAGATCATAATAAAAATTATTTGTCTATTTAAGGGCAGACGAATCACTTGAAAAAGAATCGGTTAAAAAATTTGTGTGATAACTAGTCTAAATCCATTGTTTGGATCGCCGCAGGCGTTCAAAAACCTTATAAAATTCAGTTTGATACACATGATAACTTGACAGTTTGAGATAGACCTGTCTCCCAGTCTGAACAAGTTTACCGGCTACTTTAAGCAATATCAGCCGGATGGAATGAATCGTCATGCCCTGGTTCACTTTATCAAAACCAATGCTTTTTAAAAAATTAACGAGGTTGTATGCAAGGACACTGATCATCATTCTGACATGATTTTCTAAGAAACGCGGGCTATCTGTTTTATCGAAGTAAAAGCCACCTTTCGCTTCTTTGATGAAATTTTCCATTGTTCCTCGCTTGCCGTAAAGAGAAAATATGACTTCAGGCGAGACATTGTCGGATAGATTAGTCACAATAAACGCATGATGAAATAGCAATTCTCCTCCTTCACGGACGGAGCGTATACAGACACGACGAGGTTTCGACCAGGATTGTGCTTGATAAGGTAGTGAAAAATACTGCACTTCTCGCTCTTCCCATTCTTGATTGTCCCCGTAAAGAACAGAATGTTCAGCTAACTGACTTAACCTCCGATTGCTCTTTAATCGGATAACGTACTGGCTTTCAGTTGCTTCACAAGACTCATACACCTCTGGTGTGGCGAAGCCGCTGTCACCCCGAACCAATATCTCGGTATGAGGTAACGTGCTCTTGTAGTGGTGTAAAAGCGGGTTGATAAAGGCTTTTACCCCTTTAGATGTGTACTGATTGCCTGAACGCAGTTCAGCTTTTAAGAAATCTCCGGTCAGTCCATCAAAGGCAACTAATGGGTGATAGCCGTAGGTTTGATAATGGGGTCCCGAGCGCTTAGTGGGAATTTGTATCGATAAGGGGTACAAATTCCCACTAAACCAATGTTTCAAGGCCTATTTATTTTTTATATTCAATTCTCTTAAGTGTTTAGGAATAGATAACAAGTCAAATTTATACTCTCCAAGAAAAGTGATATGCTCCCAATTAATAGGAGATACATGCTTCATATACTTAGTTACTTCGGGATCTATTTTGACGAGATAATTATAAGCTGCTTGTAAGTAGACGGCGTTCCATATACTTATTGCATTTATTAACACATTAAGCGCACTAGCACTTTGAAGTTGTCGGCGAATATCGCGCTCCATAAATTTTCCGCGTCGCCCAAAAAATAGTTCTCTAGCTAAAGCATTAATCGCTTCTGTCTTATTTAGTCCATGAGTGATCCTTCGCCGTAGCTCACTATCTGTAATATAATCTATCATAAAAATGCTCTTTTCAATGCGACCTAGTTCTCTCAGTGCAAGAGCTACTCTATTCTTACGTGCGTATGAGCCTAGCTTTCCTAATAGTAAAGAACTAGATACTTTTCCTGTTTGAATCGAATAGGCGATTCGTTTAATTTCATCATAGTTTTCTTCAATAATTTTTACATTGATTTTTCCGCTTATATCTTCTGATAAGTTAGGGTAGTAGGAAGGTGATTTGATAGAAAATAATTGTGATTTTTTTATATTTCTGATGCGAGGTTCAAAATCAAAGCCTAGTAATGCGGTCATTCCAAACACCTGATCAGAATACCCATTTGTATCAGTAAAATGTTCCTCAATATCTAGATCTGTTTCATGATAAAGTAGGCCATCAAGGGTATGAGTAGCTTCCCTTGTATTAGTTGAAGCAACCTCGATATGATGAGTCGTATGCCTATCATTTATTGATCGAATCATTGTAGCTCCTTTTTCCATACTTTTGTAATGTGGATTAACATCGGATTTTAGAGCTGAGACGCCCACTGGGACGCGCATTCCGTCTGAAGCAGTGGTTTTTCCTTCACCCCAAAAGTCTGCAACAGGAAGCTTTAACTGATAATTAACCAAAACAGATTGAGCACGAGTCAGAGCTTCTTTATAAAAGCGCCATTGTTTGGCATTGGCTAACTGAGAATAAGAAATTCCAGGAGTTGATTGGGCCATTTTTTCAAGACCAATATTCATCCCTAAACCCAGCAAAGCAGCAAAAATAATTTTTCTTTCTTGTTCACTCGGCGGTTTCCCTGTAGAATCATGACTAAATTCTTGTGAAAAGTTGGTCCAACTGTCCACCTCAATTAAAAGATCACTAAGCCTTATCTTAGGAATTATTGAATAAAGTTTTTTTCTATATATTTCTGCTTCGCTAGGTGTAACTTTTTCCAACTTTTTAAGGTTTGCTCTTGAAATTCTCTTATCAACTGTCGAATAAAATTGAAGCTGTAAATCTAAAATTATTTCCCGATCCTTTAAATAGTCCTCAAACGTGTCTGGAATAGTTTCTGAATCAATACAAGCAGATAAATCAACTAAGTAATCATCAATATTTCGATGGATCATACTTCCTTCAACTGAAATATCTCCTGATCGAATATTGTTCTTTAGCTCGGTGAAAGCTACTAACTCATAGTAAGACCGATCTATTTTCCCCTCTTCTGGCCGAACAAGGCTTTTCCATTTTTTACTCACAAAATCAGTAGAAGTATCTGCCGGTATTTTTCTTTTACCACTATTGTGTAAATCAGTTAGTTGAGTTAGGGCCATGAGGACTGGATTTGCTGCCGGAGTTGCTTTGAACGAAAGGGTCCTCAATAACATTGGCGTGTATCTTCGGAGGTAATTAGCTTTATTTCGAACCATTTCTAAATAGCCATGATTTTTATTACCTGTAATTTTTTTAGCTTCTTCTCCATCTTGTACTAAATCTTCCCAAGGCATGATTCGTTCAATTTCGTCAAAAGGATTACTATCATTATCTTTTGCAAAGTGAAGAGCATCAATTAAAGAAGCATAATGTTCCAATTTTTTAGTAGCCAATTTTCCTTTTTCTTTTAACTGTTCTTGTGAATCACGTGTCCCTTTGCGTTTAATACTTGCTAAAATGCGGTCATTAATCTCAATCAGTTGATCGATCAGATATTGATGATGATTGACTAAAAAAGCAATAAGTAAAGAGTATCTTTTTTCAAGCTCAAAACGGGAGAAGTCATATGCATCATAATTTTCCCCTAGTCTAGCTAGCTGAAGAAACCTGTTCCGATTAATATGGGAGACATTAATTGTCCCGAGTCCCATGGAAGCAATCACTTCCACTTTTTTACAAATACTCATAAAGCTTTCTGGATTTGCCTTACCTGGAATGTCTTTTAGCCAAGCGAGTTTAGTTATTTTCGTCTCTTCATAAATTTGAAACAAACTCTCTAGTTTTTCAATTTGTATATCTGTTAATGAACAGAGCAATATTGAAAATAAGTTGTTTTCTGCTTTATCTCGACAGCGGCTTATAATGTCTTCAAGTGTAGCTATAGATGGAAAAATAATTCTTTTTCGAGTTAAGAAATCAATTGTTTTTTTCATTAGATAGATAGAGTCATCATTTTCTAAAGCTAGTTCAATTAAATATTCTATTAACTGTTTTTGTGTATTAGCACTACCGAATCGATGATAGTTGAATACTTCTAAGATCTCGTTGAAGTGATTTGCACGTGTATTTCTATGATCATATGAATTTAAATCAATTGCATCAAGATGGAGCTGTCGACTCACATAAGAAGTTAGTCTGGTTGATTTAATCGGCCAATTACTTAAAGAACACCCAGGATACCGGGCCAAACAAAGTTGTATCGCAAATCCTAGTTTATTGACCTTTCCACGGTGTTGATTAATAACCTCCAGATCATAATCAGAAAAACTAAAATACGCTTTAAAATCCTCTTCTGATAAGTGGTCTACAGAAAGAAGTTGTTCACGCTGTGAAGTAGTTAAAATTCTTTTCATAGCCATATCTTAAGCATTCCTTTTATTGAGGTAACGGTAAAAGGTTGTTTTGCTTAATTTAGAGGCATCAAGAATTTGACGAATAGAATACTCTTTGCTGTCATACATTTTTAAAGCTAAATCAATTGATAGCTTACCTTTACTTGGACGGCCCCCTTTTTTTCCTCGGACTCTGGCTGCCTTAAGACCAGAGTTAGTTCGTTCAATAATAATATCCCGTTCCAGTTCTGCTAAACTAGCCATAACTCGGAAAAAGAATCTTCCCATAGACGTTGAAGTATCTACGTTATCTTGAATAGATATAAAATTGACACTAAGTTCTTCAAATAATTCAGAAAGTTCAATCAAATGTTTAGTTGATCGTGAAATTCGATCTAACTTGTAAATGACAACAGAATCTCCTTCACGTAGTAGGTTGATCATTTCTTCTAATTGCGGTCGGTCTTTTTTCGCACCAGTTACTTTTTCTTGAAATAATTTATCAATTCCATAATGAGTAAGTGCATCAATTTGTAAACTAAGATTTTGATCATCCGTACTCACTCGAGCATAGCCAAAAATCATAAAAAAACCTCCTTAATTTTATAATTTAAATGTACCATAACTCATTAAGTATAACTATATAGGAACTATGAAAAAGGAACGGATTTTGGTACTTGATTTACTTAAAAAACATTTAGAAAAAGCAGGAAAATGAAATGGTACCATAAACGGTCGTTTATGGTACCATTCAAATTTATCCTTATTGTACAAAATAACAGCGAAATTTTTAAATCTATTCCTTATCGATACAAATTCCCCGTAGGCGCTAGGGACCTCTTTAGCTCCTTGGAAGCTGTCAGTAGTATACCTAATAATTTATCTACATTCCCTTTAGTAACGTGTAACTTTCCAAATTTACAAAAGCGACTCATAGAATTATTTCCTCCCGTTAAATAATAGATAACTATTAAAAATAGACAATACTTGCTCATAAGTAACGGTACTTAAATTGTTTACTTTGGCGTGTTTCATTGCTTGATGAAACTGATTTTTAGTAAACAGTTGACGATATTCTCGATTGACCCATTTTGAAACAAAGTACGTATATAGCTTCCAATATTTATCTGGAACATCTGTGGTATGGCGGGTAAGTTTTATTAAGACACTGTTTACTTTTGGTTTAGGATGAAAGCATTCCGCTGGCAGCTTAAGCAATTGCTGAATCGAGACTTGAGTGTGCAAGAGCAACCCTAGTGTTCGGTGAATATCCAAGGTACGCTTGTAGAATCCTTCTTCAACAATCAGATAGATGTCAGACGCATGGCTTTCAAAAACCACTTTTTTAATAATTTGTGTGCTTAAATGGTAAGGAATATTCCCAACAATTTTATACCTCTGTTTGTTAGGGAATTGAAACTGTAGAATATCTTGGTGAATTAAAGTGACACGAATGTTCAGTTTTAATTTTTCTGACGATAAGTTGAATAGATGACTGTCTAATTCAATAGACGTTACCTGTTTACTTATTTTAGCCAGTTTCGTCGTTAAATGCCCTTTACCTGTTCCAATTTCGTAAACGGTATCGGTTTCTTTTAAATTCAATTGTTTTATTATTTGGTTGAGTACTTTTTCACTCGTTAAAAAGTTTTGAGAATATTTTATATTTTTGTTCATGTAATCACTCCTGAAGTGATTACATCTATAAATAAATACAGAAGTTAAACGATTTGTTTGTAATTTTAGTTATCTGTTTAAAAAGTCATAAGATTAGTCACTGGTAGGAATTAATCTAACGTATTTATTTATCTGCGTAATCACTGTTTTTAGTCTGTTTCAAAACAGTAGATGTTTTATCTACATTACGCATTTGGAATACCAACATGACGAATCCCTCCTTCTTAATTACAAATTTTTAGCATCTAATTTAACTTCAATTCCTATTATACAAAATTTTAAGATAATGCACTATCAACACACTCTTAAGTTTGCTTCTAAGTCTTATTTCCATAACTTTAGGGTTAACCATACGCAAGACCAATCACTCTCGGACAATACTCATGATTTTAATGATAAAATCCATGTTAAACCCATAGATAAGAAATACACCTGCAATAACCGTTACCTGTTTGTGCCAATTTAAAAATGCACCACTTTTTTATAATTAAAACGGTTGAAAACTGTACCACTAATAACTCACAATAGAGAGATGTCACCGTCAAGTTAAATGTACAAAATAACAGCGAAATTTTTAAATCTATTTCTTATCGATACAAATTCCTCGTAGGCGCTCGGGACCCCTATCTAGCGAACTTTTAGAAAAGATATAAAACATCAGAGTATGGACAGTTGCGGATGTACTTCAGAAAAGATTAGATGTCTAAAAAGCTTGTAGTTAAAGCTTTTTAGACATCTAAATCTAGGTACTAAAACAATTCATCCAGTAAAATATAATATTTTATTTTCTCCCAATCAGGCTTGATCCCCAGTAAGTCAAAAAATAGCTCGACATACTGTTCTTCCCCGATATCCTCCCTGATCGACCGGACGCAGAAGGCAATGTCATACCACTTGTCCGCCCTGCCGCTTCTCCCAAGATCAATAAAGCCACTTACTTTGCCATCTTTCACAAAGATGTTGCTGTCTCCCAGGTCGCCGTGGGAAAAGACAAGTTCCTCTTCGGGCTTTTCCGTCTTTAAAAAATCATACAGCTCGCGCGGATCTTTAAATGGAGTGTCTTCTTCCCAGTTTTCGCAATCCACATCGGCCAGATCGTTATTCAGTAAGTAATCCAATTCGGCTAAGCGGCTGTCTAAGCTATTCGTATAGGGACAATCCGATATGTCGATGGAGTGAAAGAGCCTGATGCACTCCGCATACAGCTCGATAATCTTTTCAGGGCTTTGTTCATCTTCATACTCTTCCGAGCAAAGGACGCCATCGGCCTCACTCATGAGCAGATTGCTCCAGCCATCATGCCGTTCAAAGTGCAGGACCTTTGGAACAGGCAGCTTTCCTTCCAGCCATAGCATCATGTCCTTTTCCCGTTCCACATCATAGGTGGTCCCTTTATACCGGCTGTCCGTCATTTTTAAATATAGGTTTTCATTTTCTCCCACCAGCTTATATACCTTAGCAGGAGACATTCCTTCCGTATCTTTTACGCAGCGGTATTTTTCGATCAGTTTTTTCAATTCCGGTGATATTCTCATTTTAGCCATTTATTATTTCCTTCCTCTTTTCTACAGTATTTAAAGATACCCCAAGAAGCTAATTATAACAAGACGAACTCCAATTCACTGTTCCTTGCATTCTAAAACCTTAAATACCAGAAAACAGCTTTTTCAAAGTTGTTTTCAAAGTTGGCGTATAACATAGTATCGACGGAGCCGATTTTGAAACCACAATTATGATAGAATTTACAAGCTATAAGGTTATTGTCCTGGGTTTCAAGCATTAGTCCATGCAAGTTTTTATGCTTTGCCCATTCTATAGATATATTGATAAGCGCGCTGCCTATGCCTTGCCCCCTGAAATCCTTACATACGGCGATATCTTCTATATAAGCGTACCGGTTCCAATTTTTTCGCAGTTTAACTTTTCCGACGCATTTATCGTCTTGGTAGTAAAGATATATTATCTTATCAGTATTGTCAATATATTCAAGGCAATCTGCCTCCTCATCCTCTTCATCCTCTTCGTCTTGGTAGCTTTTTAAATATGGCGCTTCATAGAGTAATTCTGTAAAGGTCCAATTCTCGTTTTCATACCTCGGTATAATCTTACCTATCACCTCAAATGGTTCGCTGGGTTTATCGATATCTTTCAGGTGCCCTGCTTTCATTTCTGTAATCACTGTTCCCGCCTCTCTTCTATATCAGCGGCATATGTGCTATCCAGGCAGCCGGTTTTACCAGTGTATTTTTTATACATGTCCCTGGTATATTTTGTTATATTCCTATCATACTCCGGATAGGCATAATGAAGCCTTTCCGCCACCTCACCGGATACCGCCCTGAACAATTGATGGCATAGAAATAATGCTTCCCATATGTTTTCATAGGAATCCATCCGGTAGGTGGACAAAAGTTTCTCCCACAAATCCTCGGATATATACCTTTCAATAAACTTATAGTTCTTGCCTACACTTAATTTAAAGCCTGTTTCGATGCCGACCTTCCATGATATCATTCTCAGCAGCTCATGGCGAACAATCTGATTAAAATGATCAATAGCAAATAAAATTTCCTTACGGCACAATCCTTTAATAACATAAGGTGTTACATTCCAAAATTCATTGCAGCAATCATCATACTCCCTTGCGCTTGGCTTTCTTACATGATAATCTATATCAGTCGGAACTATGTCCCTTTTAATTCTACAATCTTTATCAATTAGAACCTTTATTAATTTATCGCCCTTTAGGTAATTATCTAACTCTTCCAAGGGCAATAAGGTAAGATCAATTTTATTGTAATCATCAAATAGCATAAGATAGGAAAATCCCTTTTCTTCAGGTGGGAATAATTCCATATCCTCCGGCTTTTGCATCATTATTATATTCCCAAATTGATTAAGCCAGTCATCATTAGATATAAACGGTTCTATATCACTTACAAAATATGTAATATCATAATCCTGAAATTCATCTTTAGGTATATTAATATTTGCGCGTGACCCCTCAAGGGTCACAATTCGAATACGTTCATCCTGTTCTGCTAAAGAAAGTACTAAATCCATCATTTCTTTTTCTGATCTCATTTACATACTCCTCGTTTATTTTTTCTATATTATTACATCTTCTTTTTTGCCGATACAATCAGCATCATTGGGCGTCGCATTTCATCCGCCATCCCCGGAATATCCATCATGTTCTCTGGCGGCTGTGGCTCCACAATCTGATTTATTATAAAACTATTTGAAAGCAGTGTATTTAGATATGTGGTCAGTGTTCTATGATATTTTGTAACCTTTTCTTCCAAAAACATAGCTGTCCGTTTGCCCTCATAATAATAATTGTCCACCGGGAAATGCAGTATTTCTCCTTTTTCGTTATAATACCAGTCTTGTGTTCCATAGGCAGTAAAAACAGGATGTTCAACCGTAAAAACTAGCTTACCACCAGCCTTCAGCATCCTATATATCTTTTTTATTAAATTCTCATAGTCTGCTACATAATGAAACGCAAGCGAACTTAGTATTACATCAAAGCTCTCCTCTGGGAAATCCACATCTTCTATGGCACAGCATTCATATTCAATCTGTGGAAAATGGGTTTTTCCTTTTGCTACTTCGAGCATTTTATGAGAAATATCAACACCTACTACAGAGGAAGCACCGTTTTCCATCGCATATATACAGTGCCATCCATAGCCGCATCCTAAATCAAGCACACGCTTACCCTTAAAATCAGGTAGCATCTTTTTCAAAGTCTCCCATTCTCCTGCACCGGCTAGTCCCTGCTGTGAGCGACTCATTTGACTGTATTTTTGAAAAAATATATTATCATCATATTTGTTTTCTTTCATCTGAATTCCCCCTCGTTTAAAAAGTTATTTATCTCCGTTGCAATTTTTTTCACTTCTTTATAAAGCTTCTCGGTCATATCGTAGCATTCAAAAAGTGAAAGACCGAGTACTTCAAAAATATGATTTACCCTTTCGGCATATTTTTTAGGTTTATATTCAAAAGTTTCAAGCAGTTTTATAGCTTTCTTTTCGTTAATGCAATAAGCATTATTACATGCAAATAGTACTTGATTTAAGCATGAAATAATACGAAAAACATGGCCTGCAATATAATATTTATCCTCTGCTCCCGCATTTGCTTTTACAAACATTAAAGAGAACTCTGCTTCAAATAAAAAAAAGTTTATCAAGCTCTTCTTTAGAGCACCAGGGTAAATTTCCGCCTGATTTTTTAATTCGCATAAGCTTTCATTTTTAGCATATTGTATCTTGCTGATAGCCAATTCTCCACGATACATAGCACTTATATAACCATGGGGATGCCCGGTCTGATAATTTGCAGTAACAATTCCTTGCTCCGTATCTTTGATTATTTGTTCCACCCGTTTTATATCACGTAAAATCAGATCAACATGATACCCGTTCATAACTAACCATCCGCCGCCATTGATCCAATCACCCCACGCTCCGGGAGGTACAACAAGGTTGTTTCTATTCTCATCATCCAACTCTGTAGCAATTTGGTTAATCGCTGTCAGGTCAAATGATTCTTGATTGTAATAAATTCCGATATCTATATCAGAATTTTCTGTATGGGTGCCTCTTGCACGTGAGCCCCCTAATACGATGCCTTCTATAAAAGGCAAAGATGATAATTTCTCTGTTACTATTTGAATAACATTACCTACCATATAAACATCCTCCTTTACTCAATTACCTATCTTAATTTCATTTCCATCAGGCAATATAAATGCCTGCTCAAACCTGACGCCCAGTACATCTGCGATGGCTTTCAACTCATCCAAGGTTACCGTTTCCCGTTTTAATTTTTTATTGAAATTCTGTGGAGTCTGGCCAATACGTCTAGCAAGTTCGGAAACACTTATATTCATTTGCTCACACAGTTCTTTAATCATTTCTGCCGTAGTCATACAGCACCTCCAAGTTTACGCTAAGAATATTATAAACCATTTAGTTGATAAACACAATAGTTATTAAAATATTATTATAATCAGCAAGCAAAAGAAAACCCACAACTCTACTGTAGAGTCATGGGCTATTTACTTCTGGTTTTCATATTTCCATTTCGAAGCCAGATTTGAAGGCTATGACGAAGTGGTCTTCATAGACTGTAACGCTCTGGATTATCTTCCTTACAAGCTTATCATCATATTCTAAGGTGCGGAATTTGTTCTTGCGGATAAATTCAATCAGCTCATTGATTCGCTCGTTCTCGCCACTGAGGGAGGCATCTTCTACTAAAAGGATCTGTCGCTTGTCTCTCAGCTCATCAATCTCATCTGCTAGATGTTCATAATCTTGACCCTTATTAGCCAGCTTGATTAGTTCTTTTTGTTTTTCCTCTAGTGAGTTGTTAATCTCTGAAATTTGGTATTCTGTCGTTTCGCCAATCACAGCATGAATATTCTCTTCCAGTGTCTTTATCATATTGTTCCCACCTGCAAGTAGCTTATTAATCGCAGTCATTACTGCACCATAAAGTTCATCTTCTTTTACGGTTCGGTTCTTACAAACTTCAGGACCTTGCTCGATTCTAGTCACGCATCGCCAGACAAATTCTTTTCTTCCGTGGATATTCCAATAGACCCGTCTATAAATATCGCCACAATCTCCACAGAAGGTGATGGCACTTAAAGCGTACTTGCTACTGTAAATTCTTTTGTTCTTGCCTTCTCCTGTGTAGATATTGCTTCTCCGATGAATTTCTTCTTGCGCCTGCAAAAATAACTCTTTAGGAATAATCGCTTCATGGCTATTTTCAACATAATATTGGGGAACATGCCCTTCATTTTTCACTCGTTTCTTGGTCAGAAAATCTACTGTGACAGTCTTTTGCAGAAGGGCATCTCCGATGTATTTTTCGTTTTGAAGTATCTTCTTAACTGATTCTGGTCGCCATCTTGGTTTTCCCGCTGCTGTTAAAATACCATCCTTTTCAAGGGCTCGACCAATGCCCACTAGACTCTGACCCTCAAGGTATTCTCGGTAGATGCGTTTGATAATCTCAGCTTCTTCGGGGACAATAGTTAAATTTCCATCTTCATCTTTCGTGTAGCCCATAAATCGCTTATGGTTGACCTGCACCTTTCCTTGTTGGTATCGGTACTTGTAGCCCAAGCTTAACGTTTTGTGAAAGGCTCTGGCTTTCCTGCTGTGCCAAAGATGCCATAATAGTCAGCAAAACCTCACCTTTGGCATCCGTGGTGTTGATGTTCTCTTTCTCAAAATAAACTGATATGTTCTTATCCTTGAGCTGTCTAATGTATTGAAGGCAGTCTAGGGTGTTACGCGCAAATCGGCTGATGGATTTTGTAATAACCATGTCGATGTTACCGTCCATACACTCTGCAATCATGCGATTAAATTCGTCACGCTTTTTAGTGTTCGTACCAGAGATACCATCATCTGCAAAGATGCCAGCAAACTCCCATTCATTATTTTTCTTTATAAACTCTGTATAGTGTGAGACCTGAACCTCATAGCTAGAATTTTGTTCTTCTGTTTCTGTAGAAACACGGCAATAGGCAGCAACACGAAGTTTCTTTATCTTTTCTTTTGCGGCTGTACTTCCTACTCTTTTACGAGCAGGAATAACCATTATATTTTTCTCTGTCACTTTATTCCTCGCTTTCTATCAGACTGTATAAGTATTCTGCTCGTTCAAAAGGATCCACTGGCATCTTATTATCTGCCTTTTTCATTTTGAATCGTTCTTTGGGAGGGGGAGAAAGCGGCAAGCTCTACCACTCGTCCTAAATCCTTTGCACGTTTATCTCTAACTTCTTCAGCTTTATCAAATATCTCTTTATCAATAATTGCTGGATACGTATCATTTCCAAGGTAGTTGACGTTTTTCAAAATGCGCCCCATCACAGAATGTGTCTTTTCAATACCTGCCTGTTCGCCAGCCACTGTAAGGGATAGTCCTGATATGTATTTCTCAAAGAATACCTTTACTTGACCTGCTGCCTTTTCATCGACAGTAACCACTCCATCTTGAATTTTGTATCCATATGGAATATATGCCATTTATCTCATCACCTTTTCTTTCAGGGAAAGACCGCATTTCAAATTGAATGTCAGCTCATCCCTGGAATTTACAATGATGTTCACTACAAATTCTTCAAATAGTTCTTCCGTGTAGTCACCATTAAAATTATCTGCTGACACATAATTAATGAGGTCCTTTATCTCGTTTGCTCGCAAAACCCCACTCGCAGAGTTCGTTACCAGGTTTGTTTTTTCGGTAGTAAGATTTTTAATCTCACTATCTAAAACATTTCGTTCCTGATTAAAAAGAGCAGGTTCTAGGAAACCTTTGGACATCAGTGCAATAAGGGTATTGCGTTCTTCCAATAGTTGCTCCATTAGCTTATCAATAGCGTCCATTCTTTCACGGTCGCTTTCTTCATCGATTTGGCTAACTGACTTGAAAAGTGGTTCTAGGATTAGCTTATGACTGAAAGCAAGCTTATTCATCATGGTTGTCAATGTGGCTTTGATTTCCCCATCTCGCAAAAACAACATGGAGCAACTTTCTTTATCTTCGATACTATCTCAACATGTGTCGTGGATAAGGTAAGTATGTAAAATGGTATGTGGAACATAGTGATTTGCTGTAAATGATTTGCTAACTACTTTAGTTCTTTATACAAAGTATAAATCGGATATTTTATTATTTTTTCTTTTATATCTTCTGAGATTAGGTCAAAGTATTTGTCCGCTAAATCAGAAAGGGGTTCTTTTTTCATCACCTAATGGGTGATGAAGCAGAATACTTTAAAGACTATTAAATCAATGTTAGGAAAGACTATTAGTAAAACTATGAATTATTCAGGGTATATATAAAATAAATTCACTTTTTTGACATTTTTTCATAAAAAAAGCATAAACTTAAAGAAATTTATGCTTTATTATATAATCTATATGTTAATTTCTTTCCATTCATTCGATAATTGTCTCATCATATGCGCCACTTGTTGTTCGTTACATCCATACGTCGCATACTTCCTTACTTCTTCATTTCCACCTACACAAACAGATATTTTTGCCTCTTCTAACATACGACAATCATTTTGATCATTACCAAATGCAATATATGTACCTGGCAGAATACCGAGCTGCTTTAGTCCTGCTTCTTTTGTGATACCACAAGGACTAATATCTAAAATACCTTCTTTTTGATGTCGATGGATGACACAATCCATTGCTTCTAATGATTGAAAAATCATCTCATCTTCTGTAAATAGCACACACTTTACCCAATCACTCAATTGCTGTCTCTCTTTATTCTCAGCAAGCTTGAGTGAATCAAGCTGTGTATAGATTGGATGTGTGTTTGAACCTGTAAAACTATAATCCTATGCACTATCCATTAAATACATGAGACGATGCTCTTCAATAAGTTCGTCTATTTTTTCACGCACTTCTTTCGAAAAAGCATGCACTTCTACTTTTTCACCATTAAAAATAAATGCCCCGTTCCCACCAATCATCCAATGATGCCAATAATACTTCGGTAAGACTGGGTACATATCACGAATCGGGCGTGCAGAAGCAAAAACAACCTCATGATCATCTTCTTCCAACTGTTCAAATGCAGCCAAAATATCCGTTTGTAGAGGTTGTCCTTTAAAACAAATCGTACCATCTAAATCAAATACAAATGCAGTCATGTTAAATAGCTCTCCATTAATTGTTTTATTTTACGAATCATTTCGATATTAATTGGCTGATGAAAACTTTTCCCAAAACGTACGCCCGAGCCTACATGAATATTCGTTACACCAATTTCAAGTAATTGTGCTACATTCGTTGGGTCAATTCCTGAAGCTGCTAAAATATGCATTCGTTCATGCGATGTTTCATAAAGTAATGCCTCTATTTGTATTAGATTATCAAGCGCTGTCCCTGGACCACCTGAAGTTAGAACCTGCTTAATTTGTGGGTATTTTTTTAATTGGCGTAACGCCTCAATTTGATCTTCCACTTCATCAAATGCACGGTGAAACGTCACATTGAGTCCTTCACAGTGGGGCAGTAAATCTTGTAATAGAATGTTATCGATGAAGTTTTCTTTCGTTAATCCACCTAGTACGACACCGCGCGCACCAAATAATTGAATGACACGTAAATCGTCTAACATAACTGAAAAATCTTCGACGGTATAATGATAGCTATTACTATGTGGTCGTAACATCACATGTACAGGAATACTTACTGCACTAATCACATTTTTAATCTTGCCTAGACTGGGTGTAATGCCCCCTTCTTCCATGGAAATACACAGCTCTAGACGGTCAGCCCCTCCTGCTTCTGCAATAATTGCATCTTCTACGGTTGTCACAATCACTTCTAGCACATTCTTCATCCTTTCGCGAGTTCTTTTAAACGCTTTTTCGCTTCTTCATCACCATGTAATGCGGCTCTTTGATACCATATTTTCGCTTTTTTTAAATCAATTGGTGTACCTATACCCGATTCATAGCAAAAACCGACGTTATACTCGCCATAAGGATCTTGCAAATCTGCTGCTTTTTGATACCAACTAAGTGCACGTTCCCCATCATCTTCTGCGAATGCCTCGTGTCCTAGTTTATTAATCGCAAAAACATCACCATGTAGCGCCGATTGATGATACCAATAAGCCGAATGTTCTTCATCTTTTAGAACACCTCGCCCGTGATGGTATAAATAGCCAAGTGTGTACATGGACTCCTTCACACCTAATTTGGCAGCTTCTTTAAAAATTTCTGCCGCTTTTGCGTCGTCTTGTTCCACATATTCACCACGTAAATACATGTCTGCTAAATTATTTACAGCATCTGGGTAACCAAGCTGCGAAGCGTGTAAATATGCTTCGTACGTTACTTTTAAATCATGTTCAATAACGCGACCTAAAAAGGCATAATTCCCATGCCAATAGTAAGCTTCTCCTACTTCTAATTGCATACCAATCGCATACCAATCATACGCAGCTTCATATAATTCTTGGTCTTGATAGTACTTAGCCAACTGCATCATCGCTTCTGAATTTCCAGCAATCGCCTGCGCATAGATAGTAACGAGCGATTCTTCTATGACATATGGGAAATCTGTCTCCTTTTCCGCCATTAAAAATTCTTCAATGGCAATGTCTAGGTCTTGCCAAAAAATCTTTTCTGTCTCATTCGTTGTCTCTGTTACAGCTTCTAATTGCGCAAGTAATAGTGACAATGTATGATATGCGACCACATTAAATTGACGCATATATGCAATCATCGCTTGTTTATTTTTTTCTTCATAATACTGAGCTAATTCTGGATGCCCAGCTTCTCTTAGTTGTTCCGTCAGTGACACGTAATTCGTCACTCCTTCTCTATTATTCAACCAATAGTTGATTTTTTTAATCAAATATAAATATAAGTCGTTCGATTTTCCCCTTTTTTAGTTTTATACTTTATGTAAAGGAGCTGATCATATGTTTGATTTATCAAATCGCTTAGTAACGCTACGAAAAAAAGAACGCAAAACCCAACAAGATGTCGCACATTATGTGGGTGTATCAACTGCAGCTGTTTCAAAGTGGGAAACGAATCAGAGTTATCCCGATTTGTCGGTACTCCCAAAACTCGCTACGTATTTTAATTGTTCGATTGATGACTTACTCGGTTATGAACCGCAAATGTCAAAAGAACACATCCAACAATTATATATGCGCCTAGCCAATGATTTTCAACAAAAACCATTTGATGAGGTATATGCTGAAATTCAAAACATTATTAAAGAATACTATGCTTGTTTCCCTTTATTAATGCAAATTTCTGTCTTACTACTTAATTATACCCAATTAGCAGGGGAACGCACGAAAGAAATTTTATCATTAGCTGAATCGCTCTGTATTCGCATTCAACAACAATCAAGCGACCTACGTCTGTTACAACTTTGTCGTTCATTACAAGCGCAAATTGCACTCATTAAAAACGAACCACAACAAGTCATTGCACTCTTTGGCGAGGAGGTAGAAGCCTATGCGGGGAATGATTTAGTGCTTGCAAGTGCCTATTTACAATTACAACAAAGTGACAAGGCAGAAGAAACGTATCAAATTTCATTATTTCAAAAAATCGTGAGTAATGTCTTTATTCTCGCAAATTATTTACAAATGCAATTACAAGATGAAGAACGTTTTCAAGAGACGGTTGAACGCGGCTTTGGCTTAATTCGTTTATTCCAGCTTGATACGCTTCATATCAATTCATGTATTTCTATGTATATTGGTGCAGCTCAAGGTTATACCATTCAAGGAAAGTTAGATGCTGCTTTTGAAGCTTTACAGCGCTACTTACATGTAATTGAACAAACACCGTTCCCGATTACATTACATGGAGACGATTACTTTAATAAAGTAGATGAATGGCTATTACGCGAACTTGATTTAGGTCAGACAATGCCACGCGATGAAGCCTCTCTACGTCAAAGTCTGCTAGATATTGTTGAAAAAAACCCGATGTTTGAGCCATTAAAACAAGATGCACGTTATCAAGTGCTAGTAAGTAATTTAACACATATGTTAGGAGTGAATGCATAATGGATCAAGTCAGAGAGCTATTACCGATTCTAATTCCACTTATTATTTTAGAATGGACGCTCGCGATTGTTGCACTCGTTCATGTTATTCGCCACCCACACTATCGCTTTGGTAACCGCATCATGTGGATTCTCATCGTATTATTCATCCAGATTATTGGACCAATTGTTTATTTCTTATTCGGACGAGGTGAACGTGATGATTCATATTGATCATATTCATAAAAAGTTTGGTACACATACTGTTTTAAATGATATCTCAATTAAAATAGAAGAAGGTCAAATTTTTGGATTACTTGGACAAAATGGTGCAGGTAAAACAACCTTAATGAAGATTATGCTGGGGTTATTAAAGGCCGATCAGGGAGATGTGCGAATTCTAGGCGAATCTGTACGCTTTGGTAACACACCGACGAATCAACATGTCGGTTACTTACCCGACGTTCCTTCATTCTATCCGTATATGACAGCCTATGAATATTTACTATTTTGTGGTGAAGTTACAGGATTAGATAAAAAAGTACGCGTAGAACGAGCAAAAAGATATTTAGCTTTAGTGGGTCTTCCCTTCAACCGTAAGCGTATTGGTGGATTTTCACGCGGTATGAAGCAACGTCTTGGCATTGCACAGGCACTCATTCACCAACCGAAAGTATTGATCTGTGATGAACCGACTTCCGCACTCGATCCTGTAGGTCGCCGCGAAATGATTGAGATTTTGCAAAAAATTAAACATGAAACCACCGTTATTTTCTCAACGCATATTTTAAGTGATGCCGAGAAAATTTGTGACCGCGTCGCCTTTTTACACAATGGTACGTTCCAATTGAGCGGTAAAGTATCGGATATTTTAAAACAACATCAAAAACCGATTTTACGCGTTGTCGTACAGCAAATGGCTGACGCTGAAAAACTAAAGCCGCTTTTAACGAATGCGACACAGAGCGGTACAACATTCACGATTCCATCGACGAATTTACTTGCAACACAACAACAGATTTTCGAACAATGTATTCAGCAACAGATTGCCATTCAATCCATTGAGATTGAACAATCGACACTCGAAGATGTCTTTTTGGAGGTGATTCAATCATGAATCAAGTATCGGCACTTTTTAAGAAAGAATGGATAGACTTCCTCCGCAACTATAGACTGCTCATTCTAGCAACCGTCTTTTTCATTCTTGCATTTTCTAGTCCTCTCACTGCAAAATTCATGCCTGAAATTTTAGGGAACTTCTTACCAAAAGATGTAGCAGACTCGTTCCCGATACCGACAGCACTCGATTCGTGGCAACAATTCTTTAAAAACTTTTCACAAATCGGCTTATTCGTTTTCGTCCTAATCTTCGGTGCGAGCTTAGCAAATGAGCGCCAACATGGTACACTCGTGATTCCATTAACGAAAGGATTGTCACGTACATCTGTCATACTCGTCAAATCATTATTCTCTATGATCATGTGGACGATTGTTTACGTGTTATCCGTACTTGTCGTTTATGCTTATACAATCTACTACTGGCCGAAAGAAGACGTTCAGCATTTATTCTTATCTGTCTTTTTACTCTGGCTGTTCGGTATTTTCGTCGCTTCCGTCTTAATTTTAGGTAATGTCTTATTCCGCTCATTCTTTGGCACATTATTATTTGCGGTTGGCATTCTCATCGTTCTTTTTATTATTTCACTATTCGAGAAATTAAAAGATCTATCATTCATTCGTCTCATCTCTGAAAATAATTTAGTACTCCAAGGTGAATACGTCTGGTCCGACTATACAGGTGTTCTGATTACAACAAGTATTTGTATAATCGCCTGCCACCTGCTTGCTATTGTTCTCTTTAATCGAAAAGGAATTTAAAAGACAGGCTGGGACAAAACAAGTCACTTCCCATTTTTAGCGTTCGCAACGAAAAACTGGACTCGCGCTATAGCGCGAGTCCAGTTTTTCTTATGCTCATGTGGGATGTGTTTTTTTGCATTTATGTCCCAACCTGTTTTTATATACAGCGAAGTGTATCTCTCCACATAGTTCTGAAGTGTAGCGTTATCACACTAGCTCTACAAAAAATGAGAAACAGCATTTGTTGCCGTTTCTCATTAGAATTATTTATTTTTCAAGTAATTGAATAAAGCCTTTCATTAATCCTGGTAAATCAGGCCATGCATGTCCTGATACAAGATTTCCTTCTGTATGCAGATGTTCTTCAACATATGTTGCACCTGCTGCCTGTACTTCTGGTTTACAAGCGATATAAGCTGTTAGCTCACGTCCCTTAATAACATCTGGAATCACCGCAAAAATTTGTGCCGCGTGACAGACAGCCGCAACTGGTTTGTCTGCTTCAAAGAAATGACGGACAATCTTCGCTACATGGTCATTCAAACGTAAATATTCAGGCGCTCTCCCGCCAGGAATGATTAAACCATCAAATTCATCTGGATTTACATCTTCGAAAGCTGCATTTGCTTCTAAACCATAGCCTGTTTTCTCAACATATGTGTCCATGCCATCAATAAAATCATGAATCACAGTTTGCATCTTTTTCACGCTTGGCGCTGCAATCGTCACATCATACCCTTGCTCTAAACAACGATAATATGGATAGTATACTTCTAAAGCCTCTACTGCATCTCCTGCAATGATTAACACTTTTTTCGACATCTAAATCCACTCCTTTGATTAGTCGTACACTTTTCATATTCGAGCTACAAAAGGAAAATCCTTTATTTTATTGATTATTTTACAAAAGAATTTCATAATTAAGATTATAAAAAGATTGGAGACTCTATTAATGGTTGAACTAAAAAACTTGAACATTGACTTTACACCCAATAAAGAAACGCCTTATTTTCAAACGAATCATCATAAAAGAATAAGATTCATTTTAGATAAACTCACATTAAAAAACTTGAAATCCATTTTAGAAAAAATATTCAAAACTAAATCTATACAAACAATTTTTATTTCTGGTTATATTTTTCAAAATAAAAATATATATGTTAAAACAGGGATTGGAAAAGTCATTCAATTAAAAAATTGGCAAGAAATCACCGAAAATCTATACCACACTCCAGATGGTCGAGTTATTTTAACGAAACTAAAAAAACTAAATTGTACAGATGTATATCATTACTGTTCCTCTATTAAAAAAGGAAATCCTGAATCATATATAGTATTCTATTCTGATGATTTTTTGTTGTATGTAAACTCTGATGTAATCGATATCATTTCAAATAATACAGAAAATATACAAATGTTAAAAAAATCATTTAAACCACTGTACGATACATATTACGAACATAACTAAATGAAGTTCAAAGCATAGATTTACAATATATTTCTAATCAAGTTAATCCTATCTCTAGATCTATATAAAAGAAAAGAATCGTTTACACGATTCTTCTCCTCAACTGCTATTTACTTGTAACTTTCGCTAAGTACGCACGTACAGTCTCTTCCATTTGCAATACAGATTCTTCGCGTTCTGTATCACTTTGAATTTTCGCTTGCGTACGCTCTAACACTTCATCAATGTTTGACTGCGGCACGACAATCACACCGTCCGCATCTCCAAAAATATAATCGCCTGGCTGTACTGCTACCTCTCCAATTGCGACAGGTACTTGTACACGTCCGCCACCATTTTTCACACCCGCAACAGCTGTTGTTCCCTTGCAAAACACCGGAAAGTCTAATGCACGCGCTGCTTCAACATCACGAATGACACCATCAACAACCAGTCCCGCAATGCCTACTGCTTTCATCATACTCATCACGAAATCACCTGCAATTGCACGATTCAAATCGCCTCTCGCATCGACAACGAGTACATCGCCGCGCTCTGCCTGTGCAATCGCTTCTAATACTGCCCCGTTTTCTCCAACAGGTAACTTCACTGTAATCGCTTTACCGAATAACGTGAAATCTTCACGAATTGGGCGAATCCCACCCGCAACGAACCCTTCACCATGTTGTCCGTCACTAATCGCTGTTGTTGGATAGTATACTTTTTGTGTTTGTGTTGTCATGTTAATTTGCTCCTTTTGAAGCTGACCCTATTGTTAGTATATACCATAAAAGAATACTTATGCTAGATTTGAAAGATAAAAAAAGAAGCCGATTCACGAATCGACTCCCTTTTACTATTATGAGTGTGTTGCCATGTCTGAAGCTTTTGCTTTTTCACGACGGCGACCAATGATGTTGAATGGTTTGCCTAGTGGTAAGAATTCAAAACCGAAGTGACGGTTTAGAACATTTACGCCTGCACCGTAGACACTTAATAATCCGATTAATAATTCAGAAATTGCAGCCATATTGTGCATTGAAGTTTCTAAGATACCTAGTGAACTTAATCCTAAACCTAAGAATAAGAAATTGATTAAGAAGAAGATTAAGAATAATACCTTGTTTGTTTCTAATGCACCAATTGTCATGAAAATTGTAAATGCTAAATAGCCTAAATATACAACACCGAGTTGGTGTACATCTAATTGTGAAGCAAGTGTTTCGCCTAACACGCCTGCTTGAATTAACCAGCCACCGCCTACAGCTAACCAGAAGAAGCCATATGCACCGAATGCTGTTGCGCCAAATGTATTTCCTAATTTTGCATCAATCATTGAAGCATATAATTGTGCAAAACCCCCTAAAAAGATTGCCCATGGGAGAACAAAGCCTAATCCCTCTGTCCATTCCAGCTTCTGCGTTGATGCCACCAATGTGACAATCGCTAAACCAAATAGACCGATACCAGATGGATCTGCTGCTGTTACTCGAATATCTTGAACCTGTTTCATGTTCATTCCCCCTACTTTATGTACGTTATTTTCTGTTACAAGTAAAATATAACCGTTTACATCAAAAAAGAACCAATATTTTCATAAATAAGTAAAAGAATTGATTTAATAAGCAAAAAAGGTGCTCAAAACAGAAAATAATAATTTAAAAGAGAAAATTTGCGTTTTATTGTATTGATACAATCATTTTTGTTATAGTACAATAAAGGAATTGTATATTTTTTATGCTATTTTTTTGATATTTCCAGACACATACACGCTTTTCTATCGGCTTACAATATAATCGTAGTTCTTTTGACCATATAAAAAAAACACCCTTGTGTCTTCACAAGAAGGTGTTTTCGTTCATCAAGCTACATCATACTATTTTGTAAATTCTTATAATTCTTTTGAGAAGTATAATAAATCAATCGCTTGAATTCCATTTTCAAAAATCGGTTCTTTATAATTTGAAAAGAAATCATGCTGAATTGAATCTAGGCGATAACCTGCCTTTTGATAAAAAGCGATATTGCTAATAGATGAATTTGCTGTCCCAACTTTCATGATCTGAGCTCCATCGTCGTATAAAATCTTTTCAACGAAGCGTAAAGCTTTTTTCCCAATCCCCTGACCTTGACGCTCTGGAGTTATGGCAATATTCTTCACTTCGGAATAACCGTCGCATTCAATTGTTTGAATAACCCCGACTCTCTCCATCTTTTCTGTGATTTCGAATAGTCTACCTTCATTCAAATATTCTCTAACGACTGCTTCATCCTCATCTGCAAGGATTAATAAATTCAAAAACTTTTCTCTCGCTCCTACAGGTACTTCGAATAGTTGCATATTATCTCACTCCTATCATAAATAGCCTTTAAATACTTAAGTTTTTTCTTCCATCCCCTAAATATTTAAATTCTTATCTATATTGTAGTCTTTTTAGACACATCTGCATACAATCAGTTTTGCATAAATTAGTTCGCTAAGGTAATAATTCTAGAAAAAAATTGAAATTTTATCCATAAATAAGAGATTTTTCATCGTATACAAAAAGGAGCTGCGTACGCAGCTCCTTCGTTATTTTTTCTTTTTCTTCTTTTGGTGTGCCGCATCCCATTCACGTAGATCACGTGCGTAGATGGCTTCATTTGTTAGGCGTTGTAAACCTTTTGTGCCTTCGATTGTTTTTTGCATATATTCTTCATAACGTTCTTTATTACCTTGAAGGTTTGCGACATATGCTTCGATATAATCTTCCATCCAGATGAAGTCTAAATCATGGCTACGCGCCACACCGTATTTACCAGCTTCTGCTTCGTAAATTGCGATATTTAAACGTTTACGTGGACTCGATTTCATCTTTTTAATGATTTCGTACGCATTGACTAAATCCTTTTGGCGAATATAACCTAAAAATTCATAGTCATAAACGGTTTCAGGATTTTTCACTTTCTTTTTCACTAACTCAATCGCTTCTAGTTCGTCTTCTAATGTACCGTCTTTAACCGCAAAGACATACGCAAACATCGGCGAACGTTTTTGAAACTTAATCGCAAATAATGTTAACTTTGTGTTCTTCGTTGATGTCATCGCATACATATAGCCGATTACCAACACGATTGCGGCAATGGTGAAGAACCAAAGTGCTGCCGTTTGTGGTACACCTAGTGCGATTGCACCCATACCAAGTGCTAATACAACGACATAAATAATGATGAAATTTAAAATTCTCATGTGCATTTCCCTACCTATTCATCTCTATACAAATATTCATACTATTCTATAGTACCAACCAAGATTTGTTTGGGCAATTCATAAATGGAGAATGATGTCTAAAAATCTATGCATTGTCAAGAATTCTACACACTCTGCCTACTTGACCATCTTCTAAGCGCACTTTAATACCGTGCGGATGTGATGGGCTATTCGTCAAAATATCTTTGACAACCCCAACTGTTTCTTTTCCTGTGCGCTGATCTTGTTTTAAGACAATCGCCACTGCCAGTCCTTTATGAATCGTATTTCTCTTACGTCCGTCCATTCTAATCTCCCCTTAATAAATGAAATATTCAAACAATTGCGTTGGTTTTCTCAATTGATTACGTTATCATTATATCATGCAAATAACAAAGGAGGAGCAAGAGATGTCACTCGAACGAGCACAACAATACTTTGAACAATTTGATTTAGTAGAGCAGATTCAAACATTTGATGCAAGTACGGCTACTGTACAGGAAGCAGCGCAAGCACTTGGTTGTGAACCTGAACGCATTGCGAAAACTTTATCATTTAACGGGGTAGAACAACCAATTCTAATTGTAGCGGCTGGTGATACGAAAATTGATAACGCGAAATTTAAAGCGACTTTTCAACTAAAGCCTCGCATGCTAAAACCAGAAGAAGTAGAAGAAACAATTGGTCATGCGATTGGTGGGGTTTGTCCATTCGGTATTAATGAGGGTGTACAGGTCTATTTAGATGAATCACTTAAGCGATTCACGACGGTATTCCCAGCTTGCGGTAGTAGTAATTCCGCCATCGAATTAACGATTCCAGAATTAGAACGCTATGCACAAAGTATTAAATGGGTGGACGTATGTAAAAATTGGCGTACATAGGAGATGAAGAAATGAAGATTTTTAAATGATTGACAATGCTTTAAAATGTTAAAGTAACAGCATATGAAATTCTCATATTGCATGCACACACATAGTATTTTAAAAAGTAAAAAAGAGGAATTTCATCATGTATTTGACGAAATTCCTCTTTTTTTATTGTAGTACTTCATTATAAAGCGGTGCGATTTGTTCAATGAAGCGTTTTGCATCTTCTTTTGTTGCGACAGTTAGAAGATATGTGCGACCAACAGGCACTAATTCATATGTGATCCCTGCTTGTTGTAACTTTTCTTCTAACGCTTCTAATGTAATCACTTCATAATGCGTTAAAATACTAATTTCGAGTAAGTCAAATGGTTGACCGTCTGGTGTTGTCGCATAAATTTTTTCGACGTGACCTGTTTGACGATTCGTCAGCATTTGATTCACTTTGAATTTTTGTTCCATTGTCATCAACCTTTTTATTTATAGAGTCATTAGTATGATGCCATAGGAAATGTATTCTGTAAACAAGTGGCTATTTCTTTTGTACGGTAATCGTCCAAGCCGCATCGCCCACTTGTTCAAAATTCGTCACAGTATGCCCTTCTTCTGCTGCCCAGCGTGGAATCGAATCCGTTCCTTGTGTACAATCGAAGCGAATTTCTAACTCCTCACCAGATGTTAATGTTTCAAGTGCCGCCTTCGCTTCTACTAATGGAAATGGACAAACTTGCCCTGCTGTTTCTAATACTTTTACCATGTAAAATTCCCCCTAATTTGTTTGTGCAACAGTTGGTTGTTGCGCTGTTTTTTTAATTGTTGGACGAACGAATACGAAATAAGTCGCTGTCCAAACTCCTAGAATAATGAAACCAAGTGAAATCCAACCTTGCCATGAGAACATCGCTGTTTGTACAAGACCGTTTCCGATTGTACAACCGCCTGCTAAGCTTGCACCGAACCCCATTAATACACCACCACATAGACTAGAAACGATGGTTTTAGGATCGGGTACACGTAGACGGAACTCGCCACTTCCTTTTGCGGCGATATATGAACCAATCAATAAACCAAGTACTAAGAAAACACCCCAGTTAATATACTGTACATCACCTGTTACAGCATATTGCACGATATTGGCAGATGGCGTTGTAATACCTAAACCCGACATGCGACCACTTGCTTCACTGAATACCCATGCTAAAATCGCAATTACACCAATTAGAGAAGCTGTCACATAAGTTGACCAGCGCTTCTCAAATAAAATATGCGCAATGCCTGTTTTTTTCGGCTTTAGTTGTGGAATGAAGATTTTTGGTTTTCGTGCTTCTTTTACAAGAATGAGTGCCACAACACCGATGAAAAAGATAATAAGTACCCACACATTGACACCGAATGTACGTGCAATCGAATTATCACGTACTTGCATACTTTGAAGAGCGTCATGAATTGGTTTGAATGCCCCTGTCTTCATCATGGCACTTGTCAGCATATAAAAAATCAGTGCAATCCAACTACCGACTAATCCTTCCGCTGCGCGATACCATGTACCTGTTGCACAACCTCCTGCTAGAATAATACCAATCCCAAAAATAAATGAGCCAAGTGCTACAGCTACGAATGAATACGTTCCTGCTTCATATACTAATAAATCAAAATGAATGAGTGCATAGACACCGACTGCTTGAATCGCAATCGCAAGTAATAAAGCATTAAACATACGTGTGTTTTTCGTTAAATATAAATCTCGAAAACCACCTGTTAAACAAAAGCGTCCTCTTTGTAAGACGAAACCAAGTAGTGCGCCACATAGTAACCCTGTTCCTACCATTTGAATCATTTTCTCACTCCTTCTTTAACCTAGTATTCCTGTAGGATTAATATAATCTATTTTTCTGAATATTTCAACCTTTATTTTTAAATAAAGTAAAAAAATCCCGAAATCAAATTGATTTCGAGATTTTTTCTTATGGTAATACTTTTAAAGCGAAGGCATACTGTGCATCGCCAATTGATACATCTTTCTTTTCATCACGCCAAGAAGCCGTATAACCATAGTAATATGTTCCTGGTTGTGTCGGCGCTGTAAACGTCCCATCTTCTGTTAACGGTAAATCTTTTCCTTGTTCAATGGAATTAAGTTCTGTTAAAAAAGAAGTTGTAGGAAGATTCGTCGTACTCTGCTTCAATTGAAGCTTTTCGCCTGCCTTCACTTGTAATGTCACTTTGTCTTTCATTAATTCAACAGGCCCTGCATGATCCTCACACTTACCATTCCAACAAAACGTCCCAAGAACAGTATCATAACTTTTACCGTCTGCTTCTATTTTAACAGTCGGTGGTTCTTTCGCAGTTTGCCCTTGTATATTACATCCTGCAAGCAATAACACAGCAAAAAATAATGTGATATATTTCTTCAAATTCTTACTCCTTTAAATGTTTTCGGTTGCTTTCGTCTTCTTATATAAATAAAGTGAACCAACGAGTGCTGGTAATGTGAAAACAAACATAGCAGCGAATGCAAAATTCGGTTGGGTATTATAGAAATAACCGCTAATAACTGTTAGAATCGCTGTTCCCCAACTTAATGCAAAAGCGGAATAGATTCCTTGTGCTTTTGTAATCTGTGTATATTCCAGTTCTTTTGCTAAATACATTATAAAGGCAAAATGTGAGACTGCAAACGATAAAGCGTGTAAACTTTGTGACGCAGTAAATATCCATGCATTTGGTACAGCAAAGGCAAGTAACCAGCGCAGTGAGGCACCAATAGATGCTAAGACGAGTAATTTAGCAGGACTCCACTTTGAAAATACGCGGTCGGCAATCGCAAATAAGAAGATTTCAAATCCAACACCGACATTAATCACGATACCAATCAAATACTTGGGTACTTCTAAATGCTCTAAGTATAAATAGCCATAATTATAATAGGCTGCATGTGAACCTTGGATTAATGTAACTAAAATTAAAATAAAAACGAAATGGCGTGTTTTAAAAATCGTTTTAAAACTAACATTATTCACTTTTTTATTTGGCTTTTCTTTTAATGCTTCTGGTACACGTTGTAGATTGACTGCCACGAGTAGTAGTGTATAGGCTATCATAAGCCATAACATCGATTGATCGCCGTAAAGAGCAGACACAAGGCTCACGATAATAACCGATACAATAAAACCGAGTGAACCATATGAACGACTACGTCCATAATGAATATTATATTTTTGCACTAAAATACCTGCCGTACTATCCAAACCTGGCATAATCGCTGGTAAGAAGAAGCTTAGTAAACACGTTAAAATAAATAATAGCGTTGTATCACTTGTAAAAATAAATAATACGCTCGTTAAAAATGAGCCGTAAATAAAAATTGTCAGTACTGTACTTTGACTAAAGCGGTTTGCCATCGCCGGAAAGATGAACATCGTCGAAATCCCGCGCAATATTAACCCTGCACTCATCATCATACTTGCTAATTCAATCGCTACATCTTTTTCATGTACGAGATACCCTGTCCAATACGGTAGAAAAATCCCCCATGATAAGAAGAAGATAAAATAATGTTGTGCCATCCACTTTTGTTCTCTCATGTTTTCACTCCATTTCTTATTGCAGTTTAGCACGTATTTCTCTACAATAATGTGAGATATCTCATATTTAAGGTGGTAAATGATGCAAAATTTACAAACAGACGACATAAAACAGGTATTACAGATACATCCTATCCATACACTATTTTCTTTTCCAATCGAACCTTTTTTATCTGTTCAAACATTTCAGCGTGGTGACATGATTATTCATGAAGGCGATACCCCTGATTATCTTTATTATGTATTAGAAGGGCGCGCAAAAATTTTCACAACGCAGCCGAATGGTAAAGTCGCATTACTCAACTTTATTACAACAGGTGCTTTTATCGGTGAACTCGAATTGTTACAAGATGCCACTTATTCAAAAGGAGTACAAGCATTAACGGATTTACAGTGTTTTGCGATTTCCATTCAACAAGTGAAATCTCTCTTACTACAAGATGCACATTTCTTGCGCCTTCTTTGCGCCTATTTAAGTCGAAAAGCTACGATGCACTCATCTCGCTTTGCACAGGGGCTCTCCTTCCCACTTGAAAATCGACTTGCGGAATTTATTTTAATCTCTTCTCATGAAGGTATTTACAAAGAAAAGCACACCGAAGTATGTGAATATCTCGGTGTCTCTTATCGCCATTTACTCCATGTTTTTGCACATTTCATTAAACAGAAAAAGTTATCGAAACAAGGTCGCACTTATATCATTGAAGATGTGACTGCATTACAAAAGATGGCGACTGTCACGCACCATCTTGATGTGAGTTTACTTGACTTAGTCGAGTAAACCACCGCTATAGTGAAGTTCATAAATAATATGTGTGCCAAAACGGATATATTCACGTCCGGAAAATCGATCAATACCACCGTAAAATTCATTCAAATAAAGTAGATGTTCCTCTTGGTAGAAGCTCGGACCACGTAATATATTGGTCCTTTCCTCTTCTACAAGGGCACGGCGTAAAAAAGATAATAGTCGCTTCTCACCTATATCATCATTTAAAATGCCACCCGAATAAACCATTGTCCAAATAGGTTCATCTTTTTTATAAATGACCTCATGCCCAGAATAGTAGCGATGGCCAATTTCTTGATTTTCAAAGTGATAGAAACCATCTTTGAATGTTGTATGGCGTAATCCACCTTGTACATAGTGATCTGCATTCTCTGCATAAATCGATTTTTTCACTTTCCAAATAAATGCTTTTAAATCTCCCATCTCTTCACCTACTTTACACTTTTTCTTCTTATTCCCTTTTCACTGTTTCATAATCGAATTCCTTCTATTTGAACTAAAAAAACACCTTGGAAATGATTCCAAAGTGTTTTTTCGTTTATGTGAATTTTGCAAAAGCGACTGTTTCGCCTTGATTACAAGATGTAAAACCGTGCTTTTCATAGAAGTGACGAACGTCTGGTGCTTCTTCCGTTAACAATACTTTTTGTCGTACAGAAGCAAATGTGTGTAATACATCCTCTAATAAGTGCGAGGCAATTCCTTGATTTTGTTCAGCTTCCTTTACCAAAATATCTTGGACATAGATGATTGTTAAACCATCACCGACAACACGAACTAAACCAACCGACATCGTTATATAGTTCTGCTAATTGTTCTTTTGAAAATTGTTTTTGTTTTGAAAAAGTTACTTTCATATTTTATTCTCCTCCTAAATGTAATTTAGTGTGAAGAATGCTTACGTAATTTATCCACTGTCTTATACCTCCTTTTATAAGAAAAAACCACCTAATATAAGACTCAAAACGATTAAAAAAATAACATTTATTTTTACGATATCAATCAAAATATAACAAATTGCGACTAATATGATGGATAACCAAATACCCGAGGAATCCATCGATGTTTTTAAGAAACTATATGCGAGTTGCCCCATCAAAATAGCGATTGCTGGTAAGACATATGTGGAAAGTCGCTGTACACGTTGTGACTTTTTAAATTTATTTAGTAGCCCTAAAAGAGCTATCATTAAAATTAATGATGGCATAATTGTTGCAAAAAGGCAAATAATGGCTCCAATAATACCTGCCTGTTCATATCCAATGTACCCTGCCATCTTTGTTGCAATCGGACCTGGTAGAGCATTCGCCAGACCAACTGTATTACTAAACTCCTCTGTCGTCATCCAATGATGTTGCTGCACCACTTCTTCTTCCATTAATGGAATCGTTGCAGGACCTCCTCCATAACCAATCAAATTCGTATAGAGGAATACAACGAATAATTGCCAATAAATCATGTACTTTTGCCTCCCTTACGAACTGGAAGAACAAACGCTAATACAAGGAATGATACAATAACAATCCCTGGATGTAGATTGAGAATAACCATTAAAATGATACTGATCGCTAATAAAACTAAACCCGTTAGAATTCCTAGCTTATAGTAAGATTTTTTCAAAAAATCAACCATCAAGCTAAACATCATCGCAGATACGACAAGTATAACACCTTTTGTCATACCTTGAACAAATGGTACTTCTTGAAACTTTTGTAAACTACCTAATAACAGAATAACAGCTACTACAGTCGGTATAACCGCTGCTACAAGTGCATTGAGCATGCCTGTAATACCTGCTACACGGTAACCGACATACCCTGCCATTTTTGTTGCAATTGGACCTGGTAACGTATTCGCAATCGCTAATGTGTTCGCAAACTCATCTGAATCCATCAATTTAAAATTTTTCACTATTTCTCTTTCAATTAAAGGTATAACCGAAGGGCCTCCACCAAAACCTAGTACACCTGAACGAAAAAAAGAAATGAAAATGGCTTTTTGTTGTCGCAAAAAAACACCTCCATGTACTTCTTTCCATTATACCTTTTTTTTGAAATACACATACTTCTTTTTGAAAATAAAGAAAATTCCTTTTAGTTGTTTATAATAAAAATGAAGTTCTTCTTACTGAATGTTTTAAAAAAATAACTTGATTTTTATACAAATTTAATCATTTATTCATAGATTTCTCTACATTTTATTTATAGTTAAATGGATGTCCACGCATCCATTTGGATTAAACGACTGCATTCTGCTAAACAGACATGGTAAATTACACGACGTTCTAGGTGATATGATTCTGTTCATTCGTGTCCATTTGAAAAGTAAAGAATATCTTTCATTGCATCTATTTTCGTCGAATAGGTTATAACAATTGTCTTTATTTCTTCTACTGTTTCTGTTTTATACATTTTAAGCATTCTTTCTTTTGGGACAATTTCTCGCTCTATAATCTGTTGTAAATTACTGATATAAGCGGGGATTTCAATACGTTCAATAACAGATTGTTGATGACAATATTCCCTTTATTCTCTACGTCGACGGATACTTCATAATCTTTCAGTTCTGTATCTTCTTTTACTGTATATTTAATCGGCTTTCCATCTGCATTTTGATTGAAGGTAAAATTTATTTTTTTGAGATATAAAACATTTATCTAGTGATTTCTTAAAATATACATGATTAAGCTTAAACAACAAGAAAGAGTATATTCGGAATTTAGCTTAATTTTCCAAATATACTCTTCTTTTAGTCATTCATTGGACAGTGCATCGCTTCTTTGGCTTCTGTCCAATGAACGGAATAGCCTTTTCCTTTTGCACAAAATACTGAATTTGAACTGTACTCAGGGTCAGCATCTTTTTGATACGCCATTTGCTCTATTACTTCCTCTGCATTATGACACACATCATAACCATCAACACGGAGTTGCAGACTACCTCGACCATTCGTTGAAGCAGCAAACTGAATTGGATAGTCACGCATCGTTGCAACTGGTGCACGACCTGTCATATATACCTGTTCACCCATAAATTGTGGTTCATCTACTTGTGCATGGCGATTCGTTACATCTGTGACAATACGTCCAAATAGTTCATGGTGTACCTTCAATGAAAATGAATAATATGGTTCAAGCAATTGATTTTCCGCTTGTTCTAATCCTTGTCGCAAAGCGCGTAATGTCGCTTCTCTAAAATCGCCACCCTCTGTATGTTTCGGATGCGAGCGTCCTGTTAAAATCGTTACACGTAAATCCGTTATTTCAGAACCTGTTAAAATACCACGATGCTTTTTTTCAATGAGTGATTGCTGAATCATATTTTGCAGTCCGATTGCTAAATCATTCGGGTGGCACTTGCTCGTTACTTCAATTCCAGCTCCACGTTCATTTGGTTCGATTTGTAAATGCACCTCTGCATAATGCTTTAACGGTTCAAAATGGCCGTATCCTCGTACCGTCTGTTGAATCGTCTCTTTATAGATAATTGTCGGTTCTGTAAATGCAATTTGCTCGCTAAAGCGTTCTTCAAAAATTTGCTGTAGCACTTCTAATTGAATCTCACCCATAATATGAAGTGTTATTTTCTGTATTTCTTCTTGCCACGTCACACTAAGTGCTGGATCTTCTGCTTCTAACAAACGACAATATGCTAGTAACTCTTTTGGATGTAAGGCGCCTTCATAAACAATTTGTGTGCGCATCGTTGGACGCAAATCTATTTCATAAGAAGGCGTAAATTCACCTACTCCCATACCAACTTTTGCTTCTTTCAAACCAATTATCGCTACCGTATCACCTGCTTCCGCTCGCTGTAATTCCTCAAATTTTTTACCGTGATATTTACGAATTTGTGTGATTTTAAACCAATTCCCACCACAGCGTACATCGTCTCTTACTTTCAACGAACCTTGATGAATTTTTATAAAAGCCATACGTTGATTTTGTTCAATGTGACGAATTTTATAAATCATTCCTTGTAACTCTCCCGATTTATGCTGTGGCTGGAGCAATGTATCTAGCACTTCTAATGCAAAATCGATGCCTTCATCTTTTAATGCTGAGCCATATAAAATCGGTGAAAGCTCTTGTGCCATGAAAGCTTTTGAAAGCCTTTTTTGCCATTCGCTTTCGGATAAACTTTCTTCTAAATAGTCTTCTAAATATTGCTCATCTCGTCCTGCAAATTCTTCTATTCCTGTTGCCCAGTCATGAAATGGTAGTGCATATTCCATTAATTCTTGTTGAATTTCTTCTGTCACTGTTGCTGCATTGGCACTAATTAAATCCATTTTATTAACGAAAAACAGTGTAGGAATACGATATTTTCTTAGTAAACGATAAACTGTTTCTGTATGTCCCTGTACACCGTCTGTTCCATTTAATAGAAGAATTGCCCCATCCAGTGCCATAATCGAACGCTCCATCTCTGCCGCGAAGTCGACATGTCCTGGTGTATCAATCACCGTATAATCATTTTCTCGATATGTAAAAGTGGCCTGTTCCGCAAAAACGGTAATGCCACGCTGTTGTTCAATCTCATGCAAATCTAAATGTGCATTTTGATGATCGACACGCCCAATGGTGCGAATACTTTTCGTATGAAAAAGTAATTGCTCTGAAAAGGTGGTCTTCCCTGCATCTACATGCGCTAAAATGCCAATTGTTTTCTTCATTATCTTTCCTCATTTCTTATCAAAGCGTCTCTACTATGAATTATATCATGTCCAATAATAAAACCATCTTCTTTCGAATATACACGAAAAAAGATGGTTTGCTGTTTATTCCCATTCATACGGTGTTTCTTGGTACACATAGTAATTCAACCAATTGGAGAATAATAGATGCGTGTGTGAACGCCAACGATTCAACGGTTTTTTCGTTGGATCGTCGTTCGGGAAATAGTGTTTTGGTACTTGCGGTTCGATGCCCTTTGCAACATCACGGTCATATTCTTGCTTTAATGTATCTGCATCATATTCTAAATGACCTGTAATCATAATTTGTTTTTCATCACGCGATACGATAATAAATGCCCCTGCTTCGTCTGATTCAGACACGAGTTCTAAATCAGGATGGTTTAAAATAGCCTCTCTTGAAACAGAGGTATTACGTGAATGTGGTGCTGTATATACATCATTAAATCCGCGAATTAACTTAACGGTACTATCATGCACGATGTGATCGAACACACCCGAACATTTTGACGGTAATGTATATTTTCCAATACCATAATGATAGTAGAGTGCCGCTTGTGCGCCCCAACAAATATTCAAAACAGACGTGACATTTGTTTTCGTCCATTCCATAATCTCGACCATCTCATCCCAAAAATCAACTTCATGGAATTCAAATAATTCAATTGGCGCTCCTGTAATAATCATACCGTCAAATTTACGGTGTTTTACATGTTCAAACGTCGTATAAAATGACTCTAAATGATTTTTACTAACATTTTTTGATTCATGTGTCGCCGTATTTAAAAACGTAACATTTACTTGAAGTGGTGTATTTCCTAAAAGACGAAGTAATTGTAACTCGGTCTTTTCTTTTTCAGGCATTAAGTTAAAAATTAAAATATTTAACGGACGAATGTTCTGGCTTGTCGAACGCACTTCGTCCATAATGAAAATCTTTTCCTCTTTTAAAATTTCAGTTGCTGGTAGCCCACTTGGTATATTGATTGGCATGATGAAACTCCCCCTTTAAATATAAAAAAACCTCACTCTTTGATAAGAATGAGGTTACACATATGTATCCGACTCTTATCTATCAGAAGCATAATGGAGCTTCTGTAGGAATTAGCACCTTTCTGTTTTAAACAGAGGTTGCTGAAGCGTCATCGGGCCATTCCCTCGGCTTCTCTTGATAAGACAATATTGAATTATTAACTATCATAGCAGAACCATACTTTAATAGCAAACATTTCTGATAATTCAATAAAATCTCTCGTTAAAAAACGTAAATAGTGTTTTTAGCCAAATACAATATGGTAAAATAAAGAAGAAATAAGCGAATTAAAGGAGTGACACAACATGATGACGATGCATCGTTCAACATTAATGAATCAATTTCCGAAAGCCATTTTCGGTAGTTTAAAAGCTGCTGCAAAAAAGAAAGCGGCAACAGGCACAAAAATTATTGATTTAAGTTTGGGAAGTCCTGACTTACCACCTGCTCAAATTGTGCGAGAAGAATTAGCAAAACAAGCTGAAAAGGCTGATAGTTATGGCTATACGCTCGGTGGAACGGAGCGATTTCATGAAGCAGTTGCCAACTATTATCAACGTCGTAGTGGCGTGGAATTAGATCCACAAACAGAGATCATTCAAACGATGGGTTCTCAGGAAGGACTTGTGCACTTACCGCTCGCATTTTGTGATCCAGGAGATATCGTCTTAACAACGGACCCTGCCTATGTAGCTTATGCAGCAGGCATTCATCTCGCAAAATGTGAAGCGTATGCGATGCCATTAACAGCTGAACATCAGTTTTTACCTGATTTTGATGCCATTCCAGAAGATATTTGTGCACGTGCGAAAATGCTCATTTTAAATCTTCCAGGGAATCCCGTTCCAGCAATGCCTTCTGTCGCATTCTTTGAAAAGGCGATTGCTTTTGCGAAAAAACATAACTTAATCGTCATTCACGATGCCGCCTACTCAGAATTCTATTTTGAAGGTACAAAGCCGCTTAGCTTTTTGGAAGTACCAGGTGCAAAAGAAGTGGGTGTCGAGATTAATTCACTTTCTAAGAGCTTTAGTCTTGCAGGCGCTCGTATTGCGTATATCGTTGGAAACGCTTCCGTCATTGAAACATTGGGCGAACTCAAATCACACCTTGATTATGGTACATTCCGTCCAATTCAAGATGCGGCATGTGTTGCACTCGACAATGCGGAATCAATTACAGATGAATTGCGTACCATTTTTTCGACAAGACATCGTGTACTATCAGAAGGTCTTGAAGCAATTGGTTGGGAACTCGCACCATCTGCTGGTGGTATGTTCGTTTATGCGAAGTATCCGCAACAACAGATGGATGACAAAGAATTTGTCTATCATGTTATTGAACAAACAGGCGTTGTACTTGTACCCGGTTCGATCTTCGGTGCATCGGGCAGAAACCATGTACGCATCGCACTCGTTCAAGATGAAAAACTATTACAAGAAGCTGTTTCAAGACTCGCAACTTTATAAACAGAAAAAGTCTGAATCCCATCATCAATAAGGATTCAGACTTTTTATTATTCAAGAGGTGTTTCAGGTTCTGGTTGTAACAGGTCAACAGGTGCTTTTTTACGTTGTGTAAAGTAATACATAAGCATGACTGCCGCTACAATGACTGCTGTAAAGAGAATTTGAGAGCGCATACTTGGAATGAAGAACATCGCTACAGCAAGTCCTCCTACCATAATCATCGTGCCAATCGTTAAATACGGGAATAACCACATGCGTAATACAAGTTCATGTTCTGTCCCCTCTTTAATCGCACGACGACGCATAACAAGTTGAGAAGCTGCAATGATGAAATACATAATTAATGTAATCGCTGAACATGAATTGACTAAGAACATGAAGACTGCTTCTGGTGATACATAATTCATAATTACGGCAATATACGAGAAGAATGTACTCGCTAAAATGGCATAAACAGGTGCGCCGCGCTTATTCAACTTTAAGAAAATTTTCGGTGCTTGTCCTTCTTCTGCTAAAGCAAAAGACATACGAGATGTTGCATACAGTGCTGAATTCAGACAAGATAATACAGCAGTTAAAACGACAAAGTTCATAATTTGCGCTGCTGCTGGAATACCGACATAGTCTAGTACTGCAACGTAAGGACTTGTTAAAATACTCGATGAATCCCATGGAAGCAATGTCACAACGACGGTAATCGAACCGACGAAGAAGACAAGAACACGCCAGATGATTGAATTCGTCGCTTTTTGTACGGCATTCACCGGTTCAGCAGATTCTCCTGCTGCAATCGCCACAATTTCAGTACCCATGAATGAGAAGATGACAATGACAACACCCATCATGACTGCGCCAAAACCATTCGGTAAGAACCCACCCTGTCCTACTAAGTTCGTAAAGCCAACTGATGAAAAGCCTGGTACGATGCCAAAAATAATAAATGCACCGATTGCTAAGAATGCAATAATACTAACTACTTTAATTAATGAGAACCAGTACTCGAATTCACCAAAAGCCTTAACCGATACTAAATTTGTAACAGTTAATGTTAAAGTTAAGATTAAACTTAATAACCAAAGCGGAACCCCATCATACCAATATTGAATGATGGCGGCGGCTGCAGTTGCTTCTAGCGCAATCGCAATTACCCAGAAGAACCAATAAAGCCAACCGACTAAAAATCCTGCCCATTTTCCAAGCGCCTGACTTGCATAAATCGCAAATGAGCCACTGGATGGGTTTTTAGCTGCCATCTCCCCTAACATACGCATCACGAGGACAACAATGGTACCTGCAATCACATACGATAAGATGGCGCCGGGTCCAGCTAAGTGAATAACTGAACCACTCCCCATAAAGAGTCCCGCACCAATAACACCAGCGATGGCAATCATCGTCATATGTCTCTTTTTTAACCCCTTTTGTAACGATTGACCTTCATTCATCTACAACACCCCTTTATGCTTTGCTATTTATCCCAAATGGCTTTCACAACGGTATCGACAATCGTTTGTAAATCTTCATCACTTGTATTAAGTGGTGGTGATAATGTCAGGACATTATTATATCCTGCAACAGTTGCACCGTTCTTTCCAATGATGACGCCTTGTTGTTTACACGCTGCGATGATGTCATTCACAACCTGAACGGCTACAGGTTGTTTTGTCTCTTTATTTTCTACTAACTCAATACCAATTAATAAACCTTTTCCACGTACACTGCCAACAAGTGCATGATTTTCAAGCTGTTCTTGAAGTGTTTGTAAGATTTCTGCTCCCTTAATAGCTGAGCGTTCAAATAGTTGTTCTTGCTCCATTAGCTCAATGTTTTTAAGCGCTGCTGCACAACTCGCTGTTGCACCGCCAAATGTATTGACATGTCGTAAATAATCATACATCTCACTACCATTGAATGCTTCATAGATTTCTCGCTTCACAGCAGTTGCAGATAGCGGTAAGTACCCACTTGTAATCCCTTTTGCCATTGTTACAATATCTGGTTTTACACCGTAATGCTGATGACCGAATGGCTTTCCTGTACGTCCAAAACCACAAATTACTTCATCAACAATGAGTAGTGCATCATGTTTTTCACATACTTCTTTTATACCGCGCATGTACTGTTCATTCGGTACAATGACTCCGCCACCTGTAATAATTGGCTCCATAATCATAGCTGCAATCGTCTGACCCATCTCCCATGTCATGACATGATCGACTGCTTGAACAGAAGGAAGTGCAGTCGGTTCAGATGCTTTTTCTGGTTGACGGTACTCATCAGGCGGTGCAACATGTAAAAAACCCGGCGCAAGCGGTTCGTATTTGTATTTGCGTTCTGCTTGACCTGTTGCTGCTAAAGAGCCCATCGAATTTCCATGATATGCACGATAGCGCGACACAATTTTATACTTAGATGCTTTTCCTTGTTGCGCATAATATTGGCGTGCAATTTTGAAAGCGACTTCATTTGCTTCCGAACCACTATTTGAGAAGAATACTACATAGCCACCACCTAATAATTCATTTACTTTCTCTGCGAGTTGAATCGCCGGTGGATGTGATTGCGATAATGGCGCATAAGCATTTTTCACCATCTGATCGTAAGCAGCTTTTGCGATTTCTTCACGCCCATAACCAACATTTACACACCATAATCCCGCCATCGCATCGATATATTCATGACCATCTGAGTCTTGAATACGTGCACCATGTGCTTTTTCTACAATCATTGTTGCTTGTGGATTATACGGTTTCATCCCATGCCAAAGATATTGCTCATCTACTGCTTGTGCGTTCATTTCTGTTTGTGTTTTAGACACATCAACCACTCCTTCTCATTCATGTTGTCTTTCTTACTTGTATTATCTGACATGAAAGGAAGAAATGTATGTTACATAATGTAAAACGATTAACAGAATATTTTTACATAAGTTAGCTTATTCGTGAATTTTCGAAGATTTCCCTATGAATTCTTTTGCGTATAGCATCATCTCAAGCATCATACGATGATGCGGTTCACTCGAATCCATTCCAATTAATTCTTCTATTTTTTTCAAACGATGATATAATGTTTGACGCACAATATATAATTTTTGAGCTGTTTCCTGTTTGGAGCAATTCGTTGCTAAATAAGTGCGCAATGTTGGAATTAATTCTGATGAATGTTTTTCATCATAGGCAATTAATGGTCCGAGATATTGCGTAATCATCTGCTTTACATCCATTGTTTGTTGTAAATTTAAAATCATATGTCCTAATAACACATCTTCATAAAAACAATCTGTCGTCTGCAATACTTTTCGAATATACATCGTCGTTCTGGCAGTTTCATATGCAGTCGGTACATCTTCCACTGATTCAACTGTTTTACCTGTCGCAATGCGTGTAACAGTGTCTGTTTTAAAAACCTTTTTAATTTTTAACACAGCCTCCCGTAGCCGCGTCCTCATCGAAGCTTCATCGCGCTGATTAAAAATAATCATATAATAATGATCCTGATGATTCGTTGTACAAATTGTAAAGCCGCGTTTTTCAAAAACATTGCGGGCATATAATGTAAAGTACACATCATCAAAGCCTTCTTGTCCTTCCAACTGACCATTTGCTACATTCACATATAAAACGGTCATCTGCTTTATACGAATACGATCATGCTCTTTTTCAAGATGCTGCAAAATTTCCGGCTTCGATAGTCGTCCCTCAAGCCAGTCCTGTTTCCAAAGTTGCTGCGCTACCGTTTCTTTCTCAATTGAATATAGCTTCCTTAAAATAATTTGTGCGATAAATAGTGCGGTTCTCTCTAAAAACAAAGACTCGATTCCACTATGTAATCCATACCATTTCAATTGACCGTATTGTTGAGATAATAATAAAATCTCTTTTACTAAAGGCGATTCTTTTTCAAGACGCGCTTTTTTCGTTGCGTCACATTTTGGATAATAGACCGCTTTTTCATCTGTTAGTTGTAAAATACACTGTCCACCAATTGCCTCGACTAATACTTCGAGCAATGCTTCTGGTCGATTCGATGTGAGCGATGCCTTACTCAGTGTATGTGTATAGGCTTCCAGTCGCTCAATTAATTGATACTGATGACTGATAATTTGGCGATGTACTTCTTGTGTAATATCACTAAAAGATACTTCTTCATGAAAAACAACAATCGGAAATTGATGTTTTTTCGCTTTTTGTAGAATGGTTGTTGGAATTGACTGAATGTAACGACCATATTCAATACATAACCCTGCACAGTTTTTGGCGATGAGTTCATCTAAAAAACGTTCAAATGTATCGACATCTTTATGAATCCCCATTCCTGTTGTTAAAATGAGTTCATGTTCTTTCATGAGATGACCTACAGCTGAATTTTCAATAATATGTACCCACTTCACAAGTCGATTGGTATTTCCCGTCACACATTCTGCCGATTGAAATTGATCATATTGTAAAATATCTGCTAATTGTAATTGTAAATTTTGCACATTTTCACCTCTTTTATGCTATCTATTATAATGTAGTTTTATCGAAATTCTATAACTTTTTTGATTTATTTCTTAAAATTTAGATTTTTCAAATAAAAAAGTTTAGGCACGCATGCACCTAAACTTTTTGTATAATCAATCTTGTTGATGAGCAATGCGTCCATCGACAACCGTCATGACTGCTTGCGCTTCTGAAATCGTTCCTTTAAATAAATCTCGGTCAAACACACTAAAATCAGCTACAAATCCTTCTTTAATCATTCCACGTTCATGTGACTTCCCAATAATCTCTGCGCCGCCACGTGTATACATTTGAATCGCTTCAAAACGACTGATACATTGTTCTACACCATATACAACACCGTCTTTTTTACGTGTGACAGCCGCTTCAATTCCAAGTAGTGGGTCGATTCTCTCTACCGGTCCATCACTGCTTCCTGCACATGGGATTCCATGTTCAAGTAATGACTTCCATGCATAGGCATATGGTAGACGTGCTTCACCAAGTCGCTCGGCTACCCAAGGAAAATCTGATGTCACAAACGTCGGTTGAACGTCGACTGCAACAGGGAGTTTTGCGATACGTTTTAATAAACCTTCATTTACTAAACACGCATGAATCAGTCGATCGCACACACCTTCAGCCGCTGGATAGCGCTCCATCATCGTCACAACTTGCTCTGCTGCGGCGTCACCAATGACATGAACCGCAATCGGCGCATCATATTTTCGTGCGAGTTGGAATAATTTCGCCATCTCCTCATCTGTTTGAATGAGTGTTCCTTTCCAACCAGATTGATCTGCGTAATCTTCAATTAATGCCGCTGTTGAACCGCCAAATGAACCGTCCGCAAAAATTTTCATTGCACCGCATTCCATAAATGGTTCATCAAACGTAAGATTCGCCTCCATCATTTCTTCAAATACATAGTAGTGCATGAGTAGATGACAGCGAAAATCTTGTCGTTCAGCTAAAACTTCGCGGTATGCACGATACGGTTCTTGGTAAGGTCCATAATAAGCGAAATCTTCGGTATGACCTGCTGTTAATCCTTTTGATAACATTGTATCCATTGCGACATTCAAAGCTTTTTTCAATTCGTTCACATATTGCTCGCCCTCTTGAATTTGAGCATCACGCAATTGTTCTGCTGCTGCTTCATAGACAAGGCCTGTTAAATTCCCTTGTTCATCGCGTCCGACAGACCCCTTATCTGAATCTATATAATTTTCTAGGTTAGCGGCGCGTAATGCAGCTGTATTTCCTAAATAGACATGACGACATACACGACTAATCGCAATCGGTCCTTGACGAATCGCATCGAGTTCTTGTAATGTCGGAATCGTTGGGTCTAAAAATTGATTTTCGTTGAAACCTTCCGCAATGAGCCAACTATCTTCAGGTATATTTTGGCTTGCAATCGTGAGTAAATATAACATTTCTTCTTTTGATTGGACAGACGATAAGTCGAGTCGCATTAACTGTAGTCCTACGCCAATCATATGTAAATGACTATCAACGAAGCCGGGATACATCACTGCCCCTTGTAAATCAATGATTTCATCCGCTTCTTTTTTTAAATCTTCGGTAGAACCGCATGCTATAATGCGCCCATCTTCCGTTAAAACCGCCTCTACCGTATCGCCTTCTGATTCCATTGTGTAAATTGTGCCGTTGATCCAAACTTTTTTCACGTACACGCCACCCCTTTTTCCATTTATTCTCTCTATTATCTCTTTTTAACGATTAAAAAGAAAGTAATTCTGTTCGAAAAAAAGAGAAGCAGGTAAGAACACCTACTTCTCTCAATCATTTATTTACGCATCTTGGTTACTTGGGAATGAGAACGCTGTTGTCGCATGCTCATCCGCTGTTAGCCATTTTTCAGAAATGGTTTTTGTTTTCGTAAAGAAGCGCGCTTGATCTGGACCAAACATATGCCCTTCACCGAATTTCGAGCGTTTAAAGCCACCAAAGTTATGATAGCCAACAGGAATTGGAATCGGCACGTTGACACCAACCATACCTACATCAATCTCGTCTTCAAAGTGACGAGCTGCGCCGCCATTATTCGTGAAGATCGTTACACCATTTCCTAGTTCATGCGCATTAATTAAGTCGATTGCCTCTTGTAACGTTGAGACGCGTGTCACGATTCGAACAGGACCGAAGACTTCTTGTTCGTATGCATGCATACCCGGCTGTACATGATCAAGTAATGTTGGACCTACGAAAAACTCTTTTGATTCTTTTACAATATCCCAATCGCGTCCATCAACGACAACTTCTGCGCCTTCTGAAATGGCACGCTCGATTGATTCGATGACAATATCTTTTGATTGTTGTGTAATAACTGGACCAAAATCAACGCCTGCTTCTTGGTAATCACCGACTTTTAGTTGTGAGATTTTTTCTTTTAAAATTGCGACGAAGCGATTGGCAGTGTCTTCTCCGACTGGAATAGCACCTGAAATCGCCATACAACGCTGTGAAGCAGCACCATATGCAGCACCTAAGAACGCATTCGCTGTTTGTTCTAAATCCGCATCTGGCATGATGACCATAAAGTTTTTACCGCCACCGAATGCTGCCACACGTTTACAATATTTTGTACCTGTCGCATAAATATACTCTGCGATTGGTGTTGAGCCAACGAATGAGATTGCCTGTACGTCTTTATTCTCAAGTAGTTCATCTACTGCTTCTTTACCACCATTAATTACCGTCCATACACCTTTTGGTAGACCAGCTTTTTCCCATAATTCACATAGGAATAATGCCGACATTGGCACTTTTTCAGATGGCTTTAAAATAACCGCATTTCCTACCGCGACAGCCATACTTGTAATCGCAAGCGGCACCATAACTGGAAAGTTGAAAGGTGCAATCGTTCCAACAACACCGAGTGCATCTTTACGAGAGAAGGCATTAATCTGACCGCCCACATTAACCGAGTATTCCCCTTTTAACATTTGCGGCGCAGCAATTGCCATATCTACTGACTCTAAACCACGCGTAATTTCACCCTTTGCATCTTCACGTGTTTTCCCACTTTCCGTACAAATCAATTCTGTTAATTCCTGTTCATGTTCTACAAGTAATTGACGGAAACGATGGAGAATTTCAACACGCTTACCAACTGACGTATTACGCCATCCTTTGAACGCTGCTTTCGCTGTCGCAATAGCCTCACTTACTTCTTCACGTGTCGCTAGCGGTACACGTGCAATTTCTTCGCCTTTAGACGGATTGTAAACCGATGCATAACTCCCACTCTTTCCTGCAACTTTTTCACCGTTCACATAATGATGTAACTGCTGTACTTTTTGTTCTACTGTCATCTAAAACACCCCTTCATCTGCTAGTAATCTTTTACTTACACATAATTTACCATATAACAGATACAGGAAAATTGCACGATGCGTAATGATTCAAAAGCGAGAATTAGACAAAGTGTAAAGTGTTCAAAGAAAGTATGTAAATATATAACCTTCTAGCTCATAGAGAAGGTAACCAATCAGAACACCTAGGAAGACCGTACGCCCGATTTTCTCATGTTTTTGCTGTTGTTCAAATTGTAAAAAATCACGACCTAATAGCCATAAAACGGCTACCATCACAACAATCTTTGTAAAAATATGTGGATTATCCCACTGCATATCTTTTAAATTGAGGACAACCCACATCACAATAATGACATTTATTAAACCTTTTAGTTTCATCAGTACCTTACTCTTTTCATTTAGTTTTAGAAGTTCACTTCATTTAGATAGTGTAACATATCAAGGATGAATGCTTCCTCTATAGATATCTTGACAATTAAAAAAAGACGACTGTATAATCGTCGTCTTGTACATTGAGATAAAATGTTTTACTACTATCTAAAATTAACCTTCTAATTCTGTAGACCATATTTACGAATTGATGTCATTTCGCCGCTATTTTTGAATAGCTTGTTGTAGCGGTAGCTTACTACGTATTCGCGTTCTGTTGTAGAATCGATATTTTTCGCGAGTGAGTCTGTAAGTTCATAGTCTTTTCTCTCGATTTGAATGTATTGATGGTTATCTTTTTTAATGATGTTCTTGTCTGATAGTTCAATACGTTCTTCAGCAACAACGACTTCATTCATCATATAAACGCCCCAACCTATTACAGCTAATACAATGATACCGACAATCGTTAAAACCGTACGATTTGCTTTCATGTTGTTCACGCTCCTATGTGTTTTTTCGGAATACGAATAAGGCAGTTGGTGTCGACTGCGGCGGGATACTGCGTGTTGTAATCTTACAAAGTGCAATGACATACGCTCCGTCCGTTAGACGTGCGCCGTATTTTTTCGTCTGTGCGCTATGACGAATCATACAAACGTCGCTAATACACGATGTCACCTCATCATAGATTCCTTCATATAGTCCATAAAAAGTCGATTTTTCAGAAATGAATAATACATATTGTCCATATAAACGATAGAGGCGAAAATAACTTTGAGCAGGTATTTTATGTAGCGAAATAGTGTCACCTGTTTCCCAGTCTATGACTTCTGTTGTGATTGGTAGATGCATAATAAAATCCTTCGTTTGTAGGTAAATATATGTTTTTTCCATCTGAAGTTGTTCTATTTTCCCCTCGATTGTATGTACCGTCACTCTAACACCCCCACTTTCTTCCATTTTAACATATAAAAAGGTAAATATATACATAAAAAAATCTCCCTAGTTTTATTAGGAAGTGAATTAGGTGTGATTTTCACAGACGGTTTGGTCCCTGTTCCGCACCGTCTATGACAAACCACAGATATTTAAGAGGTATACAGCGTGAATGGTGATTCTCTGAACACATTAATTCACGTATATTAATTAGACATTTACAAGCATTACTTGTTTTAAAATCTGCACTGCTTCATCAATTTCTTGTTGGCTTACATTTAGTGGTGGTAAGAGCCTTAGTGTAGTCGCACCTGCTCCGACAACGAGTAAACCTTTTTCTTCACATGCCGCAACAACTTCTGGAATCGGTTGTGTTAATTCAATTCCAAGTAGTAATCCCATACCACGTACTTCTACTTCTGGTAAGTGAATCGCGAGTTGTTCTTTAAAATAGTTAGAAGATGCTTTCACTTTTTCTAAGAATGAATCATTGAATGTTACATCTACAATGGTCTGTGCAATTGCCATCGCCATCGGATTTCCACCGAATGTCGAACCATGTGTACCCGCATTGAATGTATCGAATAATTCCGCTGTCCCAAGCATAGCACCGATTGGGAAACCACCACCAAGTCCTTTTGCGAGTGTGACAATATGTGGTTTTAAAGCTGTCTGTTCAAAAGCATAGCGTGTACCCGAACGCGCGATACCCGTCTGTACTTCATCGACTACGAGTAAGATCCCTTTTTCATCGCAAATATGTTGAATCGCTTCGGCAAATTCAGGCGTGACAACGTGTACACCGCCTTCTCCTTGTACGACTTCTAACATGATTGCGGCGGTTTCATCGTCTACTGCTGCTTCAAGTGCTGCCACATCATTAAATGGTACATATTCAAATGTATCTAAAATCGGTCCAAAATCACTATGCACCTTTGCTTGTCCTGTTGCGCTCATCGCCGCAAATGTACGACCATGGAAAGATTGTTCAAATGTAATCATCTTATGTTTTTTCGTATGTTTACGTACTAATTTGATTGCGGCTTCATTCGCTTCTGTTCCTGAGTTACAGAAGAAAGCGTGAGCGAGGTGTGTATCTTTCACAAGATCATGCGCTAACTTTTCTTGTGCATGACTTGTATATAAATTCGATGTATGCCACAACTTTTCACTTTGCGCTTTCATCGCTTGAACTAATTCCTCAGGACAATGCCCTAACGTTAAGACGGCAATACCGCTTGTGAAATCTACGTAACGTTTTTGTTGGTCATCCCATACGTACGTCCCTTTACCTTCCACAAGATGAACAGGTCTTCGATTATAGTTTTGAAATAAAGCACTCATTGTGTCACCTTCTCTTTTAAAATAGTCGTTCCTTGTAGCGTTGCACCGACAATTTTCACTGCTGGAATTCCTGCATCGACACATGTCATCGCCGCTTCTACTTTTGGAATCATGCCACCGTAGATTGCACCTGATGCAATCCATTGTTGAATGGCTGTAGTTGTCGTTTGCTGAATCGATACATCTTCAATACGAATGCCATCTACATCTGTCACGAATAACAGTTCATCTGCTTGATTGGCAAGTGCTACATCACAAGCTACAGTATCTCCATTAATATTAAGAAGTTGCCCTGTATTTGTCGCGCCAATACATGCAACGACAGGTAGAATATTCAGTGCTTGTAACTGCTCTAATATCGCCATATTGACTGTATCAATCTCCCCTACATAGCCAAATACTTCTTTATTTAAATAATGGCACTGTAATAACTTCGCATCTTGACCATTTAAGCCCATCGCTTTTATACCTGCTTGATTGAGTTGACCAACTAACATTGGATTCACTTCACCAATGAGTGTATTTGCTACGAGATGAATGGCTTGTTCATCTGTTACACGAATACCGTCAATTTTATGTGTGGCTATATTTGCCTGCGCAAGTGCCTCATTAATCGCTGGACCACCGCCATGAACGATAATAACATCATATGTTTGTTGCACTTCTTTTAAGTGGTGAAAGAATGTTTCATTCAAACCTTCTAACATACTTCCACCTAATTTGATAACCATTCTTTTTTTACGATCTGTATGTGGCATTGATTTGGACATAGTCATAGGTTAAGTCACATCCCCACGCTTTTCCTACACCATCTCCTTGATGTAAGTTCGCATAAATTTTCACTTCATGATTTTTTAAGTACGCTGTTAATTCTGTTTCAGAGAAAGGAATCGGTTCTCCCTTTTCAACAACCGTTGTATCACCAATTTTGATTAGAATATTTGTCGGATCAATTGTGCAGCCGCTATAGCCAATAGCACAAATGACACGTCCCCAGTTCGCATCACAACCGAATACGGCTGTTTTTACAAGTGGTGATCCAACAACTGTTTTCGCAATTTTACGTGCTTCTTCGTCCGTAATCGCGCCTTCAACCGTTACCTCGATTAGCTTCGTCGCACCTTCTCCATCCTGTGCAATCATTTTTGATAAATCTTCTGCTACTTTGACAAAAACATCTTCAAAAACCGACCATTGTGGATGTTCTGGTGTTAATGGGTTATTTTGAGCTAAACCGTTAGCTAATACAAGAACCGTATCATTCGTTGATGTGTCACCGTCGACTGTAATCGCATTAAAGGTTGTATCCGTTGTTTTCTTTAATAATGCTTGCAACTCTTTTTGTTCGATATTGGCATCTGTCGTAATAAAACCAAGCATTGTCGCCATATTCGGTTCAATCATACCTGAACCTTTTGCAACACCTGCAATGATGACTTCTTGTCCGTCAATCTCGACTGCATACGCTGTATTTTTCATCACCGTATCTGTTGTTAAAATCGATTGTGCAAAGTCAATCGCATTTTCAAGTGTATGTCCTGGCTGAATCATATCAATGCCTGTTACTACTTTGTCCATCTTCATAATTTCACCGATAACACCTGTTGAAGCTACACCTACAAGTTGCGGTGAAATCCCCAACTTCTCTGCTGTCAGTTGCTGCATCTGTAATGCATCTGCCATCCCCTGTGTACCTGTACATGCATTAGCATTACCTGAATTAATGATGATTGCTTGCATCTTTTCATTCGTATAGACTGTCTCTTTCGTTAATACAAGCGGTGCTGCTTTAATCGCATTCGTTGTGAATACACCTGCTACACTCGCTGGTACTTCACTTACAATCATGCCTAAATCTTTCTTCTTATGCTTTAGTCCACAATGAATACCTGCTGCACTAAATCCCTTTGGCGCAATAATACTTTCACTTGTTAACTTTTTTACTGATTCAACGATTTGTGCCATACTTTGCTCTCCTTTTAGATGAACAGCGGTACTTGTTTTAGTCCTGCCTGTTCTTCATATCCCATTATTTTGTTCATGTTTTGAATTGCTTGTCCTGCTGCGCCCTTCACTAAATTATCAATCATCGCAACAACGGTTAAGCGATTCGTTCGTGCATCTAAATTAATCGTAATATCGCAGTAATTCGTTCCACGTACTTGATTCGTACTTAACTTTTGTACACCTGGTACGATTCGAATGAATGGATCATCTGCATATACATCTTCATACGCCCTATATAACTGTTCTTCCGTTACCCCTGATTCAACTTGTAAATAGCTCGTCGTAATAATGCCTCGAATCATCGGAACAAGATGCGTTGAAAATGTAATCGGCTCAACTTTTCCTGTAAATAATTCAATCGCTTGCTCAATTTCTGGAATATGTTGATGCTGATTAATTTTATAAATGGTTGTAGCTTCGGTTGTTTCTGTAAAGTGCGTCATTTGCGATGGCTTATTTCCTGAACCAGATACACCACTTTTTGCATCAATAATAATATTGTGATGCTTTACTAATCCCTTTTGTAATAAAGGTAGAATAGAAAGTAATGTCGCTGTCGGATAACAACCCGGGTTCGCAATCACTTGCGCTTCTTTAATAGCTGCATCATTCCAACCACATAAACCATACACACTTCGATTGACTAAACCTTGTGGGGCAGCTTTTTTGCCATACCAATTTTCATAATTTTCAATATTCTTTAATCGTAAATCTCCTGATAAATCAATAAAAACTGTTTGCTCATTATAGATTTCCGGAATTAATTGACCCGATATGCCAGAAGGTGTTCCGAGAAAGACTACATCTAATTGTGCTATGGCTTCTTTCGTAATCGCTTCAAGCGGTTGGTCATATAATGTTGTTAAGTGCGGGTATTTTGCTGAGAATGATATTCCTTCTTCTGAAGAAGTAAATAATTGAATCTCTTGGACTGCTGGATGGCTGCTTAGTAGCCGAACCAGTTCTAACCCTCCATAACCTGTTGCACCAATGATGCCCACTTTCATCGAATCACCTCTTTCATATGATATTCATATTATATAAATGTATATTTATAATGTCAAATGTATTTTTATTTATTTTGAAAATTTTAGAAAATTCCGTTTTAAACAAGCGATTTATTTTTATAAAAGAGATTCTCACGCAATTCATATCTTATGTTCTTTTATATATCACATCCTCCTTATTCTTATACTTCTTTTATTTATGTATAAAAAAAACATTGAGCGATTTAAAATATACATTTTCATGTATCTTTATTCGCTCAATGTTTCTATTTATGATTTTGGTTGTTCGTCTTGCTCCTCTTTCCATTCCATCACTTCATATTGTTCGTGATCATCATGAAATTTATTAAAGCGTTTTTTAAACAGATTCCATAAATGCGATACAATTACTTTTAAGACTGCATATCCTGGAATACCGAGTACAACTCCTGCTACACCATATAATGAACCAGCTGTTAACAGAACGAAAATGATTGTAATCGGATGCACATGTAATGATTTACCCATTACTTGTGGTGAGATGAACTTCCCTTCAATTAACTGCACTATCGTCCAAACTACTGCTAATTTTAATAGCATGACAGGTGCGGTTACAATTGCAATAATTGCTGCTGGCGTAATCGCAATGATTGGCCCTAGATAAGGTACAACAGATGTAATCATAGCTAAAAAACCAAGTGGTACAGCATAATCAAGTCCGATAATCAAAAAACCAATTGTCACCATCGTACCTATACAGAAGGACACGATAATTTGTCCTTGAATGTAGCTACTAATTTGGTGATCCGCATTTTTTAATACATGCTCTGTACCGCCGCGTAAAGATGGTGGTAATAATTTCATAAAAGCACGTGGTAATTTTTCACCGTCTTTTAATAAGTAGAATAAAATGAATGGAACCGTTACAAGCGCTAATACAATGCCTGTTAATGTTGTTAGAAAACCTGTGATACTTGTCGCAAGTCCTTTACCTAACTGACCAGCCCCATCTTTTACATAATCACTAATTTCTTTTGTTGTATTATTAATCGCTTGGTCAAGTCGCAAGTCATACTTATCAAGTATCGCTGCAACTTTCGAACTTTCAACAAATTTTTGAATGGTATCTAAGAACTGAACAAAATATTGCGGGAATTCTGTAATTAGATTCATAAATTGCTCGCGTAAAAATGGTACAACAAGCGTCACAAGCAATGTAATCAACCCTGCGAGTGCAACATAAATGATGAGAATTGCCCATACGCGATGAATACGCCACTTCATTAATAATTTTAAGACTGGTCGTAATAAATAGAAGGCAATCACTGCTAATACAACAGGTAGCAGTACTGTATGGACGAATACGATGATTGGTTCAAAAATGAATGAGACCTTTGTGTAAAGATACAAAGCAATTCCCATTAAAATTAATGTGACTAATCCAAAAAGCAAATTTTTACCGCCTAAAAACTGAATAAACCGTGTGTTAAAAAAATCTCTTTTATTCGGTTCCATAGCACACCTCCAACTCTTTCTATTTCTCTATTGTTCTCAGTATACACCTTTTATTGGTTAAAGCGTAAGAATTTATCCAGTGCTTGGATATTTTGTTCTAAATTAATTTGGATGACTGATCCTGAACCGGGTACATTCGCAAATGTATAACTATTTTCAACAGGAATCGTTAATTTCTCGATTTTTACATCGCCGCCTTTTACAGCACCTAATAGCATCTTCAACTGATCACCCTTCGTTAAATCTGACTGGATAGATCCTTGCACAACACCAAGTAATTTTGGATAATTTTTCACATTTTCAACTTGAAGAACTTCTTTTTTCAATGCTTCAATTGCTTGTTGTTGACGTTCAACACGTCCAAAGTCGCCTTGTGCATCATAACGGAAACGTGCGAATCCAAGTAGTTCTTTACCATTTAGACGTTGTGTTCCTTTTTTCAATTTGACACCAATATTTTTTGACATGTCATGTGGTACAGTTACTTCTACCCCATTCGGAGCAGCAACATCTACTACTTTTTCAAAGTTTTTAAAATCGACCACCGCTACGTGATTAATTTCTACATCAAACATTTGTTTCAATGTCGCTTTCAATAAATCAGCTCCATCTAAATAATAAGCTGTATTTAATTTATAACTTTTATAACCTGGAATATCCGCATAAATATCGCGCATGAATGAAACTAATTTGACGTCATTTGTTGCTTTATTCCATGAAGCTAACATCATTGTATCCGAACGTGATTGTTTTTCACCACGCGAATCAACACCGACTAATAGAATATTCTCAATATCCTTATTACTTTGTGGGTCACCATTAAATTCCAACGTTGCTTTTTCAGGAGCTTCTTCTCCAACAGCTAATTGTTCTCCAGATTTATATTGTAGGTAAAAATAAACGCCACCGATGATTGCGAGTAAAAATAATGCTGTAAAAAAGATTCTTCCTTTACGTAACTTACCTTTTTTTCTTCTTTTTCGTGTTTGTGCCATATCGTTTAAATTCTCCTTTCGTCTCATCGTTTTCTTCTTTATAATAGTAACATGCTCTCTACAGTTTTTTGAGTAGTTATTATATTAAAAAAATATTTTACATCTTTCTTTTAGGAGGTCTTTTATGTCCAATCAATCATTACAAAAAGCAACATTCGCCGGTGGCTGTTTCTGGTGTATGGTTAAACCATTCATCGAATGGGATGGAATCGAATCTGTTATATCTGGTTATATGGGTGGAACTATTGAAAATCCAACATATGAACAAGTTAAAACAGGTGAAACAGGTCATACAGAAGTGGTTGAAATCATTTATGACCCTACACAATTCCGCTATGAACAACTTTTGGAATTGTTTTGGCAACAAATTGATCCAACTGACGACGAAGGTCAATTCCAAGACCGCGGTTCAAATTATCGTGCAATGATTTTTTATCATAATGAAGAACAGCGTGTACTTGCTGAACAATCAAAAGAAGTATTGGCTAAGTCTGGTAAATTTAAAAAGCCGATTGTTACACCAATTGTACCAGCTGAGACATTTTACATCGCAGAGGATTATCACCAAGACTTTTATAAAAAGAATCCAAAAGAATATAAAGAAGACCGTGCGCAATCTGGGCGCGATGAATTCATTTCATCACATTGGGATGAAGATACGTCTATGTGACGTTATTGTATAAAAAAAGTTCTCATTTTATTTCATTGTTTTTTTGGTAGAAAGAAGTGACTTTATGGATTTATTTCTTGTTATATTACCTGTACTACTCGTATTTTTGACAGGTTTTATTGGTCAACGTATTCTCCATTTTAATATTAAAAACATCTCCACTTTAACACTTTACGTCATGTCACCCGTATTAGCGTTCCGAACATTTTATATGACACCAGTTAATATCGATTACATGTATATTTTTTCGTTTGCGATTTTATTGTGTGTTCTACTGTTTATCGTAACATTCCTTGTTACGCGCCTCTTACATAGTGACCGTTCAGAAACATCTGCTGTCATGCTTGGTGCTGTCTTCATGAATAGTGGTAACTACGGAGCGCCTGTTGCATTATTTGCATTTGGTGACGAAGGCTTTCATATTGCTGTCATTATTATGGTTATTCACTCCCTCTTTATGAATACACTTGGTATCTTTATTGCTTCTGTGGGTAGTGACGACTCCCCAAGCTTAAGCGCATCCTTTAAAAAAGCGTTGAAAATGCCCGTTTTATGGGGTGCTGTCATCGGTTTAGTTTTACAACTAATTCATGTACCAGTACATCAATCTGTCATGAATGCTGTTGACTTAATCGCAGATGCTTCCATTCCTGTGGTCATGCTTATTTTAGGGATGCAGTTAGCTGTGATTTCAAGAAAACGTGTCAATTATGTAGCAATGGGTGCAACAACGATCATTCGTATTATCGCTTCACCACTTATTGCAGCAGCTATTCTTTATTTTATGCCTTTACCTCCACTTGTAAAATCGGTTTTAATTTTACAAGCTGCGATGCCAGCTGCCGCAAATACGACAATGCTTGCACTACAATTTAATACAAAGCCTGATCTCGTTTCGTTCACAACATTAGTGACAACATTACTGAGTATCATCAGTATTCCGATTGTGTTATTTTTCTTAGGAGTTTAAAACTTTTTACCCTCACGCTTCGTCTAATAGATACGTGAGGTTTTTTTATTAAAAAACCGTTTATTTCTGATTTTTTAGGGAATACGTAGCTTAATATCCAACCTATACATAATGTTTCATCCTTGTAGGTGGAAAAGAGGAGGTCTTCATCATGTCTTATTCATTCAAAAAAACAGGTACATTCATCACAATTACTGCTGTCGCATTTAGTATTTTGACGTTAACACCTACCTTTTCTCAAGCCAAAAGCACCTATAAAACGGCTTCCGTTGAACAATTCAGAGAAGTTCAACCGAATAAAACCGTTCATATTTTCAGTAAACCTTCTGCTAATTCAAAGAAATATGTGAAACTACCGAAGAATAGTGGTGTCGTTGTTACAGGACAAACGAAGAACGGATTCTCAAAAATTCGTTATCAATTCCAATATGCCTATGTAAAAACATCTGCGTTGAAAAAAGTTTCTGCTAAAACAGGCACACATTACGCGCGAGATATTTCTAAAAAATATCGCTACGACGTACCAATGAATGCAGGTTCGATTTATGCGCGTACATTTACCGCTTCTTTCTTAAAAACGTACAAACCGAGTCCAGCAGTTACAAACTTCTGGTTCTATAAATCTTCACCAACACAATTCGGTATTACAGAATACGATACAAGCAAAGGACTTTATACAGGTGATATAGAAGATGGATATTTATCCCTTTCTATCAAATACCCAATTAAAAAGAATTTAATCTGGTCTGGCGAATTTGGTCAAAAAACAAAAATTACGCAAACAAAAGCAACTGTTAAAACAAAAGCTGGCACATTTAAAAATGTCATTGTGACACAAAATGGCAAAATGACGTACTACTACGCACCGAATAAAGGACTAATCCAAACAAAAGACCGAGGTAAAACGTTTATTCAATTAACAAAATAAAAGCAAAACAAGGAAGCCCTTTAAGGCTTCCTTGTTTTTTTATCAGGTGGATTTGTCCCTTTCAATGGCGATGATTCCCTTTCGCGCGTGGATTTGTCCCTTTCAATAGCGATGATTCCCTTTTGCGCGTGGGTTTGTCCCTTTCAATAGCGATGATTCCCTTTCGCGCGTGGGTTTGTCCCTTTCAATGGCGATGATTCCCTTTTGCGCGTGAGTTTGTCCCTTTCAATAGCGATGATTCCCTTTTGCGCGTGGGTTTGTCCCTTTCAATAGCGATGATTCCCTTTCGCGCGTGGGTTTGTCCCTTTCAATGGCGATGATTCCCTTTTGCGCGTGAGTTTGTCCCTTTCAACGGCGACGTTTTCCTTTCGCGCATGGGTTTGTCCCTTTCAATGGCGACGTTTCCCTTTCGCGCGCGAGTTTGTCCCTTTCAACGACACCAATTCCCTTTCGCGCGTGGGTTTGTCCCTTTCAATGGCGATGATTCCCTTTTGCGCGTGAGTTTGTCCCTTTCAATGGCGATGATTCCCTTTCGCGCGTGGGTTTGTCCCTTTCAATGGCGACGTTTCCCTTTCGCGCGCGAGTTTGTCCCTTTCAACGACACCAATTCCCTTTTGCGCGTGAGTTTGTCCCTTTCAACACAATATGATTCCCTTTCAGCCAAGTAAAATGTAGAAATTCGTGCTTTCCCCTTCTTTTATGAAACCACTCAGTGCTATAATGAGGTTCGATGTTTTAGAAAGGCGTTGACGATATGAATTTTAAAAAATTACCGAAAAAACTAACGCAATATGCTCAAATTCATTTAATTACACATACAGACTTGGACGGAATCGGTCCTTCAATTGTATTAGATGCTTTTGGTATCCCGCATATTCCTTATTATGTAGAGACGCGTAAAATTGATGAGGCTGTGATTGAAAAAATCGCTGAGCTGCAAGATCAAGAACTATTAATCATTACAGACTTATCTGTAAACGAAGAAACAGCTGAAGCGATTTCTGCTGTTAATAAAGAACCGAATGGCCGTCATATTATTTTAATTGACCACCATGCTTCTGCACTCTATTTAAATGATTATGGTTGGGCAGAAGTTATTCCAGAAAAAAATGGCATTAAAATGAGTGCGACTACTTTAATGTTCAAAAATTTATTCGATGCTGGTTTTGAAGTGACACCTCTTCAACGAATCGAACAAGAAGATGGTGAAGAATCGATCGCCATCCCTGAATATACACAAAAAGAAAAAGACACGATGTTAACACGTGTTACGCATTTTGTTGAAAATGTTCGTCTATATGATACATGGGATTGGCACGCCCTTTCGATTCAGGAAGCTGCCGATTTGAATACGATTTTCTACGCACGTCGTCGCCACGAATTCGCAAAAGATCGTATGAATTATATTTTAAATGGGTCATTATTTACAGAGGCTGACCAACAGTATCTTGATTTTTCAAAAGATGAATTACGTAAAATTTTAAAGAAAAAATCAAAACAAATGATTATCGTTGAAAATTACACATTAAAAGGACATGATGAACCGATTAATATTGGTGTTGTTGAAACAGATTCATTCTTTAGCGAACTTGGCAATCATTTAGCTGAGAAGTTTGAAGAAGAAATCGACTGTGTCTTCATTATCTCTTTAGTAAAAGACAAAGTCTCACTACGTTCAATTGGGCAAAAACTTGATTTATCAAAAATTGCGAAAGAATATAATGGTGGTGGTCATCCAAATGCATCTGGATGTGACTTATCTGCACTTGGTATGGACTTCATCTCGGTTATTTTCGAGGCACAAAAAAAAAGCATAACTTGAACATATTGGACATAATTCGCGAATAAGCGAGTTATGTCTTTATTTTTTTATTAAATACTTTTTTGATGTGTATTTTTACCCTCATTAACACATAACATTTGATTTCATTCATTTTTCAGTTTAAACTATGCATAAGTTACAATCAAAAAATTATCATTTTCCAAGCCTTAAATTTCCATAGAATAAAAAAAATAAAAAATTTAAGAGAAAAGACTAGATTAATTTATCTACTTCGTGTAAAAATATAGTTAGAAATCGAAACCAAATTCTATTTCAAATGGGAATATAATAAAGCGCTGTCATTTCCCTGTAATAGTACAGCGAAATGTGATTTAGTATAATTATATGACCGACCGATTTTTTCACTCGTCATGTGCCTATTTTGTTAAACGCTTACAAAACAATTATTTACATGATTATTATTTTTAGGGGGAATTATGAATGGAATCAACAATCGAAAAACGTTTAGGGTTAAAAGAACTAGCAAGTAAAGTTGTATCTGCTGAAGAGGCTGCAAAATTAATTTCAAATGGCGACGTAGTGGGTATGTCAGGCTTTACACGTGCTGGAGATGCAAAAGTTGTACCAATGGCTCTTGTAGAACGCGCGAAAAACGAAACATTCAAAATTGATGTTTACACAGGTGCTTCATTAGGTCCTGAAGTTGATAACTACTTAGCAACTGCTGGTGGTATTCGTAAACGTGGACCATTCATTGGTGACCGCGGAATCCGTACACTAATCAACTCGGGCGATGTATTATATGCAGATATGCACTTATCGCACAACGCTGAACAATACCGTCAAAATATCTTCGGTAAAGTAAACTATGCGATTATTGAAGCCGTAGCAGTTACAGAAGATGGTTATATCATTCCAACAACTTCAGTTGGTAACTCACCAATCATTTGTGAAGTAGCTGAAAACATTATCATTGAATTAAATATTACACATCCTGAAACTTTAATCGGTATTCATGATATTTATATTCCTGGTGAGCAAGGTAAGCGTGAAGCAATCCCTATGACAGATGCAACACAACGCATCGGTGAAAAAGGAATTAAAGTTGATCCAGCAAAAATTAAAGCAATCGTTGTTTCTGAAGAACCTGATGCACCTTCATTAATCGTGCCTCCTGATGAAGAAACACAAACAATGGCGAACTACCTACTTGACTTCTTCCGTAACGAAATTAAAGAAGGTCGCTTAACAAATGAATTAATGCCTCTACAATCAGGTGTTGGTTCAGTAGCAAATGCTGTATTAGATGGTTTCGCAGACGCAGAATTTGAAAACTTAGTTGTTGCTTCAGAAGTATTACAAGATGCTGTATTCAATCTAATTGATGCAGGTAAAGTACGCTTCGCAGCTGCTACTTCAATTACATTAACTGAAGAATTACAACAAAAGGTATATGGTAACTTAGAGAAATATGCAGACAAGATTACATTACGTCCACAAGAAATCTCTAACCACCCAGAATTAATTCGTCGTTTAGGATTAATCTCAATCAACACTGCACTTGAAGCAGATATTTACGGCAACGTAAACTCAACGCACGTTTCAGGTTCAAAAATGATGAACGGTATTGGTGGTTCAGGTGACTTCGCACGTAACGCACGTCTTGGCATCTTCGTTACAAAATCATATGCTAAAGGTGGGGCTGTATCTTCAATCGTACCTATGGTTACACATGTTGACCATACAGAGCATGATGTAGATGTAATCGTTACAGAACAAGGTGTTGCTGATTTACGTGGTCTTGCACCAAAAGAACGTGTTCCATTAATCATCGAAAACTGTGCACACCCTGATTTCCGTGAACAATTATGGGAATACTACAATGCTGCAGTTGAAAAACACGGCAATGTACAAACTCCACACTTATTAAACCGTGCATTCGAAATGTACGACAATCTTGAAAAAACAGGTTCAATGAAAAAACAAAATCAACCTGTAGAATAAGAGTCACTTCAAATACGAGTATCCTTTTGGATGCTCGTATTTTTTATGCCCTCCCCCTTTTGTTTTATTTTCGCGTTTCTTTCGATATTTTCTAAGAAACTATGTCAGTTTCCTGTTTAGTTCCATCTAGCCTATAGTCGTACCTATGTAGACGTGTTATAATGGAGGTATTGTGAAAAAGGAGGTACTTACATGATTCAAGTAAGTAATGTAGCTCTTCGTTTCGGCGATCGTAAGCTATTTGAAGACGTTAATATTAAATTTACACCTGGTAACTGTTATGGCCTAATCGGTGCAAACGGTGCTGGTAAATCAACATTTTTAAAAATTCTTTCTGGTGAAATCGAGCCACAAGAAGGCCATGTAAGCATGGGGACAGATGAACGTTTAGCTGTCTTAAAACAAAATCACTTCGAATATGAAGAATTCCAAGTGCTTGAAACAGTTATGATGGGTCATAAAAAATTGTATGAAGTTATGCAAGAGAAAAATGCCATCTATGCAAAAGATCCATTTACAGATGAAGACGGTATTCGTGCTGCTGAATTAGAAGGTGAATTCGCAGATATGAATGGTTGGGAAGCTGAATCAGATGCAGCAATCCTTCTACAAGGTTTAGGAATTCCTGATTCAATGCACTATATGACAATGTCTGAACTAACAGGTTCTGAAAAAGTCAAAGTATTATTAGCGCAAGCTTTATTCGGTAAGCCAGACGTTCTATTACTAGATGAGCCTACCAACCACTTAGACTTAAAAGCAATCCAATGGTTAGAAGAATTCTTAATCAACTTCGAGAACACTGTCATCGTTGTATCGCATGACCGTCACTTCTTAAATAAAGTATGTACACATATCGCTGACCTTGACTTCTCTAAAATCCAAGTTTATGTAGGTAACTACGACTTCTGGTATGAATCAAGTAAATTAGCACAACGTATGTTATCAGATCAAAACAAGAAAAAAGAAGAGAAAATCAAAGAATTACAAGCATTCGTTGCTCGTTTCTCTGCGAACGCTTCAAAATCAAAACAAGCGACTTCTCGTAAAAAGATGTTAGAAAAAATCGAGTTAGATGACATTCGTCCATCTAGCCGTAAATATCCATTCATCAACTTTACGATGGAACGCGAAATCGGTAATGACGTATTAACAGTTGAAGGTTTAGGTAAAACTGTAGATGGCGAACAACAATTTAAAGATATGCGCTTCTCAATGAATCGTGAAGATAAAATTGTTTTACTTGGTAATCCAATCGCTAAAACAGCTTTATTAAAAATCATCGCTGGTGAAGATGAAGATTTTGAAGGTTCTTACAAATGGGGCGTTACAACTTCTCAAAGTTACTTCCCATTAGATAACGAAGAATTCTTCCAAGGTTCTGAAAAAACATTAGTTGATTGGTTACGCCAGTTCTCTCCAGAAGACGAAACAGAAACATTCTTACGTGGTTTCTTAGGTCGTATGCTATTCTCTGGTGAAGAAGTGAAAAAATCACCTGCTGTTTTATCAGGTGGCGAAAAAGTACGTTGTATGTTATCTCGTATGATGTTATCACATTCAAACGTATTACTTTTAGATGAACCAACAAACCACTTAGATCTTGAATCAATTCAAGCATTAAATGAAGGCTTAACAAGCTTTAAAGGCGCGATGATTTTCACATCTCATGACCATCAGTTCATCCAAACAATCGCAAATCGTGTAATTGAAATCCGCGAAGACGGTTCAATTTTAGATAAGCAATTAACATATGATGAATTCCTAGAGTGGAAAGCAACAAATAAATTAGATTAATTTAAAATACAGAAGAAATCACAATGATGTGGTTTCTTCTTTTTTATACAAAAAAAGCACATACCCGAAAGTATGCACTCTAAAATTTGATTTAATAAGCACCAAATGACGCATTTGTCTTGAATGGTTCATTTGGATTCAAGTTTAACTCTGTACGCAATTCTTTGCTTAAGTTTTGTAACTTCTGTTGATCTGCTACAAAATACGAAACGCCATTAATTCGCGTTTCATAACCTTCAATTTCTTTTGATTCGATTTTTAGATTCTCCATCTTTAAATATTGATTTTGGATAGCAAATAAATCTGAAATCGATAAACTTGTTTTCACATTTTTGCCGAAGATTTTTGTTAATTCCCCTACTTTTAATAATGTATTCGCAGATTTTAACTGTTCAACAGTTGCTTGAATAAACTGTTGTTGGCGCTGTTCACGTGAATAAACATCATTGACATCACGCTTACGCATACGCACAAAGGCAAGTGCTTCCTCTCCTGTTAAACGAGTCTCGCCAGCTTTGAAATCAATGCGCTGTTTATTATAGACATTTGTTTCCCAGAAAGGATATTTGATGTCTATATTAATACCACCTAGTGCATCCACTACATCACGAAATCCATCAAAATTAACTGTTACAAAAGCATCAATCGGAATATTCAATAATTTTTCGGTTGTTTCCAACTGTAATTTCTCTCCACCATACGAATTAATCTGTCCATATGTCATTGCTGCGTTAATTTTATGTACACCCGTATATTCGCCCGCATTGTCAATTTGAACACGTGTATCACGTGGTACAGTCGTTAAAATCACTTTACTTTCTTTTGGATTGAATGTTGCGACTAATTGTGTATCTGCACGTGCAGTTTCTGTATTTTTCGCATAATCTTCAATGCCTAGCAATAGAATGGAGAAGGGATCATCACTATATGAAACTTCCTTTTCTCTCAAATCTGACTTATTTGCTTCACGTTGTAGTGATACTTTGGAATCGTTCAATGCCCCTTTAACAGATATCACTGAATAAATCAGGTAGCTACTAACAACAGCTAAACAAAGGACTAACAACCATAAAGAACCATGCAGCAGCCTCTTTCGACGTCGTTTGGACGTTCTTGTTTTTGCACCCATGTATATTCCCCCATATAACTTCTATCCTAAAACCAATTGTATCATAAACTACTATTAATTGTCATAAAAATATACCTTTAATCACTATGATGATATAATATTCAATTCTCTTTTTTACATTAAAAAAAGAAAACAACATTGCTTTTATGTGTTTTCTTTTTAATTTAAAGATTTTCTCTTGTACACTATTTTTTCATGACATTTGCTGCTTGTGGTCCACGCTCACCTTCGATAATTTGAAATTCTACAGCTTGTCCCTCATCCAATGTTTTAAACCCATCACCTTGAATCGCTGAAAAATGAACAAAAATATCTGCTCCTTCTTCTGATTCAATAAAACCAAAACCTTTTTCCGCGTTAAACCATTTTACTATACCTTGTTCCATTTATCTAACCTCCATACTATTCATTATATCCATAATAACAAATAATTCAGAAAATAAAAAATGAAATAGAAAAGAGGCTAGCCGAAGCTAGCCTCTGTAATTGTAAATTAAAGTTTTACAACGTTTTCTGCTTGTGGTCCACGGTTACCTTCAGTAACTTCGAACTCAACTGCTTGACCTTCATCTAAAGTTTTGAATCCTTCGCCTTGGATTGCAGAGAAGTGTACGAATACATCGTTTTCTCCTTCAACTTCGATAAAGCCAAAACCTTTTTCTGCGTTAAACCATTTTACTGTACCTTGTTTCATGTGTAAAAACCTCCAAAATAAAAAGTGAACATATGAATCTAATTATACCTTTGCAAAAATTCACATATTACAATAAGTACCGACATAAACCCGATCACTTTTTGTAATATGTGAATAGAAGTACCGGTAATACAAGTTTCATTTGTTAAATTTATTATAACATACCACTTTATGTTGTCAATAAATTTGAATATATTTGACAATAATTTCTTTCATTTTTTGACATTTTCTTCTACTACTTCCCATATTACCCCATGGTAAACAGGTAAACAATCTGCACAGTTTTCACAGTATTCTCTTTCATCATCGGACCAAAAAGCCCAAAAACGCTCTTTTTTATGCATCATATTCATATATTTTTTTGAAAACTCTTCAATTAATTGTTGTAAATATTGACTTGCTTCTTGTTCATTATCATATGTGACTTCTGTCACGATATGTTCTTCCCAACCTTCAAACTGCCACCATGGCTCATAGTCTGCTTTCATGTAAATTACTTTATACATAGTATACCTACTTTCTAAAAAAATTACTTATGTGACAATATATCTTTTTTACTATACTATCCTCTTAAAATATGCTAAAATAACTAAAAAAACTTTAACCAAAAAATGGAGGTTTATACATGTTTTCTTCACTTCGCCCAAAACTTAAAATGAATCAATTATTAGAACGTGGTACTGATATTCAAACAATTGAACGTTTTCAAAAAACGCTCGCATTCAATCATTTTACATCAAACGACGAAAAAAATTTACGTTATTTATATGAAACATTAGCTAGTTCAACTCCATCTATGAAAGAAATTTTCACACAATATTTAACAGAATTATCTCCTGATAACCACCATAAAATTGCTGAAGAGACGATTGAACATTATCTTGTAAACTTTTTTACAGCTAATCGCGATGGACACTATGTAAATGAGACGTTACAATTCTTTGATCAGTTCCGAAAACATCAATTTGAACCTGGAAAAACGATTGTGATTTTCAATCAATTCGCATTCTATGTGACAACACACGTATTATACAACTTTGGGTTTAAACCTTCCAAAGCATTCGACTTAATGCGCTCATTTCAATCTGCAGTGAATGTCGATCAACAATTATTATTTGAATCTTTTACAGAGAGCACACTTGAAAGATCCATATCTGAAATTGTCCGTTTAATTGAGACAAACTCTAAAATCATGTATATGAAAGACTTAATTTATAGTCTAGATCGCCAAACAGACGAGATTCAATCTTCTACTGCTGCAACTGAAGAGATTACTGCTTCGATTGCAGAGATTGCACGTACTTCTACCCGAATTTCAGAAAAAACAAACCAATCAGTTGAATATGCACTTCATTCACAAAATGAAATTGGTGGTGCTTTAAATGAAATTATGAAAACAGGTGAAACATTCTCTACAATTGTTGAGTCATTTAGCGAATTACAAAAACGTGTCGGTGACATTGAACATGTTGTCACTTTGATTAATGAAATCGCTGATCAAACGAATTTACTAGCACTAAACGCATCAATCGAAGCAGCGCGCGCAGGTGAACATGGTAAAGGATTTGCAGTTGTTGCACAAGAAGTTCGTAAGCTTGCAGAAAATACGGTATCTGCTTTAACAGAAGTATCTACGAATGTGAAGCATTTAAAATCATATTCAAATACGGTTCAAGAATCGATTACAAGTACAACAAAAATTATTAAAGAAGCTACTACTGAAGCAAAAGAGTCACTTCCACTTCTAAATCGAATTGTCGATGAGATTTCAGATATCAACGATGCAGTTAAAACTACTGCCTCGATTTCTGAAGAACAGTCTATTGCGATTGATGATGTTTCTAACCGTATGGTACAGATTACCGATTTACAACAAGATATTCGTGAACTTGGACAATCGACTTCTATTGGTGTACATCAATTAAGCAAAGAAATTGATGCGTTCCGTCTAAGTGTTGTCAATAATGCAAATGTACAGCTTTCAAGCTATGCGCTGTTGCAATTATCAAAAGCCGATCATATTTTATGGAAATGGAGAGTATATAATATGTTCTTAGGTTTAGAACATATCCGTCCTGAAGATGTGTCTTCGCACATGGATTGTCGTTTAGGTAAATGGTACAACTCAGAAAAAGCACGTGCTTGTTTTGCGAATGAGCCCGCATATCAACAATTAGATACGTATCATGCACAAGTACATGAACTAGCAAAACAAGCTGCAACTGCTTATTCACACAACGACTTACGTACAGCTGAACAGTGCTTGTCTAAACTAGAAGAAGCATCATCATATGTGATAGAATTAATTGACGAACTCATTCACAAGATTGAACTACAACGTGGTCAATAATTCGACAAATTATTTCAAAAGAAAATATTTTGAATTGAAACCTTCTACATTTTAAAACGTATATTAACAAAAGAGTGTAAGGAGGGAATTACATGTTACACGCTGGACATACAGCATTACGCTACTTCATTTCATTTGTAACGATACCTGTTACATTTATGATTGCGATGTCAGGATTCCATTTGGGCTTTTGGATTAGTCTTGTAATCGCCGCGCTCGTTTACATGGCGAGCAACTTTATTATAAAAGTCTATCAACGATACAAGAAAAGAAAGCAATTTGGTCTTACCAAATCAGAATATAATCACATCGAAGCGCAGATTCAAGAGGCGCGAGAATCACTTTACAACTTTAACCGAATGGCGACACGCGTTCGTTCAATTTCAGGTTTTAAACATTTATTTGAGATGAGTCGTTTATCAAAACGCATTATTTCAATTGTGCGTGCAAACCCTCCGAAATTCTATCAAGCAGAAATCTTTTTCTATTCTCACCTACCTTCTGCTGCTGAATTAACGGAGAAATATGCTTATTTATCGAAACAGCCGATTAAAGATACGGAGATGCATCTTGCACTCCAACGCACACGTGATGCACTTGAAGATCTTTTTGTGTCATTAGAAAAAGATCTTCGTCAAATTTTAGCAGCTGATATCGAAGAATTAAAAGTCGAGCTTGATTTTGTGACGCGACGAAGTGAGCGCAGCTCGAAGGAGGAGTCTTAATCTATGCAAGAAAATCAGTCAAATAAATCAGTCGATGATTTACTGGCAGATCCATTTACGATGAATCCTCTGCCACAGCAACAAACGATTCAACCAGAAATTCAAAAAGATGCACCGGTTCGCCAATTAGATCGTTTAACACCTGAAGATCAAGAAAAAGCACGTCAATTAGCTTCTCAAATTCCAACAGGTAGTTATGAAGCAATTTTAACGTATGGTGCAAATGCACAAAATGCTTTATCGAGCTTCTCAAATAAAATGCTCGACCATGTACAGGCGAAAGATATTGGGCCTGTCGGCGATATTTTGAAAGATTTAATGACAAAATTAAATGAACTTGATCCTGAAGAATTACATCAAGACAAACCAAAAGGCTTACGTAAACTTTTTGGTAAAATGCAAAAATCGATTCAAGAAATGATGTCGAAGTATCAAAAACTGAGTACACAGATTGACCGTATTGGTGTGCAACTTGAACATTCAAAACGCGGTCTTGTAGATGATGTTCAAATGCTCGACCAATTATATGAACAAAACAAAACGTACTTTGAAGCATTAAATGTCTATATCGCTGCAGCTGAATTAAAGCGCGATGAAATCACGAACGATATTTTGCCAAAATTACGTGCAGAAGCTGAAAAATCGAATGATCAAATGGCGATTCAAGAAGTAAATGATTTAGCACAGTTCGTCGATCGTTTAGAAAAACGTATTTACGACCTACAGCTATCGCGCCAGATTACGATTCAATCTGCTCCGCAAATCCGTATGATTCAGCAAACGAACCAAACATTAGCTGAAAAAATTCAATCTTCGATTATGACAGCAATTCCGCTTTGGCGCAATCAGATTGCCATCGCTCTTACATTGAATAATCAACGTAAAGCAGTTGAAGCGCAAAAACAAGTAACTGCGACAACAAATGATTTATTATTAAAGAACTCTGAAATGCTGAAGATGAACACGATTGAAACAGCGCGTGAAAATGAGCGTGGTATCGTAGAAATCGAAACATTAAAAGCAACACAAGAGAACTTAATTTCGACGATTGAAGAAACTTTACAAATTCAAGCAGAAGGACGTCAAAAACGTCGTGAAGCTGAAATTGAAATTGGTCGTATGGAAGAAGATTTAAAACAGCGTTTACTTTCGATTCAAACGAAACAACAAGGCTATTAAAATGAAAAGGAGTCATTCCCCGTCATAGAGGAATGACTCCTTTTTTTTACATACTTTGTACAACGAGTGATAAAACTTTTCGTAACATGCGAAGTGTCATATCTGAAAATTGCGCTACATCACTTGCGACAATAGACTGTCTACCATAGATGGTTGAAAATAATTGAAGTTGCTCTTCACTCGGTTCTGATGTATTTAAAAATAGATGTAATACGGTAATCCCTTGCTTCTCTGCTTCAATAACAGCTTCAGCAGTATCTAATATACCATTCTGTGCATATTCAAAAGCAGAAGGTTCCCCATCGGAAAAAACAAGTAAAAAGCGATGTTTTTCAGGTCGCTTCTTTAAACGCTCTGTCATCCAGCGAATCGCAAAGCCATCTCGATTATCTTCATGCGATGTCATCGCTGCAATTTTTTCACTAGCATCTACTGCCCCGTCCTCTAAACGATGAATCCATTCAAATGTATTCGGCTGCACTTCTTTTGTCGCTTCATAAGCATCTTCATAAAATAAAGTCATCTCATGCGCAATCTCAAGTGAACGCAGTACATCATGGAATAATAGAACGGCCTGTTTTGTTTCATCCATTTTATCCATCATAGAAGCCGAGCCATCAATTAATAAACCAAATACAGCATCTAGAGGTTTAGAAGGTGCATCTTTTTTATAAAAAGGACGTGGGTGATTCTCTGTAACAAATGATAAAAGTTGTTTTGAATCTAAACGACCATAACTAAGATGCGTTCGTCGACTCATCTTCTTTTGTGCCATGCGTTTTCGTAATTCTTGAACAAGTGCGCGTACCATCGGCTCTTGTTGTAATCGCCATTTTTCCATGACCGATTTTGGTGTGATGTCCTCTCCATGTGTAGTAATCATCTTCTCTTGATAGATTACTTGTTCATGTTCACGTCCAAATACTTCACCAGACTTGGTATATTTCTTTTTTAGTGATTTTGTTGCTAAGCTTTCTTCTTTTTGTGGTTTAGCAGTCGCATCGACGTCGCCACCCGTTCCAACTTCTGTCGGTGGTTGACCATCCTGTCCTTCCACTGCTTCATCTGATAAAGATTTCCCTTCGTTTCCCCGCTCTAACTCAAAGCGTAAATGGGTCCCTGTATCATCTTGTGATTCACGATGCCAACTTCTAAAAGTTTCTTCGATTGTTTCTTTAGCTTCATCACTGCCTTCTTCCATCCCGCAAACACCATCATGTTCATGATCTGGAATAAAAGGTACTGCTTCCAACTGATCTAGTAAAGCGTAGACATCCAACTGAATATCTTTTTTTAGAATTTCTTCAATCTGCGGTACAAGTGCCCAAATGATACGAATCGTTTCCTCTGTCGATTGGCTATCGAATACGTGCTGCCATTTATATAGTAAATCGCCAAATGTGTCGAATATTCCACCTGTCGGTAAGCGCAAACTACCTTCATGTAGAGCGATATAAAAATAATTTAATAATGCTTCTGCTAGAAAGCCTTTTTGATGATGCACATGAATTTGATGTTGGTATGTCGCTAAATAGGCTTGTGCACGCAATCGAAAAGCTTTTTTTGTACCTGGACGTTTTTTGGCGACAGACTCCATCAAACGAAATTCTTCTGCCATAATAAGCTGTTGTTCGAAAAACTTCGGATAGTTCAGCTCTGTTATTTCTTCTTGAAATTCATGCCAAGCTCTTTGTGAAAAATGACGCCAAAATCCCTCTGCTAGTAAATAAATATCAGATAAACGGCCTAAATGCGTTTGTTCAGCTGTTCGATGACGCCAAAATACAGACATGGATATCGTTTGTTCTTTCGGATTGAATTCCATTAATTGTCGTTCTGTTAGATGAATATGTGGATTTCCCGAAAGTGCCTGTGCTAAATTCTCATAGGTAATCATCTGTCTTGCATCGATTTGTTCATTATTAAATTGAATAAATCTACTCATCTCTGCCATATCGAATCACCTACTCCATCCATGTTTTTGCTAATTCAATAACTAACTGCTTTTCTGATGCATCATCTAATTTTTCTGCAATGGCATATCGCACTGCACGAATGGGTGACATGTATTGCGCTAACTCAATCGCATCTAATAAACTTCGAATCGACGCTGCTTCCTCACTCACTAAACCATTCTCTGCTTGTTTTCTCAAATCTGTTGCAAGTGACAGCATACTATTTTTTAAAGTTGCTTGAATCGTCGGGAAGTATTCATCCACTAATCCCGCTAATTGTTCACCTGTAATATATGGAATCGCAAAAGAAACAAAACGGTTTTTTAGCGCTTCATTCATCGGTGTTGTCCCGATGTATCCTTCATTAATTGCGGCAATGACGCCAAAGTTTGGATGCGCTTGAATAACCTCACCTGTAAATGGATTCGTCAACATACGGCGATAATCCAATACACTATGCAAAATCGGTAATGTTTCAGGTTTTGCCATATTAATTTCATCAATATAAAGGAAATGTCCTTCTTTCATCGCTTTTACAACAGGACCTTCCACAAAATCAATCCATGTCTGTCCTTCCTTTTGTACAACTGTTTTAAAACCAAGTAAACTTTCCGCATCTAAATCAACCGAACAGTTAATACTATGCATCGGTTGTTCAAATAATGCCGCAATCGATTCTGCTAATTTCGTCTTCCCTGAACCAGAAGGACCCTTTAGTAAAATCGCTTTTTTCAGTACGACACTTAATAGAATATCTTCGTATAAATAAGCATCCGGTGATTTATAACCACCTTCTGGAATAAGTGATTGCCACTCATTATTTTCATGGTCTTTCGTACGCTTTACAATTTCTTGTTCAATCAGTTCGTGCATCGTCGCTTCCCCCTATTCTAAAAAAGAAAAACTCCCCCGATGAGACGGAGGAGCTGTTTTCTGTAAATCGCTCAATTATGCGAAATATTCTTTGTAGTAACCACCGACGTGGCCTGAGTTATCAACTACAAAATAAAACTCGTCTGTTTCATTTTTCACTTCATACTCTTTACCTACTGTTAGCATATTCGATACTAAATATTTTTTTGCATTTGTATGTTCGCATTTGACCGTTTTAATTGTTGGTGCATCTTTCCAATTTAAATGTATCATGTTCAAACAACCTCTCTACTCGCATTTACTCTCTTATTCTAACTCATTTTTAGAGAAATGTGTTAATTTTTTTACGCCCTTTTCATTTCATGCTATGCTAGATAAAACAATGGTTTTGGAGGTTCAATATGTTATTAATGTTCGGTAGTGTTCCAACTTGGTTCTTCATTATCGCTTTTTCATTCATCATTCTATTTTTCATTTTTTCAGAATGGCTGACACGCAAATAAGGTTTATTACTATCTTTTCAGTGGAAAAAGAGTGTAAAATAATTTTTCTTTGAAAGGAATGTGACTTATCGTTGAAATTGACAGAGGCAGGAAAAGCATTTATTCAAAAAGCCATCGCAAATGAAGAAACCTTAAAATTACGTTTTTATGGTATTTATCAGTCGGGTGATTTTACGATTGGAGCAGATATTGATACGCTAATTGATACGGATCATATTATCGAAGTAGAAGGTTATGAAATTGGCGTATCGCCTGAAGTGATGAGCAAATTAAAAACAGCGACGATTCACGCCCAATTACACACACAAGATAAAGGTTTGATTTTATTAAATTGCAAATAGTAAAACAGAGAGACTTCTTTTTTGGCGTCTCTCTTTTTCTTTCAATTCAAAATTTGCATAGATGCTTGTTTTTTTATTACACAATAACATACAATAGAACAGAACGGAGGTTATGCAAGATGTTGAAAGGTTATTTAGCGAATGGATTATTTAGTTTAGGTGATCGTTTAGTGAACGAAATGATTGCAAAAGCAGTTCGTCACACGTTACCAAACGTCGACTTATACGTACCACAAGAAAATGATGCAATTAATGATAAAACAGCATTTGCAAATAGTGAGCAGATTGCATACGCAGATATTGAAGCATTAAAAATGAGTGACTTTTTAATAGCAGTCATCGACGGTGTTGAAATCGACAGTGGTGTTGCAGCAGAAATCGGTGCTTTTTCGATGTTAAATCGTCCTATTTTCGCTGTATTTACAGATTCAAGACAACAAGGGCGCGACAACATGAAGAAAATTGAAGCACTACGAACAGACGCTGTTGAAAATCAATTCGTCTATCGCAACTTATTCGTTGTTGGCTTAATTAAGCAAAATGGCTGTGTTTGTACAACAATTGATGAATTAACAGTCGAACTAAAAAAACAATTCATGTCGTAACTTTCCTCATGCATTCGTTTATTTTATTAAGATAGAGGAGTCTTTTTTATTTATGTGGTTTTTATATGCAATGTTAACATGGGCTTGTTGGGGCGCAGCCAACTTGTTCTACAAAAAAGGGTCAGATCCTGCCGACCGCAATAGCCATGCTAAAATTACAATCATGGTTGGTCTTGTCATGGGTGCGCATGCAACCATCTATATGCTCGTTAAAGGTTTATCATTGAATCTTGATGATATGATTACGTATTTACCTGTTTCTGCACTTTATATTTCTTCGATGGTGTTTGGATATGTTGGTTTACGTTATTTGGAATTATCAATTGTCGCACCACTTCAAAATTCTTCAGGTGCAATTACCGTCATTTTACTATCTATTTTCTATCCAAGTGATAATAACTGGTTACACTATGTAAGTATTTCGATTATTTGTATCGGTGTTATTTGGATTGCTGTACTTGAAAAACAACAAGATGATTTAATTCGCCATCAATCTGGCGTTGTCATCGAGAAGAAATATAAGTTTGGTTTCTTTGCCTTACTATTCCCACTTCTTTATGCTGTACTAGATGGCTTAGGAACATTTGCAGATGGTGTTGTCTTAGACAAGACGAAACTATTATCAGAAGATGCAGCGTTAATCGCCTATGAATATACATTCTTCATCGTAGCAGTTATTTACTGGGCTTACTTAGCAGCTGTAAAAAATGAAGTTGTCAACATCTTCAAACAAGGAGATCGAACAATTGCGGCATTACTCGAAACAGCTGGCCAATTCTTCTATGTCTATGCTATTGCTGCTTATGCAATTGGTGCTGCTCCACTGATTTCGTCATTCTGTATTTTCTCTATTATCTTATCGCGCATTTTCTTAAAAGAAAAATTATCAACGCGTCAATATTTTGTCATCAGCATTATCTTAGTCGGTATCGTCTTACTCGGCTATGCAGATGAATTATAAAATGAAAGAGGCTATTCACTTCTCTTTTTAGAGTTCAAAAAAAACGGAACCGCTCGATAGCGTGATTCCGTTTTTTGTGTTCATACACTTATGTCTCTATTCTTTCTTAATCTTTTAAAGTTACTTTTAAAAATGCAAGTGTTTCTGCTAAACAGCGCTGCGCCTCTTTTGTATCATAGCTAAATTGATATTCATGATAAATCGGCTGTTCTTCATTCGCATAAAATAACGACTGAACAGGGACATCTTGCTCCACTAACTCTTTTACAAACGCTTGCCCTTGCGGTAAGAAAGAAAAACCGTTTACATCGGTTACATAACTTGGTGGGAAGTCAGATGTCACATGCTCAGTCAATGAAGCTTGTGTCACAACCGGGCTATCTTTCCAATTTTTATCGCCAATTAAATCCCATGCAACGGTTCGTGCAAAGAATTTCATTAGTACCTCTTTTTTCGGTAAATCCTTCATTTGCTGCAAATCGAGTGGACCACAATAAGAAATGAAAGCTTTTAAATGTTCTTTCGGTACAAGTTGTTTCATGTTCATCTCTTTTGCATACGTTGGATTCGTTTGAATCGCAACATACTGCCCTACAATCTGCGCACCTGCAGAATCGCCACCAAATGCAAGTTTTGTTAAATCTAAATTTGCCCATTTTTCAGGTGAAGCAATCAGTGTTTTGTACAAATCATTCACTTGTTCCACTTGCCCTGGATAACGCAATTCAGGCGCTAACTCATAGTTCATTGAAATGACAGCTACTCGCTCTTTCGTCACAACATATGTCGCAAACTCTTTTGCAAGTGACTTATCCCCTGCTAAGTAACCACCACCATGTAACCAAATTAAAACAGGTAACTTCTCGCCCTTTTTCATATCTTTCGGTGTATATAAATCAAATGTATTACGCGGATACTTCGAATCATAATGCATATTTTTTTGTACGTTTACTACCTCTTCACTTTTCTTAAAATTTCCGACGTCTTTAATCGGTACTTCTCGATTAAAAACATAGCGAATCATCGCCGTACCCGGTTTTGGTGATACTTCTGTCGCGACAATTAGTCCTACAATGAGTATAATATTTAAACCTATGTACCATTTTAAAAAGCGTTTCACCCACTTCATAACTCTCACCCCACTGTATCATAACACTATTCACTAAAAACCATCTATTATTGTTTCTTTTTTTATATGTAACAAAAAAAGAGATTCAACTTAACTGAATCTCTCTTTTTCTTAATATTTTAACTTTAACATATGTGCATATTGCACTTTTGTATAAGTTGTTACGTCGTACTGTTGTAAATCAAGTTGTTTACTCACTTCTGAAACTGCTGCGTGTTGCTTACGTGATACCACAACGAATTGTTTTGATTGTCCACTGGCTTTTTCTACTGCAACAACAATATATTTTTTCAGTCCAAATAATTGATTTAAGCGTTTGAAAAGGAAAGTTGTCATACTAAACCTCCAATATAATATGAAAATGAACGTATGTTCGCATTCTATTATCGCATATTCTCACTTTATTCTATAGAGTACTTTTGACTAGTTCGAAATCTATTGTTTTACAATATTTATCCATAATTCAAGTGCTAATTCCCTTATGATTTATACATCAAATAATGAAATTCCCTTATGAATCCTCTCCATTCCTTCTTCACAAACCCCGTAGGAACGCCAAGAACAATTTTCACAAATTGTTGCAATGTCTGTCGGTTGAATATACTTTTTCAATCTTCTTTCAACTTCGAACCATGGTACGAGTTGTCCAATTTGAATGCCCAACTTTTCTGCAATGTAAGCGTCTTGATTGAAAATCTCTTCGTTTAAACAATGATATTCACCGCTATTTGGATATTTTTCGCATAGATGATCAATACCTTTTACTAATCGAACAAGTGTCGTCGGTCTTGCACGCAGTTGTCGATGAATACGTGTCATATTTTCTACATATTCTTCTGAATAACCCATTCCTCTGTAGCCGACTAAGCAAAGTAAATGATGTCCTCTTAAATGAATCATGAAAAGCATCCCCCTTTTATGTAAACTGATACAATAAATAAGTTTACACTTTTACGATTCGAAGTACAATATGGAAGATAAAGTTGTGATGATTCTGAAGGGATTCTATCGTATAATAGAAGATGGGAGGTTGATGCTCTTGCATTCTTTACGTGAGCGAATAATCATTACGATTATTACTAGTATTTTATCAACCATTGCAACGAAGATTTATTATTGGAATTCAATGGAGCCGAGTCGTGTGTGGTTTATTTTTTGTCTCATTATGATTTTATTAATGACGTATGGCTTGCTTGCATCGTATATCATCGAACGAATCGCTGCTATTTTCGATTATCAAGTCGTGAAAATTCTGATCCGTGTGCTACTTTATTTAATTGCAGGCACACTACCTTTTATCGGTTCACCTATTTTAATCGTGAGTATTATAACAGCCATTATCTATGTGTTAGTCGATGCACTCTATCCGCAGTCTAAATCATAAAAAAGGACCCTACGAGCAAGGGTCAAAATAAGTTATGAGGTAATAAGAGACTGTAGCATTTTTAAAGCAAGAGGAGTTGGCTTTAAAAATTACTACACCTATTACATCTAAGGTGGTATGTTTTTTATATACCCCTAAAAGACTATATTTTAAACACAAATAATAAAAAAACGAACTTTCCATACGATTTAACGTAATGGAGAGTTCATTTTATTATTTCAATCTCCTAATAAATTAGGTGTTTGCTCAGGTTGTTTTTTAGTGACCGTTTCATCTTTATCTAATTTCTCTTTACTCTTTTTCACTTTCTCTATTTGTTTTTTTAGTTCTCGATAATTGTGAGCCGTTACTTCATAAAATAAATACTTGGATTCATAAAAAGGGCGACAAATATAACGCTGATTTTTTCGGTCTTCCCAGAGATAATAATTCGCAATCAGCATATTTTGTCGTGTATTTTTAAATTGAATGTATTGTGATGAAAAATGACTGAGCTCATCTTCAGACATCCCAACATTTGTAGCTTCTTTTAAAATTTCGTGAATTTTTTCGTATACTTGCTCGTTGCGTAATGTATGTGTTAATTCTACTTCGTCATTTTGAATGATTTTTCCGTATTGAATAGAGTGTGACGTTGTTGTTTCATTACATGCACCTAGTAGAAGCGTGCCTATAAGAAGTATGATTCCGACATACGCTTTTCTCACACTGCCACCCCTTTATATTTATTTTATAATCTTATACCCCTCTCTTATTTATCCATAACCCATTATTTATATAATCAAAAAATATTCATGTATATAAACTATTCGCTTTTTCATGCGTAAACCCTTTCAACATTAAAAAAGAGTATGACATATGTAATGTTCATACTCTCGCTTTATTTTTATGATAAAATTTTATTTATAAAATATGATATACAGCGCGTGCATGTGATAACCCTTTGAAACCATGAATACCATGGAAACTGCCAATTCCTGAATTATTAACACCACCGAATGGTAAACCTGGATGAACATTATGCATAATGATTCCATTAATTGTTACACCACCAGATGATGTGCCTTGTAATAAAGCTTCTTGGAAGTTACGATTTTTACTGAATGGATACATAGCAAGTGGTTTTGGATGTTTTTGAATATAATAAATGACTTCATCTACTGTTTTATAAGGCTTTATAAATGTAATCGGACCGAAAACCTCTTCTTCTGAAATGCGCATATCTTCTGTTACATTGCCTAAAACAGTTGGTTCAATTAAACGCTTTTCATCATTAAAATCTCCACCAGCTAATACAGTAGCTCCCTTTTCAATCGCATCTGTAAATAATGATTTTAGACGCTTATAATGGGATTCATTGACGATGGTTGTGCGTTCATCATAACGAATCTTTCCTGATTCATCATAGAGCATATATTTTGTGACTCCTTCATAATTTACGACAAAATTCGTCACGTCATCTTCATGAACAAAAATATAATCAGGTGAAATGCAGAGTTGACCGCCCATTAGAATTTTACCGAATACGAGTTGTTGCGCTGCTCGCTGCATATCATATCCGCGATCTAAAATGACTGGTGACTTGCCTCCTAGCTCAAGTGTAACACTTGCTAAATGCTTGGCAGCGCCTTCCATTACAAGCTTACCGACGCGCGGACTTCCTGTGAAGAAAAAGTGGTTAAATGGAATTTGTAATAATTCATTCGCTACTGTCGCATCACCCGTCACAACAGCTACATAATTTGCCTTGAATACATCTTCGATGATAACGCGAATAATATCTGCATAATGTGGAGACAATTCAGATGGTTTGAGCACAACACAGTTCCCAGATGCAAGCGCTTCCACTAATGGGTGAATACAAGTTGATAACGGTGAATTCCACGTCCCCATAATACATATAACACCTTTTGGTTCATATACAATACGTACTTCTGCATCTTCGCCACTCGGTACAACTTCTGGTTTCATCCATTCTTCTAAGTGCGCTGTTGTATATTGAATAACTTCTACAACGGCTTGAATTTGACTGTTCTCTTCTGCTTCTGGACGTGCGAAATCTTTTTGTGCCGCTTCAATAATTTCTGGTGTACGCGCAATCAATGCATCTTTTAGCGCATTCAACTGTGCAATTCGCTCTTTTGCAGTTGTCTGACGCACCTTCCACTGGTTTTCTTCTTGTGCATTAAAAAGTTCTCGAACTGCATTTGTCTCAATTTTCGTCATCTAAATAGCCTCCCTTAATCAAATCTTGAAACTATCATAATCGAATGAAAGAGAGAAAAGCAAACAATAAGTAGAAAATTATACATTTTTTATTTTAATGATAAAGAACCTTACTACTTATTCTGTTTTCAGACTTAATTTCTCTCTGCAAATATACTTTTTATATTTTAAAAAGCGTACGCAACAAAAAATCGGAACCACACCATCGCGCGATTCCGATTTTTAAATTATTTAAAAGCTTGTGCTGCTTTTACTGCTTTTTTCCATCCTGTATATAATTCTTCACGACGTGATTGTTCCATCTCTGGTGTAAATTTATGCTCTAACTTCCAATGTGCCGCTACTTCATCCATTGAAGACCAGAAACCAACTGCTAAACCAGCTAAATATGCTGCACCTAATGCTGTTGTTTCTTTTACAACTGGACGGTCTACTGGAACATCTAATAGATCTGCTTGGAATTGCATTAAGAAGTCATTCGCCACCGCACCACCGTCTACACGTAATGTTTTAAATGGAATACCTGAATCTTCTTCCATTGCACTTAATACGTCATTTGTTTGATAGCAAAGCGATTCAAGCGTTGCACGAATGAAATGTTCTTTTGTCGTACCACGCGTTAAGCCAAATACTGAACCACGTACATCTGAATCCCAATAAGGCGTTCCTAAACCAACGAATGCTGGAACAACATAAACGCCTTCTGTTGAGTCAACACGCTTTGCATACTGTTCTGAATCAGATGAATTACGGAACATACGTAAACCATCGCGCAACCATTGAATCGCAGAACCTGCTACGAAAATACTTCCTTCAAGGGCATAGTGAATTTTACCATCAATGCCCCATGCAATCGTTGTTAATAAACCATTATTTGACTTGACTGCTTTTTCACCTGTATTCATCAACATGAAACAACCTGTTCCGTATGTGTTTTTTACCATACCTTGTTCAAAACAAGTTTGACCGAATAGAGCAGATTGCTGGTCACCAGCTGCACCAGCGATTGGCACTTCACTACCGAAGAATTTCGCTGCATCTGTTACACCATACACTTCAGACGATGGTTTAACTTCTGGTAGCATAGATGCTGGGACACCTAAAATATCGAGTAACTCCTCATCCCATTTTAATTCATGAATATTATACATTAACGTACGTGAAGCATTTGAGTAATCTGTTACATGTACTTTGCCGTCTGTTAATTTCCAAATTAACCATGTATCAATTGTACCGAATAATAAATCACCGTTTTCAGCTTTTTCACGTGCGCCTTCTACATGATCTAAAATCCATTTTACTTTTGTACCTGAGAAGTAAGCGTCAATTAGAAGACCTGTTTTATCACGGAAAAGTTGATCGTATCCTTCACCTTTTAGTTCTTCACAAATACCTGCTGTTTGTCGTGATTGCCAAACAATCGCGTTATAGATTGGTTCACCTGTGTGACGGTCCCAAACAACAGTTGTTTCACGTTGGTTTGTAATACCAATCCCTGCAATTTGTGAAGCCTCTATATGTTTATCTGCTAAAACAGTTGCAATACACGATAGAATAGAAGACCAGATTTGCTCTGGATCATGCTCTACCCAACCTGCTTCTGGGAAATACTGTGGAAACTCTTTTTGATGTGAATAAAAAATTTCTCCCTCATGATCGAATAAGATGGCACGTGAACTTGTCGTACCTTGGTCTAATGCTAAAATATACTTTTCTGTCATATCAATTTCCTCCTAATCTTCTTTTACATGCTTTACAGTCATTTGAGCAGCTACAAAAATAAGGATAATAATCACTGCAAATACCCAAAATAACGGATTATTTTCTCCCTCAAATACTTTTTGGAAGAATAATGCACCGAATACACCGCCGATAATCGGTCCAACAACTGGAATCCATGCATATGACCAATTCGATGAACCCTTTCCTGGAATCGGTAGTAATGCATGTGCAATACGTGGCCCTAAATCACGAGCTGGGTTAATTGCGTAACCTGTTGGTCCACCTAAAGCCATACCAATTACTACAATTAACATACCCACTAAGAATGGACTCATACCATCTGTAATCGTATTTGTTCCTAAAGCTAGAATACCAAGTACTAATGCAAATGTACCAATCATTTCCGCAATTAAGTTTGAAAATGGATGCTTGATTGCAGGAATTGTTGAGAAAACAGCTAATTTTGCTTCTTTGTCTTCTGTTCCTTTCCAATGTGGTAAGTACATGAAATAGACTAACACTGCACCGATGAATGCACCAATCATTTGCGCTAAAATGTAAGCGGGTACATTTTTCCACGGAAAATCACCAATTGTTGCAAGCGATAACGTTAGAGCCGGGTTCAAGTGTGCACCACTAATTCCTCCTACTGCATATGCAGCCATCGCTACTGCAAGCCCCCATGCAAATGTAATGACAATCCAGCCACCACCGAAAGCTTTTGATTTGTGTAATACGACACCTGCTACTACACCACCCCCGAATAAAATCAATAACATTGTACCAACTAATTCTGCTGTAAAAGTAGACATAAACTCACTCCTTTGGTTTTTTTTGTATGGCAAACAGAAAAAGTCCACATCTAAATAAGCTACTAAAAATAGCTATAGATGCGGACTCCTAATCTCAACCACGTAATATTATCTTATTTTTCATTTTAGATAGGATCACGTGAATCGTCAATATTATTTTGGAATTTTCGCCAAAGTTTTTTATCTGATGTTGTCACGGCTACTGCTCCAGCATCCAAAGCGCGTTCGATTTCTTCCGCATGACGAATCAATCCACCCGTAATAACAGGAATTTTTGTTCGTTCATACACTTCTTGGATCATCTCTGGAATTATACCCGGTAATAACTCAATATAATCTGGTGCATTCTTCTCAATTAAAGAATAACTTTTCTCAAGTGCAATGGTATCAATTAAAAAGACACGTTGAATTGCTAAAATTCCTCGCTCTTTCGCTTTCATAATCATATTCGAACGTGTCGAAATGATACCATCTGGCTGAATTTCATTACATAAAAAGTCAGCTGCAAAATTATCCGTCTTTAAACCATTAATTAAATCAGCATGTATAATTAACTTCTTTCCTACACGTTCTGCTTCTCTTTTTAATGGACGTAATTGGCTAATATGCGTTTCCAGTAATACAACATATTCAAATGGACTTGAAAAAGCACGATCGACTTGACTAATTGTTTTGGCAGCTGGAATAATGCGCTGATTTTGAAAACTCATGTCGTTCTCTCCTCTCAAGCAAATTATTTGGCTGTTGTTGCGCGTGTAATCTCTAACTCCAATTGTTCAGTATATAACGCTTTTTGGTTATCTGTCCACTGTAATTGTTGAGACATCAATTGTAAAATGACTTCTTTGTATTCAATTACTTCTTGAATATTAAAGAATAAATCACTTGTACGACGAATGAAGAAGTCATTTGGATGTTGTACAAACTCATAAGCTAAACCATATTGTAATTGTGCATACAATCCTGCTGGTAAATTACTTGGTGCTTCTGCTAAGTAAGCAAATACTCGATTCACATTCGCTCCGTAGTGATGCGCAAGATGGCGCGCTTCTTTTTCTGTTAAGCCATGTTTTACACCTTCAGCCACTTTCATATCGATGAATTTTTCAAGATTTTGTGAACCACCAATATCACCACCTGAAATTTTCAATTGCTTCGTTTGACAAGGTGCTAGTGTACGGTTATAGCTTGACGCAATACGATTAATCACGCCTTCTGCCATTTTACGATAACCTGTTAGTTTACCGCCCGCAATCGTAATTAATCCTGTTTCAGATTCCCATACTTCATCATGACGTGAAATTTCAGATGGGTCTTTTCCTTCTTCATGGATTAATGGTCGAACCCCTGCCCAACTTGATTCAATTTGATGCTCTGTAATATTCACATCTGGGAACATGTAGTGAATCGCATCTAAAATGTACTTACGATCTTCTTTTGTGATTTCCATATCTTTTGGATCACCTTTATAGAATGTATCTGTTGTTCCCACATATGTTTTTCCATTACGTGGAATCGCGAATACCATACGACCATCTGGTGTATCAAAATAAATCGCTTGTTTTAATGGGAATACAGACTCATCAAATACTAAGTGAACACCTTTTGAAAGAATTAGATGTTTTCCTGTTGTTTTACCTTCGATTGAACGCACGTCATCCACCCATGGACCCGCTGCATTGATTACTTTAGTTGCACGAATATTGAAAGATTGATTATTTAATACATCTTGTGCTTCAATCCCGTTAATTTTGCCTTGCTCATTATATAAAAAGCCTGTTGCTTTTGTGTAATTGATTAATGTCGCACCTTTTTCAACTGCTGTTTTTGCAACTTCAATTGTTAGACGTGCATCATCTGTACGGTACTCTACATAGACACCGCCACCTTTTAAATCAGCTTTCTTTACCAGTGGTTCTTTTGCTAATGTTTGCGATGCATTTAACATATAACGACGTTCTGATTTTTTAACGCCTGCTAAAAAGTCATATAGACGTAAACCAATATTTGTTGAGAATTTGCCGAATGTACCACCTTTATGGAATGGTAATAACATCCAAACTGGTGTTGTTACGTGCGGTCCATTCTCATATACAATTGCACGTTCTTTACCTAACTCTGCAACCTCTTTAATTTCGAATTGTTTTAAATAGCGTAAGCCACCATGCACTAATTTTGTTGAGCGACTAGACGTACCTGCCGCAAAATCTTGCATTTCAACTAATGCCACAGACAAACCACGTGTAACAGCATCTAATGCGATACCGACACCTGTGATTCCTCCACCAATTACTAATAAATCATATGATGTTTGTTGTAATTCCTCGATTGTTTGTTGACGATTGAATGCTGATGCTGCTCTCATACGTAAATTCCTCCTATTTTTAGACGCGAAAAAGAGACCTTTAAAAAGCACATAGCTATCGCATGTGTTCTTTAAAGGTCTCTCATTCACTCAAACCAATTATTAACTTGACTTCATTGTACATCTGTTGGAAACCATTTGCAAGTACTTTAATCAGACTTTCAGGACTTAAGTTAGTTTGGTGAGGTGGATTTCGACTATTCGTGTGGCAAAACGGGGCATTCGAGGGCGAAAACGGGCCACTCGCTTGAAAGACTAAATTACTCCCTCTTCATACTTTCTTCAAGGCTTTTGAGTAATCTAAAAGGACTTGAGTTGCCTATAATGTGTGAATTCGACCATTCGTGTGGCAAAACGGGGCATTCGTTGAAGTGGTTGGGTCACTCGCACATTGATTCGGGACATTCACCCGTCAAAACGGGTCATTCGAGGGCGAAAACGGGCCACTCAATCAACATAAAAAATCGCGCAAGTAGTATAACTACTTGCGCGATTAGTATGGGTCGGGACGGAATCGAACCGCCGACACTTAGAGCTTCAATCTAATGCTCTACCAACTGAGCTACCGACCCTTCATGGAGGAGATAGAGGGATTCGAACCCCCGCGCGGTTTGACCCGCCTGTCGGTTTTCAAGACCGATCCCTTCAGCCAGACTTGGGTATATCTCCATTTTGGAGCGGAAGACGAGGTTCGAACTCGCGACCCCCACCTTGGCAAGGTGGTGTTCTACCACTGAACTACTTCCGCAAATTAAGCATAAAAAAGATGCCGAGGACCGGAATCGAACCGGTACGATGATCACTCATCGCAGGATTTTAAGTCCTGTGCGTCTGCCAGTTCCGCCACCCCGGCATGGATGTATAAATCACGCTATTATTAAGTGATTTATTGTTACTGACAATAATTATATTATCATAACTACTACACGTTGACAACTATTATCTGAAATTTTTTCTTACTCTTTATTTCAAATCAAACCATTGTTGTAATACTCGCTTCGTAGTCTGTTCACAATCCATTTGATCATACGGATTCGCAAAGCCATGTGTACCTTCTACTATTTCAAAAGTTACTAGAGGATGCTCATTTAATTCTATTCTTACATTCTCGGGGCTAAATGCTTTTTCATTCTTTCCAAAGACCATCTGCACAGGTACTTTTGGTATGACATTCGTATAGGAGCGAATACGTGAACCGTAAAAGCATAATACTTTCTGTACAGCAGGATGTTCACTACATAACCATGCGACTGTTGCACCGACACTAAAACCGACTAATTGAATAAAGTCATATTGTTTTGCCAGTGCATCTATTAACTCCTCAACCATCTTCTTTGCTTTTTCAAAACCGACTGCTTCCATAAAATATTCATAGGCTTTTTCTTCCTCATTGTACATAAAAACTGTTGTTCTATTTAATAAGTTTGGTATGTAGACATTCATTTGTTGTTCAAATACTTGACGATAATACGCCATATGATTGTTCACACCATAAATTTCATGTAATATAATAACACAAGTTTGATGATTCATCTAAATCTCCCCACTTGTTTAATATAAACGAAAAAGAGACTGACAATCCAGCCTCTTTCAACATTACTTATACAGCTTCGTTTTGTTGTTTCCACACAATCATTTGCTGAATCAACCCTTGAATTAATTCAGGCATTTCTTCAAATGCACTCTTCGTATGCAGACGTTCTGAAATTTGATGTGCATCTTTTCCAAAAGGCCCTACATTTAAAACAGGTGCATCGAATGTCGCAATTTGTTCGAAAGGAATTTCATATGTCTTGCCCCATACTGGTGTATTTTCTTCATAGCTTTGCCAACCATCATCTAAAACATACTGACAATAACTCAAGTCACAAATACCATTAAAGTAATGAATTTGTTCGAGTGGAATATCATATGGTTTTGCTGCATCTAATAAGTATGATACAGCTTGTTTCATAAACGGATGCTCTGACGAATTCGCTGGTGGATAATAAGGTGGCGCAAATAAAATAACCGTCGCTGGTGCTAATTCTTTACAATGAATCATCAGTTCATCCGCAATCTTTAATGATTTTGTTCGGTCATCCCATACATCATTCGTATAAATTCCCTCTTCTAACTCTGACACTTTCACTTCACCTAATTTTTCAAGGGCATACTTTTTCAATTCACTAAAGCGAATCGTACGAATCGTGCCAACAGGCTTTACATTCTTTTTCGCACAAATTTTTTCGTATTGTGCATTACATTTGTCCATCGCTTCTATTGTTACTTGTTCAAAAATGTCAAAAATCTCACTTGCACTGCGCTTCATTAAAAAGACGTTATAAAGCGCTGCTGCTCGGTACGGTGTTTGAGTTGAATACTGCTCTTTTAAGTCTTTTAGCTGAAGTGATACAGGGAGTGGTGTTGTCTCGCCGTAAACCGTCTCTTCGAAGCGATCATTAAATTCCATCTCAGCTGTTAAGAAGGCACTCATAAACGGTGCTGTAATGCCTTTTAATGGTTCACCGACATGCGTTTCTTTTCCGTAAAATAAAGCTGCGGGCATAATTTTTCCAATTGTACCTGAATAAATATATTCTTTGACATCTTCTGGACCTTGTGAAAAAGATGGCTCACTATTTAAAAATAACTCGATGTGTAAATCATGTTTATCACGTAAAGCTGCAATATGTTCCACTGCTTTTCGCATACCTGCTGAGTTTACTTCTTCATCAGGTACTGTAATAAGTAGTAAATTAATCGGCCACTGCTCCTCAATTGCTTTTTCGATTAACTGCATGTGTAAACATAGCCCCATTTTCATATCCATAACACCACGTCCAAATAGATACTCGCCCTTTTGTAAATCTTTCTGTGCCACTTCATTGACATAATGTGGCTGTTTTTCTAAAAGTGCTGTCAGCTCTTCTGGTTGTGTCGCTAAGTGACGAATTTCACCGTATTCTTCTGTTTGGACCGTATCAAAATGACTGATGAGTACAACCGTATCTCGACAATGTGGTGCATGGTAAAAAGCAGATACGACTTGGCGTCCGTAATCGACATCGACAAGTTGCAATTGCGACGGATTCGTTTGAAAATAAGCTAATGTTTCTAATTTTTCTTTTAGTTTACGCGAAAATAAACGCTCACCTTCTGTAAATGTCTCACTCCCAAAGCTTACCACCTCACATAATAACGCGCGCAATTTCTCAGGTGTTTGCCAATTCATATCTTATTCCTCCTCTATTGTTCGTTTTTACAAATCATTGTGACAAGTTCTACAAAGTACTCAGAACCCTTTACTAAAGCTGCTTCATCAATTTTAAATTTAGGATGATGAAGTGGGTAAGCTTCACCAAAGGCTTCGTTATGAACACCAATAAATTGCATAGATGCTGGCACAACTTCACTATAAGCTGCAAAATCTTCTGCTCCAAACATGGGCTCTGGAATCGCGACAACCTTTTCTTCTCCTACTACTTTTTTCGCCGCTTCAATAGATAGACTCGTCGCGTATTCATCATTGATCACCGCTGCACAGCCAATATCCCACTTGATTTTTGCTTCTGCCCCATTCATTTCAGCTGTATATTGAACAATGCGTTCTAGTTCTTCTCGTGCTTGAACACGTACTTCTTCATTATGCGAACGAATGGTTCCACCTAAGTAGGCTTCATTCGCAATAATATTTAATGCATCGCCGCAGTGGAATTGTGTAACCGTTACAACAGGTGCATGGATAGCGGGTACTTTACGCGACACAATTGTTTGCAAAGCACTAACAATTTGCGTCCCAACAATAATCGGATCCACTGTGAATTCAGGTGTCGAAGCATGTCCTCCTTTACCAATCACTGTAATTTCAAAATCATCTCCTGCAGCATTCATCTTGCCTGCACGAATGGCAATTTCCCCTGTTTGATAATGCGGATATACGTGAAGTGCAAATGCATAGTCCACATTTTCTGTAATACCTTTTTCAACAAGCTCAAGCGCTCCTCCAGGTGTTACTTCTTCTGCATGTTGGAAGACAAAACGGACTTCACCTGCAAAGTCTATTCCTTGTTCACTTAGTATTTGTGCTGCACCAAGTAGCATCGCTGCATGGGCATCATGACCACACGCATGCATGACGCCATCATGTTTTGATTTAAACGATATATCTGCTTCCTCTTGGATTGGTAGTGCATCAATATCGGCGCGTAATAAGATCGTTTTACCTTCTTAATTCCCTTTTAAAATGCCGCAAATACTTGTTTCAGTTAATTTTTTCAGTTCGATATGCTGCATATTTTTTAATTGTTCTTCTATATAGCGTGATGTTTCAAACTCATGACGCGATAATTCAGGATGCTCATGAATATGACGACGCCACGCGATCACTTTTTCTTCTACTTTAGCTTTTGATTCTGTTACTGTTTTCATATACATCATCTCCTAAAATGGTCCATAATTTGTGAAGTGCGCAATAATTAAAAGAACAATCGCAATCGTTGTTTGAAGTGCAAAGTAAGGTAGAACCCATTTAAACCATTTCGTAAATGGAATACCTGCAATTGCAAGACCTGCTAATAGTACACCACTTGTTGGAATAATCATATTTGAAATTCCGTCACCAAATTGGAAAGCTAGTACGGCTGTTTGTCTTGATACGCCGATTAAATCTGCAAGTGGTGCCATAATTGGCATCGTTAAAGCTGCCTGACCACTCCCTGATGGCACGAGGAAATTCAAACAGAGTTGTAAAATAAACATACCAATTGCATTAATAGATGCTGGTAAAATACTCACTAAATTAGAGATGTAATATAAAATCGTATCAATTAATCCACCACTCTGTGTAATAACTAAAATCGTTTGTGCAAAACCGATAATTAATGCGCCTTCTGTCATATCACGTGCACCAGATACAAATCCTGCGCCGATATCATTCACAGGCATTTGACACACCAGACTCATTAAAATTGCGCTTAATAAGAAGATGCCTCCGATTTCACTAATGTACCATTGATATTTAATTACACCGACAACAAGTGCCACAAAATTGAGTAATAAAATAAGTAGTGCGATTAAATGACGTGTACTCATTTTAAAATTCAAATCAATTTGAATCGCTTCTTTTGGATTGAACTTCCCGTAAATTCCTTTTGACGGATCTTTTCGAACTTTTTTCGCATGTCTAAAAATATAGAAAACCGTAAGTGCATAGAAAGCGATAAATGCAATAATTCGCAGCCACATACCCGAATAGATTGGTAACTCTGCAATTGACTGTGCCACGCCTACATTAAATGGATTCGTAATGCCTGACACAAAGCCCGTCGCAAGTGTACCGAGCATAACAATCGCAAAACCTGTAATGGCATCTAGACCAAGTGCCATTGTTAGTGGAATAATAATCGCAATATAAACGAGCGTATCTTCCGCTGAACCAATTAGTGTACCGAGTGATGCAAAAATCAGAACGAGTAATGGAATTAAAATATACTGCTTCTCTCCAAACTTCGCTGCCATCACACGAATGAACGAATCAATCGCACCCGTTTTTTGCATTATACCGAGTGCACCACCAAATAGGAAAACGAAGAGGATAATTTGCGCCCCTTCAACTAATCCAAGATGGACACTGGTAAACATTGAAAGAAAACTGACTGGTGTATTGTCTACAAATTGAAAGCTCTCTGGATTCACAATCGTTCTACCATCTTTTTCAACGCGTTCATATTGTCCAGCTGGTACAATATACGTCAAAATCGTCATTACAATAATAATTAAAAACATCAATACAAAAGCATTTAAGCCTTTTACTTTCGTGTCGTTCACATTCGGTTCTTCTGACTCTGGTTGCTGTTTTTGTGGTTCCATCAATTGCTTATTTGTCATAAAATCCACCATCCCCTTATGGAAAGTTTTTATAAATCTTCATTCACTTCAGGTACTTGAACTGCTTCTCTCTTTTGTCTTTTTAATTTAATTGAATAAAAGAAGATACATAATAGTAAGAAACCAATTCCATACAATACACCTGCCCGTTGTGTTTCATCCCATAGTAAGAAGATGAGAATAGCACTACAGAATGTAATACAAAATAGCGGAATGAATGGATACCATTTCACATGATATTGTAAGTCTTCTAAACGTCCACCAGATTTTACATATTTTCGTCTAAACATAAACTGTGATAGTGCAATCCCCATCCATGAGATTGTAACGGAAATACCTGCAATCGACATAAGAAGTACAAATACCGCATCTGCCTTCATAACACTTGTTAATAGAGAAAGTAATGAAAAGACCATCGTGAATAATAGAGCATTAAGCGGAATGTTACGTTTACTTGTTTTACTGAAAATTTTCGGTGCCATATCTTCAAGTGACATCGCCCAAAGTAAACGTGTTGACGCATATAAACATGAATTCCCAACGGATAAAATCGCTGTTAAAATAATAAAATTCATAATATCTGCAGCATATGGAATCCCAACTAACTCAAGTAATGTTACGAATGGGCTTTCTAACAATCCAAGCTCAGATGATGGGAAAATCGCTGATAAAATGACGATTGATGCAATATAAAAGACAATGATTCGAACTAAGATCGTGCGAATCGCTTTTGGAATCGTCTTTTGTGGATTTTCTGTCTCACCTGCTGCAATCCCAACCAATTCAGAACCTTGATACGAGAAAATAACATTCATCATCGTCACAAAGATAATAATGATGCCTGCTGGAAACAGTAAGGTCGGTTCTAAATTAGTCAAATGTGGTGCAACACGATCCGCCATTGGTACAATACCGAAAATAGCTGCTGCGCCAACGATGATGAAGAATACGACAGCTAATACTTTAATGCCTGCAAACCAAAACTCTGCTTCTGCGAAACCTCTTGTTGAAAGAGCATTTAGCGAGAATAATAATACGATGAAAATCGCACACCAAATCCATGTTGGCATATCTGGAAACCAATGCTTCATCAAAATACCAGCAGCTGTAAACTCCACCCCTGCAGTTGCAGCTGACCCAACGAAGTACATCCATCCTAATGAGAATCCTGCTGTTGGATGAATAAACTTGGTCGCATATGTTTGGAATGAACCTGTCACTGGCATATGAACTGCCAGCTCCCCTAAACAAGTCATAACCATGTATAAAATAAAGCCTCCTATTAAATAACCGATAATCGCTCCACCAGGTCCTGCCTGATTAATCGTGTAACCAACATTTAAAAAGAGCCCTGTTCCAATAACGCCACCAAGTGATAGCATCATTAAGTGACGACTTTTCATCGTCCGATTTAATTGCGGTGTTGTGTCTTGTTTATGCATTGTAATCCGCTCCCCTTTGTTCTATGCGAATGAGGTTGTCCACCGCGCACTCACGCAGTGGACAACCTTTTTAAAATCGTAATGATAAACAGCTTAATCCCCCGTCTTGCTTTTGGAACTCGCTCATCGGTAACGCAATCACTTGGTAACCATTTTTCTCTAATTTTTCTTTTGTATTTGGATAACCATCTGGGATGATGACATAATCATTCATTAAGATACAGTTCGCTGAATACTCGTCTTCTTTCGGAATAATGATTTTTTTATATTCATCGAATAATGAATTTTCTAAAAATTCACCTGCTAATACCATCGTATTATCACCTAAGTACGCAATGCCTGTTTTTAAATGGAAGAACTCTTTTAATGGTACGATATGCGCTGTATAGCCTTCTTTTTCTAAAATGGCTTGTAGTTGTTTCGCGCCTTCTTCATTCGTTCTCTCCGAAATACCAATATAGAATGTGTTGTCTGCTTGTAATACATCACCGCCATCTAAATAGCCTGGCGATTCGATTGTATAAATTTTGTCATAGAATGTTGATACAGCTGGACGAATCGCTTCAACTTCCCCATTACGACTGTCTGCACCTGGATTTGTAATGACCGCAAATTCTTTTGTTAAAACGGCTGTATCTTCTACGAATGTCGAATCTGGGAATTGCTCATCTGCTTCCAAATAAACTACTTCCACACCGCATTGTTTTAATGCACCAACATAATTTTCGTGTTGTACTAATAGCTCATCATAGTTTGGAACACCTAAATCAGATGTTGTAAGACCTTCTACATAACTTTTACCTGGTTTTTTAACGATGACATGATTGAACATTTTATTTCCCCCCTTTTATATACGAACGACTGGACATGTTAAGCAAGTTGGTCCACCCGTACCTTTTACAGTAATTTCATCACCTTTATATGTGTAAACTGTTGCACCTGCTTCTTTTAATCGCGCTGTTGTTACAGGATTTCCAGCAGGAATCATACAAACTCTTGGTGCTAATGCTAATACATTACAACCCAGTGCATCGTATTCATCATCTGGTACTTCCACAAGTGTAAAACCTTGTGCTAATAACCACTGTCTAAGTGCGACAGGCATTAAACGCGAATGAACGACAGCTAAATCTTTGTCGACGATACTAATGAAGGACATCAGGTGTAGGCATGCTTCTTCCCCTAGATCATGTGGTAATTGAATAACTTTGATTTCATCTACCATCGGTTCTAACATCTCTGTTAACTGGCGAATCGCTTCATCATTTGTACGATAGCCGCGACCAATTGCAACCGTTTTCTCATTTAACCAGACAATATCGCCGCCATCACATACTGCATCCCCCTGCAATTGACCGATAACCGGAATGTCATACTTTTCTAAAAATTCACGATACACTGTTGCTTCTGGCTGACGTAATGCTTTACCTGATTTTAAAATAATTGCGCCTTGCGGTGTAAATTTCACCGGATCATGTGCATAAATCGAATCTAAACCGACACGTTCATCTTGTTCTAAAAACAAAACTTCCCCTACATGCTGTTTTAAAAGCGTTAAAAAATTCTCATACTCTTTTAATGCCTCATCGTAGCTTGGTTCAGATAAATAAAAATATTTCATCCAATTCTCTCGTAGATGTTCTTGACTAATAAAAGCATCTTTCGGATGTTTTACAATCACTTTTTCAAGTTTTTTGTACATTGTGTCTGTAAACAACTGCTACACCCCTTTTATTTTTTTCAATAGACGGAAAACAATTCCGTTATATGAAAAATTTATATTCCAAATATAATCGCCATACTTTATAATGTCAATAGATGTATTTTATTATTTTTTAAAAGGAGTGTTTCATATGCAAGCCATTGATCGCATGATGATGATCACAAAGGCCATCTCTGAACACAACCAGACAGGCGTTACCATCAGCCAATTAACAGAACATACCGAACTCGCACTTGCTACATTACATCGCATTTTACACTCACTTGTGGAACATCGTCTTATTCAATTCGATGCAACAACGAAGCGTTACACATTAGGTGATGCATGGATGCAATACGGATTACAAGTATATGATCAATTTGATTATGTATCGAAAATTCGTCCGATTTTAGATGACTTAGCCGAGCTCACACAAGAAAGTGTGTATATGCATAAACCAATGGAAGACGAATCAATGATTGTTGAGCGTTTGGATAGTCCGAATAGTCGTATACATATTGTTGATCGACTTGGTTTACGAACTGCTATGCCAGAAGGTGCTGCTAACCATATCATTTTGGCGCATCGTATTATTTTAGAGAAAAAAGAAAATGTATTTAATGTGGATACTTCATTTTTACAGAAAATCATTGTAGATGGATTTGTTTTAATGGACGATGCACAAAAAGAGACCGTCTCTTTTGCGACACCGATTGTTACGAAGAATCAAGAGTTGTTACATGTGATTAGTTTAAGTGTTCTAGCTTTTTCACTAACAGAAGAACGAACTGAATGGCTGACTAAACAATTACTCGAAACACGAAAGTTAGTCGAAGAAACTTTATATTTTATGTAAAAAGAAAGAGACTTGGAAATACATCCAGTCTCTTTTCTGTTTATAGGCATAGAAAAAAGCTCATAAGTAGTCATACTACTTACGAGCTTAATATGGGTCGGGACGGAATCGAACCGCCGACACTTAGAGCTTCAATCTAATGCTCTACCAACTGAGCTACCGACCCTTCATGGAGGAGATAGAGGGATTCGAACCCCCGCGCGGTTTGACCCGCCTGTCGGTTTTCAAGACCGATCCCTTCAGCCAGACTTGGGTATATCTCCGTTTTTGGAGCGGAAGACGAGGTTCGAACTCGCGACCCCCACCTTGGCAAGGTGGTGTTCTACCACTGAACTACTTCCGCAAAATATAAAATTAAAAATGGAGGAGGTAGAGGGATTCGAACCCCCGCGCGGTTTGACCCGCCTGTCGGTTTTCAAGACCGATCCCTTCAGCCAGACTTGGGTATACCTCCGTTTTTGGAGCGGAAGACGAGGTTCGAACTCGCGACCCCCACCTTGGCAAGGTGGTGTTCTACCACTGAACTACTTCCGCAAAAACGTATAAAATTGAAAATGGAGGAGATAGAGGGATTCGAACCCCCGCGCGGTTTGACCCGCCTGTCGGTTTTCAAGACCGATCCCTTCAGCCAGACTTGGGTATATCTCCATTTTGGAGCGGAAGACGAGGTTCGAACTCGCGACCCCCACCTTGGCAAGGTGGTGTTCTACCACTGAACTACTTCCGCATCTCTTACTGACAAAAAATATATTATCATAGAATATTGAATACGGTCAACTACTTTTTTAAAATATTTTTTAAAATAAAAATAAGATGCAGGAATTGTTTATAAAACAACCCCTACATCACTACTTTACTATTCTGCTGGTACTTTGAAAGAGCGTGTCGCAAGCTCTGCATCTAACATGAAAATAGCATTTGCATCGTTTTGGATACGTGCAATCTTTGTGATTAATGTATCAAATGTTGATTCTTCTTCAATTTGTTCATCAATGAACCATTTTAAGAATGCCATTGTCGCATGTTCACGTTCATCTAATGCGATATCTGCTAATTCGTAGATACGGCGTGTCACTTCTTTTTCGTGTTTTAATGCTGTTTCAAAAGCATCTAATAGCGATGTGAAATCATTTTTAACACTTGGGAATTCGCTAATTGTAACGCGTTGACCTAGGTCACTTAGGAAATTATAAAATTTCATCGCATGGAAACGCTCTTCTTCTGCTTGTACTAAAAAGAAATTTGCAAATCCATCATAATCTTGATCTGTGCAATAAGCTGCCATTGCTAAATACGCATGTGCTGAATAAAATTCAAAGTTTAATTGATCATTTAATGCTGCATGAAGTTTTTCTGAAATCATAAAAAACCCTCCTAATGGTTGATTTGTTTATTTTACCATATAACGACTATTTTACCCATTTATACGTTTGTACTTTTTCTCTCTATTCCCTTACACTAATGAAAGAACAAGGAGTTGATTCACATGAATTATGTGACACTATCAGTGAAAGCAGCTAATCAATGGCCTGATAGTATTTGTGCAATTGAATTAATAAGAATAGAAGAAAATACAATCGTTGATTCTTTTAGTACATATGTCCAAACGCTACAAACGTTTGACCCTTTTTATACAAGTATCCATGGAATTGAAGCAAATGATGTACAATTAGCTCCTACATTTGAATCACTGATTCCCATACTTGAACGATGGCTTCAACATCAAACTGTCATCTCTTATTTCGCACCGTACGATCACCTCTGCTTACAAGAAAGTTTTGAGGCTTGCGGAAAATTAATGCCGCTCTTTACACATAAAAATTTATTGAGCGATATGAAAGCGCAGTGGCCTACCCTTTCTTCCTATACCCTCTATGATGTTCATGTAAAAGTACAGACGAAAGAGGCACTAAATGATGCAGAACGCATTGTACAAATTGCGCAGGCTCTCGAAAACAAACAAGCTCTCACGCACCTTGAAACAGTTGCAACCAAATCTCTTGTTCAAAAAACAGTCGTTTTCACAGGCGCTTTAGAACAAATGACAAGATCAGAAGCTGCTAGAAAAGTCATGCAAGCAGGTGGATTCTTTAGTAATACGATGACAAAAAAAGTGGATGTACTCGTTGTGAGTGAACGAAGCCAACAACAGTATGACGCCACACAAAAACAAAGTTCCAAATGGACAAAAGCCATTCACTTACAACAACAAGGATTCCCCATTCAGATTATCTCGGAAAAAGAATTTTTCACATGGCTTTGAGAAATTAAGAACTTCATTTGACTATTCCTGTGTGAAATCGAACATTCGACTGGCGAAACGGGTCATTCGATGAAGTTGTCGGGTCACTCGCTACTCGATTCGGGACATTCACTCGTCAAAAGAGGACATTCGAGCGCGAAAACGGTTCACTCGTCCACTCAAACGGGACATTCGCCAAATAAAAAAAGTTCGAGCAACGTTTTCACGTGCGTCTCGAACTTTTTTCTTGTATATATTTTTTATAAACGAGCGTTAAATTATCAACGGTTGTTGTGCCGCCTCTTTTTAATGAGACTTTATACGCAATATGAAAATCGATTTTTTCATTGCTTGTATAACCTGTTTTCACACATGTATATTGACCATATTGTTTTTGATTTTCTTCAAAAACGCGATAGACGATTTTACGCCAAATGGCATGATGCTGTCGTTTCAATTGGTTGAGTGGTGTGTCTCGAAAGGCTTCTTCATCTAAGCTTTGTTGGGTATGTTCTAATAGAATAAGCTCGGTTTGAATACATTTTTTATAGTATAAAAATTGATCATCGAAAAAAATGCGCAAGAATGGATGCTGCTCCCAATTTTCAAGAACATACTGCTGCTGTTCGCGGTAGCTCATGTTTTGTTTCATAATTTTTTTAGCTAAATCTGTCACATTAATTTGTTGTCGCTCTTTAAATGCTAATAGTTTCGGACATTCACCTGTTACTAAATAGTAATGGATGAGCGTGACAAGGTCCCAAATATCATACATCGGACTTAATTGGTCTTGAATGAAAAATTGCATTTCTAATTCTTCAGCATATGCACGTAATGCGCGGCGCTCTAAATTTGCATGTAGCCCCTGCTGCACACAGTACGTAGGTAAAAATCGAAACATCGCTTCGTAGTCTTCTACATCACTTTCATAAACTAAAATATCTTCTGAAATCGCGCGCTCTTCATGAATATAACGTAATGAATAAATACCTTTTGGCACACTTTGCTCAAATGTTCGTTCTTCAATTGGCGCTTGATCTTGTAGTCTCTGCGCCACTTGTTCTACCATTTTTGCTGAAATCATTTGTGTCATTTGAAGTGGTAGCTGCTCAGATGGAATCGGCTCTAAATTTTCGCCAGCCAGTAATACGCGCGGATTAGACCATGCAATTTTCTCAGCCCATTCATCAATAAAACTAACAATATACGCTTCTTTTGTTCCACCTGCTGCAACACCTCGTAACGCTCTTCCAACCATCTGTGTCATCAGAATTGCAGATACAGTAGGACGTGTTAAAAAGACAGTCTGAACATCTGGAAAATCTGCTCCTTCTGTTAAAATCGCCACATTAATTAAAACCGGAAATACGTTTTCTCTAAATGCTTGAATGGTCTGTTGGTTTTCTACGGATGTTTCATGATTTGAAATGACGACACGTGCATCTATACCATATTGTTTAAAAACTTGTGCAAGGGTTAAAGCATGCAATCGATTCATCGCAAATAGAATGGTTTTACCGTATTGTTTTTGACGTTGAACATATTGTTGTACAATCATGTGATTTCGTGGTTGATTCGCTACAAGTTGCTGCATAATTGATTCAGGTAGTTGATCTAGTTGTTGAAGCGTTCGCCACTGTTCTTCGTTCAATACTGTTTGAACTGTCACATCTGTTTGCAATGAATGAAAATGAGGTGCTGCTAAAATACCATTGGCAATTAAATGTTTCAAATCTTTTTTGTAAAAAATACCATCTGTAAATAAAGCACGTAATGCACCTTGTTCACTTTCGGCTGTTCGAAATGGTGTCGCTGTAAGCCCAAGTAGATACATGCGAGCACCTTGACGTTCTATATGTGAGAGTAATGTTTTATATGTTGTAGAGGTCGCATGATGTGCCTCATCGACTACGACATAGACCTCTTGTTCGTCGGCTAACCAACTACTTAAAATTGCTTCATGATGTACTAAACTATCTTTACTCGCAATGAGTAATTGTTCATCTTGAATTAAACGAGCTGAATCATGTACACCCGACACTATTCGATAGGTTATATCGCACTGTGCGTATTGACAAAATGTCGCATAGGCTTGATTTAATAATTCATGGCGATGCGCAAGCCACAATACCTTTTTCCCTCTCACTAATGCTGCTTCCCATAGCCAGCGAACCGCAGTCGTCGTTTTCCCTCCACCTGTTGGTAGTACAACAAGTCCTTTAAAAGAAGTCTTTTTTCGCATTTGATGTAAACGGTGAATAGCTTCTGCCTGAAAAGCATATGGAAGTGGTGGTGTGTGCTGCGCTTTTCGAATCATCTGTACTTGTTTTTCTATGTAAAAATGAAGTGAATCATCTGGAGAAATGGCTAACCAACTCTCTACTTCTTCTGGTAAACGTAATGTCAACTTAGAAGAACGAATTGCCTGTTCTACTTCTTCCACTCGCTTTTTCGAACGTGTTTGGTAGCCGAGCTTTTTCATAAATGTACGGCATTTAATGGAGACACGCTGCTGTTGATTATTCATCGCGCGCATCGTTAAATCATTTAATAATCCTTCTACTTGCATATACGCCAACCTTTCCGAATATTTGTTCTTATATTATATCAAAGGAAAACAACAAATACAGGGCTTATCTTTAAATTTTTGGGGAATTACTCTATATGAAGGGAGTTTTCATCATGAAAAAAGATAAAGATATTTTACCAGACGAACCGATTTTAAAAGAAAATCCACAACGCGTATATGATAAAGATACGGAACTATATGATACAGTGCTAGATGACGTCGTAAGTGACGACGATTCGGAAGATAATGTAGAAGCGGAATACGAAGGCGTTAGTGAAGATGTACTCAATGATAACCCACCGCTCTAAAAAACTGCCTGCAGCACTGATTGCTCAGGCAGTTTTTCTTTTCTCTAATTAATGAAGCGATAAAGGAGATTTTAGATGAAAATTGCGATCATTGGCGCTACAGGAAAAGGTTTAACTGTTGCAGCCTATTTACAAAAAATTTATCCAGACGTGACAATTCTCGATGTGCCGATGGAACCGCTTGAGCAAATTCAGTCACGTGGAGTTACGATTTACTCAAGTACAACTTTTCTTACAAATTTCGTTGTGAAACCAATTGAAGCATGTGCCTCTGATTATGATTTCGTATTTTTATTTGCTCATCCCTTTTATAATAAAAATATTTTACCTATTCTAAAGTCTACGCTACAGGAAAGGTGCTTTATCGTATCATTTCAAGAAAATCTTTCGGATTGGGAGTTAATTCAATCGTTTCAAAACTTTCCAGTCCTTTCAGCTGTTTGTAAATTTGAAACTTATGTCAAACAGCATCACCAAGTTGTCGTCACTTCACCGCACACTTCTCTCAACCAAGTTGCTTTTGACTTATATGATAGTCATCCATCTTACTTTTATTACGCAGAAGAAGTAAAAAGTGTATTAGATACCATAGGCTGTACACAAATTGTACGTACTGCTTTTGATATTAAATGGACACAAGCTATCTTCTCTGGAGCAATCGACCGATTAGCCAGTGCTTTAAATTGTTTATATGGCGATATTTTACATCATCCTATCGCTTTACAATCCTCCATTCATTTAGTAGATGAAATTGTACGGATAGCTAAAAAATACAACATTACGTTAGCAAAGACATCCGAACTGGATTATGCCGCATTAATGATTGATTCTGATACCAAAAAAACCGAAATGATGCCAATTATTGAAAAGTTATTACTTCCCTATCAAAAAATACCATCTAATCAAGATGCTTATTTGATTGATGAATTATTAGAAGTGGCTTCTTTAGTCGATCAGCCGACCCCTTATTTAGAGACACTTGCTCATTGTTTACATGAAAAAAATGAAGAAGATTTTCATAGGAATATCGCTTGTTTTCAACCACTGGTAACAGGGACACTGTGGCGACAAGAATAAAAAAAGAGTGAAATCAGATAGGGGTAACCCTAATGATTCCACTCTTTTTTATTAAACTGTTTTTGCTTTTTTCTTTAATAGTCCAATCATCATTGCAGATACAACTGCACCAATAATGATACTTGTTACATATAACAACATTTGGCCGACACCATTTTCAACGAGTGGAATAACGAAAATCCCACCATGTGGTACAGGTAATCCAATATTAAATGCCATCGATAAACCACCTGTAATCGCTGCACCGACAACGAACGATGGAATCATACGTAGTGGGTCACTCGCTGCGAAAGGAATCGCACCTTCTGATATGAAACAAGCACCTAAAATATAACTTGTTTTACCTGTTTCACGTTCCGCTTTTGTAAATTTATTTTTAAAGATTGTTGTTGCTAAAGCGACGCCAAGTGGCGGAACCATACCACCAGCCATTACAGCTGCCATAATTTCATAGTTCCCTGCCTCAAGCATAGCAATACCAAATGTATAGGCTGCCTTATTAAGTGGACCACCCAAGTCAAATGCCATCATCGCACCTAAAACCATTCCTAAAATAATCGCGTTTGAACCATTCAACGAATTAAGCAATGACGAGAATGCGGTATATAATTTCGTTAATTGTGGATTTAGTAACATCATAACAATACCGGATATCGCTATACCAAACACTGGATATAGCAAAATTGGCTTTAATCCATCAAAAGATTTCGGTAATTTTTTGAATACAATTTTCAAGCCTTCTACTACATAACCAGCTAAGAAACCTGCGATCAAACCACCTAAGAAACCTGAGTTGGCTCCTTCGCTATTTTGAACTGTGATAGCAAGTAAACCTGCTACCATACCTGGTGCAAAACCTGGCCTGTCTGCAATACTCATTGCAATAAATCCTGCTAATACGGGAACGATTAAATAGAAGGCATTATCGCCACCAATAGTTTTTAGCATATAGGCGAATTGGTTAAATTGTGAGCTATCTTTATCTGCAGAATTAACACCCCAGAAGAAAGATAAAGCAATTAAAATACCACCACCGACAACGAATGGCAACATGTTCGATACACCATTCATTAAGTGTTTATAAATTTGAGATCCAATTCCTTTTTTCTCATCGCCGTCTTGTTCATCTGTTGATTTTCCTGAGTCAGAATGGAAGATAGAAGCATTTCCTTCTACTGCACGCTCTAATAATTGATCTGTTTCATAAATCGCTTTTGAAACAGGTACTTGAATTACTTTTTTACCGTCAAAACGAGCCATCTCGACTTTTGTATCCGCTGCTACAATAATCGCATCTGCTTCTTCAATTTCAGCTTTTGTAAGTACATTTTGTGCACCACTTGAACCGTTTGTTTCAACTTTAATGTCGATTCCTTTTTCTTTTGCGACATTTTCTAATTTTTCAGCTGCCATATAGGTATGCGCAATACCTGTTGGACAAGCTGTTACAGCAAGAATTTTAACCTTCTTCCCTGTTGTTTGTTGTTCACTTGAAGTAGTAGTCGCTTGCTTGGGCTTTTCTTCATTTGTTTCTTTTTCTTCAATAATCGATAAAACTTCTTCCTTCGTTTTCGCTTCACGTAGACGAGTTGTAAAGTTAGAATCCATTAAAAACCCTGCTAAGCGAGATAATGCTTCTAAATGAAATTGTCCTGCACCGTCTGTCGCTGCAATCATAAAGAATAAGTCCGCATTTTTACCATCTAACGAAGCATAATCCACACCTTTTTCACTACGCCCAAAAGCAATTGTCGGAGTTTTTACAGCGGCTGTTTTCGCATGTGGAATCGCAATACCATCACCAACACCAGTTGTACTTTCTTCTTCACGCTTTAAAATTGCGGCTAAAAAGTCATCTCGATTATTTAGCCTTCCTGCATGATCGAGTACATCTGCTAATTCTGCAAGTACCTCTCCTTTTGTGCCACCTGACAGCGATAATTGTATCGTATCGAGAGGCATCAATTCTGTAATTTTCATGCGTTTCACCTCTTAAATTGTTTGAATTTCGACTTGTGGAACGAGTTTTTCTACTTCTTCTTTATGGCATAAATCTTCTTTAAAAGCTGTAGCACTACCTGAAGCAACGCCGTAACGGAATGCATCTTGTAAACTTTGCTGTTGTGCTAATTGAGCAACCATACCTGCCACAAGTGAATCGCCAGCTCCTACTGTATTGACAACTTGTCCTTTAGGAGCTTTTGCCAGAAATTGTGTGTCACTACTCACACATACTGCACCTTCACCACCAAGCGATACAATTACAAGTGATACATCTTGTTCTGTTAATTTTTTTGCATGTGCTACAGCTTGTTCCAATGTGTCGATTGTATCTCCTACTAATTCACCTAACTCGTGCTGATTCGGTTTAATAAAGTACGGTTGATATTGTAAAAGTTGTTTTAAGCGTGGTCCTGACGTATCGAGTACCCACTTTGCACCGGTTAATGCACAACTTTTTTGAAGTTGTTCAAAGAACTCATCCGTCACCGTTTCTGGAATACTTCCTGAGACTACAATCCAATCATCTTCTTTTGCGTGTAATTGTAGAAAATGTAGTAGTTGCTCTATTTCTTGACTTTGCAGTGTGGGTGCTGGGCCATTCAGTTCCGTCTCTTGCTGTGATTTAATTTTGACATTAATCCGCGTTACACTATCTACTTGAATGAATGCAGAAGGTACTTGTTCTCTTTGTAAAAACTGTTGAATATAATCACCTGTAAATCCACCGACAAAACCAAGTGCTGTAGCGTCTACTTCCATTCGTTTGAGTACACGTGAAATATTAATGCCTTTACCACCAGGGTAATAACTTACTTCTTTTGCACGGTTTAACGTATTCGCTTGAAAATCATCTACATATGGAATGTAGTCAATTGACGGTGCAAATGTAACAGTATAAATCATCGAATCCCCCCTCCATCTCTTTTTTAATACTCTAATCTATAACCTTTTACCCGATTGGATTCGGGATTAAAACGCTATTTGGTTATAACTGCTATACCTTTACCCTTTCAGAAGAAATTTAATATAAAAAAAGAGAATCACCTATAAAGATGATTCTCGCTTGTTCATTATTCGTATTCTTTTTCAAATGTTTTTGTTGAGCGCACTGTATCAAAATGACGAACAACACTTTCGATATAATCACGTTTTGGTTCTAAGAATGGTGGAAGTGATAATTTTTCACCCAATGTTTCATAAGGTTCATCTCCCATAAATCCTGGACCGTCCGTTGCGAACTCAAATAGAATGCCTTGTGCTACACGTGCATAAAGTGATTCAAAGAAGTGACGATTCACATAACCCGATGTATTAAATCCGATTTCTTCCATTCGTTTTGTCCAGTAGTCTAACACTTCACGGTCCTCTACTCGGAACGCCGCATGGTGAACAGTTCCAAAACCTTGTCGACCATTTGGTGATGTTTCATCGTGTTTCACAATAACACGCGCACCATTTCCGCCTGTTCCTACTTCAAATAGATGAAAGTCTTCTTCTTGTGCGACTTCTTTAAATAATAGTGCTTGTTCTAGCATCATTTTAAAATATTTAAAATCAGCAATGGTAATTTCGATTGGTCCTAAGCCAGTAATCGCATATTCAAGTGGGATTGGACCGTTTTGCCATGGTGTACCACTTTTAATCCCTTCATTATGTTCATCTGATACAAGTTGGTATCGTTGATCATCAAAATCAGTAAATGGTAATACTTTTACACCGAATTGTGTTTGAATACCGTCGTGTTTTACACCTAAACGTGTAAAGCGTTTTGCCCAATATTCAAGTGCTGCGTCATCTGGTACACGGAAACCTGTACGTGAAATTTCGTTTGTACCATGTGTTCCTTTTGGAATTCCTGGGAAGTCGAAGAATGTCATATCTGTTCCAGCTGAACCACGGTCATCCGCAAAGAATGTATGGTATGTTTGAATATCATCTTGATTGACTGTTTTTTTCACTAAACGCATACCTAATACATTCGTAAAAAATTCATAGTTTTTTTCTGCGCTACTTGTAATAGCTGTGACGTGATGGATACCTTTTAATTGTTGATTCATGATTATTTCCTCCGTTAATTACATATTTTTGGCGTGTAATCCTACTGTTTTTAAAGCTGTAATGAGTTGCTGTTTTTCATGTTCATCTACAACATTAAATAGCTTTTCAACTAATGCTTCATGTTGTGGAAAAATACGTTCAATAAATGAGCGTCCTTCTTCTGTAAGTGCTGCAAACGTGACGCGTCGATCGGTTGGACAGGCTACGCGCTCGACATAGCCTTTTTGTTGTAATTTATCAACAACATATGTGATACTGCCACTCGTAATTAAAATCTTCTCACCAATGCGTTGAATCGGTTGATCTCCTTTATGATAAAGTAGTTCTAATACCGCAAATTCTGTTAAATTCAGCTGATAGCGTTGCATGTCTTTTCGCAATACTTCTTCAACTGTCTGAGATGCCCGAAGTAGAACCGTCAATGCTTTTAGCGATAATTCTTTTGACATTTTATCCACTCCTTTTATCTTGAATTAAAATATCTTGAATTAAAGATAACATGGATTAAAAATACTGTCAATTAAAAAAGACACAACTTACAGCATGAATTCTCACACTATAAGTTGTGTTTGCTAATGTAAATTTTTTACTCGAACACAGTTGCGCCCTGCATTTTTTGCTTCATATAATTGTTGGTCTGCTATTTTTAAAAATTCAGTTGTATTAGTAAATTGCGCTTCTGTCAACGCAACTCCTCCTACACTAATTGTTACAACTTTACATTCACGCCCTAAATGTTCTAGTTCTGCTTTTTCAACTGCATTTCTCATATACTCTGCAATATCGAAAGCTTCGCTATAAGTCGTAGCATCTAACAACACAACAAACTCTTCTCCACCATAACGCGTTAATTCCGCACGAGCAGGTAACGCATCTGTTAAAATTTTTACAAGTTTTTTTAATAGTTGGTCACCTAAAATATGACCATAATAGTCATTATATTTTTTAAACTCATCGACATCTAAAATTAAAATAGCAAAAGGTACTTTCGTGTCTTTATAGTGTTTATATAACTTTTCTAAACTACTACTTAAATAATGACGATTAAAAACTCCTGTAAGACTATCTAATAAAGCTAGTTCACGTAATTTTTCATTACTTTCTTCCAATTGTTTCGTTCGGATGCGAATTTTTTCATCTAAAGATCCATTGAGAGAAATCAATTCTTTATTCAGTTGTTCAACTTGTAACCATTGTAGAGCAAATTTCCGACAAAATAGTATACACTGGATACTAATAAAAATGCCTAGCATGATAAAAGTAAGATGAATTGAATTTCCAGCTGCCGAAACGCGAATCATGTCATGTATGGCCCCTACAAATACTAATAGTATCCCCACAAGTGTAATCACTTGTGTCAAATCATGCCAATTTATTTTTCTAATAACACTTACAAGTAAAAAGATATAAAAAACATACATAAAAATCAAAATAATATTAAATAATTTTTGATACATGACCGTAGAAGAAAAGGCCGTAAAGAAAATAATTACAATCATTATATAGTTATAAAAAGTAATAAATTTTTTCGGGACCGCTTCGCTAAACATTTTATATACATAGCCTACATAGAACAACATAACAATTTGAGGCATAATAAATGTTAGACGTAGAGCCACGCTCCAATCTAGTTGGTTTAAAAAGGCTGTATATAAATAATAGTCCGTGAAAAAACCCCATAGACTTGTTGCTGCACAAAACATGCCATAAGCTAAAAATTCCTTTTGCTTTCTTCTAAATGCATAAAAAAGTAATGAAATACATGCAGTTAATGTAATACAGCCAATTAAAAAGACTTGCCAAAACTCATGTTGCTGTTGCTTTTTCACGATAATTTGTTCATTACCGATAGATATACTTTTCCTCAAACCACCACTTACATTCTCAAAACTAATCATTTGAAACGTAATTTGCAACGTCGTTTGATCTACGCGAAAACTAGGTATTTGTGGTTTCATTTGTTGTACAGCTGTCTTATTACTTTTTAGGAGGCTTCCATTCTCTTTGATAAGTACATTATTTACATATAAATTATAGCTACTATATTGAAAAGGTATATAAAATTTTAAATAGCGGCCAACAAAAGATTCAGGAACTTTAATCGTTGTACTATAAGTCGCACGATCAGAGTCAATATTTAAACGCTGATTTAGCATATAAGGTACTTTGACAATATCGCTGTTTCCAAGCTTAATTTCTTCTTTCATATCTTGTGGATCAAACAATTCACCACGTATAAAGTTCCAGTTTCCATTTAAATTTTCATAAAAAGTATCGTAATTTGAATGACGAAAATCATGTGTTGTCATTGTGGTAGCAAAACTCATCGGAGCGTACGTCATAAAAAGTATACAGAATGATAAAAGTGATACAAACCATTTTTTCATTTACGCCCCTCCTTTACATCCGTTAGTTATTCCCTTTTTCTTATAAAATTACTACTTATTCATAAAAAAACACCCACCGAATAAATTTCAGTGGGTGTTCATTCTATTATATAGAACTGATTTTGTCAGCTTGAAGTTCCTGAGGCCAGTGAGAAATTGTGTTCCCCATCTCCCAGAACAAATATTCAAAGCGAGTTGTTTGTAAGAAAATTTCTTTAACATGTGCCAGTTCATCACCTGTTAAATCAGCTGCTAACTCATCCATCAAATCAATCATATCTTGTGCGCTATGTTCAAATGTCGGTTCACTATACATACGCACCCAGTCACCGTAAAGTGGATGATCGACAGCTCCAGGAATTTGTGCGAGTTCACGTCCAATCTCTAAATAGCTCCAAGCACATGGTAAGATAGCTGCGATCACATGCGCAAGTGAGCCATTCTGCGCTTCTGATAACATATAACGAGTATAAGCTATCGTTGTCGGCGCTTCTTTTGCTTCACGCATCTCTTGCTCTGAAATCCCAAAACGCTCTGCATATTTACGATGTAAGGCCATCTCAATTGATAACGTATGATGGACTGAAGCTGACAAGCGTGTCATAACATCTAAATCGCGTGCTTTTTGAATCCCAATCGCAAATACTTTTGCATATTGAATTAAATATAAATAATCTTGAATCATGTAGTGACGGAATTTCTCTGGTTCTAATGTTCCGTGACCAATTCCTTGTACGAATGGATGTGCGTGATTTGCACGCCAAATCGGTCGAATTTCCTCAATTAATTGCTCTGAAAACTTCATCTTTTTTCTCTCCCTTTTCACAAACACGAAGGAAACAAAAAGGCCACTCACCGCATTACGAAAATCGTAAAAGACGGAGAATGACCTGCAAATAATATGCTAAAAATGTCACTTCTTCCTTACGACAGTGCGAACTGTATCAAGTTAGAGGGTTAAGCTACTGCTCTCTCAGCCAATTTTATATGGCACCCCTAGTAGTGATTGTTTGTGTATTTAATTGTTAGTACACACCTATCATCTATGACAACAATTGGAAAGTCAAGCGATTTTTTAAACAGGTTCTGGAATCGAGATGAACTGATCGACAACAATCGTATTAATCGCATTAATATAAGCAAGTGCACTCGCTTTAATGACATCTGTATCAGAAGCTTTTGCAATATATGTTTCGCCTTCATATTCAACTTGTAACTTCACTTTACCGATAGCTTCTTTACCGCGTGTCACACTTGAAATTTTGTATTCAAGTAGCTTTACTTCGAATGCTGTTACTTCTTGTAGCGCTGAATACAATGCATCAATTGAACCTGAGCCAACTGTCGCTGCTTTCAGTACTTCCTCACCGCGACGTACCTTCACACTTGCAGACGGGAAGATTTGATTCGAAATCACTTGAATGTCTTCTAAGTGGTAGAAAGCATCACTATGAAGCGCAACTTTTGCATCTTCATTTGTACGTTTGAAATAATTTTCTACTAAAATGAATAGGTCGTGGTTATACACTTCTTTTTTCGTATCAGCCAACTTTAAGAAATCCGCAAAAACCTCTTCAAATTGATCTGGTGTTAAGTTGCCTAACGCTAAGTTTTCAAGTGCATTTTTCACCGCATGACGACCAGAACGAGCTGTTAATACTAATTCCATATCGTCTAAACCAACCTCTGTTGGGCTCACGATTTCATAAGCATCACGTGATTTTAATAGACCATCTTGGTGAATACCAGATGAATGCGCAAAGGCATTGTCGCCTGTGATTGCTTTATTTACTTGTACATCAAGTCCCATTAAGCTCGAAACGATGCGCGATGTGTTCATAATCTCTTTCTTGTTGACTCGGGTATGTGCATTGAAATAATTTGAACGTGTTGATAGTGCCATCACGACTTCTTCAAGTGCTGCGTTACCCGCACGCTCACCGATTCCATTAATTGTACACTCTACTTTATCCGCACCATTTTTAATTGCCGCAAGTGTATTCGCTGTCGCCATACCTAAGTCGTTATGACAGTGAACACTTAGTAATACAGAATCATCTAAGTTTTTCATACGGTCATTTAATTTACCAATCATTTCACCGAATTCTTCTGGTACTGCATATCCAACTGTATCTGGTACATTAATCATCGTTGCGCCAGCTTTCATGACCGCTTCAATTGTTTTCCATAGATATTCAAAATCAGAACGCGATGCATCTTCTGTTGAATATTGTACTTGTGGTAAAAGTGTTTTTGCGTATTTTACTGCATCTACACCAATTTGTAGAATTTGATCTTTTGATTTTGAGAATTTTTTCTCTACGTGAATATCCGATGTACCAAGTACCATGTGAATCATTGGATTTTCTGCGTATTTTACAGCATTGTAAACTGAATCAATATCCGCTTTCACTGCACGCGCTAAAGCTGTGATCATAATATCGTCTGTGTTACCAACTTTTTGTGCGATTTGCTTTACTGCATTGAAGTCACCTTCTGATGAAGCGGGGAACCCTGCTTCGATGATATCTACTTGTAATTTTTTTAATTGATGTGCCACTTCTAATTTTTCATATAAGTTCAATTTCGCTCCCGGAACTTGTTCTCCATCACGTAATGTTGTATCAAATAGCCAGATTTTTTTCGACATAATTTTTCCCTCTTTTCTGTATAATAAAAAAAGTCCCGCCTCTATATAGCTATCGCTAGCTACTAGAGACGAGACATTACTCGCGGTACCACTCTACTTGGATTGCATCACACAATCCCACTTATTTAAGATTTTCATCTTAATCCTGATAACGGAGGAATCCGTATAACCTTACTCGATTGTTCAGGTTATGTGCTCATGAACGAGTTCAAGAATGTACATCACTAACTTTCACCAACCGTTAGCTCTCTAAAGATGGAACACTTCTCTACTACTTTCAATCTTTGCTTGTTTGAATTATCTGATTGTTTAGAATAATATACCATTAAAAAAGCAAAGTCAACCAATTTTCAGAAAATATTTAATTTTCTTTGTTTATTATGTCGAGTACTAGAGCAAGATACCCCATTTAACAGGTGGGATTCCCTTTCAATGGGCACGATTCCCTTTCGCGCGTGAGTTTGTCCCTTTCAACAGCGGCGATTCCCTTTCGCGCGTGAGTTTGTCCCTTTCAACAGCGGCGATTCCCTTTCACGCGTGAGTTTGTCCCTTTCAACGGACACGATTCCCTTTCGCGCGTGAGTTTGTCCCTTTCAACAGCGGCGATTCCCTTTCACACGACAGTTTGTCCCTTTCAACGGGCACGATTCCCTTTCGCGCGTGAGTTTGTCCCTTTCAACAGCGGCGATTCCCTTTCGTGCGCGAGTTTGTCCCTTTCAACAGCGGCGATTCCCTTTCGTGCGCGAATTTGTTCCTTTCAACAGCGGTGATTCCCTTTCGCGCGTGAGTTTGTCCCTTTCAGCAGCGGCGATTCCCTTTCGCGCGTGAGTTTGTCCCTTTCAACGGACACGATTCCCTTTCGCGCGTGAGTTTGTCCCTTTCAGCAATATTAATTTTCATTTTTTCCAAAACAAAAGAGCTGGGTTTCCCCAACTCTTCATTCTTCATAAAATGGTTGCGCGTAATTTACAACACCTGATATATCCGTTAATGCGCCTTTATATAGTGGCAGCACACGGTAATTTTCAAGTGGTACGTCAAATGGTGCTTGAATGCCGTATTGATCGGCGCGTTCAAAACCAAAGCGCGCATAATAATCAGCATGTCCCAATACAACAACTGCTGCAAACCCACTCCATTTCGCACGTTCAATAGATGCTTCCATTAACTGTGTACCAATGCCCTGTCCTTGTTTCTCTGGTAAAACAGCGAGCGGTCCTAAAGCGAGTACTGGAAAATCACCAATAAAACATTCTGTGTACATAATAAATCCAATAATTTTGTCTTGTTCAACATACACGAGTGCTAAATCATCGATATAGGCATCTGTTACACGCAACTTTTCAACGAGTTCATGCTCTTTCTGATTACTATGTGGATCTGTTTGAAATGCTCGTTGCAATAAGACACTAATTTGTTCTGCATCTTGTTTTTTCTCTTTACGAATCATGTAGTTACGCTCCTTTTAATTGGCAAGTGGGCAATAGCCACATTCTCCTACACCCGGTATATCTTTTGACAGACAACAACTTTTGCGAATCGGTTGTCCGACTAAATCTTGTGGTGCTCGTCCTTTGGTATAATCCAAATAAAGTGAGTGGTCTGTGAAAATGGACCATACTTCTGCGCTTTCTAGCATTTCTAAATCGTCCATTGCACGATCAGCTAGCATCGGGTCTTCCAGTAATTTTGCATATGTAATGGTTAATTGGACAAACAGATTGTCCCACAATACTTTCGGTGAAATGCTTGTCGTATTACGTAGCGCCTGAATAATTTCATAGCATTGTTTCCACAAAATCCATTTCATTACGGATGCTCGGTCGCCCTCTTGTACATAGCGCCAATCATTAGGATTTGCGAACATGCAGACAGTGAAGACCCCGTTCACCTCTGTTACATCAAATTGTAAATCTCGTTCATTTCCGTCCCAAATCTCATCATACGCTGTCAGCATATAAAATTGCATCGCGATAAACTGTGCATATTTTTTAGATAGATGCGAAATCGCTGCTGCTTTTGAAGAGGCTTCTGTAATTCCTTGCATCAACTCACCCAGTTCCTCTTGGAAAAACTCTTTACGAATTCTTTCTAATGTAAAAAGTGTTCTTTTGGGTTCTACTGTGTACACTTGATGTGCATCCAATGTTAAAACTTGTTCCATCGTGAGTGCTGGCATTTAATTCACCTTCATTGTATATTTTCAATTCGTACTATAATCATAGCATAATAAAAAAGCAATCTCATTTGAAATTGCTTTTTCGACGTACTTATAATGTACCGACTAACTCATGTTTTACGACTTCATAAGCTTGGCAAATATCGCGTGTGCTCGTTTGGTGACACTCCATTAAACGCTGTGCAATCTGTTCTAAATTCGATTCACCGTCTACTAAGTCATACATCAATTGACTTTGAATTTCATCAACAAAGTTCAAAATTTCTTTTGTCATCTGTTATAACACTTCTTTCCAACTGTACTTATTTAATATCTATAGTATATCGGATTTTTGAGTAAAAAAACATTTTATTGCTCAAAATATCCATCTAAAAAATCAAATATGTACTATTAACTACTTTAAAGCGCTTACTATCTCTGTACCACTCTTTTATCGTTTCAAATAAAATTATTGCGAAAATTTAAAAAACAGGAACTGCAATATATGCAACCCCTGTTTTATCTTCTATTAAACAGCCGGTACTTCTACCACTACATCTTGGTCTTCGTCTTGATCTTCATCGTCTTGGTCATCTTCATCAATCATTTCTTCATCATCTGCGTCGTCTTCATCATCCACTTCAACTTCGCGTTCGATTTCGAATTCATCGCCATTCATGTACTCAAGTTCTACTTCAATTTCGTATGTGTCTGTTAACTCAAAACGTGATTGGATTAAATCTAAAATTTGATCTTCTGTTAAGTTATCGTCAATTGCTTTTTGTAAATCTGTTACAAGTGCACGAACTGTCGCTTGATCTAAATTATAACCTTTTTGTTTTAATTTGATTTTCGCTTTGCCTTTTTTCTTTTCGTACTCTAGCTCAAATTCTTTTTTGCCTGACTCAACAGAGATTTCAAGTTCACGTACTTTTTCAGACCATTTCACACCGTCTGTATCTTTTAAGTTACCATCTTTTACTTTTTTACTTTTACTATATGCAGTATATGGTTTTAAACCTAAATCAAGTTCAGTCGCATTACTGATTCCATCGCGGTCTGTATCTTCTAATGCATCTGCTACACCGTTTTTATTCGTATCTTTTTTCGTTGGATTTAAACTTAACTTATACTCAACAAAGTTGTTTAGACCATCTTTATCTGTATCTAATTTTGCGACATTTTTACCTTTTAATTTGTACTTCTTTTCCCACTTATCTTCGATGCCATTTTTATTTTTATCAATAAATTTTGGTTTGGCATCTACTTGTGCACCTGCTGATAATAATAACGTTGTTGCAAGTCCAACTGCTAAAAATTTCTTCATATGCTCTCCTCTTTCTTTCGTGTAATATTGGTATTACAAAATTCATATCGGTCTTTTAAAGCTAAAATAAACTATACCCATGAGTTGAAATATAGATCTTATTTTTTAAAAATACTGAAAATTCAATTGCTTTTATGTTATGATGATATAACTTAATAAAAAAGGAAGTGCAACTCAGATGGCAAATAGCGTATTTTTACCAAACTATACGATTGGAACAGATGCATATGATGCAATTGGTGCAATCTGTCACACATTTGGAACAAAGGTCGCCATTATTGGTGGTCAAACGGCTTTAGAAAAAAGTATCGATAAAATCAAAGCTTCATTAGCAAAAACTGACTTTATTTTAACGGATGTACAAGTTTATGGTGACGATGCAACCTATGAACATGTCGAGCGGTTACAAGCAATCCCGACTGTACAAGAAGCAGACTTGATCTTCGCAGTTGGTGGGGGGCGTGCAGTAGATACTGTAAAAACGCTTGCTGAACGTATGGCAAAACCTGTTTTCACATTCCCAACGATTGCTTCAAATTGCGCGCCAAATACTGCTGTATCAGTGATGTATAAAGCAACTGGTGAAATGGATGGACTATTCTTTTTAAATGCCCCGCCAAAACATTGCTTCATTGATACAGAGATTATTGCAGAAGCACCTAGCGTTTATTTGTGGGCTGGAATTGCAGATGCCATTTCAAAGGAATTTGAATCTGCTTTTTCTTCGCGCGGTAAAACACTTGCTTATACCGATGCACTTGGCGTTCAAGTGGCACAAAATAGTGCGGATCGCTTAATGACATATGGCAAAGATGCACTTGATTCTTGTACAGAAAACAAAACATCTTTCGCTTTAGAACAAGTGGCTTTGGATATCTTAATGACAACTGCTCTAACATCGGTATTAGTCGACAACGACTACAATTCAAATGCAGCCCATTCATTCTACTATGGTTCTACTGTGGTCGAAGGCTGTGAATCACACTTACATGGTGAAATCGTATGTTACGGTGTATTACTTCTTTTAACAATGGATGGACAAATTGAAGCACGTAATCGTCTATATGACTTTATGCGTCGTGTTGATTTATCTGTATCACTTGAACAAATTGGTGTGAAAAATGAAGAAGAAGTTGAGCGTATTTTAGATAAAGCACTGACAACGGTTGATATCGATTGCTCACCATACCCCATTACAAAAGAGCTTTACAAACAAGCAATCGCAGATTTAGAAGCTTATCATCAAACACAATCATAACAATACAAGGCACTCTGTAAAAAGGTGCCTTTTTTCATGTTGACGCCTCCCTCTTCTTACACTAACCTTATAGTAAGGATATTTTTTCCTTAAAAAACTTTTTATGGAGGTTCTTGTATGGTTTTTAAATTTGGCTATAAAAAAGTTGCACCAAATGAAGCACTCATTATTTCAGGGAAAAACGTCGGAAAAGAAGGCGACCCTGGTGTCTACATAAGAGATGGACGTCGCTTGCGTGTTGTACGTGGTGGCACTGTTCTCGTTACTCCTTTTCAATCTGCACATACGATTTCTCTCAATTCATTCCAAATTCCATTAAAAGCAGAAGGTATTCTCACAAAAGATGAAGTACCTATTACCGTTCATGCAACTTCTACGATTAAAGTAGCCGATGAACTAGAAGCTGTCATTAAGTTTGCAGAGCAGTTCATGGGAAAAGCACCTGACGAAATTTCTAAAGAATTACGTGTTATTTTAGAAGGTAAATTGCGCACAACAGTAGCAGAACAAGGCGCACTTGAAGTAAACAATGCACGCGAAAACTTTATTCAAGTTGTACAAGAAAAGTCAGAATCCGACTTACAATCTATGGGCTTTAATGTGGTCAATTTCTCTCTTGACCGCGTACTCGATGCAGACGAATACGATTCTGAACTCGGTTTTTTAAAGAATTTAGGGATTACAAAACTGGCGGAGTCTTCTAAACAAGCACAAAACGCACGCTCAGATGCAGAACGTCAAATTGAAGAAAACAAGGCGACAAATGCCCAGTTAACAGAACGTGCAAAAAGTGAATCAAACATTGAAATCACGCGTCAACACACCGATTTACAATTAGAACAGACGAAATCACAAAACGACTTAGAATTAGAAAAAACAAAACGTGAACGTGAACTAAATGAACAGCGAGCGATTGCAAAACAAGCCTATGAGAAAAAACAAGCTGAACTAGAACTGGACTTAATTGAAAAAGAAACACAGGCGAAGCGTGAACGTGAAAAAGCACAACTAGAATTAAAAGAATTAGCAAAGCAACAAGCAATTATTGACGCACAAATCGCTTCTGAAAAAGAAGTCATCGCTAATGATGCAAAAGCACGTATTGCAGAGCGTCAAGCGGAAGCCGAATCTCGTTCAAAAGAGTTACAATTAAAAGTAGAAAACGACGCCATTGCACGTAAAAATCAAATTGAAATTGATGCGATTCGTGATAAAGGTATTGCGGAAGCTGAAGCTATTAAAAAGAAAGCTGAAGCCATGAAAGAATACGGTGAAGCGGCAATTGCTGAAATGTTCATTAAAGCCCTTCCTGATTTTGCTCGCGCAGTTGCAGAACCACTTGCTTCTATTAAAAATGTACAAGTAATGGACTTTGGCGGTGAAGGTGGCGGTGTACAAGGCGTTGCTGGAAATACAGTTGGTGTTATGTCGATGGTACAAAAATCATTAAAAGAAACAACAGGGATCGACATTAAAGACTTACTCGAAACCAACGCTTCATATGGACGTAATTATTTAGGCGGTAAAACCGAAAAAGAAGCGAGTTTAGACGACGAACCTGTGGCACTTTCTCACGATGACATGGAACTATTTGAAACAACAATTGATGAAGAAGATGCACAACAAACACTTGTATAACTAAAAAAATCATCTGGCTCTTTATGCAGATGATTTTTTATTTTATTTAAATAACTTTATATTGCTTTTTTCATGTATTATTTGTCAACAAAGATATATTTTTGTTATATTTTTTATATTTTCGTCTTATTTTAATATAATAGTTATGAAAATAACATGTTTACATCATCTATTTGTTATATTTACCTGTTAAGATAGAGTTGTTCCAAAAAATGAATAAGTAGGAGTGTTTATTTTCAATGAAAAAGCAAACAATTGTGGCCTCTTTAACATTAGGCTCAACTTTATTTATATCTTCACTAACAGGTCAAACTGATGCAAATGCGATGGCAAATAGCGGTCAAGAAATGAAACAAGAGCAGCAACAACAAGTTCAAAAACAAGCCTTACAATACGAACTTTCTAAAACGCTTCCATCGAAGCAAGCTCAAACAACGGCTCAAAAAACAACAACGCAAGATACATATAAAGTTGTATCAGGTGACACATTATCTAAAATTGCACAAAAATACGGTACATCGTATCAACAAATTATGTCGTTAAACAATCTTTCTTCTACGACGATCTATCCTGGTCAAACGTTAAAAGTCAGTGGTTCAAAACAACAAACTACAACGAATAATCAAGCAACTGCTTCAAAACCAGCAAACACAGCTTCTGGTACATACACAGTTGTAAAAGGTGATACATTATCTAAAATTGCGCAAGCACACAATACAACTTACACACAATTAATGGAAACAAATAATCTTTCTTCTACAATGATTTATGTAGGTCAAACATTACAAGTACGTGGTGCTTCAACATCACAAGCACCATCTAACCAAGTGGTACAAACAAGTAATCCAACAACTTCAACACAAAATACACAGCAAAACAATCAACAAACACAACAAGCACCAAGCCAATCAAGTACACTTGTTGCTGCAACTAAAGCGGCATTAACACAAGTTGGTGTTCCATATGTATTTGGCGGTTCTTCTCCAAGTCAAGGTTTTGATTGTTCTGGTTTAATTGATTATGCATTTAAACAAGCTGGATTCAATTATGGTCGTACTTCTGCTGCTGGTTATTATACACTTGGCACAAAAGTAACAACTCCACAATACGGTGATTTAGTATTCTTCGAAGGAACATATAAATCAGGTATTTCACATGTAGGTTTCTACATTGGCGATGGCAAAATGGTTAGCGCTTCTGGTACACATGTTCAAATTGATGATATTACAAATAGCTACTGGCAATCACACTTTGTAGGTTATAAGCGTTTTTAATAATATGTGAATAGAGCCGTGTTTCACTCTTTTTAAAGTTTGCAACAAAAAGCAGAAATCGTCCAACAAAGGAGATTTCTGCTTTTCTTATACTCAAATTAATTTTTCATACTATACAAATTCTTTCACCATGTTATACCAAACAACACCACCATGCACTGATTCTGCAATACCTTCATTTGTGTAACCAAGATGCTCATAAAATGGAATTAACTCTTCTTTACAGGTCAGTGTAACACCTTGTCGCTTATGTTTCTTTGCTTGTTCTTCAAATACCTTCAATAGCTTTGCTGCAATCCCTTGTTTTCGTGCTTTTTTTGAAACAGCTAAACCCAAAATACTCGCATAACCGCCTTCATGTGGATTATGCATCGTTTCTGTAAATAAATCATCTGTAATATACCGTTTCGAAATGACGGGTCCATTCACATAGCCAACAATTTCTCCAGCACTTTCTGCTACTAAAAATGTATCTGGAATTTGTTGAATGCGCTGAATAAATGCTTCTTTTGTTGCAGCTTCTTCTGGTGTAAAGCCTTGTTGTTCAATCTCTACTAACATGGGTAAATCTTTTTCTTCTACTTGTCTTATGTACATCTTCCTCACCTCACATCTATTATACAGAAAAAAAGAAGGTTGGGACGAAGCCCACTCCCCTTCCCATTTTAAAATAATGTTTTAAACAATGTGACAAGCGCAGGGATAATACCTGAAAATATAAGGACAAGTGAATTTGCTACGACACCAAATGCTCGTGTCTTGTTCGTATCTTTTAATGCGCACAAAATTCCAATGAAAGGGACAATAATTGTTAATAGAATCAGCACAGGATCAGGGAAAAGTTTATCTGAAACGAAAATTGACGTAAGATAAACAAGCGTTGCGATAATAAAAAGAACGACCGAGAAAACACCATATTTATTCATCTGCCATTTCTCCTTTCTTCTCTTGAATTTATTTTTCTTATTCCCTAAAAATCCACTTCTATTATCCATTCCATATAAATTTTAAAATTAGTTGTTCATTTTTCGGACGTTTTTTCTATTCATTTTCTTTATAATGAATGTATCTTCTATCGAAAAGAGGCGTGTTAAATGATTACAGATCCTACTTTACAACGAGAGTATTATGAAGCTTTATTAAATAAAAATCCTGCATATGACGGTATTTTCTTTGCAGGCATTCGTACAACAGGTATTTTCTGTCATGCGACATGTACAGCGAAAAAACCGAAATTTGAAAACTGTACATTTTTTCATACAGCTGAAGAAGCACTTCTATCTGGCTATCGTCCTTGTAAAAGATGTCATCCGCTCTTTTATCCACAAGAGATTCCAGCAGAAGTACGCGAGCTTGTTGAAGCAGTAGAAGCTGATCCTGCACGTCGCTGGAAGGAAGCTGATTTTCAAGCACTTGGTGTCCACTCGGCAACTGCAAGACGAAAATTCAAAGAAGTGTATGGCATGACTTTTGTACAATATGCACGCGCACGCCGTATGGGCATTGCGTTCAAAGAAATTACACAAGGTGAAACAGTTATAAATCAACAACTCGCAACAGGCTATGAATCCTCAAGCGCATTCCACGATGCGTTCTCAAAAATTATGGGGAACCCACCTAAAAAAGCAAATTCAATCATTCTCTATATGAATATGATTGCAACACCAATTGGGCGTATGATTGCCATTTCTACAGAAGAAGCACTCTATTTACTAGAATTTATCGACCGACGTGGTTTAGAAAAAGAAATTGAACGTCTTCGTATACGATATGATGCACGAATTTTAGTAGGAAACACGTCTATTCATAAACAAACCACAACAGAATTAGAGCAATATTTTAATGAACAGCGTACACAATTTTCTGTTCCACTCATGTATAGTGGTACACCTTTTCAGCAAGAGGTCTGGCATGCACTTGAACAAATTCCTTACGGGGAGACGACTTCTTACACAGGAATTGCACATAACATTAATCGACCCACAAGTGTTCGAGCGATTGGTAATGCAAACGGTGCAAATCAAATTGCCATCATCATTCCCTGTCATCGCGTTATTCAACAAAATGGTGATCTCGGTGGATATGGTGGTGGCATCGAGCGTAAAAAATATTTACTCGCATTAGAAGCAGAAAAAAACGGAGTGAGCGATTAAGCTCATCTCCGTTTTTATTATTTACGTGCATCTGGGAAAAAACGATCTACAATTTTCTCTGCTGCATGTCCATCTTCTAGACCACAATATTTTTCATGGAAAGCTGCATATTTTTCTGCATACGTTTTCGTCATTTCTTCCATATTCGATAGTGCATCTACTAAATCATCTGTATTACGTAGTAAAGGACCTGGTGCTTCTTTTTCAAAGTCCATATAGAAACCACGTAAATTCTCTTTATAATGATCAAAGTCATACGTAAAGAATAGTAGTGGACGGCGTGTATGCGCAAAATCAAACATAACAGAAGAATAATCTGTCATACATACATCTGCAATTAAATACAAATGCTGAATATCATGATAGCGTGATACATTTATAACAAAATGACGATATTCAAGTGGGATTGGTAAACGATTCCCTACAATAACATGTGTACGCATTAAAATAACATACTCATCACCAAACTGTTCATACAGTTTTTGCAAATCTAATTGCATATTAAATATATGTTTACCATTCTCATCTAAATCATCATCTCTAAATGTCGGGGCATATAGTAATACTTTTTTATCTTTTGGAATGTTGTATTTTAAACGCACTTGTTCAATATACTGCTGCTGTTCTTCTGGATGATAAAAAATATCATTACGTGGATAACCCACCTCTAAAACTTCTTTTTTAAATTGGAAAGCACTGCGGAAAGCTTTCGTCGCATATGGACTTGGCGAAACTAAATAGTCCCACTGCTTCACCGCTTGGTTTACACGTGCTAAGTAACCAGGGTCTTTGCCTTTAAAGTCCTCTACATCATTTTGCATTTTTTTCAGTGGCGTACCATGCCATGTCTGAATATAGGTCTGTTTTGAGCTTTTCTTTAAATAACTTGGGAAGTTCTGGTTATTAATCCAAAACTTCGCTTTCGCTAAGTAATAAAAATACTCAGGACTTAAACGCTTAATCACTTTCGTATGTGATTTTTTAAATTCATCTTTACCATTGTACACCCAAATATAACGATAATCTGAGTTACGCTTTACCAACTCATCATAAATATTTTTAGGGCTATCTGAAATTTGTTTTCCTACGCCACTCTCAAATAAAATGAGCTTCGAATCTTTTTTCAGTGTTTTCGACATCACTTTATACATTTTACGCATTGCTGAGAAATACTTCTTACTTTTTCTAAACTTTCTCATACTCGCATCATATACTTGATGGTGTTTTAATGTATCATAGATTGGCTTTTTCTTCGGCATATTTTGAATTGCTTCAAAAATTCGATCATTCGAGTACACATCACGATTCGCAATAAACTGATTAGCTAATTCCTTATAATGATCTGACATTTGGAAATTAGCTTCATATGAACGCAATGTTTCATTTACTACTTCTTCACCATCATCTGTAATAAACCCTGGTAATGTCGCATCAATATCTAGATGTGATGGATACTTTCCGAGGAAATGATCACGATCAAATTGATAATAAATAACAGGTTTATGAAGGAAACTAAAGTCGAATGCTACACTCGAATAGTCGGTAATTAATAGCGCACTCTCTTTTAATAAATCTTGTACTAAGCGGTCTCCTTGACGAATAACTGTAATTTCTTCTGGTATATCAAAGTAATCAACGAATTGTTGCATATTTGGATGTAAACAGAATAGTAATTCTACTCCCTGATTTTTCAGTGCAAGTAGTCGATCATTATGAAGTAGTTCTGTATAGCGCTCTAAATACTCAGATTTTAAAAATTTATCATTCGTCGTCAGCCAATCGCGCCAAGTTGGAATGATTAGTACTTGTTTTTTCACTTCAATATCATCTGTAAAAAGACGGGAAAAGCGAGGTAAGCCTGTTACAGCTACTTCGTATTCTTCATAGTTCAAATCGCGTACTACAATATCTTTTTCACGTTCAGATGATGTAATAAATAGATCGGTTTGGAAATCTTTCATCTTTTTACTGTAAAATCCTGAAATATTTTTCACACCTAATACACCATGTTGTAAAAAGATTTGCTTTGCACGAATACACTTCATAAACTCTTTTGAACGATTTGGATACAAGAAATCTGGATGATGTGTTCCACAAATATAATCTGCTTTTACAAGTAAATCAAAATGTTCTTTTGAACGATAGTCAAGTAAATTACCATATGGTTCTACATTCACGCGTTCTGGCGAATCTTCTCGAATGATATAATACGCATCAATCTCTGGATGCTGTGTTCGCAAATACTCGAAGAAGCGTAAACCATTATCCTGTGCTTTGTACGGACGCTCCCCAACAATCCAAATTGGACGCTCATTCGCTTTTTTTACGCGACCTTTTTTCAATACTTTTTGATACATCTCAAATTCTTCTTTTGTATATTGATTATAAAAGAACGATAGATTGCGTCCCTTTACTGTTAGATATGGGACGAAATTATGTACATATTGACTATCTGCAATATTGATTTGCCCTTTCATCAACTGTTCTACAATAATTCGTGGCATACCACAACGTACGCGTGCTACATCTTGAACATCTTTTTGGCGTAACACCCACCATAAATCCCATACATCTTCATCAAACTGCGCATTAACTATTTTTAAAAGAGTTCGAATACTCTCTTGTGCCTTCACATTTAATTCATAGTGATAGACATAACCACTTTTTTTCTTTTGCATTTTTACAAGCTTTGCTTCCACACCTACAAAACTACTCTCACCTGTGTTACGCGACTGTAATTCTAATTCAATCGAAGTCAGTGGTAAGTTACGAACAGAGAGCTGAGCTTGTAAATGTAAATAATCTTTTGTTGGGTGAATTTTTGTTAGTTTACGCGCTGCATAATAATCTGTTGCACGCTTATTTGCATCAAAAGAAAAGACCAAGTAACCTTCTTTTGTAAAGTGCGGATCGATTGTATGTCCATTCAACTGAAATGTATGTAAGTCTTTTAACTCCAATTGCATGCGATGAGGTTTAAATAAACGATAGCGTTGTTCAAATAATTCGCCATCTACTTCAACCACACGATCTTTACGTAAAGCCTGTTCCTCGTCTTCTAAAGGGTATAAATATGCAATTGTTAAAATAGCATCTGTTGTGCCATATTGTTCAAACCATTGTTCAAAATATCTTTCTTCAATCGTCACTTGTAAAGAAGTGATTGGAATCGTGATGACACACTCACGATTTTTTAAAAGTATATATTGATAAGCACCTTGTGATAATTCTTCTAATGTAATATGAAAGGTGTTTTTATTTTGCTCTAATATAAACATCTAATCTCTCCTAGTTTTCAAACAAAACGTCATTTTTCCATACATATAAAATTAATAATTATATAAGATTATAATTAATCCATCATATTATATCATTATTAAATTGAAAATCTGTAGAACATTTTTACATTTATATTACATTCTCTTTACAACTATGTATTGGAAAACGAACTTTTTGTTATACTCATATAGTTAATATTTTTACTATTTTGTTTTTTTATACCTGTTATATAACGTTTTTAAACCTTTATTTGTTTCATTTTTGACAACTTTTTCTTTTTTTAGTCATTTTCAACTTACACCTATTTTTATATAGTATTTTTATGACTTTAAAAGTTCTTAACATCATATTTTTATATATAAAAATCCCGTATAACGATTAGATTTATACGGGATTCTATTCATTATGATAATTTTTGAAAACTTATTCTATTTTAATACCTTTACTTGACTCCACGCACTAGTATATTGTCGATTTTTATAATATTTGATAGCTTGAACACGTACATAATACGTTTTTTTATTCTTTGGATCACCTACATACACAAGCGGTTTATTTGAATTTAACGTTCTTGTATACTTCTTATTAAATGTTTTCGATGTACTACATTGTATTTTATATAATGAAACATTTGCATTACGGGGCCATGTAATTCGATAATCATTTTTTAACTTCTTCCATTGAATCTTTGGTGCACTTGGCGCTGTGACAATACGCTCTTTTATAAATAAATCACCTAAGATGCGCTGTGATCCTACTTGTTTATATGCACGCACGCGGAAGGAATAGTAAGTTAATGGCTCTAATTCTTTAAATGTATAAACTGTTTTTTTGGTATCATATTTTCGTAAATACTTTCCATTACGATTATATAACAACACCTCATATCCACTTGCGCCGACTACTTGATCCCAAGCTACAGGAATCGTCCTCGCTGTTGCTGATGTTTGTTTATTCCAATACACTTTATACGGCTTAACATGAACCGTTTTATAAAACACAGCTTCGTTTCCACGTGCGTCTTTCACACGATATGTGAGTTTATAAATACCCGGCTTCGTTGTGTCAAAGTCCCACCCTGTCACAGTCGTTTTTTCTTGTAAATTCCCATCTTCTTGGTCAGTTACTTGTACATTTTCGAACGGATCAAAATACTTATTGTATGGAATAATCTCTTTTGATTTACCTGTAATCACTGGTTTTGTGTTCGTATCAACATTCAATTTACGATTATAAAAGCGAACGAGACCATCTGAATCTTTAACAACATATTGAATGGTATAATTGCCGATTTTACTTTTATATAGGCTGTTTACGTCCCACGTGATTTTTTGCGTAAGATTGCCATCCTCTACATCAAAAGCTTCAACATCCTTTAGGAAATCAAAATCTTCTCCTATTGTCACATAGGCATCTTCTAATCCTTTGATTTCTGGTAAATAACCCCATTTGCGATAAATAGTTGTATTCGCAGTTTTGCCATCCCACTTCGTTGTTAACTGTTCATCCGTCATCCAAGCAATATGACCTTTTAACATGTTCCCATCCATTTTTGTCATCTGATTCTGTTGCGACATTGCTTTTTCAAATGTAGGCATTTCGTCTGCTGAAAATGTGATTTTTTCAATAGGGTTTTGTGAAAGTGCTTCTTCTCCCCATACTTTTATGCCTTCTTCAATCGTCACATTCTGTAGTTGATTCTGTTTAAAAGCTCTTAAATCTATGACTTGAATATTTTTAGGAATTGTTAAAGTCTTAAGCTGATTCTTCGAGAAGGAATCTGAAGAAATTTTAATCATTGCAGATGGGATTTTTAGCTTTTTCAATTGATTATTTGAGAAAGCATACGAATCAATTTGTTTAATTCCTTCTGGCAATTGTATGGTTTCTATTAAATTTTCTTGAAAAGCAGCATAATCGATGACTTCTAAACTATCGGGTAATGTAACATGTTTTAACTGATTCTCTTCAAAAGCGTTAGATCCAATTTTTTGAAGCCCTTCTGGTACCACAACTGTAGTCAAATGATTATTTTTAAATGAGCTTTCACCTAATTTTTTAAGCTTTAATGGTAAGTCTATATTTGTAAGTTGATTATCTTTAAATGCTCGAGAACCAATCGTATGCATTTCGTTACTTAACTGAATTTGCGATAAATAATTCGCTGCAAATGCACTTGCACCTATTTCTGTGATTTTCTCAGACAATTGAAGGGTTTTTAATTTATTATTTTCAAATAAAGAGTCCGGTATTTTCGTCATATTAGTTGGTAAGATGAAATTAACAATTTGATTCTTTTCAAAAGCATGTGAACCAACAGACGTCATATGCGCTAAATTAACTGTTTTTAATTTATTACTACTAAATGCACCTGCACCTATTTCTTGAACATGCGATAAATCAAATGTCGTAAGGTGATTGTCACTGAAAGCACCACTCTGAATTGTCTTAATATGTTCATTTATAACTACTTTTGTAAGTTGATTCTTATGAAACACACTTTTCTCAATTACTTGAAGTGATTGAGGAAGCGTTATTTCTTTTAATCGATTACTTGCAAAAGCAGACTCTCCAATTTGTTGAACGCTGTTTGAAAGTGAGATTGTTTCTAATTGATTTAATTTAAATGCATTACGACCAATTGTTGTGACTTTACTAGGTATAATCAGACTTTTTAGTTGATTATATTCAAATGCAAAATTCCCAATCTTATACAGAGTCTTTGGTAGTTGTACTTGCTTCATATAATTTGATTTAAAAGCTCGATCACCAATTATCTCTAACTGATTAGACAATTTCACTGTTGTCAATCGATTACGCTCAAATGCAGACGAACCAATTATTTTTACTGAATTAGGAATATCAACTTTTATTAAACGATTCGAACTAAATGCGCTTTTTGGGATTTCTTTTAATTGATTTGATAATTTCACTTCCGCTATATGATTATAATCAAAACTACTTTCGCCTATTTCTTTTATAGTATTCGGTAGCGTTAATGTCTGAAGTTCATTCGAAAAAAACGCCGCACGTTCAATAACTTCTACTGTACTTGGAAAAGAAACTGCTTCTATATTTTTATGTGCAAAAGCTAATTCCCCTATTTTCCTTACAGGCATACCATTGATTTTTGATGGAATTTGAATATTTTTTTCTTTTCCTATATATCCTGTAATTGTAATAGCATCATCTTCAATAATATATGTATAGTCTTGTTCATTAGCAAATATTTTTGGTGTAAAAATAAGTGTAGCCATGATGAATAAAACCATCGATAAACCTATTTTTTTAATCATTTATTTCTTCCTCCTTTTAAAACCTCATACATCATACCATTTTTCATTTAAATATACGTAAATAAATCAAAATACTAACAAAAATAAACCAGAACATATTAAACTTTGTTCTGGTTACATCTTTATTCACTTATTGTAGCAACACGTTCTAACCCCATTATTTCATACAATTTTTCTAAATCGACTGCTTGTTCAAATTGTTCGGCTGCTACATTATAGGCGTGTTCACGTAATTCTTTTTCTGATTTTACAGCTGCATCGAGTGGCGCAAGTCCTTTATAAATTCGCCATTCATTGACCATTTGGCGTGTAAATGTGCGATTGTGGAAGATTCCGTGGAAATATGTGCCAAGAATACGTCCAACAACTGCTCCATCTGTTCGTCCATCATCTAATAGAAGAAATGGCTCACAGAGATGTGTATGTTTTGTACGTCCGAGATGAATTTCATAGCCTGTTAGACGTTCATTTGTGCCAAAACGAATGCCGCTATTTTGAACAGTCTTCTTCTCACCGACAAAAGTCGTCTCAATCGGTAATAAACGAAGACCTTCTGTATAGTCTACATTCCCCTCCACAAAATCAGGGTCATATAAAGACTGCCCTAACATTTGATAACCACCACAAATCCCGACAATGGCGACATCACGCGTCGTCAGTTCTTCTTCAAAACCTTGCGCACGCAGCCATGCGAGGTCGTCAATCGTATTTTTTGTTCCCGGTATAATAATGACATCGGGATTTTTCAATTCTGCGACTGTTTTCACAAAACGTACGCCAACACCTGGTTCGTCCATGAGCGGGTCGATGTCTGTGAAATTCGAAATGCGTGGTAATTGAATGACTGCAACATCTAAGTCGAATTCATTGTCTTTCGGGCGTTTTAAACGTAGTGCTGACAGGGCGAGTGAGTCTTCTGCTTCAATCTGTACATCCATATATGGAACGACACCGAGAACGGGAATACCTGTATACTGCTCTAGCCATTCTAAACCATCATCTAGTAATTCTTTCATGCCACGAAACTTATTAATGATGATGCCTTTTACACGCGCACGTTCGTCTTCATCAAGTAATGCGAGTGTTCCGACGATTGAAGCGAATACACCACCGCGGTCGATATCAGCCACTAAGATGACAGCTGCATCTGCCGCATGTGCCATCTTCATGTTGGCAATGTCACGTGCTTTTAAATTAATTTCGGCTGGACTTCCAGCACCCTCTAAAACAATAACATCATAGGATTCTTTTAGACGTTGCACTGCTTCTACTGCAATGGGTAATGCCTCATCAACAAAATCATTGCGGTACGACTTAGCTGTCATATTGAGATGATGTTTTCCATGTACGATAATTTCAGACATCATATCTTGCTTTGGCTTTAACAGAATTGGGTTCATATCCGTTGTCGCTTCGACGCGCGCTGCTTCTGCTTGCACCCCTTGCGCACGACCAATCTCGCCACCACTCACAGTTACATAGGAATTCAGTGCCATGTTTTGTGATTTGAATGGTGCGACGCGATAACCTGCATTTGAAAAATGACGACAGAGAGCTGTCGCCAACATACTTTTTCCCACATCCGATGACGTTCCTTGAATCATGACTGCTTTTGCTGGCATCGTCATTCCCCCTTTAAAATTCAAGTCCTTTCACTGCTGGAATACCTTCATCATAATAATGTTTTGTTGGTTCAATTGTGGATACAAGATCAGCTAAATCAATTAATGGTTGCTTTGCACTGCGACCTGTTACGACAAGGTGCATCGTTTTCGGACGATTTCGAATGGCTTCGACGACTTCTTCAAGTGGTAGTACGTCATCAATCGGAAAACGATCAATTGCGAGTGCATTATTTAATTCATCTAATACGAGTACATCAATTGTATCATCTTGTAGCTTCTCTTTTGTTAAAGCCCATGCTTTTTTCAGTGCTTCGCGATGTTCTTCTGGTGTTTTCGTCCATGTAAAACCAATGCCCATCTGCTTCATCTCAACACCCAGCTTCGCTAAAGCGAGCTTTTCGCCATATGTACGGTCTGGATTTTTAATGAATTGTAAATACGTAACGCTTAATCCACGACCAATCGCACGTAATGTCACACCTAAAGAGGCAGTTGTCTTCCCTTTGCCATCACCTGTATAGAGTAAGAATAATCCCTGTCTTGCCATTATAACCACGTCGTCTTTTCTACAGCTGGTGTGCGTTTTGTCGGTTCTGGTGTATCGCCTTCTGGATAACCAATAAAAATCGTCCCGATGATTCGTTCATCAGACGAAGCTTCAATAAATGTATGTAAACGTTCATCATGTACAAGACCGACACCACGTGTACGCCATACAAACCCAAGACCGAGTTCAGATGCCGCTAACCACATATTTTGGATGGCACAGCTTGTTGCACAAAGGTCGTCCATTGTCGCATCTGCATCGCCTTCAACAGCCTTCGATGTTACAACGATGACAACCGGTGTTGTACGCACGACTTTTAGTGAGCTTTCAACTAAATGTGGCTTCGTTGGAAAACGTTCTTCTAAGTATGTTGTTGCTAGTTGTTCATATGCTTGTTTCTTTTCTTCACCAAAAACATAAAAATGCCATGGTTCGCGCAAACGATCCGTTGGTGCATATGTTCCCACTTCAATTAATTGTTCGATTTTTTCACGTTCTACAGGTTGTGTTGTATAATTTCGAATCGCACGTCTTTCTTTAATAGACTGAATGACTGACATATTGTTGTTCCTCCTCTACCCATGCGAGTGTTTCATGTAAGCTTGCTACTTCACCAATGAGCACCATCGCTGGATTTTTAATATTTTGTTCGACTGCTTCATCTGCAATACATTCCAATGTGGATACAATCGTACGCTGTTCAGCTGTTGTACCTTTTTCGATAATGGCAACCGGTGTTGTAGCAGGTCGACCATGTTTTATTAACTGTTCGGAAATATAACGTAAATTCCCAACACCCATATAAAAAGCAAGTGTATCAATACCTGTTGCGATATGTTCCCACTGAATCGTATCTTGTCCTTTTGAATCACGCCCATGCCCTGTTATAATCGCAAAACTTGATGCCATTTCACGATGTGTCACTGAGATTCCTGCATAAGCTGGCGCTGCAATTCCCGCTGTAATACCTGGAACGACTTCATATGGAATTTGCTCTTGTCGTAGTACGAGCGCTTCCTCTGCACCACGTCCGAATACGAATGGATCACCGCCTTTTAAACGGGTCACTACTTTTCCCTCTTTCGCCTTTTCAACGAGTAATGCATGAATTTCTTCTTGAATAAAATGATGACGACCGGGTTCTTTACCACAATAAATCAATTCAGCACCTGGTTTAGCATATTTCAATAACTCTTTATTCACTAATCGGTCATATGCAATGACATCTGCTTCCTGTACACATTCCAGTCCTTTTACTGTAATTAACTTTAAATCGCCAGGCCCCGCACCTACTAAATAGACTTTTCCGTACATAAGACCTTCCTTTCCGAGCATGCGCTAACAAAGCGTGCTGCTACTGCTGGATTTGACGCGAAGTGAAAATGTGTATAGCCCGCAACGATATTGTCACGTAAATAACCTTCGCCTTTTGCTTTGAATTTCCCCTTCGTATCATATGCATGGTTTTCACTTTCCCCTTCATATGTTGAATAGTGGAATTCATGTCCTTTTGCAACCATACCTTCTTTAATTAAAAAGTTATCTTTTTTGCCATAGATTTCTCGGTAACCGAGCGCCACACGTTTTCCTTGCATCTTCGTACATCCTGGAATGGCACCGACCATGTCAAAATGTTCTCCGTCCAATGTTTCAATCGCTTCTGTTAAATACATAAAGCCTCCACATTCAGCAAAGGTTGGGCGTTTTAAAGCAATGAATGATTGAATGGATTGTTTTGCGCGTTCATTCTTTGAAAGTTTCTCCGCAAATTCTTCTGGGAAGCCCCCGCCAATATATAGACCATCTGCTTCTACTGGCACTTCCTCATCTGCTAAAGGTGAAAAATAAACGAGATTGGCCCCATTTGCCTGTAAAAGCTCTAAATTTTCTTCATAGTAAAAGTTAAATGCTGCATCTTTTGCGACTGCGATGGTACAAGTCTGTTCAGTTTGTTTTGTAAAAACAGAAGATGTTACAGCTAATGGCGCGGCCTTCGTTACATCTAATAATTGATCGAGATCAATCGTTTCTTCTACAAGCGTAGCTAATTGATCAAAATAATCTTGCATCTCACCGCGTTCTAAAGCAGGAATTAGCCCTAGATGGCGACTTGGCATATGTAAATCAGGCTGTTTCTTCATATAGCCAATGACCGGAATACGACATTCTGCTTCGATTGCTGTTTTCACAATTTGAAAATGACTTACACTTCCCACTTGGTTCGCAATGACCGCAACAATCTTCGGTCGGTTCGATAGAAGTTGGAACCCTTTCACAATCGCAGCTGCACTTCTTGCCATCGCAGCACAGTTCACAACGAGTATAACAGGCGATTCTGTAATCGCTGCAATGTCCGCTGTTGAACCCACGTCTGACAATGGATTTTTCCCATCATAAAATCCCATAACACCTTCAATAATCGCGACATCACTTGATGCAGTTGCACGCATGACGATGTCTTTTACAACGTCTTCTTCAAACATGAAACTATCAATATTACGCGATGTTCTACCTGTTACAGCTTGGTGGAATGATGGGTCAATATAGTCGGGGCCACATTTAAATCCCTGTACCGTCAAACCCTTTTTTTGTAATGCTGCCATTAAACCAATCGTAAGTGTTGTTTTTCCTACACCACTATTCGTCCCTGCGATGACAAAACGATTCATTCTCTCACATCCTCATAAACAATTTCCGCAACCGAAATGGTTGTATTTCCTGATTTTTTCTTCACTAATAATAGTTCACTGTTCCCACTATAACGACGTACAGCTGGTTCACTTACTCCGTAAACACCTGTATATTTAAAGACCGTATCCGAAGGTGCTGTCACTTGTTCTGCATTCAACTCGTCTTTTGAATACCACTTAAATTCCCAGTCATATTTTGACGTAACCTCATGGAAGCAAGGCTCATCTTTTTTCAATTCAAATGTCACAAGTGCCTTCACGCTTTTGATGGATAAACCGAGTTCTTGTAATGTTTCTTGAATGACTTGCTCTACTTCTTCTGTTGATGTACCACGATTGCACCCCATACCAATGACTAATGATTTCGGACGGTAGACGACCGCATTTTCAATCAGTTCATCTGGTTGTAAGAGGCGATGTGTAATTACAAGTGCTGCTTGTGGTTTTGCATCCATCGCTTCTGCAATCGTGTCATATTGTTTTAGATTCGTCGGCATCGGTGTATCATGCATCCACCAATCTTTTTCACCTGTCTCTTGTACAATCGCCACATGTTCCTCATTGACAACTGAAGCTGATACAGGTGTCAAATGTGTATCAGAGTCCCACTGCCAGCCAAATTTCGCACCGAATAAATCAACTGGAATGGTCTTTTGAACATCGGATGCTGTTGTAATAATCGCATTCGCTTGTAGAGCTTCTGCTACCGTATGCGTTAAAGCATTTGCACCGCCAAGATGCCCTGATAACATGCTGATGACATTCTCACCGCGGTCATCGATGACAACGACAGCTGGGTCGACCTTTTTATCGACTAACACAGGTGCAATCATTCGTACGACTGCACCGAGTGAGATAATGGTGATAATACCTTGATAATGCTTAAATAATGCTGGGAATAACATGCGCACGCTGCCGCTAAATAATTGAACATTATGCGCGCGCTCATCACCACGTTCAAACTTACTCATATAATAGACATCTGTGTTTGGCAATGCCGCGTGTAGTTTACGACTAATTTCCACACCATGCTTAGTAATTGCGACAATCGCATACGGATGCTTCACTTCAATTGGCGCTAATACATCGTCACGTAACTCGATGACCATTACTCTGTCACCGCTTTACGGAAACCATGCGTAAATGTTTTATCATATAATTTCGAACGATAATCTTTTTCATGAATATGTGGATCTAATGCCCAACCAGCTAAAATCATTGCTTGTTTACGAATTCCGTTCGTACGCATCGCTTCATCTAAATTCACTAATGTCGTACGTACAATCTTTTGGTCTGGCCATGTTGCACGTTGTACTACTGCGATTGGCGTATCATCCGACCAACCTGCATCTTGTAATTCACGCACGATTTTCTTCGTTAATGTCGCACTTAAAAATAGTGCAATCGTACAATGATGACTTGCTAAATCACGTAATTTTTCAAATTCAGGTACAGGAGTACGACCTTCTGCACGCGTTAAAATCAGTGTCTGTGTTAAATCAGGAATTGTTAACTCGGCTCCTACTGCTGCAGCAGACGCAAATACAGAACTCACACCCGGAATAATTTCGCATGTAATATCATGTTGCTGTAAAATCGCCATCTGTTCCATCGTTGCACCGTACATCGCTGGATCTCCTGTGTGAACACGTGCCACCACTTTCCCTTCATTTACACGATCGACAATCGCTTGTACCATCTCATCTAAATGCATACCTGCTGTTTTCACAACTTCCGCTTCTGGCTTAGCCTTCGCAATTAATTCTTGATTCACTAAAGAATCTGTATACATCACAACATCAGCTGTTTGAATAATATGTAATCCTTTTACTGTTACTAAATCAGGATCTCCTGGACCTGCACCAACAATATAAATTTTTTTCATTATTTACGCACCACCATTAATGTAAGATATTCAAGCTCGACACCATCAAGTTCAGATGTTTTCCAAATGATTTCTTCATCGGACGTTACTTTTGTGACCACATGTGCGCGGTCTAATAAGTCTAAATCACGTAACACTTGAAGCATTAAATCAATTACTTTTGCCACTTTAATAAAGACGATGGCATCATGATTTTCAATCGCGCGACGCATCGCGTCATAATCGTCGACTGCTGGAATCATCGCGATATGGTCGTCTCCTTCACCAAGTGGAATACCTAATCTTGAAGCAGAGGCATTAAATGATGAAATCCCTGGAACCATTTGAATGTCGACATCTGGATGACGTTCTTGCATCAATGTCATCAAGTGAATGAACGTACTAAAGAGCATTGGGTCGCCCTCTGTTACGAATGCTACGTCTTTTCCTTCCGCAATACGCGCATATACTTCATCAACTGCTTTATTCCATTCGCGGTCTAATGTTTCCTGATGCTTTGTCATTGGGAACACAAGCCCAAGCATCTCCTTATCCATGCCATTCACATAGACATCAACAATGCGCTGTGCGTAACTTTTTTTGCCCTTCATTTTCTTTGGATAGGCAATGACCGGTGACTCTTTCATCACACGAAAAGCTTTCACTGTAATTAATTCGGGATCTCCTGGACCTACCCCTAAGCCGAACAATGTTGCCATCTTAATTTTCCCCCTTGCTCGCTGTAATAATAAAGATTGGATTGAGTGGAACAAAACGTGTCATATCCAAAATCGGCTTACTACGTGCGATTTGCGCTTGGATAATATGTACGTGTAGACCCAATTCTTTAAAAATCTCAACGGCCTTCGCTAAATTTTCAATTGTTGTCGCATTTAAAACGATGCGCCCACCTTCATTTAAGCGTTCTGAACAAATCGTCAATAAATCACGAATATTTCCGCCTGTACCGCCTAAAAAGACCGCATCTGGATTCGGAAATTCGTCTAAACGCTCAGGTGCTTTCCCATGAATCGCCGTCACATCTACACGAAATTTCTTCTGATTTTCAAGACAGTTTGCTAAATCAGGCTCATTCTTCTCAATCGCATAGACTGCTCCTTCTTTTGCAATACGTCCTGCTTCAATCGCCATCGAACCTGTGCATGTGCCAATATCCCAAATAATCGAATCTGGCTTCACATTTAATTGTTGAATGGATAACACACGAATCTCTTTTTTCGTAATCAGCCCTTTATCTGGCTTGCGCTGTGAAAATTCCTCATCTTCAATACCAAGCGGCCATACATGCGGTGTTTCCTGTGCGATTAAAATGACCACATTCAGTGGCGAAAACGCTGCTTCTTTCATCTCTTCTAATGTGAAATGACGACAGCGTTCCTCCACACCTTCTAAATTTTCAGCGACAAAAGCACGATATTCATGGAAGCCAAAATCAAGTAAATACTGTGCAATGGCATTCGGTGAATTCACTTCATCTGTTAAAAGCGCCACTTTCTTTTCACCATTCATCTTTTGAGCAAGACCTTTTATTGAACGCCCATGCAAGCTAATCACTTTTGCATCTTGCCAGCTCGTTTGACAACGTGCAAATGCAAGTTGAACAGAACTCACATGCGGATAAATCTCTAATGGCATTTTGTTCGAAAGATATTGTCCAATTCCGTAAAAAAGAGGGTCGCCTGAAGCTAGTACGACAATGTTACCTGTAGCTGCTTGAATCTGTTCCACAACTTGTTTTAAACCGCCTTTAATGACGATTTTTTGTCCTTCATATGTATCGAAAAAGGCAAGAACACGCTCACCTGCGACTAATACATCACTTTGTTCAATCCATTCGGTTGTTTGTTGGTTTAAGGTAGCTTTTCCCCCATCACCAATCCCGATTAATTTAATCGATGCTGTCAATTTGTTCAGCCCTTCCTAATTGCTCGCCCTTCATTGAATAAATGTAGGTACTCACATTGATGTTTCCTTTCACATGTTGAATCGACGCATGGCAACACGCCATGCAAAGACGATCAAAAAAGGCTTGATAGCCATGTTCTAGCATAATCTCGCCTACTTGCGAAGCCGTATTCGCATGCCTCACTTCTTCTTGTAATGCGGGCGGTACACCACTCTCTGCTGCAAGGTCTGCTAAAAACTCAAAGTTAATTGGCGCGCTTTTCGAGTGAACCATCATGACCCCTTGTGCCACTTTTGAGAATTTCCCCATCATACCGACCAATGTCACTTGCGGAATGTCATGTATTTTACAGTGCTTCAATGCATGACCGACAAAATCACCCATCTCAATAAAACATTCTTCAGCTAAATCAGGAAAAAGCGCCATCGCATAGCGCTCACTCCGTCCACCTGTCGTTAAAATCAAATGTTTTTGTCCTGCTGCATGTGCAACACTAACAGCTTCAGCAATACTCGCCATATAAGCTGCACTTGAAAACGGTACAACGGTTCCTCTCGTTCCTAAGATGGAAATACCACCGACAATTCCCAAGCGACCATTCAATGTCTTTTTCGCCAACTCCTCACCAGCTGGAACCGAGATGACGACTTTCACACCTCGCTTCACGCCGAAATGTTCGAGTGTCTCTTTCACAACTTCCTCTAACATTTTACGCGGTACAGGATTAATCGCTGCTTCTCCAACAGGCACAGGAAGCCCTGGTTTTGTTACACGTCCCACACCGACACCACCATCTAAAACGATGGCATCACCTTCAATAAAAGATACAGTCGATTCAATCAGTGCTAAATGCGTCACATCAGGATCATCTCCTGCATCTTTAATCGTGCCACAACGAACAGCCTCTCCTTCTCGTACGGTATGCTCCATCGTAAATGTGGCATATTTTCCAACCGGTAAAAAAATCGTCACCGATTCTTGTTCTTCACCCGAAAGTAAAGCAATTAGAGCTGCTTTCGTTGTTGCAGTGGCACATGCGCCTGTCGTATAGCCATGGCGCATATCTTTCGGGTCTTTTTTCTTCTTCTTTTCCATTAGTCTTGGCGATCAGCTAAAATCGAGATCGCATTTAGTGCCGCAACGGTTACCGTACTACCGCCTTTACGACCTAAATTCGTAATGAAAGGCACTTCTGTCACTTTCGATAATTCCTCTTTTGATTCAGCTGCTGACACGAAACCAACCGGCATACCAATGATTAAATCGGGCTTTGCAATTCCTTCACGAATGAGACGAATCAGTTCTAGTAGTGCAGTTGGTGCGTTCCCAATCGCATAAATACCACCTTCATGTAAGCGCGCTGCTTTTTGCATCGAAATAATCGCACGCGTCGTATTATGTTCCTTCGCCATTTTCGATACATCTTCGTCTGCAATGTGACAATATAGGTCGCCACCATGTTTTTGGAATCGTTTACGACCTGAACCACTTTGAATCATCTGTACATCTGCAATCACAGGTCGTCCAGCACGAATCGATTCAATACCTGCACGAATCGCATCTGGATGAATAATGACACTTTTTCCTAATTCAAAATCGGCTGATGCATGCACGATACGACGAATAATTGACCACTCATCTTCTGAATAATCATGCGGACCATATTCTTCTAAAATCGTTTCAAAACTATATTCATAAATACGGTTCGGCTCTACTGTTAAAGGTGTGAAATCCGTATTAAAGTTGTCGGTATTAATAAATAATTCTTTTTCTTGTTGCTCATTTGTCATGATCAAATGCCTCCTATAAATTGCTCAATATCATCAAAGTTACGGAACATATTCGGATAATCCATTTTCGGACGTGCAATCAAAATCACTTCAATTCCAAGTGCTAAAGCTGTCGTGATTTTTTCATCAACCGAACCAACCTTCCCGCTCTCTTTCGTAATCATCAATGTCGTATCGTATTGTTTGTATAACGCCGTATTTAGCTCTGCTGTAAACGGTCCTTGCATCGCAATAATCTGCTTTTGCGGTAAACCAAGTGCTTCGCATTTTTCCATATTGTCAATGCGCGGTAACATGCGTGCGATTAATGTAATCTCTTCTTCACCAAGTAAATGCTTCGTGAAAATCTGTAGCGTCTTACTCCCTGTCAGCAACATCACATTCCCTTTACGCTTTTTCGCTTCAAGCGCTGCTTCTTCATATGTTTCAACAACTGTAATCAAGTCATTTTCATAATCTTCAGACATCCGTTCGTAGCGACAATACGGGACACCTGCTAACTGTGCCGCTTGTTGTGCGTTTTTTGATGCTTCTTCTGCATAGGGATGACTTGCATCGACAATGATTTGATCACCGCGTGCTGTCACTTTTTCAGCCATCTCTTCTGCTGTTAAGCGCCCGACATGTGTCGCAATTCCCTCTGCTTGTAAACTCGCAGCCGCTGAATCCGTCACTACTGTTGCTAAAACATCGTGATGGTTATTCAATCGAACAGCTAGCGCACGCGCATCACTCGTTCCTGCTAGAAAAAACATTATTGATGCACTTCCTTATGGTCGTGCGCATGGTCATGACTGTGGTTGTGGTCATGATCGTGATGATGGTGGTGATGCCCATGATCATGGTCGTGGTCGTGATGGTGATGATGGTCGACAAATTCAGATGCATTAATACGATATGTACACGTATCGCAGTTCATTTTCACATCGCCAGCTAATGCCTCTTCAATACGCTCAATTACTACTTTTTCAAGTAATGAATGGTAGCCAAAGTATTCGCATAATGTAATATCCATATCGTATTCCGTATCATAGCGCGCTTTCCAATCAGTCATGCGCTCCATTAAGATACCTGTAAATAAGAAGTACGGTAGCATATATACTTTTTTCGCACCTAATTTTTCACAACGCGCAATCCCCTCATCCACTGTTGGATAGGTCACACCCATAAATGCAGGCTCTACATTACGCACACCAATTTGCTCTGACAATAAGCGCGCGATTTTATAAACATCACTATTTGAATCTAAATCACTACCGCCGCGTGCTACTAATAAGACCGTCGTATCTTCATCTTGTTCGTCTTTTACAAAACCACTCTCTGCTAAACGGTACTCTAAAATATCAATTAAACTTGGGTGAATGCCTAATGGACGACCATATGTAATCGATACATGTGGATACAATTCTTTCGCTTCATCAATCGCCATTGGAATATGAATTTTTGAATGCCCTGCTTGTAAAAGCATAATTGGAATCGTAATAATTTTTTGTGCGCCGCGCTCGACACACGCCTTCATTCCCTGTGCAATATTTGGACTTTCAAATTCTAAAAAACATGTTTCCACTAATAATTGTTCTGGTAATTGCGCTTCAATACGCTTTGCAAATTGACGTACTTCTTCATTTCCTGCTGGTAGACGACTACCATGACCTACGATTAATACTGCTGTTTTCATCTTCAACACTCCTAATCCCCACAAGGTGCAGGGGCAATTTTGATTTTTGGTGTGAGATCTTGATAAATAAAGTTTCCAATCTTCTTCACACGTTTAAAATATTTGAATAAGCGCTCATTCGGATGCGCATTTGCTTTGTATTCTTGAATAATCGATTCTACAAGAGGTACTAACTGTTCTTTGTCTAGTCCCTCAACTACAGGTTGACCCGGGTGCGCTGTCCGTCCGACAGGTTTTGCGCCGATAAAGACATCGAATGCACCTTTTCGGTAAACAATTCCGATATCATCCATCACTGCTTTATAACAAGCCATTCCGCAGCCATTAAAACCAATATTTAATGTTTTCGGTAAGCTCATTCCACCAAATGCCTCTTGCAGTGCATCTGCATATGGAATCGCATCGGCTTTTTCACCGTCACAGAAATCACATGCCTTCATTTTCACAACATCGCCAACCGGTGCGATTATGAGACCGACTTCTCGCAAACGATCGGTAATACGTTCAGGTGATGTGGTTGGAATACGAAGAATAAATTCATGGTCTGGCGTATATTCCATCGAACCTTTTTCACCAACTACTTCAGCCAATACAAGCATTTGCTGTGGTGTAATCTTCTTATTCGCTACGCCTGGGCTGACCGCAAACTCGAAAATTGCCTCCATCTTCTGGTGAACATATTGTTTCGGTTCAACAACGGTTCCACCAAGATAGCCAAGCACTTCCTCTGCAAGTGCTAACGTATCTACTTCAAGCTTTTTCGGCTCCACTGTAGCAATTGCTTGTGGCTCGTATGACTTTCCTGTTTCCTGATCCATCGCCCATGGTTCTGCTTCTTTTTTCAAACGCTGATGTGGCTTTAACGGTTGTTTTTCTTCACCAAGTGTATATTTACGCTGATAACCACGCGGTGTAATCATCTTCCCGTCATACATGAATGTCGACGAATTCCCAATGACAACGGTCGTCAACATCCCAATATCGTGTTCCAACATATCCTGTAATGTCGTCATCTGAATTTGCTGCGTCTCACGATAAGCACTTTTCACTAGACCTACAGGCGTATCTGGATGACGATACATCAGTAAAATGCGCTGTGCTTCCGCAATTTGACGTGTACGACGACCACTTTTCGGGTTATAAAAAGCAATAACGAAGTCTGCCATCGCAGCTGCTTCAATTCGTTTTGCAATTAGATCCCATGGTGTTAAATGGTCACTCAAACTAATCGTACAAGCATCATGCATGACGGGTGCGCCTAGTAATGATGCACATGAATTAATAGCTGAAATTCCTGGCACAATCTCAATCGGTACACCTGTTTTCTCCGTCCAACCTTGTTCAATTAACACTTCGTACACAAGTCCTGCCATACCATACACACCTGCATCGCCACTTGAAATAACGGCAACAGACTTACCTGCCTCTGCTTGTTTTACTGCTTCTTGCGCACGCGACACTTCTTCTGTCATCCCTGTACTAATTACGGCTGTCGCTGTAATTAAATCTTGAATCAAATCGACATAGGTTTTATAACCGATGACAACGTCACATGATTTTAATACTTCTACTGCACGATTCGTAATATGCTGAAAGTCTCCAGGACCGAAGCCAACGACATACAATTTTCCTTGTTGTGTCATTAAACTTCCTCCTTCACTTTTGAAATCCCCTTAATCGCTGGTGTATCTTCATTACGAACGAACGCGCCATTTTCAAATGTAATACGCGGTACAACCGTTTTTTGCTCGCCTGCAAGTTGCGCTACAAAGCGTGTCGCTTCTTCTTCCGACGTAATGCTATACCAATCGCCCTTTGGATAATGCACAACGACACATGCATCTTTACAACGTCCATTACAACGTGTACGTGATGTATGAATTTGCTCATCCAAGTTACGCGCTGTAATTTCTGCGCGAATTTTTTGTGTAATTTCTTCTCCCTCTTTACGCATGCAGCTACTACCATTACAAATTAATACGTGTGATTGCACACCATTCAAATTCCAAGTTGTCATGTCTAACATCCCCCTCGTATGTATCCGAACGATCCGCTTTTGCGCAAACAAAAAACCTCTATTCTAGGCGAATAGAGGTTGAACATCCTAAAAATTGGCATAGCGAAATAAGCGTAGCCCAACTACTAGTTTGTCCAAATCTCTTCCCACCGAAAAGTTTGTCCGATTTTAGAAGCAGGTTTCCTGACTCAAGTGTATCCGAACGCAGTCCCTTCTCAGCAATTCGCCAATGGATCTGACTGTTTCGACACTTATACAGTAGCGGGGGCTGTAATGGCATCTCACCATTTTCCCTTTTAACCTAAAAAATAATAGGCACTCCTAAAATACAATCGTTATATGTAATTTCAAAATCTTGGTTATAATCATAACCATAATTTGTCTAACTTTCAAGACACTTTTCTGAAAATTCATTTTGATAGAATATTATTAAAGTTTATTTACCTTGAAAAAACACTGAAATCTCTGCATTTATCCAGTATTCTTACATAAAAAATTTTTGTTAAAAAAAATACGTATTGTCAAAATTTAGCGTTTTATGATAAGCTTTTTTAGAAATATCAAATAATTTTAACGATTCGATGGTGTAAGTTGCTTGTCGCACTTACTTAAAAGGGAAATCGGTGTAAATCCGATGCTGTCCCGCAACTGTGAAGCGGAGTGTATAAACGATATGCCACTGTTCAATGAACGGGAAGGTGTTGATACATGATGAGGCGAAGCCAGGAGACCTGCCACCGAAGATTGATTTCACCCTACGAGGATAGGCGTATGAAAGACAGCTTTCTTTGCTATGTCTTTTTTAACCTATTCTATATTGTAGAATAGGTTTTTTTGTGCACATTCTCAAAGAAAAAGGAGGACGTTTGAACGTGTTGAAGAAATTATTAAAGCTAGTTTATTTTTTACCCTTTCTCTTAATCGTACCAAATCGTGCGAATGCGATGCACATTATGGAAGGCTTTTTACCGATTGAGTGGGCGATTTTCTGGTGGGCCATCTCCCTACCGTTTATCATTATGGGGATTCGTTCGATTCGAAAAACTGTAAAAGAACATCCTGAAACGAAGATGATGCTTGGATTATCTGGGGCTTTCGCTTTCGTCTTATCCGCGTTAAAAATCCCATCGGTTACAGGTAGTTGTTCACATCCAACAGGTGTCGGCTTAGGTACTGTATTATTCGGACCACTGGCGATGAGTGTTGTCGGTTCAATTGTGTTACTATTCCAAGCATTACTACTTGCACATGGCGGTCTTACAACACTTGGTGCGAATGCTTTTTCGATGGCAGTCGCTGGTCCAATTATCGCATGGTATGTATTCAAAGGCGCTCAAAAAGCAGGTTGGTCATTCTCCGTTGCTGTCTTTTTAGCCGCAATGCTTGGTGATCTCGGTACATATACTATTACATCATTCCAATTAGCACTTGCCTTCCCATCTGAAGCGGGTGGCATGCTTGCTTCATTCGCAAAATTCGCAAGTATTTTCTCATTCACACAAATTCCACTTGCGATTAGTGAAGGTTTATTAACGGTCATTGTTATGAACTTCTTACGAAAATACAATGTGGCAGAGTTACGTATGTTAAATATTTTCACGAAGAAAAAGGAGGCAGCTGAATAATGAAAAAGAATCTATTCTTCCTTTTCATCGTCATCGCCCTTGCCATCTTCCCTTTATTTATTCAAAAGGGTGCTGAATTTGGCGGTGCGGATGGTGAAGCAGAGGCAGCCATTACCGAAATCGACAAAAGCTATGAACCATGGTTCTCGAGCATTTGGGAACCACCAAGTGGCGAAATCGAAAGTTTATTATTTGCACTACAAGCGGCAATTGGTGCAGGTTTTATCGGCTACTTCTTCGGTTTAATGCGTGGTCGTACGAAAAAAGAAAAGGTTTCGCATGATTCCAATTGATCAATATGCTTATACGAATCGTTTAAGCAACGTACATCCTTTAGAGAAGATGGTATTGGCACTGAGTTTTTTGCTATTCGCTGTCATCACAAAGGATGTACTTATTTCACTCATTACGTTTTTCGTAATGAGTACTTTTATTTTATTTGCCGCTAAAATACCATTATCACTCTATTGTAAATTACTTCTTTTGCCGGGTTTCTTTTTGCTAACAAGTATTTTTTCGATTCTTATTTCATTTACAACGGCCACACTTCCCCCTCACTATTGGAGTATGTCATTTGGAAGTGTTCAACTTTTTATCGGAAAAGCGAGTGTCGATACAGCGTTTCACCTTTTTTTCTCGGTGCTCGCAAGTATTAGTTGTCTTTATTTTATTGCACTGACAACGCCGATTAGTGCTATCACATATGCGATGCGTCAATTAAAAATACCGATTATTTTTATTGAACTATGTGAACTCACATATCGCTTTATTTTTGTCTTTTTACAAAGTATGCAGGCCATTTATGAAGCCCAGCAATCCCGTCTTGGCTATCAAAAAAAGCGCCGCTGGTTTCAATCTGTCGGTTATTTAGTGACGGCCATGTTTAAAGATGTTTTTCGACGTTCAAAACAACTTCATGAGGCGATGGCTTCTCGTTGCTACAACGAAGATATTTCAAGCCATTATGTAACGTACCAAACCGAACGCAGAAACTGGCTTGGTATTGGCGTTAGTTTATGCCTACTCGGCGCAGTTTATCTAGGAGGTTTTTATTTATGATTACATTTGACCATGTATCGTACCAATATCCTGACGGTACAATCGCATTACACGACCTATCATTCACGTTACCGCAAGGAAAAAAAATTGCACTACTTGGCAATAATGGTGCGGGAAAATCGACACTATTTAAACATCTGAATGGCTTATTTCAACCAACGACAGGTACGATTTTCATGGAAGATACGCCGTATCAATACAACCGAAAAGGACTTCAAGCATTACGTGGACAAGTTGGTATCGTCTTCCAAGATCCAGACGCACAGCTCTTCTCTGGAACGGTTGAACAAGACATCGCATTTGGCCCAACCAACCTCGGCTGGTCTTCTGACAAAATACATGCACAGGTTGAACACGTAATTACGCAACTTGAACTCGAATCATTACGAAAAAAGCCCATTCACTTTTTAAGTTTGGGACAGAAAAAACGCGTGGCGATTGCAGGTGTTCTCGCAATGGAACCACATATTTTAATTTTAGATGAACCATCTGCTGGACTCGACCGCTACTATGCCAATCAAATTATGAAACATTTGAATGACTTTCATACGGAAGAACGGACGATTATTTTATCGACGCACGACGTAGACTTCGCATATGAATGGGCTGACCTCGTACTCGTTATGCAAGACGGACAGATGACGTATATGGGGGATCCTGTCGCCCTCTTTGAAGAACAGGCGATTTTACAAGCTGCACACTTAGAACGCCCGTTACTCTTTGAAGTAGCGAAAGAACTAGGCATTCAGAACCTCGCCGACTACCCGCGTAGTCGTGTACAATTATGGGAGAAGATGAAACGACAAACCATGCTCGTGTAGGAGGTACAGAGAATGCAGATCCAAACATATGTCTATGATGAAGAAAATCAACCACAACTGCTTCATCAGGCGCATCATGTCCGTTTACAGGGTGGCTTTTCAAATGCTGAAGGCTTTCTCACCATTCAAACAGCTACCAAACACCTCTCAACCGAACATGCACCCGATGAATTACATACACTCTGGCAATATATCGTAGATGGTTTTGCTGAATGTATAGAACGCGGCACAGCAGAAAGATATTTTCCAAATACACCGGTTATGATCAAGATGGAACAACAACGTGCACGTATGATTCGCTGCACGATCGACGAACAAACAGTGGAAGCAGAAATGAATGTATGGATGGAGGCGTTATATGAAGCAGGTATCGCTTGGTGCGACTGGCTAAATACACACACGCACAGCGCCATCGCAAGCAATCTCCATACACAACTCGAACAACTCAAAAAAACCACTATATGACGAGATGTAGTGGAGGTGAAAAACTTTATATGAGTATTTAATAAACAAGCCGGTAAATCGTATTGATTTACCGGCTTGTTTTGGTGAAGCGGAAAGAATTACGTTAGCATGAATGAATGATATATTTCAATCCACTTACTCGTAAAGAATGAGACACCAACCGCTTGCATAACGACCTGTTTTACGAGGTATTTCAATCCACTCACTCATATAGAGTGAGACGAGCGAAGAAGAATTCTACAATCATTGTTTAGAAATTTCAATCCACTCACTCATATAGAGTGAGACGATTTTAGTGGCAGTTAAAAAAGTTTATACAAAAGCTATTTCAATCCACTCACTCATATAGAGTGAGACCAAATAAAATAGGTAGTAAATGCAATTAAAATATTTCAATCCACTCACTCATATAGAGTGAGACATCATTAATTCCATTGCATCAAATGGCGTAAAAGATTTCAATCCACTCACTCATATAGAGTGAGACTTGCAAAAAACTTCTGTGATTCATAATTCCCTTATTTCAATCCACTCACTCATATAGAGTGAGACCTTAATGTAATTTTCTTTGTGGATACCACCGTCATTTCAATCCACTCACTCATATAGAGTGAGACGTTGCGGCGATGATTTCCGTTTTATATGGCTCGGATTTCAATCCACTCACTCATATAGAGTGAGACTTCCCTGTGTGTTGAGGTACAGAGTATTTTTTGAATTTCAATCCACTCACTCATATAGAGTGAGACGAACAATTGGACGATTTAACAAACTATCTAAAAATTTCAATCCACTCACTCATATAGAGTGAGACCGAGATCGCATTGATAACATTCGCTAAACCGATTTTATTTCAATCCACTCACTCATATAGAGTGAGACTCATCTACAATAGGGAGTTTGATATTTTCTTCTGATTTCAATCCACTCACTCATATAGAGTGAGACGCATTTTCGTTCTTTAAATAGCTCAATACTGCTATAATTTCAATCCACTCACTCATATAGAGTGAGACCTGTCAACCGGCTTATATAAATCATCAATGAACAATTTCAATCCACTCACTCATATAGAGTGAGACGGTAGTGGTTGATTTAAACCCGTAACACCAGCAGTAATTTCAATCCACTCACTCATATAGAGTGAGACGATTTCTTCTTTTGTAGCTGGTCGACCATCGACCATTTCAATCCACTCACTCATATAGAGTGAGACGGTGTATTAGAGCGATTAATCCCTATTCAAGTAAATTTCAATCCACTCACTCATATAGAGTGAGACGATTAATATTGAAGGTATTGGATTACGTGTATGTATTTCAATCCACTCACTCATATAGAGTGAGACAATGTTACGTCAACAATTAGATCAATCAAATGTTATTTCAATCCACTCACTCATATAGAGTGAGACAAGATGCATCAATATGACAAATAAAATCGATGCAATTTCAATCCACTCACTCATATAGAGTGAGACGTCACTACGGATTAGTCATAATAAGCTTGACGATATTTCAATCCACTCACTCATATAGAGTGAGACTACGCGATTTCCAACAAAAAATCATATAAACTTTTATTTCAATCCACTCACTCATATAGAGTGAGACGATATCCTGAGTAAAAGATTTGAATTTGTTGTTTGATTTCAATCCACTCACTCATATAGAGTGAGACATATCACGTTATAACGTGATAGTCAACAATAAAAGCATTTCAATCCACTCACTCATATAGAGTGAGACAACAATACCAACTGCATATAGAAGGTTCTTGAAATTTCAATCCACTCACTCATATAGAGTGAGACTTAAGGCAATATGTACGCGAAGGTAACTTTTATGGATTTCAATCCACTCACTCATATAGAGTGAGACTCTTCCGATTATTTATGAATTAGATAAAAGGGAAATTTCAATCCACTCACTCATATAGAGTGAGACGTGTTGTTGCAATACGCACACGCTGTAATGACATAATTTCAATCCACTCACTCATATAGAGTGAGACTTTTAACTGCTGAACAGGCTTATAATGTCGGACATTTCAATCCACTCACTCATATAGAGTGAGACGTGGATTACATCATGATGGAATGTAACTACTGCATTTCAATCCACTCACTCATATAGAGTGAGACTTCAGAGCAGGACAAAGAGTTGCGTGTGGAAGTTATTTCAATCCACTCACTCATATAGAGTGAGACATTCAATCCGCCACTCATCATCTGACGCGTTTGTATTTCAATCCACTCACTCATATAGAGTGAGACGCGAAGTTCTCCTGTATCCATCAGCGGATTGTCTATTTCAATCCACTCACTCATATAGAGTGAGACCAAATACAAATACAAAGACGTCCTCGGTGTTGGTATTTCAATCCACTCACTCATATAGAGTGAGACTGGAAGATTGGGCGAATCATAAACGTCCACTCAAAATTTCAATCCACTCACTCATATAGAGTGAGACGTACCCATTGGATTACCAAAATCTAAACCTCTATGATTTCAATCCACTCACTCATATAGAGTGAGACGCAAACAGAGGATGCTTTAAAAGATTCTAAAATGATTTCAATCCACTCACTCATATAGAGTGAGACATTGTCATTTTTCTTCTTCTTTTTCATAACTAAATTTCAATCCACTCACTCATATAGAGTGAGACAGGTGTTAATGGTGTCACTTTCTATAATAATATTAATTTCAATCCACTCACTCATATAGAGTGAGACAGGCAAATTTGCTGGTTACAACTACAACGTGTATATTTCAATCCACTCACTCATATAGAGTGAGACGGAATGGAACAGATTAATGCTAGCGGTTCACGAAATTTCAATCCACTCACTCATATAGAGTGAGACCGACACGATGGCAGAAACGCTCAATTGTAAAAAAATTTCAATCCACTCACTCATATAGAGTGAGACAACGAGCGCTGTTCGCTTTTCCTTCAACAGTTTCAATTTCAATCCACTCACTCATATAGAGTGAGACTGCATCCGATTTAACAAAGTCTTGACCATGATAATTTCAATCCACTCACTCATATAGAGTGAGACTAACGGCACGATCTGATTTACCTGTAAAGTCATAAATTTCAATCCACTCACTCATATAGAGTGAGACTCAGATTTACCTAGCTTTTTAGCGATGTCTTTTAATTTCAATCCACTCACTCATATAGAGTGAGACATTCGGCGTTCGTCGTATTCGTCCGATAACTCAAGATTTCAATCCACTCACTCATATAGAGTGAGACCGATGCTTGTACAGTTGCATCTAAATCAGTTTTCGATTTCAATCCACTCACTCATATAGAGTGAGACATGACGCGATTATCGCATCAGCTAAAAAGACAAAAATTTCAATCCACTCACTCATATAGAGTGAGACGAGAGTGTGGGATTTATTGTGTATCTTAAAGATATTTCAATCCACTCACTCATATAGAGTGAGACTCCTCTGAAGCTGACTCGTCGCATTGCGTAATTGGATTTCAATCCACTCACTCATATAGAGTGAGACCGTGCCCGACGTAAATAAGTCGGGTATGACGTTTATTTCAATCCACTCACTCATATAGAGTGAGACACGTTTATCGTCTACTTCCGCGTCTTGTTTTTTATTTCAATCCACTCACTCATATAGAGTGAGACATCAAAGTCGGCGATTTCAGCGTAACAAACTACATTTCAATCCACTCACTCATATAGAGTGAGACTTAATCTCTGAACATTCTTCGAGCCAGATAATCATTTCAATCCACTCACTCATATAGAGTGAGACGAGAGTCTATAAAAATGGAAATGCTGCCGGAATAATTTCAATCCACTCACTCATATAGAGTGAGACCTTTTGGTGTGTACGTGTCCGCTGTATAGTCTTATTTCAATCCACTCACTCATATAGAGTGAGACGCGAGATTAGTAACACTCCCTTTTAAAATAAATATTTCAATCCACTCACTCATATAGAGTGAGACAAAAATGGAGGGGATGAAAGTGCGATATAAATTCATTTCAATCCACTCACTCATATAGAGTGAGACCAAATACAAATACAAAGATGTTTTAGGTGTTGGTATTTCAATCCACTCACTCATATAGAGTGAGACCTCGGCTGGTATCAGTACAATGTTTTGCACAATCATTTCAATCCACTCACTCATATAGAGTGAGACTCGTAAAAGGCATCTACATAGTCATCAGTTTTTATTTCAATCCACTCACTCATATAGAGTGAGACATCATCGCGCACCACCTGCCACGTGACACGTCTGATTTCAATCCACTCACTCATATAGAGTGAGACCTCGTTGAAGTAGCTTGGTGAAGTTAATAACTTATTTCAATCCACTCACTCATATAGAGTGAGACTGCGATTTCTGACGTGTTTACACCAGCAGTCCATTTCAATCCACTCACTCATATAGAGTGAGACTTTACTTTACTCGCACGATCTGTTGCTTTGATTGTTATTTCAATCCACTCACTCATATAGAGTGAGACTATCGCCGCGTATATTACATCATACGCGCGCATATTTCAATCCACTCACTCATATAGAGTGAGACCGCTACAATGGTACAAATTTTATCTTATTGGGTATTTCAATCCACTCACTCATATAGAGTGAGACTAGAAAAATGGCAGAAGCAACAGAGTTAAAAGCAATTTCAATCCACTCACTCATATAGAGTGAGACTGGATTGCATATCATCACGCCAGCTGATGATCCAATTTCAATCCACTCACTCATATAGAGTGAGACCATTTCATCTAATTGTCTTTTTGGTACGCCCTTATTTCAATCCACTCACTCATATAGAGTGAGACCTTGCTAATTTTGCTAAATCAAAATCTAAGTTGTATTTCAATCCACTCACTCATATAGAGTGAGACTTCAATGGTTGGCTCAACGTTTACATCAACTTTAATTTCAATCCACTCACTCATATAGAGTGAGACTATTGCCATCGTCGTCCTCGTCAGACGTGATACCATTTCAATCCACTCACTCATATAGAGTGAGACAAAGATGATAATTTGTTTAAACAATCCATCATTATTTCAATCCACTCACTCATATAGAGTGAGACCATAACTAACCGCTCCATCATTTCGACGATAAGATTTCAATCCACTCACTCATATAGAGTGAGACAATTGATAACTTCCATATTTACGATAGACACATTATTTCAATCCACTCACTCATATAGAGTGAGACAAGGTATTACGTTATGTAAAGTATTATTGTATTATATTTCAATCCACTCACTCATATAGAGTGAGACATTAAAATGATTGTAGCTACAGACTTAAATATGGATTTCAATCCACTCACTCATATAGAGTGAGACATTCACTATACGTTAATACAATTTATGGTGAATATATTTCAATCCACTCACTCATATAGAGTGAGACGCGATTCGCCGAAAAATCTCTTTATCAATGGTGGCATTTCAATCCACTCACTCATATAGAGTGAGACAGTAGCTGCGCTGTTGGTGTTTACGGGAGTTAAATTTCAATCCACTCACTCATATAGAGTGAGACGTGATTCACTTAATAATTAAACAAGGTTTACGTATTTCAATCCACTCACTCATATAGAGTGAGACAGCGTGTATAAAATACATCATTGTCTATACTTTATTTCAATCCACTCACTCATATAGAGTGAGACAGCGATTTTGTGATAAAAAAAGATAAAATTCACCTTTTTTTATTAAATCGCACATTCATTTTACCATATTATGATTTATTTAGATTTATTTTCTTAAAAAATGTTAGTAATTTCAGTGCGAACCTCCCTGGGTTTTCATGTTCGCCTAAGGTTCGCACTTAGAAAATCAGTGGATCCTGAACATCAATTGCTTCTTTCGCTCCGATATGTTCTACTTTATTTTTATATTGATTACCAATGCTATAGAATCGTAAACTATCTGTTTTCAAATTAATAATTTTTGTTAGATCATGTTTTAATTGAACTAATTGGGTCGCATCTAATTGACATTCAAAGACTGAATTTTGTACACGTATTCCTCTAGCTTCACACTTTTTAGCAACTTGTCTTAGTCTCTTAGCGCCCCCAACCTCTGATGTTTTTACATCATACGTCACAACTACTAGCATATTAGTTGTCCCTCACTTCCATAAAAATGGTGGGTATTCTTCCGTATCTCCTCTTAAAAAACGTGCTAATAATAATGCTTGGGTATGAGGAACTAATCCCCATGAAATTTTTTCTTTTAGTCTTGGGTGCATGATTTGTTCTGTTTTACGTTGTTGCCATTTTTGAAGTAACAATTTTCTCGCATCATCCGTTAAAATAACTGCTCCATTTTCTTTTATTAAAAAGTCATCCGCTTTTAATTCTTTTCGGTTAATCAATGAAATAACAAAACGATCTGCTAAAATAGGGCGAAGTTCTTCCATCATATCTAGCGCTAATGAAGCTCTACCTGGTCGGTCACGATGTAAAAATCCCACATACGCATCTAAACCACTAGATTCAAGAGCTGCTGCCACGTCATTGGATAATAGTGTGTACACAAAGGATAACAATGCATTTGTTCGATCTAATGGCGGTCTTCTTGAACGCCCTTTAAATTCAAAGCCTTCTTCATTCGTTAAGATTAATTCATTAAAGCATTTAAAATATTCATTCGCTGCTTGTCCCTCCAAACCGCGTAAACTTTCTAAATCCTCACACGTTAAAATTGAAGGAAGTGTATTTTTCATGCGCTGAATAGATTGCTGAATTTTTTCAACTTCCACGCGCATTGGATGATCTCGTATGACACGTTCTAATTGCCATCGCTGATTTGCGATTTTGGCAAAAATCATATTTCGCGCAATCTTCGCACTCTCTGTTTCATCTTCTGAAAGTGCATATTGCTTTTTCCTCAATAATACATTGCCTCTACTTTTACCAATTACACGCGCTAAAAATCGACCATTCCTTTTTAAAAAAGTAATAGGTATATCATTTTCTGCACAATATCCCATTAAAGATGGACTTACGCCTGCGTATCCGAATGTACAAATTCCTTCTAAATTTAGTAGTGGCACCTGTCCTATTTTTTGTTGTTCTACTTGGATAACTACTGTTTCTCCTTGCAATGTTAAATATGCTTGGTCTTGTGTAATATATAATGTATTTAATAGTTTTCTCATTATAAGTATTTCTCCATGTATTTTTTCACAGATTCTTGCGCCATTGTATTTGGTAAACAAATAGATTCAAGCGAACAACTTTTACAATGTTTTCCCATCTTTACCTTTGGCGTGTATTGCTTTTGATAATACCCATACATTTCTTTAAATAAATCGCGCACCTCATTTTTCATGTCTTCTGTAATTTCCACCTGAACACGCTGCTTTGTTTCGTTGTAAAAAAAGACACCTGTTGGAACATCAATTAAAAACATTTCTTCTAAACAAATCGCCTGTGCGACCAATTGAACAAGATCTTCTTTCCCTTTTTTCACTTTGCCTCGTTTGTACTCAACAGGAATAATACGATACTTTTTCTGTTCTTTTGGTAAAAATACACCCTGTTCATCTTCAATGAATTCAACAACATCGCAAATACCGGTTGTTTTTAATGTATGCGATTGAATCGGCATCGCTCGCACAATTAAATGATTTTTTCTTTTTTCTCGTAATTCTGGTTGGTCTACTTTTTGGTGAATAATTTGTCCTTCGATTGTCTTCACATTTTCAACCCATTGTTGTTCAATATGAATTAAGGCCCATTGACGTCTGCAAAATTGAAAATGCTGAATACCTGATAGCATCAAGTATTCAGCTTCCTGATTAAACTTCATATACACTTTCTTTTAATTGACTTAAAATTTCACCTTTTTCAACTGTATAAGGTTGATCTTCATCTGTTGTTGGGATTACTTTTAAAGCACGATGAACTTGAGCAGATGAGAATTGACCTAATTGACTATCATGTTCCCACCAATATACAGCACGTACTTCCATTGTACCTTCTGGACGCGCAGATGATGCATCATTCTCAAACAATGTTTCTAACGCTTGTTTGATTAATTGCGCATCTTCATACGTAAAGCCTGTTTTTTCTGCTAATTGTGTATTGATACTGCCTGAGAATTTATAAACACCAAAGTCTACAACATGCTTCATACCCATCGTATCTGAACCTTTTTTATCACCAGGCTCTGAATTTACACTTTTAGTAATTTGAATACTGTTAATTGCGATGGGTTCTAATGTTTTGGCCATTTGAATAGAAACAGGTCCACGTACACCAACTGATAATCCACTTTTAAATGCAAATACTTGTCCAAAGGCACGGACGTCAAACCAAGCTTGACTCGCAATGCGTGCATATTCTTCACTATCTTTTTTGATTGCTTTTAATTCGCTATTTCCTTCTGCACGTTCTCGTAAGCTTTTAAATCCATCGTTTGTGCGATCATTGGACTGTACAAAAATAGCCTGACCTAAATCTTGTAAACGATTACGTAATTTACGTTTGATTGCGACATCTGATACCTCTCCAAAACCTTCTAAATCTTGACGCGGACGATTACCGTTCAGTGGGTCACCATTCGGGTTCGCACCTTTAACAGTAAAAATTACAGTAAAATCAATTTTATTCACTAATGACATTTTCTTTTTCCTCCTTTTTTGTATACATATAATTACGTTGTGTGTAATAACCTAATACGTATTGTTCATCTAGCGGTTTATTTACAAAATCCCCTTCTTCAAACAACGCGATAATTTCGCCGATTTGCTTTTGTACAATATCGTTTTTCGTCATTGCTGAAAAGTTATTACTAACTGCTGCTTTACTGAAATATGGATCTAATTGTTTTAAAATAGTCATCCATGTAGAAGCGGGTTTATTTACAAAAGTTGTTGTGTAGCGACGTGCATTCGTTGGACGGTTGACCCCGCTATCTTTTAACATGCCACTTTCAAATACATCAGCAATCGCTAATAATCGACCAAATAGATAGCTACGATTTTGATTTTTCGTTTGTAATTTCACTGTATATTGCTCCTCCCTAAAATAATCTTTGAATACACCACAACTTACTTGCAACAAGCGTTCATATTCTGCTGGCTCATAGGCTTGCGGTAGGTTACAACGATTAAACAGCAAGCGAACCAAATCTCGCGGCACTTTACTACCGTTTAAAACACATTCATATAGACGTGTCGTTGCTTCTTTAACCATCTTTGCATCAGGTCTTGGACTATATGCTGCATTCGCAATTTCACGCAAACTAAATCCACTAAGTACGGTACGCTTTTCTTTTGAATCTTTTACAGGAATTGTTTTATACCACATCGTACGTTCTTGCCATTGTAATAATTTTTTCAGATAATCGCCTAATTCCATATTTCGATAATTGATAATAGCGAGTCGACCAGGTGTTGCCGCATCAATTTCTGCAATATGAATCTGTTCTTTTTCAGCGTCACGTATTGTTTTATGTGTAAAACAACCTGTCAGTAATTTTTGATAATTATGCGCTAAATCTTCTTCCGTAAAATCGCCAACTTTTTTATTCTGTTCGATTTCAAAATCTTCTCCAAGCATGCTGTAATACCAATCATTGGAATTGGGTGATGGAATCGGTTCATCAATATGACTCCCCCATAGTAAAAATACACGACCATCTACTTGGTAGCCTTGTTTTTCAATCAACCACTTCAAAGCATTATGCATCTTTTGAGATGCTTCATAACTAATCGTTAGTGCTTCACCTGGTGTTGCAAAACGTCCTCGATACGTAAAACCTGATTTATCATTCGCAGAGATGATTTTAGCTTTGTCTCCAGAATTACGTAATTTATTCGGATGTGACTGTGCAGTAGGGCGCACTTCTCCCGATATAAAACATACTTCTTCTGTACGAGCTTTTGATAGATAATACGTCGTATATTTTTCAAATAAAGATTGGTCTTGCCAAACATCTTGTATCACTTCATTTGGTACATGCACATTAAAACGAACAAATGCACTCGATTGGTCATTCGTCAATGTTTTAAAAATGAGTGGCTTATCACCGCGATGTTCTTCCCATTTTTTTAGTAGTTGCCCTTGTTCATCAACAAACAATACTTCGCGACTAACTAAATCTTCAATGAGACGACCTTTTGTAACGTAACGGTAAATTGCCTCGATTTTAGGATCTGAATATGGGGAGTCCACCCACTCCTTTAGTTGTTCACGATACTTAGAAAAAGCCTCTCCCTTTTCTTTCTCACCTGTATATTTTTCATAGTCACCTGCTGTATACACTAATTTGTCGTGTAGTACATGTGGTCGAAATACTTTACCAGCACGTGAGCCAGATTCTTCGGTGAATGGTAGTACCGTTGATTTTTTATCAATGGCATAGGCATCAATCAATTCACCATTTAAATCAACAATTACTTCAATATGTGCCGTTTGTGTCGTATGTGCAATCGGTAAAAGCATATATTCAACTGATTTTTCATTATAAAAAACCTTCGTCATTACTTTTCCAGCCATCTGTTCATTTGCATTATACGTATCGATTAAACTTTGAAAGATCGACATCTTAATCACCTCCTAATTTTGTAAATGTATCTTCTACCGACTCCATGTTTTGACCAATGATAAATTCTTTTAGTGCATAGTCTGCTACATGTTTTCGCTTTGTACAAGCAGACTGTGGAATACAAGAGATAACACCATTCTTCATTTGAGGCTCCCATAACAATGCCTCTAATTGATGTCGCCCACTCTGACTTGGATAACTTAAACTGTGTAGCATCGTAGAAAAATCTAAGTCAATTCCTTCATAATAACTAGTTACTTCATCAAATTGACATGGCTCTACATATCCCTGACATTCTCGCGTTCCTAAGAAAATATCACGACGTCCTCCTTTTTTTACACAACGTAAAGCGATTTGATGGTGTTTATGCTCGTTGAAATCTGATTTTAAATCTGGACGATTTTCGTTAAATTCAAAATGCGCTCGAACCGCATAGCAAACATCATCTAAATATGTATACTGCGCGAGCGTATTCCCTCCGCCATATTCAATTGGACGAATAGCTTTCATTTTCATCGAGATTTTATTAACAATTTTCACCTCATCAATTACCCAATTAATAGAAGGCTTCCAATAAATCGACTCTGTAATCCCAATCAATGCTGAGATTGTCGGAATTTGATAAGTCATTTTTTCTCCACCAATTTTAGTTGTCGGATCGGTGAAAAGCGCGCTATCTCCATATACGATATATTCAATTTGATTTCTTACTTTACTCATCATTTTCCTCCTTTCAATACATTAAAAGTTCCAAACTATTCCCCTCAATATCAAGTCCATATTGTTCATTATATGCACCGTCTTTTAATGTTAAAATTTGTTGTTTTCCTAGTTCAATCACTTTTACCAAGCCATGATCTTCAAGTAATTTACGCTCATATGGAAAAATATTAATCGAATATTTTTGAACGCTTTGCATAAATCGTGTAAAATCTTCAATTTGCTCATAACCTTCTAGTTGATTAATTAATTCATTTCCGTCTTTAAATGGTACTAATATCGAAATCGCGGCACTTTCGATTACTTCATATCGTGTTGAAGCTAGTTGAATAGAGTTCGAATATTGATATATCCCTTCACGATCCATGCCATTGAAAAATAAATGGTAAATACTTTTATATTCTTTAATTGGAAATTTCGTCTCATTTGCAAACTGTGTGTAAAGTTGTTTGAAATAATGTGTCATAGGATTCGTGCTAAGAGGGGAAATATCCTCTTTTTGACAATCTCGTAAGATTAAATTGGAAATCTTCCCACCTTCTTCGATGGTCTTTAAATGTTTTAAACTTTCCTCTCGATGCTTAAATACATAGACATTCTTTACATCTGCTTCTCCATGTCGATTACATCTTCCTGCTGCTTGCGCAATCGAATCTAGTCCAGCGAGTGAGCGAATGACACAATCAAAACTAACATCTACACCTGCTTCAATTAATTGCGTACTAATACAAAGTGTTCTTGTATTTGGATTTTCTAAAGACTTTTTCATTTTTTCAAGCTGTTCTTCGCGATGTTTAGGACACATCGAGGTACTTAGATGGAAAACGTCGAAATTTTCCGAATCTATTTTTTGTAATAACTTTCTAACAACAGTTTTTGTATTTAAAATAACTAATACATTACCTTCTTGTTGTAATTTTTCAGTTGTGAAATCTGCTAATTCTTCTGTTGTCCAACCTTGATTAGATGGTAAATACTTAATTTGCGTACGTTTAAAAGCGTTTGTCACATCAGGAATATTTTGAATAATTTCTGTCACGTCAGAAGATTTATTATCTAAATGCGCTAGTGCTGGTTGTGTCGCTGTACATAGTACGACAGTTGTATGCTGCATTTTCGATAAAAAATTAATCGCTTCATTAAATAATGCTAACGATTTCATCGGTACTGCTTGCACTTCATCAAAGATAATCACAGCGTTCGTTAAATTGTGTAGACGTCTTGTATTTCGGTTTTTTGCGTCATAAAAAACATTTAAGAATTGGACCATTGTCGTCACAATAATAGGCGCATCCCAATTGTCTTTCATCGCTTTAATTTGCTGTAGCTCTTGCTTATTACCTTCCACAGGTGATTCTTCAAATACATTACTATGATGTTCTAAGATAACTTCTTCTTCTCCATCATGCTGTAAAATTTTTCGCATCTCTTTTACATTTTGCTCGATAATAGTTGTGTAAGGAACTACATAAATAATTCGCTGTTGTTGATGCAGTTGAAGATGTTTAAGTGCAAAACGTAGACTAGCTAATGTTTTGCCGCCACCCGTAGGGATAGATAACGAATAGATGCCTACTTCACCTAAAGCAGCTTCCAGACACTGATCGGACATTTCTTTTCGCAATACTGAAATATGATTTTTTTGTTCAAAAGAAGCTAGTTTTTCTTCTAATCGTTCTGCCCATAAAGACCACTTAGCTTCTACAGGTTCAACTGATTTCCCTTCGTCAAAAGCTTTAGCATCCAATTTATCTGCATCTAATAAACACGAATAAATATACTTTGTTAAAAAAACACTCACATGATTTGATACTTTTAAAGCAATGTTTCGATATTCTTCCCGATTAATTTCTTGTAAAATAATTTTTGCATATTTTCTTGAAAAAGCTTGAATTTCTGCCACTGCTTTTTGAATGTATTCTTTAAATGCACTTTCTGAAATATATTCATGAAAAAAACATTCTTTTATTTTCGTATAATCAGGAATTTCTTTTTGTAAACGCACTTTTAACTTAATTTCTTCTACTTGAGGATCAGCATAATCAAGTAATGTGCCGTGATGCGTTAAAATCGCATTTACGATAGGGATTAACATGTTTAATTCTTGTTCGGATACAAATTCTTGTAATAACTGAGCTCCCGCAGTTGAATGATCGCCGCCTGTTCCTTCTACGGTTGAGGGATTTAGTTTAATTTTTTGCATATATTTTTGAAAAGCATCTCCATACTTTCCCACATCATGTAACATACCTGCTAAACCAGCCGCGTGACGTAATCCTATTTTTGAGCCGAATTGTTCCGCCATCTTTTGAACATTAGTTAAGTGTTCTACGATTGTTTGTTCTCTGCCATTAAGACTATTTATATGTGCAATCACAGTAGAAATCCCTCCTCTTTTTAAGAATATAATACCATTACATTCAAAATATACAAATTAAGGATTTTATTTTTTAAAAGGAAATAAAGTATTTTTATGATTTTTTTGACTATATTTCAATCTATTTTGAAAAACTCCACTCTTTTTATATGATAAATAATGTATTTTTAATATATATTATTTTATTCGACTATTTTTAGTGCTGTACCATAAGATGGATGATCAACGTATAGTGCGCTAGGCATAACATATAGTTAGCGCTGCATAGATATTGATTTTGTAACATCAATTGCTCATAGCGTTTTGACTTTTTGATTTTTTTCATACTTTCACCTCACAAAAAATATAATAATTAGAACACTATATTTTATTAAGTACCTTTTCACTCGAAAATGAAACACACTAAAAACTCCCTTCTAAATTAAGAAGGGAGTCAAACAAGAGCTTAAAATATAAAAATTAATTTCAATCCGCATGTAAAACATGACAGTTAAATAATACCTATTTAGTTACTTTTTTAAACATTAATGTTAAATAAATTATAAAAAAACACTATAAGGACAACGATAGTTACGATTATGTCAATGAATTAGTTAATTGATAACTTTTTATTTTATTGTTTTGAATTTAAAAATCTAGTAATAAAAAAACTTACCACAATAGTATACCTATAAAAGAGCCACATAAGTAATTTTTTATCAGTGACTGTTTTAAAATCTTCGACAATATTCGATATGCTTACTCATATAGAGTGAGACAGACCTCCTTATTTTTGTTTTTGAGTTTTGTACGTATTTCAATCCACTCACTCATAAAGAGTGAGACTCTACAAGCATAGTAGCGTGTGTATGTCTTAAAATTTCAATCCACTCACTCGTAAAGAGTGAGACATAGGACTAGAGTTTTTAATCGTGGCAAATGCTATTTCAATCCACTCACTCGTAAAGAGTGAGACGCAGATTGCGCAACTTATCACATTAGAAAATGGGGTATTTCAATCCACTCACTCATAAAGAGTGAGACTAGAGATACACGACCAAACCATTTTTTAGTGGCATTTCAATCCACTCACTCATAAAGAGTGAGACCATAAACGCATTTATAAGGTAACACCGGCAGACGATTTCAATCCACTCACTCATAAAGAGTGAGACATTTCACTTTGTCGGTTAACGGATCAGATAACTTATTTCAATCCACTCACTCATAAAGAGTGAGACTCAAAGACTCTGCGAAAAATTCTGTAGCTTTTGCTATTTCAATCCACTCACTCATAAAGAGTGAGACAAACATAATCATTTTTACTGATTAAAGAGCGGATATTTCAATCCACTCACTCATAAAGAGTGAGACTTCACTCCAGCTATCCTCATTTTCATCAAACGTTATTTCAATCCACTCACTCATAAAGAGTGAGACTTATTTCTGTTAGCGCGATATCTATTTCTCTGTATTTCAATCCACTCACTCATAAAGAGTGAGACAAAGATGATAATTTATTTAAACAATCCATCATCATTTCAATCCACTCACTCATAAAGAGTGAGACTCGCGTTAATACTATCCCACGATAAGCTATAGCATTTCAATCCACTCACTCATAAAGAGTGAGACACAAAGGTAAAGTTGTAAAATACGTTGGTCGCATATTTCAATCCACTCACTCATAAAGAGTGAGACGTTTACATTGCCGTCTGAAACGTTTGAAAATGCTGTATTTCAATCCACTCACTCATAAAGAGTGAGACATCATTAATGAAAATGCAAATAAACTTCTGATAATTTCAATCCACTCACTCATAAAGAGTGAGACGCTTGCTTCAATTTTAATCGTGATGTTTGGACTATTTCAATCCACTCACTCATAAAGAGTGAGACGTTTCTGCACCTGCTGGAATATCCGATTTTACTTTATTTCAATCCACTCACTCATAAAGAGTGAGACGAATCAAATGGGAAAGCGACTATGACAGCAGTTATTTCAATCCACTCACTCATAAAGAGTGAGACTGGGCGTACTCGTTTATCACCAGCGCTTAACCAGGTATTTCAATCCACTCACTCATAAAGAGTGAGACGCGTTGATGGTTACGTTTGCGTTCTTTTTAATTTTTATTTCAATCCACTCACTCATAAAGAGTGAGACTTCCTTCGTAACACAACTAAGCCAGCTATCTTACTTATTTCAATCCACTCACTCATAAAGAGTGAGACTTTCATGTTTGACTTGATAGTTGATGCCATATTTATTTCAATCCACTCACTCATAAAGAGTGAGACATGAAACCAGTATTCTTAGCAAACGACATCAAAATTTCAATCCACTCACTCATAAAGAGTGAGACAATATCTTGTAATACGGTTGCTTCATCTACACCGCATTTCAATCCACTCACTCATAAAGAGTGAGACTTTTTGTCCACTATACATAATAGGTTTACCGTATGATTTCAATCCACTCACTCATAAAGAGTGAGACTCATACACACCGCTCTCTTTTTTGATGTCGCTTAATTTCAATCCACTCACTCATAAAGAGTGAGACTATGGACTTACTATTCATCGTGTAATTTCAAATATTTCAATCCACTCACTCATAAAGAGTGAGACTATGGACTTACTATTCATCGTGTAATTTCAAATATTTCAATCCACTCACTCATAAAGAGTGAGACCCAGGGTTAATTTTAAACTTTAGATTTGATGATATTTCAATCCACTCACTCATAAAGAGTGAGACCATTTCTAATTGGAATACATACGCTGCAGATGATATTTCAATCCACTCACTCATAAAGAGTGAGACGTGATTCACTTAATAATTAAACAAGGTTTACGTATTTCAATCCACTCACTCATAAAGAGTGAGACAGAAAATAGATCAGCCACAAAAATTCTTATTGGTATTTCAATCCACTCACTCATAAAGAGTGAGACGTTACATTAAATGTTTGACCTCCACTGATGACATTAATTTCAATCCACTCACTCATAAAGAGTGAGACGGTGTTAACGGTCAACTTATTTGGAATATGAGAATTTCAATCCACTCACTCATAAAGAGTGAGACAAAATTCGGTGCTGATTTTATTAATAGTAATAATATTTCAATCCACTCACTCATAAAGAGTGAGACAAAAGGGATGCAAAAATATTTCAATGACGATTGATTTCAATCCACTCACTCATAAAGAGTGAGACAAAAATGAGCTGTGAGATTTCTTCGCCTAATTCTTATTTCAATCCACTCACTCATAAAGAGTGAGACACCAACACCTAAAACATCTTTGTATTTGTATTTGATTTCAATCCACTCACTCATAAAGAGTGAGACATTAGCTTTTATACCTAACCTTGAAGAACTTCCAATTTCAATCCACTCACTCATAAAGAGTGAGACTGCTAATGCCAACACAGCGACAACACCAACCTTATTTCAATCCACTCACTCATAAAGAGTGAGACGAAACCTACTCTTATCTTTTGGCGAGGATAAGTAGATTTCAATCCACTCACTCATAAAGAGTGAGACGAAGATGTGTTCGACATTGACTACGGGCAGCTTATTTCAATCCACTCACTCATAAAGAGTGAGACAAAGATCTTGGTTATAAAATATCCGGCGACGTGGCATTTCAATCCACTCACTCATAAAGAGTGAGACATTTGTTGGTACGCCGAATTATATCATTCAAGCTATTTCAATCCACTCACTCATAAAGAGTGAGACTTACTTGCATCGAGATGAATTTGAGTTAGTAAATATTTCAATCCACTCACTCATAAAGAGTGAGACAGCGTTCTCGAAAGGCGATTTTTACAAGAACAATATTTCAATCCACTCACTCATAAAGAGTGAGACGAAAAATTGTCGGTGGAGCAGTTGGTTTTATCAACATTTCAATCCACTCACTCATAAAGAGTGAGACAATTTCTACAGGTTGGACTGAACAAATGATACAGATTTCAATCCACTCACTCATAAAGAGTGAGACGTTGTAAAGAAATAGAAAGAGGTTATTAATAATATTTCAATCCACTCACTCATAAAGAGTGAGACATATGGACTTACTATTCATCGTGTAATTTCAAATATTTCAATCCACTCACTCATAAAGAGTGAGACTGCGATTTTGTGATAAAAAAATGAAAAATTCATCTTTTTTTATTAAATCGCACATTTATTTTACCATATTATAATTTATTTAACTTTATTTACTTGTAAAAGCTCGTACTTTTTGGTGCGAACCTCCCTAGGTTTTCATGTTCACCTAGGGTTCGCACTAAATATTCAAATTATCGTATTCTAAGAAATATAAAACTAATCACATATTAATTTCGTTTCAATAGCTAGTCCATATCCTACAGATGTTTTTCCACCTAAACCATACTCCGTAAGAGCTTCCATAATATATTGTTTAAAATCATCTGGAATTTCTTGTATATTATCATTAAAACCAATTTGAATGATAAAAGTTGTATTTTTAGCTACATAAAAGTTAAATGGTATAGGAAATAAATCATCTGTTGGTGATATCTTCCCTTCACTACCATAATATTTAGAAAAATGTGGTGTTTGAACGTCTTTTGCTAATTCAAAATTTTTTTCAGGAAAACTATCAAAGAAAATAGCACATCCCTGTCCATATTTATCTTCTTCTGTATTATCACTACTTATGCCAAAGACTTTTTTAAACCAATGTTCCTGCTCCACATCTGGAATTTCATGAATTATATATTGTTTAACTACACCTTTAATCGCTGAGCCTGGAATATAGGGTACGCCGTAAATAGGATGTAAAGTTGTCATGGCATCGCCAGTATAAGGAGATAATGCACTACCGATAAGTAGCTTTTCTGCTCTATAGCGAATTGTATAACAAGTGTTTACACTCTTTTTTAAAATATCACGATATTTCACTACATTGTCTGGAATTTTTTCTTTTATATTATTTTCATACATAATTGGTTTTAATGTTTTTTTATTTATTTCCACCTCAATATAAGCATATCGAAAAAAATTAGAATACAAATGATTACTTTCTTCTTTCTGAAGTTGTGCGCGAGAGAAAAATGTTTTCTGAGTATTCTTTGGTTTATTCATCTTTTTTCATCCCTTCAGCAAAACGCTTCACCCACATTAGTAATTGCTGAGCCTCTACTGTCATCGTTTGATATTTTCCTGTAGAAGATTCTGTAATGGCTCTCATTAATTCATCCTTATCACCAATAATCTTTTGCTTTTGTAGCCATTTTTCTATTATGTCATAGAGCCTTTTATGTACGCCACCTTGTTTAGAATATAGAAATGCAATTGTTACACCGAGTCCAGCCATTTGAATTTTTGCAGGTGTTGAGCGAGCCAATGTAGTAAACTCTTTTTGTTCACTTATTCCATCTATATCACATACTTTATCATATGCATATTTTGCACGTTCATTTTGAATGTTTCTCATATTGAGCCTCCGCATTATAGATTTTAACGAATCCCTTCCCAATCGTCATATTACCGCCAATTTGTAGTACGTCTAAACCTAAATTTTCAATACCTTCTCCATAAATTGTTGTATAGAAAATAGCTTCTGCTGGAACATATTCTTCATCAAATAAGCCTTCATTTACAGTACCTGTTGTAGAATCAATTGCTACACGCGTAATAACTTCTGTATGATGTTTAACAAAGTAAGCAAAATCATCGTCTGATAATAATAATGCATGTTGCTTTAAACAAATAGCTGACCCCATTTTCTCTTCAATAGATTTTATAATTTGATTGAAATCATCATTTCTTTTGATATCTGTATATACATACTCATCTAATAACAGTTTTCCTTCAATTATAAGATCGTTTGAATAGGTAGCTGCTTCTCCATCTAATTTAATTGGTTCGCCTTTAGTATAACGAGCTAAAATACTTGGGCATGTAATTAATGCATATAGACCTTTAGCAGATCGAATTGGAAAAAATAAAATGTGTGCATCTGTGAAAGTTAATTTCCCCGCTTGTTCAGTACTTCCAAATAATTCTTCTACATTTTTATTTTGTCTTTCAAGATGATGACGAACACTTCCTTTAAAGCTAGATGCTTCAATCTTCGGAAATCCTGTATGTCCTTCACGTTGAATAGGTTGGTCGACCACACTAAATTCGTAATTTCCTCCTACGTGCATTGGTGTTAAAACATGTATAAACTTTCCTTGTCCTTTAATCATCTTAATTCCTCCTCTTTTACTTCACCTACAAATGTATAGCCAAAACCGCGATCACAGTAAATTAATCGATCCCACCATTTATAATCAAAACCCAATTTATGTCGAAAATCACTTATACACTTCTGATGGAATATTTTTTCAATATTTTGCACTTCTCCCTCTAAAAGCTCAAAGTAATAAACACTCCCCGCTGGTATCGCTAAATGCATTTCTCTTGGTCCATTTTTGGAATATCCACCAATCGGAACTGCTTTCCCAATAGCTGCAGCAATCAACTTTACTCTCACTTTTCTTCTCTTATGACGAAACGTTCCTTCTTTTGTATCTGGATTAATCCACCTTGGCAACCAACCATGCTTAAAAATCGCTGGTGTTGCAAAATACAATTTAAAATAACGCGATGCTTTCGGTTTCACAATGTTTAATTCTTTCGCTTTATTTATTTTAACCAAGCGTGTATTCGCACCTATTTTCTTTATGCTATTTTCTTGTAAATTAACACCTTCTACTTGTGCTACTAATGCACATGTATGCGTTTTTGACTTTAAACGAATAGACTCTTCTGTATACCACATACCTTCTACTGTCGTATGCTTTTCATAGTCCATCTTAATTCCTGTATGTAGCTCTCGGGTGATATAGTCTCCTAATACCGTAAAAGAATATGTTTCATCACCTAATAAATAACGATTAAAATCATTTGCCTTTAAATACGCACCTTCTGAAATGTGTATTTTTTTATTTTCATTAGAAATTGAAGAAAGTGTATATGGCAATTCATGACTGCTTTCTCCCGATTTCACTAACTTCATCTTTTGTAATGTATTTTGCTGTGTTATAACTGTATCTAGTGGCTGTGGAAAAGCGTACTCATCATCCAACATGACTCCGTTAAACCCTATTTTAATATCACGATCTTTTAAACTCGTCCCCTCTTTAAAAACACCTGCATATGTTGCAGGATATGGTGGAAATTTACTCGAACTATGAAAATGAACACCTGCATCGAAGGAATTTGCTTCTCTAAAAATCACCGTATCAACTGCTTCTAATTTATACATTCACATTCACCTCTTGTTTTTCTTCCCACATCGTTCGAGCTAAAAATGTACTTTGCTCTAACAGTTGTAAAAAAACATCCATTTCTTTATTTACTTGTTGATAGATGCTTATAAATGTACTTACTTGTTGTTCGACTAATTGTTCTTCGACTACGCTATTTTTTAACTGTTTTCTAATGAGAAGCGTTAACATATCTTCCGTTATAACATCTTTAATTTCTGATAATGTCGCAATTAATTTATGAACGAATGAGTTAGAATTTTGTTGTTGTTGTAATGCATCAACTAAACTTTTTAATGACTTTAAATTTTGACAATCTTCTCCAAACTTCATTCGAATTGGTGTTGTTAACCCACTTCTTTTGATAGTACTCATAGAAAAAGCTGCTTTTTCATCGTCAATTGCTTTTGCGTAAGATTCTAAACGCTCTACTTCTTTTAAAAGTGGTTTTAATGGTGTCATGAAGTGCGAAACGATAATTCCTGCTGATAAAGTACCCTTAGAATTTAATTCTTTAATCTGACCAAATTCCTTAATTAATGCAGGAAGTACTTGGAATATTTGATGAATTGGTAAGAAGGCTAAAATATCTTCACCACCTGCAAAAATACAAATTCCTTCCTGTTCTTCAATCATCTTTTTTGCTTTTTTAGAAAAATCACTAATTGCACGACTTAATCCTTTCGCCTGTTGCATCGTTTTAACTTCTTGATATTTTGTCCCTATTCCATCACCATCCAATTTAACGATTGCGTAATATGGACTGCCTATATACTCACCGTATTCTTCATATAACTGGCGTATATTTTCATCCACTGATAGTGCCGTTTTTTGATATTTCAAATTGAACAAAAGTTCTGAATGTTCATCTTTTAATTCTAGTAATGAGCTCTCCGCTTTTTGCGGTAAATAACTTTTCAACAACATATAAGCAACGGAACTCACATTTAAAAGAGGCTCTTCGTTTTCAGATTTAAACCATCGATCAAAGTTTCTTTTGATAAACGCAATAGCAGAAAGCGTCTCATTCTCTTTCAAAGAAGAATGCTGTTTGAATAGACCGTTATACTGCTCATACAAATCACATTTTCTAGCTGCTTTTTCATTAATTTGTACAAATGTACGTGTATGCTTAATACGGTGCATCTGTTGTAATAGATTTTTATAAGTTGTTTGGAAGTCACCTTGTTCTTGCTCAATTACCCAATGAATATCTAGAAAATTTTTTAGTTGCTCTTCCATTCCCACTGTGAAGTTTTCTTGCGTATATTCAATAACTGCTTTTCCTATTGTAATCAATTCTTGTTGAATCACATTTTCTGCTTCTTTAGCTAGTACAAGAGCCTTTTCACTCGCACAACTAACCATTAAACGATTCGGTGCATCTGTAGGTGATGTAGGAATGATAATGGTCGCATTATTATTTTCAAAAAAACTTTTCGCTTTTATAGCGAGGTGAGATAATAAATAACTCCCTACATATAAATCTTTTAATTTTCTAGAAGGTTCTATAAACTGTTGCACTGAGCCAATCGTAAATAAGATAAATGAATTATGCATATCCTTTCTCCTTTAAGCATTTTAAAAATACTTCTCGATTATCTCTAAATGTATTAATCCAATCTAAAAAATCTTGTCGGTTATCTATTTCCGCTGTAATAGGCGTAACAAAAACATAAACCGGATAGATACAGCCATCTTTTGTCTCAACCACACTAATTAATAGACTCGATGCCAAACGTCTTGCTCCATAGCCAGTAGCTGCTATTGTACCGTATGAAATACCTTTAACAGCTTTATGAGAAGCGTCATCTACCATCGTTAAAAAATCTTTCATTTCATCTTTTTTAATCACTTTTCCCACTATAATTTTTTCAATCGTTGGACGGCTTTTATCAACATTCTGCCCTTTACATGTAATCTCACAACCCTTCTTTTCAAAACAATTTCCAGATAGTTTATTTAACATACCTAAGCAAAATTCAAGTAGTTTTTCTTTATTTTCACAAAGACATTCATCTAACATAATAGAGCCACGTCCTCTGCGATTTCGCTGACCGATTCCACCTATATACGTCGCAAAACGGAGTAAATCTGTATAGTCTTTTAATGATACGTTCTCAGCTGTTTTGTATGATCTCTTCCGAACGATTAACTCGAATGTTGTTTTATCTGATAAACACTTTGCAGAATTATATTCTTTATGTAATAACTTTTTTTCTTCTATTGGTCTCTTTTTTTCTTCAGTAATTTGTAAGCGGATTGGTGAAGCATGTGTATTCGCATCTCCAAACCACTCGCTTTCTTTTTTGAAAAGGCATTTGCTCCCTAAATTGACTGAACTAATTCTAAATACATAGCGCATGAGTGCCTTAATTTCACTAGCACGAATTTCTGGTTGTTTTGTATTACCATAACTCATGAGCGTACTTAAGACGGAGCATTTATATGTCGCTTTTTCCATCAACGTTCCCCTCTTTCTCCTTAAATAAATTAACATAGTCAATATGTGGAAACAGCATAGGATTATTCAGTAACATAAGTGCTTGATTTAAAATAAAATTTAAAGATAGTAAGGTAGAACCTGGAACACGATATTGCTCCATCTCACGATCATCCCCATTAATACGATAGTCATCTGTTCCAACTTCAGAAAAATTTAAATGTTTATAAACAGAATGAATACTTTTAAAACTTTCTTCATGGAGTCTCATTTCTAATTTCTTTTCTTTCTCACTTGCTGTAATCGTAATATCGAAGTACTTTTCATTTGTCCCTTGTTCACTTCCTTTTAAGTTACAATAAATTAAAATCGGACGTGTTGCTTTTTGTGTTTCACTCCCTTTACCTTGCACTAGAGTTGTCGCCATGCGAGCAATTCCACTTTGTTTAGTTTTTAATTGTTTAATAGAAGTTACCCATTCCTCAATTTTAGATGAACTTGGAGTTGATACGCTTTTACACTGAATAGCGACTGCGACAGCTTCAATTGGAATAAATTTTAGACTTCCTTTTTTAAAAATATAAGGCGTATGTGTTTTGCAAGAGAAAAGTGCAGAGAATTGCAACGAAAAATACAGAGTGTTGCCACCCAATATTCCCCCTATTTTCTCGACAATGCGTTTGTTAAACGGAAGCTCTGGCCCGTGTACGAAATAATATGGGCATGGTGAATCAAACGATCCACCAGAGCTGCCGTTAAACGCGAATCCGAGAAAATGCGGTTCCACTGACTAAATTCTAAATTTGATGTGATAATCAAGCTCTTTTGTTCATAGAACTCTGAAATAATTTGAAACAGTAATTCTGCTCCTTCTTTGCCAAAAGGCAAATAACCCATTTCATCTAAAATCATTAAATCAACTTTTTCTAATTTACTTCTAAACTGCTTCATTTTCCCCGCATGCAGGGCTTGCTCTAATTCCTCAACTAAATGTGAAACGCGATAAAAACGGACTTCAAATCCATGCTCGCAAGCCTTTCTACCAAGTGCTGAAGCTAAATGTGTTTTACCTGTGCCAGGTGCGCCAACTAAAATGACATTCTCTTTTCTCCGAATGAAATCTAGCTGCTCTAATTCTTCCTTTGTTAAATGGTTCGGTAGACAAATGTCTTTATGCCACTGATAGCTTTCAAGCGTCTTCGTATCAATAAAACGTGCCTGTTTCAAATTACGTGCTATTTTGGCTTGCTCTCTGCCTAACTGTTCTTTTAATAAAATTTGATAAATATATTCTTCCGGCTCCGTAAAAGGTACTTCTTTAATCGCTTCTGCCACATGTGCCAATCTCAATTGCTTACAGAGTGTTAAAATCGCTTCATTCATGATTCAACGCCTCCGTTCCTTTTGGCGATAAGGCGTCATATTCTGTCCAATTTACACCGTAAGGGTGTTCTACTTCCTCAGCCTCACGGCCAATATATTCATAGAAATTTTGGTCGATGTCATTCATATCATGTGTAAGTAAAAGTGTCAGTAATTCATTGATCCGTTGCTTTCTTAACGCAAGTGAAGGGACGGTTAAATATTCCTTAATGCGCGTTGGTAAATAATTCGCATAACGCGAATGCCCTACAACACGTGGCTTTTTCAACCAATCTTTTAAGATTTCCTTCCATGGAATAAAACGACGTTTTCTCATATAAGGACGTGCGTCAGATAATAAAATTTCACCGTCATTTGTAATGACTTTAAACGAATCCCAATAGGTCACACAAGAGAGTTGGACGTAGTTCCTTGCTCTTGGCACATGAATCAAATGCCCATCAAGCTTGAACTCGTTATATTTATTAAATTTGATGAGGAATTGCTTAAATACCGGATAAGATTCTTCAGGTAATTTGATTAATTGCTTTTGCTCGTGCTGCCATAACTCATCAATCAGCACTTCTTTTTTATAATGAATTCGTTGGCGATCATTGATTAATTGTTGTTCTAATTGAGCTGTTAAATCCTCAAGGTCCTTTATGACCGGCGGTAGGCTAAAAAAGTTATAACGAACATAACCGACTTTACCTTCTACATGACCTTTTTCATTCCCTTTGCGTGGATTACATACTTGCACTTTAAACCCGTAATATTGCTGGAAATGTCGAAAGGCTTCCGTTAATTCTGCTTCTGAATCGCCTTTTCTTACTTTCTTCACCGCAGGTGTTAAGTTATCAATTCGAATGCTCAAAGGAACACCACCAGCCTGTTTAAATAAAAGTTGAAGTCCACCTAAAAAGCATTCTAAATTTTCACTCGGCATTGGTACCGCAAATGCTGTATTACTTGCTGGAAACGACATGACTAATGCATGTACATCCAGTATTTCTCCATCTTGAACAGCCTCCATTATACCGAAGTCTACCTGCGCTTCTCCTTCTGGATGTTCTAAACGTTCATGTCCTTTATCTGCTTCATCTTCTTGGGCTACTTTCCATTCTTGTATAAAATTACACACCGTTCTGTAAGAACCTTTGAATCCTTCTTTTACTAGGTCCTCAAATATTTTTTTGTTTTTACGGCGCAACTTTTTCTTGAGCTTTAAATCTTCTTCTAACCAATCAATTACGATTTCTCCCCATTTTTCATCGTACATCATGCCTTTTTTCAAATGGGTTTTCTCTTGAGGGAGCTGATCCTCATCCCCGTATTTCTTGGCGGTACGCCAATTAACCTGCATGGTTTTTGCGATTTCAGTAATCGATAATCCTTTTTCATTTCGTAATGTTTTGATACAATTAACTTCAGACATTGCTAGCATCCTTTCTTACCTCCCTGTTTCGGCTTCGACACCTAAAACAGTAGAGGGACTTGGGGTGGCTGGCAAGTCTTTTTTTATGCACAAAAATAGTGCAGGACTCTGTACAAATTCTTTGCACTAGTCTGCACTTTTATTTTGCAATAAACAGGCGTATACATAACATCTAAAATAGCTAAGTCTACTTCGTGTGAAATTTTACCATTAGAATCTAAAATAAATACAGATTGCTCAATAACAAACTTTTTAGGAATTATATTTTCAAACATTTCTTGCCATAATTGCTCACGATAAGTACCAATTGTTACATGATGTTTTGCCTTAAAAAATAATTGCTCTACTAAAGAACGTTCTTCATTTTGATAATTACTAAATAGATCTTTAACTACACCATTCATATGATCCCCTCCTAATACAAATATACCATATTAAAACATTTTTTCTATATAAAGAAAAACCTATCTCTGAACTAGAAATAGATTTTTTGAACGTACATGATTAAATTATTGACCTATTCACTCATAAAGAGTGAGACAGGTCCTATGCATGCTTTAGGAGCAGATCTCGAAAAATTTCAATCCACTCACTCATATAGAGTGAGACTTCCTGCCCCAGCATGCCAACAACGATAGTTATTCATTTCAATCCACTCACTCATAAAGAGTGAGACCCGATTCTTACCACAGCTTCGTTTGCTAGTCGTCATTTCAATCCACTCACTCATAAAGAGTGAGACCTCCACCCGTTAGCTCAATAGTTTCTTTCGTGCGCATTTCAATCCACTCACTCATAAAGAGTGAGACGTAAAGAAACAATTGACGATTATAACGAAAGTAATTTCAATCCACTCACTCATAAAGAGTGAGACATACAATTATCAAAAATATTAGGTATTTCAATATATTTCAATCCACTCACTCATAAAGAGTGAGACAACATCGCATTTCTGTAGCATCTATCATCACACTTATTTCAATCCACTCACTCATAAAGAGTGAGACGCCGTACCATTTCGCTTTGTATTCAAGCATCGTTCTATTTCAATCCACTCACTCATAAAGAGTGAGACGTGGCTAAACCCATAATCACCGGTAGCCACATGAAATTTCAATCCACTCACTCATAAAGAGTGAGACAGCGCATAGCGATTTAACTTGTCAATCTCTGCGAATTTCAATCCACTCACTCATAAAGAGTGAGACAATCCTAAATCGATTACGATTTCTTCTAATAGAATTTCAATCCACTCACTCATAAAGAGTGAGACTAGTTGTCCGCTAACGCCTGTTTTATCAGCGGTATTTCAATCCACTCACTCATAAAGAGTGAGACGTAGTTCTGGCAACGGCTCTTATTCGTGGTGTCAAATTTCAATCCACTCACTCATAAAGAGTGAGACTGGCGTTTTTTTATGCAATGATTTGGGATGCAATTATTTCAATCCACTCACTCATAAAGAGTGAGACACAGCGGGTCAACAAGGAATCATCGAAAAAGGCATTTCAATCCACTCACTCATAAAGAGTGAGACTTTGTCGGGATTGTAAGATATTTATTTTTAGCGTATTTCAATCCACTCACTCATAAAGAGTGAGACGGTTAGAAGATTTTGTTTTAACAGCAGCAGAAGCATTTCAATCCACTCACTCATAAAGAGTGAGACGACTTTCTGATGTAACCATTGATATTCCACCAGTTATTTCAATCCACTCACTCATAAAGAGTGAGACTTGCCCCCAATACCGCATTTTCGCAATATCGCCGATTTCAATCCACTCACTCATAAAGAGTGAGACCGTCATAAAGTTGGATACAAAAGGTGAATATTATATTTCAATCCACTCACTCATAAAGAGTGAGACAGCAGAGGATCAAATGGCATTAGTAGACAGTCAAATTTCAATCCACTCACTCATAAAGAGTGAGACAACCATTCTAACTCTTTTAAGAAACGGTTCATATCATTTCAATCCACTCACTCATAAAGAGTGAGACGATGTTTTACGTGTGGATAACTTGGGTATATAAAAATTTCAATCCACTCACTCATAAAGAGTGAGACTATCAATATCAACAACCACAACATTCTTTTCCGAATTTCAATCCACTCACTCATAAAGAGTGAGACCTTCAAAACCAAAGTCCATGCCTGCTCGGAAAAATTTCAATCCACTCACTCATAAAGAGTGAGACGCGAATTAAATTTCGGTGAAATGTTAGCGGTAGATATTTCAATCCACTCACTCATAAAGAGTGAGACAAGCACGACTTTTATCAAAAGTGGTCTTAGAAGTGATTTCAATCCACTCACTCATAAAGAGTGAGACGAAAAACGACGTTGATGTTTGTGTTAAATGCGGAATTTCAATCCACTCACTCATAAAGAGTGAGACAGGTTTAAAATCGACATACTATACATTTACTTCTATTTCAATCCACTCACTCATAAAGAGTGAGACGCGGCGATATGCGGTTGAATATATTCTTGTTTTATTTCAATCCACTCACTCATAAAGAGTGAGACCTGCGACTTCTTCGACGGTCATAAGTTCATCCAATATTTCAATCCACTCACTCATAAAGAGTGAGACAACAACTCGTATCACAAGGATTTAAGGTTACAATTATTTCAATCCACTCACTCATAAAGAGTGAGACCGGAATGTTTAATATTAAGGTAAAGACATTAATTTCAATCCACTCACTCATAAAGAGTGAGACGAAAACTTATTATTAAGTGAAGGTGTGGAGGTTATTTCAATCCACTCACTCATAAAGAGTGAGACTTGGGTTAGTGATACATTCACACATAATAATAAAATTTCAATCCACTCACTCATAAAGAGTGAGACGTACGTAACAGTATTGATAAGGTTACTCGACATATTATTTCAATCCACTCACTCATAAAGAGTGAGACAAACGCTAATAGAGTAGATATACAACCTATAAAATTTCAATCCACTCACTCATAAAGAGTGAGACTGCGATTTTATGTTAAAAAAGAATATAATTCATCTTTTTTTATCAAATCGCCTCTTTATTTTACCATATATTATTTTTAATGGTGTTATTTGTTCGATAAATCTCGTTTTTTCGGTGCGAACCTCCCTGGGTTTTCATGTTCGCCTAAGGTTCGCACAAATAAAATTAAAAATAAAAAAACAACGAAGTCTCCTCCATTGTTTACATCTGCTTCAAAATCCCTCTAAACTAAAAAGGCAAGCGAAGTCGCCTCGTGATGAATGAAGCCCCGCCTTCCTAGAATAATAGGTAATTCATTATTTTGTTAAAGGTTCTTTAAATGTAAAATCGTACTTGCGATTAATCTTTGCCGAGATGTTGCCTAAAAATTCTTGAACAGGCATTTTTTCAACTTTTTGCGTGTACCATGCTAACTTAGAGCCATAGCCTTTTTTGTTGTAGATCACTTGTAGCGGCCAAAAGTTTCCTGTTGCTTGTGTATAATCAAATTTGATATATAACTGCTGCCCTTCTGGACATTCCATAATGACTTGGTAAACGGGTTTTTTTGTTGCGGGTTCGAATTTCACTTTTCTAATTTTAGTAAGCATTTAATCCCCTCCACTTCTATTGTACTACAGAAACGTATAAATATAAAAGGAAATGAATTTTTTTAAGATTTAATGCTTATCGCCCTCTAAATCACACCGTTCACATGATTTTTTAAAATATTGATTTGATCTCGTTTTATACAGTAATCTTCATTTTTAAAAGCACAGCTATCTTGCTTCAAGATTGCCTTATGGTATCTCTCATATTCCTTCACAAAGGCTTCCGCAAAGTCGTCAAAGCGACACTTCATCATCTCAATCGTCTCTCCGTTGTATCCTTCGTAACGAGTAATCGTTACAAGCTTTTGGAAATAGGTAAACGTATATTTATATGTACTTTCATACATTTCAATCACAAATAGTTGTTGATTCTGCTCATATATGTTAATCAAACCCTCAGCGAAATCTAATAAAATAGACGAATGAAATGTTGATGTACAAAATTCTTTTTCTACACCATTTTGAGAAATCAATATATTCATTCGACAATTAAAATACGTATCCAAACAAAATGGTTTACCCATCATATCCTCATATAATTCGATTTCAAATTTCATTCGCATATCTTTCTTCCCCCTAGATCACACCACTCATATGATTTTTCAAAATATTAATCTGGTCACGCATCATACAATAATGCTTATTTTCAAAGGCATGGCGATCCTGCTTCAAAATTGCCTTATGGTATCTCTCATATTCCTTCACAAAAGCTCCCACAAAATCGTCAAAGCGACACTTCATCATCTTAATCGTCTCTCCGTTATATCCTTCGTATCGAGTAATCGTCAAAAGCTTTTGGAAATAAGTAAACGTATATTCAAGTGTACTTTCATACATTTCAACTGTAAATTTCGATTTTTCATCGGCATATATTTCGATTAAACCTTTTGCGATTCCGACTAAGATTGCAGCATGAAAAGTCGATGTGCAAAACTCTTTCTCTACACCATTTTGAGAAATCAATATATTCATTCGACAATTAAAATACGTATCCAAACAAAATGGTTTACCCATCATATCCTCATATAATTCGATTTCAAATTTCATTCGCATGAAACTCCCCTAAATCACACCATTCACATGGTTTTTCAAAATATTAATCTGGTCACGCATCATACAATAATGCTTATTTTCAAAGGCATGGCGATCCTGCTTCAAAATTGCCTTATGGTATCTCTCATATTCCTTCACAAAAGCTCCCACAAAATCGTCAAAGCGACACTTCATCATCTTAATCGTCTCTCCGTTATATCCTTCGTATCGAGTAATCGTCAAAAGCTTTTGGAAATAAGTAAACGTATATTCAAGTGTACTTTCATACATTTCAACTGTAAATTTCGATTTTTCATCGGCATATATTTCGATTAAACCTTTTGCGATTCCGACTAAGATTGCAGCATGAAAAGTCGATGTGCAAAACTCTTTCTCTACACCATTTTGAGAAATCAATATATTCATTCGACAATTAAAATACGTATCCAAACAAAATGGTTTACCCATCATATCCTCATATAATTCGATTTCAAATTTCATTCGCATGAAACTCCCCCTAAATCACACCATTCACATGGTTTTTCAAAATATTAATCTGGTCACGCATCATACAGTAATGCTCATTTTCAAAGGCTTGGCGATCCTGCTTCAAAATTGCCTTATGGTATCTCTCATATTCCGTCACAAAAGCTGCCACAAAATCATCAAAGCGACACTTCATCATCTCAATCGTCTCTCCGTTGTATCCTTCGTAACGAGTAATCGTTACAAGCTTTTGGAAATAGGTAAACGTATATTCATATGTACTTTCAAACATTTCAATCACAAATGGTTGTTGATTCTGCTCATACATGTTAATCAAGCCCTCTGCTAGATCTAATAAAATAGACGAATGAAATGTCGATGTGCAAAACTCTTCCATACGATTATTTTTTTCTATGTACATATTGATTCGGTCCAAAAAATAACTACGTACTTCAAATGGTTCATCTAACATATCTTCATAAGGTTCAATTTCGAATCTCATTCGCATACACTTCACTCTTTTCCATATAACATACTTGACGAATGATATATTTACATAAAATTCGTTATCATTTAATTATCTATTATATAGTATTTTTTACTATATTAAACAATTAATTATCAAATTGTAAGCAAATTAAGAAAATCAGTTCTTTTTTACTGTTCAATAATATATAAAAACAGACTCATCATTCTTAGAATATGAATCAAGTGTCTCAATTAGACTAGATTGAAAAACCAAGTTCCTCTTTTATAACATACTAATTATATAAATTTTATTTATAGCTCTTGTGGTCAAAAATGTGATCAAATTAGAAAAACAACACAAAAAAAGCCCCCGATTTCTCGGAGGCTTTCTCTTTTTCTCTATTTTCAAAAGTGCTTCAAACGCTTGGAATGGTAGTCAAGCCAAGTGCGCAAACGTCCTGTTTGCAAGGCTTGACCAACCTTCATCCGTCGGCAGTTATTAACCTTCTAATAATAAATCTTCTGGGTTTTCGATTAAATCTTTAACCATTTTTAAGAAACCAACAGACTCTTTACCGTTCATTGTTGTATAGACTTATACTAAAATACTCGTCTATATAATAGGAAGAAACTCTATTTAATCATGATTATAACGCAAAATATTTTATATGTTTTTATACCTCAATATACGTTTATGTGTTCAAAAATGTGGTCAAGTTATTTCAGGCGGTCAAATTGTAGAATGCTTTAGTATCAAGTGTTTACAGAGATAAATATTTTGAAAATACATATACAAATGTATCATTACTTTTAATTTTTGCCCAGCCATCTTTATTAATTGAAACTACTTGTACCGTCTGACCTTTTTCAAGCTGCCCAAGCACTTTCCCATCATTTGATGGTGACTTACGAATATTTAATAAATCTGCTGTTACGGTATATCGTTTAACTTTCGATGCACTTGGTTTTGATACAGTTGGCGTGTGTCCCTGGATAAACCATTTCAATGATTTCGTACCTGTTAAACGATTGAGATCAACAGGTCCATTAATGCCTGCAATTTTACCTTTTTCCGTCCACTGATGTAAGTCACAAGTAAACTTAGGTTCAATAATTGATTTTCCGTCTGCTGCATAGCGTGGGATCCATTTAAAATCTGACTTTGAATAGTCTAAGTTAAAACTATCGTGTAAATGGTGCGCTACATAAATACCAACTTTTTCAGCACCTAAACGACGTAGCTCTGCGATAAAAGCATTCGTACCAGCTCGCATATTCGACATTGTTTTTACTTCTACATCTGCAACGAAAAATAGTGGTTTATGTCCATCTACATGTGCTCGTTTATAAAAGTCACGCGCTTCTACTTTTGCATCCTCTACACTAGTGAAACGACAAAAAGCATATACTCCGTATGGGATATTGTTATTTTCACAACCTGTCGCATGCTTCGTGTAAATTTGGTCAATTACTCGTGAACCATCTTGCACACGTAAAATTGCTAAGTCACATTCTGTTGCTAACGCTTTATAATTGACCGTTGGTTGCCATTTACTAATATCTAAAATTTTCCCCATATTATTTATCCCCCTTCGTGAAACCTTCACGATATTTTGTGATTTCAAACAATCCAGTTGAAGCTAGTCCAGCCAGTAAACCTGCCCAAAGCCGCATGACTAAATTTAACTCCGTAAATGGATAAGCTGCAGCTGCAATCATAACTGCTAAAACGACTGCAATTAGTGGTACATAATTCTTTTTAATATTTACTGCCTTTTTAGCTAATTCTACTACTGCTACAATAATCGGTAAAAGAATGGTTGCTAAGATCAATACGTCTAACATACTATCACTCCTAATTAATTTTTAATTTGATTGCGTAGATGACTTACTTCGCGTGCTAAAGACGAATGGTCGTTTTGTAAGCCATTGAACGCCTGGTTAAGTCCCTCAACAGACTTAGATATTTGGCTTAATGAATCAACAAACTTTTCTTGATTGAGCATGAGTTTGTCCTCGCGATCACGCGATTCTTTTTTTAACTCTTTGAATCGTTTCTCAGCTTCTTGCTTTTGTTCCCTCTGCGCATTTTCTAACATTTCTTCTCGCTTCGCATTCTCATTTTTCAAATAGCTAAGCACCGCAATGGAAAGAATGACAAATAAGATAGCCCATACAAATTGGCTACCTACAATCCCCTCTATTGTTTTAATATCCATGACTCACCACCGCCCTTTATTTTTTGCATAGAAAAACATCCTCATAAAAAATGAGGATGTTTCTTTCTAAAATGAAGTATTAACAATCCATGTTGATTTTTTATCATCCGGGTTGTACATACCTGCTATCTGCCTTTCTGCTGCTAGTAATGCTTCTGTTTCAGTTCCTAAATTCCCATTTGTGCTAGTAACCCTTCCAGCTAGTTCTGGGCTTTGATAATGGTGGCTTGTATAGAATTGATAATACCCATTGTTATCCAATGTAATTCTAATCCTTACAACTTGTTCTCCTATTTTCACTTGCCATTCGCTAATAACTTTTTGAATATCGCTAAAATGCTGATTTTCTAATATTCCTGTATCTTCCATGTAATTTCCCCCTTTCTATATAATATAATCATACATGAAAATGAGAAGTATCTACATAACAGCTTTAAGCTATTTTTAATATATAAGTGTATTGTTACGACGCGTTATGTTCCTGTGGTGGTGTATCTAAAACAGCATAGACCACTTCTTGTAAATTACTTAACTTCGGCACTTGTTCACGCGTTACAGTACCATTTTCGACATTTCGTACCCAAATCTTAACTAGACCGCTATTTTGATTAAACATTTACACCACCTCCTGAAAGAAGTGCTGTTAATTCCATAATAGCTTGTTCTTGTTCTTGCAAACGTCTTTCTTGAATTTTCAACCTATTATCTACAGATTCTTTGTCAAAATATATAAAATTACCATCGAATGTATATGCTTCTTCAATTAATATCAAACCTTTATTTTGATATTCTAAAATAAGCTCTTCTTTTTCAGAGGGTGTATAAAACTGTATTTTTATCATTCTAATACTCCTTTATAATTTTTTTAGTTTCTTTTTCGTCTAACAATATATCTCCATAAATATCTATCGCCATTATTGTTGCTGTCATATTACTATATTGATCATAACCAGCTTCAAAAGAAATAATATCACCAGAAACTACAGTTAAATCTTTGGAGAAATAAGTTGCTGAAGAAATTGGTGAATTTGTTCCAGCGATATTAACTCGTCTAGTGGCACCGTTACTCGTAATAACAACTTTAGTATTCATTTGTCTATTTAAAGTAGAAGTTGCTGTCTTTGTTTTAAACCGAACTGTACCTGTTTTTTTAATTTCTATTGTTTTACCAAAAGAAATGTAAACGCCCGATGTAGGACAAGAAACGCTATAAGTTGTTCTATCACTAAATAGAAGTAAGGTTTCTCCTGCTTTTAGAACGGCATTTTTTAATGTGTTATCTAATGTTTTTTTTAATCCCAATTATCACACCCCCAAGAAACGGACTTTACCGGAGCCTGTAGTACGTTTGAAATTAATTCTAGAAATCGCAATGTTCAGCTCGTTAATAACCTCGCCCGGCTTTAATGTAATGACCCCGTTTAAACCAGCACTAGCTGTTGTAGAAACTGTCCCAAAACTAATTATTAAATCGTTCGTTTCATCATCATTTGAAATAAATTTAATACAGCTTGTGGTGAAATTTAACTGTACATTAACTTCTGTTGTGCCGACGCTTGAATTATAAGAAAAATAATTTTGAAAGGCTTTTTGACCACCTAAATAAAATTTATCTCCAACAGCCATCTACTAAACCTCCTCTAAATAAAGACCATCTACGTCCATTTTTAATAGGAAATTTGTTGATCCATTATTTATTTTTAATAATCCATTGGTTAAATGTTTCAATTCATCTGCCTGATGTGTCGCTAAATTTTGCTCTAGTGTTGTAATGCGTGCTGCTAGATTTGCAGCTACGTCACCCTCCAAAATATTTTGAATGGATGCAAACCATTCATCGAATTCCGCTTTTACTGTGAGCTGCCATTGATTGATTTCTGATTCTGTTTTGCCTGTAGTTTCGCTAAACCACGCAGAATACTGGTTAAAGATGGTTGTTGTATCAACTTGACTTACAGTTCCATGTACAACGCCACACAATGCTTTATCTAGTCGTTGGTCTGCTATATTCGATTGTCTGATAAATGTAGTACCCTTTGTTACATAAATATCTGCTAAAGCTAACTCGTGTGCATCTGCATCACGTTGTAAAATTGGCGCTACTGGTGCACTTGCAAACGCGCCTTTTTTTACTGCTAAATCGATAGAACGTGCATTAAAATCTAATCGTAATACAATGCGATCAATACGATTTAAAATACCGTCTGCATTATCCAGCGTTAAATCATAATCGTATTCATTAATTGCAAAATAGCCGTTAATCCATCCCTTACCAGGCTTTACAGTGACGGTCATATTTGTTTTTTCGTAAACTTGGAGAGTGTTAGAAGGATTAGGAAAAATTCCGTTTGCAATAAAGCTCGCAAAATACTCTGCAAAGTGATTTGATTTATAGCGACGATCTCCATTCACCGAGTTAAAAAAACTACTTCTTACTGCCATCTATTTCACCGCTTTCTTAATTTTATTTAATAGAGTTGGAACATTACTTCCAAACTCTGTGCTAAGTTCATATCCTTTTGGAGAATATTTTTCTTTAGTGGTCACAATGCGTGTATGCAAAGCCACACTAATTTCATCATTACGAATTGTTATCAAATCACCCATGAAATAATCACTTCCAAATGTAAATTGCGAATCGTAAACAATATCTGTTTCGAACGATTGTACTCGTTCATATTCTGCTTGCTTATTTTTGGCTCGCTCAATTAAAAGAGCTTCATAAGCTGTTTGCGACATCTTTGTTTGATCTGCTTCGGAGGATTGTAAATCACGTGCATCAACAAACATTTCTCTACGTTTTCGACCTTTATTTTCATTTCCGACTACTAAGTAAGTACGTGCTACTCCATCGCCTTCGCCAGCAATAATGACCGTATTACGATACTCGCTTTTATCGTCTGTATAATGCTGTGATAGCACATTATCAAACTCTTTAGAAAAGATTACGGCATCACGAATTGTTTGGTTCGTGCTGCGGTCTGTGCCTTTCCAAACAACAAATTCAAATCTTTTATTAGTAATGTCTGCAAAAATTTCATAAGCAATATCAAACTTCACGCAAATTTCCCATAGGCTTTCGTCTAAATCTTTATTTGAATAGGATTCTTCTGTTGTATCTGTAATGCCGAATAAACTACCAAGAAATAGATTGTCGATTTTTCGGTTTATATTTGTTGGCGCAATCGCATTTGTATTCACAAAGCTTCGAATTACTTCTTCGACGTTACCACGAAAAGTCTGCTGAACGTCAATTTGTCGCCACCCTAACATTGCACTCAAAGACTTACAATATACTTCAAGCGTCGTCTTTTTTTCGTCTGTGTATTTAACTGACTCGATTAAATATCCTCTTACTTTACCGATTCCTGCAGTCAAAAAAATATCATCATTTTTAGTAATGAAATAATCAATATTTTCAGCTGTTGCTGACACTAATAATTCAAGATCGCTATGTTTTTTATAATTTGTAGTAATTTCAAGCAATTGAAACTCATCTACGATTCCTACACGTTCAAATGTATCTAAGTGAAAAATATTGAGTTCCATGCGCTACACCCCCACAAATTTGTTCGAAAAGTACATTGATACTTCAAGGTTATCGATACCAGTTAATGCATCATATCTAAATAAGTTATCGCCTGTTTGCAATTGCAGAAACGTGCTTGTTAAATCAATTCGCCCAAACACACTCGTCACAACATTATTACGTGTTAGCCTTGCATATTTGCGTCCACTGTACGTACTAACTTCGACTACATCGCCTGGCAATAAGTCCATATTTAACTTAAAAGATTCATATGAGTTGATATTTATTAAAGAAGGATTAGATAAAGAACCAAGCGCTTTAAACTTAATAATCATGCCTGTGCTGTCTTGACCATTGTTTAATACATTTGCAATCAAAGATGGACTTCGATAACCCATTTCAATGCCATCTGGACTTGTTATATCTAATTCAAATTCAAATGCTGGAACCCATGTAGCGATTTGCACAACGCTCTGATTTTTTTCATACAGATATGGATCAGCACAAGAAAACTGTAATAGTCCTTTTTGCCATTGATAGTTACTGTCCTCAAAACCTGTCGCAAATGTTGGTTGTGCTGCTAATTCTGCGATTAAATAATATTCAGCACCAGATTGTGTTTCTAAATCGATTCGCATTGGATTTTTCTTGGCATTAAATACTCGATATGCTTCCTGCCGTTTTTCCTCAAACCATTCATAACCTTCGACTAAGCGATCAATGAAAAAAGGTATTTCAATTTCTCTTGTATCTAAATTTGTAGTTTGATAGTTAGCACCATCATTACTACTATCAGCATAATTTACACTTGCACTTAAACCCGACAAATCGATTTCTTCATAAAGTTTAAAGTGGCGACCAAATTCGATTGAATCGCCACTTTTGTTTGTGATTTTTAACGATTTAATTATCATGTCGCCACCTCCTAGCCAAATTTAAAAGCCATACGATTTAGCGTGCGCTCGATGGCTTTTTCGGGACTTTCCTGGGTGTATACATTAATGTGATTATTTTGTGATTTTGAATTATCAATGGATTTACTTGTAGAGATATTACTAGCTTGACCACTTGTAACTGCTGCATTTTTAGATAAACTACTAAACACATTTGATGATGCATTGGCAAGCTTTTTGGCTGCTTGTTGCATACCAATCACAAAGCCTTCTGTAGTGTAGCCACCCAATTTTTTCATCACTCGACTAGGACTATGAATATCTAATTCTGTTTGAGTTGTCCCAGCGACAATTGCTGCTAATTCTGCAGCTACTCTTTCTAATTCAGCTTTTTTAGAGTTGATACCATCGATTAACCCTTGTACTGCATTAGCACCTAAACTTGGCATTTTACTAGCCATATTTTTAACACTGCCAGTAACCTTTGTCATTGAATTAGTCCATTCCGTTTTATAACTTTCGAGCTTTGCTGCAGTTTCTTCTTGTAAAAGAATAATTTGATTAGCTGTATCAAGTCGCATACCTTCTAGTTCACTAATAGCCTGTGTTCGCGCTAAATTCGATTTGTTTTTCCATAAATCTGTGTACTGCGCCAACTGCTCATCAGATAAAGTTGTAAGTGCTGCAATTTCTGCTGCACTCTTTGGACCCATTTGTTGCAGTTCTGCTAGTAAACCTTCATCAAGTCCTCGGTTGGCCAGTGTACCTAAATTAGCCATCCAATCTACTAAAACATTGTTTTGCTGTTGTAGATTAGCAAGTAATTGTTCTCCGCTCACTTCTTCACTTAACTTCACTTCGTCAAAAATTCCCGCGAAATTTGTAATGGCCGCTGTGCGATCATCAACTGCTTTTGTATATTTTTCTGTCAGTTCTTGATACTTTGCGAGGTATTCTTCATCGAGCTTTTTCGCTTTCTCGATATAATCCTCGTCAATTTTTAGCTTTTCAGCTGTGATTTTTTGCTTTTGCTCTTTTGCCAAGTTTTCAAAATACAAACGTTCATCACTATTTTTCTTGTACTTTTTAGCAAGTGTAGTCAAAATATTTACTTCTTCTTGCATCGAAGTGTTAGCGTCTTTGCTTTTAGATGTGTAATACGCTTTATCGTCTTTAAATTGCTGTGCTAAATTCTTTTTCTTCTGATCTGCAATTTTCACATCGATAGAAGATTTTGCCCCTTCTACCTCTGAATATTTTTTCTTCATTTTTTCGAGTTGCTTAATATATTCATCGCTAGAAACTTTATTTGCTTTCAACTTGTTATCTAGCTCTTTCAATTCTGATTGATAAGATGATTTCCTTGTCTTTGCTACGGTTGCATCAATTTTGGAAACTGCATTTGTAACTTTTGAATACGTCTTTTTCATGCTTTCTAATTTCTTGTTGTATTGTGTATCAGACAGTATTCCAGCGTTGTATTGATTCGTGTACAAGGTCATTTTATTGTTAAATGACTTGGCTAGTTTTGCTTGTGCTTCTTGGCGTTTCTTTTGCTCGGCTAATGCCGCCTTTGTATTAGCTTTAGCAATCTTTGCATCAATTGTAGTAGACGCACCATTTACAGTACCGTATGCACTTTTTAACTTTTGTAATGACGATGTATATGCTTTGGTGTCAATCATGCCAGCACCGTACTTTATATCAAGCTCTTTTAGCTTATCTTTGTAAGTCTTAACGATGGCTTGTGCCTTTTGTTTTGCAGCCTTTTCAGCATTTGTATTGGCTGTGATACCTTTTGCCAAACCTTCACTCACCCAGTAACCTACCTGGTCTCTCATGACACGTGAGGGCGAATGAATACCAAGCGCTTTTTTAGCCGAGTTAACTGCGCCATCAGCAACGCTTTTAATTGCTCCACCAACTGCACCTGCCATGTTTTTGATACCTTTGATAAGTCCCTCGATAATGTTTTTACCAATGGAAAATAGATTAATACCTTCTAAAAATCCTTTTGCTTTATTCCATCCGCTTTCGATTGCTGATTTAACACCATTCATCGCATTTGATACGACACCTTTTAAAGCATTGAATACAGTTGTAACCACTGACTTAATACTATTAACAGCGCTACTTACAATGGACTTTGCACCATTCCATGCGCTTGAAATAACTGATTTAACGGTAGACATCACAGAACTTACAATAGAACGTACTGCATTAAAAACCATTGTGACAACTGCTTTAATTCCATTTACAGCAACACTTACAATCGACTTAATACTATTCCAAACACTGCTTGAAGTTGCTTTAACTGCATTGAATACTGTTGTAATCACTGACTTAATACCATTCACAACTGTTGAAATAACAGATTTAATGCCATTCCATACACTAGTTGAAACGGTTTTAATTGCGTTGAATATGGTCGTAATCGTCGTCTTTATTGCGTTGAATACGGTGGTTGCTGTTGATTTTATTCCATTCCAGACGGTCGTAACCACTGTTTTAATAGCGTTCCAAACGGTCGTGAAGATGGTTTTATAAATATTTAAAACCGTTGTAAAGTACAATTTAATTCCGTTAAAAACCGTCGTGGCTGTAGTTTTAATTGCATTCCATACGACAGTTACTGCTGCCTTAATACCTGTCCAGATGGTCGTGAAAATTAATTTATAAATGTTTAAGACTGTCGTAAAGTATAGCTTTATACCGTCCCAAACAGTTTTAATAATCGTTACCATACCATCCCAAACAGTAGATAAAAACTCTCCAATTGCAGTGATTGAAGTCGTAAAAATTGTTTTGATACCTTCCCACAAGTTCACAAAAAACTCGGAAATACCATCCCAATTTTTATAGACTGCTATACCCAGTGCGACAAAGGCGGCTACTGCTGCAACAATCGCAAGAACTGGTAAAATCATTGCCCCGAATGCAGCACCCACACCACCGATTATGGTGGATATAGTCATGACAATTGGCGCTAATGCCATAAATATTCCCACTACTAAACCGACACCTGCAACAACTGCAGCAATTACTCCTGCTAATGCGCTGTTTTGAGATATCCAAGTAGCGATACTTCCAACAATTTCTGCAATCGATACGAGTAATGGCGCAATAGCTGTTTGGATATCTGCCATTGCCTGTTTCATCTGTACAGCTGGATCTGCTTTCATTTTTTCAACAGAACTATTTAAATCTTCTTGGTTATCTTTAAGATTTACTGTTTCTTTTGAAGCATTGATTAATGTATCTGTAATGTTTTTTCCCTGGTCCTCGTACATTGTGCCAAATAAAGCTACGCCAAGTGCATTACGTTGTGTTTCATCTTCAACACCAACTAATGCTTTGGCGACTTCCGTCATTGCTTTCGAGCCTGTTTTACCGCCCTTAGCAACATCTTGTCCCCATTTTTGTAACTGTTTTGCACTAATATCTGTACCAGATAATAATTCTTTGGTAGCCTTTGGAACTTCTTGACCAAATTCAGCCATTTTGATGCGACCTTCTTTTAAACCGTCAAGAAGGTTATCGATATTCCAAGTACCTGTATCAACGCCTGCTGACATAATTGCTTGAATTTCTTCTGCATTATAGCCTGCATTTTTTAATTGGGTCCCATATTCAGAAATGATATCTAATTGCTCTGCAGGAAAGCCTGTCTTTAGTAAAGCATTTGTAAGTCCCAATGCTTCTTCCTGACTGATTCCCATGCTTTTACCCATCTCATAAGATTCTTGGATTAGTTCATTAAAATCAATGCCTGCATATGCACTTGCGATTGTTCCAGCTTGATCAATAATTGCGCTATTCGTTGCGTCCGATGCGTCTTTATTTAGCGCCCATTGACGTTGTACACCTTGTAATGCTGCTTCCGCATCTACGCCATAAGCTTCTACACCTTTAATAGCATCGCGAACACTTGCCTTTGATTCCTCTGGTACTTCGAGCGTAATATCAATTTTTGTATTTAAAGACGATACGTCAAGCGCTTGTGATACAACTGCAGCAATACCACCACCTGTAGCAAGCCCTGCAATCACGTCTTTAATTGTGTCACCAAAGCTATTAACTTCTGTTTCAGCTTGGTTCGCTTCCTGCGCCACTCTGCTCAAATCTTGTCGAATAGAATCTAATGATGCGCCATCGTCGACTGTCGCTAATGCTTGCTTCATTTTTTCAACGTCAATTTCACTACCTAATGCAGCTTTACCAATCTTTGCAATCGCTTGGTCTAGTTGTGCAGATGATGCAGTACCACTTTTAATAGCTTGTAAGAGATTCACACCTATTGCATTTGCATACTGATCTACAGATGTGCCAGTCGCTTGAAACAATGTTTCTAGTTGCTTTGTTTTACTTTGTAGCTCTTGTTGCGATGTATTAACTGTTTCTAGCTGTACTTTATAATTTTTGAGTGCCATTTCAGTGTTTATGACTTCTCGCTGAAAGGCATTGTACTTTTCTTCGCTTAATGTACCTGCAGCAAACTGCGCTTCCACTTGCTGTTGAGCTTGTTTCAGTACGTCTAACTTTTGCGCTGTAGCTTCAATTTGTCGACCTAAATTTTGTTGCTTTTGTGCAATTAAATCGGCATTCCCTGGACTAAATTTTAAAAGCTTATCAATTTCTTTTAATTCACTTTGAAGTCCTATGGATTGCCTTTTAACGCCATCAATTGCACTCGTTAATTTGGTGCTATCACCATTTAACTCAATCGTAATTCCTTTAATATTACCTGCCATATATCCACCACCTTTTCAGGCAAATAAAAAAGAGAATGCATAAGCACTCTCTAAAATCTAAAAAGCATCGAAATCACTTTGCTTAGCCTGTACGACTTTATTTTTCTTTGTTGATTTTGAATGATGAACCTCGTTATACGTCTCTATATATTCAAGACACATACCAATCGTCATCATCGCCATATCATCATGTGTGAGCTTATTTGTGCGACATAGCACTAAATAAAGCTCTGTTGTTAATTCTTCTGTTTCTTTTTCTTCTTTTTTTGTGGCGATGCTACTGGAATGTTTTTTTTAGTTGCAAGTGAATCGGCTAATAAGCCTGTGATTTGCGGTAAGACTTCGTAAATATTAAACTCGTCAAACGACAGTAACCACTCGTCACGTTCTCCGATGCTACGATCTGCAAACCAAGCCAGTGTATAAGCGATATCAAATAAAACATCGATATTAAATTGATCCATTGTTTCAGCTGTAATATTTGCTAGCTTTTCGATTTCTTTCATATCCTTGAAAATGTCACGCTTTGTTAGTTGTTTGTATTTAACAGGAAAAAGAGCGTTCGCTTCAAAGCGTACACTCTTGTCACCAATTTGAATTTCCATTTATATTTCCCCCTTATTAGACAATTGGTGGTTCAACAGCTTCTGGAACTGCTGTGTACCACTTGTTATAGATTTCATCAGTTGTTGTAGATGATGTTTTAATTTTCACTCGACCATCTTTGGCACGTGGTGCAGCCATAAAGCTCAATTCATTTGTTGAAACTTCTGTCGCATCTTCTTTTGTCTTAGAAGCTAATCCTGGACGATTGAATGTGACATTATATAAAACGTGACGAGTTGCTTTTACATCACCGTCAAATTCAAATAAAAGTGCTACAGGTTTTGGCTTAATATTGGCATCCTCGACTAATAAACCACCGACTAACTTCTCACCTAAGACACTAATTCGGAAATCTTCTGGTGCTTCTGCTGCGTTAAATGTACCTTCATAACCCTGGTTAGTGCTTGCTGAATAATAAACCGTATCATCTGCATAAAACTCACTTAACTCGCCCTTTGGCTCTAAAGTAAGCTCAACTGCTCCTGTATAGCGTTTTGGTACGCCATATGTTTCGGCACCATCTTCACCTTTTGTAATTACTGCATAATGGACATTTTTAAGACCAAATGCTACTTTGTTTTCTGACATTTTCATTCTCCTCTACAAAATAATATTGTATGTTCGTTGCCATACATTTTCTGATTCAATAAACACATCTGTTGGATTATCATAATAAATTTCATGCTCATTAAAGAGCTGTTCAATTCTTCCTTCAAGCGCAATATCTTTCGAATTTGTATATACCTCGAAAGTGACGTTACGCGTCTTATATAGCACTTTGTTATCTGCTCGTAACACGTTGTCGCTTGGATTGTAATACACAGCAAATGGTAGCGTTTGAGCGCTTTTAAATTGATAGTATGCAATTGGTATAGCGAGATTTTGAATTAGCTTTGCGAAATCTTGTAAGGTCATTCACTCACCACTTCTCTAAGTCTCGCTTCGAGATTGTCAATTGCATTTTGTTCTGCAGGACGAATATGAATTTTAGCTGGTGGAACTCGTCCACCATTTACTTTTGCATGACCGAATTCAAGTAAATGCGTTAATTGTGGACTTTCTTTGTTATAAACTCGATATCCATCGCCCTCTTTTCGGACCGCCCAACCACTTGCATAACGACCTGTTTTGCGCGGCGAGTTTTGACGTAATTCTTCGGCTGTTTCATTTGCGACTCTTCGCGTTTCGCGCTGAACTGCTTTTGCGACTTTTTTATCGTACGCAACTACCTCACGCACAATTGCATTTGCTAACTGATTGACGTTAATTCCCACTTGTCCGCACCTCGCAATACAATTCAATATCCTCGTCCTTCTCGTAAGTCCGATAGATACTATATTTTTTATTTTCGTAAATTAAAAAGCGCTCGTCATTGTACTCATGTGAGTAAATAACGAAGCACTTTGTTGGTTTGATATCTGTTTGACCAGCATTGAAAAATTCTTGCTGTGAAATACTTCGCTTTTCAGCAAATACTTCTCTCGGTGTTTCTACTTCAATATCTTGCATTAAGTCGTCCTTGATGTTTTCAATAGACACTAAATTAATTAATTGATTCTTGATTGTAATCACCCGCCAATGCCAAACTAATTTTAAGCATTTTATACGATTGATCGTAACGCTCTGCCATTTGTTCAAAATAGCCACTAGCTGATTTTGCATAAAGAGAAATTGCTCGAATGATTAGTGGATCTGCTTCATCAATTTTTGCAACGCCACTGATTTTTAAATCTAGCTTAGCTGCTTCAATCAATTCGGAAATCTCATCGTCTAACTTTGTATGACTAATCCGTAGTGACTTGCGTATCTTCACCAGTAGTTCCTGATTCACCATCTGTGTCAGCCACCTTTGCCGCTTCAATTGCAGCTAATAATTCTTCTTGTTTCATTTTGTTGTAGCCTTTGATGCCAAGATTTTTCGCCTGCGCTTTTAGCTGGATATAATCTAAATTTTCAACAGCAATTTCGCCTGCAATATAGCCTTGATCCACTAAAAAAGCAACCCGCTCTGAATCTGTTGATTCATACGTATTGCCCTCGTTATACCCAACCAACGATGTTTTATCAATAAATGATTTTAATACCTTATGTTTCATCTATATCCCTCCAATTAAACTGCTGCTGCTTTATTTAATACAACTAAAGAGCCTGTATCAATCGCTTTACCATCTGCTACTAAAATTGCTTTTGTTACCATATCATCTGTTTCATTATCTTCATATTTTTTTACACCCATTTGATAATTTGTATTCAAAACGTAGTCTTTAAAATTGAATAAGAAGGCAAATGGCTTTCCAGTAGCTGCAGTATCGAATGAATCTAAATAGTTACATAGCACAACAGAACGTCCTAAAATAGAGCGTTCGATAGCTCCTGCAAGTCCATAATTAATACGTCCAATTGGTTGGCCCGTTTCGTCTTTGATACCTGCTAATTTCATAAACGTCTTTTTTGTCATTACATAAACAGCATTTGTTTCATATTCCAAAGGAAGTGCTGCCTCTGCATCAATTAATGTTTGATATTCAACTTTTGCGACACTTAGTGATTGTCCTTCTTTTGGTGTTTCAGCGAGAACACCTTTTGGTTTACCAATACCATCACCATCGATAATTGACTGCTCTAAAGCAATTGTCATCGCTTCAACAATGTTATTTACTAATGTTTGTTCAAATACTGCTAAAGACATTGTGTCGACTTCTAATGTAACTGCAACTGCACAACGTAATTTATGATAGTTAAAAGTAATTGAACCTGTTGCTTTCTTTTGTTTTGTAGATGTAGCACCTTCTGCCACCCATGTCGCTTTAGGCTTTACAGTTGAGATTGGGATTGTTAACCCACCCTTAAAAGCTGTTGTTGTAACTAAAGGTAAAATCATGCCTGAAGCTTCTAATTTTTCAACAATACGATTCAGTACAGTTTGTGGAATAACAGAACCTACATCACTTGTACCTGTTGTTTCACGTAGTTCACTTGGAATTTTTGTACCACGCAATACATAATCCATAAATGCATTACGATAAGACGTTTCTTTTTCCTCGTTTGAACGTGTTTCTGGATTATAATTACCATTAAAAGTAGTAATTGAACGTGCTTCAGGATTGGTGCCATTGTTAATAGATTCCGCTTCCGCTTTTAAAAATTCACGTTTTTCAATTGTAGCAATATCTTCATTAATTTCTCGTAGCTCATTTTCGATTGCGTCTAAGTTATCAATCGAACGTTTTTCATCTGCTAATAATTCAGCGATTTCTTTCTTACGAGCGAGTAATTCTTCTTTTGTTTTCATATAAATATTCCTCCGATTAATTAAATTAATGTTTTTAAATATAGTCTTTTACGACGCTGTTCATTTCTTTTTTCTAATACATGCTGTTCGTATGGATCGCTCGAACGCGCTGAAACTTCTGAATCGGGATAGGCTGGGAACGCTACAGGAGAAATTTCTAGTAGTTTTGCTTTCGTGATTGTTCGAATTACATTATCAGGATCTGCTTCATCCCACTCTTGTTTCAACATACTAAAACCAAATGAAACACCATCAACATCTCCGCGCTTAATGGTTTTATAAGCATCATCGCCAAGCGTTGTATCAAGTAAATCTAGCTCGAAACGCAAGCCGATTTCATCTTCGAATAATCTTAATGTTCCATTCTTTGTTCGACCAAGCACTTTAGACGTATCGTGCGACCACAAAGCTAATTGGTCCTCATTTGTTAAGGATTCAGTGAAGGCTCCACGTTTAAATTGCTCACGAAATCTCCGCCATCCCATCGTTACAGATTTCATTTCCCACTTAATTGCATAGCCTGTTAAGGTGCGATTTCCTGCCTCATCCTCACGAATCTCAACACTATTCGTCGTCAGATTCCTTTTCTCCACTGTCGCCATTATTTTCACCTCCTTTTTCCTTCACTACGTTTCCATCTTGTACTAAAGCTGTGTCTAATCTTCTTACAGGCTTGTCTCCGCCATCAATAGGACCTAATGAAAGGATAGAACGCCATTCATTCGGTGTTAATGCACCGCGGTCAACCATTTGGACAAGATTCATCTTGGTAGCCATTGAAGCGTACTGCAAACTAGATGCTTCAAAAATGATTTTATTGCCATATCCACGTTGTTTTCGCGTGAATAGCTTACGAGTGTACTCATTGGCTAATTGCATGGCTACAGGCTCAATTTGCGCTTCATAATAGGCGTTCCATTCGTCCTCTGTGTATTTCGATTGGACAATCTTTTCATTCGTATTAAAAAACGAATACACACGTTGCGTAGTATTCGCTAATTGCTTTTCATTTGGCACATAGGCGTCGTTTTTGACTTGTTCTAAATCGTAGCGACTATCTGTTCCAGCTGCGCCGCCATTATTTTTATCAATAGATAAATAATCTTCTGTGAATTTGTCAATTTCTCGTCTCATGTCAGCTGGCTGTAAAACCGTCTTAAACTTTAATAGCCACTTAATTGATGCACTGTTCTTAATTGCTTTAACAATCCCTTGATCTGCTGTATTAATAATATCCATCGAGTTTTTTAAAGCCTCACCAGGATGTGAACCAAAAAAATCATCATCGTTAAAATCAGATCGTAAATGAATAATATCAACATATGGAACAGTCATTTTTTGTCCATTAACAAATAGAAATTTCAAATAGATTTCCCCATGCTCTCCTTCAATTAGCTCTACAGATGATGCAGGAACTGGATAAATTTCTGTAGCCATTCCAAAATCATCACGCTTAATATAAGCAAATGCATTATTGTTCAATTCTAATTGCACTGCCATCTTTTCTTGGAAAACTTGTCCTGACATAATTGGATTCGGTTCTTCTAAAAGAAATCGTATATTTACATCTGGATTCACTTTAAATTCAGTACCTTCACGAATATGTTTGGCAGTAAGTTTTCCGATTGCCTTCGCTTTAGGACGAATAGCTGCACGAATAATATCGGATTTGTACAATTTACCATCCCAACTAAAAAATCCACCATCACTATCATTAATCAATTTGAATCGATTATTTGATTGAGACGTTTCTGTTTTCCGTCCAAACATTTTCTCAAATAGTCCCATGAAATACCTCCCTTCTATATCATATTTTCATATTCGTTCAACTTATCTTGTAAGATTGTATATGCATTTAATAATGCTGCAGTACCGTCAATACGTCGGCGCTGATTACTTGTTTTTGCTGGTTGGATATTTGCATTTTTATCGATATCGACAGAAGTATTAGAAAGACACCACTTATCGATTGGATTGTTGTTGTAATTAATTTTCTTTTTCTCTAAATCTGCTCCTAAAGCGTGCATTGGACCAGAAAGAGTTTTCTTTCCTTGAATAACAGGAATCATTGCTTCTGCTCCGAAATGTCCTTTCATTTCTTCCACCCAGTAATCGGCGGACCACGAATCGTAACCAATCCAAGGTAGATAAATTCCATGTTCTTCTCGTTGTTCTAAAAACCATTGTGTCACAAACTTTGGATGTACTTTATTACCTGGCGTTGTTCGTAAAAGACCTTTGTCATGCCACAAGTCATAAGGAATTTTATCCTCTTTTGCTCGCGCTTCGAGTAGGTCCTCTGGCAACCAATACATTTGATTTACATAAATCGTATCGTCATTTGGAATTTTAAACAGAACTTTTGCTGCAGTTAAATCGGTTGTCTTTGATAAGTCCGTTCCACCAATTCCATATTTAGGTTTTAATGTTAATAAATCAAATGTTTCTGGATTATTCAGCTGTTCAAAATTCAGCCAAGACTCATTCGATGTTTCGCGAATATTAAAATCCTTCGTCAGTAAGTTCTTTACTAGCAAAGGATTATTTTTAGCCTTATTCACTTTGGTTTTTAATTGGTCTAATTGTTTAATGGTTCCTAACCCTGGATTAGCTTTCATCCACTTTGTTTCATCTGCCCATTCTTCACGATGATCCAACTCATAAACGATTGGCAAGAATCGGTCATCTTTATAACCATCTTCATCATCCAATCCATTTAAAAGCATTTCCGCTTCTTTATACTTCATGTCATAAACAGATTCGCGAATCGTTCCTGCAGTCGTAATCATAAATATAAGTGGTTGTTCCCTTGAAGATGTACCATCAACAATTACGTCATAGAGGTTTTTGTCTTTCCAAGCGTGGATTTCATCCATCATCGCCCCATGAACATTTAATCCATCTAAGGTTTCGGAATCTGAACCAAGTGGCTTAAAAGTTGAATCATTAAAATCGGCGCGTAATTCTGAAACCAGTGGCTTGATTCTTTTTCTTAGCGCTGGCGATTTCGTCACCATTCTTTTGGCATCAATCCAAACTAATTTTGCTTGGTCTTTTTTAGTCGCTACTGCATAAATCTCTGCCCCTGGCTCGCCATCAGCAACTTGCATATACAAACCAATTCCAGAAGCTACAGTCGACTTCCCATTTTTACGAGCAACTACTAATAAAACTTCACGATGCTTTCTAGTGCCATCAATCTTATGTATGAAACCAAAAGATGCTGCAATGAAAGCTTTTTGCCATAGCTCTAATTCAATTGGCTTTCCGCCCCACTTACCCTTCGAGTGTTTACAAAAATTTTCGATGAACTCAATCGCATGATTTGCTCTTTCTGCGCTATATTCGTATTCGCTTGATTGGTCGAATATATCGTCGACTAACTTTTTATAGATCCGTAGAACTTTAAAGCCGACTACAATTTCACCCGATTCAATTTTCTCAAAATATTCAACGATTGGATTATAAGCAATCGGATATTTAATCACGAGCCATCACAAAGCTTTCAAAGCCATCATCTTCTTTTTGCTTAATCGGCTCCTTTGGTAGCAAGTCAGAAAGTTGTTTGATAATCGACTGATAGTTTTTATTCATTTGTTGGTACTGCCTTGCAACAGGTCGTTCACGTTCGTAAGGTTCTTGTTCACCTTGTGCAAACATTTCCACAAACCCGCGTTCATCTAGATCTAGTTCCATATCTTCCAAAGTTGCTCGCATAAATGCGGCGCGACGAATAAGACCTTCGACAACCGCTGACTTGTCTTTTTGGATGTCTTTGTAATTTCTTTTTAATCGGCGTTCCTCTTTTGTAATTCTTTCAGCTTTCGTCAACTCTTTTTTAACTGCCACTAAAATCACCTACTTTTGTTGTTTTTGGTGGAGGGGGGGTCTCGCGCGCGACTTGCGCATTTTTTGAAGCTCCCCTCTCGGTCCCCGATTGATTCAAATATTTTTTATTTTAAGGGGGGTATTACCCTTCTAAATTAATTAAATTACCGTCATTATCGAATGCCATTCCGTATCTAACCGGACTATATTTCTCGTGATGTTCTCGGTTATGGCAAGTCTGACATAAGTATTCTAAGTTGTTGTGGTTCAGCGTGATCATTGGGTCATTAATGTTCTCACTATCAATGTGTGTCTTGTGATGAACTATCTTACCAGGCTCGCCACATCGCTCACAAAGCCCATGTATCTTAGCAATATAAGACTCTCTACAACGTCGCCATGCAGCACTCTTATAAAGTCGCTTAGCTTCTACAGTATGTTTAAGCATTCTTATCATCACTCGTCACGAGTAATACTTCTTCCTGATTGACGTAATGAATATTGCTATCTGTTTTACGAACCTTATCCATTGTTGGACTATAAAGAACTACGTCTCCAACTACTGTGATAGCCTTGCCATTCTTAAAATGAATTGTTCTTGTACTCAATACAATCTCCCCTTTGCTATTTATTCATGCAGACATACAACAATTCAAAGGGAGTGAAACAATTAGTCGTATGCCTGCACCAATAAATAGTAATATGCAGATAATAAAACGTGCTAACTCGCTCTATTATCTGCCAATCACCAAATCAAATATGTTAAAAAAGGAGGATTTAACATGGCGTAAGTTATTACCCTTACACTATAAGTGTGCTTTTGGGATTTTTTTGATTGCCAATGTAACATATCTTAGTGAGTGTTACATTCAGAAACATGCTACAAAATACTGATATATCAACATCTTTATTTTTTTTTATTTTGAATGTACAAGAATATAAGTTATGTAACATTCATAGAGTTAAAAATAATAACAGTTGTTGATATAACAACAACCACTCACACTTTATTCTTGTTTGTTTTTTCTTCTTCTAAATAAGTTGTTCACGACATTATCAACACGCTCTTGTTCTACACCTATATAGCGTAATGTATCTGATTGATGCTCATGACCGAATATCGTTTGTAATGTCGCTACATCATTCGTTTGCTGGTAAAAATGATATGCAAAAGTTTTGCGCATTGTATGTGTACCTACATCTCCTTTATATCCAATAGCGTCTGCTGTATCTTTCATAATTCGGTAAGCTTGTACTCGACTAATCGGCTTTTGAGCACCTGTTTTTGTTCTTTTTCTACTTTGAAGTAAATAATCATATGGCTTCATATTTTTTGTATATTCTTTGACTGCGCGTCTTAATTCATCACTTATAATCATCTGTTTATACTTTCCTGTTTTCTTCTCATAAATTTTAATAGATGTTTTATTTCTTACGTCTCGTACTCTTAATTGCAAAACATCCGATATTCTTAGTCCTAAATTAATTCCTAACATGAACATAATAAAATTCCTTTTGTTTTTCTCGTCCAGATATTCCATAAATTCTTGTACCTGATCCATATCTCGAATTGGCTGTACATATCTCATTAAACAAGAATCCACCCTTCGTTATGAATTTTTCTTTTACATCGTGCAATAATAACTTTCACTTCATCTCTTGAAATCCCTAACATTTCAGCTATTTTATATTGCGAAAATTTATTTGAACACATTTCAAAAACTTCTTTTTCTTTTTTATCTAAAACTTTCATTATTTCTTTTATTAAATCTTGTTTCATTTCGTCCTTTTCTACTTCTTCTTCTGTAATTTCTGATTCAAAAACCTCTACATTCGAATCTTTATTTAATTGAATCCAATAAGGTTCAACAGGAATCTCTCGGTCATATGCTGCGCGTCTTTCTATACCACGAGTTGCTCCTGGCTGTCTGCCTGTCCGAATCCATTTAATCGTATATTCCAAATTACTAATCCATGAACGAACATTTTTCAAATCATCTTCACAAGCTCCATTTTCTTTTAATCTATTTAGTAATGCCTTTGTATTTTTTAATGTTTCTTTGTATTCTAGCAACAACTCGTTCATATACTTTTCCTCCCTTTAGACGAAAAAAAGAGCAACAAATAAACGCAGTAATTGCGTAAATCTGTTGCTCTCGGTTTTTCCGATAAGCTTATTAAATATTAAATTCCCAATTTCTTTAATACCTCAATATCTACTATACATTTGGATAATATAACATCTATTAACATTATCAGTTCCTTTATGTTTATAGGTTTAATACATATATATTGCTCAACATTATATATGTACGGTTTTTCAACTATATCCAAACCTATCATTTCTATACGTTTTTTTAAATCACTTTCATGTCGATTCAATATTCCATAGCCATGCATAAATCTGTTGCGGACTTTATTCCAAGAAGTTAATAGATACCATTCATTAGTTTTAGTTAACTTTACTTTAAAATTTGTTTCTAAATATTCCACATGTTTGCTGAGTTTACTTTTGGCATTCTCATTGTCAATTTTGATATTACAATATTTCTCATATAAGCCACACAACAATTCTAGAATATCCTCAAAAAATGAATATATTTTAATTGCTATACCAAAATTTAATACCGTCTCCTGAAAAAATAAGAACTCATAAGCCATATTTTGTTGGGTTAAATAATTCGAACTAATAATTTCATTTGTTTCTTCATCATTATTTTTTTGATTTGATTTTATCTTATTTCCTAATTCAGAAAAAAAGGACATTTTCTTCTCATAGTCATTCGTTATTACATCTGATGTCTGTTTACTTAAACTATAAAAATCAGCAAGTGTAAGAAATATTTTATTAGAAAGTATGTCTAATTGTCTACAAAATTCAGTAGACCCATGATGTTCCAAATCATACCCCAAATCCATTACTGCAAATTTAAATTCATATAAAAAATTATGTTTATTTGATATCATTTTTGTTCCCCTTTATTATACACCTTCAATTATACCCTTTAAATTACATTAATCATAATTTTTTACTGTATTTATAATCAACATGCGTTGGTTTGCCATCTTGCCAGCTAATTTCTTGTTTCCCAAATCCCAAAGGAGGATTATCAATCTGAATTAACTTGCCACCTCTGACTATGTACACCGCATTTTTTGTTAAATCAATTTGTTTTTCGTTTGTCATAAGTTATTCCTCCTATGCTATAATTTAATTACCAAGTTAAATCGAGCATTGGAGGAAACTCTAGTGCTTTATTTTTTTGTCTTTTTACTGTTGTAACTCATATACAAAATCCCAACCTTCGCGCGATCCACGTTCCACAAAATCTAATAAATTTGATTTGCTTCTGAAACATTCCTCGAAATCATTGGTTTTTACAACATACAACTCTTTTGCTTTTTCTACCGTACATAAGCTCGTCTGAATGTAGTCAAATTCTTTCAAACTATCAATTTCATTGCGTATTTTATCGATGGCACTCATTTCCATCAATACCCCGAACAGGTCCATTTGTTGCTGCATATTAATCACTCCTAAAATAAACTCATTTGTTCATGTTTTTCTTTTGGATATCTGATAAGCGTTATAGGTACAACTACGGTTGGTGTATGAATTTCTCCGTTACTTACAACTTTTGTGATAACGGTTCTTTGCCAACGTGATCCACCAAAAACATCTACCTCATCCCCTACCTTGTAAGGATGTTTAATTGCTCTAAAAGCTTTCTTCGCTAATGGCAAAAGCTCATTTCTTTTATCATAATCACCACTAATCATATATTTTTTCATTTCGGCACAAATTGCATCATAATCGGAAAAATCTAATTCTTTCACATTATTCACTCCTTCGTATTTTTACTCGGGAAGTTTGCTCGTCCATCTCCACGATCAAAAACCGTATCGGTAAACTGCAACTCTTTTTGTTCCCGCTTTTTTGCTTCCGCATAACTTGCGTGTTTATCGCAATGATCTCCTTCCCAAACATCAGCGTTTTGTACTAGACAAAATGAAAAGGTACCTGCATTACGGTTATAATGTCCGCAAGTACAACAATTATGAACTGGATTGTTGAAGTTGTGCGGCAATGTATTCACTCCTTTTTCTATTTAAAATTATATTTCTTAAAACACCCCCCGCAATTCTTTTTCTATTTTTCGTTGTTTATTAGATAAGCGAATGTATTTATCGTTTAACTCTTTCACTGCAATCATATGTTCAATAGTTTTCTTTTCATTAAATCGCTTAATTGCGCGTGTAGTATCTTCCAAGGTCACGTTTATCTCGTTCGATATATCCTCATATCTTTTGTTCAAAATTGAATATTTTATTGAAGTTGTCTCCCGTTTAGGAATATATATTTGAATACTTTCCAAGTAATAAATTAATTCATCTTTCGTGTACTTCTTGAAATCTGTTTTGGTCATCTTTTCATCCCCTTTCGCATTTTGGTCGTGATGTGTATTTACTATTCCATATCCTCACGCCAAGAATAGTATGTTTTGAAATACTCGATGTTATCATCAATCATTTGAATATGGTTTTTAATTCCTAAAGTAGCTTGCTCTTTTGTTATTACACCTTCTCTTGCTAACTGCCAAATCAACTCTAATCGCTTCATATTTTCATTAATTGCTTCTGCAAAATCAGTTGCATAATTCAATCTGTATTGCGATGTGCCTAATGACTTCTCCATTCTCTCTACTCCTTCGCATTTTGTTTCGTTTGTGTAATAACTTTTTTGTCCAATTTAGTAACTAAACGTAGTACCTGTTCAGCACTAAAACATCTAACCTCTCTCCCACACTCTAAACACTTCACATAATACTCGTCATGGAAAAGCACATCGCATCCGTAACTTGCTCCGACCGATTCTTTGTTAAGATAAACGTAAGTATGATCGCAACGTCTCCGCTTTAGTGTTAAAATATCTAAAAATTTCATTAGCACCCCTCCACACAGTTACTTATTAAATCTTTGTTTACTTGGTGCGATCTATCACCCACACTAAAGTTTTTATTTGCGTATGAACTGCGGCTTGTTCACGTTCTAGGTGATAAATTTCTGTTTCTAACTTTCTATATAATTCACCTTCAAAAGAAATTGAGCTAAAATCATGCTTAATCGTCTTTTTAAAGCCATCAAAATAAGTTTCTTTAATGGCTAATAACTTTGCCAATTCTTCAAACTTTTCACATAATCGGTCAATCTCAATCGTAATATTTTTTTCGCTTTTCATACCTTCACCTCTTTACAGTAATTCCCCACAATCATCACAGACTGTCCCACGTACACCGTTCAATTCAATATATGTCACATGCCTATGCTGACAATTTGCTTCATGTTCAAGTACAAATGCTTTCACTTCTTCAATCGTTCCTTCCAGTACGAAGTTGTCTCTTTGATATAGAGTGTATTTCATTCACAGAACCTCCTTTAAATCCCTAAACAGTCCTCTGAACGTATCAATCGTACTTTCATCAAATCCACTCAACCATAAAATATGTTGTAATTCCGTTTTCGAAAGCTTTCGATCAAGCATTTTCTCCAATTCAGTTACGCACGTTTCGTAATGTTCTTTTTGCCATTCCTCCATTACTTGATTTAAATCTGTATCTAGCCATTCTCTACGACCACGTGAGTTAATACCTTGATGTTTCAGGTTCATATCGATTCCTCCTCAATAGGTTCTAACCAAAAACCTTGATAATTCTTTTTAGACAATGCTCGCTTTTTAGCAGACTCATATTGTAGCCAACGTACAGACTCAAAAGATTTCCCTGTGTAATCAGACAATTCTCGAATCGTACCATCCCAAATCCATGTTTCGCCTTTGTACAAAGCGAAAATCTTTTCCATTTAGACCACCTCCTCTAACGGTTCTGCCATTAGCACTTCTAACACATAACCTTCTTGGTGTGGAAATCTCTCAAACACGTTGTTTAGCTCTTGCAGGTCGTAGCAAACTTGCTTAAAACGACTGCCACCGATTCTGTTTATAATTACAATCGCATAAGGCTCTGGACCATCAAATCCGATTAGTACCGGTTTCATTTTTTCTGTCATTTTCAATAACCTCCAATGTTTTAATAATTTCTTCTCGCAACGTATGTAGATCTCGTTGTATTCATTTCAAATTTCCATAATTCAAATGGATTCGCGTTGGCTGACCATACAAAGCAAATAATTCTTCACGTTCCATTTGATGATGCATGCGACAGTGTACTTTAGTAATAATCGTGTTGTAATGCCCGCACTCTGGATGTGGGCATTTTAAAAGCCCCACACCATTACCACTAGCAAATTGCGTTGTCGTTGATGATGTATTAGCCATGATTTACACCTCCTGGTTCAAATCAAATGCGACTACTCGTTTATCGCGCGTTTGTTCAAACTTAATAACTGCAATGTTTTTAAGACTTCGCGAAATCAATTTCTTATCATACATCGCTTCCATCTGGTTCCGAGATAAGTTGGAAGTAATAATTGTTGACTTAGTTTGTCGAGCTTCCAAAATGGCTGTCAGGACCTCTAACGTAAAGTTTGTTGCCGTCTTATTTGTTGTGATAGCTCCTGTTTCTGCGCCTAAATCATCTAGGCACAGATAATCCACTCGTGACAATAAATCTACAAAATAAAGTTGTGTGTACTTGCTCTCCTTGTTGTCAAATGAATCACGAATCTTTGACATCATCTCTCGTACACTCACAAACACGCACTCTACGTCTAGTTTTTCATTTAAATTTCTTAGAATCGACATTGCTAGGTGCGACTTACCGACGCCAGTGTCGCCTTGTAAGAGCGTTGTAAATATCTTGCCACTCTTATAATGTTTAAAAGCTTGAATTGCTAACTCTTTATTCTTAGCTTCTTCTTCACACTCTGCATAAAAACCACCAAATGATGCACCTCGAATTGTTTCATCTGCGAATACTGATCGCATATACAAAGTGTTTTTCTTTTTCTTCGCTTCACGTTCTAAAATTTCATTTTGCAAAGATTGCTCAAAAGCTTCATTTTCTTTCTGCAATTGGCATTTAGGACATACTTCATGACCATCAATCATCATTAGCTGTACTGGTTTCGCATGTAACTGACATTCGTTAGAAGTTAATACCGTCGCTATACTCTTTGGCATGGCTTGTGCGATTGCTTTCATATCCTTTCACCCTTTCATTTAGATATCCCTCGAACTTAGATGCTTGGAATAATGTACTTGGTCTTAGATATTGGCTAAACTGTGGATCATGCAACCAAGTGGCTACTTTTTTATCGATAACTGTTTTAAAATCATCAATCGTAAAGCCTTCATCTAACCGAGCCTTAATTAATTTTTTAGTTGCTCCAGCTGTGCTTTTGTATTTCGTATTTGCTTTTAAATTTAAGTAATCGACAACAGCTGAATATGCGCTGTCTTGCTTGCAAGACGTAATATTCTCTTTATTACTGTTACTATTAATATTGTTTTTATTAAGACTGTTACTATTAGTACCTTCATTTTGTATGCCTACGTTTCTTATGCCTACATTTCCTATGCCTACGTTTTGAAGGGATACGGTATCAGGAATCATTTGTACCAACTCATAATGATTTTTAGAAAACCCTGTTTCAAGTCGCTCTCTCCTGATACGAATATATTGTTTTTCTAATAGTGCCTTACGATGTTTATGGTATCGATTTTCAGAAATATTCAATTCTGAACAAATCAGTTCTACGCTTGGAAAAGCTTCGTTATTATTACCAGCAAATGCTGCAAGGTATGCATAGATTGCTTTTGCTTCAATGCTCAAATCCTTATCACGTGTTAGCATGCGTGGAATCAATCCAAATCCTTTAGCGAGTATGCCCTCGTATTTAACACCATTTATTTCTGCCATGATAAATCCTCCTATAAAACTTTCATTTGGTATAATTCACCTATAAAGGAGGTGAATGTTATGAAACTGAATCAAGAATGTGTGAGAGACCTATTACTATCAATCGAAGAAGTTTCGATTGTAAATAAAACGTACAGCTTAGCTCACTACGTGCAGAACAGTGCGCTAAAAGAAAAGTCTTATACAGAAGATGAATTAATGTATGTATCAGACCGTCTTATTGAAGCTGGTTTTATAAAAGGACAACCAAACTTTGATTTTGATTACTATTACATAAGTACACTTACTTATGAGGGTCATACATTTTTAGATACTATTCGCGACTCAAATGTTTGGACCTTAACCAAAAATGTTACTTCCAAGGTTTCTAGCGTACCCTTGTCTATTCTTTCTGAAATAGCTAATAGTACTCTACGAAAACTATTGAACTTGGAATAATTTATCCTTCATTTCAGGGTTCTTTTGAATAAATTCTTCAAGAGCTTTTACTTGTCCGAATAACACTTCGTAAGACTCCTGAAATGTTAATTTATTTTCATGTAAAACTTTGATAACACCACAAGTTACATTTATACCTTTAGATTTAATCGCTAAATTCTCTACTTCTTTGCTCATCTAAAACTCATCCTTTCTTCTTTGTATCTCCATCAAATGATAAGTACATCACTGCCATGCCATAAATCATGCATAACGGATACATAAGTATTTCAAACATATTGGTTCCTCCTTATTTTTGTTTTTGAATTTTGTAAGTAAACATTGTCGCTACAGCTACTGCTGTAATAACTGACGATGAGACAGTCGCTAATACTAAATCGAAAGTGTCGAATAACATTTGATTACCTCCGCTGCTATATTTTTTTGTTGTAGCTTACGTGCCAAGTTTTGTAGACGATCATGCTCTCTTTTTGCGTGAGCCAACAAGCATAGTTCTGTTGTTGCCTTGTGCAATGTTTCTGTAGCGATGTCTGCAGCTGCCCAGTGACCACCTGCCAAGAATGCTTTTACTTCTTCAATTGATTGCTCTGCGCTATCTAGTAGACTTTTTGCCTTCTCTACATCTTGAACTCGAAAACGGTCTAACATGTTAGGTCCTCCTTTAACAACCCTTGTGACACTAAATAACGATAGTGATCCATCCATAAATCTTTATAGCTAATTTTTGCTTCCATGCAGACAACCGCGACTAAATTACTAATAGCTGTTGTAGCTTCTACTAATTCCTCTAGTGCATCGTGTAAATCTTGTTTTTCATATAGTTCCATTGCAGCCAAAGGCTTTACAAGACTTGTCGATTTTAGTCGATTGAATGCTTCCCCTAGCTCTTCTAATGTTTTTTCTTTCACTGCTGAACGATGTAAATCTGCATTTGGACCATCGAGCAAAACAGGACCTGTACCTGTGTATTCTGTTTGGATTGCCATCGCAAACATTGGATTATCGTATTTAGCACTATACTGACGCGCTACACCAGCGTTAACTTTGTCTTTACCTGTTTCATAACGCGATATTGTCTCGCGTGATACAGACATTTCTAGCGCCTGTTTTTGTTGTGTTTTGTTAGCTCTGATTTCTTTCATGACTTCGCCCACTTTTTTCATGTTTTTCTCCCTTTTTAATCAACTTTTAAAACATTTGTTTTAAGTTTGCTACCACAATTTGAACAATACACCCAACCTGTTTTACAAGGATTGTTGCACTTATTACATTTCGTTAACTCTTCATTTTCCTTAGTTGTTACAGCGACTAAGGATTTTTCATTTTTTCTCATATAAATCTCTCCTTTTTCTCACAAATATATATATTTTCATGTCAATTCCTACCATCATCAATTAAATTTTCGTTTAAAATAATTAATAGAAGGAATTTAAAACTTCTGTATTATCTTCAATCCACTTAAAAACTGCATCGCGTGGATAACGTCCGCGAACTTCTCGCAATCGTGGAAATGAAGGATTTTTCAGTAATTTATCTACCGTTGGTAAAGCAATGTTTAAAATTTCAGCTAAATCATCACGCTTAAGAACAGGAGGATAGTTAAATCGCTTTTGCCCAGCGATCACTCCTTGTTCATAAGCTTGTTTGACCAATAACTCTAACTTTTGAACAAAATATGTTTCATCGAGTTGCTGCATTAAAGATTCAGGTGTCATGGTTTACACCGCCTTTGTAAGTAGCTTATTAATAAAGTAAACCTGACCCTTGCCTGTCACTTTGGTTGTTCTAGTAATCCGAACGCTGCCATCTGGATTTTGCATAGTTCGCTCAACTACTTCAAACCAACCACGCTCAACTGCATATTGAGTAGGTTCGTTATAATGCGCCCCCTTCTTGCCGAGGTAGCCATTATCACGTAACCAAGCGAATAAACGATTTTGACCTATGCTGATGCCATTTTGAGTGAGTAATTTCGCTAGTTGACCGACTAGGATAGATGTCTCACTTGTTTCAACAGCTTTCGCGAATAACACTTGCGGTTTTTGCTGTTCAATAACAACTTCTGCCTGCATACGTTTCGCTCGTTCTTCTTTTAACTGTGTTGCGATTTGAATAATCGTATCGGGATCAGCCAATACTTTTTCAATTGTTTCGCTTGTCATGTGAGTTCCATGCTTTCTGATATTCGGTAGGACCTCGCTAGTGACCCAGCGCTTGAATTGTTTTGCTGTTGGTAATTTGGACGAAAGAATCAAACTATATAGCCCAGATTCGTTAATGATAGTCATTTCTCGACTTTGACCTGCGTCCTCGATTTGAGTACGCTGCTTATCTTCGGTATCAACATGATTTATAACTGCATTGCGATAGTTGGAATATCCTAATAACTTAGCAACATCATTTCCAACAAAAAATACTTCTCCTTTTGAATCAAATAAAGTTCTAACTGCTTGCTCGTTGTACATAAATGTTTGTAATTGTTGCATTTTATTACCTCCAAAATTTCTATTTTAGCAATTATTTAGATAAAAAAATCTGAAATATCACAATTTAACTCATTAGCTAACATTGGTAATTGATCTGCCTTAAATGAATATGTTCCATTTTCATACTTTAAATATGTTGAAGAACCTTTGTAACCTAAAGATTTAGCAAGCTCTTGTTGTGTCATTCCTAGTTTAATTCTTCTATTTTTAATATAAGTTAAGCTGAAATTTTTCACTTCAACACCTCCGTAATTTCTGTTTCAGCAACTCCTTAATCAAAATATAACATTGCTAAAATAGAAATGCAATAGTTTTATTTCTATTTTAGCAATTATTTTATTTCCATTTCAGAAACATGATAAAATACATAAGTAGTTAGGATGGTGAATTCATGAGTATCAACAAAAGAATTATTTCCTTACGTGAGAAGAAAAATTGGAGCCAAAAAGAACTAGCACGACGAATTAATATAAATCAAAGTGTAATGAATAGAATTGAATCTGGTGAAAGACCGGTAAAAGATGAAGAACTTTCTAAACTTGCTATAGCTCTCGGCTGTTCTGCAGACTATTTACTAGGAATAGAAGATACAACTCCAAGGTTTGAAGATAAAGAATTCGAAGCTTTTGCTAATGATCCAGAACTTCAGAAATGGTACAAAGAATTGCCAGAATCTAAAGAAGAAGATCTGAGACGGTTACGCAAGATGTGGGAGATTTTAAAAGAGAATGAAAACTTGTAAGTCTCTTTGCTAAAAGGTTCAATCTAAAATAAAAAAACAGCACATTCAAGTGCTTTTTTTTGATATCTAAATAGGTAAATGTAATTACTTTTCTTCTATTAGTAACCATTTGTTTATTTTGATAAAATTTTAATATTTAAAGGAGTTTAAAAAACATGAGTATTCCCTTATTACTTTTAGGTATTGTTGCACTATTCATTAGCGCTATCATGCTGATTGTCAGTGTGATTAAAAAGAAACCTAAGAAAAAAATATTTTTAGCATGTATAGCTAGTTTCATCTTATTAATTATTGGCAGCACGCTTACCTCAAAAGCTGAAAAAGAGGTAGATAAGAACTTGCCTATCGATCAACAAATCGAAAAAATAATTACGAATGAAATGGGTAAAGAGGTAGATGGCAAAAAAACGATTGATTCTATAAAAGTTGATTCTGGTATTGCATATATGAAAATTAATACAAATGCTAACGCTGGATCTGAACGCGAGTTATTAAAACATGCAGCGAAACTTATTGAGCCTGTAAGTAAGTTAAAGGGTGTAAAAGTTGTTCAACTAACCTTCTTGGTTCCTATGTCAGACCAGTATGGAAAAACCTCATTTGAAAGAGGCATGTTTATTAATATGAATCAAGAAACATTGAAGAAAATTCAGTGGGAGAATTTTGACTTTGAAAACATTCCGAATGTAGCGAATTTATATGATTGGCGAGATAGCGTAACTAAATAATTAGAAAGAGAGGACGGGCCACTTTGCTAAAAAAGATTGACTTATCGAAGTTTCAAAATGATATTATTCTTTGGAAAGGTAAAGGTTCTGAAGAAGACATAAAACCTTCCACTAGCCCGTTTATTGCTACAGGAGTAGATTTAAATCCATATATTTGTAAGCTTTATACAGATGAGATTGGAAATTTACCTATAATAAATGAATACATATGTTATTTACTGGCCAAAGAATTTAAATTGCCATTAGAGGAAGCTATTTTAGTAAACATTACAGATGAAGTACTGACTAATTCTAGTGAACTGCAATCAAGAGATATAAAATCTAACCTAGGATTCGCGTTAAAATGGAATAAGAAAGCCAATGCTAATGTCAGACAACCAGCATTCGAAAGGTGCACTAACATAAATATTATTCCTATGTTACTTTATTTTGATCAACTTATATTAAATCAGGACCGTGCATTGAATGATGGAAATTTATTATTCGACTCAAAACAAAATAAATTAGTTGTAATTGATCATTCTCATGTATTTGATTTGGGGGAAGTATGGAATGTCTCATCTTTAAATCAAGTTAAAGACAAGTGGCTAGTTGACAATTTTGACGAAAAGTATTATAACATGCTAAGGTTATATGTAGATGGGAATAGCCCGTTTAATGAAACGATACGATTAGCTAATCAATTAACGCATAATCGAATAATTGAAATTGTCAATTCAGTACCTGCAGAATGGGAATTTGAGGATTCTAAAAAAGATGCTTTAATTGAATTCCTCTGTTATCGGAACGATCATGTTGATGACATTATTCAAGCTATCAAACCATTTTGTTTAAACTGGAAAGGAGGAATTAATTAATATGAGTGTTGTTTATTATTCAATTGCAAAGTATGTTAATGATATTGTGAGAAATGAACAAGTAAACTTTGGACTTGCTTATTTTTCACCAGATGAAAAGAAAATAGGTTTTCTAGCTTCAACTAACAATAGTCGTATATTAGCATTTGATGATGAATTGGATTTAGAAGAACTAAAATACTTACGTTCTTCGCTCAACTTTGATTTTTCTCTTGAAGGTCTTGAATATGATAATAAAGAATATATTGAAGAGCTTTTAAGTTCCAATAGTAATAAAATTTTAAAAATGAAAACAATGAATTATATAAATCAAATTCAATTCACAGAGCATGAACAAATAGAATTAGGTGAAAGAAGTCTAAATGAGATATTGGAAGATTTGAAAGATATTTACCTTTATTACGACCGTCCAAAATCTGTGCGTGAAATGGATAAAGATAGAATTAGAATATTAACAAAACAAATTATCAGGAATCAAATATCTAAGGATGCTTATTCTATAGATAAACTAAAAAAGAATTCATGGTCAAATAAGCCTTATGACTTCATAGTTAATGTTAATTCTGAACAAAAATATTTAAAATCCCTTACTTTTGATTACAAACAGGATTCTCACCTTATAAACCAAATAAAATTATTTGTTTTTGATTTAAAAAATTATTTAGATCAAAATCAAATAGATATAAATAATTTCATTGTTGTTATAAACAATACTTCTTTCGAGAAACAAATTGAACAAGAAGCCAAACAATTTTTATCTGATCAAGGGGTCGAAATTTTGACACTTCAAGAGTGTAATGATTTTCTAAGCCATTCACAAATAATCTAAACCCTACTTCCAAAAAGTAGGGTTTTCCTTTATAATCAAATAGAACATACGTTTGGTAAAGGGGTAATTATTATGAACTATTTAGAAGACAATATAAAACATTTATACAGTACATTAAAAGTAGAAAAGCCTGAACATCTAAACATCGAGGATATAGCCCATAAACTGCATATACGCTTGTTCTGGTGGGATGATTCAAGTCTTGCGTTAATTCATAACGAACGCCCTTGTATCTTCTTACAACGCTCTATTCTTAATACAGAGTGGGAAGATTTTTGTCATGAATTGGCTCATATACTTTATCACGCTGGGGATCAGATGAAGTTGCCAACGGAATTTATACAGTATCAAGAATACAAAGCGAATAACTTTGCACTTCACGCTGCTATTCCTACTTTTATGTTACTGAACATGAATTTACCGAATGATTATTACCAGGCAGTCGCCCTCTTACAAAAGATATTTAAGGTAAGCCTGACGTTTGCGTGTAAGCGCCTTAATCACTTTTTAGACAATTATGTACATAATGGCTCACAAAACACATATATAGCTGATAAAAGACTACCAACCACTACTGACTATTGGTGTTAGGATGTAAGTGATTATAAATAAGGAGGTACTACTATGGCTTCATTTTCAAAATATAAAACTTCTAAAGGGGAGTTTTGGATGATTCGTCTTTACCTTACAGATCCAGTTACATTAGAAAAAAAATTAACTACTAGACGTGGTTTTAAAAAACTAAATGACGCAAAGCTTGTAGCAAAAAAATTAGAAATGGAAGATTCAAAAGTTAGATCAAATATTAAATCACATTATACCTTCCAACAAATCTTTACCGAATTTGAACACGAGTATTCGACATATTTAAAGGCATCTACTATTTATAGAAAGTCTGTTGATTTTAAAAAATGGATATTACCCACTTTCGGTAATAAGCGTTTAAAAGATATTACTAAGCAAGATTGCCAAAAGTATATTCAGTTTATGAGTACACAATTAAAATCGTATAAGCCAATCGTTATTCAAGCGAGAAATGTATTCGACTTTGCTGTTCGTAATAACTATATTGAAGCTTCCCCTTTTGACAATACAGTCTATCCAAAAAATACTTTCTTCGAGGAAGAAGAAAAAATCGATAAGTTTTGGAACAAAGAACAGTCACTCTACTTTTTAAAAGTCTTAAAAGAAAACGAAAGTCTTAAATACTATGCAATGTTTCGAACATTACTACTTACTGGGTTGCGTAAAGGTGAGTTACTCGCTCTGCAAGAAAAAGATATTGATGATCAAACACAAAATCTAACCGTCAATAAAACACTTTATTATAACGCTGATAATTCATTTGAAATCTTAAAACCAAAAACGAAAACTTCCATTCGTGAATTATATTTAGATGATGAAACCTATCACACATTAAAGGACCTCATACGACAAAATAAAAAACTTCGTCTACAGTATAATGTTCAGCCAAAAGAGAAGTTCATCTTCATCAAGGAAACTTCATTCGATCCGTTTCGTAATTCTTATACGAACGAAGTCTTAACGAAACTTTGTAAGCGTTATGGTTTACCTCGGATTACTGTACATGGTTTACGACACTCTTGTGCTTCCCTACTATTTGCAGCTGGTGTCGATGTGAAGGTCGTTCAAAAATTACTTGGCCATGCTCATATCGAAACAACGATGAACGTCTATACTCACGTGACTACCGAGCAAGTTGAGAAAACGACAGATTTACTCATTAATTACTTAAACGAGCCAACGAAACTTAGCTCATATAGTCAAAATATAGTCACGAGCCCAAAAAAGCAATAAAACAACACAAAAAAAGCCCCCGATTTCTCAGAGGCTTTCTCTTTTTCTCTATTTTCAAAAGTGCTTCAAAGCCTTGGAATGGTAGTCAAGCCAAGTGCGCAAACGTCCTGTTTGCAAGGCTTGACCAACCTTCATCCGTCGGCAGTTATTAACCTTCTAATAATAAATCTTCTGGGTTTTCGATTAAATCTTTAACCATTTTTAAGAAACCAACAGACTCTTTACCGTTGATGATACGGTGATCGTAAGATAATGCTACGTACATCATTGGGCGTAATTCGATTTCGTCGCCTACAGCGATTGGGCGTTTTACGATGTTGTGCATACCAAGGATTGCAGCTTGGTCACCATTGATGATTGGTGTAGACATTAATGAACCGAAGATACCACCGTTTGTGATTGTGAATGAACCACCTTCAAGGTCAGATAATGCTAATTTTTTGTTGCGTGCTTTTACTGCTAACTCAGCAATGTCTGCTTCGATTTCAGCAAAGTTTTTGCGATCTGTGTCACGTACGTTTGGTACTACAAGACCGTCTGGAGTTGATACCGCTACACCTACATCATAGAACTTGTTGTAGTGGATTTCGTCACCAACAATTTTAGCGTTAACAGCTGGGTACTTTTTAAGTGCTGCTGTTACAGCTTTTGTAAAGAATGACATGAAGCCAAGTTTTGTACCGTCATGGTTTTCCATGAAAGCATCTTTCTTGCGGCTACGAAGTGCCATAACTGCTGTCATGTCGATTTCGTTGAATGTTGTAAGCATCGCAGTGTTTTGTGATACTTCTAATAATTTACGAGCAGCTGTTTGTTGACGACGAGTCATTTTCACTGCTTCTACGCGAGAATCATCTACAGCTTTAGGAGCTGGAGCTGCTGGTGTAGCTTGTGCTGCAGGAGCTGTACCATGTGCAGCTACGTCTTGTACGCGTACGCGACCTTGTGGATCTACTGGTGATACAGCAGCAAGATCGATTCCTTTTTCACGTGCTAATTTACGAGCAGCTGGTGAAGCGATAATGCGTTCGTTTGAAGATGTTTCTTCTACTACTGGTGCAGCTGGTGCTGGAGCAGCTTTAGGAGCTTCTTCTTTTGGTGCTTCTGGTTTCGCTTCTTCTTTTGGTGCTTCTTCTTTTGGTGCTGGAGCAGCGCCTGTTGCATTTGCGTCAACGCGTGCGATAACAGCGCCTACTTCTACAACATCGCCTTCTTGTGCAAGGATCTCAGTTAAAACACCTGCTTCTTCTGAGATGATTTCAGCGTTTACTTTATCTGTTTCAAGTTCAACGATGAATTCGCCTTTTTCTACAGAGTCGCCCACTTGTTTTACCCAGCGTACGATCTCACCTTCTGTAATAGATTCTGCTAATTCTGGTACGATAATGTCAGCCATTTTAAATTTCCTCCTTCAATATGATGAACGATTATTTAGATACTGCTTCTTCAATCACTTTTGTTTGTGCTACTTTGAATGAATCTGGATCTCCCTCAGCTGGTGAAGAATGTTCCCCACGACCTACATAGCGAATTTCGTGATCGCCTTCTAACTCGCGTAAGTAAGGATCAGCGAATGACCAAGAACCCATGTTTTTCGGTTCTTCTTGTGCCCATGCAAGTGTTTTTACATTTGGATATTTTTCAATGATTGCTTGAATTTTTTCAGATGGGAATGGGTATAACTGTTCAACACGTACTAAGTGTAAGTGCTCATATCCTTTTCCTTCTCCTACTTTTTCTGCAATATCAATTGCCATTTTACCAGATGCAAAGACAAGTTTCTCTACTTTTTTCGCATCTTTACCTGTTACAGGATGCTCAATGACAGTTTCGAATTTACCATTCGCTAGTTCATCTACATCAGCTGCTACGATTTGGTTACGTAGTAGTGATTTTGGTGATACTAATACAAGTGGACGAATTGCTTCTGTATTTAACATTGCTGCTTGGCGACGTAATAAGTGGAAGTAGTTCGCTGCGCTTGAAAGGTTTGCGACTGTCCAGTTATTCTCTGCTGCTAATTGTAAGAAACGTTCTAAACGAGCAGATGTATGCTCAGAACCTTGTCCTTCAGCTGCGTGTGGTAATAACATCACTAAACCTGATTTAACGCCCCATTTCGAACGTGAAGCTGAAATGAAGTTATCGAAAATAACTTGTGCCATGTTTGCGAAGTCACCATATTGTGCTTCCCAAATTGCTAAAGCGTTTGGATTTTGAATGTTATAACCAAATTCGTATGAAAGAATTGACCCTTCTGATAATGGGCTATTAATTGCATCGAATGAAGCTTTTGCACCTGAGATGTGGTGTAACATTGTTAACTCGTTACCATTCTTCTCATCGTGTAATACTAAGTGACGGTGTGCGAACGTACCACGTTGTACGTCTTGACCTGAAATACGTACTGGGTGACCGTCTTGGATGATTGTACCGAATGCAAGTGTTTCTGCATGGCCCCAATCAATTTTACCTTTGCCTTCAAATGGATCTTGGCGACGGTTTAAGATTTTACCTAATTTTTTGAATACGTTGAAGTCTTCAGGGAATTGAAGTAATTCAGCATTCATTTTTGTTAAGCGCTCTTTTTCAACGGATGTATCAACTTCTGGGAATCCATCAAGTACAACTTGTGGTACTGAGTGATCAGGTTCTGCACCTTGTCCAGCTGATTTTACAACGTCTAATTCTGCTTGTAATGTTGCTTTAATATCTGCTTGTAGTTGTTGTACATCTGAATCTGTTACAACACCTTCAGATACTAATTGTTTACCGTATAACGCACGCACTGTATCGTGGTTATGAACAATGTTGTACATTTCTGGGTTTGTAATCATTGGTTCATCCATTTCATTATGACCATAACGGCGGTAACCGATTAAGTCAACAACGATGTCTTTACCAAATTTCGCGCGGTATTCAACTGCGAAACGTGCAACTTGAATTACAGCTTCAGGTGCATCAGCGTTTACGTGTAATACTGGGATTTCGTAACCTTTTGCAGAGTCTGAAGAGTAAACAGTTGAACGAGAATCATAGCGTTCCGTTGTGAAACCAATCATGTTGTTAGCGATGATGTGTACAGAACCGCCTGTTGTGAATCCTTTTGTTCCTGCATAGTTGAAGCCTTCTGTTACAACGCCTTGACCAGCGAATGCTGCGTCACCATGCACTAAGATTGATACTGATTTAGAAGTGTCTTGTACAGGTAAACCTGGTTTTGATGTGTCTTCTTGAACAGCGCGTGTTGCACCGTTTACAACAGGTGATACAACTTCTAAGTGTGATGGGTTGTAAGCTAATGATACGCGACTACCATTGTCTGCTTTATATGTTGCACCTAAGTGATATTTCGCATCGCCAGACCAGCCTTTTGTTACAACAAGTGAACCGTCTTCTGGTACGAATAAATCGCTTGGTACGTGTGCAAAGTCTGCCAACATCATTTTGTATGGTTTGTGAACGTTATGTGTTAACACATTTAGACGACCACGGTGTGCCATACCGATTTGAACATCGTTTGTACCTTTTGTTTCAAAACGTTTGATTAATTCATCAATTAATACAACTAAAGAGTCAACACCCTCGATTGAGAAGCGTTTTACGCCGACAAAAGTTTTGTGCATGAATTGTTCAAAGCCTTCAACATTGTTTAACATGTTTAATACAGCTTTTTTCTCATCCGCAGTTAATGCGCCATTTAGTGAACCGCTTTCAATCTTAGATTGGATCCACTCTTTTTCTTCTTGTCCAACAACTTGGTTGTATTCAAATGCAATTTTACCTGTGTAAATTTCTTTTAAGTAGTTGATTGCATCTAAACCGTTGCGTACACCTGCAGGTACTTCTTTGATAAGTGCAGAAGCTGGAACTTCGATTAGATCTTGATCTGTAAGACCGTAAGTTGCTGCTTCAATACGCTTCGTATCTCTTGCTTGATTGTGAAGTGGGTAAATGTCTGCTGCTAAGTGACCAAAGTTACGAATTGCATCAGCGTATTTAACCGCTGTAAGAATTGTTGTAATATTACCTGATGAAGCAACTGCTGCTACTTCTGAGCCGCCTTGTGCTGCTGGAGCAACTGGCGCACCGTATTGTTCAAATAATGCTACTAATTCTGCATCTACTTCCTCTGGTGATGTTAAGTATAGGTCATACATATCCATCACATAGCCAAGGTTAGGTCCTGAAAAAGCAGCCCATGGTGAAACGTTGTTTGACATGAGAATAACCTCCAAGTTTTTTGCCTAGTGGCATCTTTCCAATAGTTATAATAATAATATGAAAATCCACTGTATATTTTACCAATCATATCTGCTTGCATGTAAGCGAATTCTTTTAGCAATTAGATATAATATTTTTTCCCCTTCAATCTTACTACTCTTCACAAAAAATACAATATTTTTTATCAAATTCAGCAAATTTGGACTTGAAACACGTAATTACTTAATTTATTCCATCTTTATTGTTAAAATTAGGAATTTTAACAGTGAATTTCGTGCCTTTTCCTACCTTACTTGTTACTGAAATTTGTCCATCATACTTTTCAACAAGCATCTTGACGATTGCCAGGCCTAAACCGGTTCCTCCATGCTCTCTCGAACGTGCTTCATCCACTCGGAAGAAACGATCAAATATACGTGGAATGGCATCTGATTGAATGCCGATACCATTGTCTTCGACTTCGATTTTGTGGCACTCAGCCGCATTTGTCAAGCTTATTCGTATATTTGGAATTTTTTCGGTATAACGAATAGCATTTTGTAATAGGTTTCGTACAATTTGGTTATAAGCATCCCTTGATATTGCTGCATTCAAGGTATCATTTTCATTACTCACAAGTATGATTTCAGCCTCTGGATGTAATTGTTTTGTTTCATTTATTACTTTTTTAGTTTCTTCTATTAAATTTACTCCATTTTGAATATCTTTTTTCTCACGTCTTGCAAGGTCTAATAATTCTTCGATTAAAGAGCGCATTCTATGAATCTCTTGTAAAGACGTATCGAGTGATTCCGCCAATACTTCTGGATCATCTTTTCCCCATCGTTTGATTAAGTTTAAATGACCTTCTAAAATTTGAATCGGTGTACGCAACTCGTGAGAGGCATCGGAAATAAATCGTTGTTGTTGTAAAAAAGAATTTTCAAGTTCCACCATCATCTTACGGTACACATCAAGTAAGTCACCAATCTCATCATGCCTTTGTTCGTGCAATTCGATTTTTGCTTCAAAACCTTCTTTCGATACACGATTCATCTCAAAGCGTAAACGGTCAAGTGGTCGCAACAGCCTCGTTGCCAACGTGTAACCAACAGCTGATGATAATACAAGCGCTATCACACCCATTAAAATCATCGCTGTTAATAAATAGCGCATGAGTGATACATAGGAACTCAAAGGATGCGTTAATTGAATATATCCTTCAAACGCGCCTAGACGTAGTTTTGCAGTTGCTACAAAACTTTTTTCCCCGTCCACTTTTAATGTTTCAAGTGCATAGCCTCGGCTCGGTACATCAGATGGTATGGCTGGAATCTCTTTTGTCGTATTATTAATGCGAAGAATTTCGACGCCATCTGCATTTAAAATACGTGCTGTTTGATTCTTATCGACAATGCCATTAATTAAATTCTCGTTGCGCTGGACTTCTTCAAGCGTTAAGTAAGGACCACGACTTTCAAAGAAGGATGTGAGGTCATTCATCGAACGTGTGACAGACTGTTTTTCATCTGAGAGTAGCCATGATTGTAATGATACATACATCACAACACAAATAAATAAATAACTAATAAAAATGACAAAAGCAGATATGAACGCCCACTTCGTTTTTAACGATTGGTGCATCCACTTCTGCATTATTTGTTGTTTGATTTTCATGTACGCATCACATATCCCACTCCTCTTACTGTTTCAATTGCATGACTGTAGTCTGGTGGCAACTTCGCACGTAAATGACGAATGTATACATCAATTACATTCGTCTCTACTTCGCTGTCATACCCCCATACTGCTACAAGAATCTGTTCTCTTGTACAGACACGATTTTGATTTTGAACGAGTAACACGAGTAAATCATATTCAGTTTTTGTTAATTGAAGCGCCTGTCCTTCAACTGTGACTATATACGCTTGCTCATCAATGAATAAATCACGGAAACGAAGAATAGGCGTTTCTTCCTCCTTCATTGTCGTTGTACGTCGAAGTGCTGCTCGAATACGTGCTAATAATTCTTCAATCGCAAAAGGCTTTACAATGTAGTCATCCGCTCCTGCATCTAATCCCGCTACACGGTCCATAACAGCATCTCTAGCTGTAATGAGTAAAATGGGTATATCTGATTCCTTTCGAATGCGTCTACACACCTCTATACCGTTCAGTTCAGGTAGCATGACATCGAGTAATATTAAATCAAACGACTCGTTAAGAGCATAGTCCAATCCACTGCGACCATCGTATGCAACGGTTACATCGAACTGTTCGTGACGTAGCTCTAATTCAACAAAACGTGCAATGCTTTTTTCATCTTCCACCAATAAGATTTTTTTCATTACACATCCTCCTGAAAATACTTTTCTGAAATATGATATGAGTCTTTTCCGTTAATACGCTTTGCCACATATAACGCTTCATCCGCATGACCCATTAATTCATTAATAGATTCTCCATTTTTTGGATAGCTCGCTACACCGATTGAAGATGTTGGTGAGAAGTGTGTACTTCCAATCATCCAACCACGACGTAGTGTATTTTGAATACGTTCAATTGTTTGTAGCGTTTGACGATTTCGCTTGTCATCATCTAATGACATATTCGATAAAATGACGATAAACTCATCACCACCAATACGCGCAACAATATCATGATCGCGTACACTTTCTAGTAAAGCTTGCCCAAAGTTTCGAATGAAGTCATCCCCCATATCATGTCCGTATAAGTCATTAATACGTTTAAAATTATCGCCATCTAAATAGAGTAGCGTCAGTGCAGTCCCCGATGTAATCGCTTGCTTCACTAACTTCGGAAACTCTAGTGTCACGTAACGACGATTCGGTAAGAGCGTTAAACTATCGTGATACGCAAGGAATCGAAGCTCATCTTCTTTTTGTTTACGCTTCGTTATTTCCCTGGCAATAATAACGAATTGATACACTTCAGAGCGTTCTGTATCTTCTACAGCTGTAATATGTGCTTCAATCCAGACACGTTCGCCTGACTTCGTACATAATTGTAATTCTAACTGTGATTCGCCTTCATTTTCTAAAAGCACATCAAGTTCTGTACTTAATACCATCTTACTCTCTTCTGTTAAAACACTTAAATAAAATTGACCAAGTAACTCCTCTTTCTCATAACCTAAACGAGATTCATGATTAGGCGAAACATATAGTACAATACCATCTTCATTCGTAATAACGATAAAATCATTTGTATTTTCTGTAATTAAGCGGAAAGTACGTTCAATATTGCGTAAATTCGTCATCATCACACGCTTATCTGTAATATCTAAACAAATCGACAAGAAGTGTTCGATTTCGCCATCTGATCCGTACATTGGCACAATGGTTGTATCCACCCAAAAATGCGTTCCGAGACGTGTTCGATTACAAATCTCACCACGCCAAGGCTGACCCGCTTTAATCGTATCCCACATCTCTTTATAAAAGCTTTTCGGGTGCTGTCTTGAATTAAGTAAACCATTCGTCTGTCCAATTAAATCTTCTTTTTTATATTGTGATATCTTTTCATATCCTGGACTAACATATTCAATGACACCTTCTGCATCCGTCATACATAGATTAGCAGCTTCATTTAGAGCGAATTGATACGCTTTCAAAATCGTACTTGCTTCATCTAAAGATTCCTGAAGCGCAATATTACGTGTATATTCCTGTGCCTGAATGCAAATTGCGACAACACGTTCATGCAGTAAAATAGGTGTGAAACTCAAAATAAATTCTGCTGTCTCTTGTCGCACCTTAATCAATTTTTGCCGAACCATTGTACGGCGACCTCGGCGTGCATTCGCCAGAGCATTAAAAAATACTACTCTTTTTTCTTCATCTAAATTTGCTATATCAAAAAAGTTTCTACTAAGAATATTGGGTTGGAAACCAAATGTTTCATAAAAACGCTTATTTGCTTTAATAACTTCATATTCTGTATTTAACACCAAAATAGGATTCATCTGTTCTTGAAACAATGTTCTTAAAAAGTGATTTTCTTCCTCTATTGTTTTTAAGATATCAACTTCTTTTGTAATAGCTAAGACCGCTTCTCCATTCCCGAATGGAATAACAGTTGTTTCGCTCGTTGTGGGTGTATTTGAAAACAAGTAAAAATCTCGGAATACAACTTGTTCTTTTGTCTCAAGCGCTTGTCTATAGTGGCGTTCAATGACATGTAGCGTTTCTAAAACTAGAACATGTTGTTGTAATGTTTGATTGATTGGCGATTGTTGTTGAAATACTTTTTCAAGTGCCACGGGATTAACATAACGATAAATGAATTGTCCATCTACGTTTTCCATGTAAAAAACGAAATCCGCACAATGTTCAAATAAAGTATGCAATTGGTTCACTGATGCTTCTATTTCGTTTCTCAAATTTCTTCCACTCCCCCGAGTTTGTTTTTCTCACGTTTCAAAAAGCAATACACACTTCTTTTATTTTTTGTAGATATTCACTTTGCTCCGTTAACTCTTCCTTTATATAAAGATGATTTTCGTCATCAATGTTCAATTCATATAATGCGATATATGTTGCATTTCCGATTAAGGATAATTTTGTTTCTGTTCCGCTTTGCTGCACGTGACACTTAACGAAACCACCTGGATTATAGACTGTAACCATATTTTCGTCCACAATGTGTAAAAGTGAAGCAACTAACGATGAGGCTGTCATCGCTGTACCACATGCATTCGTAAAGCCAACACCTCGTTCATATGTACGGACAAAAATTTCTGATGATGAGATTGGATAGACATAGCTAACGTTTACACCATCTGGCGTATAATTATTTTCGTCATTTAAGCGCTTCGCTAATTGCTCCTGATGTTTAAAATCTTCAATATATGCTTTAGGTACAATTGAGATTAAATGTGGATTTGGTACAGATACTGCTGTATAACGTAATTCTGTTGAAAAATCGGCAATCTGTTCATCAATTAATGTGTGCTGTGCATTATAGACCATTGGTAAAGAAGCTAAATCGAATGATACAGGTGCAATCTCTACTGCAAAAGCATGAATACCTTCTACTAACTCACCTTGACGTGCAACATGTAAGTCTGCCTTCATTGTTTCGATAATCCCCTGATCTTTACCGAGTTTATTTAATACATAACGTGCCACACAGCGTAATCCATTTCCACACATTGACGCTTCTGATCCGTCCGCATTAATGACACGCATTTTTGCATCTGCATGTACTGATGGTAACACAACAAGTAGGCCATCTGCTCCACCATACTGCGCTGGGTCGCATAACCATTTACCGATTTCTGACCAATTCAACTCGTCATTTTTACCTTCTATTAAAAAGAATGTATTGCCTGAACCTTGAACTTTTAATACATCATATTTCATCGTTAAATCCCCCTACATTTCCTGTCTACTCTATCATAATTCTTATTTTTTATGGTTACAACCCTGTTCACTTGAAGTCATAATTTATTTTTTTGAGAATTTTATGCTTTTTTAATGAAAAATTGTATAAATTATATCAAATACTATACATTTGTTCTAATATTTTTTTCTTATTTGAAATATTTTTTTGCTTTAAAACGGCATATTTTTATTTAAAAGAGGGTATATAGTAAAACCTTATTTAAAATTTACTAAGACGAATAGACACGATTTAGACAATTTTTAAGATTTTTTGTCATTAGGTAAGGGATTTTAAAAAAAAAGATAAAAATTTCGCATTTTTATCTTTTCAAATGATGTAATTCCTTGTATATTTAAATTGCAAAATAATTTCATAAATGAATCTCTATTCGTAATAGTAGATTTTAGGGAAGGCAAATGGTGCGTCACCAGTTTTCTGGTTCTAGTGGGTTCGATTCCCACCCCGAAATTTTTTATGCAACACTTATGAAAAATTTCGAAGGTGGAGCGAACATGGTATGTATGTTTGAAGGTCCACCCAAAAGGAGGCGTTAGGTATGCTTAAACAACGTGATCTTTACGAAAGTAATGAATTATTTGAATTGTTAAGCCACCCATCTGTCTTCCCTTTTGTCCGTCAAAAGGCTAAGACAGCAGATGAATTATGGTTTATGACTCGCCAGCTTATGGAGGAAGAAGAGCAAGGACTTGTTGTTTCTCGTACAATACTTGACGAGTGGGGCCACCCAATCGGGACGATTACACTATACGATATTGAAGATAAGGCTGGTTTTTTAGGCACTTGGATCGGTTTACCTTATCAAGGTAAGGGTTATAACCAACAAGCAAAACTAGACTTCTTCAATGAACTGTTTTTTGAACTAGACTTTCAAACTGTATTTATGAAAATTAAAAAAGAGAACATTAAATCTCAACGTGCTGCTGCGAAATTAGAGTATGCGTGTGATGCGAAAGAAAGTCACCCAGCACTATACGAAGAAATCAATGCAGGTGAACAAAAATTCGAATTGTTCAAAATCGAACGAGATAACTTCTACTTGTACACTGCTCGCCAAGCACAGGAGACAGAACAAGCGATGTAATAAAACAACCCCTTCATTTTAAATGGAGGGGTTTTGTGTGTAAAAAAATCGAGAGAATCCTAAGACTCTCCCGATTAACTAATTATTTTTTCGCATATTGCATAATCAGTGCCACCATCTCGTCTGGTGTTTTTGGTGATTCTGCTTCTATCATATTTTGACGTAGAGCCGTTTCGTTCTCTTTTAATGTACGCAGTGCCTGCATGAAGCTTTCAGGTGTCAATTCTTCTTCTTGCAACACTTCTGCTAAACCTTGTTGTTTGAAAATTTTCGCATTGACGATTTGATCACCACGCGACTGCGCCATTGATAATGGAATTAATAACATGGGCTTTTCTAGCGCTAAAAATTCGAAAATCGAATTGGAACCAGCACGCGATACGATGTAATCACTCGCATGAAGTAAGTCAGGTAATTCAGTCGTCACATATTCATACTGCTGATAACCTGGCATTTCATTTAATGCCTCATCTATATTACCTTTACCACACAGATGAATGATATTGTATTGTACAAGTAATTCCGTTAAGTTGTTGCGTACTGCTTGGTTAATGAACTTCGAGCCAAGTGAACCACCCATAATTAAGATGGTCGGCTTACCATTTGTAAATTGACACATCGCTAATCCTCTTGTTCGGTCACCTTCAAATAATTCTGGACGAATAATTGAACCTGTACAACTTGATTTTTCAGATGGTAAGTATTTTAATGTTTGTTTAAAAATAGTGAAAATATGTGATGCGAATGGTAATGAAATCTTATTCGCAAGACCTGGTGTAACATCAGATTCATGTGAGACAACAGGAATACCTAAAACTTTCGCTGCAATAACGACCGGTACCGATACGAATCCACCTTTTGAAAAGACAATCATTGGCTTTAATTTACGTAGTAGACCGACTGCTTGGAATACACCTGCCAGCACTTTGAACGGATCTGTAAAATTCTTCACCGAAAAGTAGCGACGTAACTTCCCACTTGAAATTGAATGAAACGGTAAATTGGGAAACGCTTCTGAAATAATTTCTTGTTCAATACCGTCCTTAGAACCGATATAATGAACGTCATAGCCTTTATCTAAAAATGATGGTATGATAGCTTGATTGAGCGAGACGTGCCCTGCTGTTCCGCCACCAGTTAATACAACTGTTTTCTGATTCATTTGTATAATAAACTCCATTCTATTTATACGATTTTTACATGTATAAAAATAATATCTTATTGTACTATACCAACCCATCCATGAAAAGGCACAATGGACTTAATTTTATGAAAGGAGGCGATTCTGTGTACGAAACGACTACGAACGGACAAAAGTGGAAGTTGCTTTTAGTCATTGTTTCACCCATCTTAGTTACACAAATTGCACTATATTTAGTTACCTTTTTTGATGTATTATTCTCAAGCAAATACGGCACAACTGATTTAGCCGGTGTCTCCATCGGTTCGTCCATCTGGATGCCAATCTATGTAGGGATTTCTGGTATTTTACTATCTGTTACCCCTATTGTAGCACAATCAGTCGGCGCAAAAAAAATGAAAGAGGCAACATTTACCGTCCAACAAGGAATCATCGTATCAATTATTTTAGCAATGATTGTTTTCGCCTTCATGTTCTTCAGCATGAATACGATTCTCTCTTGGATGCCACTAGAACCTCATGTTCAAGATGTCGCACATGGCTACTTACTCGCGATGTGTTTCGGACTCGTTCCTTTATTCATCTACACTGTACTTCGTTGCTTCATTGATGCACTCGGACAAACAAGGATGTCGATGTTCATCACCTTAATTTCGACACCTGTAAACATCTTCTTCTGTTATCTTTTTATTTTTGGTAACTGGGGGTTCCCTGCACTTGGTGGTGTAGGTGCTGGTATTGCTTCTGCTATTACATATTGGATTATTTGCTTTATCGCGATTGGGATTACGATCAAAGCAAAACCATTCTCCAATTTTCAGTTGTTCAAGCAGTTTTCAAAACCCAACTGGAAAAAGTCAAAAGAAATTTTACTTATTGGCGTTCCCATCGGACTTGCGCTCTTTGCTGAAACAGGTATTTTCGCTGTAGTGACAATTGTTATGAGCCAATACTCAACAGAAGTCATCGGTGCACATCAAATCGCTATGAACTTCGCTAGTCTCTCTTATATGATCCCACTTAGTATTTCTATGGGTGCAACCATTTTAATTGGCTATGAAATTGGCGCTGGACGCGCAAAAGATGCACGGGACTATACGAAAAAAGCCATCTTGCTCGCTGTATCCATCTGTATGGTCACACTCGCTATTCTTATTGGTTTCCGCCATGAAATCGCGATGATTTATAGTGATGATGTCGATGTTCTATCTCTTGCTGCGAGTTTCTTAATCTATGCGGCATTCTTCCAATTATCAGATGCCATTCAAGCACCGATTCAAGGCGCACTACGTGGGTATAAAGATGTCACGATTACTTCAATCATGGCTGTCATCTCGTATTGGGTAATCGCGCTACCATTCGGTTATGTACTCGCTACATTTTTCGATTTAGGTCCTTACGGTTATTGGGTTGGTCTCATTACAGGTCTTGCAATTGGGGCCATCTCACTCAGTATTCGACTACGCATTGTACAAAATAAATTCCGTTCATAAATTCCATAAAAAGGATGTTGTGAATTATTAAAAATCCCCTCCTCATGCTATAATAAAAGCACGAAGGAGGGGATTTTTATGTATCGTGTACTCGATTGGATCACACTTATTCTCTGGTTCGCCACAACTATGCTACTCATCATTTTCTTCAATCGCCTACCTGCAGAAGTTCCAAGTCACTATAATATTTTAGGAGAACCTGATCGCTATGCAAATCGTTGGTTTGTTTTCTTCATTCCAGCACTCGGTATCGCTCTTTGGAGTTTCCTACGTTATATGGAACAAAAACCACAATTCATGCACCTTCCAAAACCCGATCAACGGCTCGCATCAGAAGAACAGCATATGATTCTCTCTCGTATGACTAGCCTTTTAAAAAATGAACTCTTACTCTTCCTCACATGGATCATGTTGAAAAATGTACTTCTTGCACTCGATATCACTACGATTCATCTAGGTATATGGGAATTCGTCGCTTTTGTTGTCATTCTAGTCGTAACATTCCTCATCTACTATATTCAATTTAAGCGTGCTAAATCACAAAGTAGTAGTGGGTAAAGGAATCGCATCTACTCCGTCGCCGATAATCACTAACTTCGGCGGCATTTTTATGAATTCAGGCATCCACTGCGTTAAACCGTATGCGTATTGGAATAACATCGGCTTACTATTTCCTTTAATCGGCAAATACCCTTTCATACGATACACTGTCTCTGGTAATGAGCGCACCCAATCCTCAATCTCCTCTTGCGTAAATGCTTGGTCTGTAAAATCAACTAAGCGAGAACTAAGGTGCAAATGATGTCCAATATCGGCTTTTTCAATATCTGTAGGACGCGCTGTCGCTTGAATTTTATTTAAAAATGAATATGGTACTTTTGCATTCGTTGTTTGAACGATTAAAGCATTCGGATTTAGTGCTTGTAATTCGTATGTGACTTGCCCTAACTCTTGTTCTGTTAATAAATCTGCTTTATTTACTAATAATAAATGCGCATGACGAATTTGCTCTAAAAATAAAGAACGTGTTTGTGGTGTCATCTCATGACGCATCAACCAACGTTTACTATCTGCTACGGTTACGATGCCTTTAATATTCAATTGATCTGCAAAAAGCGGTGAATATACTGCATCTAATGCTTCCACAGGATGTGCAGCACCCGTTGTTTCAATTAATAAGACATCAAAATCATTCTCTGCTAGTAACCCTTGAATTTGCGCTTCTGTATTTTCAGAACCCGTACAGCAAATACAACCATTCAACATTTCTTTTAATGGAATGCCTTCTTCAACTGCTTGTGAATCAAAATTTAGTTCCCCTAATTCATTCATAATAACTGCAGGCTTTAACCCCTGTTCTTTTAATGATTCAATCATATTCGCGAGTAATGTTGTTTTCCCACTACCTAAAAATCCACTTAATAAATACACATCTTTCATATATAACACTCCTTTATGAAAAAAGGGACAACTCATCAGCTGCCCCTTCTTCCTTATTGATTCAATTCTTTTAAAACAATTTTGCGTGCTTTTAATAATTGTGGATCATCTTTACGGATTTTCTCACGTAATTCATCCATTAATTTATTCGTCGTTTTGCCTTTTAATATACCATCTACTGTTAGTTTATTATTCGCTTGGAAACGACTGACCGCATAAGATGTGTACTCATCATATAATCCATCAATTTTGCCTGGATTATAACCAAGTGCCTTCAGCATTTTTTCTGCTGCCTTCACTTGTTCTGATACATCCCCTAATTTCATTGTTTTAGAAGGATCTAAATATGGTAACGAAGCATAACTTGGATAATCTACTTTAACAGTTGGTTGAATTCCTTTTTTATGAATCCATTTACCTTCAGGTGTTAACCATTTACCTGTTGTATATTTTAACGTAGAACCATCTTCTAAACTTTTCGCTGTTTGCATCGTACCTTTACCGAATGTTTTTTCACCAACTAATGGAATATGTGCATCTTCATTCATCGCTGCCGCTAGAATTTCAGAAGCAGAAGCACTACCACCATCAATTAATAACGCAGTTGGCACATCTACTTTACGACCATTTTGCGCGCGAATAATCTCTTTTTGACCATCTTTCGGCTCAATTTGCATAATCGGTTCACCCGCATCTACGAATAGACTCGCAATATTAACCGCAGTTGTTAAAATGCCACCTGGATTTTGACGCACATCGAGTACAAGACCTTTCATACCCTTCTTCTCCATCTCATCCAGCTTCTTCAGTAATTCTTGATACGTTTGGTCCGCAAATGTTGTGATTTGAATATGTGCAATTTTATCTTTTGTCATTTTTGCATAAACCGTTTCGATTGGAATTGCATCGCGTGTGATTGTCACTTTATGCAGTTTCGAATCTTTTCCACGCTGATATTCTAACGTCACTTTCGTACCTTTTTTACCACGAATTTTTTGTACGGTCTCTGTTGCTGTTTTTCCTACAACCGATTTACCATCAACTGATTTAATAATATCATTTGGACGTAAGCCAGCCTTTTCTGCAGGTGAGTTTTTAATTGGCGAGACAATCATAATCTGACCATCTTTTTCTTGAATCTCTGCACCAATCCCATCAAAACTAGATGAGATACTATCATTAAATTGTGTTGCTTCTTCCTTGCCTAAATAGTCTGAATAAGGATCACCTAATGACTCAATCATCCCTTTTAACGCACCATTCACAAGTGCATCTTCATCTATTTTTTCATAGTACGATTTGTTTAGTTCATCATATGTATCAAATACTTTTTGGAATTCTTCATGGTTTGGTGTGCGTACTTCGACTACCTTCTTCTCCCCAACCGTTAAAGCAAAAATTGTGATACCTGATGTCGCAAGAATTAATACAATAATCATCATAATTAGTGTAAAGGGCTTCAGGCGAATGTATTTACCAGCAGGCTTCGTTTCTTCCGAGGCTTTCGGTTCTACTTCTGGCTGTTCCTCTTGCTTTTTCTGTTCGTCCAATATCTTTCACCACTTTCACTCTCGTCACGTGTACATACACTGCTTCTATTTTAACAGGTTCTTAGCGTAACGAAAAGTAATAAAAAAAACGAATGATTGATTCGCTCAATCATTCGTTTGATCACATTAAACAAGTTGCATATGTTTACTGCAAGCTGCTTGACCTTTTAATGTTGTATTTGATAGTTCTTCTGAGTTTAAGCTGTAAGAGATTACTTTTTTATTGCGTTGTTTTACTACATTTACACGATCTTCTGCATAATAAACAGATAGTGTTGAATGTTTACCTTTTTTATTCACATCGATTACGTACGGTACAATGTCTGTATCTGGATTTAATACTTCATCTTCGAAACCTTTAAAAATTGGATTACGTACTAAAAATGCTGCTTCATTAAATGATTGGATGAAATCTTCTTTCTCTTGTCCTGTTAACTCTTTTTGATCAAATGTAATTGTCACTTCTTCTGACTTCAACTTTTGATGCATCGCATAACGTTCTGTCAACCAAACAACCACGATATTTGGTGGTGCTGTAAGTAATTTGACTACTGTCCCAAGTACAAGCGTAATAAGTAATGCCCATGACATAATGAAAACATCTCCTAAATAATAAGTTCTAGTTAATTTGTAATGAATATTGATTACGCTTTTATCCTATCATATGGACATGTAAAATCAATCCTACTTCTTAAATGTTCACGAGATAGGCACAATACCTCTTATGGTATTTGACAAAAAGGTGAATTTCTTTTGTCAGAACATATTCAATATTCATAAATCACATTTGTTCGTGTAGAATAAGAACTTTAGGGGTTTTCTCTATTTCAATGTTTGTTACGCTATTATTTCTTTTGGAACGCGCGCACCGCAAATACAATAATTAAGATTCCCACAATAAACGAGATAATTCGCACGATATAATCGGCTGTCAAAAAGGACGACAATGTATTCGCCTCATCATAACCACGTCCTGAAATAATCGACGGTGCTAAAATGATTAAAATTCCTAGTATGACATAAATAATTGCAAAGACCGTTCCTTTCACATCATTCTCTCCCTTCAACTCCCTTCTCTTTACCACTTGTTTTGAAAACTTACACAAAAACTATTTTAATTCCATTTTTTTACTTTATAATAATATTTAGGAAGGTGGTGACGGTATGACAGAAAAAAGTAGTATCGTATTAAGCGCAAGCTTTTTAATAGCGAGTGGCATTGTCTTCAGTTTAGAGCATATTGCTTCGATGATTTATTGGTTCGCCCAAGTATTCACAGGCAGTTATCCAACCGAACCCGATCATAACCCGTTCTTATCGAATTTCTTCATTATTATTTTCTTAATTCTTAGCCTTATTTTCTTTGCAATGTTCATTAATTTACGTGGAAAACGTATATAAGGAGGAACCAACCATGTTCATCGACATCGATCATATCCAATTAGCTGCTCCGAAAAATAGTGAAGCTGCTTATAGACATTTCTTTCATGACATCTTAGGTATGCCTGAAATCGAAAAACCAGACAATCTAAAAAAACGCGGCGGCGTATGGTTCAAGTGCGGACAGCATGAAGTACATATCGGTATTCAAGAACCCTTTACCCCCGCAACCAAAGCACATCCAGCCTTTATCGTGAAAGACTTAGCAATGCTCAAAGAAACATTACACGCACACAACATCGAGACAGTTGAAGATGAACCACTTGAAAACGCGATTCGCTTTTATGTGAATGACCCTTGCGGAAATCGCCTAGAGTTTTTAGAGCGTATTTAGTGTGAGGAATAAAAAAAAGCCCCTATGATTTCTCAAAATCATAGGGGTTATTCATTTGTATCTCTATATTTTTTCAGGATATACCTTCTCAAAACGGTCACAAACCGTCAACATATCTTCTGTAAATACTAAACCATACTGAGGTAACGTACGACCAAAGAAAGCAATATGTGCCTTCTTCCACTCATCATAAGTCCCCTCTCCTTCAGCTAATGCAAAATCTACAGGTACTTCGTTAAATGGATAAATATCAATAGCGTATGATTTAATAATTGCAACTGGCTGATTTTGACTATCTAATACAATTTGATGATCGCCCACTTTCGGAAGTGGATCTCCTTCAATTTCATATAGTGGATAGCTCGAACAAGTTGCTGTTTTCGTTCCATTTACAACTAAACTTGCAAGCCAGTCTGCTTTTTCTCCGAACTGAAAAGCTTCCGTATAACGAACACCCTCTAGCCCCTCCAACTCACAATAACGCTGCCAAAAAGATTCAATTTGATTCATTTTTGTAACCCCTTTATTAAAATTTAACTAAAAATAGCTCAAGTTCACTAAAGAAACATGAGCCTAATGATTAGTATACACAAAAAAAACCACACACAACCCTCAGTCGTGTGTGGTTCATTCATATATCTAATTAGTCTTGAATCGCTGCTTCAAGTGCAACAACCATCATGTCTTTGAACGTTGTTTGGCGTTCTTCTGATGATGTTGCTTCACCTGTGATTAGGTGGTCAGAGATTGTTAGGATTGATAATGCTTGTACGTCGTATTTTGCTGCTAGTGTGTAAAGTGCTGCTGTTTCCATCTCAACTGCTAGTACACCGTAGTCTGCTAATAGTTCGTTTGGATTTTTGTCGCCGTAGAATAGGTCCGCTGTGTATACGTTACCTACGCGTAGGTTTAAGCCTGCTTCTTTACCTGCGTTGTATGCTTTTAATAATAAATCGAAGTCTGCGATTGGTGCGAAGTCTAAGCCACCGAATTGGATTTCGTTCATTTTTGAGTCTGTTGTAGCACCTTGTGCGATGACAACGTCACGTACTTTTACGTCGCGTTTTAATGCGCCTGCTGTACCTACACGAATTAATTTTTTACAGCCGTAATCTTTCATTAATTCTGTTGCGTAGATTGAGATAGATGGAACGCCCATGCCTGTTCCTTGTACAGATACACGTTTACCTTTATATGTACCTGTGTAACCGAACATGTTACGTACGTCATTATATTGTTTTACGTCTTCTAAAAATGTCTCTGCGATAAATTTAGCGCGTAGTGGATCTCCTGGTAATAATACGATTTCTGCGATTTCGCCTTGTGCAGCGTTAATGTGAATGCTCATGTTTTTCCCTCACCATTCCTGTATATTTTTGAAAACAAATGCTCTTTTTAACTCGCTTGGAAGTCTTCATTCTATGCTATTGTAACTTAATGTCTGACATCTGACAATCTAAAAACTTATTTTTCACGCTCTACGTATAATACCCAAAAATCATCGAACGTAATCGCTGTCATATCAGGGTCTGCGGCTTCCTCAATGTAACGTGAAAGTTCATCAAAGTCCTCCGATTGTTTTGGAAAGGTATGATCTAAAAACATCGCTTCTGCAAATCGTGCAAAAACGTCATTTTTACCTCCTCCTCTGTAAGTTAATGCAAATTGATAGAAACTATGTCGCATATATATTCTCCTTAACTAGTAAATTAGAATTGGTTTTTCGAAATTTTTGTATGGCTTTTTTACTTCTGTTTCCGTAATATATAGAATAGATAGAAAATTTCAAATTACGTAAAGTAGGTGACACGATGGTTATGACAAAAAAGAAAATACCCACTTCTAAAAAAGCTACGAAACGAAGTAAGAAAAGTTCTAAAAACAATGCCACTCCCCCAAAATTTTTAAAATCGTTCAAGGTTCTTAAATTAATTCGTGGGCGTGTAGTACTTGTTTTCGCAGTCCTCACCATTATTTTAGCAGCGATGCTTATTGTATCTTACAATAATACAGAACGCTTGAAAGATGAACTCAAAACACTGACGGGTAAAAATGTAGATCAGCAAATGCGCGTCAATTTACTCGCTGGTGAAATTGCACAACTATCCAACTTAGAACAGAGCTTTATTATAACAGGTAGCGATGTATATCTTGGACAATATGAAGAACAAAAAGAAACAATTGATAAAACACTTCAAGATCTACATAAAGCCTTTAATAAAAAAGGTGATGCGCGTGACCGAATTGATTCGATTGATCAATTTTATAATAACTATTTAACCTATTCTAAACGCGTCATTGATGTTCGTAAAGAGAGTGGTTTAGATGCGGCACAACGAATTGTTCAGATTGGAACAGGTGCTAAAGCTATGTCCTATGTAGATATCCACATAGACATGATGAATAAGGTATTAGCTAAAAATACGGATGCACAAATTAAAAAAGTAGAAAAAAGCACGGAAGTTTCGATGATTATTTTCTTCGTTTTAACATTATTGTCGATTATTCTCGTATTTATGTCAGGTACAGCGATCTTCCGTACAATTAAAGTGAATACGCACAAAATTAATCGTTCACTATTGGATATGGCAAGTGCAGGTGGTGACTTAACAAAACGTCTTGAAATTAAAAATGACGATGAATTTGGTCAAATCTCTGCTAGTACAAACACATTAATTGAGTCGATTGCGAATTTAGTGCGAAAAGTCAGTGCTTTAACAGAGAATGTATCTGCAAGTGGCCAACAACTGACTGCTTCTGCACAGGAAAACGCGACAACAATTCAACAGATTGCGAACTCAACTGCGGAAATCGCAGAGAGCAGCGAACAGACGATTCGTTCAATGGAGCAATCATCTAACAAAATGTCACATCTAGAAGAAACAACACTGCAACTGAATGATGATGCACAGGATTTACGTCAAACTTCAGCGACAATGCGTGAAGCAGCAAAAGAAGGACAAAATAAAATCCAACAGTCTGCAAAATCGATGATGGAGATTGAAGAAGTTATTGCGAATACGAACCAAACTGTCACAGGTCTTGGTGAAAGTTCTGAGGAAATCACATCGATTATCGGAACGATTACGAGTATTGCTGAACAGACGAACTTACTTGCCTTAAATGCGGCGATTGAAGCGGCACGTGCAGGTGAACATGGTAAAGGCTTCGCGGTAGTAGCAGATGAAGTCCGAAAGCTTGCAGAACAATCACAACGCGCTGCAAGTGAAGTAGCAACGATTGTACACACGATTCAAGACGAGATTTCGGTCATGGTCAAGCAAAATGAGGCTGGCGTGTCGAAAGTCATTCAAGGGGTCGAAATTACGAATGAAACGATTCAAACATTCGATGCCATTACACGCGAGACAGAGAAAACGATTCGTATTATTGAAAACATGGTAACGCGAATCGCTGAGACGAAGAATGTCAGTCAAGATGTTATGCAGTCGTTCATCGCAGTAAACTCGATGGCAGAACATACAGCACATCAAGCGGATCAATCGGCAGCGGCGGCTGAACAAGGCTCTGCATCTATTCAAGAAATTTATGCATCTTCTGAAGAATTGTCACGTCAAGCAGATTCATTACGTGATTTAGTTCAACAATTTAAAATTTAATCTGACCAAAGACTAGGCTAGCTAAGTATTTACTTTGCTTCTGTCCTAGTCTTTGTTTTTTATTTCCATATCAAATGCCCTATTTTTCATAAAATAACATTTTTCTCGCAACATAAACGGATATTCCCTATTCTTTTATGATAAAAAGTGCTAGTATAAGCAATCGAGGAGTGATTCAAAATGAAATTAACAAAATACGTATTAGCATTTGGGATGTTAACAGGTGCTACTCTACCTTATACTTTACCTGCTACGGAAGCTTTTGCTGCCACAAAAAAAGAAGGTGTTGTGTCAAAAGACGTAATCGTACGTGCGGCATCTACACCAAAATCAAAAAATCTTGGTACATTAACAAAAGGAACAAATGTTACGATTTATAAAGAAACAACATATTGGTACCAAGTGAAGTTCAATAATAAATTGGCTTATATTTCAAAAGATCACGTGAAGTTGAATACAAAGAAAAAACCAACAACAAAGAAACCAACAACAACTAAAAAACCAACAACTGACACACTTGTATCAAAAGTTCCTTCAAAAAAAGCTGGAAATGCGACAATTAAATCGAATGTATATTACTATAAAACAGCTTCAACAAAAGGAAAATCACTTGGTATTTTGAAAAAAGGTACGAAAATTCATGTGAATTCTACAAGTAAATTTGGTTGGGTTGAGTTCGACTTCAACGGTCAAAAAAATTACGTCTACAAAGACTTTGTAACAATGACAAAAAAATAATCAAATGGGAATCGTAGTTTAGACTACGGTTCTTTTTTTATCTTCTCTAAATTCTGAATAATTATTTAATTTAGCTTGAAATTTCGCTGTTTGCATGGTAAGATTCCATTAATTGACTAATAATCGATTAATTAAATAGGTTTTCTTATCGAGAGAGATGGAGGGACATGGCCCGATGAAATCTCAGCAACCCCCTCTTTAAAGGGACAGGTGCTAAATCCAGTAAGACGCAGTTCTTGAAGATAAGAAGAATCACTCTTACATAGAGTTTTCTTCTTACTATTAGAAGAAAACTTTTTTTATTACACAAAAAAGGATGAGGACAATGACAAAAATCGAAACACTTTTAACTCAGGTGGGAACACATTCAGATGAAAAAACAGGTGCAATCAACGCCCCAATCTACCTTTCAACTGCTTACCGCCATGCAGGTCTTGGAGAATCAACAGGCTTTGATTACACGCGTACAAAAAATCCAACGCGATTGGTATTAGAGGAGGAATTTGCACGTTTAGAAGGCGGAGATGCTTGTTTCGCCTGTAGTAGCGGTATGGCTGCAATTCATTTAATCCTCTCGCTATTTAAAACAGGTGATGCAGTGATTTACCCGGAGGATTTATATGGTGGCACATACCGACTGGCAACACAATATGAAGCACAATATGGTATTCAAGCAATCTTTAACGACTTTTCATCTCTTGAAGAGGTGGAACAACTTGTTATTGAACATCCTGTTAAGGCGATTTTCTTAGAAACGCCGACGAATCCTTTAATGCAGGAAATTTCTATCGAAGAATGTGTGAAAATTGCGAAAAAATATGGCATTTTATTGATTGTCGACAATACATTTTTAACACCGTACTATCAACGCCCAATTGAGTTAGGTGCAGATATTGTTATGCATAGTGGCACAAAATATATTGGTGGACATAATGATGTATTAGCAGGACTGGTTGTGTCAAAAGGTACTGAACTAAGTGAACGTCTTTTCTTACAACATAATGCGATTGGTATGACACTCTCACCTTTTGATAGCTGGTTACTACTTCGCGGTTTAAAAACATTACACCTTCGTATGAAACAACATACAGCAAACGCTCAGGCGATTGTGGCATTTTTAGAGAAGTCGCCACATATACGTGACGTTTTATATGCTGGACGCGGTGGCATGGTATCCTTCCGTCTACAATCTGGAAAACAGATTGATCCATTCTTACGTAATTTAAAACTGATTGCTTTCGCTGAAAGTTTAGGCGGTGTGGAATCATTTATTACGTACCCAACAACGCAAACACATGCAGACATTCCGGAAGAAATTCGCAATGCGCGTGGCGTGGATGATTCACTTCTTCGTTTCTCAGTTGGCATTGAGGAAGCAGAAGATTTAATTGCGGATTTACAAAACGTATTTAACGTATTAGAAAGCGAGGCTGTTGTACATGACTAAAGAGCAAATTGAAACAACGTTAATTACAGGTGCTACAAAACATGATTACGAGGCAAAATCGGGAGCTGTTAATGTACCGATTTACGCTTCTTCTACCTTCGACCAAGAGCATTTCGATGCTTTTGGCCCATATGATTATAGTCGTTCTGGTAACCCAACGCGCGATGCACTTGAGCGAACAATTGCACAGCTTGAAAATGGTTCACGTGGCTTTGCTTTTGCTTCAGGAATCGGTGCCATTTCAGCAGCTTTACTTACATTAAATGCTGGTGACCATATTGTTGTAACGAACGAAGTATATGGTGGTACTTATCGCTTTGTAACAACGCTTTTACCGAAGTACGGGATTACGCATACCTTCGCTGACTTCACGGATTTAGAAGCGATTGAAGCAGCGATTCAGCCGAATACAGTTGTACTCTATGCTGAAACACCTGCAAATCCACTGCTTGGGATTACGGATTTAGAAGGTGTCGTTAAAATTGCGAAGAAGCACCAATTAAAAACATTCGTTGATAACACATTTATGACACCTCTTTATCAAAAACCACTCGACTTAGGAGCAGACGTTGTACTGCATAGTGCGACAAAGTTTTTAGGTGGTCATAGTGAAGTCATTGCAGGGCTCGCTGTCACAAAAGACGAAGAACTCGGTCAAGCGATTTACGCGATTCAAAACGGGATGGGCGGTATTCTTGGACCACATGACTGCTTCTCTGTCATTCAAGGAATTAAATCATTACATGCACGACTTGAGATGTCGTCACGTAATGCACAAAAAATCGCAGAATTTTTACAACAACATGAAGATGTAGTCGATGTTTACTACCCAGGATTACCGACACATCCTGGTTATGACATTCATAAGCGTCAAAGTACTTCTGGAGGTGCCGTTCTATCATTTAAACTACCAACTCGTGACTTCACAAAAGTATTTGTAGAAAGCATGCAAATCCCAATCTTCGCTGTTAGTTTAGGTGGTGTCGAGTCGATTCTCTCGTATCCTGTTACGATGAGTCACGCCGCCATTCCACAAGAAGAACGTGAAAAACGTGGTATTACAGATGGTTTACTTCGTCTATCTGTTGGACTTGAACATGTTGACGATTTAATTGCAGATATTTCACAAGCACTTGAAAAAGCAAAAGTAACTGTATAAATAGAAAAAGAGGACTTCAGCGTGAGCTGAGGTCCTCTTCATTATTTTATTTATTAAATAGTACTAGATATCTACCGTAACCTTCTTTTTCTAAGTCAGCAACTGGAATAAAGCGAAGTGCCGCTGAATTGATACAGTAGCGTAGGCCGCCTAATTCTTTCGGACCGTCTGGGAAGACATGTCCTAAATGTGAATCTGCTTCCTTACTACGCACTTCTGTACGAACACTAAGTAAGCGACGATCTTCTAATTCTGTCAATTCTGTTTCATCAATTGGTTTGGCAAAAGCAGGCCAACCACAACCTGAATTGTACTTATCTGTTGAAGAAAATAATGGTTCACCCGATACGATATCCACGTAGATTCCCTCTTCAAAATGATTATCATATTCATTTTGATAAGGTGGCTCTGTTCCTTCTTCTTGTGTCACGTGATATTGTAATGGTGTTAATTCTTTTAAACGTTCTTCTTTATTTTTCATGTTGAGTCCCCCAATGTTTCTCTTGAAAAGCAGCGCGTCCTGAACCGACATGATAGCGTTCATAATGCTCTGGATTTTTACGATAATAATATTGATGGTATTCTTCTGCTAAATAGAATTTTTTCGCTGGTAAAATCGGTGTGACAATCTCATGTCCGAACTTCCCAGAGGCTTGTAACTTTGCTTTTGACTTCTCTGCAATGCGTTTTTGTTCTTCTGTTGTATAGAAGATAGCTGTTCGATAAGATGAGCCACGATCATAGAATTGCCCGCCTTCATCCGTTGGGTCGATTAATGTCCAAAATGTTTCCACTAATTTCTCATAGGGATACACTGTTGGGTCATATTCAATCTCCACCACTTCATAATGACCTGTTAAATCGAGGCATACCTCTTCGTATGTTGGATTTTCTGTATGTCCTCCAGAATAACCTGATAGGACTCGAATAATCCCTTCTTCTTTATCAAAAGGCTTTACTAAACACCAAAAACATCCACCTGCAAAAATTGCTTTTTCAGTAGCCATCGATTTCACTCCTTTTCATTATTTTTTAGGAATAACGATTTGTAGCGTAATTTCTTTTTTTTCTAGATTAAAGGTTTTCGCACGTAAATGCGCTGTTCCTACACCATCAATTGGTAAATTGAATGAAGATAGGTCAATATAAGCTGTTTTCTCGCTCGGCTGAATTGTCAACCATTCGGGTAAGCCACCACTATCTCTTACCAATTGTAAAGCTGTTCGAGATGGTAAATCAAGCATTCCGACTTTTACATTTGTTTGATATAACTCTAAATTCCCTTTATCGTCTACTTTTGGTTCAAAAGCAAGTGTAACAGGTACTGTAACACCTAATACTTCTACATTACTTTTTAAAATCAATTCCTTATCTACTTCTAACCATAATTGAATATTCTTTGTATCATTTGAATTCTGAATGAGTGTATTCGCTAAATCCTCAAATTCTTTTGGTGTTGTTGAAATATTAACACTACTACCTGTTCGATTAATCGCTTCTGGTTTTGGCATGTCTTCTTTACCACTTAACATTAAAATAATAAGTGCAGCAAACCCAAGTATAATCAATGTTAAAAGTGTAAGGAATGCCACTTTCCATTTATTCATTTACTGTTTCTCCCTTCATCTTCATGCGACCGTTTGATTTTTTATAGACACTTACTGTATCCAATGTCTCAAAAATACGATTCTTCATGTTTGTATACCCTTTTGCATTCGGATGAAAATAGTCATCGCTATAAACTTCTGCTTTATTTGTATGAAATAAATCTACAGTTGGTACAAAAATGGCATATGCATCTTTTTCTACGATATTTTTCATATCTTGATTCCATTCATCTAGAATTTTTTCAAACTCAGATGTATCTTCTGCATATACAGTTAAAGGATTATATACGCCCACCGCAATAATCGGTGCTGTTTGATTTTGCGCACGAATTAATTTAAAAATTTCTATGTAACGTTTTTCATAATTCGGGCGTTCTGTATCAAAATGCTGTCTTTCTAAAGTGGTGAAATTTTCTCTTAAAATTTTCATCAAATCATTTCCACCTATAGTCATCGTAATGATGTCTGCTTTTTTTAATGCATCATTGATTTCACCACTCTTTAACTGCGTGAGTAATTGATCTGAACGTCTACCCTTTTTAGCAGTTTGCGTAATGTTTACTTTCTCAACGCCATTCATTTTTTCTGGCATCTCTTTTGCAAGACGCCCCACATAACCACCTGCATCTTTTTCATCTCCAACACCTACAGTTAAGGAGTCACCTAATGCAACTAGTTCAATCTCTTTTTTAGGTAATACTTTTTCTCGACTAAATACCCCTGTATCACGAATTGCTTCCGTTGCGCTACAGCCTGTCAACGCGAGTAACATGAAGGTGAGTAGGAGTATATGATACTTTTTCAAACACGTTCCACCTTTCTGAACCGAAAAAGAGAATCGCCCTGTTGTGCGATTCTCATCTCTTTCATTTCTCAATAAACGATTCGTCGATTGAAAACACATACAAAACGTCTTAACTTCCTTTTATTGTAACAATGTTTTCTTTTATTTAAAAGGGATATTATTCAGTATAGTAACAAAAACCAATTGCACCAGGACCTGTATGTGTACTAATAATTGGCGAGGTAAAACTGTACTTTAAATCATTGAATCCACTTTTTTGAATTTGTTCAGCAAGAGGTTCAGCCATCTTCATACCATTTGCGTGCTCGATTGTCACACCAAGTACTTTTTTGCCTGCTGTATCTTCTTCAAATTGCTTAAACAAATACTTTGTAACGGCTTTGTAGCTACGTACTTTTGTTACAAGATTATATTCGCCACCTTCTAAGTTCGCAATTGGTTTAATGTTGAGTAAAGAACCGATTAGACTCGTCGCTTTACCGATTCGTCCACCTTTTACCATGTTTTCTAATGTATCAATTACTACGTAAAGGTGTGTATTTTGTCTTACATGTTCAATACGAGCTAAGATGTCATCTAAATGTTGACCTTCTTGCGCCATTTTCGCTGCTTCTAATACTTGGAATCCTAGCGCTCCAGATGTAAAGCGTGAATCAACAACCGTTACATGCGCATCTGAAATAGCTGCGGCTGCCTCTGCCGATTTTACAGTACCACTCATACCACCTGTCATCGTAATGACTAATACTTCATCGCCATCTTTACCAAGCTCATTAAATAATTCTTCGAATACACCTACTGCTGGCTGTGAGCTTTTTGGTAACTCTTTTGACTCTCCCATACGCTCTAAAAACTGTTCAGGTGTAATATCAACACCGTCTATATATGTTTGTCCATTAAATTGAATTGATAACGGTACAATATGAATGTCATACTTTGCTATATCTTCTTTTGTAATTCCACTTGTTGAATCGGTTACGATATGAATACGTCCCATTTCTAGCACATCCTTTAAAATTTGCCTTCGTGCATCTTGTTGTGTTTTTGCACAATGAGCTTTCTTATTTTCTATTTTACTTTCTTTTGTCATGTTATACATGTGACAAATGTCAATTCTTTTTAAAGTTAAATTGTTTCATAATGGAATTATCACAAGTTGTTCAAATTTAAGGAGGGATGCATCATGAATGGTGCACTAGATGATTACAAAACAAAGAGAGAAGAATTTTGGAATGCTATTACACATGGTATTGGATTCATTCTCGCGATTCCTGCCTGTATTCTTCTTATTTTGCAAGCAGAAAAGATGGAATCTCCCCTCTACATGATGAGCTTCACGATTTTCGGGATTTCAATGATGATTCTCTTTTTAGCTTCCACTTTATTGCATAGCGTACCAGAGCGCTATAAAAAAATCTGTTCGATCATTGATCACTCGTCCATTTATATTTTAATCGCAGGAACTTATACGCCATTTGCGCTACTTGCAATCGGCGGGAAATTAGGTTGGGCGATTTTCGCATTAGAATGGGGTTTAACAATCATCGGCATTTTATTCAAAGTATTCTTCATTCATCGCTTTGAAGCATTATCGCTCATCTTTTACATTGCGATGGGCTGGGTCATTATTTTCGCATTCAACCCCGTCATCTCACATATTACGATGAACGGATTTTGGATTCTATTAACAGGCGGTATTTTATATACTGTTGGCGCTTATTTCTATGCGAATAGAAAAATCCCTTATAACCATGCGATTTGGCATCTATTCGTTTTAGGCGGTAGTGCGATGATGTTCATTTGTATAATTGGATATGTTTAATTAAGAAGGTTGGAGTAATATCCAATCTTTTTTATTTGGGGATAGAGAGGTGTAGAGGGACATTCGAGAGCGAAAATGGGTCACTCGCCTAAACAACCTTAATTGCTTCCTTTCCGCACTTTCTTCAAGGCTTTTGAGTAATAGAAAGGGACTTGAATTGTCTACAATCGTGTGAAATCGAACATTCGACCAGCGAAACGGGGCATTCGGAGAAGGGATTAGAGCACTCGCCCCTTGGTTCGGGACATTCGCCCGTCCAAACAGGTTATTCGAGGGCGAAAATGGGTCACTCGACCGAACAGCTTTCATTACTCCCTCTCAGCACTTTTTTCAAGGCTTTTGAGTAATAGAAAGGGACTTGAATTGTCTACAATCGTGTGAAATCGAACATTCGACCAGCGAAACGGGGCATTCGGAGAAGGGATTAGAGCACTCGCCCCTTGGTTCGGGACATTCGACCGTCCAAACAGGTTATTCGAGGGCGAAAATGGGTCACTCGCCTAAACAACCTTAATTGCTTCCTTTCCGCACTTTCTTCAAGGCTTTTGAGTAATAGAAAGGGACTTGAATTGTCTACAATCGTGTGAAATCGGACATTCGACCTGCGAAACGGGGCATTCGGAGAAGGGATTAGAGCACTCGCCCCTTGGTTCGGGACATTCGCCCGTCCAAACAGGTTATTCGAGGGCGAAAATGGGTCACTGCCCCTATCCATATCAAAAAGAGAAATCCCATACAAATGAGATTTCTCTTTTCTACTTATATTATTGCTGTGCAAAGACTTGCGTTGCGACAGAGCTATACCAACCAGTTGTCGGACTCTTCACTACGCCCACACCTACGCGATTGTAATTTTTATTGAGGATATTCGCTTTATGTCCTGGTGAGTTCATCCACATATTCATATATTGCGCTGCTGAACTCGCACCTGCTGCAATATTTTCACCGCTTGCCCAGTACCAGTAATTCCACTGATTTACGAGTGTATAATAAGGACCATATGTGCTTGTTGCATAATGTGAGAAGTAGCGATGTGTCACCATATCATATGCACGAAGTACGGCGATTTTTGATAATGTTTCATCTTTCACTAATGGTTGTGCGCCAACTTTAGCACGTTCTGCATTCATAATCTTTAAAATTTCGTCTTGCTGTGCCTGAATTCCCTTTGATACAAAAGGATCGATATACGGTGGTGCTGTAATCCAACCGCTCGCAATTTTAATACGCTTATTTTTAATCGACGTACCTTCTACTTTTGAAATACCATATGTAGCTTTACCACTCGATGTTTTGGTAGAAGATGTTGCATAGACTGGCTTTGTTTCATGAATAAATACATAGTCCCCGACAAGACCTGTTTTAATCCAATGATTTGCTGATGTTTTATACCAGCCACCTGTTGATTTTTCAATCAACGATAGAGTCGTACCCGCTTTTTTCAGGGCATGGCGACCATAACCACCTTTTACCGTGAAAGGTCTTGTATCTTCTTTTAGTTTATAACTTTTGGCTTTAACGATTACTTTTCTTTTTACTTTCAAAGTTTGTTTTTTTGAAATAGTAACTTGATACATATATGTGTATGTCCCAACTTTATTTGTGTTGGCTTTGCCTGTTATTTTAATTTTCTTTGTAAGGCTCTTACCTTTTGCATCAACAGCTGTTACACTTTTTTTTGGATCAAATGTACTTCCAAGTGTAATTGTTTTTGTTGTTGCCCCTTTAATTGCTGGCTTTGTTGCCGCTTGTGCAGCTGTACCAATTGTACATGTCATCAACATCGCAAATAGTACAACATATAGAACTTGCTTAAATGTGTTTCGCATCCTATTTCCTCCTACTAAAAAAACACTATACTACAATAGTAGTAAAGTGTTTACCTTTTTTCATAAATTGTGTAACGGAAAGTAAAACCATTCGCTTCATGGTTTTCCGTTGTAGTCTTTTCTACCCAACCTTCATATGATGGGAAAAATGTATCGCCTTCAAATGAATGGTCGATTTTTGTAATGTATAGACGGTCTGCTAATGGCAATGCCTCTTTAAAGATTTGCTCGCCGCCAAGCACCATCTGTTCCTCTGCATCTTTTGTCAGCTCAAGTGCTTCTTCTAAACTATGTACAATTTCTGCTCCTGCTGCTTCATATGCCTTGTTACGTGTAATAATAATATTACGACGACCCGGGAGTGGACGACCAATTGACTCAAATGTATTGCGTCCCATAATAATTGGTTTTCCCATTGTTTTTTCTTTGAAATACGCTAAATCGCCTGGTAAGTGCCACGGCATTTCATTATTCAGACCAATTACACGATTATTATCATGTGCTACAATTAAAGAAATCATCTCTTTACACCTCTCTTTCTATCCTCTCTATTCTAATAGAAGAAACATTGGATTTCAATCTTTTTCTCTATAATGAGTAATACATACTAAAAATAGCAACTTTTCACACAATCTTAACTTTTGTTTTTCGATTTTTTTTGCTACTGTTAAAAAAAGGGAGTGAGTAAATGAAACTACTATTTGAACAAACTTGGGACAGAACCATTTCACATCAAGATCGCACATTAATTGAACAAATTTTCGAATATTGTAATAAGGATGTGTGCTATACACATATTCGAACAGCGATGAACCACAAGAATGAACAACTTGTCACATTACTTGTTCATAATACAACAGATTACACCATTACATTCCAAGAACGTTTTGTCCGCTTTGGTGATTTAGAGGGGATCTTTACGATTCCTAAACTAACTATTCCCCCTTATACAAGCATGCCCTGGACTTTCATTTTCAAATCATAACTAAAAAGTCAGCTAGTATGCAGAACATCTAGCTGACTTTTTGTATTACACCGCAATTGGTGCTTTAATACTTGGGTGCGGATTATACCCCTCGATTTTTAAATCTTCCATTTCATAATCAAAAATAGATGACTTCTCTTCATTTAATACAAGTGTTGGCAATTCGCGGTGTTCACGTGACATCTGTTCTTCCACTTGTGCTAGGTGGTTTTTATAGATGTGTGCATCACCTAAGGTATGAATGAACTCGCCTACTTCTAAACCACATTCTTTTGCGATTAAATGCGTTAATAGTGCATATGAAGCGATGTTGAATGGTACTCCTAAAAAAACATCTGCTGAGCGTTGATATAATTGGCACGATAATTTTCCGTCTGCTACATAGAACTGGAATAATGTATGACAAGGTGGCAATGCCATGTCATCTACTTCGGCTGGATTCCATGCACTCACAATATGGCGACGAGAGTTCGGATTTTCTTTAATTGACGTAATGACTTGTTTAATTTGGTCAATCGTTCCCCCATCTGCTGATGGCCATGAGCGCCACTGTTTACCATAAACAGGTCCTAAATCACCATATTTTTCAGCAAATGCCGCATCTTCTACAATACGTTCTTGGAATATACGCATCTGTTCCTCATAAACTGGCGCAAAATCTTCGTCTGTTACAGCACGACGTCCGAAATCTGTCATATCAGGTCCTGTGTATTCCTCGCTTGTCACCCATTTTTCAAATGCCCACTCATCCCAAATATGATTATTTTGTGCGATTAATGTACGAACATTCGTATCGCCCTTTAAAAACCATAATAACTCTGTCGCAATTAAGCGAAAAGCAGTACGTTTTGTTGTTAAAAGTGGAAAACCCTTTTGTAAGTCAAAGCGCATTTGATAACCGAATGTACTCCATGTACCTGTACCTGTACGGTCTCCTTTTGCATGACCTTCTTCTAATATATGTTGGCAAAGCGTTAAATACGCCTCATCTACGTGATTCTTCATTGTCATTCTCCTTAAAACTGTTTGTGTTTCATTATAACAAAACGAAAGGAACCGTACCATCCTTCATACGATTCCTTCCGTTACTTTATTCTGTAATAGCGTGTTTTGCTGCCTCTGCTTGATCTTCTTTTGAAGCTGGAATAATTAAGTTTAAAATTAGTACTGCGATTGCACCAACAGCTGTTCCTGATGATAAGATGTAATTCACGAAGTCAGGTACACTACTCATCACTTCTGCTGGAATCCCCATTGTACCAATTGTTAAAAGGATTGGAATCCCGATGACCATCATATTACGGTCATTAATTGTTACTTTTTGAATAACTTTTAAACCGTTCATGATAATCGCCACACAAACAATACCGAAAATAGCATTAATAACTGTCAGTGGTACACATGTAATAATTGTCGCTAATTTTGGCATTAAGCCTAGTAAGACTAAAATAATCCCTGCTGCAATGATTGCGCGTTTACTCGCTACTTTTGTAATTGCGATAATCCCTGCATTTGATGAATAACCTGTCATTGGTGTACCACCAGCGATTCCACCAACGAAACAGCCAAGACCTTCACCAACTGCTCCTTTATTTAAGCGTTTTTCATTCAACTTTTCGCCTGTTACGGTTGATACAACGAACCATGTACCTGTTGTCTCAATTAAGATAATGAAATAAATGAATACCATCGTTAAAACAGCTTGTAAATTAAACTCTGGTTTACCGAATGGGAATGCTGTCGGTAAAGAGAACCATTTCGCCTCTGCTACTTTCGCAAAACTAACTGAACCGAAGAATGATGCAACAATCGTTCCGACAATAATCGCAATAACAACAGACGTTAAACGGAAGAATGTACCTGAACCACTCGTTTTTCTACCTAATAACATCATAACGACTAAGACAATTGCTGTTACTGCCGATACGATTAAGTTTGTTTTTACATCGCCGTCATAAAGACTTGTAAAAGCTGTCGGCATTAATGAGATACCGACAATAACAATCACTGTCCCACCCACTAATGGTGGAATGATTTTCTTAACGGTTTTCGCAAATACTTTTAATGGATAACCAAGTAATGCAATTAACAATGCACCAGGTAATAATGCACCGAATACAGCTCCTAAACCTAATTTACCACCAATGGCTGCAAGGGCACCAACTGGAATATATGATGGTCCTTGAACAACAGGTAGTTTTAGTCCCCCAACCGTTTGAATCAGTGTTGCAATCCCTGCTGCTAAAAAGCACATTTGTACGAAGAAAGATGTATCACTGCCTAATGCAAGTAAGCTCGCGATGATGATCGGTGCTATGTATAAATCCATGGCTAATACATGCTGTGTGCCAAGTAAAAAAGCTCTCCCCCATCCAATCTTTTCATTCACCCCAATAAAATTGTTCGTGTTTTCCTTTGGATTCTCCACTTGAACTGCTCCTTTAATTTCAATTTACGTCTTAACAAGTTGTATGTACATCTTTTAAAATAAAGGGATTCGATTGTTCCCTTTCAAAACTATATTTGCATTATACAAACGTTTTTTTGAATTGTAAACACCAAAATACATACATTATTAAAATTTCAAACTTAAAATGTTCGTATTTTATATTGACGACTCCTTTCTCTATCCTATAGAATAAAGCTATACCATTTAGCTAGTTAAGGAGTAGATGTACATTGATGAAAGATGAAGTTTTGCGTAACGATTGGATTGTCGTTTGCAAAGAGGAAGATGTAAAAGAACAGCCATTACAACAAATCGTACTTGGGGAACGTATCGTATTATTCTGTAATCGTAAAGGAATTCACGCATTCAAAGATTTGTGTATTCACCGCGGAGCAGCACTATCGCTTGGTTGTGTAAAAGACGACCAATTAGTTTGTCCATATCATGGTTGGCAATATGATGATGAAGGTCATTGCACGAAGATTCCACAATTACCTGAGGGCAAACAAATTTCACAAAAAGCACAGGCATTCAAATATGGCTGTAAAGTGGCGTATGGTTTTGTATGGGTGAATTTAAATAATAATCATCCTGATTTTTTCCCATATGAAGAAGTGACAGGCGGCGAGTTCCGTAATGTATTATGGGGACCGCAATCTGTGGAAGCAAAACCACCACGTATTGTAGAGAACTTCTTAGATGTTGGTCACTTAGCGTTCGTACATGAAGGCTACTTAGGTGTACAAGACAAACCTGTTATTGGTGATTATCGCGTAATTACAGAAGACGAACGTATTTACACAACACCAATTGATGTCTTCCAACCTGATCCAGATGGTTCTGGACAATCGAAGAACGTGTACTATACATATGAAGTATTACGTCCTTTAACCGTTCGTTTCACAAAAGAAGAACCAAATAACGGGACGAAGATGACAATCCTTCTAACAATCAAACCAGTTGAGGAATTAAAGTCGGTTGCTTACGGTATTTTGTCGTTCAATTATGAAACAGGACAAACAGATGAGGAGATTGTTGCTTTCCAAGATATGATCTTCGCACAAGATAAGCCAATTGTTGAAAATCAAAAACCTGAAGAACTACCACTTGATTTACAAGCTGAATTATCGCTAAAATTCGACAGATTAAGTATTGCATATCGCCAATACTTGAAAAAAACGGGCGTTACACTTGGCGTTGAATAATACTCATATCCAAATCGAGAACTAGAAAACAACTTACTTTACTACAAAAAGGAATGTAACAGCTGTTACATTCCTTTTTTCTGTTTTATAACATTTTTGATATGGAATATTTTATAAATTAAACGTGTTTAATTGAGAATTTATTTAAAAAATACTCAAATTAGAGTAATTTTAAGATGAATTTTTTGTGCATATTTTTCAAAAAATATCCTTTTTTTTATAAAAAACCTTGTAATTTTTGGAAAAAAACGAGCGAAAAACGCTAAAAATAAAAAAATTTTTCACGAATTTAGGGGTTGATTTTTTAAAAGTTTTACACGTTATTATTTTCTTTCCCAGAAAGTCTCAAAAATCAATCTTTTATTATTATTCAATAAAAAGAATTTTTATTCATTTTCAATCATTCTTTTTTTAATTAATAATAATTCTTTTTCATCTATTTATCGAGCTTTTTCGACACTCTACTAACACATCTCTAAAAAACCCATTGTATTAAGGTTGAATATTTTAGCACTAAAATATTTTATTCTAAATTATGACAATACTTTTTTGACCTATTTCCCAACTACTTTTTTCTTTATAAATAGCGATTTACAGCCAATTCACAGTGTTGACACATTTCTAACCTTCCGTTAATATTTGTACAGCAAACAGCTGTTGCGGCACTTAAAAAAATAAAAAAGGTCTCTCAGTTTTAAAAATGATTCATTCATACATCATATTTTAGCTTTCATACTAAAAATCAAAATATCATTTTTTTAACATTTCACAAATTTAGGCAGAGACTATAGAAAGAGGTCCATCAAATGAAAACAAAGAAAAAACTTCATTACGCTTGGGTAATTTTAATTGGTGTAGCTCTAATGGTCGGTTTAACTAAAGCTGGTTTATCGACAATTGGTGGTTTATTCCTAACACCGATTACAACTGATTTAGGTATTGGTATGGGTAGCTTAACGCTATACTTCTCAATCGCTTCAATTGTAACGATGTTCTTCTTACCTTTAGCAGGTAAAATTATTGCGAAATATAATGTTCGCGTTGTATTAGTAGTAGCTATGCTATTACAAGCTGGTGGTTTTGCAGCATTCGGTTTAATGAACTCTGTATGGGGTTGGTACATCTTCTGTATCCCAATGTCAATCGGTTCTGTATTCTTAACTCAAATCGCAGGTCCTGTTCTATTAAACAACTGGTTTAAAAAACATAATGGTTTAGCTTTAGGGATCATGGTAGCAACTGGTGGTATTATCGGTTCAATCTTACAACCTGCTGCTGGTAACTTAATCGCAGACGCTGGATGGCGTAACACTTACTTCATCTTAGCTGGTGGAGTTGCAGCAATCGTTATTCCAATTATCTTATTAACAATTCGTTTTGCACCAAAAGATAAAGGTTTACAACCATTAGGTGCTGAAGAAGTAACAGATGCACAAGGAAACAGTGAACCACAAGTAATCAGTGGCGTATCTTTCGCAAAAGCGAAAAAATCAACTGCGTTCATCGCGTTATTCTTGTTCTTCTTCATTATTACGTCAATCGCTTCATTCAGTCAGCATTTAGCACCATTTGCTATGGCAAATGATTACTCAATCAAATTTGCTGGTACTGCTCTTGGTATTATGCAACTTGGGATTGTAGTTGGTGCGCTTTCATTCGGTATTTTAGCTGACAAAATTGGCGCTCGTAACACAGCTATTTTTGCAATGATTTTAGGTATTGTACCAATCATTATTTTCTTATTAGTTCCACAAAGCCCTGCTATGTTCATCGTAGGTGTAACAATCTTCGGCTTTATGACAACTTCATTAGGTACATTAGGACCGCTATTAACTTCTTCATTATTCGGTATGAAGGATTATGCTCAAATCTACTCTCTAGCTGCAATTGGTCTTGCAGTAGCAGGGATCGTAGCATTACCAGCATACGGTTTCATGTTCCAATTAACAGGTTCTTATAACTCTGTACTATTCGTAGTACTTGCTTTATTAGTAATTAACATCTTCTTAATTATCTGGGCATTCGTTGGCAAGAAAAAATTACTTGCTCAAGGTGCTTGGGAAGAAGTGGCTGTTACACCAGAAGCTCCAAAAGAAGCAGCTGTTGCAGCAGAACCAAAAAACGCTTAATTCGTTTAAATAGGTAGAAACACATTTTACTCATGTTGTTTTTTATAAAAAAAGACGAGGACATAAACTGTTCTCAGTCATACAAAAAGGAGATTGCCTATGCAGTCTCTTTTTTGTATGACTTTTTTATAAAATAGCAAGCAACTTGTGTGTGGCATGCCGAATTTAATGGATTGTAAGGTAGAAGGTGTTTATCTAAAATATATACTTGCTCTATTTAAATCAAGGCCTCCTATTATTTTTACTAAAATTTACCTTTATTAAAAAATAAGTTATTCTTATGTTGAGCAAAGAAGTCTTCGCTAACCTCAATAAATCAGAATTCAAGCGAAATTGGAGAATCACGATGAAGAAAAGCTACTCACGTTTATCATTATTGTTTAGTTTTTTAGGTATTATAATTATTTTTCTTGGTATCAAACAATCTTTCATCATAATGTTTTTGGGAATTGTTCTATTAATAGCTACATTCGTAATAGGTGCGATAGCAGTTGTTAAACGTGAACGTAGTAGTCTCATTATCTGGTCACTTTTTATTATATTTCTGTTCATATTACCATTTGTAAAACCATCTAATGCTTCTTTCACTGATTGGTTAGCCGTTCAACATCAATTCGATTGCCAAGACAAAGCATGTGTATCGAATACAGAAGATGAAAAAGGCTTTTTCTTATTGAAGGGATTGGCATTCTTGGTGGGTACACAACTCTTACATATAAAACTGTATTTGAATAATAACAATGAAACCATCAAAACATGTCATTTCGCAACAAAAAATCGGAACCACACCACAGTACGGTTCCGATTTTTTATTTACTTCAATTCTTTTTTCATCAAATCATAGCCACTTACATCATGCATGAGTTGTGTAATCAGCTGTTCTCTTGCTTCTTCATTAAATACTTCAATTTCTTCATTAGAATCACGTAGATAGTTTTTAGGCCATGATTTTTCGCGCTCTTTTTTTAATTCATTTAAAACAGCTTGATTCAAAGCAATCTCTTTTTCTTCTGCATCTACTGCTTTATAGAAAGCTTCATCAAAAAGGTACTGCGCTTCTGCCCACTTGCCTTTTGACTGTTGAATGGCTTGGCGAGCTACATCGATATAGATTTGTTCAGTTGGTGCTAAATCTGTCACTTGTACTACTTCGTAAGTGACACTGACTCCTTCTTCAGTATCTAATGTGATGGTTTGTCCCTCTTTCACAGATTCAAGGGTCGACCATTTACGCTCTAAATATTTCGGTAATAGTGCATCATCTTGTATTAGCGTTATCATCGTTCCATCTTCTGCTTCTAGTCGAATCTTTTGATCATGCTTATTTAAATGATTTGGTTGAAACTGCGCAACTGCTTCTATACGAATAAATGGTAGTAAATCATCAAACAGTGCTGGCTGCGTATTATAAAGTAAATTTAAGTGATAGGCTGATTCACTGAAAGGATGCACACCCTGTTCATAGTATTGTTCTTGAAGCTTCGGCTGTTTTTTCATCCAATTTTGAACTAATGGAAAATAGAGTGCATGCTGGAACTGTTCTTCTTTTGAAATTTCATCCCACTCACGTTTATTATAGGCTTGAATTGATTCCTCACTCGTGTCTTTATAGTCTCCCTCTTTATTAAAACCATCTTCATTAAAGCCTTGTCGATTATAACCATAGCGGTCATAACCATCTTCATCATATCCTGCTGCATCATAACCATAACGGTCGTATGGCGCTCTAAAATGCGATGGTTTACCTTCATGTGTAGTACCTTCTTTATTTATACCTAAACGGTTAAAACCATCTGGATCATACCCTTCTCGATCAAAACCATTCCGGTTATAACCACGTCGATCATACCCTTCTTTGTCATACCCTTCTTCATTAAAGCCTTCTTTTTTCACATAACTTGCAATGGTCTTTTCAATTTGTTTCTGACTTTCTTCTATATATATGGTAAAACTCTTGTATTTAACCTGATACATCATAAAATCTTTTGCTAATGTATAATTTTTGGCTTGTTGTTCTGTACGTGTATACTCTTTGTTGTCTGCCGATTCTGTACAACCAGTTAATAGTAAAGTACCGCACAATAAACTAGCTGTAACGATTTTTTTCATACAATCCTCCTCTTTTTTGACTGTACGTTTACAGTAACAAAATGGTAGTTGGTTGTAAATGTAAATCCAAAAGTTCTTATTATTTTTCGTAAAAAGCTATTGTCTAATTTCGTCTTTTAATGTTATACTATATTCACTTACTAATACATTAGCACACTAAAGTGTTTACTTAAAAAAGGGAGCGAATAAATATGAAAAAGATGGGCCTTATTTTTACGCTACTACTTGCTTTGTCAGTTGTTTTAGCAGGTTGTGGTACATCAAAAGCAGATAACTCAGATAAAAAAGAATTGGTAATTGGTGTTGATGATCAATTTGCACCAATGGGATTCCGAGATGACAAAAATGAACTAGTTGGTTTCGATATCGACTATGCAAAAGCTGCAGCAAAAGAAATGGGTTACACAGCGAAATTCCAACCAATCGACTGGTCAACAAAAGAAGCTGAATTACAAAGTGGACGTATTGATTTAATTTGGAACGGTTATACAATTACAGATGAACGTAAACAAAAAGTATTATTCTCTAAACCTTACTTAGAAAATGCACAAGTAATCGTAACAAAAGCTGATTCACCAATTAAAAAATTAGCTGATTTAAAAGGTAAAAACATCGGTTTACAAGCACAATCTTCAGCTTCTGAAGCATTGAACGCAAACCCAATTAAAAAAGACGTGAAAAACGTGAGCGAATATAAAGATAACGTACTTGCACTAAACGATTTAAAATCAGGTCGTACAGATGCAGTCGTTATTGATGAAGTCGTTATTGATTACTACATGAAAAAAGAAAAAGGCACATACACATTACTTGAAGAATCTTTAGCACCTGAACAATACGGTATTGGTGTGAAAAAAGGTAATGAAGAATTATTAAACAAGTTACAAAAAGCACTTGATACAATGAATACAAATGGCGAAGCTGAAAAGATTTCAAAAGAATGGTTCGGTGAAAGTAAAGTATTAAAGTAAAAAGGTCGTAACACGTCGACAAGTGTGAGAAATTGACACTTGTCGACTTTTTGTGAACACGATACACTTACAAAGGAGCTTTTTACAAGAAATGAGGAGGACAATTTATTTATGAGCTTTGATTATTTTATGTCTGTACTAAAACCCATGCTGACAGGCGCTCAAATGACACTACTGTTATTCTTTATTACGATTGTTTTGTCAATTCCACTTGGCTTCTTAGTCATGTTGGCACAAAAAAGTGCATTTAAGCCACTTGCATGGTTAGCGCATACATTCGTTTATGTTATGCGTGGTACACCGCTATTATTACAACTGATTGTTGTGTGTTTTGGTCTTCCTGTCATTCCAGGTATTGGCGAATATTTAGTATTGGATCGTTTCACAGCGGCAGGAATTGCATTCGTTTTAAACTATGCAGCTTACTTTGCTGAAATCTTTAGAGGTGGCGTATTATCAATTGATAAAGGTCAATACGAAGCAGCACAGGTACTTGGATTTAATAAATTCCAAACATTAACACGTATTGTCATTCCACAAATGTTCCGTATTGCCCTACCAGCACTTGCAAATGAGTCGATTACATTAATGAAAGATACAGCACTTCTATACGCAGTGGCAGTTCCTGAATTACTACATTATGCACAGACAGCTGTAAATCGTGATTTAAACTTCTTCCCATTCGTTATTGCGGGTGTCATCTATCTATTATTAACTGCAGTCTTAACATTCATCTTTAAACTACTCGAAAAGAAATTTTCATTTGAATAGGAGGGATTTTCATGGCTATTATTGAAATTAATCGTTTAAAAAAATCATTTGGTCAAAATGAAGTATTAAAAAGTATTACGTTCTCTGTTGAAAAGAATGAAGTTGTAGCAGTGATTGGCCCTTCTGGTTCAGGTAAAAGTACAATGCTCCGTAGTCTTGTACATTTAGAGAAAATTGATGGTGGTTCGATTGCCATTGGCGGCGAATATCTTGCAAAAGATGGTCACTATCCGAAAGCAAAGGATATTCGTGCGATTACAGCGAAGACGGGTATGGTGTTCCAACATTTTAACCTCTTCCCACACTTAACGGTTCAAGAAAACTTAGAAATGGCACCTCGTCTTGTGAAAAAACAAGAGAAACAAGCGCTTCGCCAAAAGAGTAGCGAACTATTACAAAAAGTAGGTTTATCAGATAAGGCTGAGGCCATGCCAAATAGTCTATCAGGTGGTCAAAAGCAGCGTGTCGCCATTGCGCGCGCATTAATGATGAACCCTGAACTACTATTATTCGATGAACCGACTTCTGCACTAGACCCTGAATTAACAGGTGAAGTGTTAAAAGTAATGAAAGATTTAGCGCGTGAAGATATGACGATGATTGTCGTAACGCATGAGATGGCATTTGCGCGTGAAGTTGCCGATCGTGTTGTCTTTATGGCAGATGGTGAGATTGTAGAAGCAGGAACACCTGAAGAAATTTTCGACAACCCGCAACACGAACGAACAAAAGCTTTTTTAAGTAAGAATTATAAATAAAAATAACCCCTATCAAATTTATATACGATTTTGAAGTGACCCCTAAAAGTTAGACACAGTTATTTCATTTAGGCAGCTTGAGTGAAATGGGTTCGGTACGCTACCGGACTCATTTTGTATTTTGCCTTCATACGTTTTGTGTTGTAATACGTTATATACTTTTCAAGTTCCAATTTAAAATGCTCCACACTTTCAAATTCCTTCAAGTAAAGGAATTCCGATTTCAATATGCCGAAGAAATTCTCCATGACGGAGTTGTCGTAACAGTTCCCTTTACGGGACATACTTTGTACAATCCCTTTTGATTCAAGGGCATGGCGATATTGCTTCATTTGATAATGCCAGCCTTGATCAGAATGCATCAATAGTTGATGTTCTTCCGGCAATCTCTCTAAAGCCTTCTCTAACATCTCAGATACTAAAGAATACGTTGGTCTAGAGCCAATGGTATACGTGATGATTTCTCCGTTAAATAAGTCTAAAACAGGTGATAAATAGAGCTTTTCACCAAATAGCTTAAACTCCGTAATATCTGTTACCCATTTCTCATTCGGTGCCTCTGCTGTAAAGTTACGATCTAAAATATTTGGCGCAATTTTACCGACGGTACCTTTATAGGATTTATACTTTTTCATACGCACTAAGCACTTTAAACCCAGCTCTTTCATGATGCGCTGCACCTTCTTATGATTCACCTTTTGCCCACGATTCGCTAGCTCATCGCGAATACGGCGATAGCCATAACGACCCTCATGTTCTTCATAAATCGCTTTGATTTCTGCCTTCAGTTCGGCATCGCGGTCTGGACGATTCATCTTTTTTACTACATTGTAATACGTGCTGCGTGGAATTTGTGCGAATGTTACAAGTGCTTTCACCGAGTATTTTTGCCTTAATTCATAGATGATCTTTACTTTGTCTTCTTTGGTGATTTTTCCTTGGCTTGAACTAAGGCATTCAACTTTTTTAAATACTCGTTTTCCATACGTAGACGGTCGATTTCTGCTTGTAGTGCTTCTGGTGAGCCTTCTACTGGTGCTTGTTTTGGTTGTTTATTTGTTTCTTTTTTCATGGATGGACGCCCCTTTTTCTTTGATTGAAGGGCATCAAATCCTTTGGTTTCGAATATTTTTCTCCATTGAAGAATCGTGGATGGTGCGGCTATACCGAAGATAGCCGCTGTTTCAAGTAAGGACGTACCTTGTTCAATCATGAAGTTTAGTACGTCTAGTTTAAACTGTGCTGTATAGTTTGTATACGATTTTGTAAACGCTTCTACACCGTTATACTTATATTGTTTCGTCCAATTAAGAATGGCCTTATGATCTGTCCCGATCGATTTAGCAATTTCACGTGAACTTTCTTTGCCTTCTAAGTAGCGTAAAGCCGCTTGTAATTTTTCCGCTGCCGTATATTTAGCCATAAAAAACTGCACCTCCAATTGTTAGATGTGTCTAACAATTGGGGTGCAGTTCATTTGATAGGGGTTATTTAATTTGTTTTCTTTTAACGACGCTGCCATTTCGGTATTTTTTGTCGTTGTCGCCATGAATAGATGAGGAATATAACCCATGTAATAACCGAAATCCATAAAGCATATGGCCAGTACGGTGGACGATAGTATAGTTCTACTTCGTGCTTCCCTTCTACCTTCATCGGTACACCAACAAAAGCATAGTTCACTTTTTCGACTGCTACTTTTTTTCCGTCTACTTTAGCATGCCATCCCTTTTCGTAAGGAATCGACGATACGAGTACATCGTCTTTTTTCACATTTACTTCACCTTTCGCCTCGCCGTGGTTCCACGAGACATCTGCTTCATTCTTTTTATTATAAGCTGCATTTAATGCTGTATAATCCTCATCATAAATCGCTACATCTTTTAAACGATACGTTCCCTTTGGTAATTCAATGAGTAATTGGTTTGAGGCATCAATCGCTAATGTAATATGATTATAGTTAGTACGGTAAATTGAATTTGACTTTTTCCTCGTTGTACGATACTCATTCGCTTCAATCGTAAGACCAGTATAATTTCGAATGCCCTCAATATACATTTGAACGTACATTGTTTTAGCACCCATAATTGGTGCAAGACTGAATGCTACACGACCTTTATCTTGATTAATAATTAGTTCTTCACCATCCCAATGCCCACCTTGTACCGTATTGCTTAGAATCTTACGTTTTTTGACTTTCGGTGCTTTTTCCTTACCATCTGTCATAATAACGCCATCTAGCATTGCGTGTTCTTTCGCAAGAACCGGTGCATCGTCTAAATCAGACTGACGATACGTTTTTGTCGCAATACGAAATACAGGTAAATATTGGTCATTTTCGTAAATTTGCGTATTTTCATTTACCTTTACGAGACGGTAATTATATGGTAATGCTTCATTCGACTTTTCACGCATATAGAATTGAACTTGCTGCATCGCCATTAAGTTTGTGCGATTACCAAGCGTTCCATAACGACTAACACTTTCACGTGCCATATCAATTTGCAAGTCACGTAAATACCATAATAGTAAATCTCCATTTAGAATACTGGAATAAATACTCGTTCCTCGGAAGTTTTGAACCATCGGTGTATTATTGCGATAAGGTACCATCCAATCAATGCGTGCATCTTTTGAAACTTTACGTTGTTGCATCCATTCGACTGCTTGTTGTTGCTCATTCGAATGATACGCTTCTGATGTGATAAAAGACTTCGTTGCAACACCTGTTTTTGTTAAATCTTCTGAAAAAATATTGGCTTCGATTATACTAAACACGAGAATACTTGCTGAAAACCAAATGAGTGGTGCACGATACCACTGTGTAATAGCGAAAATAACAAGCCATATAGCTGTGGTAATCAGTAATGGCACAGATGATTCATATTGTGGTATGAGCCATATAAAGAGACTCCATAGTGCTATGAAGCCAATGACTCCATAAACAATCGTACGATCTCGACGCCATTCTTCAAAATACTTAATCGCTACACCAAGCATCCCTGCAAAACTTAAGATAACAATCGATTCCCAGCGTTGTTGTGGTGCTGAAAAACCATTAAAGATACTGCCGATATATGGAATAAAGTGCGCAATGATTCCTACCCCTGCAAAAATTGCAAAGAAGCGGAATGTACGATGACGATATAACGGTTTGATAAAGAATAAAATAAAGATAAAAATCGGTAACCATAAAACACGCGGACTCATGATGATGGCGTCATTGATTTCAAAACCTTTGATTGTGTCTTGAAATGGCGGTCTCACATTATTTATAAATCCATAAGCAGCTGGTATAAACGCAAAACAAGCAAGAGCAAAGCTGATGATGCCACTTGCGATATATCGCTTTAACTGCTCAAAAGTACTTCTTTCATTATCTGTTAGATGCATAAATTGACGTACAATCATGTAGATTACTGCGGTTAATAATACAACATAGGATAAATAAAAGTTACTAATCATCATGAGTGCTGCTGATAGTGTAAATACAAATAATGATTGTTTACGTATAATTCGCTCGACACCAATTAAAATAAGCGGTAACCAGAACATCGCATCCGTTAAAATATCCCAGTACATCTCATGTCGGAAGAAAAATGGACTTAGTGCATAAAAAACGGCACCAACATATGCCCCGCGAATGGATTGTAAGATTTGCTTTAAAAATATATACGCAACAAACATGATGACCGTTTGTTTAAATATGCTCATTGGTAAGACGAGCATCATCCAGTAATCAAAATCTGGCGTAAATTGAAAAAGAGTTGCAAATCCCCATGTGATTGCAACCCATGGTAAGAAAAAGAGATTCGTTGTGAAATAATAAGCGAGCGAACTAAAAAAATCGCCACCTAGTCCGAAATCAGCAGAATAGAAAAAACGTCCTTCTGCATATTGATTATAAATAAATTGTTTAAAAGGCAGCATTTGTGACAAGCCGTCATTAATCCCCTTCATTACAGTACCTTGTTGCCAGGTAATTATGTAAAAAAGATGTGCCAATAAAGAGATGATGAGCATGCTTATTAGCACAACTCCGTTGACCCTTCTACGCTTCTTTTGAAACACGGATAATCCTCCTTGTCACAACAAAAGTAATCGGAATACTAATTAATACTGTTGCAATCGGTGCAAAATAAGGTGATACAAACAGCCATTCCACAAATACAAACATACCAATCGTTTGAATGACGATATTCGTTACTTGTGTTAATGGAAAGAGTAAAAATGATTTCCATGATGGTTTTTCCTCATACGTAAAGTATACATTCATAAAATACGAACCAATCATACTGTTAAATGTCGCCACAATATGACTGAGGAGATAAGGCCATTCACATACTGTATAGAGTAGCAGATACCATAAATAATAATGGCCCGTATTCAGAACACCTACAATGATAAATTTGATATATTCTTTTCTAGTATTCATACACACGACTCATTTTCTATTTTGAATTGACCTTACTCTTCTCCATACTTACAACACGTAATGCACGATTCACATTCGTTTCGCCTACGATATAGTGCGGTCTTCTTTTCACCTCACAATAGATGCGTCCGATATATTCGCCAATTACGCTCAAACTCATCAACTGTAAACCTCCTAGCACAAGAATGGCAGAAATCGTTGTAAAGTAGCCAGGTACGTCAATTCCTTTGAAAAAGATTCCTCCAAGCATAATTGCGATATAAGCAATCCCTGAAAGCATCGTCAATAACCCTAAATATAGACAGATGCGAAGCGGTTTTGTATTAAAGGATAAAATACCATCTACTGCGTATGAGAATAACATACTAACGGACCATTTCGTTTCGCCAAATTGACGCTCGACATTTTCATAGTAGATATTCTTTTTTGATAATCCAATCCATTCGAAAAGCCCTTTTGAAAAGCGATTATTTTCACTTAAAGATAAAAGTGCATCAACTGCTTGGCGACTTAATAGACGGAAATCTCCTGCGCCATTTTGCAATTCTACTGTACTTAATTTATTCATCATTCGATAAAAAGTGTTTGTAATACCACGATAAACCATACTCTCTCCACGACGATCGCGGCAAGCAATGACTTGGTGATACCCTTCTTCGAAACCTTTCACCATGTCCATTATTAAACTTGGCGGATGTTGTAAATCACTATCCATTAAGATGACTGCATCTCCCGTAGCATGTTGTAAACCTGCATAGATAGCCGCTTCCTTACCAAAATTCCTTGAAAAAGATACGTAGTTCACGTGATTATCTTTTTGCTGTAGTTCTCTGATACGTTCTAGCGTTCGATCTTTACTCCCATCATCGACATAAATAAATTCGTAGTCGTATTTGGACTCTCGAACCTCCCGATCAATCGCTTCGTAAATTCGTGGCACATTCTCTTCTTCATTGTATGCCGGTAGAATAAACGATATTTTTGACATATAGCTTCCTCCTTACAGCAAGACTCTTTTATTATCTTATCCTAAAAATAAATACTTTAAACATGGTTGCTAGTTTTTACTAAAATATTAAAAAAGTATTTTTATGGAAAAGACAATCATTTTATTATTTTTACATACTTTTACATTTAGAACAATCCTTCTTTACAATTATTCTGTATAGTAAAATTATCAAACTAAAGGAGGATTTACCTTTGAAAATCATATCAAAAAAATTACTTTCTACTTTTGCTGCATCTGCAATAGCATTCTCTACCATTGCAGCTGTACAAACGTCTGATGTCTCTGCTGCAACAAAGAAAAAACCAACTACACCTGAAATTAAAAATGTCATTTTTTTAATAGGTGACGGTATGGGAACATCCTATACATCTGCTTATCGTTACTTACAAAATAGCTCATCGACTAAATTTGTCGATAAAAGTATCTTTGATCGCTATTTAGTTGGGCAACAGATGACGTATCCTGAAGATCCAACGCAAAATGTAACAGATTCTGCAAGTGCAGCTACTGCCATGTCTGCCGGTGTTAAAACATACAATGCAGCAATCGCTGTTGACAATGACCGTTCAAATGTGAAAACCGTTTTAGAAGCCGCAAAAGAACAAGGTAAATCAACTGGGCTTGTTGCAACATCTGAAATTACACATGCAACACCAGCTGCTTTTGGCGCGCATGATGAAACGCGTAAGAATATGAATGGGATTGCAGATGATTATTTTGATGAAAAAATTAAAGGTAAACATAAGATAGACGTTCTACTTGGTGGTGGTAAAGCGAACTTTGTACGAACAGACCGTGATTTAACAAAGGAATTTAAAAAAGCAGGTTATCGTTATGTCACATCAAAAGATCAACTTCAAAAAAATACAAATGAAAAACTACTTGGATTATTTGCAGATGGTGGATTAGATAAAAAAATCGACCGCAATAGTTCGACTCCTTCTCTCGGTAATATGACGAATGCAGCATTAAAACAATTATCTAAAAACAAAAAAGGTTTCTTCTTAATGGTAGAAGGCAGTCAAATTGACTGGGCTGGACATGATAATGATATTGTCGGTGCTATGAGTGAGATGGCAGATTTTGAAGATGCTTTCGAAGCAGCTGTAGAGTTCGCTAAAAAAGATAAACATACATTAGTTGTGGCAACAGCTGACCATTCAACGGGTGGATTCTCGGTAGCACAAGGTGGCGACTATAATTGGAATCCTGAAGTGATTCGTTCCATTACAAGAACGCCTGACTTTATGGCAGAACAAATTACAGACGGTGTCGCACCTGAAAAAGTATTAAAAAAATACATTCAATTCCCTCTGAGTGAAGAAGAAATTCAATCTGTTGTCGCTGTAAAAGAAAAAGATGTAACAACGATTGATAACGCTATCGAAAAAATTGTCAATCAGCGCTCTAATACCGGTTGGACAACAGGTGGACATACAGGTGAAGACGTAAACGTTTATGCATATGGACCAGGATCAGACCAATTCCGCGGATTACTTGATAATACTGACCAAGCGAAAAAGATCTTTAAAATTATTGAAAAAGGTGCGAAAAAACAAACGGTTATTAAAGACCGCTAAAGAATATGGGGGCAATTCTATCTGAATTGCCTCTGTTTTACATAGGAGGCTTATATGAAAAAATGGATGTATAGTAGTTTATTTTTGTGCTTATTACTCGCAGGTTGTACGTCACAAGCTGAAACAAAACCAGAAAAACAACAAGAAGATTATCGGACAGATTATACGGTCAACCCTCAAGTACCCGATGATACGAATTTAAAAGAACAAGAAGATACCGTTCGTTCTCGCCTGGGTGTTGCTACATTAGAGAATGCTTCATTCAAAGTAGATACGTATAATGTAGGTAATATAAAATTGACCGTTCACGAAACAAAAATTTTACAACTGACACCTTCTCACAGTATGATTGATTATTTTCATGGATTAACAGACCGTACTACTTTTCCGATTGCGAAAGTATTTGTGACAATCGAAAATACCGGAAAGAAAAAAATTCAGTTTGCGCCATTTGCTGTTGCTTCTTTAGGAAAACAGATGTGGACACATGAGCAAGAAGTCTATTTAGATAATTTGAATGGTACTTATCTTCCTGGTGAAATAAAGCGTGGTAATTTAGGCGTTATTTTACATGAAAAGTCAGCAGGAACAATCCAAGTGAAGACAACAGATGTTCTTGATGAAAAATCTAAAAAAATTCAAAAAGCAGCTGATTGGCAAATCATTCTGCCAAAATAGAAAATCAGACTGGGATAAAATATGTCACTTTCTTTTTTAGCGTTCACAAAGAAAAACTGGAACCGCGTCACAGCGCGATTCCAGTTTTTCTTATGCTCATATAGGAGGGTATTTTTACACTCATGTCTCAATCTGATTTTTACCTAATAAAAAAGAGAAACTGCGCGTAGCAGCCCCTCTTTAGTTCACTGTTTTAAAAAATCTTAGTACCAGCCGTTTGAAACCCAGAATTGTTTTGCTTTTTCCCATGAACCGTAGCGTTGTTTCACATAGTTATCCGCTACACGTTCTTGGTTAGCTGCTGAATAATCACCATTTAAATATGATTTATCTAATTGGTATTTACCAATATATTTACCTGTTGCACTTCTTGCTTCATATGAGTTGCTTGATTCTTTTTGGGCAATCCATGATTTCGCTGAAGATGATGAACCTTGGTATGATGATGCATTACTTGCTTTTTGTGTTGATTGATATGACTTTGTTTGTGTTTGTGCTTGTTGTTTTTGTTGTACTGGCGCTTTATATGTTGATTTTGCTTGTGTTTGTTGTTGCGCTGGTGCTTTATATGTTGATTGTGTTGTTTGTTGTTTTACAGGAGCTTGGTAAGTTGCGTTGCCATTGCCGTCACCAACTTCTAGTTGAGCGCCTGCATAGATTAAGTTTGCTGATTTAATATGATTCATATTTTGAAGCGTACGCACTGTTGTGTTGTGCTCTGCTGCTAATTTCGATAGTGTGTCACCTGATTGGATTGTAATTGTCTTCGCTGACGCTGTACCTGCGAATGCTGCTGTTGATAATGCGATGGCACCTGTCAGTGCGATAATTTGTTTTTTCATAATGTGAAATGTCCTCCTCGGTTTTTCTAACTGTCACTACTATACCAAGCATAAATTTCAATCAGATGTCAGTTCATTTTCACGCATGTTACAGCAATGTTACATACCATGGTATAAAATGGATGTAGTTTCGCAATTTTAATGGATTTTTTTCATAAATCGCGTTATATCAATATTTTAAGTGTTCCATTTTTTGGTATCTATATTTGTTTTTTCGACATTTTTCAACAAAATAAATAAATAAAAAACGTGTATTTTCTATCGAAATACACGTTTAAAATGAAAATATGTTGTTTATAAATGCCCAATTGTTACAAAGAGCCTTTATTTTATCCTTATATTGTAAATTTCACTTCAATTCCATTTGGTTCAATGATTGAAAAAATGTTTTCTTGTTCTTTTATTTCCATATTTTGCTCAACAAAACGTTTTTTTAAGTTTACCGCATAGTCTTGATCCGGTAATTGAACTGTATAAGATTGAATACCTACCGCATCTTTTGGTAAAGCCTCTGCTCCTTCACTATGCCATGTATTCAAACCAATATGATGATGATAACCACCTGTAGAAATGAATAACGCTTGTCCACCGTAACGTGAAACAACGGCATAATCTAATAACGATGTATAAAAATCTTCCGACTCTTGTAGATTGCGCACAGATAGATGAATATGTCCCATTACTGTATCTATTGGTAAACCACTCCATGTACCATCTGCCTCACGTAACACAGATTGGAACTGTACAGGGTCTGTTGTCATGTAAACTTGTCCGTTCGAATCCCACTTCCACGTATCAGCTGGTCGATCAATATACATCTCAATGCCATTACCGTCTGGATCTGATAAATAAAGTGCCTCACTCACATCATGGTCTCCCGCACCAATCTGAACATTCTTCTGAATAAAATGTTGAATTAAGTTTCCTAAATCTTTTCTACTTGGCAATAATAATGCAAAATGATACAAACCAGTTGCGCCTCTTACAAACTGAGCATTCGGTACTTCTACTAATGTAATCAGTGCGTGCTGACCATCTGCTGTTAACGTAACTCGTCCTTCTTCTTGTTGTAAAACACGAAAACCAATAATCTCTGTATAAAAATCAATCGAACGCGAAAGATTTGAAACTTTTAATGTAACGTTTTGAATAAATAAATTTGGTTTTTGATGAAATGTTGTTGGCATATAAATCCCTCTCTCATTAACTTACTTTATGTAACTTACTATATATTAATAACTTAAAATTAGCAATAAAAAAATACCAAGCGATGAATCGCTCAGTATTTTCTTCTATTATTAAGATAACCATTTAGGTGGCGTATTTTTACTCCAATAAACATCCCCAAGATTATGATGTGTTGCAAATTGATCTTCAGCTGTATGGTAGTGGAAGTTGTAGTAATACCCTTCTCCTGGGCGATTTTCTGTTCGCACGTGGAATCGAATTAAGTCTTTGCCGGTTTGTTCATCGTAAATATTGAACATCTTTTCAGCATAGTTGCCACTTGGATTTTCGGTAATTGCTAGCTGCTGTACTTCTGCGTTCGTTACAGTTTGATCAATAGCTTCTTGGATTTTCGGAAAAATATGTGTATCAAAGTCTTCCTGAATTTTCGGTCCGATACGAGAACCGAATTTTTGATAAGCCTGTTCTTTGGCTTCCACAATCAAATCAACTTCTGGTTGTGTTGGTTCTTCAAAAGTTGATTCTATGTAGGTGGAGTGTTGTGTATCCTCGCCAATATTTTGTGACTTAGCACTTGCCTGTTCATCACTTAAAATATTATTCCAAATGGTATGACTTGGTGTAATAACACCTAATGTTACTACTGCTACCGCTGAAACAAGGAACTTTTGAATCCATTTCTTCATAAAATCACCCTCTTTTTTATTAGTCGTTCACCTGATTTGTCTCTATTGTACAATAGACTGAAAAATATTTATAAGAAAAACCCTCAATACTTTTTAGAACGCACTTTTCTACAGAAAAGTTGCAATTTACTGACGATTTTTCTAGCAAACTTTATGAACTTCGCCCAACTACACCTACTTTTTTCATTATATAGATGAGAACACCTAAACCTAGAATCGTGACACCAATTTTCCATTCAAATGATAGGTGAAGCAGTTGATAAACAGATAAGCTTTCAATCACAATGGCAGGAATCTTCCCAATCATATTCGCAATAAAAAATGTGAAAAATGTGGTTTGTCCAACTGCCGCTACAAATGTCACAAGCCCAGATGGAATGAACGGTAAAATACGTAAAGAAATAATGAGAGCAAAAGCCTCTTTTTGATTGGCCTGTAATAATTTTTGAACTTTGGGATATTGAAAAGCACGTGTATCGTTCAATCGTTTAAAACCTTTGCGGTATAAGAAGAATGATACGGTCGCACCTAATACTTCTCCTGTGAAGGATAACAAGAGACCACCCCAAAAACCAAATACAATTAAATTGGCTGCTGTTAAAAATACACTCGGCACTACACCTAATATACTAATAGCTACACTTAAAAGTAGACTAATCATAATCGCTACTTGGGGATTTGTTTGAAATAATTCAATAACCGCTTGCTGCATCGCTTCCTCCTTACGATAAAAAAACTGTAAACAAACTGATTCATTCGGTTTGCTTACAGTTTCATTTACTTCTATTTAAGCTTCTAAACTTAATGAGTTCAGTCGAAGCATACTTCCTGTTGCTAAATTTTGAATATAGAGCGTAACAAAAATGGCTTCTATCTGATGTGTATGCCATTTCACCTGTAGTCGATATTTTAATTGATCAAAAATCGAAAATAGATTAGCAAAACTTTCATCTATATCTTCTCGACGTACGAGTGTCGACTTCAAAAAATAGTGTTCTGTATTCGGTTCACTTAATACAAGCGAAGGTTCAGGAACATCTAACAAAAAGCATTCTTTAGGATACTCATTTAAGTGTGGAACATCGTTCGTCCAATATGGCGTTTGTTCTGAGTTTACGGCTGTTTTAATTTTTTCATATAGTTGATAATCTTTTAACGAAAATTCTTTCGTGACAAGATCCATTTCGAAAGGTCCTACATTTGTTTCGATTGTAATTTTCGAATAATCTTTATAAGAGGAATGTTGTTGAAGTAGTGTTTGCAAAGTGGCCGTTAACCCTAAAAAGCATAAATCCTGTTCTTTTTTATGCATGTAAAAAATTGCGCGAAAGTCTGCTGTGTCAGATGGAAAAAGAAAAGCAATCTCTTTCTGTTTATTTTCTTTTACAATCTGTTCACGTTCTTCTTTTGATAATTCGCTTGAACATAAAATTACCGTTACATCATTCTGTCCATTACAACCTTTACGAAGAACTTGGTGCTGTACGTACTCCAAGCCAAAACTTCCTTCCTTTACATATGATTATATTTAGTATAAATAATCTTGAGGACTTAAACAAATGAATAATTTCATACAAATACATAGTAATTATATATTATATATAATGCTTTTTCATCCTATTTTATAAATACCGAAGTGGAATTTTGTATTTTTGCGTTCAATTCTTTGGAAATGGAAATCTTCAAATAAAGTAGAACGGTAATGTGCCTTTAAAACCACACTTCTTTTTGCCACTCGTTTTGCTTCCGTCATCCACTCTTCTGTTACCACATCATGTACACCTGCTTGTCGAAGTGGCTGAAAATGAACTGATTCTTCGATTGTTTCTTCAAACATTGGATCTAAATAGACCACATCAAAGGTATTGTCTCGTAAGGTTTTTAAGTAGTCTACTGCATTTTGCGAAACGACTTCAATACGACGCATATTTTGAAGAAGTGATAAACCCTCTGATTCGAAATCATAGTGTTGTAAACCTTGTTTCACGATAAAAGCCACATTAGGATTCGCTTCACACCCCACTACACGTCCTTCTTCTCCAACAACTACTGCCGCCATCATACTGTCGGTTCCAAGTCCTAATGTACAATCTAAAAATGAATCACCTTGCTTTAATTCTGCAAGTTCTAATAGTGGATCTGCTTGTCCCTTTGCAAGTCTTTTCACACGAAAAGCAGCCGAACTCGGATGGAAAAAGAAAGGCTCTTTTGCGCCATAAGCATAATACTCATAGCGATTTTTCCCTGCTACAATCACATTTGCTTCGTATCGTTCTGCTATTTTTTGAACCGATTTTTTATCGCGTGGCACAACATCGATTTGTAACGTATGACCAACAAAACGCGCCTTCTCAATAGAAAGCGCGTCTGGTCTACCACCTGTAGTGGCAACAGTTCTTATTTTGCACATACTTGTTCTAATGCACCTGCTAAATGGTCACGAACTTCTTCCATCATATGTCCTTCGATTTGTTCACGTGGAATGAAGTAAGCAAGGTTACCATCTTTCCAAACAGCAATCGATGGTGAGCTTGGTGGCACTTCTTCAAAGAATGCACGCATTTGTTCTGTTGCTTCTTTTTCTTGACCTGCAAACACCGTTACTAAGTGGTCTGGTTTGTTCTCTACTTGCTGTACTGCTTCAATAACAGCTGGACGCGCAAGACCTGCTGCACAACCACATACTGAGTTAATCATAATTAATGATGTACCTTTTGATTCTTGCATATGTTCTGCTACTTCATCAGCAGTTAATAATTGTGTAAAACCTGCATCTACTAATTCTTGACGCATTGGCGCAACGATTCCGCGCATATATTCTTCATAAGCATTTGACATATTGATTTCCTCATTTCTACATTGTAAATCAAACGAATTTATTTACATCGTTTCCACTATGATTATAGCATGCTATTTATATAGAAGAAACTCTATGAACTTTTATCATTTTATTTGATTAAATAAGACGTTGAGCGCATTTTCGATGCACCATTTTCACCATTCGTATACGTGTGTTTGATGATTCCTTTGCCTTTTGCCCAATACTGCACTAATTTTTCTTTTTTATTGGCTTGAACAATTTTTACGACATTTTTATATTTCTTGCCTTTTATCGTCATATTTACGTTTGTTGAAGCAACTACATTATGATACTTAGCTGTTGGATAACCTTTCAGTTTAGCATACGTTGTAAACTTCATTCCTTTTTTCAATGTCGCTGGTAAGACCTTACTCTCCATACGATCAATCTCACCATAATTATTTTGATAATCAATCGTGTGAATACCATCTTTTTTCACAACATATTTTAATTTTGAAGACACATATGTATTATATTTTTTCTTTTTATAATCATATTCATATGTATGCCAATATCCTTTTTTAAATACCGTTTTATATTTAAAACGATAATTATCTAAATAGTAACCTGTACCTTCTTTGTAATGACTTTTTTGTGTACTTGGTAAATAATCACTCGACTTTACAGACGTTGCAAATGCTTTTGTTCCATACACTGAAAAAACCACCGTCATACAAAATAGTGTTAATAATAACTTCTTCATACGCTTCCTCCTAACATTTAATTATTATTAATTTATCATATTTAGTAAAAAATTACTTGAAAATAAAAGAAATGTTTATAGATTCAGAAAATGAGGGATAAATTAAAAGGAGGTCATGTACATGAAAAAATTATTAATTCCATTACCCATTTTAGCTGCTCTATTTTTAGGTGCTTGTAGTGATTCATCAGATAAAAAAGATGAAGGTACAAAAACGGAAGTAAAAAAAGATGATGAAACAAAAGATGTGACCTATCACAAACTTGGTGAGAAAGTGACATTTGAAGATGTGGACTACACATTAAAATCAGCGAAATTGTCTGATAGCGACCCTTATGGTAAACCGAAAAAAGGGAAAATCTTAACACTTGATTTTAACGTGAAAAACAACTCTGATCGTAAAGTTTATATTTCATCTATGTCATTCCGTTTATACAAAGACGGTAAAGAACTAGACGCTTTTTATGGTGGAGCAAAACGGTTAGGTGGCGACTATGAAAAAGGAGCCGATGTAAACGGTGCAATTCAGTATGATGTAGAAGGTGCTGGCAAATATACAGTGAAGTATCTACCTGCGGATGCATTAGATGCCAAAGATATTTACTGGGAATTTGAAGTAAAAGAATAATTATGTAAAAGACTTTGGCTTGCGTGCTAAAGTCTTTTTTGATTACACGCCTGTTTGTAAATAATTTACAATTAAATAAATGAGTAATACAATGAGCACCATCCCGAATAATTTACGAAGCATAACCACATTCCCCCAACCGCTATTCGTATTACTGTTCGTATTCTACATAAAGCAGCTCAATTCCTTTATTCTAAGCGCATTAAATGATACGGTGGATTCGCATCAACTTCTTCCACTGTATAAAAGTTATTTTTTAAGTAAAATTGTAAGGCGGCTGTATTTTTGCTCACACACTTTAATGTGAGTGGTGTTCCAAAACGCTTAACCGCTTCATCAATAAGTTGTTTACCAATTCCTTTTCCTTGCGCATCATTTGCGATAAAAAGATGATGTATGAATTGATCTGGTTCATAAATTGCCAAAAATCCTTGAAGTATACCTTTTTCATCTTCTGCAACAAGTATAATTTCATCCTGTGTTTGCAAATCAAAATCTTGTAGCTCAAAAGATGCTCCATCTTCCCAAAAGAAATGCTTTGTTCGTACTTCTAAAAATAATTGTTGAAGCGACTGACGATCTTTTTCTTGGAATAATCGAATCATAGTGTCTCTCCTTTTTGTGTATTGTATTATGCATGGTTAAGATTCCCTTTCAACGAGTCACTTTCCCTTTTGCGCGCCGACTTTTGTCCCTTTCAACGAACAGGATTCCCTTTCACGCGCAGATTTGTCCCTTTCATTCAGTAATCAAAAAAGGAACCGCACCACGATGCGATTCCTTTTCATTTTATTTGAATAAGTTAATCGTTGCAATGATGATTGGCATACCAAATACATCAATCAAGAATGCTCCTACAATTGGAACGATTAAAAATGCTTTTTGAGATGGGCCGAATTTCTTTACAACTGCTGACATGTTTGCCATCGCATTTGGTGTTGCACCAAGTCCATGTCCTAAGAAACCAGCAACCATTACAGCTGCATCGTAGTTTTTGCCAAGCGCTCTGAATAGCACAAAAATCGCAAAAACAGTGATGAATACGACTTGAATGAATACAATACCGACGATTGGAAGTGCTACACCTGCTACTTCCCAAAGTTTGATACTCATTAAAGCCATTGATAAGAAAATACCTAATGAAATATCGCCAATCAAATTAATCTCTTTCATATTAATGAAGCCTGGTTTTACGCGGTCCATTACATTACGTAAGATGACAGCTGTAAACATCGCACCAACATAACCTGGTAACACAAAGCCCGTCGCATTTGAGAATAATTCACCTAAATACGTACCGACTGCCATACTGAATGTAATTAAGAATACTTGATTCATAAATGACTTTTCAGTTACAGGATGTTCGTATTGCTCAACATATTTTTCTTCTGGTACTTCTACCGGTTTTAAATCAAATTTTTTCACTAAATATTGAACAACTGGACCACCGATTAAACCACCAGCAACTAAACCAAGTGTTGCGGCTGCTAAACCGATTGAAATCGCTGAGTCAACGCCTAATCCTTGTAATGTTTCACCGTAAGCTGCAGCTGCTCCGTGTCCGCCTTCCATTGACACAGCGCCTGCCATTACACCTAATAATGGCTCTAAACCGAATAATTTAGCGAAACTAACGCCGATGACATTTTGCATAAGTGCTAAGAAACCACAAGCAATCCAATAAATAATTAATAATTTGCCACCTAAGCGTACCAGTCTAAAACTTGCGCCTAAACCAATCGTTGTGAAGAAGGTAATCATAAAGATACTTTGTAACGATGTATCTAATGCAATTTCGACAACGCCTGTTGCTTTTAAAGTTGTCGCAATGATTGCGAAAATTAAACCACCAACAACCGGTGCTGGAATACAGAAGCGACTTAAAAAGCCGACTTTACGAACTAAAAATGTACCTAATAAAAACATCGCTACTGCAATGAATAATGTTGTAATTTGATTGACTTCTAACATATTATTTCCCCCTTGTGATTCCGATCATCGCTTCATTTGTTAAATAGGCTCCCAACTTAACTGTAATCCCCTCTGAGTCAAGTGCTGGATTCACCTCACAAATGTTGAAGCTTGTTGTTTTTTCGTGTTGTGTAACGAGTTGAATAATGGAGCGAACCATTTTCGGATGTAGCCCGAATGGTGACGGCGCGCTAACCCCTGGTGCATGTGCCGATTCAATGACATCTGTACAAAGCGTAAGTAATACAATATCACATTCATTTGCAAAACGGTCGAATTCTACCGAAACATCTGCTAACGTCATCTCATCTTCATATAAATACGTCACGCCTAGCTTATCTGCACGATTAAATAATTCTCTCGTGTTACCATAGCGCTGAATACCGCAAACAAAGTAAGAAGCATTTGCATCTTCATCTAAAATTTGTTTGAACATTGTACCAGATGAAGGTTGTTCATCGTAACTTCTTAAATCAAAGTGTGCATCAATATTCACTAAACCGATTTTAGCATCTTGACCGTATGCTGCACGTACACCTAAGTAATGTCCATATAATGTTTCATGTCCACCGCCTAAAACGATACATTTCGCATTCGTTTTTAGTGCCTGCTGAACAGCGTCTCCTAATTGTTGTTGTGCTTGTTCAAGTTTTTGTCCTTCACACACAATATTGCCAACGTCCACAATATTCTGAATATGTTGGTCATTCTTCGGCAAGCTTGCAAGACCTTTTCGTAAAGCATTTGGCCCTTCTGCTGCGCCAAGTCTTCCTTGATTACGTCTTACTCCTTCTTCACAAACAAAACCCATTAGAACAAGGTCTGCTGCATTATGTTCAAGCTCATCGATTTTCTTCTGTGTGACAACTTGATGTAAACGAAAACTCTCTTCATTTATTTCGCTATCAACACGTCCATTCCAATAAGCTGATACTTTCGAATCATACATTGGCTCTCCCCCTTTAAAACTTTTACATGAAAGCGTATTCTTAGTATAATTTCTGTTATATATAATTACTAATACTGATTTTGTATATATTTATAGTTTCAAACTATAAATGAAAGGGATGGTTCACTTGGATTTAAAGCAATTAACGTATTTTGTGACAGTAGCCAAAACACTTAGCTTCTCAAAAGCTGCGCTCGGGCTACATATTTCACAACCTTCTCTTAGTAATTCCATTGCGAATTTAGAAAAAGAGATTGGAAGTTCTTTATTTGAACGAACGACTAGACAATTAAAATTAACAGATACAGGTGAGTTACTACTTGAACGTGCGACTTCCTTACTTGAACAGTTTTCAATTATGAATGAGGAAATTCAAGATATTGTACATGGAGAGGAAATCGAGATTGTATTTGGCATGATTGAATCGGCACATGGCTGGTTTACAAAGGTTATGTATGATTACGCAAAGAAATATCCAGCTGTTCAATTTTCAGTGATTGATACACTGTATAACACACGTGTTGTAACAGCTCTTGAGAAATATCATATTCACGCAGCGATTTCGAATCATCGCATTCAAAGTCCTTCTATTACAGGGATTCAGCTCTATACAGAACGCTTTGTTGTTATTTTCCAAAAGGAGCATCCACTCGCTAAAAAAGAACATATCACATTGAAAGATTTATGTGATGATTCTCTTATTACAGGGATGCCGAAATTTGAAACATGTAAACAGATTTTAAGTGCTTTTGATAAATTACAATTAACACCTAAAATTGACTATCAAATTGAACGCTTTGAAATGGCGAAACTTCTTGTGAATGAAGGACTTGGTATTAGTATTTTGCCTGAAAACTATATTAAAAATGCCTTTCCCGATACACTCGACTATCGTGTGATTGAAGATAATATTTTAGCTCGTCCTGTCTTTTTATACTATTTAAAAAATCGTCGTTTTCCAGGTTCTGTCCTTACATTATTTGAGGAAATTCAAACCTTCACAAAAATGCTATAGAAAGTTGAGGGAGAGGGGTTTTTTACTCGCTTTCAACTATGTTACGCTAGGTATATTGAAAAGGAGACGGCATGTATGATTAATAACTATGAAATTTTACAGTTTATGAATAAAAATAAACAATATAAAGGTTATCAAGTAGCACAAACGGATTCAAAACAAGTTCCGGGTGCCAGTCATTTACTATTTAAAGCAGGTGTCGATCGTTTTTTATTCGTGCGCATAATCGAACCAACACGTGACACTCCGACAACGGATAAAATTTTAGCGATTGAAGAATTAGCATCTTATAAATTTTCCGAGTTTGAGACGGTGAAATATGATCAGTTTTCGTTATCACAACGCTACACATTTACACGTCCAAATGGTGAACAATTAATCGTTAAAACATGGGTATCTTCTGCAACACTTCGCTCTGCATTACCTGATAAAGTAAAATTAATCGTTGTCGACCGTAAATGGTATAACCGTATTGTAGGCTTCCGTTCAAAAGATCCATTACATATGGTTATTGCGACAGCAGTGTACGCAGCGATTATCTTTTTATATTTCAAATACTTTTTCTAAAAATAAAAAGGACTCGGATTATGCCGAAGTCCTTTTTTCGTATTAATTTTTCATTTTTGGATCAAAAGCATCGCGTAAACCATCACCCATTAAATTGAAGCCGAGTACCGTTAGCATAATCGCAAGACCTGGGAAAATCATCGTCCAAGGTGCATTGATTAAATAAATACGCGCATCTGCTAACATTTTCCCCCATTCAGGTTGTGGTGCTTGTGCGCCAAGACCTAAGAAACCAAGTGCGGCTGCTTCAATAATCGCTGTAGCAATCGCCAGCGTACCTTGTACGATAATCGGTGTCATGGAATTAGGTAATACATGCCCCCATAAAATACGTGTATCACGCATTCCGACCGCACGAGCAGCTGTAATAAATTCTTCTTCTTTAATACTCAATACTTTAGAACGAATAAGGCGACCAAAGTTTGGTACATTGACAATTGCAATCGCTAGTAGTGCATTGAATAAAGATGGTCCGAGTGCTGTGACAATTGCAATCGCTAGTAGAATACTTGGGAAGGCAAGTAGGATATCAAAGAAACGTGAAATAATCGTGTCTACCCATCTTCCGTAATAACCTGCTAAAATTCCTAATATACTACCAATGATAATGGAAAGTGCAACAGACGCAAAACCTACTAGTAAAGATAATCTTGCGCCTAAAATAACACGTGAGAAAATATCGCGTCCAAATACGTCCGTCCCAAACCAGTGTGCGCTAGAAGGTGGTAAGAGTCGCAATTTTAAATTTTGTTCATTAATCCCTTGTGGTGCAATCCACGGACCGAAAATAGCAAGTAAGATGAAGAAAGCAACAATGATTGTGCCTACTACAGCTACTTTACTTTTCCGAAAAGTTCGTAGACTATCTTGGAATGGACTACGTGCCTTACTTTTCTCTTCTGGTAATTGTATTTCGGGTGTAATACCTGTCATGTTGTTCCCTCCTCTTAATCGTATTTAATACGCGGATCAATCACACTATAAAGTAAATCAACGAGTAAATTAATCATGACGAATAAGAATGCTACAACTAGAATGCCTGATTGAATAACTGGATAATCACGGGAACTAATCGCATCATAAATATAGCGTCCAATACCTGGCCAACTAAAGATGGTTTCCGTTAGAATAGCCCCGCCAAGTAAAAGCCCTGTTTGTAAACCAATTACTGTTAATACGGGAATGACTGCATTTTTCAAACTATGTTTATAAACAACCCAAAACATCTTTTGTCCCTTCGCTCGTGCTGTACGAATGAAGTCCGAACGCATCACTTCAATCATTGTTGAACGTGTCATACGTGCAATTATTGCCATTGGTATTGTAGCCAAAGCAGTCGCTGGTAAAATTAAATGCTTCACAACATCTAAAAATTGATCAAAACGCCCTTCAAATAATGTATCAATTAAATAGAAATGCGTAATGGCTTCAACAGGATCTCGTGGATCAAATCGATTGGAAGTTGGTAACCAACCAAGTTCAACACTGAATGCCCACTGTCCTAATAAACCTAACCAAAAAATCGGAATCGATACACCAATTAGTGCTAAAATCATCGCACTATAATCAAACCATGAATTTTGGAACCATGCAGACACAATTCCTGCATTGACGCCAATGACAATAGCAATAACCATTGCAACAAAGCCTAATTCCATTGTTGCGGCTAAATATGGGTAGATTTCTGCACTAACAGCTTCACCTGTTTTAATCGACTCTCCCAAGTTACCTGTAAATAATTGTCCTAGATAATTAAAGTATTGTATGTACCATGGATTATCGAGACCTAAACTTTCTCGTAATGCAGCCACAGCTTCTTTACTTGCCTGTTGACCGAGGATGATTTTCGCTGGGTCACCGGGAATAGCTCGTACAATCATAAACACAATAAATGTCATACCAAAGAGGACAGGGATTAATTGTAAAAGTCGTTTTCCTGTATAGCGTAGCATACACGTTACCTCCTAAAATAATATGCGCTGTCACACTGTTCAACTCTGTATGACAGCGCATGTTTACTTATTTAAAATCAATTGTGTCAAAGCGGTCAGAGCCTGTTGGATGAGCTTTGAAACCAGTAATTTCTTTTTTACCTGCTAATAAAGGTGTTGAGTAAGCAATCGCTACCCAAGGTGCTTCATCATGGATAATTTCTTGTGCTTTTTCGTATAATTTCGCACGTTTTTCTTCATCTACTTCTTTTTGTGCTTCTTTTAATAATTTGTGTGTTTCAGCATTTTTGAAGAATGTGTAGTTGTTACTACCGATATTATCTTCATCTAAAAGTGTGTATAGGAAGTTATCAGCGTCTCCATTATCACCTGTCCAACCAAGTAAGAAGGCATCTGCTTCACCTTTTGAAGCTTTATCTAAATATGTGCCCCACTCGTAGTTGACAATTTTAGATTTCATTCCAACATCTTCTAAATTCTTTTGAATTGCTTCAGCAATTTTTTGTCCGTCTGGCATGTATGGACGTGGCACTGGCATTGCCCAAAGTTCAATTGTTTCACCTTTATAATCTGATTCAGCTAATAATTTCTTCGCTTTTTCAGGATCATATTTATAGTCTTCAACCGAATCATTGAATCCTTTAATAACTGGTGGCATTGGATTTTTCGCTACATCCGCTTGTCCTTCATAGAACGTATCAACAATCGCTTGTTTATCAATTGCATAGTTGACAGCTTGACGTACTTTTTTATCATCAAATGGTTTACGTGTTACGGTTAAACCAAGGTATCCAACATTTAAAGATGGACGTTTGAATAATTGTAAATTTGGATTATCTTCAATCATTTTTGCATCTGATGGGTTAATACCGTCTGCTAAATCGATTTCACCAGATGTTAAAGCATTTAGACGTGCTGAGTTATCTGGAATAGAACGGAAGATGACTTTATCTAGTTTAGGTAATCCTTTTTGCCAGTAATCTTCATTCTTCTTCAATGTAATGGAATCGTTACGTTTCCACTCAACAAATGTAAATGGACCTGTACCAACTGGTTTCTTTTCGAAATTCTTACCTTCTTTTTCAAGTGCTGTTGGCGATGCAATCGCAAACGGCGTCATCGCTAAGTTCTTTAAAAATGGTGCTTGCGGATAATTTAATGTGATGATAACTTTATCTTCACCATCTGCTTTTACTTCTTTAATAACGGCATTTTTATCGCCTTTAAAACCACCGAACATCGATTGGAAGTATGGGAACTTTTCAGCATTACCATTCATCCAGCGCTCGAAGTTTTTCACAACTGCTTCAGCATTAAAATCTGTACCATCTTGGAATTTAACACCTTTTTGTAGCTCGAATGTATATTCTAAGCCATTCTTTGATGTTTCCCATTTTGAAGCAAGTCCAGGTACTAAATCTGTGTTTTGTTCACCAAAATTGATTAATGTTTCAAAAATATTTTTTGTTACATTCAGTGACTCACCATCTGTTACAGCAGCTGGATCTAATTTTACAGAGTCAGCTCCACGACCAAAGACAAGAACTTTTTCTTTTTCTTTTTTGTCGCCATCTGAACCGCTATCTTTTTTCTCGCCACATGCTGCTAAAGCAGTTGATAAAACGAGAATTAAGAGTAGGACGAACACAAAACTCTTTTTCTTCATACAATTCCCTCCAAAACTTTTCTATTTATTATCATTGCTGAATGCCTCTGTATAAAGATGGCATGCAACAGAATGACCAGGTTCAACTTCGATTAATAATGGAACACGTTGGTCACAATGCTCCATTTTTAAAGGACACCGCGTATGGAACGCACATCCTGTTGGCGGATTCGCTGGGCTCGGTATATCGCCTGTTAAAAGTTGCGTTTCTCGCATAAAATCAGGATCAGGTACAGGTACTGCGGCTAGTAAAGCTTGTGTATATGGGTGTAATGGCTTTTCATATAGCGCTTCACTTTCAGAAATTTCAATCATTTTACCCAAGTACATGACACCTACTCGGTCACTTATGTGGCGAACGACGCCTAAATCATGGGCAATGAAGATATACGTTAGCTTTAATTCTTGTTGTAAATCTTTCATTAGGTTTAATACTTGTGCCTGAATCGATACATCCAATGCTGAAACAGGTTCATCTGCAATAATCAATTTCGGATTTGTCATTAAGGCGCGTGCAATCCCAATACGTTGGCGCTGTCCACCACTAAATTGGTGTGGATAACGACTTGCATGGTAGCTACTCAATCCAACAATTTCGAGCAATTTTGCGACCTTTTCTTTTCGCTCTTTGTCGTTACCAATGCCATGCACTTTAAGCGGTTCTTCCAAAATTTTCTGAATATTATGTCTAGGATTAAGCGACGCATACGGATCTTGAAAGACCATCTGAATGTCACGTCTTGCTTTTCGTAATTCTTCTTTTGACATTGTCGAAACATTTTTTCCTTCAAAATAAACTTCACCAGCAGTTGGCTCAATGAGGCGCATAATGGAGCGACCAGTTGTTGATTTTCCACACCCGGATTCTCCTACAATACCGAGTGTTTCACCTTCCATAATTTCAAAAGAAACATCATCGACTGCTTTTACATCTCCAACACGACGACCAATCACACCTGCTTTAATGGGAAAGTATTTTTTTAATCCTTTAACTTTTAATAATGGTTCAGTCATTCAGTGCAACCTCCTTTTCTTCTGCAAGGAAACATCTTGAAATATGATGATCATTCGTATGATAAATTTGTGGATTTTCATTTAAACAGCGGTCAAATGCATATTCACAACGTGCTGCAAAACGACAGCCCTTTTTAATTGAACCTGGCTTTGGTACATTTCCTGGTATCGAATACAGTCGCTCTTTTTTATAGCGCATATCCGGAACAGATTGAATTAATCCTTTTGTATAAGGATGCTGTGGCGATTCAAAAATCTCTTTTACAGGACCTTCCTCAACAATTTGTCCCCCGTACATGACAATGACGCGCTCACATGTTTCTGCTACAACCCCTAAATCGTGGGTGATGAGCATAACTGCTGTGTTTAGACGTTCATTTAAGTCGCGCATTAACGCGAGAATTTGCGCTTGAATCGTTACATCAAGTGCGGTTGTCGGTTCATCCGCAATCAAAATTTGCGGGTCACAAACTAACGCCATCGCAATCATGACACGTTGACGCATACCACCCGAAAGTTGATGTGGGTATTCTTTGATTAATTGTTCAGCACGCGGTAATCCAACTAATTTCATCATTTCGATGGCACGTGCAGTCGCTTGTTTTTTTGACCATCCTTTATTATGTAATAAAATGGCTTCGTTTAATTGTTTACCGATTGTAAATAATGGGTTGAGAGATGTCATCGGTTCTTGGAAAATCATCGCGATATCATTTCCTCGAATCTTGCGCATCTCTTTTTCTTTTAATTTTGTTAAATCTCTACCACCAAACTGAATTTCACCATTTGTAATTTTGCCAGGTGGTGAAGGAATTAATCCCATAATCGAAAGAGATGTCACACTTTTTCCCGAGCCAGATTCTCCAACAATCCCAAGAATCTCTCTTTCTCTCAATGTAAATGAAATACCGTCTACTGCTGGCACTGCACCATCATCTGTGAAAAAAGTCGTTTCTAAATTGTGGACTCTAAGCAATTCATTCGGTTCATTATTCATAGTAAGTAGCCCCCGATTTAATTTTCTGAAAATTCTTGTTTTTATTTTACAATACCTTTACAAAAAAAGACAACTTTTTAAATATATTGTATAAAAAGCTTTTTATACAATATATGTTTTATTTTATCTTCAATTCAACGCTTTAAATCGTGAAATTCATTATTTTGAAATAAAAGGAAAACTAATGAACCTTGATTACTTATACAATACAAGTCATCTATTTTGTTGATTTTCTTTTTAAACAAAATAAAAACAAGATCTATTTCGCTAACAAAATAGACCTTGTTTTATCTTAAGAATGAACAGTTACATCATCCCATTGTTCTTCATGTAATTGTGTCATCCAATTAAATGCACGCTGACGTTCAAGTACAACACCATCATCTAAATCTGCTGGAGATGGTTCACCTTGTAAACGCGCTTCTGTACATGCCCAGTGGTATAGATAATTTTCATCCATACGATTTAATACTTCTGTTACGTCACGTGCTTCGGCATCTTGTAATAACTCACCAATATTTGTGTAATTCATTAAAAGATTTAATGTGTGTTCTACATCGCAGATCTGTGTTGGCTCAGCTAATTCTTCAACTAAATGAATACTCCATAACATCACCCACACTGCTTCATATAACCACATTTTATTAATTAATTCTTGTTGTGTATAATCTTCTTGCGCTAAAAAAGCTTCTTCTTCAGCTGTTAAATTCATCTTCACACCATAGCGATTTAAAAAGACTTCTGCAATGCGTTTTGACGTTTTTAAATTTGTTTCTTCTTTTTCATCTAATAATTCACGAACAAATTGAATGAGAATTAACACGACTGCAGCACGTCTCGCAATTTCTTCTACTGAGCGCATGCACACCTGTTTTGAGTCTGGTAATAGCGAGAGATTTTCCGTATAAGGAATGTGTCGTGCCTTCATTTTAGCAATCGAGGCTACACGTCTTCCCTGATTTTCAACTGTTTCTGTTACGTCAAATAATGACTTCAATTCACGTTTTGCTACTTGTACGGTGAAATCTTCAGCAATTATTTGACCTTCACCATTTGCAATCTCTTGTCCGTCAACCGAAATAATATCGCCTGATGGTACATAGATGAAGCCATTCAACTGTTGAATGAATTGAAAATACGAAGGAAAAAATGCTTCTGCTTCATCTTCTTCAATCATGCAACCGAGCATCACATTCGTATGTTCGCCTTGAATAAGCAGCTTTTGTTTAATTGCTTCATCACCATGTATTTCTTGATGAATATATCCGATTAAACCTTGTGTAAATTGATTGGCATTTTCTTGTTGGCGAACTCGATGTGTAAATTGTCCAATTAATTTCTTTTTAAATAGACCTTTTTTAAAAATTTGGAGTGTTTCTTCCCCAAATTCTACTATATAACGATCTTGTTTTTGTTCCATTATTTTTTCAAAAATCGTTGTTGGACTTTCTAATGATGCATAGAGCGTGATGTTTACTGACAATTAGAACATCCTCCTTTATGATTCTTCTATATCCATCTTAGTATAGATGATTCCTTGTTCTGTTTCTATGCAAAAGATTTCAATTTTTGAACGGTTTTAGGCAATGCTGTCAAGCAACTGTAATCACCTGTACGAATAGCACATTCCATTGATAGCTGTGCAAAAGCAGTCGGAATTTCCTGTGGTAGATTAGCTACAAACTGCGTAATTTCACGTGTATATTCTTCCCACTTTTCTTGTTCAATATATTGAAATACGTTAGGTATTACATGTACAGTTACTTGCTGATTTTCTGGTTGCCATAATTGGTATCTAGCCATTGTTGGTTCAACTGTCGCAGGGTTTGTAAAGACGATTTGAATAGCGGGTAATGTGGCTAATTGTTCAAATAATAAAGCATCTAATGGAATGAGCGGTACTTTATATTCTTTTGGTAGGTGCGCAGCAAAATACGTACATGTAATAAAAATAGCAATTGGTTTTTGATTCTCACATAAACTTTCTAACTGTTCAAATACCTTTTTTTCTACTTGCAGACGTTCTGTGCAAGCTAGTAAATTTTCAATCACGATATGTTGTAATGACTCTCCCGGTAATGCGGCGTCCATCCACTTCTGATTTGAATGATGTGCATGAATACAAATAAACAATTGCTTCAAACCCTTCTATATGAAAAATGAGAAATTGTCCTATTCTACAATTTCTCATTCTCACTATTTTATGATGGTTAAATCTGAAATCATCGTACCATTTTTCAAGTAGCGTTCGATATTTTTAATTTCTTGATGTTGCACGCGTTTTTTCTTTTTTAAATGATATTGATCATAATACGTGTTACCATTTTTCACATATACGATATGCAATTTACCTTCATAGAAAACAGCTTGCATATGATTTGCATCTTTTGCTTGATCTTTTAATTTTAGAACTTTTTCTATTTGTTTCGTTTGTAGATCATAGCGATAAACTTGTCCCATACCATTTAAATAATATAAACCACCTTTGTACGTGGTCGCACTATCATTAAAGCTAAGTGGTAGACTTGATGTTGTCTCTTTTTCTGAGCGATACTTCGCTAAGACAGTTGCTTTAACATCCTTTGTTTTGCGATTCACTTCATACACTATAATGTCCTCATATGATTCTGAAACATAACGAGACATGACAAGATAATAAGCTTTTTTTGTAACAAGTATAGGTGCAATCGCATCTAAATCCATTGGACTTTTTAAATTTAAATCTGTAATCTTTTGTAGTTTTGCTTTTTCTTCGAGTGGTGTTTGTTGTAATTGAAAGGCACCTGAGATTAAATCTTGTGTCAGGACAATTACTTGGTCACCCTCTTCACCAGCTGTCGATACAAATTTGGGAATAATGAACTTTTTAAATTGACCATCTTCTCCTGCATAACGAACCGTCATTTTATAATCATGCTTTTCACTTAATCCACTATTACATAAACTATAGTACTGTTCTGTTTTCGGTAAATAACCATTATGCATACCGCGATAATCTGGCTTTTCAAATGTTGTCTTTTTCGTAATATATTCGGTCAAAGTCATTTGATTCGACTCTTCTATCATCAGACGATTATTTGCAAAAGTAATGCCACCGTATTCAACTGGTTGAATTTCATGTTCTGTTATATCATTATTTTTGTCCAGGAATAAAACATATCCCTTTGTCTTATCCTCTTCTAATGATTTTGCTTCATTTGAAATATAAAATCCTAATTTTTGCTCTTTTAAAAATTGTTGCCCTTCATATTCTTTTTCGTTTGTTTCTTTGCCAATTGTTGGATTCATAAACTTGAGCATTATAAAAACAGCCACTGATAGAAATAGAATACTTCCTACAATAATGGCTGCAATTTTTTTCATCTTCATAAAATCCTCCCTGTTCATTGCAACGCTCTCTCCATTTTATAATAGGAATTACATTGAAGTAAAGGGAATCTGAAAAGTGTGACATTCCAACTAGATTGCCACACGCTGATAGTACCAGTTTAAAAAATCTGTTCGTTCAACTGCATTAAGAATACAATATGCTTGTTCGCGACGTTCTAATCGCAGTAACTCTTCTGGATATATACGCTCTACATTACAACGCATATAAGGTAGTTTACGCTGTGCTTTACGTGATCGGAAATTCTCAACACGCGCACCTGCAAATACTGTACGTAAATGACGTTCCATAAAAGCATGATAAAACATCTTCTCTTTTGCTAAGCGATTGTACCCTTTTCCCCAGTATGGTTCACCAATCCAAGTACTCATATGACTTGTTTGCATCTCTTCATCTATATTGTGTAATGTAATGACACCAATCAACTCAAAATCCTCATTCATAATCATACGTGCAACATGATTTCCCATCATTTCTTCTAACTGCATTTCACGAATGAAATCCATCATTGACGCAACAGATGTTTCATTTTCTGTTAAGCCGAGTGGTTCTCTTACTGCTGGTTCGCTAATTAGTTGTGACATTCTTTCTGCATAGAAAATGTCTAATTTTTGTAAGTATACTTTTTGCATCTTAATCCCTCCAAATCGTAAAATATGTGCTTGCTGATGATTTGGCGGTATGTGAATTTACAAAAGATGCACGAATGGTATGTTTATGTATTTTTCTATACAAAATTTTTTCAATCGTTCTTTTGTAAAACACTACATCGTTTTAATTGAATCTATCTTTTCGAATGACATACTCCATACACTCCTCAAAACTTGCGTGGAATTGTATGGTAAAATACTGTCTTCTAAATCTCTGTTCATCTGCAAGCTCCTTTTTTCTTTGATATATCTATTATACGTAATTGTCACAAAATGTTCAAACTTTATACTCATATACTTTGTTAACATGGAAAAAATAGGAATGGAGATGTTAGAAATGAAAAATTATATTTTCGATTTTGATGGAACATTAGCTGACTCAGAACAATGTAGTATTATAGCCACACAACAAGCTTTTCAAAATCACAAGTATAAGGTGCCTACTGCAGAACAAATTACATATTATATGGGTGTACCGATTGAAAAGTCTTTCCCACTCATGATTGATAAAATAGTTGATTCCACTGCTTTAGACGAATGATTAGCAACATTTAGGAGTATCTATCAACAGATTGAACAAGATACATTACGTATTTTCCCGAAGATTGAAGAGGTACTGCAAACATTACAAGAGCAAAAGAAACGCTGTTTTGTTTTATCGAGTAAGAAAACTGCTGTTTTAAAGCGCAACTTAGAAATTTTAAAAATCCATACTTTTTTTGAAGACGCAATTGGTTCTGACCGCGTAACGCACTACAAGCCAGACCCCGCTGGTATTTTTCAAATTCAAAAAGAGCATACAATTCAATTGGAGAGTACGGTTATGATTGGTGACGCTATTTTTGATTTACAAATGGGGAAGGCTGCTGGGGTTCATACGTGCGCTGTTACATGGGGTAGCCATTCAAAAGAAGCTTTATTACAAGAACACCCCGATTGGTGTATAAATGAACCGACTGAACTAATCACACGCTTCTAGTCACGTCCTAAAAATCTTGTTGTATCCTTATCTCGTTTGTACTTTTGTTTGTATATAAATCACTTTCATTGTTAAGTCATCTACAACAGAGTCTTTTTTATATTCTGAACGCAAATACTTTACTTAAGATGACATCTATTTTAGACAAACACCTTCGAATGATACCCTTTTCCCAATAAAATAACATTATTTACTCGATATGTTTTGAATATGTTAAAAGTAGGAATACTACATACTAATCACGTATTGAAATGAGGGAAAAAACATGATGAAAGATGTAAATACGATTCTCTTCTATTACTTAGTCGGTGCAACTATTATTGTTGTTAGTTATTTCGCTCCATTTTCAAATGCAATCATCCCCTACGCCCTTTATACACTTGGTGGACTTTATATCGCTTATGGATTATTTAGCGGTATCTTACTTTTAATGCGCACAAAAAGAAAATCTGCTTTCACGATTTATCGTGAAGCTACTGAAAAACAAAATACAATTAAACCACAAGTAAAACATGCAATTGTTACTTCTTCCTTAAAACGTTCTTAATAAACTAAAGGAACGTTCTTAATAAACTAAAGGAATATATGAAATATAGTCTAGGACAAAACATTTCACTTTCTTTTTTAGCGTTCGCAACGAAAAACCGGAACCGCACAACAACGCGATTCCAGTTTTTCTTATGCTCATGTGGGATAGTATTTTTACACGTATGTCCCAATTTTTTTGATGTACATATGAACTATATAACTTATTCACACACGCTATTGTCGTTTTTAACAAACTTCATTGTTTCAAATTACTGTTACACTTCAGAATAGGCTAAAACTTTTGGTTGAGTTAAATTAGCATTTTCCGTTAAATACGCTTGAATTTCTTGTTGTACTGTAGTTGAAATATAAGTTTGGCAATTGCAACGAGTCGCTGGAATATAATGAATAGTTACAAGAGACTGTTGTAGTTGATATTGTTGTGTAATAAGCACCGCTTCTTTATTCGCCTGACATTTTCCACAAATCACGTTAATCACCTCTATCATGACTATTATCGTCATTTTTAATACTTATTTAAACACTATACACCAAAAATAAAAGTCGAACACTGTAAATTTTTAGTGTGTTCGACCTTCTAATTAATCTTTCGATTGCTTACGCATTTCCGTCATCTGTCTCCACATGGAACCTTTAGCAGATTCTCCTTGTGAAATACGCTCGATTGCCATTTTCACTTGTAAACTTACTTCGAATTCTGAATCATCTTGTGCTGCCTCTAATGCAGGTAATGCTTTTTCCGTCCCACTTTCATAAAGGAACATAGCTGCACGCCAACGTACTAATTTATTTTTATCCGATAATGATTCAATCATTGCAGGCTCGAATTCTATCAAGCTTAAATCGCTCATACAATCTCCCGCAGTTCGACGAACCGAGGCGCTTTTATCTTGTAATGCACGTTTTAAGTAGGGTACAACCGCTACATCTTCAATCATGCCAAGATACACTGTCGCAAGTCGGCGAATGGACATCTTTTCATCATCTAATGCTTTCGCCAACATCGGTAGATCTTCTACTGTTGGGTCAGGAATTTGATCGAGTAATTTAAAACGCACTTCCCAATCTTCATGTGCTAAATCGGCAACTGTAATGCGTTTTTTATCTAATTGAACTTGTTCACGCTGTTCAGTTGCTGCCTGTACAAGTTCTTGCAAGCGCTCTGCTGGATAAGTCGCTTCAATTTCCGCAACAATACTTTGACCGATTTCATCAAGTTGACCATAGCGAACACCATAATCAACCCATTTACGTTGTAAAATAAAGTCATCGTCATCCGAAGTACCAAGAACTTCTTGGAACGCATTCACATAGCGCTGATCAAGTGCAAAGCGCTGTTCCTCAGTTGAATCAAATACTTTCACTTGAAGTGGAATGCCTTTGAACATTTGAATGTGTACATACGCTTCCCCGTAATGATCTTGTTCTTTCGCTTGTTGTGCTGCTTCTCCTGCTTCTTCACCAAATACTTGACGAACCGATCCCAGAATTGTTACCCAATCATATTTAGCATTTCGTTCAACTGCTAAAAAGTCGGCAACATGGTATACACCTTTTACACCTTCAATCGCTAAAATTTGTTGGATTTCTGTTGGTGCATCTTCAGCAGCATCTGGTCGGTAATTATGCGCCGTACCAAATGGTAGTTCTTGATCTAAAATCACCTTCATCGTATTTGGACTCGGTGTTGGTTCGATTGATTTAATTTGCATACGATTTCCTCCTTGTTACGCTTTCCCTTCTACAATAGCACTTAGATAATCAAAACGTTCAATCAAATGCTCATATTGTGCATTCAATTCGTCTAATTCATTCGTTAATTGCTGTAGACGCGTAAAGTCTGAACCTGCTGTTGCGATTCCTTCTTCTCGTTCCATAATCGCCAGCTCAATTTTTTCAATATCTGCTTCAATCGTTTCCCATTCTTTTTGTTCTTTGAAAGATAGTTTCTTTTTCTCTGTACGCACTTTTTCGACTTTTGGCTTTTCGACTTTGACTTCTTTTTCAAGCTTTTGTTGTTCTTCTTGTTTTGCTAAAAAGTCTGTATAAATGTCGAGACTTTCCTCAACATGTCCCTCACCATCTAAAACCCACAACTTTTTCGCAATACGATCTAAGAAGAAACGGTCATGGGAAATCGTCACGATGACACCTGCAAAATGTTCGATAAAGTCTTCAAGTACAGACAATGTATCAATATCTAAATCATTTGTCGGTTCATCTAGTAAAAGAACGTTCGGTTGCTCCATCAATAACTTTAATAGGTATAGTCGCTTACGCTCACCGCCTGAAAGTTTACCGATCTGTGTACCATGCGTATGCAGTGGGAATAAGAAGCGCTCTAACATTTGTGCTGCTGAATGATGTTCACCTGCTGCATCTACAATATCATTTGCTGATTCACGTACATACTCAATCATACGTTCATTCGTATTCATCTGTGGTAAGTGCTGTGTAAAGTGCGCGATTTTTACTGTTGAACCGACTTCAATCTGTCCGGCATCTGGTTGTAAAACACCAGCTAATAAATTAAGTAATGTTGACTTCCCAGCACCATTCGGTCCAATAATACCGATACGGTCACCTTGTTGTAATAAGAAGGAGAAGTTTTCTAAAATAACACGTTCGTCGAATGCTTTCGAAACGCCTTCACCTTCGATAACTTTTTTACCTAGTCGTGAAGTAGCTAGTCCCATCTCAAGTGATGTTTGGCTATTATCTTTTTGAAGGGAATCTGATAATTCTTCAAAACGTTGAATACGTGCTTTTTGTTTTGTAGAACGTGCTTTTGCACCACGTCGAATCCATTTCAACTCCGAACGGTAACGGTTTTGTTGTTTCGCATCAGTTGCTTGTTGCATCTCTTGGCGCATCGCTTTTGCTTCTAAGAAATCACCATAGTTCCCACTATGCTTATATAAAGTTTGATCGGCAATTTCATAGATATGCGTGGATACAGCGTCTAGGAAGTAACGATCATGGGTAATCACAATAACAGAGCCTTTCAGACGTTTGACCATGTCAGTTAACCATTCTGTCGACTCGACATCTAAATGGTTCGTTGGCTCATCAAGTAAATACAGGTCGGCTGGTTCAATTAATGTGCGAGCTAGCGCTACACGCTTTTGCTGACCACCTGAAAGAGAAGCTACTTCTGCATCAAATTGGTCAATGCCTAGTTTAGTTAAAGCTGTTTTAGCGAGTGCATTGACGTCCCAAGCATCTATCTGATTCATCTGTTGCTGTAATTGGAACATCTGCTGTTGTAGACTTTCAGAAGTTGGGTCTGCTGATAGCGCGCGCACGACTTCTTCATACTGACGATTCAATGTAATGCTTGGTGAATCTCCCTCAAATACTGCATCAAGTACGGTTAGCCCTTTTTCAAACTGAGGGTCCTGTGGTAAATAGGCAACTCGGTATTTATTCGGATGATCTAAATGGATAGAATCGGCATCTTGAATACCTGCTAAAATCGCAAGAAGTGTTGATTTCCCGGTACCATTAATACCGATTAATCCAGCGCGCTCCCCCTCCACAATCGTAAATTCAATATTTTTAAACAGTGTTTTTTCACCGACTGTTTTCGTTAAATTGGAAACGATTAAATGACTCATAACTTCCCATCTCTTTCTAACTGTAATTGGTGAATGAACTGCTCCATAAATTCATGGCGTGCTTGCGCTAGTTCCTTCCCTTTGTTTGTTTTCATTAAATCTTTTAATAAGAATAATTTTTCATAAAAGTGTGTGACGCTGGCTGTTGATTTCGAGCGATATGTTTCTTCAGACATATTCATGCGCACTTCTTCTGCATCATCATAGAGTGCGCGTCCTTTTGCACCGCCAAATGCGAATGTACGCGCAATTCCTACCGCACCTAATGCATCTAAACGGTCTGCATCTTGGACAATTTTTGCTTCAATTGTTTTCGTCGGTTGCTCATTCCCACCACGGAACGATACAGAAGCAATGACATCTTGGATATGTAGACGTTCTTCTTCTGTTACTTGTAGCGCATCTAAAATGACACGTTCATTTTCTTTATCTGTTGTATATTTTGGGTCACTTACATCATGTAGTAATACCGCTAATTCAACAATATCACGATTTGCAGTTGGTTCTTCTGCTAAAATGGCACGCGCATTCATTTGTACGCGCTGGATATGTTGAAAATCATGACTTGCGTCAAATTGATTGTAAATTTTTTCGACTAATTGTTCACACTGTTCAATACGATTCATCTGTATTCCTCCTTGACCTCTATCTATTATAACGATAAATACACAATATAGAAAAGAATCATTGTATTCTCTATTTCCAAAACTCTCATAATCTACTAGAATGAAGTTAGAGATTTCATTCATTGTTATTTTTTTCTCTAACAGGGGTTCAACTCTCCTTCAAAATATGATAAAAAGAGGCGAAAAACATGCACAAATTAGCAACTGAATTAAACCAGATCATTCAAAACGAAAACCCACATGTATTTGAGATGTTATCGGATCTTGGTAAACAGATGTACTTCCCGACTGAAGGGATTTTAAGTCAATCAGCTGAGGCAAAAAATAAAGCGTTCAAATTTAACGCAACCATTGGTACAGCGATTGAAAAAGGTAAACCGATGCATCTGAAAGTTATTCAAGATAAGCTTTCTGCATACAATCCGTCTGATTTATATCCGTATGCACCACCTGCTGGTAAACCTGAACTTCGTCAAGAATGGCGCAAGAAGATGTTAGTTGATAACCCTGCGCTTGAAGGTCAAACATTCAGTAACCCAATCGTTACGAATGCCTTAACGCATGGCTTAAGTATCACAGCTGACTTATTTGCTGACAAAGGCGATACATTAATCATTCCAGATCAAAACTGGGAAAACTACGATATGGTCTTCAATATTCGTCGTGGTACAACAATCACAACATATCCACTATACGATGAGAACGGTCTTTTCAATGCGGACGGCTTACGTGAAGCGATTCTTGCACAAAAAGGTCATGGTAAGGCAATCGTACTATTAAACTTCCCGAACAACCCAACAGGTTATACGCCAAATGCACAAGAAGGTGCTTCAATCGTTCAAGCGATTCTTGATGGTGCAAATGCAGGGGTAAATGTTGTAGCGATTACAGATGATGCTTACTTCTCACTATTCTTTGAAGATTCTTTAACGGAGTCACTATTTGGTGCGTTATCAAACATTCATGAGCGCGTTCTTGCTGTAAAAGTAGACGGTGCAACAAAAGAAGAATATGTATGGGGATTCCGCGTTGGTTTCATTACATTCGGTAATAAATCAGAAGCGTTATTAAAAGCACTTGAAGAAAAAGCCATTGGCATCATTCGTGCGACAATTTCTTCAGGTCCACACCCATCTCAAACATTCTTACTCGATGCACTAAAGAGCCCTGAATTCGTGACTCAACGACAAGAAAAATTCGACATTATGAAAAATCGTGCGAACAAAGTAAAAGAAGTGCTTGATTCATCTAAATTTGAAGATGCATGGGATTACTACCCATTCAACTCTGGTTACTTCATGTGCTTAAAATTAAAAACAACAAACGCTGAACAAGTACGACAAGTTGCACTTGAAAAATACGGTGTTGGTACAATCTCATTAAGTGATACAGATCTTCGCGTTGCCTTCTCTTGTATCGAAGAAGAAGATATCGAAGAAATGTTCCACTTAATTTACGACGCTGTAAAAGACGTTGAAAAACAAGGTTAATTAAAAAAGAGAGCTTTGGCATTTACCTATGCCAAAGCTCTCTTTTACTTTTGTTTACTGAATCCACTTTTCAGCTTTTGAGCCTTTTACCAATTGAAAATCCTGCTTTTTCACATTACGATATTGCACTTTCGTATAAAGTGAATCCTGACTTTTCGTTGCTTTTTGGAAATCTAAAAATCGATCATACTCTTTTGTTTTCCACATCCATAATCCATTCTTTTGATCCGTTTGGTCATAAATATTTCGTTTCAATAGATTTTTCTTATTTGTCTTCGCATCATTCACAATGAATAAGCGTGAACGACTTGGCGTCATAACATTTCGTTCGATTCGATTGTTTTCTACATAATGTTGTAGCAACAACTGACCACCATATAAGTTTTTCGTATCGTTTTGATAAAGCGTATTCAAACGAATTATCGAATTTTTCGTACCGCCCCTTTTTACATCATATCCACCAACCGAAATACCTGTATAACGATTATAATATATCGTGTTATGCTCAATCGTAATATTTTCTGCATATTTTCCGCGATGTTCTGATGTCGCCTCAATACCTAAATCATTCTGATAAACACGGTTGTTTGCAATACGTACATTTTTTGCACCATCTATATAAATACCACCTGCCGCATAATTTTTACCGTAGGCTGGATTTCCATAAGATGAAATATTTGAGACTGTATTGGCTGTAATCGTACCATTTCGAACATAATCGTATTTTTTATTCGTCGCTACATCTTCATATCCAATAACATCAATTCCAATATTATCGTTTCGACGTACTATATTTTTCGAGATATCAAAACCATCAATATTCCCGTTCAAAACAACTGCTTCACTTGCACCTAATTTTAGATTTTCAACTGTATTTTGCTGGATTCGAATATCTTTCATCGCACCTGTACCATACACAGCAATCCCATGTGCATTGCCGTTTTTAGCATTCGTTTGAATATGGTGTATGTGATTTTGTTGTAGACGAATTGCTCTACTTGAACCTGTCACATAAATCCCCATTGGTGTTTCATTCGTTTTTTTCGTTGTAACATTTTGAAGGGTTAATCCTTTAACTGTAATATATTGTTTGCTTTTAATATGAATTAAAGCTTTTTCACCGTTCACAGACTTTACATTTTCTCCACTAATCACTACTTTTTCGTGTGGAGCTGCTTGGAAGCGAATTGGCTTTTGTTTCGTGCCACTATGTTGAATAATGAGTGGTTCTTTATACGTTCCTTTTCGAATGATAATCGTCATTCCTGCTGTCGCTTTTGTAGCTGCTTTTTTTAATGTTTTCAAAGGCTTCTCTTTCGTACCACTCCATGTATCTTGTCCATTCGTTGCTACGTAAATCGTTTTGACCTCTTTTGCCTCACATGCAATGGATACAAAAGAAGTTGCCATCAAAAAACAGAATAACACTATTATTTTTTTCATCTATTGCCACCTACTTTCAATTCACCTCTAGTATAACGAACTTATAAAAAAACGTAACGAACATTCATTGTTTTCATGTGAAATGGGTATAGAGTAGAAGATAATGGATTCAAGCAAAAAGGGGGGATTACGTGAATGTTTTTAAATTTCCAATTAATAATTTTTCACCAATTGATGAACAAATCTACATCCACTTAAAAAATATTATTCGAAACAAAGAATTTGAAGACATAAAAATTTTCCCAACACCACGAGATCTAGCTATTCAAATTAAACAATCTTATTCCGATGTAATGAGCGCCTATCGACAATTAGAAGTTGAAGGTTATCTAAAAAAACAGGACGATATATTTATAGTACCTCATTTTGAACGTGTAGATAAAGAGCATAGTAGTGGGTATAAAAGTGATTATGTCATTAATGAAGAAGTAGCCATTTTTGATTTTTCTCCTACCACTGTTGATAAACAGTACTTTCCTTTAAGTCGTTGGCAAGAATGTTTACTTGAATCCTCAAATCTATCTTCTTTATTTCAATTTAGTCATCATGATGGTGAACATCTTTTAAGAGAAGCTATATGTACACATTTAAAAAAGAATCGAAATATCGAGGCATCTCCAGCGAATATTTTTATTAGTAGTAATGTGCCTGCTCTTTTGCTACAACTTGGAACATTTTTAAAAAAAGGTGGATATTACAACTCTTTTAAAATTGAAAATCCAGGAAATTACGAAGCTTTTTCCATCTTTAAAGAATTAGATTATCATCTCTCTACATGTCCCGTATCGTTAGAAGATGGTCATGATGTGAATAGTTTAAAAGATGAGCGCACTCTTTTTTATGTCACACTCTCTTATCAACAACCTCTAGGATATAATTTACCTATTGAAAAAAGAGCAAAACTACATCAGTGGGCTAAAAAAAATGATTGTTTATTTATTGAGGCTGATCGTGAAACTGCCTTTCGGTATGATGTTCGCAATGTTTATCCAATGGCTTCTGTCGATAGTACACATGTTATTTACATCAACTCATTCGCTTACTCTTTTTTACCATCGGCTAAAGTTGCTTATATGGTTCTTCCTAACAAACTCGTTGAGAAATATACACAGTTCACAAAACACCTCACTCAAAACTCCTCCCCTATTCTCCAAACAGCTATAGAGCATTTTATTAATAAAGGATACTTTTTAGAACATGTAGAACATATGAAACAAATCTATAATCAAAAGATGCAAGTGCTCACTGCAAAAATTCAAACTACTTTTCCAGAAAGAGCGCGTATTTTTGGTGAAGAAGCTGGTCAATCCTTACTTTTACAACCTAATAATGGCATGTCTGAAGAAGAATTAATTCAAAGTGCTTTAGAAATTGGCGTAAAAGTATACCCTATTTCACCCTACTACTTAGAAGGACAAAACCCCAAAACTCCGACTCTTATTTTAGGTTTTGGACAATTAACACGTAACGAAATGACCGACGCTATTAATCGTTTATATATAAAATGGTACACCTAATGACTAGTTAAAAGGTGTACCATTTTGTATTAAGAAATGTTCTAGTGCGATTGCGCGCTTTGCTGCTAATTCATAGCCCATTTGATAACTATCTTTAATTGTTGAAATATTCTTTTCAAAACTATTCAATGGATACGGGGGTCGGAATATGAAAGCTTTTCCTTCTTCTTCTAATTGTTCGCATAACTCTAAATCTGCATTATAATGATTGACACGTTGTTCCATCGCATCCACTAACTTAGGATATTTTTTTCGTAAAAATTGCATCGCCCATTTAGTTTTTCGATCTAATGTTTTCCGATAACCTTTTGGTCGTGTGAGTATAATCACATGTCTCTCATAGCCATCCGCAATCGCTTGGTGAATGGGAATAGGTTCAGAAAGCCCACCATCGAAATAAGGTACATCATTAATCTTAATTTCAGGAAAGATAAAGGGAATCGCACACGTTGCACGTAACATCGTACACTCACGATCCATATCAAGTGCATTCATATACTCTACTTCACCTGTATAAGCATTTGTTACACCAAATTTAATCGTGCCATTAAAATCATAAAATGTATCCCAATCAAATAAATCTAGTTGATTCGGTAAAATATTATAGGCAAAATCTAAACCAAATAAACTTTTCTCCTTAAAAAAATTACGAACACCCATATATCGTTTATCATGGCGATAATTCGTAAAAATACGTAATGTTCTTTCTTTTTGTTTTGAAACATACGAAGCTGCATTAATCGCACCTGCTGAAATTCCTAAAATATAAGGCATCTGAATATTTTGGTCGATTAAATAATCTAAAATACCGCCTGTATAAATCGTACGAAATGTACCACCTTCTAAAAGTAAACTAACATCTGTTGGGCGTATCTCGTTCATTCGTCACACTTCCTTTTTCAATCCGTATGATTAGTATACACCTAAAAAGCAAAAGATAACCTTTTTATGTCAAATTTTTCAGCCAAGCCTTTGCACTTTTACGACTTTTGAAGATGATCGTATCCACTGAACTTTCGCGTAACTGTTGTAAAATATGTGGTCGTATTTTCTCTTGATACGTCCATACAAACTGTAAAAATTCCATATCAATTTTTTCGGGACATCCTACTGCCATGTCTACACGCGTTCGGCCAAAGTGTTTGAACCAACGTGTCGTAACTCCTTGTAAACTTTGTATTCTTGGAACATCTAAACAAATTACTAAGTCTGCATATTGCATGCGAAGCGGCAATGTCGAATCAAAATTCCCATCAATAATCCAACTTGACTGCTGTAAATGAGATTGTAAGTCTTTTAAAAATAGTGCTTTCCCTCTTTTTTCCCAACCTTTTTTCCAATATAATTGATCTAAATGAACAAGTGGAAGCTGAGTGACTTTGTGTAATTCTCTACTAAAATAGGACTTGCCTGAACCACTACAACCGATAATCAAAATTCGCTGATGCCGCATACATACCTCCATTAATTTATACACCACTTCAATCTTTTCGTTCGAAGTAAAATACCTTCCACCTGTTCGAGTACAGTGGCCTCACATCGAAAGCTATTAGCTTGTAAAAAAGAAATAGCACCTACTTGAGAAGCTTCTACATGAACCGTCATGCTTTCGATTCCATGTAACTCTTCTTTAGCAATTTGTAATAATTGTGTGCCCAACCTTCGTCTTTGATATTCTTTTTCAACATACATCGCAAGTAGTTCACTATTCCCTTGTTTATTCACATATGAAAAATGAGCAAATCCTGTTATTTGCCCATTCACTTCCAACACAAAGAATAATGAATTTTTCATGCGTTGTTTAATTCTTGTAGGCTGATACACCAGCTGTAAAAAATCTTGCTGCATCGCTACTGGTATAACATGTTGATTTACAATTTGATTGTTTTTTTGTGCGATTTGACAAACCATGTCAATATCTGTTTCCACCATCTTTCGAATTTGCATGAAATACCCCCATGTGATTTTTAAATATTTATATGGTTCATAGAATACTAAAAATCATTTTATATTGCTACAATAAGAATATTAATTAACTGAATATTAACTTATTTAACTATTTTTTCTACTTAACTACTTTATTAGTATGAACAAAATACAGGAAATAATAAAGCTAAAGACAACAAATGAATATTAAGATGCTAATAAACTCGAAAAATATTAGCATCTTAATATTCGCACATTTTTTTCTTTTTATTCGCTATACTATTAAAAAATAGCAAGGGAGGAATTACATATGAAAAATGTAAAACGTACAATTGTTTCTGTACTTTTCTTAGCAGCTGTATTCACATTCACAGTAGACTTCTCAGTAATACCACTTGATTTACCATACGAATTTTAGAACTTAGTGCTTTTATACATACCAATAAGAAAGCATTTAGGACATTATCAAAAAACGTCATCAACCTCTCACCTGATGACGTTTTTTGATATATTAATAACACCATTTTCCTTTTAATTCTTTTAAAATAGATAATAAATACTCTTTTCCCAACAATTCAAAAAAGAACTGCGCTTTATGATACTGTTTGGAAATCTCTACATCTTCATAACCTAACTTTTCGTAACATTGCCCTAAATAATAATAAAAATTCCCCATATATACCATACGATCTACTCTAATCGATTCTTCAATGCCTAATTTAGCCTGACGCAACGCTTCATCATAATCTTCCATATCATAAAAAGTTTTCATCTTATTTACAATAATCTTCAATTTAAAAGAATGAAAATCAAAAGATACTTGTGTTTGAATAAGGTCTAAGTCAATCTTTTTATAATAAAAAATCGATTTCGTATAGTCCTTTTTTTCTGCGTATAATACTGCAAGTGAATTTTGAATACGCGTTGATAAATAATTTTTATTTAACTCTTGTTTTGGTGCTTCTCTTTCCAATTCTGTAATATACATAATTGCTTCTTCTACAGAAATTCTTTTTGTAAAATAACTACTCAAATGGAATAACCATCTAAAATAATAACGATACCAACCATTTTGAGATACTGCATTTGATTCATTTTCCGCAATTTGATAAATTTCTTCAAAAGCTCTCTCTTAGTAAAACCTCTACTTTTTCAAGTAATTCCATCTCAATAGCCGTGTTTTCTAAGTATACTGCTTCTACAAAATATGTAATCGGTACATTTAAACGTAATGAAAGCGCAATTAAAATATCGATACCTGGAAGCATCTTTCCTTTTTCAATCAAACTGATTGTCCCTTGTGAGCAAATACCTTTGCATAAATCTTGTTGTGTGATGTGTCTTAGCTTTCGCATTTCGACTACTTTTTGTCCTAATATTTCCCCCATCTATATAACCTCTTTTCTTCTAATATACGCCCTTACTATTCTATCTTAATATATTTTAAGTCATTCCCCTATAAAAAAGGAATTTAATGGTGTAGAAATAGCTATAAACAAAAAAATGCACCACAGTTGCTAAATATCACTAGCAATAGTAGTGCAGTTTACTTAATTAAAATAATCCTACAGGACGACCCTGTTCATCAATATCCATACGAAGGGCTGCTGGTTCTTTTGGTAGTCCAGGCATCGTCATAACATCACCTGTTAAACATACTAAGAATTTCGCACCTAACTTCGGAATAATCTCACGAATTGTCACGGTAAAGTCTGTTGGACGACCTAATTGGTTCGGTTGATCTGTTAAAGAATATTGTGTTTTTGCCATACAAATCCCTAATTGATCCCAACCATATTTTTCAATTTCTTTCATTTGTTTTTTCGCTTGATCTGTAAATTGAACGCCTTTACCACCATATACACGTTGAACAATTGTCGTTACTTTTTGTTCAATCGAATCTTTTACATCATATAATGGGCTGAACTGGTTTGGACGGTTTAATACTTCTAATACTTTTTTCGCAAGCTCTAAACCACCTGCACCGCCCTGTTCCCATACATTCGTTAAGGCTACTTCGACTCCTTGTGCCTCACACCATGCAATGACTGTTTGAAGTTCTGCTTCTGTATCGGTAATAAAACGATTGAGTGCCACAACAGGCTCAATTCCGAATTCGCGCACTGTTTGAATATGCTTTTCAAGGTTTTGAATACCTATTGTTAAGGCTCCTACATTCTCTTGTTGAAGTGATTTTTTATCCATACCACCATGCATTTTTAATGCACGAACCGTTGCGACAATAACAACCGCATCTGGATGAAGGTCACCTTGTACAGATTTAATATCCATGAATTTTTCGGCACCCAAGTCCGCACCAAAACCTGCTTCTGTCACAACAATATCAGCTAATTTACGCGCTGTATGTGTCGCTTGAATCGAATTACAACCATGTGCAATGTTTGCGAATGGACCACCATGAATAATCGTTGGTGTACCTTCAATCGTTTGTACAAGGTTCGGCTTGAATGCATCTTTTAATAATAGTGTTAACGCGCCTTCCACTGCTAAATCTTTGACGAAGACTGGTTCTTTATCATATGTGTAACCAATCACAATTTCAGATAGACGTTTTTTCAAATCTTGATAGTCTTTTGCTAAACAGAAAATGGCCATAATCTCCGAAGCGACCGTAATATCAAAACCATCCTCACGTGGAACACCTTGTGCTGGCCCGCCTAAACCAATCATGACATGACGCAACGAACGGTCATTCATATCAAGAACACGTTTCCAAATAATACGACGTGGATCAATGTTTAATTCATTTCCTCGGTGGATATGATTATCAATAAAAGCTGCTAGTGCATTATTTGCTGTTGTGATTGCGTGTAAATCACCTGTAAAATGCAAGTTAATATCGTCCATCGGTAATACTTGTGCATAGCCACCACCTGTAGCACCGCCCTTAACACCCATAACAGGCCCTAAAGATGGTTCACGTAATGCAACCATTACGCGCTCATTCAATTGGTTTAGAGCGTCAGAGAGACCTACTGTTACAGTTGATTTTCCCTCTCCTGCTGCTGTTGGATTAATCGCTGTAACAAGTACGACCTTTGCATCAGCTGTTAAATGATTCAACTGTGTTGTATCAATTTTTGCTTTGTACTTCCCGTATAGCTCAAGTGCATCTTCTGGAATGCCTGCTTTTTCAGCAATTGCTGTAATATGTTGCATTGGTGATTCAAGTGCAATTTCTAAATCGGTTTTCGGCTTCGTTGTATGTGACATGATTCCGTCTCCTATCTATCAGATGATTATCTTTACATTACTACAAAATGAAATACTCTTTCAATTCTAAAAAGTACTTTTTTTAAAAACATTTGAAGTTTTTTACAAAATATGTGACTTTTAGTTCAGAATATCTGAATAATTGACATTTTTTTAAAATTCATGCTATAGTTTATTCACCTGTAAAGACAAATTGCTTCATTTATAGGTAGATGATACTTGGAGGGATTCTCATGCATAGAGGCAAAGTTAAGTGGTTTGATACGGTAAAAGGATATGGTTTTATCGAATCGGAAAATGGCGATGATGTCTTTGTTCATTTTACAGGGATTGTCGGAGACGGATTTAAAAATTTAGAAGACAATCAGCTCGTTGAATTTGAAATTGTAGAAGGCAACCGAGGACCACAAGCCTCACATGTGGTTGTAATTCACCCATAAATAGATGATGCATCATGTAAATAAAAATCCACGCTCTGTATATGATACGAGTTTGGATTTTTATTTTTGGTTATAAAAAAGAGAAGCAGGGTCGCCCTACTTCTCTCATTCTCATTATTCTATTTCTTTTTCATCCATAGAAGTTTCTTCTTTCGGTTCTTCTTTTAAAATATCTAAACGAACGATTTGATGATTATTAATTTCTGTTGCTGTAAATACACAATTCTCATAGCGTACTTGTGAACCAACTTCAATATCATCGTTATTCGCCATGAACCAACCACCGATTGTATCAACATCTTCATCTTCCATGTCTAAATCAAGCAATTGATTCACTTCATCTAATAAAAGTTTCCCGCTAACATTGTAGTGTCCTTCGCCTAATTTATGATGCTCCGGTAATTCATCCGCATCAAATTCATCACGAATTTCGCCAACAATTTCTTCTATAATATCTTCAATTGTGACGAGGCCAGAAGTGCCCCCATATTCATCTAATAAGATGGCCATATGAATTCTTTCCATCTGAAACTTAATAAGTAGCTTACTAATTGGGAATGTTTCAATGACTTGAATAACAGGTTGTACGAATTTACTTACTTCTTCGTCACGAACAGATTCGTCTCTCACCATCTCAGTTAAAATCTGTTTCATGTTTACTACACCAATAATATGGTCTTTATCGCCATCATATACTGGATAACGTGTATATTGTTCAATATTCATACGCTCAAAAATTTCATGGATTTTCGTTGATTTTTCAAAGCTACTTAGCTCTGTACGCGGAACCATGACTTCTTTTGCGATTCGATCATCAAACTCAAAGATACGATTCATGTAGTGATACTCTGAAGTATTGATTTCGCCACCCTTTAAACTATCTGACATAATCATACGTAACTCTTCTTCGCTATGCACTTCTTCATTTTCTGACATCATTTTTAATCCAAATAAACGTGCAAGTAATCTTGCTGAACCATTTAATAATCGAATTGGTAAATACATGATTTTATAGAACAGAATTAACGGTCCTGAAAAACGTAATGTTACCATTTCTGCTTTTTGAATAGCGAGTGTTTTCGGTGCTAATTCACCGACAACAACGTGTAAAAATGTCACAACAGAGAATGCAATCACGAAAGAAACAACAGTAATAGCTTTTCCTTCAAGTCCTACTAATTCAAATAGTGGATGTAACAATGTTGCCACTGTTGACTCCCCTACCCAACCAAGTCCAAGCGCTGTAATTGTAATCCCAAGCTGACACGCAGACAGATACTCATCTAAATGAGTAATAACTGTTTTCGCGCGCACCGCTTTTTGATTTCCTTCACTTATTAACTGATCAATTCGTGTTGTACGCACTTTTACAATCGCAAACTCTGTTGCTACAAAGAATGCGGTAAATGCGATTAATAAAATAAATAACACAAGTTTTATGGCTATCTCGACGTCCAAATATGTCCTTTACAATACGGTTCGTACTTTCGGGTATTGTAAAGAATTCACCTCCCAAATTTAATATACTTTAAATTTATACGATTTTTACTCCAAAAAGCAATTTATAAGTATGAATTTTATAAATTTTACATTCATTTTTTTAAAATCCTTTTATGGAATTAATCACTAATTGCGAATATGTGGATTCTTTCAAGCAGTTACAGCTGTGAAAAATTCATTGTATAACTCTTTTAAAATCACATCTTCATATTGACGTAATACACCAAATGATAATGATACTTCTGAAGAACCCTGGTTAATCATTTCGATATTCGCTCCTGTACGTGCAATTGCTGTTGCTGCACTAGCAGCTAAACCTGTTTTATACTTCATACCTTCACCTACAACCACAATCATTGAGAAGCCATGACGGAAATTCACATCATCTGCATGTAATTCATTCGTAACACGATCTAAAATACGCGCTTCTTTTTCATCGTCTAATTGATAGCTGCGAATAATAACAGAGATATCATCTAAGCCAGATGGTGTATGTTCGTATGAAATATCTTCTTCTTCTAAAATTTGCAGTAATTTACGTCCGAAACCAATTTCACGGTTCATTAAATATTTTGATACATATAAAATCGAGAAGCCTGAATCAGCTGAAATACCCGTAACAGGACGTTTACTTTCTTCACGCTTTGCTACAATACGTGTCCCAGGAGCACTTGGATTATTTGTATTTTTAATATTTACAGGAATCCCTTGTTTTACGACAGGCATCAATGCTTCGTCATGGAATACAGAGAAACCAGCATACGATAATTCACGCATTTCGCGATACGTAATTTCTGTAATTTCCGCTGGATTGTTGACTACTTTCGGATTCGCACTGAATACACAATCTACATCTGTAAAGTTCTCGTATAAATCAGCGCCAACTGCTGCCGCAAGAATCGCACCTGTAATATCTGAGCCTCCACGATCGAATGTGCGTAATAAACCTGACTTTGTATAACCGAAGAAACCAGGGAATAGAATAATTTCATCACTATCTTTTAATGAAGCTAATTGTTCATAAGCTTCTGCAATTGCCATTGTACGTTCTGGCACATCATTCACTACTAGCCCTTCTTTTGGACTTACATAGCGTGTTGGGATGCCAATGCTGTTAAAATAAGCAGCGACCATTTTGGCATTATTATCTTCTCCACTTGCTTTTAAGGAGTCCATTAACATTTCATCTGTTAAATGTATAGCTTGTTCACAGCGTGCTTTTAAATCCAGTTCAATAATGTCACAAATTTCGTGATCCAAACCTAAACCAATCGCATTATCTTCATAACGTGATACAACTGCTGCAATTTTTTCTTCATAAGGCTTTTTAGCGATGACCGTATGCGCTAAATCGATTAATAAGTCGGTTACTTTAATATCTTCCGATGTACGTTTACCTGGTGCAGAAACGACCACAATACGACGTGTTGGATCTGCTTGAATAATATTTGCTACTTTTTTGATTTGTTCTGCACTTGCTACAGATGTGCCGCCAAATTTACATACTTTCATCTTTATCCATCCCAATCTATTTTAGTTGTTTTGTACTTACAAGAAAAACAAATGTTTCTTCACAGTGTACAAATTATTTGTTTTCAAGTCAATATTATTACGTACTTTATCACGAAATTTTTAAAAATAGAAGAATATTCTAAATTTTTTAAAGAAAATAGACAAATATAAAAAGAGAAACTGCGTATGAACACAATTTCTCTTTCCAAACCGAACTTTTTATTTATATGAGTTACTATTCTAAGCACGCTTAGATGTTTTTAATAATTCCTGTCCCAAAAACTGAAGTTGCTCACCAATTGTACATGATTCAATACAAAAACGATGTGCTGCAGCTTTTCCACGATCTTTACGAAGTTGTTGTTTTACAAAACAGCCTTCACAATATTTTTCGTTTAACGCATCAATATCTTGTACAATGGTTGTGAAATCGATCATGTAATACGTCACCTCTTTTTCTCATCCATCTAGCTTTTTTTTAGGCATTCGTCTATTCTACTATTAATAGAACCTTTCTTGCAAGTAAAGAAATTGAGGAGGCAATCGTCTATGTTAGAAGTCTATATTGACGGTGCAAGCGCTGGTAATCCAGGTTCGAGTGGCATCGGTATTTTCATTAAAGGAGAAGGACATCAAATACGAATTAGTGAACCAGTCGGTATGATGGATAATCATACTGCTGAATTTCATGCACTCATTCGTGGATTGAAGGAAGCACAAAAATTAGGTTCTTCTCTCGTATCTGTTCGCTCTGATTCGAAAATCGTCGTTTCTTCTATTGAAAAGCGATATGCAAAACATTATGCGCACTTTATAGATGAAGCACTCCCATTAATTGATAGCTTCGATTTATTTTTCATTAAATGGATTCCTGACGATCAAAACAAAGCAGCTGACCGATTAGCGCGTGAAGCTATACTAATGAACACAAACGAAAAGAGAGACTAGCATCTATACTAGCCTCTCTTTTTTCAGTTATACATGCTGCTGTTTAGTCGCTATTCTACCTTTACGTAATGTGTTTAAAATATAGAAAATACCTACAATCAGAATCACTACACCTGCTACAAGATAAATCATCGCATAGCCTTTATGTGCTGCTACAGAACCTAAAATAAAGGAACCTAGTGCAATCCCAATATCAAAAAATGTAAAGAATGTAGCTGTTGCATAGCTCGTTCTTCTAGCTGGTGACTTTTGGACACTAAGTGTTTGAAAACTTGGGACAAGCGCTCCGTATCCTAATCCGATTAATGCGCCTGCTAGTAAAAAGACGAACGCATTTGGCATCCAAGCCATGAATAGTAGACCGATTGCAAATAAGATAAAACCAGGCATGATAATACTGTTCGGCCCTTTTGTATCAAACATTCTACCTGTAAATGGTCTTGATAAGAGCATTGCTGCTGCAAAGACGACATAGAAGAAACTTGCAACTGCTAGTACACCTTTTTCTTGAGCATAAACAGCTAAAAACGATAGAACACCTGAATAAGAAAAAGCCACGAATAAACCGATTAATGCAAATGGAACAGCACCTTTTTCAATTAAGTCGCTCATTTTAAATGTTAATTTTGGCTTTCCTTCTGGGAATTCATGCTCTGTTATACGAAGTGTAAGAACAAGCGTACTTCCAATAAGTAAAATAGCTGACATCACCCAAAATAAAGCATCAAACGATACATATTGAATGAGTAGAAGCGCTACAAAAGGTCCTAAAACAATGGCTAAATTTTGTGACATTGCAAAATACCCTAGACCTCGACCTCGTTTTTCCATCGGAACTGTGTCAGCTGCAATCGCATTATTTGCAGTGGTTAACACACTAAAGAAAATCCCTTGAATGAATCGTAATACTAATAAAAGTAAAAAAGGTTTAATAAAAACGTATAAAATCGTCGTTACAAAGTAACCGACCATGCTCATGACGAGCATTTTTCGTTTTCCGACCACATCTAAAATCTTACCGATGAACGGTCTTGCAACAATGGCAGAGAGTAAAAAGATGGTTAATAGTAACCCCGCATCTTCACTCCCACGCTTTAATTCACTTGTTACATAAATCGGTAGCACATTGACTAACCCATAAAAAACAAAAAATACACTCATATTTGTAAAAAATAAACTAAGAAATTGCTTAGTCCAGATTTTCTGATTCTGGCTCAAAAAAGGTCATCCTTTCATCTTTCTGAGCAATCCCTTCAATTGTTCTTGCTCTTCTTCTGTTAGACCTTTCGCAAATTGATCTTCGTATGCTGAAACTGTTACTTTTACTTCTTCGAATTTTTTCTTTCCTTCTTCTGTTAGTGAAACGATTTTTTCACGTAAATCGTCTCCTTTTTTTCGTTGAAGAAGCCCTAGTTGTTCCAAACGTGCAACTGTTCTTGTAATGGTTGGTGCTTCTACATTTAAGTATTTCCAAATCGATGTGAGTGACATCTCACCGCGTTGTTCTACGATGAAAAGTACTGTCCATTGACTGCTGTAGATACCATGTTGCTTTAAGACACCATTCATCCCATTTGTAAATTCGCGTGTTTTTTGTAATAGTTCATGGAATAATAAATTCATTTTGACCTCCAAAGATAAATTTACTTAGGTAAACATCCACTTTATTGTACGGTATTTATTTACCTATGTAAATAATTGTTTGATTGTTTTAAAAAAACAGCAGTATGTTACTGCTGCTCTAACGTACGCATTTTATTTAAAGCACCAATTGCACCACTATAACCTTGATCGTCTAAGAAAATCGGATTCTTTTGTTTAATTACAGTATAATCTGCAATTACTTCGCGTAAAACCGGATGATCTTTTAGCGTCGTACCGATATAAATAATATCGTCTACTTCATATTGTTGTGCTAATTGAATACTTAATGTTGTAATCACTTCTCCCACTAAACGGGCAACAGTTGCGAGCACATCTTCTTGTTTATAATCTGAACGTAAATCAATCCCAACTTTCCCAAAGTTACTCGCAGTTAAATCTGGATGAAGAGGTGCTGGAATTTCTTGTCCTTTAAAAATATCTGCTACCATTAAATCAATCGACTTTCGACTCCCTTGCTGAGCCAACTCACTCATTTCATTATAGTTAAAAATACCTGTTAATAAAGCACTCAAGCCAATTAGTGTACCACCACCAATTCCTGTACCGCTTACTCGCTTATACGTATCATCGTTCATATAATGAACCGACGTTCCTGAACCGATATTTGTAATAATCGCTCGCTTTAAATCGATATTTTCACGCTCTAATAAGAATCGAACTCCTTTTAGTGTCGCTTCAAATTCCACAACATAAGCAAATTCTTTTTCTGCTGTGACGAGCTGTCGTAACTGCTCTGCACGTCCACCTGTTAAACCTACTTTTTCAACTTCTGGATGTGCATTGATAAATGCCGCAACTTCTTGTAAATTTGTCGATGGTTCGTGTTTTAAGATTAATTGTTGTTCCTCGTTTATGTAGGCGATTTTTGTTAATGTACCACCCGCATCAATACCGATTGCTCTTACCATAATAATCTCCTTAGCGTACGTAAATTATGTACATCTTTTAACTAGTTTGATTCATTTTAAAGTATGAATCCGTTCTCATATAGAATACACAACAAAAAAACACATTACAAACAAAAAATTGAGAAGCTTTCCCATGTACTTTTAATTTTTATTTTCCTTCTACTTGAAGTACGATAGAATAGAAACTATCTACTTATATTAAATGGAGGTCTATACTTTGACTGACACAAAGAAAATGTATAAAGAAGCAATGGCCATTTTAAAAGCAACAAGCCGTACTTTTTTTATTCCAATTACTTTTTTAGAGAAAGATTTAAAAACAACGGTAGCGATGGCTTACCTATGTATGCGCGCAATTGATGAAATTGAAGATCACGAAGAAATCGAGAACGAAGCAAAAGCACAAATGCTTGATGCAACAGCGGCACTTTTACTACAACCTTCTTTCGACGAACAAGCATATGAAGCAGTTATTCAAGATTACCGTCATCTATTACCCGAAGTATCATTACGTTTAAATGACTGGTTAGCTTTAACACCAGAAGGCATTCGTCCACAAGTTGCTGCTTCAACAAGTGAGATGGCTTCTGGCATGGCGAAATGGGCTCGTAAAAACTGGATTTGTAAAACAAAAGAAGATTTAGACGATTACACGTACTATGTAGCTGGTCTTGTTGGCACAATGCTTTCGGACATTTGGTTATGGGGAGCAGGTATCGAAACAGATCGTGATTTAGCAATTGGCTATGGTCGCGGCTTACAAGCAGTGAACATTCTACGCAATCAAGATGAAGATGCTGAGCGCGGTGTAAGCTTCATGCCAGAAGGTTGGACGCGTGATGACCTATTCGCTTACGCAGAAGAAAACTTAGCGAAAGGTGACGCATACAATCGCTCAATCAAAAAACGCAGTATCCTCATGTTCTGTAAAATTCCATTAGCACTTGCACATAAAACACTCGATGCAATGAAAAAAGGACACGTAAAAATGTCCCGTCAAGAAGTAGAACAAACTGTTGCCGCACTTGATGAATCAACTAAATAAAGAAAATTAAAAGCCTGATGCGAAATATTTGCATCGGGCTTTTGTGTGATTTGACTCCCTTTTAATGGTGATGATTCCCTTTCGCGCGCATGGATTTGTCCCTTTCAAAGGCATCGATTCCCTTTCACGCACGGTTTTGTCCCTTTCAACGGTGATGATTCCCTTTCGCGCGTGGATTTGTCCCTTTCAAAGGCAGCGATTCCCTTTCACGCACGGTTTTGTCTCTTCCAACGGTGATGATTCCCTTTCGCGCGACCATTTGTCCCTTTCAACGGCAGCGATTCCCTTTCGCGCGACCATTTGTTCCTTTCAACTGTGAAGATTCCCTTTCGCGCGTGGATTTGTCCCTTTCAAAGGCAGCGATTCCCTTTCACGCACGGTTTTGTCCCTTTCAACGGTGATGATTCCCTTTCGCGCGTGGATTTGTCCCTTTCAACGGCAGCGATTCCCTTTCGCGCGTCGTTTTGTCCCTTTCAAAGGCAGCGATTCCCTTTCACGCACGGTTTTGTCCCTTTCAACGGCAGTAATTCCCTTTCACGCGCGGTTTTGTCCCTTTCAAAGGCAGCGATTCCCTTTCGCGCGCGGTTTTGTCCCTTTCAACGGCAGTAATTCCCTTTCACGCGCGGTTTTGTCCCTTTCAAAGGCAGCGATTCCTATTCAACACCTCTTAGTCTTTTGACCGAATATATTTTTCAGAAGTGAAAATGCATAAATATATATTCCCTTTCGATTAGTCTTATCTCTTTTTGATATCAATTATGCTTTTTCAGCATCTATTTTTGCTCGTTCACAAAGTTGTTTAAATTTTTTTTCGTATATTTCATTTGCATCCTTTTGACGTTTTTTCGGTCCTTTCGTGCGCCCTCCCGCTTGTCGAATCTTTTGTCCAACATGACGTGTAAATAATAGTTGGTCGATGTTTTCGTTCGTGAATTCACGTCCGTTTTGGTCGATACAATAAGCTCCTTTAGCCAGTATCATTGCCGCTAGTCCATAGTCTTGCGTCACGACAATATCGCCTTTTAACACGACATTTAAAATAGCGAAATCTACAGCATCCATGCCTTTTGACACGATTTTTGTTTCCACTCCTTCCACACGAATTTCATGCGATGTATCACAGTAAATGATGGGGGTTATTTGAGAATTTTGAGCGATGTTGATCGTCGATAAAACAACTGGACAACCATCTGCGTCGATATGCACTTTTAACAAAAAAATCCTTCCTTTCCTTTTAAATTACAAAAAGAGATGAAATCAATCTCTTTTTGGCATATTCATTCGGTAACGCTTACATGAATAAAAATACATTAATATTGCATAATTATAAAAATCGGACAATTGAAAAATTTTAAAAATTTCGTTATAGTTATGCCAATACAAGAATAACACATGGGGGTTTTAAATTTATGGTAACAATGAATCCAGAACAAGTAGCAATGCATTATATCGATGAAGTTTATAAAAACTTAGAAGCAACACATGCACATGAACCAGAATTTTTACAAGCAGTGAAAGAAATCATCTATTCTTTAGCACCTGTTTTTGCAAAACGTCCAGAATATATGGAAGCAAGTTTACTTGAGCGTATTATCGAGCCAGAACGTGTTGTAAAATTCCGTGTTGCTTGGGAAGATGATAATGGTAAAGTACAAGTAAATCGTGGTTTCCGTGTACAATACAGTTCAGCGATTGGACCTTACAAAGGTGGATTACGTTTCCATCCTTCTGTAAACGAAAGCATCATTAAATTCCTAGGTTTCGAACAAATTTTCAAAAACTCTTTAACAGGCCAACCGATTGGCGGTGCTAAAGGTGGATCGGACTTCGATCCAAAAGGAAAATCTGATTCAGAAATCATGCGCTTCTGCCAAGCGTTTATGACAGAATTACACAAATATATCGGACCACACGAAGATGTTCCTGCAGGCGATATTGGTGTTGGCGCACGCGAAATTGGTTTCTTATTCGGACAATACAATCGTATTAAAGCTTCTTATTTACCAGGCGTAATTACAGGCAAATTACCTCGTTTTGGCGGTTCTCTTGCACGCAAAGAAGCAACAGGTTATGGTACAGTCTACTTCGTACAAGAAATGTTAAAAGAAATCAATGCAACATTTGAAAACCAAACAGTTGTCGTATCTGGTTCAGGTAATGTATCAACATACGCAATTGAAAAAGCGCAACAACTCGGCGCACTTGTGGTAGCCTGCTCAGATTCAGATGGTTATATTCATGACCCTTCTGGCATCAAGTTAGATACAGTGAAAGATATTAAAGAAGTTCGCGGTGGTCGTATTAAAGAATATATCGACGCACATCCAGAAGCAACTTATGTAGAAGGATGCGAAAACATTTGGTCAATTCCTTGTGATATCGCTCTTCCATGCGCAACACAAAATGAAATTGATGCAGATGCTGCGAAAACATTAATCGCAAACGGTGTTAAAGCTGTCGGCGAAGGTGCCAATATGCCTTCAACATTGGAAGCAATTGATTTATATTTTGAAAACAATATATTATTTGCTCCTGCAAAAGCTGCAAATGCTGGTGGTGTAGCGGTATCTGCTCTTGAAATGGCACAAAACAGCATGCGCATGTTCTGGACATTTGAAGAAGTTGATGCAAAATTACATGAAATTATGCGTAACATTTATAAAAATAGTCGTGAAGCTGCAAAAGAATTTGGTCACGAAAACAACCTTTTAATCGGCGCAAATATCGCTGGTTTCTTAAAAGTAGCTGACGCGATGATCGCACAAGGTGTTATCTAATTATAAAGAAAAAAACAGAAATCGGCATGAACGATTTCTGTTTTTTTTTATGATTTTGGGTGTCTTAAGTTACCTTGTCTAGGGTGAAATCGAACATTCGAGTAGCAAAACGGGGCATTCGTATTTCCAAATGGGGCATTCGTTCCTCGGTTCGGGTCATTCACCCGTTCAAACGGGACATTTGAGGGCGAAAACGGGTCACTCGCCTAAAAAACCTTAATTACTCACTTTCTGCACTTTCTTCAAGGCTTTTGAGTAATTCAAGAGGACTTCATTTCACTATGATTGGGTGAAATCGAACATTCGGGTGGCGAAATGGGTCACTCGTCGAAGTGATTGGGGCATTCGCTCTACCAATCGGGTCATTCACCCATCTATTTGGGTCACTCGCTCATCCAATCGAGACATTCGGAAATAAATGGGTATGTACTCTTCACAAAATACGAATTATAAATTATAATATAACTATAAATAATCGTTTTAAAAGCGTTAAAAACGAACTTAATACGTTTTAAAAAGATTTTTAGAGATAATAAACGAACATTAGGAGGATTTATCATGATTTTGAAGTACGAAGGTAAAACAAAGAATGTTTTCGAATTAGAAGATGGTCACTTTTTATTAAAATTCAAAGATGATGTTACAGGTGAAAACGGTGTATTCGATCCAGGTGCTAACACAGTTGGTTTAACAATTGATGGTGCAGGTCTTGCTGGGTTACGTTTAACAACATTTTTCTATGAAAAATTAAATGAGATGGGTGTACCAACACACTTCGTTTCTTCAAATATGGATGAGGCAACAATGACGGTAAAACCTGCAACTGTTTTTGGTAAAGGTCTTGAAGTGATTTGTCGTTTCCGTGCAGTTGGCAGTTTCTTAAAGCGTTACGGTGCATATGTGGAAGAAGGACAACCTCTTGATGCTTTCGTAGAAGTAACGATTAAAGATGATGACCGTTTAGATCCACCCATTTCAGAAGATGCACTTGCACAACTTGGTATCTTAACAAATGATGAGTATGCAACGCTAAAAGAAGCAACACAAAAAATTGCTTCTTTCGTTAAAGACGAACTAGCGAAAAAAGATCTTGAGTTATATGATATTAAACTTGAATTTGGTCGCGATGCGAAAACAAATGAAATTTTATTAATTGATGAAATTTCAGGTGGTAACATGCGTGCGTTCCGCGGAACTGAATATATCGAGCCTCTTGAACTTGAAAAGATCATGTTAGCTCCTGAATAATACGTATTGCCCTGTCTCACCTCAGAGATAGGGTCTTTTTTTTTCGAACAATAATTGTCGAATTATTCGAAGTATTATATACTAAAGTCATTACTTCGAATACCGAAGAATCAAGGGGGTTTTTTTATGTACGAAAGTTTTCCACTTCGTCAAGATGTTCCAGAACAAGAAAAATGGGACTTACGTTATTTAATCCAAGATGACGCTGCATACGATGCTGCCATTACAAAAATCCAACAAGATGTTGATGCTTTTGTAGCAAAATGGACAAACCATATTCAAAAAGCAGAAGATTTACCGACATTATTTGTTGATTATGAAAAAGTTTTAACTGACTTATATATTATCGGCTCTTATGCCGAGCTAGATGTTGAAACAGATCAAACAAATGAAGCAGCTGCAATTCGTGCAAGTGACTTTTCAACAATTGCGGCAAAAATCGATGCAAAATTATCATTTGTAATGAGTGATTTACTCGCATTATCAAATGAAGTTTTAGAAGAAGCAAAACAACTTGCGCCTACTTATGCGCATTATATTAAACGTTTAATCGACCAAAAAGCACATCAACTAAGCCCTGAAACAGAACGTGTTCTAGCTTCTCTGTCAGGTACATTTCAAGCAGCTTATGGTCTATACAACACAACGAAATTAGTCGATTTAAAATTCCCTGACTTCACAGTAGAGGGTGAAAATTATCCGCTAAATTATAATTTATTTGAAGGTGATTGGGAGTTAGAAAGTAATACAGCTGTTCGTCGTGCAGCATTTGACGCTTTTTCAAAACAACTGCGTCACTACTTACACACAACTGCCAAGACATATCAAACACATGTACAAACTGAAAAAACAATGGCTGATTTACGTGGCTATGATTCAGTTATTGATTATTTACTTGATGAGCAAGAAGTTGACCGCACGCTTTATAACCGTCAAATTGATGTAACGATGAAAGAGCTTGCACCGCATATGCGTCGTTATGCCAAGTTACTTCAAAAAGTACATGGCTTAGATCAGATGACCTTCGCTGACCTGAAAATTTCATTAGATCCATCTTATGAACCAAGTATTACGATTCCAGAATCAAAAGAATACTTGAAGAAGGCACTTGGTGTAATGGGTGAAGATTATCTTCAAATGATTGACGATTCTTTCGAGCAGCGCTGGATTGACTTTGCGCAAAATGAAGGAAAATCAACAGGTGCATTCTGTGCAAGTCCATATGGTTCACATTCATACATTTTAATCTCTTGGACAAGTCGTATGAATGAAGTATTCGTTCTAGCACATGAATTAGGTCATGCTGGACACTTCCGATATGCACAGCGTGAACAATCACTATTAAATAGTGAATCATCGACTTACTTTGTCGAAGCACCATCAACTATGAACGAAATGTTAATGGCGAATCACCTGCTACAAAACTCAGAAGATCCACGTTTCAAACGCTGGGTAATCTCAACAATTGTTGCACGCACATACTATCATAATTTTGTAACGCATTTACTAGAAGCTGCATTCCAGCGTAAAGTATATGAAAAAATTGATGCAGGTCAATCGCTATCTGCTTCGATTTTAAATGACTTAAAACGCTCGGTTTTAGAAGAATTCTGGGGTGATGCGGTTGATATTAATGACGGTGCCGAACTTACATGGATGCGTCAACCACACTATTACATGGGCTTATACCCTTACACATATAGCGCTGGCTTAACAATCTCAACACAAGTATCACAACGTATTCTAAAAGAAGGCGATACTGCGGTGCAAGATTGGATTCGCACATTAGAAGCAGGGGGTACAAAATCACCTGTTGATTTAGCAAAAATGGCTGGTATTGACTTAACAACAGACCAACCACTACAAGATACAATCGCCTTTATTGGTGACTTAATTACACAATTAGAAGAACTAACTGAACAAATTGGTGATTAATAGACAGAAAAAATCGTGCAATCATCGCACGATTTTTTTCTTATGAAATGAGGAACATGAATGCAATTTGATTTAATGAAATTATTTGATGGGTATGTGAGAAATTATCATACATTCCATTTAACAGTCGACCACGGTAAACACTCTTTTACAATGACAGAAATAGAATATTTTTCACGACTTGGTTCGATGCTCGGATACCATGCCTATACGGAAGATACGTGCAATGGTTTAAATCGCCCGATGGATTTAACTTGGTGGGATGGTTTTGACGGTACATATTGGCACGATTTTATTTTACATTTAGAACGTGAAAACTATTTTAAAAAAGATATGGAAACATTGGAAAAATTATTTTGTAAACGTGAACTTTCACCCATGCATGCAATCGGCATTTTAAACGTCCCAAACTACGAACGCATCGAAGAATTACTTCAACATGTCAAAAAGATGTGTAATGTCCCGCAAGCGATGTTGATTTTTAGAACGTATTCACAAGAAAGTGATAAAAACTTTTTTGATGAGGTCTATACCTACGTCTTTCATCAGAAAAAATGCGTAGCTACTAAAAAAGCCTATGTTTCAGAAGTTTTTGGTGTCTTACATATGCATGAATAAAAAAATCGCGCTGCGGTAAAATGCAGCACGATTTTTTTAGATTATTAAATTGTTTCAATCAACGCTTCAATAAAATCTTCTTTGGATAATAATTTTAAATCAAAAGTACATTCACATTAAATCCCATAATAATAAATTACAATATCAGGAGAATTCATTGTTTCTAGATAATGCATACATATATTTAGTTTTTTCAGAACTTCAGACTTAACAAAAAACGTTTCTTTTAATCCCTTCATTTCTTCAAAAGAAATCTCAGCTAATTGATCTTCATTCAAATCAACTAAATAAGGATAATAATATTCATCATCTAGTTTTTCTAATATATCTATCCATTCTAGAAATATTTTTTTCAAGTAATCAAAACTATAATGATTAATAACAGATATCCCACAATAATTGAGCCCCTTATCACTCGGGACTTTACTCTTATAAGGTTCTTTAACATAGCCAGGATTAATTGATGGAATCAAATTATAAAGACAATCAACCTCATATGCTTGTTGTTCCATTACATAATCTAAAAAAATATCTTCTATATTAATTTTGGCAATCACACAATCATTTCTTTCATCAACAAATTCAAAATCATGATAAACAGCCATTTTATACCTCTTTCTTAATTCATTAAAAAAGATGTTGTATCCCTTTCATATGTATACTCCTTCTCTTCTGAACTTGTTGCAAGAAAAAACTATAACAACAATCAAATCATGCGAAAAGAAGTAATTTTTCTCTAATGTCGCGTAGTGAGACATACGATTAAAAATGTCTCATTTTATATCAAAATAAAGAGGACTGCATAGTAGCAATCCCCTTCTCTCAATTTACATATAATCTCTTACTTGATACTGCTTCACATCTTTTGGTAATGGACACATATATTCCTCGCCATTTTTACGTTCCACTAACTCAGCTTTTGCTTGCTCCACAAGTTCTGGATTATGCAGTAATTGGAGTGCTGTTGCTGCCATCACTTTACCCGCATGCATCATTCCTTTATGTGCAATCGATGTTGTACCTGTCGCAACAATTTGCCATGTATGAAGTGTTGTACCTAACACTTCACATGCTGTCATACACTGCGCTGTTGGAACAATCCAGCTCACATCACCGACATCTGTTGAACCTGGGAATACATTACTCGCTGGTGTGTATGGACTAATAACATCTGCTAAATCTTTACCTGCTAAACGACGGTCTACTTCTTCTTCTACTTTTTTATCTGCTTCTGCTAAAGTTTGACGAATCGCCTGTGCGAATTGTTGTTCTTCTTCTGTATGTGTTGGCACGCCTAGTTGTTCGAACTGCGCATACATCGTTTCTTCTAAAACCGTATTCGGAATGACATTTGATAATGCTGAAGCTAAATCAATCTCCACTTCCGTACCTGTCATTAATGCAGCACCTCTCGCCACATCACAGACACGTTGGTAAATGGACTCTGTTTGAGATACACGCGGTGCACGTACAAAATATAATACCTCTGCTTCCGATTGCACAACATTCGGTGCAAAGCCACCTGTGTTTGTAATCGCATAATGAACACGTGCTTCAGGAATAATATGTTCACGTAAATAGTTGACGCCGACATTCATCAGTTCCACTGCATCAAGCGCACTACGTCCTAAATGTGGACTTCCTGCTGCGTGAGCACTCGCACCTTTAAATTTGAAGTACACTTCATAACAAGCAAGCGAAGCCATCGACATAATTTCGTTACGTGATCCTGGATGCCATGTTAGGGCAAAATCAACATCATCAAACAATCCCTCACGTACCATAAATGTCTTACCGCCACCAATTTCTTCACCTGGGCAACCATAGTAACGTACTGTGCCTGACAACTCATTTTCTTTTAAATAATCACGAACTGCAAGAGCTGCTGCAAGTGAACCTGTTCCAAGAAGGTTATGTCCACAACCATGTCCATTCCCGTTCTTTTCAACAGGCGCATAATTCACTTGACCACCTTCTTGACTAAGCCCTGATAATGCATCAAACTCTCCTAAAAATGCAATGACCGGCTTACCGCTACCGTAACTTCCGATGAAAGCTGTATCAATTTCTGCTACGCCTTCTTCTACTGTAAAACCTTCATTCTTTAATGTTTGAACAAGTAGTTGTGCTGATTTTTTCTCTTGAAAGCCTGTTTCAGCAAAACGCCATACTTGGTTACTGACATCTACAAGTGTATCTTTATTTTGTTCAATAATTTCGGATACAAATTCATGAATTCCCATGAAAAAACCTTCTTTCTATGATTGTTGAACTTTTGTTTTAGATTGAACTTCAAATACTTCATTACTTGAACGAAGTGTAAAGAATAATGAGCAACATGCAGTGACAAGTAATGCACCAATTAAGAAGAAGAATGCATACTCAAATGTATGGAAAGCATCCACTAAAGCACCCATTACTGTTGGTGCAATAAAGCCTGCTAATCCCCCTACAAAATACATCGTCCCCATGAACGAACCGACAATTCGTTCCGATACGTATTTTAGTGGAATCGATAAAACCGTCATACTAATTGCTGAACCGCCTAATGAATATAAACACTGGAATGCGACAGCTGCTTGAATACTTTGTGCGTTATACATGAAAATTAAGCAAGCACTTGCCATAATCGCACCGAATAAAATAATAAACTTCTCTTTTCCTGCTAACTGTTTATCAATTAAATAACCTGTAATCATCGCTGAAGCTAAACCGAACGCTTGTGGAATCATTGAGATCGAACCTACTTCTTGTAAATTCAGATGACGCGCACTTTCTAAATAAGATGGCATCCAAGAAGAAAAGCCCCACTGTGCGATACTTGAACCAAAATACATCACGACAATAATCCATAGCATCTTTTGTTTATACAATTCACGAAGTGGCAATTTAGGTGTCGCTGCTTTTTGAGCTAATTCTCTTTGAATTTGTGGCGGATGATAGAAAATCGCTAATAGAATCGTAACGAGTAATCCTCCACCACCAATGATATAGAACATCACACGCCAACCATACACATCTGAGATGAGTGCTGTTAAGTAAAGTGCTAATACACTTCCGCCTAGTTGTGCTGCAAGTAAAAATGACTTTGCACGCGCACGTACGCCTTTTTTATAAATTTCTGCAATGGCTACACCACTACCTGTTGGTAAACCACCATCACCTAAACCAAGTACAAGACGAATGATTAAAATACTTGCGAATGAACCAACCATACCTGTTAATAGTGAAAATAATGAAATAATCGTTAATGCTATCACAATGACTTTTCTTGAGCCGAATTTGTCAGATACCCAACCTGCAATTAAAGTCATACAGGCACTACTTAACCAAAAACTACTAATAATCATACCGCTCTGTGTTTCGGTTAGACCGAGTTCTTTACTAATTGGAATAATGGCAATGTTCATTCCAAACAGTGTTAAGGAGTCAATAATCCATCCTAAAAATAAAAGTGAAAAAATAAAATGTCTTTTGCTGTTGCTCATACTCTAGCCCCCAATGTTGTTCTTGTTGCATTTCTCTCCCCAAATAATTGTCCATCAGTTTCGGATAACTTTAGGACTCGTCCATAATATAGCATAAAACTTCTCGTATGTGTAGAAATATTCTGTTAAATCTTATTTTTCTGTTTTCATAGCATTTTTAATTTTTAGTTAAAACGGTCTTATTTAGGTCTAGTCCATAATATATCATAAAAGTACATAAAAGTGTATAAATATTCTATCATAAATTATTTTTTGTATATCCATTCATTTACTTGTTATACTAATAGAAAGAAAGGATGTGTCGATTTTGTCTATAAAAGTAGGATTAATCGGTCCACACGATTCATTACAAATTGTTCGTGAATATTTACACAAAATAAATGACTTCACCTGTTCCACATTCACATGTATTGACGAACAAGATTTAGAAAAATACGTCTTACCACAAAAATCACAGATGGATCTTTGGCTTTGTACGGGACCCATTACATATAAAATCGTTCAAGAATGGGGCAAACTGGAAGTACCCATTTTACATATTCAAATTCATGGAACAGCGCTCTACAGCTTACTTTTAAAAATTGCGTATACCCATGGTGTTACAGCTGACCAAATTAGTTTTGATGCGATTACAAAGGAAGATGTACTCATCGCTCTTCAACAAGTAGGTATGACCGAACATGCGCCACGTGTAAAATCTGATACATTCGATTTTGAACCATTAATCCAATTCCATCGTACTTGTTTTGAACAAGGATTATCAAAAGTAGCCATTACAGGTCATCCAATCGATGCAATTTTGCGTGAAGAAGGCATTCCGGCTTATCGTATTTTCCCTACAGAAATCTCGATGGAATCAGCTGTTTCTGAAATGCGTCGTGTATATGAAACATTACAATTTAAAAAATCACAAATTGCGGTACAAATTATCGAGTACGATGTTGTGATGCACGAACAAGATACAACCGCTCTTACAACACAGCATTTACATGATGTTGAACGTCAATTTATGCAACAATTAATGCCCTACGTCAAACAAGTACAAGGATCGATTTTGACGATTGGTTTCGGACGTTATGCTATTTTTTCTACACGTGGCTTTTTACAAGATGCTACAGAAAACTTTTCACAAAAAGCTGAAGTGTCCTCACTACCTGTACAACAATTAGAAGATTTAACATGCGGTATTGGTATCGGGCGTTCTGCACAGGAGGCAGAAGTGAATGCGTGGCATGCACTCATGCAAAGTCGAACGAATGGAAAAGGTTCTTGGATGGTGTGCTTTGATGATCGAAGTATGACAGGACCTCTCGGAGAAGCTCAGCAACTCACCTATTCTTATTCATCACAACAAATTGAAGCAATCCGTCAAAAAACTTCATTGAGTGCCGTTACTTTGCAAAAATTATCATCGATTATTCATAAACGTGGTACAGAACAATTTTCTGCTAATGAACTCGCTCAATATTTACAAATGACACCGCGTAGTGCGCGTCGTATATTAAATGAACTCGAAATGACGGGGCTTGCTAAAGTAGTTGCAGAGGAAAGTCCACGTCAAACAGGACGACCACGCAAAATTTATCAATTGCAGTTAAATGATTAACTATGCGCGGAATTCGTTCGTTGATAGTTCACCATTTATAAGTAATTACACAAAAAAACTTGAGCCACGTATAAGTGACTCAAGTTTTTTTATGAACGGTATTTTCTTGTTTGTACACGTTTTGTCCAAACCCCAATGAACACTAATAAAATACAGAAAATAATTGGGATTAATTGTGCCATCGCTGGGAATGTCCAGTCAACTAGATACTTACCATAACGGTCGCTCACAATCATGCTTCCTGCTGTATAGGCAATTAAGAGCGCCCCTAGCCAAATAAGTAGCGGGAATTTATTCATCAGCTTAATGATTAATTGGCTACCAAAAATGATAATCGGAATACTAATTAATAGTCCAAGTGCTGCTAAACCAACATGCCCATCTGCTACACCTGCAATTGCAAGAACATTATCTAAACTCATAACGAAGTCAGCTACGATAATTGTGCGTACAGCTGCGAATAACGTACTTCCACTTTCTACATCTGCATCTTCTCCGTTTGACTTCAGTAAATCCCATGCAATATAGAATAGTAATAAACCACCGACCACTTTAACAAATGGAATCGCTAATAATTGAACAGCAATGACTGTTAAAATAACACGTAAAGCAATTGCTCCACCTGTACCAATCAATATTGCTTTTTTCCGTTGTTCAGGCTTCAACTTTCGTGTTGCAAGCGCAATAACAACCGCATTATCCCCACTTAATACTAAATCAAGTAAGATGATGGATAAAATTTTGGATAGAAATTCGATATCCATGTTGTTCCTTCTTTCTACAGTTACTTCCTTTATTGTACGCCTATTTTAGCGTTTTAAAAAGGAAAAAATCGACTATTCCTCTCCTGTCGCAATTGGATAATGCATCACCCAATCACTATAACTTCCTGTATAAAGTTGAACATGTTCGTATCCTAATTCTTTTAATACCGCGTAAAGCGGCGACGCAGATACACCACTACCACAATACACAATAATGTTTTCATCTTTGGAAGCAACTTTTTTTATTTCGTCATTTATAAATAACGTATTCCCCTTTTTTAGCTGTTCCCAATCAAAATTTCGTGCAGTTGGAATGTGTCCTGCAATAGGGTCAAGTGGTTCGATTTCACCAATATAGCGACGATGAGCACGTGCATCAATTAATACTTTATCGTGCTTACCTTCTGTTACTTCTTTAACATAGGCACGATCTACATAAATTTGATCTTGCCAATCAATATTCAAATTAGAACGCACTGGATTCGGTTCAACGGTTGTTGTCTCAAAACCTACTTGCTTTAAGCCTTCTAGACCATCTGCAATGACGCGCGCATTTGTAAAACCACCATATTGTAATAACCAATACGCTCTCGTAGCAAACGGTTCACCGCCACCATCATAGATGTAGACAGGTGTTTCATATGTGATACCAGTTCGTTCAAATAGGTCGTGTAATTGTTCTTTAGTTGGCATCGGATGACGTCCGCTTTTTTCTTTTGTCATGTCGGATAAATCTTTCGTTAAATCCCAGTGTATTGCACCAACAATGTGCGCTATATCATATTGTGCGCGACCATATGCGCTATCTGCTAAGTCATAGCGTACGTCAATCCATACAGCTTGTTCATTTGTTGGTATATCCTTTGCTTGAATAAATACGTGTCCCATACAGAGTCCCCCTTAAAATGGTGTATAAAAATTAATCGTGTAGTACGGAACATTTTCAGCATCAAATGCAACACCCACACCTGCATGTGTCAAATCTTTGTTTAAGATATTTTTACGATGCCCTAAACTATTCATCAAACCTTCATGAGCAAAAATACTACTGTACTGCCCATAAGCTAAATTCTCTGCATAGAAATGCTCGTTCAAATAACCCGCATTTTTCATACGTGATTCAGGTGTGCTTCCATTACTTCCTGTGTGTGAAAAATAGTTTTGGTCAATCATATCTTGACTATGTGCGCGTGCTTGAGCTGTTAATCCCTTGTCATAAATAAGTGGCTTTAATCCATGTTCTACACGTGCTTGGTTCATCAGTTCAATCATCAACTGTTCAAACCCCGTACGTAAAGCATTCGATGAAGGACCATAGAATCCTTCTTTTTTCTGTTCCACATTATATGGAATATATTGAATGGCGCGTAAGCGATTTGCGTTATGAACATCAAAGAAAAACGTCACATAGTATCCATCTATTTCATACAATAACATCTCTTTTTTATTATCATCATTCATTTTAAAGATCTTATTACCTTTACGAATTTCTTCTAAAGGTGCACCGTACTGTTTTTGCACTTCTCCATATGTCGTCTCGCCAATCGTTGTGTTAAACAAGGTACGCCCTTTCCCTGCAATATAACCACCCTTTCCATTCGACGATTCAAGTGTGAATTGCTCATAGCCATTATGCGTCATTTGCCATTGTTCACCGTATTCATTGGTAAATGTTCCTTTTTGTTTACCTGTTGTATCCTTCAACACAATATCTTTCGCTTTTTCCTCTTTTTTATCTGAGAAAGTATCAATAGATTGATCTACTGTTTCTTTTACTTCTGAAAACATTCTCGACAATTCAGGTCGATCAAGCGCATATTGAATGGCTTGATAGGAACCTAAAATTAAGACAAAAAAGAGAACCCATGCGAATAATTTTCTCATTTGATCACCTCAATCTATTATCATTAGACGAAATTGTGGAATCAATGGATGCTTTATAGTCGCATGCGTTCTTCTTTTATTTATACTGTTGCTTCTACAAGCTCTTCAAAGATTGATTTCCATTCCGCTAGTTTACTATCTTCTTGAAGCAGCGAACGTTCTGTATCAAGCTGTTCAAGTGCTTGATTTTCAATATGTTGTTTCAATTGCTCCGCAATTGCTTGAATTTGTTCTTCTGCCCAAGTAGTCATACGTGCAGACTGCTCATCTAAATAAGCTTGTGCATCTGGTTTTGACATTTCTTCAAGTGCATCACGTAATAAAATACGATCATTATTCTCAAAGAAGGCTTTTTGATTTTTATAATATTTATTGACCGCTTTATATTTGAATGGGTCTTTAAATGGACCTGTATAATCTAAAATTGCAGGATCTTCCACTTCGAATGGTGTAAAGCTGAAGCTTTCGTTGACATCACGTAAACGACGAACATCTGCTGTATAACGTTCTGAAATTTTTGTCACAATCATTTTTGAAATTCGGAAGTTTGTTACACGCATCTCTTGTTCAAAGTCGAATCCTAGGCTTTGCATTAATTCAGTGAGTGCAAACTCAAGTGCATCTGATGTTGATTTTGTATTAAATACCGTTGGGTTATACGATTCTTTAAAGAAATCTGTATAACGGAAATATACACGTTGTAATACATAGTATAGTAACTCTTTTTGCTCTTGTGCCACATCACGTTCAATTACAGCAGCTGCCGTTTTTTCCATAGACGAGCGAACAAATTGTTCAATTTGGTCTAATTCTTTTAGACGCTCATCTTTACGTGATAAGTTTTCCTCTGTTTGACGAATCAGTGATGATAAACGCTCTGTCGTCTTATCTGTTTCCTCTACTAAAGCTTGAACTGCAAGAGCCATTAATTCTTCTGATAAGAAGTGATGGAAACTTTCCTCAAAAGCAGGCATACCAGAAGCAAGTTCTGTCTGTTCCACTTTTTCTTGTAAAGCAAGTAGACTACTCACACCAAATAGACGTGGTTTACGGATACCAAAACGTAATAATTCGTTGCGTACATACGCTTTTACATCTTCTGCTTCTTCTTCATCTGCTGCTAAATCAATCGCATTTACGACGAAGAACATCTTATCTAGTTCGAAGGCATCTTTTACACGACCTAATTGAATTAAGAATTCACGGTCTGCTTTTGCAAAAGCATGGTTATAGTACGTAATGAATAGAATCGCATCTGCATTACGAATGTATTCAAATGCAACACCTGTATGACGCGCGTTAATTGAGTCTGCTCCTGGTGTATCAACTAATGTAACGCCTAGACGTGTTAATTCACAGTCGAAGTAGAAATCAATTGAATCTACGAAACAACTACGGTTTTCTTGTGCAACGAAGCGTTCAAATTCTTCACGCTCTGTACGAATCGTTGTGCCTAATGCATCTTTAAATTCTTCATAACTTTGTGCAAATGCACGTACAAATGATTTATGAACATGCAAACGCTCATCTGTTAATTCCACATCAAGCGCTTTTTGTGCTTTTGCATAGGCATCATCTAAAGATGTAACATGAACACCAATTGCACCGTAAGAAGCGACAATATCTTCAGTCATTTGTTCGACTGTTTTTAATTTTACATCTGCTGTTTCATGTGGGTGGTCTGGTGATACTGGACGAATCTTATTAATCGCTGCTGTTGTTGGGTTCGGTGATACAGGTAACACTTTTTGACCCATTAAAGCATTTGAGAAAGAAGATTTCCCTGCACTAAATGCACCAAATAAAGCAATCGTAAAGTCTTTTTCTTCTAAACGCGCGACTTTATTTTTCAAGTAGTTTGATACTTCTTGGAAACCAGCAATCGGTTCTACTGCATGTGCTGTTTTTAATGCTTTTTGAATTGCTTGATCCAATTGAACATTATACGTAGATTGTGATATATCGTCATCCACTTGTTCTTCTTCTTGTTTTTCTTCCACAGCAATCATAGATGGATCGAATACACGCATATGTTCACGCGCTTCTTTTTCCCCTTTAATCCAGCGCTCCATATAGCCATCTGCTTCTTTATTCAGTGTACGTACATCGACATTTTTCTGAACTTCAAAGTATTTTTGTTGTTCTTCAATATGAAGTACATCATTGATGATTGCTACTTTTTCAGTCATCGCTGCTTTTTTCTTTTTCAGAGGTTCTACTTTTACAAGAGATAATTCTTGAATATACGCCATTTTCTCGCGCTTCCAGTCATCTGTTGCACGTTTGAACCACATACGTGTAGCCGAAACAACACGATTTGCAAAGTTCAATAAGGCATCTCCTGCTACTGCATCAATGCGCATCTCATCTTCAATAACAGAGAATGGGATATCTAATTTGAATTCATCAATTTCAAGTGATAATTCATCTGTTAAAGCACCAACTTCTCTTAAAGAGCTCTTCATTAAGTTCAACATATGACCTGTAATTTGGTTTTGAACAACTGATTTATAGCGATCATATAGATCTTCACGTCTACGAGCGCGCTCTGCTTCCGTCTTTTTCGCCGCAAAGAACATACCTACTTTAAAGTCTTTTTGCATACATTCCGCATAGCTTGCTAAACGATCACGTAATTCAAATGGCATTAAGACAGCGTTTTCAAGTAATTCATCACGTTGATTATTGAAAGACATTTCCCATTTCTCAACTGAATATAACTCAAGTTGACGTTCTACAGATTGGTACTCATCTAAAATATCTAACTTACGTGCCCAATCATTTTGAGATAGTAAATCTTCATTGCTTTCCATAATACTTTGTTTATTTTGTTCTAAGAATTGTCCATGTTCATCATGCATTTGTGCTAATGTATTTTCGGCATTTTCTATTAATTGCTCTTGCCAACCATCCATACTGTTCATAACAATTTCTTTTACATGGTCAAAATCGTTATAAGCTAAATCTTTCGCTTTTAATGATGTAAAGAAAATACCTTTTGGATAAACACCCCAGTTTGCAAATGAATCTGCAACCGATTGTTTGAATTCTTCAAATGATAATTCTTGTTCTTTATGTTTATCTACTTGGTTCACGATTAAATACACATTCGGATTATGCTTCATTAATGTTTTCGTAAATTGGAAGTTCAATTCTGATTGCACATGATTATAATCCATCACGTAAAAAACAATATCCGCTAAGTGAAGTGCTGATTCTGTTGACATACGGTGTGCATCATCTGTTGAATCGACTCCAGGTGTATCCATCACTGTAACACCCATCGGTAATACAGACTGGCTATGTCCAATCTCGATTTGTGATACTAACGCACCATTCTTTGCAAATTCTTTTACAGTTTTAATATCATAATCTGAGTTAAAGCGAACAGGATCTTCTCCTACTAAATAAGCAATTGCATAATCTTCTTCTGACTTATGCACTTTAACTACATTAGCACTTGTCGGAATTGGGCTAGACGGTAGTAGTTGGTCACCTGTAAGCGCATTAATCATACTCGACTTACCAGCAGAAAAATGACCTGCAAAACCAATTGCATATTCTTTCTTAATTAACTTCTCAGCAAAAAGTTGTGTTTTTGCTAGTCGTTCATGGTCTTCGTTTTTTTTATAGACCATGTACTGTAACGCAGTTTTCTTCAATAATAATTGGATTTTTTCTTCAAAAACAGTCATGAAAGGCTCGATCTCCTTTTTCTATATGTAGTTACTCATCCCATTCTATCATGTGTCTGTAAAAGGAAAAACAAAAATTGCTCCAAATCAGAAGATTTTAGTTATTTATTTTTACGTTTCTTCTATGTTATTTTTTTACGTGAAAAAATTAAATTTATTTAAAAATATAAAAACCGAATAACTCTAAGTGAGCTATTCGGCAACAAAAGTATCATTTTATTTATTTCAAATGTGCGGTTGTTTCTGATAAAACGTATTTAACTGTGACACCACAAGCGACGATTGTCATTCCAACAAGTGCGAAAAGCATGATGACCGCTCCCTTTTTGATAATATAATTTTTTATTTTTAAATTCTAATTGTCATTGATTATCATTATCATAACGAGTTTTTTTTATTTTGTCAATCTAATTGAAATAGTTTCTCAATTAATTCTCTTATTGTATTCTTTAAACTAACGGTGTATCATAGATTAAAAGTCATGAAGAAAGGGGAGTATGTATGAGTATTTCGGCTCAATACCAAGTACTATTTAACGGCATCATTCACGCTTTCAAAGAAATTTCACCAAAGCAAGTTACAATTCAGTCTCCCTCTTCATTTACTGCACCTAATATGCATCTAGAATATAGTGTTTTGATCAATGTAATTGGTGATGTAAAAGCACGTATGATTATTGACAGCAATCACAATTCATTTCAAAAACTATGTGAGTCATTATATGGGTTTCAGATTGATGGCGAACTTTTAGAATCGTTCGTTGGAGAATTTGGAAATATGGTTGCTGGTAAATTATGTATTTATAGTGCTGAACATAATATTCAGTTAGACATTACTACCCCAACTGTCATGGTAAGTGAGACACATTTACCAATATCTACACAAACATTCACTTTGCCAATCTCAATGGAAGAGATTGGTCATGTAACAATGCTTTTATCTATTGAAGCTTCTTAAGTCTACATACATGAGAGCAATGAAATTTCATTTCCTTAAAAGGGCTTGTACATATTTTGTACAAGTCCTTTTGTCTTATTTTGTAGGTCTATTCTTTTATTTCGATAAACGAATTAACATTTTAATATTAATTATAATAAATATCTCTATTTTTTACATACTGAATTATTACGTTTTTCAAAACAATTTCACATTTACTTCACATTCTCTTATTTTGATGTGATAAAAATCACATCTATATTATGTCGTTTTGACTAAACTATGGATAAGCATACATAGAAAGGAGATTTTTATGCATAAAGAAAAAAACACATCCGATTCAAAATTAAAAGGAACTTTTTATCTCTCTATGACAGTCGGTATCATCATAATCATCATTTGGTTTGTATGCTTCGCTATTTTTATGAATCGTTTCTAACTAGAGGAGGTTTACACCCATGCATTTGCATAAGTATGAAAAATATTGGCTCGTGTTTGGTATTGGCTCATTAATTGTTTTTCTATTAATTACTGGTCTAATGGCATTAAATAATAGTCATGAAACACCTAATTCACAAAAAACAATTAATCCTGAAAAAGTGAGTGAAATCGCACCATTTAATAAGCCAGGTGTCCATAAAGTAGCAGGAAAGGATTGGGATTATGAAGTAGTGGTGGTAGCATCTGCCTTTTTATATGAACCATCGGAAATCAAAATTCCTGTGAATTCTAAAGTGAAGTTTATTGCGACCTCTAAAGATGTTGTGCATGGATTTGAAATTGCTAAAACAAATATTAATATGATGTTAGAGCCCGGACATATTTCTGAATATACAACTACCGTCAATAAAAAGGGCGAATTTTTAGTTGTTTGTAATGAATACTGTGGAATGGGACATGCTGAAATGCACGCAACATTAAAGGTGGTGGATTCCAAATGAAATCTTTAAAAATCGATTTACGCGATCGTAAGCTAGCACTCGCCTACCTTCTTTTCGCTTTTACTGCTTTATTAATTGGTGGGATTGCCGGTTTAATACAAGTATTCGTGAGAAGTGGCGCACTCGAACTTCCCTACTCTATTGGCTATTATCAAGTATTAACTGTACATGGCGTTCTTCTAGCACTTGTCTTTACAACCTTCTTCATTTTTGGTTTTCAAACAGCCGCTATGAGTCGTGTAACAGGAACATTTTCTTTTAAAGAAAGATGTTTAGGCTGGATTGGTTTCGGGGTAATGTCTACTGGGACAGTTATGGCTGCTACAATGGTTTTATTAAATGAGGCATCTGTACTTTATACATTTTATGCGCCACTACAAGCACATTGGATTTTTTATGCTGGACTTTCACTTGTCATGATTGGCTCTTGGATTACAGCATTTGCACAAGCCCGTCGTTACATACAATGGAAAAAAGAAAATCCAAAACAGATTACACCGCTACTCAGCTTTATGGTCGTATGTAACAATTTAATGTGGTTTATTGCTACAATTGGTGTCACAACTGAATTATTGGTTCAATTACTTCCATGGTCACTTGGTTGGGTGGAACGTGTAGATGTGTTATTATCACGTACACTTTTCTGGTCATTTGGTCATGCACTTGTATATTTTTGGCTCTTACCTGCCTACATGGTTTGGTATATCGCCGTGCCAAAAATCATCGGTGGAAAGATTTTTTCGGATGCACTTGCCAGACTTTCGTTCATCTTATTCGTATTGTTTTCTGTACCGGTTGGCTTACACCATCAATTAACTGAACCTGGTATCGGTGGTTCATGGAAGTTTTTACAAGTTATTTTAACGATGATGGTTGTCATTCCCTCTTTACTTACTGCTTTTTCACTATTCGCTACATTTGAACTGCGTGGTCGTGAGTTAGGGAGTAAAGGACTCTTTGGATGGTTAAAAAAGTTACCTTGGTCGGACGCTCGTTTCTTAGCACCTTTTATCGGTATGCTTGCCTTTATTCCGGGCGGTGCTGGAGGAATTGTTAATGCATCTTATCAAATGAACCAATTAATTCATAATACCATTTGGGTGACAGGGCATTTTCATTTAACAATTGCTACAACGGTCACACTGACATTCTTTGGTGCCTCTTATTTCTTAATTCCACATTTAACAGGTCGACAATTAACAAAAAAAATAAACCGACTTGGTCTAATCCAAACGGTTTTATGGGCAATTGGTATGTTGATTATGTCAGGTTCGATGCATATTGTTGGTTTGCTTGGCGCACCAAGACGCTCTGCATTCTCAGAATATGGAGGTGCTGAAATTGCACAAACATGGATTGGCTACCAAATCGCACAAGCTGTTGGTGGAACTATTCTATTTATTGCCATTTTATTATTTATGTATATACTTGTTCAAATGCTTTTCTTTGCACCGAAAGGTTTTGAGCCATTCCCAGTAGCAGAAGTTGCTGATCATGCACAAAAAACACCGGCTATTTTAGAGAACTTTAAACTATGGATTATCATTTTAATTGCGCTATTATTAATTGCTTATTCATACCCAATTTACGATATTATTTCAAATGCACCACTTGGTTCAAAGGGATATAAATTGTGGTAATTTTCTAGCTCGTTCGAATGATATTCTAATATAAGTTTGATTTTTTCATGATTTACCTTTAGACTTATGTTACGATTTAGTGAATATAAAAGCGCGAATTTGTTGTATTTCCGCTGTTTTTATGACAAAAAATGCTAATTCAAATAGGTATAATATCTATTTTTTGGTAATTTTTTAGTAAAATTTTAAAGAGATAATTCACTAAATATTAACGTTATTTGTATAATGGCAGTTCTCTATTGATTGCATTGCTTTTTTCTAGTATGTACTTATAGGCACAGATTCTTCATCAGAAAACGCACAGCAAACTCATACATAGCATGTATTTCACAGGGAACTCAAAATATAGATAACTTATTTATTTTGTCGTCATCTTTTGTCATGTGAGAAACTTTTCGAAATAGCCCAGCCAAACGAGTCCATTATTTTTTTGGACAATGTGAAGTTGAAATACTTTGCACCTCAAAATATCATCTTTTGAGAATCACCATCAGAGTATTAACCAATTTTTTTAAAAGGGGAGATTTACATGCAAACAACGATCCATGAATATAAGAAGATGAATAATAGCTCTCTTTATGTAAGCGATTATTATCAAGAACTCTTTTATATGAATATTGTTGAGGTTCCATTATTAGAAGAAATTTTAAAAAAGAAGACCGAAACAAGTGCATACTACCCTACCTTATATAGAGATATCTGGTTTATGATTGAACAGCCTTACGAAGTCGTTCAGTTTAGCGAGAAGGTAGATTTTTCAAATGAAGTACTTGCAGAAATTTTAAAAGCTATTTACGAACATCCAACTTTCCACATTATTCACGATATCAATCGTGTTGAGAAGGGCAGCTCTTTTATGAACGCTCTTTTATTAACAGAAATGGTATCCGTTATGATTGATGGCGATTTAGAAATTCTATTTGACGCAAAAAATAATCGTGAAACAATCGATTTGGCTACATTTATTGACGACCATTTAGAAGTGGGGAATTGCCTAGAATGTGCTGCACAATCGATTTTACATTCTTCTAAAGAACTACCAATTTATTTTGATATGAATATTTTCGTAGAATTACCAATTACAGAAAAGACACAATACTCACTTGAAGTTTTCCAAGAAACAAATTTATTGGAAGATCTTAATTCGTATAAAGAAGTCTATATGTAACTTAGTTATTCTACTTTGTTTGAGCGCACTTTATAGCGCTCTTTTTTTATACTTTTTTACAATGTAATGTAATTCTACAAACTGACCATATGTTTTTGTTTGCTGCAATGTTAATTCTACGGGTGAGAAACCTGGTTTAAAAAGAGGAATTCCTTCTCCTAATAAAATTGGCGCCATTGTAACAATAACCTCATCGATTAAGTGTTGCTCTAAAAAAGAATAGATGAGTTCTCCCCCACCGACAACCCAAATATCTTGACCTGGCTGTTGTCGTAATGTATGAATAAGTGATGCTACAGGCTCTTTTGTAAAGTGAATATCTTGCATATCTTGAAGCTGTTGATGCGTATAAACATAACACTGTTTTTCGGCATAAGGCCATTCAGATAATCGTTGACTGATTAACCAGTCAAATGTCTTTTTGCCTAAAATAACGGTATCGACTGTTTCATAAAATTGTGAGTACCCATTATCTCCTTTGCCTTCCACCTGTTCTAGCCAATCAAGTGACTCTTCTTTTGTTGCGATATAGCCATCTAAACTTGACGCAATAAAAAGACGTACTTTTCGATTTCCCATACCCATCACTCTTTTCTTAACTACTTGGGTTTTCTATTATAAAGTAATAAAACCTTAAAAAGCAAACAGAAATCACACAAATTTAAAAATAAATATTTTTCACTTTTAAAATGCATATTCATTCACACATGTTGTCACATAGAAAAAGGCTTTGACAAGTTAGTACATGTCAAAGCCTTTTTTCTATTTTTCAAAAGTCGGTTTTACTGCAAAAATCGGTTCAATCTCAGGTAGGTTTTTCAATTCCTCTTCATTCATTAAAATATGAATTGTACCATGATCATTTGTTGTACGAATTAAACGGCCCATACCTTGTTGTAAGCGAAGAAGCATGAATGGTAACTCCACTTCAACATATGGATCATCTGCGAATGAACGCTTCGCATCAAATAATGGATCACTTGGTGGGAATGGTAAGTCCACAATTATCACACGTGTTAATGCTTCTTCTGGTAAGTCGAGTCCCTCCCATAAATGGTATGAACTTAGCGTGTGTAATTTACCTGCTTGGAAATCACGTACTAATGAAGATAGCTCGCGATCACCTTCAAAACCAATTGTTGCTTTTTGTTCATCTGTTAAAACATCTTTAAATGCTTGCATCGCTTGTTTTGATTTGAATAATAATAAAGTTTGCTCTGTTGATTCTTCTAATAAAGAGGCAACGCGCGTCGCTTTTTCAGCTTGTTCAAGTTCATGAACATGAATCTTCATTACTTCTTCATAATCAAATGGTGATTCTACAGAGAATGAGTTGTATTTTTTAATTCCTAAGCTATACGCAATATAACTAAAGTCTTTATTAATGGATAGAGTAGCTGAAGAAAAGACATATGGAATTTTTTTAGAGAATAGTTTTTTCTCTAATACTTCTGTAATTAAATGTGGCATGATGACTAATGTTTCTTCGCCATCCGTTTCTTCTAACCAGTCAATCGCATTACTTTGCGACACAAAGATGCGCATTGCTGCTTCGTATTGGTCTAAGAACTCTTCTGCCATGCGTAGCTCATATTCCGGAATAACATACATTTCTGATTCAAAGACGAATTCTTCCATTAACTCGCCAATTGTTTCAATCACTTTTTGACCTAATTTCATTAGCGTTGGACTTTTTTGAATTCGTTTACGCTCATCATCCGTATCAATCACATCATCACGTAATTGGTCAAAGAATAGTTCATGACCATCTTGTAATTTTTCCATCAGTAATAATGTTTTTTCACGTAGTCCATCAACCATTAAACGATCTAATAATTTCACGATTGTGTAATCTTGAATTTTGTTCGTCATTGCCTTTTGCGCGGCATATTCAAGAAGATGTCCTTCATCTAATACAATCATCGATACTTCTGGTAGTAACGGTAATTGCCCTTCACGTTCACGCGACTCTTTCGTTGCCGTATGTTCCATTAAGAAATCTTGTGAGCAAATAATTAAATCCGTCGCTTCACGGTAATGTGCACGATGTAATGTTTGACCACAACGATTACGGACATCACAAACCTGACATTGTTGGATATAGTTATAATTCACATGCTGCCATTCTTCATCTGAAATATTCGGGTAATCACTGCGTGCGCCATAAAGTCCTAATCCACCAGCACCATACACGCCTTCTGGAATCGACACAGCAATCTCATCTAGATATTCCCCGTCCATGAATTGCTCTGCTTCTTCATAACGTTTTAGACATAAATATTGGTCACGCGATTTTGCCAAGCGTACATCAATATTTAAATCTAATAATTTTTGCAGTTTATAAATATCTCCGCCTTCTTTAACCAATTGGTCAATTAGCGTCTCATCTGCGCATGCAATTAATGCAGGTTTACCTGTATAACGAGCATACGTAATAGCTGGTAATAAGTACGCAATGGTTTTCCCTGTACCTACACCTGCTTCCGCGAATAAAATAGACTTTTCACGTAATACTTTTTCTATTTGATAAGCCATAAAAATCTGCTCATCACGACATTCCAATCCTTTTTCCGGAAGTTCATCGTATAATACGTCACCCATCCAGTCGCCTAAAGAATCAAAGAATGATTGTTCTTTTGATAATTCAAATGGTAGTGATTGTCGCATACTATCTACCCCTCTCATCTACTATGTTTCAACACAAAGGGAGGCTGTCTAAATAGACAACCTCTCTTGTTTTTATTTCTTCTGTGATTTGCGTCCCCAGAATTGATAATAATCTGTTCGAATGAAACCATTGAACAATTTACGTTTTTTTGTTGCACGTCGACCATATAGCTCTTCAAAATTCTCCATCGAAGATAGCATATAAACAGACCATGTGGGATAAGCTTTCATCATATGACCAATATCACTAATCATTTGTTCGATTGCTTCCACTTCACCAATACGTTCACCATAAGGTGGATTTCCAATCATAACTCCATCTTCAGCGTATGTTGTAAAGTCTAACACTTGCATTTGTTTAAAGTCAATCAATTCTCCAAAACCTGCTTCAAGTGCATTACGTTTTGCAATTTCAACCATGCGGTGATCAATATCTGAACCTGAAATTTGAAGTGGTTGGTCGTAATTTGCAGCTTGGTCTGCCTCATCACGTACTTCATCCCAAATCTCTTGTTTCATAAATGGCCATTCTTCGCTAATAAATTCACGATTATAACCTGGTGCAATGTTTTGTCCAATCATCGCTGCTTCCAGTGCAATAGTACCTGAACCGCAGAAAGGATCTACAAACGGACGATTTGGTGTCCATTTTGAAATATATACAAGTGCTGCAGCCAATGTTTCTTTTAGTGGTGCTTCACCTTGTTCTGTTCTGTACCCACGTTTATGAAGCCCAGCACCTGATGTATCAATTGTTAGTGTCGCCACATCTTTTAAGATTGATACTTCAATTTTGAATTTCGGTCCTGTTTCTTCTAGCATACCTAAACGGCCATGTACTTTTTTCATGCGCTCAACAATTGCTTTTTTCGTAATTGATTGGCAATCTGGCACACTATATAATTTTGATTTTACAGACTTACCTGTTACAGGGAACTCTGCATCAACTGGCATAATTTTTTCCCAAGGTAATGCTTTAACACCTTCAAATAATTGATCAAATGTTCTTGCTGGGAAAGAACCTACAACGATTTTTACACGATCTGCTACGCGTAACCACAAATTAGTACGTGCAATATCACGCTCTTCTCCTTCAAAGTACACTTTTCCGTTTTCTGTACGTGTTTCATATCCTAAGGCTTTTAGTTCATCTGCTACAATGGCTTCAAGTCCCATAGCTGCTGTAGCTACTAAATTAAATTTTGTCATGCTTATTTCCCTTCTATCTCCAATTTCCAAAATTCTACGTAATCAATCGCCTCTTCTAATGGCAACGGTTTAGAATAATAATATCCTTGAATCATATCACAGCCCATATTTCTTAGCAATTCCACTTGTTCTTTTTGTTCCACACCTTCTGCAATGACTTTCATATGCAAACGATGTGCCATTTGAATAATGGCATCAACAACTGCCTGCTTCTCATTAACAGAACCAATTAATTGAATAAAGCTACGATCAATTTTCAAATGGTTTAATGGGAACTGTACTAAATATGACAATGATGAATACCCTGTGCCGAAGTCATCAATCGACAATTTAAAACCTAATTGCTTCAACTGAATTAGTCGACGAATCGTTTCTTTTTCATTATTCATCACCGTTCTTTCCGTTAATTCAATTTCAAAATTTCTTGGAGAGCAATTATTGCGTTGTAAAATTTCTTGAATCGATTCAATAAAGTTTGGTTGATGGAAGTGAATACTTGAAATATTAATAGCGATTGGAATATGACCGTAACCTGCACGTTCTAAGGTTAACCAATCTAGGCACGCTTTTTCAATGATGACCTCACTTAAAGGAATAATAAGTCCCACTTCTTCTGCATACGGAATAAAATCATTTGGCGGTACAAAGCCAAGGGTCTCGTTATACCAGCGAACCAATGCTTCAAAACCAATGATTGTATTTGTCGTTAAATCAATTTTCGGTTGATAATGTAAAACAAACTCTTTATTTTTAATTGCTCTACGTAATTCATGATCAATTAATAAACCGCGATTCGTTCCAATATTCAGTTCGTCAAAATAAAAAGCAAATTGATTACGCCCATTCTTCTTCGCATATTCCATTGCCTTCACTGCTTTGTTAATCAGAATTTCAGTATTATGTCCATCTTCTGGATACAAACTAATCCCGATTGTGGCCGTTGTGTAGAGTATATGTTCATCAATTAAAAACGGTTCTTCAAATGTTTCAATAATCTTACTTGCTAGTTGAACTGCTTCTTTCGGATGGTGAATGTGTGCCAAAGTAATAACAAATTCATCACCGCCATAACGCGCTAGCATATCCTTATTGCGAATAAACGGCGTCAACCTCTGTACAACTTCCGTTAATAATTTATCACCAATCGAATGACCTAACTCATTAATATGACTAAAACGGTCCATGTCTAAAAATAGCAATGCATGTTCAAAATTTTTCTTCTCAGAAGCTTCTAAAAGCACATTCATGCGGTTCATAAATGAATAGCTATTTTCAGAACCCGTTAATGTATCTGTATTCATTTGAATTTGAATTTCACGCTCTGCAATTTTCTTTTCCGAAAGGTCTTCAAAAATACCACAATAATGTGTTGTATCCCCATCATCATTTTTAATTGCAATAATTGTCAACCATTCGGGATAGACATCACCTGTTTTGCGACGATTCCAAATTTCTCCTGACCATTTACCTGTTGCATAAATCTCTTTCCACATCTTATCGTAAAAACTTTTTGCATGTATTCCCGACTGCAGCAAGTGCGGTTTGCTCCCTAATGCTTCCCCTGCACTATAGCCTGTTACAAATTCAAAAGCTGGATTAATGGCAAGTATCACTTTATCTGCATCGGTAATCATGACACCTTCTGATAAATGGTCAAATAATGCCCACATTGTTTCAGGGCAGATTGGGCTATTCCCATCTAATTTTTCGCTATATAAACAGTCTTTTTTTTTCATCCTGATCCCCGCATCCATATATGAAATCTATCTATGTATTTTAGTAAGAAAGGCTCTCCAACTATAAAATCGGAGAGCCTGACTAATCATGTTATAAGAACATCATAAGGAACTGTAAGCCATGTTTTGTGCCCTTCGTACTCAAACAGCTAAAAGCCTCGTACTACTCGGGTAGTAATCATCTATCTATAGATATGCAAGCATACCTATCTCTCCATCCATTCATTTCTTTCAGGAGAACGCCCCTACCATAATTTGGGTTGCTCACTCGTGGGGTTTACCTCGTTCCACTCGTAAAGTTTCCTATACGACTTCGTCACTGTGGCACTTTCAGAAAGTTTCAACCATATCCGAAAACTTAGGTTTTCCTTTCGCCGTTAGCATTGCTGCTACCTCCGCTTATGATTTCGCGAAGCACGAACACTACGTTCATCTCAGAATCGTGTGAGCATGGACTTTCCTCAACAACGTCAAAGCGTTGCAGCGATTACTCATTCGCTTATTGATGCTATTTACATTATATGCGCAAAAACAGCATAATTCAATATTTAAACTATGTTTTTAAGGAAATCACGCATTAATCATATAATTTATCCCCGAATACATGTTTTTCAAGATTCGCAATGCGCTTTAAGATATCATAATTTGTTGCGCCCATACCAGATGGTGCAACTGTTGTAGGTGAATTTCTTCTTGTACTTTCGGCTTGTTCAAGCTCTTGTTTTAATAAATTAATTTCTTCTTGTTTTTTCAATAATACTTTTTCAAAGTTTTCATAGTCCATAATGATTTCATCTAAAAATTGATCGACCTCATCTTGACTATATCCTCGAATACCTGTTTTAAAATCTTTATCTAAAATCTTTTTAGCTGATAATTTAATGTCCATCATCATAATCCTTTCAACTTGTAATAAGTAATTCCATTATAGCATATACTTCTTTGAAGTCATGGATAAATAAGGGGGTTTCTCTATTTCATACCTTGTTTTTTTCGAATACGCAAAAATCGCTTTTCAATCGCTTCTTTTTTTCGTTGTTGCACATCTTTTTTAAATAATAAAGACTGTCTTACTCGAAATAATGCGTTGAGCGTATGTTTTTCGGCTTCTTCTAAATCATGTAGTTGGTGTTCATATAATTTTGCGAGTCCAAGGGACGCTTCAATCCACTGACGCTCTTCTAAATATGGCAAAGCTTTTTCATAACTTTCAGCCGCTTCGGCGTATTTTTTTTGCTTTTTTTGCTGAATGGCTAATAAATAGTACGCTTCTGCCGCTTCATTTGTTGCATAATTTTCTGTAACATTTTCCAATAAGCTCTGACTTGAATCAAGTTGTTTTAAGTCATAATACCATTTTCCAATATTCGTATGCACAATTGCGTGCTCTTGATTTGCTTCTGAGAATACGAGTTCTGTCGCTTGAATAAATAGTGTAATTAATGATAGTAAATCGTATTCGTTATGACGTAACACTTGAAAAAGCATGTCATGGTCACCACTTCGAACTGCATCTAAATAGACCATTGGCGCTAAATGACCTGGTAAATCGTCAATGCGCTGAAAACCAAGTTTTTGTTGTTCAACCGTTGTCAATTTCATTCGACTTAAATCGTTTTTCCAAATACGTTTTGAACTGTGAAACAAATCAATTTGCTGATGCTCACGTAATGGTGGCAAATGTTCTCGATTTAATGTCCAACGCGTTTGTAATTGTGGCCAGTCGAAACTCTTTCCATTATATGTCACAATCGTTTGATTTGCTTGCCAAAACTTCGATTCGAATAAAAAAGCCACTTCATTTGCTGGGTCTGCAAGTATATATTGTTTCAGCACAAACCCATCAGAAGTTTCTTCAAGTAACCCATTTAAAAAGATATGTGTTCCAACACCTTTCAAACCGGTTGTTTCTGTGTCATAAAATATGATTTTTTCATCTGATGTCATTTTTAAAGGATGTTCTTGTTCATAGACTCCCCACGCTTCAAGTGCTTCATAAAATTGGCCAAGCCGATACTTACCATGCTGGTGATTAAACGCATAATGTGTTTCTCGTAAAAAAACCGTTCCAAAATCATTTTCAATCCGACTTAAACCAGCTTTCTCCCACTTTTCTGTATAAAAAGGCGGAAGAGGTTTTTGATAAGGTGTTTTTTCAGTCTTCGCTGTTTTCGTACCCTTTTTTAACATTTGCTTCATTTGCAAAATCTTCTTCTCGTAAGACATCGTCCATCAATTCCTCTAATAAAAATGATTGTAAAAAATGAAGTACTTGATCTTTTGTATTTCCCGTTTGATCTTGAGCACCAATACATGCTGGACAGCCAATTTGACATGAACATCCCTCGACATGTTCATACACATGTCGTATTAATTGTTCCCATAAATCATAAATACGCTCACTCAGTCCAATACCGCCTGGATAACGATCATAAATGAAGAAAGTTGGTTCACCATTATGAATAGCTTTCACTTGCGGTACAACATGTACGTCCGAACGGTCTGACTGAATATACAGTGGAATAAAGCTGTTCATTGCGTAGGCAACACCTAGCATCGCACTATTTAAATCATCGTCTGTCCAATCATCTGGCTGTTTAAAGTGCAGCCATGTGCCTGATGTATGCAGTTCTTCTGGCGGTAGATGAATTGGACCTGAACCAATATTATCATGTGTATTAAATCGAATTTTCTTAAAGATGGTTGCATTCGCTAATGTCATTAAATCACCAAATGCTACATTTGCTTTTCCTAGCTGACGCACGCGATCTTCTGAAATCACTTTTAATTCTACTGCTAAATTCGCATCTGTAAAATAATTTACATCCACTTCTGTTACATAGGCTTTCTTTTCTTCCCAATCAAGCTTTTCAACTTGATATTGTGTACCTTGGTGTATATAGATGGCTTCTTCATGTAATAATGTCATCGCACTATAGCGGTCCATCTCACCAATTACTGTTGTATTCCCTTTTATCGTTTGATCAATAATCACAACATTTTCTTGTGATGCCGAGCGTAAACTAATATCATGCGCTGGGAATCTGTCTGTCATCCAGTGCCATGTATCGGTTGTCTTTAGTAAAATTTTCTCCTCAGCTAAATATTCCAATAAATCATCTACATCAAATTCTGCATAGTTTTCCCCTTGTTTAAAAGGTAATTCAAATGCCGCACATTTTAAATGATCCATTAAAATCAGCATATTCTCTGGATACACACGCGCTTCTTCTGGTTTATTACCGAGTAAATAATCTGGGTGTTGAATAATATATTGGTCGAGCGCTGTCGACTGTGCCACATAAATAATGAGTGCATCATCTTGCCTACGTCCAGCTCGTCCTGCCTGTTGCCAAGCACTTGCAATATTCCCTGGATACCCGGTCATAATACATGCCTGTAATTGACCAATATCAACACCTAGTTCCAGTGCATTCGTCGAGATAACCGTTTGGATTGTCCCGTCTCGCAGTCCTTTTTCAATCTTCCGTCTCTCAGAAGGTAAGTAGCCACCTCGATAACCCCGCACGGATTCATCTTGAATATTTTGTGCTGTTAATGATTTTAAATACGTTACAAGCATCTCCACACGTACACGACTTTTTGCAAAAATAATTGTTTGAATTTCAGATTCATATAATTTACGTGCTAAATCCTTTACTTCTAAAATCGCACTTCGTCTAACACCGAATGTCTCGTTAACAATTGGTGGGTTATAAAATAGGAATGTTTTCTTTCCAGCTGGTGCACCATTATTCGCAATCAGCTGATGTTTTGTATTCGTGAGATTCTCTGCTAATTCTTTTGGATTTTGAATTGTTGCGGAAGTGCAAATAAAGATTGGGTTACTTCCATAATAATCACAAATTCGCTTTAATCGCCTTAGTACATGCGCAACGTGCGAACCGAATACCCCTTTATACGTGTGTAGTTCATCAATGACAATAAATTGAAGGTTTTCAAAAAGCGAAACCCATTTTGTATGATGCGGTAAAATCCCCGAATGCAACATGTCTGGATTCGTCATGACGATTTGCCCTGCTTTTCTCACCTTTTGACGAATACCTGGTGATGTATCCCCATCATATGTGTAACTCAAAATCTCCTCGTCCATCGCTTCAATCATCGCATTCATTTCAGACTTTTGGTCTTGTGCTAATGCTTTCGTTGGAAACAAGTAAAGCGCGCGTGTTTTTGAGTCTTCCAAGATTCGTTGTAACACAGGTAAATGATAACAAAGCGACTTTCCTGAAGCTGTTGGTGTGACAGCTGTAAAAGACTTTCCTTCCTTTGCATAATCGAAAGCCTCACGTTGATGGGTATAGAGCTGTTCAATCCCTCTTGATTGCAGCGCTTTTTTTATAGATGGATGTAATTGTTTAGGAAATGTCGCATAGCTTGCTGGTCGTTCTGGTAAGACACGCACATGTTGTACACGATTTTGCATCTTCGGATCAGACTGCCATTGTTCAATTAGTTCTTTAACTGTCTTTCTTTCTCGAATCATGTTGCACCTCCTCCAATGTGCGCAAATACGTTTCAAATGTAAATTTCGTCGATTGAATCGATTGAATGAATCTTTTTTTACTCGTTTTCACATAAAAAGATTGAACGACAAATTGTTCCATTGCATCACTCGCATGTTCAACTTGCGACATATGTAAATACTTTGGATGATTTGTTTCTATAAATTGTTTAGATAACTCCTTCCACTTTTTTAGCTTTGCATGAACTTCATCTGCATAAGGCTTTACTTCTGTATAAAAATCAGCATCTTGCTGTTGTTCGCGTATATTCATAAAACGTTCATAGCTTCGATCACACTCTAAATAAAGTGTTGTTGTTAATTCTTTTAGCATTTGTTTTATCTCCTTCTCGCATCTTCTTTCTATTTTAACAAATTCATACGCTTTACACTACTAACGTAGGCGAACGAACATTCCTTTTTCGTTCATTTATCTCACTTTACCATTTGCAAAATATGCTTGTTATTGCTACTATCTTTGGGTAGTGTTTTAAATTTACGCATTGTGAACTTCTCAATGTTTGTAAAGAACGAGGTGAATCTTTTGGCGATTCGATATCCTAATGGCAAAAAATATGTACCTGCGACAGAAAAGAAAGCATCTTCTAAAAAACAAGTCAAAAAAGACCTAACTTTTAGTAATCGTGGGAAAACATTAGAAGATATGATTGATGAAGCAAATGCTTATTATTTAACCGTTAAAGAAGCAGTCATCCATAAGAAACCTGTTCCTATTCAAATCGTCAATGTAGAATATCCGTCGAGAAGTGCTGCTGTAATACGTGAAGCTTATTTCAGAACCCCTTCTACAACGGATTATAATGGTGTATATAAAGGTCATTATATCGATTTTGATGCGAAAGAAACAAAAAATAAAACATCTTTCCCGCTGAAAAATGTGCATCTACACCAAGTGACACATATGCGTGCAGCAACAGCTCAAGGTGGGATTTGTTTTTTACTCATTCGCTTTTCCATTTTAAATCGATCTTTTGTATTGCCATTTTCTATTTTGAACGCTGCATGGGCAGAGATGGAAAAAGGTGGGCGTAAATCGATTCCATTCGATGTTTTCGAACAAGATGCAATTGAAATAAAAGAAAGTTACAGTCCACAGCTTGATTATTTAAAGGCTGTAACAGTTTTACTTCCTTTATAATAGGAAGTGAGAAAGAGAGGAGATTTTTGTGGATAATAGACGATATAATTCACGAGAAGAACGAAAACGATTAGAAAATGAACAAAGAAAAAGTAGAGGTCGTTCATCTTCTAAAAAAGTGAAATCAGCAAAGCCTAAAAAGTCATGGCTAAAACGAATTGTATTAGCTGTTGTGGCTTTAGGTGTAATTGGATTACTACTAGGCGGGGGCTTGTTTGCTTATTATGCAGCAACAGCACCTAAATTAGATGAAGAAACATTAAAAGATCCTGTATCTTCGAAGTTCTACGATAAGAACGGAAAAGAATTCTATACAATGGGAACGGAAGAACGAGAACATGTAAAGTTTGAAGATATCCCGAAACAAATGCAAGATGCGATTCTTTCTACAGAAGATGCGCGTTTTTACGACCATCATGGTATTGACTTTTACCGTTTAGGTGGAGCTGTACTAGCCAATTTCCGCGATGGTTTTGGTTCACAAGGTGCGAGTACAATTACACAACAGGTTATTAAAAACTCATTCTTTAATAACGGAAAAACGATTAAACGTAAAGCACAAGAAGCGTATTTATCACTTCAATTAGAACGTGAGTATACAAAAGATGAAATTTTTGAAATGTACTTTAATAAAGTATTAATGAGTGGACGTATTTATGGTTTTGGTACAGCAGCTAAGTATTTCTACGGTAAAGATATTGATCAATTAACATTACCACAGATGGCTTTATTAGCTGGTATGCCACAATCACCAAATAACTATAATGCATTTAAAAATCCAGACTTAGCTGAAAAACGTCGTAATACCGTTTTAAAATTAATGTATAACAATAAAAAAATTACAAAAGATGAAATGGAAGCTGCAATGAAAGTTAGTGTAAAACAAGGGCTACTTCCAGAGAGCAAACGTATTGCGAACAATAGTTCAAAATATGATGCCTTCATCGATGTCGTATTAAAAGAATTAGCTGAAAACGGCGATGAAAAAGCGCTAGAAGATGGTATTAGTATTTATACAACACTTGATCCTGAGGCACAAAAAGTTGTTGAGAAAACAATTAACAATGATGCAAACTTCCCAACAAAAGATATTCAAACAGGGATTTCGGTTGTTGATACGGAAACAGGAGCTATCGCTGCAGTTGGCGGTTCTCGTGATTACGGTCCAGAACGTGGCTTCAACTATGCACAAGCTCTGAAAACACGTCAACCTGGTTCAACAATGAAACCAATCATGGATTACGGTCCAGCGATTGAATATTTAAAATGGAGTACAGGCCATACACTTGTCGATGAACCAATGAACTACTCTGGAACATCACAAGCAATCAACAACTACGATAACCAGTTTAAAGGTGCATTAACGATGCGTGAAGCACTATACAACTCACGGAATATCCCAGCGATTAAAGCCTTTAAAGAAGTGGGTACTTCTAAAGTAAAAGAATTCATTAGTGGTTTTGGCTTAAAACCTGATGATTTATATGAATCTGATGCAATCGGTGGTGGTTCAGTAAACCTTTCACCAATCGATATGTCAGCAATCTATGCTTCATTTGGAAATAACGGAATTTACACAAAAGCCTATTCAATTAAAAAAATTGTTTACCGCGATGGTAACACAGCGAAAACATATACACCTGAACCACAAGCTGCAATGAGTGACTATACAGCTTATATGCTAACAGATATGATGCGTGACGTTGTAAGTTCAAAATCTGGTGCATCTGGTGGTGCTGCAGCTGTACCGGGACTAGATATCGCGGGTAAAACAGGGACAACTAACTACACAAGTGAACAGTTACAAGAATACGGATTACCAAGTAATGCTGTACCAGATTCATGGTTCTCTGGCTACACAACGCGCTACTCGATGTCTGTATGGACAGGCTATTCTAGTCGTAAACAAGGGATTGTATCCCCTCAAGAACGACAACTAGCTCAAAATTTATTCCGTATCATTATGAGCCAAATTTCTGCAGGTAAAAATACACCGAACTTTAAACAACCAAGCTCTGTGATCTCTTCAGGTTCTGAGTTATATGTTCGTGGCACACAAGCACCTGTGGAAAAAGAAGAAGAAAAAGATGAGAAAGTTTCTGCTCCAACAGGTTTAAGTGCAACGTATGATGCAGATTCAAAAACGGTATCTTTATCTTGGAATAAAAGTGATACAGATGGTGCTAAATATCGTGTGTCTGTAGATGGCAAAACCATTACAACAACAGGCGATACAAAAGCTTCTTATCGTGTTCCTGGAGGCGCTACTTCTCTAACCTTTAGTGTTGTAGCAGTTGTGGATGGCAAAGAAAGTGCTAGTGCTTCTGCTACTGTAAAAATTGCTGAAGAGCCTGAAGAACCAGCAGTAGATGAGCCAGATCAACCTGAAACAGACCAACCTGGTGAAACACCTGAAACCGATCAGCCTGAAACAAATCAACCTGGTGATAACCAAGGTGACAATGAGAATGACAATAATAACGGGAATAATAATGGAAACAATGGGAATAACAGCAATGGAAATCAGAATGATAACAATAACGGAAATACAACTAAACCTGAAAAACCTACTGAACCTGACCAACCCGAAACAGATGAACCAGCCACTGAAAATGATCAAGGTAACGGAAATTAATATCTAAACAAAAAAGGATGAGACATATGTGTAAAAACACCGTCTCATATGAGCATAATAAAAACCGGAATTGCGCTGTGGCGCGGTTCCGGTTTTTCGTTGCGAACGCTAAAAAAGAAAATGAAATGTTTTGTCTCATTCTCTTTTTGTATATACAAAAACTTCGACAAATTATGATTTGTCGAAGTTTTAATCGCTCATCTATTTCTTTAAGCGTAAACGTGCACAGCGCTTTTTCGTTTCCTGAAATAATTCATCTAATTGACGATAACATGCGTATTGTCCAGGTCTCCTTTTAATAAAAGCTAATCGCTCTCCTGCATTAATTGGCAAAATTTCATATTCTTCTTTTTCATCAAAATGTGTTTGATTCGAAGCTTGTAAAATGAACATTTCATATAGGTTAATGCCTTGTTCCATATAATCTCCTGCTGAGTGATCACGTCGATCATGTGCCTCATGAATCTTTTCGGCTAGTGACTTCCATTCATTGAACCATGCATCCACTTGTTCTTTTTGAATTTTTTCTTGATTGCATTGAATCATTGTTCCACTAACCCCTTTTTAAAACGTTTTTGACCTTCTCGACACACATCAAATAATGGACATGCATGACAACCTGGACGTTGCGATTTACAATGATAACGTCCAAAGAATATAAGTTGATGATGCGCTTTATTCCAACGTTCAATCGGTGTTTTTTTCATAATCGTTTCTTCGACTTGTAACACACTATCTTTCCAACGACATAAACCAAGTCGTTTGGTTACACGCTCTACATGTGTATCTACAGCCATTGCTGGAACTCCAAACGCAACAGACAATACAACATTCGCTGTTTTTCGTCCAACACCTGGCAATGTCACCAGTTCTTCTCTCTGATCTGGAATTTCTCCATTATATACCTCTAGTAATCGCTGACATAACTTTTGAATATTTTTAGCTTTTGCACGATATAAACCAATAGAACGAATATCTTGTTCTAGTTCTTCTAGAGGCACAGCTAAATAATCTTCTGGTTTTTTATATTTTTGAAATAATGTTTTCGTCACTTTATTCACTAAAACATCCGTACATTGTGCAGATAATAACGTCGCAATTGTTAATTCAAATGGATTATCATGCACTAATTCACAATGTGCATCTGGATACATGTCGTCCATTTTATCCAAACATTCAAGCCATTGTTTTTTTGTTAACATCGCTATTCTCTCTCCTCTAACCAATTATAAAACGGCGCTTTTTTCACGACTGGCTGTACATCTTCATCGATTCTAGTCGGTGTTTTAATTGTATGTTCACGATACTCTTTTGCGTGTCGCAAAGCCGCTTTCGTCGTTGTAATATTTTTCTTTTTCCATTCAAAAAGAATACGATCCATATATTTCAAACTTACTTTATCACTTAGTACGGCTTCTTTTAAAGCTTGACGAATTAAATCAGGTGTATGTCCATCTTGATCAATCCACATCGAAATCGTTTCAATCTCAATCGGTGATAATAGACGACCTAGCTCCTGCTCAAACATTTGGAATAACTGCCCTTCCTCCATTTGTTCCTGACTCACTTCGATTTGCTGTTGCGTATTTTGTTCGCAATCTAATAGACGCATCCAAAGTGGAAATAAATTTATTTTTTCATATAAAATATGATCCTGGTTTGTCTTTTGTTCGATTTGAATCAAACCTTTTTGTAAAAGCCCTTGTAGACAAAACATAATTTGTTGTTCTTTTACATTCATTCGTTGTGCTAAATCAGTATGTGACGGGAAATCAACACCTTGCTCTATAAAGGAATGAAGTTGTAGTAACAACAATGCTTCTTCATCTGTTAATGAAAGATTTTTATAATGCTTAAAAAATAACTGTGGTACAGCAACTTGCCCACTTTCAACCCACGCTTGGAGCCTCATTTGTTCATTTTGCATTTGATTATTGACTCCTCTCTTTTTCAAAAGTTTCAACGTACATTATAACACTGAAGTAAAAGGCATGAACATGAAATTGCATGGTTTGTGTTTTTTTCGTATTAATAAGCTCAAACGATAAATCATCTCAAATTATTTTTTTGAGCATAATCATGTCGATTTGCGTCAATTGTAATATTACATTGTATATCATAATGTGTTTCGCGTTCTTCTTTTGGAATTACAGCTAGAACACTTTGTGACCACAGAAAAAAACTACACCCGAATAATACGAGTGTAGTTAGTAGTTTATTCATTTTAAGCCCCCAATTCATAAAGAGTATCTTTTCCTTTTTTGTCTAAATATTTTTTATATAACTTTGAACTGATTAACTTACCACTTGAATATTTATCTTTATAAATATACGTATATTTACTTGGTGTTCCTTTACTAATTAACTTTTTTGTACCAATAGGTAATTCGCCAGATTCAATATAATCAATTTTTGGCTTTACTGTTTTTTCAACAATGCGATTAGCTGTAAAACTGCTGATTAAATACTTACGTGGCATCCAACCGTATGATTTTGTGGAGTAAGAGTAAACATAAGCCCATGAACCACTTACTTTCTTCACCTTCACAACACTTTTATCTTGATAAACCTTTTTCAATTTCTTACTTGAAACTGCTGGTTTAGAGCGCAAACTTTGCGTATAAACTACATGCATTTTCTTGCCTGTGATCTTAGCAGCTGAATCCGTAATGTATGCGGTTAAGATAAAACCATCTACTTTTTTCCCGTTAATTTTTAAACCCAAAGATGGTAAGTACGTTTTTTCACCTGAATACTTAACAAAATTATTATAAATTGCTACAACATTTCCATAATGTTCATATTTATCTTTATAATAATATCCCTTTACAGCACCTTGTTTCCCTTGAACACAAGCCTCACCTTTACCAAGAGCATATTTAAATGTTTTGCCTTTTTTATAATTCACGCCCCATTTAGCATATGTTGTATCGTTTGTTTGCTTATCAATGACTAACGTACACTTATATTTTGCGTTATGTGCTGAATCATCATTTAATTCTGCACTTGCTGTTGTAGCGAAGGCTGACAACGTTAATACTCCTAACATTAAAGATGGGACAATTTTCTTACTTAGACAAACTTTTTTGGATTCCATTTATAATCACCTCTGACAATTATTATATAACAAAAGATTCAACAAAATATTATAACTTTATTATCATAAGAATATAGATTTTATTTTTTAATATAAAAAAGTGACGAGGTTTAATCCTCATCACTTCTCATCTATCTTGCTTCTTTTAAGCGGGCTTGCACTGCTTCCACCTTTGGCATACCGCCTTGTGCGCCAAACTTTTCAACAGATAAAGAAGCAGCGATATTCGCAAATTTAACCGCTTCTGTGATTCCTACACCTGTAGTTAGAGCATAAGCAAAAGCACCATTAAATGTATCCCCCGCACCTGTTGTATCCTTTGGTACTGTTTTAAAACCTTTCACAATCACATGTTTTTCACCATCATAGTAACGTGCACCATCCGCTCCTAGTGTCACAATTAGACGATTTGGATAACGTTCAAGCGCATTTTCTACATCGTCTTTAAAAATATCTGCACATTCTGTTTCATTTGGCGTGAAGTATGCGACACGGTCCATCCACTCTTCTTTAAAATTCTCTGCTGGCGCTGGATTTAACAGTACTTTTACACCTAATTCTTGGCACACATCAAGTGCGTATTCTACCGTTTCTTGTGGTATTTCTAATTGCATAATGACTAGCTCACTCTTGGCAATTTGCTCACGCGCTGCATCAATTGACTCCTTTGTAACATCGTGATTTGCACCAGGTACTACAATAATTCGATTATCTTGTTCGAATAAAATAATATTGGCAATTCCTGTAGCAGTGGATGTCGTCTCTACAAACTGATCTTGTACGCTTTCTACTTTTAATAAGTTTCGTAACACTTGTCCAAATGCATCATTACCTAGTGCACCTACCATATGTACATGCGCACCTAATCGAGCCGCTGCAACCGCTTGATTTGCTCCTTTACCTCCTGGAACAGTGTGAAAACTCTCCCCTAAAACGGTTTCTCCTTGTTTCGGAAATAGATTTGTTTCTACAACAATATCCATATTAATACTACCAATGACTGTTATCATATTTATTCTCCTTTAGTTGAATTTCTTTTTATTAAAATAGGTGCTACAAGTTGGTGACGTTCTAGAATATCTTCATTTTGCATTTGCTTCCATAAACAGCGAACAGCTCTTTGTCCAATTTGCGTAATTTGTTGTGCAACCGTTGTAATCGTAGGTGTCGTCCATTCTGTCATGCGAATACCATCATAACCAATCAACTGAATATCTTCTGGAATACGTAAATTCATTTGTTGAATCGCTTTTAACGTGCCAATTGCCATCGCATCGCTACTTGCAAAGATTGCTTCATATGTTCGATTTTGTAGTTTTTCAAGCACCAAAATTTTTGTCGCTTCCACTTCATATGCACTAATTACTTCTTCAATTTGTAATGTTTGTGCGCAAGAATAAAAGCCTGCTATTCGTTCATTTGCAACATCCTCTTCACTCGATGCTCGAATACATAGTACATTCTCTACGCCACAAGCCATCAAGTGTTGGCAAGCTATTTGACCTCCGAGGAAGTGATCCGTTTTGATTGTCGGAATCTTCTCTGATAAAACGCGGTCTACAGCGACCATGGGAATTTGCAACTTTTCATAGTAACTCGCTTCTATTTGCTTTGTCGCAATAAATAATCCTGCAATATACTGCTGTTGCAATTGTTCAATGATTTGTTTTTCTTTTTCATGTTCATTTCCAATATTACAAAGAATCATTGTAAAGCCGTATTGATAGGCTTGTTCTTCAATTTCTTTTGCTAACTCTGTAAAAAAAGGATTCGTAATATCTGGCACAAGCAAAGCCACCATTTGGCTTTTCTTCGTCGCAAGTGAACGTGCCATTTCATTAGGTCGATAACGCAGTAATTCGATTGCTGCGTGAATCGACTTTTTTGCCTCTTCACTCACATACCCGTTTTTATTTAGATAACGTGAAACAGTAGATGAAGATACACCCGCTTCCTTTGCTACATCTCGAATTGTCGGCATCTTTTCATCTCCTCTGAAACTCATATGGTACCGGTTCCACATAAATATAACGACTTCTTATCCTCATGTCAAACACCTATTTTTATATAAAAAGAAGGACTACGCCAATGCGCAATCCTTCCTTTTAAAGATTCTCTACCTGCTAATACCCCAAGATACAATAGGAGAAAATCAATAGAAGCTATAAATGTTTGGTAAAACGAATTAACGTGCTGACATACCGCCATCAACGATGAATTCTGAACCAGTTGAGTAGCTTGATTCTTCAGAAGCTAAGTAAAGAACTAAGTTAGAAACTTCTTCTGGCTCAGCTACGCGACCCATAGGAATCATTTTAGAGAATGCTTCAACTGCTGCTTTAGTATCTTCTTGAACAACCATTGGTGTAGCAATTACACCTGGGTGTACAGAGTTTACGCGGATGTTTTTAGGAGCTAACTCAAGAGCTGCTGCTTTTGTAATACCACGTACAGCAAATTTAGTATCAGTGTAACCTACAGCGCCACCAACTAAACCGTTAAGTGAAGAAATGTTTACGATTGTACCTTGACCAGCTTTTTCCATTGAAGAAACAACTGATTTGATACCTAAGAATACAGAAACTTGGTTGATTTCAACGATTTTACGGTAATCTTCTACTGAAGTATCAGTGATTGATTTAGCCATAGTGATACCAGCATTGTTTACTAGTACGTTTACTGGACCGAATGCTTCTTCAGCTTTCGCTACAACGTTTTTCCAATCTTCTTCGTTTGCAACGTTTTGTTTTACGAAAATAGCGTTTTCGCCAAGTTCTGCAGCAAATGCGTTACCTTTTTCTTCATTTAAGTCCGTAAGAACGACTTTAGCGCCCTCTTCGATGAATTTTTTTGCGTGTGCAGCTCCCATACCTTGAGCTGAACCTGTAATAATTGCTACTTTACCTTCTAAACGAGCCATTATAAAACTCCTCCTTAAAATCTTTCAGAAATAAACTACACTTGTAAATTAACAAACTTTCATGCATACTGTCAATAGAAAAGCGCTAAATATTTTAATAATAAACTATTTAATTTTAAATTAATTATAACACAACTTGTTCACACATAGCTTAATTTAGGTAATTATAAACTTTCTGTTAAATGGAAATAATGGCATAATGACATTATGAAAGGAATGATTTGATGTCTTCTTCACAAGATCGTAGAATTTTACGCACACAGAAAAAATTAAAAGCTGCACTCATCCATCTTTTAAAAGAAGGACATGATTTACGTTCACTTTCAGTAACGGAAGTTGCACAGCAAGCTACATGTAATCGTGTTACATTCTACTCTCACTATAAAGATTTAGATGACCTTCTTTGCACAATCTTTGATGATTATCTTACAGAACTACTAACCTACTTTAGAGAGAGTTACCAAGCACTGGGGAAAATTTCATCTACAGATGAGCGACTCCACTTAGCTATTTTTGAATATATTTATCAAAATCAATTCATTTTCTCTCTCATTATTAAAGGAGAGATGCTGCCTGGTTCTCAAAATCGTTTTTGTGACAGCCTCGTACAACTAACCGGTAAAGAGATTGCACTAAAAGATGACTTACCGATTGAGGTACCTGCTCTTAGTTACTACTCAACATATGCAAGTCTTGGCTTTTTTATTTATTGGATGAATCAAGATTTCAAAGAGAAACCGGAAGTCATGGCAAAAAAACTAACCTATTTGCAAAGCAAGGTGTTTCAAGAAGCTGAAGTCTTATAAAAGTATGATTGAACTACATCTCCAATTTTTAGATATGTCTAAAAATTGGGATGTAGTTTTTAAATGACTAAATATTCATCAGAAGAAAAGAGGATGAGAAAAAACATTTCATTTTTCTCTTTTAGAGTTCGCAACGAAAAACCGGAACCTCGCCATAGCGCGATTCCGATTTTTCATGCTCATATAAGATGATATTTTCACAGTTATATCCATCCTCTTCAAACTGAAGTACTACCTGAAAACCGTACAGAATTCTTCTTTTTCTCCGTTACATTAAGTCAGTAGCATGTGGATATAAATTCAAACTTCTAATCACTACTTTCCTATAAAATTTTCAGCTCAAGCTATTTTTGCTGAAGGTGGTTTTCTACACGTTCCTATTGGTTCACTTCTTCGTGTTTAAAATACATTACTTTTTTATTTCCTAACTTCTTTCTAATAATTAAATCTCTCAGATGAAATAGTTGTATATTTTTCTGAATATTTCTCTTTTTCTTTTTATTCTAATAGTTTTATGTTATAGTAATCTCTAATTACATAACGTGTAAGAAATGGTACTTATGAAAATAAGTTTAAATGGGAAGAGCGATGTAAATTCGCCACTGTCCCGCAACTGTAATTGGGAGTTTTTCAAACAACGCCACTGTTCTTTAATGGGAAGGCTTGAAAAATGTTGAGCATAAGTCAGGAGACCAGCCATCTTCTAGTACACACCAAATACCTACGTGGAGATAGGTGGTGTTCTGTGCGCATAGACGGGGAAATTATTCCTCTTTTTCAGTATGCATAGATAACGCTTCAGACTATTTCCTTTAAGAAATAGTCTTTTTATTTTGGTTTATGTAAATTCAAAAGGAGGTTTTTTATAATGACAACTGTATCAAGTACAACGATTGGATATCCATATATTGGTGAAAACCGCGAATGGAAAAGAACAGTAGAACAATTTTGGAATCAACAACTTTCAGAAAGTCAATTTGAAAAAGAATTAAAAAATCAACGCATAGCAAATTTACTAAAACAACAAGATAAAGGAATTGAACAAATAACAGTCGGTGACTTTACTTATTATGATCGTATGTTAGATTTAGCTTTTATGTTCCGTCTAATTCCCGAGAGATATCATACATTAGAATCAGAACCTTCATTGAAAACATATTATGCGATGGCACGTGGCTCAGACACAACAATTGCGTGCGAAATGACGAAATGGTTTAATACGAACTATCATTACATCGTTCCAGAATACGAACAACAAAAACTATCATTAGGACACAACTACTTACTTGATTTATTCAATGAAGCAAAATCTGTATTATCAACAACTCCAAAACCAACATTTATTGGTCCATACTCTTTTATTCAGCTAACAAAAGGCTATTGTGAAAAAACAGTCGCATCTTTTATTTTGCAACTATTACCACTTTACGAACAAGTAATTCAACAACTTGTAGATGCAGGAGCTGAATGGATTCAACTTGAAGAACCAATGTTCACGCAAGAGTTAGACGAAGAACAACTACAATTAATTGATGTGATCTATCAACAATTAGCTGATCATGTACCAGGTGCGAATTTAATGATTTCCACTTATTTTGAAGCAATTCCACAATACGAAAGAATTGTACAACTACCTGTAGCAGGTATTGGATTGGATTTTGTTCATGGATACAAAGATAATTTACAAGCAATCAAGCAATACAGTTTCCCAGGAAATAAAGTATTAGCTGCTGGTATTATTAATGGTCGTGATATTTGGGTCAGCCCTTTAAAAGAGGTCACACAAAAAGTTGAAGCTATCTTACAATTAGTTTCGCCAAAAGCATTGTGGCTACAACCTTCTTGTAATTTGCAACATTCACCTGTCACAACCGCTGCTGAAAAAGCATTGCCAACTGTCTTATATAATGCACTTGCATTTGCAGATGAAAAATTAGATGAATTGCGTCATATCACTTATTATATTCGTAATCAATCTTTTGAAACCCCATCTATAATAAAAGAAAATTTAATGGTTATTGAAAAACTTGCTACCGATGTATCTCGGAATAACTCGACTGTTGCACAAGAAATCAAACAACTTAACAAGAAAGATTTTAATCGTTCACAGCTTTTCGAAGAACGTATTATTACACAAAAAAACAGATTACACTTACCTGATTTTCCAACAACAACTATTGGAAGCTTTCCACAATCAGAAAAAATCAAAAAAATACGTTCGCAATGGCGTAAAAAAGAAATTTCAACAGAGCTTTATGAAACTCAATTACGTGCAGAAACAAATCGCTGGATTAAAATTCAAGAAGATTTAGATTTAGATGTATTAGTTCATGGTGAATTTGAACGAACAGATATGGTGGAATATTTCGGAGAAAAACTAGCTGGTTTTGCATTTACTAAAAAAGCTTGGGTTGTATCTTACGGTTCACGTTGTGTAAAACCCCCTATTATTTATGGCGATATTGAATGGCTTGAACCGATGACTGTTAAAGAAACAACAGATGCTCAAGAACAAACAGATCGTTTAGTCAAAGGAATGTTAACAGGACCGGTCACCATTTTAAATTGGTCATTTGTACGTGATGACATCGAACGTAGTAAAGTCGCTATCCAAATTGCACTTGCACTTAAAAAAGAGATTCTTGCACTCGAAAAAAGTGGTATCCAAATCATTCAAGTCGATGAACCTGCCTTACGAGAAGGTTTACCATTACGACAGTCGCGTCAACAAGATTACCTAGATTGGTCAATTAATGCATTTAAATTAGCTACAGCTGCCGTTCAACCAAGTACGCAAATTCATACACACATGTGCTATTGTGAATTTAATGATTTTATTGAACCGATTGTTGCACTAGATGCAGATGTTATTTCACTAGAAACTTCACGTAGTCACGGTGAATTAATTCACTCATTGCAACATACACCTTATCCATATGGTATTGGTTTAGGTGTATATGATATTCATAGTCCACGGGTACCGAGTATAGAAGAAATGTATACGATTTTAGAAGATAGTTTGAATATCATTCCAAAAGAAAGATTTTGGATTAATCCAGACTGCGGACTTAAAACACGTCGCGAAAAAGAAACCGTTGACGCACTAAAAAATATGGTAAGTGCTGCAAAGCAATTAAGAAGCCAGATTAAAAAACAACCTATTTCATTTTAACTCACCTCAATTTTTTAATATAAAATAATTTAAAACTAAAGAACCCTTAGAATGATTGAATTATGTATTATTCTAAGGGTTTTTACTTTTTATGCTTATAAATCTTTTGTATGCATCAAATTCTATCAATTTCGTAAAGTAATATGTACCATGCTAATCATTTTATTTGTACACTTTTTGTTTTATTTTAATTAGTGAAAATTGAACCGAAAGTATTAACTTCTTTAGTATAAAGTGGTATGGTTATGTATATTATTATTCCACGAGACAAGGGAGATTCAATGAAATATTTGTCATTAAAATCTAAAAGTATTTTATTTGCATCGATTATTACGATTTTAGTCTCTTTAATCATTACTTCCATTAACTACTACATGAATATGAATGCAACAGTGAGTCGTCTCTCTACAGATTCAGAACGTACGATGAAAGCATGGTCAAAAGAAGTATTAACATCGGATGTCGAAAAGCTTGTTGCAACACAAGATGAAGAACTACAAAAAAAAATGATTGCAAAATTTGATAAATTAGCCAATTACCAACCGCAAGTTGCTCAAGGCTATTTATTTGGTGTCGAGTTGCGTAATGGGAGTCAAACAAGTGTCATCTCAGGCCCAACATTCCTCATGGAAGCCTTTGAAAAATCAGACTTATTAATTGGTGACTTTTATACACAACCACAAGTCATTGCCGATGCCATTGCTGAGATGAAAATAACGAAAAAACAAACATACTCTAAAATTTATACCGATCGTTTTGGTACATGGATTACGGTCTTAAAGCCTTTATTTAATAAAGATGGTGAAATGTTCGCCTATTACGGAATAGACTTTGATGCTAATGCATATCTTTTAGGCGAATATAATAAAATTAAAACAACGATTATTATTTTAGTTGTTCTTTTACTTGTTGTTTGTTTAATACAGCTTATCTTTATGAATCGACTATTTAGACCGATTACGATTATGCAAAAGAAAATCGCTCGTTTGAACAAAGGGGATTATTCTGTTCGTTTAAAGGAAAGTGAAGATGAATTGGGCAAGTTATCCAAACAGCTAAACATCTTATTAACACAACTCGACGAACAACAGAAAAAACCTGTAAATTTATATGGTATGGAGCCAACAAACCTTGGTCAACTATCAAAACAATCTATGTTATTATCTATGGATATTCATTCTTTCTTAGAAAACGAAAAAGATTTAAACCCATATATTAGACGAGTACTATTAAAAGAAGAACAACATCAAAAAATCGCTAAATTAGCTAATCCATATATGATTTTATCACTCTCTACATGGTTAAATAGCATGAATTTAAGAGGACGGATGAATACTACAGAAAAAGAAATTCTATCCGAATTGATTCATATAGAAAAACCTAACCAAGATATTCTATACAAGGGTATTATTGCAATTATTCATAACCCAGTACTCTCTCAAAAAATTTATACAGCGATTTATAAAAACTTTTTTGAAATATCTAATCAACTATCTTAAAATATTAATTTTTCACTTACAGAACTTTGACTCATTAATTAGAGGAAAGTTCTTTTTTTGTGTTTTTTTAACTAAAAAATCATTTTATTGGCTCTTTGTCAAATGACGTTGGTGAGATTATTTAATAGAATAAAAGAGTCGGTTTTTTCGAGCGAGTTGTGTTTCATTTATGAAACGCAACTCGCTCTTTTCAATTTGAAATGAATGAAGATTCGCTGACGGTAGTTCGTGAAATTACGATACCCATAGGCAACACGATTTAAGACTTTGATTTTATTGTGGATGCCTTCAATTCTTCCGTTATTGAATGGATACATAAAACTATTTTCAATGGAACTTAAGTGATGCTTTAATGTGCGCATACTTCTTCTAAAATCGAGTGAAATTTCTTCGTGTAAAGGCTGTTTTAAGAGCGTTTGTAAGACGTTTATATCTTTGTCTTTCATGGCATTTAATAGGGATTGATACAGTGTATAATTGACTTGTAAACGTTCATCATAGTTCAATAATGTATCGACAACGGTCCTATCCGTCGTTTGCCCAAATAACCCAAACGGTTTATAAAGGGTATAGGTCAGGTCTTTTTCGTTTTTTAAAAGTAGTTTCCAATATCTTTTCAGCCGACGATATTTCTTCTGATCTTCGTTGTGCCCACGTCTAAAACCATTCATGACTTGGATTCGCAGTTGATTCATCGAACGACTGATCAATTGAACGAGATGGAATCGGTCGATGATGATCTTTGAAGTGACCCCTAAAAGTTAGACACGGTTATTTTAGGCAGCTTGGGTAAATTGAGTTCGGTATTGCACTGGACTCATCTTTAATTTTGCCTTCATGCGTTTCGTGTTGTAATAATTTATATATTTTTCAAGTTCCAATTTAAACTGCTCTACACTTTCAAATTCTTTTAGGTAAAGGAATTCGGACTTCATAATCCCAAAGAAATTCTCCATCACTGAATTATCGTAACAGTTACCCTTTCGAGACATACTTTGCACAATCCCTCTCGATTGAAGCGTGTGGCGATATTGTTTCATTTGATAATGCCATCCTTGATCCGAATGCATTAATAGCTGGTGGTCTTCTGGTAAACGTTCTAAAGCCTTATCTAACATGTCTGAAACAAGTGAAAAGGTTGGTCTAGAGCCAATCGTGTACGTGATGATTTCTCCGTTAAATAGGTCTAAAACAGGCGATAAATAAAGCTTTTCGCCAAATAATTTAAACTCTGTAATATCCGTTACCCACTTCTCATTTGGAGCTTCTGCTGTAAATTGGCGGTCTAAAATATTTGGGGCAATTTCGCCCACTGTGCCTTTATATGATTTATATTTTTTCATGCGGACAATACACTTTAAGCCAAGCTCTTTCATGATGCGCTGAACCTTTTTATGATTCACTTTTTGCCCACGATTCGCCAGCTCATCACGAATGCGACGGTAACCGTAACGACCTTCATGTTCATCGTAAATGGCTTGAATGTCAGCTTTTAAATCAGCGTCTGGGTCTGGTTGATCCATCTTCTTCACGATAGCGTAGTACGTACTGCGTTTGATTTTGGCGAATGCCACAAGCGCCTTCACCGAGTATTTATGCCTTAATTCATAGATGACCTTTACTTTGTCTTCTTTGGTGATTTTTCCTTGGCTTGAACTAAGGCATTCAACTTTTTTAAATACTCGTTTTCCATTTCAAGCTGCTGAATACGCGCTTGAAGAGCTTTAGTAGAGCCTTCTGCTAGTACGTTTTTAGGTTGTTTAGTCGATTCTTTTTTCATGGATTGACGCCCCTTTTTCTTTGGCTGAAGGGCATCCTCTCCTAAAGTTTCGAATTGTTTTTTCCAATTCTGTATCGATGAAGCACCTGCAATATTAAAGATCGCAGCTGTTTCATTAAAGGACGTACCATTTTCAGTCATATAGTTAAGTACGTCTAGTTTAAACGCTTTTGTATAGTTTGTATATCGTCTGACAAAAACCTCTACACCATTGTGCTGATATTGTTTCACTAAGCCTAATAAATAACGATGTGAAATACCAAAATCCGCAGCGACCGTTCTAGAGCTTTCCTTGCCATTTAGATAGCGTTCAACCGCTGCTAATTTATCTTCAGGGCTCATTTTTCCCATAGAAAAACCGCACCTCCTTGTTAGTATGTGTCTAACAAATGGGGTGCAGTTCACTTCGCTTTTGGAAACAGTTCTTGTATGCGTTTTTCATATCCGGCATTCATATCAATCGTAATGGTTTTGACCGAACAGCGTTCACGATAGCTGTAACGCGTGTAGAAATGGTTCTTAATATGAAAACTGAAGCGACTCGGTAAAATATCCAAAATCGTGCCGGTTTGGGCATCAATGTATTGAAAAGCCATGCGCCCTCTGGCGTATTTAAATTCATCGAACGACAGGTTTTCCGGGAGTCGATTCGTTGGTTTCAAGCATTCGTTCGCATACGCTTGAATAAAGCGTTGTACAGAAGACACCGAAATCATCGCATCTTGGGCAATCAACGTGATGGATTGCGCTTCGGTCGCTTTCATCGTAACGCGTGCTTTCGTTTGATTGGAAATAAAACAATGGCGATCGACAATAGACGAATGCGCCACGAAAGTACAGGACCAGCTTTTACAAAAGAAACGCTGCTTTTTCAGTAAAAGGAAGGTACGATGCACCCCCGTGAGTGGCAGCGTGATGCGAGAGGTTTGTGTCCCGTTTTTAATCACGGAAAAGTGTTCATTTTTCATACCACAAACCGCGCAATGGGTCGGTGTATAGGTAAGTGTAGCGGAAATAAATTTACATACCTTTCCTCTATATTGCTTTATTTCCACGCATGCATCGGAAAAAGTGATGTTTGGGTCTTGTATATCTAGTAAATTTTTAATATCATGAGTAGTATGCAAGTGAGTCTCTCCTTTAGTATGGGTTTTAGTCGACTTTTATTCTATCGGGAAACTCACTTGTTTTCTATGGTTTTATATAAAAAATAACGCTAGTGAAGTTCCAGCACCGATCTCATGTGAGCTCGGTGCTTTTTTCTTCACCAACGTTATTTATTGTAGAGCCCAAAAAACTGGAATCGCGCCACAGCACGATTCCAGTTTTTTTATGCTCATATAGGATAGTATTTTTTACACTTATGTCCAGCCTATTTTCTAATGCTTAACTATGGAAAAGTATTATACTTCTACTAACTCTTCTGTATGACGAATTAGGTAATCAAATGCGCTCAATGCCGCTGTTGCACCTGCACCAATTGAGATAACGATTTGTTTATAGGCACTATTTGCACAGTCACCTGCTGCAAACACACCATCGATATCTGTTGCTCCATTACGATCTGTAACAATCTCTCCACGTTCATTCAATTGAACAGAACCTTCTAGGAATTCTGTATTTGGTAATAAACCAATTTGAATGAATACACCATCAAGTGCTACATGATGTTTTTCTTTCGTTACAGCATCGATATATTCAATACCATTCACTGTACGATCACCTGTAATTTCAGATGTTAAAGCATTCGTGATAATTGTTACATTTGGTAAACTACGTAAACGTTCTTGTAGAACTGTATCTGCAATTAACTCACCTGTGTTTTGTAGAAGTGTTACATGGTTCACAATTCCAGCTAAATCGATTGCTGCTTCAACGCCTGAGTTACCGCCGCCTACTACTGCTACATCTTTACCTTTGAATAATGGGCCATCACAGTGTGGACAATATGCTACACCTTTATTTTTAAATTCTTGCTCACCCTTTACGCCTAATTGACGGTAGCGAGCACCTGTTGATAGAATAACAGTTTTACTTTTTAAAACTGCACCATTTTCTAATTCAACTTCGATTAATTGTTTCTTCTCAATATTTTTCACACGTTGTGCTTTCATCACATCAACTGGATAATCTAATACATGTGCTTCAAGACTTGCAACAAATTTTGGACCTTCTGTTGCTTTTATACCGATAATATTTTCAATCGACATTGTATCATTTACTTGTCCACCGAAGCGTTCTGCAACAATTCCCGTACGCACACCTTTACGTGCTGCATAAACTGCTGCACTTGCACCTGCTGGACCTCCACCTACTACTAACACGTCAAATGGTTCTTTATCATTGAATTCGGCAGCATCAACTGTAGAACCTAATTTATCTAGAATATCATCTAATGTCATACGACCACCTTCAAAGAAATCCTTATCACGGTAAACTGCTGGTACAGCCATGATTTCTTTTTCTTCTACTTCTGATTTGAAAGCGCCGCCTTCAATCATTGTATGTGTAATATTTGGATTTAATACAGACATAATATTTAACGCTTGAACAACGTCTGGACAGTTATGACATGTTAAACTAACATATGTTTCAAAGTTCATTGGCTCTTTAATCGCTTGAATACGTTTTACTGTTGATTCATCAATTTTTGGTGCACGGCCACTTACTTGTAATAACGCCAGTACAAGCGACGTGAACTCATGACCAAGTGGTAAACCTGCAAAAATAACACCTGTATCTTCACCTACACGATTAACGCTGAAACTCGGTGTACGTTCTAATTCTACATGTTCAATTGTAATACGTGGTGACATATCATCTAATGTTTGAACAAGTTCTAACATATTTTTTGATGTTTCATCTTCGCCCACATGTACTTTTAAAACTAAGTCTCCTTCTAACATGGCAAGGTATTGCTTTAGTTGTGTTTTAATTTGATCGTCTAATAACATAATTGAAACTGCTGCTTTTTTCACTTCTAATTATATGTTTCCATCATTTTTTTGCACAAAAGTGATGGAACTATATACGTTGAATGCCCTCTTTGACAGCAGTATTTTCACCTCTTCATTTCGTTTCAGGTAGGTAAGAGAGTGATGCCAAACCATAAAACGATTCATTTTTCCGTACATTTATGCAATTTTGCTAAAAACAGAGCGACAAATACCAATCTGTAGACTGATGTTTGTCGCTTGTCTAGTGCCCTATATGACTACAGTGGCGTTAAATTAGATTTTACCTACTAGGTCTAGGCTAGGCGTTAATGTTTCTTCGCCTTCTTTCCATTTCGCTGGGCATACTTCACCTGGGTGGTTACGTACGTAGTTAGCTGCTTTAATCTTGTCGATTAATTGAGAAGCGTTACGACCGATACCATCATTGTTGATTTCCATAGTTTGTACTACACCGTCTGGATCGATTAAGAAAGTAGCGCGTTGTGCAAGACCTGCTTCTTCGTCTAATACGTCGAAGTTGCGAGAAATTGTGTGTGTTGGGTCACCAATCATTGTGTACTCGATTTTAGAAATCGCTTCTGAATGATCGTGCCAAGCTTTATGTGTGAAGTGTGTATCAGTTGATACAGAATATACTTCAGCACCTAGAGATTTTAATTCGCCGTATACAGCTTGTAAATCTTCTAGTTCAGTTGGGCAAACGAATGTAAAGTCAGCTGGGTAGAAGCATACTACAGCCCATTTACCTTTTAAAGTTTCTTCTGATACTGTTTTGAATTCACCGTTTTGGAATGCTTGTGCAGTGAATGGTGCGATTTCTTTATTTACTAATGACATATTCAATTCCTCCTAGATATATAATCAATTATTAATAATAAATCCTTAATTAGAATTATTATTGTTTACATTAAAATTATCATACAAAAGGCTTTCAATGTCAACCCTTATACATATATCTTAACAAATTTATTCATTCATTGTCCAAGAATATAGTAAAACCAAGTGTTTACAGTCATTTCCCACTCTGAACAACTTTGTGAGACTTTTCACGTAAGCTACTAGTGAAATAGTGAACATACTTGATTTTACGCATTTTCCAAAGTTTTATATACATCTTCTATATCCTTATAAATTGTCATATTTTAGACGTATTTTACACATTCTCATTCACTAACCAATGTAACCTCTATTTTATGTACTTTTGCCCACTTCCATCTCAATTAAAAGCTTTTACTCGTTTAATTGAGAATAAAAAAATGTCGTAATTAAAATTACTGCTATTTCAAAGGTACTTTGACTATAATAGAATACGAAATGTATAGAATTTAAACATAGAGGAGATCTATGATGGCTGAATTAACATTACAAAATATTTATAAAATTTACGATAAGAAGGTAACGGCTGTAACGGACTTCAATTTAGCAATTCAAGATAAGGAGTTTATTGTTTTTGTTGGGCCATCTGGCTGTGGAAAATCGACAACACTTCGGATGATTGCAGGATTAGAAGAAATTTCAAAAGGTGACTTTTACATTGATGGGGAACGTGTAAATGATTTACCACCAAAAGATCGCGATATTGCGATGGTGTTCCAAAACTATGCGCTCTATCCACATATGACGGTTTATGAAAATATGGCATTTGGCTTAAAACTGCGCAAACTACCAAAAGAAGAAATTAAACGTCGCGTATCTGAAGCAGCGAAGATTTTAGGGTTAGAAGAATATTTAGAACGAAAACCAAAAGCATTATCAGGAGGTCAGCGTCAACGTGTGGCACTTGGTCGTGCGATTGTACGCGATGCAAAAGTATTTTTAATGGATGAACCCTTATCGAACTTAGATGCTAAATTACGTGTACAAATGCGTGCAGAAATTATTAAGTTACATCAGCGTTTACAAACCACTACAATTTATGTAACGCATGATCAAACAGAAGCGATGACGATGGCGACACGTCTTGTTGTAATGAAAGACGGTCTCATTCAACAAGTAGGTTCACCAAAAGAAGTATATGAAAAACCTGTGAATGTCTTTGTTGCTGGCTTTATTGGCTCACCAGCTATGAACTTTTTCAAAGCGCGTATTCAAGGTGATTTTGTACAAGTGGGCATATTACAGCTACCATTGACTGCAGAACAGCGTACTTTGCTACACGACAAAGGTTATAACGAGCAAGAAATTATTTTAGGAATTCGTCCAGAAGATTTTCATAACGAAGAAAATATGCTAGAACAACTACCAGAACATACTGTTCAAGTGAAGATTGATGTAGCTGAATTAATGGGTGCGGAATTTATGATTTATGCGCAACTAGAAGAACAAAACTTTATCGCACGTATTGACGCAAATGAACAGGTGTCATCCGGACAAACATTATCACTTGCGATTCAATTACAAAAAGCACACTTCTTTGACGCAACAACAGAAATGCGCATTACAGCTGAATAATTTTTTTAACAGGCTGGGACAAACATTTCACTTCCCTTTTTATCGCAACGAAAAAACTGGAACCGCACCACAACACGGTTCCAGTTTTTTTATGCCTAGTCTGTTTCTTATTTTACTTCATTTGTGCAATGATTTTATTATAAATCGGTAGCATATGTTCTTCTTTACAATATGTACTCAATTCATCAAATGGAATCCACGCCACATCACTATTTTCCTCTTCACACACAACAAGTGCCGCTTGGTCATCTGCTTCAACTAGATACGTGACGTTCATATGTAAATGCTCTGATACATATTGCCCTTTTTTCACATGCCCTAAAACCGTTAGTTGCTCAATCGAAATAGGCTCTTGTTGAACAGGTTTTGCTTCTACCCCTGTTTCTTCTTGCACTTCTCTTAATGCAACAGCTAAAAAATCTGATTCACCATCCGCATGTCCTCCTGTCCATGCCCATGACTGATAAATATTATGATAGACCATTAATACATGTGTACGTGCTTGATTCACGACAAAAGCTGAAACTGTCATATGTGCAATTGGGTTTTGACGCGTTAAAACATCTGGAAAATGTGTGAATGCATAGCGAAATGATGCTAAGTCTCGCTCCTCTTGTTCATTCACAGGTTGGTATTGTAATAGCTTTTCTTGCCAATTCATTCGTTGACTTCCTTTCATAAAAAAGAAGGAGGTATGGTAGCTGAACTACCCCTCCTTACTTTTTTTAAATTTCATATTCAATATTTACAGATTGGTTAATACTTGGTGAAGGTTGTGAATGGTATACGCGCGAATGTGGCACAACAGAATGTGTTAACCAAATGTTACTACCTAGTACGGTATCATGACCAATTTTTGTTTTGCCACCTAAAATCGTTGCACCCGCATAAATCACGACATTATCTTCGATGTCAGGATGACGTTTAATTCCTTTAATTGGATTGCCTTCATCGTCTAGTGGGAAGCTAAGCGCACCTAATGTTACACCTTGATAGATTTTAACATTGTTACCTATTGTACATGTTTCACCAATTACAACACCTGTACCATGATCGATGAAGAATGAATCGCCAATGGATGCGCCTGGATGAATATCGATTCCTGTTAATTCATGTGCATACTCTGACATAATACGTGGAATAATTTTCACATCTAATTTATATAGTTCATGCGCAATACGATGAATGCAAATCGCTTGAATAGATGGGTAACTCAGTAGAATTTCTTCTGTTGATGTTGCAGCAGGGTCGCCATTATAAGCTGCTTGAATATCTGTCTGTAATGTACGACGAATTTCCGGAAACTTGTTCATCAACTGAATAACAATTTGATCTGCTCGTTCACGTGCAACGTTTTCACATACATCTTCATCTTCTTTATTATAAAATAGCGCTTTTTCTAAAATATCACGTAAATCAAGCGCTGCTTTTCGTAAATTATTACTAATTGCGACATTCAGACGCACTTCATCAATCGGTTTTTGATCATAGATTCCTGGGAATAACGCAATGCGGAAACTTTCAATGACACGATAAATGCGGTCGCGTCCTTTAAAACCAATTGAATTTTCTAAATCAAAATAGTCTTGATTGATTTCAATCAAGTCATTTGAAATTTCAGGTACCTTTGTATTTAACCAATCATTTAATTCCATAATACAAAATCCTCCTCATCTACTCTAAAGCGTATTCATTACGCTCACTCATCTTTGTTCTATTTTAACGCACAATGTACAGTGTTCCAACTAAATTGTTTTTTATTTTTATAGCATACTTTAATTCTCAAAAGAAAAAGCTCATATGACTTAACATCACATGAACTTTCGTCTTCTATTATGGGTAAATACGGTTTAATAAACGTGGGAATGGAATGGTTTCACGCACGTGTTCAGCACCTGTTACCCAAGATACTGTACGTTCTAGACCTAGACCGAAACCTGAGTGTGGTACAGAACCGTATTTACGAAGTTCTAAATACCAGTTGTATGCTTCTTCATCTAAACCATGTTCTTGGATACGTTGTTTTAATAAATCATAGTCCCAAATACGCTCAGAACCACCGATAATTTCACCGTAACCTTCTGGCGCGATTAAGTCTGCACATAGCACGACATCATCGCGGTCTGGATGTGGTTGCATGTAGAATGGTTTAATGTCTTTTGGATAGCATGTAATGAACACAGGTAAATCAAAGTGATTTGCAATCGCTGTTTCATGTGGCGCTCCGAAATCATCGCCCCATTTAATATCATCAAAACCTTCTTTATGAAGGAATTCAATGGCTTCATCATATGAAATACGTGGGAATGGCGCTTTTACTTTTTCTAATTTGGAAAGGTCGCGACCTAAAATTTCTAATTCTAGTTTGCAGTTTTTCAATACAGATTGCACGATATACGATACAAATTGTTCTTGTACTTCTAAGCTCTCATCATGTTCCACAAAAGCCATTTCTGGTTCAATCATCCAGAACTCGATTAGGTGACGACGTGTTTTTGATTTCTCAGCACGGAATGTTGGACCGAATGAGAATACTTTCCCTAATGCCATTGCTGCTGCTTCTGCATATAATTGACCTGATTGTGATAAGAATGCATCTTCATCAAAGTATTTTGTATGGAATAGTTCTGACGTACCTTCAGGTGCTGAAGCTGTTAAAATTGGTGGATCCATTTTAACGAAGCCATTGTCATTAAAGAATTCGTATGTTGCACGAATTAATTCGTTACGCACTTTCATTTTTGCATGTTGTTTTTTTGAACGTAACCATAAGTGACGGTTGTCCATTAAGAACTCTGTACCATGCTCTTTTGGTGTGATTGGATAGTCGTGTGATTCTGAAATCACTTCGATGTCCTTCACTTGTAATTCATAACCGAATGATGAACGTGTATCTTCTGTTACTTCACCGATTACATATAATGAAGTTTCTTGATGAAGACCTTTTGCTGTTGCAAACATTTCTTCAGAAACTTCTGCTTTTACAACAACGCCTTGTACAAATCCTGTACCATCACGTAATTGTAAGAAAGCAATCTTACCGCTTGAACGCTTATTTGCAAGCCAAGCGCCAATTTTTACTGTTTCGCCAACATATTTTGGCATTTCTTGAATTGTAATTTTTTTCATGGGAATCCTCCATCACATCTGTGATTAAGTAAATAGTTGCCTATCTACTTCTTGATTTATTCTCTTTTATTATATACAAAAAACGAGAGCATTTCTATTTTCGAAATATTATAAATTCGTGATTTTTTTCCACCATTGACCTGTTTCAAATACCACATAAACATAATTGAGCTCATCTCGGTTATTTTCGAATGCTACTTCCCAAACGGGACCTGGCTTTTCAATACCTAAATGGACATGAAGCACTTTTTTTACTTTTTGTCCTTCAGTAGCTATCTTAATCGCTTCTTTTTCTGTAACACCTTTTGACAATTCAATGACTTCTTTTTTAGCTTTTGATTGATCTTGATTCAAAACCACGGCTGTTGATTGGTTCTTATCATTTTTACCAATAACCGTAACATAGTGGTTTGTACTGTTATATACATAAGATTTATCAACTGTTTTTAATAATCGTTCCTTCAACACAACATCTTTCGCTTCTTGTGTAGCACTATGGTAAGGGGCATACGCTTTAATTGTTACAAGTACTGTTAATACAACTGCTAACATGACGAAGAAGATGGCGAAGAATTTAATCCAACTTTTCATTCCATCACCTAAACCTTTAATTGTTTTTGCTTATTTATTATACCAATCTTCTAAATCGAAGACTAGTTCACTTAGTGATACATGGCGAACTTCCACATTTGGTAATGCACGTAAAAAATCGGGTCCATATGATTTCGTTTCGATTCGACGATCTAATACGATGAATGCACCTTTATCTTGAGAGGATCGAATTAATCGTCCGAAACCTTGCTTAAAACGTAGGATTGCTTCGGGTAGGGATAGTTTATAAAAGGCATTTAAACCTTGCTGTTGCATTTTATCTGCTTTTGCTTTAAAGAGTGGTTCTTCTGGCGCTGAGAATGGTAAACGAACGACAATGACAGCTGATAATGCGTCTCCTGGTACGTCGACACCTTCCCAAAAGCTATTTGTTCCAAATAAAACCGAGCGCTCAAAACGCTGGAACATCTTTAATAAACGCATACGACTCCCTGTTGAGATACCCTGTGCAAAAATCATGTAATCCTCTAATGCACCAATTTCTTGAATTAAATCGACGGTTTTACGTAGCATATCTTGCGATGTGAAAAGAACGAAACAACGTCCTTCCGTAGCAAGTACAGCTTGTGTCACTGCTTCTGCTACTGCCTCAATATAAGCAGATTGTGGCACTTGTTGAATATCTGGCATATCGTCCACAATATACATGTTAGCACCTTTATAATAATGTGCTGGTGCTTGGAATTGATAAAGAGCTACTTCTCTTGATAATCCTAGCTGATCCGCAATAAAGCGTGGATTTCCTGGTACAGTTAGTGTACCGGATGCCCAAATAATTCCGTCTCTTCCTCTAAATTGATCAAATGCTTGCGTAATATGGTCGGCAATTTGAATCGGACGGTCGTAAATTTGAATGCTATTTGGCAAACTTCTACGATCTGCTTCAATCCAAGACGTTCGATTTTGCTCATGTACATTGAAAATCGCGCGCCATTGTTCAAGTAATTGTTGTAAATCACGTAACCAATATTCCCAATCTGTCAGCCATACACGTTTAGAAGGTTCTAAATCATCTTGGTAACTTTTAAAAATACGCGTAACCTCATGCGCTAACTGTAACCACTGTTCCATCATATGACCGACTTCTTCTAATAAAGGTTGCTTCAATGTGAGTGTATTTAAAAGAATTGTCTTTTTTTGTGATCCACCATGAGACGCAGATAAATTCATACGACTTACGAGATGATTCATCGCATGCTCGAAAACATCAATCATGTCAAAGAATTGATTTTCAAGCTTGGATAAATAGCGAAGTGGCACACGATCTGCTTGTTGTAATAAACGATAAAATGCATGGTGTAGCGCACGATCTTCAAAATGACCAATCTGACCAAAGCAATATTTAAAACGACGATATGCAAATACTTTTTCTTCTCGCATTGTCGCTGCTTGAATCATCTGATGTCCTTCATCCAAAATAAATCCGCCGACTTGCTGCACAATTGGTGTTTCACGTTCTAAATCAGCCAATAACATCGCATGATTTGTAATAATTAGTTCAGCTTCTTCACATGATTTCATCGCTTCCAAATAAAAATCAAATGCATTTTGTTGCTTTGTTTCTGCAGTTGTACTTGTACGACGAATTCGGTCGAGTACAGTACGTCCTCCACCCGAAACATTCACTTCATTCAAATCACCTGTTGAAGAGATAGCGAGCCAAACGAGTACTTGCATTTTCACAAAATTCTCATCATAACTATCTTCTGTAATCACAAGCGATTCAATAAAACGGTCGAGATCAATATAATGTTCCATACCTTTTAAAACAGCAATTCCAACATCACAACCCAATAATTCTTTCGCTTTTGGTAGTTCCTCTTGAATGAGTTGGTCGAGTAAATGAGATGTATACGTACTAATAACAACTGGTTGTTTTTGCTGCTTTGCAAAAACAATACTTGGAATCAAATATGCTAATGTCTTACCAATACCCGTAGATGCTTCTGTTAAAATTTCGGTACGATGTTGTAGGCTATTCCACACCGTATCCATCATATTAAATTGACCTTCTCTTACCTCAAAGTGTGTCATCACTTTTGAGAAAAGTTGTGTCTTTGCTTCTGTACTTGCTGGATAAATTACAGGCTCCGCATCAATTTTTTGTTGTTGAGGTTGTAAAATCGGAACCCCACGATATAAAAAATGGTGCTGTAATTGAGAAGATTTCGTTCTTTTTATTTGGAGTGCCTCAAAAAATAAATGTGCTAAACCTGATTTCAATTTAAACGAACGCGTATGTAGATGCTGAATCGTTTCAAGCGGCAAAGACATTAACTGTTCAAAACACTTCTTCAATAATCGCGCTGTTGCCATCGCATCATCATCTGCGCGATGCGCGTTCTCTAAACCAATATTTAATTCAAGAGCAATTTCTGAAAGTTTATAACTATAAGCCGTTGGATAGAGTATTTTTGCCAACTCTACTGTATCCATACTTTTACCAAACCATTTTGGTAAACCACAGCGCTTAAATTCTTCTTGTAAAAATGGTAAATCAAAGTCGATATTGTGTGCGACAAACACACAATCCTGGAGCATGTCATATACTTCATGGGCAATCGCTTCAAAAGGTTGTGCATGCTTAACATCTTCTTCTTTTATATGCGTTAAATCTTGAATGAAATGCGGTATTTTTCGTTTAGGATTGACGAAAGAGGTATAGGTCTTTTCAATTTGCCAATCTCTCATAAATACAATAGCGATTTGGATAATACGATCGCCTTGCTTTGATGAATGCCCAGTCGTTTCTAAATCAACAACTGCATACATTTGACTCTCCATGTTCTTCACGTCTTTCAAATCATTTTATTATAGACATCTTTCAATAGTACGTCCTTTATTTCATACAGACGATTTTATCATACTTAAGATAGCTGTGGGTAAGTAGAACCTTTATTTTCTATTGCGAACTTCATAGAAAAAGGCTCTCACATTCATTTGCGAGAACCCTTTGTCTATTCTGTTAGTCAAATAATTCATTATCAATCAAACGGACATTTGAAAAGCGAATCGCTGCCATTAAAATTTTTCGTTCATCAGCTTTAGGAGCTCGTTGCAAATCTGGGTAGGCAAGATATTCAAGATACTCTACTTTTGCAGAAGTTTCTTCGATTTTTTTACGTGCTTGCTCTAAGACAATCGCTGCTTCTTCACCGTCTTGTAAGCGTGCCTTTGCAAGTGTTAGTGCTTGCGATAAGACAACCGCTTCTTGACGTTCTTCTGGCGTTAAAAAAACATTACGTGAGCTTTTAGCTAGCCCATCTTCTTCACGTACAATTGGAACAGGTACAATTTCGAGCGGGAAGTAATAATCACGTACGAGCGTTTCAATCAATGCGAGTTGTTGCGCATCTTTTTGACCAAAATAGGCACGTGTCGGTTGAACGAGCATGAATAATTTTGAAACAATTTGTAGAACACCATTAAAGTGACCTGGTCGACTTGCACCACATAAAATACGTGAAGCAGGACCTGCATCATATGTAATGCCGCCATGACTTCCATAAATTTCTTCGACGGAAGGCGCAAAGATAAAATCTACTTGCCAATCTTCACACTTCTTAGCGTCTCCATCTAAATCACGTGGATAGCGATCGAAATCTTCATTTGGACCAAATTGCGTAGGGTTTACAAAAATACTTACGACTACGACATCATTTTCTTGTCGCGCTTGTTGAATCAACGTAGCATGCCCTTCATGCAAAGCCCCCATCGTTGGTACTAATCCAATGGAATGAATTGCAAAAGGTTGAAGTACTTCTTTTAGTTCCGCTACGGTTTCAATAATTTTCATCCTTTTTTGCCTCCATATAATGAAATCGATTGGTTTTCTTTCAAATGAAAACTTTGCTCATCACTTGGAAAAACACCTGTTTTTACTGCTTTTTTATACTTGGCAATACCTAGCTCAATTTCAGCACCGACATCTGCAAATTGTTGTACAAATTTAGGAATATGATGGTGCCCATAATGTAGTGCATCATGGAATACGAGCACTTGACCATCCGCTTCATTTCCTGCACCGATTCCAATCGTCGGTACATGTAGCTGCTGATTAATTTCAAACATCATTTGCTTCGGAATACATTCAAACACAATCGCACAGACACCTATTTCTTCGAGCGCTTTTGCATCACGCAAAATTTTTTCTGCATCTTCTTGTGTTTTCCCCTGTACTTTATAACCACCCAATACAGCTGCTTGTTGTGGTTGCAGCCCTAAATGTCCTACAACTGGAATCCCTGCTTCAATCATTAACTGAATCGTTGGCAGTAGATTCCCTGCACCCTCGACTTTTAATGCGTTCGCACCTGTTTCTTGGAAAACACGTACAGCTACTTTTAATGCCTCGTACGGATCGCCATGATAGCTACCAAATGGTAAATCAACAACCATAAATGTATCTTTAGCACCTCGGCGAACTGCTTTACCATGATGAATCATATCTTCTACTGTCACTTGAACAGTCGAGTCATATCCTAAAACAACCATTCCTAAAGAATCACCTACTAAAATCATATCGACTTCTTGCTCTTCGGCTAATTTAGCCGATGGATACGTAGGCTGTAATCATCACAATCTTATCCTGTTTTTCTTTCATTTTTGGAAAATCTGCAACGCTTTTCATTGTTACCCTCCTAAATGTGTTGAACGATGACACTGTAACTTACATTAATCTTTTTTTAATTCAATATCAGCTGAATACACACTTTTCGTTTCACCGTCTGGTAATTGTACTTTTAATACACCATCATTCGTAATTGCAACAGCCTTACCATAGAAGACTTCTGTCAATGTTGTTACTTTAATCGTTTGACCAATGGTACAAGAATAGCTTTCCCATTCTTTTTTAATTGGTAGGAACCCTTCTTTAACGTATTGATTCGAATAATACTCTAAATAATATAAAATACGTGCAATTAATACAGCACGGTCGATTTCTCGTCCTGTTTGTAATTTTAAAGAAGTCGCAATACCATGAATTTCTTCTGGGAAATCATCCATTGTGTGGTTGACATTAATACCAATACCCATGATTAATGCATTCACACGGTCAGGGTCTGCCTGTAACTCCGTTAAAATCCCTGTAATTTTAAAACCATCGATTAATAAATCATTCGGCCACTTAATTTGAGGACGAATACCTGCTACATCTTCAATCCCTTTTGCGATTGCTACAGCAGCTACTAATGTAAATTGTGGTGCCTCATAAGGTGGCACATCTGGACGTAAAATGACACTCATCCAAATTCCTTTTCCTTTTTGAGATTGCCACGGTCTTTGCATACGTCCACGACCGAGTGTTTGTTCCTCACAGATGACAACGGTTCCTGCTTTAGCGCCTTCCTGTGCCAACTGATGTGCTACTGGCTGTGTAGAAGGAAGTGTTTCTTCAAAAATAATCGTTTCACCAAACGTAGTTGTTTCAAGTGCCGCTTTAATTTTTGCTGGATCGATGCTATTCGGTTGCGACGTCAAAATATAACCTTTTTTTCGAATGGTCTCAAACGTATAACCCTCTTCTTCTAATTGTTTAATGTACTTCCAAATGGCTGTACGCGATAAACCGAAATCATCTGCAAGTTGTTGACCTGAAACAGGAGATGGAGTGGACTGTTGTAATTTTTTTAGAATTTTATATTTATACGAACCATTCATTTTGCAACCATTCCTTTATTGTTTGTTCATTATTTTCTAACTGACCGTTCACAACCCGCTTCACAATCTCATCTAATACTTCACGTAACCATGGGCCGCCTTTTTGATTCGTCCAGGTCATGAGATGTTTTCCTGTAACAGCAATCTCCTGTACATGTTGAATCGGTAAATCTTGCTTTTCTTTTACTAATTCTGGATAACTTATAACTTTTGTTACATTTTGCAACGCAAGAAGCTCATATGCACATTTCCAATACTTCAAATCATATTGAAAAAGCTCAAACTTAGTTGGTTGATGCTGAAGCAAAATATCGTAGCAAGCTTTCGCTTGCTTCACAAATGACTTTTCATCATTTGAGCAACGATACTGTTGAAGTAAAGTCAAGTCATTCGTTAAAATACACCAATATGTCCAGCCCCATTTTGCATCTTTCGCAGCATAGTTCTGCCATTTAGTATATGCTTCAAAAGCACCCGGAATCGCTTCGCCAAGATTATATTCTTGCATATAATACATCGCTTTTTCCGGTGCACGACTCACAAAAATCTTATCCCATTCAGCTTTCACACGTTCAATAGCAATCTCACCTAAATAATGCGACGTTTTTTGCATAGCGATAAGTGTCTCTTGTTCCAATGTAAATCCTAATTGAGCTACAAAGCGTACACCTCGAATAATGCGTAATGCATCTTCTGAAAAACGTGCATACGGTTCACCCACTGCACGAATAATTTGCTGTTGTAAATCTTCTTGACCTCGGTATAAGTCTACTAACTCTCCAGAACGTCTAAGTGCCATTGCATTAATCGTAAAATCACGTCTTTTTAAATCTTCTGCTAATGAACGAACGAATGTTACTTCATCTGGTCGACGACGGTCTGTATAAGTTCCTTCTGTACGAAACGTCGTTACCTCAATAGGTTCTTCAAAATCTAACACAAGAATCGTACCATGGGCAATTCCTACATCTACTGTTTTTTCAAATAATGCCTTTACTTCAAGCGGCATTGCACTCGTTGCTACATCTACATCATTCGCTGGTTTATCTAATAAATAATCCCTTACAGCACCGCCTACAATAACCGCTTCATGACCATGCTGTTCTAATGTTTCCATGACGTCATGTGCCGACTGCCATGCAAGATGCTTCATCACTTTTGAACCACCTTTTCATATAGCGCTTCATACTGCTCAACAATTTTTTCCGAGTGGAATCGATCTTGTACACTTTGAATTGCTCGTTTTCTAAACAACTGTAATTTTTCATCATTTAATAATAAACTAATCGCATGGTGAGCAGCTTGATCTGTATCACCTAATTCAACAATATAGCCATTTTTTTCATGACAGATGACTTCTGGAATTCCACCAATGCGTGTACCGATTCCTGGAACACCACAAGCCATTGCTTCTAATAACACTAGTCCAAACGCTTCTTTTTCAGACATAAGTAGTTTTAAGTCAGCCATTGCATATAGCTCTGCTAAATTCTCTTGCTTCCCTAAAAATAAAATATCTTCACTATATGGTGTTTGTTTTGCAAGTTGCATCGCTTCATGTTTTTCAGGACCATCACCAATTAATAATAATTTAGATTTTACATATTTACGTGTTTTGATGAATGTCTCAATCACATCTGGCACGTGCTTCACCTTACGGAAATTCGATACATGCACCATCACTTTTTCATCTGGCTCAATACCAAATGCTTCACGTAATTCACGTCCGTCTCGTTGATAATATTCTCGTTCATCCACAAAATTATAAACCGTTTCAATCGTTTGATTCGGCTGAATTAATTCCATTGTTTGATCTTTTAAAGATGTCGATACAGCTGTCACAACATCCGATTTTTCAATACCATAACGAATTGCCGTTGTTAGTAGTGCATCGTCACCTAGAACTGTAATATCCGTTCCATGAAGTGTGGTCACAATTCCTACACGCTTCCCTGCTTGTCCCGCCATATCGCGTCCAAGAACTGCACAAACAGCATGTGGAATCGCATAATGTACATGTAATACATCTAACTGCTCTTCACGAATAACATCTGCCATACGACTTGCTAGTGCAATGTCATAGGGTGGATATTGAAAAACAGAGTAATTATTAACTTCTACTTCATGGAAAAAAATATTCGGATACACTTTATTTAAACGAAAAGGCATGCTTGACGTAATAAAATGAATTTCATGACCACGTTCTGCAAGCATCTTCCCTAACTCCGTGGCCATAACGCCTGATCCACCTACTGTTGGATAGCATGTAATCCCGATTTTCAACTTTTTCATAATGAGCACATCACTTTCTTTATTTAGAACGTCTTTCCGCTAATAATCGGAAATCAATAAAACCATGTTCTAATCCTTTTAATAGCACTTCTGCTGTCCCCATGTTTGTCGCAAGTGGTACATGATATACATCACTTAAACGCATCAAAGCTGAAATATCTGGTTCATGTGGTTGAGCTGTAAGTGGATCGCGGAAAAAAATGACCATATCCATATCATTATTCGCAATCATTGCGCCGATTTGTTGATCTCCGCCGAGTGGCCCCGAACGAAAACGCGTAACAGATAAGGAAGTAGCATCGATAATACGTTGCCCTGTTGTACCCGTTGCGAATAATTCATGCTGTTCTAAAATGGGCTTATATGCGATTGCAAACTCTACCATATCTTCTTTCTTTTGATCGTGTGCAATTAATGCGATTTTCATGTCAATCTCTCCTTACAAAATATTTTCTAAACCATATACAAGATGATCTAATGTCATCACTTTTTCAACACATAACTTTACACCTGACATAAATGATGCGCGATTATATGAATCATGACGAATTGTTAGCATTTGACCCTCGCCACCAAATAATACTTCTTGATGCGCTACAAGACCCGGTAAACGAACACTATGAATACGCATACCATCAAAATCTGCACCACGAGCTCCTGGAATCGTCTCTTTTTCGTCTAGATGTCCTTGCTTATGTGAAGGACGATTCTCTTGAATCAGTTGCGCTGTTTTAATCGCTGTACCTGATGGTGCATCTAATTTTTGATCATGGTGTAATTCAATAATCTCAACATCTGGCATATACTGAGCTGCCATCGCTGCAAATTTCATCATCAATACAGCACCTACTGCGAAGTTTGGTGCAATAATAGCTCCAATTCCATGCTGTTTTGCATAATCCGTTAACTCTTGTAATTGCTCATCTGTAAATCCAGTCGTACCAATTACAGGTCGTACACCATGCTTTAAAGCTAATTTTGTATGTTCATAAACAGCTTCTGGTGTTGTTAAATCAATTATTACATCTGGTTTTACTTCATTAAATAATGTCTGTAAATCCATAAATACGGGTACATCATATGTATCTGGAAATTGTGGATATTGTTGTAGATTTTCTGCAATTTCTTTATGATCGAGTACTCCTACTAATTGAAAATCTTCTCTGCTTATAACGGTATGTACCGCTTCTTGTCCCATACGTCCTCTTGGTCCTGCTATTGCTACTGTAATCATGTGTGTCATTCCTCCCTATTTTGTAACCCCTACATTATCTTTTTATTGTAAAAACAGTTAAAATACATGATAATGTAAATCTATCCATCCATTTATTGTTTGAATTGATTTCATCACTATTACACATTATACAATATGCGAAAAAAATAGTAAGACAGAAAACTTCATTTTCGCATATTTCATTCGATTGGAGGTCTTTTTTTGGGTTTAGTTAAAGTGAAAAATACGCTGTTTATTTTACTTGGTGCAGCGATTTTCAGTTTTGGTCTTGTGAATTTCACATTAGAAAATAAGCTAGGTGAAGGTGGTTTTACAGGGATTACATTGATTCTTTATTTCCTCTTTAAATGGGACCCTGCACTAATGAACTTAGTATTGAACATTCCCATGTTCTTTATCGGCTGGAAAATTCTTGGTAAACGTGCATTCGCTTATACGATTATTGGTACAGTGAGTGTATCTGTTTTCATTAAAGTATTCCAAATCGTCAATGTTCATATCCCACTAAACGACGATTTATTACTTGCTGCTCTATTTGCTGGTGTATTTTTAGGTGGAGGGCTTGGCATTATCTTCCGCTTCGGAGGTACAACAGGTGGTTCTGATATCATTGCACGTCTTGCGGATAAATATTTCGGTTGGCCGATGGGTAAGACGATGTTCTTACTTGATGCACTCGTTATTGCGATTTCTGCATTAACATTCTTAGATATTCGTACAACCATGTACACATTAGTAGCTGTTTTCATTGCGGCACGCGTAATTGACTTTGTACAAGAGGGGATGTATGCAGCACGTGGTGCGCTTATTATCTCAGACCATTATGAAGAAGTGGCTTCAAAAATTACAACACAGATGGAACGTGGCGTAACGTATTTAGAAGGTGAAGGTTTTTATACGAAAGAGCAACGTAAAATTGTATATTGTGTCGTATCTAAAAACGAATTATTCAAATTAAAAAGTCTCGTCAATTCGGTTGATCCCTATGCATTTGTCTCCATATCCGAAGTGCATGAAGTGTCTGGAATGGGCTTCACATTAGATGACGAGCGCAATCCACTTCATCATTAAAAACAAAAAGAGAACTCTTGCTACTATAGCGGAGTTCTCTTTTTTTGTGTGTAATGAATGAGACTATATGTTAGGTGATGTCGGTTCTTTACACTGATTTGTTTTTTGGCATGTATGAACCCACTTCTGAATCGAGTGAATCACTTCTTTAAAAGCTTGACCATTTTCGGTTAAACGGTATTTTGTTTTTTTAACAGAATCATTAATATATTCTTTTTCAATCATATCGGCATCGATTAATTCGTTTAAACGTTGTGTTAATAAACGATCCGAAATGCCTTCGATTCGCGCATGAATTTCATTGTAGCGTAATGGACCATCAACTAAACTATATAAAATTGCCCCAATCCATTTCTTACCGATAAATTCAATTGCTTGATGATAATTTTGACAAACTTGCTCTGAATAGATAGGCTGTGTCATATCGAATCGCTCCTTTACATTTATTATTGTACCACAAATGAAATAATGATTGACATAAAAACTAACTTAAAGTAAGATGTTTTATATACCCATTAACTTACTTTAAGTTAGTTAAATATAGAAGGAATTTTTATTATGTCAACAACAACAAAATCAGCTGTAATTGAAAACATGTATGCACGTAAATCGATTCGTAAATACGATTCTGAATATAAATTAACAAAAGAAGAAATTTCAGAGCTATTAACAGATGCAATGACTGCACCTTCTTCTTCAAACCAACAACCTTGGCGCTTCATCGTTATTACAGATGAACAAAAGAAAAAAGAATTACGTACAATGGCATTCAATCAAGAACAAGTTGAAACAGCTCCAGCAATCATCGCGGTTTTAGGTGATACTGACTTCCATAAAAATGCACGTAAAATTCACCAACTAAGTGTAGATGCTGGCGTTATGGATCCAGAAGTGGCTGAAAAACTAACAGAAAATGCTGAAACACTTTACAGCGGTATTCCTGTAGCTGCGCGTCATTCAGTAGCTATGTACGATGCTGGATTAGTGTCAATGCAACTTTTATTAGCTGCAAAAGATCGTGGACTAGATACAGTTGTAATGGGTGGATTCAATAAAGATGAATTTGCAAAATCATATAACTTACCAGAAAATGAATTCCCAATCGTTCTAATCGCAATTGGTAAAGGAACAGGCCCAGCACGTGGTACTTCTCGTTTATCTGTTGAAGATGTAGTACGCTTTGTATAATCATTAAATTAAGAGACTGTAGTGCTATTTTAGACACTACAGCCTTTTTATATACCATACAAAAAGACTTGATTCACATGAAAGCGAATCAAGCCTTTTTTATTGAAACTCCTTACTTATATGAAAATAGTTTCTCACATATGTAATTCATCTATTTAATTTAAATTAACGTGTTGTACCATAGCTTACTACACGTTGATTCCAGTAACCGCTTAATGATTGGAACTTCACACTATTACCAGCTGCGTGTAATACTTGATTGTTACCTGCGTAAATTCCTACATGTGATACATATGAACCACCTGGAGTTGCTGAGAAGAAGATTAAATCCCCTACTTTTGGTGAACTTACACGTTTAACAGAAGCTTTTTGTGCTCTACTTGTACGTGGTAATGATTTCATACCTGCTTGTTTATATACATAAGATGTGAAACCAGAGCAGTCAAATCCACCTGGACGTGATCCACCCCATACATATGGTGTACCTACATATTTACGACCTGCATTAATAATCGCATTACCAGAAGCTGCAGATGCTTTTTTCACCGTTTTCTTTGCTTTTTTTGAAGAAAGATATTTACCTGACACCCAGCCTACTTTACCATTGTATTTTACTTTATACCAAGTACCTGAAACAGTTTTACGTTGGTATGCATATACTTTTTTACCTTTTGGAATAGTTAGAACGCGTTTTGCTTTTGTAGTAGGGCCTGTACGCATGTTTAATGCGGCTTTTGTATAGTAATTTTTAGAAACTTTTGTTGTTTTTGATGAAGCTGCAGATGCTTGTTGTTCAGTAGCTACCCCTGTAAAACCTACTGTTAAAGCTAATGCACCTGTTAAGATTGATGTCAGTAATTTATGTTTCTTCATGAATTTATGAACACTCCCACGTTTTTTAATTTGATTGATTTATATGTCGTTTGTTATATGTCATTTGTTATTATGTACGAACTTTTTTAACTGAGACTAACTTTACACGAGTTAGCTTACAGTCTAGCGTCAACTAAGTTACAGATATATTACAAATTATTACGAGCTTGACTTATATTTAGCAGAATCTTATTAAATCAACGATTCAGCATTTATTTCTTAACGCTTCTTTCTTGTAAAATAATTTCATTCTCTTATTTTTCTTCTTTTTTTTAAAAAAATGACATAAAAAAACACCTCGTATGTTACGTCAATGTAACAATACAAGGTGTTTTTGTGTTACTAATCTTCGCGATTCCCCATACCTGTATAAATTAATACAAGTCGTGCAAGTTCCATGACCGCTGTCGCTGCTGCTGCAACATATGTTAATGCTGCTGCTGTTAATACTTTTTTCGCTTTTGGATATTCTTCATTGTTAATGATGCCCAATTGATCAATTTGGCGCATCGCACGCTTAGAAGCATCAAACTCAACTGGTAATGTTACTACTTGGAAAAGTACACCAATTGCTAATAAGATAATACCTACTAACATTAATGGTTTAAATGTTGCAATCATACCAATCATAATGAAAATCCATGAAGCGTTTGATGAAATATTCGCTGCTGGAACTAATTTTGAGCGCCATGTTAAGAATGAATATGCTTCCGCATCTTGAATAGCGTGGCCACATTCATGGGCTGCAACTGCTGTACCTGCAATCGATGTTTCATAGAAGTTATGCGTTGATAAACGCACTACTTTTGTAGATGGATCATAATGATCTGACAAAAAACCATCGACTGGCTCAACTTTTACATTTCCTAATCCATTTTGGTCTAAAATTTTACGAGCAACTTCGGCACCCGTCATTCCTGATGTTGAATATTCTTGTGAATAGCGTGTATATGTTTTCTTTACTTTACGTTGTGCATACAGTGGTAATAACATCAAAACAGCAAAGTAGATGATATACATCATAATTGACAATCTAACCATCCTCCTAGTTCGTTCATAGTTTTATTTTAAGGTCAAACAAAATTTGGGGCAACTGAAAACCTCTTTTTCATTGCAAAGATTGCAATGATTAGACACACAATTGACAACCAAAATGTAAAGTATCCAATTCCTGTCATATATTGATTTAACATATGGTACCAAGGCATTTGGTTAAAGACATAGTCAATCACGACATCATGTAATGTCCAAATTGCTGTGATGATGATATGAACACTTTTAAAGTCATACATCGGCATATAAAGCAAGCCTTGGACAGCCATTAAACCATGACTAACTACAAGCATCCAACCAGCAAACCCGAGTGACCCTAACTCGTTTAAGACCATTAAATTCATGACCACAGCCCATACACCGTATTTTACAAGCGTCACGAGTGCTAACGCTTCAAATAAACGCCAATGTTTTTTTAACAACCAACCAATAATCGCAATTGAAAAGAATAATGTAGCTGTTGGACTATCTGGTATAAATATTAAAAAGATTAGCTTTGCTTCAGCCAACTGATCTCCGTACCAAATGTATCCATAAATAGAACCTAATAGATTGACGATTAATAACATGATTAAAAATGTTTTTGATATTAAAATCGTCCATAATCTCGCCCATATGTAGCGCATGAAATCCCCCCACCTCTATCTCTATCCATTATATAGTAGAAGTTTTTAAATGGTCTACTATCGTTTCTTTTTCTCAGAAAAAGGGCTTTGATTTGCGAAAATCAAAGCCCTTTTTTCTATTTACTGTAATTGGTTCAACTGATCCGACAATTGTAAAAAACGTTCTTTATCGCGATTATCAATTGCTTCATCAATTTGTTGTAATAACATTTTCTTTTGGAAATTTTTCATGCTTACATCGAGTAATTTTTCAGCAACTTCACGATCACCGTAATTCGATTGTAAATACTTCGGAATATACGGATTCTCTTCTAAAACAGCTAAGTAAGCCGGATTAGGTGGTATTTTAGGGAAGTTTAGCTGAATGTACATATCTTCTTCCGAATTCAATCTTAAATCATGAAATGACTTTTCTGCATCAGCCGTCATTAAATTTCCTTTATAAAAACGGAATGGGATTCCAGATGAATCGATTGTCGACATGACCATTGCTCTTGGACAAAAATGCGCTTCTTCTACGAAATGAATTCTTTCTAATAAGTCATCATGCCCTACAATATAATTAAGAATCCAAACACATTCTCTTCGTTTCATATCGTAACGCTTTAAGAACCATTTAATAAATGCCTTTTTCTCTACATTTGTCACAGATGCCTTCATAAATACCCCTCCTTTAGTAAGTAATTCTTTCCAATCACTTGCTGAACCGGGTGTAACTTAAGCGTCAAAGCTTGCTTGTAAATCAATCCATTGCGGCTCTTCAGGTTGTAAGTCACGTAAAAGTGCTACAATCTGTAAGGCTTCTTGTCTTTTCCCGTCCTCGATTAAGAAATAAACATATTTCTCTAAGAAGTCTACATCTTCTTTATAATCTTCGAATGCTTGACGGTAATGTGTGTAAGCTTCTTCATACATTTCTAAACGATCATAGGCAAGCGCCGCAAAAATTGAAAGTGCTGTCCATTCAAAGTCGTCTTTCGATAGACCTTCAATGAGTTCAACAACTTCTTCATCGCGCTCTTCCGATGATAGGATTGATACGAGTGTATGCACTGCTTCCATATATTCTGGGTCAAGTGCAATCGCTTGACGAAGAAATGCTTCTGCTTCCTCTGGCAATTTATTTTTGATTGCCATTTTACCAGCAAACAAGAATAATTCCTTGTCATACTCATCTCGTTTAATACCCTCTTTAATTACTTCTAAAGCTTTGACATTGTCTTCCATCATGGCATAACTTTGCGCCAATAATAGATAACCGGCAAAGTAATCTGGATCTAACGCACGTAAATCTTCACCATAACGTGCTGCCGCTTCGTACATCTCTAATTGAAAAGCACTATAAGCCGCACCAAATAATAAATCAGGCGATGTACTCTCTTTTAATGCCTCTAAATAATAATGGTAGGCATCTTCAAAAGCTGCACCCGTACGATGAACTTCTGCAATACGTTCAACTAGACGAACGCCTGCAATTTCTTTTTGATTTTTATATAAATTCTCATATAAACGAGCCGCTTCACTTAGACGTCCCATCTCCATTAATAACTCTGCTTTTGCAAACTGAAGAAGTGGTTCATCTGGTAATAACTCAAGCGCTTCATTCATATGTTTTTCTGCTACTTCATATAAACCTTGCATTTGATAATAATCAGCAAGCGCCAATAATACTTGTGGATATTCTTCTGCATCTTGTGGAATCGATAAGAATAAGTCCAATGCTTCATCTTCTTGATTAGTTTCCATCAATAACGAGGCACGATCAACCTTAATTTGATTTTCTTCTGGGAATAAAAATTGTAGATGCTCTAACACACTTGCTGCTTCATGAATAAAACCTAAATTCATCAAGTAACCAGCAACTTCATATTGCATATCTGGATCGACATGTAACTTGAATTCTTCCATTAGTGCATGAATTTGATTAAGGTCACCTTGCTCCATTGCTTCAACCATTTGTTGTTGGATTGTCATCTGTCATCCACCTATTTCTAAATTATTTTCATCTTTATGCTACATGAGGAAAGTAGGATATACAAGGAAAAACGCTTGAAATATCGAAGAAAATTACAGGTAAAATATGACTGATTCCCTTCTTATTTCTCTGTTTAAAATAAAAACAAACTATCCTGATAAAAACTGCATCATGATAGCTTGTTTTATGAACTATTTCATTAGACTGTCTAAATCTTCAAAGAATGTTGGGTAAGATACCGCAATACAATCAGCGTCATCTAATGTCACAGCACCTTCTGTAATGAGTGATGCGATGGCATTCATCATACCCATGCGGTGATCGCCATATGTCTTTAATGCCGCACCATGTAACTGTGTAGGACCTTCAATAATCATGCCTTCTTCTGTTGCTGTAATATTCGCACCCAGCTTTGATAATTCCGCAACAACTGCATCTAAACGATTCGTCTCTTTCACTTTTAATTCCTCTGCATCACGAATAATCGTTGTTCCTTCAGCTTGTGTCGCAAGTAAAGCAATAATTGGAATTTCATCAATTAGCCGCGGAATTAAATTCCCACCAATGGTCGTACCCTTTAACTCTGATGTACGAATAATGACACGACCTGCTGGCTCAGCATGCTCATGGTCATACGGTTGAATTTCTAGATTTGCACCCATTGCTTCTAACACTTCGATGATACCTGTACGTGTCTTATTAAGACCTACATTTTCAAGAGTAATTTCACTACCCTTTGTAATGGCACCTGCTACAAGGAAAAAGGCAGCTGAAGAAATATCGCCCGGTACAGCGACATGACTCGCTGTTAATTTTTGTCCACCTGCTAACGAAATCACACCATCTGTTGTATCAATATTTACACCGAATTGACGTAGCATTAATTCCGTATGGTCACGTGTTGCTTCTTTTTCGCGAACAATTGTTGTTCCTTCTGCATTTAGACCTGCTAATAACACTGCAGATTTAACTTGCGCACTCGCTACAGGCAATGTGTAATCAATCGCTTGTAATGTCGTACCTTTCACTGCGATTGGTGTAAATTGTCCATCTTCTCGTCCTGTAATATGTGCACCCATTTCGCGTAAAGGATTAATGACACGCTTCATTGGACGTTTGGCAATCGATTCGTCACCAGATAATACTGCGTGTACGTGTGAACCAGCGAGTAAACCAAGTAATAGACGTGTCGTTGTGCCAGAGTTCCCCATGTACAAAATATCCATCGGCTCTTGGAATGCGTCCATACCTTCACTTTCAATCGTCACATCTGTACCTTGTTGTTCAATTTTAACACCCATTTGTTTAAAGGCTTCAATTGTACGAAGACAATCTTCGCCTGGTAAAAAACCTGTAACTGTTGTTTTACCTTTTGCCATACTTCCGAACATAATGGAACGGTGTGAAATGGATTTATCGCCTGGAACCGTAATCGTTCCTTTTAATGATTGCCCTTGTAATTGAACGATTTTTTGCATCGTCATCTCTCCTTTACGAAATATAAAATTCATATGGACTACGTGTACGAATGCATTCTGCTGCTCGCTTACGATCTCCACTTGATTGGAAACTTACAACTAAAATACCGAAAACGTCTTCCCTTGTCTCGACAATTCGAATATTTGTAATACTGATTTTTTCTTCTGCAAAATAACCTGTAATTTCAGCGATACTACCAGGATAATCTGGTACATCAATATATAAATCATATGTTGTAAATAAGGCACCTGATGTATCAGGTAATGCATCACGAAATTGTTTTGCTTCTTCAAAAAATTGATAAATGTCTTGTTCGGTACCTTTTTCTAAAATCGATTGCACACGTGACATCTCTTGTTGCCATTTTGCTAATTGGTCTTGTATTTGCGCGCGATTTTGCACCGTAATATCTTGCCACATTGTTGGATTGGAACTAGCAATACGTGTAATATCTCTAAATCCACCTGCTGCCAATCGTTTCGTGAATGGATGCTCTGCATTTTCATTTGCTAGTTGATGCACAAGTGACGCTGCCACAATATGCGGGAAATGACTAACAACCGACGTCATATGATCATGTTCTTCAGCAGGAACAACCATGAGTTTGGCATTTGTTAGTTTTAAAATTCCTTCTAAAGCTTTCACTTGTTCTTCCTTTGTACTTCCCAAAGGTGTCAACATATAATATGCATTTTCAAATAAAATTGGTTTAGCTGCTAGAACACCACTTTTATGTGAACCTGCCATTGGATGCCCACCAATGAACGTAATACCTTTTTCAGCTAAATGTTGCGCTTCTTCCATAATGATAGCTTTTGTACTTCCTGTATCTGTCACAATTGTATGTGATGGTACAGTCCATGTTTGAAGTTCTTTCATCCATTGAAGTGTTGCATTCACAGGTGTTGCAAAAATGACAAAGTCGGCTTCTTTTACGGCTTCTTTCGGATGTGTTGCTGCTTTATGAATAACGCCTAATACTTTCGCACTTTGAAGTGTATCGGCATTTGCATCATAACCGATAATTTCATGTTCTGGAGAGCGTTGTAAAGCAAGCGCAATCGAACCGCCAATTAAGCCTAAGCCTACGATGAGAATTCGCTTTTTACTCAAGCGAATACCCCATGTTTTTGTAACACTTCTTCTAGCTGTGCGAGTAAGCCTTCATTTTGTTCTTTCGTGCCAATTGTCACACGAATATAGTTTGGAACACCCAGTGGATTACCACTACGAATAATATAACCTCGTGACATTAACTCTTGGAATACGACATCACTATCCATCTTCACTTCAAATAAGATGAAGTTTGTATCGGTTGGGTAATAATCTAATTGGTGTTTTTCACAAAATGCAATATATTGTTTTTTACCGGCTTCATTGATTTCACGACATGACTCAATATATGCTTGATCCGCTATTGCTACCGGAACAATCGCCTGACTTAATACCGTATTATTAAATGGACCACGCACAGGATCAAGTCGCGCAATCAATTCTTTATTGGCAATACCGTAGCCTACACGGAAAGCTGCTAAACCGTATGCTTTTGAGAACGTACGCATAATGATTAAGTTGTCGTATTGTTTTAATAATGGTAGTGAATCTGTGCAATTTGGATTTGTTACATATTCAAAGTATGCTTCATCTAAAACGACAAGTACATCTTTCGGTACTTTTTTCAGGAATGCTTGTAGTGGTGCATCTTCAATGACCACACCTGTTGGATTGTTCGGGCTACATACCCATACAACTGCTGTATTTTCGTCAATTGCATCAAGCATCGCATCTAAATCATGTGTGCGATTCTTCAATGGAATTTCACGAATTTCCGCACCTTCAATCAGTGCATTTAATTTATATTGTGAGAATGTTGGTGTTGCCATAACTGTATTTACACCTGGTTGAAGTAACGCGCGTGTCACGATACTAATCAGTTCATCTGAGCCGTTACCAAAAATTAATTCGTCACCGTTTACACCTAAATGTTTTGCAACTGCTTCACGCATCGCTGTACCATAACCGTCTGGATATAATGCAAAGTTATGCACTGCATTCTCTAAATAAGCCGTTACTTTTGGTGAGCATCCTAATGGATTTTCATTCGATGCTAATTTTACAATCTCCGATAACCCGAATTCTTTCTTCACTGCTTCAATTGATTTTCCAGGTTGGTATGCTTTCAACCCTTTTACTGATTCTTTCCACTTCATCGTTAAGTCGCCTCTTTCTTCCTCATCTCATTATTTTACTAAGTCTGGTCTTAATTTCACTGCCTCATTCAAATAGACATGGGCAATTTCTTTCTGTGCTTTTTGCGTTTCTACATTCACAAGTAGACGGATACAAAGTGGTAACGCACCCGCGACATTCATTTCGTGCATACACATAACCGGAACATAATCCCATCCCTCATACGTGCGTACAGTTTTTGCTGGAAAAGCAGATGTAATATCTGACGTCGTTGTTGCAATAACGGATGATACATCTTCTGCTTTTACTTCATTGCGCTCAATGATTTCTTTTAATAATCTCGTTGTTTCAATCTCTACTTGTACAGCATCATTTACTGTAATCGTTGTTGCACCTCGAATACCTCGAATCATATGGGACACCTCCTAAACAATTGTTCGTAGTAGTGTATCGATTTCGCGACACTCTTCTACTGTTACTTTTTGAACAAACGGCTTACCAATTTCATCTAATAGAACGAATTGTAAAATACCGTACTCTGCTTTTTTATCTGTCATTAAGTATGGTAATAACGTATCAAACGTAAAATCATGTACTGGTTTGAATGTATAGCCATTCTTTTGAGCGAAAGCTAAGAACTCTAACGTATTCGCACGATTTAGTTGACCATACTTTTCACTTAACAATAAGGCATAGACCATACCAATCATAATCGCCTCACCATGTGCTAACTTTCCAAATCCAGAAGCAGCTTCAATTGCATGACCATACGTATGACCGAAGTTTAAGTATTTACGTACGGAATGTTCTTGTTCATCTTGTGAAACAATGTCTGCCTTTACTGTGATTCCACGCTCTAAATAGTGCGCTAATTGCTCTTCTGATAAACGCTGAATATCTTGCGTTAAAAATTCTTCATACCACTGTTCATCCGAGATGAGGGCATGTTTAATCGCTTCTGCCATGCCTGAACGTACTTCTTTTTCAGGTAATGAAGCTAAAAATGCAATATCATATAAAACAGCTTCTGGTTGATAAAACGCACCAATCATATTTTTACCTAGTGGATGATTGATGGCTGTTTTTCCACCTACAGCTGAGTCATGCGCCAAAATAGTTGTTGGAATTTGAACAAATGGGATACCACGCATAAAAGTAGCTGCTACAAAACCAGTTAAATCGCCTACTGCTCCACCACCGAATGCAAAAAGCATTGATTTACGTGTGCATTTTTGTTCTAAAAGGAATGTTTGCGCTGCGTAATAACTGTCAAATGTCTTGCATGCTTCACCTGCAGCTAAAATATGCAATTTGAATGGATGTGGAAAAGCTTTTGAAAAATGTTCTCCATGAAGCGCCCAAACGTGTTCATCTGTAAATACAACCAATTGATCGGCTGTTTCGATTTTGCTAGCAAGTGATGTAATAGCTTCTGTTAAATGATGTGAACCAATCACGACTTCATAGGCGTGAGATGGTGTTTGTACGGGAATACGCATCATTAAAACTCCTTCGCTTGTTGTTTCATTTGCTCGATTTGTTGTTGCAGTTGTGGTAACTGGTCTGCATGGAATTGGTCTAAAATTGCATTCGCAATTTCAAAGGCAATCGCATGTTCTGCTACGACTGATGCAGCTGGTACTGCACATGCGTCTGAACGTTCTACAGAAGCCTTAAATGCCTCTTTTGTTTCGATATCCACACTTTGTAATGGCTTATAAAGTGTTGGAATCGGCTTCATAACGCCACGTACAACAATTGGCATACCTGTAGACATACCGCCTTCTAAACCGCCTAGGCGATTTGTACGGCGTGTATAACCTTGCTCCTCATCCCAAATGATTTCATCATGTACTTGTGAGCCAGGTACATGTGCTGCATCAAAGCCAATACCAAATTCAACACCCTTAAAAGCATTGATACTAAGCATCGCTTGTGCCAGTTTACCATCTAACTTGCGGTCGTAATGTACATATGAACCGACACCTGCTGGCATACCTTCTACGATGACTTCAACAACGCCACCAATTGTATCGCCTGCTTTTTTCGTTTCATCGATTAGTGCGACCATTTTTGCTGAAGCTTCTGGGTCCACGCAGTAACATGGATCTTCTTCTACGATTGTACGGATTTCTTCTACTGATTTTCCTTCAACTGCTTGTCGGTCGATTGTAATACCACCGATTTCTACAACATGCGCTACGATACGAATATCTAATTGTTCTAAAAGAATTTTAGCTACTGCACCAACAGCTACACGTACAGTTGTTTCACGTGCTGATGAGCGTTCTAAGACGTTTCGTAAGTCGCGGTGACCATATTTCATACCGCCTACTAAATCGGCATGTCCTGGACGTGGACGCGAGATTTGACGTTTGATCTCATTCGGGTCAACATCTTCTGGAAGTGGCTCTGCACCCATAATTTTTGTCCAGTGTTTCCAATCATCATTCGTTACCACAAGCGCAACAGGTGAGCCGAGCGTTTTACCATGACGAATACCTGATGTAATTTCTACCGTATCGGTTTCGATTTGCATACGTCGACCTCGACCATGCCCTCCTTGGCGTCTTTTTAATTCATGGTTAATCTGTTCTGCTGTAATTGGTAGTAATGAAGGAAGTCCTTCAATAATTGTTGTTAATTGTGGGCCATGTGATTCACCCGCTGTTAAGTATCTCATTTACGCTTTCCCCCTTCACATCGCTAAAGTATATGTTTTTCACTATAACATATATTTTTATAAATTTCAGTTGATTTTATAATAAAAATAAATTAACTGAAATTTTGATGTTTTTTGAATTTATTTTTATTTATAAAAAACCGCTTTTCACATATGCGAAAAGCGCATTCCTCTTATAGTTAACCTTTTTTACGATAGAAAAATGTATCTTCTACTTCAAAATCATATTGTGCTGGATTAAAAATTTGTTCAGTGCTTCCAACAAATAGTACACCGCCTGGTTTCAAAGCTTTACTGAAGTTATGATAAATTTGATCTTTCGCTTCTTCTGTAAAATAAATCATGACATTACGACAAACGATTAAATCATGATTTTGTTCATATCGATCATTTAATAAGTTATGTTTTTTAAATGTAACCGTTCTTTTAATATCAGGCGTTACTTTATAAAAAGAACCTTCTTGCTCAAAATATTTTTGTTTCATTTGTGCTGGAACTTCGGCAAGGGAGCGCTCCGGATAGATGGCTGCTTTTGCTTTAGCAATTGCATTCTCATCTAAATCTGTAGCTGAAATAGATACTTGAGATAATGGCTGATGATTTGATAGTACCATCGCAAGTGAATACGGTTCTTCACCTGTTGAACAAGCTGCACTCCATACTTTTAAGCGTGGGCTTGCTTTCAAGAGACGTGGTAAAATCTTTTTCTCCAAAACTTCCCATCGTTTACCATTACGATAAAATTCAGATACATTAATCGTCATACGATCTAAAAATTCGTCCATAAGTTCACGATTAACATCCATCTCTTTGAAAAAGTCTACAAAATTACTAAAACCTTTTTTCTCATATAAAGACGTTAAGCGTCGTTTCATTTGTGCCTCTTTGTAAAGAGCTAAATCAATGCCGGTTTTCGTCTTTACACGTTCAACGAACATTTCATAATCTGTCATACCTTTTCCTCCCTCTATTCATACTTACCATTATAAAACATTTTTTCATATTCTGAAATAGTGTAACGTGAAAAGATGTTTATCAGAGCGCTTTCATTCATTTATTTTTAAAAAACGGACATAATCTGAAGCACAATAAAAAAAGAGCCACACAGATGTGCAACTCTTTCATTCAAAGTATCAAATCATTTTTACGGTTAGTAAAGATGTTTTTACTTTACTTATAATTTTCATCTACGAGATGAAAATTATTTTACTAAACCTTCTTCACCGAAGAATAGACCGATTTCGCGTTCAGCAGATGCTAAAGAATCAGAACCGTGAATGATGTTTTCAGCTACAGTTGTAGCGTAGTCACCACGGATTGTTCCTGGAGCAGATTCAGCTGGGTTTGTAGCACCCATCATAAGACGAGCTAAAGCGATTACGTTCTCGCCTTCCCATACCATTGCGAATACAGGACCAGAAGTGATGAATTCTACTAATTCGCCAAAGAATGGACGTTCTGCATGCTCTGCATAGTGTTTTTCTGCTAATTCTTTTGTGATGTTCATTAGTTTAGCGCCTTTTAATTCGAAGCCACGACGTTCGAAGCGGTCTACGATATCACCTACTACTTGACGTTTTACGCCGTCAGGTTTAACCATTAAAAATGTTTGTTGGATAGCCATGTTTAAATTACACTCCTTAATAATATCTACAGGTATTTTACCTACCGTAAAATTCTATCATTGAATGCCATAATGTTCAACAAATACTATGACAATTTGGTTAAAATTTACGTTTCCCCATGAAATTTGCAATATCTACAAGTGATTTATTCACTGGATGATTCGGTAACTTGTCTACTTCTTTTAACGCCTTCTGTAAATATAAATCACTTATATGATTTGCTTTTTGAATTGCGTCAGATTTTCGAATCGCCTTCAATAGTTGTTGACGTTCGCCTTCAGTAATCGGCCCTTCAATCACTTTTTCAATCATTGGACGAATTTGGTCATCTTCTAAAGCATATAACGCTGGTAATGTAACGTTCCCTTGCATTAAATCGCTTCCTGCTGGTTTACCTAGCTGCTTATCCGTTGCCGTAAAATCTAAAATATCATCAATAATTTGGAATGACATCCCTACATAATATCCAAAACGGCGCATATGACGTACAACTTCTGGCGATGCGCCTGAAGCGATTGCTCCTAGCTCACAACTTGAAGAAATTAAAACAGCTGTTTTACGCTTAATCCGACGGAAGTAATCACGTAAGTTTTGCTTGAGTACCTGTTTATCTTCAATTTGAATAATTTCTCCCACACAAATCTCAACCATTGTATTTGATAATACTTGATGCGCTTGTTGTTTTTTTATTTGCGTCATATATTCTAATGCTTTTGCAAAAATAAAATCGCCTGCATACATTGCTACTCGGTTATTATACTGTGCTTTTACTGTTTCGCGACCTCTACGTAATTCCGCATTATCAATTACATCATCATGAACAAGTGATGCCATATGAATTAATTCGAGTGGCACAGCAACATTTTTGATTTGTTGAATATCATATTGTCCAAATTTTGCAGCGAGCAAAACAAAAACTGGGCGAATGCGTTTTCCCCCAGCTTTCAAAAGATGCAAAGAAGCTTCATTCAAAAAGTGTGAAGAGGAATTCAGCGCCGTTTCTAATTCTTTTTCGATGATGTCAATCTCTGATTTCATACCAGAGTAGAGCATCTTTAGCTTCATCTTTTCCACGTGAATAAACCTTCTCCCGCCTATTTTTCTTTTTTATAGCCAATATGTGTTGCAGCTGCCCCACCGCTATAAGAGGTATAAGATACATTCACCATACCTGCTTGTTCAAACATTTTTTTCAACTCTTTACGTCCTGGGAACGTATCTGCCGACTCTTGTAACCAAGAATACTCTTTGTAACTTTTAGCTAATAATTTACCAAAGATCGGCATAATATATTTAAAGTAAAATTTAAATAGCTGTTTGTAGACAGGGATCTCTGATTGTGACGTTTCAAGACAAACGATTTTTGCGCCTGGTTTTGCAACACGATTCATTTCACGTAATACTTGCATATAATCCGGTACATTACGTAAACCAAATCCAATTGTTACATAGTCAAACGAATTATCTTCAAAAGGTAGTTCCATTGCGTTCCCTTGAATTAAATTCACATTGTCCATATCTTTTGTTTTATCGATGCCGACATTCAGCATATTTTGACTAAAGTCTAAACCAATAACATCGCCATCTTTACCAACTGCCTCACCAAGCGCAATTGTCCAATCTGCTGTACCGCAACAAACATCTAATGCTTTAGTTCCTGGTTGGATGTTCATTTGCTGCATCGTATCTTTACGCCAGCTTTTGTGCATCTGGAAACTAATCACCGAGTTCATTTTGTCATAGTCACCTGAAATATTCTCAAAGACTTCATGTACGCGTTCTGATTTTGATTGTGCCAATTTTTCAACCTTCCCTCTTCCTACGTTGCACTGTGATTAAGCGCCTCAATTCGACTTAAAATGGCAGTTTTTGCAACATTCGTTAAAAATCCCATAGTATGAATTTCTTCTGTTAGCTTTGTAGCTCGTGTGGTAATTTCTTGTTGGATTGCTTGGATGGCTTCATCCTTTGAAGAAAATCTTTCTGAAATCACACGAAAAAGACGTATTGTACTTGTATCATTTATTACTTTTTTGAGTTCTGCTGATAAACGACTGAGTAACATGCCTTTTTTCATCAATTCAATATATACTGTAAAGCCAAAATGCCCCATAAATTGTTCTACTGCTCTACTAACGATGGTTTCATAGCGAAGGAGCAACTCTTCTAGTGTACACTCTTTCGGTTCATAGAATGCGGTTTTTTGCTCACTGATTTCTGCTACGGCATTTGATAATTTTTGTACAAACTGAATATCTGGTAGTTTTGCTAAGGTGTCATAGTACATGCCACTATAGTAATCTCCAGCTAATACCATCAATTGTTGTGCTTTTGACGTCGCTTGTTGTTCTTTTACCAAATCATGCGTTGTTAAAGCCGTCTGAATCATGGCAACACTTTGAGCAGCTACTTGATGTTGTTTCGTCCACTGTTCACCGTTTACTCTTGGTAGCAATAAATAAAACAATTGATCATCCCAAATTGGTGGCTGACCTGTATATGCTAGGAGGGTTCTATGATGCAATTTATTGTAAATTTCATCTTTTAATTCTGTTACAAGTTGCTCCATGTTAGCTGCATTCATAAAAAAAATCTCCATTCAATTCATTTCCTGATGTTTCAATCAACACGATGTTTAATACTTGTTACTTCTTTGCGTCACTTTCAATTGTACCATTTGCAGATTGAATAATCGCTTTACCACGAATTTTCATCGCAGATGTATGTTCGGTAAATTGCGCAATCATAACTTCGCCTTGATCTAATTTTTCAGAATGATGGAATTTTGTGTCATCGCCTCGTGTAAGGCCTATTACGTGTACACCATCTTCTTCTGCTTTAATTACAATAAAATCATTTTGAGACATAAGACAGCTCTCCTATCATTCGAATTTTCTCATTCTATCATACCACAAAAGCCTATTAAAATTAAGGCATTTGAATGAACGAGAGAATTTCATTTCTTTTTACAGAATCTTCCTCAAATACACCTTTAGCAACGGATGTAATCGTTTTAGCACCCGGCTTTTTAATGCCACGCATCGTCATACACATATGCTCTGCTTCTACGACTACATATACACCTTGTGGAGATAGCATATCCATCAGTGTTTGTGCAACTGTATCTGTAATACGTTCTTGTAGTTGTGGGCGACGTGCGACTGTTTCAACGGTACGCGCTAATTTACTCAATCCAGCTACAACACCGTCTTTTGGTATGTATGCTACATGTGCTTTACCATAGAACGGTACAAGATGATGTTCGCACATTGAAAAGAATGGAATATCTTTTACAAGAACGACTTCATCATGTCCTTCATGAAATACCGTTTCAAAATACTCTTTTGGATCTTTATGTAAACCTTCAAACATTTCTGCATACATTTTAGCTACACGTTTTGGTGTATCAAGTAATCCTTCGCGTGACGGATCTTCTCCTACAGCTTCTAAAATCATTTTTACAGCTGTTTGAATTTTATTTATGTCAACTTGTGAACTGATTTCCTTTGTCAAAATTACTCCCCCATTATCACTTAATCAATCTGCTTGTTAAATTCTCTTTTTGATGTTAGCATATACGACCATGCAAGGCAAAGGGCTAAGACTTATTATTTCTGTGAAAATATGCAATTTTTTCGATTTGTATAAAAGTGCATACAAAAAGAGCAGCTAATCAAAAGATTAACTACTCTTATGTACCGCATTCGATTCGATTATTTAATCGCGTCTTTAAGTGCTTTACCTGGTTTGAAAGCAGGTACTTTACTTGCATCGATTTGGATTTCTTCACCTGTTTGAGGGTTACGTCCTTTACGAGCAGCACGTTCACGAACTTCGAAGTTACCGAAACCGATTAACTGTACTTTATCACCTTTAGCTAGAGCCTCTTGGATTGTTTCAAATACAGATTCAACTGCTTTCGCAGCATCCTTCTTAGAAAGTTCTGCAGCTTCTGCTACTGAGTTTACTAATTCTGTTTTGTTCACACCATTCACCTCCTCTCAAAGACTTTTGTTTTAAATCATGTAAAAGAGTATCATAAACACGATTTACTTCGCAATAATATTTATACTTCTTTTACCAACTTTTATCAACTGTAAACTATTTAGTTACTTCATGCCAGTTCAAAGTAAATATAGATTTCAAATAAGCATAAAATAACTTCTCATAACATTCATTGAAACAAAAATAACTTTATTTTACAAACCACATCATTTTTCAGAAAAAAATTAAAGTTTCAATAAATCGGTTTTTTATTCAAATATATGAATAAAAATAATTTTATTTTTTTCTAAAACATTGCTACACCAACATTTACCACATATTACCGTTCCACACCTTATAGATTACCGTTCTTTAGAACTTTTAAACACATTTACTTTATTTTTTTATTTCTATTTGAAAACATTGATTTTGCAAGGGTTTAAAGCGCAAAAAATACCTTTTCATACCATTTTAACTTATATATTTTTATTTCTTTTATAGAAATGTATATATATTAGAAAAGATTATTTTTTCTTAAATACAACAAAGTGAATTTCTCAAAAAAATTATTCTTTCTCTTAATCACTTTCATACACTCGAATATGCGTTTTAAATACATATATTTCTTTTTATTTTTTGTAAGTAAATAGACTTTTTATCTCAAAAAAGAGTTATCTTTTAAAGCTTTTTCCACTTCTTTTTATTTTCTAAGTATATATTTTCTCTTGAGATAACTATAAAAAAATACCCCTTTTTTTAAAATTATATATTTTCTACAGCTTATTTTCTTTGTAATATTGCTATTTTTTTCGTTAAAATTTTTTTCTGAAATGATAAGTTTTTATATCATTTGCACAAAAGTACCTAAGATATTTGAATACAAATATCTTAGGTACTTTTTAAAAAGGAATTTAAAATCTAAAAAACACATAACATTACATATAACTTGTAACATTATGTGTTAATTTGTAAATTACTATATAATAGTAGAAATTTTTTAGTATTGTCCGTCCATTTCTGACTTTTTCATACGCAACATAAGTTTCTCAACCATCTCTTTTGCAGATTGATCTTCAAATAATACTGCGTATAAGGCTTGAACAATCGGCATTGAAACTTCGTATTTATCAGCAAGTTGGTGTGCTGCTTTTGTTGTACGAACGCCTTCTACAACCATACCCATTTGCTCTAATACTTCTTCTAGTTTCAAACCTTTACCTAATAAATTACCTGCTCGCCAGTTACGAGAATGAACAGAAGTACACGTTACAATTAAGTCACCCATACCAGCTAAGCCCATGAATGTCATTGGATTTGCACCCATTTTAATACCTAAACGTGAAATTTCAGCTAAACCACGTGTAATGAGTGCAGCTTTTGCATTGTCACCAAAGCCAATACCATCTGAAACACCTGCCGCAAGAGCAATAACATTCTTTAATGCACCACCTAGTTCTACACCAACAACATCTTCATTCGTGTAAACACGGAAATAATGATTCATAAATAAATCTTGTACAACGACAGCTGATTCCAAGTTTTCACAAGAAGATGCAACTGTTGTTGGATGTTTTTTAACAACTTCTTCCGCATGACTTGGTCCAGATAAGACCACAATATCTTTTACAACTTCTTCTGCTAATTCTTCTTTCATAATTTCAGAAATACGAATTAATGAATCTGGTTCAATTCCTTTTGAAACATGTACAAAAATAATTTGACGGTTTAACGTCTTCATAATTTTTTGGCACGTTTCACGAATTCCCTTAGTAGGCACAGCCATCACAATAACTTCAGCATGCTCCACTGCAGATGCTACATCTGAAGTTGCACAAAGATTTTGCGGTAATACTGTTCCCGGCAAATACTTTTCATTTGTATGTTGCTGTTGAATTTCTTGTGCTTGGTCCTCTCGATGAGACCATAATAATGTATCATGTCCATTTTCGGCAAGAACAGTCGCTAATGCTGTTCCCCATGAGCCAGCTCCAAATACTGTAACTTTACTCATCTGTCCATTTCCTCCTCTAATCGCGCGCTCTAGTAATAATTCGAATTGGCGTACCTTCAAATTCAAACGTATCACGAATACGATTCTCTAAGAAACGTTCGTATGTGAAGTGCATTAATTCTGGATCATTTACGAACACAACGAATGTCGGTGGCTTGATTGCCACTTGTGTTGCATAGTAAATGCGTAGACGACGCCCTTTATCCGTTGGAGCAGGGTTACGTGCAACTGCATCTGAAATAACTTCATTTAGAATACTTGATTGAATACGCATTGCATGATTTTCACTTACACGATTAATTACAGGTAGTAAATTGTGTACGCGTTTACCTGTTTTAGCAGATGTGAAAACAATCGGTGCATAATCCAAGAATTGGAATTGCTCACGAATTTCTTTTGTTTTTTCGTTCATTGTCTTTTCGTCTTTATCAACAGCATCCCATTTATTCATAACAATGATGACTGCTTTACCTGCTTGATGCGCGTAACCAGCAATTTTTTTATCTTGTTCTTGAATACCTTCTTCACCGTTTAAAACGACTAAAACAACGTCGGAACGTTCGATTGCACGTAATGCACGTAATACACTATACTTTTCTGTGCTCTCGTACACTTTACCTTTCTTACGCATACCTGCAGTATCAATGATGACATACTCTTGACCGTCGTATTCATATTCTGAGTCAATTGCGTCACGTGTTGTGCCTGCAACGTCACTTACGATAACACGATCATCACCTAAGAATGCATTCACTAAAGATGATTTCCCTACATTTGGACGACCGATTAAAGAGAATTTAATGACATTTTCGTCATACTCTACTTCATCTTGTTCTGGGAAATGTTTTGCTGCTTCATCTAATAAATCACCCAGTCCTAAACCGTGTGAACCAGAGATTGGGAATGGATCGCCAAACCCTAATGAATAGAAATCATAAATCATATCTCTCATATCAGGGTTATCAATTTTGTTAACCGCTAAGACAACTGGTTTTTTTGTTTTATATAAAATTTTCGCTACTTGCTCATCTGCTAATGTTACACCTTCACGACCATTTGTCATAAAGATAATCACGTCTGCTTCATCCATGGCAATTTCAGCTTGTTCACGGATTTGATCTAAGAATGGTTCATCACCAATATCAATACCGCCTGTGTCAATAATATTAAATTCATGTGTTAACCAATCCGCTGAACTATAGATACGGTCACGTGTTACGCCCGCAACATCCTCAACGATTGATATACGCTCGCCTACAATTCGGTTAAAGATTGTCGATTTTCCGACATTAGGACGGCCGACGATTGCTATAACTGGTTTCGTCATTTTGTTTCATCCTTCCACTTTCAAAATTACTTATTATACAATAAAAAAGATGATGGGGGTTCCATCACCTAACCACTCATTGTTTACAGTGCTTCTATTTTATCAAAAATAAAGCACTATGAAAAGGAAAACCGTATATAAAGGAACTTTCTGCTTTTTCATATCTCATTACATGATAAAAAGAAGCGTGCATAACATCTCTTTATAGGATGTTATACACGCTCTATTATTAGTCTTTTTTATTGAAGTCTTTTAATTTGTCACCTAGTAAATCCCCGAATGAGAAGCCAGTTTCTTGTTCAGGTAATTCATACTCAACTACTTCTTCAACTACTGTATCATCTTCAAGTAACGCTTTAATGCTCAATGCAATACGTTTTTCATTCTCATTCACTTCAAGTACCTTCACTTGCACATCTTGACCTTCTTTTAAAGCCTCATGCGGTGTGTTGATATGCTTATGAGAAATTTGTGAGATATGCACAAGCCCTTCAATACCAGGTAAAATTTCAACAAATGCACCAAAAGTTACAAGACGACGTACAACACCGTCAAGAATGGCATCTTTCTGTACTTTTTCTTGAATATTTTCCCATGGTCCTGGTAGTGTATCTTTAATTGATAATGAGATGCGTCCTTCGTCTGGGTCAACAGCTAAGATTTTCACTTTTACTTTTTGACCTTCTTCTAGTACATCTTCCACATTTTCGATATGTTCATGTGATAGTTGTGAGATGTGGACAAGACCATCTACGCCACCTAAATCAACAAACGCACCAAATGTTGCAAGACGTTGTACGACACCATCTACGACATCGCCAGCTTGTAAGTTTTGAATAATTTCGCCTTTTTGTTCTTCTTTTTGTTCTTGAACAACTGCGCGATGTGATAAGATTAAACGATTTTTTTCTCGGTCCATTTCAACAATCTTAAATGAAATCATTTTTCCTTTGTAGTCTTCAAATGATTCAACAAAGTGATCTTCTACTAAAGAAGCCGGTACAAAACCGCGAACGCCTAAATCAACAACTAGGCCACCTTTAACGACATCTTTTACTTCTGCTTCAAGAATTTCTCCCGCTTCAAATTGCTTTTCAAGTTTTTCCCACGCATGTTCTGCGTCTACTTTTCTTTTTGATAAAACATAGTTACCTGTTTTTTCATCTGCATCTGTCGCTGGGTCTTCCACTTTTGTAACTACAGCTTCAAATTCATCACCTACTGATACAGCGTCTGATGCCTTTTCCACATGTAAACTGGATAACTCGCTAATAGGGATAATACCATCGTACTTTGCATTTGGAATCGAAACAATGACACGATTATCTTCAACCGTTTCAACTTTTACCTTTACAACCGTACCTTCTTGAATTTCTGGTAATTCATTCACATTCATCTCTTCAGACATATGTAATCCTCCTTCGCCTCAGTTACCTTTATTTTAGTAGATTTCTAACAGAAAGACAAAAATTACCCTTTATTTTTTATTATCTGGGTGATATTCATCTAACAATTTTTGAATACTCGCCATAATTACTTCAGTTACTTCCTCAGGTTTTGCCTTATTTTCACGATAAGGTGTCATATCGATTGGTTGACCATAAACTACCGTTACTTTACGGAACATCTTATAAGGTCCAATAACTGCACATGGCATGACGACCGCATCACCACCACGTAGTGCAAAAAAGCCTGCACCTGAGAAACCTTTTCCTAATTGTCCTGTGCGGTTTCGCGTTCCTTCTGGGAATAAACCGACAACTTGCCCCTCTTTTAATAAAGAGATTGCTGTTCGTAATGCTTGACGGTCACTTAAACCACGTTTTACAGGGAAAGCGTGTACCTTTGGTAATATACCCTTAAGGATTGGTAGTTTAAACAATTCTTCTTTCGCCATAAAATTAACTGGTCGAGGAGCTGTTACACCAACAACTGGTGGGTCTAATTCGTCAATGTGATTTGAACAAAGTAGGACACCACCCTCTTTAGGGAAATTTTCTTGTCCGATAATTTGAATACGGTAGAGTGGTTTTAATGCTGCATAAACAACTGATCGTGCAAAATGGTAAAAGTCCATCTTATGCCATCCTTTCACTCGCTAATTTTAAAATTGCGTTTGCCGCTTCATCAATTGATAATTCTGTCGTATCTAAATAAATAGCATCTTCTGCTTGTACAAGCGGAGAAGCTTCTCGTTCACTATCCATCTTGTCACGAAGTGCGATTTCTTCTTTTAACGCTTCAAATGACGAGTCAATACCACGTTGTTTATTATCTTCATAACGTCGACGCGCACGTTCTTCTACTGTTGCAGACATGAATACTTTTAACTCTGCATTCGGTAATACAGCTGTTCCAATATCACGACCGTCCATAATGACGCCGCCTTTTTCAGCCATCTCATATTGACGTTCAACCATAATTTCACGCATTGTGCCATGAGCTGCAACAGTTGAAACTTGACTTGTTACTTCATTTGAGCGAATTTCACTTGATACGTTTTGCCCATCTAAAAATACAAGTTGGCCATTTGGAGACGGTTGTAGTTCGATTACTGTTTGTTTTAGTAATGTTGTTACTGCTTCTTCACTTGATAAATCAATTTGATGTTGTAATGCTTTATATGTTAAAGCACGATACATCGCACCTGTATCAATATACGTATAACCTAATTTTTCAGCCGCAATTTTTGCGATTGTACTTTTACCAGCTCCAGCTGGTCCATCGATTGCAATTTGAATTTTCTTTGTCACTTTGTTCAACCCTTTCTTTCGTAACATTGTACCATAAAAAATGCGTAACTGTACCACTTGAGAACATGAAAAAATGACATTTCAACACGACGAATTTGTCCATGAAATGTCATTTTTAAAATTAAATTTTTGTTTCTTTTTTTCGAATTAACAACTGACGTTCAAAACAAAAACGTAAGATATGCTGCTTGTCAATTTCGTCTGTATTCATAAATTTAAGCGGTACAATAATAACACCTTCTTGATCAATGACACGAATTACTTCAGCTGAAGTCTGTACGTATTTTACACCTTCTTCTCGGTTTTCAAAGGGAAGTGCAATCGTAAGCTCAACTTGTTCTAATGGCTTAAATTGATCTGCTTGTGAAGCAATAATCGCTAATCCACCTGCACTAATATCTTCTGATACATATTGACTATAATGTTCATTACGATAGATTGCAACATCAACTGGTGTCTCGACGCGTACATATTCTCGCCTTTGTACTTTTTCAAATTCTTCATCTGATGGAAGAGCAAGCTTTAATGTTGGAATATTTCCCTTTTCGCGTCCCATAATTGTTGTTTTAAAACTGAACCCAATCTTCGCTTCATCAATATAAGATGCACGAAAACGAGTTCCTTCCATTAAAAAAGCTGTACGATGTGTCAGTGTGCTAACAGGATAATCGATAAATAAGATATCTCCTTGTTGATCAACTACTTTACATTTAAACTTTTCATCTGTTTCTTCATCATAAGGCGCTAACAGTAAGTTTGTACCTAATTTAATCTCCATACTTTTCACCCATATCTGTTTAATTATATGTATATTATGGCATTATAACACAACTTTTTCCACAATTCTTTCAAAAAAACATTTCAATTTACACATATCATAATACAGATACACAACCTTTGAACTAATTCGCTTTTTGAATCAATAATTGAACCAGCGCTTTATGTGCTTGCTTTACTTTTCGTAAACTAAACCACCATAAAAACAGCATGAATGGAACCATATAGTATACCCAGTGATTTTGAGAAATGAAAATCGCATTGTATAAAATATGTAAGGTCATCGGGGCAAATAAGGCAAGTGCCCTGTATCGTAAACTCGCTTGAGAAGACTGGAATTTTGCTTTACCGAGATAATAACCCATCACAACCCCAAATAGAGCATGACTTGAAACAGGTAAAATTGCGCGTAAAAACGCTGTGTCCATGCCATAAGACATTAAATAAATCACATTTTCAACCGTTGCAAAACCTAAAGATACAGCTGCCCCGTACAATACGCCATCATAGGGGTCGTCAAATTCAACATGATGATAAATAACTAAAATCAGAAAAATCCACTTAAAAAATTCTTCAATAACGCCTGTAAAAAAGACATCTTGCACAATTATATGTTGAAAGACTTGTTCTTCTTTAAATACATACTGTAAAAACATGATTGGAAATGTTAAAATTGCGCCATAGATAAATGACTGTAGCAATGTTTTTCTAGGTTCTGTTGCCATTTGATTGCGTAAATAAAAAAAACTAAACAAAGCAAGTCCTGGTGCAATCGCAACAGATAATAAGATGAACATAATTAAGCTCCTCTCACCTTTATTACTGCTTATTATAGCATTAGCGAACGCGATATTAATAGGAGGTATTCATATTGAAAAAACAAATTTTATTAATTCATACAGGTGGTACAATTTCAATGCATGTTGAAGAAAATGGTGCAGTTGTCCCTGATGAAGTCAATCCCTTAACAAAAGAGCGTGAAAAATTAGAACAGTTTGCACATATTACAGAGATTGATGCCTTCAATCTTCCTTCTCCACATATGACACCTGAGCACATGTTGACACTACGTAAAATAATTGAAGAACAACTAAAAAAAGCAGCTTATGATGGTATTGTCATTACACATGGTACTGATACATTAGAAGAAACAGCTTATTTCTTAGATTTAACTATTCATACGGACATCCCCATTATTTTAACAGGTGCAATGCGTTCATCTAATGAAATTGGTTCAGATGGTATTTATAATTTAGTAGCTGCTATTCGTGTTGCTAGTGAAGAAAAAGCACATGGATTAGGTGTTTTAGTTGTCATGAATGATGAAATTCATGCTGCAGCAAATGTTACAAAAACATCGACAAGTAATGTTGCTACTTTCCAATCACCTCAATATGGCCCAATCGGTCTGATTACAAACAAAAATATTCATTTTCATCATTCACCTGTTCTTCGCGAATTTGCAGAAGTGCATGATTTTAAAAAACGTGTTGCATTACTCAAAACATATGCAGGAATGGAAGCAGATATCGTTGAAGCCATTCGATTAGCTAAATACGATGGCTTAGTTATCGAAGGTTTTGGGCAAGGAAATGTTCCACCTTCGATTGTACCCAGTATTCAAAAACTATTAGATGACGGTATTCCTGTTGTCATTGTGTCACGTTGCTTTAATGGGATTGCTCAAGGTGTTTATGGTTATGTAGGCGGTGGGAAGATGCTTGAGGATTTAGGCGCTATCTATACAAATGGGATTAACGGGCAAAAAGCGCGTTTAAAATTATTGGTCGCATTAAATGAACAAAACCCTAAAATCTCAATTGCTGAGTTTTTCTATCGAAACTAATAAAATATGAAAAGAGGGAACAGCCAGTTAAGCGTTCCCTCTTTTTTAAGATTTTACTTTTTTTGTTCAATACATTTGGCAATCTGCTCTCCATGGAATCGTCCATTTTCAATAAAGATTTCATTCGCGTTATTTCCAGCAGCAATAACACCTGCAATGAAAAGTCCCGGTACATTCGTTTCCATCGTTTCAGCATCAAAAACAGGTCGTCCTGTCGCTACATCTTGTTCAACACCCATCTCTTTAATAAAACGATGGTCCGGATGATATCCAGTCATAGCGAAAACAAAATCATTTTCAATTGTTTTTTCTACACCTTCTTCAACAAGAACGACTTCATGCGAACGAATTTCTGTTACAACTGTATTAAAATGCATGATAATTTCACCTGTACGTACGAGTGCATCAAAGTCAGGTAACACCCACGGTTTAATACTTGGCGAATAAACACTGCCACGATAAGCAACTGTTACACGTGCACCTGCTTTATGAAGTGCAAGCGCTGCATCAATCGCAGAGTTTTTACCGCCAATAATTAATACATCTGTATCAAAATAGGGATGCCCTTCTTTAAAGTAATGCATCACTTTCGGTAATTCTTCACCAGGGATATTCATATAGTTTGGATGGTCGTAGTACCCTGTCGCGATGACTACATATGGTGTGCGGTACACTTCTTTTGATGTCTCGACAACAAACTCCTCACCGTCTTTTTCTACATGACGTACTTCTTCAAAGCGATGAATATCTAAATTTTTCATTTTAACCACTTCACGATAGTAGACAAGCGCTTCATTTCTTTTAGGTTTTTGTGCTTCTACGATAAAAGGAACGTCGCCAATGGCTAATTTTTCACTTGAACTAAAAAATGTTTGGTGGGTGGGATAATTATAAATTGAATTCACAATATTCCCCTTTTCAATTACAATCGGCTTCAAACCAATGTTTTGCAAAGCAATTGCTGCTGATAATCCACAAGGACCTCCTCCAACAATAATAGCTTCTTCTCGACGCATATCTGTCACTCCTTTTATTTCTAAAAAACTCTTCTATCGTATTATACGCTTCTCTTTTTTAAAAAACAGTATTTGAATTATGTGTACTCTTCCCTTTTCCACCAAAATAAAAGAGGAATCATTTTACAAAACGATTCCTCTCCATATTATGTGATACCTATGACTTTTGAAATATAAGAACGATTATTTTTATTGTGTTTTAATTAAAGCTACTTTTGTACCTGCTGGTACGCGATCCGCCGTAATTCCATTTAGTTGTTTAATTTGATTCACATATGCTTCACTACCATAGTATTTAATTGAAATACTTTGAATCGTGTCGCCTTCTACAGCATTGTGTAAATATCCGCCTTGAATTGCTGCTGTATAAGCTGAAGAAGGCTTTACAGTTTCAACTGGTTGTTTCTTTTCCTCTTCTTCTTTTTTCTTCTCAGCAGCTCGTTTTTCTTGCTCTACTTTTTCTTGCTCAGCCTTTTGTTTCGCTTCTTTTTCTTTTGCTGCCTTTTCCTCTGCTAGCTTTTGTTGTTCTTTTTCTTTTGCTGCTTGCTTTTCTTCTTTTGTTACATCATCAGCTTTAGCTGTTGAATCTTTTGTTTGTGTTTCTTTTTTCTGTGTTTCTTTTGTGTCTTTTTCGTCATTTTGATTTGTTTCAATCTCTACATGTTCAGTGCCTGCTGCTTTCGGAGCTTCTTTAGTAGGTGTATCCGATTTAATAACGAATGTATAAATTAAAATAGCGGCTGGAATCATAACAAAGACAACTGCTAACACTGTCAAAAGAGAATTATTCTTATTTTTTTTCGGCGGTTTCCCACCACCCTTTGCTTCTCTTTGCTGCTTACGTGACATGCGTGTAGGCTTCTCACTTGTCCCATTACCTTCTACTTGGATGGATTGGCGATGCGCCTCTACGCGCTCTTTATAATCATTTTGAGACATGTGTATCCCCCTTTTTCTATATAATCATAATACTATTATGACTAAAATTTTAATAAAAGTAAATGAATCTCAATTTAATTTGGAAATATTTGTTTAAAACGTTCTTGCCATGAAAAAAGTTGAGCTGATGCTTCTTTTATTAATCGCTTCTTCGGTATTACGTCTTCTGGTAGACCACATACGGAACAACATAACACAGGCTTCGTTAGGAGTTCCTGTTCAAAATATCGGCTAATTTCTTCTCTTATACAGTCTTTCCCTGTTAAAATTTGTTGCAATTGGTCGACTTCTTTCACTTTTTCAAATTTCATTTGATTTATTTGTTCTATTACCTCTATTTTTGGTAATTTATGCATCCAATAATGTAAAATACGATAACTTGTTTCAGTGATTCTACTTTCTTCTACCATAATAAAAGGATTAACGCCTTGATTCGCTAACCGCTCATATTCATCAATATGAAATTCTTGAGGGTAATCCATTACACTCACTGATTTTGTAATACGATCATCTTCTTCTGTAAATAATAATGTTGCAAAAGACTGTTCACCATCTCGTCCAGCTCTACCTACTTCTTGTAAATAATTCCCCATCGAACTTGGTAGATGGTCATGAATAATTTGACGAATATTTTCTTTATGAACACCCATACCAAAAGCATTCGTCGCAACAATCCAATCAAGCTCACCTGCAATAAATTGATGTTGTATCAATTGCCGTTCATCTTGTTGTATCCCTGCATGATAGGCTGCTACACGCACGCCAGATTCACGTAAAGCTTCTGCATATTCTTCTGTTTTCTTACGTGATTGTGTATAAATAATGCCAGGTGAAGTCGTATGTTGTACATGCGCAACTAACCAACCTATTTTCTCATAATGTTTTTGAATAGGTACTACTTGGTAGCAAATATTCGGGCGATCCACAGCTGAAATCCATTCATAAGGATTTTCCATATGTAAATATTTTCGAATATCTTCTTTCACACGATTCGTTGCAGTAGCTGTTAATGCTAAAACTGGTACACGTGAAAATGTACGAATAGTATCACCAATATTTAAATATTCTGGTCGAAAATCAAACCCCCACTGAGAAATACAGTGTGCTTCGTCTACTGCAATTAATGCAATATGAACACGCGAAAGAGCTCGCTTAAAACTTTTTTGTCCTAACATTTCAGGCGATACAAAAATATAGCGATACGCTTGTAAATTCGCTAACACACGTTCACGTTGTTCGCCTTGTAAAAATGAATTGATGGCAACTACGCGTTTTTCACCAAACCGCTTCATCTGCTCTACTTGATCTTGCATGAGTGATAGTAATGGCGAAACGATGACTACCGCTCCATTTAAAAGATAACCACTCAATTGATAACATAGTGATTTTCCACTCCCTGTTGGAAGAAGTGCAATCACATCCTTTTCTTGTAAAACAGCTTCAATCACTTCTCTTTGACCTGGACGAAATGTATCGTAATGAAAGTATTTTTTTAATGCTTTTTCTAACATTTAAACACCCCCTGCCCATGCTAAAACTAAGCGAATTTGAAAATAACTCGCTTCTGGTATCTTTTCTTTGATTGGTCTAAGTTTTTTACTCCCTACTTCAGATACAACTGCTTCAATTGCTAAACGCATCTCATTTGGTACAAATTGCTCAATCGGAAAAGTTTGCACATTCATTGCAATTTCTGCAATATGATCTTCAATTGTACTCATCTTCAAACGTCTAATCTGTGCAATTTGTTCCATGTTCATTCCCTGCATCAATAAATTAGCTGTTTGTTGTGTAGAAGCTGTTAACACTGTTTGTACACGCACTTGATATAAAAGTGGTTCAAACAAAGCGATAACATGTTCTTCAATAAAACGAATCATATGATGGAGTGTATGTACATATTGTAATTGTAAATCAAGTTCCGAACTATTCGTTTGTTCTTTTAATTGTTGCCATGTCCAACCAATTTGTTGAAACCCGCTCAAGCGATACATGAAGATATTTTTTTCTTGTTCAGTCACAGGAAGTTCTTCTAGCAATTGATGGAAAGCTTCAATAAAAGCATGTTGTTGCTTTTCTTCTTGATAATGTAGCCACGTCAAATACTGACGAACAAACTGTTGCACACGTTCATCTCGTACAATCGGTAAAAAGCGCGACTCTTGCATACGTAGATTAGAAATCGTTTGCACAACTAATTGGAATCGGTCAAAAAAAACATGTTCACCACCGCGTAAATGCCAACCATCTAAACCATCAAATGTGAGGTGAGGTGCAACTAGAACGTGTACATGTTCATCTTCTGAAATCGTAATTTTATTTTTTTGTTCTAGATGTTGAATTTGTGTATAAAATTTCTCTTTTGTTAAACGAGGGAATAAATTAAAGTATGGCTGTAATTGAAATAACCCTACATCTTGAATAGTTTGACCTGACTTTTTCCCTTTTAATAAATGATATGCAGAAAACACTGTTCGTTGTCCATCATACTTTTGAAGTATATGTAATAATAATTGTTCAAAAAACAAGCCAAATTCCTCCTCGTTTCGTTGATTATGGTTGAAATGAAATGCAAAGCACTTTAGAATAAGAATGAAGCTATTGGGAACGACACAAAAGGAGAGGTAAAATATATGGCTAAGTTTACAATTGTAGACCAAGATACTTGTATCGCTTGTGGCGCTTGTGGCGCTGCTGCACCTGATATTTATGACTACGATGATGAAGGTATTGCCTTCGTTATTTTAGATAATAACACAGGGACAACTGAAGTACCAGAAGACTTAATGGAGGACATGGAGGACGCGTTTGAAGGTTGTCCAACTGACTCAATTAAGGTTGCCGATGAAACTTTCGACGGCGATGCATTAAAATACGAATAATACGATAAGAGACTGAGCCTTTGCTTTAGTCTCTTTTCTTTTGTTATTAAATGTTTCAATTTTCTCTCAATTTAGTTTATACTTACTTTAAATGGGTATCGTGTTATATACATACTGCTATGATTATAAGGAGGTTTAAAATGAAATATTTTATCAACTATTCCATTCAACTCGTGTTATTTATTATTTTAGGTGCTGCATACGCTCAATTTATGACACATTTTACGCCTCTTTATTTTTTCTCTGAGAATGTTCGACATGTATTATTACTCATAGTAGCGAGCATTTTAAGCCTTGCCTCTGTTCATCTTATTAAAAATGTATTTGGCTTTGTTGCAAAATAATAGTTGCATTCGCGCTATGAGTACGTTAAAATTTTAGTATCAGGTACTAATAGTAACTATATGTAGGGGGCTATTATGGAAAATTTATTAAACTTTAAAGATAAAAATATCGTCGTAATGGGTGTTGCCAACGACCGTAGTATTGCATGGGGTATTGCAAAATCATTATTCTCAATTGGTGCACACGTTACATTTACATACCGTAAAGATCGTTCACTAGCAAAATTACAAAAGCTATTAGCAGATGTTGATGCGTCTACTTATGATGTCATTCAATGTGATGTTAACAGTGATGAGAGTATCCAACAAGCATTTGATGAAATCGGTAAAAAACGTGGTGTTATTCATGGTATCGTACACTCTGTTGCTTCATCTTTAACAGAGGATTTAAAAAACCGCTTCCTTGAAACATCTCGTGATGGTTATGCTTTCGCACAAGATACAAGTGCTTATTCATTAATCGCTGTTGCAAAAGCTGCACATCCTTATATGACAGAGAACGGTTCGATTGTAACGATGAGTTACTTAGGCGCTGACCGTGTGTTAGAAGGCTACAATGTAATGGGTATCGCAAAAGCAGCTCTTGAAGCATCTGTACGTTATCTAGCAGCAGATATCGGTCAAGACAACATTCGTGTAAATGCCATTTCAGCAGGACCAATCAAAACAATTTCAGCGAAAGCTGTTCCATCATTTAATCAAATTCTAAATAAAATCGAAGAAGCTGCACCAATGCGTCGCAACATTACACAAGAAGAAGTAGCGAATATGACAATTGTTATGTTAAGCCAACTTTCAAGCGGTGTAACAGGCGAAGTTATTTATGTAGATTCTGGCTATAATATTCTAGGTATTTAATAATAAGCGAAGAAGTAGGGATCTTATTCCTGCTTCTTTTTTTATGCTTCATACATAAAAAAAGAGAAACGTACTGTTCACGTACGATTCTCGCTTTATTTTATAAATCTGCATGAACAAATCGTTCAATAATCTCTCGAATTGTTCCTTTCGTTGCATGGTGTAAATTTGTTCCTGCCCATAAAGACATATTCTCGGAATTATTTGCAAAAGCTGCTCTTGCACGAATCCCTTTTGTTAAATCATTTTGATATGGAAAAGGAGCAACAGGCATCATTTCCATCTTTTCAATAAAACCATTCATAATACCTCGAGCTGGTTTTCCAGAAAACATTTTTGTGAGAACGGTTTCATCTGTTTCCGCACATAAAATACGTTCTTTATGTGCTGAAGGAGCGCCACTTTCGTCACTTACTAATAGAGCAGTTCCTAATGTAATCGCTTCTGCCCCTTGTTTTAAATACCAATCCATTTGTTCTTTTGTTGCAATCCCACCTGCAACAATTAACGGAATATTCGTTATATCTTTTGCCTGTGTAAATAAATCTTTTAACGGTATATACTGAAATGGCTCAATAAACGAACCACGATGACCTCCTGCTTCCATTCCTTGCAAGAATATACCGTCTACACCCAATTGACTCGCTACATGAACTTCTTCAAGTGAAGTAGCTGTAATGAAAACGAGAATACCTTTTTCTCTTAAAAGACGAATTTGTAAAGGTGTAGGTACGCCAAATGTAAACGAACAAGCGGCAACACCTTCTTCCAAAACAACAGCTAATTGCTCATCATATTGGGATTTAGACAATTTCACCTCATCCCTTTTAATTTGATTGTCAATTTTCGCATCAATCAATGCTTGTTTTGCAATGGTAATCTCGTGTTGTACAACTGGTGGTACTTCATGTGCAAAAAGATTAATTAAAAATGGTTTAGATGAATATTTTTTTACTTGGCGAATAAAATCTCGTGTTGCATCTGCAGACATATACCCTGCACCAATCGAGCCTAAAATTCCTGTCTCTAGACTTGCGATGACCATTTCAGGTGTTGTCACACCAGCCATTGGTGCTTGTATAATTGGGTAGTTCATTGAAAGTTTTTTGTGTAAATGCATGTTACACGCCCCCTACAATAACTTTTTTGGTTGTCTCCAAAACATAGCGATTACTAAACTAATTAACAGCACAGCCATCGAAAAAACATAGGGTGAATATGCTTGGTAATCAAATAATGCACCTGCAATAATTGGTCCAATAATGTTCCCTACACTTGTAAATGACGAATTTAATCCACTAATGTATCCCTGTTGTTGACCAGCAACTTTAGATAAATATGTTGTTAAGGCCGGACGAATTAAATCGAAAGTCAAAAAGACCATTAATGTCACAAGTAAAATTGATATAAATGATGATACATTCATCATAAAAATCATCATTATTGCGGCTACAAAAATACAGATACGAATTAAATTAATTTCTCCTAATTTCCGTGTTAAACCGTCGAATAAAAAGACTTGGAATACCGTACCAAGTACACCACTCAAAATTAATAAGATCGCAATATCTTTCGCTGTGAATTGGAATTGTCGATCTAAAAATAACCCATAGATAGTTTCGTATGCCGAAAGTCCAAAAGAAGAAATAAAAATAATTAAAAAAGGTATAAAGAAAATTGGTTGTAGTAAAATTTTCAAACTTGTTGCTTCTGTTTTTATTGGTTTTTCAGAGTGCACTTGTTCTCGTTCTGGTTCTTTTAAAAACAGAACCGAAAAAACAGCACCAATAAACCCTAAAAGAGCTGCTGTGAAGAATGGTGCGCGAATATTAATTTCCGCTAAAAAACCGCCAATTCCTGGCCCTAAGATAAATCCTGTATTAATTGCGGCTGATACATAGCCCATCGCTCTTGGACGTTGTTTGATATCTGTAACATCGGCTACATATGCTGTAATGGCTGGCATGACAAAAGCAGCACTTATCCCACCAATAAAACGTGATAAATAAAGCAACTCAACAACATGACCTACTGCAAATAGTAACTCAGATAATCCGAAGATGAACATCCCGATAACAATCATGCGTTTACGCCCAAAACGATCTACCCATTTTCCAGCAATGGGTGAAACGAGTAATTGCGTCAATGAAAAAGCGGCAACGAGATATCCCATTGTTTTTCCGTCTAATCCCATTTCACGCATAATCGTCGGCATAACTGGAACAATTAATCCAATTCCTAAAAAAACAATCAATAAGTTTGATAATACAAACCAAATCTTTGGATTTAGTTTATTATTCAAACAAGAAAAGCTCCCTTCTGTGTATTTTATTGTAACCATTTTACACAATTATGAAAATACCTTATTCTATGTACATAATTGCCTATACTAGTGTACCATGAAAAATTTATCAAAATCTATTCTTGCTAAGGCAATTCTAGATTTTGATAAATCGTTTATATGAAGCGTCCATATCCTACTAAATATTGATTCCACCAATCTAATGACTCAACAACGACACCGTTATTTTGAGCATTTAACATGCGTCCATCCCCTAGATAAATCCCTACATGCGCTACGCCACTTCCATAACTAAAGAAGATTAAATCTCCTGCTCGTGCTTCTGTGGCACTAACTTTTTTAGATGCTAAATACTGTGCTGCAGAAGTTCTAGGAATAGATATACCTGCTTTTTTAAATGACCAATGGGTTAAACCTGAACAATCAAAGCCCGTTGCTGGATTAGAACCTCCCCATACATAAGATGTTCCTAGATATTTACTTGCTTCTTCTATAATTGTCTTAACTTTTGCTGAACCTTCGACAGTAGGTACTTGCTGGTTCGCATCTGTTACCTTCGCTCCATTTGTACCATTCCCTGCATTCATCGCTGCTCCTACTTCTTCTGACTCTCCAGCTACTTGTTGTGCTAAAAATTCTTTTTCTGCTAAAGCTTTCAAACGAGCTGCTTCTTTTTCTTTGACGATTCGCTCACGTTCTAATTTCTCTTTTTTCTTCTTTGTTGCAATTTGTTCTTTTAATTTTAAAGATTTAGCATTATTTTCTACTTTTTTCACTTCTAAATCTTTTTCTTGTTCTTGCATCGCTTGAAATTGTTTTTGCAACTTTTCTTTTTTCATTTGTAGCGTTATTTGCAATGTCTTTAATTCATCTCGATCTTCTGTTTGTTGATTTAGTAATGAACGATCTGCATCTAATAATGTTTTAATTGATATTGATTTTGTTAATAAATCAGATAAGCTCTCTGACTCTAATAACACATCGACGTATAAATTAATCGTTGATTTTTGACTTTGATAGGCAACCATGCGCTCATCAATTATTTTTGAGCGATCTTGCATACGTCCTTCTACTTCTTTTAACTCTTTTTCTGTATCTGCAATATCCGATTGTGTTTGACGAAATTCTTTGATTTTATATTGTAGATTCGCTTGGAGTCTTTCTATTTCACGTTCTAGTTGTATAATTTTCTTATCGATTATTAACTTTTTCTGTATTAGTTCTTGTGAAGTCATTTTCGCATGTACTAATATTATTGGTGTAAAAGAGGCGCTCGCTAAAAGAATACCAATAGCGAGTACTATTGATTGCTTCATTCTATTTAAATCTTTCACAGATACACGTCCTTTTCCCCATAGAATGACTTCTATCATATCATTGATACAAGTTCTTTATACTATTTTTTACTCATTTACCCATATTATGCTTTTTTAAAAATACATGTTTATATAAAGTGACCTAATTATTTGGTAAACTATTATTAATTGAGGATTAAAAGGAGTTATTTTATGAAATATGCTTTATTAGGGGATTTACATTCCCATAAAGAGGATACACAATCCGTTTTAGAACATATTGATGCAACAGCTTCTTCTGCTATTCGTATCGGCTTGGGTGATTTATTTGAATGTACGATTAGTAAAAAGAAGGCACATAAAAAACAGTCACTTCCTTTACATGTGGCTGCTAAATTACCATATGATTTCATTCAACTACTTGATTTCCCTTCTATTATCGGAAACCAAGAATTGCGCATCATGCAAGTAACTGGGCAAACACTTTTTGAATCTTTACCTGAAACAATGGAGATTGAAGGCGCTCTATTAATTCACGGGCATCAATTTGAATGGTTAGATGATGTTACACCTGTCATTAAAAAAAATAGTGAGCCACTTACTTTTTTTGGGCATAGTCATCATTCTGCACTTTTCCATAAGGGAATTACACAACCTTTCAAATGGAATGAACCTATTCATTTAACAAAAAAACGTTATGCCATCAATGTCGGTTCTGTCATCTTTCATCGCGAATGGTGTTTATATGACGCGGATCAAAGAACGATTACATTTATGAAAGTTTAGGGGGAAAACAGATGGAATGGCAACAACTGGAGTATTTTCAAATGCTCGCAAAAATTCAGCATATGACAAAAGCAGCAGAACAATTATCCATTTCTCAACCTGCTCTTAGTCGCTCTATTGCCAGATTAGAAGACGAGCTTGGGGTCCCGTTATTCGAACGTCAAGGACGCTCAATTCGCCTCAATCGCTACGGCGAACTATTTGTAAAACGTGTACATAATATTATGCGAGAATATCAGGCTGGTTTACAGGAGATTCAACAAATTGTTGACCCCAATCATGGTGAAGTATCACTCGGTTTTTTGCACACCCTCGGAACGAATGTGGTACCTGATTTAATTCGACATTTCCGTAAAAAAAATGAACAAATCCACTTCTCTTTAAAACAAAACCATACGCATTTACAATTACTCGAATTGAAGTCTGGTGATTTAGATCTTTGTTTACTTGCAGAAATGGAAGTAGAGAAGCCAATTGAATGGCGGGAGTTATGGCGGGAGCAATTAGTTGCGATTGTACCAAGCAGCCATGAGCTAGCAAATAAAGAGTCGATTACATTAACAGAACTTGGTCAAGAATCTTTCATCTTATTAAAAAAAGGTTATGCTCTTCGTATTCAAATGGATGAGTTATTCCAAGAGAAAAATATTGAACCACGTATTACATTCGAAGGCGATGAAGTAGCAACCGTTGCTGGTTTTGTAGCTGCTGGACTCGGTGTATCAATTCTGCCTGAAGGTGATGAAATTAATCAAAAACGTATTACCAAAATCCCACTAACAGATGTCAATGCTGAGCGTATTATTGGTATGGCTTGGTCTGAAGGACGTTATTTATCACCTGCTGCTCAAAAATTCCAACAGTTTATCTTTGACTACTTTAAATCACCTTCCCAATAATCGTAAGAAAAGATTGGGCAAATATTTCACTTTCCTTTTTAGCGTTCGCAATGAAAAACTGGAACCGCGCCACAGCGCGATTCCAGTTTTTCTTATGCTTATGTGGGATGATATTTTTTACACGTATATCCCAACCTGTTTTCATATGTTATACTTCTATACTTTTAGTTATGTATGTTTCAAATTACGTAAAGCCCAATTCATTCGAATGAACTAAGCTCCTCTATTTAATACTAAATACTTCCCTAAATACTTTAACGAAACATCGGCTGTGAAAAATACCGCGCCTAATGTAAAGCCTGCTGTCCAAATTTCTGGTTGCATCGCCGTTTCGACTTCATCATTCATCCAACTATAAATAAAAATCGGTACAGCTACTGTTGAACCTAGTAAAGAATGGAATAAAAAAGATACACCTGAAATATTTCGTTTGGATGAAGCAAAAAAGTCCGATACATAGGATATGATTAATCCATATGTAAAAATCAAAGGAAATGAATACATACTAATGTTTAATGCCGAAGTCAAAAAATCATCTTGCTGATTACTATATAGCATCGGTAATATAAAAAACGCAGCAAGAGATGTAATGAAAGCACTGAGTAGTTTCCTTTCGGTCACAAAGCTTCCCCTCTCTATTTTATCAGTCATTTTTTCTCATATTGAAGCAAATTTCTTATTTTTTAATTTGTTCAATCGTCTTTGTCTTATTATACATATTTCTAATCTTTTTGCAAATTCTCTGACATTTATTGTAAGTTGTTACTTTAAAATGATATTTTTCTGTCATATTCGTCGCATACTTTACGTTGTTGTCACGAAAAAAAGTGTTGACCTTTTTTCATTTTTTCATTATATTTTGGTTAACTAGTTTTAAAATAAGTTTACACAAAGGGGATTTTTATGAGAAATGAACAATTGAAGATGTGGATTCTTTCCGCATTATTCGCAGCAATTATCGGGATTTTTGCACAGGTTACGATTCCACTGCCACTCATTCCAATTACAGGACAAACATTTGCAATTGGTTTAGCTGTTACAATTCTAGGACTTCGTTATGGCTCACTATCTGTGTTTATTTACATATTACTAGGCGCAATTGGGATTCCAGTCTTCAGTGGTATGTCAGGTGGTCTAGGCGTTGTTGCAGGACCAACTGGTGGCTATATTATCGGCTTCTTACCAGCAGCTGTAGCAATCGGTTTATACCTTGAAAGATTCGGTTTTACAAAGGTACAAGCAATCATTGCTAATATTATCGGAATGATTGTAACACTTGCTTTCGGTACAATCTGGCTAAAATTCAGTGCTGATTTATCTTGGACTGGTGCATTTATGGGTGGTGTCTATCCATTCTTACTTGTTGGTGTGATTAAAGCCATTTTATCTGCATTAGCAGGTATTGTTGTACGAAATCGCTTATTACATGCGCAATTACTACGTGTACAACATTAAAACTCATACAAAAAGCTTTGGCATTTAAGAAAATGCCAAAGCTTTTTTATCGTTATGCTTGGAAGCTTCTGCGTTCTTTCGTCATCCACTTACCCATTACATTAAATAATAGTAGGAAGACAATTGTTACAAGAACACCTTTAATAATATTGAATGGTAGCACACCCGCTACAATTGTAGCACGTAATGCAGCCCCTGTTTCAACAGGCATGTTTAAGAAGTAATTATACATTGGCATAAAGACGAAGTAATTTAATATACTCATACCTACTGCCATAGAGATTGTACCTACAACAAGACCAATTCCCAATCCTTTTTTTGTACTTAATTTTTTATAAACAAAGTACGTTGGAAGGATAAATAATAAGCCTGTTACAAAGTTTGCCATATGCCCTACTGGTACACCCGTTGGACTGCCTGTGTATACCCAGTCAATGACATTCTTTAGTAACTCGACTAAAATCCCTGCAAGTGGTCCCATAATAATCATTGCGACTAACGCTGGGATATCACCGAAATCTACCTCTAAAAAATTCGGGAATGGCGGAATTGGGAAATTAATTAAGTGTAGTAAAAATGCAATACTACTTAACATCCCAATTGCAATCATGCGACGTAACTTCTTGTTCTTCATATTCTGTTTTCTCCTTTTGTTGCGGATCACTTCAAAAAGAGGTAAGGCTGCGTGTGCTTATTTAAAATAGAAATCCCACGTAGAAGTACTTCTACGCGGGAGAATTAGGCAACATTAAATAAACGTTGTTCACTCATTTTTTTTGAACACAACGCTGTACCTTCACCTTCTCCCATCCAGACTATACTGTCGGCTTTGGAGTTGCACCAAATCAACCTGTTAAGGTTCGCGGGCTGAGAAATGTTAAACACTTCATTACCGCCGGTCGGGAATTACACCCTGCCCCGAAGATGAACCGTATTTATTTTTTTCACACATTCATCATACAAAAAAAGTCTTGAATTGTAAAGAGAAGTTTCTCTCGAATCCAAGACTTTTTCTTTATTCATTAAATTTCATCTGGTAGTGGTAGGAAGAATGTAAAGGTTGTACCTACATCTACTTCACTTTCTACTGTAATACGACCTCGATGTGCATTAATAATATTACTCGCAATAGCTAAACCTAAACCTGTGCCACCCTTACCTCTTGTTCGTGCTTTATCTGCTTTATAAAAGCGTTCAAAGACATATGCAAGGTCTTCTTTCGGAATACCAGCACCATCGTCTTGAATACGAATGCGCACTTGTCCTGCATATTGGTCTGCTAGCACCTTTACATGGCCACCACTTGCTGTATGACGAATTGCGTTATCCACTAAATTCGTTACAACTTGTTCGATGCGGTCTTCATCAATCTGAACGCGCGCATCATCTGAGAACTCTGTTTCATAACTTACTTCGATTCCTTTTTCTTTCCCGCGCTGTACGAACTTCTGTGTCATACGTTCAAATACTTGATTAATACTTAAGTCATCAAGATATAAACGCATCTTCCCAGATTCCATACGCGCTAAATCGAGTAAATCGGTTACTAATCGGCTCATACGCTGTGATTCATCATAAATAATACGCATCATTTCATTTCGTTCTTCTTCAGATGATACAACACCATCTAAAATCGCTTCACTATATCCTTGAAGCATCGAAATCGGCGTGCGTAGTTCATGTGATACATTCGCAATAAAGTCTGAACGTAATTTATCAAGGCGGTGTTCTTCTGTCTTATCTCGTAAAACAGCTACTGCACCACGTACTGATTCAGCGCTATATAAAGGACTAATTGAAATGACATAATATGCACCATCAATTTCTAATTCTTCTTCTAGTTCTTCTTCTAAATCAAGTACATGTTCTAGCATATGATAGATAGCTATTGGCAATGGTTTTGACTGATCTTCTTTCGATAAGAACCATTTTTGTAATAACAACTCTGCTGGTGGATTACTTAACAAAATCGTACGATCACGATTAAACGTAATTACTGCATCTGTCATAGACGTTAAAATACTTGATAACTGTTCTTTCTCTTGATTAATGACTTCCACATGGTGCTTTAACTGTCTACCCATTTGATTGAAGGCTGTTGCAAGCTGTCCAATCTCATCACGACTCAATACAGGTACTTTTGAATCGAACTTGCCTTTTGCGACTTCAAATGCAGCTTCACGCATTTTACGAAGCGGTGAAGTAATACGACTTGATAAGAAGAACGCAAAGAATGTCGTTAACACTAAAGCAATTGCAGCAGATAAAAAGACGATTTTTGTTGTCTCTTTTGTCGTACGATGAACAGCATCTGGGCTTTGATAGATGAAAACTGCACCATGCACTTTTTGGTCTACATTAATCGGCGACGCGAGTACAATATAATTCTCCATATGTTCTTTATCTGTTGTAGATGGTAATAACATCTCTTTTACAATCGGTTCATCTGATTCATAGACCTTGTCAAAAGCATGATTTTGAATGATTTTTTCACGAATTTCTTTTTGGTTTAACCCTTCTTGAAGTGAATATTGAATCTTCCCTTGCTTAGAAGAAATTAAAGCATTCGTTTCTTCTCCTAAAATATCATTAATAATGGATTCTGTAGCAGCGAGCGAATCATGTTCATTCACAATTCGTGCAATGGTTGTAGCTTCTTGGCGTAATGTTTTTTCTGCTTGTTGTGTATTAAAATTCGATAAAAATTCGAGCATGAGTACTGTGAAAATAAACAGTACAAATGAAACGAGAAGCAATATGGTTACCCATAGCTTCCCGACAACACTATTCCATATTCTAGTCATTTACGACCTCGAATTTATAACCTACGCCCCAAACCGTTACAATCATCTTCGCCGCATCTTCTGATACGCGATTTAACTTTTCACGTAAACGCTTTACATGCGTATCTACTGTACGTAAATCACCGAAGAAATCATAATGCCATACTTCTTTTAATAGCTGCTCACGGTCAAATACTTTATCTGGTGACTTCGCTAAGAAATAAAGTAATTCGTATTCTTTCGGCGTTAAGTTCACTTCTTCCCCATCTGCTGAAACGCGGTGCGCATCATGGTCAATTGTTAGATGCGGGAAGACCACTAAATCTTTTGAAGCAGATGTAGATGAAATAGGTGAGTAAGCAGCTGAGCGGCGTAAAATCGCTTTAATACGCAATACAACTTCACGTGGACTAAATGGTTTTACAATATAGTCATCTGCACCAATTTCAAACCCTTGTACACGATTCGCTTCTTCGCCTTTTGCTGTTAATAAGACAATTGGTGTTGTCTTTTTCTCACGAATATTTTCTGCCGCTTGTAAGCCGTCCATCTCTGGCATCATGATATCTAAAATGATACAGTGGTAGTCATTTTCTAAAGCTTTCTCTACGGCTTCTACACCATTCTCTGCTTCTTCTACTAAGTATCCTTCACGTTCTAAGTACATTCGAATGAGACGACGAATACGATCTTCATCATCTACAACTAAAATTGAAATTTGTTCACTCACAAATAATTCCTCCCCGGACTCTTATAGTCTTATTGTACAACCCCGTCATATAAATGAAAAGGAAACCACATCTAGTGTACACAGGATTGACACGATTTTGACGCTTTTATCCACCGTTTGTTCAAATTAAACAGGAAAACGGAATAAATCATCCTTTTTTTACCATACAAATTCTATTTTAAATGACTTTTTCTGATTATGCCACAGTTACTTTTCGAGTAAAAAAAGAGCAGCTTCTCTCCTCTCGAAGCGAATACTACTCTCTTTTATTTTTACTATTCTGCGTATGAATGCAAGCCTGCAATAATTAAATTCACTGCGACAAAGTTAAACATAATAATTGCAAAACCAATCACAGCTAACCAAGCCGATTTTTTTCCTTCCCACCCTTTTGATAGACGAAGGTGTAAGAAAGCCGCATAGAACAACCATGTAATGAGCGCCCAAACTTCTTTTGGATCCCACGCCCAGAAACGCGTCCATGCCTCTTGTGCCCAAATCATCGCAAAGACAAGTGCACCTAGCGTGAAAACAGGGAATCCGATTAATACAGCTCGGTAGCCGATTTCATCCATCAGCGTAATATTCGTCTGTTTCACAAGTGGTTGTACGACTTGCGCCAAAGGTTTTCGGCAGAATAAACGCAATAATCCATATAAAATCGTACCGACAATAAATGACCAAACGACGGTTGTTAACTTTTTCGCATTAATGCTAGCGGGCATATCGATGAGTGGTTTCATGTGCTCAGGCGTTAATGCCTTACTTTCATGCATACCGAATAGTGGTGGTGTGTTATACGTAATTTCCGCTTGTTGTTGCTCTTTGTCGATATAACTAAACTTCGCCTCATAGTGCATACTACTAAAAGTTGCGGTTACAACAACAAAACCAATCACGACTACTAAACTATACATCACAACTTCTAACCAGAAGCGCTCCTTACCTGGCTTTTTAAATGATACTGTTTTAAGTAAGTAAACGAGACCTGCTACAGCACTCATCGCTAAGATAGCTTCGCCAATTACCGTCGTAATAACATGAATAGTTAACCAATATGATTTTAATGCTGGAATCAGTGGTGTCACATCACTTGGGAACATACTTGCAAATGCGATGAGTAGCACCGCAATTGATAGAGCTACGATACCAAGTGTTGCTAAACGGTACATCCAATACATAATTAAAAACGCACCAACAATAAACATACCAAAGGCTGTAGCGAATTCGAACATATTACTAACAGGCGCATGTTCTGCATAAACCCAACGTGTAATAAAATACCCTACATTGCTTATAAACCCCATGATCGTCACAACTATCGCAGCATTACCCCAATGTTTATTTGAGGTAGAAACATCGCGTTGTTTATGGCGAATCGCACCACCAAATAATAAAATAGCAAGTAAATAAGCGATGAAAGCGATTAATAGTAATGTCCCACTAAGATCTAATAGATTCATTGTTTCTCTCTCTCCTCTAGCTGATCATGATAGTCTGTTAAATGCGCAGATGTGCATACTTCACTTACGTCTTTTTTCATGCTAAACCAATTTTTATTCGTATGCGCTGCAAGTAACACACGACCATCTTCTGTTCGTTGCAACCAGATACGACGATGACTCCAATAAGAACCCATTGTTACACCAATCATAAAAATAATACCTCCGACTAACAAAATCGGTAATGTTTTATCTTTTCGAACGGTTAGATTCGAAGCATCTCGCGTTTCAACAGATTGGAACTTCATTTTATATGTCGTTTCTCCAAATGGCTCTAATGTTTGGCGAATTGCTACAAAACTTGTTTCACCCTTTGGCTGTTCAGGTGTTACCATCTTAAAAATAAAAGCTGGATTGTTTGGAATAGATGAAGCTGTTTGAGGTTCACCATCTTTAAATTCCGTAAAATCTGGATAGTATTTTTGTAGTTCTACTTTTGTTTGTTTGTTAATTACATATTCTTTTTTCGGGTTACGTAAATCAATCGTAATTTGTCCTAAAGATTTTTCACTTGTTTTATTAACTAAATCAAACGTCATCGTCTTCAATTCATCTTGTTTGAAGTCTGTTTGATATAGAGCAAAACCATCATATTTTAATGGTTTGTTTACTTGAATGCTATATTGACCGATTTTTTGTAAATCGGCTGTATCACCAGCTAAAGGTGTACCATCTTCTTTATACAAGGTCACATCTGTCTGATAGTTTTTAGCGCGTGTATTAATCGCTTGTTCTACTCGCTCAGAATCTTGTCCTTTTAAATCTTTTTCATCATATGTTTCTAAAATAAATTGATTATTTTTTATGTAATAACCTTCTACACCTGGAATGGCCGTTGTTTCACCTTCACGCACCCAGAGGCTTTCATCTACATAAAAACCAGGCATCAAGCGTAACATGACACCTGTTATGAAAATAATTAACCCAACATGATTGATATACGGTCCAAAACGAGAAAAACGTCCTTTTTCAGCCAGTAATGCATCTTGTTCTCTTCTGACATGATAGCGCATTGATTTTAGCGTTTGCTCTGCTAATTCAAATGTTTCAACAGCTTGCTTTTCATCTTGTACTGTTTCCGATACAAGGCGCTGACGCTTCATAAACGATGCATGGCGACGCACACGTTGGTGTTTTAGAGCTTTATAAAGTGGAATACCACGATCAAGACTAGCGATAATAATCGAGACAGCTAACATCCCGACAATTGTTTGGAACCACCAAGAAGCATAAATATTTGAAAATCCTAATACATAATAGATTTTACCGAAAAAACCATACTTTTCTTCATAAACATCGATTGTTTCCATACCTGGTGGGACGGATACAAACATGATTTGCGGTAAAAATGTACCAATGGCAGCAAGAACGAGCGTAATAACGATGAGCGATACGCCTACTTTGACGCTTGAAAAGAAATTCCAAATTCGATCTATAAAAGATGTTTTATACGTTTTAGAACGAATGGCTGTTCCATCATAACGCATATCAACAACCTTTTTTTCTTCATCTTCTTTTGTTAGCGGTCTACCGCACTGTGCACAGAGATGTGTCCCTTCTGGATTTTCATAACCACACGCACACACAATTTTTTTCATATTTAGAAAACTCCCTTATTTAAGGTTGAATGCTCTCCATATACTGTTTAAATTCTTTTTCTGTAATTCCATATGTTAGAATGCGCTTAATTTTCCCCTTAGAATCAATTAAAAATGTAGCGGGTAATTGGTCTACATTGTACGCACGCATAACGGATTTTGTCTGATCAATCGTCATTGGAAAATCCAGTCCATAAGAAGACACAAAATCACGTACTTCAAAATCAGATTGCGCAATATTAATACTAATTACTTGGACGCCCTTATCTTCAAATGCTTTATACGCTTCATTTAAAGCAGGCATTTCTTTTTTACACGGCGGACACCACGTTCCCCAAAAATTCAGAAGAACGCCCTGCCCTTTATAATCAGACAGTTGATGTTTTTTCCCGTTTAAATCTGTTAATACGAAGTTTGGTGCTTGGTCGCCTTCTTTGACGACTTTTTTTGAACCACCCGTAGCGGTGACATACACTGTATAACCAATTGCTGCTACGAGGACGGCTAAAATAATGGAACGAATGAATAATCTTTTTCTCTTTCGTTGCATTTATTCCATTACCTCCTTATAGACGAATTGATGATTACCCGATTTTACCTGTTTCAGCTAACACGCGAAGTTGCTTTACTTCATGTGCTGTTAATTCACGTGATTCCCCTGCATTTAGACCAATTGGTGTTAAGAATGCAAATTCTTCACGCTTTAATTTACTTACAGGGTGCCCTACTGCTTCAAACATACGACGAACTTGACGGTTACGTCCTTCGTGGATTGTAATTGCAACAATTGATTTATCTAATTTTACATCTGAAGAAATAACACGTACGCGAGCAGGAGCTGTTTTCCCATCTTCTAGCATCACGCCTTTTTCTAATTGGCGAATTTCTTCGCGACGTAAAACACCTTTAATTTTTGCTACATATGTCTTATCAATGTTATAACGAGGGTGCGTTAATTTATTCGCAAAATCCCCATCATTCGTTAATAACAGAACACCCGATGTATCGTAATCTAGACGACCGACTGGGAAGATACGTTCTTCTACTTCTGGGAATAAATCGACAACTGTTTTACGACCACGATCATCTGATACAGCTGAGATGACACCACGTGGTTTATATAGTAAATAATATACTTTTTTCTCTGATTCGATTTTTACGTTTTCAACTTCTACTTGGTCTGAGCTTGTCACTTTTGTACCTAGTTCACGTACAACGACACCGTTCACTTTTACTTTACCTTCTAAAATTAGTTGTTCTGCTTTTCTTCTTGATGCAACACCTGCGTGTGCAATTACTTTTTGTAGTCTTTCCATTCTATTCACCTCATAGGAATTCATCCTGATTTTGTTTATATTTTATGATTGATTTTCTTCTTCTAAAAAAGCTTCTTGGAATTTTGACATGAATAAATCTTGTCCATCTTCCGGTAATTGATCTTGTTCTTCTAAAGGAGGTAATTCCTCTATATTTTTTAGACCAAAGTAATTTAGGAACTCTTTCGTCGTACCATATAAAATGGCGCGACCTGTTCCCTCGACACGACCTACTTCTTGAATAAGTCCTTTTTGATTAAGCGTGTGCAGTGCACGTTCACACTTTACACCACGTAATTCTTCTACTTCAACGCGAGGAATGGGCTGTTTATAAGCAACAATCGCTAACACTTCGAGCGCTGCTTGCGAAAGTGATTGTGCTGGTGGATTTTCAACCAACTTTTCAATCACTTCGACATTTTCAAGCTTCGATACGAGTTGATATGTACCTGCAATCTCTTTTAATGTAATTCCTCTTGAAGCATCTAATTCATATTGATTCATCATGAATTGAAGTGCTTCTGTTAATTCTTGTTCTGTCGACTCTGTTAATTGGCTTAGTTGTGAAATAGTTAAGCCATCTTCACCAATGACAAAGAGAAGACTTTCAATTTTACTCATCAATGGATTCGAATGTTGCATCATCGACATCTCCTTCTTTTAAAATGACAAATAGTTGTTCAAAATTTTGTTGTTGTTCCACCATGACCATTTGACGCTTCATTAATTCAAGTAGTGATAAAAACGTTAAAACAAGCGTCGGTTTATCATCTGATTCAAATAAATCATAAAAATCAAGCGGTTGTTTTGCTTGTTTTAGTCGTTCCACAATCGACTGCATTTGTTGTCGAATCGATACACCTTGTTTAGCTACTCGTGTACTTAGTGGTGCTTTTAAACGTTTTCGACGTAACATTTTTTGAAAAGCCGCGACTAAATCATAAACGTTCACACTTGTATCAAATAATTGCATCTGTTCATCTTGCATATAGTCGGATAGGTCACTTGGTGGACGTGTATAAATTTGAACGCGTTCTTCTTCTTTTTCTTTTAATTTTAAAGCAGCTTCTTTATATTTGCGATATTCAATCAGTTTTGCCACTAATTCGTCACGAGGATCCGTAAAATCATCGTCGATATCAATCTCATCGAGTTCACCTTCATGAACAGGTAAGAGCATTTTACTTTTAATTTCAAGTAATGTCGCTGCCATTACTAAATATTCACTTGCTTCATTTAATTCAAGTACTTGCATTGCACGAATATGTTCCATATACTGAGCTGTAATCTCACGCATTGGAATATCATATATATCAATTTCCAAACGATGAATTAAGTGTAATAATAAATCGAGAGGTCCTTCAAAGACCTCTACTTTCACTTCATAAGACATATGATAACCACCTAACATTCATATCAAATTTAGTATAGAGGAAAGGTGAATAAAATGCACCCGATGAACCATCCTGCATTCGTCCAATTTCTCACATATTTCAACGGGAATCAAGATTTTTTTGAATGCCATGAAGTATTAGAAGATTATTGGAAGGAGATTGCAGAAAGAGAGCGTAAACATCCACTTGTAGGTTATATTCAACTTGCGACGGGTTTATATCATTGGCGCCGAGGAAATAGCCGCGGTGCGAAAACGTTATTGGTACGAAGTCATGCGTTATTGCATGCAGCACGAACTACGCCTTTCGCTGAAAAAATCGACTATGATGACTTGCTACATCAAATTGAACAGACAAGACTTGCTATTACTGAAGGTGCTCGTTTTGAAACTTTTTCAATTGGTATAACCGATCATCTATTAAAAGAAATGGTTCAAAATGAGATAGAACAGCTTCCTGTAATTGACCCAGACTATTTACTGAATAAACACTGCTTACGTGACCGAACAGAAGTCATTGAAGCGCGTGAGTTGGCACTCGCTACAAAACAACGCTAAACATGAAAAGAAGCAGACATTATACGTGAATGTCTGCTTCTTCTTTTGTATGAAGACATTTTTCGATAAATGGCTTAGTCAATTGACAAGCACTTACACGACAAGTAGGATTTTGCTCTGCTAACTCTTGTACCATCGTTGTCCCAATTCCTTCTCCTCTATGAGAAGGGTCAACTGAGATATGACGGACAATCAATTCTGTATCGAATCGTTCCACACCGATTAAACCAATATAGTCGGCATCTAGCTTATACAAATATAATTCCCAATCTTGTTCGGTATCATACTTTTGAATCGTTTGTTGCAGTACTTTTAAATCTTTTTCATCTGGCATAAAAGAAAGTAGCCCCATTGCGATTTTTTCGTATGTTTTTTTATATCGATTTAACATAGATTATAATCCCTCTTTTTTTAAACCTAAACTATATACTTGGCTATACTACACGAAATTTTACTATCCCGCAACTTTTTTGCCATTTTTTAGGATAAAACAGAATTATTCACCTAGCGTGAATGGTAAATCTAATTTCACTAAATCTTCCATTGTTTCTCTTTTTACAACTAATTGATGTTGGCCATTTTCAACGAAAACAACTGCTGGACGCGGCATACGATTATAATTACTTGCCATCGCATAACCATAAGCACCTGTACAGAATGTCGCAAGTAAATCATGTGCTTCTGCTTTTGGTAATGTTAAATCTTCGATAATTTTATCGCCTGATTCACATAACTTTCCTGCAATTGTATAAACCGTATCTGCTTTTTCATTCATCTTATTTGCAAGTACACCTTCATATTTTGCATCATATAATGCTGGACGAATGTTATCACTCATGCCACCATCGATTGCGATATAGTTGCGTACATCTGGTACTACTTTACTTGAACCAATTGTGTAAAGTGTCGTTCCAGCATCTCCTACTAATGAACGACCTGGTTCGATCCAAATTTCAGGTAAAGCGACTTCGTGTGCCGCTGCTTCTTTTTTCACAGCTTGAATCATATCATCTACATAAACAGCTGGCTCAAGAGGTGCATCTTCTTCTGTGTAACGAATACCGAATCCACCACCAAGATTTAATACTGTCGCTTTGAATCCTGTTGTTTTTTCCCACTCAGCCATTTTCGCTACTACTTTTTGTGCAGCTAAGCTAAATGCTTCTGTTTCAAAGATTTGCGAGCCAATATGACAGTGCATGCCTTTTAATTGAAGGAAGTCATGTTGATAAAGCTGTTGAAAAGCTTCATCTGCTTGACCATTACTTAAGTCAAATCCGAATTTCGAATCAGCTTGACCTGTTGTAATAAAATCATGTGTATGTGCTTCAACACCTGGTGTTACACGAATTAATACATCCATCTTCTGTTGCTTTACTGTTGCTAATTCTTTTAATTGTTCAATTTCATAGAAGTTATCAATGACGATACAACCGATTTTTGAATCGAATGCTTGATGTAATTCCTCTAGTGATTTGTTATTGCCATGGAAATGGATTTTAGCACTTGGGAATCCAGCTTTTAAAGCTGTATATAGTTCTCCACCTGACACGACATCCACCGATAAACCTTCCTGTGCAGCCACTTGATAAATCGCTACTGATGAGAAAGCTTTTGAAGCATAGGCTACCTGTGCTTTCACACCTGCTTTTTCAAATGTATCTACAAAACCACGCGCACGTTCTCTAAATAGCGCTAGATCGTATACAAATTGTGGTGTTCCGTATGTAGCGGCTAGTTCTGTTGTATCGACTCCCCCAATTGTTAAATGCCCTTTTTCATTTACTGCTTGTGTGCCATATAAATGCATGTCAAATCCCCCTGAACCCGCCATTGTGTGAATGGTCGGAATTTTCTTTATTAAAAACTTTATCATAGGATGGGGAATTGTGCCAATCATTGTTTTTCTATGAAAACGTTTTTATTTTAAAATTCTTCTTAAAAGACAAAAAAACATCTTGAGATTTTTTAAACCTCAAGATGTTTTCAATTATTGACTTAAATCTTTACTTTTCAAAACACTTTTCGCATCAATTGCATCGACTGGCTGCTCACTATACGTGATTGCCTGTTGTGCACGCACTGCAAATGCTTCATCAATTGGTTTACTTGCATACAGTTCCATCACGACATCATCTGGCTTTACAGCGTCACCTTTTACTTTGTGTAATTCTACACCTGCAAAGTAATCGAGCTCATCTGCTTTTGTATGACGACCTGCACCTAAATCTAATGAAATTTGTCCAATTGTTTGTGCATCAATTTTTTCAATATAGCCATGCGCTTCTTTCGGCGCTTTTACAGCTACACGATATGCTGGTTCAAAGTTCAAATCAATTTCTTCATTTGAATCGTTCAAGCGCTGCGCTCTCACCATCTCTTCAAACTTCTTCACTGGTTCACCTGAATGTAGCACATCGAGTACAGCTTGCTTTGCTTCTTCATGTGTTTTCTTCGTTGCGATTTCATACATATAAGCAGATACTTCAATACTTGTATTTAAAAGATTTGGATCTGCTTCATCTGGATTTTTTAATAAATCATATGCTTCTTTTACTTCGTTTTTATTCCCAATTGCACGACCTAATGGATTATCCATTGAAGATAATACCGTCACGATTGATTTATCCGAGCCTTCTGCAATTTGAATCATAATTTTAGCTAACTCAGTTGCGACTTCTTTCGTTTTACAAAATGCACCTGAACCATACTTCACATCAAGTACCATACCATCAGCACCACTTGCTAACTTTTTACTCATGATAGAACTTGCAATCAGTGGCAGTGAATCGACTGTACCTGTCACATCACGTAATGCATAGAGCTTTTTGTCTGCTGGTACTAAGTTTTGTGTTTGTCCTGCTAACGCAAAACCAATCTCATTCACTTGATTTAAGAATTGTTCTTCTGTTAAATCAATCCTTACACCATCAATCGCTTCTAATTTATCAAGTGTGCCACCCGTAATACCAAGACCACGACCTGATAACTTCGCTACTTTCACACCTAATGCGGCAACAATCGGCGCAACAATTAGTGTCACTTTATCGCCAACGCCACCTGTTGAATGTTTATCGACTTTATAACCATTAATAGCAGATAGATCAATAATGTCACCTGAATGTAGCATCGCATTCGTTAATGCTAATGTTTCCTCAAAATCTAATCCATTGATACGAATTGCCATTAGTAAAGCAGATGCTTGATAATCTTCAATTGTATCATTGACATAACCATCAATAAAAAATTGAATATCTTCTTTTGTTAAAGGTTGATTGTTTTTCTTTTTTTCAATGACATCTAAAATATGCATATACGTCTGTCCTTCCTTATTTCAATTGGGATAAGAAACTTTCACCGTACTCTGGTAACTTCACATCAAAATTATCTGCAACTGTCGCACCAAGACTTGCAAAAGTTTGCATGTGGTCAAGCGCTTTACCTTCTTTAAAGCGTGGTGAGTACGCAATTAAAGGCACATATTCACGCGTATGGTCTGTTCCTTCAAATGTTGGATCATTCCCGTGGTCTGCTGTAATTAGTAGTAAATCATCTTCATGCATATTTTCAAATACTTCTGGTAAGCGCGCATCAAACGCTTCTAGTGCTTCACCATAACCTTGTGGGTCACGACGGTGACCAAAGTTTGCATCAAAATCTACTAAGTTGACGAATGATAGTCCGTGGAAATCACGTTTCATGACATTGACTAATTGATCCATTCCGTCCATATTACTTTTCGTACGAATCGCTTCCGTTACACCTTCACCGTTATAAATATCTGAGATTTTACCGATCGCGATGACATCAAGCCCCGCATCCTTCATCTCATTCATTACTGTACGACCGAATGGTGTTAGGGCATAGTCGTGACGATTTGCAGTACGTGTAAAGTTTCCTGGCTCGCCTACGAATGGACGCGCAATGACACGACCGACTAAGTACTCAGGGCGTTTTGTAATCTCACGTGCAATTTCACAAATTTTATATAGTTCTTCTAGCGGCACAATATCTTCATGTGCTGCAATTTGTAATACTGGATCTGCTGATGTATAAACAATCAGAGCGCCCGTCTCCATATGTTCTTTACCAAAGTCCTCAATAACTGCTGTACCACTGTATGGTTGATTACATAATACTTTACGACCTGTTTTTTCTTCTAACTCATCTAATAATTCTTGTGGGAAGCCTTCTGGATAAACTTTAAAAGGTTTGTCGATATTTAAACCCATAATCTCCCAGTGACCTGTCATTGTATCTTTTCCTACAGAGGCTTCTTGCATGCGACCATAGTAAGCTTTTGGTTTTTCAACTTCTTGAATGCCTTTAAGTGGCTCTAAGTCAATCATACGACGAATATTTGAATAGCCTAAGCTCTCCATATGTGGCATATTCAGCCCGTTCATTTCCTCTGCAATATGTCCAAGTGTATCTGCACCTACATCGTTAAAAGCAGCTGCATCTGGTGCCTCACCAATACCTACTGAGTCCATCACAATTAAATGTATACGTTTAAATGGTTTCATTTTTAGTTCCTCCTACAATCGATTTCATTACTGATTCCCGAAAAAAGTCAGTCGTTGATTGTTCTTCTTTATTTTAACAAATTTTTTAGAAAAATAAACGTCAGACATCTGACATTTTAAAATTTATGCACGCGGATGGTATTGTTTATAGACATCAGATAGACGTGTTTTACTGACATGCGTATAAATTTGTGTTGTTGAAATATCCGCATGACCTAATAATTCTTGTACAGCACGCAAATCTGCGCCATTCTCAATTAGATGAGTCGCAAATGAATGTCGTAAAATATGTGGTGTTAATTCATGCTGAATATGTGCTTTTTGTGCATAGCCTTTTAACAATTTCCATACGCCCTGCCTTGTTAATCTGTTCCCTCTCTGATTCAAAAATAACGCTTCACTTCGTCCTTTTGTACTTTCTAATTCACGTCTAGCTTGATTAATGTAAACCGTACATGTTTCAATCGCTGCTCGTCCAAGTGGAATAATACGTTCCTTTCCTCCCTTGCCAAATACACGAATGAACCCCATAGAAAGATGGACATCTTCTACATTCAACTCAATACATTCACTTATGCGCATACCTGTAGCGTATAAAAGCTCTAACATTGCGCGGTCTCTTTTACCCGCTGGCTTTTGTGTATTCGGCGCTTCCATCAATCTGTCGACTTCTTCAATTGATAGAATCTGTGGTAACTTCTGTTCTAATTTCGGCATCTCCAAATGAACTGTCGGGTCTTGTTGACAGCGTTTTTCACGCAATAAAAACTGATGGAATGAACGAATAGATGAAATATGTCGTGAAATCGTACGCGCTGTTTTCCCGCCTTCTTGCAGTACTTTTAAATGTTGTAAAATATGATACCGCTCAATTTCATCAAAAGTTGCTAATTGTTGCTTTTCAAAAATCGAATGGACATATGCCCGAATATCTTTGTCATACGATGTTAATGTATTCTGCGCAAGTTGTCTCTCTACACGTAAAAAGTGTATGTATTCTTCTACTGCATCTCGTACTTCTGGATTCATCGTTTTCTCTCCTTCTCTATTCAAGATAGAAAAAAGGCTGTCCACATCAGTTTAAGCGCGCAGTTTAGAATCAAGTAATTGATTTAAGCTGCTTTTTAAACTTTAGGGACAACCCTTCTAGTTTTGGTCATTTGGTGATTGATCTTTTTTACTTGAACAACGCCAGCAAATCCCGTGGAATGTTAAACGGTGGTCTTTCACTTGGAAATTCCAACGCTTTTCAACAATTGCTTCCACATCTTCTAATAAATCTTCTTGGATTTCATCGACTGCACCACACTCGATACATACAAGATGGTGGTGGAAATGTGCAGCACCTTCTTGGCGTAAATCGTAGCGTGATACACCATCACCAAAATTAATTTTATCGACAATTTTTAATTCTGTTAACAACTCTAGTGTACGATACACTGTTGCTAAACCAATCTCTGGCGCTTTTTCTTTTACTAATAAATAGACATCTTCAGCACTCAGATGATCTTCTTCGTTCTCTAGTAGTACGCGCACTGTCGCCTCACGTTGTGGCGTCAGTTTATAGCTCGCACCATGCAATTGCTTCTTTATTCGATCTATACGGCTTTCCATAGTGACGCCCTCCTAAACTATTCACATTATACCAAAACCCATGTTTGATTGACAACAAATAGTGGAATTTAAATGGAATGACTATCTTTTTATAATAATTATTATTAAATAACAAGTCAATTGAGAATATTGTTCACAGCAACTATGATAAACATATTTTCTCAAAAAGAAAACCTTTTTTACTTCATCTATACAAATTTATTTGTTTACCGACATATTTTGACGCATCCACATCACAGCAATGACTGTTTTCGCATCATAAATTCGACCATCTTGCATCATTTCTTCTGCTTCTTCTAAAGAAATCTCCATTAATTCAACAAATTCATCTTCATCTGGACTTGCCGGTTGCTCGATTTTATATAAGTCTTTTGCAATATAAAGGTGAATGACTTCATCTGCAAAGCCTGGTGATGTTGCAATCGTTTGAAGATACGTAAAGTCATGCGCGCCATACCCAGTTTCTTCTTCTAATTCTCGAACTGCTGTTATGGCTGGTTCTTCACCCGGCTCTAGTTTACCAGCTGGAATTTCAACAATACTACGCTCTAAAGGCTTGCGATATTGTTCAACAACAATTAAACGACCATCTGCTGTAATTGGAATAATACCTACTGCTCCAGGATGTTTCACTAATTCGCGCGTTCCATTTTTTCCATTTGGCAGACGTACTTGATCTTTTTTTACATCAATAATGCGTCCTTCATAAATTGTTTCAGATGAAATCGTTACTTCTTCAAATTTTTTGTTCATCTTATTCACTCCATGCTTTTAAGATTGATTATTTTTCCACTTACATTGTACCATTAAGTATGAGGAGGCGTTATATATGGAGTATAGAAACTTAGGTCCAAGTGATTTACGCGTGTCAGAATTAAGTTTAGGTTGCATGTCACTACCGATGGAATTACAAGAGGCGCGTAATATCATTGACGCAGCAGTAGACGCTGGCATTAACTTTTTTGATACAGCAGACTTATATAATCATGGACGTAACGAAATTATTGTAGGAGATATTTTACGTAAAAAACGCCAAGATGTTATCATTTCAACAAAGGTCGGAAACGTATGGGATGCTTCTGGTGACAGCTGGCATTGGGATGCGTCAAAAAAATATATCATGGAGGCCGTTAAGAAAAGCCTCGTCCGTTTAGGTACAGACTATATCGATTTATATCAGCTACATGGTGGAACATTAGAAGATAACTTCGAAGAAATTGCAGAAGCATTTGAGGATTTAAAACGTGAAGGCGTTATTCGTCAATATGGTATTTCTTCTATTCGCCCAAATGTTATTGAACAAATGGCAACAATGGGTCGTCCAAGCGCTATCATGATGCAATATAGCGCATTAGACCGTCGTCCTGAGGAATGGTTTGAGTGGATGAAAGAACGACGTATATCGGTTATTTCACGTGGTACAATTGCGAAAGGTCTTTTAACAAATGAATGGGAACAACGAATGACAGACAATGGTTTTCTAGACTATTCAAAAGAAGAATTAGCACATACACTCAAACAACTTGAACAATCTACAGATTATATGTTAAACGGTGCCATTGGCTATAATTTAAAACAAGATGTCATTGCGAGTACAGTTTTAGGTGTTAGCAGTTTGCCACAATTATATGAAATTATCGACGCTTATCATCATCCTGCTTCACAGGATGTTTTAGAACAATGGATGAACATGACAAAAGCAAATCGATACGAAGAACATCGTATGAAATAAATGTATGGCTGAAAAAATATATAAAGATTAAAAAAAACTGAAATCGCGCTGTGTCGCGGCTTCAGTTTTTTGTTTAGATTCTCTTATTTATGGGAATTGCACTGATAGTGTCTGTTTTAAAAATGTACGATTAAAATTTTGAACCTTGATCGCCGTATTGTTCTAACAATTCTTCAAAACTCATATTTTTCTCGCGTTGTTTTTTCTCAAATAGCGCTTTTGCACGACGCTCTTCTTCTTGTTCTTTTTCTTGTGCAACTAAGCTTTGTTTCGCTAACTTTAATTGACTTAAGACATCTGCATTTAATTGATCTTTTAATGTCAATCCGTCATCTGAAGTCGACTTCGGTTGAGTCATTTGTTTTTTCTTTTTCGCCATTTCTGTCACCTCGTATTTGATTTATATTTATTTTAGCAGAAAGTAAATCATTTGTAAGGTTTTGAAATGGCTATGGATTTTTTTAACATATTTAATTATGATGAACATGAGGTGATGAATTTGAAAAAGAAATGGCCTTTACTTGCTTCTGTAGTTGCAAGTGCTGCGAGCGCTTCCATCGCTGCCCTTGGCTATACCATTTCCAATCGTGTTATGTATATGAAACAAAAAGATGAGCAGTTTATCTGGAATCGCGAAGTACAATCCAATCGGCTTGATGAAGACTGGTTTACACATGTAGCTAAAGAAAGTTTCATTGTACAATCACCAAATGGTTACCCCATTACATGCCATAAGATTCAGAGTACGACAAGTCTTAATACAATCATTATTTTACACGGAGTAACTGAAACACATATCAATTCCTTAAAATACGCACAAGTATTTGCTCGTCTCGGTTATAATATTATTGTTTACGATCAACGGCGCCACGGAAAAACAGATGGCAAAACGACAAGTTATGGCTTTTATGAAAAGTATGATTTACAAGCTGTTGTAGAAGCTGTTCGTTCACAGATGACACATGATGCGCTGTTAGGAATTCAAGGTGAATCAATGGGTGCTGCTACAACTCTTCAATATGGTGGATTAGATGATACATTATTTGATTTTATTATTGCAGATTGCGCATTCTCAACATTTGAAAAACAACTCCACCATGTACTCATGCGCGATACACCGATTAAAACTGCTTACGCGGTAAAATTAGCTGACTTCTTTATTCAAAAACGTGATGGTTATACACTGCGTGAAGTCGCACCGATTGAAGTTGTTCAAAAGATTTCAAAACCGATTTTATATATTCATAGTTTAGAAGATACGTATATTCCACATACAATGTCAGAAGCGTTACATGCGGCAAAACCTGAAAATACACGACTTGTGTTATTCGAAAAAGGTGAGCATGCGCAATCATTTAATGAACAACCTTTTGATTATGAAAAAGAAATTATTAAATTTTTAGTAGACTTTCATATTAGTTATTTACCACAAGATTATCAATTCCCACAGAAGAAACGTCGCACACGTATTATTCAACCTGCATAACATACAAAAAGTGAGACCTACTAATGAGACCTCACTTTTTTGGTTTATCTTAACGAATAAATTATTTCTTCTTTTTATCCATTTTATCTGTTGCTTTACTCATTTGGCTCATCACTTGGCGAACCTGTTTCTCAGATGGTTTGCGTCCCATTTGAGTCATCATCATACGAAGCATATCTTCGTTGATTGGCGGGTTTTCTTTTAAATACTTCATCATGTATTGGCGTGCGATGAAAAATCCACCCACAAGACCAACGATTAACGCAAGGATGATGAATGTAATGGCAAGACCTGTACTCACTTGTGTTCCTCCTCTATTTTCACATACGAGATAATACTCTCCATGAAGGATTATACAATAAAAAACATAGCCTATCTACATTTGTCGTAGATTTCATGAAAAATTAATTAATTATGCTACATATGAGAAATCGTTTGTTGAATAAAAAAACCCCGAAACGTCAAACATTTCGGGATTTTATTGTGTACGGATTAATTAAATAATGCTTTCACTTTCGCAACAACATTTTCAACTGTGAAACCGTATTTTTCAATCACTGTATCTCCAGGTGCACTTGCGCCGAATGTATCGATTGCAAGAACATCACCTTCGAAACCAGTATATTTATGCCAACCGAATGATGAAGCCATTTCGATTGCAAGTCGTTTTGTTACTGCTTTTGGTAATACAGATTCTTTGTATGCAGCATCTTGCTCATCAAAGCGTGCTGTATCAGGCATTGAGATAACAGATACTTCAATACCTTCTTTTGCTAATACTTCTTTTGCAGCTACTGCTAGTTGCACTTCTGAACCTGTTGCGATTAATAATGCATCTGCTACTTCTTTTGAAGCTTTCGCTACAACGTAAGCACCTTTTTCAACACCTGCATGTAATACAGTTTGATCTACATCAAGAACAGGTAGGTTTTGACGTGATAAAACAAGTGCAGTTGGACGGTTTTTAGAAGTTAATGCTAACTTCCAAGCTGCTACTGATTCATTTGCATCTGCTGGACGAATTACTGATAAATTCGGCATTGCACGTAAAGCGGCTAAATGCTCGATTGGTTCGTGTGTTGGACCATCTTCACCAACAGCTACTGAGTCATGTGTGAATACATATGTTACAGGTAATCCCATTAATGCAGACAGACGAACTGCTGGACGTACATAATCAGAGAATACGAAGAACGTACCACCGAAGACGTTCAATCCACCATGAAGTGCCATACCGTTTAATGCTGCGCCCATTGCAAATTCACGTACACCAAACCAAATGTTACGACCAGCGCGGTCATGTGCTGAGAAATCACCAGCACCTTTGATTGTTGTTTTGTTTGAACCAGCTAAATCGGCACTACCACCGAAGAATGAAGGAACAGTTTTAGCAATTGCATTAATCATATCACCAGAAGATGAACGTGTCGCAACTGATTTACCTGCTTCATATACTGGGAATTCTGCATCGAAGTTTTCAGGGAATTCACCTTTGATTGCTTTCTCTAATTGAGCTGCTAATTCTGGGAATTCTACTTTATATGCTGCAAACGCATCATTCCAAGCTGCTTCTGCTTTTACACCATGTGTTTCAGCTGCTTCCTTGAATGTTTCATATACTTCTTCTGGAATTTCGAATGGCTCATATGTCCAGTCGTAATTCGCTTTTGTTAATGCAACTTCTTCTGTACCTAATGGTGCACCGTGAGAATCTGATTTACCCGATTTATTCGGTGAACCATGACCAATAATTGTTTTAATCTCAATTAATGTTGGTTTATTTGATGTTTTTGCATTTTCGATTGCTTGATTGATTGCTGCCACATCTGTACCGTCTTCTACTAATAAGTAGTTCCAACCATATGATTTATAACGTGCAGCTGTATCATCTGAGAATGATTTGTTTAAATCACCATCTAATGAAATATCGTTACTATCGTATAATACGATTAATTTTTCTAATTGTAGATGACCTGCTAATGACGCGGCTTCGGCAGAAACACCTTCCATTAAATCACCATCACCACATAACACGTATGTATAGTGATCGATAATATTGTGTTCTGGTTTGTTATATACTGCTGCCAAATGAGATTCAGCCATTGCCATACCTACTGCCATTGAAATACCTTGACCTAATGGACCTGTAGTAGCTTCTACACCGACTGTATGTCCAAATTCAGGGTGACCTGGTGTCAAAGAACCCCATTGACGGAAGTTTTTAATTTCTTCCATTGGTAAGCCGTAACCACCTAAGTGAAGTAGGCTATATAAAAGCATTGAGCCATGACCCGCTGAAAGGATAAAACGATCACGGTTGAACCATGATGGATTTTGAGGATTATGTTGTAGTTGTTTTGTCCATAGCGTGTACGCCATTGGTGCTGCGCCCATTGGTAAACCTGGGTGTCCTGAATTTGCTTTTTCAATTGCATCAATTGATAAAGTACGAATCGCATTAATTGCTAACTGATCTGCTTGTTGCGTCATTAAAGTTGACATCCTTTCTTCTATACAAAATGTATTACTATCTCTAGTTTAGTCAAGAATCGACTATAAAACAATGGTTATAATTGACGTTAGACGATTATCCATGAAAAAACGCACACAATTGTGGATTTTCGTCATAATTGTGTGCGTTTTTACTTGTTAATTTAGACGTCCGTTTGTTTTTTGCTTTTCACGAATTTTATCTGGCGTTACTTCTTCACCATTTGGATCGAAAATACGAACGTTTTCGATTGTATTACGCATTGTTTTACGGAATGTGTCTAAATATTCTTGGCGCAGTGTCGTCTGTTCTTTTGCTTCTTCAACAGTTAATGTACCTGCTTTTTTCTTTTTTGATAATTCACTAATACGCGCTAGTTTTTCTTTTGATAGCATAATTTTCATCCTTTCGACCTAGTCACTACATTAAAGGTATGAAAAATACAGCAATTTAGCAAGTATTCAGCTCAAAAATCCTGAAAAAAGCTTAAAAATAATGATTTAAAGACTTAAAAAGACATTTTAAAGAAAAAATTCTATTGATTTTGTTGTTCTTGCACATACTCTGTATAACGACGATGCACAGTTGCTTTACTCACATGAAAACCGGCAATCTTTAACGTAGCAGCTATTTCTTCATAAGTAAGCCCTTTTTTTCTTAATGCAACAATCTGGTCAAGTGGCACATCAATTCTTTCGCGTCCTTCTGGATTACCACGATTACTAATATTTAATTCTGGACGATAGCCATTTTCAACAGCACGACGCATCCCTCGTTTGATTTTTGCATTATGTATTTTGCGTTGGTACTCCTCTACAATTGCTAAAATCTCCAGTAACATCGAATCCATATCGTTTAATTTCATTTCACCATCTGATGACATAGAATAAATCGTTGTATCGTATTTTTGTAAAAGATGTAAAACAGCCATTCGACCATTCCCACGTCCAATACGTGTCTCATCTTGAATAAATAGAGCAGATTGCGGATATTGTTTTAAGAAATCTAACAATTCTAATAATCCTTCACGCTCAATATCATAACCACTATGGCGGTCTTCAAAAATACAATCTAATGTGTACCCTTTTTCTTTAGCATAGGCAGTTAATTCAATTCTTTGTCTCTCTAAAGACTGGTCTTGTGTTTCTTTTTCTGTACTTACGCGACAGTAAGCCACAGCTTTTTTTGATTTCATTATTGATCACTCGCTAATTCTATTTGTTGTAATTCATGATTGGTAATCGGTACGGTTAATTTCTCTCCCGCCATAATTTGCCCATCAACTAAATTGTTTTCATTAATAACTTGGTTCATCCATTTTTGTGGTTTCATATCTCCGCTATATTTTTGAGCTAAAGACCATAATGTATCACCTTCTGTAATTCGAATTTCAGTTACATGCGTCTTCGCTATTGTATCACGCACAACATTACCAACAAACAATAATACAACTACCGAAAAACAAATCACCATCACATTATTTTTGATCCACTTCATCTGAATTTCCCCTTCCAACTTTTTACTAGAATGTTTGTTCTCATCATAAACTCGAACACTTGTTTTTGTCAACGGTTTTTTCAGAACAATTGTTTGCATTTGATTTTCTACGATGTTATACTCAAAATACAAAATATAGTAGGAAGTTGAGGTGAAGGTTGTGAATACTGCATTGAAAAAAACAAAACTTTCAAAGCGTCAAGAAGCGATTTTAAATTTTATTAAAGATGAAGTACAAAGTAAGGGTTATCCGCCTTCTGTGCGTGAGATTGGATTGGCTGTTGGATTAGCTTCTAGTTCAACTGTACATGGGCATTTAGAACGTTTAGAAAGTAAGGGTTATATCCGTCGTGATAAAACGAAACCTCGTGCAATTGAAATTTTAAATCCTTTTGAATCGACTACGGCTACAAAACAAGGTGTGATGCATGTTCCACTTCTTGGTAAAGTAACAGCAGGTATGCCCATCACAGCAATTGAAAATATTGAAGAGTACTTCCCAATTCCACATACATATGGTACATCTGATGACCATATTTTTATGCTAGAAATTATGGGTGAGTCGATGATTGAAGCAGGTATTCTAGATGGTGACTATGTCATTGTGAAACAACAGTCTTCTGCAAATAACGGTGAGATCGTTGTGGCAATGACTGAAGACGACGAAGCAACGGTAAAACGTTTCTATAAAGAAGACGGCTATTTCCGTTTGCAACCTGAGAATTCTTCAATGGAACCAATTATTGTTCAAAATGTATCGATTTTAGGTAAAGTAGTCGGGCTATACAGAAATATTCATTCATTTTAAATACATTTCAACTAGTAAAGGATGTGTTTTTCCACATTCATTACTAGTTTTTTTATTTTGTCTAAATTTATTTTTTTACTATAGACTTCTTAATTAATCACTTGCTAGTAGATGTTCAAATGACTAACGTCTAATGTCTGACTTATTACTTTTAGATTATTTTCAATTTATACTTATTGTATTTTTATGACAATATCTAAATAATCTTTATTTTCTGTTAAATAGAATAATTCAATAATATATTGCTATTTCAGGATGTAATTCTTATATTTAAGAGGAAACAATTCTATTTTAAGGGGTGGCGAAATGATGTTTAAATCGAAGATTATTACTTCATTAAGCGTTGCTGCATTACTAACTGCCGTACCATTTTCTTTCGGTGCAGGAATCAATGCAACAGCTAAAACAACAAGTAAAAAAGTAGTAGAGAAAAAAATCCCTGTACAACTTTTAAGTATGAACGACTTACATGGTTATATTGACGGGAATAACAAAAAAGATAGTGTAGGTACGCCAGTCGGTGGGATGGCTTCTTTAGCGTATAACTTTGAGCAAGAAAAAGCTGCTTTTGCAAAAGCAAATAAGTTGAAATCAACAACTTCTAATTCACTTTCAATTCATGCTGGTGATACAGTAGGTGGCTCTCCTGCTATCTCAAGTCTTTTACAAGATGAACCAACAATGAATATTTTAAATGCAATGAATTTCTCGATTGGGGCACTTGGAAACCATGAATTCGATGAAGGTTTAGACGAATTCCAACGTATTTGGAAAGGTAAAAAACCCATCAAAGGTGTAACACAAAACTATGAATTCGTAAAAGATTATAAACAAACAACTTCTAAAATGGAGATTCTTTCAGCAAATGTAGTTGATAAAAAGACAAAAAAATTAGTTAAAGGCTTCAAACCTTATACAGTTAAAACAATCGGCGGTGTAAAAGTCGGCTTCATCGGCATTGTAACACCACGTATTAAAGAAGTCGTTTTAGCACAACATACAAAAGATATTGATGTAGTGGACCCTGGTCAAGCTGTTGCAAAATATACAAAAGAATTACGTAAACAAGGCGTAAAAGCAATCGCCGTTGTCGCTCACTCGTCTGTCGAAGTCGATAAAGAAGCAAATTCTTCTATTGAAACACAAGAAAATTCACGTTTAACAGGCGATGTAATTGATATGTTAAAAACAGCAAACAAACTTGATCCATCGAACTCAATTGATGTTGTTTTTGCTGGTCATAATCATGGCTATGCTAACGGAACGTACAAAGGTGTTCGTGTAGTTGAAGCCTATAACTATGCATCTGCTTATTCAGTTGTAACAGGTACACTAAGTTCAAAAACAAAAGACTTTATGAAGACACCAGCAGCTAAAATTAAATATAACTACACACAAACAGAAACAACAATTATGAAAAATAAAGTATCTAAAAAAGTAAATGGTATTATTCAAGAAGCAAAAGGTATTGTTGGGAAAGTGATGGACCAACCAATCGCAAATATGAATGCAGCAAAAATCTCACGTGAACGTGTAGCCTACCCACTAGGTGGCTCACCTGTAGGGAATCTTGTAACAGATGGACAGTTAGCATTTGCAAAAGCAAAAGATGCTTCAGTTGACTTTGCTTTCACAAACTCTGGTGGCGTTCGCTCTGACTTAGATGCAACTGCTTCTGGCGATTCATTTGTAATTTCACGTGGCGCTGCACAAGGCGTTCAACCTTTCGGTAACATTTTAAAAATCGTTGAATTAACAGGCGCTCAAGTTAAATCTGCAATTAATAATCAATTTACAGGTGGATATGGTTTAGAAGTTTCTGGTTTAACATACACATATAAAGATAAAGCAGTAGTTGATGTATTCGTAAATGGCGAAAAGATTGATGAAGCAAAAACATATAAAGCAGTAATCAACGACTTCTTAGTAGGTGGCGGTGACCAATTCCCTACATTTAAAGAAGCAAAAGTAATCGATGATCTTGGTTTAGATACAGATGCATTCATTCAATATATTACAAACTTAAAAACAGTAGATGCTTCTTCTGTTGTAGAACCTCGTTTAAAAGAAGTACAATAAATTTTAAAACCCGAAATTGCGTCATATAGTGCAATTTCGGGTTTTATACTTTGACCATTCCATCTCTTTATTTTATGAATATAACAAAAAGATAACAAATATTGAAACTTCTTAACAATTTTTGCTGCTATTTGTAGTAGTTGTATTCTTTTTATTTGGTATAATTTAATAGAGAATATAAACGATTAAAAGGAGGAGATTCGATGAAAACTTATACAAAACTAGCTAGTTTACTTGCAGCTTCTTCACTGCTACTTGTTGCTTGCGGAGAGCCAGAAGCAACTCCTGAAAAGGAAGTGCCGAAAACACAGGCAGCTGAAAACACGACAGCGAAAACAGAAGATGTACAAACAGAGGATGTACAAACAGAGGCTAGTAAAAAAGAAGACACTACTGTAACATCTACTTCTTCTAAAAAAATCGAAACAAAATCAAAAGACACGGTAAAACCTATCTTACGTGATTTTTTACAAAACCAATTCAAAACAGCGAAAAATGGTATGACAGAAGGTGTTCCATTTGAGAGTGGAAAATCAGTTTATGAAGACATTACAAACAAATGGGGAAAACCCGCTACAACATTCTCTAACAATACGAACTATATTGAGTACAAAAAGAAAGGCAAAGTAACCTATGCTTTTGCTATTGGACGCGGAGATCGTGTTTATGATGTGCGTACTTTCGTAGCGCCTGATTCTTCATTTAAACTATCTGATATTACATTTTCAGATATTATAGCTGTTGGTGGTAAGCCATCTTCAACAACTTATAACGGTAAAGACACGATTTTAAATTACAAAGTTGGAAAAAATACACTTAAATTTGTTGGTCCAACAAAAACAAAAAAATTACACCATATTTCAATCTTTAATCAACGTGCTTCAGAGCCAATGGGCGGACGTGGTTAATTGATTAAAAACGAGGTCTTACCGTGCGTAGACCTCGTTTTTTAATGTAAAAAATCCTATGCGTGAACTTTCATATGTTCACTACATAGGATTTATTTATTACACGATTATTTTGTCCACTCTGCTACTTTTGTTTGGTTTTCTTTAATCCAAGTTTTTGCAGCTTGTTCTGGTGGTGTACCATCATGAATATCTAACATAACTGATTCGATATCATCTGTTGTCCAGTTAAAGTTTTTCAAAATTTTATAAGCATCTGGTGATTTCTCTTTTAGCTTTTTAGAAGCGAATGTATGAATTTGTTCTTCGCCACCATATACTTTCTTCGGATCTTTTAAGAATTTTAAATCATATTTTTGGAACATCCAGTGTGGTGCCCATCCTGTAATAACGATATCTTCTTTCTTCTTGATAGCTTGACCAAGTGCTACAGTCATCGCACCTGAAGAAGATTGTTTTAGTTTCCAATCACTTAAGTTTTTATAATCTTTTAAAGCCTTTTCTGTAGCACCCATGATGCCTGCTCCTGGCTCAATACCTGTGATTTCTTTTTTCGCTTGGTCTTTTAAATCTTCAATTGAATCAACCTTCATATAATCTGGTACAACTAAACCAATTTTAGCACCTTTTAAGTTAACACCTAAATCCTCTACTTGGTCTTTATACTTATCATATTGCGCACCATGTGTATGTGGTAGCCATCCAGCTACCATTGCATCTGCTTTGTTATTTGCGACAGCTTCCCACATCACTGCATTATCAAGTGAAGTTGTTTTGACTTTAATGCCTTCTTCTTTTAAAACTTCAGCAATAACATTTGTTGAAGCTACTTCTGTATCCCATTCTACATATGCAAGTTCAACAGTTGGATCTGACTTATCTGAACTTGAAGAGTTACCGCATCCAGCAAGGACTGCTGATAGACCAAGACCTAAAGCTAGTCCTGCTGCTTTCATTGTTTTTGAAAATTTCATCTAATTCACCCTACCCTTTTTTAGTATTGAAACTTTGTGTTAAACGATCAATTAAGATTGCAAAAATAACAAGTGCTAAACCAGCTACAAAACCTGGTCCAACGTCTGCTCTTTGTACAGCTGTTAATACTTTTTGACCTAAACCTTCTGCACCAATCATCGATGCAATAACAACCATTGATAGCGATAGCATAACCGTTTGGTTTACACCAGCCATAATTGTTGATTTTGCTAATGGTAGTTCTACGTTGAATAATTTCTGTGGTCCTGTACTACCGAAAGATTCTGATGCCTCAATTAATTCTTTTGGTACTTGCTGAATCCCTAAATTCGTAAAACGAATCGTTGGTGGGATTGAGAAAATAATCGAAGCAAACACCCCTGGTACTAAACCAATACCGAAGAATGCAACAGCTGGAATTAAGTACACAAAACCTGGCATTGTTTGCATGAAGTCTAAAACCGGCTTCATAATACTTTCAAATACTCTACTTTTTGACATACAAATACCAACAGGAATCCCGATAATAATCGAAATTAAACTCGCAAATAGTACAAGCGTGACCGTATTCATTAAGTCACTCCATAATCCTTGGTTATAAATAAACAGTAAACCAAGTACTGCGAAAATCGTTAAACCGAGTTTTTTCTTCGTTGCAAAAAATGCTAATACTGCAACTAATAAAATAAATACAATTGCTGGAACCATAAGTAAGAAATCTGTAACGGCAAGCATCATGCTTTCTGTATTCTCTTGAATTGCATCAAAGAAACCTTGTCCGTGTTCCGTAATATAATCCATTGCATTATTCGTCCATTTTGCAAGTGGCATCATCGGAATTTGATCGAGTAAATTATTCATGTGCCGTCACCTCCGCAGATGTTTCTTTTGCGAGAGCTTCAATCACTACACCGCGAATAAGAACCCCAACTAGCTGATCATTTTTCATAACAGCTACTGGTGTTTTTGAGTCTGAAATAATTGGCAACACTTCTTCTAATAGTAAATCGTGTGGCACTGTTAAAATATCTTGTTGTACACAATTGATTAAATTTGTTTGGCCTTCTTTTGCACAACGTAATGCGTCGTCTGCAGTTATGTAGCCAACTAATTGTTTTGGCGGTGTCACTGCTAATACCATACTCACTTGTTCATCTTTCATACGTTTTAATGCCATTTTTGGTCCATCATGTGCCGGATTAATCGTTACTGGTTTCACCATGATGTTTTCAGCTGTTAATACTTTAGAACGGTCGATGTCTTCAATGAAGCTACTTACATATTCATCAGCTGGATTTGTTAGAATTTCTTCACCCGTACCAATTTGAATGATTTGTCCATCTTTCATAATGGCGATTCGGTCACCAATGCGTAGTGCTTCATTCAAATCATGCGTAATAAAGATAATTGTCTTCTTCATATTTTGTTGAAGTTCTAACAACTCATCTTGCATCTCTTTCCGTATTAAAGGGTCGAGGGCTGAAAAGGCTTCATCCATTAGAACAATTTCGGCATCGTTTGCGAGTGCCCGTGCAAGACCTACACGTTGCTGCATACCACCGGATAATTGCTTTGGATATTGATCTTTGAAATCAATGAGTCCCGCGTTCTCAAGTGCTTTTTCAGCTTTGACTTTACGCTCTTCCTTTGGAACCCCTCGAACCTTTAATCCATATTCGGTATTTTTTAAAATCGTTTGATGTGGGAATAACCCAAAATTCTGAAAGACCATATTAATTGAATTTCTTCGCACTTGTCGTAATTGTGTTTTATTCATTTTCGATACATCTGCATCGTTAATGTAAATTTGCCCTGTTGTTGGTTCGATTAAACGATTAAGTAATCGTACAAGTGTTGATTTACCACTACCTGATAAACCCATAATAACGAAGATTTCACCTTCTTTTACTTCAAAGCTTGCATCATAAACACCAACAGTTGCACCTGTTTCTTTTAAAATAGTTGATTTACTTTTCCCCTTCTTTACAAGCTCTTCTGCTTGTGTAATTTTTTTTCCGAAAATTTTACTTACGTTTTCCACTCTTATTTTAGCCAAGAGCTACACCTCAATTCGTTGCGATATCAGTTTGTTACAAAATAAGTAACAACTTAACCCTAACAAAAAGTTGTTACTTATGTCAAATGTAAGCATCAAAATGCCATGTTTCCCCTGGGAGAAACATGGCATTTCCTATCATTATTTTATGTTTATGAATCCTTGTCACAACAAGGTTTATATACCTTTTAAAAAGTCGATTTATCCTTTGTATAAAAAATTTTTTACAATATCGAAAGATGCTTCATTTCCAATAAAGTATAGTACATCATTTTCTTTAATTGATGCATATGGTCCAGGTGATAATAAAATCGTTTCACCGCGACGAATCCCGACAATTGTAGCTGTCGTATTTTGCCAGAAATTTAATTCTTGAATGGTCATATCTAAATACAGGCATTCCGATGTTACAGTCACGTTGAATGGTGCAAATGGATTGAGCGAATGAAAACGATTTGTTCGCGACACTAACTCTTGTGACAGTTGTTCCAAGCGCTCTAATTCTTCTTTTTGTTTGGCGATGGATTGAAAGACATCATGCTGAATTTCATTGACTGATTGCACATCTTTTAATTGATGTACAAATTTTGCAGCTTCTTCATAAGACTTGATGAAGACGCCACTCCCCTTTGTAGCTTGAACGATTCCTAAATCTTGTAGTACTGCAATGGCACGGCGCGCCGTTTCAGATGAAACACCATATTTACTCGCTAATGAGGAACGTGCATATAGCTTTTGCCCAACCTCATATTCTCGATCTACAATCTTAGAGGCAAGGTCAGCCGCAATAATTTGATAACGCGCCTGCTTTATTTTTGTTTTTTTCTCATGTTCGGTCATTTACCGAAACCTCACTCTCCATCTCAAAATATATAGTCCATATAGTAGCACTAAATACATTGCTTTTCTATATCTTTACAAATAATTTATACATTTTTAAAGTAAACGAAACATTTTACTGTATTAAAAAGAAGGAATCACGTATAAACACGCAATTCCTTCTTCTCTAGAGTTTAGTTCTGTTAGGTCCCGTAACGAAACAAATTTTGTATTATACTATTCGGAAGTTGGGGAGTTCTAAATAGTCGTATTGAATCATTGAATGGGAATCGTAACGAGAGCACAAAAAACAGCTTCCCCCACAGGAAAGCTGTCATCTACTAAAAACATAAGTAGCTAACATCAACCTATCCTCGTAGGTAAATAAAGATGCACAGTAGAATTGGCAGGTCTCCTGGCTCATGGTCACTGTGTAACAGCCCCTTCCCATCTATTTAAAGACAGTGGATATGCTTACTACACTCACATTTACAGTTGCGGGACAGCGCTGGAGTCACACCAGCTTCCCTTTTAAGCGAGGCGAATTCAAGGATTCCCTCACACCAATTCAAGCACTATTGATTTACAATTTATATATTATCTTAAAATGTCTAAATTGTCAATCAAATTTCTAAATATTTGACAATATCTTCCTCAAACTGACTTGGCTTATCTTTCGATGCATAACGCGCCACGACATGACCGTCGCGATCTACAAGGAACTTTGTGAAATTCCACTTAATGCTACTACCTAAAAACCCTTTTGAATGTTCTTTTAAATACGTGAATAATGGATGCTCATCTTTACCATTTACATGAACTAATTCATGCATCGGGAACGTAACACCATATTGTAAACGACACTGTTCTGCTGCCGCTTCACCTGAATCTAATTCTTGCTTGAACTGATTTGATGGGAAGCCGAGTACGACTAATCCTTTGTCTTTATACTTTTGATACAATTCTTCGAGTTCTTTGAATTGCGGTGTAAAACCACATTTTGATGCTGTATTCACAATCAATAATACTTTTCCTTCGTACTCTTTCATTGAATACGTTTTTCCATCTTCTAATGTAACGTCTAAATCATAAATAGACATCAAAACACCCCTCAAAAATAATGTATTACTACTACTTTACCTTTTTCATCATTGTCGGAAACAATTCTTTCGTATAGTTGTAAACTTGGTCGGCTGTAGATTTCTTTGAACCTTCTCCCCATATAGAGATGGCTGCACCAGAAATTTTTGACGTAGTTTGCTGATGAGATGAATTCCATCTCCCTAACGTCCAGTTCTTTTTAATATCTTGTTTCATATACTGCAAATCCGAACGAATTGAACCTTTTGATGTAAAATCTACATATAAGTAGTAATCATTATAATTATACACTGTGTGTCCTGCTTTTATTAACTGTGGCGCACTGGGACGAACTTTTTCACGATGCTTCTTTTCAGTTGTACTTTCGGGTTCACCCGTCCAACTCCAAAATGTAATCGCAATCGTTTGATCTAACTTTTTTAAATCTGCCTTCAATAAAGAATCATTCCAAATCCATGTACGCACATGCTTCTTTTGCAAATAACGATTCATTTGATTGAAGTAATGGATGTATTTCACATGATCTTCTTCATCATAGGCAATCTCGTCTCCACCAATATGCATCGTTTTTGTTTTCGGTAAAGCTTGTAAAACTTCACGATATAATGCTTGTACGAATCTTATACTCGACTGATTCGGTGCAATTTGATTCCACTCATCACGCACCAACTTTTTCGCTACCTTCGGATTCGCTTTTTCATACAGTTTTAAAATAGCTCCCATATGACTAGGTATATCAATCTCGGGTATTAATTCAATCTTTTTCTTCGCCGCATACGCTTCTAAAGAGCGCATCTGCTTCATCGATAAAAAGGTTTGCTTCGTTAATGGATTGCGATAGAGTCCGTCTTTTTGCTGCCATGATTTTTTTGCTGGCTGTCCTAAAAGTCGACTCTCTAATGCATAGTTTTCATCATCGGTTAAATGAAGATGTACATAGTTCCCGCCTGATTTTTTCACATCATCTATATACTTCTTTAAAACATCGATTGTATAAGGGCGACGTGCTAAATCTAAATTCATACCGTATTTTTGCTCCTGCGCCTGTGCTACATTTTGTTCACCACATCCTGTTAAGCCTATAAGCATACAAATAGATAAACCAAATAGCCACTTTTTCATAAAAATCCTCCTGATGTTTCCTTACTTCTACTATCTATTATACTTGTTTTTTTAATAAATATAAGAAGTATGGTGCACCAATAATAGCGACAACAATCCCAACTGGAATACTCGATTCTGTTAAAATCGAGCGACCAATCGCATCTGCCACTAATAAGAGAATCGGGCCAATGACAATCGTCATCGGTAAAAAACGTTGATGGCGTGGTCCAACAAGTGAACGGGCAATATGAGGGGCCATTAAACCGATAAAGCCAATTCCGCCTGTCACAGATACTGCAGCTGCTGCTAGACCAACTGCTAATAATAAGAAGTACATACGCTGTTTGTTCAATGAAGCACCTAATCCTACTGCCATCGGCTCACTTAGCCCTAAAATGTTCAAATGGTTCGAACGCATTATAGTAAATGGAACGAGAATGAGTACCCATGGAAGTAGAGCCCATACAAACGGCCAATCGGCTCCCCAAACATTCCCTGCTAACCACCCTGCAATAAAGTCGACATCTGAGCGATTTGCTGAAGAAATCTGCATGACCATGATGCCCGATAAAGCCGCTGCAAATCCAACACCGACAAGAATTAATCGGAATGGTTGAATCCCACGATTTCGTTCATAAGAAAAACTATAGATGAGGAGAGCTGTTATAATCGCACTGACAAACCCAACAATCGGTAATGCATATGAAAAATTCGTTAGCTCTCCTTTTGCAAATAAGTAAAGTACCGTAATTCCAACACCTGCACCTGCATTAATCCCGATAATCCCAGGGTCTGCTAGGTCGTTCTTTGTCAATGTTTGAAGTACTGCACCAGCCACTGCTAACGCAACACCTGCTAAAATTAAAATTAAAATACGTGGTAAACGAATAGAGAATAAAATAAATTCATCTGACACTTCACCGTAACCGAAGAATGTAGCAATCACACTTCGAAAACCCATTGAAGAATAACCAACAGATAACCCTAAAAAAGCACAACAAATAACTAAAAAGACACCCATCGCTAAATAAAATGTATACGTACTCTTTTTAAGCAAAGAAACGCCCTCCCCTCTTCACTAAAATTAAGAAGAATGGTAGACCAATCACAACAACGAGTGCCACAACAGGTGTTTCATATGGTGCATTCATCGTGCGTCCAATCAAATCAACGATGACCATAAACATACCGCCTACAATCATCGACATTGGAATAACTGCTCGGTAATCGCCACCAACGAATGTACGAACAATATGCGGAATCATTAAACCGACGAAGGCTAAGTTACCGATTAACGCAACCGCACTCCCTGCTAGTAACACGACGATGATGAACATAATCGTCTTAATTTGCATCGTTTTTTGTCCAAGTCCTACAGCTAGTTCTTCATTTAAACTTAGAATCGTTAGTTGTCGACTAATAAGAATACTACCGATTAATGCAATGATGATAAGTGGCATAACGATATAAGCACTCCATGTAATACCTTGTAAACCACCTGATGTCCACATCGAAACATTCTTTGAAATTTTGAATAATAGACCTGTACCATCTGCTACTGCTTGTAAAAACATCGAAACAGCAGCCCCTGCTAATACTAATTTTAAAGGAGACATTCCTTTTCTACTTGTGGCACTAATACCGTACACAATCCCCATACCAACAGCAGCGCCGATTAAACAGGCAATAACAGAACCCATATAATCGAGTTTTGGAACAACAACGAGACCAATGGCTAATGCGGCATTTGCTCCTGAAGTAAGCCCCAGTAAACCTGGGTCTGCTAATGGATTACGTGTTACACCTTGCATAATTGCACCTGCTACTGCTAAAGCCGCCCCTACAAAGACTGCTGCAACCACACGAGGGAATCGTATTTCTCGTAAAATATCAATTTTCTCGCCACCCTCACTCGACCAAATTGCATGCCATACATCTTGAAGTGGTATGACGGCCGCTCCGAGTGAAATCGCAAAAAATATAGTAATGAGTAAGAGTACGAAGGCGATAAGCAATTGGAGCCAAAGTGACCATGATCGAAATAATTTCAGCATATTTTCCTCCGTCCTTTCTATGTAAAAAAGGTTACCCAGCTATGGATAACCTCTTTTTATTATCATCATTTTACTTTCCTAAAAATGACTTTTTAAAGAAATCTAATTGGAAATCAAGTGTCATCATGTCATTGAAATAAAATTCATTTGCATTGACACGGAATACGCGATTATTTTTAACGGCTGGAATTTCTTTATAGTATTTTGTTTTTGTGAATGCTGGATCTTGATCACCGAATACAGATAAAATCATGTAATCGCCTGCATATTTTTTTAATACTTCACTTGATACAGCATAATACCCTTGTTTTAAAGCATCTTTTTTAACAGCTTCTGGCATGTTTAATTTCATTGCTTGATATAAAATTTCTGTACCACGTCCCCAGTTATTACCGTAAACGTAGATTTCTTTACCGAATGATTCGATGACCGATACTGTAGCATCTTCACCAATTTTTGCTTTAATTTCTTTTCCAGTATCTGCTGCACGTGTTTTAAAGTCATCCACCCATGCTTGTGCTTCTTTTTCTTTATTGACTACTTTACCGATTTCTACAGCTTGTTGTAAATAATCGTATGCATTATATGTGAATAATACAGTTGGCGCGATTTTTTCGATTTTCTCTTTATTTTTAACTGTATCATATCCGATGATTAAGTCCGGTTTTAATTCTGCAATTTTTTCAACGTCCTCATCGGAAATTAATTTCGCATCTTTTAAAGCATCTTTAAATTGTGGGTTATCCATTGACCACTGATCTGCTCCTACAACTGGAATACCTAATTTAATTAAATCACCTGTATAGCCTGCTAGAACTACTACACGCTTCGGATTTTTTGGTACCTTAATATCACCATTTACAGCTTTATACGTGAATGTACCTGAATCTTCTTTTTTATCTTTTGTTTCTTCTTTTCCACCACATGCAGCTAATGCTAAAACCATTAATGCGATGAATGCTATTATTAATTTTTTCATAAATAAGCTCCTTTTTATCGTTGAATAGATGGAATTGGTTCATCCACTTTTTCTTCAATTAAATTATAAGTGACACACATTGGCTTTTTCGTACGTGGGTCTTCACCAATAACAGCATCAATTTGAAATACATGTTCTAATGTATCGTGCGTCATGACTTCTTCAGGTGTGCCTTCTTTGATTAAGTGTCCTTGATTCAAAGCAATCATATAATCTGAAAAACGTGCAGCTTGATTGAGATCATGTAATACCATGACGATTGTACGTCCTTCTTTTTCATTTAATTCCTGAAGCAATTCAAGTACTTCTAACTGATGTGCCATATCTAAGTAGGTAGTTGGCTCATCTAAAAAGATGATGTCGGTTTCTTGTGCGAGTGCCATCGCAATCCATACACGTTGTCTTTGCCCACCAGAGAGTGCGTCCACAGTCTGTTTTCGAAACATCGCTGTATTAGTTGCTTGAAGTGCCCATTCAATCACGCTACGATCTTTTTCTGTTAGATTTCCAAATCCTTTTTGATATGGATAACGTCCATAGGATACGAGCTCTTCAACTAATAATCCGCTAGCACTTTCAGGACTTTGCGGTAAAATCGCTAATTCTTGCGCTAGCTTTTTTGTATTTGTCTTTTGAATATTTTCACCGTCTAAAATCACTGCACCAGATTGATAGGGGATGATACGTGTAATCGCTTTTAAAAGAGTTGACTTTCCGCAACCATTGGCACCAATAATTGTGGTTACTTTTCCATCTGGAATCGTAATCGTTAAATCATGAACGATTGTTTTTTCGTCATACCCCACACGAATTTGATTTACTTGTAATCGCATATGTGCGCCTCCTTTCAAATGAGAATGATAATCATTACTGCTTTATTATAGATTATCTTAGTTGATTGTCAATTGCTATTTTTAAAAAATAAAAGGAGTATTGAACAGATACATTCAATATCTCCTTCTCCTCCTTATAATTGGATGGATTTTTCCGTTATATACCCTTTGTATGATTTTCCATTTTTATAATATGTTACATGATAAAATGTTCGCGTTCCTAATGTGCGTACTTGTATAATGGATAACCGTGTTCCGTATGGAATGATATGAATGGTTTTTGATTTTTTTGTAATACCTGCTTTCAATGCAGTTTTAGAATTTTTAATAATTCCATACTCTAATGAAAATGTATTTGCGCGTATATACTTAGTTGGAATATAGGCTGTACTCTTTTTTCCATTTAGTGTTTTTGAAAAATGGATTTTTGCCCATTTCGTATTGACATAGTGTGTTATTTTTAAAACATTCGGTGTATAGACTCCTTTTTTATTTGTAAAACTATCTGGGATAGTTCCTAACTTTTTACCATTCATTTTTTTATAGTAAGGAGTTGGTTGATTGATGAATACCACCTAGTTTTTTCATGGACTATTTTTAGTTTTCGTAGCGCTTCCTTCTATTTGAAATGACGTAAATCCTAAAATACATACAAATAATAGAATAAAACTTTTTTCATCTACATTTCCACAGTCCCTTTTCAAATCTCCATACCCGTCTTGTGCATAGATTAAAACGCATTCGGGTATGGTTAATGACGATAATTGAGCGAAAGGGGACTTGGCATGAAAAAAGCATTTTATACATTACCGATTACAGTTCTTTTACTATTAACAGCTTGCAGCCAGACTTCTGTTGAAAAAGTGGGCGGTGAGGAGCGAAGCAATTCAACAAAAACAGATGAGGCCTATCAATTAGGTGATACAATAAAAATTGATGATGTCATTGTCAAAATTACAGATGCAAAACAGACAGATCCCATACAATTTACAAAATCGAAAAAAGGAAAAATCGTGACGATTGATGTCGACGTGCGAAATAATAGTAAGGATTCTATTTTTATCGATCGACATGATTTCGACCTCGTTTCAAAAGGTGAAAAAGCAGTCGGCTATCATGGTTATGAAGAATTGCCCTTATCAGAAGAAGTCAATCGCGAAGAACAAGCAGATGGAAAACTATATTTTGATGTGAAGCCAGCCGATTCATACGAACTCGTATATAAACCAAATTTTACAGCAGACCAAACAGAAATTCATTTTGATATTCCAGCACCTACCTCTACAGCGAGTAGTAAATGATTTAGGTAAAAAAATTGGATTCTTTTAGGTCAAAGCAAAAAACCGGAATCACGTCACAGCGTAATTCCGGCTTTTATTATAGTTAAATAGAGTTGGATTCTACCTGATTAATACGTTTTTAAATATTGATCGCGTTCCCATTGGTGAACTTGTGTACGGAACATATCGAACTCGATTTCTTTTGCTTCTCTAAAGTTTTCATAAATGTGAGAACCTAGAGCCCCTTGTACAACTGGGTCTTTAGCAAGTGCTTGCAATGCATCATCTAAGTTAACTGGTAAGTTACCAATACCTGCTTCTTCGCGTTCTTCTGCACTCATCACATAGATGTTACGATCTACTGCTGGTGGTGGTGTTAATTTGTTTTCGATTCCGTTTAGACCTGATTCTAAAATAACAGCAAGTGCTAAATATGGGTTTGCTGCAGGGTCTACTGAACGCACTTCGATACGTGTAGATAAACCACGTGAAGCTGGAATACGAACCAATGGTGAACGGTTTTGACCTGACCATGCGATATAGCAAGGTGCTTCATAACCTGGTACAAGACGTTTGTAAGAGTTTACTGTTGGGTTTGTCACCGCTGTAAAACCTTCAACGTGTTTTAATACGCCAGCCATGAATTGCATTGCTGTTTCTGATAATTGCATTGGTGCTTCTTCGTCTACGAACATGTTTTTACCATCTGTAAATAGTGAAACGTTACAGTGCATACCTGAACCACTTAAACCAAAGATTGGTTTTGGCATGAATGTTGCGTGTAAACCATGTTTACGTGCAATTGTTTTTACAACTAATTTGAATGTTTGAATGTTATCACAAGCTGTTAATACATCCGCATATTTGAAGTCAATCTCATGTTGCCCTGGTGCCACTTCATGGTGAGAAGCTTCAATTTCAAAGCCCATCTCTTCTAATTCTAATACGATATCACGACGACAGTTTTCACCAAGATCTGTTGGTGCTAAGTCGAAATAACCGCCGTGGTCATTTAACTCTAGAGTTGGTTCGCCTTTTTCATCTAATTTAAATAGGAAGAATTCTGGTTCTGGTCCTAAGTTGAAATCTGTGAAGCCCATGTCTTCCATGCGTTTAATAATGCGGCGTAAGTTATTACGTGGGTCTCCTGCAAACGGTGTACCATCTGGATTATAAACATCACAGATAAAACGACATACAGCACCTTTGTCCACTGTCCAAGGGAAAATCATGAATGTATCTAAATCTGGGAATAGATACATATCTGATTCTTCAATACGTACAAACCCTTCAATTGAAGAACCATCAAACATCATTTTATTGTCTAATGCTTTTTCTAATTGTGATACAGGAATTTCAACGTTTTTGATTGTTCCTAAAATGTCTGTGAATTGTAAACGAATAAATTTCACTTCTTTTTCTTGTACTAATCGACGAATATCATCTTTCGTATATTTCCCCATGTTTCTCCACACTCCTAATTGTTTTCATTTTTATTGACAAACTCGACTTACTTATTGGAAGAATCGAGATAAATCACCTTGTCTAATGGATGTTCGTTGCATACGCTGTGCTTGTTGCATTTCTTCTCGTAAGATTCTTCTTAAATCGGCATCCGTAATATCTTTTTTCTGTTGCTCTAAAGGTTGATTCTTCATTGCAAATACTTTTTTAATACCTGCCATGTTAATACCTTGATCTAATAAATCTTTAATTTCTAAAAGTATATCGACGTCATTCAATGAGAACATACGGCGATTACCTTCAGTGCGGGCAGGCTGAACCAATTCATGCTCTTCATAGTAACGAATTTGACGTGCTGTTAAATCAGTTAATTGCATGACAATACTAATTGGCAACAGCGGCATTGTTCGTCTGATTTCGCGATTCATGTACTTCACCACGCCTTCCATGTCTTTTATTTTATTAGATGTTAGCTTTGTTGTCAATTACATGTTAGAAAAACTAACATAACTTTTTTCGAACAATTCATTCTTTTATATAGATGAATACAAATTCTTATAAAAAAAGACTAAGGTTATATTTATTTGCACCTTAGTCTTTTTTTAAGTTTGAATTATGAAATAGCTAGTTTATTTTATTCTTTAGTAAATTCAACATTTACTTTACTATTATTCCCTATTAAATGAAGCTGCTTTTCTTTATTTCCATTATTACTTTTTATATTGCTCTTGCTCTTCTTAACTTTGGAATGAATAGAAAAATCCGATTCATTACCAATAATACTTCCTTTTACAGTACCATTTTTATTTTCTAGATTAAGTTTTTTTCTTACATTTAGTTTTTCAAATAAAAGATTACCACCATTTGAAGATAAACTCATTTCTTGAATATTCATTTGGGGTACTTGAATAATAATTTTTCGATATTTAGATGACGGCTTTAAACCTATATAATCGCTCCATTTTTTTTTGATTATCAGTTGTTAATGTGAATGCTTTATCTTTTGTAGATATAGCGTATTTTTCGTGTTTGCTTTCAAAATAGTGAATATGCAGTGCCTGAGACAAAAGTATTTTCAACATAGCAAATCCCGTATGATTTTTTTCGAAATCATACGGGATTTGTTCTGTTCCAGCCTCTAAACACACTATTTTATGCTTGTAATTCCTGTACCGCACTTAAAATGGCGAATTTTACATGTTCATATGTTAATCCACCTTGCATATACACCGTATAAGGTGCGCGAATCGGTCCATCTGCTGAAAACTCAATACTGGCACCTTGTACAAATGTTCCTGCTGCCATAATCACATCATCCGTATAACCTGGTAATAATGCTGGCTCTGGTGCGAACTGTGCATTGACAGGTGAGTTCTTTTGAACTGTTTGACAGAACTGAATCATTTGCTCTGGTGTTTGGAATTGCACAGATTGAATTAAATCTGTACGTTTTGCATCAAACTTCGGTTCCGCTACCATCCCAATCTCTTCTAATGCAGCTGCTGCAAAAATAGCACCCTTTACTGCTTGCGATACGACGTGTGGAGCCAAGAAGAAGCCTTGATACATATCTGTCAATGTATTCAATGATGGACCTGCTTCTGCACCAATCCCTGGTGTTGTCATACGGTAGGCACATTGCTCGACGTATTTCGCTTTCCCTGCAATATAGCCACCCACTTTTGCTAAGCCACCGCCAGGATTTTTAATTAATGAACCTGCCATTAAATCGGCACCTAACTCTGTTGGTTCTATCGCTTCTACAAATTCACCGTAGCAATTATCGACGAAAATAATGACATCTTCTTTAATCGCACGAATTTTTCGAATGATTTCTCCTACCTCATCAATTGTAAATGAAGGACGTTCTGCATAACCTTTTGAGCGCTGAATCGCCATAACGCGTGTTTTACTTGATACAGCTTGTTCTACAGCTGTCCAGTCTACTTTGTTATCTGCTGTTAAATCAATATGTTGATAATCAATCCCAAAGTCTTTTAATGACCCTGTATCTTGATCACCGCCATCTACAATAGATTGTAATGTATCATACGGTTGCCCTGTAACATACATTAATTCATCTCCTGGACGTAATACGCCAAATAAACTTAATGTGATGGCATGTGTACCTGAAATGATTTGTTGGCGTACGAGCGCTGCTTCTGCACCAAAAACATCTGCATAAACACGTTCTAAATTATCGCGACCTTCGTCATCGTAACCATAACCTGTTGTTCCTGCAAAGTGGTTTTCACTCACATGATTTTTAGCAAATGCATGTAGTACTTTTTGTTGATTATAAAAAGCCAATTCTTCTACTCGTTCAAATTGAGGTTTGATTTTCGCCTCTACTCTTTTAGCAAACTCCATTGTATCGGTGTGTAATGTTGACATAAATGCCATATTTGCTTCATCTCCGTTCTTTATTTCCTTTCATATAGTATCATATGTGGAAACTTGAAAAAAGCAGGTTTCTCATTTTAAAGAGCGACGATGAAAGAACGTATTTTTTCGCAATACTCGCTTCGTGCGAAGAAATACGAGCATACCAATTAATAAAAGAAAAACTCCAATGGGTAGCCACTTTTTAATGGGCAGAATAGGCGAGTCACTCGTTTTCACCGTTGTTGTATGATGATTCGCTTTTAAAATTTCTGTTTCTTGCCCTACTTGATTCGCTTCAGCTGTAATCGTTTTTGTTTTAAATAATTTGTTTGTATTTTTCGAATCTCCACGTTGTCCCGAACTAATCCATGCATGTTCTAAGACATCGACTTGAACAGGGATAAAGGTTTCATTTCCACTTCTGTCACGTCCGATTAGTTGTATTTTATGCTTCCCTGATCGGCGAATTTCTTCAATTGGTTTTGATAATTCTAATGTTAAATCCGTTCGGTCATAGTCACGAATTGTCGCTTGTAAGTCTTTTAAAATTTTTTCTACAGTTATGTCATCACCTTGTTCATACACATATTTTTTCTTTTGGATTGAAATAGTTGGAGGGGTTGTATCTAGAATTGTGAGAGGAATTTGTTTAGTTTGGCGGTTATTTAAATAGACAGGTAATTCATAATGTCCAATTTTTTTAAAGTCGACTTGTGTTAAGTCCATTCCTTGAATTGATAAAGGAGCTAAATCACGCTTTAATTTCTGTATCGAGATTGGCTCGCCTAACTCATATTGTAATTCATTCATCTCTTTTCGCCCGATATGAATGAACATTTCTTGAGGTGTTGCTTCATTTCCTGCTGTATCTTTTGCTGTGACCATTGCCGTATATCGTCCCTCTTTAAAACGATTCACCTGTGATAAATCAATTTGAACCTCTGTTACAGTGGAACGTTCTTGTACTGTAATATTTGCATCCTTTATTACTTGGTCTTGTGTCATGCGCTCTCCTTGATGATAGTAAACATGCTTACGATCAATTGTGAATTGTGGCTTTTTCCGGTTAAGTACGCGAATCGTTGCAGTTTTTTGTACTTGTCGTCCATAGGAATCTATCAGGCGAAGTGGCGCTATGTAGGTTCCAACTTCATTCAATACAGGTGGTTGTGCAAGCCATTCAAGTGTATAATCAGCCATTTTTCCACCAAAAAGTGCCGTCATCATAAATGTTTTGAGTGACTCTTTTTCATCAAGGTCACGTTCGAATAACAAATCATAAGGGACTGGGAGAGGTGTTTGTTCTTGTATAATCATCGGCACAGTCGCAAGAACTTGACCATCTATTAAAAAACGAATTGTGTACGTTCCTGTTTGATGATAATTAACTGAGGCATCATCTACAATGACACGTTTTGTACTTCCAATTACTTCAATTGCATATAATTTCATTAATTGTTTAGCTGTAGGTCGTGGTGTGTCAACTTGCCAAATGCCCCGTTCGATTTCATTAGCACGAACAACAGGTTCACTTGCTGCTTTTGTTTGCTGTACATAAAAAATAGAACAACAAAAAAAGAGCATGAATAGGAGTATCATCTTAGGTTGTTTCAAAAGTTATCTCCTCCTACTATTTCATTTATGTCTTTGAACTTTTCCCGTAACCGATTTTTGTAAAACATTGATTGTAAAGGAAATTTGAATTCGCTATACTTCTAATTAGAAGGAGTGGATGATTATGGAAAAAATTTGCGTGAAATGTTTACATGTACTTCAAAAGAATGAAAAAACATGCTCAATTTGTCATACAAAACAACCCATAAATAAAAAGAAAATCATTCGTATGACAACCGCTTTTATTTGTTTATGTTTACTCTGCTCTACTTCTTTTTTATTTTTTTCATTGCAACGAGCGAATTATTCAAAAGAAAATGTCATGTCGCAGTTTGAAAAAGCGATTAGCGAACGAGATGAACGTACTTTACAAAAATTATTAATTCATGAAGATCAAACAAAAGTTCAAGCACATGAAGCAAAAGCACTCATCCAATTAATTTCAACGCTTGGTGAAGTGCAAACAGTCGCTTTATTTCGTCCTATTAAAACAAATTCACATATAAAACCCTATCGCGTAACGGCACCTTCTGTTTCATTAATCAAAAAGAGACGTAACATGAGCTATGCTTTTCATCAAGTAAAAGAACCATTAATCCCAGGAGTCTACCCAGTTCGCGTAACAATGCTATCTGATTCTTTTCCTTCAAGCACAGTTGTAAGTGCTCCACTATCAAGTCCAGATACGATACCTGAAATCACAGAAACAACGGTTTCATTCAAATTTAATTCTATTTTTGAATCGATTTTACCGTTTATAACTGTCAAAAAGCAAAATGTACAAACATCACTTTCTCACTTAATGATGAATAGCCCCATTTCAGTTTATGCACAAGAACCATTTCGAGTGGAATATACTTTTCATGCACCTTGGGGAGATTTACATCAGAAGGAATCGAGTATAGAGCAGTTTACTGATTTTATAAACATAAGATTTTTAACAGTGAAACAACAAAAACAACTAGAGGCAACACTAAAAAAAGCTTTGTTAAAAGATGAACAAGCATTTACAACTATGTCTTTCAAAAAGAAAATGAATAGGATTCCCATTATAAATGAAGATTTTTCTCTGATTTCCGTCATACCTGCTCTGAACAAGAAAAATGAATTGAATGGTGTAATTGCACAGTATTATGTAAATGATGCAAAAAAAACGCATCTAACAGCACATTTCTTATTTAAGTCATCTAAACATCATTTTGAATTACACAATTTATCCTATTATCAAAACAATCACGCTGTATTTGAAAGTGATGAAAAAGCAAATAAGTGGATGCGCTATTTAACTTTAAACCCACTTTACTTATCGCAAGAAGATTTAAAAGCACTTTTTAACATGCATCTACAAAACGCGTTATTTGCCGAAATTTCATCCGAATATGCTTATTTATTCAACTATCCACAACAAAAAATTAAATCCATTGACGTAAAAAATGAAAATCGCGTCATCTTGCACCTATCTTCATATAATTTACAATTAAAAGTTGACCTTAAAAAAAGAGACTATAGCTGGGAGGTAGCTGAAATTGTTAAAGAATAAACCTACACATTGTCCTAAATGTCTACATGAACTACCAAACAATACATTGCGATGTAACGTATGTGGTGAAAAAGTACATTCTCCTTATACTAAAAGAATTTTACTTTTTACAATGATTTTTACTGGTCTATGTCTTGCACTATCGAGTACTTTTTTAATCGTTTCTGCAAATCGTGCGAATCATTCAAAAGATAAAATGGTTGAACGCTTTGAACAGGCACTCGATGAACGAGATGAAGGTGAACTACAAAAGATCATAACACATCATGATGGCACATCTATTTCAGAAGAAGAAGTGCATGCATTAATTGAACTTGTGAAGAAAAAGGGAGAGGTATATGTATTGCCGTATTTTAAAGCGGTGAAAAATAATTCTTACTTCAAACCTTATCAAATACGTGCGAAAAAGACGGCTCTCGTTCAACCAACAGCAAATATTGAACTTTCGATTAAAAATACCGATATAAATAATTTAATTCCAGGTATTTATAAAATCGATGTGAATATTGCACCAACGTATTTAGATGAAAAAAAGACGATGAGTCGAGAAATTTCAGCAGCGCAAACCGAACTGTCTTCTACTATTTCTGCAAATTATCTTTTACCAGAGAGAGAAGTTCCGTTATTACAAACAGAGATTACACTTGGCAAAAAGACCGCACCTCTGACTGAATTTGTATCGAATCATGCGGTAGCACTACCTGTATACGACGATAATGAATTCATTTATACAATCCATTATCCTTGGAAAGATGTACGAAAAACACAGAGTCAATTGCATAAAGAAGATGCATTTTTTTACGGGAACTACTTGGTAACTCCTAAACAACTAAAAGAACTAAAAAATCATCTCAAAGCATATAACAAAACGGCAAAACAAAAGGTACCGATTCATAACTTAGAAGAAACGACGAAAATGCTTTACTACAATGATCGAAATGAGATTACAGGCATCTGTTTGTATATGTCGTTAAAGAACGAGAAAATGATGGGCGTTCGATTCGACTATAATCAACAAACTAAAAAATTTGATGTAAAGGAAGTCGCTTCTAGCTCACATGACCTCACAAAAATGTATCTACAAAGCGGAATACGTCTAGATCAATTATCCCAACAGGAATTACAAACGTATATGATTTTGCATCCTGGTGGTGTAGTAGGATTCGACTCAAATGAAATTCAATTAGATACCATTCTTCCTACACTAAAAATTGAAAAAGTCGAGAAAGTTAAACATGTAAAGAAAGATGAAAACCAACGAGATTTCCATTACGTCACATGGTATTCGTACTTCGATGAAAGTAAAAAGAAGCGCGTACAAGCAAAAAAAGATTTTTATTTTTAAGCACAAAAAAAACAAACTGGAACCACCTCAAAGCGTGATTCCAGTTTTTCTTATGCTCATATGGGGGAGTATTTTTACACGTATATCCCAGCCATTTTATATGCAACTAAATTAGAACTCTAATTCGCCATCCCAAACACTCATACCGCCTTCAAGGTTCGTTACATCATAGCCTTTTCCTTCTAGGTATGTGCAAGCGCTAAAGCTACGTCCACCTGCATGGCAAACAATAATGTATGGTGTTTCTGGATCTAACTCTTCAAAACGTTCTGGAATTTGACCTAGTGGAATATGAACCGCACCTGGAATGATGCCATTTGCCACTTCTTCATCTTCGCGCACGTCAATAATATGTAAATCTTCATTTGCATCTAGTAATGCAAGTACTTCATCTGTTGTAATTGATTTCATGTCTTAAAAAATCCTCCTTTGATTTTACCTTTCTTCAGTATAAAGTTTTTTATAGCGATTGAATAGTCGATTGACTTAAATTCTAGTAAAAACAAAGAGGAATTGTACGACTGCACAATTCCTCTTTCTCTTATTCTTCTGTTGGGCCTTCTAAGCCAATTGATTTTGACGGTGAGAAGGTTGAGATAGCATGCTTGAAAATTAAATGTTGCTTACCATCTGCTTCTAGTAATACCGTAAAGTTATCGAATGATTTAACCGTTCCCTTTAACTGGAAACCGTTCAATAAGAATACGGTTAAAAAAATAGAGTTTTTGCGGAGTTGATTTAAATATAAATCTTGTAGATTCATCGATTTCATATAGATCCCCCTTAGATTTGGCTAAACTTTTCTAACTACCAATCTTTATACCCTGTTTTTTTCAAAATATTACTAACTAAACTACTTTTTTCTTCTTTCGCATCAAACCAGTTCACATCCAACTTATTTCGGAAGTACGTTAATTGACGTTTTGCGTAGCGACGTGAATTTTGCTTTAAATTCTCTATCGCTTCTTCTTTCGTCACACTCCCATCAAAATATTGATAGAGTTCTTTATAGCCAATCGCTTTAATCGATTGACAATCGCGTACACCGCGCTCATAAAGTCCTCGTACTTCTTCTTCTAGACCTTGCTCTAGCATGATATCCACACGAAGATTAATGCGTTCATAGAGTGTATCGCGGTCCATATTTAAACCAATAATAAAATGATGATATAGTGGTTTATTCCCTTGTTTCGACGCTTCATCTGACTTCTTTTGCTCACTATGTTCCGCCATTTCAAGCGCACGAATAACACGACGCGTATTATTCGGATGAATGGTTTTCGCTGTTTCAGGATCAACAGCCATCAATTTTTCATGCATCTTCTCAGGACCTACTTTTTCAAGCTCCTCGTAATAGGCTTTACGAGCAGTATCATCAATCTTCTCATCGGTAAAACGGAAATCATATAAGACCGATTGCACATATAAACCTGTTCCACCAACGATAATAGGCATCTTACCTCGGTGTTGAATTTCTTCAATTTTTTCACGTACTAACTGCTGGTATTCTGCAACTGAAAATTCATCTGTTGCCTCTTTAATATCAATGAGATGATGCACGATCCCCTCTTTTTCATCTTCTCGTATTTTAGCAGTTCCAATATCTAAATCTTTATAGACTTGCATGGAATCACCGTTAATAATCTCACCATTTAATTGTTTGGCAAGTTCGATGCTAAGCGCTGTTTTCCCTACTGCTGTAGGCCCCACAATCGCCAATACATCATACTGCTGTTGCTCGTTCATGACTTTTTTTCTCCAACCATTTTAATATTGTTTTATAAACCATTGTATTATTTTGTTCATTTAAAATCTCATGTCGCTTATGTTCGAATAAGTGTACAGTCACATGTGTAAAACCAGCATGATAGTATTGGCGTGCAACGCGCCATACTCCTTTACCATAATCACCAACAGGGTCTTCTTTACCGCTAATCAGTAGAATTGGTAAGTCTTTACTAATTCGATTCACTTCGGCTTCTTTTGATAATGTCGCAAGCCCCGTTAATAAATCGACATAAAATTGATTGGTGCATGTGAATCCACATAAGTCATCTTCAATATATTTTCGCACTTCTCTTGAATCTGTTGAGAGCCAATCCGAAGATGTCTTACTATTTTCTACTTTGGCATTATACGAACCGAACGACATCTGTTCAAGTAATTTTGCGGGCTTCGTTTTGCCTTTTTGACTTGCTAATAAACGAGCAGTATAAAGCCCCACACGATGTAATGAAGAAAAAGCACCTGTACCAATCAAAATTACTTTTTTCACTTCATGACTATAAAATTCGATATAACGTCTTAAAATAAACGACCCCATACTATGACCAATTAAAATTGGCATTGGCCAATCATGCTCTTGTCGAATCGCTTGAATGACATCATGAGCATCTTGTACGACAACTTCAAAACCATCTTCTTCGGCAAAGAAACCATAAGGCGCATTATTTTTACTAGCTGTCTGACCATGTCCACGATGGTCATGGGTAGATACGACGTATCCATGTTCATTTAAAAAGCGGGCGAACTTTTCATAACGTTCTTGATGTTCCGCCATACCATGAAAAATATGTACATGCCCGCGTATTTCTTTTTCGGGCATGTAGACATTCGCTACAATGATATGGTCATGTTGTACGCGAATTTCTTTTTGTATTTTATCCATGTGAACCTTCCTTTGCAAAATGCGTCGCATCTTCAAGAAGTTGTTCTAACTCTTGTTGATGAAGTGCTTTTTCATGATCTGTATATTCCAAGTAATCACTCATTAAAGAGATGACTTCATCTTTATACTTACGCACTTGTTGAATATCGAAATACAATTTACCTGTACGACGAATGAATACATCGGCTGGTGTATAAGCCATTTCAAACTGCATACCATAAATCACTTCTAAATATAAATCGACAGGTAGACCGCGGTCTTTGTAGTCATTTTTGGTTACACGTAAAATACGGTAGATGTCTTCAATGTTTGTACCATATTTGTGTACAAGTTCTTCTGCAACTTTTTTCGTCAAGCCATACTGCACACCTTCATCGCCTTTAAACGCGACATATGCGTCAAAATTTTCTGGTGTTAGCATAGTTGCACCTGATAAAGATAACTCTTTCGTAACACAAGGACCTGTACCTCTAAACTCTTTACGTTTCGCCAAACGGTCTACTACTTCTTCCGCCATTCGACGGTAACCTGTTAACTTTCCGCCTGCCATTGTTAAGAGACCCGATTCAGACTCCCATACTTCATCTTTTCGTGATACTTCAGAAGGATCTTTACCTTTTTCATAAATTAACGGACGTACCCCAGACCAAGTAGATTCTACGTCTTTGAATGAAACATCAACATCTGGGAATATATAGTGAACTGCATCTAAAATATAGGCTACATCTTCACTTGTAGCGACGGGCTCAACTGGATCATCATGATAAATCGTATCAGTTGTCCCTACGTAGGCTTTTCCTTCTCGTGGAATGGCAAAAATCATACGTCCATCTTCCGTATCAAAATACACAGATTGTTTTAATGGGAAAATAGATTGATCAATTACGATATGAACACCTTTTGTACGTAACAGTGCTTTTTTACTTGATGCTAATGGATCACGTTCCATTACTTCATTCACCCATGGGCCCGCTGCATTGACAACTGCTTTTCCACGAATTGTTATTTCACGCTTTGTTATTTGATCAATTGCATAAATACCTGCTACTTTTTTATTGTCATCGTAAATGAATGATAAAGCTTTTACATAATTCAAAGCCACTGCACCTAGCTCAACAGCTCTTTTTAATACTTCAATTGTTAGACGTGCATCATCTGTACGGTACTCTACATATAAACCGCCACCGCGTAAGCCATCTTTCTTTAAAAGTGGTTCTTTTTGAAGCGTTTCTTCTGGACTAAGCATAACGCGACGCTCTGACTTTTTTACACCGGCTAAACTATCATAAACCTTCAGTCCAATTGAAGTTGTTGTAGGACCAAATTGCCCACCTTTATAGAAAGGGAGTAGCATGCCAAGTGGTGTTGTAATATGCACACCATTTTCATAAACGATTTTTCGTTCACGCCCCACTTCTGCTACAATCCCTACTTGTGCTTGTTTTAAATAACGAAGTCCTCCATGTACTAACTTCGTTGAACGACTCGATGTTCCTCCTGCAAAATCTTGCATATCAATAATTGCTACACTTAAACCACGTGATATGGCATCCAGTGCAATACCTGCTCCTGTGATTCCTCCACCAATAATAACTACATCAAAACTTTGTCGGTTCAATTGATCAATTTGATCTTGTCTACGAGCTGCTGAAAACATTCTGTCGTCCTCCTTTTAATTACATCACACGTTTAAACATCTTTTCGATTTCATACGTTCTAAAATGGACAATTACAGGGCGGCCATGGGGGCAAGTGAATGGTTGATGGCATTGTTTTAGGTCAGCAATTAATCGGACCATTTGTGCGTGATTGAGATAATGATTCGCTTTAATGGATTTTTTACAACTCATCATAATTGCTGCATCTTCTCTTAACTTTTTTACATTTGCTTTGCCTTCATTTAATACTTGTTCAATTAAATCTTCAATAATCTCTTGTTCTAAATCTTTTGGAAACCATGTGGGATATTCTCTTACCACAAATGAATGTTGACCAAATTCTTCTAAAAATACGCCAACTTGTTCGAGTTCATCTTTCGCAGAACGAAGCGTAAGTGCCTCATCTGCTGAATAATGAAAAGTCAGTGGTAGTAAAAGTGCTTGACGCTCATTTGCATGAACTTCACCTACTTTTTCCTTGAAGAATTCATACTTAATACGCTCCTGCGCTGCATGTTGGTCAATTAAGTAAAAACCATCTTCACTTTGTGCCACAATATACGTCCCATGAATTTGTCCAATCATTTCTAATTCTGGAAAAGGTTCTTTCTCTACTTCTTTTTCCACCAATTCATCTTTTTCAACCTCTTTTACATCGAGGTTTTCAAAAGGTGTATCTATTATATCTTCCCACGTTTCTGCGGCGTCCAAACTTACTGAATCAACAAAAGGCTCTTCAACTTTCTCTTGGACTTGCTGTGCTTTTCTTGGCAACTCACCAAACTGTTCGATTTTTGTATTCGCATAGTCTATTTGTTTCCAAAAATTCACTTGTTCTGTTGAAGGAGCTAACTTCTTTTTCGGCTTAGCAATTTCAGGTACATGCATATGTGAACGAATGGCTTCATGGATTGTTTTTTCAATTAACTGCATCAATTCGCCTTCTTTACTAAGACGAATTTGTTGCTTTGCTGGATGCACATTCACATCTGTTAAGTGAGGGTCCCCTTCAATATGAATAACCGTAATCGGCGCACGTCCAATGGGTAAATACGTATGGTATGCTTCTAAAATCGCTTTTTGAATTGTATAATGCTTCACCCAACGCCCATTCACAAAGATGGACATATAATTTTTAGATGCGCGCGTAATTTCCGGGATTGTTGTAAAACCGTAAATCTTATAGTCCTGTGACTCACCTTCAAATGCGACCATTTTTTTCGCGTTGGATACACCGTAAATTGCCGCCAAAACATGTTGTAAATCGCCACGACCATTTGTTTGAAGTAGCATATGATCGTGATGACGCAATTTAAATGCGATATTCGGATAGCAGAGCGCTAAACGGTTCATCAAATCAATTGTATGTCCCAACTCTGTTTGAATGGTTTTCATATATTTTAAACGTGCGGGTGTATTATAAAAAAGTTGCTTCACTTGCAAGTCCGTTCCACGACGAAGTAGTCCTGGCTTTTTCTCTTTCACATGTCCACCTTCTAAATACACTTCTAAACCTGTTTCACCATTTGAAGTCATGAGATGCACTTTTGAAACAGATGCAATGGACGCGAGTGCCTCTCCCCTAAAACCTAATGTACGAATACGAAACAAGTCGTGTTCATGATGAATCTTACTTGTCGCATGACGTTGGAATGAGATGAGCGCATCTTCCTCGTCCATACCATGCCCATTATCGATGACTTGAATGGATGTTAGACCTGCTTCTTCTAAAATGACTTCAATGGAGGTACTACCTGCATCGATGGCATTTTCAACAAGCTCTTTGACAACAGATGTTGGTCTCTCTACTACTTCACCCGCTGCAATTTTATTTGATAAAAAATCATCCATTATTTGAATTTGCCCCATGCAAAAGACCTCCTTTTTTTATTTTAATAATGTTTGCTGTAGTTGATACACAAGTTGCAGTGCATCCATCGGTGTTGTACCAGATACATTCAGTGAACGAAGCTTATTTAACGCTTCTTGTTCTTCTTGTGTTAATGCTGGTACAGCTTCCTGCGCTTCAAAGAATGAAAGTTGATCTGAACTTTCTTTGACCTGCTCTTTTACAGGCACTTCGACAATCTTCTCTACAATTTTTTCAATCACTTGCACTTCGCCACTTTGAGTATTTGACTCGAAATTTGCAAGTAACTCACGTGAACGTGAAATAATTGCTTCTGGTAATTCAGCAAGTTCAGCTACGTGAATACCATATGATTGATCAGCAGGTCCTTCTTTTACTTTGTGTAAAAATACAACTTTACCATCTTGCTCTGTGGCAGCTACATGGACATTACGTAAACGAGGTAGTGCTTGTTCAAGTGTTGTTAGTTCGTGATAATGTGTTGAAAATAACGTGTTCGCTCCGATTTCATCATGAATATATTCCATCATCGCTTGTGCTAAAGACATCCCGTCATATGTGGATGTGCCACGACCAATCTCATCAAACAGTAATAAACTACGCTCTGTCGCATGCATGATCGCATGTTGTGATTCCATCATCTCTACCATGAATGTACTTTGCCCGCCTGCTAAATCATCCGCTGCACCAATACGTGTAAAGATTTGGTCGGTTACAGGTAATACCGCTTCATCTGCTGGCACATAACAGCCCATTTGCGCCATGATTGTAATCAATGCCACTTGACGCATGAAAGTTGATTTACCAGACATATTCGGTCCTGTAATTAATAACATATTTTCATCCGTTGTTAAAATACAGTCGTTCGGTACATAGAGTGATTTATTCATCATTTTTTCAACGACTGGGTGACGACCATTCACAATTTTTAATGCTTGCTCATCATGGAATGTTGGTTGTACAAACTGATAGTTCTCTGCCACCGTCGCAAAGCTTGCGAATACATCAAGTTCACTAATTTGAGAAGCGAGTTGCTGAATACGCGGAATAAATGGTTTAATTTTTTCACGTATTTCAGTGAATAATGTATATTCTAACTCTAAACTTTTTTCTTCCGCATTTAAAATGATTGCCTCTTTTTCTTTTAATTCTTCTGTAATAAATCGCTCAGCATTTGCTAATGTTTGCTTACGTTCATAGCGTGTTAAATCAGCTAAATGGACATTCGATTTTGTCATTTCAATGTAATAACCAAAGACGCGATTATAACCAATTTTTAAATTTTTAACACCTGTTCGTTCACGTTCTTTTTGTTCTAATTGGGCAATCCAATCTTTTCCATTACGAGAAGCGTAGCGATAATCGTCTAATTGCGCGTTATATCCTTCTCGAATGACATCGCCTTCTTTAATCGAAATCGGCGGATGATCTGTAATGGCTTGGCTTAAGAAGGCTTCGATGTCTTGGCAATCATCCATTTGACGACTAAGTGCAATCAGTTGCTCATGCCCTGATTCTTCTAATTGTTCACGAATGAACGGAATTTGGCGCAGTGATGCACGTAGCTGTGCTAAATCACGCCCACCCACACTACCGAACGCAATACGTCCTGCTAAACGCTCTAAATCATACACTTCTTTTAATAAGGTTTGTAATTCTAGACGAATAAAGTAACTGTCCATTAAATGAGAAACAGTTTGCAGTCTTTTCTCAATCGCAGTACGGTTCGCTAATGGTTGGTGAATCCATTGTTTGAGTTTACGTCCACCCATCGCTGTGACCGTCTCATCTAAAAGCCATAATAACGAGCCTTTTAGCTCACCACGCAACGTTTGAATCAACTCTAAATTACGTTTTGAATTGGCATCAATTTTTAAAATCGACTGCACTTCAATAAACGTAAATGGCTGAATATGTGATAGAGCGCGCAATTGTGTTTCCTCTAAATAATGGAGTAAACGCTTGGCTACTGCATGTAAATGCGTTGGAATATTTTCTATATATTCTTTGGCATCAGCAACTTGTTTTTCAGCAATGGATAAAACAATCGCATAACGGTCTGCTAACTCCAACCATTCATCATATAGTTCAGGACTAACGACAACTTCACGAATTTGGAGTGATTGGAGTTGTTGGAATACATCCTTCACGTCACCATCAATATATGTAGCAACTGCTTCCCCTGTCGATAAATCTAAATATACAAAACCATATTGCTGCGCTAACTTCTCAACGGCTGCAATGTACACATTACTCTTCTGGTCAACATTTTTCCCTTCCATTACAGTACCTGGTGTAACCACTTGTACAACTTCTCGCTTTACAACACCTTTTGCCTGCTTTGGATCTTCTGTTTGCTCACAAATCGCTACTTTATATCCTTTTTGAATTAATGTATCAATATAATTCTTAGCCGAATGGTGGGGTACACCACACATTGGAATACGTTCTTTCATTCCTGCATCGCGGCTTGTTAATGTAATCTCTAAAATTTGTGATGCACGTGTTGCATCATCAAAAAACATCTCGTAAAAATCACCTAAACGATAAAAAAGAAAGGCATCTTTATAATCTGCTTTTACAGCTAAATATTGTTGAATCATGGGCGTATATGCCATTATTAAAACCTCACATTCGTGCTTTTCATTTCATTCTATTATAACAAAAATATGTTCATAAATCGTTCTAAGCAATTGAATTGTTTCAGGCTTTGAATATGTTACACTTAGAATTAGATTACTATGAACAAAGGAGTCTCTTTATGCAAGCTCATCCAATTAGAATTTTACGTATCATGGGCATTCTTGACGGTTTGTCTTTACTTGTTTTACTTTGCATCTCCATGCCGCTCAAATATATATGGGACCATCCACAATTTGTTACGATCAATGGTGCGCTTCACGGTGGAATTTTCATTCTCTACTGTTTAGCGATTTTATATGTTCAAATACGTATTCAATGGCGCGGTCATTGGACGTTCTTATCATTCCTTGCTGCTTTTATCCCGCTTGGAAACTTTGCGCTCGACCGGCAATTAAAAAAGATGGAACACACAACAACGACGCAACCATTCCAAAAAATTTGGATTGTGTATGGGATTATCTTCTTCTCATTCTTTGATTTATTTGTACAACTACCTGTTATGAGTACATATGCACTTTCACTCGGCGCTTCGACATTCGTTGTCGGGATTGTTGTTGGTCTGTACTCATTTACGAATACATTCGGTAATATTTTTTCAGGTATTTTTACAGATAAAATTGGCGCATATAAAATGCTCATGCTCGGACTGCTGTTATCTGTCGCATCTCTTTTTAGTTATCAATTCATTGAAGATCCAACCATGTTATTAATCGTTCGCTCACTTCATGGCTTTAGTAGTGGCTTTATTACTCCCGCTGCCTTTGCGTTACTCGCGAATTTACGCAGAGAAGGTACACAAGGTAGTGGTAGTGCATTTACAGGTGCATTCGTCGGACTTGCAGCGATTATCGGACCTGCAACAGGTGGTATTTTAGCGACGAAAATGTCTGTTCCAAACGTCTTAAGTATCGTTGGTGGAATTGGAGCACTTCTATTAATTGCACTGTTATTTTTACAACGAACAAAACAGCAGCGCAGTCAAAATGTAATGAAAGAACGTGTCCCACTTGTTTGGTCTAAAAAGCTCGTTCAGTCTTATGTCGGTGCATTCTTTTTAATGTTTTCACAAGGTAGCCTTGCTTATTTATTACCTATTTATGTACAAGAGTTAGGTTATACTTCGCGCATGTCGGGAACTTTATTAAGTATGTTCGGGATCGTTGCTGTCATCATTTTCATTACACCACTCAATCGGATTTTCGATTATTTATCAGCTTCTACATCTCTTTTCATCGGGATTGTCTTACTTGGTGTCAGTCAAATCTTATTAGGTGAAGCGACGACGACGATTCCACTATACGGTGTACTATCGCTTTATGGAATTGGGTTCTCATTCACATTCCCAGCTATTAATAAATTACTTGCGGAAGCAACTGAAAAAGAGATTCGCGGAAAAGCTTACGGCTATTTTTATGCGTTCTTCTCCATCGGAACCGTTGCTGGCTCTTTTGTACTTGGTTCACTCGACTTAATTAATCAACCAGGATTTTTATTTACAGGTGTTTCACTACTTGCTTTTAGTATCGTCGTATTTTTTTTACGTGAGAGAAAAGGTTAAATTCACTATTTTTGACAAGTCTTATAGTGCATTATACGATAAGTTAGATTGAATTTATGTAGGAGATGATCTGAGATGTTTACATTGGTGCTTTTTCAACAAGACCTTCGTCTACATGACCATCCTGCGCTTTTTCATGCCGCAGAAAACGGTCGTGTAGCGACTGCTTATATTGCTCAACCACTAAAAAGTCGTCCAACAGCTTCAGATGTGTGGCGACACCATGCACTACTTGATTTACAACAATCCTTAAAGAAAAAAAATCAAACGCTTATTTTACGACAAGGTGACTTCGTTGATGAGGTGCTAAAGTTAATAGATGAACTGAAATGCGATGCAGTTCATTGGCATCGTTCATATGAAAAAGAACGGATCGAGGTACTGCAAAAATTACGTCAAGCACTTGAACAAAAAGGCGTACACGTGCATGAATTTGAAGGCACGCTCTTATTACAACCTGAAGAAATCGTGAACGGCAAAAAAGAACATTATCAAGTGTTTACACCATTTTGGAAACGATATCGCGGTGAACATATTCCTTCTTCTCTACCAGAGCCTGAAACAATTGAGCAAGGTGAATCAGCGCCTTCACTCTCTGTAGATGACCTCGGTCTACTCGACTCTGTTAATTGGTATGATGATGTACTTGCGCATTGGAAAATTGGTGAGCGTGCTGCGATTGACCAATGGCTTCATTTTAGAGAAGAACCGATTGCAAACTATGCAGAAGACCGTGATTTCCCTGCAAAAATGAGTACATCTTTACTCTCACCACATCTTGCTTGCGGTAGTATTAGCGCACGTGCTTTATGGGCTTCAGGTCGTAGTATGATGCAATCTGAACAATATACAGCAAAAAGCGATGAAATTGATAGTTTCTTACGCCAACTCGTATGGCGTGAATTCTCGTATTATCAACTGCATTACAACCCTGATTTAGATGCTGTCCCGCTAAGAAAAGAATTCGAAGCATTCCCTTGGTTAAATAATGACCAAGCATTTGTGGAATGGCAAAAAGGACAAACAGGCTATCCATTAATTGATGCGGGCATGCGTGAATTATATGCGACAGGCTTTATGCACAATCGTGTGCGAATGGTTAGTGCATCTTTCTTAGTCAAACATCTATTGATTGAATGGCAAAAAGGATATGAATGGTTTAAAGAGACGCTTGTAGACTTTAATATAGCGAATAATGGCATGGGATGGCAGTGGGTTGCTGGTTGTGGCGCAGATGCTGCTCCTTACTTCCGCGTCTTTAATCCGATTTTACAATCAGAAAAATTTGATGGAAAAGGCAATTATATTCGTAAATGGTTACCCGAACTAGAAAATGTACCAGACAAATATATTCACGCACCATTCGAAGCACCTGAGCGTGTACTAGAAGAAGCTGGCGTGGAACTTGGACGTAATTATCCATTCCCGATTGTTGATCATAAAGCAGGACGAAAGCGTGCGCTTGAAGCGTATGATGTGATTAAGAAAAGTAAATAATATGAGAAAAAGTCCTTCCGCATGCATTGATGTGGCAGGACTTTTTTTATGTCTCCAATATTGGTTTATAATAAGCTGAACTTTTGTTCATCATATAATAATAGATGATGTAAAATCTATAGTTTACGTATAACTAATCTTTTTTCACTGCACGTAAGTACTTCTGTTTTTGTTCATTTGCAGAGGAAAATAAGTCAACGATTGGTGCTGCATAATCGATGCCTAATATCACACCATACTGCTTTTGCTCATCATCTGTTAAAGGCTCTGTTGTGTAAACTCGATGCGCTGGAACGTCTTTCAAAATTGGTAACCATCGTTTCGCGTATTGCGCTTTTGGATCATAATCTTTTCCTTGTTTTGCTACATTGAATACACGGAACTCGCGTGCATCATTCCCCACGCCCGCAACATAACACCAATTACCATAGTTACTTGACACATCATAATCAATGAGCTGTGATTCAAACCAAGCTGCTCCCATACGCCAGTCGATTCCTAAATTTTTCGTTAAGAAGCTTGCGACATTTTGACGACCTCGATTCGACATATATCCTGTTTGTTGTAGTTCTTTCATATTGGCATCTACTAACGGATAACCTGTTTCACCTTGTAACCATTTTTCAAATAAACCTTCATCTTGTGACCAAGGAATGGCTAAATCATCAATTCCACCTGCTTGAAATAAACGATTGCCATATTTACGATGAACAAGAGAGAAATAATCGCGCCATAATAATTCAAAGAATAGCCAATATGTTGAGCGATTCTTTATACGGGATTTTTCATAGCGCTGAATTTCTGCATAAATCGTTCGTGGTGATAAACAACCATATGCTAAGTAAGAGGAAAGTTTGGATGAATCATCGCGACGTAACATGCCGTTACGTGTTTCTTTATAGACACATAATGCATCTTGATCAAAGAAATAAGATTGAATGCGTTGTAGCCCTGCTTGCTCGCCACCATGTTCAATTGGTTGTGCAGGTGGTGTTTCGTGAATCCCTAATTCCTGTAATGTTGGAATTGGTATTTTCTCAACTTCTTTAGTAGAACCTTTTGGACAGTCGAGTGGCGTACGCACAACACACTGCTTCTCTACTATTTTTCGGAACTGCGTAAATACGTCTGGTAACTGTGAAATTGAAAAAGGCAAATCGGCTGGATGAATTAAATTATGCGTATCATACGCATGGAATGTCACGTGAGGTAATTGTTTTTTCACTGCATTTTCTACTGCCATTTCTTCACTTGCTACTTCAACAGAATAAAATATTTTTTTAATCGTATGCACTTTAGCTAACTTTTTTAGCACGACTTCTGGCTCGCCTATTTCAATGTGTAGTGGGTAGCCAAGTTTTGCTAAACTATTTTGTAAATCAGCGATACTTTCTCGTAAAAACTGCGCACGGTGTACACCAGTTTTTAAAAATCCATATTTCGTTTTTGTAAATTCACGTGGATCAAAACAATAGACACCCATCACTTCAAGACCTGAAGCAACTGCTTGTACGAGTGGTTCGTGATCTGTCACACGCAAATCATGGCGAAACCATACAACTGAATAATCCATAAATTCATCTCCCTGTACTTTCATTCTTCTTCATTATACAATATGCTCAAATAACTTCACGTCTAAAGGAGAATGAATATGACGACAAGTCAACCATTAACAGTAGATGAAATTGACCGTATTATTGAGATGGCATGGGAAGATCGTACACCTTTTGAAGCGATTGAAATTCAATTCGGTTTAAAGGAAAAAGATGTCGTCCAACTCATGCGTAAAGAGATGAAAGCTTCTTCATTTAAAATGTGGCGTAAACGCATGCATAACCGAAAGCCAAAACACGTAGCTTTTCGCACACCAGATACAAAACGCTTCCGTTCACCAATGCAAAAAACATATACTTTTTAAACATAGAAAATTCCGTATGATTTCGAAAAATCATACGGAATTTTGGTGTGTCTATCTTATTCTAATCATCTTTTGTCAAAACCATACGAATTGCATCAATGACAAGCGCTGGCTTTTCAACCATGCCCATATGTCCTGTTGGAATACGCACTTTTTGTACATTCGGTCCATCCGTTTCAATTGGTTTCATAATTGAATCATTTATCCCTTCAATGATTGCAACAGGTATCGACCCTTCAGTAATAACCGTTGTACGTTCAGGTCTTTGCTGCATCGCTGTTAATTGATAGACCATCCCTTCAGGTGTCGCATACTTCGCCACTTTTCGCATGTAATCAATTGACTCTTCTGAAGAACCTTCTGGGAAGAAATTTTCAATCATAGAATCAACAAAGACGTCGACTCCTTTTTCACGAATCTCACCTTTTTGTTTTTCACGCTTTTCACGCGCTTCTTCTCCATCAGCTAAATCTGATGAGAATAATAGAACAAGTTGTGAAACAGGTGCAATCTTTTCATCTACAGCTGCTAAGGCAACGTAGCCACCCATTGAATGCCCTACCCAGATAGCTTCCTCTACACCTTCTTGCTCTAATACTTCGGCTACTTCTTTTGCATAATCTTCAACTTGATAATCTGATTTTTCAATTTGACTCTCGCCAATACCTGGTAAATCAACAACATATACAGTATGTGTTGCGGCTAAGTCTTCAATAATAAAATCAAAACTATGACCGCCGCTTAAAAATCCATGTACAAAAACAATTGCTGGACCAGTTCCTTGTTTTTTATATGCTAACAATAGAAACATCTCCTTTTTCATTTAATTTCCAAAAAAGAGCTTTCTAAAACATGGTATTGTTTGGTAATTTAATTATTTTGTTGTTTCATCAACTCGTTGAACGATTGTTTGCGAAACCATTTGCAACAATTCATTCACTTCTTGCTGCACAACTTGAAATTCTTCAACAATTGGCATCGCATATAATGTACTTTCTAATGCTTCAATTTTTGCTTCTACTTCTGCTAAAGCTTGCTTCTTACCAAAATGTTGTAAGTTGACTGCTTGCTTCTGTAAAGCTTTCATCTGTGCAATAATTTCACTTACTTTACCATTGGCATCAATTTGCTTTTCTGCACGTTTGAAAAATTCAACTTCTTCTGTTTCTTCCATCATCTGTGCGATTTGACGTGCTTTTGCTAATACTTCTTCTTTTGTGTGGCTCATATTATTTCACCTCAGCGGTTTTTGACACAACCTCAACGAATTCTCCTGCTAATGAGTGTGTTTTTGCTTCTGTAATACGTACATGTACATATTGTCCAATGACTTCTTTCGGTGCAACAAAATTCACTAAACGGTTTTTACGTGTATAACCTGCTAATACTTGATCATTTCGTTTACTTTCACCTTCGACAAGTACTTCAACAATTTCGCCTTCTAACTTTTTCAACGCTTTTGCTGAATATTCAGCAACAACTTCATTCAAGCGATGTAGACGTTGTTTCTTCACTTCTGCTGGTACATTATCCATCATTTTCGCTGCCGGTGTACCTTCACGTGGTGAATAAATATATGTGAATGCCATTTCAAAGCCTACTTCTCTATAAAGAGATAATGTTTCTTCAAATTGTTCTTCTGTTTCATTCGGGAAACCAACAATAATATCTGTTGTTAATGCGACATCTGGAATTGCTGTACGAATTTTACGCACTAATTCTAAATAGCTTTCGCGCGTATATTTACGTGCCATAATTTTTAACATATCGCTTGAACCTGATTGAACAGGTAGGTGAATATGTTCAACTAAGTTTCCTTTTTTCGCTAATACTTCGATTAAATAATCATCGAAATCACGTGGGTGACTTGTTGTAAAACGAATACGCGGAATATCAATCTTACGCAGTTCATCCATTAAATCGCCTAAACCAATAGATGAATCAGGTAAGTCTTTACCGTATGCATTCACGTTTTGTCCAAGTAATGTAATCTCTTGATAACCTGCTGCTGCTAACTCACGTACTTCTTGAATAATGTCTTGTGGTAAGCGACTACGCTCTTTCCCGCGTGTGTAAGGAACGATACAGTATGTGCAGAATTTATCACAGCCATACATAATATTAACCCAAGCTTTTGTTTGGCCTTTACGCACTTTCGGTAAGTTTTCGATGACATCGCCTTCTTTAGACCATACATCAATGACTGTCTCTTTTGATAAGTACGCTTCATTTAAAATTTCTGGTAGACGGTGAATATTATGTGTACCAAATACCATATCTACTTGATCATATGTTTTTAAAATTTTATTAACAACGGCTTCTTCTTGCGACATACAGCCACAAACACCGATTAATAAATCTGGATTTTGTAATTTTAAAGGCTTGAAGTGTCCTAGTTCACCAAACACTTTATTTTCAGCATTTTCACGAATTGCACATGTATTCATTAAAATGACATTCGCCTCTGTCACTTCATCTGTCGCTTCGTAGCCTAATTGCTCAAAAATACCTGCCATTACTTCTGTATCATGTTCATTCATTTGACAGCCATATGTGCGAATATAGAATTTACGTCCTCTACCCATCTCCGCAAAACGCTCATCAATTTTGAAATCTGCATGATATTCAATTTCTTCTTTACCACGCTTTTTCGCGTCTTTTAAAGAAGGTGTCTTTTGGAAAAATTGACTATAATCTTTTTCTTTCACTGGTTGTAATGGTTTAAAAGGCTTCACTTGTTGGCCTTGTAATCGTTGTTCTTCGTTCATCTTCGGTATAACTCCCCTCATCTACGCACTGATCTTTACATCAGTTAGATGTTCTTTCAATTTGAACATATCTAATCTATCATACCAAAAATCACACGAATACTCACTGATTTCATCCATTAAAATATGTCGAGATTGATTCCTGTATAGAATGCGTAGTTGGAAGCAATCAGAAACAACATGATGTAAAAGAGTGGACGGTATTTCCCCGCCCATTCATATGCTTTTTCTAGCATAGCTTCACTAAATTTCCGATATAAAGCAATCATAGCGAACATAATGAGTAACTGAGGAAAAGCTAAAAATAGTGATACATCTAATGCTAAAAAGACTTCAACTAATACTGCCATACCTAATAAATGCAGTTTTGTGTACAGTTTATAATACGTTTCGATTAACCATCTGTTCATTGATTCGATCACTCCTTTTATCTTTAGTTATACGGAGTGATTGTATGAAAGTTCCATTTTTAGACAAAAAAGCATCACACGCATTAGGCATGTGATGCTCCCTATATCTTTTACTTACATGAATTCCTTCATTAAGCTGTCTAAGTCTGTTTCTTTTAAGTTAATATCTGCTTCGTGAAGTGGTGCTTCATCATAGCCGATTACTTTGTCTTGATAAGAAGTTGTTTCTGTATCTTGGTAGATGATTCCTGTTACAAGGCTTTCATGCTCCATAACTGTTTTCATCGCCATTTGACGGTCTGAAGGGTCATAGCCTTCGATATCAGCTAACTTCGTTAAGTTCTCTTTGAACCAGTCATATGTGTTTACTTTATTATATGTTACACATGGGCTGAATACGTTGATGAACGCAAAACCTTTATGTGCCATACCTGCTTCAATAATCGCTGTTAATTCTTTTAAATCTGTAGAGAAGCTTTGTGCGACAAATGTTGCACCTGAAGATAAAGCTACTTCTAATGGTTTTAATGATGGTTCAATTGCGCCACCTGGTGTTGATTTTGTGACAAAACCAGCAGCTGAACGTGGTGACGTTTGCCCTTTTGTTAAACCATAGATTTGGTTATCCATAACAACATATGTGACATCGATATTACGACGAATTGAGTGTACAGTATGTCCCATACCAATTGCGAAACCGTCACCGTCACCGCCTGTTGCGATAACATTTAAATCACGATTTGCCATTTTTAAACCTTGTGCAATTGGTAATGCACGACCATGAATACCATGTAAACCGTATGCATTAATATAACCTGATAAACGACCTGAACAGCCAATACCTGAAACCACTGCTAATTCATGTGGTTCAATACCGCGGTTTGCTGCGGCACGTTGAATCGCTGCTTGTACAGAGAAATCGCCACATCCTGGGCACCAGTTTGGTTTGATTGTATTACGAAAATCTTTAAATGTTCCCATTTATTTTAGCAACTCCTTTACGCGATTTAAAAGCTCTAGTGGTAAGAATGGTGTACCATCATATTTCACTAAGTTGACTACTTTATGATGTGCACCCATGTTCATTTTTAAGATACTTGCTAATTGACCTGTTGCATTATTTTCTACAACGATTACTTTTTTCGCACCGTCAACAAGTGGTTGTAATTCTTCTGTTGGGAACGGATGAATCAGACGAATATGTGCATGATTCGCTTTAATTCCTGCTTCGTCTAATAATGGACGCACTTCTTCGATTGCACCTTTTGTTGAACCGAAACCGATGATTAATACATCTGCTTCGTCATGCGGTGCATCTGTAAATACAGGTGTATCAAAGTGTACATGCTCTAATTTGCGCATACGTTTATCCATTTGTGCTTGACGATTTGATGCTGATTCAGATGGTGTACCAATCTCACTATGTTCTACACCCGTTACGTGGTGAATACCATGTTTTTGCCCTGGTACAACACGAGGTGATACGCCGTCTTCTGTTACTTCATAGCGTTTAAAGTATGCTTTATCTTCTGCTTCTGGTAACTCACCTAAGTTTAGTTTACCACGCTTAATTTCAATTTTATTAAAGTCAAATGGTTCAACTGTTTGTTTACCAAGTGATAATTGTAAGTCTGATAAGACGATAACAGGTAATTGTAACTCTTCTGCGATATTGAATGCTTGGATCATATCATAGAAAGCTTCTTCACCTGTTGATGGTGCGATGACTACTTTTGGAATTTCACCATGCGTACCATATAACATCGCCATTAAGTCCGATTGTTCTTGTTTTGTTGGTAAACCTGTTGATGGACCACCACGTTGTGTGTCTACTACAACAAGCGGTGTTTCTGTCATACCTGCAAGACCAAGTGCTTCCACCATTAATGAAAGACCAGGGCCAGCTGATGCTGTGAATGCACGAATACCACCGTAGTTTGCGCCGATTGCCATTGTTGCTGCTGCAATCTCATCTTCTGTTTGAATAACAGCGCCACCGAATTTTGGTAACTTCTTCGTTAGATATTCCATAATTTCTGTTGCTGGTGTAATTGGATATGCTGCCATTAGTCGAACGCCTGCTGCAAGCGCCCCCATCGCTAATGCTTCATTCCCAATCATAAACATACGATGTTTTCCATCACCAGGTGCTAATTCAAATTGACCTTCTTCTAAACCTGCTTCCACAAGTAAGTCGTGCATAATTTGATGTCCCTGTGCGATTGCTTCCATGTTTTTCGCGACAACTTCTTCACCTTTACGTCCGAAGATTTCACTTACAACACTTTGGAATACTTCATCCTTTAAGTTCATTAATGCCGCAGTTGCACCGATCGCTACCATGTTTTTCATTAATGTTGTACCTAGTTCTTTTGCTGTCTCTGTGAACGGTACAATATATAATGTTGCTTTTGAATCTTCTGGATTCACTGGCTTGAATTTTGCGTCCGCTAAAATAACACCTGTTTCATCTAATTCCTTATAGTTGACGTCGATTGTTTCTTGATCGAATGCAACTAAAATATTCAAATCATCTGGAATTGTATGAACGGCTGTTGTACGAACATTGATTTTATTGTTTGTGTGACCACCTTTAATACGTGAAGAAAAGTGACGGTATCCGTATAAGTGGTATCCTAGACGGTTCATGGCAGTAGAGAACATTTCGCCGGTACTTTCAATACCTTCCCCTTGTTGCCCACCGACTTTCCATGAAAGCTGATGTAACATATATAAACATCTCCTTAAAACAGGTTATTTTTTAAATTCATTTCTACTTCATCAGTTTATCATGAAGGCTATCGTTTCACTATTGTTAATCATACTTTTTTAGGAATTTCAGACCTTTGACGGAATAAAAATTGACAGAATTCAAAACATTTCGGTCTTTTCTGCTGAAATCGTATTTTTATACGCCTTTTAAACCAATAAAAGAAACATAAAAGCGAACATTCTATTTTTAAAAAAATAAAACGTTCGCTTTATAATGATTTTATTTCATTAACCTTTAAATGGATGATCCTTATTAATTAAAATACGCTCACAGTGCGTTGCTTGACCATTCTTATCATCAATCTCTACAAAGAATGCACTGAGTACTTCCGCGCCTCTTTCTGGTACTTCAAAGCGTACGGGCATATTCGTTTTAAAACGATAGATGACACTTTCTTTTTTCATACCTAGCACTTCATCATACGGCCCTGTCATACCTACATCTGAAATATATGCTGTGCCACCTGGTAAAATACGTTCGTCAGCTGTTTGTACATGTGTATGTGTACCGACAACAACAGACGCTTGTCCTGCTAAGTGCCAACCGAGTGCAATTTTTTCAGATGTTGTTTCTGCATGGAAATCAACGAAAACAATCGGTGACTGTTTCTTCGCTTCTGCAATTAATTCTTCCGCCATCGCAAATGGTTCATCATGTGCCGGTAAGAATACACGACCATGTAAATTGATTACAGAGATTGCCTGTCCATTTTTCGTAATCGTTGTCATTCCTTTACCTGGTGCTTCCTTTGAGAAATTAGCTGGACGAATTAAATAATCCGTATCATCGATGAAATCATAGATCTCGCGCTGATCCCATGTATGATTCCCCATTGTAATTACATCAACACCCATCATTAATAAGTCTTGATAAATACGCTTTGTAATACCGCGACCCTTCGCTGCATTTTCACCATTTGCAATAACTACATCAATTTGATATTTCTTCTTTAAACGCGGTAAATACTTTTCAACCGCATCAATTCCTAAATCGCCTACAATGTCACCAATAAATAATACTTTCATTTGAACTCCCTTTTCTATGAAAAAAAGAGGGTTTCTTAGAAGTAATCACTTTAAGAAATACCCTCTCCTCTTATTTTATAGTTATTTTGCGTATTCTACTGCACGTGTTTCACGGATTACCGTTACTTTAATATGCCCTGGATAATCCAGTTCTTCTTCAATACGCTTACGAATATCTCTCGCTAAACGATGGGCTGTTAAATCATCTACTGCATCCGGACGAACGATAATACGTACTTCACGACCTGCTTGAATCGCAAATGATTTTTCAACGCCTTCATAAGACTCTGAGATTTCTTCTAACTTCTCTAAACGACGAATATAGTTTTCAAGTGTTTCACTACGAGCACCTGGGCGAGCTGCTGATAGAGCATCTGCTGCTGCTACTAATACCGCAATAACTGATGTTGCTTCTGTATCACCGTGGTGAGAAGCAATACTGTTAATGACAACAGGATGTTCTTTATATTTTGTCGCAAGCTCTACGCCAATCTCAACGTGACTACCTTCTACTTCGTGGTCAATTGCTTTACCGATATCATGTAATAAACCTGCACGCTTCGCAAGCGTCACATCTTCACCAAGTTCAGCTGCAAGCAAGCCTGCTAAATGTGCTACCTCAATTGAGTGTTTCAACACATTTTGACCGTAACTTGTACGATATTTCATACGTCCTAAAATTTTCATTAAATCTGGATGTAAATTATGAATACCTAATTCAAATGTTGTTTGTTCGCCTGTTTCGCGAATTTGTTCATCTACTTCACGACGTGATTTTTCGACCATTTCTTCAATTCGTGCTGGGTGAATACGACCGTCTTGTACTAATTTTTCAAGTGCTAAACGTGCTGTTTCACGACGAATTGGATCGAAGCCTGATAAAATAACCGCTTCAGGTGTATCATCAATAATTAAATCAATACCTGTTAATGTTTCGAGTGTTCGAATATTTCGACCTTCACGACCAATAATACGGCCCTTCATTTCATCATTTGGTAAGTTTACAACAGATACTGTCGTTTCTGCGACATGATCTGCAGCAAAGCGTTGTACCGCAAGTGATAAAATTTCACGTGCTCTTTTGTTCGATTCTTCTTTTGCACGAAGTTCTGCTTCTTTCGTCATCACTGCAACATCTGTTGTCAGTTCATCTTCTACTTCTTTTAAGATGATCGTACGTGCTTCATCACGTGTTAATGCCGAAATTCGCTCTAACTCTGACTCCTGCTTTTGTAGAAGTTCATCCACTTTGCTTTCCATCTGTTCAATATGCTGTTGTCGATCAGCTAGACCGCTTTCTTTGCGTTCTAAACCAGCTTCCCTTTTATTAAGAGCGTCATCTTTACGATCTAGATTTTCTTCTTTTTGTAATAAACGGTTCTCTTGTTTCTGAAGTTCAGAACGACGATCACGAATGTCATTCTCTGCTTCAGTTCGAAGTACGTGAGTTTCATCTTTTGCTTCTAGGATAGCTTCCTTTTTCAAGGCTTCCGCTTCTCGTTTCGCTTCTTCAACGATTAGTTCTGCGGAGCTTTTTGCACCAGTCACTTTTGAATCATTCACTCGTTTAATTATGACATAGCTAACAACGGCACCGACGATCAGACCAATCAAAGCGGGGATGATGTAACTACTCATTCGAACACCTCCTCTAGCTCTAATGTTTGTGATTTTTAGTCGGCTGTGAATTGTTTTGACAATATACTGCCTATTTCATTTCGATTTTAGAAATTTAAAAGAATACATCCTTAATTGTATAGATGTCATGTAACGATGTCAAGGTTTCACAGTTATTGTAAGCCTTTTATTCACTGGCTTCTAACCCCTTTCATCTCTCGCTTTATAAGACTTTTATAGAGATATTTAGCTACTTATTCACATACATTTTTTAACATCAAAGTTTTTTTAAGGTATGTACAATTATCCGTTTATTCGTATTTATTTTCTTTTCACATAAATTAAATACAAAAAAGAATTGTGCCATAATGACACAATTCTTTTCATACAATCTAATTATTATTTTTCTTCGTCTAATAATAACGTTAACTCTTCATCCATTACTTCATCTTCTTCAGGAGCTGCTACGAACTCAGTTGTTGCAATACCTGATTTTTCGCGGATTTTTTGTGCGATTTCAGCTTGAACTTCTGGATTTTCTTTTAAGAATTCTTTTGCATTTTCACGACCTTGACCTAAACGCTCATCGCCATATGCATACCAAGAACCTGATTTTTGAACAATCTCTTTTTCAACACCAATATCAATGATTTCGCCTTCTTTTGAAATCCCTTCACCGTACATAATATCTACTTCAGCTGTTTTAAATGGTGGAGCTACTTTGTTTTTAACAACTTTAATTTTTGTACGGTTACCAACGATATCATTACCTTGCTTAATTGATTCAGCACGACGAACTTCTAAACGTACAGAAGAATAGAATTTTAATGCACGTCCACCTGTTGTTGTTTCAGGGTTACCGAACATAACACCAATTTTTTCACGTACTTGGTTAATGAAGATTGCGATACAGTTTGATTTATTAATAATACCTGATAATTTACGTAAAGCTTGAGACATTAAACGCGCTTGTAGACCCATGTGTGAGTCACCCATCTCGCCTTCAATTTCAGCTTTTGGTACAAGTGCTGCTACAGAGTCAATAACAATAATGTCAATTGCGCCACTACGTACAAGCGCTTCTGTAATTTCAAGTGCTTGTTCACCTGTATCAGGTTGTGAAAGTAATAATTCATCAATATTAACGCCTAATTTTTGTGCATATACAGGATCTAGCGCATGCTCTGCATCAATGAAAGCTGCTTGACCGCCTGCTTTTTGAATTTCAGCAATTGCATGTAGTGTTACTGTTGTTTTACCTGAACTCTCAGGCCCATAAATCTCTACTACACGTCCTTTAGGATAGCCACCTACCCCAAGTGCTGTATCAAGTGCTAAAGAGCCACTTGGTGATGTTTGGATTTTGCGGTCTGCCTGTTCACCTAACTTCATAACAGATCCTTTACCAAATTGTTTTTCGATTTGCTTTAAAGCATTATCTAATGCCGCTTTACGTTCGTTCAAATCATTTCCTCCTCCAGAAAGTACGTTCTCTTTTTATATCATAACTATACTTTATTTTTGAGAAAAGCTCAAGTAAAAAGGGAACATTTATTCGTTTTTTTATTTTAAGCTATTTTTAATATATATTTTCAAAAAACATATACATTCTCATTTTTATTATTAGATTTTACGGTAGCCTTTTGAACTTAATAATTGAATAATATGGTGAATTGCCGTTTTAACGGCGCGAATTCGATTCGTATTACGCATACCTTGTAAATTCAATTGATACGTAAGTGGCTCATCTTGACCATACGCAATCCCAATCCATACTGTGCCAACTGCACGCCCACCATGTTCTGCTGGACCAGCTGCGCCTGTTAAACCAACCCCTAAATCCGTTCCAAACTTCTCTTTAATACGAACAGCCATTTCTGCTGCACATTCCGCACTGACAACAGAGTATTTATCGATTAACTCACGCGATACGCCTAGTTGATTCACTTTCACATCTTCATTATATGTGACCATACCACCATATAAGACTTCACTAATTCCTGGGTTAGCAGCTAGTTCTGATTGGAATAAACCAGCTGTTAAGCTCTCAGCAGCAGAAATCGTAATCTTATTTTCGATTAACATGTCTGCCAATTTAGAAGAAAGCGAGTCATCATTTACACCATATAAATACTCGCCTACTAAATCTAAAATTTCTTGACGTGTTGGTGTAATCAGTCCCCAAGCTTCTTCTTCTGTATCTGCTTTTGCTGTAATACGAAGTGTTACTTCCCCATCACCTGCTAATGGGGCAATTGTTGGATTTGTTTGTGCATCTAATAAATGCTGTACGCGATCTTCTAACTCCGCTTCGCCAATGCCGTAAAAACGCAGTACATGTGACACGATTAACCCACCATCAGATACACGTTTTGCTAACTTTGGTTTCGCTTCAAATTGAAACATTGGTTGCATCTCTTTTGGTGGTCCTGGTAATAAAATGTACGTATGTGTATCATTTTCAAAAAGCATCCCCGGAGCCATACCATTTTCATTTCGCAGTACTTCACAACCCTTTAATACAAGAGCTTGCTTACGATTGTTCTCTGTCATTTTGCGATTACGCTTTTCGAAGAAAGTCGTAATGTATTCCATCGCATCATCATTTTGTTCAAGTGGTACGCCTAAATGTTTTGCAATCGTTTCTTTTGTTAAATCATCTTTCGTTGGCCCAAGTCCTCCTGAAAAAACAATTAAATCTGCGCGTTTTTCAGCATGTTCAATTACTTCTTCTAAACGTTTTGGGTTATCACCTACAACAGTATGATAAAACACATTAATGCCTAACTCTGATAATTGACTCGAGATAAAACGAGCATTCGTATTTACAATTTGTCCTAATAATAATTCTGACCCTACTGCAATAATTTCTGCATTCATTTCATACACTCCCATTTCCATAGTTAATCGACAAAAAAAGACTCATTCGCAAAAGCGCCTTTTAAAAGGTTGTGAAAATTCGTCACAAAATGAGTCATACATAATTTATTTTGATTCTAATAGCACACGACGATTCAACCAGAAATACTCGATTCCTGACCAAACAGTAAATACAAGAGCTACCCATAACATGATGATATCAGCTGGTATATGCCACATGTCAAAGATCATATTATTTAGCAATAATAATACAATCGCTAAAATCTGTGCCCACGTTTTGATTTTGCCCAATTGGTTGGCTGCCACAACTTCACCTTGTTCTGCACAAATTAAACGTAAACCTGTTACTGCAAATTCACGACTAATAATGATAATAATAATCCATGCTGGTGCCTTGTCTAACTCTACAAGTAAAATAAAAGCTGCTGATACAAGTAGCTTATCAGCCAATGGGTCTAAAAACTTACCCATATTTGTAACTAAATTATGTTTGCGTGCATAGTGACCATCAATCCAGTCTGTTAATGAAGCCACAATGAAAATCATTGCACCTACAAAATGTTCTACTGGTAATGTAGCACCTAATAGTGTCATATTCCCCCACCCAAAATTCACGACCATTAAGATGACAAATACAGGTATTAAGGCGATGCGGGATAGTGTAATTCTATTAGGAATGTTCATATTTTTCACCCTTCTTAACGCTGACGTTCGTTTTTATAAGCACAACAACAGGAGCATAGTTCTATCATACTAGGCTCCTGTTATTCGCTGTTACTCTTCTTCAGCCAATTTGATTACAATATTTTGTGTCGGTTGTTCCGATGGTGATGTAACAAACTTCACTTCTTCACCATTTACAAATACTTTACCATTTGCAGCTGCTCCAAGTCGAATACGAACACTTTTCTTACCTTTTGCATTCTCTTTAATTTGGTCGCCTGCTGCGAACATACCAGATTCTCCAAGTGTTGTTCCATTTTCATCTGTAATGCCCACCCAGTTTTCACCTGTTACGTCCACGCGAATACTAAACTTCTTCGTACCTGATAAAGTATATGTTGTTGTAATATTATCAGCACTTACTTCACCATCTGATAATTTCTGTTTTGGTTGATCTTCTTTTTTAGTTTCTTCTTTTTTAGTTTCTTCTTTTTTGTCTGTAGCATCTGTTGCATTATTTTTACTTGTATCTACATTTGTATTTTCTTGTGTTTTTGGTGTCTCTTTTGGCTCTTCGACGGTATTACTCGGTTGTTTTAACATTAAGAATGCAAAACCAGCAATAATCACAACGATAAATAGAGCAACAACAAATTTGGGCATTACATCTCCAAATTTCTTATTTGGACCTGAAGAACGTGCAACATTCGAGCGACGTTTATTTCCAGACACTTGGTCCCCTTTTTGTATTGATACACCTGAACCTAGTGTTTCTGCAGTCTTGTTAGTAGGGAGCTCCGTTTTATACGTTTCCAAAAGTTCCGTTGCATCTAAATCGACTGCTTCTGCATATTGTTTAATGAACGCTCTTACATAGAACGTACCTGGCATCACGCCGTAATTACCTTCTTCAATTGCAGAAAGATATCTTTTTTGAATCTTTGTTTTTTCTTGTAAATCATCCAGACTATAACCTTTAGCTATTCTCGCTTCTTTCAAGCGCGCACCTAATTCAGTCAATTTTACACACCTACCTATCTCTTAAAAATTAAATCCTCCAAAACCGCCAAAACCGTCTGAATCTTGAAAACTATTTTCACGTTCCAATAATTCATATGTGATTTCTTCATCTGGATGATGTCTTAATTCAATCATATAATCGAAATCATCAATTGTGTATTCCGAATGTTGTACGAAGATGTCCGGATGCTCCACGACTTTAATTGTCGGTAACTTCATGATTTCTCGTACAAGCTGATGATGACGTTCGTCGTTTGAGCGACGTGTTACAGCACCATCTAACACAAAAATATTTTGATCGCCGTACTCATCTCCATGTAATCGATTACGAGCTGTTTGTTTAATCATTGTTGAAGATACAAATAACCACTTTTTGTTCGCACAAACACTTGCAGCTACAATTGATTCCGTTTTACCGACACGCGGCATACCACGAATACCAATTAATTTATGTCCTTCTTTTTTAAAAATCTCAGCCATGAAGTCCACTAAAATACCTAGTTCATCGCGTACAAAGCGAAACGTTTTCTTTTCGTCTGCTTCTCGTTGAATATAACGCCCATGACGAATCGCTAAACGATCACGTGTTGTTGGTGGTCTAAACTTTGTTACCTTAATCATCTCCATAATGGAAACGATATTCATAAAACGTTCGATTTGTTCTTCTTTTTCTGCACGTAGTAACATGCCTCGACGTACTTGGTCTACACCATTGATTGTAACAATATTTACTCGCAGCATACCTAACAATGAAGAAATATCTCCTAATAACCCTGGACGATTGACTTGAATTTCGTATTCAAAATACCATTCTTTCACATACAACGATCCCTTCTCTTATACAACGAATAAAACATTTCTATGTTCCATGATAGCTGATTTTCGCTTACATTTAAAGGGGAAATGGGGAATGTGTACAATGAATTCACTGTTTTTTTATCCTTTATTTTGAAAAATAAACAAATGACTTATTTATTATCGTAAAAAAACAAAAAATCATTCCCCAGGAAATATTAAATATACCAGCCACCATTCAAACGTAATACTTGTCCCGTCATATAATCTGCTTTTCCTGATTGTAAAAACTGAACTAAATCGGCTACTTCTTCTGGCTTTCCAGCACGTTCCATCGGAATCTCTGCTAATACACTCGCTAGTTCTTCATGCGACAAATGTCCATTCATCTTCGTATCAATAAGTCCAGGTGCTACAGCATTTACATGAATTCCGTTATACGCTACTTCTTGCGCATAAGCTTTCACAAATGCGTGAACGGCACCTTTTACTGTAGAGTAAAGTACTTCACCAGCACCACCCGCTTCGCCCCAAATTGAACCAATCATCGTAACGTAGGATGTTTCATGTTGTCTTAACTTATACCCTAATTTTGTAATTAATTCAATTGGTGTTTGAACATGTACACGCCAAAGTGCTTGCATATCTTCTGGTGTTGTATCTTCTACTAATTTATAAAGAGATTGGCCACTTGCTACGACAATGGATTGCAGCGAAAAAACAGATTGTGTAATCCGTTCTGCTGCACCTTCTTCTAGTAAATTAGCTTGTATAATTAAAAATTCTTGTTGTGGATACATCATTTCTAATTCTTCTAGCAATACTTTAACTGGTTCTACTTGCGAATTATATTGTAAATAGAGCGACCAACCATCTGCGGCTAGTTTTTGTGCAATCGCTGAACCAATTGCACCTGAAGCCCCAAGTATTAAACTAAACTTCTTCATTCTTTTATTTCGCTTCTTTCAATGGTTTTACTGTAAATGTCGACTGTTGTGTAATGCCTTGAATGGATTTCATTGCTTGTTCGACATCTGCCATCGTTAATTCTTCAATGACTGGAACTGCATCGAATAAATTCATATCATTAAATTTATAACGTGTGAATTGATTCGCAATAAACTCAATTGAATTCATCGCACGTAAGAAGAAACCGATCTTGCGTCGTTTTACACGTTCTAACTTTTCTGCATCGAACGGTAGTGCCACTTCAGATTCATTCATAACTGTTTTAATGGCATTCTCTAATTCAACTGGATGATTCGTATCTGACCCAACCATTGCAAAGCCAAACCCTTTTTCTAAAGAGAAATCATATGAATAGGATTCATCAATCCATCCTTTTTCATACATTTCTTCATAAAACGCTGATGAACGTCCGTACATGAGGTCTAAAGCTAATTGAATGGCTAACTCTTGTTTTAACATTTCGCGCCCTTGTAAATGTGTTTCACGCGCTTTGAACGATACATATGCTTTTGGTTTTTGAATATCCATACGTAACTCATTCGCTACACAGTTCACTTCCAATGGCTCATCGACTTCGATGCGTTGAATCGGTGTCGCCTCTGCAAATGTTTTTTGTGCTTGGTTCTCACGAATATGCGCCATCATTTTTTCAGGTTCTACTGAGCCAATGACGAATAACAGCATATTTGAAGGATGATAGAATGTGTTGTAGCACGTATATAAATGTTCTGCTGTAATCTCATCAATTGTTTCAATCGTACCAGCGATATCAATTTTCACAGGATGATTTTTGTATAGATTTTCAATCGAACCGAAGTATGCACGCCAGTCTGGTTGGTCGTCATACATTGTAATTTCCTGACCAATAATCCCTTTTTCCTTATTGACTGTTTGCTCTGTAAAGTATGGTTGCTGAACAAAGTCTAATAAAGTAGTTGTACTTTCGTAAATATGATTCGTTGCTGAGAATAAATACGCTGTACGCGTAAATGATGTAAAAGCATTTGCTGATGCTCCATATTGCGAGAACTTTTGAAATACATCGCCATCTTCTTTTTCGAACATTTTATGCTCTAAAAAATGCGCAATGCCATCTGGTACAGTTACAGGCTCTGTTTCGCCTAGTGGCACAAAGGTACGGTCAACTGAACCATACTTCGTTGTAAAGGTTACAAAGGTCTTCGAGAAGCCTTTTTTCGGTAAAATGTATACGTCTAAGCCATTGTCTAGCTTTTCATAATAAAGTTCTTCACCTAATTGTTCAAATTGTACTTTTTCCATCTATGCTTCCTCCATTCCTGTTAAGAAGAATACCGTTTGTTTTTCAACTTGTTTTGCTATTTCTTGTACATCTTCTTTTGTAACAGCATCCCACTGCTCACTTAATGCCTCTACAGTAAATGGAATTGGTAACTCACGATATTGATCAAATACTTCAATCTGTCCACGTGCAGAATCCAAAGCCTCTTTTAATTGGTTTTTTAACATGGCTTTCGTTTGATTCAATTCCATATCTGAAATATCCCCTTGTTGAATCGCTTGTAATTGCTCATCAATTAAACGAACTGCCTTTTCCTCATTCTCTGCTTCAATTCCTGACGTCACATATAATACACCATACTGTGACACATACGAACTTCCACAGTAGTATGCTAGGCTTTCTTTTTCACGTACATTCATAAATAACTTTGAATGTGGATAGCCACCGAAAATACCGTTAAAAATTTGCATTGTAAAGAATTTCGGATTGTCAAAACGTACAGGTGCTTTATAGCCAATATGAAGTTTCGCCTGACGCATTTCTACCTGTTCTTTTTTATAATCTGTTAGTGGCTCTGTATCTTTGAATGTTACCTTTTCATATGGGTTTGGGCGGTCAGCAAGAGGTAACGCTTCTTTTAATGACGCCACCATCTGTTCTTCATTGATATCACCTACAACGAAAATATCCACATCATCATATTGAAGCATCGCTTCATACGCATCTTTCAAAGTTTGAGGTGTAATCGCCTCTACATCCGCGACTGTTCCGTTTACTGAAATAGAAGCTGGGTGATTTGGACGGAAGATTTTTTGTAATTGCGTTTGTGCATAGCGTGATTTTTCATCGAAAATAGATTGAATACGATCAATAACCATCGCCTTTTCACGCTCTACAATACTCGATTGGAATAAATCGTTTGTAAAGTTTGGTTTAAACAATACTGTATGCACTAAATCGAGTACTTTATTTAATACGTCACCACTTTTTAAATAGTGATCGTTTACAGTTTCTACATTCAATAAAACAATTTGTTCGTTACCTTTTTTCGTTGTATCTAAATACATGACCGTTCCATATAAATCATCTAAATACATACGAAGTGATGCAGCAGTTTGATATACCGCATTACTATGTTGTAAAACATTTGTTAAAACCGTTCGTACGGCTGTATCTTTTGTTGATAATTCTTTTTTAAATTTAATTGAAAAATTCACCGTTTTAAATTGGTCTGTCTTTCTCGTAAAAACGTTAACACCTTTAGCAATTTCGGTTGTGTTAAACATAAAAACCCTCCTGTCGTAAATAAAGCGCTATTTTCATCATACCTGTCTAATTCCCTATTTGGCAACTAATTGTATTTAAAAATATAGTTATATAATGTTTATTGTAAGCCTTTCATATTAAATAGGAAAATATTATGGATGTTTTTTATTTTAAAATAAAATAAAGCGTAACGACTCGTCTTGAATCGTTACGCTTCATAGAATAATTAGTCATTCAACTATTATCTTTTACCTTTAATGTAAGGCTTACCTGATGCTTTTGGTGCTGTCGCTTTTCCAACGAATCCAGCTAAAGCTAAGATTGTTAATACGTATGGAAGGATGAATAATACTACTTCTGGTACATCTCTTACATATGGAATCGACGTTCCAACAATACTTAGTGATTGCGCTAAACCGAAGAATAGAGCTGCTCCTAATGCACCTAGTGGATGCCACTTACCAAAGATCATCGCTGCAATCGCGATGAAACCTTGACCACTAATAGTGTTAGCTGCAAAGTTACCAGTGATTGCTTGTGCATAAATCGCACCGCCAATACCACCTAATGCGCCTGAAATCATAACCGCATAGTAACGAATACGTGTTACTTTAACACCCATTGTATCTGCTGCCATTGGATGTTCACCTACAGAACGAATACGTAAACCAAATGGTGTTTTAAATAGAACAAACCATGCTAGAATCGCTACGACGATTGCTAAAATCGATGTACCATATACGTCTGTAAAGAACATCTTCCCTAAAACAGGGATATCGCTTAATACTGGAATATCAAAACGCGAAAAACGTTGACTAATCGAATCCGTTTGACCTTTTTCATAAATTAATTTTGTTGAAAACACTGCAACTGCTAAAGCTAGCATATTCAGCGCTACCCCAGATACGGTCTGGTCAGCTCGAAGTGATACAGCTGCGACTGCTAAAATTAATGAGAAAAGTAAACCAACAACCATTGCTACAAGTAGACCTACCCACGGGGTCCACGTACCTAGTTGATCTGCAAAACTTAAGTTGAACACAATACTGATAAATGCTCCGATTACCATAATACCTTCAAGACCGATATTTACAACACCAGAACGCTCAGTGAATACGCCACCGATTGCTGTGATAATTAATGGAGAAGCATATAGAATCGCAGAAGGAATAATGAACTCCAACACATCTAAAAAGCTCATATTATTTCTCCTCCTTTACAGTCTTCTTAGCAGCTTTATTTTTTGCAATTTTAGATAAAGCTAATTGGATGATGTAGCCTGAAGCTACGAAGAAAATAATTAATGCAATAACAATTGTTACGATTTCGTCTGGGATACCTGCTGCACTTGGCATGTTTGTACCACCATTTTTCAAACCACCGAATAAGATTGCGCCAAGCAATACACCGAATGGTTGGTTTGCACCTAATAATGCAACCGCGATCCCGTCAAATCCAATTCCTGTGAAGGCTGTCATACGTGAGATATTTCCGAATGTACCTAGCGCTTCCATCGCACCACCTAAACCAGCAAAGGCACCTGAGATAACCATTGCCATGATGATATTACGACTTACATTCATACCTGCATATTCAGAAGCATTCTTGTTGAATCCAACTGCTTTTAATTCGTAACCTGTCTTTGTTTTTTCTAGAATGAACCACATAATAATAACGGCTAAAATTGCGACAATGAAGCCCCAGTGTAAACGTGAATATTGTGTAATACTTGATAAAAATTCAGAAGAAATACGAGCTGAATCATGAATATCTGGCGTCTTTTCGCCACCATTTGACATTGCACTAATCGCCGCATTGACTACATGAAGTGCGATGTAGTTCATCATAATTGTTACGATTACTTCATGCACTTGTAACTTTGCTTTTAATAGACCTGGAATGAATGCCCATAAACCACCTGCTACTGCTGCTGCTAAGATAGCCACAACTGCATGTAAACCTGTTGGTAAGTTGAATGCATACCCTACGTATGCTGCTGCTAACCAACCCATGATTAATTGACCTTCAACACCGATGTTGAACATACCTGTACGGAATGCAAATGCAACCGCTAAACCGGCAAATACATATGGGATGATTGTACGAACAGTTTCACCCATGTTATATGTGTCACCAAAAATACCTTCCCATAATGCTAGATAACCGTCGACTGGGTTAAAGCCTGTAGAAGCCATAACGATTGCCCCAACGATTAAACCTAAAATAATCGAGATAATTGGAATCATAATCGCAGTAAAACGACTAGACATTATTCGTCACCTACCTTATCTTGCTCAGCATGTAGTGACTGACCAGCCATTAATAAACCAAGCTTTTGTTCTGTTGTTTCTTGTGGTTTTACTGTATCGATGATTGAACCATCATGAATAACTGCAATGCTATCCGATACGTTCATAACCTCATCTAATTCAAATGAAATAAGTAATACTGCTTTTCCTTTATCACGTTGTTCAATTAAACGTCTGTGAATAAATTCAATCGCACCTACATCTAGACCACGCGTTGGTAGTGCCGCAATTAATAATTCTGGGTCACGATTTACTTCACGACCAATAATTGCTTTTTGTTGGTTACCACCAGATAACGCACGTGCTTCTGTTGAAGGACTTGGTGTACGCACATCATATTCTTCGATAATTGCTTTTGCTAACTTGTTTACTTCTTTGTAATCAATAATGCCGGCTTTCGAAATTGGCTTTTGATAGTATGTTTGTAATGCAATGTTATAGCTAATTGGATAATCAAGTACAAGACCATGTTTATGACGATCTTGTGGAATATGTCCAACACCCGTTTCAGTAATTTTACGCGGTTTTAAATTCGTTAAATCTTTTCCTTTTAAGGTAACTTTACCACTTGATACCTTGCGAAGACCGGTAATTGATTCGATTAGCTCAGATTGACCATTTCCATCAATTCCGGCAATCCCCACAATTTCCCCAGCTCGAACGGATAAGTTTAAGTTTTTAACGCGCTCAATATTACGGTTATCAGTTACAGTTAAATTTTCCACTTGTAAAATCACTTCTTTTGGATGTGCAGGTGTTTTTTCAGTTTTGAAAACAACTTGTCGTCCAACCATCATCTCAGCTAATTGGTCTGGGTTCGTCTCAGCAGTTGTTACTGTTCCAATCCCCTTACCTTTACGAATAATCGTTACGCGATCTGATACTTCCATGATTTCTTTTAATTTATGTGTGATTAAGATAATTGACTTACCTTCAGCGATTAAACGCTTCATGATTTGAATCAACTCTTCAATCTCTTGTGGTGTAAGAGAAGCGGTTGGTTCATCAAAGATTAACATCTCAGCGCCACGATACAACGTTTTTAAAATCTCAACACGTTGTTGCATACCAACCGAAATATCTTCAATTTTTGCGTATGGATCAACATTCAATCCATATTGCTCCGATAGGGCTTTTACTTTTTTCGCAGCTTTGCGAATATTGATTAACCCCATCTTCGTAGGTTCACTACCTAAAATGATGTTTTCCGTCACCGTAAAATTTTCAACTAACATAAAGTGTTGGTGAACCATCCCGATGCCAAGTTCATTAGCTTTATTCGGGTCGGTAATTTGAACTTCTTTACCGTTTACTTTGATTTGGCCCGCTTCTGGTTGGTATAAACCAAAAAGTACGTTCATCAAAGTTGATTTACCTGCTCCATTCTCACCAAGTAAGGCATGGATCTCACCTTTTTGCAGTTGAAGGGTGATATCATCATTTGCAACGAAATCCCCAAACTGCTTGCGAATTCCCAGCATCTCAATCACATATTCCAATGTGCTCACTCCTTCAGGCTCTATATAGTAATAAATAAGTTAACAAAGGTTAAAAAATTAACACAACGAAAAATACAGAAAAGTATATTTTTCCCTCTATTAATTTTAATGTTAAAAACATCATGGAGGAGTATTCCTCCATGATGCAGTAATGCAAAATTATTTACCTGGTTTTTCAGGAACTGTGATTTCGCCTTTGATGATTTTTTCTTTATATTCGTCAATTTTCTTTTGTGTTTCTGCAGTGATTGCACCGTGAGAATCAGCTAAACCAACACCATCGTCTTTTAGACCGTAAGTGATTGTTTTACCGCCAGGGAATTTACCGTCTTTACCTAAGTTAGAAACGTCTTTTGCAGCGATATCAACACGTTTTAACACTGAAGTTAATACGATGTTTTTGTCGCCAACTTTACCTTCGTCGTATTGGTCACGGTCTACACCGATTGCCCATACGTCTGCATTAGGATCTTTTTTCTTACGTTCTTTTGCTTCAGTGAATAGACCTGTACCTGTACCACCAGCTGCGTGGAAGATAATATCTGCACCTGAATCATACATACGTTTTGCAATTGTTTGACCTTTTGCTGCATCACCGAATGAACCAGCGTATTGAACGTCAACTTTTACTTTCGGGTTAGCTGCTTTAACACCAGCTTCAAAACCAGCTTGGAAACCGTCGATTACTTCACTCTTAATACCGCCAATGAATCCAACTTTATCTGTTTTTGTTTGTAATGCTGCTGCAACACCTGCTAAGAATGAAGCTTCGTTTGCTTTAAACATAATTGATGCTACGTTATCTTGACCTTCAACAACTTCATCAATGATTGCAAATTTAGAATCTTTTTGTTGTTTTGCAACTTGTGATACTGAATCGTGTAGTTTATAACCTACAGCGAAAATTAAGTCGAAGTCACGACGAACTAATTTTTGAAGATTTGTAGTAAATTCTGAATCTTGGTTCGATTGTAGGTAGTCAATTCCACCGTCACCTTTTGTTAGGCCGTTTTCTTTACCGTACTCTTGGATACCATCCCAAGTAGATTGGTTGAATGACTTATCGTCAATACCGCCTGTATCAGTTACCATAGCAACTGTGAAGTTGTCTTTGTCCTCTTTTTTTGTATCGCCTTTTTTTGCATCATCTGAACCACAAGCAGCTAATAAAGTACTTGAAGCTAAAACAGCTGTTAATGCTAAACCTAAGTTACGCTTTTTCATTTTGGTGTCCTCCCAAAAAGTAATTAGTTGTATTTTCGATAGCAGGAACGAATAGTTGATGTTAAACGCGTTTTCGAACTACGTGGAAACTGAATTTATCAGCTCTAAAGTAGTTTTTAGAATACAGTACCACACGATCGTTATCATCGTAATGGAGCTGTGTTAATAAGAGCAGTGGAACGTCTTGTCCACTCTTGAGTATTGCAGATACTTCTGGATGTGCTCCGACTGGGTTAATATATGTTACCGCATAGGCTACATGAATTTCCCCTGTTTCTTCTAAAGCTGAAAAAATGGAAGAATCATGTCGGTTCTCAAAATCCCTAGGCATATGTTGACTAGGTACTTGATCTACACAGTAAACGACTGGCTCGTCATTTGCAGTACGAACACGTTTAATCGTTAATACATAATCACCTTCATCGCATTGAAAGCGTTTAATATCTTCTTCATTCGAAAGGGTCTTTGTTGAATTCAAATAAATGGTCCCTGGTTCCATTCCTGCATCTTGAATCATGGATGAAATACTTCTAAGTTGTTCAATGCCGGAAGTGAATACTGGCTTAGGATTGACGAACGTACCAACTCCGTGTCGACGAACAATGATATTTTCCTCTTCCAACAGTCTCAGTGCTTCACGGAGTGTTGCACGACTGACTCCAAGTGATTTTGAAAGCTCAAATTCAGATGGTAGTTTTTCATTCTCTTTAAAAACTCCATTTTCTATATCAGCCTTCAAGTGATCAATCACCTGTAGATACAAATGACGATGATCTGATTTTATAGACATTCAAATCACCACCAATTAGACATCAGACATCAGACGTAAAACATTCCTGCTAATCAGACATTACTATACCATTTTTAAAACATGAAATAAATAGATTTCAAAAAAATCTGTGTTAAAACAGTCGTTTTTTTCTTAAAACTGTCATGGTTTTACTATTTATTTGTCACAGATGTATATTTTTAGTTATTTATAATTCACTTTTTATACATCTATACTACTCACTCTCACTACGCGTTTCCTTGCTTAAAGTTCCGTTTATGCTCGAAAATACTTACTCGATTTTTTGATTTTTTATTTTCCTTAACCATACATCTCGCATATTACATACAAATATCTGTATTAATATCGATTTTGCAATACTTGTCTCGGCTTACTTTTTTCAGCTGGTCCAACGATGCCTCGCTCTTCCATTTGATCCATGATACGTGCTGCACGTGCATAACCTACTTTTAATTTACGTTGTAGGAATGAGACGCTTGCTGTATCTTGTTCAATAACTAAGTCCACCGCTTGTAAATAAAGCTCATCTAAATCTTCGTGATCCGTTGCTTCCTCTTCCTCACTTGGAATCATCTCTTCTTGATACTGTGCCTTTTGTTGACCGATTACATAATTCACGATTTCTTCTACTTCTTCATCCGATACGAAAGCACCTTGTACACGTACAGGCTTCGATTCACCTGCCGGTAAAAACAACATATCTCCTCGTCCAAGTAAGCGCTCAGCACCCCCCATATCTAAAATCGTTCTCGAATCAATCGCTGAAGATACAGCGAAAGCGATTCGCGATGGAATATTGGCTTTAATAACACCTGTGATGACATCTACAGAAGGTCTTTGTGTCGCAATGATTAAATGAATTCCTGCTGCACGTGCCATCTGTGCTAAACGTGTAATAGAATCTTCAACATCATTGGAAGCCACCATCATCAAATCTGCCAATTCATCTACAATAACAACAATGAAAGGTAGGTGTGGATGCTTTTCATCATTTTCTGCATTAAATCGATCCACATGATTATTATACCCTTCTATATTCCTTGTACCCGTATGTGAGAACAAATCATACCTACGTTCCATTTCTGACACAACTTTTTTTAATGCTTGTGAAGCTTTTCGTGCATCTGTTACAACAGGGGCAAGTAAATGAGGAATACCATTATACACATTCAGTTCCACCATTTTTGGATCAATCATCATTAATTTAACCTCATGTGGTTTTGCACGCATTAGAATACTAACAATAATCCCATTAATACAAACCGATTTACCACTACCTGTAGACCCTGCTACAAGTAAATGGGGCATCTTATTGAGTTGCGCAAGTTTCGCTTCACCTGAAATATCACGTCCTAAACCAATCAATAATTTGGCATCTGGTTGATTGTTTTCTTTTGCCTCTAATACTTCGCGTAAACCGACCATCGCCACTTCTTTATTCGGCACTTCAATTCCTACAGCAGATTTTCCTGGAATCGGTGCTTCAATTCGAATATCTTTTGCGGCAAGTGCTAAAGCCAAATCATCTTGTAAATTAACAATCTTACTGACTTTTACACCGCGATCTGGTAATACTTCATATTCTGTTACAGCAGGACCGAGATGTACTTCTGTTACAGTTGCTTTCACACCAAAAGACTGGAATGTTTGCTCTAGCTTCATCGCATTTTCTTGAATAACAGAGAATTCGCCACTTTGATCCGTTGGTTTCGGCATTTTTAGTAGTGTCATTTGAGGTAATTTATATTGTTTATTTTCAAGCTCTCCCTCTTCTTGTAGCACCACACCATCTGTTAATTCTTCTTCTACTAATTGCTCAGCTGTTGGTTCTTCCATAAGAGTCTCCTCTACGCGCTGCGTAAAAGCAGAGATTTTCGGTTCTTTTTTCGGTAAAGGTGGTTGTTCTTCTACTACTTCTTCTACAGCTTGCTCTTGCTCTCTTTCAGGCATTGGAATGATTGTAGTTTTTGTTTCTTTTTCTACTTTTTGATCTTGTAATTGTTTTTTGACAGCACGTCGATATTTTCTTGCTTCTCTTACTTCTTTGCGACGACTTACAATAGACTCTTTCCAAATAGGCCATTGCTGCATAAGATAGGGTACTAATGCACGTCCTGTAATCAGAATAAATGCGACAACACCGAGTAACCACGCCATAATGGTAGCACCCGTTGTATCAAATAAAACATGGCAAAATGCAAATAATAAACCACCTACCATGCCACCACCAAGCGATGCATCTAGTTCAAGTACACCTCTCTCACTTACTAATACACGCCATGTTTGAACTAGTACAGATTGTTTTTCAGACATACTCTCTTTAAATAAAGCAATTTGACTAAATAATGTTGCACTTGCTAATAAAATGGAAAATCCCCATACAAAACGATTTTTAAATTCTGGTAATGCGCGAATAATCATCATATATACAGCATATCCCGTCATTAGAAACGGAACCACCACATACCAATTACCAAATAAAAATTTCATGACCGCTTGTAGACTATCACCGACAATTCCTAATCTAAAAAAAGAAACAATTGCAATCGCAATAATGGCGAGTCCTATAATTTCATATATTAAAGGCGAAAGTACCTTCTTCTTTGCCGTCACTTTTCGTTTAGTAGGTGCCGCTTTCTTTCGCGTAGTTTGCCTTTTTATCGTAGTTGGTTTTTTTGTTGTTTTTCTTGAAGTTGCCATGATTCCACCTCCTTTTCTCTATTATAAAACAAAAAAGGATTTCCTACCCGTATTGGTAAGGAAATCCTTTTATTCGTTGCTTCTTAGTATTCCATAATAATTGGGATAATCATTGGACGACGCTTCGTTTGTTGGAATAGATAACTATTCAACGTATCACGAATCTCTTGTTTGATTGCAGTCCATTCATATGAACCTTTACTTACATACTTCTCTACAACGCCACGAACTAATTTCGCAGACTCATCCATTAATTCTTCTGATTCACGTACATATACGAAACCACGAGATAAAATTTCTGGACCTGAAGCAATTTGTTTTGATTTTTTATTGATTGTCACAACGACAATAAAAATACCATCTTGACTTAATAGTTTACGGTCACGTAATACGATATTACCTACGTCACCGACACCAATACCATCAATTAGAACGTTACCTGCATTGACACGACCTGCCATACGCATTTTACCGTTCTTATATTCAACGATATCGCCTTTATCTGCGATGAAAATTTGTTTTTTATTCATACCTAATTCTTGTGCCAATTTCGAATGTGAAATTAACATGCGGTATTCACCTTGAATTGGAATGAAATATTTTGGTCGCATTAAGTTGATCATCATTTTTAAATCTTCTTGAGAACCATGACCTGATACGTGTACTTTCTTATCAGCAGCCATTACTTTTACGCCCATTTTTGCTAATGTGTTCATTGTCTCAGAAATTTGCACTTCCATTGCTGGAGATGGAGTGAATGTAATTAAAACCGTATCTGAGGGTTTTAAACGGATATCACGGTGATGTTTACGGATAATTTTTTCTAAACCTTCTAGTGGTTCACCTTGATTTCCTGTAATAATTGCTACAATTTCTTGGTCTTCATAATCGTTCATCTTACTTACTGGGATTACGTATTCTGGGTCGATTGATAAATAACCTAAGCGCATTCCAACTTCAAATGTATTTTCTAAACTTCTACCAACAATCGCTACTTTTTTCTCAAGTGCTACTGCTTGGTCAAAGACTTGTTGAATACGAATAAAGTTTGAAGCATAACAAGCAACTAAAATACGTCCTTCTGCTTGATGGAATGTTTTTTCTAGTCTTTCTTTTACGACATTTTCAGAAATTGTATGACCAGGACGTTCTGCTTCTGTAGAATCTGACATCAAAATAAATACGCCTTCGTCTCCTAGTTGCGCCATTTTTGAAATATCTGGACGATACTTTCCTTGTGCAGATTGGTCGAATTTGAACTCACCTGTGTGTACAATTGCACCTTCTGATGTATGGAACACAATACCTAATGAATCTGGAATACTATGTGTTGTATTAAAGAATGTTACATAGGTTGTTTTAAAATTCATACGACTTTTATTTGTTACTTCAAAGAACTTCACTTGATGTGGAGCAGGCTTCTCTTTTAAATGTTCTTTTGCAAGAGCAATCGTCAATTTAGAGCCATAAACTGGTGCATTTACTTTATTTAATAAATAAGCAATTGAGCCAATCGCATCTTCATGACCATGCGTTAAGAAAATACCTTTCACACGTTCTTTGTTCTCTACTAAGAACGACATATCTGGAATAACATAATCGATTCCTAACATATCATCTTCTGGGAACATTAATCCACTATCTACGACAAATAGATCTTCGTCAATTTCTACGACGTACATCGCTTTGCCAATTTCACTAACGCCACCTAGTGGAATGACGCGTATAACTTCATTTTTAGTTTTAGCCACTTCTTTTCCTCCTAAAATAATCCCGTACAGCAACCACTTACATTCATTATAAGGCTTGAAACCGTTTTTCACAATTAAGAAATGACGGTTCCTTCTATTTTTATTTCAGAAAAAATCTAGACTCTATTTCTAAAAAATAAAAAACAAGCCGTTCATCTATGCGTTTCAGATGAACAGCTCATTATAATTATTGAATTAAGCAAATGTTTTTTGTGTTTGGAAATAGTGATCCCAAACTTGATCAAATGCTGCTTTTTCTTCATCTGTTAAACTAACGATTGGTAAACGAACATTTTCGTTACATAAACCTAGTTTCGATAATGCATATTTAACAGGTGCTGGACTTGGTTGTGCAAATAGAGCACGAATTAATGGTAATAATGCTTGGTGAATTTTTGCTGCTTCTGCATGGCGTCCCTCTTTAAATAAAGAAATCATACGCTGCATATCTTCCCCAACAACATGTGCTGCTACAGAAATAACGCCATGACCACCTGCTGCAAGAAGTGGTAATGTAATACCATCATCACCGCTATATACTGTGAAGTCATCATCTGTTAAAGAAAGAATTTCAGTCATTTGATCTAAATCACCACTTGCTTCTTTAATAATTTGGATGTTTGGAATTTTACTTAATTTTGCTACTGTATCTGGTTCGATATTAATTCCAGTACGTCCTGGAATATTATAAAGCATGACAGGAACTGAAACAGATTGCGCAATATCCTCAAAGTGAGCATAAATGCCACGTTGGTTCGGCTTATTATAGTACGGTGCTACAAGCATAACCCCGTCTACCCCAGCAACTTCAGCTTTTTGTGCCATAATTTTTGAGTAGTATGTTTCGTTGTCACCTACACCCGCGATAACTGGTACACGTCCATTTACTTGATCGACTGTGTATTTTAATACATCTAATTTTTCTTCTGTCGAAAGTGTTGGTACTTCCCCTGTTGTACCTAATACAACAATTGTATCTGTACCTGTTTTAATTAAATGTTCAATCATGCCTGCTAAATGTTTATAGTCAACCATCCCGCCGTCTTTTGTAAATGGTGTTACCATTGCCGTCCCAATATTACCAATATTCATAAAAAATCCAACCCCTTTATTATTTTTATATTATAGTAGTCCGTCTTCTAACATGGCTTCCGCAATTTGAATTGAATTCAGTGCAGCACCTTTTAATAGGTTATCTGCTACAATCCATAGATGGAATCCGCAATCATTTGCTAAGTCTTTACGAATACGTCCAACAAATGTTGGATCTTCGCCTTCTGCAAATAACGGCATTGGATATTGTTGATTCGTGATATCATCTTGTACAACAACGCCTGGTGCATTTTCTAATGCTTTACGGAATTCTTCTACTGTTACACCCGCTTTATCTACTTCTACAAATACAGACTCAGAATGACCTGCTACAACTGGTACACGTACACATGTTGCTGCAACTGCTAATGCATCATCATGCATAATTTTCTTCGTTTCGTTAATCATTTTCATTTCTTCGTACGTAAAACCATTTTCTGTGAATACATCAATTTGTGGTAGTACATTACGTGCGATTGGGAAATGCTTCTTGTCGCTCTTTACAGGTAAAATATTGGCTTCTACATTTTTACCTTCGTCCCACGCAAGACTTTGCTGATGTAATTCTTCAATTGCACTGACACCTGAACCAGATACGGCTTGGTATGTAGATACAATAATATTTTTCAAACCAAATGCTTGACGAATTGGCTCTAGTGCGACAACCATTTGGATTGTTGAACAGTTTGGATTCGCAATGATTCCATTATGTTCTTTTAAATCCGCACGGTTTACTTCTGGTACAACAAGTGGTACTTCTGGGTCCATACGGAATGCACTTGTATTATCAATCACAACTGCACCACGTTTTGCAGCCTCTTTTGCTAATGCTTTTGAAACCGAACCTCCTGCACTAAATAACGCAACATCTATGCCTTCAAAAGCTTCTGGTGTTGCTTCTTCAATTGTGTATGTTTGACCAGCAAAATCCAGTGTATTCCCTGCTGAGCGCTTTGATGCAAGTAATTTCAGCTTACCAACTGGAAACTTTCGCTTCGCAAGCTGCTCCATCATCTTTGTTCCTACTGCACCTGTAGCTCCTACAACAGCTACTGTTAATTCTTTAGCCATTCAAACATCTCTCCCTATTCCAATATATAATGGCGTAATTGTACCATACCCCAATTGAATTGTGTATAATAATTCAATTATTTAGTATATTAAATCTTTTTTCAACTTAAAAGGCTATTGAAATACCATTTTCTTTCTTTTTTTATTTTTAAGTGTTAAATGGTTTTTAAAATACAATCGATTCATATCCAAATAAAAAACTCCCAATAAGGGAGATTTTTTAAAATTCACTACTAATGATTGATTTCGCATGTGGTTGATTAAAAGTTGCTGCAATTTGAGCATTCACCTGCTCAACCGTTACATGGCTTAATAGTTCTAGCGCTTCTTCAATTGTACGCTCACGACCATAAATAATTTCATTCTTCGCGTTGCGTGTCATGTAATCATACGATGTTTCAAGCCCTAACAATAAATCACTTTCCAACTGACGTTTCGCTGAAATTAATTCTTCTTCTGTAATACCTGTCTGTTTAAACTCTTCAATTACTTCAAAGATTGTTTTTTCCATTAGTTCACGCTGTTTCACCGATGTACCACCATAAATCATGAATGCACCTGTATCTTGATAAGCTGCGTAATATGAATATACCGTATAAGCAAGCGCTTTTTCTTCACGTACTTTTTGGAATAAACGCGACGACATCGAATCACCAAAGATATTATTCATGACAAGGTACGGGATTGTTTGCTCATCTGTTACAGCAAGACCTGGGAAGCCAATGACAACATGTGCTTGCTCAACTTGGCTTTTCTTCGTTGTTTCTACTGCATGGAAAACAGGCTGATCGAATGTAATCACACCGCGTGATTCTTCATTTTCAAATTGGTTAAATAATGTTTGTAGTTTTGAAATGAGTGCATCATCAAAATTCCCCGCAACTGATAACACTACTTGATCTGGAGTATAGTGCGTACGAATAAAATCCTTTACTTGTTGTTGCGTAAACGATTGTAATGTTTTCTCTGTTCCTAGAATCGGTGCGCCAAGTGGATGTCCTTCAAACATCGCTGCCCACAAACGTTCATCTACATCATCATCTGGTGTATCTTCTGTCATTGCCATCTCCTCTGCAATCACTTGTTTTTCTTTTTCCATTTCTTCTGGATCAAATACAGAATGGAAAAACATATCCGCTAATATCGTCACAGCTTCTTCAATTTGTTGATCCATCGCGACAACGTAATAACATGTTTGATCTTTTGATGTAAAAGCATTTGTCTGGGCACCGATGCGATCAAAGTCTTCTGCAATTTGTTTAGCACTACGTGTTTTCGTTCCTTTAAATAGCATATGCTCAATAAAATGTGTTAAACCATTCTCTTCTGGTGTTTCATAACGCGAACCGACATTTACCCAAATACCAAAAGATACAGAACGAACGTGAGGCATTTTTTCTGCTACAATACGCAAACCATTTTTAGCTGTATATTTTTCTAACATTTTTTCACTCCTATTTTAAAAAAGAGGTATACCCTTTGCTTTTCAATTACGTTCGAAAAGCGACAAGGCATACCTCTTTCTGCATTCAACTCATTACATTAAAAATTAATCAGCTGCTTTTTCTTTTTCTTCTTGAACAACGACTTTACGAGAAAGGTTGACACGATTTTGACGGTCGATTTCGATACATTTTACAAATAGCTCGTCACCGATTTTTAATACGTCTTCAACATTTTTCGTGCGCTCATCTTGAATCTCAGAGATGTGTAATAAACCATCTTTACCTGGGAAGATTTCAAGGAAAGCACCGAATTTCTCGATACGTTTTACTTTACCTAAGTAGTACTCGCCTACTTTTGCTTCACGTACGATACTTTCGATCATATCTTGTGCACGTTGAATCATCTCTTCATCAACTGATGAGATAAAGATTGTACCATCTTGTTCCGTATCAATTTTTACGCCTGTTTCATCAATAATTTTATTGATTTGTTTACCACCAGGTCCAATAACATCACGGATTTTATCTGGTTTAATATGAATTGATTTAATTTTTGGTGCATATGCAGATAAGTGCTCACGTGGTTCAGCAATTGTTTGTAACATTGACTCAAGAATCACCATACGACCGTGTTTTGCTTGTGTTAATGCTTCTTCTAAAATTTTACGTGATAAACCGTCGATTTTAATATCCATTTGTAGTGCTGTTACACCTTTAGCTGTACCTGCTACTTTGAAGTCCATATCGCCTAAGTGGTCTTCCATACCTTGAATATCTGTTAAGATTGAGTAGTGTTCACCTTTTTTGATTAAGCCCATTGCAATACCTGCTACCGGTGCTTTTAAAGGTACACCTGCATCCATCATCGCAAGTGTTGAACCACAGATTGACGCTTGAGAAGTTGAACCATTTGATTCTAATACTTCAGATACACAACGGATTGTGTAAGGGAAGTCTGCTTCATCTGGAATAACTGCTAATAATGCACGTTCACCTAATGCACCGTGACCAATTTCACGACGACCTGGTCCACGCATTGGTCCTGTTTCACCAACAGAGAATTGTGGGAAGTTGTAGTGGTGCATGAAGCGCTTGTTTTCTTCTACACCTAAACCATCGATAATTTGTACATCACTTAATGAACCTAGTGTACAAATTGATAGTGCTTGTGTTTGACCACGTGTGAATAGACCCGAACCGTGTGTACGTGGTAATAAACCAACTTCAGATGATAGAGGACGAATTTCGTCTAATTTACGACCATCAGGACGTACCTTATCTTCTGTGATTAAACGACGTACTTCGTCTTTCACCATTTTATCTAAAATTTCATTTACTTGTTTTAATGTTGCATCACGATCTTCTGCGTCTGCTAATTTCTCTTCATATGCAGCTACTACAACTGATTTAACAGCTTCGATTGCTTCATCGCGTGCATGTTTTTCATGTGTTTGAATGGCTGCATTCATTTCTGTTTCGTGTGCAGCTTTAATTTCTTCATATAATTCTTCATTGATTGTTTGTAACTGTACTTCCATTTTTTCTTTACCACATTCAGCAGCAACTTGCTCTTGGAAGGCAATTACTTTTTTGATTTCTTCATGACCGAAAACAATCGCTTCTAACATTGTTTCTTCTGGTACTTCAAGTGCGCCAGCTTCAACCATGTTAATGGCATCTTTTGTACCTGCAACTGTTAAATCAATTGTTGAATTTTTTAATTGTTCCACTGTTGGGTTGACAATGAATTCACCATCGATCATACCGATTGTTACACCTGCGATTGGGCCATCAAATGGAATATCTGATACCATTAATGCAAGTGAAGAACCTAGCATTGCAGCCATTTCTGAACTACAATCTGGATCATTCGACATAACCATAGAGATTACTTGTACTTCATTACGGAAACCATCAGGGAATAGCGGACGGATTGGACGGTCGATTAAACGAGATGTTAAAACGGCTTTTTCTGAAGGACGACCTTCACGTTTAACGAATCCACCTGGAATTTTACCAGCAGCATACATTTTTTCTTCGTAGTTTACTGTTAATGGGAAGAAATCTGTTTGCTTTGGTTTTTTTGAAGCTGTTGCGTTACAAAGTACTGCTGTGTCACCGTAGCGTACCATAACTGCACCGTTTGCTTGTTTTGCTAATTGACCTACTTCTACAACTAATGGCTTACCTGCCCACTCATAGCTATATACCTTTTTTTCGTTCATTTATTGAACTCCTCTCTCAAAAACCGTATTGCCATTTATTTTATTTATGTAATCACTAGCTAGTTTATCAAAAATGTGTTTTCATTGCGAAACATTTCATACTTGATGAAGCAATTTTTCATATTTTGGGATTGGCGTGTGATTCTTTTTTTCTGTAACATAAAGAAAAAGCGGGACTAGCCCGCTTTTTCAAGTTGCATTTTATCGACGTAAGCCAAGTTTACCAATTAATTCACGGTAACGTTGAACATCGTTTTCACGAAGATATTTCAGTAAGTTACGACGACGACCTACCATTTTGAATAAACCGCGACGTGAATGGTGATCTTTTTTATGAGTACGTAAGTGCTCGTTTAAGTTGTTGATATCTTCAGTTAGTACAGCGATTTGTACTTCTGGAGATCCAGTATCACTTTCATGTGTACGGTATTCAGCGATGATTTCATTTTTACGTTCTTGTGTTAATGCCATCTTGAATACACCTCCCAAATTATAAAATATCCCCTGTTACTGAGTGATTCGTTGGAGAATCGAAATACCAAGTAAAGGTTCTGTGCTTTTATCAAGTCACTTATGAAATAGTAACATAAAGAAGGTCTCTACGCAACTAAAATCACAGTAAAATAAACGATTCTCTCTACCTTACTCCGCTTCTTTAAAGAAATCGATTGCGGCTTGTTTATCTTTTGTGAGTTGTGCAACAAGTGCTTCAATTCCATTGAATTTTTGCTCTGGACGTACCCAATCGTACCAATCAATCGCTACTGCTTCTCCGTAAATATTTTTATCAAAATCTACGATATGCACTTCGATTGTTAAGTTTTTCTCGTTTGGATTTTTAAATGTTGGTTTGTACCCAATATTACATACACCAACAAACCATTCTTGTTGTACACGCACCTTGACTACATAGACACCATTTGCTGGAATAAAACTACCTTCATCTGCTTGTACATTTGCCGTTGGGAATCCAATTGTGCGTCCACGTTTATCACCATGTACTACTACTCCCGGTGTACGATATGGTCTACCTAATAATGCGTGAACCTCTTTTAGATTACCTTCTTTTAATAATGTACGAATACGAGTAGAGCTGATTTTCTCATCATCTTTTATTTGTTTTTCAACTACTTGCACGGTAATGTCCTCACCACATAGCGCGGGCATATCCGTCATCGTTCCACTACCTTTTCGTCCAAATGTATAATCAAAACCTGCTGTGACATGTTGTACACCTAAGTCTTTAATAAATAGTTGGACGAATTCCTCTGGTGATAATTGTGCAAAGTCAGATGTAAACCGAACGACGAATAACGTATCAACACCCGATTCTTCTAAAATCGCGATTTTTTGTTGTAGTGGTGTAATGTAAAATACTTTTTCTTTACTTTGACCAAGAACAATTGAAGGGTGAGGGTCAAATGTCATAACTGCTAATTTTGTCCCCGTTTCTTCCGCTTTTTCTTTCGCTTTATTAATCACCGCTTGATGCCCTCTATGTACGCCATCAAAAAATCCTAGCGCAAGTGAGTAAGGACCTGTTAATTGTTCTGAAGTAATTTGGTTTGGATATGATAATTGTACAACTTGCATGTCGTAACCTCCTAGTTTACTTTAGGAAACATCTTTTCGGGTTTCATTAATCCTGTTTTAGTTGGATGTACTACATAAATAGCTACAGCCTGATTATTTTCCACGTACACTATCTTATCAGATTCTTTTAGAGAAGGGTGTACTGGAAGCACTTGTCCATTCGAAATTTCTTTTCGATTTGCATCTGTAATCGCAATTTGTGGGTATTCTGTTAATGCGGTTTCAAGCGGGCGAATCACTTCATTCAATGTTCCTTGTTCTTTCATCTCTTGTAATTCACCAAGTGTTTTACATTCATCCTGTGTATAACTCCCTGACATCGTACGTACAAGTTGTTTCATATGAGCTGGGTAGCCAAGGATCTCACCGATTTGAACTGAAAGCGTACGAATGTAAGTTCCTTTTCCACAAGCAATTCGAATAGAAAATGCTACTTCTTCACCTTCATATACTTCTTGCGGCTCAAGTAATGTTAATTCTTTGATTTCGACAAGTCGTGTCGGACGTTCCACTGTTTGACCAGCACGTGCATACTCATATAGTTTACGACCATTTACTTTAACAGCAGAGTACATTGGCGGTGTTTGTTCAATTGTACCTGTTAGTGAGTGCAAAGCTTGTTCAATTGCTTCACGTGTAATCACTTTATGCGTGTGATCTTGTGCAACGACTTCACCTTCTGCATCTTCTGTCGTTGTTGCAGTTCCAATCGATACAACCGCTTCATATACTTTTCCTGCGTCTGTAATATATTCTGCTAAACGTGTTGCATTGCCTACACAAATCGGTAGCACACCTTCTACTGCTGGATCAAGTGTACCTGTATGCCCTACTTTTTTCGTGCCTAAAATTTTTCTTAATTTAAATACACAGTCATGAGATGTCATGCCTGCTTCTTTCCATAATGGTAAAATCCCGTGCATTTATATACCTCCATTTACATAAAAAAGAGAGGCTGATCCAATAAAGGACAGCCTCTTTTTTACGATTGTTATCTATCAGATTCGTGCAGTTTGCGTAACAAATCGTCAATATGATTACCGTACTCAATTGAGGCATCAAATTCGAAAAATAGTTCAGGAGCAATGCGTAAACGGATACGCTTGCTAATTTCAGAGCGAATAAAGCCTTTTGCTTTTTCGAGCCCTTTTAATGTTTCCTGTTTTTCTCGTTCTGTACCTAAACTAGTAATATAAATTGTCGCTTGTTGTAAATCGCCTGTTACTTCTACATCTGTAACTGTAACAAATCCTACACGAGGGTCTTTTAGCTTACGACCAATAATATCGCCAAGCTCTTTTTTAATTTGCTCAGCTACTCGATTTGAACGTAATGACATAATCGATTCACCTCAGTTTCATAAATATTCTCGATATAAATCAAGAAGTTCCCACTCAGGATTCGACTCTAAATGTGCAATGGCGTGATCCATTTCCCGATCAGCAGCTTGCTTATTCGAGGAAACGGTCACGATTGCTAAGCGTGTTCTTTGCCAAACATTTTGATGATCAATCTCTGAGATAGCTATATTATAACGCTGTTTGGTCCGGACTTTCATCTTTTCTAACACAGCTCTTTTTTCTTTTAATGAATGTGCGGCTGGAATCATAAATTCACACTCCACATAAACAATCATTAGCGTTTAATTTCTTCCATTACGTATGCTTCAATTACATCGCCCACTTTAATATCGTTAAAGTTTGCAATTGTGAAACCACATTCGTAACCTTTTGCTACTTCTTTTGCATCGTCTTTGAATCGTTTTAATGAAGATAATTCACCTTCGAAAATAACGATACCTTCACGAATAACACGTACACCTGCGTCACGTACTAACTTACCGTCTGTAACGTAACCACCTGCAATTGTACCCACTTTTGATACTTTGAATGTTTCACGTACTTCTGCATTACCCACAACTTTTTCTTCGTATTCTGGGTCAAGCATCCCTTTCATCGCCGCTTCAATCTCTTCGATTACTTTGTAGATGATACGGTGTTGGCGAATATCAACGCCTTCTTGTTCTGCTGCACGTTTTGCATTTGTATCTGGACGTACGTTGAAACCAATTACGATTGCATTTGATGCTGCTGCTAATGAAATATCAGACTCTGTAATCGCACCTGCGCCTGTGTGAATAATTTTCACGTTAACGCCTTCTACTTCAATTTTCATTAATGAAGCAGCCATCGCTTCTACTGTACCTTGTACGTCAGCTTTTACGATTAAGTTTAATTCTTTCATATCGCCTTGCTTCATTTGTTCGAATAGGTTATCTAATGTTACACGTTGACCTTCGCCACGTTGTTCTTGGATTGCTGTCATTTCACGTGCTTCTGCTACTTGACGTGCAGATTTCTCGTCATCGAATACAACGAAACGATCGCCAGCTTGTGGCACATCACTTAAACCTGTGATTTCAACTGGTGTTGATGGACCTGCTTCTTTTACACGACGACCATGGTCATTAATCATCGCACGTACACGACCGTGAGCATGACCTACAACGATTGGGTCACCTACTTTTAATGTACCATTCTGTACTAAAAGTGTTGCAACTGAACCGCGACCTTTATCAAGTTGTGCTTCAATTACAGTACCCATTGCATTACGTTTTGGATTCGCTTTTAATTCGCCTACTTCTGAAACTAATAAAATCATTTCAAGAAGTTGATCAATTCCTTCACCTTTTAGTGCAGAAATTGGTACGAAGATTGTTTCGCCACCCCAAGATTCTGCTACTAAACCATGTTCCATTAATTCTTGCATAACACGATCTGGGTTCGCTGAAGGTTTATCCATTTTGTTTACTGCAACGATAATTGGAACCTCTGCAGCTTTCGCATGGTTGATTGCTTCAACTGTTTGTGGCATAACACCATCATCAGCTGCTACAACTAGAATTGTTAAATCAGTAACTTTCGCACCACGTGCACGCATTGTTGTGAATGCAGCATGTCCTGGTGTATCAAGGAATGTGATTTTTTTGCCTTCTACTTCTACTTGGTAAGCACCGATATGTTGTGTGATACCACCTGCTTCACCTGCAGTTACTTTTGTGTTACGAATTGAGTCTAGTAATGTTGTTTTACCGTGGTCAACGTGACCCATAATTGTTACAACTGGAGGACGCTCTACTGCTTCAGCATCTTCTACTACTTCTTCATCTTCGAAATATGTTTCTAAATCAGTACGGTCAATACGAATTTCTTCTTCTACTTCTACACCGTAGTCTGTAGCGATTAATTCGATTGTATCTTTATCTAATTCTTGGTTAATTGTTGCCATTACACCAAGTAAGAATAATTTTTTAACGATTTCTGAAGGCTCGCGACCTAGCTCTTTCGCTAACTCTCCTACAGTTAATGATTCATAAAACGTGATTTTTTCTGGTAATGCTTTTGGTGCTACAGGTTGTGGAGCTGGACGGTTTTTACGACGTTGACCTCCGTTAATTCCTGGACGACGACGTTGTTGTGGACGACCACCTGCTTGTCCTCCGCGGTTTTGTCCGCCACGATTTTGTTGTCCGCCACGACCTGCGTTATTGCCGCCTGAAGACGGGCGTGAAGTATTTGTTTTATTATTATTAGATGAGTTATTTGTCATAGTACATCCTTATTCATATGAAATTTTTGAGTGTTCGCTATTAATTTCTTACATCGTCATCGAACTAATAGCAGGACGAGTTCCTGGCTGTCCCTTGGCGCTCATTGATGACTTGGTGAAATAAGGACTTTCACACTTGGATCTTATTTGACAGCTTCTGTCTTGATTCCTCATGTACTGCATTATTGTGATTCAAGTTGTTGGAATAACTCCGACAGTTTTTTCGCAAAACCGCGGTCCATAATTGCTAAGGATACACGTGTTTCTCGACCTGTCGCATGACCTAGTACTTCACGTGTACTAAATTCATGCAATTCAACTTGAAATGAGTTACATTTATCGCGCAACTTTTTTTGCGTATTCTTTGAAGCATCTGTGGATAAAATCACAAGTTTAGCCGATTGTCCTCGAACTTCCTTCACCACTTGTTCTTCGCCTGATACTACTTGTCTTGCTCTCGCTGCAATTCCTAGTAAATTTAAAATGGCTTGTTCAGTTGTCATGTTATTTACCCTTTCGAATAACTGCTAGCAAATCATCATAGATATGTTCTGGAATTTCAACTTCTAATTGATTTTTCAAAACATTCTTCTTCTTTGCTGCTTCTACTGCAGCTTCTGATTTCGATACGTAAGCACCGCGACCAGACTTTTTACCAGTCTCGTCTACGGATACTTCGCCTTCTTTTGAACGTACAACACGTACCATGTCCTTTTTCGGTAACATGTCACCTGTTGCACAACATTTTCTTAATGGTACTTTTCGATTGACTGGCATCTTCTAAACACCTTTCAATTAATCTTCGTCGTGATATAAATCGATTTCTACATCTTCTTCTACAGATGACTCTTCTTTTACAACGATTGTTGCATTCGCTGGGTCATATAGGCCTTGCTCTGTTGCGTCTGTTTCAGATTTAATATCGATTTTCCAACCTGTTAATTTCGCTGCTAAACGTGCATTTTGACCGCGTTTACCAATTGCTAATGATAGTTGGTAATCTGGTACGACAACTAATGTTGATTTTTCTTCTTCATTTACTTGAACATCTAATACTTTTGATGGGCTAAGTGCGTTCGCTACGAATTCAACTGGATCTTCTGACCATTCTACAATGTCAATTTTCTCACCGTTTAATTCATTTACAATCGTTTGGACACGTGCACCTTTTGTACCAACACATGCACCAACTGGATCTACTTCATCGTTATGCGCGATAACAGAGATTTTTGAACGATCTCCTGCTTCACGTGCAATTGTTTTGATTTCAACTGTACCTTCAAAAATTTCTGGTACTTCTAATTCAAATAGACGGCGTAATAAACCTGGGTGTGTTCTTGAAACGAATACTTGAGGTCCTTTAGAAGAACGTTCTACTTTTGTAATGTACACTTTAATACGATCATGTGGCTCATATGATTCACCTGGAATTTGCTCGTTCGGTAATAATACCGCTTCGATTTTGCCAATTCCTACATAGATATTACGTGCATCAAGACGTTCTACAACACCGTTGATAATATCGTCTGCACGATCTACATACTCTTCATAAATTAAGCCACGTTCTGCTTCGCGGAAACGTTGTGTCATAATTTGTTTTGCTGTTGTTGCTGCAATACGTCCGAAGTCGCGTGGCACTTCCTCTGTTTCAACAATGTCACCAATCTCATACGCTGGGTTGATTTGGCGTGCATCTTCTAAAGACATTTCTAATAAATCATCTTCTGACTTTTCAACAACTTCTCTGCGTGAATACAGATGCATTGTTCCTTTATCAAGATTTAAGTCAACACGTACATTCGCTTCGTCATAGTTCTTCTTATATGCTGTAATTAATGCCGCTTCAATTGCATCTACGATAATTTCACGTGAGATTCCTTTTTCTTCAAGCGCTTTAAGAGCACCTACTAGTTCCTTGCCCATTTTTGTTTCACTCCTAGATTATTGTTCTTTAGAAAAATCAATTGCTAAGCGAGCTGTCGCAATTTTCTCTTTCGGAATTAATGCTTTTACTTTTCTTGTTTTGATTAACATGTCTAATGCGGCACCTTCATCTGTATAAGATGTTAAGTAACCTTCAAATACTTTTTTGCCATCAATTGCTTCGTATGTCTTGATGTGAACGTATTGGCCAATTGCTTGAATGTAATCAGCTTCCTTTTTTAAAGGGCGTTCTGCTCCTGGAGAAGATACTTCAAGGTAATAATTTTGTGAAATCGGATCTTTTTCATCTAACTTTTCGCTTAAACGCTCACTCACTTGTGCGCATTGATCGATATCAATATTGCCTTCAGGAGTATCAACATATACACGTAAAAACCAATCGCGCCCCTCTTTTACAAACTCAACCTCTACTAGCTCCAATGTAAGCTCCTCAACGATTGGCTTTACAAGTTCTTCGATTTCCGTAGTAATTTTGCTCATACAATCCTCCTGACTTTAGAGTTACTGATAAATACAAACAGAAAAGAGTGAGGAATCCCCACTCTTTTGCCGTCTGTTCTATCAACAAAGTAATTGTTTTTATTTTAGCATCAATTCACGATTTATGCAAGTAAACCCTAGAATAGCGATAATTGATTAGCATCTGGCATACCTTCTAAACAACCTAATTTATCCATATACTCAATCAATGTTTTCGATACGCGACCACGAATTTGTAAATCTTCTTTTGATAAAAATTCACCATCTTGTCTTGCGCGTACAATCGCTTCAGCTACGTTATTTCCCAAGCCTGGAATCGCATTGAATGGTGGAATTAAAGAATCCCCATCAATGACGAATTCTGTTGCTTTTGAGCGATATAAATCCACTTTTTGAATTGTTAAACCACGTTCTGTCATTTCTAAAGCAAGTTCTAAAACTGTTTGTAAAGAGCGCTCTTTAACCGATGCCTCTAATCCCTTGCTCTCAATTTCTTCAATACGTGCTTTGATTGTTTCAGAGCCATTCACCATCGCAAGTAAATCAAAATCAGAGGCACGAACTGTAAAGTACGCACAGTAGTAAACGATTGGGAAATGAACTTTGAAATAAGCAATACGCACCGCCATTAAGACATAGGCAGCCGCATGGGATAGTGATAGGTAAGTCCATCCTCGACCTTACTCGTTAGGACTTCATTTTCCCCCACTTCACACCGTACGTGAACCTTTCGATTCATACGGCGTTCCATCAAACGTTTATAAACTAATTCATCGCTATTTTATTTCTGAAGTTAAGAATTTTCTTTACTGAAGTTGTAGTATAACCTTTAGCAAATAATAAAGTTTCAGTTAATGAGGAATTATGCATGTCATTGTGACAAATATCATGTAATGAAGCTAAGTTGTTTACCCGATTAACAAGTTCAGTTGTTAAATTCGGATTAACATGATGTGTCTCAATTTCATGTGGAGCAATTTCTTTTCCACATATTCTACATTTCCCTTTATCTCGATTAAAAGCATATGCCCTATTTAGATAAAACTCAAAGTTATACAACCGTTTTTTCTTTTTCTTACTAGCCAATAATCTTCGTGTTGCCATGGCATCTGCACCGAATATAAAATCCATACGAAACTGTTTTGGTCTTTTTCTTAATCGTGTTAAATGACGTTTCCTACCTTCTTTAGTAAATGGTGTTTCCATTTGATTAAACAAAGTAGGTTGTTGAAACTTAATAAACGCTAAGTCTGTTATACCAATTACATGCTCTTTATATTTCAGTGCTGGTAAAGCTGTGGTATAGTTGCTATGCAGTTCTAATAAGTTTGTACAAAGGTTGGTTGGCACTTATCCAGTCAACCTTTTTGTTTTTCCCTTTAGCACTTTTTGCACCAAGCCTTCGCCTAATCGCTCTATAAGCCGCCCATCTCACTCGTTGATTATACTTTTTCATAGACTCAGAACCCCAAGTTGTCACTTGATAATAGTTTATAAGCCCCCGTATTTTTGAGTTGATGATGTTTACATCTGAAATAAGTGTTTCGGTATCTTTACATTTTTTCAGCATCTTAATGTCTTTTAGCAATTCGATCATTTTCTTATCGAATTTATCTTCAATCGGCTTTGTTCTAGAAATATAGCCTTTTTGTGCTTTTCCTCGGACTTGTCTATATTTATAACCTAAAAACTCAATAGCTTTTGAACGAACATTTGTAATTTTCGTCTTTGTTGTGGAAAGTGTAAGTTTCAGGGTTCCCCGCAAATACTTTTCGTATTTATATACAAGTTTTTCAGCATTCTCTTTACTGTTCGTTACAACTACCCAATCATCCGCATAACGAATGAGGTAACATGGAATTGGTTTAATTCTAGGTTTCCCAGACAATCCCCGCAGTATCAAACTTCGCTGTCCTGAACTGTATTTTTTTCTCAACTTTTTTCGTTCATACTCTCTTGTAACAAAGTTATCAAAAGGAGTTAAATATACATTTGCTAATAGTGGTGAAATAATACCACCCTGTGGAGTTCCTAAATCATTTTTTATAATCTCATCCATCACGCCTGATCGAAGCATTGCTTTTATCATCATTAAAATGCGTCTATCTTGAATGCCAAACGACCAAAGTATTTTAATCAATTTCGTATGATTGACTGTATCGAAAAATTTTGAAATATCGCCTTCAATAACCCAATGATAACCTGTTTTCTGTACGACATCTGTTACTCGACTGAGTGCATGTTCTGTACTTCTCCATTGTCTAAAACCATAAGAATGCTCGAAAAATTGAGCTTCACATATTGGTTCTAATACACTTCGAATGCACTCCTGAACTACTCTATCAGTGATAGTTGGAATTCCAAGTGGTCTTGTTTCTCCATTATCTTTTAGGATGTGTACTCTTCTAACCATATTCGGTGTATATTGCTGAAACTGATTTTTAACTTCCTTTAAGACTTTTTTAAAGTCTTTATTTAGAATATCAGTACGCATCGTTTTTTCATCTACACCAGCAGTATTGCTACCTTTATTGCTCTTCAGTTTATGAATTGCAGTTAGAATCACAACGTCACATTGTGCTACTTCAAGCATACCTTTAAAAATTGGTTGTTTATTTTGAGATAGAGCTACTTTCGTTTCTTCATATAACCTATCTTTTAATTGTTGAAATTCTTCTTCTGATTTCGGTATGCTAAGTTTCAATGGTAGTCACCTCTACAATAAAATCGTATTAGTTACACTTACCAAGTAATTTATTCTCAACGGAGTTTCTTAGCATTAGCGATTGTTTATAAATCCTTCGTTTGACTATGCCCCTTCGCTCCACATCCATTACAAATGCTTCAACACTACTACGGGCTGCTGCCAGCTACTTTAAGAAAGTCATTTCCTACTTTCAAGACTTCATTTGGCTCCTCCATCAGTCTAGTAGCCTTCACACGTTCCGTATAAAACTATCCCTTCATTATGGTTGCCTTAGGTACTCTCTCTGACCCGTCACCTAGTACAGCAAAAGCAGGTTACTTGCTGTGCCGAATATCCTTCGAATGGATAAACGCAGTCACACCCCCAAAAGATAGGATGACCACAGATGAACTACTGCAAGCAGTAGTCTCCACTTCTCAGTGAAGCTGTCCTTACGAGCCTTTCCAAGCGAGAGTTCGTCTCCTTACCATAGCAACTTTTATAGGACCCCCACCTCTACTGACATCTACTTGTCATGCTTTCGAGATGAACTTTAGCGAGCTCTCTGACTTTTCCTTTGTGAGAAATTCCAAGCCAGTCGCAGTGTTTAGGGTGTTTCACTACTCCCTGTAAGTAGTGGAAAGGGATTTCACCTTCCGAATCGTTTTATACAGTTCTCTATAAGAAAACTGTTTTAGTTTAATGTCTTCGTTTTCTTAACGGGGCAGTTTTATCCAACATTTCTGTTAGGGTTGTACTGCCAACGTGTCGCACCTTTCGGGAACATGTACTTAATTTTCTTACATGATTCGATATACCATTTCGGTACATTTTCAGCCATCATCGCTTCTTCCATATCTTCCGTTAACCCTTTACCTTTACGCACATGCTCCATAATTTTAAAGGCTAATGAAGGTTCTAACCCTTGATAGATTAAATAAACCATAATATCGTCACGACAACCGATTACTTCAGATAATACACACGTTCCATTTTCAATCAGCTCACTTGCATTACCAAGCCATACATCTGTTCCATGTGAAAGTCCTGAAATTTGAACTAACTCTGAGAAAGTAGATGGTTTCGTTTCTTCTAACATGCCACGTACAAACTTCGTACCAAACTCAGGAATACCATACGTTCCTGTTTTTGCTTTAATTTGTTCAGGTGTTACACCAAGAGGTTCGGGTCCTTGGAAGATTGCCATTACTTCTGGGTCATCTGTTGGAATGGTTTTCGGGTCAATTCCTGTTAAATCAAGTAACATACGAATAACAGTCGGATCATCGTGTCCAAGTATATCGAGTTTTAAAATATTATCATGAATGGAATGGAAGTCGAAGTGTGTTGTTCGCCATTCTGAACCTTGATCATCTGCTGGATATTGAATCGGTGTAAAATCGAAAATATCCATATAGTTCGGTACAACAATGATACCACCTGGATGCTGTCCTGTTGTTCGTTTCACGCCTGTACAACCTTGAACGAGGCGGTCTACTTCTGCTCCTCTAAAGTTAATATTATGGTCTGTTCCATATCCTTTTACATAACCATATGCTGTCTTTTCAGCTACTGTACCAATTGTTCCAGCACGGAATGCATAGTCTTCGCCGAACAATACTTTTGTATAGTTATGCGCCTGTGGTTGATACTCACCTGAGAAGTTCAAATCAATATCGGGTACCTTGTCTCCCTTGAACCCTAAGAAGGTTTCAAACGGAATATCTTGTCCATCTTTACTGTATGGAACATGACAATTTGGACAATCTTTATTCGGTAAGTCGTAGCCCGAACCTACAGAACCATCATCGAAGAACTCTGATTTTTTACAGTTTGGACAGACATAGTGTGGTGGCAATGGATTTACTTCTGTAATCTCCATAAAGGTCGCAACGAGTGACGAACCTACAGAACCACGCGAACCTACTAAATAACCATCAGACAATGATTTTTTTACAAGCTTATGTGAAATTAAATAGATGACAGAGAAACCATGACCGATAATCGACTTCAATTCTTTATCAATCCGTTTTTCGACAATTTCAGGTAATTCCTCACCATAAATATGATGCGCCATCTCATATGTCATACGACGTACTTCGTCTTCAGCACCATCAATTTTTGGTGTATATAAATCATCTTTTAACGGAATAACTTCATCCATTTGTTCAGCTAGCGCACGTGAATTCTCTACAACAATTCGTTTTGCCTCATCATCGCCTAAAAAAGCAAATTCATCGAGCATTTCATTCGTTGTTCTAAAATGTACGTCTGGTAGTGTATTACGATTTAATGGATTCGCACCACCCTGTGAACGAATCAGAATCTGTCTAAAAATCGCATCTTCTTTGTGTAAATAATGTACGTTCCCTGTCGCAATAACAGGCTTATCTAACTTTTTACCAACTTTAATAATTTTGCGAATAATATCTTGCATGTTCCACTCATCTTTAATTAACTCTGACTCAATAAGTGGTGCATACACTGCTGGTGGATGTACTTCTAAATAATCATAGAACTTCGCAATTTCGATTGCTTCATCTAATGATTTTTGCATGACTGCTGTAAAGAATTCACCTTTACTACATCCTGATCCTACAACTAAGCCCTCACGATAACGCTGTAGTGTTGAACGCTTAATACGTGGCATACGGTAGAATGTCTCTGTGTAAGATTCACTCAACATTTTGAACATATTTTTTAGACCATCATTTGTTTTTGCAAGTACTGTACAATGCGTTGGTCGTGCACGTTTGTAAGCATCGCCACCACCGATATATTTATTAAAGTCATCGTGATATGCAATTCCTTTTGCAGTTGCTTCCTTCATTAAATGAAGTAGTAAGTAACCTGTCGCTTCCGTATCATAAATCGCACGGTGATGCTGTGTTAATTCGATATTGAATTTTTTACATAATGTATTTAAACGGTGGTTCTTCATCGTTGGATGTAAAAAACGTGCCAATTCTAATGTATCAATTACAGGATGATGGAAATCATCAATATTCGCTTGTTTGTATGCTTCGTATAAGAAACCAATATCAAATGATGCGTTATGTGCAACAACAATGCCATCACCAATAAAGTCATGGAATTTCGCAATCATATCGACGACTTCCGGTGCATCCTGTACCATATCATCTGTGATACCTGTCAATTCAATCGTTGTAGAAGATAATTTATGATGTGGATTTGCAAAACTCTCAAACTTGTCCACTACTTCACCATTCACAATCTTAACAGCTGCTAATTCGATGATTGTATCGTAGGCTGCAGATAGACCTGTTGTCTCAACGTCAAAGACGACATATGTCGCATCTTCTAAAGCGATATGTTGTTCATCATAAGCGATTGGTACACCATCATCTACCAGATTAATTTCGACACCATAAATCACTTTTACGCCATGCTTTTTCCCTGCATTATGTGCATCGGGGAATGACTGTGCTACGTTGTGATCGGTAATTGCAATGGCTGGGTGCCCCCATTTTGCAGCTGCTGCAATTAAATCAGCTGTTGGTGTAACGGCATCCATCGTACTCATCGGTGTATGTAGATGCAGTTCAACACGCTTTTCATCTTCAGGTGCTGTATCTTGTCGAATAACCGGTTTTGTTTCAACGATATCTTGTGCCATCACAATTAAATCACGTACAAATGTATCATTTTGTACAGAACCTCGTACCTTCACCCACATCCCTTTTTTCGCCATCTGCATAATAGCAGCATCTTCTTTATCACGCGAAAACATCTTCACAAGAATCGAATCTGTGTAGTCTGAAACTTTTAATGTCAGTAATGAACGACCACTACGCAGCTCTTTCACCTCTGCATCGAATACAAATCCTTCGATAATGACGCGACGTTCTTCATCTTGAATTTGATGGATTTCCATAAAGTTCTCATCATTCTTAATTGGAATACCTAGTTGGAATGGTTGATTTGATACATCAATACCATCTGGATTTTGTTGACGTTCCTTCTCACGTTTTTGTAAGTCTTCCACTGCTTTTTTCGAAATTTCTTCTTCTTCAATACGACGCTGTTCTAAGAATTTTTGCTGTGCTTCCGCCATTTCCTGTGTAACATCTTTCACTTGGAAATCAAAGTGTAATGATGGGAATCCATATTGCTGATAAGTTTCGCTTAATTTTTCTGCATATTTATTACGTAGTGTTGCTTGTTCAAAGTCTTGGTTACAATATAGAACCAGCTTCTGTCCCATCATTTCAGGCACTTGCTTCGATAAAATTTCACGTAATGGGGGCGATAATTCATCTTGGTCTTGTACGACGCGCGTCCAATAAGAACGAATAAGCTCCTCATCTATTTCAGGTTGTGCAACTGTAATGGCTAATTGTGTTGTTGCAATACTTTTAAAAGCATTCATCACATGTTGCTCAAAACGCGCAAAATAGCTATATGGTAAAATACGAGGTAGTTTCAAAGCAAATAACCATACACGTTTTGATTTTTGAACCGTTAAGCGCTGTAATTCACCGCCTTCTACATAGTGAAGATCTTGGTCTTCAGTTAAACCAATTTGTTGTAACAAAATATGAAACTGTTGACGTGCTTCTGCTGCTTCTTGTGACATATAAATCTCCTTTCGTTTAAAAGTCGAAAAGGCTGCCCTGAAAAGTCATCTATACACATGACTTTTAGAGACAACCTTCCTCCTTCATTCGTTTATAACGTATTTTTCAATCGACTTATAGTGTTTGAAAAATGTTGTTGATTCGATCCACAACTTCTTCTTTTGCACATTCGAATGTTTCGCCGCTATGACGAATTTTCACTTCTACAATACCTTCAGAAGCTTTTTTACCTACTGTAATACGAACAGGTAAACCAATTAAATCTGCATCTGTAAATTTAACGCCCGCACGTTCTGCACGTTCATCAAATAATACATCATAACGATATGATTTTAATAATTTGTACAGTTCTTCACCTAGTTCTAATTGTGCTTCATCTTTTGGATTAACCGAGATTAAATGCACATCATAAGGCGCAATTTGTTTTGGCCATACAAACCCGTATGAATCTTGGCATTGTTCTGCTACTGCAGATAGAATACGTGATACACCAATACCGTAACAACCCATAATGAATGGTTGCGCACGACCGTTTTCATCTAAAAATGTTGCTTTCATTGAATCAGAGTATTTTGTGCCTAATTTGAAGACATGTCCTACTTCGATTCCTTCTGCAAACTTAATTGTACCTTCACCATCTGGAGATGGGTCCCCAACTTGGATGAAACGGATATCCTCATAGCGATCAATCGCAAAGTCACGACCTGGATTTACATTGATATAATGCATACCATCTTCGTTCGCTCCAGCTACACCGTTACGAATCGACTTAATCGCATGGTCTGCAACGACTTTCACACCGATTGGTAATTTAATTGGACCTAGGCTACCAATATGGCTACCAAGTAATTCATGAATTTCAGCATCTTCTGCTAGTTCAACAGAAGTTGCACCTAATGCATTTTTTAATTTAATGTCATTTACTTCGTGGTCGCCACGACATAAAACAACAACTAATTCTTCGTCTACTTTAAATACTAATGTTTTAATAATATTTTCAGATACGATATCTAAGAAAGCTGATACTTCTTCGATTGTTTTTTGGTCTGGTGTTGCTACTTTTTCTAATTCTTTCATGTCTTCATCTGAATGGCTATATTCTACTTTTACTTCAGCCATTTCAATATTTGCTGCATAATCTGAAGAATCTGAGTAAGCAATTGTATCTTCACCGATTTCAGAAAGTACCATGAACTCATGTGTACCTGCTGTACCACCAATTGAACCAGAGTCAGCAATTACTGCACGGAAGTTCAAACCAAGACGGTTAAAGATATTTGTATAAGCTTGCACCATATCGTTATATGTTTCATCTAAACTGTCATATGATGCGTGGAATGAATAAGCATCTTTCATGATAAATTCGCGTCCACGTAACAAACCAAAGCGAGGGCGTTTTTCATCACGGAATTTTGTTTGAATTTGATATAGCGTTAATGGTAATTTTTTGTACGATTTCAACTCGTCACGAACAAGTGATGTAACAACTTCTTCATGTGTTGGTCCTAATGCAAATTGACGGTTGTGACGGTCTGTTAAACGCATTAGTTCTGGACCATATGCTTCCCAACGACCTGACTCTTCCCATAGCTCTGCTGATTGTAAAGCAGGCATTAAAATTTCATTTGAACCAATAGCATCCATTTCTTCACGTACAATGTTTTCAATCTTAGAAAGCACTTTACGAGCTAACGGTAAATAAGAGTATACTCCACTTGTATTTTGACGGATAAATCCTGCGCGTAATAACAACTGATGCGATTTTACTTCAGCATCTGCTGGTGTTTCGCGTAAAGTTGGAATAAATGTTTTTGATTGTTTCATTCGTTAACCTCACCTTTTGGCTATTCTATTTTCTCTCTTTAATTAAAAGAAGAATTTTTGTATATCGTTCCATGTCACAGCAATCATTAATACCATCAACAATGCAAAACCGACAAAATGAACCATACCTTCTTTTTGTTTATCAATTGGCTTCCCTCGAACTGCTTCATATCCAAAGAATAATAAGCGTCCGCCATCTAATGCTGGTAGCGGTAATAAATTCATAATACCTAAGTTAATACTTAATACGGCTGCCCAGTTCATTAATGTCATAAAGCCATACTTTGCAACTTCTTCTGTTGCTTTATAAATTCCAACCGGTCCTGATAAAGCATCCAGCGTAAAGTGACCTGTCACTAACAGACCTAGAAGTTCAGCAATCTTCACTATCCAATTATACGTCTGTTCAAATCCATAAGGAATAGCTTTTAGCGGATTTTTTTCATACGTGTTCGCATATTGAATACCGATTTGCCCTACTTTTTCTTTATTTACTTCAGCTGCTTTTGGCGTTACTTCAATCGGTACGATTTTGCCATCTCGCTTTACTTCTAAATCGATTGGTTTATTCGCACTGCTTTGAATCACTTCTGATAGTTGCTCCCATTTTGAAATGGACTTACCATCTACAGAGACGACTAAATCATCCTTTTGCATGCCTGCTTGCTGTGCAGGGCTGTCTTTTACAACATTTGCGATAATTGGTTCATTCGTTGGAATACCTTGAACAAGACCAATAATCATAAAGAAGACAATCGCTAAAATAAAGTTGAATAAAGGACCTGCAAAAATCGTCATTGCACGCTTTCCTAATGACTTCGCATTAAATGTACGGTCATAAGGCGCAATAATCGTCTGTTGACCATTTTCTTCAATGATAGCATCGCGCGCTACATTATAACGTACTAAATTCTCATCTTCATCATAGCCTTCTACCCATAATCCTTTTAAAAGATCTGCTTTTTCAACTTCTAAAAAGAGCATATCGGGCAGTTGTTTATTCTGATTTAACACAATACGTGACATTTCGTCTTGATCATTTAATAAAAAACCAATGCGGTAACCTGGTTGTAACTCGGTCGTATCCATATCCTCTCCAGCCATTCGTACATATCCACCCATCGGCAGTAGACGAATCGTGTAGAGTGTTTCTCCCTTTGTAATCCCAATAATTTTTGGTCCAAAGCCAATCGCAAATTCACGTACTAAAATACCTGAACGTTTTGCGAAAATAAAATGGCCTAATTCGTGGAAGAATACGATGGAACCGAACACTAAAATAAACGCAATTGCTGCTTGCATGTTCTCCCACCTTCTTCGAGTTAAAAAGTTGTATTACATTTTTATTTTATCATGCTTCGAACAGATTTTCTTGTTTCTTGGTCTACATGTAAAATTGTTTCTAAATCAGGATTTAAGATGTTTTCATGCGATTGCATCATACGTTCAATCACATCTTCAATCTCCAAGAATTTAATTTTTTCATGTAAAAAGGCATCTACTGCCGCTTCATTTGCAGCATTCATTACCGTTAAGATTGTGCCGCCCATACGACCTGCTTCATAAGCAAACCCTAAACAACGGAAACGCTCAAAGTCTACATTTTCAAAATGAAGTTGACCTATTTTCGCTAAATCTAGACGTTGTGCGTTAGGTCGTGGTAAGCGCTCTGGGTAACTTAGTGCATATTGAATTGGTGTACGCATATCCGGTGTACCAAGTTGTGCCATAACCGATGTATCATGATATTCAACCATTGAATGGATAATGCTCTCACGGTGAATTAAAACATCGATATCATCATAAGACATATCGTATAATACAGCCGCTTCAATTACTTCAAGACCCTTATTCATTAATGTAGCTGAATCAATGGTAATTTTCGCACCCATCGACCAGTTGGGATGGTTTAGCGCTTCTTTTACAGTTACATCTTTTAATTGCTCACGTGTTTGGTCGCGGAAGCTACCACCAGAAGCTGTTAAAATCAGTTTCGAAATCGATTTGGGATCTTCTCCAACCATCGCTTGCCATAGCGCCGAATGTTCACTATCAACAGGCAAGATTGGCGCACCATATTTCTTCGCCTCTGCCATGACAAGATGTCCTGCTGTTACAAGTGTTTCTTTATTCGCAATCGCAATCGCTTTTTTTTGACGAATTGCGGCTAGCGTAGGCTCTAAACCTACTGAACCTAAAACGGAGTTCAGTAAATACGTTGAGTCTGCATATGTAGCTACGTCAATTAAACCTTGATTGCCGAATGTGAAATCTGTTTTTGGAAACTCTTTTTGTAATGCGCGTGCATCTTCTTCTTGTAACACAGAGACTAATTTCGGTTGAAACTCTCGAATAATCTCTTTTGTTTTTTCAATATTTCGTCCAACTGATAACGCTGAAATTTGAAATGATTCTGGATGTTCTTTTACGATATCAAGTGTTTGTCGACCGATCGATCCTGTCGCACCTAATAAACTAATTGATTTCATGTTTCATTCCCCTATCCAACAAAATGAATGAAGTGTAACAATGGTAGAACAAAAATTAAACTATCAAAACGATCTAAAATACCACCATGTCCCGGTAAAATATTCCCCGAATCCTTCACACCATATTGTCTTTTAATTGCTGACTCTACTAAATCACCAAGCTGTCCAATCATCGATGCTACAACAGCAACAAGTAGTAATAAACCATAATTCACATCTAATTGTGCAAAGTATTGGAAAATCACTGTCGCAATCACTGCAATGACAATACCACCAACAAAACCTTCAATTGTCTTTTTCGGTGAAATTTCAGGCCATAATTTATGTTTTCCTAGTTTACGTCCAACAAAGTAGGCGCCTGAATCTGTAGACCATACAATAACTAAGGCAAATACGATATAAGCAATGCCTTCTGTTCTTGTTGAAATAAAGTAATGAAAACCGACACCAACATAAAATACACTTGCTACAATGAATGCTACTGCATCAAATGTTACTTTATTTTTCACTACAACTGTATAAATTAATAGTAAAAGTACGAAAATTGACAGATATTCTAACTGTGAAAAGGAAGTTGCATCCTCTACTTTAATCGCCCATTCACGAGGCATTAATACAACACACATTGCTAAAAAACCGAGTAAACCCGGAACTGAGAACAGGGAAAGTCCCTTCATTCTTAGCATTTCAAAAAGCCCTACCGCTGCCATTGCATAAACCAAAATCGTAAATGGTAAATGACCATATACGACAAATGGAATAAACAAAGCGGCAGCGATTACGGCTGTGATAATACGCTGTTTCACTTTTTATTCTCCTTTCAACCCACCATAACGACGATTACGCTTTTGGAAATCTTCAATTGCATCTAATAATTTTTCGTCTGTAAACTCTGGCCAATGTACGTCTGTAAACCAAAATTCAGTATACGCCAGCTGCCATAATAAAAAGTTGCTTAGACGAATTTCGCCACTTGTTCGAATTAATAAATCTGGCTCTGGTAGCTTAGATGTCATTAAATAATCCGAAATGACTTCTTCTGTAATTTCTTCTGGTTGCAAATCGCCCTGTTTGACAAGTTGCGCTAGACGTTGCATCGCTAAAACAATTTCACGTCTGCTTCCATAATTGAATGCAAAATTCAGTATCATACCTGTATTGTTTTTTGTTTCTTTCATTGCATGTTGAATCGCGCGACTTGTGTATTCTGGTACACCATCCATCTCGCCAATCATCTCAACACGAATATTCAAATCCATGAGTTCAGGAATAAAAGAATTTAAAAACTCTTCCGGTAAACGCATAAGAAATTCTACTTCCTTAGATGGTCGTTTCCAATTTTCCGTTGAGAAAGCATACAAAGTAATCGCACCAACACCCATACGATTCGCTGCGCGCGTAATACGTCGAATATTTTGCATGCCTTCACGATGCCCTAAAAATCTCGGCAGCGCACGTTTATTTGCCCAGCGACCATTTCCATCCATAATAATTGCAATATGATTCGGTACATCTTGTTGGCTTAAACTCGCCACTCGTTCATCGATTGACTGAATTGCTTTTTCTGATTTCTTCCATCCAAGTTTATCTAACATTTAGAATCCTCCACTAGCTTACAAATCGGAACGTATACTGAACTTATCATAACAAAAATACGAATATATTTCCTCTTTTAAAAAGTATTTTCCAATTGATTTAAAAAAGACGTCCCTTTGTCAATAGGACGTCTTATAAACCCACAAAGTTCTAATGATTATACTTCAAGAATTTCTTTTTCTTTTTCAGCAGTTAATTCATCGATTTTTGCGATGTGCTGATCTGTTAATTTTTGAACATCTTCACCGTATCCACGTAAGTCGTCTTCTGTAATTTCGCCTGCTTTTTCAAGTTTTTTGAACTCATCATTTGCATCACGACGAATATTACGAACTGCAACTTTCGCTTCTTCTGCTTCTTTGCTTACTTGTTTTACTAATTCCTTACGACGTTCTTCTGTTAATGCTGGAATTGTTAATCGAATTACATTACCGTCATTTGTTGGTGTAATACCGATATCTGAACGCATAATTTCTTTTTCAATCTCACCTAAGATTGTTTTATCGTATGGTGTAATAACTAATAGACGCGCTTCTGGCACTGTAATACTTGCCATTTGAGTTAAAGGTGTTGGTGCACCATAGTACTCAACATTAATACGATCAAGTAAAGATGCATTTGCACGACCAGCACGAATACTTGCTAGATTACGTGAAAAAGCAGCGATTGATTTTGACATTTTTTCTGAAGCTAAATCGACAACTGTTTTAGACATTTGAATTCCTCCTAATAATTATTTACTTACAACTGTACCGATTGGTTCACCTAATACAGCACGCTTAATGTTTCCATCTTCCATCAATGAGAATACAACTAATGAGATATTATTATCCATGCATAGAGTAGATGCTGTAGAATCCATTACTTGTAGACCTTGTTGGATAACTTCTAAGTATGTTAGTTGATCATATTTCACAGCAGTTGTATCTAATTTTGGATCTGCTGAATATACGCCATCTACATTATTTTTAGCCATTAAAATGACATCTGCTTCAATTTCAGCAGCACGTAATGCAGCTGTTGTATCTGTTGAGAAATATGGATTCCCAGTACCTGCAGCAAAAATGACAACGCGTTTTTTCTCTAAATGACGAACTGCTTTTCTACGAATATACGGCTCTGCAACTTGTGTCATCACAATCGATGATTGAACGCGCGTTTCGACTCCTAGGTTCTCTAATGAATCTTGAAGTGCTAGTGCATTCATTACGGTTGCTAACATACCCATATAATCGGCATTTGCTCGTTCCATGCCCATTTCGGCACCAATTTTACCTCTCCAAATGTTTCCGCCACCTACTACTAGGGCAACTTCCACATCTAGATCTACTACTTCTTTAATTTGTTGGGCAACCGATTTAACGATTTGTGGCGATAGGCCAAAACCTTGATCTCCTGCTAAAGCTTCCCCACTTAATTTAATGACAACGCGTTTATATTGCGGCATTTTCTGGACCTCCATCATACTTTTTTATTGAAAAATAGGGAACACGAAGTTTAGCTTGTGCTCCCTAGAAATGACATATTGTATGTTTATTGAAATTAGTTACCTTTAACTTGGCTCATTACTTCTTCAGCAAAGTTATCTTCACGTTTTTCAATACCTTCGCCTACTTCGAAGCGAACCATAGAAGTTAATTTACCACCAGCAGTTGTTAAGAAAGTACCAACAGTTACATCTGGGTTTTTAACGAATGGTTGGTCAAGAACACAAATTTCTTTGAAGTACTTGTTAAGACGACCTTCAACCATTTTCGCAACGATGTTTTCTGGTTTACCTTCGTTAAGTGCTTGTTCAGTTAATACTTTACGCTCATGTTCTACTTCTTCAGCAGAGATTTGGTCATGAGAGATGTATTTAGGGTTTAAAGCAGCGATGTGCATTGCAACGTCTTTCGCTACTTCTGCATCAGTAGTACCTTCAACAAGTGCTAATACACCGATACGTCCGCCCATGTGTAGGTAAGCGCCGAAAGCGTCAGCGTCTGTTTTAGTTTCGATTACAAAACGACGTAAGCTGATTTTTTCACCGATTGTAGCGATTGCAGAAGAAATGTGATCAGATACTTTTGCACCGTTAGACATTGTAGATTCTAAAGCAGCTTCTACGTCAGCAGGTTGTACTTCTAGTAAGTGGTCAGCTAATTCTTTTACTAAAACTTGGAAACCTTCGTTTTTAGCAACGAAATCAGTTTCAGCATTTACTTCTAATAATACAGCTGTGTTACCTTTTTCTGCGATGAAAGTAGTACCTTCAGCAGCAACACGGTCAGCTTTTTTGCCTGCAGCAGCAAGACCTTTTTCACGAAGGAAGTCTACAGCAGCGTCGATGTCACCATCAGTTTGAACTAATGCTTTTTTACAATCCATCATACCAGCACCAGTTTTTTCACGTAATTCTTTTACTAATTGAGCAGTAATTGCCATGATATTTTTCCTCCTAATATCTATCCTATTATATTCTCAAAAAAAGGTGATAAGAGGGTTTAGCCGCTTATCACCTATTTCAAACTTGCCTAGAAATTACTCAGCAGCTTCTTCAGCTTCAACTTGAGCTTCATCTTCACCTTGTTTAGACTCCATTAAAGCGTCAGCCATTTTAGAAGTGATTAATTTTACAGCGCGGATTGCGTCATCGTTTGAAGGAATAACGTAATCGATTTCGTCTGGATCACAGTTAGTATCAACCATTGCCACAAGTGGAATGTTTAATTTGTGAGCTTCAGCTACAGCGATGCGTTCTTTACGTGGGTCAACCACGAACATTACATCTGGAATAGCTTTCATATCACGGATACCGCCTAAGAATTTCACAAGACGTTCGTGTTGTTTTTTAAGTTGAACAACTTCTTTTTTAGGAAGTACAGCGAAAGTACCGTCTTCTTCCATTTGCTCGATTTGTTTCATACGAGCAACACGTTTTTGGATTGTACCGAAGTTAGTTAAAGTACCACCTAACCAGCGTTGGTTGATGTAGTAGTTACCTGAACGTTCAGCTTCATCTTTAATTGCTTCTTGAGCTTGTTTTTTAGTACCAACGAAAAGAACTTTACCACCGTCTGCACCAACTTGACGCATGAAGTCGTAAGCTTCTTCTAATTTTTTAACTGTTTTTTGTAAATCGATGATGTAGATACCGTTACGCTCCACAAAGATGAATTTTTTCATTTTTGGGTTCCAACGGCGAGTTTGGTGACCGAAATGTACACCAGCTTCTAGTAATTGTTTCATTGAAATTACTGACATTTGTATTGCCTCCTAAAGGTTTTGTATTTGATTTCCTCCGCATTCATCCACTGCATGAGAACTCCTTCATTGAAAGAGCACCACTCATTGCATCAGAATACGTGTGTATTTAACACCGTTTGTAATAGTACCATAATATTAACAGTGTGACAAGTTATTTTACTTGTTTTTTTCTTGGAACTTAATCATTAATTCTACTTCGGTTTTACCGCGATTCAATTCTTTCGCAATTTCATCGATTGATTTACCGCGCATATACATAGCCTTTACCCGTTCATCAATTGTTTGAACCTTTTTTTCTTGTACAGGCTGTGTCGAAGTTTGTGCACCATATGCTTTTTTTGCATAAGATTTTGGTAAAGTAAACGCTGGCTCCTTCGCGTCTTTTTCTTGCTCTTCGATTAGTACTTCTTCTTTTACTTGTTGTTTTTCAGCTACTTGATGATCTGATTCTTTTTTAGAAGGTGATGCTTGTTTTTTTAAAGCTTCAATCAATCGTGCATTTTCATCTTCAATATCTACTAAGAACGACGAGATTGAGGCTTCCATTTCTTCAATTAATCGTTCTTGTCGTTGTTCATTTTGTTTAAAACGATTCATCTTCATATTGAGTAATACTAAAAAATAAAAACAAAGTAAAAGGAGAATGAATAGAATCGTCACTATGATTACCATCTCATTCTCTCCTCCTTATCCACTAAAATCAAAAAAGTTTCCTTTATAGGGATGCTTTGTTCGATTTTTATTTAGTTTTTCATTTTCTTCGCGTTCTTCTTTTTCTTTTCTTTCTCTCTCTTGATCTTTCGGTTCATCTTGTCGCAATTCTTTGAGCTTTTCAGATTCTAACAAAGAGGTGTGATTCTTTTCGATTTGTTTATTCAAAGCTGCATTTGCCAAGTCTTGCCCAGCATTTACTTGTTGCTGCGCTTGTTCAACTTGTTTTCCCGCATCAAAAGTCTTAGGTATCGCAATTTGTAACTCTATGCCTTTTAAACTCATCGCTCATCTCTCCTCTACACACTAAAAAATCACGTATTATTCATTTCATCTTGTAATAAATTTTTTAGTTTAAATAACGCTTTAGAATGAATTTGAGAAATACGTGATGTCGATAAATTTAATACTTCACCAATCTCAGTTAATGTTAATTCATCTGTATAAAACATACTTAATACAAGCTGTTCTTTTTCGTTAAGATGCTTAATACTTTCTGCTAAATCTTGCAACAACTCTGTTTGAACCGCTTGCTGTTCGGGTGTTTTTGTTACTTCATCTCGAATGACGAAACTTTTATTATCGACTTCATCAAAGTCCTGTAGTTGTTCATCGATTGATAAGACATTCGAAAAAAGATGCTCTTGCATCGTTTGATATACTTCTTCGATTGGTACATCCAATTCTTTTGCTACTTCTTCTGGTGTCACATGACGCTGTAGGCGCTGTTCCATCGCTTCAATTTTCGCATCTAATTTTTTCGTTTTTTCACGTGCTGATCTCGGCAACCAATCTTCTTTTCTTAAACCATCTATAATTGCACCTCGCACACGAAAAGATGCATAAGTATCAAATTTCAAATCACGTGTAATATCAAATTTATTAAGCGCATCAAAAAGTCCCATCATTCCAAGGCTCGTTAGTTCATCTCTTGATACACTTTTAGGTAATCCTGTACTAATTCGTTGCACATGATACGACACTAAAGATTTATATTTTTTCATGAGCAAATCGCCAGCACGAGGATCTTTGTGAGCGGACCAATCTTGCCATAGTTTCGTTTCTTGCGTTGAAGCCGATTGCATCTGCTACGCCCTCCATTTCTTCGTTCAATACTTATGAAATATTATAACAAATACTTTTTACAAATGGGAACTTAAACAAGGAACTTCTTAACCTTCTATACTTTTTTGTAACGATATAGTGAAGGTTCTTGCTTTCGAATGAAAATTTCCACTTGTTCTTTTGCCATCTCAATATCATTTTTTTCAATCGCTTCGATTGTTTGCAATAAACTTTCATAACGCTCTTCTAAACGATTAAAGTCCGTCCAATACACACGGCAGTACGTTAGTGTGATACAAGAAATATCATTGTACATCTTTTTAAATGCTAAATTATCTGCTACTTCTGTCATCAAACGGAGGATTCGGTCACAATCTAAAATATATGCGACAATATTTTTTTCATCTAAACTTCTCTTTGCTTCTATTGCTAATGTTTTTAATTGTTCAATATGTTCTTCTGTCCAAAGTGGTTGCGCATATGTCAAAATAATCCATGTCAGTTCTACTAAAGCATCTGTATACGCGATAAATTCTTTGTCCGTAAACTCCTTCACACGCACACCTTTACGCGGTAAGCGTTCTAATACACCTAAATTTTCTAGAATATAAAACGATTCTCTAACAGGAATATTACTTACGCCAAGAGCGATTGCAACATTTGATTCTTTTACCCGTTCGCCATGTTTTAATTCGCCTGTAAATACTTTAAGTAAAATCTGATTGGCAATTGTATAAGGTAATAACTCTTTTTGTTCTTCATCTAACATATAATAATTTTTTAATTCCACAGCTTGTCAGCCCCTCATTTTTTTCGTTCTCACGTGAAAGATAATTTAATTTTACCAAATCTTCTATTTCAAGTAGACATTTTATAAAATTATATATAATATATAATATATAATTTAGCTAATATTATAAAGCAACACTTTCTCAAAACATAATTGCAATTAAAAAACTGAATATTCGCCATTTTAACACAAAGGGGAAAACACTTATGAAAAAAGATGGGAAGATTTTTTACGGTTGGTGGATTTTACTCGCTTCAATTATGATTATGACTTTTTTATACGCACCAATTGCAAACTTAGTATCCTTGTTTATTAAACCTGTTACGGAAGATTTAAAAATGGAACGTGCTGATTTTATGAATTATTACACGATTATGGCGCTCGCATCGATGGTTGCTGCTCCACTTGCTGGTCGTTTAATGAAGCGTATTCCAATTCGTATTTATTTAACGACTTTCACATTATTCGGTGCTATTTCTTATATTGGTTTTTCATTTTCTTCAACTGCTTGGCAATTCTATTTATTCGCAATTCCTATGGGAGCTGCTCTTGCTGGTGCTGCAATGATTCCTGTGTCTGTATTAATTACAAACTGGTTCGTTGAAAAACGAGGTCTAGCACTTGGTATTGCTTTAGCAGGTACAGGTTTAGGTGGTGCAATCTTAAGTCCGATTACCTCTTGGTTAATTACAGACTTCGGGTGGCGCACAGCTTACTTAACAATTGGGATCATCATCATTGTAGCGATTATTCCATTTACACTTTTCATTGTCACACTTACACCTGAAAGCAAAGGTTTGTTACCTTTAGGCGCGAAAGATATACCAACAAATGAAAACGCTCACAAACCTATATCAGGTGTTTCACAAAAGAGAACATTTTTATCTCTATCTTTCTGGTGCTTCTGTCTAGCTATTTTAGTTGCAGGTATTGTTATTAATGGATTGATTATCAACATGGTCCCATATTTAACCGACTTAGGTGCTTCACCACAACATGCAGCACTACTTCTTTCACTTGGTTCTATTATGGTCATCGGTGGTAAATTACTAATCGGTAAATTATATGACTCACTCGGCTTATTTATTACAATTACGATTATTTGTATTGGCTCTTTCGCAGCATTATTCTTTATGATGCACGGGAATCTACTGATCCCAGGTATCTTATTCACGATTGGTATGGGTATTGGCGGCACAGCTGTTACAGTAACACCTGCTTATTTAACAGGCGCTTTATTCGGTGAAAAAGACTATGGTGCAAAATATGGAATCGTTGCCATCTTCACATCACTTGGAGCAGCGATTACACCGATTGTATCAGGTGCCATTTATTCAATTAATCAATCCTATGATTTATTAATTTATGTATTACTGGGACTAACTGTTGCAGAAATTATTTTATTTACAGTCGCAATTAAAACAAAGCCGAAAGCAGATGAAGAATTAACTGTTGAAACAGCACCTATAACACATGAAGGGGGAATTTAACATGCATACGATTTTAAAACAAGCCGAAAAAATTGAGCAGCAAATTATTGCAGATCGTCGCCATTTACATCAACATCCAGAATTAGGATTTGAATTACCTGAAACACAGCAATACATCTTAAATCGTTTACAGGAGATGGGGATTGAAGGGAAGCCTTGTGGTGTACTACCAGATGAGGTAAGAGAGAAATATGTACGTGCTGGGTTCCCAGAGCAAGCACATTGTACAGGGGTTGTAGCTACAATCGGACAAGGTGAACCTTGTATATTACTTCGTGCCGACATGGATGCTTTACCGATTGAGGAAGAAGTAGACGTTTCTTATCAATCAACAAGACCTGGGAAAATGCATGCATGTGGACATGATTCCCATGTTGCGATGCTACTTGGTGCGGCGCAAATATTAAAAGCACATGAAGCTGACTTACAAGGTACTGTTAAATTGATGTTCCAACCTGGTGAAGAATGGGGATTCGGTTCTAAACTCATGTTAAATGATGGATTGCTTGAAAACCCAAAAGTAGATGCCGCCTTTGCTATTCATATTATGCCCGATCAAGAAGCGGGTACAGTTTCAATTCACGAGGGCATCGTCTCCCAAGCGATGGATTCTTATATTGTAGATATTCAAGGAAATGGTGGTCATAGCTCGCAACCTCATAAGACAATTGATGCGAATATGATTATGAATCAACTATATACAAGTTTAAATCTATTATTTACAAGAGAGGCTGACCCGAGCGCGCACGTTACTTTTTCAGTTGGTGCGATGAGCGGTGGGACTGTCACGAATGTTATTCCTGATAAAGCTGTATTACAAGGAAATATGCGTAGTTATGACCAAACAATTCGTGACCACTTATGTAAACGAATCCCTGAAATGATTGACCATACAGTAAAAGCATGGCGCGGTGATTACACAGTAACTGAGTTTCATACACCGACAACTTATAATGATCCAACAATGGTAAAGTTACTTACTCCATTCATTGAAGAAATTGTTGGAAAAGAACAAGTTGTAGATTTAGGTATGTTGAGTGGTTCAGAAGACTTCTCACATATCTCACAAGAAGTACCTGCTACATTCATCGTGTTAGGAACAGGAAAAGAAGGAAATGCGCCTGTCCATAACCCACGTATGCAACAGCAGGAAGAAATTTTTAAATACGGTGCAGCATTACACGCACATATTGCGATGCAGTGGCTGGCACAACAAGTAAATGTCTCAGAACAAGCTGTAACTAATTTATAAGATAAAAAGAAGAGGTTGGGACATAAGTACAAAAAACACATCCCACATGAGCATAAGAAAAACTGGAATCGCGCTGTGGCGCGGTTCCAGTTTTTCGTTGCGAACTCTAAAAAAAGAAGATAACATGTTTCCCAACCTCTTCTTTTTTATTTTTCATCTTGCATCATCGTTTGAATCGCTTTAGCAATCTCCTCTGACTGTTCATCTGAAAACTCAACAGTCGGTTCTGGTGAAGGTAATGACTCTTCGCTACTTCTTTCCTCTTTTGCTATAGCTTCTATACCTGATTCAACACCTTCATCAGGCTGTTCTAACTGATCTGAAGGTGTCGCTATAATATAAGCAATTAATGCACGTACAATATAAGCCACTATAAAAGCAATAGCTGCCCACATTAAACCGTATAAAATAGTTGTTAGAGGAGCTTGATTACTTTGAAATCGCGCAAAAAAGTAAATTGTGAAACCTGCTAAAGCAAACCAAAAGTTATAAAATATTGAACCAAACATTAGAGATCTTTCACCCCTTGATTTACTGTTCTAATATTTAACAAACCCGTTTCAGGATTAAATTCAATTGTTCTTCCACTATTCCCACCTGTATCTTGTGCTAATACAGGAATCATATATTTTCTTAATTGCTCGATTACCGCTTCTACGTTACGAGGTCCGATACGCATCGTATCATTTGAAGATGTAAACTGAAACATTTGCGCGCCGCCTGCAATTTTTGCTTTTAGTTTATAAGATGAAGCTCCAGCTTTTTTTAATGCTTCAATTAATGCTGGAATGCCTGTATCTGCAAATTTCGCAATATTCATCGTTCCACTTTTAGCTACTTTTGAATCTGGTAACATAATATGAATAAGTCCTGCAATACCTTTAGATTGATCGTAAACAACCACCCCAACGCATGAACCAAGTCCTGATGTTCGAATTGTTGAGGGTGCTGTTACGATGTCCATTTGGGCAATGCCCACTTTGACAACACTTTGACTTCCAATAATCATTTTACGACACTCCCAATGCTTTAAAAATGGCTTTAAAAGACTCTGGGTTTGGTAGTAAAAAGAAATGTCCATTAACTTGTTCATCTTCTGTCATCGTTTCTTCAAAAATCGATGTATCAATCACAATTACATGATCACTTATTTGTGACAGTTCAATTAATCCAAAACTAATGATGGCACCGAACATATCAACACTTAAAGCGGGTGGAGTGGGATAAATTTTAAGCCCTGTAAAATCTGACAATGCAGATAGATATGAACCTGACAAAATATTTCCTAACTCTTGCATTGCTGATACGCCTAGCTCCAAGTTATTTTGTTTCTGTAAATCAAAATGTTCATCATGAATTAAACGACGTATAAAACGATTTGCTTGTTCAATTGGTAGGATGAAGAACATACCACCTTCTGCATCTCCATCAATTTGTAAATAAGTTCCTGCGACTACTTGTTCAGCACCACCGCCACGTTCAACCATATCATCAAACGAAACCATCTCAACTGCTGGTACACGCATATCAATTTTTGTATTTAATAATCCTGATAATGCAGTTGCTGCGTGTGCTGCACCGATATTGCCAATCTCTTTTAATACATCTAAATGAAATGAAGTAATATTTGTCATATTCATCTACCTTCTTTACTTTAAGGTATTTAGTACTTTTTCTAAGTTTAATAAAATAAGCAAACGTTTATCAATTTTTGCTACGCCAGCAATGAATTCTTCTTCTAATGATCCAACCACTTCTGGTTGTGGTTCGATTGCATTTTTAGGTAAGTCCATTACATCATTTGCTGCATCAACGATTAATCCAACTTCCATATCTGCGTATGAAATAATAATGATACGTGTATCCTCACCTTGAACATCTGAATGAATACCAAAACGCTCACGTAAATCGATAATCGGTGTTACTACACCACGTAAATTAATAACACCTTTTACATAATGTACGGTACTTGGCACACGTGTAATAAAGACCGTTTTTTCGATTCCCTGTACTTGTGATACTGGAATAGCATATTCCTTATCGCCTAATTGAAAGACGATGACTTTTACGACTTCTGTATCTAATAATTCTGTCATAGCTGACACCTCTTTCTATTTAATAAGTGCGTTACAATCAACAATTAATGCAACTTGTCCATTTCCTAAAATTGTTGCTCCAGAAATCGCAAATACATTCGTTAAGTAGTTTCCTAAAGATTTTAATACAATTTCTTGTTGTCCAATAAATGAGTCCACAACTAAACCTGCAATACGATCGCCCTTACGCACTAAAACAACAGATAGGAATCCATCATCTTCACGATCTTCACGCGGTACTTCAAAGATTTCATCTAAGAAAACAAGTGGCACAACTTTACCTCGGAAATCAATGACTTTTTGATTATGTGCATTTAAAATATCGCTACGTTTAATAATCGATGTTTCAATAATTGAAGATAGCGGCACTGCATACACTTCTTTTTCGATTTCAACAAGCATAACTGAGATAATTGATAATGTTAATGGTAACTGAATTGAGAATAATGAACCTTTACCATGTTCAGACTCAATACTAATACTTCCACCTAATGACTCAATTGTTGATTTCACAACATCTAAACCAACGCCTCGTCCTGATACATCTGAGATAACTTCAGCTGTTGAGAAACCAGAAGCTAAAATCAACTCATTAATCTGATTATCTGTCATAGAATGACTTGCTTCTTCAGTTACGACACCTTTAGAAATTGCTTTTTGTAATACGCGTTCACGATCAATACCAGCACCATCATCTTCAATTTCAATAAATACGTGGTTACCACTATGATATGCGCGCAATTCGACTGAACCTGTTTCTGGTTTTCCAGCTGCTAAACGCTCTTCTGGCGATTCGATACCATGATCCAATGCATTACGGATTAAGTGAACAAGTGGATCACCAATTTCATCAATCACTGTACGATCTAATTCTGTTTCAGCACCAATAATTTCTAAATTGATTTTCTTTTTTAAATCTCGCGATAATTGACGAACCATTTTAGGGAATCTGTTAAATACCGTTTCTACAGGAACCATACGCATATTTAAAATAATATTTTGAAGATCGCCCGACACGCGTGTCATACGCTCTACTGTGTCGTTTAATTCGTTATGGTTTAATTCCATTGAAATGGATTGTAAACGTCCTCGATCAATAACCAATTCCTCAAATAGATTCATTAAGATATCTAAACGCTCGATATTGACGCGAATTGTTTTACTTGAATTATTATTTTTCACGGTTTTTGGTGCTTCTGTTTTTGTCGGTGTAGCTTTTGTAGGAGTTGGCTTTGGCGTCTCTACTGCCGCTACTTCTTCCACTTTCTTTTCTACTACATCACTTGGCATTTCCATCTTCTTCAATTGAACAGGTTGTACATTAACAACATCTACTTCTGAAACTTTCATAAGCTTTTGTTTTAAATCGTCTTGATTTTCTTTTGTTACAAAAGCAACTGAAAAGTCCGTATCAAACTTTTCTTCTTCTAATTTTTCAACTGTCGGTGTAGATTTAATAACCTCACCTAACTTTTCTAAAATCTCAAATACCATATATACACGCGCTGCTTTTAATAGGCAGTCTTCACGTAATGAGATATTGATTTCATAAGCTGAAAATCCTTGTTCCATTGATTGTTCTAAAACTGTTTGTTCAAAGTCATCAAAGATGAGTTTTGATTCAGCTACTTCAGTTACAGTTTCAGAAGGTGCAGCTACGACTGTTTCAATATTTTCGATTGATTCGCCTGATTCTAAGCGTTTTAACTTTTCAACTGTTTGTGTGACATCTTTTTTACCGTCTCCACCATTTGAAATATCAGACACCATTTCTTCTAAGTGATCTACTGATTCGAAAACTACATCTAATAACTCAGCTGTTACTTGAATTTTATGATTACGTATTGCATCTAAAACATTCTCCATTTTGTGTGTTAAATCGGCAATATCTTCAAATCCCATCGTCGCTGACATACCTTTTAATGTATGTGCGTTACGGAAAATATCATTTACAATCTCGATATTGTCTGGATTTTGTTCTAATACTAATAAACTTTCACTACATGATTGTAGATGCTCATTACTTTCATCAATGAATACCTCTAAATATTGATTTGTATCCATAGTTCCCCTCCTAGTATAAATAATTCAAAATAGCTTGAGGTATTTCGTCTAATGGTGCAACGCGATCAACTAACCCCGTTTTTTCTGCCGATTTCGGCATACCATATACTACGCACGTACGCTCATCTTCTGAAATAACACGTGTATTCCCAGATCGCTTTAACATTTTAATTCCCTTAGAACCATCTGCACCCATACCGGTCATAATGACAGCAATACGATCAATGTCTGTTAATGTAGCTACACTATCAAATAACACGTCTACTGCTGGTTTATGCCCGCCTACGACTGGAGCATGTTCATCAATATGAATTGAATATGTCATACCTACTTTTCTAGCGGTCATTTGATAACCTCCAGGTGCAATATAAGCTGTGCCTGGTTGTAATAAATCACCCTGCTCAGCTTCTTTAACTGTTATATCGGATAGTTGATCCAATCTTTTTGCTAAAGATTTTGTAAAACCTGGTGGCATATGCTGTACGATTAGGATGGGTGCCTTTATATCTTTTGGTAATCGTGTTAAAACTTCTTGAAGTGCTCTTGGTCCACCTGTAGATGTACCAATCAAAATAATTTTTTTATGATTTTTATGCCAAACTTGATTTGTCTTTTCTTGTATTCTCTTTTCTACTATTATAGGTTTTTCAAATATCGGTTTCTTGATTGGTATTTTTGATATACGTTCTTTTCTGCGTAACTTCTCTATTGGTATATTTGATGCAGCAATGACTTTTTCAATTAAATCATCCTTAATTTTATCTAAATCAAGTGAAATTGTACCACTTGGCTTGGCAATGAAATCTACTGCACCATTCGCTATTGCTTCCATCGTAATAGCTGCATCTGCTGTCGTAGTAGATGAAAGCATGACGACTGGTTTTGGATTTTCAATCATTAACTGCTTTACGGCCTCAACACCTGTCATTTCTGGCATTTCAACATCCATTGTCAAAACATCTGGATTTAGTATTCTCACTTTTTCTAAAGCATCTCTACCATTACGTGCAGTCCCAACCACTTCTATATGTGCATTTTCTGAAAAAAATTCTGTAATTAGTTTTCTCATAAAGGCTGAATCATCTACGATGAGCAATTTTTTCATGGACTCAGGACCTCCTTTTAGAAAATAGACCTCTTAATTTTGAAATAAATTGATTTTCTTGCGTCAATTGAATTGGATTATTTAAATCATTCGTCAAATAGCGTTCGACAATTCCGTCCATTGCTTTAGAGGCTTGGCAAGTAGGATATCGCTTTTTATAAGGAATCTGTTGATTAATTGCTTTACGAACTTGTAAATCTTCTGGAATCATTCCTAATTCTAATACCTCTTTTGCTAAAAAACGAGACATCGTTGTTTTCAGCCTTTCCAACGTTAAGAGTCCATCATCTTTTGATAATGCACGATTACATACTAGGTAAAAATCTTTTTCTTCATCCTTCATATGTATATACTTCATCATGGAATAAGCATCTGTAATGGATGTCGGTTCTGTTGTAGACACTACTACGATATGATGGACAGACATCATAAATTGCAATGACCATTCTGTAGCACCCGCTCCCATATCAAAGAGAATAAAGTCGTAGTTCTTTTGTAGCTCATTAAAAGCAAAAATAAGACGCTCAAACATAAAGTCTGACCATTGTAATAGCGAAGACATTCCGGAACCACCAGCGATAAAATCTAAATTCTTTTCATCTTGATGAATAACCTCTTGTATGGAACACTCTCCTTGTAAATAGTTCGTTAAACTATTTCTAGCTGTTTTTCCTAATAAGATATGGATATTCCCCATACCAATATCCATATCTACAATTAGGACACGATGATTTTGTTGTGCTAGAGTAAGTGCAAAGTTTGTAGTAAAGTTACTTTTTCCTACACCGCCTTTACCGCTGACGACAGCAATTGTTTTACAAACTGTCGTCTGTTGTTGTTGCATTTTTTCTCTCAATAGGGCTGCTTGATCCATTATGATTCAACTCCTTGAAAAATTAATTCCACGAGTTTAGACACAGAACCTTCTTCAATATTTTCTGGTACTTCTTGACCATCCGTATAGTAAGCAAGTCCTTTATTATATTTAACCATTAAATTCACCATTGAGCCAATAGTATTTGTTTCATCCATCTTTGTAAAAATGACTTGTTGGATGTCAAATGTCGAAAATTGTTCAATAATCGTTGCCATATCAAGCTGTTTCGCCGTTAAAGCGAGTACTAAATAATTTTGAACATTTTGTTTTGTATCAATTAATTCTTCTAAATCGGCGATAAATTTCGCTTCTTTATAATTTCGACCCGCCGTATCAATCAATACGAGATCATGACCTGAGAATTGCTTAATTGCGCGTTCATAGTCTTCCTTTGTATAAACAACTTCTACGGGCGCATGCAATAAATTAGCATACGTTTTTAACTGTTCAATTGCTCCAATGCGATACGTGTCTGTTGTAATAAACGCCACTTTCTTCTTTTTTTCTAATACGGCACGAGCAGCAATTTTAGCAATTGTTGTTGTTTTCCCTACACCTGTTGGACCTAAAATATTTACAAATTTCCGTTCAAAATTAACGCCACCCATTGGGTACTTCGATAATTTCTTATACATTGATTCTTGTGCATGCATCAATAATTGCTCATATGTTGTAGCCGGCTCATTTCGCACGATGTCAAAAAGCTCATCACAAATTTCTGTGATGAGTTCTTCATTCAATTCTTGCTTTTGTAAGTGCATATAAATTGGTTGAATAATCGCAGGGATATGATTAATTGTTTTCTGAGTTGATGTTTGCTTAATCATTTTTTTTAATTCATTTAATTGCTTTTGAATAGCTTCATTTTGTTGACTCAACGCGTATTTTTCTTCAAAATCACGTTGTTTTTCAAACACATCTAAATCAGGTCTTGTATCGGCTACTTCAACCGCATCAACACCTGCAAGCACTTCAAATTGTTTTTTCTTAAATAGACCTAAAAAGCCTTTTGTATAAATGACTTTGGAGCTGACGACAACTGCGTCATCTCCTAAATCATTTTTAACTTTTTTCATGGCTTCTGGCATTGTTTGAGCTATATATTTCTTCATTTTCATTCTACATTCACCACTCCAACACTTTGAATTTCAATTGAAGCATCTAATTCATTATAAGATAAAATCGGAATTTGTGGGAAATAACGTTCGGTTAATTGACGTACATACATTCTTACTGCTGGTGAACATAAAATAACCGGTGACTGATCAATAAATGATACACGCTCTAATTCAGCTGCAATCGATTCTAAAATGGCTTGTGACATTTGTGGGTCGAGAGCTAAATAATTCCCATGATCTGTTTGTTGAATACTATCTGCAATCGCTTTTTCAATCTTTGCTGAAACCGTTAGTACTTTCAATTCTTGTTGATTTCCAGCATATTGTGTCGTAATTTGACGTGCTAAAGATTGACGTACATACTCAGTTAACACATCTACATCTGATGTTAATTTCGAATAATCTGCCAGTGTTTCAAAAATAATTGGCAAATTACGTACAGATACACTTTCATCCAATAATTTAGATAATACTTTTTGAATTTCCCCTATACTCATTGGTGTAGGTGTTAATTCTTCAACTAAAATTGGAGAAGTTTCTCGTAAGTGATCAATTAATTGTTTTGTTTCTTGACGACCTAATAGTTCAGAGGCATTCGCACGAATAATTTCAGTTAAATGAGTTGATACGACACTAGGCGGATCGACTACTGTATAACCTAACATTTCTGCATCTTCTTTTACTTGCTCATTAATCCATTTAGCAGGTAAACCAAATGAAGGCTCAATTGTATCAATTCCATCAATTGAATCATCATCACCAGGACTCATCGCTAAATAGTGATCTAATAATAATTCACCTTTTGCTAATTCATTCCCTTTAATTTTAATTCGATATTCATTCGGCTGTAATTGAATGTTATCTCGAATACGCACTACCGGAATGACAATACCTAACTCTAACGCTAATTGACGACGAATCATCACAACACGATCTAGTAAATCGCCACCTTGTGATGCATCTACTAATGGAATTAATCCGTAACCAAATTCAAATTCAATCGGATCTACATTTAATAAGTTCACCACATTCTCTGGGCTCTTCAAGTTATCTGTTGTCACTTCTTCTTCAATTTCCTCAATAGCTTCTTCTGTTTCTTTATTCATATTTTGAATACGGTAGCCTATAAATGCCACAACTGCCGCTACCGGTACTGTAAAGATAATTTGAATCGGTGTTACAAAACCAAGAAGTAAAATTGTAGCTGCTGCTATGTATAACAATTTAGGGTTTGATAATAACTGACCTGTGATATCTTCACTTAAGTCACCTTTTGACCCAGCACGTGTTACTACAATACCTGTAGCAGTTGAAATAAGTAAAGCTGGAATTTGTGAAACAAGACCATCACCTACAGTTAATGTAGAGAAATGTGTAATTGCTTCTGTAAAATCCATATCCATTTGAACAATCCCAATAATCATCCCAACGATTAAGTTGATTAATACAATGATAATACCAGCAATGGCATCACCTTTTACGAATTTTGTCGCACCATCCATTGAACCATAGAAATCTGCTTCATTACTTACTTTTTCACGTCGTTCACGTGCATCTTTTTCAGAAATTAATCCCGCATTCAAATCAGCATCAATGGCCATTTGTTTCCCTGGCATCGCATCCAATGTAAAACGAGCTGCAACTTCTGAAACACGCTCTGACCCTTTCGTTATAACAATAAATTGTATAATTACGAGGATGACGAACACAACGAGACCAACGAGAATATTTCCGCCGACAACGAATGTACCAAATGTTTCTACTACGTTACCCCCGTCACCATGTGATAAAATAGCTCGCGTTGTAGACACGTTTAAACCTAATCGAAATAGGGTTAATAATAGTAGTAGAGATGGGAAAATCGAGAACTGTAAAGCTTCTTTCATCGTCATAGAAGTTAGTAATACGAGTAAGGCCAATGTTAAGTTCACAATGATTAAAAAACTAATTAACCAAGGTGGCAAAGGTACTACAAGCATTGCGACAATCATGATGACTGCACTTAAAACACCGATATCGCGAATTTTCATTGTTGTACCTCCCTAAATTTTTTGTTTAATACGATAAACATATGCGAGTACCTCAGCAACTGCTTTAAAAAACTCATCTGGAATGCGTTGATCAATTTGAACTTGATCATACATTGCACGAGCCAACGGTCGATTTTCTACCATCACAATATCATGTTCTTTCGCAATTAATTTAATTTTTTGCGCTACATAATCTGTACCTTTAGCAACTACTTTTGGTGCTTCCATTGTCGCATCGTCATATTTTAATGCAATCGCGTAATGTGTCGGGTTTGTAATAACGACATCTGCGTTTGGAATTTCTTGCATCATTCGGCGCATCGCCATTTCACGTTGGCGTTGCTTAATTTTTGATTTAATGAGGGGATCTCCCTCTGTATTCTTATATTCATCTTTAATATCTTGCTTCGACATTCTCAGATTTTTTTCATAGTCAAATTTTTGGTAAAAATAATCTAAAACAGCGATAAATGCTAATACAACACTTGCTGTTAATCCCATTAATACCGTTAATTTAGCGATTGTAGTTAAAGAATCTCCTGGTGTCTTAAACGATAAACTAAGTACATCACTCAAATTTAAAATGATAATAACCGTTGTAACTGTTCCGATAAAAGAGATTTTTAAAATTGATTTAAGCAATTCAATAATCGCACGCATTGAAAAAATACGTTTAAATCCTTTAATAGGATCAATTTTTTTCAAATCAAACTTTAACGTTTCAGTTGTGAAAAGCAAACCGAATTGAAAAAAGTTCGCTGCAACTGCGGCAATCATTGCTATTGCCATAATAGGTAAGAGGATTATAGCCATTTCGACTAAAATATCTTTGAACATTTCCATAACCGACTCAACAGAAATCGATTCAATTAACACGGTATGCGTAAATGTTTCTCTAAAAAATGTTAATAAATTTTCTCTTAAATATGACCCCATTATTAAGAGGTACATAAAGATGGCAAGCAAGACAAACGCGCTGGTTACGTCCTGACTTTTTAAAACTTGACCTTTTTTTCGTGCATCTTGCCTTTTCTTCGGTGTTGCTTTCTCTGTTTTTTCACCTGCGAAAAACTGTAGATCTAATTTTAAAAGCATTGACTATCCACCACCTAATATCACCATAAAATCTCGCATTGCTTCAAACATCACGCGGAATAGCTTTTGCATAACTGCTACCATAACGCCCATTGTAACAATCATAATGATAAAGCTAACACCAATTTTTATCGGAAAACCTACAACGAAAATGTTTAATTGTGGTACTGTTTTTGCTGTAATCCCTAAAGCTAAATCGACTAAAAATACCGTTGCAACAACTGGAATTGCCATTTGAAAAGCAATTGCAAATACGGCTGTAAATGTCTTCATAATAAATGTACTTGCTGCTGGATCACCAAAGTTCGGCCATACACTTTGTAATGGAATATATTCATAACTATAGTATATTCCATCTAGCAACATATAATGTGCATTTGTTGTAATTAATAATAAAAGTACAATTGTTTGGAAAAACTGACCAATTAATGGACTTTGAGTTCCTGTCATTGGATCAATAATATTAGCAATTGCAAAGCCAATCTGAAAATCGATAAAACTACCAGCAATTTGCACGGCCGATATAATAATATATGCAAGTAAACCAAGTGAAAGTCCTACTACCGCTTCTTTTAAAACCAGCATCGCGTAAGCATCATCAATTTTAATAACCGTTTCTTCCATCGTATAACTCATAATCCAAGCAAATACTACAGCTAAAAAGATGCGATCTTTTACAGGTATTGTTTTATATGAGAAGAAAGGTACTGTCACAAAAAAGGCACTTAAACGAATTAGAACTAAAAAGAATACCGGAAGCTTAGGTATAATCTCTGTCATATACTCACCCTATAAACCGCGTTAAATTTGCAAAAATATCACGTGTATAAGATAACATATGCGTTAACATCCAAGGACCAAAGAAAACTAAGGCAACTAATACAGCAACAATTTTAGGTACAAAAGCAAGTGTTTGCTCTTGAATTTGTGTTGTAGCTTGGAAGATACTAACCAGTAATCCCGTAATCAAAGCAACTAATAGTAAGGGGCCGGAAACCATTAAAATAACTGTGATTGCTTTTTCAGCTGCTGATATAACAAACTCTTGTGACATATAATCCTTCCCCTTTCTTTAAAAGCTTTGTAATAGAGACTTCATTACGAGATACCATCCGTCTACAAGTACAAATAATAAAATTTTAAATGGTAATGAAATCATAACCGGTGGTAACATCATCATACCCATCGACATTAAAACACTGGCGACAATCATATCAATAACTAAAAATGGAATAAAAATCATGAATCCCATTTGGAATGCTGTTTTTAATTCACTGAGAGTATAAGCTGGAACAAGCGTCGTTAAAGAGATATCTTGTACAGATTTAGGCTGTTCTTCACCTGCATAACTTAAAAATAAATCTAAATCACTTTGACGCGTATGTTTACTCATAAATTCTTTGAATGGAACACTTGCTTTATCATATGCTTCATCTAATGTAATTTCTTCTTTAAATAACGGCTGTAGTGCTTCTTTATTTACTTCTTGGAATGTAGGAGCCATTATAAAAAATGTCAAAAACAAGGCTAAACCGACAATGACTTGGTTCGGTGGCATTTGTTGTGTTGCTAAAGATGTTCGAACAAAGGATAGTACGATAACAACTCGCGTAAACGATGTCATTAAAATTAAAATACTCGGTGCCAATGATAGAACAGTTAACAACAGCATTAATTTCACAGAAGTTGAGACGGTTGAGCCACTACCATCGGAAAAAGCTTGAAGTAAATCACTCATCGTCTTTCTTCTCCTTTTGACTCCAATCATCTAATTGTTGCTGACGATTCTTTTTTATTTTGTTAAGTTTTTCATCTAATGCTTCTTTAAAATCGCTTGTAGCTGGTTCTACAGGCTGCTTTGAAAATTTATCTTTGACTGTTTGAAACATTTCAGCGATATAAGGTGTTTGTACAGCTAGATTATGCTTCTCTTCATGCATTTTTATTAAAGCCTCTTGCTCTGTTGGATCTGTAATCTCTTTAATCATTTGAACATCTTCACCAACACCCACTAAAAATAGCGAATTTCCCACTTTGAGTAATTGCACTGATTTTTGTTGGCCTAAAGATACTCCACCTAAATTTTGTAACATTTGGTTCGATTGGTACTTTTTATTATTACGATTGACTAATTTAAGCACAAAGAATAAAAGCCCTACAACAAAAGCTAAGGCTAACAAAATTTTCAAGTATTCCCATGCAGTCATCCCAGAACTAATTGTCGAATCTTCAGATGAGTCCGCCTTATTTACTTCAGCTTTATTTTGATTTTCTTTGTTATTTTGCTCGAAATTATCGCTTACCATACCATCTTTTTCAGCATAAGCAACAGGTGTGCTCCATGCTGAAAAAGAGAATACAGAAATCATTACGATTAAAGCCAATAAATAGCGTTTTTTGAATGATTGCTTGAACATTGAATTTAACCTAACGCTTTTTGAATTGCTTCAATTACGCGATCTGCTTGGAATGGTTTTACGATAAAGTCTTTTGCACCTGCTTGAATTGCATCAATTACCATCGCTTGTTGTCCCATAGCTGAACACATAATAATTGTAGCACCTGGATCTGTTTCTTTAATTGCTTTTAAGGCTGCAATTCCGTCCATTTCTGGCATTGTAATATCCATTGTAACTAAATCTGGTTTTAATTCTGCATATTTTTCAACTGCTTGTGCACCATCGGCTGCTTCTCCTACAATTTCAAAACCATTTTTTGTTAGTATATCTTTGATCATCATACGCATAAATGCTGCGTCATCTACAATTAATATTTTTTTTGCCATCTGTATATTCCTCCAATAAAATCTATCTTAAATTATTTAAACGGTCTTCTTTACTCAAGATATCCGTAATTCGAACCCCAAAGTTTTCATCAATTACAACTACTTCTCCTTTTGCAATTAGACGACTATTTACCAACACATCTACAGGTTCACCTGCTAATTTATCCAATTCAATAATTGAACCACTTACTAATTCAAGAATTTCTTTTACTGAACGCTTCGTACGACCTAATTCTACTGTTACCTGTAATGGAATATCCATCAACATATTTAAGTTACGCGCTTCAGTTTGTTTTAAATTAGCCTGTTCAAAATCAACAAACTGAGCTTGCTGTACATTCATTTGTGGCTGTTGTACAGGTTGTTGTTGATACATTGGTTGCTGTTGCGTCGGTTGCTGATACATCGGTTGTTGCTGTTGCTGCTGCATTGGCTGCTGATACATTGGTTGTTGTGCTTGTTGCATTGGATCAGGTTGTTGATACATCGGTTGTTGTACCTGTTGCTCTTGTGAAGTAGTTTGTCCATTTGCTGAAGCTTGTGGGCTTATTTGTTGCTCTGGCTCTGGAGTCGGTTGTTCTTCAACAGATTCAACTGGTTCTTCCGCATCAGGGTTCATCAATGATTTTACTAAGTTTTGACTAAAATTTAAAGGTAATAATTGCATTATATTTGAATCAATTAGTGTACCAATCTTTAATCTAAACGAAACTTTTACTAATAAGTCATCATCTGGAATATTTTCAGTGCCTTCATTATTTGAAAAATTCATCAAATCAATTGAAGGTGGTGAAATATCCACTTTTTTATTGAAGATTGTAGACATTGACGTCGCTGCCGACCCCATCATCTGATTCATCGCTTCTTGTACAGCACTTAAGTGAATCTCATTCAATTCTTCTGCAGGGTTTAATCCATCTCCTCCAAGCATTAAATCTGCGATAATCGAAGCGTCTGATTGTTTAATAACTAATAAATTCATTCCCATTAATCCTGTTGTATACTCGACTTGTACAGCCACATACGGATGTGGAAATTCTTCTTCTAATTTATTACGATTAATCATACTAAGTGAAGGTGTTGTAATATCAACCTTTTGACCAAGAAGTGACGATAATGCTGTAGCCGAACTACCAAATGAAATATTTCCTATTTCACCTAGCGCATCGCGTGACATATCATCTAAATAGTCTTCTATTTTATACTCTTCTGAGTCACTGTTTAAAGGATCTTCAACATCCTCATCTGATTTTTTATCTAATGATTCACCACGTAATAGTGCCTCAATTTCTTCTTGTGATAACATCTCATCACTCATCATCACCATCTCCTCCTTCCAGAGACTCTAAAATTTGAACAGCCATTCTCTTTTTCACTTTACCAGGTTGCACAATAAATTTAGGTACTTCATCTACTTTTAAATAAAGTGGATCTGTAATTAATTTATCTAACTGTAAAACATCCGATTCTCTTAATAATAAGAAATCCTCGATACTTATTTGTGCAGTACCTAATTCAGCAACTAATGGCAGTACAGATTTATTTACATTATTTTCGATAATTGCTTTTTGTTCTGGCGATACCTCTTTCGTATTAGCTTGCATCCAATAGCGTACAGATAAATTCGGTACAATAGGTTCTAATACAACATGAGGAATACAAATATTAATCATACCACTCGTCTCACCAATAATAGAGTTGAAAGAAATGACAACCACTGTTTCATTTGGTGAAATCATTTGTAAAAACTGTGGGTTAACTTCTAATTCCGTCATGATTGGATCAATATCCGCTATATTTACCCATGCTTCTCTCAAATTATCAAAAGAGCGCTCAAAAAGATTCGTCATAATTTTCGTTTCAATTTCTGTTAAATTATCAACATTACTATGACTTGACCCCTCTCCCCCCATTAAACGATCCAACATAGAGTAGGCAATATTAGGATTAATCTCCATCAAGACATTTCCATCTAAAGGCGGTACTTCGAAGACATTAATTAATGTCATATTTGGAATAGAACGAATAAATTCTTCAAAAGGTATTTGATCGACAGATGCTACTGTAATTTGTACATATGTTCTAAGTTGAGCAGAGAAGAATGTAGTTAATAAGCGAGCAAAATTTTCATGAATACGAGTTAAACTACGAATTTGATCTTTTGAAAAACGTAAAGCTCTTTTAAAATCATATACTTTTACTTTTTTTGTTTCTTCTTCTTTTTTAATATCATCTGCTGACATTTCTCCTGTCGACAATGCGGATAAGAGCGCATCAATCTCGGATTGTGATAAAACATCTCCAGCCATCTGCTCACCTCCTCTTCTTGTTTAATTCATCGATTACGATACTGCAAATGAGGTGATATATACTTTTTGTACTTCCCCGTTTTGCATTAAGCCATTAAACTTAGCTTTTAATGCATTCGTTAATAATTCCTTACCTTTTGTACCTTGTAAATCTTTACTACTCATATCTGAAAGAACTTCTACAAGAATATCTTTAATTTGAAAATCTCGTTTTGTTAATTCTTCAGCTGCTTCTTTACTATCAGTTTGAATTTTTAAAGATAATTTCACATAACGACGGTCATTTAGATTTGTACTAATCTCTGGTACATCTACAGATTGTTCAATTATTTCGTCGATAGTTGGTTCAGCATTAGCACCACCATCTTTTGAAAGCTGTGTTACTACAACAAGCGCAACCACACCAATCAATGTAATAGATACTAAAATTATAAGCATAATGGTTAATAATTTATTCTTCTTCATCTTCATTTTCACCTCTTAAATGCGGGTTTGATAGGAGTTGTACTTGTCTATAAAATGCGACTATTTGTTTTTCTACTTCCATCGCTTTTTCCAACACAACATATTTTCGTCCGGTCGTTAACGTGATGGTTGTATCAGGAAACTCCTCGACCGATTCTATGTATAATGCGTTTAAAGTGAATGTTTTTCCATTTAATCTTGTTACATGAATCATAGGAATATAGGGCTAGTCTGGATAGAGCCAGCCCAGCCCCCCTCCTTTTTAATTAAACAATATCAAAAATTAACGTTTTAAGTTAACTAACTCTTGTAAGATCTCATCTGATGTTGTGATGATACGAGAGTTTGCTTGGAAACCACGTTGCGCAACAATCATTTCTGTAAATTCTTCTGATAAGTCAACGTTTGACATCTCAACGAAACCAGATTCAATTGTACCATTACCATCTGCTCCAGGTGTTTTTGTATCTGATGGATCACCTGAGTTATTCGACACTTGGTAGTAGTTACCGCCTACTTTTGTTAAACCTTCTGGGTTAGGGAAGCGTGTGATACCAATTTGACCAGCGGCTACAATTGCTCCTGCTTGCGTATAAGAAACTGTACCATCTTGACCAATTGTCAAATTCGTAGCATCAGCAGGAATTTGAATTTGGTTCCCGTCTGCAGAAACTAATTTTTTACCGTCTGGTGCGATAAGCGTTCCTTCACGGTCTAAATATAAGTTACCTGCACGTGTATAAAACGTATTATCCCCATCTGTAAATGATAGGTAGCCATCACCGTTAATTACGACGTCTAGCGTACGTCCTGTACTTTGTGTTGAACCTTTATCATGGATTGTATCGATTGCAGCCAAACTCGATCCTAAACCGATTTGTTTTGCATTCGTACCCCCTAGATTATCTGTTGGAGCACTGGCACCTGCAACAGTTTGTGAAATTAAGTCTTTGAAAATAACACGGCCTTTTTTAAAGCCATATGTGTTAACATTTGCGATATTGTTCCCGATGACATCTAACTTAGTTTGGAAATTCTTTAAACCGCTGATACCTGAATACATAGAACGTAGCATAATTGATTTTCTCCCTTCGATTTTCAAGTGTACTATCTCAGTCAGTCGATAGTACAGAAGGCGCCCTTTTACAAGGTCCCGCCAGATTTAAATTAAAATAGCACTGTCAATATTCGTAAATATTTGATTACCGGCTTCTGTTCGATCCAATGCGGTTACAACAATCGCATTTTTTACATTTATAATTAAAGCTGCATTTTGTGTTAAAAATAAGGATTCATTTAAACCTTTACTTTTAGCAACTTGCATCTTTTCTTCAATCTTATTCCACTCCACATCACTGATGTTAATATTACGTTGTGTAATTCGCTGTGATGCATGTTTACTAATTTTGAGCTTTTGTTGTGCTTCATTTAGTAAATTTTGAAAATGCGTATTTGCTGTTTCATTATTTTTTGGTTGTGTAAGCTTATTATTATATGTGATGGGTGGTTGGACAATTCTAATAGGATTCAAAATCTTCCTCGATTAAGCTGAAATAGCTGTCATTTGGTCTGCTGTAATTGTTTGACCATTCGATAAAGCGTATTGAATTTTGCCATCTTTTTTTGATACAGAGGTTACTGTATCTGTTGTTGTTTTACCCTCATCATCTAAAAAGCTTACTTTCTTACCAATTAACATACTCGCGTCAATCAATGAATTAGAGCCACCAGCATTTGTTGCTTCTGTTACCTCTGAGATATTTGAAGCGCTAATTACTTTACCACTTTCTAAAACAAATTTTGCTTCTGCACCATCATATTGAACCTTGACTACCTTCTCAGTTCCTGTATTCACAATTGGCTTACCTGCTTCATCTAACTCTTTTGAAGCTTCATGCCATGTCACAGTTTTACCAACGAATGAATTGAATTGAATTAATTGCGATTGCTGCGTTATAGCAGTCAAATTATTCATACCTGTCGCAATATTACTCATTTGTTCTAATGAAGAAAACTGAGCCATTTGCGCAATGAATTCTTTATCATCCATCGGACTTGTAGGGTCTTGGTTTTGTAGTTGTGTAATAAGAATTTTTAAAAAGTCATCTTTACCTAGATTACTATTACCTGTTTTCTTTTCAGTTGTCGGTAAATAATAATCTGCTGTAATTCCCTTAACGTCTGCCATTTCCTACTCCTCCATTTCTGCTAATATTTCATCAAAACTTTTCAACTCGTCTTGTTTACCTTCGTTTGTTTCATCCTGTTCAGTTTGCTGTGATTGAGGTGACTGTTGCCCGAATTGATTGCCACGATCACTCTTATTTGGTTCCGTAAGTGCCTGCGCTACATCTAAGCGATCCAATTGGATATTTTGATTTGCAAAACCTTGTTTTAACTGGTGTAATGTACTATCAATCATTTGTTTTCCTGCTGTGTTAGAAGCTAATAGTTTAGCAGATAACATCCCATCTTTTTGAACTAATTCAATTCGAATCGTTCCTAGATGTTCTGGATATAACTTAATTAATAATCTTGTTCCAGCTGCATTACTTGCAAATTGAGCACGATTTAGTACATTCTGAAATTCTTCTACGAATTTAGCAGATTGTGCTTGTGAAGTTCCGTTGCTTGGCAATTGTATTGTAACAACAGAAGGTTTTGTGCCTTGTAATGTTGCGGCAGTTGTAACTTGATTTGTAGGTACTTCTACTGCTTTAGGTACTGAGAATCGAATGGTTGCTTTCGCAAAAGGTAACATAGTTTCTTTTTCAGCCGTCTTTTCAGAAATTTGTCCTGCCAAATTTGATAACCAATTCTTCATTTGTGCTGCTTGTGATTCTTGTTTTAAAGTCAAATCTGTTTTAGGTGCTGCTAAATCAATTAACTTAAACAAAGCAACTGCTTGTTGCGCTTCTTTTTTTGTTAATTTTGCATCTCCCTGCCCATTAATTGCAGCAGCAATTTGTTGTAGAGCGGCCATTACTTTTTGATCTACTTTTCCTAACTCTGTCCACAAATCGTTAGCCCCTGATGGCTGTGTTTGTTGATTTGTATTTATGAGCTTGGTAATTAAATTTTGTAAATCTTGTGTTTGCATCCCTAAAGCTTTTGCTACTTGATCTAAATTTAATTGTTCGCCTTCAACTAAAGGTTGTCCACCCATCATCTCAATAATTTGCTGAACAGACGTTGCTTGTAGTAAAGATGAAAAATCAACTTCTTCTACTTTAGTTACTTGTTCATCTACTTTTTGAGTGGGCAATAAAAACTCAAGTGTTAGTTGAGATGAAGACTGCTCATTTACTACATCTTCTTTTATTTCTTCTACTTTATTTTGTTGACTTTCTGTATTTGTTGCAGGTGTTTGAACCTCATTTTTTTGCTTTTGTGCAGTTGTCACACCGCTTTTTGAAGAAGTACTTTGATTTGTTTCGTTTTTTGACGCTTGTTGCGCTTTATTTAGTGTAGATGAAAAATCTGTTGTATTGCTTCTAGACTTCGCAACCGATTTCGCATCTGACTTTCCTATTGCAACACGATCTAAAGACCCGACCATTACCATATATTCACCTCCCTTCAAACCATTTTATTTTTCACCTTTAGACATTGCTTCTGTATAATAAGCTGCTTTTTCAGGTGTCATTTTTTCTAAAATTGGTGCCAGTGTTGCAGGCTTTAAATTATTTAAGATACTTAAAGCTTCTTCATTTTTCATTGCTGAAATCGCTGCTGCCGCTGATTTAGGAGCCATTTGCTCATATGTTTTCGTTAGAAGTGTGGAGTCAGTTTTATTATCTGCTTTACCATCTTGTAATTTCTTGACTTCTTTTTCTAATCGCTTTTTCTCTACTTCTAATTTTGATGTATCTGTCTTATTGGCATCAATTTGTGATTGTAATTTCGTTACAAGAGCTTCTTTTTCTTTTACTTGCGCCTGCAATTTCACAATTTCTTTATTATAATCTTCAATTGATTGCTCTGTTGTTTGCTCTGTTTGGTCCGAATTTTTCCCCACGAGTGTTTTTGCTTTTTCAAATACGTTCGTACCTGTTACTTCCGCTACAATTAATCCAACGGCCAGTGCAAATAGCACAGGAATAATGACCCAAAAGAATAGTTTTTGTAATTTCCCTGGTCCTTTTGGTTCAGAATTTTGCTCATTCGGATCCATCACAGACTGTTTTTTACGCGGTTTTTTAGACGCTACAGGTTTCTTTGCCATGACTTCACCATACTTCCTTGTTATAAAATGCAATTTGCGAAATCTCATCTAATTGAATCATTTCTAAACGATCTTCTTCTTTTTGATAGGCCTCATAATCACGTTCTTGCATTTTTTCATATTTTTTAAATTCAAGCGATACTTCTAAAAGTTTTTCTTCAAACCATTGCATTTTCGAACGTGCTTGAATAACTTTTTCTTGTAAATCAGCAATCTTTTTTTCCATACTATCAATAAAATTCGCATAATTATGCATTTCTAAAATACTAAGACCCGACTGCATTTTTTCTTGTTGAAATGCAAGTAAGTCTTCTTTCTTTTTTAATGCGTCATACATATGTGTAGCGATTTCTTCAAAAGAAGTAACTGATTCTTTATAAGCCATTTCGGCTTCATTCTTTTCTTGCTCTTTTATGTCCATTACTTGACTAAAACGATATTGATAAGCATTCGCCACTACATAACACCTCTTGCAAGATTCGTTAATTCATTCACAGTTTGTTCCATTGAAACGGGGTCCATAAAACCTTGTTTTAAAAACGACGTAATGATTGGTTCATATTGAATCGCTTGATCCACTTCTTGTGAAGAGCCTCTTTTATATGCACCAATATTAATTAAATCTTCATTTTTCATATACGTATAATAAAGTTCTCTCAATTTTGTTGCGGCTACTACGTGTTCAGGTGTTGCAATATGATTCATTAAACGACTAACTGATTTTAAAATATTAATCGCAGGATATTGCCCTCTATTTGCCAAGTTCCGGTCTAATACGATATGGCCATCAAGAATACCTCGTACAGTATCAGCAATCGGCTCATTCATATCATCACCATCTACTAAGACCGTATAAAAAGCTGTGATTGAGCCTTTTTCATTTGTACCCGTTCGTTCTAAGAGTTTTGGTAAAATCGCAAAAACAGAAGGGGTATAACCCTTTTGCGCTGGGGGTTCCCCTGTTGCCAGTCCAACCTCACGCTGCGCCATCGCTACACGTGTAACAGAGTCCATCATGAGCATGACATTTAAGCCCTGTTCTCTAAAATATTCTGCAATAGCTGTTGCTGTAAAAGCACCTTTAATACGCATCAATGCAGGCTGGTCTGACGTTGCAGCCACCACAATGGAACGTTTTAAACCTTCAGGCCCTAAATCACGCTCAATAAATTCACGCACCTCACGACCACGCTCACCAATTAACGCAATAACGTTCAAATCAGCTTTTGTATTGCGGGCAATCATACCTAATAATGTACTTTTACCAACACCAGAGCCAGCAAAGATACCGATACGCTGACCATTCCCAACCGTCAACATTCCATCAATCGCTTTTACGCCAACTTCTAATGTGTCATTAATTGGTGGTCTTGTTAACGGATTAGGTGGCTCTCCTTCCGTTTGTACCGTAGCTAAGCCTCGTGGTAATAATGAACCGTCAATCGGTCGCCCCATCGAATCTAAAATTTTCCCTATAAGTTCTGGACCTACTTTTATTTCAAGAGGTTGGTTCGTACCTTCTACCAAACAACCAATCGAGATATCCTTTAATGATGTAAAAGGCATTAGAACAACAATGTCATCTTTAAAACCAACTACTTCAGCCAAAATTTCTTGATGACCTGTATGAGAAGAATGTACGTGAATTTTGCAGACATCCCCAATCGAACTGGCTGGTCCATTGGATTCAATCATTAAGCCGACAACTCTTGACACACGACCGTACTTTTTAAACGTCGGTACTTCGGTAATTCGTTTTAATAAGTCGACTGCTTTCATTCACGTTCAATCCTCACTTTCTAAAATTGCTAATAATATTTTTTTTAATTCATTTAACTGTTCATCTAGCGTAACAATCATACGCCCATGATTACTTTCGATATAACATGCTGTTTCATCTAATTGATCATCAACAAACACTGTAAATAATAAGTTCGGTGGTAACAGTGTTTCGAGTTCATCTCGCTTACTTGTTACATATGAATAGTATGTACTTGAAGTAAATACTTTAATAAACTCAGATTCTCTTACTTCTACCAATGCCCGCTTCACAATATCTAAAAACACATCTGGATTTTCTTCAATTTTGCGTCCGATTATTCGATTTGCAGATTCAATTGCTAAATCTAAAATAATACGTTCTTGTTCTTGTAAGTATACATTTCCATTTTCAACGGCTGCATGAACTAATTCATTTGCTTCATTTACTTTTTGTTGCAGGTCTTCACGAATTTTCATCTCGCCATCTGCATAACCTTTTTGAAAACCTTCTTCATATGCCTGTTGTTGTAATTGTTGTTTTTCTAGTTCCCAATCTTGACGTTGTTGTGCCAAGCTTTCTTGAAGCGCTTGTTGTTCTTGTGCCATTTGTGCACGCGTACTTGCTACTTCCTCTTCAAAGCTTTGCCGAATACGATTTTGTTCATCTAAAATAGAGGGCACAGACATATTCCCTTCTATTTCACCTGTTTCCAATTCTTCTGTAAAAGAAAATTTACGAATTTTAATTTCACGTATATTTGATTCTTCAGCTGTGGAACGAATAATTCTAGACAATGACGTCATCTCCTCCGCCACGAGCAATAATAATTTCGCCTGCGTCTTCTAAACGTCTTGTAATCGCAACAATTCTTGTTTGTGCTTCTTCAACATCACGTAAACGAACAGGTCCCATAACTTCCATCTCTTCTTGGAATGTCTCTGCCATACGTTGTGACATATTTTTAAATAGAATACTTTTTACATCTTCACTCGATACTTTCATCGCTAACATTAAATCAGCATTTTCTGCATCACGAATAACACGTTGAATCGAACGGTTGTCCAATGTGACGATATCTTCGAATACAAACATGCGCTTCTTGATTTCTTCTGCAAGTTCTGGATCTTGAATTTCGAGTGCATCCAAAATTGTTTTTTCTGTTTGACGATCTACACCATTCAGAACTTCTACAACTGCATCTACGCCACCCGTTTCTGTGTAGTCTTGTGTCATTGTAGACGATAGCTTTCTTTCTAAAACAGACTCAATCTCACTAATTACTTCTGGTGAAGTCGATTCCATCGTTGCAATACGCTTCGCAATGTCTGCTTGCACTTCTTGTGGTAACGACGATAAAATCGTTCCCGCTTGTTGTGGTTCGAGATAAGATAAAATTAAAGCGATTGTTTGTGGATGCTCATTTTGAATAAAGTTAAAAATTTGCGCTGGATCTGTACGACGAGCAAAATCAAAAGGTCTTACTTGTAAAGAAGAAGTTAGGCGATTAATAATCGCCTGTGCTTGGTCGTTTCCAAGTGCCTTTTCTAATACAGTTTTAGCGTAACCAATACCACCTTGTGAAATATAATCTTGCGCTAATGCAATATTATGAAACTCTTCTATAATTTCTTCTTTAATTTCTGGTTCAACACGCTTTACACTCGAAATCTCTAATGTTAAACGTTCGATTTCTTCTTCATTTAAATGTTTATAAACCGATGCCGACACCTCAGGTCCCAAAGAAATTAACAAGAGTGCAGCTTTCTGTTTGCCAGATAATTCTTTCTCTTTCTTTGTTGCCACTGCATTAACCTCCCATTCCTATTCTTCAGAAATCCATGATCGAAGTAACTTAGCGAAGTCTTCTGGTTTTTCTTTCGCCATTTTTTCAAGTTGTTTTCTTCTCACAGTGCCTTCTGTCTCTTTTTCATCTGATATATCATCTACATTAATCTCATCAAATTCTTCATCATACTCCTCGTATTCCTCTTCATCTTGACGACGACGTGAGCGAATAATGAAGAATGCTAATAATGCAATTACAACAACTAAAATACCACCGATTACCCATACCCACCAAGGAATTGCTGGTGTTGTATTCGGTGTTGTATCTGGTTTACCGTTTAATTGTTGCACAGAAACGGTTACTTTTTGATCAACTGCTTCGTCAGATAATGTTCCTGCCGAACTCTTATCAATCGATGTACGAACAACTGAATCTAACATCGTTTTAATATCATTTTGCGTTGCTGGATCTAATGAAGCTGGATCATCGGCTGTTGGTGGTTCAACTACCACTTGAATGCCTAAATCACGAATACGATATGGACTTTCTACAATCTGACGTTTAATTCGATTCACTTCTTTATTTACTGTTTCAGAAGTTTTTTCGTAATCACCATTGCCATTACTTGTTCCTTCTTGATAGTTTGTAAAATTATCTGTATTTGTTTCGGCTTCTGGTGTTCCAGTTGCACCAGCTGCATTCCCTGTATATGTTTCATTGATTTTTTGAGCGCTAATTTCGATACCGGACATATTCTCTTTGTCTACTGGTTCAACTAAATTTTCTTCACGATTCTCTTTTGTAAAGTCAATATCAGAAGTAACTGTTACAATTGCTTTTCCGTTACCCATAATATTACTTAGTAGACCTTGTACTTGACGTTGTAAATCTCTTTCAATTTGCTTTTTAACTGCCAATTGATTTCCTGCATTCGCTACATTCGATGATTCTGCATCGCCACCTGCTAAATCAAAATATTCATTGTATTGATTCGTAATGACAATATTATCAGTACTTAGATTCGGCACACTTTTAGCTACTAGGTTATATAATGTACGAATTTGTTCTTCACTAAACTGCTGTCCAGGTGCTGTATTTAAAACAATAGAAGCACTCGCATCTTTATTTTTATCACTTTCACTAACAAATGTACTTTGTTCTGGTAAGTTCAACATAACTTTAGCATCTTTAACACCATCGATGTTTTTCATTAAATTCGCTAATTCAGTTTGAATAGATGCTACTTTAATAACATTAAATTCATTATCCGTCATACCAAAACTTGCATTTTGTGAGAAAAATGAATAATCAATTTCACCGCTCTTTGGAAGACCTTGAGCAGCTAAGTTTACTACCAATTCATCTACTTTATCTGATGGTACTGAAATAGCTGTACCACCTGCAGTAATTTCATACTTAACACCCTGTGTATCTAATTGTGCTTTGATTTGACCCACTTCTGCCGCTGTCAAATTTGAATATAATGGTGAATACGTTACACGTGTCATAAAGTATGTAATGAGTGCTGCACCAATAATAATGGCTGCTAATAAACCAATCATTGTTCCTTTTTGTCGTTTTGACCTACTCTTCCAAAAATTAGTCAAATCGGTTCTTAGTTTGGTTATTCTTTCATTCATATCATGTTTGGCCTCCGATTACATTAAATACGTCTTTGCTACAAATTAAACAGACATTCGCATAATTTCTTGATAAGCTTCTACTGCTTTATTTCTAATTTGCAATGCTGTATTTAATGTGACGCTTGCTTTTTGAGCAGTAATCATAACATCTGACAGTTCAACGTCTTGGCCTGCAATTAGTTTATTCGTCATTAAATCGGATTTTTGTTGTGCTTCGTTTACCGAATTAATCGCTTGTTTCAATGTGTCTCCAAAACTCACTTTTGATTCAACTTGATTGGTTGGTGCAGCTTGATTCAGTGTTGGTGCAATCGGTTGTGTAAGACCTACTTGTGAAACATCCATCGGATTCACCCCTTCTATTTTTTATTATTTTCCTATTTCCAGAGCCTTTGTTAACATTGCTTTATTTGCATTAAATACGGTTACATTTGCTTCATACGATCGTGTTGCTGATATTAAATCTGTCATCTCTTTTAAAGAATCAATGTTTGGTAACCTCACATAGCCTTGTTCATCAGCATCTGGATTACTTGGATCATATGATAATTTAAAAGGTGTTTCATTATCTTCTGAAATTCGTGTTACCTTTACGCCATTTCCTGCTGACTTACTACTTGAGCCAATCGCTGCATTCAAATGGCTCGCAAAAGACCCTGAACCTTCTTGCGCTGTCAGGACAACTGATTTTCTTCTATATGGTTCCCACTCACCATTCACTTGACGTGCGCGAGTTGTTTCAGCATTTGCCATATTCGATGAAATAACATCCATTCTTAAACGTTGCGCTGTTAAGGCTGAACCAGTCGTATCTAAACTTTGAAAAATCGACATTTCTAGTTACCTCCTTTGAGCACAGTTTGTAACGTATTGAACTTACTACTTACTCGTTCAATTAGAGCATTATAGTAAATTGCATTTTTAGCTAAATTAGCTTGTTCTGTATCCATGTCAACACCATTACCATCTTGACGGTATTTTAAATTTGCATAACTATATACGCCTTGTGTTGTCGATTCACCAGTGAAGTTAATATGTCTTGCATCTGTACGATTTGCTGTTAAAACTTCATTATTTGCTTCTTGTAGTAAATCTTTAAAACTAACTGATTTTGCTTTATAGTTCGGTGTATCTACATTTGCGATATTTTGTGCAATTGTTTTTTGTCTGACCGTTGCATAATTTAATCCATTTTCTAGATTTTTAATTGTTCCCCCAAAAAGATCCAATTAACTCACCTCATTACTTTTTCATTTACGTAGGAAATTTTTCTTTAGCTATTATAATTGTAATAAAGATAATCCAAAGTGTCTATTGATATTAGATACATTAGAATAGGTATAAATACTTATTTTATTGTTTAGGAGCTAGTTTTATTGCATACAAAAGTTTTTCCATCATCTCAATGTTGTTTTCAGAAGTTTACACTATCACCATGTTACTTTATACACCCATCTTAAGTCCTTTTCAATTCGTTTAGAAACAATTAAAAATAATCTTCAAATTCTAAATTAAATTGTTTGAAAAACCTCATCATAAAATTAGAAAGACTTTTTTACTAGACGAATTTTTTTCGATTTGTAAGATATGAGAAAATTACTGTTGCCTCGTCCTCAAGTGAATACTATAACATTTCAAAGCTTTTTCAAAAAGTATATTTTTTCGCTTTTTATCTCAGAGATTTTAATAATTATCAAAAAAACAATAAAGAAGGTTGGTATATCAACTATTTTTTGTTACCCCTTTTTTTAACTTCACAAAAAATACATATTTTAATATTGAAAATATGTACTTTAAAGGAATATATTGTTTTTTAAAAAATCCATTCTTCTACCTTCTAACAAAATATAACGCAAAAATAAAAATTTGTATATCTTTGGAATAAAAAAAGCTTGAGACAACAGCTTTGTGCCTCAAGCTTTTATTCTTTTAATTAACGCATTTTAATTTCAGCTAATGCTGTTAGGAATTTTGCGTTTAATACTTTAATATACGTTCCCTTCATACCTAAAGAACGTGATTCAATTACACCCGCTGACTCTAACTTACGTAATGCGTTTACGATTACTGAACGTGTAATCCCTACACGATCTGCAATTTTAGAGGCAACTAATAAACCTTCAGAACCATCTAACTCTTCAAAGATATGCTCAATTGCTTCTAACTCACTATAAGATAATGAATTAATTGCCATTTGTACGACAGCTTTTGAACGTGCTTCTTCTTCGATTTCCTCTGCTTTTTCACGAAGAATCTCCATACCAACTACAGTTGCACCGTACTCAGCAAGGATTAAATCCTCGTCTTCAAAACGGTTATCAATGCGCGCAAGAATTAGTGTACCTAAACGTTCACCAGCACCATTGATTGGTACGATTGTTGTTAAACCGTTTTTAAATACATCACGATTTTCAACTGGGAATGCTGTATGTTCATCGTCAACGTCGATATTGGATACAGTTTCGCTAAAGTCATATAGTTTTTTTGTATAATCTTCTGGGAATTGACGTTCTTCAAACATTTTTGCAGTACGTTCATTCTCAATTTGTTGGTTAATCTCAATACCTAATAACTTACCTTTACGACTAACGATGAATACGTTACTTTCAATTACCATACCTAAAGTATTCGCCATTTCCTTAAAGTTAACCGCTTTACCAGCTGATGCTTGTAGCATCGAGTTAATTTTACGGATTTTTTCTAATAAATTCATTGATTTATGTCCTCCCATGAATTTTCTATTATTTACAGAAAATTCAAAAGTTTTTTAATTGTTTGTTCAATTCACATTATAAACTATAAGATAAACTCTGACAAATCTTTGTCCTCAGCAATATCACCTAATTTTTGCTCTACATAAGCTGGCGTGATATCAATATGTGCTGGTGAGATATCTGAAGCTTCAAATGATAATTCTTCTAATAACTTTTCTAAAATAGTGTGCAGACGGCGTGCACCAATATTATCCGTCTCTTGATTTACTTTTGAAGCAATTTCAGCTAACTTATCAACTGCTTCATCTGTAAAGTCAATTTCAACACCTTCTGTTGCTAAAAGTGCTTTATATTGTGTAATTAGTGAATGATGTGGTTCTTTTAAAATGCGTACAAAATCTTCTTTTGTCAGCTTATCTAATTCAACGCGAATCGGGAATCGTCCCTGTAATTCTGGAATTAAATCAGATGGTTTTGACATGTGGAATGCACCTGCTGCGATAAATAGCATAAAGTCTGTACGGACACTACCGTATTTTGTATTCACAGTTGAACCTTCAACAATTGGTAAAATATCACGCTGTACACCTTCACGTGACACACCAGGACCACCACTATTACCTTTTACAGCAATCTTATCGATTTCATCAATGAAGATAATTCCTGATTGTTCTGCGCGTCGAACAGCCTCTGCCGATACTTCATCTTCATCGATTAATTTATTTGCTTCTTCAATTGTTAATAAACGACGTGCTTCTTCCACTGTCACTTTACGTTTTTTCTTCTGTGATGGCATCATATTTGACAGTAAGTCCCCAATATTATTACCACCCATATCCATACCTGGCATACCTGTAAAAGCACCTAACATATTAGAAGGTTGCTCTGTCACTTCGATTGTTACAATCTCTTGTTCAAGTTTCAAAGCTTTTAAATCTTCTGCCACTTGAGAACGTTTAACACGAATTTGTGGATCATCCTCCGTTGTTTCTTCTTGAGGTTGTTGACCACCAAATAACATTTCGAATGGATTCGTCGTATTTGCTTGCTTTTTCTTTTTGAGACTTGGTACAAGTAATTTCACGATTTTTTCATTCGCTAATATTTCTGCTTCGTCTTTTACTTCTGCACGTTTTTCTTCTTTTACAAGGCGAACAGACACCTCAACTAAATCACGCACCATCGATTCTACATCGCGTCCTACATAGCCGACTTCTGTGAATTTTGTTGCTTCAATTTTTAAGAAAGGTGCTTTAACTAATTTTGCAATTCGTCGTGCAATTTCTGTTTTACCAACACCTGTTGGTCCAATCATTAAAATATTTTTCGGTACAACTTCTTCGCGCATTTCTTCAGATAGTAGTTGTCTTCTATAACGATTACGTAATGCAACCGCTACAGACTTTTTTGCATTCGTTTGACCGACAATATAACGATCGAGATACTCTGTCATTTGTTTTGGTGTTTGTTCATTCATATGTCTAAGTCCTCCAAAATAATATTATGGTTTGTAAAGACACAAATATCTGCAGCTATATTTAGTGAAGCCTCTGCAATTTCTCTTGCTGTCATTTGTTCACCTGCATATTGTTTTAAAGCTCTACCTGCTGATAACGCATAATTCCCACCTGAACCGATTGCTAAAATCCCGTCATCTGGTTCAATTACTTCTCCAGAACCAGACACAAGTAGTAGTGTATCCTTGTTCATTACAAGTAAAAGTGCTTCTAATTTTTGTAACATTTTATCGCCGCGCCATTGCTTGGCTACTTCTACAGCTGCACGTTGTAAGTTACCATTGTACTCAACTAATTTACCCTCAAACATTTCAAAGAGCGTAAAAGCATCTGCTACAGAACCTGCAAAACCAGCAAGCACTTGTCCATTAAACAATCGTCTTACTTTTCTTGCTGTATGCTTCATTACAACTGAATTTCCGAGTGTTACTTGACCGTCACCAGCCATTGCACTCTGCCCTTTATGTTGGATTGCAAAAATCGTTGTTGCATGTAATTCCATATTGCTCACTCCTCGTCATTTTACGCTCTTGGATGAGCGTTCATATAGGTATTGCGAAGATGTTCCTTGGTGACATGGGTGTACACCTGTGTAGATGATAAGCTTGCATGTCCAAGTAGCTCTTGCACTGTACGTAAGTCTGCCCCTTGATTTAATAAATGTGTGGCAAATGTATGACGAATCATATGTGGATAAATCGTCGTCGTTAATTCTGTTTTTTTTACCATCTCATTCAAAATATACCGTACACCACGAGCAGTTAGTCGCTCACCTCTCATATTAACAAAAAGCGAATCATGTTGCTGTTTCTTCATTAAAATAGGACGCGCATCGGTCACATACAGTTGCAAAGCTTCGTGTGCAAATTGTCCAAAAGGAACATATCGTTCTTTTCTCCCTTTCCCCATTACGCGTAAAATACTTAATGAAAAATCAACATCTTTTAATTGAATCGATGTTAATTCACTTACGCGAATGCCTGTTGCATATAATAACTCCAAAATTGCGAGTTCTCTTTTCTCTTTAGGTGTTTCCCCTTCATTTGCTTCAAATAGCATTTTCAATTCTTCCTCATAAAAAAAGCGTGGTAGTCGACTTTCTTTTTTAGGATGATAAAGCGATTGGAAAGATGCATCATTCAACTGAAACTCACGGTTTAAAAAGCGAAAGAACGAACGAATAGACGAAATCTTTCGTGAGATTGTCGCCCTTGCTTTTTCTTCGTTGTATAGTTGTGTGACAAACAAACGCGCATGTACATATTCTACTTCTTCTAGCGTAGTTACTTGTTCTTGTTTTAAAAATGAAAAGAATTCTTGTAAGTCTTGTTGATACGCTTCAGATGTTAGAGCAGAATAGTTTTTCTCCAACTGAATATATGTAATAAATTGTTGGAGTGCTTCATGTTGACTAATACGCATTTGAACACCTCGTTTTCCATACTTTCTTTTATTTTCGCATTATCAGAAAATAAAAGAAAGTCAAAGCACTTCAAATTATATTGACTATGCTAATTTTCTGTAGATTTACGGCGTTTTCGTGAACTGTACTAAAAAAGGACATGCCATTAAATAGCACACAAGTCAAAAACACAATAAAAAAGCCTAACAAAGTATATCAACTTTGCTCGGCTTTATCAAATCTTTTTCTAATACAAACAAATGTCCGTACTAGGTGGACTTTTTTACAATTTTTCGAACTCAATATATGCTTCAATACTTGCTAAAGCACGTTCAGCATGTTTTTCGCCGCGTTCTTGTTTTGAGCGAATTTTTTCACCAAGTGCTGGGAATAAACCGAAGTTTACATTCATTGGTTGGAAGTGTTTTGAATCTGCTTCTGTAATATAGCGCGCCATACTACCAAGCGCTGTTTCAGCAGGGAAGATTTTTAAATCTTGTTCCATTGCCATACGCGCCGCATTAATCCCTGCAATTAGACCACTACCAGCTGACTCTACATATCCTTCAACACCTGTCATTTGACCTGCAAAGAATACGTTCGGTTGTGATTTTAATTGATATGTCGGTGCTAATACTTTTGGTGAGTTGATGAATGTATTACGGTGCATGACACCATAACGAACGATTTCAACATTCTCAAGTCCAGGAATCATTTGGAATACACGTTTTTGCTCGCCCCATTTTAGATGCGTTTGGAAACCTACTATATTATATAGTGTTCCAGCTGCGTCATCTTGACGAAGTTGAACAACGGCATGTGGACGTTTGCCCGTTTTAGGATCTTCTAAACCTACTGGCTTCATTGGACCAAATAGCATCGTTTTCGGACCACGTGCTGCCATTACTTCAATTGGCATACACCCTTCAAAATACTTCTCTTTTTCAAATTCTTTTAAAGGTGCTACTTCTGCTTCAATTAAAGCTTGTTGGAAAGCATTAAATTCTTCTTCGTTCATTGGGCAGTTTAGGTATGCTGCCTCGCCTTTATCATAGCGTGATTTTAAATACACTTTATCCATATCAATGCTATCTTTTTCAATGATTGGAGCTGCTGCATCATAGAAGTATAGATAGTCTTGTCCTGTCGCCTCTTGAATAGATTTTGCAAGTTCTGGTGATGTTAACGGACCTGTTGCAATTACGGTAATACCATCTTTCGGAATCTCAGTTACTTCCTCATGAATCACTTCAACAAGCGGGTGATTTTTCACTTTTTCTGTTACATAGCCAGCAAACTCATGACGGTCAACTGCTAAAGCGCCACCTGCTGGTACTGAACAAGAATCTGCTGCTTCAATAATAATTGAATCAAGTTTACGCATTTCTTCTTTAATTACGCCAACTGCATTTGTTAAGTTATTTGCGCGCAATGAGTTTGAACATACAAGCTCTGCGAATTTATCTGTATGATGTGCCGGTGTTTGTTTTACTGGACGCATCTCATAAAGTTTTACTTGAATACCACGTTTGGCAATTTGCCATGCTGCTTCACTACCTGCTAAACCAGCACCAATTACATTTACATATGTCATGGATTGTACGACCTACTTTCTCTACTTCTTAAAATAAAATGTTCTTGCTTACTGTATCATAAAAATAGCTTAGCTTGAAAGTGTTATTTACGCGAAATATTGTTCCTAACATAGAAAAAGAAGCCGTTTAAAAACGACTCCTTCTTTTGTTTTATTGTGTCGGTTCTTCTTTGTAGTCACAAGACGTACATTGAATTTGAACACCTTTTTTGATTTTCTTTTCAACAAGCATTTCGTTACATTTCGGACATGGACGACTGATTGGTTTATCCCATGATACAAAGTCACAGTCTGGATAACGATTACAACCGTAGAAGATACGTTTTGTTTTACTCTTACGCTCAACAATTTCGCCTTCTTTACATGTTGGACATTTCACACCAATTTCCTTCACAATCGCTTTTGTGTTACGACATTCTGGGAAGTTGCTACATGCCATGAATTTACCGTATCGACCTAATTTAAATACCATCGGATGACCGCATAATTCACAGTCTTCTCCTGCAGGTTCATCTTTGATTTCGACTTTTTCCATCGCTACTTCCGCATGTTTCAAGTCTTTTTCAAAGTCTTTGTAGAATTCATCAATGACTTCTACCCACTGCTTTTGTCCTTCTTCGATTAAGTCTAAGTCATTCTCCATCTTCGCTGTAAATTCAATATTCACAATGTCTGAGAAGAATTCAAGCACTAGACTATGCACAATTTCACCTAGCTCCGTTGGTACAAAGCGCTTTGTTTCAAGTGTGACATAACCACGCTTTTGAATTGTATCTAGCGTTGGTGCATACGTAGATGGACGACCTATACCTAGCTCTTCTAACGTTTTAACAAGACGTGCCTCTGAAAAACGTGGTGGTGGCTGCGTGAAATGTTGTTTCGGTTCAATTTCAACCGTTTTAACAAGATCGCCTTGTTCCATCGGTGGTAATAACTTATCTTTAGATTTTTCTTCTTTTTGGTCATCTGAACCTTCGATATATACCTTCATGAAACCTGGGAACTTCACTTGTGAACCAGTTGCACGGAATAGTAAATCACCGTTTTGTAAGTCTGCTGTTACTGTATCTAATACAGCAGAAGCCATTTGACTGGCGATGAATCGTTCCCAAATTAAACGGTATAAACGAAGTTGGTCACGAGATAAAACTGTTTTTAATGTATCCGGATGACGCATTGTTGATGTTGGACGAATTGCTTCATGGGCATCCTGTGCCTTTTCAGATTTTTTCGCTTGTTGTTCAACAGGTGTTGTATATTCTTCACCATAATTTTCAAGAATGTATTCATGCGCTTCTTTTTTCGCTGTTTCTGAAATACGCGTTGAGTCTGTACGCATGTAGGTAATTAACCCGACAATGCCACCTGCTTTTTTACCAAGGTCAATTCCTTCGTATAATTGCTGTGCTAACATCATCGTTTTCTTTGCTCTAAAGTTTAATTTACGCGCTGCTTCTTGTTGTAAAGAAGATGTTGTGAATGACGGCGCTGCATTACGCTTACGCTCACGCTTTAAAACTTTTGCCACTTCAAAATCTTCACCTTTGATTTGTTTTAATATGTTTTGAACTTCGGCTTCATTTGTTAATTTAATTTTATCGCTTGTCGTACCATAGAATGCTGCATCGAATACTTTTTTACCTTTTTCAAAAGAAGCTTCGATTGACCAATATTCTTCTGGTTGGAAGTTTTTAATTTCGTTTTCACGGTCAATAATCAGACGCAGTGCAATTGATTGAACACGACCTGCTGACAAACCTTTTTTGACTTTCTTCCATAGTAAAGGACTAATATTATATCCAACAAGACGGTCTAAAATACGACGTGCTTGTTGTGCATCAACTAAGTCTAAATCGATTGGACGTGGATGTTTGAATGATTCTTTGATTGCATCTTTTGTAATCTCATTAAAAACAACGCGACAATCTGATTCAATATCAATATTTAAAGCAGTTGCTAAATGCCAAGCAATCGCTTCTCCTTCGCGGTCTGGATCGGCTGCGAGATAGATTTTTTTTGCTTTTTTAGCAGCTGTTTTTAATTCCTGTAAGACAGGACCTTTGCCTCGAATTGTAATATAACGCGGTTCATAGTTGTTCTCTGTATCAATTCCTGTTTGGCTACGTGGTAAATCACGCACATGACCAATGGAAGCTTTTACTTTATATTTTTTTCCTAAATATCGCTCGATTGTTTTTGCTTTTGCGGGCGATTCCACTATAACTAAATAATCCGACATGTGTTTGCCCCCTTGTAGAGGTGAAGTTTCATATTTTGAAAACAATTACCTGTTGCAAAATGTATAACAGAAAATCAAGTTTTGCAACCATTTTTCATTTTCGTGATGAATTATTCTTCATTTCTTCTATTATTTGTTGCCCATGTAAAACAGGCGTTGCACCCTCATATATCAACTTATTTGGACCTGCAGAGAGGGGTGAAAAAATATCTCCAGGAACTGAAAAAATATTTCTACCGTGATCCAAACCATATTCAACTGTACTCATTGTTCCACTCTTTAATTCTGCTTCAGTTAGTACAATACCATCACTCAGTCCACTTATGATGCGATTTCTTTTCGGAAACTGCCACTTTTGAGGTGGCATATGCGGTGGATATTCTGTTAAAACGAGATGTTTTTTTTCCATTTCTAGCTGCAATGTTTTATGTTCCCTCGGATAGTGATAATGTAAACCATTTCCTAAAACAGCTATAGTATTGCCTAAATGAGCGATTGTTGTCTCATGAGCCATTCTATCTGCCCCTCTCGCTAAACCGCTTACAATCGCGATATTTTGCGAAATAAGAGGTGGTATGATAGCTGTTAAACATTTTTGTGAATAATTGGTAGCTTTTCTTGAACCAACTATAGCGATTTTTTTATATTTTTGCAATAACGTTATGTCACCTTTACAGTAAAGCATCGCGGGTGGATCATACACATCTAGTAAAGAAATAGGATAGTGTTCATTATAAAATGGGATTGGGACTATCTGCTGTTTTGCATAAAAAGCATGCCAGTCTGTTTGGTAAACTTGATGAAATTCTGCATGAAGTTGTATTGCTTGTTTTAATGTAATTTGAAAATAGTATGCAAGTTGTGAGGGTTTCATATGAGGGAGGGTTTCAAGTTCTGGATCTACTTGTAATAAGGGGTACAAGCGATTCAGTGGGTACTGACGCACATAATGTAGTGCGTGAAGTGCCGCGTCAAATGGATGCATGGCATTCGCCTCCTCTTCATATAAAGATGACCTGATTTCTAGCAACGAAAAACAGGAACCGCTTGCGCAAGATTCCTGTTTACTCGTAGCTAAAATAATTAGCTCATCTATTTACATCTTAATGTGTTTTACACTTTTCGTATAGACCTTTTTCTTTGATAACTTTAATAAATGTTTCACCGATTGCTGCTGGTGTTGGTGCAACTTCAATACCGGCTTCATTTAAAGCCTTGATTTTGTCAGCTGCTGTACCTTTACCACCTGAGATAATCGCGCCTGCGTGACCCATACGTTTTCCTGGAGGTGCTGTTTGACCACCGATGAAACCGACAACTGGTTTTGTCATGTGATTTTTAACGAATTCAGCTGCTTCTTCCTCAGCTGTACCGCCAATCTCACCAATCATTACAACACCATATGTTTCTGGATCTTCTTCAAATGCTTTTAAAACATCCACGAAGTTTGTACCGTTTACTGGGTCTCCACCAATACCAACTGCTGTCGTTTGGCCAATTCCAGCTTCAGTTAATTGATGTACTGCTTCATACGTTAATGTACCAGAACGAGATACAACACCTACATGACCTTTTGTATGGATGTATCCTGGCATAATACCGATTTTACACTCATCTGCTGTAATAACACCTGGGCAGTTTGGTCCGATTAAACGTGTTTTCTTGCCTTCCATATAACGTTTCACTTTTACCATATCGATTACAGGAATATGTTCTGTAATACAGATCACCATATCTAATTCTGCGTCTACAGCTTCTAAAATTGCATCTGCTGCGAATGGTGCTGGTACATAGATTACGGATACGTTTGCACCAGTTTCTGCAACTGCATCTGAAACAGTATTGAATACCGGAACACCTTCAACTACTGTGCCTGCTTTACCTGGTGTAACACCTGCCACAATTTTTGTTCCATATTCAAGCATTTGCTTCGTATGGAAAAGAGCTGTAGAGCCTGTAATCCCTTGAACTAACACTTTTGTATCTTTATCAATAAAAATAGCCATTTTATAGTCCGCCTCTCTTATCCAACAAGTTTTACGATTTTTTCTGCGCCATCTGCTAATGATGAAGCTGCAGTAATATTTAAGCCTGATTCATTTAGAATTTCTTTACCTTTTGTTACGTTTGTACCTTCTAAACGCACAACAAGCGGTACTTCTAATCCTAGTTCTGAAGCTGCTTTTACTACACCTTCAGCAATTACGTCACACTTCATAATCCCACCAAAGATATTAACGAAAATACCTTTAACTTGTTGGTCAGAAAGGATAATTTTAAATGCTTCTTTTACTTTTTCAGCAGAAGCACCGCCCCCAACGTCCAAGAAGTTAGCCGGTGAACCACCGTAGTAACTAATTGTATCCATAGTAGCCATAGCTAAACCAGCACCATTTACCATACAACCAATGTTACCATCTAATGCGATGTAACTTAAATCGTATTTTGATGCTTCAATTTCCTTTTCATCTTCTTCATCGTAATCACGTAACTCGACGATATCTTTATGACGATATAATGCGTTGCTATCAAAGTTAAATTTCGCATCTAATGCGATTACCTCATCATCACCTGTTACAGCAAGTGGGTTAATTTCTAAAATTGATGCATCTTTATCAATGAATGCTTCGTAAATACCAAGCATTAATTTCACAGCTTTATTTACTAGGTGTTTTGGAATGTTGATATTGAACGCTAAACGACGTGCTTGGAAACCTGTTAAACCTACCACTGGATCAATTACTTCTGTGAAGATTTTTTCTGGTGTTTCTTCAGCGACTTCTTCTATGTTCATACCGCCTTCTTCGGAACCCATTAATGTAACGCGTGATGTTTGACGGTCTACGACTAAACTTAAGTAATATTCTTTCTTAATGTCTGAACCTTCTTCAACATACAGTCGTTTCACTTCTTTACCTTGTGGACCTGTTTGATGTGTTACAAGAACTTTTCCTAATAACTCTTTCGCATAAGCACGTACTTCTTCGAGGTTGCGCGCAATTTTAACACCGCCTGCTTTACCTCGACCCCCTGCATGTATCTGAGCTTTTACTACCATAACATCTGAGCTCAGTTCTTTCGCCACATTCACTGCTTCCTCTGGAGAAAAAGCTACGCGTCCTTTCGGAACCGCCACCCCGTATTGGCGAAGAATTTCTTTACCTTGATATTCATGGATATTCATCAAATTGCCTCCCATCTCAATTGTAAAGCATTGCTACTTCTCCTCCATTGTATTAAATATTCAAAAAGTTGTCCACAATCTATTTTATGCTAAAATATCATTCAATATACGCCTTTTTTCTAAATTAATGTAAAAAAACACTGATTTTCGCATAAAAAATCAGTGTTTTTTTTATTTATTTTTACCATTAATTCGGTCTAATTTGTAAATAAATGCAAATACTTCCGCTACAGCTTGATACAGTTCTTCAGGGATAGATTCATTTAGATTTAACTGTCCTAATAACTGTACTAGGTTTGGATCCTCTTGAATTGGCACACCACTTTCTTGTGCTTTGTTCAAAATAGAGTCCGCAACAAGCCCCTTTCCCTTCGCAATGACTTTTGGTGCTTCTGATTGTTCAGGATTAAATGATAAGGCGACAGCTTCTTTACGATTTTCTTTTTTCATATTCTAAAGTCGACCCCTCCATCTTCACTTTTGCCGATGATTTTCGACTGTTGTTTAACAGTTGGTTTAGGCTCATCGAACTTTTTCAGAAAAACACCTGAAAGGCGATAATCTTGCTCTGCTAATCGAGCCTTTAACACCTCTTTTAAAGGGTCAATTATCCCTTGACTTTGCTGATTTTCAGTATAAATATTTAGCGTCACAACGCGACTTTGCACTTGCATATCTATAACCGTTTCATGCAGATTTTCAAGATGTAAATAGAACATAATTCGTGCAAAATTTGAGTCTATTTTCCCATCCTTATTCTTGCTTCCTGACCACTGTAATGTCGCATCAATTCGTTTTCCGAAGAATTGTAATGGGATTTGCATAACGATTTGTTGCTGTTGTCCTTGATCCATTGACAGTAATTGTTGTCCATTCATACGTCCAATTACTTGCTCTGCTAAATTTCTTGTCGAATTTGTGACATTTTCATGGACAAGGGCATGCATGAGTGATTTCAATGTCGATGAGAGCTGCGCCTGCTCTGGGTTCGATTGTAAAATGTTCGCTTCAAGACTCAATCCAAGCTCACTTAGTGTCTTTTTCATGGAAGCTTGTACAGCATGTCCAGATAATTGGGTCATTTGCAGATTTTCAACATCTTGTAACATTTGCTGTGCAAAAGGTGTCGATTGTTGCTGCAATGTACGTGTTAGATTTTGCATAAGTGAACTTAACTGGTCTTTTGAAACGCCTAGTAATTGGCTTAATTGACTTGTTGCTTCTTCTGTAGGTTGTAAACCAACTTGTGTTGAAAAAGCAGTTACAAGCGCTTTAAAGACGTTTTCAGCCCCATTCTTCTGCACTTGTCCTAATTGTGCAATCACTTCTTGTTTTTGTTGCATGGTTAAAGTCGGATTCTCTGCAATAGCAGTAGCTAACTTTTGAATAATCGCTGGTTGCGTTTCAGCTGTTGCGTTTTTCAGTTGGCTCATCAACTGAGGAATACTCTCCTTCGCACTTGCTAGTTGTGTTGTGACTTCTTGAATGACTTGCGCTTGATTCGATGCACTCGGCGCTAATTGCATACGCGTAATCGCCTGCTGAATCGCTTGTTGTTGATCTTTTGTTAAAGTCGGATGTTGTTGAATCGCTTGCGATAAGTTTTGCAAATTCTCTTTCGTCATCGGCTGTTGTAACAATTGACGAATGGCTTCATTCGGTTCCGTCTTAAATTGTTGAAATAACTGTTTTACAATGTCAGTCGTTTCCGCTTTTGCTCCAACACCCGCTTGTTGTAAAATTTGCCCTGCTTCTGGTGTATTACTACCAAGTAATTTTCCAAGTGCAATATTTCCAGTTTGTTCACTTAAAGGTGACTTCAGCTGTGCCAACTGTTGTAAGATCGCTTCTTTTAATTGAGATGCTAATTGTGTATCTAGTCGAATTGATTGCTCTAAATTTCCAAGTAAATTTGTAAAACCACCTTTTAAACTCCCTTCCATAACGGCTTGTAAACTTGTTGATGTCATGGGTAGTTTCAATTCAATCATCTTTTGTAAAGCATCCAATGCTTGAGGTCTTTCAGCACCATTTGCACCTTTTAATAATTGTTCCGCTGCTATTAATTGCTCTTTATTAAACGGAATATTATTTTTAACTAATTGCGACACAATCTGTTGCATCTCTTTTGTTTGTGGCAATTTCATCGTATCAATCATTTGTTTAGTTTGATCCATTAAGGATGCTTTTTCATCAACTGGACCACTAACCATTTTTAACGTTAAATCGGGCGTTGTTGCGGTTACTTGAAAGAAATGTGTATTTCCTGCTTGCATTGGTGTTTCAAGTTTCGCCATCATCTTCTGACCGCCAATATTAATTTCAGCTTGTTGATTTGGATACAATTTTTTAATAGTTCCGTGTAACACTTGTCCTTCCTGCATCGAAACAGGTTGCGCAGTATTCGCAGCTCCTTGAATTTGCCCCACATTCACACCAGATAAATTCATAGTTCTCTCACTCCTTTTGTAACATCGATTTAATTGGTTCAAATGTCTTACGATGAATCGGTGTCACACCTAAATGTTGAATGGCTTCTAGATGTTGTTTTGTGCCATAACCCGCATGTTTCGCAAATCCATAGCCTGGATACTTTTCATCCATTTGTTCCATATAATGATCACGCGCGGTTTTCGCTAAAATAGAAGCTGCAGCAATCGCTAAACTTTTCGCATCTCCTTTAATAACCGATTCTTGTGGAATTGTAATATCCAATGTCATCGCATCGGCTAATACAAAATCAGGTTGAATTGATAAACCTTCAATTGATGCCTTCATCGATTGTCTTGTCGCTTCGTAAATATTCAATGTATCAATTGCTTCTTCTGATTGAAAGTGAATATAACTTGCAAGAGCATGTTCTTCAATGAGTCGCATAAATTGTTCTCTTTTTTCAAGTGATAGTTGTTTCGAGTCATTTAACCCAATTAATGCATCACATTTGGCTGGTAAAATAACTGCCGCAGTCACAACAGGTCCTGCTAGTGGCCCACGACCTGCTTCATCCGTTCCTGCAATGTATGATCCTTCATGTGTACGATAGGCATCATCAAATTGAATTTTCGCTTCATGCTCTTGTTGTAGCTTCTCTCTTTTTTCTTGCTGACGTTTCCAAGATTGCAGTGCTTTCTTTACACCTTCTCGTTCATCTTGTTCAAGTTCCGTCATCCATTCTTGCCATGTATGTTCTTGTGCTAACGCTTCTTTAATCGCTTTAATTGTCTTCATCTAATTCCCTCTCATCTAACTTTTCTATCGGTTCTTTTTCTTATTTTTATATAAAAAAACTGCCCTCTCGCTTTATTATAGCGAAAGAACAGCCTTAGATTGCATTATTCATAATCTTCGACGAAATCGAATGTTAACTTTCCTAAATGCTCATTACGAATATCGCGTACAATTAATTCTGATACTTGATCATAGTCGATTTCTCCACCTGCTGCTTTTACATTACGTAAACGTCCGATATGATCGAATGTCTCCACCACTTCTTCTGCAACAGTTGTAATTTTATAGCGTTCTTCTAAACGAGTTGGATAGTATTTTTCTAAGAAACGTAATCCATAAATCGCTAAATCATCCATGTTCGTAATCGTATCTTTAATCGCGCCTGTCAAAGCTAGCTTATAACCTACTTCTTGGTCTTCAAACTTCGGCCATAAAATTCCGGGCGTATCAAGTAATTCAAGTTCTTTTTCAACTTTAATCCATTGTTGTGAACGCGTCACACCTGGTGTATTACCTGTTCTTGCGATATTTTTCTTCGCTAAACGGTTAATCATTGTAGATTTACCAACGTTCGGAATCCCAACAATCATCGCACGAATAGCACGTGTTTTTAAACCTTTTGCACGCATACGATCCCATTTTGGCTTCAGCACTGCTTCTGCTGCCTTTACAACACGCTTTAAACCTTTTGAATCAAGCGAATTGACCGCAACAACATGATGTCCTTTATCTGTGAAATATTGGACCCAACGCTTTGTTTGTACTTCATCAGCCATATCTGCTTTATTCAAAATAAGTAAACGATTTTTTTGGTGAATAATATCATCTAGCATTGGATTACGTGATGACATCGGTAAACGCGCATCGATTAGTTCAAATACGATATCGACTAGCTTTAAATTTTCTGTTACTTGACGGCGAGCTTTCGCCATATGCCCTGGGAACCATTGAATGGTCATTCTCTCACTCCTACATCTATTTCACTAAGCCAAATTGATCGAGTGGCCAGAAAACGATACTCGCTTTACCGATAATTTTGTTCTCTGGAATGAGTCCGATATGTCGACTATCTTTACTATTACGTCGATTATCACCCATTACAAATACATATCCTTCTGGTACTCTGTCTTTTTGTACATAGTCTTGTAATTGAAAATCTTCTGTTAATGTGCCACCATCTTGAATGGCTTTTTTAAATTGTTGTAAATAAGGTTCGTCAATCGCCTTACCATTCCGATATAATACATCATTCTTGTATTCAATCGTATCACCCGGCAAACCAATTACACGCTTAATATAATCTCTTTTCTCCGGAGCGTGGAAAACGACAATATCGCTATGATGAATATCGGAAATCTTGTAAGAAACTTTATTCACAACCATTCGATCACCACTGTGTAAAGTAGGCATCATCGACTCCCCATCTACGACAATCGGTGTAAATAGCACATAACGAATGAAGGCTGCTAATGCAAAAGCGATAATTAAAGCTTTCGTCCATTCCCATAGCTCATTCTTTTCTTTCTTTTGTTTCGTTTCCATAGCACGCCTCCCTCTACATTCTATACTCATTGTACAAGGATTTCTTTTTACAGGCAAAAAGCACTATCCAAAAGAAATCGATTGGATAGTACTCTCTTTAACAGCTAAGAAATTAGCGAATTTCTTTGATACGAGCTGCTTTACCACGTAGGTTACGTAGGTAGTATAGTTTCGCACGACGTACTTTACCGCGACGAGTAACTGTTAAGCTAGCGATTTTTGGTGTATGTACAGGGAATGTACGTTCTACACCAACACCGTAAGAAATTTTACGCACTGTGAAAGTTTCGCTAATACCGCCACCACGACGTTTGATTACAACGCCTTCGTATTTTTGGATACGTTCGCGAGTACCCTCAACGATTTTAACGTCGATGCTTACAGTATCACCAGCACGGAATGCAGGGATGTCTGTACGTAATTGATCTTTAGTAATTTCTGTAATAATGTTTGACATTTTATTCTCTCCTTAGACAGATGCTCTTATAGATCGCTCTTGGTTGCTACAGCGGAACATCGTAATACGGCATTCCTCATAGGAAATGCATTTTAAATACTATCATACTTCAAAGTCGCTTGCAAGCTAATATACTTTACAGCTTTGAATTATTTTTTAATTGTTTTAAATAAGCTTGTTGCTCTTTTGTTAATTCAATATGTTCAAGCAAATCTGGACGACGCTCAAACGTTCTCTTTAATGATTGCTCCATACGCCATTGCTCAATTTTTGCATGATTCCCTGACATTAAAACATCTGGAACTTTCATGCCGCGAAAATCAGCAGGACGTGTATAGTGTGGATGCTCAAGTAAACCTGTTGAAAACGAATCATTTACGTGAGAGGCTTCTTGCCCTAAAACACCTGGAAGAAGGCGTACGACACTATCAATGACCGTCATAGCGGCTAATTCGCCACCTGTTAGTACAAAATCACCAATTGAGATTTCATCGGTTACAAGGTACTCTCGAATGCGCTCATCATACCCTTCATAGTGACCACATAAGAAGATTAAATCTTCTTCCTTAGCCAATTCTTCTGCTTTCTTTTGATCGTAGCGCTCACCTTGAGGACACATTAAAATAATGCGCGGCTTTTTACCTTGTGCGACTAAATCTTCTACTGCATGGAAAAGAGGTTCTGGCTTCAGCACCATTCCTGCACCACCACCATAAGGATAATCATCTACTTGATTATGCTTATTTTGTGAAAAAGAACGAAAATCTGTCACATTCATTTGTACAGCGCCTTTTTCTTGTGCTTTCTTTAGAATAGACGAACCGAAAACACCTTCAAACATATCAGGGAATAACGATAATACGTGGATATTCATCATGATAATAAGCCATCCATCAGTTCAATTGTGATGCGTTTTTCATCAACATCGACTTCTTTCACAACGTCTAAAATGACAGGGATATAATGCATTTTGCCATTTACACCTTTAACTGTCCAAACGTCATTTGCACCTGTTTGAAGAATCTCTGTAATCTCACCAATCTCATTATCTTCTTCATCGAATACCGTACAACCTACGATTTCGTGATAGTAGAACTCATCATCACCAAGATCATCTAAATATTTTTCGTGAATTTTTAATTCCGAACCTTTGAATTTTTCTACATCTTGGATGAATGGATATCCTTCAAATGTCAGTAAGATAAAGTTTTTATGCGCACGTGCAGAAGCCACTTTTACGATTGTTGGTTTTTTTTCACCTGGAATAAAAATACCTAATTCTGCGCCTACTTCGTAACGTTCTTCTGGGAAGTCTGTTTGCGAAATGACACGTACCTCACCACGAATACCATGTGTATTGACGATTTTTCCTACGTTAAACCATTCCATTGGATACACCTCTTTTAATTTTTTTAAACAAAAAAGGAAGGAACATAAGCTCCCTCCTTTTCTGCTAATCTTGAATATCGACGTATGTCTTCTTCATGCGGTGACTGCTTGCGGCTGAGTAAACAATTGCACGAATTGCTTTTGCAACGCTACCTTGTTTGCCAATGACCTTTCCGACATCACGAGGATTTACAGAAAGCTTATAAACAATTCGATTCGAACTCTCTTGAACAGTAATGTTCACATCATCCGGAAAATCGACTAAAGGTTTTACGATTGTTTCGATCAGTTGTTCCACAAATGTCACCCCCGATTATTTAAAAAGTAATATTAGTTACCTTTTTTTGAGTTATGGAATTTTTCCATGATTCCTTGTTTTGAGAACAAGTTACGTACTGTATCTGATGGTTTCGCACCGTTACCTAACCAAGCTAAAGCTTTAGCTTCGTCGATTTTAACTTCCTCAGGAGAAGTTAATGGATTGAAAGTACCGATTGTTTCGATTGAACGACCGTCACGTGGTGAACGTGAATCAGCAACTACGATACGGTAGAAAGGAGCTTTGTTAGCACCCATACGTTTTAAACGAATTTTAACTGCCATGTTTATTTTGCACCTCCGAATAAGTTTCACACAAGATAGTATAATATCAAGCTTTCGATTGTTTGTAAAGTGTTTATTCTTAACACACATTATTTTACCTTAAATCAAATGAAATTACAATAGCTTGTAAAGTATTTTTTCTTAACACACATTATTTTATTTAAATAATGAATCCATTCCCGGTAATTTGAACTTTTTCTTATTCTTAGTCGACATACCTGTCATTTGCTTCATCATTTTTTTCATTTCATCAAATTGCTTAATGAGACGATTTACTTCTTGAACCGTACAACCTGAACCTTTTGCAATACGCTTTTTGCGACTTGCGTTAATAATTTCAGGGTTGGTTTTCTCTGCAATCGTCATCGATTGAATGATGGCTTCGATATGATCAATTTGTTTATCATCAAAATTAATATTATCTAAGCCCTTCATTTTATTCACACCTGGAATCATTTTCAAGATATCTTCTAATGGTCCCATTTTTTTCACTTGAGCCATTTGCTCTAGGAAATCATCAAATGTAAAAGTTTGTGTTTTAAACTTTTCTTCTAATTCTTTTGCTTTATCTTCATCTACTTGTGCCTGTGCTTTTTCGATTAATGATAAAACATCACCCATACCTAAAATACGTGATGCCATACGCTCTGGGTGGAATGTTTCAAGCGCATCCATTTTTTCACCCATACCGACAAATTTAATCGGTTTTTCAGTTACTGTACGAATAGATAGCGCCGCACCACCACGTGTATCACCGTCTAATTTTGTTAAAACAACACCTGTGATGCCAACTGCTTCATTAAAGCTGTTCGCAACGTTGACAGCATCTTGACCTGTCATTGCATCCACAACTAAGAAGATTTCATCTGGCTCTTTTAAAGCGCGAATATCTTTTAATTCTTGCATGAGATTTTCATCAATGTGCAAGCGACCAGCTGTATCGATAATCACAACATCGAGATGTTCTTCTTTGGCATGTTCTAATGCTTCTTTAGCAATATCAACTGGCGATACTTCTGTACCTTTTTGGAATACAGGAATACCTAATTGCTTACCTAGTGTTTCTAATTGCTTTACAGCTGCTGGACGATAAACATCGGCTGCTACAAGCAACGGTTTTTTATTGTATTTTTTACGTAATAGATTTGCTAATTTACCTGTAGTTGTCGTTTTACCGGCACCTTGTAAACCGACCATCATAATAACAGTTGGTGGTTTCGTCGCAAATTTAACAAGACTTTGTTCGCCACCCATTAAATTCGTCAACTCATCTTGTACAATTTTAATAACTTGTTGACCTGGTGTTAAACTTTTCATGACGTCTTGACCAATTGCACGTTCACTTACAGTTTTAACAAATTGTTTTACTACTTTTAAGTTAACATCGGCTTCGATTAAAGCGAAACGAACTTCGCGCATCATTTCTTTAACGTCTTGTTCGTTAATTTTACCCTTCCCTTTAATCTTTTGAATCGTACTTTGGAGTCGCTCTGCTAAACCCTCAAAAGCCATAATTGTCGCCCCCTAGTCTTGCTTCAATTGCTCAACAAGTGGCAATAAATCTGCCTTTTCTGTTGTGTCATCTTGTAAGCAAGCTGATAATTTGTCTGTAATCTTTTGTCTTTTTTTGAATTTATGGAAAAGCTGTAATTTCTCTTCATATTCCTCAAGCATCGCTTCCGTTCGACGAATGTTATCATAAACCGCTTGACGTGACACCTCATACGATTCAGCAATTTCGCCTAAAGAAAGATCATCTAAATAGTAAAGTTGCATATAACTTCTCTGTTTATCCGTTAATAATGCTTGGTAAAAATCAAAAAGGAAATTCATACGTGTTGTTTTATCTAAAAGCATCGTTAACTTCTCCTTAACACATCTATTCTATCATGTGTAGTATTTTTTATACATTCGTAGACATATTCCTTTGTATATTAATGAAAAACCCTATTTCTGTCAAGTAAAACTACTTGTCTTATCAGAATGTAAAATCGGCTCGTTCACATGCTATCAGCTCTGCAGGGCATGAATCAAAGTCGCTTTTTGACTTTGAGTGAATGACCGAAGAGATGTCGGCATGTAGCCGTATTTTACTGGACTATCAGAATGTAAAATCGGCTCGTTCACATGCGGAAGGCACTCAACAGCTCGACTTGAAGACGTTTTTTGTCTTCAATCAAGAGATGGTTGTGACTCGAGCATGTAGCCGTATTTTACTGAACTATCAGAATGTAAAATCGGCTCGTTCACATGCTATCAGCTCTGCAGGGCATGAATCAAAGTCGCTTTTTGACTTTGAGTGAATGACCGAAGAGATGTCGTCTCGTCCACATGCGAAAGGCATAAAAAGAGGTCTTGAAAATCCGTAGATTCTCAAGACCTTAGGATTCAAAGAGAAGCCTATTCTTCTTCTTTTAGTTGCTCATCTAACGCATCTGCAAATAAGCCATATACATAGCGCTCTGGGTCAAATGGTTGTAAATCGTCCATCTTCTCACCCAGCCCTACGAATTTTACTGGAATATGCAGTTTATTACGAATGGCAATTACGATACCACCTTTAGCTGTACCATCTAATTTTGTTAAGACAATTCCTGTAACATTCGTTGCTTCTTTAAATGTTTGCGCTTGAATTAATGCATTTTGTCCTGTTGTTGCATCAAGTGCTAACAACACTTCATGCGGTGCATTTGGTACTTCACGTGAGATGACGCGATGTACTTTTTCAAGTTCCTTCATTAAGTTTACTTTATTTTGTAAACGACCTGCTGTATCGCAAATTAATACGTCCACACCGCGGTTCTTCGCTGCATGTACAGCATCGTACATAACAGCAGCTGGATCTGAACCTTCCGATTGCTTAATCACTTCAACACCGACACGATCGCCCCATACTTGTAATTGGTCAATTGCACCTGCACGGAATGTATCACCAGCAGCTAACATAACTGAACGTCCTTCTGATTTTAAACGGTGTGCTAATTTACCGATTGTTGTTGTTTTACCAACACCATTTACACCTACGAATAAAATCACCGTTAATTCGCCTTTAGGTTGTAAATTCAATTCAATATGGTCGTCTCCTGCTTTTTCATAAATCTCTACTAATTTTTCAGAGATTAATGCTTGGATCCCATCTGTTGATTTGATATTTTTCTTCTGTACTTCATAGCGTAGAATTTCTGTTAATTCCATAACCGTTTCAAAACCAACGTCGGCTTGTAAAAGTACTTCTTCTAATTCTTCAAAGAAATCTTCGTCTACCGTACGATAACGTGCAACTAAGTCATTTACTTTTGATGTAAATGAGTCGCGTGTTTTCGTTAATCCTGATTTGAACTTTTCAGTAATTGAGAAAGCTGAACGGAACCAACCTTTTGATTCTTTTTCTGCCTCTGGTTCGTCTTTTACTTCTTCAACAATGGCAACTTCTTGTTTTTCTTCTTGTACAGTTTCAACCGTTTCTTCTTCAACAGGTTTTGTTGTTTCTTCAACGACTTCCTGCTCTTTTACTTCTTCTACAGCAGGTAATTCCGCTTGAACTGGCTCTTCTGTTTCAACAACTTCTTCTACCTGTTGTTCTGGTTCTTTCACTTCTTCTTTTGATGGTCCACCCATCAATTTTTCTTTCATACGCTTTAAAAAGCTCATGTTTTATTCGCTCCTTTAGGACACTGTTTCTTGTTCTAACTTAACGGATACTAACTTAGATACACCTTGTTCTTGCATCGTAATACCATATAAGACATCCGCGCCTTCCATTGTTACCTTTTTATGGGTAATCACAATGAATTGTGTATCTTCACTGAATTTTTTCAAATATTGACTATAGCGCGATACATTCGCTTCATCTAACGCTGCCTCTACTTCATCTAAAATACAGAATGGAACGGGGCGTGTGCGCAAGATGGCAAATAATAGAGCGATCGCTGTTAATGCACGTTCGCCACCTGAAAGTAAACCTAGATTTTGCAGTTTTTTCCCTGGTGGTTGTGCAACAATCTCAATACCTGATGTTAATAATTGATTGGGTTCTAGCAAAATTAAATCTGCTTTACCTCCGCCAAATAATTCTTTGAACACTTCCTGGAAGTGTATGCGAATTTGTTTAAATGTTGTTCCAAAGCGCGTCGTCATCTCTTCATCCATCTCACGAATTGCTTCATACAATGTGTCTTTCGCTTCGAGTAAATCATTACGCTGTGATGTTAAAAATTCATGACGCTCTGCAACAGCCTCGTATTCTTCAATCGCAGAAATATTGACATCTCCTAGCTCCTTAATAGATTGAGATAGCATATTTACTTTACGTTTCGCTACTTCTAAATCCACTTCTAATGCAGGTTCTAGTTGCGCTTCTTCAAACGTTAAATCATAGTTTTGTTGTAATTGTTCAACAGCGTTTGCGCGCTTTACTTCTAGTTTTCCAAGTTGAATTTTCACTTGGTTTTGTTCATTGACAAATTGTTGGTGAATTCGCTGCATCTCTTTTAATGTAGTCGTTTCTTCATCAACGCGTTGCTGTAAGTTAGCACGTTTTTCAACGGATTGTTCAATCGCTGTTTCGAGTTGTTGCTTACGTTTTAATTGTTTTGCAATCTCTTGTTCGAACTGTTCTTCAGAAAGCCCATTAGTTGCATCACCTTTTGTAACAAATTCGATTTCACGTCGAATTTTAGATACTTCTTCGGCTGCTTCATTAAAGTAACTTCTTGTTTCTTCTGTAGAAGTTTGAATACTTTCGAATTTACCCATTGCTTGTGCATGGTCTTCACGCTGATTCGCTAATTCATTTAATAATGTATCACGCGCTGTTTTCATTTGAACTTTCAATTCGTTCAAACGCTCAATTTCTTGTTCTAAGTGTTGAATTTCTTTCGCTGTTTGATCGAGTTGTTGTACTAAAGCTTCTTGCTTTGTTACAAGCATCGCATGGCGTGACGTTGTATCTTGTTGTTCAGAACCATAAATAGATAGGCTTTGTTGTAACATCTTCTCTTGCGTCACAGTCGCCTGATACGTAGCTTCTAATTCATTCTCTTGAACACGTAATTGCTCACCATGATCACGTTGTACATCGAGTAATGTCGCGGCAGCTTGTGCTTTTTGTTGCCATTCAGCCACAACCTTTTCAGCTTGCTGAATTGTTGCTTCCATCTCGACTAAATTAGCTTGTAATGTTTCCAGTTCTGCTTTACGACTGAATACGGTATTTTGTTGCTTATTCGCACCGCCACCAGACATCGAACCACCCGCGTTCACAACATCACCATCTAATGTGACAACACGATAGCGATATTGTAAGAACTTCGCAATTTGCGTTGCACCATCTAAGTCTTTTACAACTAGAATATGCCCTAATAAGTTTTCTGCAATACTGCGATAACGTTCATCAACTTGAACGAGTTCATCGGCTGTTTGAATAAATGAAGGGTGATCAAGGATTGGTTGTAGCGCTGCTTTTGATAGCTTACGCGATTTCATAATATTCATCGGTAAGAATGTCGCACGTCCTGCACGCACTTGTTTTAAATAACGAATGGCTCTTTTTGCATCTTCATCTGTTGCCGTTACAATATGCTGCATCGCTGCCCCAAGCGCTGTTTCAATCGCTTGTGTATAAGCTCCTTTTGCGTGAATCAATTCAGCAACTGCACCTTGTACACCTTGTAATTGGTTTTGTTCACGCGCCTTTAATACAGCTTTAACCCCTTGATAAAATCCAGCAAAATCAGCCTCTAGTTCAGCTAATGTATCACGTCTTGAACGTAATTGTTGTACGTGATTATAACCTTCATAAAGCATTTTTTGCTTTTCAGCTAATTGAGTATTCGCTTTTTGTAATTCGGCTTGTGTCGCTTCATAGTCTTTTAAATGCTCTGCAATTTCTAATCGAATTGCATCTAACTTCGGCTCTACTTCTGCTAACGTTGCTTGTGCTTGTTGCAACTCAGTTGTTAATTCACTTGATTTTGATGTGATTTTTTCATCGGACTGACGCTGTTGTTGAATTTGTTGCTCGATACTTTTCAGTTCATTATTCGTTGCCGCTTGTTCATTTAAACGTTCGATATATGTACTTTTTTGATCTTCAATTTCTGCATCTAATTCATCTGTTGAGCGATTTAAATCCGTTTCTAATTGTTTCACATGTTTTCGTAACTTGTGGACATGATTTTGCGCTTCTTTTAAAGCATGCTCTTTTTCAATAAGCGACTTCTGCCACTGATCTCTTTTAGACTGTGCTTGTTTTAAAGATTCTTTTAGCTTACTTAATTGCGCAGAAGCATTTTTTTGCTTTTCTGCAAATAGATTTTGTTCGCCCTGTAGTCGTGCGTAGTTTTCACTCACTTCTACAACTGTTTTTTGATCTGCATCTAGTTTTTGACCAACTTGAAGTAACTCGTCTTTCATTGACGCAATATGCTGCTCCAACTTTTGAATTTCGACAAGTTTTTCTTGTTGCGACGTATTCCACTGATGTTGATCTTGTAATAACTTCTCAACAGTTTGGTCGATTTGTTCAATATCATGAATTAATACACCAATATCAAATTGGCGTAGTGTGTCCTTCATCTCTAAATAGTCTTTAGCAGTTGAAGCTTGTAATTGAAGTGGTTCAATTCGTTCATCTAATTCATGTAGAATATCGAGTACGCGATTCAAGTTATCATCTGTTTCAAACAATTTATGTTCTGCTTTTTTGCGGCGTTTTTTATACTTTAAAACACCTGCAGCCTCTTCAAAAATAGCGCGACGATCATCAGGCTTACTATTTAAAATTTCATCAACGCGACCTTGTGAAATAATCGAGAACGCTTCTTTACCTAAACCAGAATCTAAAAATAAATCTGTAATATCTTTTAGACGGCAAGTTTGTTTATTTAATAAATATTCACTTTCGCCTGAACGATAAACACGACGCGTTACACTAACTTCGTTATACGAAATTGGTAAACGCTCGTCTTCGTTATCAAGGATTAATGTAACTTCTGCAAAATTCAGTGCTTTTCGCGATTCACTTCCTGCGAAGATGATGTCTTCCATCTTGGCACCACGAAGTGATTTAGCTGATTGTTCACCTAATACCCAACGAATTGCATCGGTTACATTACTTTTTCCACTACCATTCGGACCAACTACCGCCGTCACACCTGGTACAAAATCAATCCCAATTCGTTCAGCAAATGACTTAAATCCAATCACTTCTAATCGTTTAAGATACACCGTAATTCACCTATCCTTTTGGGAACTGCTCTTTTAGCGCGCGCATCGCTGTTTGTGCGGCTTTTTGTTCAGCTTCCTTCTTCGATTTACCATTACCCTCTCCAAGCGTCTCACCGTTTAATGTAACGCGTGAAATGAACGTACGATTATGGGCTGGTCCTTGCTCTTTAATAATCTCATAAGTCAACACACCAGAATTCGCTTGTTGAATCATTTCTTGTAGCTGACTTTTAAAATCTACAACATGAGAAAATGTGCCGAGCTCAACTTTTGGGAAAACAACTTTTTCCAAAAATGCAACAACTGTTTCTAAACCTTGGTCTAAATAAAGTGCACCAATGAATGCCTCAAAACAATCGGCTAATAATGCCGGACGTTCACGACCACCTGTCAGTTCCTCACCTTTTCCTAAAAGGACATAATGACCAAAGGATAACTCATTTGCAAAAGTTACTAATGATGGCTCACAGACAATCGCAGCACGCAATTTCGTTAGTTCACCCTCTGTCATCTTAGGAAACATTAGGAATAAAAACTTAGAAACAGTTAGCTCTAATACAGCATCTCCTAAAAACTCTAATCTTTCATTATCTTCAAATCCTTTACGTCGATGTTCATTTACGTAAGAAGAATGTGTGAAAGCATTATATAGTAGGTTTTTATTGTGGAAACTGATTTTTAAATTCTTTTGTAATTCTTCAAACTTCTTTTTCGCATGCTCAGAAATCGCACTGTTTTTCTGAGATAATTCTTCTATTCTCATTTTATCAACCTCTTATTTTTTAGCTTTACGTACATAGTCAATTTTACTCGTTTATGCTCAATAGTGCAAAATTATTTAGCAATCTGCATAAAAAAGCCCCCATTTCAAGAAACGGGGACTTTATGATAAGTATACATACTTCTGAAGTATGTAAAATCGAATTAGCCAATTTTGCTTTCGATGAAGCTTACTGCTGATCCAACTGTAGAAATTTTTTCAGCATCCTCATCGTCGATTTGCATATCGAATTCTTCTTCAAGTTCCATTACTAGTTCAACAACATCTAGTGAGTCTGCACCTAGGTCCTCTTTGAAAGAAGCTTCTAATGTTACTTCGCTTTCGTCAACACCAAGACGGTCAACGACAACTTTTGTTACGCGTTCAAGTACTGTAGCCAAAATACTCACCTCCCCTCAATAAATTTGCATATTCGTCACAACTGGTATGACCACTTTTTGTAGTATACCTTACTCTATTGATTTTGAATATATTTTTTCGTGCATTTAATGCAAAAGTTACATTACCATACCACCATCGACATGTAAAGTTTGACCTGTCATATAGCTTGCTTCATCTGATGCAAGGAAGGCAACAACATTTGCAATTTCTTTTGCTTGCCCTAATTTTGCAAGTGGAATTTGTGTTAACATTGTTTCTTTTACATCTTCTGGTAGTACATCTGTCATTTCTGTCTCGATGAATCCTGGTGCTACTGCATTCACACGAATATGACGTGCTGCAAATTCTTTTGCAGTCGTTTTAGTTAAACCAATCACACCTGCTTTAGATGCTACATAGTTCGCTTGACCTGCATTACCAGCTACACCTACGATAGATGCAACGTTTACAATACTACCTGAGCGTTGTTTCATCATTTGACGACTTACTGCTTTTGTACATAAGAAGACTGATTTTAAGTTCGTATCAATTACTGCATCCCAATCTTCTTCTTTCATACGCATGATTAGATTATCACGTGTAATACCCGCATTATTCACTAGGATATCTACAGAGCCAAAAGCAGCCATTGTCGCATCAACTAAACCTTTTACTTCATCTGCATTGGCAACGTTTGCTTGATGTACGATTGCTTCGCCACCATTTGCAATAATTTCTGCTGCTACTGCTTCTGCTTTTTCTTTTGAACCGCTATAGTTTACAACTACTTTAGCGCCTTCTTGTGCTAATTTAAGTGCGATCTCGCGTCCGATTCCACGCGATGCCCCTGTTACGATTGCTGCTTGTCCATTAAACTTCACTTGTATTCCACTCCTTCGCTGCTTCTACAACTTGTTGTAATGATGCTTCATCAAATACACAGTATGTTGTTAATTTACGATCTACTTTTTTCACTAATCCACTTAATACTTTACCTGGACCACATTCAATGAATGTATCTACGCCTTCTGCTACTAGTTGACGTACTGTTTCTTCCCAACGAACAGGTGAGTATAGTTGTTCGACTAATAGTGAACGAATTTCTGTAGCATCCGTTACTGCTTTTGCTGTGACATTTGCAATTACAGGTGCTTTCGCATCATTCATCTGAATGTCTGCTAACATCTCTTGTAATTTCGAAGCAGCTGGACGCATTAATTCTGAATGGAACGGTCCACTCACAACCAATGGTAATACGCGACGCGCGCCTGCTTCTTTTGCTTTTTCACTTGCTACTTCTACTGCTTTCGCTGTACCTGAGATAACAATTTGTCCTGGGCAGTTCAAGTTTGCTAATTGTACAACTTCTCCCACTTCTTCTGAAGCAGCATCTGTTACAGCTTGTAATGCTTCTGCATCTAAACCAAGTACAGCTGCCATTGAACCTTGTCCTGCTGGAACTGCATCATTCATAAAAAGACCACGTTTATGTACGGCTACAACCGCATCTTCAAAACGCATAACACCTGAAGCAACAAGTGCAGCATATTCACCTAAACTGTGTCCCGCTGTGAAGTTTGGATGGATACCATGATCCATTAATTGCTGTGCAACCATGACACCTGTTGTTAATAAAGCTGGTTGCGCATGATATGTTAATGTTAATTCTTCTTGTGGTCCTTCTAACATTAATTTTGATAAGTCAAAACCTAATAATTGATCTGCTTCTGTGTAAAACGCTTTACTTGATGCATTCGCTTCGATTAATTCTGCACCCATTCCAACTGTTTGTGAACCTTGTCCTGGGAAAATAAACGCTACTTTTGTCATTATGCATTCTCCTTTGAAATCGTTTGGTCAATTGTTTGGCATACGCGGTGTTCGACCATAATATGCGTTTGACGAATCGCACTGTAGATGGCCTGTGCTTTCGATGAACCATGCGCCTTAATAACAGGTGCTTTTAAACCGAATAATGGTGCGCCACCATATTCTGAGTAGTCCATCTTTGTTTTTAAATTCTTTAAATTATTTTTCATCATCATAGCTGCTACTTTTGTTTTTGTCGATGATAAAAACTCTTCTTTTAACATCGCAAAAATATTTCCTGCAACACCTTCGATTGTTTTTAATACCATGTTGCCCGTGAAGCCATCTGTTACAACGACATCTGCTGCGTGGTTTAATAATTCACGTGCTTCCACATTGCCGATAAAGTTGATGTCATTTTGTTCTTTCAACAATTTGAACGCTTGTTTTGTTAAGTCGTTCCCTTTTTTATCTTCTGTACCGATATTTAATAGACCAACTGTTGGTTTTTCAATACCGCGTACTTGTTTTGCATAAATACTACCCATAATGGCATATTGTAAAATGTTTTCTGGTTTAGCATCGGCATTTGCACCTAAGTCGAGCATATCAAAACCTGCACCATCTAAAGTCGGTAATGTCGTTGCTAGCGCTGGACGGTCAATACCATCAATACGATGAACAATGAATAGCCCTGCTGCCATTAATGCACCTGTATTACCTGCTGATACACACGCATCTGCTTCGCCATCTGCTACAGCTTGTGCCATACGCACCATCGATGCATCTTTTTTACGACGAACTGCACGTACTGGTTCATCTGTTCCTTCAATTACTTCTGAACAATGAATGACTTGTACGCGTTCGTGTTGTTTTAAATAAGGTGCCATTTTCACTTCGTCACCATATAGTAAGAACTCTACATCTTTAAAATCTTCTACTGCCTGAAATACACCTTCAACGATTTCCTTTGGTGCATGGTCGCCACCCATTGCATCAATTGCTATTTTCATTCGTTTCCACCCTTACCTTTCGTACGGAACATTTCAAAATTCCCGATAAATACCGTTTTTCCTTCAACTGTTGATGTCACAGTTACATACGTGCGGTTCGTATCCGCATCCTGCTTTGTAACAACTGCTTTTGCTACAACACGGTTTCCAGCGTGTACAGGTTTTGTGTACGTTAAGTCTGATTTTACCGTTAAGGCTAAATCATCGTCAATGACAGCAACTGCTAGTGAGTTGGCTTGCGCAAAAAGATGGTGTCCCCTCGCAATACCATTTCGTTGAAAAACATGTTCTTCCTTTACATCAAAAATCGAAATCGCTCGGTCATCTAAATCAATATCAATAATCTCACCAATGACTTCATCAATCGGCAGTGTCTTGACTTCATTTTCAAAATTATGTGCTGCTACATCTTTAATCCGTTCGCGTAGCTCTGGGATGGATAATTCCATACGGTCCAAACGAATTGTCTGGACACTGACGTTAAATTTACTCGCCAATTGATCATCCGTAATGAATGGATTATCTTCAATGGTTTGCTTCAACAACTTTTGTCGCTCTTTTTTTGAATACTTCATTGTTTTTTCCGCCCCTTATTTTAGCACTTGGTACTAATATCAGTATATAAATATAAAAAAGAGAATGCAAGTGTTGTTTTTTAAACACCTAACATTCTCTCGCTTAATCAATTCGTTCGCCTTCTAAAATACCAGATGATTCAATCACACGACGTAATGGTGCATAAGCTTCTTCTTGCCAAAAAGCTTCAGAAGCTACAAAGTTTGTTGCATCTTGTCTTGCCGTTTCAAGCGCACGATAGTCATGTACTAAGTCTGCTACTTTGAATTCTGGTAAACCACTTTGTTTACGTCCGAAGAAATCCCCTGGTCCACGTAACTCTAAATCTTTCTCAGCTAATCTAAAACCATCTGTCACTTCAACCATGGAAATCATACGTTCTTTACCCTCTTCGCTTTTTGGATCAGCCAGTAAAATACAATAAGATTGATATTCTCCACGCCCTACACGTCCTCTCAACTGATGGAGTTGCGCTAAACCAAATCGTTCAGCATCATAAATGACCATAAATGTTGCGTTTGGAACATTCACACCAACTTCGACAACAGTTGTAGAAACTAATATATTAAGTTTACCTTCACTAAACTCACGCATCACAGCATCTTTTTCTTCTGATTTCAAACGCCCATGCATGAGCCCTACTTCGTATTGTCCATGGAATACCGTTGCAAGTTGTTGATAGACATCCACCGCATTTTGCACATCAAGCTTATCTGATTCTTCAATTAAAGGACAGATGACATATGCTTGTCTTCCCGCTCGTAATTCATGTGCCATCTTTTGTAGGACTTGATTAAATTGTTCATGCTTCACCCAATTGGTCTCAATTTGTTTTCGACCTGCTGGCAATTCATCAATAATCGATACATCCATCTCGCCAAAAGCAGTAATCGATAATGTACGTGGAATAGGTGTTGCTGTCATAAAGAGAACATCGGGATTATCACCCTTCTCTTTTAAAATGCGACGCTGTTCCACACCAAAACGATGCTGCTCATCTGTAATGACTAAGCCGAGACGATTAAAAATAACAGTTGGTTGAATTAACGCATGCGTTCCCATGAGAATGTCAATTTCTCCACTCTCTAAACGACTTAAAATCTCACGACGCGCTTTCGCCTTAGTAGAACCTGTCAATAATGCCAGTCTTACACCGAAAGGTTCAAGCCACATCGCTAAATTCTCTGCATGCTGTTCTGCCAAAATTTCAGTTGGAGCCATTAATGCACCCTGGAAACCTGCTGTAACAGCGGCATAGAGCATGGCTGCTGCTACGACTGTTTTACCCGAACCAACATCACCTTGAAGTAGACGATTCATTCGGTGAGGTGTACGTAAATCGGTACAAATCTCATTAACAACGCGTTTTTGCGCACCTGTTAATTCATATGGTAGTGAATCAAAAAATTCACGTAATTTTTCTACATCATATGCAATAGCAATACCTTTTTCGTCTTCTTTACGCGTTTTACGAAGTGCTTGAATTTTCAATTGAAAATGAAGTAATTCCTCGTAAACAAAACGTCGTCTCGCTTGTTTTGTATCTTGGAGTTGTTTTGGAAAGTGAATACCTTCGAGTGCTTGTTGAATTGTTTGTAAACGATACTGTTCTAGTAATTCAGTAGGTAGTGTTTCTTCTATATAACAGCCATATTGGTCGAGCGCCTGTCGCATGAAATGTCTAAATTTCGTCTGCGATAATTTGCCCTTCACACTATAAACAGGTTCAAAATCAGCTTGTTCATCTTTTGTACCGAATGTAATCTTCGTGCCATTAATCACTTGGCGACCTCGGTCCCATTTTCCCGTTACAGTGACCGTCATACCTGGCTCTAATTTGTTTTTCAAATAACCTTGATTAAAAAATACGACCTTAATTAAATGTCGACCTGCTAACATTTGTACTTGTAGCCGCGATTTTTTATGACCTAAAAATAAGACAGTTGGGACGCTTTCAATACGCCCCTCCACTGTTACACGTTCATTATGCGGTGTTTCTGCTAGGTCTTTTAATCGAAAATCTTCATGACGATAAGGGAATGTCCAAATTAAATCTTCAATCGTATGGACATTCATTTGTTCTAGTTGTTCAGCTACTGCCTTTCCGACACCATTCAATTCAGTAACTGATTGTGTTAATTCGTTAGCCACGACTCGCTGTTGCTGCTCCGAAAATACGTTTTTCTAACCATTTACCTGTTGGTGTCGCTGCTAATCCGCCCTGTGCTGTTTCACGTAAAGCGACAGGCATCGTTTGACCGATTTTATACATCGCATCAATCACTTCATCTGTTGGAATACGACTTTCAACACCTGCTAAAGCCATATCGGCTGCGACCATCGCATTCGCTGCACCCATCGCATTACGTTTAACACATGGTACTTCAACTAAACCTGCTACTGGGTCGCAAACAAGACCAAGCATATTTTTTAAAGAAATTGAAAATGCGTGTGCACATTGTTGTGGTGTACCGCCAGCCATTTCCGTAATTGCTGCTGCTGCCATCGCTGCCGCTGAACCTACTTCAGCCTGACAACCACCTGCTGCACCTGAGATCATCGCGTTATTTGCAACCACTTGACCGAATGCTCCTGCAGTAAATAAGAAGCGAATCATTTCTTCACGCGTTGGGTTTAATTTATTTTTTACCGCAAAAAGTGTACCTGGTACAACACCAGCTGATCCTGCTGTTGGTGTTGCACAAATTGTCCCCATTGCTGCGTTCACTTCATTTGTTGCAACCGCTTTACTCACTGCATCTAATAAAAAATCACCTGAAAGTGCTTTACCTGTCTTCATGTAATTTTGAATTAAGACCGCATCATTTCCTGTTAAGCCTGTTACAGATTGAACACCTTTTAGTCCCCGTTCAACTGCAGCTTCCATAACTTCTAAATTACGGCTCATTTGTTCCATGATTTCTTCACGTGTACGTTCTGAGACAATTATTTCTTGCTCGATCATAATTTCAGAAATCAATTTATTTTCTTTTTCTGCGCGCTCAACTAAATCACGCACATTACGAAATAGTACTTCCATTATGAACGCCTCCTAATTTTTAATTCTCGTCACTTTTGTGATGTTTGGTAATAGTTCAATTTCAGCTAATATTTCTGGTGATACATTTTGGTCTACTTCAATGACCATTAAAGCCATATTGCCACGCTCTTTACGAGATACTTCCATATGTCCAATATTAATCGCATATTTTGCTAAACATACTGCAACATTTGCTACTGTACCTGCTCGGTCTTCATGTACAACTAAAATTGCAGCCATCCCGCCTGACATGCGTAATGGGAAACCATTCAGTTCAGCAATCTCAATCGAACCGCCACCAATAGATACACCGACCATACTCATTTCTTTTTCACCATCACCAATTTCGATGCGTGCTGTATTGGGATGTTCCACACTGCCTGTTTCAGGAATAAATTCAAATGTTAAACCTAAGCGCTCAGCTTCTTCAAATGATGTTTTAATGCGCTCATCATATGTATCGTAGTCAAGCAAACCACCAATAATTGCAACATCTGTTCCATGTCCTTTGTATGTTTCAGCAAATGATCCATAAAGATGGATTTTTGCCCATGTTGGCTGTTTGCCAAATAAATCTCTTGCTACACGTCCTATGCGAGCTGCTCCTGCTGTGTGTGATGAGGACGGTCCAATCATAACGGGTCCGATTACGTCAAAAACCGATGTGAACTTCATAATTTTTCCTCCTTACATGTCTATTCTCTTACTCATATTACAACATATGCACTTAAAACCCAAACAATTTAGACAAATCCAGTCTTAAAAATCTGGTTTTTTCTATACTTTTCGCTATTATGTGCAGTTTTTTTACTTTTTCAGACTATTCAGTTATGTTTTTTAATTTTTAAATATCACTTATTTTTGCGAAGAATGAAGAATACAAAGGAGGAATCGCACAATTGCACGATTCCCCCTCTGATTTCGTTCATTTTATTCTACTGAGAAAATAAATGGATAAAGTGGTTGTTTTCCATCATGTACTTCCACTTCAACATCTTCATAATTTTCTTCAATGTATGAAACAACTGCTTCTAATTGTTCTTCATCTACATCTTCACCATGAATAACTGTAACGATTTCAGCATCTTCATCTACCATTGTATCAATGATATGTTGTGCTGCCTCTTGTAAAGAAGGTGTTGCTTTGACAATCTTACCTTCTTCCATAGCCATAAAGTCATCTTTATGAATTTCCACACCGTCAATTGATGTATCACGTACAGCAAATGTGATTTGACCTGTTTTTACTTCTTTCATTGCTTGAGACATTGTTTGTTGGTTATCTGCAACAGAAGCTTCTGGATTAAATGATAGTAACGCTGTTAATCCTTGTGGAATTGTTTTTGTTGGCACAACAGCAGCTTCAATCTCTAATAGCTCTGCCGCTTGTTCTGCTGCCATGACAATATTTTTATTGTTCGGTAAGATTAATACTTTTTCAGCACCAATCTCTTGAACTGCTTTTACAATATCTTCTGTTGAAGGATTCATCGTTTGTCCGCCTTCAATTACATAAGAAGCACCCATGCTTTCGAATAAAGCTTTAATTCCCTTACCCATCGCTACTGTTACAACAGCATAAGGTACTTTTTTAACGGCTTTATGTTCTTCGCCTACAATCGCTGTATGTTGTAAACGCATGTTATCTACTTTAATTTTCACAAGGCTACCGTATTGGTGACCATATGAAATGACTTCACCAGGTGTTTCAGAGTGAATGTGAATTTTCACAACTTCATCATCTGCAATCACAAGTAAAGAGTCTCCGAAGTGACTCATATCTTCTCGGAATTTTGCTTCATCAAATGGTTTTTTATCATCTTCAAAACGAACCATAAATTCAGTGCAATAGCCATAAACGATTTCAGATGTATCCATGAAATCTTGTGCTGTATGATGTTCTGCATTAATTAGGTCGTCCATTGACTTCATTTCTGTTTTAGCTGGTAGCGCTTCACCTTTTAAGCTTGCTAAAAAGCCTTCATAAACGAATAGAAGCCCTTGACCGCCACTATCAACTACGCCTACTTCTTTTAAAACAGGTAGTAATTCTGGTGTTTGATTTAAAGCATCCTGTGCAGCTACAACGATTTCTTCCATTAACTGAATTAAATCATCTGTTTGCTCAGCAGATTTGACTGCTTGTTCTGCTGCTAAGCGTGCTACCGTTAAAATTGTACCTTCTACCGGCTTCATAACAGCTTTATATGCTGTATCTACACCATGTTGGAATGCTTGTGCAAATTGCTTTGCATCTAAAACATCCTCTTGTTCTACTGCTTTACCGAATCCACGGAAAAGCTGAGATAAAATAACACCAGAGTTACCACGAGCGCCCATTAATAAGCCTTTTGATAATGCTTGTGCAGTTTTTCCAATACTTGCATTTACTTTTGCGGCTGTTTCTTTTGCACCAGATGTCATCGATAGGTTCATATTTGTACCTGTATCACCATCTGGTACTGGGAATACGTTTAGTGCATCTACATAGTCTGCATTTTGAGATAAGTGATGCGCACCCATTTGTACCATTTCCGCAAATTTTATTCCGTCTAATGACTTCATTTGAATAAGTTCCTCCTCTTACACGTTCGCTACACGAACACCTTGCACATAAATATTAACTGAGCTTACTGACATACCAATTGTTTGATCGAGCGTATATTTTACTTTTGATTGCACTTGATATGCGACCTCAGAGATTTTTGTTCCATAACTAACAATGACATACATATCTACGTGTAGTTCTTCTCCTGATTGACGCACAACTACACCTCTAGCAAAATTCTCTTTACGCAAGATATCTGTTAAGCCATCGCGTATTTGATGTTTACTAGCCATTCCTACAATTCCATAACACTCGATTGCTGCGCCGCCTGCAATTTGTGCCACAACGTCATTTGAAATCTCGATGTTACCGAATTCATTTTGTAATTCTACTGACATGATTTTGCCCCCTGAATTAAAAATTAACTAATGTCATTGTACCCTTTTTTTCAATCATTCAACAACTTCTAGACATACAGTGACTATTATACATCACTAAATACTATATATTAAGCTTATTCATACAGAACGTAAAGTAATTTCTAAAAAAACAAGACGTTCGTCACAATTTATGCTACAGAAAATGGATATTGCTTGGAAAAGGGAAGAAGTTTTGAATTTTTTTTAGGTGTAAAGGTTTTTTTCTTGAAAGGCTGCGAAAATCAGTTGCAATGTAATATCGTGTATGTTAAATTATTAAAGTATGTGAAATATCGAAGTGAAACATGAACTTTCAACTTCTTATAATAGGAGGGAAATAATATGCCAAAACAATGTGTAATTACTGGACGTAAAGCGCGTACTGGTAACAACCGTTCTCACGCTATGAACTCTAGCAAACGTACTTGGGGTGCTAACCTACAAAAAGTTCGTATCTTAGTTGATGGTAAACCGAAAAAAGTATGGGTTTCTGCTCGTGCTTTAAAATCTGGTAAAGTAGAACGCGTTTAATTCTATTTAAAAAAGGAAGTCACTCTGCTGAGCGACTTCCTTTTTTGTGATCTTTTTAAGCATCTTTACTTTGAATCATCAAACAAGTCCCTTTTGTGAACGTTGCTGTCGCAAAGTCTGCTAAAATTTCGTTACTTGTAAAACGACTTGAACCAATCGGGATATCTAAATCTGTCGTTTCATACTTTACACCACGTAAAGTCATTTTTTCAACTGCTTCTCCAAATGGATAGAAAGATAAATAATCATATGATGCATCTTTTGTAATTTGATGTGTACCTGCAAATAAAAACTGTAAACGATTCGTTTTATTCATAATATAAATCGGCGTTTGTGGAAATTGTTTTTGCATACGATATACTGTGTGTAGATTCGATTCATAATGATCTAAACGTCCACCTGTCACGCCTGTTACGTAAATACATGTTGGTGAAAATTCTAACGCTTTTAAGATGGCTAGTTCAGTATCTGTTTCATTCTTTTCAGCTTGAAAACCCTCTATCTCCTGAACACTCTCTTTTACAGTAAGCCACTCTTCTTTCGTCATCGAATCAAAATCCCCTACCGCTGCGTATGGCGTAATTCCTGCTTCTAATAAAGTGATGGCCCCATGGTCTGCACCGATGTATAATATATCTTCATGCGCAAAAAGGAAATCGTCTAAAACGATTTCCTCTGTTGGACCACCTGCTACAACGTAGGCAATGGTCATTTGATTGCGTCTTCTCCTGCTTTTAAAATTGATTGTAGCGCTGTTTGACGGTCTTCTTTACCGAAAATAGCCGAACCTGCTACAAAGATTGTTGCTCCCGCTTCTGCACATGGTACAATTGTTTCCGCAGTGATTCCACCATCAATTTCAATTTCTACATCTAAATTACGTTGTTTAATCATATATGATAATTCAGCAATTTTCGGAACAACTGAATCGATGAACTTTTGACCACCAAAACCTGGGTTTACAGTCATCAATAAAACAAGGTCAATATCTTCTAACACATGTTTAATTGTCTCAATTGGTGTATGTGGGTTTAAAACAACGCCTGGCTTTACGCCGTATGAACGAATTAATTGAATCGTACGGTGTAAATGACGACAAGCTTCTACGTGTACTGTAATATATTCTGCTCCTGCTTTTGCGAACTGCTCAATATATTGGTCTGGGTTCTCAATCATTAAATGTACATCTAATGGTAAGTTTGTATAAGGTTTGATTGCATCCATAACAAGCGAACCAAATGAAATATTCGGTACGAAATGTCCGTCCATTACATCAATGTGTAATAATGTTGCTCCTGCTGCTTCTACTTCTCTTACTTCTTCACCTAACTTCGCAAAGTCTGCTGCTAAAAGTGATGGGGCGATTTTAATCATCCTTAATACCTCGGCTTTCTATCGATAATTTCTTGTAAAAATTGAAGGTAATGCTCATAACGGCTTGCTTCAATTTCTCCAGATTCTACTGCGTCTTTTACAGCACATTTTGGTTCTTTTACGTGTAAACAACCTCTAAATTTACATGCTTTTGATGTACGTTGAATCTCTGGGAAGCATCCTGTTAATTCTTCCTTCTCAATTGTATCAAAATCGAATGAACTAAATCCAGGTGTATCTGCTACTAACCCACCAGCTACTTCAATTAACTCAACATGACGCGTTGTATGCTTACCACGTCCTAAGTGTTCTGAGATAATCCCTGTCTTTAAATCCAGCTCTGGCATAAGTGTATTTAATAACGTAGATTTTCCTACCCCCGATTGACCTGCTAAAACCGTTGTACGATTTGCTAGTAAAGGCGTAATCTTATCCAATAATGAAGAATCATCTTTAAATGTCGTCATCACATCATAACCAATGGCCTCATATTGTTTTTGATAACTTTGAATTGCAGCTACTTCATCTTCTTCTAATAAATCCATCTTTGTTAAAAGAATAACGGGTTGCACGTGGAAAGACTCAAGTACAACTAAAAAACGATCTAATAAAATCGTATTAAAATTAGGTTCTTTAACAGAAAAAACTAGAATTGCTTGATCGACATTTGAAATGGGCGGTCGTACAAGTTCATTTTTCCGTTCTTCAATTTCCATAATTGTCCCGTCATTGTTACCTTCTACTTTGTATGTGACGAAGTCTCCAACAAGAGGAGTAATTCCACGCTTACGAAATACACCACGTCCTCTTGTTTGAATGACTTGTCCATCATCATACACATAATAAAAACCACTAAGTGCTTTTCGAATTTGGCCTGTTGCCATACAGCACCTCCCTATTTTTTATACATCATCATATTCAATTGTTTCTTCATATTCAACTTCGCCGTCAATTAATACTTTATACGATGCATTTTTACCTTCTTCAATTTCAAGTGTAATGCGTTTTTCCATATCATCTTTAATACGGAATTCTTGCGCTACCTTATCTCCGTTATGTGTACGATCTTGTAAATAGATTTGAACGACTTGATAACTCGCTTCCTGTCCATTCTCATCTTCTTCAGGGTCAAAATCGAGGTCAAGTTTCTTCATGTAAAGTTTTACTGGTTTTTCTTTTTGACCTTTCGAAAGTACTACATTGATTGTTGAACCTACTTTTAACGTCGTACCCGCTTCAATATTTTGCGACATCACTTTTCCAGCTTCTAGATTTTCTGAATAATCTTCACCAGTGATTTTAATATTAAAGCCTGATGAATCTGCATAGGTTTTAAGTGCCGCTTCATCAAATCCAATGAGATTCGATACGACATTTTGTTTTTCACCTTGACTAATTGTTAAAACAACATTTGTTGCACTTGACACAATTTTTTTACCTGCTGCAGGTGTATGTTTAATAACGTCATCATACTCCTCTGTTGAATATGCTTTTTTAACCGTTACTTGTTTAAAGCCTTTTTTCTCTAGTAATGTTTTCACTTGATCTACATTTTTACCTGTATAATCTTGCATCGCTACTTTTTCTTTGCCCGAACTTACGATTAAATTAACCTCTGTGCCCTTTTTAAGCTTTGAACCTGCTTCTGGATCTGTTCCGACAATGTCCCCCTCTTTGACAGTATCAGAGGTTTGCGCTGTTTGTGTGCCAATTGTAAAACCAGCAGTTTGTAGTGAATCAATCGCTTCGTCTAATGTTGCATTTTGAACATCAGGTACTTCAACATTTTTACCTGTTATAATACTCGGATTCATGAATAAAACGAGTCCAATTGCAATAATAAGAGCCAAAATAGTTAATGTAACATACAAACCTTTTTTCTTTTTCTTCTTTTTCAGAGACACTTCTTGTGTTGGTTCAGGTGATACAGCGATTGTTTTTTCTAAATCTTCTTCTTGTGGAATAGGACGTTCTTTAATCGCAGGCATCGCTCGTGTTGCATCATGATCTTCTGGAATCATGAATTTTGGTTCGTGTATACGCTCAGGTGATAAAACTGTTTCTAAATCTTCGTGCATCTTTTCCACTGTAAAATAGCGATGTTGTGCATCTTTAGCTGTTGCTTTTAAAACAACATTCTCTAAACTTTGTGGGATCGTCGGTACAATCGCTCGTACAGACGGTGTTTCAGACTGTAGATGTTTGAGTGCAATTGATACGGCTGACTCACCAGAGAACGGTAATTCACCTGTTAATAATTCATACAATACAATACCGAGTGAATAAATATCAGACTTCTTTGTCGCAATACCACCACGCGCTTGTTCGGGTGATAAGTAATGTACAGTTCCTAAAACTGAATTTGTCTTTGTAAAGGATGTAGCAGTCAATGCCATCGCAATACCAAAGTCCGTAATCTTCACATTACCTTCTTCATCCATTAAAATATTTTGCGGTTTAATATCGCGATGAATGATTTGATTTTGATGCGCCATCGCAATTGCTGACGTCAATTGCTTCATAATTTCAACGCTGCGTGCTGGCTCTAACGGTGCATATTGCGTGATGTATTGCTTCAATGTCATTCCTTTAACATACTCCATCACAATATATTGAAGCCCCTCTTCTTCTCCTACATCATAAATACTAACAATATTTGGATGATTTAAGCTTGTAGCAGATAATGCTTCACGTTGAAAACGTCGATGTGCTTCTTCTTCATTACTAAAGTTATTATGTAGAATCTTAATTGCTACATCTCGATTTAAAATCATATCGTGTGCTAAATACACATTCGACATACCGCCGCCACCAATTACTTCTAAAAGTTTATAGCGACCATTAATTCTCTTACCTATCAGCAACTTCGGCACCTCCATCTCCTAGAGGCTGTGCAAGGATAACAGTAATATTATCTTCACCACCATGATCGTTTGCCAGCTGCACTAATTCTTTTCCTTTTTCGTCGATTGATTGCCAAGAGGTAATGACTTTATGTAATGCTTGCTGATTTACTTTATTCGTTAAGCCATCTGAACAAATGAGTAAATATTCGTTCGGCTTAAATGTATATTCATAAAAATCAGGTTCAATTACATCTTCTGTGCCTAATGATTTAATAATATAGTTCTTTTTCGGATGCGTTTCAGCTTCTTCTTCACTAATTTCACCACTATCAACTAAAACATTCACATACGAGTGATCTCGTGTAATCATTTCAATCGTTTCGTCATCAATATGATAGGCACGACTATCGCCAACATGACAAATAGACGCTTCATTTCCTACAATTACAGCAGCAATTAGCGTCGTTCCCATACCTGTACAATTTTCGTGTGTCATCGCATATTGATATACGTGACGGTTCAAATCAACAACTGTTTCAAAGAGCCAATCTTTACGATTTGCTGCGGTTGAAAATTCGTCGTCATCGACTTGTTCAAATCTTTCTTTAAAACCTTCTACAGTTAATGTACTGGCAACATCCCCAGCATTATGTCCACCCATGCCATCTGCTACGATGGCTAGGTGGATTTGATTATTGCTGCGGGAAATGACAGTTGCGCGATCTTCATTGACTGACCTTCTTTGCCCGATATCACTTTCAACGGTATACCTCACAACTTTCACCTCATTTAGTGTGCAGTTTCTTCTGTACGTTCTTGTGCACGTAATTGACCACAAGCAGCGGCAATGTCTGAACCTTGTTCACGACGAATTGTTACATTAATTCCACGATCTTTTAAGGCTTTTTCAAAAGCAAAAATACGGTTACGTGATGTACGGATATAATCACGTTCTGGTACATAGTTAATCGGAATTAAATTCACATGGCATTTTACATCTTGGATTAAGTCAGCTAATTCGTTCGCAATTTCAACTGAGTCGTTTTGTTCAGACATTAAACCATACTCAAAACTTACACGACGACCTGTTTTTTGCGTGTAATATTTTACAGCTTTAATCAGTTCATCTAATTTATAAGCTTTTGCGATTGGCATTAATTTTTGACGTGCTTCTTGGTTTGGTGCGTGCAATGAAACTGCAAAATTAATTTGTAATTCTTCATCTGCAAATTCATAAATTTTTGGTACGATTCCTGAAGTTGATACAGTGATGTGACGTGCACCAATATTTAATGATTGCTTATGGTTAATAACACGTAAGAACTGCATCATATTGTCGTAGTTATCAAATGGTTCACCAATCCCCATAATAACAATACTTGATACGCGTTCATCTACTTCGTCTAATTGACGTTGTACTTTAACAACTTGTTCGATAATCTCGCCTGCTAATAGATGACGTTTTAGCCCACCTAGTGTTGACGCACAGAATGTACAACCGATACGGCAACCTACTTGTGTAGTTACACAGATTGAATTTCCGTAATTATGGCGCATTAATACTGTTTCGATTGAATAACCATCTTGTAATTGGAATAGGAATTTAATCGTACCGTCTGTTGATTCTTGTTTTACTAATGTTGTTAATGTACTTAATTCAAAGTTCTCAGCTAATTTATCACGTAGACCTTTTGATAAATTCGACATCTCTTCAAACGTACCGACACGCTTTACGTATAACCAATCATAGATTTGTTTCGCGCGGAATGCTTTTTCACCATTGGCTTTTAACCAATCTTCTAATTGCTCTGGTAAAAGAGAATAGATCGATTCACGTAAGACTGGTTTTTCTTTTTTTACACGTTTTGTTTCTGTTACTGGTTTTAAATTTTCTTGTTCCACTGTTGGAATCTCCTAACGTTTTGGCTTAGAGGTATTATAACCTGTTCAGCACTTCATTTATGCTTTTTTCTCAAAGGCTGCTACAAAAAATCCATCGCTATTAAAATCTTGTGGGAATACTTGCATCATACCTGTTTCACGTAATTCCGTTAAGGCTTCTGGTGCATTTACTACCGGCGCAAGTACAAGGTCTGGATGCTTCTCTAAGAAAGCTTCTACCGTTCCATTGTTCTCTAGTTTGTCTATTGTACATGTACTATAGACCATCTTACCGCCCACTTTTAATAGTTCATATGCTGATTCTAATAAATCAAGTTGAATCACATGTAATGAAGCAAAATCCGCTTCACTTTTTGTATATTTAATATCTGGTTTGCGACGAATAACGCCTAAACCACTACATGGCGCATCGACTAAAATACGATCAAACGACTCTTTTTCAAAAGCTTCGGTCGCTTTTCGTCCATCCATTACTTGTGTTTGAATGATTGATAAACCAAGACGATCTGCATTTTGCTGAATTAACTTCATCTTATGCTGATGTAAATCCGTCGCAATGAGTTCACCTTCGTTATTCATCTTCTCTGCAATATGCGTTGTTTTCCCACCAGGAGCTGAACACATATCATATACACGCATGCCTGGTTCGACATCTAGTGCATATGCTGGAATCATCGAACTCTCATCTTGAATCGTAATGACACCATCTTTGAATGCTTGTGATTTTGCCGGTTGTCCCTCTACAATGTGTAAACATTCTGGAATAGTTTGACTACGGCGCACCGCATATTTTTCTTCCCATAATGTTTCAAGACCTTTTGTCGTGTCTGCTTTCGTTGCATTGACACGTACAGTTTGTAATGGCGGGAAGTTATTCTCGATTAATAAGTCTTCGGTCTTTTCTACACCGAATGCATCGATATAACGACGAACTAACCATTCTAGGTGGCTTGTTTCGATTGAAATACGTGTTGCCACATCTTCAATTTTTGTCGTATCTTGTACACCTTCACGTAAAATAGAGCGTAAAATACCATTCACTGTTGCACTGACACCGCGATGTCTCGCACGATGTTTAGCAATCTCAACCGCTTCATTTACAGCCGCATGGTCTGGAATTTTGTCTAAATACACAATTTGGTATAAAGAAAGACGTAATAACCAACGAACCCAGTCATCTAGTTTACCACGAACATACGGTTCAAGATAGTAATCAAGTGTCATTTTATATTGTAATGTACCGTAAGTTAGCTCGGTTAAAAGACCGCGATCTTTTGCATCAATTTTATATTTTTCAATTGTTTGGTGTAACAAAAGGTTACTATAGGCTTGATTTTGATCAACAGCGAGTAAGATTGTTAACGCTGCATCACGTACATTGCCATCCCAAATAGCTGGCTTACCTTTTTTTGCTTGTGCGCCTTTATTTCCGTTGGCTGCTTGACGTGCACGCTTTTTTTCTGTTTTTGCTTTACTCATTCAAAGTGATCCCCAATCTCCAATTTCGACCCTACACCATTTAAATAATTGACTGCTGGCATCGCTTTTTTTCCTGCTGGTTGTAATTCTAAAATATCGATTGCTTGTCCTTCACCTGTTGCCACCGTAAAGAATTTTTTCGATTTTGAAATGACCGTACCTGGTTTTTCATCCGTTGTTTGCTCTGAAGGCTTTGTTGCCCAAATTTTCACATTCTCACCGTTTAATGTTGTATAAGCAACCGGCCATGAGTTTAATCCACGTACTTGGTTGAAAATTGTACGCGCTGATTTTGTCCAGTCGATGCGCTCTTGTTCACGTGAGATATTTGAAGCAAACGTCACTTGTGACTCATCTTGCACAATACGTTCATTCGTACCTGCGATAATCGTTGGTAATGTTTCCTTTAATAAATCACGCCCAACGATACTTAATTCATCGAATAATTGCTCCGTTGTATGCGTATCGTGAATTGGAATGGCTTTTTGTGAAATGATATCACCTGCATCTAACTTTTCAGCCATATACATAATCGTTACGCCTGTTTCTTGTTCACCATCCAATACAGCTTGGTGAATGGGTGCGCCACCACGATATTTCGGTAATAATGAGGCATGGACATTAATACAACCAAGCTTCGGTGCATCAAGTAATGCTTTCGGTAAAATTTGGCCGAATGCAGCTGTTACAACTAAGTCTGCACCTAAGTCAATAATCTGTTGTAATTCTTCTGAACCACGTAATTTTTCTGGTTGAATAACCGGTAAACCAAGCTCAACTGCCGCTGCTTTTACAGGCGGTGGTGTTAACACCCGTTTACGACCAACAGGACGATCTGGTTGTGTGACAACTGCTTTAATGTCATAACCTTCTGCATGGAGCATCTGTAAAATTGGCACAGAAAATTGAGGTGTTCCCATAAATACAATCGATGTCATATTTATTCTTCCTCCTCTGCATAAAGTGCTTCAAGTTCTTCTTCCGTTAAGATGCGTGTAATTTTCGAATCGAATAGTACACCGTTTAAATGGTCAATCTCATGTTGTAAAACACGTGCATCATAGTCATATGCTTCGATTTCAAATAGATTACCATTGCGATCTTGCGCTTCTACACGAATACCGTTTGAACGTTCTACTTCGCCAAATAATCCTGGGAAGCTTAGGCATCCTTCTAAATCGACATTTGTATCAACTGAGTACTCGATAATTTCAGGATTGACGATTTCTAAAATCTCACGTTCTTCCCCAATTTCAAGTACAGCTGCTTTAATGCCTTCATTTACTTGTGGTGCGGCAATTCCTACACCATCTGAATCAACCATTGTCTCATACATATTATCTAAAAGCGTCGCTAATTTTTCATCAAATTGTGTTACTTCTTTTGCAGGTGTTGTTAAAACATCTGCTGGATTTTTAATAATTGGTAAAATAGCCATTGTTTCCTCTTTTCTACTGCTAGATGGATGTCGGGTCTAAATCGACGGTCATTAGAACACCTTTCTTCATCCAATCTGTACGGTATATCTTAATTAATTGTTTTAATACATCATGTAGTTGTGGTTCTCTTTTATATTTTATCAAACATTGATAACGATATCTATTTTGTATTCTGCTAATGGAAGCAGCAGTTGGCCCAATAATTTGTACTTGGTTCGATAGATGCTGCCCAATATATTCATGTACTAAAGACGCATACTCTGCTGCAAGCATGACATCTTCATGACTTACCTGAATTAAGACAACATAATAATACGGTGGATATGAAAAACGACGTCGAATGCGCATCTCTTGTTCATAAAAAGGTTCAAAAATTTGTTCTTTTGCTAATTCAATCGCGTAGTGTTCTGGTTCATACGATTGAATGATAACCTCACCTTGTAATTCATGTCGACCTGCACGTCCACTTACTTGTGTGAGTAATTGATACGTTTTTTCTGCTGCTCTGAAATCTGGTAAACGAAGTGATGTATCTGCACTCATAACACCGACTAATGTAATACGCGGAAAATCCAAACCTTTTGCAATCATCTGTGTACCAAGTAAGATATCTGCCTTCCCTTCACCAAAATCATTCAGCAAACGTTCATGCGCACCTTTTTGACGTGTCGTATCCACATCCATTCGAATAACGCGTGCTTCTGGGAACACTTTATAAATCTCACTCTCAATTTTCTGTGTACCCGTTCCAAAGAAGCGAATATGTTCACTTTGACATTCTGGACATTCGGTCGGAACAGGCTTTTCATCACCACAATAATGACATTTTAACTTTTCACTACTTCGGTGATATGTCATGGAGATATCGCAGTTGTCACATTGAACAACTGTACCACAATCACGACATAAGACGAATGAAGAAAATCCGCGTCGATTTAAGAACAAAACAATTTGTTCCTTTTTCTCTAATCGTTCTCTTATAGCATCTGCTAATGCTCTTGAGAACATCGAGCGATTCCCTGTATGCAATTCTTCACGCATATCTACGACTTGGACAGTCGGTAATGCTTGTGTTTTTGCACGTTGTTTCAATGTTAATAGATGATACACACCTTTTTGCGCGCGTGCAAAACTCTCTAATGCAGGTGTTGCACTTCCTAAAATAACAGGACATTGATAGTGCATACCACGCCAAATGGCTACATCGCGTGCATGATATCTCGGCGTATCTTCTTGTTTATATGTTGTTTCATGTTCTTCATCGAGTATGAGTAAACCGATATTCGTAAACGGTGCAAAAATTGCCGAACGAGCTCCTACTACTACTTTCACTTCACCACGTTGCATTTTTCGCCATTCATCATATTTTTCGCCTTGTGATAAACCACTGTGCATGACTGCCACAAGTTCACCAAAACGCGCGCGAAATCGTTCTGTCATCATCGGTGTAAGTGAAATTTCAGGTACGAGTACAACCGCTTCTTTTCCTTGATCGAGTGCATGTTGAATCGCACGCAAGTAGACTTCTGTCTTCCCACTACCTGTAATGCCATGTAGTAAGAAGGTCTCTGGTTGCTGTTCATTCATCTTCTCTGTAATCGCATCGAGCGCCACTTGTTGCTCATCCGTAAGTTGCAAAGCATAAGAAGGCGTAATCTCCTGCGTAAAAGGGTCTCGGTATAGCTCTTCTTCAACAAAATTCCCAACACCTAATTCCACAAGTGCTTTTTGAACAGAAGCGGATATAAAAATTTCATCTGCTAGGTATTGTGGTAAAAAACGCTCACCCACATGTTCCATACACCATTCAATCGCTTGCTTTTGCTTGCGTGCGCGATTAGAAAGTTCCTCATGTTTTTGCTGTAAAAAAGTAAGGTCTGCATGTACTTCAAACTTACGAATTGATTTAATACGCCCTTGTTGCTTCACAACCGTCACAATTTGTACTTGTTTAGACTTCACTGCTTTTTTCAATTCAAGTAAGAGTGCTTCCGTTTCAAATAACTTATACGGAACACGCATCTTCTTCGTAAAATGAGCTTGTAAAGACGGTGGTAACATGGATACTTCTACTAAACATTCCACTTGTTTTTCATATTTTGCTCTCAGTGCAGATGGTAGCATTGCTTGTAGTGCGTCAATTTCATAGCAAAGTGTCTGCTTTGTCATCCACTTCGCCATCTCTAACATTTCCTCTGTTAAAACAGGTTCTAAATCAAGTAATGTGGAAATCGACTTCATCTTATTCGATGCAATCTCTGTCTCCTCTGTTACAGAAATGACAAAGCCAAGTACATCGCGATGCCCAAAAGGTACTTTCACACGACTACCTGGCTCAATTAATGATTCCATCTGTTTGGGCACTTCATAATCAAATGGTCGGTCGACTGGATACGCCGCAACATCGACAATGACTTGTGCAATCATTTCATCTGGCCTTCTCGTTCTAAAATATGCAAGAGGAGTTGTTTTGCTAATGCTTCTTTTTGAAGAGACGGGAAGCTTTTCACATAATCACCATGTCCAACGAGTGTCACCGTATTTTCATCTGTTCCAAAACCGCGGTCAGTTTGTGATACATCATTCGCTACGATATAGTCTGCATTTTTCTTTTGTAGTTTACCTTGTGCATAATGAAGGACATCATTCGTTTCAGCCGCAAAACCAATCAATAATTGATGCGTCTTTTTCTCGCCTAATGTTTTTAAAATATCGGTTGTTCGCTCAAGTTCAATAACCGAGTCGCCTTCTTGCTTCTTCATCTTTTGATTCATTGCATTTTTCGGACGATAGTCTGCCACTGCGGCTGTTTTAATCGCTAAATCACTTTGTTCATAGACAGATAATACCGCTTGTAGCATATCTTCTGCACTCTCCACTTGAACAACGGTCATTCCTGTTGGTTCAGGTAAATCTACAGGCCCTGAAACAAGTGTTACATCAGCTCCTAAATCACGCGCTGCTGTCGCCATCGCATAGCCCATCTTACCAGATGAAAAATTCGTTAAATAACGTACAGGGTCAATTCGTTCACGTGTTGGTCCTGCTGTTACGACAACTTTTTTCCCTTTTAAAGGCTGTTCTTTTGGTTCAAAAAACTTTGACACAAGTGCTGTAATTTTTTCAGGTTCTTCTAAGCGCCCTTTTCCAACATAACCACATGCAAGATACCCCTCAGATGGCTCAATAAATGAATAGCCATCTTGTGCTAAACGGTCGATATTACGTAGTACAGCTGGATGGTCATACATGTGAACATTCATCGCTGGTGCAATCCATACAGGTGCAGTTGTTGCTAGTAATGTCGTCGTAATCATTTGGTCCGCAATACCATTTGCTAACTTGCCAATCATATTCGCTGTCGCTGGTGCAACTAATACGAGATCAGGCCAATCTGCTAAATCAATATGTGCAATGACAGATGAGTCTTTTTCGTCAAATGTATCATAAAAAACATCATTTTTACTCATGACTTGAAAACTAAGTGGTTGTACAAATTCCATTGCGGATTCTGACATGATGACTTTCACTTCTGCTCCAGCTTGCGTCAGTTTACTAACAAGTGCGACTGTCTTATAAACAGCAATACCACCTGTTACACAGAGCAAAATCTTTTTATTTGTTAACATATGCTTATCTCTCCTCTATGCACAATCTATCCTAAAAAAGAAGCTCCCAAAGAATAAATCTCTCTGGAAGCTTTGGGAAGAAAATTATACTTCGTCTTCGTAAATAGCTGACTCGTCTTGTTTTTCTTTCGTTAAAACGCCAGCAGCTACTTCTTCAAGAGCTTTCCCTACGTTTTTCACTGATTTATAAGAAGATAGACGCTCTTCTTTACCTTCTTGCATTGCGCGTGCACGCTTTGCAGCTAAACTTACTAAAGAATATTTTGAATCGATTTTTGTTTTTAATACATCTACTGATGGATATAACATGTAGATTATTCTCCCTTCAACATTGCTAAATATTGTTTTTCTACGCGTTCGCGGCGACAATGCTCCGCAACGACAATTGAATTAATACGGTCACACGCTAATGTAACTTCATCGTTTTCAACGACATAATCGTATAAGTTCATCATTTCAAGCTCTTTATTTGCCGCTTCAATACGGTTTGCAATAACTTCCTCCGTCTCTGTTCCACGACCGACTAAACGGTTTTGCAGTTCAGATAAACTTGGAGGCGCTAAGAAAATAAATAGACCATCTGGAACTTTTTCACGAATTTGTGTAGCACCCTGTACTTCAATTTCTAAAAATACATCGCGTCCTGCATCAAGTGTTTGGTTGACATAGTCAATCGGTGTTCCATAATAATTCCCTACATATTGAGCATACTCAAGTAACTTACCTTGCTCAATTAATGCTTCGAAATCTTCTTTTTCTTTAAAGAAGTAATCAACACCGTCCACTTCGCCTTCGCGCGGTTTACGTGTTGTCATCGAAATTGAATACTCATAATTCGTATCTGGCTGCGAAAATAGTTCCTTTCGTACAGTGCCTTTTCCGACACCCGAAGGACCTGATAAAACAATCAATAATCCACGTTCTTTTCTCATTTTGTCTCCTTCATCGTTACAAATAATTAATGATACTACTAAAAAAACAATTATTCAATATTTTGAACCTGTTCTCTCATTTTTTCAAGTACCGATTTTGCTTGAACTACTGCAATTGATGCGACAGACGATTGATTTTTAGAACCAATCGTATTAATTTCACGATGTATTTCTTGTAAGAGAAACTCTAATTTACGCCCAATTGGTTGATTGTCTCGTAGTGTTTCATCGAGTTGTTCAAAATGGCTCGACAATCGATCGAGTTCTTCCGCAATATCGACTCTTTCTGCAAACACTGCAACTTCCGTTAAAATACGGCTCTCCACTTCTTCGGAGGAAGTGATATCTTGTAGTCTTTGCAGGAGTTTTTCGCGATATTTTTCAACTGCTTGAGAAGATACGCTGCGAATCTGTTCAATCTCTTGCATCAGTTCTTGTTTGAAGCCTTGTAATGCTTCATATAATTCCTGACCCTCTCGCTCTCTCATTTGAATAAGCGCTGTTGCAGCTTCAGTTACCGCTTCACTTACTGCTTGTAAAAGTGTTTCATTGGGTATTTCATCTGATTCTACTAAAAAAGCATCTTGCAACCCTAAAATTTCTTGCATCGACCATTCCTCTTCCACAGGCAATACTTGACTTACCTGTTCTCTCGCTTCTTTATAAGCTAGAAGAACGGGAATGTTGACATTAATTTTCGGTGCTTGCTGCTCTTCTTTTTTCAAATTCACTAAAACATCTAGCTTACCTCGTGATAGTAAAGTTGATAGGAGCTTTTTTGTATGAATTTCTGCTTCCATCCATTCTTTCGGGAACTTCGTCGATACTTCTAAAAAACGATGATTCACCGAGCGAATTTCGACGGTTAATCTAAAATGTTCCGTCGTTGTGACACCCCTGCCAAATCCAGTCATACTTCGCACCAAGGTCAGTCACACCCTTCTTTGCATAATAGATTAATTATAGCATAGGTCTGTTTTATTTTGCTTGTAGTTTTATGAAGGAACGTAAAATTCTTAAACAACGAAGCATCTAAAAAAAGAAACCCTGAATTTCCGTTATTTAGCATGACAGAAATTCAGGGTGGATATTACATCGCTTCTAATTGTTTACGCAGTGCTTGTACTGCTTTTACTTCTTGTTCATTTGTTTTCTTTAACAATTGTTGTTGCGTTTGAATTGCCGCATCAATTGCTTTAATCTCTTTTGTGAAGTTGGCACCATCTTTTTTAGCTTGTAATGATGCAATAACATCATATAAGTCTTCATGTCCCATCACGCGTCCTGCACCCCATTTTAAACGGTCTGCTGGTTGATCTGTTACATAGTTTGTAAAATAGTCATATACTTCACGATCATAATCATATGCATACCAGTTATTATCTACTTTATACAATGATTCATCTAATGCTTTTGAAGCCTTCCCTTTTTCTAATGCTTGTTTAGCTTGTTGAAGTGCTTCGATATTATTTTGTGCATGTTCATGTGGGAAAATTACTTCATCTTCCCAAGTAAGACGTACAAAAGCATCTTGTGCTGATTTAAATGCTGCAAGTAAAGCATCATTTAATTGTTCATTCTCTTTATAAATACGATCGGCTTCTTTTGTATCACCTGCTGCATGAGCTTTTTCATATGAAGCATTCACTTCATCCACTTTGGCATTCAGTTCTTTCGCCACTTTTTTCGTTTCTGCTAATTCATTTAATAATGTTTTAGCGTCGACATCGCCCATCTTATAGATTTTTTCTTTCACGCTTTTTTCCATTTCATCTAGACGTGTTGTAAAGTGAAGTGGTGTCACAGCTTGTTTGTCATACGCCATCGCTAATGTACCGTACATATTCATATGATATTTCATTACTTTTTTATTGTACGTGTCATTATTATCATATTGTGAATGATAATGCGTATGCATGAACTGACTATCTTGGAAGTCATTACGGATTGCTGGAATACCGGCAATCGAGAATGAGAAGTCATCTGACCAAGTTTGTAATGGTGTTACGATGCGAATACCATCTTTATAAATTCCATCAATTGCTGGAACTGTTGGAATGAAATCTGTTAAGAAATCTTTAAATTCATATACTGAGCGAATTTCATTCGTATCCATATGTTCAAATGCAGGTAATTCAAAATTAATGTTTGCAAATGTTTGTTTTGCCCATTCTGGATGCACTTTGAAAATTTGATTGTATGCACCTGTAGACCAGTCATAACGTGAATTCGATACGCCCCATTCTTCTGCTGCTAATGCATTGAAGATGATCGTCTTATCTGGTTGATATCCACTGTCTTTCATCGCTTTCGCAATTCCTAACATTAAACCAATTGCCGAGTTATCATCTTGGAAACCATCAAAGTATGAATCATAGTGTCCTGATAATAGGATGTATTCATCTTTATGCTTTCCTTCGATTTTCCCGTAGTAGTTATATGTTTTTTGATTCATCTTCACTGTTGATTTCGCATCAAAATCAACCGTTAGTTTATTGTTGTTCTTCTTCAATGCTTTTTTTAATTCTTTTGCATCTTTTTGTGACATTGAAAATGCAGGTGCATCTTCTGGACCACAAATATCTTGTGCATTCAGTGCTGATTCATCTACTTCACCATATCCACCATTTTGTACGGCAATAACCGCTGCCGCACCTTTTAAATGCGCTTGATATGTTGGGTAGTTAATCCACCATTCTTCACGTTGATTAATATCTATTAACACCAGTTTACCTTTTACATCCAACTTCTCTAAATCATCCGCTGTTCCGCGATTTGCATACACGACTTCATACGACTTTTTACCATTTGTATTAAAGTTCGTTTGATAGCCACCTAAAACAGCTAACTGTTCTTTTCCAGATGTTGTTTTAAAAGATAAATCTGCTTTTTCAAATGTCCAAGAATCTACAGTAATCTCGTCTTTTGTTACTTCTTGTAAACCAAGTGATTTCATCTCTTTCTCAATATGCTCACCTGTTTGTAACTCTGCTTCTGAGCCTGCAGTTCTGTAACCTAACTTTTCATTCGTTTTAAATTGTTCGAGACCTTTCGCAAAGTCATAGGCGTAATTTTCATCTACTTTACTCATGAATTGTTGTTCTGTTACAACCTCTGTACTTTTTTTCTTGTCGTGTTCAGTCTCGTCTTTTTTATCGGCTGCTGTACATGCTACCAACGACGACGTAACAAGCATTCCCAGCGCTAAAACTCCAAAAAACCTTTTCATCAATCACATTCCTTTTCTATTCAAAATTTTCAAAACAAGATAATTAAACAGTATATGTCAGGAATCGTCAATCTTTTTTGAAAATTAATTTTTTAAATTCTTAAAAAAACATTTGTTTGCAATACGTGGTACACTAGATTTAACTATATGGAGTACTGACAAACTCTAGAACGAAAGAGGATTTGACTATGGCTTATGATGGTTTATTTACAATCGCAATGACAAAAGAATTACAACAACTCGTTACAGGTAGAATCGCTAAAGTGCATCAACCAAACGCACAAGAAGTCATCTTTACGATTCGTGCAAATGGAGCAAATAAAAAGTTATTATTCTCGATTCATCCAACATATGCGCGTGTACACATGACGGAACAAACAATCGAAAATCCGCCTGAACCACCGATGTTTTGCTCTTTATTGCGTAAACATGTGGAAGGTGGTTTCATCGAGACAATCGAACAGCTCGATGCAGACCGTATTTTAAAATTGACGATTTCGAGTAAGAATGAAATTGGCGATCCGATTACACGTTATATTTATGCTGAGATTATGGGACGTCATAGTAACTTAATTATGGTCGATGCAGAGACTGAAAAAATTGTGGATAGTTTGAAACACTTACCACCTGCTATGAATAGTTATCGTACGGTTCTCCCTGGTTCTATCTATATTGCACCGCCAAAACAAGATAAGTGGAATCCTGTTACAGTAACAGATGAACAACTAGCAGAATTCTTCACTGAAATTCGTGACGCAAAGGAAATCATGCAACAATTCGTTGGATTTTCTCCCCTTCACGCGAATGAATTATTATTTCGCGCGCAAGAACAACAAGTGCCAACGGTTTCCATCTTCCGCGATTTCGTGAATGAATTTGTAGTTGGTGGAACAAAACCAACGTATTTAGAACAAGGAAGAAAAGTGATTTTCTCACCAATTGATTTGCATAGCTTTGAAGAACCAAAAACCTACTACAATACATTGAGTGAATTACTCGATCGTGTATTCTTTGCACGTGCAGAACGTGATCGTGTAAAACAACAAGCAGGCGATTTAGAAAACTGGTTGCAAGCTGAGATTAATAAATTGAAGCTGAAACTAAAAAAATTAGATCAAGATTTAAAACGCGCTCAAAACTTAGATCAGTATCAATTATTTGGTGAATTATTAATGGCAAATCTTTATCAATTCGAAAAAGGTGCAAAGTCTGTTACGGTTGAAAATTACTATAGCGAAACAGGTGACAAGATTACGATTCCACTGAGTGAACGCAAAACACCGATTGAAAATGCACAGAGCTATTATGCAAAATACAATAAGTTTAAGCATGCACTTGTCAAAGTGGAAGAACAAATTCAAATTGCGACAGCAGACATTGAATACTTCGAATTACTTGCACAACAAGTTCAGCAAGCGTCTCCTGCTGACATTGAAGAAATTCGTGAAGAGTTAGCAGAACAAGGGTATATGCGCCTGAAAAAATCGAAACGTCGTAAAAAACCAGTGAAACCAACACCAGAAAAATATGTATCTTCTACAGGTGTGCCGATTTCGATTGGGAAAAATAATAAACAAAATGATTATTTAACCTTTAAAATTGCACGTAAATGGGAAACATGGTTGCACACGAAAGATATTCCTGGTTCACATGTAGTCATTCACTCAGATGATCCAGACGAACAAACAATTTTAGAAGCAGCAACACTCGCTGCATACTTCAGTAAAGCACGTGAATCTTCGTCTGTACCGGTTGACTATACAGAGGTAAAACAAGTGAAAAAGCCAAGTGGTGCAAAACCTGGTTTTGTTATTTATTTTGAACAAAAAACAGTATTTGTAACACCAGATGAAGCACTTGTGATGCAATTACAAGCAAATACTTAAATCTGAAAAAAGCCTGAGACAAAATCGTCTCAGGCTTTTTGCTTCATTATTTTGATTTCATACCAATACCTCTTTGTTCAAGAATATTTAAGATGTATTGCTTCGTGGCTTCACATTCTTCTGAGTAGTTATAATTATAAGATTCTACTAATGGTTTTGCATAGCGTTCAAATAAGGTAATCATCGTTTGGAGAGCATCTTTTTGTGCTGTACTACTGCCTATTGCATACGTCGTTCGTAATTCTTCAAAATCCTGTTCATCCATATATTCATGTAAATATTTATAAGCATTGCCTAAATTGACACGCTCTAAATGTAGTTCACTAATCGACCAAGCTATCATACGTAAAAGTTCTTCTCGTATAATTTCAAGGTGTTTCGCTGCATACATAAATTGATGACGCAATATTCCCTTTGCTACATATGTAGCTACCCATAAAAATTCATTCGTACATTCAAAAAAATCTTGCTCTGATGGTTTTTGGATAATAAAACTCTGTTCATTCGGAATGGGTTGAACTTGTAGACGATGATCTAAATCCATGACAATTTGAACAGTAGACTCCCAATTCAAGTACGCTTCAAATGCATATACGGATGCCATCTTTAAATCGATACGGCTCCCATCTTCAAATAACATTAAAAAAGGATATAACACAAAATCATTTTCTAACTGAATTGGTTCAGGTGTTTGCATAATAATACGTGGTCCAAAAGAATCTAACCACGATGATTGTTCCAGATAGTTAGGTAGATGTGTTGTAAACAGCGTAACATCTAAATCTGAATAGAGATCCTGTCGACCTGTTGCGATGGATCCTTCAATACCTACTGCACGAATATCTGGATGACTATAAATAAATTGTTGTAATACATCTTCTTTCATGAATCCTTCACGCTCCTTAAAAAAATACTCATTCATGTTCGCCCATGAATGAGTATAATTAGATGTAGAATTACATGTCGATTGTTTACATACGCTTCTTTTTCCACTATCTATAACGGAAAGAAATTCATGTATCCAATACAAAAAATCATTTTATAAATATGGTAACATCATTAAACCATTATTAACCTATTCCACTTTATAGCGATGGCGATCTATCACCCTAAATAGATCAACTATGAAAAATATGCACTGCCATTTTCAAATGATTTATCACTGTAAAAAATTTAAACGGTACAAGCGATTATTTTTCTCGCCTAGTGGCTATTTCACCTCCCCCTCATTTTACCTTCCTACATACGTTACCCCATAAATCCTAATTAATAACTTTTTATCCTTTCGTCCCATAAAAAAGTATTGAAATCACCTTTATTCTATGCTTATGGAAATTCTAGTCCTTTAGTTATGAATATAAAAAGTAAATCTACTACATAATTTCTTTCACTTTTAACAAAATAACATTCCCACTTGGATCTTTTACAAAAAATCCATTTGTTGCTTCTTGCATTAAAATAAATTGTTTTATATGGTCTCTTGCCTTTTGAAGTGCATCTTCTGTTGGTAATGCCAACACAATATGATGAAGTCCTGTGTGCATAGCTACTGGGTGTGTAATATCTGAACCCGACCAAATATTCCCTGCTAATTGATGATGGTAATCACTTGATGATACGAAAAAGACATGTTCCTCTAATTCCTTCAACTCAAAACCTAAAATATCTGTGTAAAAATCAACACATTCTTCCATACGATCTAATCGCAAGTGGACATGCCCAATTACTGTGCCTAAAGGTAATCCACCATCTGTTGTAAAATCTGCTAATGGTGCAAGCTCTTTAAAATTTAAAGGGTGATTCACGCCTCTTTCATGATTGCCCCACTGTATTTGCGGACGATCTGCATAAATTTCAATTCCATTCCCTTCTAAATCATGGATATAAAACGATTCATTATAACCATGATCACTGGCACTATCTAAACGTGAGATTGGTATTATTTTGTCAAAATGCGGCAAAACTTTCACTTGTTCCTCGGGACTATCAATCGGTTCTTTATTTTGTAGTATATGAAAGAATTTAGTGGCGAAAGCTTCTCTACTCGGTAAGAGTAAAGCAAAGTGAAAGAGTCCTGTTCCTTTTGATGGTTGTTCTTTTTCAGCTACTTTTCGCATCTCGATTAAAATATGATTGTCAATTCCTAAAAACGCTTCTTCTTGTGTGCGCTTAATACATTTTAATCCTACTACTCGTTCATAAAATGCAATTTGACGCGTTAAGTCTTTTACTTTTAATACAACACGTTCAATGATTGTCTGTTCATCTAGTTTGAATGTTTCCATACTACCTCACCCTTTAAGCCGACTTTATTCGTTGACTTTATCTTCTATCGAATCTCTTTATTTTGTCAAATAAAAAATCATTTTTCCATTACGTCTTATACGCAAAAGAAAAATGATTTTTGACTAATCCTCTTGATCATAGCCACCATTTAAAATAAATGCATTCTCAAGATCAACTAATTTATTTAAACGAATACCTTCGATAATCCAAACAATTCCTAGAATTATGAATACGTATAAACCAACTGCTAAGAATGACAAAATAAATGTAAAGAAGCCAAGTGACATAATTGCTAAACCACTACCCATACGATTTAAATAAATGCGATGCGCACCGAAAAATAAACCTAAAAATAACCATAAAACCCAAGCAACTTTTTTACTTTTTAAAGCCGGAGCTGTATCTGTCATTATGTAACCTCCTTTGAACATACATAGTCCCTTTCATCTTAATCCTTTTTTATAAAAAAAGATATGGATTCTACTCGTCGTTCACAAGAATTACGAATTTTGTCACGTTCTTTTTCGAAAAAAGGGTGAAGTACTTTATAAGCACTCCCCCTCTACTATTCAATTATTTTAAGTTACCTGCTTTTAAATCTTTATACCAAGTAAGTAAGCCCGGGATATCTTCTTTTTGAATTGCACCTGTTTCTTCTGCTGCTTCTACAAGTGCTTCAAAATCAGATAAGCTATAGTATGGTACGCCTGCTTTTTCGAAGTTCTCAATCGCTGCTGGTAATAAATAAGAGTACACTGATACAACACCTAGTACTTCTGCACCTTCACGATTTAATGCTTCAACTGCATTAATTGAAGAACCGCCTGTTGATACGATGTCTTCGATTACAACAACTTTTGCACCTTCTTGAAACTTACCTTCTGTTTGCTTTCCGCGACCATGACCTTTTGGTTTTGAACGAACATATACCATTGGTTGTTCCAAAATATCCGCCACCCATGCAGCGTGTGGAATACCTGCTGTTGCTGTACCTGCCACTACTTCACATGTTGGGAATTTCTCTTGAATTAATGCTGCTAATCCTTGTGCGATTGTTTTACGCACTGTTGGATATGAAATTGTTAGACGTGTATCACAGTAAATTGGTGATTTAATACCTGATGCCCATGTGAATAAATCATGTGGACGTAATTCTACTGCTCCTGCCTCTAACATGCCTTTTGCTACTTCGTGTTGAATCGCCATTATGCGTTGCCTCCCCATAGTTGCTGTACTGTATGATATGCTTCGACTGGATTTTCAGCCTTTGTAATTGCACGACCTACAACGATTTGTGTAGAACCTTCTGATTTTGCGAAATCTGGTGTTGCTACACGTTTTTGATCGTGTGATTCGCCGCCCGCTAAACGAATTCCTGGTGTTACTTTAAAGAATGTTTTGCCACAAGCGTCTTCGATTCCTTTTGCTTCTAATACAGAACATACAACGCCATCTAATCCTGCTTCTTTTGCTAATACGGCATAGTTAATCACCGACGCATCTAAGCTTGTTAAAATATTTTGTTCTTTTTGCATTTGTTCTTCTGTTGTAGAAGTTAACTGTGTTACTGCAATAAGCGCTGGACGTTCTTGACCAACCGGTGTGCCTTCAATCAGACCTTCCATTGCAGCTTGCATCATCTGTGAACCGCCTGCTGCATGAACATTTACAAGATTTACACCTAGCTTTGCTAGACCTTTCATTGCTGATTTCACTGTATTTGGAATATCATGTAGTTTTAAATCAAGAAAGATGTCATGTCCCATCTCTTTAATTGTTTGGATAATAGCTGGACCTTCTTGATAATATAACTCCATGCCTACTTTGACAAAAAGTTTTTCATTAAATTGTTCTAGAAATTCGATTACTTCCACTTTACTTGATAAATCAAGTGCGATAATTGGATTTGTATTCATTAACGGTGACTCCTTCCGATTACTTCTGAAATGTGTGCATAACCTAGCTCGTCTAGCTTAGCTGGTAATTGCTCAATGATGTTTGGACAAACAAAATGATCAACAAAGTTTGCTGTCCCTACTGCGACTGCGCTTGCACCTGCTGATAAGAAGTCAATGACATCTTGTGCATCGGCAACGCCGCCCATACCGATAATCGGAATATTTACTGCTTGGCTTACTTCATATACCATACGAATCGCTACTGGTTTGACTGCTGGTCCTGATAAACCACCTGTACCATTTGCAATAACAGGTTTCCCTGTTTTTTCGTGTAGACGCATACCTACTAATGTATTAATCATCGTAATACCATCTGCACCGCCTGCTTCTACTGCTTTCGCAATATCTACAACACTCGTTACATTTGGTGATAATTTCACATAGACAGGTACACTTGACACTGCTTTGACTGCCGCTGTTAATTCTTTTGCTGTTTGAGGATCTGTACCGAATTGAATCCCGCCACATTTAACGTTTGGACAAGAGATGTTCAATTCAAGTGCATGTACGTTTGGCGCTTTAGAAATGCGCTTTGCCACCTCTACATAATCTTCTGTTTCTGTACCAGCTACATTTGCAATAATTGGCACATCATATTTTTCTAACCATGGTAACTCATGTTCTAACACATGTTCTAAACCTGGGTTTTGTAGACCGATAGCATTCAACATACCTGCTGAAGTTTCAGCTACACGTGGTGTTGGATTCCCACGACGTGTTTCAAGTGTTGTTGCCTTAATCATAATGGCACCTAGCTTTGATAGATCGTATAACTGCGCATACTCTTGACCGAAGCCGAAGCAACCTGAAGCTGGCATAATTGGGTTTTTAAGCGACAACCCTGGTAATTCGATATTTAAACGATTGCTCACAGTGCGACAACTCCTTTCGGGAATACAGGTCCATCTGAACATACTTTTTTGTAATCACCGTCTGTTGTGTCGCAAATACAAGCGTAGCAAGCACCGATACCACAGCCCATACGTTCTTCAAATGATAGGAAACCTTTTTTCTCTGGATAGAATTTTTCTAAAGCACTTAACATCGGTAATGGTCCACAGCTATAAAATACATCAAACTCTGGTTTTACCTCTGCTAATAAATCCGTTACAAAACCTTTTGTGCCTTGTGTACCGTCAGCTGTCACGATATATGTATCGCCTAGCGCTTGGAACTGTTGTTCATAGAATACATTCGCTGCTGATTGGAAACCAAGTACATGGATGGTTTTAACGCCACGTTCATTTAATCTCTTTGATAGCTCATAGAGAGGAGGTACACCAATACCCCCACCTACTAATAGAGCTGTTTCACCAGGTGCAGCTTCTTCGATTGGAAAACCATTTCCTAACGGTCCAAGAACATCCACTTCATCTCCGGCTTTTTTCGTAGACAATATTTTCGTTCCTTTTCCGCCTGCACGGTAAATCATTTTAAACTGCATTGCATCGTGATCAATTTCCGCGATACTGATAGGTCTTCTTAAAGAAGGCTCGTAGTGGTCTTCTACACGGATATGAACAAATTGTCCAGGCTCTTTCATTTCAAGTGTGAGTTGACCAATTAAAGTCAGCTCAAAAATATCATCTGCTATCTGCTTTTGACGAACTACTTTCATACGTTCTTGTTGGATCATGGTTTCGTGCACCTCCGCTTTTTTTACATTTGTTCTGCTGTGAATGTCATTGATTCAATTACTCGTAAGATTGCTTCTGCTGTATCAAGTGAAGTTAAGCAAGCTACACCGTTTTCTACTGATTCACGACGAATTCGGAATCCGTCACGTGCTGGTTGCTTCCCTTTTGTTAATGTGTTGATAACAAGCTGTGCATTACCTTTTTGAATCACATCTAATAATGTTGGGCCGTTTGAGCCGATTTTATCAACTACTTGTACTTGTACACCTGCTTCTTCAAGTGCTGCCGCAGTACCTGGTGTTGCTAAAATGCTATAACCGATATTAACAAAACGTTTTGCTAATTCTGTTGCTTCTTCTTTATCTTTATCTGATACAGTCATTAATACTGAACCATGATCTTCAATCTTCATACCTGCTGCAACGAAACCTTTGTATAATGCTTTTTCAAGTGTTGAGTCTTTACCCATAACTTCACCCGTTGATTTCATTTCAGGTCCTAATGTTGTATCAACACGACGAAGTTTTGCAAAGCTGAATACTGGAACTTTTACAAATACGCCGTCTTTAATAGGTGCTAATCCTACTGGGTATCCTTGGTCTACAATCGATTGACCTAAGATTGCTTTTGTCGCAACATTTGCCATTGGAATGTTTGTGATCTTACTTAAGAATGGCACTGTACGTGAAGCACGTGGGTTGACTTCGATTACGTAAACAACGTCATCTGAGATAACATATTGGATGTTCATTAATCCTTTAATGTTTAAACCTTTTGCTAAACGTGTTGTGTAGTCTACTAATGTGTCGATATGTTTTTGTGATAAATCTTGTGTTGGATACACAGCGATTGAGTCACCTGAGTGAACACCTGCGCGCTCAATGTGTTCCATGATACCAGGGATACATACATTTTCGCCGTCACAGATTGCATCGACTTCAATCTCTTTACCTGTTAAGTAACGGTCGATTAATACTGGATGTTCTGGTGAAGCTTCTACTGCTGTCGCCATGTAGTGCTCAAGTTCTGGCGTGTTATAAACAATCTCCATCGCACGACCGCCTAATACATATGAAGGACGAACAAGTACAGGGTAACCGATTTCCTCAGCAATTGCTACAGCGTCTGGTGTGTTTGTAGCTGTTTTACCAAGTGGTTGTGGAATACCAATTTCGTGTAATGCTGCTTCAAAACGGTCACGTGATTCTGCACGGTCGATATCATCTAATGATGTACCTAAGATTTTAACGCCGCGTGCTTCTAGTTTATCTGCTAAGTTGATTGCTGTTTGACCACCGAATTGAACAACAACGCCTTTTGGTTGTTCTAAATCAACGATGTGCATAACATCTTCAATTGTTAATGGTTCAAAGTATAGTTTATCTGAGATTGAGAAGTCTGTAGATACAGTTTCAGGGTTTGAGTTGATGATGATTGCCTCATATCCTGCTTCTTGAATCGCCCATACAGAGTGTACTGTTGCATAGTCAAATTCTACACCTTGTCCGATACGAATTGGACCTGAACCAAGTACGATTACAGATTCACGATCTGTTTTGATTGATTCGTTTTCATCGCCATATGTTCCGTAGAAGTATGGTGTTTCTGATTCGAATTCTGCTGCACATGTATCAACCATTTTATAAACTGGGATAATGCCATGTTCTTTACGGAAGTCATATACTTCTTCTTCTTTCATGCCCCATAATTTTGCGATTGTTTCATCTGCAAAACCAATTTTCTTCGCATGACGTAATGTTTCGACGTCTTTTACATTGTTACGAAGTACTTCTTCATAATCTACAATGTTTTTAAATTTATTTAAGAAGAATAAATCAATTTGTGACCATTCATGGATTTGCTCGATTGTAACACCGCGGCGTAATGCTTCTCCTAAGAAGAATAAGCGCTCATCGCCTGCTTTTGTAATACGTTTTTGAATCCACTCATCTGTTAATTCTTCTGCATGTTTCATTTCAAGATGCTTGTGTCCTGTTTCAAGTGAACGAACTGCTTTTAACATCGCTTCTTCAAAGTTACGACCAATCGCCATAACCTCACCTGTTGCTTTCATCTGTGTTCCAAGATTACGTTTTGCACCTTCGAACTTATCGAATGGCCAGCGTGGAATTTTCGCTACAATGTAGTCAAGTGCTGGTTCGAAACAAGCGTATGTTTTACCTGTTACTGGGTTAATCATCTCATCTAATGTTAAACCTACTGCAATTTTCGCTGCTAATTTAGCAATTGGGTAACCCGTTGCTTTTGAAGCAAGTGCTGATGAACGTGATACACGTGGGTTTACTTCGATAATGTAGTAGTTGAAGCTGTGTGGATCAAGTGCTAACTGTACGTTACATCCACCTTCAATTCCTAATGCACGAATGATTTTTAATGATACATTACGTAACATTTGGTATTCGCGGTCTGATAATGTTTGAGACGGTGCAACTACGATTGAGTCACCTGTGTGAATCCCTACAGGGTCAACGTTCTCCATGTTACATACAACGATTGCATTATCTTTTGAATCACGCATTACTTCATACTCAATCTCTTTATAACCTGCAATTGACTTTTCAAGTAGACATTGTGTTACAGGTGAGTATTTTAAACCAGAAGCAACGATTTCGTGAAGTTCTTGTTCGTTTTCACAAATACCGCCGCCTGTTCCACCAAGTGTAAATGCTGGACGAACGATTACAGGGTAACCAACTTGGTCTACGAAAGCTTGTGCTTCTTCCACTGTGTGAATGATTTCTGATTCTGGTGTTGGTACATCTAGTTCATACATTAAGTTACGGAATAAATCACGGTCTTCTGCTTGGTGAATCGCATCTAATTTTGTTCCTAAGATTTCGATATTTAGTTCATCAAGAATTCCTGAATTATGTAGCTCAATTGCCATATTCAGACCTGTTTGACCACCTAATGTTGGTAGAATTGCATCTGGACGTTCTTTACGAAGAATACGTGATACGAACTCTAAGCTGATTGGCTCGATGTAAACTTTATCAGCAATTTCTGTATCTGTCATAATTGTTGCTGGATTTGAGTTGATTAGAATAACGCGGTAACCTTCTTCTTTAAGAGATAAACAAGCTTGTGTACCTGCGTAGTCAAATTCTGCGGCTTGTCCAATAACAATTGGACCTGAACCGATTACTAAAATGGATTGAATGTCTTGGCGTTTAGGCATGTTGTGATTGCTCCTTCCCAGCGTGTGTATTCATTAATTCGATAAATTCGTCAAATAAGTGATTTGAATCTTCTGGTCCCGGTGATGCTTCTGGGTGATATTGCACTGTGAATACAGGATGTACTTTATGGCGTATTCCTTCAACTGTACCGTCATTTAGTGCAACATGTGTAATTTCTAAATCTGTTCCTTCTAATGAATCTGGGTCAACTGCGTAACCATGATTTTGAGACGTTAATTCTGTACGACCTGTTTTTAAGTCTTTAACTGGATGGTTTGCACCGCGGTGACCGAATTTTAGTTTGAATGAGTCTGCGCCACTTGCTAGAGCGAATAATTGGTGACCTAAGCAAATACCGAAGATTGGCAATTGTCCGATTAGTGCTTTGATTGTTTCAACTGCTTCTGGTACATCTTTTGGATCCCCAGGTCCATTCGATAACATAATACCGTCTGGATTATATGATAGAATTTCTTCTGCTGTTGTATTGTAAGGTACAACGACTACGTCACAATCACGTTTGTTTAATTCGCGTAAGATACCATGTTTCATACCGAAGTCCATTAAGACTACTTTTTTACCGCGACCTGGTGATGGATAAGCTGATTTTGTCGATACTTGCTCAACTTGGTTTGTTGGGAATGTTGTATTTTGTAGGCGTGTTACTACTTCTTCTACATTTACTTCTTCGCCAACAGCTGTAATATAGCCCTTTACAGAACCTTCTGTACGAATCATACGTGTTAATTTACGCGTATCAATCCCTTCAATTCCAGGGATATTTTTTTGTTTACAAAATTCATCAACTGTACGCTCTGAACGGAAATTTGATGGTGTTTTTGCTAGTTCTTGTACAACGAAACCTTTAATTGCTGGAGCAATTGTTTCAAAGTCATCACGGTTCATGCCGTAGTTCCCGATTAGTGGGTATGTCATGGTTACAATTTGACCGCAGAATGATGGGTCTGTCATTGTTTCTTGGTAACCTGTCATCCCTGTTGTGAATACTACTTCACCGTCTGATCCATTATCGCTACCAAATGCTGTTCCTTCAAATACTTCGCCATTTTCTAAAATTAATTTTCTCGTTGTCATTGTGCATCCTCCCAAACGATTTGTCCGTTATAAATTGTCATCACTGGCCAACCTTGTGCTGTCCAGCCGTTGAACGGTGTGTTGCGACCCATTGATACAAAGCCTTCTGCATGAATTTGTTGCTCTTTTTCTAAGTCAATTAAGACTAAATCTGCTGAAGCGCCAACTTCAATTTTACCGTATGGCAATTTGAAGATTTCTGCTGGTTTTGTTGCCATCCACTCAATTAATTGTTGTAGTGTCCACTTACCTGTTTTTACAAAGTGTGTGTACAGTAATGGGAAGGCCGTTTCAAAACCAACGATACCGAATGGTGCACCAACCATACCACAGCATTTTTCTTCTACTGTATGTGGCGCGTGGTCTGTTGCGATACAATCGATTGTACCGTCAAGTAATGCTGCATGTAATGAATCCTTATCTTCAATTGCACGTAAAGGAGGGTTCATCTTCCAGTTTGCATCATCTGATGGAATATCCATCTCTTCTAATAGTAAGTGATGTGGACAAACTTCTGCTGTTACATGAATGCCTGCTGCTTTTGCATCGCGTACAGCACGTACTGATTCTTTTGTTGATACGTGACATACGTGATAGTGAGCGCCTGCTGCTTCCGCAAGAAGTACGTCGCGTGCAATTTGTACAGATTCACAGATTGAAGGAATACCTGGTAAACCTAATTCTTTATTACGTGTTCCTTCATGCATAACACCGTCATAGATTAATGAGTTATCTTCACAATGTGCGACAACTGTCATACCGATTGCAGCTGCATCTTTCATTTGTTCATACATTGTTGCTGCTTCTTGTACGCCAACGCCGTCATCTGAAAATGCGACTGCACCATGTGCTTTTAATGCTGCTAGATCGGTACGCTCATCACCTGACTGTGCCACTGTTAATGAACCGTATGGTAGCACGCGAATCACTGCGCGTTCTTCGATTAATTGATTAATCATGTCTAAATGCTCTACTGAATCAGGTACTGGGTTTGTATTTGGCATCGCGCAAATTGTTGTGAAACCACCCTTTGCTGCCGATGCAGAACCCGTTGCGATTGTTTCTTTATGCTCATAACCTGGTTCGCGTAGATGTGTATGTACATCGACAAACCCTGGAGATACGACAAGTCCTTTACCATCAATTACTTCTGCACCTTCTACCGTAATCGTCGATTGGATGTCTGCTACTTTTCCATCTTCCATTAAGATATCCACTTGCTGTAATTCGCCTTGCTCGTTTAACATTTGTACATTTTTTAATAGTTTTGTCATGTTAATCTCTCCCCTTTAAAATTTGCTCCATGATCGCCATACGAATGTATAAACCATTTTTCATTTGTGCGAAGATTCTTGAGCGCTCACATTCTACTAATGATGAATCGATTTCTACACCGCGATTAATTGGTGCAGGGTGCATGATGATTGCACCATCCTTCATTTGCTTTTCACGTTCAACCGTTAAACCGTATTGTGCATGATAACTCTCTGTTGTGAACCCTTCATATGCTGCATCACGTTCATGTTGTACGCGCAGTAACATAATCACGTCGCTCGTTTCGATTTGTTGATCCCACTCATGTTGTGCGTTAAACTCACCTTGCCATTCTGGTGGGCATACAAAGTGCACATCTGCGCCCAACTTTTCAAGTGCAATCGCATCTGACTTCGCTACACGACTATGTGAAATATCACCTGCAATCGTTACTTGTACGCCTTCAAATCGTCCAAACTCTTTATAAATCGTATATAAATCAAGTAGTGATTGTGATGGATGTTGTCCTGCTCCGTCTCCTGCATTGACAATCGCTACGTCTAACCCTTCTAGTAACTCTTCATAATACGCATCTTGTTTATGTCGAATAACAACTGCGTCAATTCCGCTCTGCTGAATTGTTTTTACTGTGTCGTATAAAGTTTCTCCCTTTAATACACTTGAAAAGCCTGTATCAAATGGAATGACTGTCGCTCCTACACGACGCTCTGCCACTTCAAATGATGTTTTCGTACGTGTACTTGGCTCAAAAAAGAGGTTTGCAACAAAGTATTCTTTCTCTAGTTGTGGTTGTGCGCCCGCCTCGAATTCAGCCGCTCTGTTTAAAATCGTCATAATTTCTTCTGTTGATACTTCATCCATTGACAGTAAGTTTTTCATTTCTGCAGATCCTCCTCATTTTTCATAAGAAAAGCCTCCCTAAATTTGGTTAGGGAGGCTTAAGATGGGTATGACAAGGTAGAGAGGTAGTGTATAGACTACTTCCGTACAAATCACAGCACCCTTCTTTGCCTCTCTGGGCAATCTTTAAAAGGTTATTTATTATTTATTTTTCAAGTTGTTTTTCACGTTCTTCTTCTGCTTGTAACTCAATATCTGGCTGTGCTTTACCTGGTAAGATGACATTTAAAATCACACCGACGATTGCTGCTAAAGCCATACCTTCGATTGCAAAGTTGTAACCTTCAATACCAAATGCATTTTGCCATAAAATCTTACCGCCACCGATTCCTAAAATTAAGATTACAGAAGCGATTACTAAGTTACGTTTATGATCAAAGTCGATTTTGTTTTCGACTAACATACGTAGACCAGATGAAGCGATAATACCGAATAATAGGATTGATACACCACCAAGTACTGGTGTTGGGATTGTGCTTACAAGTGCCATTAACTTACCTGAGAATGATAGTAACATAGCGAATACTGCCGCACCGCCGATGACCCATACGCTGAATACACGTGTTAATACTAATACACCAATGTTTTCGCCATATGTTGTTTTAGGAGGTCCTCCGACTAATGCTGAAAGGAATGTACCTAGCCCATCACCTAGTAATGAACGATTTAGACCAGGATTTTTAATATAGTTACGTTTTACAATTTTACCTAATACTAATTGGTGACCAATATGTTCTGAAATCGTTACGATAACAATCGGCACCATCGCAAGAATGATCGTTGGTGTGAAGTGAATCGCATAGTCTACACCAGGAATTAAGAAGTTTGGTGCTGCAACCCATGGCGCATCAACTACTTTTGAAAAGTTGATAAAGTTTGTACCTGCAATTTTGTCTGAAATTAATGCTGCTACATAACCTGCAATTAAGCCAAGTAAGATTGGCATTGTACTTACTACACCTTTAATGAAGTTGTTCACTAAGATGGCTGCTGCTAATGTAATCAGCGCAATGATGAAATACGATGCATGATACACTTTTGTACCGTTTTGTAATGTTTCATTCATTGACATATCTACAGCGGTTGCTGCTAAACCTAAACCGATAACCATAATAACAGGTGCTACAACGATTGGCGGTAATAAACGCATTAACCATTTATAACCTGTTTTCCAAATAACTAGTGCAACTATACCGTATGTCACACCGACTAGCATGGCGCCTAGCATAGCTCCACCTGGTCCGCCAAATGACTTTGTTGCAACAATCATTGGTGCGATAAATGCAAATGATGATCCTAAGTATGCTGGAACTTGAAAGCGTGTAATTAATAAGAAGAATAATGTCGCAACGCCACTTGTTAAAAGTGCGATTGCTGGTGATAAACCTGTTAATGTTGGAACAAGGATTGTTGAACCAAACATCGCAAACATATGTTGTAAACTAAGTGTTAAAAGCTGGCTCGTTTTCGGCTTGTCGTTAATATCTAATACTGCATTTGTCATATCTATAATGTCCTCACATTCTATCTTGCTTATTCGTAAATGGCTACTTGGTCTGTGTCGTCTACTTCCACCATGCTTACAACAATACGTTCATGACTTGCTGTTGGAATGTTTTTCCCTACGAAGTCTGCACGAATTGGTAGTTCACGATGTCCTCTGTCAACTAGAACGGCTAGTTGAATTTGTGAAGGTCTACCGACATCCATTACAGCGTCCATTGCTGCACGTACCGTACGTCCTGTGTACAATACATCATCTACGAGTACAACTTTTTGATTCGTTACATCATCTGTAATATCTACTTGTTGTACGAGTGCTTCTCCGTTATTCGTCTTTGTCGATAAGTCATCACGATAAAGTGAGATGTCTAATTCTCCTGAACGAATTTCTTTTTTCTCAATCGTATTGATTTTTTGTGCTAAACGTTTCGCTAAGTATGCACCGCGTGTTTTGATTCCAACTAAAATCACTTCATCAATACCCTCATTGCGTTCGATGATTTCGTGTGCAATTCGTGTTAAAGCACGATTCATACCTGCTTGATCAAGAATTTCTGCTTTTTTTGTCACGGTTATTACCTCCCTATTTCGTGGCATAAAAAAACTCCCGAGCGTTATGCCCGAGAGGTTATAGGTATACTTATAGATATGTCAAATACACTGTACGCATACAGTAATCCCACATTCTTCGCATCCTTTTCAGCCTCTCTGGACTGTCTTTAAAGGTGAATATTAGTTTTTCACTGTTATCAGTATATGCTCTATGACTTAAAGTGTCAATTGCTTTTTTATTTTTTATCGTATGAAGATTTTAGTTCGTTCAATAATGCGTCAAACTCTTGTGGCATTGGCGCTTCAAACTCTAAATATTCATTCGTACGTGGATGAACAAAACCAAGTACACCTGCGTGTAATGCCTGACCACCGATATCCATTGTCTTTTTCGGTCCATATTTCGGATCGCCTACTAATGGATAGCCGATGTAGTTCATATGCACACGAATTTGGTGTGTACGACCTGTTTCAAGACGGCATTGTACTAATGTATAGTCTACACCAAAGCGACCAATCACTTGGAAATGTGTTACAGCGTGCTTTCCTTCATCTACAATGCCCATTTTTTGACGGTCTTTTTTGTCACGTCCGATTGGTGCATCAATTGTACCTTTATCATGTGGAATATGACCATGAACTAATGCAATATAACGACGTGTTACAGACTTATCGACTAGTTGTTGTACAAGCGACTCATGTGCTAAACCATTTTTAGCAACCATTAATAAACCTGATGTATCTTTATCAATACGGTGAACAATTCCTGGACGCATCACACCATTAATACCTGATAAATCTGTTACTTGATGCATTAAACCATTCACTAATGTACCGGTTGTATGACCAGGCGCTGGATGAACAACCATACCTTTTGGCTTATTCACAACTAATACATCTGCATCTTCATAAACGATTTCTAAGTTTAAATCTTCTGCTAAAATTTCAAGTGGCTCTGGCTCTGGAGGATTCACGACAATTTCATCGTTCTCTTTTAGTTTATATGTTTTTTTTACTTTTTCTCCATTTACTAATAAATGACCTTCATCAATAAATGTTTGAATTTGACCACGCGACCATTCTTCTTGTAAAGCTCCTAAGACTTTATCAAGACGTTGACCTTTTTGTTCTGCTGTAATTAAAAATGTTTCTGACATTACTTCACCTTTTTCTTTACTTTTCGATCTTCGAAAAGAATATATATAATTAACATAATAACGCCGAGCGTTAACGCTGCATCTGCAATATTAAAAATCGGGAATTGATAATTGATTCCTGGGATTAATACACTGACAAAATCGACAACTTCTCCACGAAATACTCGGTCGATAAAGTTACCAATTGCACCACCTAAAAGCATCATTAAACTCGCCTGTAATAACGGTTTTCTTTTTGCTTCTTTATGGTAAAAATAGATAATCCCTACGACCACGACTACTGTAATGATGGCGAATAACCAGAATTGATCTTGTAGAATTCCCCACGCAGCGCCGCGATTTCGATGCGAATAAATAGATAAATATGGGTCAAATACCGACACTTCTTGTCCAAGTTCCATATTGTCTACTACAAACCACTTCGTTACTTGGTCTAACACAATAACAAATAATGCAATAAGATAATATTTAAACACCTTGTTTCCTCCGTCTATACAATATGTTACTCATTTTACCATACCCATTCACTTTTTGAGAAATAACCGAAAGATTTTTTTATTCATGTTCTACTTCTTTCACGAATTGCACACAAAGAAAAACATCTTCCCAAACCGAATGAACGATTATAGGAAGATGTTTAAATTCTTATTATTCAGCTTCTACGTAATAAGCTTCTACTACTTCTGCACAATGTGCGCAAAGTGTAGGGTGTTGTTCATTAGAGCCAACTGTTTCTGAAATTGTCCAGCAACGCTCACATTTTTCACCTTCAGCTTTTTCTACTGTTACCGCAATACCATCTTGCTCTACAGCGCTATCAGGTGCTTCGCTTGTTAAGCCACCTACTACAAATTGAGAAACGATGCTTAATTGTGCAAAGTTAATTGTAGGGTCTTGTAGCAATGCTGTTGTTTGCTCATCACAATACACAGTTACTTTCGCTTCAAGTGATTTACCGATAACTTTATGGTTACGCGCTTGTTCAAGTGCTTTTAACACAACACTACGAATTTCCATAATACGTGACCATTTTTCATCTAATGTTTCGAAGTTGTCTTTTGCAACTGCATCTGGCATGTCTGTTAATTGAACAGAAGGTACATCTGTATCTTCTAAATATGACCACATTTCATCCGCTGTGTGTGGAATGATTGGTGATAATAGCTTTAGTAATGCATCTAATGTATCTGCAATAACAGATTGCATCGCACGACGAGCTGGTTGATCGTAACCTTCAATATAGACAACATCTTTCGCAAGATCTAAGTAGAATGAACTTAAATCAGATGAGATGAAGTTGTTCATCGCTTTATACACTGTTGCAAATTCATATGCATCATATGCTTCACGTACTGTTTTGATGAACTGTTGTAACTTCATGTACATGTATTGATCTACTTCACGTAAATCTTCATATGCTACATAGTCTGTTTCACGATTGAAGTCGTGTAAGTTACCATGTAAGAATTTAAGCGTATTACGTACTTTACGATATACTTCTGAAACTTGTTTTAACATATCCATCGAGATACGAACGTCTGCTGTATAGTCAACAGAAGCAACCCATAGACGTAGGATATCTGCACCGTATTGGTTCATTACTTTAGATGGTGCGATGATGTTACCAAGTGATTTAGACATCTTACGACCATCACCATCTAGTACGAAACCATGTGATAATAAACCTTTATAAGGTGCGTGACCATTGATTGCAACAGATGTGATTAATGATGAGTTGAACCAACCACGATATTGGTCAGAACCCTCTAAATATAAATCAGCTGGGTAGCGTAATTCTGGACGCTCATCTAATACACCTTGGTGTGTTGAACCTGAGTCAAACCATACATCCATGATGTCATTTTCTTTTGTAAACTCACCATTTGGTGAACCAGGATGTGTGAAGCCTTCTGGTAATAATTCTTTTGCTGTTTTTTGGAACCAAATATTTGAACCGTGTTCACGGAATAAGTTTTGTACGTGTTCAATTGTTTCTTTTGTGATGATTTCTTCACCGTTCTCAGCATAGAATACAGGAATTGGAACACCCCATGTACGCTGACGAGAAATACACCAGTCACCACGATCACGAATCATATTGTACAGGCGTGTTTCACCCCATACAGGTGTGAAGTTTGTATCACGAATCGCCTGTAATAATTCGCCGCGGAAGCTTTCAATTGATGCAAACCATTGTGGTGTTGCACGGAAAATAACTGGTTTTTTTGTACGCCAGTCATGTGGGTACGAGTGCTCGAAGAATGTTTTGCTTAATAAAGCACCTACTTCTTCTAACTTATCACAGATTGGTCCATTTGCTTTTTCATAGAATAAGCCAGCAAATTCGCCTGCATCTTCTGTCATCATACCTTTGTTATCAACGATTGATAATGTTTCAAGTCCATAACGTTTACCAACTTGATAGTCATCTTCACCATGACCTGTCGCTGTATGAACACAACCTGTACCAGCTTCTGCTGTTACGTGGTCACCTAACATTACTAATGATGTGCGGTCAAATAAAGGATGTTTCGCTGTTACGTTTTCTAAATCTGCACCTGAGATTTCACGATCAATCTCCACATTTTCAAAACCTAGTTTTTGTGCAACGTCCTCTAATAAATCTTTTGCTACGATATATTTTTGATTGTTTGCTTTCACTACAACATATGTGAATTCAGGATTTACAGAAATACCTAAGTTTGCTGGGATTGTCCATGGTGTTGTTGTCCAGATGATGAACTTTTCATCTTGGTTCACAACGCCTTTTCCATCTTCTACAGCAAATGCTACATAAATTGATGGTGATGTTACATTAGCATATTCGATTTCAGCTTCTGCTAATGCTGACTCACTTGAAGGTGACCAGTAAACAGGTTTTAATCCTTTATAGATATAACCTTTTTCAGCCATACGACCAAATACACCAATTTGACGAGCTTCAAACTCAGGGTTTAATGTGATATATGGATTTTCCCAATCACCACGAACACCAATACGACGGAATTGTTCACGTTGGTTATTTACTTGTTCATATGCATATTGCATACATAACTCACGGAATTCTGCTACCGACATTTTTTTGCGGTCATGTCCTTTTTTAGTTAATGCTTGTTCAATTGGTAAACCATGCGTATCCCAACCAGGAACGTACGGTACAAAATAACCTGTCATTGAGCGGTGACGGTTAATCATATCTTTTAATACTTTGTTTAAAGCGTGACCCATGTGTAAATCGCCGTTCGCATACGGAGGTCCATCATGTAAGATAAATGGTGTACGATCTTTTGTACGTTCAAGAACAAGTTTATTAATATCCATCTCGTTCCATTTATCTTGGATTTTTGGTTCGTTGTTTGGTAAATTTCCACGCATCGGGAAATCAGTTTTTGGCATCAATAGTGTATTTTTATAATCCATATTGAAGTTCCTCCTCTAATTCATCTCATATTTTTCCTAGGAAATTTCCCAGGAAATAAAAAAACTCCCCATCCCAAAGGGACGAGGAGGAGTATTCTCGCGGTACCACCCTAGTTGCAAACTAATTCTACTTAATTTGCCTCTTAGAACACAGTAACGGTGTGCGCCCGAGATTGCTTACTAAATCTGTTCAGCAATCTAGTTCAAGAGTGATTTTCTCTTATGATTACGTTGTCCGAGCTTACACTATCCTCGAATCGCTTTACTGCTCTCATAAAATACTGTCTCTATCAATACTTTTATACATATAATGCGATTATAAAAAAACGTTTCGCATTCGTCAAGTAGTACTCAACTATTCTTGTGGTAAATTTAAATGTTCTAGCTCTGATGTATCTGCTTCATATTCCATTAAATGATCCCAATCATCATTCTCGATTAAGTCCAATTGTGCTTCTACAATCATTTTAAAGCGATTGCGGAATACTTTTGATTGTTTTTTCAGTTCTTCAATTTCCATCGCAATACGACGCGCTTTTGAAAGTGCTTCGTTCACAATACGATCGGCATTTTTCTCTGCTTCTTTCACAATTAACTTCGCTTCTTTTTGTGAATTACGACGCACTTCTTCAGCCGCTTCTTGTGCCACAATAATTGACTTTTGAAGTGTATCTTCTAAAGAGTTATAATGACCAATTTGCTCATTCATCGATACCAGACGGTTTTCCAATTCCTTTTTTTCGTCTAAAATGACTTTCAAATCTTCCATGACTTGTTCTAAAAACTCATTAACCTCATCTTCATTATATCCACGAAACGCGCGGTTGAATTCCTTATTATGTATATCGATTGGTGATATTGGCATATTTTTCTCCCCTTTTTTCTGTCAATATAGATAGGTTTATTATACCCCTCATTAGGTATAACTTCATCTACTATTATCATTTTTTTATAATTTTTATCTTTTTCTTTCTAATTTCCCAAATACAATACGAATTTTATCTTTTTTTGTACGTCCTTCGATTGAACGAATCATAGAGCGACCAAACCCTCGAATTGAGATTAAATCTTGTTCTTCTAACTCCATCGTTCCTTGCTCTTGTTGCTGATGGTTCACTTTTACTTTTCCAGCTTGAATCAATTGCGATGCCTTTTGACGTGATATTTTATAAACAGATGCAATTACTGTATCTAAACGTAACGAAGATACCGTATCATATTGTTCCGTCCATTGATCTTGTGGCAAAAGATAATGAATTTCTTCTGTCACTTCCATTAAATGAACCTTCGCTTTATGAATGGACTCTAAATTAACCATAATAAAGGATGCAAATGCTTTTTGTATAACAAATTGGATTTTTTCTCCATCTATTCTAATATCCCCAAACTTACCACGATCTAAACCTGTCGCCATTAACGCACCTAAAACATCACCGTGTTTTAATTGTAAGAATTTTGCGGGGTAACGTAATTCATATACCACTAACTCGAAATCATTCTTTTCTGGCTCAAAGTAATCTGGGTATAGCAGCACACGCTGTCTTTCTGCTTCTATAAAACCACCAGATGTTTGAATCTTTACATCACCATTTTGACCTACTAAAGATGTAATAATAGCAATTTGGCGTGGATCTAAAAAAGCGGTTAGTTTTGGTGTATATCGTAGTGCCACATCTGCAATCCATTCTTTCGCTTGAATAACAAAAGGCTGCTCATCTTCTCGAAAGTGTTGTAAAATTTCTTCCATGTTTTCACCTCAAAAAAGTGACCTTCTCTCAGTATAGTGACTTACGAACGATACTGTGAAAAGGTCACCCTTCAACATTCTATTTAATACATTAGATAAAATAATACTTTGATTACACCAAGTTGAATAAAATTCAGTGCGATGATTGCAACAATTGGTGAAATATCAATCATACCAATCGGTGGAATAATCTTTCTGAAAATTTCCAAATAAGGTTCAACAATCTTGCCAATCACTTGACCAAAAGTAGACCCTTGTAATGCCGGTAACCATGACATCAATACATAAGCAATAATGACATAAAAATAAATTTCAAACGCGATATTAATTACGTTTATTAACATGTAATATCTCCTCTAATCATCAAAATGATAATTTGAAATAGCCCCATCTACTTCAACATTATCAGGTGTGCATAAAAATATATTTGAACCGACTTGTTTAATATCGCCATTTAAAGCGAAAATGACACCACTTAGAAAATCAATCATACGACTTCCTTGTACTTTATCAATACGCTGTAAATTTACAACTGCTGCTCGTTTATTTTTTAAACAATCCCCGATATTTTCTACTTCTGTATAAGAAAATGGTTCGAATAAAATCACTTTTGATGTTTTTTGTGTAAAACTCACCACGTTATGAATCGAGCCTACTTGCTCATTTTCAATAACAGTTGGTACTGCTGTCGGCTTTTTTGACTTATTCGGACGTGGTCGATTTGGAATCGCCATTGCATTCTTTGATACTTCTTGAACAGGTGGTTGTGCTTCTGGTTGTTGTTTTGATTTTACTTGTGTCGATGTTGTTTCCTCTTCTTCATAGAACTCTTCATCATCTAGTCTAAAAAAGTTTTTAACGACATTTTTCATTTTCACTCCGAAACACTTCCTTCACTTCCAACTAAAGCCGTACCAATTCTCACAAAGGTTGCACCTTCTTCAATTGCAATTGCATAATCATTCGACATACCCATCGAAAGTTCTGAACATGGCGCATACGGGATTTGTAAATCTACGACTTGTTGTTGTAATTTTTTTAAACCCTTAAATGTGTAGCGAATAATTTCTTCGTCCTCTGTATTTGGTGCCATCGTCATTAAGCCTACAATTTGAATTTTAGAATACGCTGCTAAATCTTTAATAAATGGAATCGTTTCTTCTACACTTAAACCATGCTTAGCTTCTTCTTCTGAAACATTGACCTGTACGAAACACTTTACTACTTGATTTGCTCTTTTTTCAATTTCTTCTGCTAAGCTAAGACGATCTAATGAATGTAAATAATCAATTTGATTAATTACTTTACGCACTTTTCTAGTTTGTAAAGAACCAATATAATGCCAGATTGCTTGTTTACCAATTACTTCTTCTTTAGCAATCAATCCTTCAGGGCGGTTTTCACCTAAATGTCGCAAACCATTGCTAATTGCTTCTTGCGCGCGTTCAATTGATACTTGTTTTGTAACTGCAATAATTTGAACATCCTCGGTATTACGCTGTGCTTTTTCAGCTGCGTCTATTATATGTTGTTGAATATTTTTTAGATTCTCTGTAATTGTTTTCATATTCTTCCCAACTTTTCAAAGTTACTTATAGTCTCATTGTATCAAGCATATAAAGAGATTTCAATGAATAGCACCCTACATGTCTACACTGTTATGTGCTTGTAATAAAAGCCAACAAATGTTAGTGTGCAACACTTGTTGGCTCAAAATGATACTCACCTATATTATTTTATCGGCGATTTTTACGATTTCTTAAGAATGCCGGGATTTCATACGTATCTTCAGACATCGTATTATTTGAAGTTGTTGCTGTCTCTTCTTGAACCGGTTGTTGTACTGGTTGAGGTGACTGTTGTACTTGTTGTGGGCGCGCAGTCTGATTCAGACCCGGACGCATCATTTGACGTGGATCTGGCACAACAGCTGCTTCGTTAAAATCTGTTGCAATAACTGTCACAACAATCTCATCTTTTAAGTCATCATTAATAACAGAACCGAAGATAATATTAACATCTTCGTCTGATGCAGACGCAACGATTGCTGCCGCTTCCTGTACTTCAAACAGACTTAAACTTGCTCCACCCGTAATATTCATTAGAACACCTTTTGCACCTGTAATTGATGTTTCAAGTAACGGACTTGAGATAGCTTTTTTCGCCGCTTCTACAGCGCGTGTTTCACCCGAGGCTACACCGATACCCATTAATGCTGAGCCCTTATTAGACATAATCGTTTTTACGTCTGCAAAGTCTAAGTTAATTAAACCTGGTACAGCGATTAAATCCGAAATACCTTGAACCCCTTGACGAAGTACATTATCAGCTTCGCGGAATGCTTCAAGCATTGGTGTACTCTTATCAACAATTTCTAATAAGCGATCATTTGGAATAACGATTAATGTATCTACCGCTTCTTTCATTGCTTGTGTACCAGCTAATGCTTGTGATTGGCGTTTACGACCTTCGAATGTAAATGGACGTGTAACAACACCTACTGTTAAAGCGCCTAAATCGCGAGCGATTTGTGCAATAACAGGTGCCGCACCAGTACCTGTACCACCGCCCATTCCAGCAGTAACAAATACCATATCTGCTCCAGCTAATGCTTCTTCTAATTGTTCTTTACTTTCTTCCGCTGCTTTTTTACCAACTTCTGGGTTAGCACCTGCACCTAATCCACGTGTTGATTTAGCACCGATTTGTAATTTTATTTCAGCACTTGATAGCTTTAATGCTTGTGCATCTGTATTAACAGCAATAAATTCTACACCTTGAACACCATGCTCAATCATACGATTTACAGCATTATTACCACCACCGCCAACACCAATTACTTTAATTACGGCTAGTGCATCATCATTTGTATCAAATTCTAACATGCCATTTCCTCCTCTTTTGCTTATCTTTGTAGAAATATTCAGTTCGTTTCTCTATCTTTACTCGATTAGATTATTTACAAGTCGCTTCAATTTACCAACAATACCCTCTTTAGGTGGTGCTTCTTCGTCATCATACTCTTTAGCTTTGCGTTCTTTACGTGGTTCTTCTTGTTCTGGAACCTCGATTGACATTTCTTCAGAGTAATCATTATAAAATTCACTATCTTTATAAGCATAACGAATCAAACTAACTGCTCCCGATAGCTCAGGGTCGCGCGCACCAATTTGAGTTGGTGTATATAATCGAACGCTTGATTGTAATTTCTCTGTTGCTAATTCTTGTAAGCCTTCTAACTTTGCCACACCACCAGTAATAACGACACCACCTGGTAAATCTTCTACTTGCTGTGCATATAGTTCGTCTAAAATTAAATCAAAAATTTCTTCTACACGAGCTCCAATAATCTCTGAAATAAATCGTTGGCTATACTGCTCTTTAGAATCTGTTCCAATGATTGGCACTGTAAACATTTCATGGTCAGAAGCTGTATCGTAAAACGCATGACCATAATCTTTTTTGATTTTCTCTGCTTGTTCCATTGATGTTTTTAAAATAATTGACAAATCTTTTGTAATATTTTCGCCACCAATTGGAATCATCGCAACATTCGTAAAGCGACTGTCTTTATAAACACCGATTGTTGTTGTATCTGCACCCATATCAATAAATAATGTGCCACGTGACTTTTCATCTTCTGTCAATGCATAATAACCTGATACATGTGGCTGTAAATAAATTTGTTGGATTTCAACTCCAGTTTTTTCTACACATCGTACGATATTATGTAAATACGTATCTGGAGATGTTGCAACTGTAGCATCCATCTCTAAACGAATTCCTAACATACCACGTGGGTCGCTAATCTCTGGCAAATTATCAACAATAAACTGCTCTGGAATAAGCTCCACTCTTGTATGACCATGTGCTCCTACCATTGACTCTGCAGATTCCATTACTCGATCTAAATCTTCATCTGTAATTTCACGATTATCGTTACTAATCGCAACGACACCTTTTACTTTTTGAAGTGCTACTTGATTTGCTGGAATACCTACTACAACTTTTTTAACGCTAATACCTAGCATGCGTTCGGCTTGGTTAATGGCTTTTCGAATCGATTGACCTGCTGCATCAATATCGACAATACTTCCTTTTTTAATTCCAGAAGATTTCTCTTTACCTACACCAATCATATGGATAGTTGTATGGTCTACAACTTCACCAATGATACATTTCACAGAACTTGAACCAATGTCTAATGAAACAAACAATTCTGACTGACTCAATGAATAGCACCTCCTCTTATTTCTCTTTAGTTTATATTTTATTGTATATTGTTATATTTGTCTAAGTAACTTTAGGATTTTTTACCACATTATTAGGTTTTTTGTCGATTAAACAAACAAAAACAAATACGACTTAAACCCTAGCACTAACTTATGCTGAAGATTGTACTTTATATCTAACACATACATTAAGACAAAGCACCACTACTCTATACCCTAAAAAACTCTTTTATACACACTTATAGAAAAATAATTTTTAGGTTACTCATATTATTCCATAGATTTTAAAAAAAAGATATTCTGGATAGGTAGTCTATTTATATTCTAATTTAAAAGAATTATAATAGCCACCAATTTCCAAATGAATAACCCCTTTTTTATTTTGATTTAGTTGCGCAATAATTGAAGGATAGTACTTCATTTTTGATGCAATCTTTGGAATATCAATTCGCACTTCAAATCCATCATTCATATACATCTTTAATAATTCTGGATTTGATTTTGTAGGTGCTGGTTCGATTTGAGAAATCATTTGCAATAAATCTGGCGACAATTGCATTAATTGTTTCACTAGTTCTTTACGTTGCTTTTCATCATGTAAATTTAATAGAATAGGCAACTCATAACTTTTCGGTTTAATTCTACCGGGTAAGAGTTCACCGTTTTCAAGTACATAATATTGTGCATTACTCGTTCTTAGAATAGCTACTCGTCGATTCTCTTTTATTTTAATCGCTACGCTATTTAACCATTTTCTTTCGACTGTTACTTGTTTTACAAAATCTAGCTTTTCTAAATTTTGTACTACTTGATCTTTTTTAAATCCCCACAATGAATCTCCAACAGTTAATCCACTTTTTTCTATGTAATATTGATTTGTTTCAAAATGATTCCCTTTTATAGTTACTTTTGAAATATGACTTAATGGTGATTGCACATACACTAAAATAAGTAAGACAATGCCGAGAATAATGAATAGTGTGATTATATTACGTTTTTTCTGTTTTTTTCTTCGCTCAATAATCGCACTTTGATGCTCTTTTAATTCAATTATTTTTTGCATTGTCTCACTTCCTTAATTTACTTTTAATTTTTCTACCGCTTCAACAAAACGTTCGCCGCGATTTTCAAAACTTGGATACTGATCCCAACTCGCACATGATGGAGATAATAAAATGGTATCTCCTTCTTCAGATAATGCATATGCTTTTGGCACAGCATCTTCCATAATTTCAGCTGTTTCAATTACCGATACACCACAAGAGTTTGCGAATTCAGCAAATCGCTCTTTTGTTTCACCGGATACAACTACAGCCTTTACATTATTCATATATGGTCGTAGAGCTTCGAATGAATGTCCTCGATCTAGTCCGCCTGCTAGAAGAATGATTGGTGTATGGAAAGCTGAGAGGGCACTTTTTGTTGCTAATGTATTCGTTGCTTTGGAATCATTATAAAATTTGCGTCCATTATACATACCCACAAATTGTGTGCGATGCTCTACACCTGCAAAAGTTTGCAACACATGTGTTAACGCTTCTTTTGGACACGCCATTAAAATAGCTGTCGCTACTACACAAAGTACGTTCTCTAAATTATGTTTACCTGGTAATGCAATTACAGAGCGTTCTAAATAAGGTTCACCCATCCAATAAATCATTTCATCATCTGCACTAATACCATCTTTTAAAATACGGGTAGATGAAAATGGGATTTTTGTAGCTTTAGAAGCAACTACTTCATTTACAACAATCTCTTGATCCGCATTATAAATCAGGTAGTCACTTTCGTCTTGATTACGCGTTACATTAAATTTTGCTTTTGCATAGTCTTCCATCGTACCGTGGTAATCAATATGTGCTTCAAATAAATTTGTCCAAATAGCGATTTTCGGCTTAAATTGCTCTGTACCCATTAATTGGAAAGAAGATAATTCTGTTACAACCACTTCATCTTTTGTCGCTTCTGCTGCAACGCCACAAGCAACTGTACCAATATTCCCAGCAATTAATGGATGTAAATTGCCTTCTTTTAATACTTCAAATAATAACGAAGTGGTTGTTGTTTTGCCATTTGAGCCCGTAATACCAATCATAGGCGCCTCGCTTATACGATAAGCGAGCTCAACCTCTGTCCAAACAGGTAATTTGCGCATTAATGCATCTTCAATGATTGGGTTTGTATATGGGATACCTGGATTTTTAACAACTAATTCAAAACCATCATCAAGTAAGTCCTTTGGGTGATGTCCACAAATAACTGTAATACCATGTTGTAATAATAATTGCGCATCTTGATTTTCTTCAAAAGGCTTTGCGTCATTTACTGTTACAAAAGCGCCTAACTTGTGAAGTAGTTTCGCAGCGGCTACCCCACTTTTAGCAAGGCCAAGTACAAGTACTTTTTTATCTTTCATCGATTCAATCATTTTCATGCTATAAAACCTCCGGCAGCACTGCAATTAACGCACAAATGATTCCGACAATCCAGAATGTCACAACAACACGTTGTTCTGACCAACCTGATAATTCAAAGTGATGATGAATTGGAGCCATTTTGAAAATACGTTTTTTACGAATTTTAAAACTTCCAACTTGTAACATAACAGAGGCTGTTTCGACTACAAATACTAACCCAATTAATAAAAGTAATAACTCTTGATGAGTTAAAATCGATACAATTCCAAGTGCACCACCAAGTGCCAGTGAACCTGTATCCCCCATAAATACTTTTGCAGGGTTTTTATTAAATATTAGGAATCCTAACAATGCTCCTGCCACTGCAAAAGAGAAAATCGATAAGTCTGTTTGGTCTTGTACATAAGCAATTACACCAAAAGCTGCAAAGGCTATTGCACCTGTACCTGCTACCAAACCATCTAATCCGTCTGTTAAATTCACAGCATTTGAGAATCCAACTAACCAAAATACCATAAATAAAATATAGAACGTACCAAAGTTTAATACGATTTCTGTATAAGGTACTGATAATTCATTTGCAAAGCCAGTTCCTTTTAATAAGAAATAGGCTAATACTGAAATAACGATTTGAGCGATTAACTTTTGAAGTGATGTTAAACCTAAGTTTCTTTTGAAAATAATTTTCAAACCATCATCCAAAAATCCAACGATACCAAAACCAAGTAGTACGATTAATAGCACAACAGATTGTACGGTAAATTCACCATAATAAATACTTACACCAAATGTTGAGATTACAATTGAAAATAGGAAGATAACGCCTCCCATAGTTGGTGTTCCTTGCTTCTTCATATGAGATTGCGGACCTTCTTCACGAATACTTTGTCCGAACTTCATACGTCTTAAAAACGGGATTGCTAATGGTCCAATAATTGCAGAGAATAAAAATCCTGCAAATAAAGTAATTAGCATGATTGAAATTGTCATTCTAATTCTCCTTTAATTACGTTTAAGTACATGTTCTATCATAGTAGTTTCACATTGAAATTTAAAGGTCAAATGGCTTAAAACCTTGTTTTTTTTCATGTGTTTTGCAGAATTCATTTGACAAAAAGTGATTCCTTTTAGCTTCTACATTATTTTGTTTTCTTATATTGCTCTTGAGGTGTCTTTAACTGAACTTTAATTTTTTGTTTTGGTTTTACTACAGTTCCTGCAGGCACGCTTTGTTTCTGTACATAACCACTTCCACTAATTTCGATGTTAAGACCACTTAGTTCTTTGAATGTGAGAAGATCTCGAAGTGACCATCCTTTAAAGTCTGGTAGCGTTACATCTCCATATGTTTTCAAGAATATTTTGTTACCTTTTAAAAGTGGCGTGTTTTTTTGTGGATATTGTTCTGCTACAGCTAAACCATCTCCAATAACAACCGGGACAAACCCTTCTTTTGTAATAGCTGATGTTGCTGTATTTGTTTCTTGTTGTACATAATCTGCTATTTTTACAGAATCAATTTTTTTCTGTTTCGTCGTACCAACATTTAAATATTTTAAGCTACTTTCCATAACTGCATTGAAAATTTTAGAAGTTGGTTCTGACCCCACTTCTGTTACCTTCAATTTTGGCTTCTTCACTGCTACATACATGACCAATTTCGGGTCTTTCGCAGGTGCCATACCTAAGAAAGAATATAAAAATTGATTTTTCCCCCATGAATAGCCTCCAGAGGAGTTAGCTACTTGTGCCGTCCCTGTCTTCCCAGAAACTTCATAATCAGTACTTGCAAACTTCTGCGCTGTTCCTTTTTCTGAAGTTATAGTCGTCGCTAAGATACGTCTCACTTCTTTCGCTGTATCTGCTGATACAGGTGAGCTTTTTACTTTAGGCTTGTTTTCTTTCACAACTTTTTTTGTGTTTGGATCTACAATTTTTTGAATAACATATGGTTGCATCATTTTACCGTCATTTGCAATCGCAGATACTGCTTGGATTAGTTGAATTGGTGTAACAGTCGAGCCTTGACCATACGTGGTCGTTACTTTATTAATTTTGTATTGATCTAAAATTTGACCAGTTGCCTCTTTCGGTAAATCAATTCCTGTTTTTTCGCCAAAACCAAATTTATGAATTGATTTAAGGAAATAGTCTTCACCAATTAAATTCAATAAATTAGCCATCCCTACATTCGAAGATCGTTGAATCCCCTCAAGATAACTAATACGCCCCCAACCAACTTGATTTGCATCACGAATAACACGATCTCCTACACGATACTGCCCTGACATGAAAGTTGCATTCTCGTTCCATACGCCCTTTTCAATTGCAGTTGCTAACGTAAATGTTTTCATTGTAGAACCAGGTTCAATTGTAATTTGCGTTAATTGATTTAACCAACTTGAGTTAATTCCTTCACCTGTTTGCGGATTATATGTTGGACGTTGAGTAGACGCTAAAATCTCACCCGTTTTAGGGTTTGCAACCACTGCTACAATTGATTCAGGTTTGTACTCTGCATCTACACGTGATACTTCATTGTCTAAAATACTTTGAATCGTTTGATCAATCGTTAAATAAATTTCATCCCCATCTTTTGCTGGTGTCACTAATTTATCAGTTCCAGGAAGTAAATACCCCCATCGATCAATTTCAAAGTTAGCAGTACCATCTTTTCCGGCTAACTCCTGATTGTACGTTTTTTCAAGACCTGCTTGTCCCACTTCTATGTACTTAAGTTTTTTCTCATCCCATACTTTTTGTGTAAAACCAATAATATTAGATGCAAAAACTCCTTTTGGATAATAGCGTTTCATTGTTTCTTCAAACTCAATGCCAGGTAACTTTTCTTTTTCAATCTGCTGTTTAATATCGTAAGGTAAGTCACGTCCTGCAGATTTAAATTCAACTTGGTAAGGTGTTTCACCTTTTGCTGTTTTACGCATTAAAATATTCAATATTTCAGTTTCTTTTAAGTCTAAATAACGCGCTAAAACTTTTGCTGTTTTTTCTTTATCATGTACATGACGGTATTGTCCGTCCGGCATACCTTTAGATGCTTTAGGAGTAAGTACAGCAGTAACATTATAACTTACTACATTTGTCGCAATTACCGAACCATTACGGTCTAAAATCTCGCCTCGTTTTGCTTTTTGTACCGTTTCAATGTCATGACGATTTTTAGCTTCTGAAACTAAATCATGTCCATCAACTTTTCCAACTACTTGAATATAAAATACTCTCAAAAACATAAGCAAAAATAAGAAGCCAAAAATGACTAGCATTAAAAAGGCTCCTTTTCGTCCAAATCGTCTATTATTATTCATTCTTTTGTCACTGCCTTAACATTGTCAGAGTTTGGTGTTAAACCTAATTCCTTCGCTTTTTGTAAGAAATGTTCATATGTAGACTTTTTAGCGATTTTATTTTCAAGTACTTCATTTTCTTTTTGCAATGTTTTAATTTCTCGGTCAACTTCAACATTTTTAATCGTTGTTTGGCTAATTGAAGATTGCAAATTCAAACTAACTAATGATGTCGCAACAACAACGATAATCATCATCACTGTTAATATTTTTTCACCCTTCGTCCATTTTCGTCGTCGTGGTCGATGGCTCGGCTTCGGCGCCTGTTTTTGCGGTTGTTGTGGTTGAACTCTCGGTTGAACAGGTGCTGTCTGTGTATAATCTCTTTGTGGTCTAAACTGTGGTGCTGCCATCGTCTCACTCCTCATTTTTTATGATTTGATTTTTTCAATTACACGTAACTTTGCTGATCTCGAACGATTATTTACAGCAAGTTCTTCTTCAGTTGGAAGAATTGGCTTACGGTTTACTAGCTTGTATTTAGGTTGCAAGTGGTCTGGAATAATCGGTAGACCTGGTGGTAATTCTGGAACAGATGATACCTCTTTAAAAATTGTTTTTGTTAAACGATCTTCTAAAGAATGGAATGTAATAACACTTACACGTCCACCTACATCAATGACATCCAGTGCTTGTTGAAGTGATTCTTCCGCTGCACCTAATTCATCATTTACAGCAATTCGAATTGCTTGGAAAATTCGTTTCGCAGGGTGTCCACCTTTACGTCGTGCTGCTGCTGGAATACCTGCTTTAATTAATTCAACAAGTTGTCCTGTTGTTTCAATCGGTGATTTTTCACGTGCTTCTTCGATTTTACGTGCTACTTGTTTTGAGAACTTCTCTTCTCCATAACGATAAAAGATACGAACAAGTTCCGCATATGACCATTCATTCACTACTTCAAAGGCTGTTAGCGGAGCTGTTTGATCCATCCGCATATCAAGTGCTGCATCTTGATGATAACTAAATCCACGCTCTGCATTATCTAATTGTGGGGAAGATACACCCAAATCATACAAAACACCATCTACTTTTGAAATTCCTAAATTCGCAAGCTCTTGTTGTAAATAACGAAAATTAGAATGAACAAATGTTACACGGTCTATGTATGGCGCTAATTTTATTTTTGCATTTTCAATTGCTGTTGTATCTTGATCAAAACAAATCAAGCGTCCTTGTTCAGAAAGTTGTTGTACAAGGTATTCACTATGACCTGCTCCACCAAGTGTACAATCTACATAAATTCCATCCGGACGAACGTTCAATTCATCGACTGTTTCCTTTAATAATACTGTTGTGTGATTGAACATGTTCAAATCCTCCATATTTCTTAAATCTTTTATTTATTCGTAAAACCCTTTAATTATATCGGTTTTTATTCAAATAATTTTATCATACACAAGTAAATAAAGTCCTATGTATGAAATTAATGTACCACATTCCTTGCTTTTCCACCACCATATACGGTAGTTTAACTAAATTTCACATCAACATGTAAATTTAGCATGGGTGAATCCAGTGTTATTCAGTTGTTTTTACATTTTTCTATTAATTTCTAGGAATATACTATACTCTTTTTCCTAAAAGTACAACTATACGCTTAAAAGTATTTTTAGTCCTTTAGACTCAACATTATTCCATCTAAAAGTTACACACTCATTATTTACCCATTTTTTTACATAACAAACATAAAAAAATAGGTTTTAGCATTTTTTTGTGCTAAAACCTACTTTACGCTTATAAATAAATAATTTGATGCAACTTAGATGTTTTTAGAGATAATGTGAATAAATCACGAATAAATAGTTCTCCATATTGATTTAAGTAAGGGAACGGCGTGTAAACACGTTCTTGGAATCCACCCATAGGAAGTAATTCCTGTTCCACTTGTTCAAAACGACGATAAGCAACATCATGTTTTAAACGGACATCTTTTTCAATTTGTTTCATTAAGAAGTCAAACTGTTCTTTATGAAAAGCAAGATTCTTTTTCACAACACGCTCTACATGTAAATCATGTTCTTCAATATGACGTTGAATTACTTCGTATTGTTCAGCTAGCAATTGCTTCGCACGTTCAATCGCTTCTTTCGCTTCACGATCGTATACTTTAGCATCAAATGCTTCTTTTTCCGAAGAAATGCCACCAGCAATTGCTTCTTTCGCAGTGAGACCGATTAATTCTAAATTAGAAGCTGTCTCTCTCGTTACATAAGTAAAGTTCATACGTGGCGTGAAGATTGGCACACGTAAGCCTAGTACTTCAAAACCGTCTTTTAAAGTAGCCCAGTATGCAAGCTCACCTGCACCGCCTACGAATGATAAAACAGGTAATACCATTTCTTGCATCATTGGACGCGTCACAACATTATTACTTAAACAGGCTTCTTCATCTACTAACTGCATTAATTGTTCTTTCGTAAAGCGAACATTAGCAGATTGATTCATAAAGTACCCATCATGTCGTGTTAATAAATAACGCTCTCCGTCACGTACATAGAATAGATTCGCTGCATTTTCTGTCGCACCAATCGGCGAACCGTATCCTGCTTCTTCTAAGTCTCTCTCACGCTTCGTCACAACTGTAGCAATCTCTGCCGCATGCTCAATTAAACATTTAAAATAAGGCGCTTCATATTGACGAATTGCTGGGTCTGCTGCATCTAAATATAGTAACCCTTGCTCTTTAAATAAGTCATTCATTAATTTCACGAAGAAATCGGTATATGTATGACTTGTTTGAGCAACTTCTAAAACATATGCTAATAATTCTTTTGTATAAGCTGTTTCACCGAATTGCTTAAATAGCTGCTCAATCCATTCCTCTACCTCATCTAAACGAAGCTTCGTTGCAGAAGCCATCGTTTTAACACGACCTTCTTCTACATATGTGTGTTTTAATAAACGATTACCTGCTGCATAGAATGTATGGTTAATCTCATCTAAATCATGATCTTCTCCTGCCACCCAAAAAATCGGCACAACAGGTACACCTAATTGTTCGCGTTGTTCTTTCGCTAACAACAATACAGAGATTGCTTTATTAACCGAATAAAGTGGCCCTGTTAAAAGACCTGCTTGTTGACCACCAACAACTGCTACTGCATCTTGTTCTAATTCTGTTAAATGTTGCTCGATTTTTTCAGATGTTGCAAATTTTTGCATATATTGACGCATCACACCGACTAATTCTTTTCGACGAATCGGGTGTTGCTTTAATTCTTGTAAACGCGCTTTAAAAGCGGATTGTTCATTTTTAAAATGAAAAAAACGACAAATTGCTTCTTGCTGATTTTGATAATCTTGAAGTAATTGGTTTGTATTTTCCACTTGTACTTGTTCCAATTTCATTATTACGTTCTCCTCTTCAAACAGTGAATATAAAAAGTATAGCACTATCTAGGTCGTTGTAGAAAAAAACTGCTCACTGTCTTTAAAATAATTCAACAGATTTTAAAATAGCATAGACGAGTAACATAATTAAATAGATACTTGATAATACTAAAAAAAGAATCCGCCAAAATTTTTTAAAGATTTTCGCTACTTGTACTTCTGGATTCTTGTACCATTTACGAAGTACAATCACCATAAAAGTAAGCGTAACAAGAATCTGAATAAGAACACCTAAATCATATCCATACAATGTTTGACAAAGTGCTTGAATTGAAAATAGTAATATACATGTTGTGACATCCATCGCTCGATGCATCGCATTTCCTTTTGTACGTTTGAATCTTTTCAATAAGAAAAAAAGAAAAAAGAACAATAGAAAAGGATAGAGTACGATGAGATGAAGGACGTTAAATAATACACTCACTTGATTACACATCCGTTCTGTTTATTCTTACATCAGTATAATAAGTGCATTTCTAGATTTCAATGTTATCCTTATTTCGATTTTGCTAAAAATCGTTCCACTGCTTCTAAATGCGCATCTGCTTCCCATAATTTCGCACATTGCGCTACTTCTTCCATTACACGTTGTTTTAAATTTTTCTCCGCCCACTTGCGTATTTCAATCTCTTTATAAGCACGATGTACACCAGGATTAATTTTACGCATATACTCAATAAATTGATCTAATGCTACAAATTTATCCCCATCATAAATCTTTGTCGCAAAGCCCACTTCTTCTAATTGTGCACTATCATAAACTTGTGCATCGACTAACATTTTTAATGCGCGGTCATGACGGAGTCCACGTTCAAATAAATATGTTGCACCGCCCCAACCAGAAGTGATTGCTAATGTACCTTGGATAAAACCACACTTCGCTTCACGTGCAATGATACGGAAGTCGCAAGCAGTGGCAATTTCACAACCACCACCAACTGCTGCACCATTAATTAAGGCAATTGTCGGAATAGGTAGCGTTGCCCATTCATATAAGATTTCTGCCATCTTACTGAGCATTGAAAAAGCCTGTTCTTCTGTCACAAGCGAATGGAACTCTGCTAAATCTCCCCCTGAACAAAAAGCTTTTTCACCACTCCCTGTAATCACTAAAAAACGCACCGTATCATGTGTATGTACGTAATGAATCACTTCTTTAAACCCTTCCATCAACTCATCATTAATCGCATTGCGGCGTTTTGGTCGATTTAATGTAAATAATAGTACGCCTTCTTTTTCTTCGATTGTATAACTCATACAAACACCCCTTTTTTATGAATAATGGTTCATTATTACCTAGTAATAGCGTAGCGTTTTTTTGAAATGAGCGCAATATTTTTAATTTTTACATAAAAAAACATATAAAGTGATCATTCACCTTATATGCCTCTATTTAAACTAAAATCATACCTGGTTCTACTATAACTACACGTTTCAACAACTTTATAATATTAATTGTCCTAATAATAATATTTAAAAACTTTAGATTAAACTTCTTTCAATTAATGATTTTCATTTTCTATACTACTACTTTTTTCAATTTCTTTCTTTTTTTGCAATGTTTTCGCTAAATCTGAATCAATATTGCCATCTAACTTCTCTAATAATTCTTCAAATCTAACTTCTAATTCACAAATATTTTTCGCTAAAGAGCCATGTGCCTTATTTTGTGTTTTTTCATAATAATTCCCTTTACTCAGCTTATTTAAAATTTGTTTAATATTAGATATTTCATAAGAATATTTGCGAGTATATTTTCCATGCATTTTCTCACCTCATATATTATATTATTAGTTTTGGAGCATCTTGAGAATAAACTTGTAACTAAATTCCCCTTATTGAACATACTATTTAATTATTTTCTAATTTAAATTCTTCTACGAGATCCAAAATATAATTGTACTTGGTAGCAAGCGTTTTATAATCGTCTTTATAAATCCTTAAATACGTAGAATCATTTTTCGAGCAGTATTCTATTAAATAATTATAAGAAACACTTCTATGAGTTATAGCTTCCGAAATAAATCCATAAAGTTCTTGATCTGCCTCTGTTACTGGAATAAGTTTTATGCTGTTTAAATTTCTTTTTCCTTCTTGTACGAGTTTCAAAAGTTTTGCAAGGTTTTCTTCGTCAGAAAGATAATTTGAATCATTTTGAATTTCTCTTATCATCTCATTAATCTCTCCTGTAGAAGTTATAAATTCTGTATCAATATAATTTTTAACTCCGTCATAAAAAGCTGGAGATATCGTTCCATCTTGTACACCTTCTGGATATTCTGATAAATTAGCTTGCGAAGAAACCGAAATAGAACCAACATAACTTTCTGAATCATTAGATTCTTTATCCGAACCACATGCTACTAAAAATAAAGACACAATTAAAACGGATAACGAATAAATACTTTTTTTCACATTTAATCTCCTAATATGCATTTTTAGTAAATAATAACATATAATACTTATTAAGTTAAGTTAAGTTTATTTTAGTTTTAAATTACAAATTTGATTAAATTTGATTTTCTATTTAGATTATTCAACGTATTTATTAACTGCCCCACTATATATCAATCGGATAAACATCTCCTTACAAAAACTTTGAATTATAAACTTCGTATTTTAATGAGAATAGAAAATAATAAAGACACGATTTTCTAAAAAGAGAATACAATGCGTGAACGCTGAGAAAACGACTCCTACTGAAAGTGGCATGAACTGAAAACTCCACAGGATCGAAGCGACGAGGAGCTTAAAGCTATGTACACAGAAAACGTTTTTCGAAGAGAAAAGTGATGATTAGTTTTTCTAAAAACAAAAAGAAAAAGACCGTTAAAGAGCCATGGTCTCTTTAACGGTCTTTGTAAGTGCAAATACTGTAATTATTTGCTTACTACTTCTTTACCTTTGTATTGTCCACATGCTTTACATACGTGGTGAGCTAGTTTTAGTTCGCCACAGTTAGAGCAAGCTACCATACCTGGTACAGCAAGTTTGAAATGCGTACGACGTTGACGTTTCGCAGTTTTAGAAGTTCTTCTAAATGGTACAGCCATTGATGATGGCACCTCCTTACAGATATTTATTCATCTGTTTGATCAAAATACTTAGCTAAATCAGCCAGTCTTGGATCCACTTTTTTTTCGTCTTTTTCAGACTGTTGAGCAAGTTCTTCGTCCGTAGTATATGACCAAGCGTCATTTTTCGGTTGAATGATTTGCGCGTCTTCCTTGTACACTTGCATTGGAATCTCTAATAGAATTAGTTCTTCTAATACAGGTGTGACATCGATAACATCTCCCTCTACAGGATGAACATTATCTTGTTCGTCTTCACCAGCAATTTCGCCCCATCTGAAAATTTCATCTGATTCGAAATCAAGCGGGAACACGACATCTTCCCATGTACGAGAACAAGGAAGCGTTAATTCACCAGTTACATGAAAATGACAGTTCATTTGCTCTGCACCAAAGGTACAAAAGCCTTTTACATGAACAGGTGTAATATGGCGAATATCTTTATTACGAGACATTACACCATCCAGTTGAACAATTTGATCAACCGGCATCCCGTTTTGGCGATATTTAGATAATTGTGGGATTGCCCATTTCATATTTTATCACCTCAAGACAACAGAATTGATTATATAATGTGAAATAATAGATGTCAAGATATTTTCTTGTCACTACTATATAACTCTGTTTATAATCATAATTACTATTATAAAGGAGGAACGCCAATGATTGCAACAGGAGTTATTGTGGAATATAATCCCTTTCACAATGGGCATCATTATCAAGTTGAGACAGCACGAAAAGAGACGCAAGCTGATGTCTTAGTTGCTGTGATGAGTGGGCATTTTTTACAGCGCGGTGAACCTGCTTTATTAAACAAATGGCAACGAGCAAAAATGGCGCTTCAAAATGGTGTAGACCTCGTCATTGAGCTTCCCTATGCTTTTGCAACTGGGCATGCAACGGACTTTGCATATGGTGGCGTTACGTTATTAGAAGCATTAAATTGTCAGTCAATCTCTTTTGGTAGCGAGAGTGGGCAGATTGAGCTATTTAAAAGCACATATGACGCTTTTGAGCAACATCATGAGCAAACTCAACAAATCATTCAAGAAGCAGTTAAAAAAGGTTTAAGCTATCCTCAAGCGCTTCAAACTGCACATGAACAGATTCAGTCCCAAACTGAACATAAATTACTTGATTTAGCACAGCCTAATAATATACTCGGGTATCATTATTATGAACAAATACAAAAACATCAATATCGTCTACAAGCAACCACTGTAAAGAGAAAAGGTGCAGGCTATCATGACGATGTAGATGACCGTAAAACAATCGCAAGTGCCACAGGAATTCGAAAGGCTCTTTTTGAAACCAAGCAATTAGAGACACTTGAAAAATTTATGCCTGCTACAGCATATGACGTATTAAAAGGAGCGCAAAACTACGCAAGTTGGGCACAATTTTATCCATTCTTTCGTTTCACAGTATTGCGCATGAACCCTGAGACTTTACGTCAATATGTCGATGTGTCAGAAGGAATTGAATTCTTATTTTTAGAAGCTGCAAAAGAGCATGCGACATTTGAGGGCTTTATGAAACATGTAAAATCAAAACGATATACATGGACGCGTCTGCAACGTATGATGACGCATATACTTGTCGGCTATACAAAAGAACAGCGCGCAATATTTCAAACACCATCGTATATTCGTGTACTTGGCATGACAGAAAAAGGCCAACAATATTTATCACAAGAAAAGAAAAGATTAACATTACCTTTAATCAGTCGCATTCCTAAAAAACATGATGACATGTTAGCACTAGATTTGCGTGCAACTGACTTATACATGATTGGAACAGGTGCCAATACCACACGCCTCGACTTCCAAACACCTCCAATACGCTTATAAAAATAACCTCCAACGCTACAAACATGTAGCATAGGAGGTTATTTTTTATTTTTGTTTTAATTCATTTAGATAAGCCATCGCATCATCTAATGTTTTCACAGGAACGATTTTCATCTTACTATCAATTTTTTCAGCTGTTTCTTTTGCAAGTTCATAGTTTGATTGAATATCTGGAACTGCTTTTTTCATTTCAGGTGTAATTTCATCATCTGGCGCAAAGAAGATTTCGATGCCTTGGTTGTTTGCGGCAATGACTTTTTTATCAATACCACCAATTCGTCCGACTTTACCATTCTCCAACATCTCACCTGTTCCAGCAATTTTATAACCTTTTGCTAAATTACCTGTTGTTAATTGATCGATAATTTCAAGCGTGAACATCAAACCAGCTGAAGGTCCACCAATTTCATCTGAATCAATCTTCACTTCTGGTGTTGTGGAAATGGATTTACTGTCTGAGAACGTAATACCTAGACCAATCTTACCTTTTGCACCTGGTATTGGTTTTAACGTGACATCTTTTGTATAAACTTTGTCATCACGTTTAAATGTTAAGCTTACACGCTCGCCATCTTTTTTGTCTGCTAAGTAATCAACTAATTGTTGGTGTGTTTTAATTTTCTCACCATCAATTGCTGTTACTTCATCTCCTGCTTTTAAAACATTTGAGGCAGCCGCATTTTCTAACACATAAATCACATAAACACCTTTGTAGTCTACTTTATATGGTCTTCCTAGCGTTTTAAAGGCCATATATTTCGCATTAAACTGCGAGTCGGTCATGAGCTTCAATTGTCGTAAATTATACTCTGTATCGGACTCTTCTGGTGCACGTACTTCTTCTTCTTTTAAAATATCTTTTTCATCTGAGAACTTCGCCAATACATATGTAAAAGGCGTTGCCCCACTTACAGCCACAGTCATCATACTGAGTGATCCATCTGTCGGCGTTTTCGCATCCTCTACCTTCACATACTTCGTTAAATCATATGCCGCTCCTGGAGACATAATGTAATAGTTTAAAGGATAGACAAAAAACGTCACAACCATAGCTAAAATGACTAAAAATAAGGCAAACTTCTTTTTCGACACCCTCATGCACCTCCTCTTTCGATATAAATGGACGTTTTGATGAATATTTTGATTCCACTTCTTTTTTATTCTATCATTTTTTTCTGTCTTGTAGATAGTTTTCTACCCAGAAAAGAAACATTTGTTCTCATGGTTTTTCAAAAAAACAGCCACCAACTTAGATAAGTTGTTATGACTGTTCTTTTACCCTTATATTACGCTTTAAACTTCTCTTTTAAAGCTTTATTCACAATCGCAGGCACAAGGCTCTCGATATCGCCACCGTACTGTGATACTTCTTTTACAATACTTGAGCTTAAAAATGAATGTTGATTCTTCGTCATAATGAAAAACGTCTCAATATGATGATCTAAATAACGGTTCATTGATGTAATTTGCATTTCGTATTCAAAATCCGAAACAGCACGTAATCCACGAACAATGACATGCGCATTTTTTTCTTTCGCATAATGAATTAATAAACCTGAAGACGACTCTACTTTTACATTCGGCATATCTTTTGTTACTTGTTGGATTAAATCGATTCTCTCTTCTACATTAAACAATGGTTTTTTTGCTGAATTGTTCATAACGGCTACATAGACCACATCAAAAATATCTGCTGCACGTTGAATGATGTCTAAATGACCATTTGTAATCGGGTCAAAGCTGCCTGGAACGACTGCAATCTTATCCACGTTCATCCCCCTCTTCCTCCATCAGTCGATAGAACGATATAATCGTACTACCATACTTTTCTTCACGATATTTTGTAAAGTTTTCGACTTGCTCAGGTAGCTGTAATTCAAAATCATGTTCACAAACAATCACGCCATCTGGATGAATGATGTTATGTGTAATTAATTCTTTTACTAAATCATAATAAACATGCTTTTTATATGGTGGATCTAAAAAGATTAAATCCGCTTGAAATTCTCTTTTAATGAGGTGCTTTAAAGCTCTTGTTGCATCATTACGATAGATTTCTGCACGATCTTCATAGCGACATTTCTGGATATTTTCTTTTAAATTTTGAAATGCACGACTATCTTTTTCAATGAATACGCCTTTTTCCATCCCTCTACTTAGCGCTTCAATACCAAGTCCACCACTACCTGCAAATAAATCTAACACAGTTCCTCCATGAAAAAAAGGACCTAATATATTAAATAGTGATTCTTTCACTTTATCTGTCGTAGGTCTTGTCGTTACACCATTTACTGCTTTCAGTGGCATTCCTTTTCGTTCGCCAGAAATTACTCTCATTTTGTCACCAAGCCTTTATAAAATAATAATCAGTGAGGACGGCCCCACTGACTATTATTGTACATTATTTTTGTTCGTTTAGTTCAATACGATCTTCTTTTTTCTCAGGTATTGTACGGAATAGCTTGATTAACCAACCTTCTTCCACATAATAGGTTCCTGCTATTTTAATAAGCGGCTGAACACCTGGAACGTCCTGTCGCAAATCATTATAAACATAAAAATCATATGGCTCTCCTGGGAATCGGAACGAGCGTGAAGCATTCTTCACATAATATCCATTCTCTCCAATTCGTGCATCATATCCTAATTGTTTTAATAATGGGTTTGCTGTATAGAGTATCATATCATCTTTTAATATAATTTTGACATTATCCACTTTTTGTCCATTCACATAAATCGGACGTTTTTCTTCAAACATGAGTGGCACAACTGCTTTCGCATTCGCTTCATTCATTTGGAAATAAGATGTTTTTAACTGTAAAATATCGCTCAGCAGTTTGTCCAATACAGAAGATGTCACTTTCTTACCTTCTAATTCTTGTAAACCATCTTTCCATTGTGTTCGTTGATTCGAACTAAAATAATCATTTAATGTTTTAACCATTGTTTGGGCTTTTGAATTTCCAATCAGTGTATTCGTTTCAAATGATGCTAATACACTCGATAGCACTTGATCTTGTTGATTAATTTGGTATTTCCTCTTTACTTGCGTTACTGCTACACGTTCTTGCAGTGCTGATTTTTCAAGCGTATTCGTAAATAAAATACGGCTACCGCTTTTTTGATTAGAAGGTGTTTCGATAATATCCATATGGTTACTATTCAATAACTCTAATTTTGATAAAGCTTTTGTTAAATTAGCAGGCTGTGTTCGCGTTGAATAAACGGTTAATTCGTCACTCTCGAACGCTTTCTTCACTTTATTTTTCGACCAATACAGTTCATACACCCCACCGTTACCTGTGAAGTAAGCATAGTCTACTAAATTAAGTGACTGTTCTCCGATTTTCGGAAGTCCCGTAAACCATTGACCACCTTTACGGTTTTCATCAATAATTTGCAACTTCGTGTTCAAAACAATCCCTTGTTTCAACGTAAGGAACATCTCGTCATATAACTTCCCTGATTCAAGACCACCTTTAGGAAGTGGGATACGATATGAGATAGACTGTGTGGTCTCGGTTCCTTCTTTAAAACCATTCACATTACTTTTAAAACGTGAACAGTTCTTTTTATCTTCTTTACCTTCTGCATCTTTTGGACAAGCCTTTTGCTTTGCAGCTTCCGGCCATAGAATTGTCATTTCTTGTTCAGGTAAATTTTTAAATGTATGCTTTACGTAAAAAGCATTTCCTTTATGCTTGATTTCAATATCTTGTGTATAAGAAAAGGCTTTTTCTGTATCAGCTGGATTTGTCGAAAAGACATGGTACTGAAATGACAGAAGAATACCATTGATGAATAACAAGATTGAAAATAAGATGGCTGCAAATTTCATGTGCGAATCCTCCTGCATCATGATACTATGTTTTAGGAAAGGAAGTGTTATAAAAATGATTCAAAGATTTATCGAGCTAGGACAAGGCTATGGTGATTTATTCGAGCTTTGTGAGCTAATGAAAACAAATCACAATCGAATTCATCATACCTTCGTCTTCGTCTCAGAAAAAGACGGTAATAAAGTTGCTTCAGTTGCAGTTGCACTAAAGCCTGTTGGCGAAAGCAAATTCATGCCAATTTATATTTGTCGCGAAGGGATTCCATATAATCCTGAAAAACAATCTAAACGTTTTGAGATTTTCGAAAACGCTGTAAAAGAGCGCGATCAATTACTGATTACGTTAGAAGTAAAGCATTCATCTATTTATGTAGATCCAACGCTTTATTATCAATACCTAATTGGTGTTCTTCGACTTTATCACTATATTCCTTATCTTCATTAGGCTACACGACCTTACGTAAACATAGCCAAATATGACTATTTTCTATTTGTATCGTCCGTAGAAGTAAAAGTTTTAGAGTCCAGTTTTATAATCGTACTCTTTTGCTTTATCTGGTTTTGCATTTTCAAATTCTGTATTTACAAATCGACGATAGGATGGCACAACCGATTTAACATAGGGTAAACGAGATACCTTATTCATTGTAGCTTCAATCTCATCATAGTCACAGTAAATGACAACATACTTCATCTTACGTGATATATAGTGTACATGACCATAACGACGTAAAGATTTCGCTTGCTTCAAGTGGTGTACATAGACAATTAATCCTTGGCGCTCTTTCATTAGTAGGCTACCCCCATTTCTATGTTTCAAGAATACCATAGCGAAGAATTTAGAATCAACCAGCGTTTAAATGACAGATGTGTCTCCTTTCCGTTATAATATGAAAGAGAAGTCTGCAATTAGAGGAGGACGAATATGGGAAAGAAAACAAAAGTAGCCATTGCAATCGCTGCGGCTAGTGCAGCAGCATGGGCTGGTTCAAAAGCACTTTCTAATCCACAAAAACGTGAAAACAAAACGGCACTCACATATGAGCATCCAATTATACTTGCTCACCGTGGTGGTTCGTTGCTAGCTCCAGAATGTACAATGGAAGCATTCGAAATAGCTGCGGGCCTAGGTGTACATGGCTTTGAAATTGATATCCGACTAACAAAAGATGAAGAAATTGTCGTATTCCACGATGAATACGTCGATCGTGTGAGTGAAGGTAGCGGACGTATTGCAGATATGACATTAGCAGAATTAAAAGAATTAAATTTTGGTTATCATTTTGCAGATTTAGACGGTTATTTAAAATACCGCGAAGACCCTGCACGTATTATTACATTACGTGAACTATTAGAACGCTATCCAAATAAGTTAATTAATATTGATATGAAGGATGCACCAAACACATACGAGGGAGGCTTAATGCCTTCTAAACTATGGCGTTTAATCGAAGAATTAGGTGCTGAAGATCAAGTTGTCATTACAAGTTTCCATGACGAACAAATTGATCGCTTTAATTTATACGCTCAAAACCGAGTAGCTTTAGGTGCTGGTGTTGGTGAAGTTCGTAAAGCTTATACTGCATTTACAAGTCAATTCGGTCATCTTTATAGTCCAAAAGTAGATGTATTCCAAATCCCTACAAAATATGGCGTATTACCATTAGATACACCTGGATTCATTCAATTTTTAAATAACTTGAATGTACCTGTTCATTATTGGACAATTAACGATGTAAATGAGATGAAACGTCTAATTGAAAGTGGCGCAAAAGGTATTGTGACAGACCGTCCAGACCTTGCTATGCAAGCTTTACTTGATATTGTAGAGTAAAAATAAAAAAGAGCTTTGGCATTTTCAAAATGCCAAAGCTCTTTTTGTATTTTTATGGCTTTGTTTCTTTTTTTATCAAATAAGGTAAAGAAGTATAGAGTTTTTATACAAATTTTTCACCTAAAGGAGTTGAAATAGATGAAAAAACTCGATATTGTTTCCGCAGTCATCTTCTTCGCAGCCGCTATTTTTTATTTTGTTTTTACATTCATTACTAAAGAAATGATACCTAGCACGTTAATGATTAATACGATGATTATCGTATCAATTATCGGATTAATTCTTGCATTTTTATCAAAAGGTCGATTAAAAACAATTAGTATTATCGGTAATTTACTTGTTTTATTATTAATCGGTGTATTACCAATAATTATTATGAACACAAGATAGTTTGAATGATTCGCGCAATTTCTTTTGGTTTTTCAGCAATTATTTCATGAGATCCCTCTACTTCAATCTGTTGCAGTTGAGGGGTTTTTTGTTTTAACTTTTCGATTGCCGCAATTCGAATATTTGTTAATTCTTTTGGTTGCGTTACAGTGATTAAAAAAATAGGCACACAGAGGATTTTTTCATCATCCTCATAAAAAATTTCACTATAAGCAGCTGCTACTTCTGGCTGGATTCGTAATGATCCGCTCCCATCTTTCTCGATTTTATACCGCGCGCGAATCGATTCAGCAATTTCCTCAGTAAAGCGTCCGAGTTCTTTTTGTTCATCTAAAACAACTTGTTCAACAGAACTTACTCGAGATTGGTCGACGAATATTTTTGTTTGTTCAATGACTTCTTCAATAGATTGTCCAAAATCCTTTGGTGAAAAATAACCACCATCGATAAATATTAATTTTTTAACAAGATGTGGATATGTATAGGCAAAATCAATTAGAATGTGACAACTAATAGAATAGCCAATAAAAATAGTCGGCTCTTTCACATATTTCGTAAGCCATTCAATTAAGCTTTCCTTTGTAAAATATTCTAGAGTTGGCTGTTTTCCATGACCAGGTAAGTCAATGGCTGTTATGTTAAAAGACGCTAACTCATTTTGCACTTCTAAATACACTTCTTTTGTTCCGCCCAAACCATGCAATGCTATAATTGATTCCATTAATCCCCTTCTCCTTCTATAAAAAAATGCTGTACGCTTTTACACGTACAACATGTTTATTTTATGCTGAGCATGAACAGCCGCCACCTGTTCCACAACTTCCACCGCATCCCGTATCCGTTTGGAAAAATGGATTGCTTACTGGCACTTTTACAGCTTCTGAAATGGTCTTTCCTATGATGATACCTATTTCATCAAGTAAATCTTGAAACTCATTTTCAGCAACCTTTAAAGCTGAAATTGTTTCGTCCATATCTAATTCGCGCTTTTGTGTACGAATTAATTTCATAATTTGTGTATAATCCGGATGATATTTACCAAAACGCTGTACATCTTCATATAAATCTTTTGTTTTGTTAAATTCCGTAATTTTTTGAACTAGTGACGGGTTTGAGTACACAGCTTCTGTCGCGTCAACTAGTTGACGATGTACGTCTGAATTAAGGATTAAATCATTTAATTGATCGACTTCATCCAAAATCATGACCCATTCTGATGTCATTTTCATAAAAAGCCCCCGTTTCTTTACTATCATATCAAAAACAGGGGCAGTTGTATGTTATTTTGAGTCACTTTCTGGTTTTTGTTCAATAAAAATTTGCGCAAAATTATTTTCAAAAGAAGCCGTTCCCAAATGGTTATATGTTGCATTGAGTAAATCTTGGCGATGTTTTTCAGAATTTAAAATACCACTAATTGCATCTGCTGCATCAGCATAATCTTCCGCAATATTTTCAGCAGTTTCTTCAAAGTCTACATCATTTTCTTTTAATAAAGATTGCAAATCCGTATCAGGTGCGTCTGATTTCGCTAATCGTTCCATTACAAGTCCTTTTAATTGTGTACTTGTCACTCCACTTAATTTCCCATCTTTTTCAAGAGCAGGTAAATCATTTATTTCACGATATACATTAGATAATTCAAATAACTGTTGCGCATTTTCTTGATTGATTTTTTCTTGTTCAAAAGAAGAAGGCTTTTTCGTTTCGATGACTTCACCCACATAGGTCATGTCATATGGCTTCTGTTTAACAAGTGTCTCACCATCAATATATCGAACTGCCATTAGTTTTTTCGTTGCAGAATCAAAATACAATTGAGCTAAAACACCATTATACATGATGAGTAAACGTGATTGTAAATCTTCTTCGCTCAATACCATCGTATAGATATTTTGCTGAATTTTAATATTAACTTCCATATCTGTAATCGTTGTACGATATAATTCATCGAGTGTTTGTCCCATTTTAAATGGCGCAAAGTCGACTCTCGTACCTGTAACATAGACCTGGTTAATTTTATCCTTTTCTACCCCTACAAGCATATATTGATTTTCGTCGCCATATACCCACCATGTAAACCCATAAGCTGAAGGGCCCTTGCGAATTGGTTGCCCCATTTTCTTTTCAAATGTAGAAATATCTTTTCCAACATATGTAGACCAGCCTGTTTTAGGGCGTTGCTGTACATCTCCTGATAGCTGAGGCGCAGTTGTATTCGGCACTGTTTTTGTGGGACCTTTAAGAGGCTCGTTTTCTTTTACAGGTTGATCGAAGTAGAAAAATCCGATTAATAAAATGACAAATAGTACTAAAAATCGTAATAGTGCCTTCAACATTCTGTCTCCTTCTTTTTAAAATTCTTATTTATTATTATAACACTCTTTCATACATCTTATAAAATAGTAAAAGACCTTTTATAATCCATCTACTCGAATACGGTTTAACCTCTTATTTTAAAACACAAAGAAAAAACCGCGCTATCGCACGATTTTTTCTCACTTACATTCATTTTATATGTTGTTCAATTATTTCAATATGTAAACCAACATACTTAAGGATTAATAATCGCTTTGATTACAGACGTTGTTTCTCCGCCTTTATAAAATACATAAAGTAATAAGTATACTGCTACACCTGTAATTGCTACAAAGAACCATACAACCGATGTGATTGGCGCAATTTTACGGTGACGTACAAGATTGTTCGTGTAACCTGCAATTAATGTCACAATTCCAAATACTGCTCCTGTTGTTGCTAAAATAATATGGAATACAAGGAATGTTGTGTAATATACTTTTAAATCTTCAGGTCCGCCAAATGCTGTGTTTCCAATAAATATCGTACGAGAAGCATAAATGATAAAGAATGTTAATGCAGAAATTGCTGCTGCTGTCATTGTCTTTTTATGCGCTTCAATTTTTCTATTCTTTACTTGAATCCAGCCGATTGCGATAAGCACTGCACTTAATACAATAAAGAATGTACTAATCGTTGGTAAAATAGGTAACATACGTTTTTGCTCCTTATATCAAATTTTAGTCATCACAGTGTTGTGATGTGCTGAATGTGCGACTTTTTTGATTCCATCGCATTGCAATTAGTATTATACCAAAAATAATGGTTTGTATAACTTGGATTAGCTTACTGCCTAATTGTTGATCTTGTTTTGGTGTCATATTTGTGAACAATGATGGTCCTGAAAAAGCGCTTAATTGATTCAGCGTATCAGCTGGAACGCATAAGGCCATTGCTTGCATCCACATTGCACCATCTGTATATGTCTTATACAAATCTACCGGACTAAAAAGGATGATGGACGCAACTAATGTCATCATAATATACATGAGTAGGAGCGGCTTCCAAACCAAGTTGAATCGTTTTCCTTTCATTGACCACATGAAAATAAAAGAACATGTAAACAATAGAATCGTATAGATACTCTCTGCTGTTTCATGTAGGCGTAAGTAATCAAACACAATCGGAATTTGTCTACACACAAATAGAATACTCCACACCACACTCAAATAAATGGGCGAACATAATAAAGTTGATACAAAGGGTGTAGAACGAATATAGGCGAGTAAATAGTTCGGTATTCCTCTCACCACTAAAAAAGGAACGAGAACAAATAAAATCACTGTCTGAATAGTATAGGCTGTATAAATAAGATAGGTCATTATTTGAATAGGTGCGCCTTTTACAGCATATAAAAATAGTAGTGCCAGAATGAAAGAGAAAGCTTCTGAAATACTTAAAGGCGTACTGTTTTTAAAATCTTTTCGCCACTTGATTGTCATCAGTAGATAAATACTGAGGACAAAAAGACAAACAATCATCATTCCCGGACTCCACAATTCGCGAAAACCAAATAGCGATAAAAACATCTTACACCTCCTATTTCTTTCTACATGTTATTATACACAAAAAGGCACTTATAACAGCTTATGTTATAAGTACCTTTTATTTTGTGTCTAAAATGTGAACTGTAATTCAACATAAATAACTGTTCAATAACAGCGTTTTAAGGTGCAATTAGTCTTCCAATTCGATTAATAAGTCACCTGTCGAAATAGCTTCGCCTTCTTTAACGAAGATTTCTTTTACAATACCGTCACGCGGTGCTTGTACAGTTGTTTCCATCTTCATCGCTTCTGTGATTAATAAATGCTCACCACGACGTACGCGACTACCTGGTGATACAACTACTTTTAATGTTGTACCTGGCATTGTTGCGCCAATTTGATTTGGATTTGATGGATCTGCTTTTGGTTTTTTCTCACCAGAAACTTCAACATTTAAATCTTGAACAACGATTTCACGTGGTTGTCCGTTTAGTTCGAAGTAAATAACGCGTGTTCCATCATGTTGTGGTTCACCAATCGATACTAATTTAATAATTAGCGTTTTACCTTTTTCGATTGTTACTTCAATTTCTTCACCTAGACGTAGACCATGTAAGAATGTAGGTGTATCTAATACAGACACATTGCCAAATTGATCATATGTTGTCATGTATTGTTCAAATACTTTTGGATATAGTACATATGCAAGTACATCTTGATATGTCATATCGCGATTATATTTTTCGTCTAATTCTTTTTTAACTGCATCAAAATCGACAGCTTCTAGTAATTCACCAGGACGTACTGTAATTGCTTCACGCTCTTTTAAAATAACCTCTTGTAATTCTTCAGGGAATCCACCTACTGGTTGACCTAAGTATCCTTGGAAGAATTCAATAACTGAATCTGGGAAGTCAATTGTTTGTCCTTTTTCAATTACATTTTCATCTGTTAAATCATTTTGTACCATGAATAATGCCATGTCGCCTACTACTTTTGAAGATGGTGTTACTTTTACAACATCACCGAATAGTAAGTTCACATTTGAGTACATCTTCTTCACTTCATCCCAACGATCGCCAAGACCTACACCTTTTGCTTGTTGTTGTAAGTTTGAATATTGTCCACCTGGCATTTCGTGTACATAAATTTCTGAATGTGGGCTATTCATGCCACTTTCGAAATCTTTATAGTATTTACGGATATCTTCCCAGTAGTACGATAATTTTTCGATTCCTTCAATATCAGCACGTACTTGGCGTTTGCTACCCTTCATTGCATAATATAACGAGTTCGCACTTGGTTGAGATGTTAAGCCTGCCATCGAACCGATTGCTGTATCGATAATATCTACACCTGCTTCAATCGCTTTCGCATATAAGTAAATACCGTTACCACTTGTATCATGCGTGTGTAAGTGAATTGGTAAATCTGTTGATTCTTTTAGCTCTGTAATCAATTGGTATGCTGCTTCTGGTTTTAATAAACCTGCCATATCTTTAATTGCGATGATATGTGCACCTGCTGATTCTAAATCTTTCGCTAATTGTTTGTAGTAATTTACTGTGTATTTTGTACGTGTATCATCTAAGATATCGCCTGTATAACACATTGTTGCTTCTGCCACTTTACCGCTATCACGTACTGCATCGATTGCTGTTTGCATACCTGGTAACCAGTTTAAGCTATCGAATACGCGGAATACATCGATTCCTTCTTTAGCTGATTCTTTAATGAATTCACGAATGACGTTATCTGGATAGTTTTTATAGCCAACTGCATTCGCACCACGAAGTAACATTTGGAATAATACGTTTGGCATTTTTTCTCTTAATACACGTAATCTTTCCCATGGATTTTCTTTTAGGAAACGATAAGCTACATCAAATGTCGCACCGCCCCACATTTCTAGTGAGAAGAAGTTATGCATAATTTGCGCTGTATAATCTGCAATCTCATATAAGTCTTTTGAACGTACACGTGTTGCAAGTAATGATTGGTGGGCATCACGCATCGTTGTATCTGTTAATAACACATCATTTTGTTCTTTAATCCACTGAACTAAACCTTCTGGACCTTTTTCGTCTAGAATTTGCTTTGTACCTGTTGGAATCTCATTTAATAGTTGAATTTTTGGCTTATGCGGTTGTGGTAGAATTGGTTTTTGACCATCTGCAATCCCTGGGAAACCGTTTACAGTAACATTGCCAATGTAACTCAATAACTTATTACCACGGTCACGCGCTGACTTATAGTTTAATAATTCTGGTGTTGTATCAATAAAGCTCGTATTGAAATCTCCATTGATAAAGTTTTCATGACGTACTACATTTTCAAGGAATGGAATATTCGTTTTTACACCACGAATACGGAACTCTTGTAAGTTACGATCCATTTTCTCTGCTGCTTCTTTAAATGTATTACCCCACGTTGATAATTTTACAAGTAATGAATCATAATGTGGTGAGATGACTGCACCTTGGAAACCATTACCTGCATCTAAACGAACACCAAAACCGCCACTTGAACGATATACAGTTAATTTTCCTGTATCTGGCATAAAGTTATTTTGTGGATCTTCCGTTGTAATACGTGATTGAATTGCATAACCAAATAAAGGAATATCTTTTTGCGCTGGAATTTGTAATACATCGTCATGTAAATCGTGACCATCTGCAATTAAAATTTGCGCATGGACAATATCAATTCCTGTTACCATCTCCGTAATCGTATGCTCTACTTGCACACGTGGATTTACTTCGATGAAGTAAAACTTGTCGCCCGATACTAAAAATTCTACTGTTCCTGCATTTAAGTAATCGACATTTTTCATTAACTTCACAGCTGCGTTACAAATATCCTGACGTAATTCATCTGATAATGAGTTTGAAGGCGCAATTTCAACTACTTTTTGATGACGACGTTGAATTGAACAATCACGCTCATATAAATGTACGATATTTCCGTTTTTATCACCTAGAATTTGAACTTCAATGTGTTTTGGACGGTCAACGTACTTCTCAACATATACTTCATCAGAACCGAATGCTGCTTTTGCTTCTGACTTAGCACGGTCATATGCTTCTTGCGCTTCATCTGCACTATGTACAACACGCATACCACGACCGCCACCGCCAAGTGCCGCTTTAATCATAATCGGATATTCATGCTTTTCACCAAAAGCAAGAACATCATTAATTGAATCCACAGGACCACCTGAACCTGGAATAACTGGAATATCAGCTAAAACAGCTTGTTCACGTGCTTTTACTTTGTCCCCAAACATATCAAGATGTTTTGAAGTTGGGCCAATGAAAATGATACCTTCTTCTTCACAACGTTTTGCAAATTCTAAGTTTTCAGATAAAAAACCGTAGCCTGGGTGAATCGCATCTACACCAGACTCTTTTGCAATGTCTAAAATTCCTTCGATATCTAAATAAGCATCAATTGGCTTTTTGCCGTCCCCAACAAGATAAGCTTCATCTGCTTTATAACGATGATATGAACCGCTATCCTCTCGAGAATAAATTGCGACTGTACGAATTTTCATTTCTGTACATGCGCGGAACACACGAATCGCGATTTCGCCACGATTCGCTACAAGAATTTTTTGAATTGCCATTAAAACACTACCCCCTATAAAGTCTTCTATCTTTTGTTTTGGTCTCTTTTAACGTACATCGTAATGTTCATTAAAATACCGAGTGCGAAAGAAAGGATCACGAGAGAGGTACCTCCATAACTAATGAATGGAAGTGTGACACCTGTTAACGGGATAATGCCCGATAAACCACCTATATTCAAAAATGTTTGGAAGCCAATCCAAGAACCAATCCCTACCGCCATCATACGGATCATTGGATCTTTCGCTCTTAAAGCTGTGACAAATGCTCGCATAACGATAAAGCCCAATCCCCCAACTACTATAAGTAAACCAAGAGTCCCCAACTCTTCAATAATAATTGCTAGAATGAAATCTGTGTGTGGTTCGGGTATATACCCTAACTTTTGAACAGACTCACCCAACCCTGAACCTGAAACTCCTCCAAGCGCAATCGCATAATAACCATTGATTATTTGCAGTCCTTCTTCTTTCACAAAAGCATAAGGATCCCATGTCGCTTGAATACGATTCGCCATCTTTTCAGTTAATATTTTACTAAGTAGCTTATCTCTATATATATACACAATTGATAATAAAAGTACAATTCCAATCCAGAATACCTTATTTGTTTTTTTGAATATACGTTTAAAAGACATGCCACTAGCTAAGATAATTGTTGACATAATCGCTGTAATTAAAGCAATTGCGCCATTATCCGGTTCTTTATACAAAAAGATTAAGGGTATAATTATAATTATACTTATAGGTATTAAAGATTCCTTTATCGAATCTATTGTACCATTAGAATACTTCTTGGCAAGTACCGCTGAGACATAAATTATCAATGAAATTTTCAACAATTCAGACGGTTGAAAATTAAATCCTCCAATACGTAACCAAGACTGTGCACCTGACCCTGGTGGGCTATAACCTGCTACTAATACCAATGTTAATAAAGCGATATTTACAACTGCTATTAATTTCAACATCCATTTTTCACGATAACGTTTGTATGGAATCAACATTCCAAGAACGAAAGCGCCAAAACCAACGATAACAGCAAGTAGTTGTTTCTTATAAAAATTGTCTGCTGGTGCGTTATAACGATTAACTGATACCATAGCACTTGCGCTATATACCATCACAACCCCGAATACGCAGAGTAAAAAATATGTAACAAATAGCAAGTAGTCGAACTCTTTTAAAAATTTCTTCAATTTATTACTCCTAACTACAAAAAAACTCAAACATCGGTAGGTGTTTGAGTTTTTTTATCATTTTTTCGTGAATGCATCGTGCAATGCTGATAATTCTTTCTCAAGGGAATCTAAAATTTCACGACCTTTATCGCGATTTAATAGGCCTAGCTTAACAGCAAAATCGATTTCACGTGAAAGACCAAACATTTGTGTATCTAAAACTTCTTCATACAATGGACATTGTGGCATTGTTAAGTTTTCCATTTGTACTCTAATTAATTGAGCAATTTTGTCAGCATCAGCAAATAGGAGTTCCAATGCCTTTTCCTGATACGAATTTTGAGATGTAGTATCCATGAGGACGCCCCCATTACCTGATATTTCTTGAGTTCTATCATTCTAAATTTTAGCTTTTCATATAGAAAAATGCAAGTATCTATACGTCATTCTTCTAACTTAAGTCATTTTGTTTTCTCAAATGTCTTAAAAGACGTTATACTATAGGAGTGAAACATCTATATCTAGGAGGAATGAATGATGGATTCTATTATTCAAATTAAAGGTGCTGTTAACTTTAACATCACACTCGATCCAACAATCTGGATCTTTGATGACCGTAAAGTAGACTTAGATACATACTTTACGTCAGACAAAGTGGCAGTCGATCAAGATGAAGTGTATCTAGAAGATGCAGGAAAATTCTGGTCTCGTGAAATCATGGAGGGTGCTGCTTACCCACCAACTTTAGAAACAGAAAAGAAATTTGATCGCCAAAAGATGCAGACTGGTACATTTGGTATGGTTTTAGAACCTTTCATCAACAACGCATCTCCAGCACCAGAAGCAACACAAGTAACATTTATCGATCGTGAGAATAACGAATATACGTACTCAATGGAAGAAGCAAAAACACTTTTATTCCAATTCAGTGTTGAAGGTAAAATGTTAACTGATGGTGGTCCTGTGTATTTATTACATGCAGATGGTTCAAATTACAAAAATCCAATTAAAAATATTGTAGGTATTAAAATTAGCTAGGAGGACCTCCTCATGAAAGTAAAATGCGTAATTTGTGAAACAGTCAATGATATTCCAGACTTTTCACCATTAGCTAAACGTCTTCGAAACCGTCCGATTCATACATATATGTGTGAACCATGTGATGAGCGAATCGCAATGAAAACATATGCGCGCTTAGCAACAGGTGAGTTTCGTTTTTTCAAAGGTCATACAACAGAAGATGAAGAATTTTAATACGACGCTTTTATTTATTGTAAAAGGAGAATGGGTTTTTCCATTCTTCTTTTTGTATACAAAAAAAGAAGCCACATTTACCTGTGACTTCTTTTTTAAACTTTATCTATTATTGTTCAGCGCTACGTGATTTTTTTGCTGCTTTTTCACGTTCGTTTTTGTTTAAGATTTGTTTACGTAAACGGATTGACTCAGGTGTTACTTCTAAGTACTCATCTTCATCTAAGAATTCTAATGCTTCTTCAAGCGTTAAAATTTTAGGTGCTTTGATTACGTTTGTTTGGTCTTTGTTTGCTGAACGTACGTTTGTTTTAGCTTTCATTTTTGTGATGTTTACAGTAATGTCTGCATCACGGTTGTTTTGACCAACAACCATACCTTCGTAAATTTCAACACCTGGTTCTAAGAATAGAACACCACGGTCTTCAATTTGCATCATACCGTAAGTAGTTGCTTTACCTGTTTCCATAGAAACTAAAGCACCGTTACGACGACCACCTACACGACCAGATACTGCTGGTTTGTAAGAATCGAATGTGTGGTTGATAATACCGAAACCTTTTGTTAATGACATGAATTCAGTAGTGTAACCGATTAAGCCACGTGCTGGAACCATGAAAATTAAACGAATTTGACCAGTACCATCATTGATCATATCAACCATTTCACCTTTACGTTCATTTAATGATTCGATGATTGAACCTAAAGATTCTTCAGGAACATCGATTTGAACACGCTCTACTGGCTCACATTTAACACCATCGATTTCGCGGATGATTACTTTTGGTTTTGATACTTGTAATTCATAACCTTCACGACGCATGTTTTCAACTAAGATTGATAAGTGAAGCTCACCACGACCAGATACAGTCCATGCATCTGGAGAATCTGTTGGATCTACACGTAATGATACGTCCGTTTGTAATTGTGCAAGTAAACGTTCTTCAATTTTACGAGAAGTTACCCATTTACCTTCGCGACCTGCGAATGGTGAGTTGTTTACTAAGAATGTCATTTGTAATGTTGGTTCATCGATACGCATTGGTGGTAGTGGATCGATGTTATCTTGTGGACAAACTGTCTCACCAACATTGATTTCTTCCATACCAGAAACAGCGATTAAGTCGCCTGAGTATGCTTCTTGAATTTCTTCACGTTTTAAACCGAAGAAACCGAAGATTTTTGTTACACGGAAGTTTTTCACAGTACCATCTAATTTAGAAAGTGCTACTGATTGGCCTACGTGGATTTTACCGCGGAATACACGTCCAATACCGATACGACCTAAGAAGTCATTATAGTCAAGTAATGCTACTTGGAATTGTAATGGCTCATCGCGTGTATCTGCTGGTGCTGGAATATGTTCGATAATTTTTTCGAATAAACATTTCATGTTTTCTTCTTGTTTTGATGGGTCTGGATCTAATGAAGCTGTACCGTTTACACCTGAAGCATATACAACAGGGAAATCAAGTTGTTCTTCATCTGCACCAAGTTCGATTAATAAGTCTAATACTTCATCTACAACTTCTTCAGGACGTGCTGAATCTTTGTCGACTTTGTTCACGACTACGATTGGTGTTAAACCTTGTTCTAAAGCTTTTTTCAGTACGAAACGAGTTTGTGGCATACAACCTTCGTATGCATCGACAACTAATAATACACCGTCAACCATTTTTAAAATACGTTCTACTTCTCCACCAAAATCGGCGTGTCCAGGTGTATCTAAAATGTTGATGCGTGTACCTTCGTAATTTACTGCTGTATTTTTCGCTAAAATCGTGATACCACGTTCGCGTTCAATATCGTTAGAGTCCATTGCGCGTTCTTCAACTTGTTCGTTTGAACGGAATGTACCTGATTGTTTTAATAATTGGTCAACCAATGTTGTTTTACCATGGTCAACGTGGGCAATAATTGCAATGTTTCTTAAATCTTCACGTAAGTTCGTCATTGTTCCACTCCACTTTTCTTATTTCGAGTCCATAACTGTGTTATTATAGCACAATTTTCTTCAAAAAGATATTTTTTTCGTACTCGATGTTCTTTTTCAAAAATTGGCAAGTAAAAACCCTTGCGAAAAAATGCGTTTCGCATGACAATAGAGGATGTAAAACCACTAATGGAGGTTTCGATTGATTATGAATATAGCAAAAGTTGTTATGGCAATCATGGCTTTAGCTGGCATTTTAGCAATGTGCTCAATTGGCTATGCAATTGCAGTTGGTAATGTTTTAGGGATTTTAGGTGGAATTGTATTAGTCATCGCCGTTTTTGGATACGCGTTCACAATGAAGCGTAAATTCCGCGAGCGAGGACTTCTCTAATCCTTCGATAAAAAGATTGCTCATTCTTCGGAATGGGTAATTTTTTTATCGTAAAATCCACTAAAAACACTTTTTTCACTTTATTCATCATCTCTTGCACAAAATTCATAGTATCACTGATTGTCTTTGAAACACAATATTTTTATTTGCAAATAATCGAAGAATTTGTCTCAAAAAGAAAAAAGAAGAATTCACAATTGTGTAAATTCCTCTCCTAATCTTAGATTAATTCAATGTATTCGCTAATTAATTGTTCATGAATCGAAGGATTGGCAATAATAAATGTATCTTGCGCTAATAAATTCATCGGTTCTCCTTTTAGCGTTGTACATTTCGCTCCAACTTCGTGTGCAATAACAGCTCCAGCTGCAATGTCCCATGGAGATAGGCGCATCGACATATACGACTCTAAGCGACCTGTTGCGACATACATCATTTCAATTGTCGCAGAACCATATGAGCGTGTACCGCGAACTGTATGAATCAATTTTGCAATTTTTTCGGTATTTAAACGATTATTTTTCGCTACCCACGAAGCATTAATTCCGATAATTGCTTTATCTAATTCAATTGGTTCAAGTGGTTGAATGCGTTTTTCATTTACATAAGCACCCTGCCCAGCAATTGCATAATATAGTTCATCACGCACTACATCATAAATGTAGCCTAACTTTCCTATGCCATCTTCATAAATCGCAATTGAAATTGTAAAGTTGCGTTGCTGGCGAATAAAATTCATCGTCCCATCTATTGGATCTACAATCCATACGACACCTTTTAAATCAGCAAACTGTTCTTCACTCATACCTTCTTCACCAAAAATTCGATGTGACGCGTCGTATGCTTGAATTTTTTCTACAATAAATTGTTCTGTTTCTTTATCTATATTCGTTACAAGATCATTAGCGTTCGCTTTCGTTTCAATTTCCATCTTCTCTGTAAAAGATTGACGAATACGCGTAGCTGCTTCTTGTATCATCTCCATCGTGTATTCATGTATTGAAATTACATCCACATTTTATTCCCCCATTCCCCATTATCTACTTATTTGTACTAGTATAACAAATATCACAAAAAAACACTTGCTACTCGTATGGATTAGCAAGTGTTTCTTCAAAGTTTTTTTAAATCCTTATGAGAATACATGGAATGCCTCCAGTTCCATATGGATTTCTTTTAGTCTGCGTTTACTAGCTTCAATTTGTTGCTCGTCATTTGTATTTAAAGCATCATATAATGTCGCTAATTCGTAGTCTAATTCTAGCTGCAATCCTTTAATGTATTGCTTCTCAAATTCAACTTTTTGAAGGATATGGACAACCTGTTTCATTCCAATCAACTCCTCTAAAAGGTATTTAGATGAATGAACTTTGCTATGTTATGATTAGCTTATCATTTCATCTATGTTAAAAGATTTTTTCCCTTATATCGAAATGAATAAACCTAATAATCACTATTTGGAGGATATAAATTATGACCAACTTAACATGGACCAATCAAGATTTTGATGTTTTTACAATTGATGGATTAGAACCACGTATGGACGCTTTAAAAGAGCGAATCCGTCCTAAATTTGAAGAACTTGGTGCGATTTTCTCGAATTATTTTACAACACAATTAGGTGAAGAATTCTTCCCACATGTTGCTAAACATGCACGTCGAAAAACAAACCCGCCAAATGATAGTTGGGTTGCTTTTGCTCCTTATAAACGCGGCTATAAAGCGATGCCACATTTTCAAATCGGCTTATTCGAATCACATTTATTTATTAACTTAGCAGTTATTTATGAAGCACCGAATAAGGTTGCGATTGCTAATCATTTATTAGAGCATGAAGATTTAATTACTGCATTACCTGCTTCTTTCTATATTTCTGGTGATCATATGTCACCGAAAACAGATGAAATTTCAGTTGAATCAGCTGAAAAAATTTTAATGCGCTTTCGTGATGTGAAAAAAGGTGAAGTATTAATCGGCGTCAAAGTATTGCGTGATGACGCGATTCAATTGTCTGAAAAAGAATTGTTAGCATTAATTGAACAAACATTTGAAACATTACTTCCCATTTATCGTGCAATGGTTAGTGCACCAAAATAAACAAGACTAGAACAAAACATGTTATCTCCTTTTTTAGGGTTCTAAACGAAAAACTGGAACCGCGCCACAGCGCGATTCCAGTTTTTCTTATGCTCATGTGGGATGTGTTTTTTGCACTTATGTCCCAGCTTCTGTTTATTTTTTTCTTCGTTCATTTTTACTTGCTTTAATGACCTCACCATTCGCTGCTTTCTTCGCATCACGAATAACAGGGAAGCTTGCATAACCACTTACTTCTTCAAACTCTTTAAAGTATGTCTTTTCTTCTGATTTCGCTGGAACAATCTCATTAAAGCGACGATACGTTGTCAGTACATCTTCTCGCTTCACGCCTGTTTCATAAGCTTTTTCAATCATTTGAAAAAATGCAATGGCATCGACAATTTCAGTTGTTGACCAATCGGGTGAGAACGGGTATGAATAATCCATTTTTATAACCTGCCTTTATTAGTTGCTGCTCTTATTCTAATGAATGATTGATATCGTTGCAAACATTCTAGAAAAATAAATAAATGACAACTGGGCAAAGGAATGACCCTAAAATCGCACTCAATGTCATCGCTACTGAACCGATAGACAGAGTTAGCTCACCGTATTCAGTTAACTTACTCACACCAATACCATGTGCGGCACTTCCCATCGCTACACCCTTGCTAACAGGTGTATCAATTTTTAATAATCGATAAATTCCTGGCCCTCCAATTGCACCTGTAATACCTGCGATAATAACGAATAGTACGGTCATCTGAGGAATTCCACCAATCGCGTCACTAATTTGGATGGCAACCGGTGATGTAATCGACTTTGGTAAAAATGAACGTAACATTTGCTCATCTAACTGAAAGAGTAATCCTAAAACGATAACACTGACCATACCCGCAAACATCGCGACGACGACACTGGATAGAATGGTCTTTTTAAAACGCATAATAACATCCCACTGCGTATATAAAGGATACGCCATACCTACAACAGCTGGTCCTAAGAAGAAATTAATCACACGTCCACCTTGCATATATGTATCATATGGAATTTTAGCAAAGATTAAAATAAGTAAGAGAACGATTGTTGATGTTAGGATTGGAAATAAAAAAGAGATTCCTGTTCTCTTGTATAGCCACGTCATAAAGAAGAAAATGACAATTGTTAAAAGCATGTAACTAATCGTTTGGAGCATAGACTTCTACCTCCTCTTTCTCTCGTTCTGTTTGCTCTAGCTTTTGTGCGAATTTTGCAGTCACCCCTAAAGAAAAAATCGTACTGATAATTGTAATGATTAAAAGTGATACCCCTAACCATGATAATAATTCCGGATAATTCACGACACCTACAGTAGCTGGAATAAAGAGTAGCGTTAAAATCGGCAGTAAAAAGCCAGCTCCGTCTGCTACATATTCTTTCTTTACAATCTTCATATGAAGTAATAGTAATAAAATAATTAAACCTATGATACTGCCCGGAAGTGGTACATGTAAAAATTCGACAATGATGCCACCAAGTAAGGACAATACATAAAGAAAAGCAATTTGAAGTGTTATGTTTAATAGCTTCACTAGTTTTCGCATCCCCGTTTCCCCCTTGTTGTTTTTTACATTGTAACGCTTTTTAGATAATTCTGTCTATTTAAAGAAAACAATTTTTTCCATATGAAAAGGACATACTCATATAGTACGAGCATGTCCTTCCTATTAATTAAGATTCGCGATCTTCATGTGCACGATCTTTTTTCAATACTTTTGATAAGAATTCATAAACAAGTGGTACGACAACGAGCGTTAAAGCAGTTGAACTAATTAAACCACCAATTACGGTAATTCCTAAACCTTTCGAAATTAGACCGCCACCTTCAGCGCCAATAGCAAGTGGAATTAGTGCACCAATTGTTGCGATGGCTGTCATTAGAATTGGGCGTAAACGTGTTGCACCTGCTTCTAAAATTGCTTCACGCATTGGTAACCCATCATGTTCCATATGAATGATTCGGTCAACCAATACAATCGCATTCGTGACAACAATACCGACGAGCATCAGTACCCCAATGAGAGAAGATACAGAAATTGTTTCGCCACCAATCCATAGTGCAACAAGTGCACCAATAACGGTGAATGGTAGTGAGAATAAAATTGAGAATGGTGCAAGACCTTCTCCAAATGTAACAACTAAAGTGAAGTAAACAATCGCAATTGCTGCAATAATAGCAAGCGCTAATTTCGTGAATGAATCACGAATATCTTCTGTTACACCGCCTGTTTTAATTTCTACGTTATTTGGAAGATCTAATTTATCAATTTTTTCTTGTGCTACAGATGAAGCTTTTGTAACGTCTTTACTTGTTACAGTTGCTGTAACTGTTGCGTAGTACTTACCTTCACTACGGCTAATTTGTGTCTGTGCACGATCTTCTTTTACAGTAACAAGATTTTTCAGTTTCACTTCTTGTCCTGTAGGTGTTTTAATTTTTTGCTCTAATACACGATCAAATGTATCTGGTTCTTTTACAGAAGAATACACTTCTACGTTGATCTCTTTGCCTTCATCCATAACCGTTGTTAAAACTGTTGCTGGGATGTTTGGATTAATCATTAAAGCTACTTGGTTCGTTGTTAAACCATATTTATTCAACTCATCTTCTTTTACAACTAAGTTTTTCTCATCGAATGCTTCTTGTAATGAAGATTTTGCATCTTTTACATTTTTATTATCTTGTAAGATTTTTTCGACTTTTGCTACAACAGGGCGGATATCTTCGATTGTATTACCATAGACTGAATATGATAATTCATTATTTGAAGCACCACCAGCGAAGTTTTGTTGTTTCCATTCACCTGGTTGTTTAATTGCGCGCACGTCTTTTACAAGCTTTTCGCTCTTCGTTGCGAAGTCTTTTGTATCTGGGTCATAAATAATAAACATTAAAGCACTATTTGATGAACCAGGGTTTAAAGGATTTTGCCCACCGATTGATGTCTGGATGGTTTCAACTTCTTTATTTTTTGAAACGATTTGCTCGATTTCATCTACGTTTTCAACTACTTGATCACGTGTTTGACCAGCTTTTGGTGTGTACGTTAAATACACTAGTTTTTGTTCGTCATCTGGTAAGAAACTGAACCCTACGACAGGTGCTAAGAATAGACTAGCTACAAGCACAACAATTGAGCCACCAAATGTTACAAGCTTATGGTTTAACACCCAATTTAATAGCTTTTTATAGCCTGTCGCTACTTTACCATGATGTTCTTTTTTAACAATCTTGTCTCCATAAATCTTCTTTTTAAAGAGTGTATGGGCAAGTGCTGGAACAATTGTAATCGCAATGACAAGTGAAGCAATTAATGCGACAGCCATTGTAATACCGAATGGTAAGAATAGCTCACCTACAAGTCCTCCAACTAATCCTACAGGTAAGAATACGGCAATTGTTACGACTGTAGAAGATAGAATTGGTCGGAACATTTCAAGTGTTGCTGAACTAATTAAAGCACGTCCGCGTAACTTTTCATTTTCTAAATGAATTCGGCGATAAATATTTTCGACGACGACAATGGAGTCATCAATTACACGTCCAATCGCAACTGTCATCGCACCAAGTGTCATAACATTCAGTGAGATATCTAAGTATCGTAAGACAATGACTGCAATTAATAATGACATTGGAATCGAAATGATTGAAATGATTGTAGAACGAATATCACGTAAGAATAACATGATGATAATAACAGCAAAAATAGCACCGAATAATGCTTTATCTAACATCGTACTTACTGAATCTTCAATCGGTTTTCCTTGATCAAGTGTGACATCAATTGCCATACCTTTATTATCTTTTTCAAACTGATCTGCTGTTTTCTTTACGTCATTAACCACATCCACTGTATTTGCTTCTTGTGATTTCACAACTTGAACAGCGATTGCATCTTTACCATTTGTACGTGAAATGGATTCCACTTCACCTTTTAATTGAATTTTTGCTAACTCTTTCAATTTAACAACTGACTTTGTTTGTTGCTGTTGTGTCGCAGCTGCTGCAGCTGGATTTGCTGCTAATGCAGCTTGTTGCTGTGCTGATGCCTGATTTTGAACAGGAATCTCTAAATTTTCTAATTGTTTTAATGATGTTAATTTACCATCTACTAATACAACTTGTTCCGAATCTTTAAATTGGAAAATACCTAGTGGCGATTCGACATCCATATCTTGAACGAATTGTTTAATAGAATCTTCTGTTAAGCCATATTCTTTTAGCTTATCGTTGTTGTATGTAACGAGTACTTTCTTAACTTGTTGACCCGATACAGATACAGAAGAAACACCATCTACACCTTCAACCTTTGGAACAAAGTAATCTTCGACTGTTTTTGTTAATTGATCAATTGTTTGGTCTTTGTCACTTACACTAAGTGCTAAAACAGGGAAAGCATTGATACTTACGCGATCGATAACAGGTGTTGTCGCAGCGTCAGGTAATTTTACTTTTTCAATTGCTTCTTTAATATCTGCACGTGCTTCTTTCATATCTGTGCCATATTTAAACTCGATTTGAATACTTGAGGCATTTTCATATGAATTTGAATAAACATTTTCAACATTTTTTAAATTTTGAACTGCTTTTTCAAACGGGGTGGATACTTTTTCTTCGACTTGTTGTGGACTCGCTCCTGGATATGCTGTATTCATTGTAATAATTGGTACAGAAATATCTGGGATTGTCTCCATCTTCATTTTTAATCCTGAATATACACCAGCAGCAGCTAATATTAAGGTCATGAGCCAAACTGCTAATTTGTTTTTCAGAACAAATTGAATAAACTTTTTCACACTTGCACCGCCTTTTGACTTTTTCTTTAATCTTTACTTATAATACTGACTGATGGACATTCTTTTAGCAAGTTTTGACTAAACAGTCATTAATGTTAATATTAAGTGACTATTTGGTCACATGTCAAATAAAAGGAGGCGATTTACATTGACTAAAAAAGAAATAATTATTGAAAAAGCTATCGAACTCTTCTCAAAAAATTCAATCGCCAATACTTCCATTCAAGACATTACAGATGCTTGTGGAATTTCAAAAGGTGCGTTTTATTTATCTTTTCGTTCTAAAGATGACTTGTTGATTGAAATTATCGATCAATTTATTAAAGAACTAACAGTTTCTTTTGAACTCTTAATGAATGACCCACGTCCACCGAGACAAAAATTAGAAAAGTTTTGTGATTCTACTTTACGCGTTTTTAATGAACGTTTTCCTTTACTTGAGATGCTTATCACAGAGAGTAGTAAAAGCTTAAAAACAGAATTGCTTGAACGTATTCAAATTTTTAATCGTAGTCTTAATGATATTACCCTTTTCTTACTCGAAAATACGTATGGTGCAAAAATTGAAAAAAATAAATATGACTTACAATTGTGTTTTAAAGGCATTGTGCAAAGTTATATTGACTTTATTATTCATCATAAAAACGACTTAGAATTCAAAAAAATTTCGCATATGATTATGCAGTATATGGATGCACTTGTTGAACAACAGTTCGAACCAACATTAGACGCGTCTGTTTTCGCCTCACAGTTTTCATGTGCACCAGAACCTCAAGCAATTCAGCAAATTATTTCAGATGAGATTAAGCGTTGTAAAAAATTATATAGTGCGGATCATTTTTATGGACAGACTATTCATGCCATAGAAAAAGAAATGATTAAAGATAATCCACAGCTTGTTATTTTAAATGCACTTGCTACAAACCTTATGTCTGAAAAAGAGTTGCGTTGGCTAGCTACTTTAGTAAGAAGGTTATACCCAAAACCCACTACTTGATTTTCAAAAAATAGAACCAAAAAACGAGAAATCATTTGATTTCTCGTTTGATATTTAAACTAATTTAAATGTATTTACATATCTTCGTTACGCTTCTTTTTTTTACTAAAGAACCAAGTAAATAGAAGAGCGAAGAAAAAGATTGGAATCGCTACCCCTTGTCCTGCTAAGGCTCTTGCTATAACACCCTCATCTGAGTGGCGATTAATCAATCCCATAGCAAACAGCCCAACTGCGATTACATATAGAGCAATAGGTATCCATAATAATTTCATCATATTAATTCCTCCCTGTATCCAATGTTTATCCTACTCACATAAGAATAAACATCATAACCTAAAAACAGGAAATTTGTTTTATTTGTATGGATATTATTACTATTAAAGAATTATTTTAACAGGTATATAATGGTAATATTATAGAACTGGAGAGCTACCTCCATCAATATTCAAAGATGTTCCCGTTATATACGATGCCGCGTCAGATAATAAAAATAGAATCGCTTTTGCTGCTTCTTCAGCTTCTCCAATTCGACCAAGTGGGATGTCACGTCCCATTTCATTACTATATTCTTCCCATGTTAAATTCGGCGCTTCTTTCTTCCATTTTCGTTCTACTTGCGCACTACGTATTAACCCAATGCAGACCGCATTTACACGAATACCATATTCACCTAAATCTTTACTCATTGTATTTGTTAAAGCAAGTCCTGCAGCTCGACTAACAGATGTAGGCATTGAATGTTTCCAACCTGCTTTTCCAGAAATAGCTGTCACATTGACAATTGCTCCTACACCTCTTTCTTTCATATGTGGAACTGCTGCTTGAGAACAATTGATGGCACCAAATAGTTTTAAATTTAAGTCTTGCTCCCACTGTTCTGCAGAAATATCCATAAAGGCATTCGTAGATGAAATGCCTGCGTTATTTACTAATACATCAATGCGCTTAAATTTAGTTACAGCACTCATTATTAATTTTTCACAGTCAGACTTTCTTGTAACATCAGCCACAATCGCGAGGACACGCTGACCCGTTTCTTTTTCAATCTTATTTGCAGCTTCCATTAATGTATCTTCTTGACGACCACAAATAACAACATTTGCACCTTCGATTACAAGTTGCTTAGCTGTTGCAAAACCAATTCCTCTCGACCCTCCAGTTACAATTGCCGTCTTTCCAAGTAATCCTAAATTCATACGTATGAACCTCCCAATTCTAAAACGCAACAAACTCTTTACTCATTATTTTACATAATTACTTTAAATAGACAACAGTTTATTAAAATAACGAAAAAAAACACTCACCTTTACCTAAATAAAAGTGAGTGTTTTGACATACATATTTTTTTAGAAATAAGATGTTCTATTTATTTTTTAGCTACCATGTGAATAGGAGTTCCTAAAGCAACTTCTGCAGCTTCCATGATAATTTCACCTAATGTTGGGTGAGCATGAATTGTCATTGCTACGTCTTCTAATGTCATACCGCCTTCGATTGCTAATGCAAGTTCAGCGATTGTATCAGAAGCACCAACACCTACGATTTGACCACCAAGGATTAAACCGTCTTCTTTACGAGCAACAATTTTAGCAAAACCGTCTGTTTCGTTAAGAGCTAATGCACGACCATTTGCACCAAATGCAAATTTACCTACTGATACTTCATAGCCCTCAGCTTTTGCTTGTTCTTCGTTAAGACCTACAGAAGCCATTTCTGGATCTGTGAAGCATACTGCTGGAATTGCAAGGTAATCAACGATTGACGTTTCACCTGCGATTGCTTCAGCCGCTACTTTACCTTCGTAAGAAGCTTTGTGTGCTAATTGTAAACCTGGTACAACGTCACCAATTGCATAGATGTTTGATACGCTTGTACGGCATTGTTTATCAACTTTGATTAGACCACGTTCTGCAAATTCGATACCTACAGATTCAAGACCCATTTCGTCTGTATTTGGACGACGCCCTACTGTTACTAATACGTAATCAGCTTCAACTGTTTTTGTTTCGCCTTTTACTTCATAAGTAACTTTAACGCCATCTTCTGATTCTTCAACACCTTGTGCTAAAGCTTCAACTTCTACAGTAACGCCTTTTTTCTTAAGACCTTTTTTAACGATTTGTGTCATTTGTTTTTCGAAACCAGCAAGAATATCTTTACCGCCTTCAAGAATTGTTACTTCAGAACCTAAGTTTGCGTAAGCAGAACCTAATTCAGTACCGATGTATCCACCGCCGATTACAACTAATTTCTTAGGTAATTCAGTTAGGTTTAGAGCACCTGTTGAGTTGATTACACGCTTTGTAAATTTGAAGCTTGGAATCTCAACTGGACGTGAACCAGTAGCGATAATTAAGTTTTTGAAGTTGTAGTGTTGAGAACCTGATTCAGTTGCAACAGTTAAAGAATTTGTGTCGTTTAGGTATGCTTCACCCATAACCACTTCAATACCGTTACCTTTTAATAAACCAGAAACACCGCCAGTTAATTTTTTAACAACGCTTTCTTTGAATGCTTGCGCTTTAGCGAAGTCTAATTTAACTTCTGAAGCGATTACACCCATGTCATCAGATTCTTTTGCTTGAACAAAACGATGACCTACAGAGATCATAGCTTTTGATGGAATACAACCAACGTTTAGACAAACGCCACCTACGTATTCTTTTTCGATTACTGTTACTTTTTGTCCTAATTGTGCTGCACGAATTGCTGCAACGTATCCACCAGGGCCTGCTCCAATTACTATTGTATCTGTCTCGATTGGGAAATCTCCTACTACCATGATATTACGCCTCCATTAATAATAATTCTGGCTCACTTAACAAACGTTTTAAATGATTCATAGCGTTTTGCGCAGTGGCACCATCGATCATACGATGATCAAAGCTCAATGATAATGCTAACACAGGTGCGGCTACAATTTCACCATTTTTTATTACAGGTTTTTCTGCAATACGTCCAATACCTAAAATTGCAACCTCTGGATGATTAATAACAGGTGTAAACCATTGACCACCAGCTGAACCAATATTTGAGATTGAACATGAAGCACCTTGCATCTCATTAGGTGCTAGTTTACCATCTCTCGCTTTTTCTGCAAGTGTATTTATTTCATCCGAAATCGCAAACACTGATTTACGATCAGCATGTTTAATTACAGGAACTAGCAATCCGCGTTCTGTATCTGCTGCAATTCCAATGTTGTAATAATGTTTTTGAATGATTTCGTTTGTTGCGTCATCCAACGAACGATTGAATTCTTTGAATTTGCGTAGGGTACTTACTAGAGCTTTTACCACGTATGGTAAATATGTTAGCTTAATACCCTCTTCAGCTGCAATATTTTTGAACTTTTTACGATGTGTAACAAGATTCGTAACATCTACTTCATCCATCAATGTTACATGTGGTGCAGTATGTTTTGAATTTACCATTGCTTTTGCAATCGCACGACGAATTCCAGACATTTTTTCACGTGTTTCTGGGAATTCACCTTCTAAGTTTACAGGAGTTGAAGCTACTTCAGGTGCTTGAGTAGTTTCTTCTGTATTTTCAGAAGCGACAGCTGTTTCTGCTGGTTGTTTACCATGATTTAGAATATCTTCTTTTGTTACGCGTCCGTTCTTACCTGTTCCCTCTACTACAGAGATATCTACACCTTGTTCACGTGCAAACTTACGAACAGATGGTAAAGCAATGACACGTTTTGAAGTATTTGAAGGTTCAACAATCTCTGGTGCTTTTGAATTTTCTACAGTTTCTTCTTTTACTGGAGCCTCTTCTTTTGCTGGTGTTTCTTCTTCTTCCTCTTCTTCATCATGATGACCTTTTAATTGAAGATCTTCATATCCAGGTGCATCAATTTTCAGTAGAACTGTACCTACAGTTGTTAATGTACCTTCTTCTACTAAAACTTCTAAAATCGTACCGTCCACAGGAGATGGAATTTCAACAACCGCTTTATCGTTTTGAACCTCTGCTAAAATATCGTCTTCTTTTACTTCTTGACCTGGTTTGACAAACCACTGAACGATTTCACCTTCGTGGATTCCCTCTCCAATATCTGGTAATCGGAATTCAAATGCCATGTTGCTTCACCCTTCCTTTTTTATGATTAGAATGTTAAAACTTTTTTCGCTGTTGCCATAACATCTTTATAATTTGGTAACCAAGCTGCTTCTGCTTGCGGATAAGAATAAATTGTATCTGGTGCTGTTACACGTAATACAGGTGCTTCTAAACTTAGAATTGCACGTTCTGTAATTTCAGTTACAACATTTGCTGCAATACCTGCTTGTTTTTGTGCTTCTTGTACAACGATTGCACGATTTGTTTTCTCAACAGATGCAATAATTGTTTCAATATCAAGTGGTTGAACTGTACGTAAGTCTACTACTTCTACTGAGTAACCATCTTTTTCTAATGCTTCAGCTGCTTTTAATGATTCTTGAACCATTGCACCGTATGCAAAGATTGATAAATCTGTACCTTCACGTTTTACATCCGCTTTTCCAAGTGGAATTGTGTATGACTCTTCTGGAACTTCTTCACGGAATGAGCGGTATAATTTTAAATGCTCTAAGAAAATAACAGGGTCATTATCACGAATAGATGAGATTAATAATCCTTTTGCATCGTATGGTGTTGAAGGAATAACTACTTTTAAACCTGGTTGTGAAGCCATTAAACCTTCTAAACTATCTGAGTGCATTTCAGGTGTGTGTACACCACCGCCGAATGGTGAACGAATTGTTACAGGTGCATTTAATGCGCCGCCTGAACGGTAGCTCATACGTGCTAATTGACCTGAAATTGAATCCATTACTTCATATACAAAGCCGAAGAATTGAATCTCTGGCACTGGTCGGAAACCTTGAAGTGCTAAACCGATTGCTAAACCACCAATTCCTGATTCTGCAAGTGGTGTATCGAATACGCGATCGACACCGAATTCTTTTTGAAGACCTTCAGTGGCACGGAATACCCCACCGTTTACACCAACGTCCTCACCAAAAACGAGCACGTTTTCATTGTCTTTTAACTCACATCTTAAAGCGTCTGTAATTGCTTGAACCATTGTCATTTGTGCCATCGGTTATTTCGACTCCTTCTCTTTGTAGATTTCATATTGCTCTTTTAAGTTATATGGAAGTTCATCTTTATGCATGATTGAAATTAAATCTGTTACTTTTTGTTTTTGTACGCCATCTGCTTGTTTAATCGCTGCTTTGATTTCTTCTTTTGCTTTTTCGATTACTTCAGTTTCTTTTTCTTCGCTCCAAATGCCTTTTGCTTCAAGGTATTTACGGAAACGAACAACAGGATCTTTTTTCTCCCACTCGCTATCTGTTTCTGATGAACGGTAACGTGTTGGATCATCACCAGCCATTGTATGTGGGCCGTAACGGTAACATACAGTTTCGATGAATGATGGGCCTTCTCCAGCTACTGCACGTTCACGCGCATCACGTGTTGCTACATATACTGCTAATGGGTCCATACCATCTACTTGAATACTTGGAATACCAGCTGCTACACCTTTTTGTGCAATTGTTGTTGCAGATGTTTGTAAAGCACGTGGTGTTGAAATCGCGAATTGGTTATTTTGTACGATGAAAATTGCAGGTGATTTGAATGCACCAGCAAAGTTAATACCTTCGTAGAAATCACCTTGTGATGAACCACCATCACCAGTGTATGTGACAGCAACTGATTTTTTACCGCGTTTTTGCATACCAAGTGCTACACCAGCAGTTTGAATGTATTGTGCACCGATAATAATTTGTGGTGGTAATACGTTTACGTCCTCAGGAATTTGACCACCTACGAAATGGCCGCGTGACCATAGGAACGCTTTCCATAAAGGTAAACCATGTAATACAATTTGTGGCACATCACGGTAACCAGGAAGAATATAATCTTCTTTTTCAAGTGCAAAGTGTGATGCAATTTGTGATGCCTCTTGTCCAGCTGTAGGTGCATAGAAACCTAAGCGTCCTTGTCTATTTAAAGAGATTGAACGTTGGTCTAAAATACGTGTAAATACCATACGTGACATTAATTCAACTAACTCTTCATCTGATAATTTAGGATCTAAAGCGTCATTTACGATTTCGCCATTTTCATTTAAAATTTGAACCATTTCAAACTTCTCTTCAATTTCTTGTAAGTTTTTTACTGGATCAAAAAGGTTATTGTTTGAAGTCATCCTCTTACATCTCCTTTGTAACTGTATTATTTAAAATTCCAAAATCATTAGTACAACTATATCTGTTCTCAGTATACTGAATTCGTTTTCATACGTCAATCACTTAATTCACTGTTTTGTCATATTATTTTCTTTTAGGTACTGTATTATATATTTTAATACACCTGTATTATAATACAGATGGTTTTTTCTGGTTTTAATGTAGCACAGATACGAGCCTATACGTTTGATTATTCCCACCCCACATACGAGTGAAACAATGGAGAATATTGGATTGTCGGGCTTTTTTTATTGCTGATTTGGCGTATTGTTATATACTTATGAATAGATATTGTTTGGAAAGGGAGATTACCATGATTTTAATGAAAGATATTATTCGCGAAGGGCATGAGACACTTCGCATGAAAGCAGAGGAAGTACCATTTCCTCTGACAGACGAATTACGTGAATTCGGTGAAGAATTACTTGAATTCTTAATCAATAGCCAAGATCCTGAAATGGCTGAAAAGTATGAGCTGCGTTCAGGAATCGGCATTGCAGCACCACAAGTAAATCGTTCAATTCGCATGTTTGCCCTACATGTACCAAAAGACAATGGTGAGATGTTAAGCGAAATCATCGTCAATCCGAAAATCGTCAGTCATTCTGTAGAAGAAACATATCTTCCTGGCGGCGAAGGTTGTCTATCAGTTGATCGTGATGTACCTGGATACGTTCCACGCCCACAACGCATTACTGTAAAATATAAAGACTTAGATGGCGTAGAGAAAAAAGTGCGTTTGAAAAATCTTCCTGCAATTGCTTTCCAACATGAGCTAGACCACCTAAATGGTGTTATGTTCTATGATCGAATCAATAAGGAAAATCCTTTTTATGAGACACCTAACTCACATCCTTTAGAGGAAGCATAATTATAAAAGAAGAGGAATCGCTCGTTTCAATCGTGCGATTCCTCTTTTCTTCATTATTTGCAAAGACCTAGACGACGCATTGCTTTTGATAAGCCATCTTCATCTACATGTTCTGTTACAATGCTCGCTGCTTCTTTTACACGCTCAGGGCTATTCCCCATTGCAACACTCGTACCTTCTTTTGCAACAAGTTCAAGCATTTCAATATCATTTAACCCATCACCAAAGACCATTGTATCTGCTAACGTAAAATCAGTATGTTGAATAAATTGTTCAATGCCATATGCTTTAGACACATCATGATTGATTACATCATCTGAATACTTATGCCAACGAATAAATGCTAACTCTGGAAAAGCCTTTAAATAACGTGGTTTTTCTTCTTCTGGAACATACAGAAGCGCTTGATAAATATCCGCTTCTTTCCAGTGATTCAAATCGTATTCAGGCATTGGGTAGAATAATGAATCCATACTTGCTTTTACGTGATCATCATATTCTGTTGTCGATGTCATACGTTGCTCGTCTAAATAAACAACTGGATACCCATCTTTTTCTGCTTCTGTTGCAAGTCGTTCAAGTACATCTGCTGGGATTGGACGTTTAGAAATTGTTTTCCCCTGATAAACGACAAATTGACCATTAAAACTAACGTAGCTGTCAATGTCTAGCTCTTCACTTACTTCTTTTAAAAAGAACGGAGAGCGCCCTGTTGCGATGGCTACTTCATGCCCATTTGCTCTTGTCTCTTCAATTGCTTTCTTTGTTGCTTCAGGAATTTTTTTTGATGTGTTATAGAGTGTACCGTCTATATCAAAAAATAATAACTTTTTCTTCAATTCCTAAACTCCTCCCTAACTACTCATACTTTTATATGTTCTTAATTCTAACACACTCTAAGCTTTTTTGTTGTTCTCACTCTTTCTTCCTTATTATATGTCAAGTTAAATAACTTTACTCTCATGTCGTTATCACTTATACTATAACTAGGGAGTGATACGCCATGTTTAAACGTCTTAAAAAACGACTGTTGAAAAGGCTTCGTGGCTTACTCGAAAAGAAAACGGTAGCTTAGTGATGAAGAGAGATGGGACTTGATGTACTTCGAGTCTGATCTCTCTTCCTTTTGACATCCAAACCTGAAATGCAATTTTTATCGGGGTTTTCTTTATTTTATATTGGTGTCATGATAATATATAAGAAATGCAACATATTTTGAACGTGTTAAAGGAGAGCAAATAAAATGATCTACAAAGTTTATTATCAAGAAAGCCAGCTTCAAGTTCCAGTTCGCGAAAATACTAAAAGCCTATATCTTGAAGCAGCAGATCCACGTGAAGTACGTGCACTGCTAGCTGATCGTGGCTACAACATCGAATTAATTCAATTGCTTGAGGGTAATTACCTAGAGTATGAACAAGCAAGCGAAAACTTCCACTTGGAGCAATTCTAAGTAGATGAAATTCGTCAAAAATGACCAAACAGCTGTTTTCGCACTTGGCGGACTGGGCGAAATCGGCAAAAATACGTATGCGGTTCAATTTCAGGATGAAATCATTCTGATTGACGCAGGAATTAAGTTTCCAGAAGATGACCTACTAGGCATCGACTATGTAATCCCTGATTACACTTATCTTGTTAGAAATGTTGATAAAATTAAAGGTCTCTTTATTACGCATGGTCATGAAGATCATATTGGCGGTATTCCTTACTTATTACGCCAAATTAATGTTCCTGTCTATGGTGGTAAACTAGCACTTGGTTTATTACGTAATAAATTAGACGAACATGGTTTACTACGCACAACAAAATTAATCGAAATTAAAGAAGAAGATGTTATCAAATTCAGAAAAACATCTGTTAGTTTCTTTAGAACAACTCACAGTATTCCAGATGCTTTAGGTGTAGTCGTTAAAACACCTCCTGGTAATATCGTGCATACAGGTGACTTCAAATTTGATTTCACACCTGTTGGAGAACCAGCCAACCTAACGAAAATGGCTGAAATCGGTAAAGAAGGCGTACTATGCCTACTATCTGATAGTACAAATGCTGAGGTTCCTAACTTTACAATGTCTGAACGTAAAGTCGGCGAAAGCATTGATGAGATCATGCGTAAAGTAGATGGTCGTATTATTTTTGCAACATTTGCATCAAATATTCATCGTTTACAACAAGTAACAGATGCTGCGGCTAAATTCGGTCGTAAAGTAGCTGTATTCGGACGTAGTATGGATAATGCCATCACGATTGGTCGTGAACTTGGCTACATTACAGCTCCAAAAGAAACATTTGTTGACGCACAAACTTTAAATCGCCTTCCAGCGAATGAAGTGATGATTTTATGTACGGGTTCTCAAGGTGAACCAATGGCAGCACTATCTCGTATTGCAAATGGTACACACCGTCAAATTCAAATTCAACCTGATGATACAGTGATTTTCTCTTCTTCACCAATTCCAGGTAATACTACAAGCGTGAATAAGATTATCAACTTACTTTATCGCGCAGGTGCAGATGTTATTCACGGTTCATTGAATAACATTCATACATCTGGTCACGGTTCTCAACAAGAACAAAAATTAATGTTACGTTTAATGAAGCCTAAATTCTTCATGCCAATCCACGGTGAGTACCGTATGCTTCGTATGCATGCAAGCCTTGCTGTTGATTGTGACGTACCTGAAGAGAATATCTTCATTATGGAGAACGGTGATGTTCTTGCATTAAGTTCTGATGAGGCACATGTTGCTGGTCGCATTCCTTCTGGTGATGTGTACATCGATGGTAACGGAATCGGTGATATTGGTAACATCGTATTACGTGATCGTCGTATTCTTTCAGAAGAAGGTCTTGTGATTGTTGTTGTAAGTGTTGATATGGAAAACCAACGTATCGTATCAGGTCCAGATATCATTTCACGTGGCTTCGTTTACATGCGTGAGTCAGGTATGATGATTAATGAAGCACAACAAATGCTAAATCGTCATCTACAAGAATCAGTTAAGGAAAAAACAACACAGTGGTCAGATTTGAAAAATGAGATTACTGATGTGTTAACACCTTACCTATACGAAAAAACAAAACGTCGTCCAATGGTTTTACCAATCATTATGGAAGTCTAAATAGAAAAGAGGCTGGGACATAAATCGCTTTCAGTCACACAAAAAGGAGATTGCCTACACAATCTCCTTTTTTGTGTGATTTTTTTCATACGTGATGTAGTGTTTTACCCTCTCATCGCATACTTTCTTAGATTGGTCGCCATTAAGGTACGTCCAATTTCATTTCGGACCTTCGATTTTCCACGAAGTGAAAATCGAGTGAAACCTAAATTCGCCTTCAAAAATCCAAAAACTGGTTCCACATCGATTTTTCGTTTTCGATAAATGGTGCCTATCTTTACCTCTGAAAGCATCGCTTGAATTATTTTCTTCTGTTCTTCCCAATGCGTATTCACATGTATATATTTTAAAATGGCGTGTAAATCCTGTCTTATCCGTACGTGTTGAATCGTATTGGTACGTTGTTTTGGCTGGGCGTGTGTTACTTCTGTGGGAACAGCACGAGCAGAATATCCGCAGACAGACCAAAAACAGGCTGGGACAAAACATGTCATTTTCCTTTTTTAGCGTTCGCAACGAAAAACCGGAACCGTGCTACAGCGCGATTCCAGTTTTTTTATGCTCATATAAGATGTGTTTTTTGTCCTTATGTCCCAGCCTGTCTTGCTTTTAACTAGGGCTTTGTCCTAGCTTCTCCTTTAGTTCAACATCTTTTTCTCAAAACGACTAATATCCGCATCTGCACCAATAACGATTAAAATATCGCCTTCAATGATTTTTTCATCTGCTGCAGGTGACACAATAATATCTTGGTCGCGCTTAATCGCTACAATGTTAATGCCATAGCGTACACGAATATCTAATCCAATAATCGTATGTCCAGCGAGTAAACGATTGGCCTTAATCTCCATAATTGAGTGTTCGTCTGATAGTTCTAGATAGTCTAAAACGTTATTTGACATCATATTATTGGCGATTCGAATACCCATATCGCGTTCTGGATGCACAACATGATCTGCGCCAATTTTTCGTAACACTTTTTCATGATAGTCATTTTGTGCTTTTACCGTAATTTTCTGCACACCGATTTCTTTTAACATTAAAGTCGTTAAAATACTCGATTGAATGTCATCACCAATTGCCACAATCACATGCTCGAAATTTCGAATACCGAGTTGTTTTAGTACCGTTTCATCTGTTGTATCTGCCATGACAGCTTGCGTCGCAATTTTTGAGAATTCATTTACACGCTCTGCAAACTTATCAATCGCCATCACATCTGCGCCCTGGTTCACTAGTTCATTTACGATACTACCACCAAAACGTCCTAGTCCAATGACTACGAACTCTTTTTTCATGTTTATTCCTCCGATTTCTCGAAACTACCTATCTCATCTTATTCTATCAAAAATCTTTAAAACCACAATACAATAGCCCATACGAAAAGAGACTGCCATGTCTGTAGCAGTCTCTCTCTTTATCTTTATAGGAGTTTGTTTGTTAATGGACCACGTTGGTGAGGCGTAGCTCAAAAAATTCGTAGTTTTTTCATCGCAATCATTATATACATATAGCGTGTTGTTAGGGTGACATTAATCTAAAAGAACACGCTATATAAGAATCATTTCAGGGTCAGCTGTTTTTTAGTGTTAGATTAATGTATGAATTAAGCTATTTTTTTATAACTTGAAGTTGTTAGGAACTCTTCAAACTCATCTTGTAAGATTAAGTCTGTAAAAATTTCTGCTGCTTCATTAAATTTACCAGCATTATATTGTTCTTCGCCAAATTGCTCTTTTAAAACATCTAGTTCCTCAGCTAAGATCTGTTTGAATAATTCAGCTGTAATATCTTCGCCAGTTACAAGCTTACCGTCTGCATGGCGAATCCATTGCCAAATTTGTGTACGTGAAATTTCTGCTGTTGCTGCATCTTCCATCAGGTGGTTGATTGGTGCAGCACCGTTTCCACGTAACCAAGAGGCGATGTACTGAACACCTACGCTACAGTTCATGCGCAGACCTTCTTCTGTAATCGTTCCAATTGGCACTTCTAATAAATCAGCCGCTGTTACATGAACATCGTCACGTTTACGGTCGATTTGGTTCGGTGTTGGCATATGCTCATCAAATTGTTCCATCGCAACAGCAACTAAATCAGGATGCGCTACCCATGTACCATCATGACCATCTGTTGCTTCACGACGCTTATCTTCACGCACTTTTTGGAATGCAGCTTCGTTAGCTTCTGGATCATTTTTAATTGGAATTTGTGCAGCCATACCACCCATTGCAGGTGCATTACGCTTATGACATGTTTTAATACATAGCGTTGAATACGCTCTCATAAATGGTGATGTCATCGTTACCTGACCGCGGTCTGGTAAAATCACTTCACCTTTATTGCGTAGACGCTTGATATAACTAAAGATGTAATCCCAACGTCCACAGTTTAAACCAGCAGAGTGGTCACGTAGTTCATAAAGAATTTCATCCATTTGGAATGCTGCTGTAATTGTTTCAATTAATACAGTTGCTTTGATTGTGCCATGCGGTAAATCAAATGTTTCTTCTGCATAGTTGAATACATCATTCCATAATCGTGCTTCTAAGTAACTTTCTAACTTTGGTAAGTAGAAATATGGACCTGTTCCACGCTCTAATGCAGCTTTTGCATTGTGGAAGAAATATAGACCGAAGTCAAAGAAGCTAGCAGACATTGGTGAACCATCCACTTCTACATGCTTTTCGTTCATGTGTAAACCACGTGGACGTACAAGTAATGTAGCTGTTTCTTCTTTTAAAGCATATTTTTTACCATTCGCTGGATTCTCAAATGAGATTGTTTTAGCGATAGCATCTTTCATATTCTTTTGTCCATGAATCATGTTCTCCCATGTTGGTGAAGTAGCATCTTCAAAACAAGCCATGAACATTTTTGCGCCTGAATTCAAAGCATTGATGACCATTTTACGATCAACAGGGCCTGTAATTTCAACACGACGGTCTTGTAAATCAGCTGGTAAAGGTGCAATTGTCCAATCCGATTCACGAATTTCTTTTGTTTCTTCTAAGAAATCTAATGTGCCACCGTTATCTAACTCACGTTGACGTTCTTGACGTGCTTCTAATAGGGCTAAACGACGGTCATTGAATTTCACTTGAAGTGATGCAATAAATTGCAGTGCTTCAGGTGTTAAGATTTCTTTTGTTACTTCGTCTTGTGGCCCTAAAACACGAATGTTTGCGGATGTCTGTTGCATATTCTCTTCCTCCCAGTTTTTCATTAATTTTAGAAAAGAGCTATGGTTGTAAGCGATTTACTATTGTCATAAATCCCATAGCTCTTTTGAGTTGTTTATTAAATGAATTGAGCTGTTTCAGTTGAGCCCTTCATAGCTGTTGTAGAAGATGTACCACCAGAGATTACTTGTGATACTTCATCGAAGTAACCTGTACCTACTTCACGTTGGTGTTTTGTAGCTGTGTAGCCTAAAGTTTCATCAGCGAACTCAGCTTGTTGTAATTTAGAGTATGCAGCCATACCGTTATCGCGGTAGTCATGCGCTAATTTGAACATGCTGTGGTTTAATGCATGGAAACCAGCTAATGTTACGAATTGGAATTTGTAACCCATTTTACCTAATTCAACTTGGTATTGAGCGATTGTCTCTTCATCAAGGTTCGCTTCCCAGTTGAATGATGGTGAACAGTTATAAGCAAGCATTTTACCAGGGAATTTTGCGTGAATTGCATCTGCGAATTTACGCGCTTCCTCTAGGTCTGGTTTAGATGTTTCACACCATACAAGATCAGCATACGGTGCGTAAGCTAAACCACGAGCGATTGCTTGATCGATACCTGGTTTTGTACGGAAGAAACCTTCTGGTGTACGTTCGCCAGTGATGAAGTCTGCATCACGTGGGTCGATATCGCTTGTTACCATATCTGCTGCGTCTGCATCTGTACGAGCGATGATGATTGTATCAACACCTTGTACGTCTGCTGCTAAACGAGCTGCGATTAAGTTACGGATTGCATTTTGAGTTGGAAGTAATACTTTACCACCTAAGTGACCACATTTTTTCTCAGAAGCTAATTGGTCTTCTAAGTGAACGCCTGCAGCACCCGCTTCAATCATACCTTTGATTAATTCGAATACGTTTAACGGACCACCGAAACCTGCTTCAGCGTCAGCTACGATTGGTGCGAACCAGTCGAAACCGTCGTTACGACCTTCTGCATGGTCGATTTGGTCAGCACGTTGTAGTGCTTGATTAATGCGTTTTACTACTTGCGGTACAGAGTTTGCTGGGTATAAAGATTGGTCTGGGTACATTTGTCCAGCGATATTTGCGTCTGCCGCTACTTGCCAACCACTTAAATAGATTGCTTTTAAACCTGCTTTCACTTGTTGCATTGCTTGGTTACCTGTTAATGCACCTAGTGCGTTAATGAAATCTTCTTCGTGTAAAGATTTCCAAAGGCGAGCAGCACCGCGTTTAGCAAGTGTATGTTCGATTTCAATTGATCCACGTAACTTTAAAACTTCTTCTGCTGAATAAGGACGTTCGATTCCTAACCAGCGGCCATCTTGTGCCCATTTTTCTTCTAAAGCTTTAATTTGTTCTTGTTGTGTCATTTCATCCATCTCCCTTTATTTAAGTAGTAGTAAAACGATAACATTTGACGCTATCAGAAAATACACCCCTGTTTTTTCCAATTCATTTGTTGCATAACAGCTACCGTTGTTATAGACTACTATATAACAACATGATTTACTTGTATTGATTTTCAGACGAAAGATGGTTTTTCTAGGATAGAACAAGATATAGCTGGATAAAGCAAGGTTAAACTAGGAGGATGATTTGAATGATTGAGTCAATTTACAGGGATTTAGCAGAGGATGTTATAGTACAGTACACATCCTTATTACAAGATTGGACCCCGCAAGAGGCAACAATTGCCATTGCTGTAGAAAATAACTACGTTTATTATGCACCTCAACAAGTCGATATTCAAATTTCAATCGGACAATCCATTGCACCAACGAGTATTGCACAGCTCGTTTATGAAAGCGGTCGCAAAGTGGAACAAACGATTGATAATCCTTATGGAAGTGGGAGCTATCATGGCATTGGTTATCCTATTACCGTGCACGAGAAAAAGGGCGTGCTTCTCATCGTTCTACCAAGTCGAAAGAAAGAAAAACCACTTTACTTTATTACAGGTCGAAATGAAGACGAATGGCAGCCAATTCCAATCGAAGACGTTTCATTCTTTGAAAGCTTAAATAAGAAAAATTGGTGTTACCAGCAAAATGAACTATTTCAAATTTCATTAACTATGAAAGATTTAGCGAATCGCCTACCTGAATATTTTATTCGTATTCATCGATCGTACATTATCAATATTCGAAATATCTCAAAAATCACACGTGACTTTGCCTCGAACTTATTAATTGTTATGAAAGATGGAAAACAATTACCTGTCTCACAGTCTTATGTAACGGATTTAAGAAAGGCTTTAGAATTTTAAATATATTAATAGGAAGTTATTTAAATGAATTTGAATAAAAAGAGCTAGCCATAACGCTAATTGTAGAGAGTATAAAATATTTTGTGTAAATAGAAAATTCCATGTAAAAAGGAAGACCCTTTCTTGGTAGAATTAAGTCACCACAACCAATCCTAGAAAAGAGGTCTTCCCTATGAATCAGTTTACAACAGAAATTGTCGATGCACTAGTCAAAAAACAAGATATTACCGAGGTTTTTCGTTCGCACTTGGAAATGGCGATCAACTCGCTACTGGCGACAGAGCTGACGGAATTTTTGGATTATGAAAAATACGATCGTATCGGGTTCAACTCAGGCAATTCTCGCAATGGGTCTTATTCGCGTACACTTCACACGGAGTACGGCGATTTAACGCTTCAAATCCCGCGTGATCGCAACGGTGAGTTCAAGCAACAGACAGTGGCACCGTATAAGCGCTCGAACGATACGCTGGAAGAAACCGTGATTCACCTGTTCAAAAAAGGAATTACGATGGCGGAAATTGCGCAATTAATCGAGAAAATGTATGGGCATCACTATACGCCTCAAACGATTTCGAATATGACAAAGGCTGTTTCAGAAACGGTAGAAGCCTTTAATAACCGTCCGTTGCACAATCGTTACGTAGTCGTGTATTTAGACGCGACCTATATTGCCGTGCGTCGTGATACGGTGTCAAAAGAGGCGGTCTATATTGCGGTCGGCATTCGTGAAGACGGCTCGAAAGAAGTGCTTGGTTATACGATTGCCCCAACGGAATCTGCTTACAACTGGCAGGAGCTATTAGAAGAGCTGACGGACCGTGGTGTAAAAGACGTGCTGTTATTCGTATCAGACGGCTTAAAAGGCATGGCAGACGCTGTGTTCAACGTGTTTCCAAAGGCAAAATATCAGGTGTGCCTTGTCCATGTGGCGCGCAATATCATGCATAAAGTACGCGTAGAAGATCGCAAGGAAGTATGCGAGGATTTTAAAACGATTCACCAAGCAAAGGACGCCGAAGCAGCGAAAGAAGCGCTCGAGACGTTCTGCGAAAAATGGGGCAAATCGTATATAAAGGTCGCACAAGGCGTACGAGAAAACCCGTATTTACTGACGTTTTACAGCTTTCCAAAGGCGATTTGGCGAAGTATCTACTCGACGAATTTAATCGAGTCGTTTAATAAACAAATCAAGAAATACACGAAGCGCAAGGAACAGTTCCCGAGTGAAGAATCGTTGGAACGCTTTTTAGTGACGCAGTTCGAGGACTATAATCAACGTTTCGCCACACGCTGCCACATTGGCTTCAATCAGGCCCGTGCGGAGCTAGAAGAGATGTTTGAGCAGCTGCACGAACCGGCAAACTAAACCGGAACGCGCCAGCGCGAAATTTGAGTGTGTAGGAAAGGGCTAGCCCTTTCCTACACACTCAAATCAACACTTCGAACAAGTACAATTGAATACACAGGTGATGAGCTACCTTGAATGGGTGAATGGTCATTTACACAAAATTATTGACAGTACCTAATTGTATTTGAAATAGCGTTGTGACTAGCTTTTCTAATTTATATAGAAAGAAGATACTTTTTTATAAAAATGACTTGAAATATCAACGTATTTTTGTAATAATGGATATCGTTTGAGTAAACTTGAAGTTTACTTTAACAATACTTTCAAATCTGTAAGTTTACCAAAAGTAAACTTGATCGAGGAGAATATTTATGCAAATCGGCAAAAAAATTAAACGATTACGTTTAAGGAAGGAACTCACTCAAGAGGAACTAGGTGAACGTACCGATTTAACAAAAGGCTATATTTCACAATTAGAGCGTGATCTCAACTCCCCTTCCATTGAAACTTTATTCAATTTATTAGAAGTTCTTGGTTCTACACCAAAAGAATTTTTCGACGATGAAACCGATGATCAAAAAGTTGTTTATACAACTGAAGACCAAACCGTCTATACAGACGAAGAAAAAAAATACAAACTTCAGTGGTTAATCCCCACATCAAATGAAAAAGAAATTGAACCTGTCATCCTAACCTTCGAGGAAAAAGGGGAGTTCAAACAATTTGAACCTTCCCCGTCTGAAACCTTTATCTATGTATTAGAGGGACGTGTCCGTATCGTATTAGGAACAGAGGAATTTATTGCTACTGCAGGTGATTCTGTTTATTATGAAGCAATTGACTCACATCAAATCTTAAATGCATTTGCAGGGAGAACTCAACTACTGTTAGTCGCAACAGAATCTTATTTGTAGCTTAGGAGGCCTAGTACATCATGTCAGAAAATATTATTATCTCGTTTAACAACGTGTCAAAGTCGTACAGCGACGGTACACAGGTGTTAAAGGGCGTCAACTTTGAACTTGAAAGAGGAAAATTCTACACTTTACTTGGACCATCAGGTTGTGGTAAAACGACGATTTTACGTTTAATCGCTGGTTTTATGGAACCATCACAAGGTGAAATTTTATTTAATGGAAAGAACATTAATAAAGTGCCTGCTAATGAACGCCAAGTAAATACGGTCTTTCAAGACTATGCACTATTTCCACATTTAAATGTTTTTGAGAATGTTGCTTTTGGTTTACGTATTCAAAAGGTAAATAACGCTGAAATTACACGCCGCGTTGAAGAAGCATTAAAATTCGTCAACCTTGCAGGGTACGGTAAACGCGAAATTCAAGAGATGTCAGGGGGTCAACGTCAACGTGTTGCGATTGCACGCGCGATTGTTAATGATCCTGAAATTATCTTATTAGATGAACCACTATCTGCTCTTGATTTAAAGCTTCGTACTGAGATGCAATACGAATTACGCGAATTACAACAACGTTTAGGCAAGACATTCATCTTTGTAACACATGACCAAGAGGAAGCACTTGCGATGAGTGATGAAATCTTTGTTTTAAATGAAGGAAATATTCAACAAAGCGGGACACCAGTTGATATTTATGATGAACCAATTAATCGCTTTGTAGCTGACTTTATCGGCGAATCAAATATTATTTCTGGCATCATGGTACGCGATTTTGTTGTTAATATGAACGGTCAAGAATTTGAATGTGTTGACCAAGGTTTAAACCCAAATGAAAAAGTAGATGTGGTTATTCGTCCGGAAGATTTAGAATTAACAACTGTCGAACAAGGAAAACTTGTTGTAACAGTCGATTCGCAATTATTCCGCGGCGTACACTATGAACTTTCTACATTTGATGAAGCTGGTAATGAATGGCTTGTTCATTCACTGAAAAAAGCCGATGTTGGTGCAAAAATCGGTTTAGATTTCGATCCAGAATCAATTCACATCATGCGTTTAAATGAATCTGAAGAAGATTTCGATAAACGTTTAGAATCATACGGAGATGACCACGATGAAAAATAAGGGCGGAGTTTTCTCTCTTATCCCTTACTATGCATGGGTTGTACTATTCGTTGTCGCACCAATCTTACTCGTACTGTACTACTCAATGCTCGATTTAGATGGTCATTTTACACTTGAAAACTATAAAAACTTCTTTACGAGTGTCTATTTTGAGATGACATTAAGTTCGTTCTGGTATGCGTTCTTAATTACTTTATTCTCATTACTCGTTTCATACCCTGCTGCTTATTTAATTACAAAATTAAAACATAAACAGTTATGGTTAATCTTAATTATTATCCCTTCATGGGTGAACTTATTATTAAAAACATATGCATTCATTGGTATTTTTGGTAACAAAGGTCCGATTAATGCTTTCTTAGCTGCAATTGGTATTGGTGAACAGCAAATTCTATTCACGAATTTCAGTTTCATCTTTGTATCTGTTTATATCTTTATTCCATTTATGATTTTACCTATTTTTAATGCACTGGATAAATTAAATCCTGCATTAATTGATGCTGCACGTGACTTAGGTGCTTCACGCATTACAACATTCCGTCGCGTCATTATTCCATTAACAATGAATGGTATTAAAGCAGGTGTTCAAGCTGTATTTATCCCAGCGCTATCACTATTCATGATTACTCGCTTAATCGCAGGTAACAAAGTCATTACACTTGGTACAGCGATTGAACAACAATTCTTAGTTGCGCAAAACTGGGGAATGGGTTCAACCATTGCTGTATTCCTAATCATCGTTATGTTTATCATCATGTTCCTAACAGGTTCTAAAGAGAAGGGAGAGACACAAAATGGAAAGACTAAGTAAAGGTTCTAAAGTCTATTTAGCACTTGTCATGGTCGTTTTATACGCACCCATCTTTTTCCTAATCTTCTACTCTTTCAACAGTGGTGGTTCGATGGTAAACTTCAAATCATTCACATTGGAACATTATAAAGCGGTTTTTGAAGATGATCGTCTACTCATTATTTTAATGAATACAATCATTGTAGCTTTACTCTCAGCACTCATTTCGACATTCATCGGAACACTTGGTGCAATCGGTATTTCATCCATGCGTAATCGTAAATTACGTAATACAGTCTTATCAATGAATAATGTATTAATCGTAAGCCCTGACGTTATTATCGGTGCTTCATTCTTAATTCTCTTTACAATTGTGGGTGTGAAACTCGGCTTTATGTCGGTAGTATTAAGTCATATTGCCTTTAGTATTCCAATCGTTGTTATTATGGTATTACCAAAACTACAAGAGATGAGCAGTTCATTAATTGATGCTGCACGTGATTTAGGTGCTTCACAACGTGATATTTTAACGCGTGTCATCATTCCATTTATTAAACCAGGTATTTTTGCTGGTTTCTTCATGGCTTTAACTTACTCATTAGATGATTTCGCTGTTACGTTCTTCGTTACGGGTAATGGTTTCAGTACATTATCTGTTGAGATTTATTCAATGGCACGTGCTGGTGTATCACTAACAGTTAATGCGATTTCAGGTTTAGTATTCTTTGTCACAATTATTCTTGTACTTGGCTATCACTTTATTACGACACGTAAAAAAACGGGGGTGCGTAATTAATGAAATCACTTATACGCATTAGTATTGCCCTACTCGCTGTTTGCGGTATCTTATTCTATGCGGTACATTCGCTGAGCCAATCATCTGGTGTATCAGGCAAAAAAGTTTTAACAGTTTATAACTGGGGCGAATATATCGACCCTGCCCTACTTAAAAAGTTTGAAAAAGAGACAGGTATTCACGTCGTTTATGAAACATTCGATTCAAATGAAGCGATGATGACAAAGATTGAACAAGGCGGAACAAACTACGATATCGCCGTTCCATCTGAATACACAATCGAACAAATGAAAGAAAAAAATCTATTATTACCTGTTAATCATAAAGACATTCCGAATTTAAAAAATATTGATAAAGACTTTTTAGATTTACCATTCGATCCAAAAAACCAATATTCAATTCCTTATTTCTGGGGAACAGTTGGGATTGTTTATAACCCTAAATTATTAGGCGACAAATATAAATTCGAACGTTGGGATGATTTATGGGATCCTTCTTTAAAAGGTAAAGTAGTCTTAGTAGATAGTGCGCGTGAAGTGCTTGGTATGGGATTGAACAGTATGGGTAAGTCACTGAACTCAACAGATTCAAAAGAGTTAAATGCTGCAACAGACAAGCTAATTAAGATGGGACCGAACGTCAAAGCAATTATCGGTGATGAAGTAACACAGCTGATGATTAATGAAGATGCGATGGTCGCGCTAACATGGTCTGGACAAGCAGCAGATATGATGTATGAGAACGAAGATTTAACATACACAGTGCCAAGCGAAGGTTCAAACTTATGGTTTGATAATATGGTCATTCCAAAAACGTCTAAAAACGTAGAGGGCGCACATAAATTCATTAACTTCATGTTAGAACCTGAAAATGCAGCCCAAAATGCAGATTATGTCGGTTACTCAACACCAAATAAAGCGGCTCTTTCTCTGCTTGATGAAGAAGTAGTAAACGACGAACGTTACTACCCTTCGAAAGAAACACGCGAAAACTTACATGTTTATAAAAACCTTGGCCTTGAAAAAATCGGGGAATACAATGAATTATTCCTGAAATTTAAAATGGCAATTAATGAATAAATGGACTGTAGATGAATTCGTTTCATCTACAGTTTTTTTGATGTTTCAACATGGTTGTTCTCCTTATAAAAAGGAATACTACAAGTAAGGTTGTTTCAGTCAAAAGAAGTAGATTTTTTTCATTGCGATTCTATACTATAGCCGTTATTATTTAGCTATACGAAATACTCAACAAAGGAGCCTTTTATGGAAAAGAAAGTAAAATTAGCACTCGCACTCTTAATGTTCAACATGTTTATTTCCATGAGTGGTATCGGATTAATTATTCCCATCATGCCACATTATTTACAAGGCTTTGGAGGACAAGGCGCTGTACTTGGTTTTTTAATCGCCAGTATCGCACTTGCACAATTCATCTTCTCTCCACTCGCTGGATCTCTCTCTGACCGTTTTGGTCGAAAAAAACTCATCGTAATCGGGCTACTGATTAATGGTACGTTCATGACTTTATTCGGTGTCGCGAGCCATCTTTACGAACTCTATATCTTCCGCTTTTTAACAGGTGTGGGTTCTGCCTTCATCACACCACCCATCATGGCATATGTAGCAGACATTACAACTGGGAAACAACGTGGGAAAGCGATGGGACTAATTGGCGCAGCTATTTCGCTTGGTTTTACAATTGGACCCGGTCTAGGTGGTTTATTGTCCAATATTAATTTACACTTCCCATTCTATTTCGCTGGTGCTGCAGCTATTTTAGCAGGTATTTTAACGATGTTCTTGCTTCCTGCAACAAAACCAGTCGTAGCAAAAGGTGCGAAAAGTACAGGTAGTGGTAATATTTTAAAAGACATGAAAACTTCTTTCACTACACCTTATTTTGTTCTACTATTAGTTGTTTTCATCTTCACATTTGGTATCGCAAACTTCCAATCTTCTATGTCACTATTTTTAACGTATAAATTTGACTTCACACCGAATCAAATTGCCATTGTCTTAACTGTTGGTGGCTTCATCGGTGTGATTGTTCAGGGACTATTATTAGACAAGCTGTTCAAACGTTTTGGTGAGATGCGCATTATTCTGTTCAGTCTCGTTATCGCATCAATCTTTACAGTTTGTATGATTTACATTAGTGGATTCTTCCTTATCCTAGTTGTTGCAACAATTTTCCAAACAGCGGCTATTCTTATTCGTCCAGCAGTCAATACACTCATTTCCTATGCTGCTGGGAAAGAACAAGGTTTTGCTTCTGGTATGAACAACTCCTATATGTCTCTTGGGAATATGATTGGACCCGCAATTGCAGGTACATTATTCGATATTAATATGTCGATTCCATTCATCGTAGGTGGTGCCGTTCTCATGATTTGCTTCGTGATCACCTATGTATGGCAAAAGCGAAATCCCATTCAAAGACCTGTACATCAACAACCGAATATCGACTTGGATACAAAAGCATAAACAAAAAAGAATCGCGTAACTTATCACGCGATTCTTTTTTCGTACTTATATTGTGTTGTGTAAATCAAGATGCACGCCTTGAAGACTTCATAACTTTTTTACGTTCTTTTAATAAATCAATGAGATCTTCTCGATTCATGAGTGTCACATGACAAGCAGTAGCTAATTGCTTTGCGGCCTGTGTGTAATAATTATTCGTAATCACCCATGCTTCATTTGCTTCATAAAAAGCCTGTGCTGCATAAATTTCTTGTACTGCTTTTAAACCAACTTTATCTTGATAACGCTTTGCTTGAATCACAATTTTCCCTTCATCATGTTGTAACATGACATCTGCCCCAAAATCATTAGAGCGCTGCGTTGCAACTGCTTCGTAACCTAAGTCTTCAAATACATGTGCTAAAAAGTCCTCAAAAACATATCCGTCCATTTCATCGACATCACGAATTTGTGTCGTCTGCATTAATCGTTCATAGGATTTTCTTCTTTTTCTTTCTTGAATAAAGCGAATCAATATCGAAAGGAATAAAAGAATCCCAACCGCGATGGCACCCCATACGATATATTCAATTAATTGGTTCATCTGTGTACTCCTTTATTTACGTAATCTGTTTTATCATACAGAAAGTAGCAAAAGAGAACAAGTGTTTTATTTATTTCAAGTGGAATTGTCGAAGAAATCCTTCTACAAATAAAATATTTTGTTCGATGAGATTTTCATCGGGTGATATTTTCGCATGGTGTAGTCCATAAGGGGTATTCGCCCCAGCCCAAAACATCGCGCCCGGAATCTCTTTTAAAAAGAAACCAAAGTCCTCCCCAGTCATCGCTGGTGGGCATTCGTACGCTGTCATACCTTCTACAGAATCTGCATATTGAAGAAGCGATGTCGCACAGTGTGCATCATTGTACACTTGATAATACATTGAACCATAGTCAACCGTCACATCACATTCAAATGCAAGAGCAGTCGCCTCACACAATGTTTGAATACGTTTTTTTATTTGCGCCATACTCTCAGCTGTTACTGTACGGATTGTTCCTTCCAAACGTGCAGCATCTGAAATAACGTTTTGTACGGTGCCAGAAGTCATTTTACCAACTGTAATAACAGAACCTTCTAATGGATTGATATTACGACTGACAATCGTCTGTAGTTGCATAATAAGCGATGCAGCTGCAACAGTCATATCTTTTGTATGGTGCGGAAATGCTGCGTGTCCACCTAGTCCTTTTAAATCAATAAAAAGTTCAGATGTATTTGCAAATAACATACCAGGTCGTGTTGCAACAGTTCCAACAGGATACTCTGGTGCGATGTGACATGCAAACATATAATCCGGAAGTAGTTCTGGATGTTTTGCCTTCACCCACTCTAACATAGGCTCTGCGCCTCCAGGGCCTTCTTCAGCAGGTTGGAAGTACAATAAAATCGTATGCTCTGGTTGAACATCCGCAAATCGTTTCGCAAGCCCTAGCGCAATCGTCATATGGAAATCATGTCCACAGGCATGCATAAATCCCTCATGTTCAGAAGCATATGACAAATCCGTTTGTTCTTGAACGGGCAAACCATCTAAATCTGTTCTCCATCCTAATTGCAAACGAGGATTAATACCTTCAATAACTAAAATAAAACCCGTTCGCCATTTTATGATACGCATATAGGGCTTTATAAACGATGTAATTGTATCGAGTAAATATTGTTGCGTCTTAAACTCTTGAAAACCAATCTCCGGAATTCTATGTAAATCCCTTCGAACTTCCATAAAAGACTTCACACCATTCACCTCTTATATTTTTCTTAAATCTTGCATAATTTCTGTTTTTGATTTTGTTTTTTCATCAATTTTTTTAATTTCACGTGCTGGAATACCTGCAACTACTGTATAAGGTTCAACATCTTTTGTTACGACAGCACCTGCTGCAATTACTGCACCTTCTCCTACTCGTACTCCTTCTAGAAGAACTGCATTTGCACCAATCATTACATTATTTTCAACTACTACAGGGTCAGCACTTGGGGGTTCAATCACACCTGCTAAAACGGCACCTGCTCCAATATGGCAATCTTCTCCCACTGTTGCACGACCACCCAATACAACATTCATATCAATCATCGTACGTGCGCCAATTTCCGCACCAATATTAATAACACTACCCATCATGATTACTGCGTTATCACCAATTGTAACTTGATCTCGAATAAGTGCGCCTGGTTCGATACGTGCATTAATCGCTTTTGTATCTAATAAAGGCACAGCTGAGTTACGTCGGTCTTGCTCGATTACGTAATCTTCAATCTGTGCCTCATGTGCGTTGATTGCTTGTTCAATTTGTGACCAGTCACCAAATACAACTATGGAATTACCTTCACCAAATACTTTACTATCTGTACCAAAGTCTAATGAAGACACATTTGTACCTTTTACATAAACTTTAACTGGTGTTGTTTTTTTGGCATTTGCTAAGTAAGCGATAATTTCTTGTGCGTTTAACTTTTTCATTGTGCATTTCCTCCTATTGAAAAAAAGATGCACTAATTGTAACCGATTATTCAAAAAATTTCACTTATTTTTTGAATAATCATACAAACATTCTGCATGTTGTTGCACAATTTCAACAAAAGCTGCTACTTGACGGAGCTCAAAACTCGAATCATATCCAATCAACCATGTATCACGTGTTAGTGCAAATTTTTCATCATCACTGACGAGGTTGATTCGATTGACATCTTCTTCGCCTGTCAATGTAATAGACGGTAAAATCGCATAGCCAATACCATTCAGTGCCATCTGCTTACACGTTTCGATTTGGTCAACTGTGATTTGATGCTTTGGACTTGAAGAAAATTGTCGTTGCCACCATTGTTGAATTTCTTGATAATAATTCGAATCACTTTTGAATTGAATAAAAGGTCGTTCAGTCTCAAATACCTCATCCAGTGATTTAATTTCTTTATCTACTAAGTACATTGTATCTCTAAATAAATGTGTTTTTCGGCCTTTCCAATCAGAATGCCCACGTACAATCCCAATATGTGCTTCACCATCATATAGCGCTTTGACAATTTCAGATGACCAGCCTGTCATGAGCGAAATTTTCGCATCTGGATATTTTTGTACGAACTCTTTTAATACTTGTGGCAACCATGTGTGCCCAACAATTGAAGCACATGCAATTTTCAATGTTCCATGTACTTTTTGTGTTAACGACTGTAGTTGTTCATACACTTCTTCTCGTCTAGTAGCCATCTCATTCGCATATTGAATAACAAGTTCACCAGACGGGGTAGGTGTTAAACCTTTTTGTGAACGTAAAAAAAGCTGCGTTCCCCAATCTTTTTCAATTGATTGTAAGCGTTGTGAAAGTGCTGGTTGCGATAAAAATAGGCGTTCTGCTGCTTTTCTCATATTTCCTTCTTCAGCTAAAATCTTTAAAATTTGTGCTTCAGATGTTGTCATGCGAACACCTCCATATACGTATTCAAAATGTATGTAGTTCAAAATAATAAAAGGACCTGTCTCATCCGTTCTCTTAAGACAGTTCCTTTTAATTCAGCCAAAATGATTATGATTTTGGTTGATATACATATTTTTTTAACTGTTTTAAAATTACACGACGTGTCATAATCCCAACAAATGTACCTTCATCATCAATTACACACAAGAAGGCATGATTAATTACTAAATCTAAAGCTCGCTTAAAATTATCATTAATATTCAATGTAGCAATGTCTCGATCCATAATCTCTGTGACATTCGACACTTCTAAATTTTCATATTCAATTCGTTCTAAGCCTAAGACTGAATCCATGATCATACGAATACTAATTAGACCATGAAAACGATAGCTTGAGTCGAGCACAGGAATCGAAGAATATCCTGTTTTTGTTAATACTAATAAAGCATGCTCTGCATTATTACCAATTTGAACGTGCGCTACTTTCTCAGCTGGTATAATAAAATCATGAATTGGCATTTCGAGCAATTCTTTGCTGTTCGTGGAAATCATAGAATTCTACTCCTTTTCTATTTAAAAAATAGAGTACTTCACCTCTTTTTATCATAACATAAAATGAATTGAGAATACTATGCATAACTCGAAAATACTCAACATGACAAGGATGTAAGCGGTATCAACCTTTTAAAATGGATGTGAGTTTAACCACTGTCCACCATCTAGTGTCACACATTCACCATTCATATACGCGGCTTTGTCCGATAAAATAAATGCCGCTAAATCTGCAATTTCTTCTGGTTGCCCTAAGCGATGAAGTGGTACAGACTGTAATGTACGTTTAGCTGCTTCTTCCGATTCCCATAATTTCTCTGCTCCTCCTGTTCGGTCGATCGGACCAGGTGCAATAGCATTCACACGAATACCATAAGCACTTCCCCATTCAACTGCTAATGTGCGTGTTAAAGACAGTACCCCTGCTTTTGCAGCTGCTGAATGGACAACACCAGCTCCTGCTTGCCAAGCGTAAGTTGCCACCATATTTAAAATGGCTCCTTTAATTTGATGTTCAATCCAATACTTCCCTACAGCTTGAGAACAATAAAAAGTTCCATTTAAAACAATATCAATGACAGATTTCCAACCATTTGGAGATAGGTCTTCTGCACGTACAATAAAATTTCCAGCTGCATTATTTACAAGTCGTGTGATGGTACCAAATTTATCATGAACATATTTCACCATTGCATCTACATGCTCTACTACACGAACGTCCATTTGAAATACCGCAATTTCTCCCATTGCTGTTTGCTGTAGTTCGCGCTGTGCAGCATATAATCTTTCTTGATCACGTCCTGTAATCACTACATGTGCACCTTGCTCGGCAAAATTCTTCGCCATGTATTTCCCCATCCCATTTGACCCGCCTGTAACAATAATTACCTGACCTGCTAACATATTATTTTCCCCCTTCTGATTTAAAAGTGAATAACCATTCATTTTTACTTATTTTAACATATCATATACTTTTCACACAAAGAAAAAGCGTATGATAAGAGGAATCTCCTTCTTTCATACGCTTTTTTTCTATTCTTCATCACTTAATACTTTATTAGCATCTCGCTCTTGAATTAACTGACTGTCAATAATCTCCGTTTTTTCATCTATCTTTTTGTAACGATATTGTCCATCAGCTTCTAATACACGTGCCTTACTATTATCTTGCAATTGGAGTTTTACCACGTGCATAATCCGCTTTTTAATCCCTGTATCAAATATTGGGAACAGAATTTCAACACGCTTAATCATATTACGTGTCATCATATCTGCTGAAGATAAATAGATTTTATTTTCACCATTATGATGGAACCAATAAATACGAGAATGTTCTAAGAAACGTCCTACAATACTAATCACTGTAATATTTTCACTTACACCTTTAATTCCTGGTTGTAAGCAGCAAATACCACGAATGATGAGATGTACTTGAACACCTGCAATTGACGCTTCATACATTTTCATAATTAAATCTTTATCGGTTAATGAATTCATCTTTGCGTAGATGCGTCCATTTCCATGTTTTTTATGATATTCAATTTCTAAATCAATCAAACGAATGAATTCTTCTCGAATATCGAATGGTGATACGACCAAATGATGATAATGTGGTTTTTCTGTATAACCACTTAAATAGTTAAAGAAGTTTGTCGCATCAATACCAAGTTTTTTCTTCGTCGTAATAATTCCCATATCCGTGTAGATTTTAGCTGTTGCATCATTGTAATTACCTGTACCTAAATGAATAAAACGTTCAATTCGTCCTTGACGTTTTCGAACAACGAGTGTTATTTTCGAATGTGTTTTTAAATTATGCATACCATAAATAACTAAACATCCTGCTTGTTCTAATTGTTTCGCCCAAAGTACGTTATTTTCTTCATCAAAGCGCGCTTTTAACTCAACTAATACAGTCACTTGCTTACCATTCTCAGCGGCTAACTTTAATGCTTGGATGACAGGTGAATTGCCACTTACACGATACAATGTTTGTTTAATAGCTAACACATTTGGGTCTTTTGCTGCCTCTGTTACGAAATCAACGATTGGTGAAAACGATTCGTATGGATGATGGAAAAATAAATCTTGCTTTAATGCTTTTTCAAAAATATTATCGTCTGAACTTACATCCTGTGGTGGTTGTGGGATAAAACTTTCATATTGTAAATCTTCTCGTAAATCACCCACTACTTTACAAAACGAAAATAGATACGTTAAATCTAAAGGTCCCTTAATATTAAAAACTTGTGCATCCCAGTCATCCAATTCGCGTATTAAGAATTGTAATACATTCTCTTGCATTTCTCCTTTGCGCACTTCAACACGAGAAACACTTCCCCACTTACGCTTTTTTAATTCTTTTTCGATTTCCGTCAATAGGTCGCGTGCACCTTCTTCGTGAATCGTCAAATCAGCATTACGTGTTAACCGGAATGATTGCACAGATTGTACTTTAAACCCTTTAAATAAAATATCAATATTGTGCATAATCACTTCTTCAATTAAGATAACCTCCATTTTACCATTGCGTTTTGGTAAACAGATAAAACGATCCAGCACTGCAGGCACCTGAACAATTGCTACTTTTTTCTGCTGTTCTTTTCCGCCATGTTGATCTTCTAACATAACAAGTAAATTATGTGTTTTGCTTAGTAAAGTTGGGAATGGTCGATATGCATCTACTGCAATGGGTGTTAATACTGGGAAAATAATTTCTTCAAAGTATTCTTTTACATAGCTCAACTGTTCTTCGTCTAAATCTTTCATCTCATGAATAAAAACTTTCTCTTTTGGTAATAGTTCTTTTGTTAGTTGATGATAGACTTCCATTTGACGATCGACTAACTCTTTTGTTTTTTGTTCAATTGCTGCTAACTGTTCTTTCGGTGTCAATCCAGCTTTGTTTTCTGGCTTATTAAAACCTGCGCGTACTTGATCTTGTAATCCCGCTACACGCACCATATAAAATTCATCGAGATTTGAACTAAAAATAGCGATAAAACGTAAACGTTCAAGTAACGGATTACGTTCGTCTTCCGCCTCTTGTAGTACCCGCTCGTTAAACGCAAGCCAGCTCAATTCACGATTGTTATAATATTCTGGTGAAGCAATTTTTTTATACTGTTCTTCTGTCATCTAAAATCCCTCCTACACAAAATGTAAAACAACATCTTTTTTGACGATACGTTCAAAATGCTTTTTTTGCTTATTTCCTTGATATTTTTCTGCTAATGGATAACCTCTAGTTTGAATTTCTAAATCTAATACCTCAGGTGTTTCTTCATTAATTTCAATAACAATATCTGTAACAATGCTTCTTTTAGAGGCATCGAGTGCATAAATTAGCTTTAATAAAGCGCCTAAACGAATGAGCATTTGCACTTCTTCTTTTGTAAACCAGTCTTCAAACGGTTTTAAATACGTATAAAAAGAGTCTTTATTTTTATACGACGCAAGCAATGCTAAACGAACTCGTTCTTTATGATTAAGTCCATTAATTGAGCGGTTTGATAATAAATAGAAGGTATGCTGACTTGCTGCATCTTGTTCTAAATATTCACCAATCATATAAACTTTCGCACCTTGATTTAAGATATAAATTTCTTCTTCAGAATAATCCCACAATTCATGACGACATAATTCTCGATACATAAGTTCAGCAATACGCGCATGATGTAAAATTTGATTTTCTGACTTTCCAAACTCTGATGCTAAGTATCGAGCATTCGAACGAAAGACATCTGTACGGTCAAATGCTAAAGGATATTCTTTTAAAATGTCTGAAATAACAATTCCTTCTCGTAAACCTTTTCGACTTAGTTGGAATTTTTGACTATCGACAACATGCATAAGCGCACGGAATACTTCTGCTACTGGTCCAATAATATCAGCTCGATCTGCCGATAATTCATCCATCTTTTTTAACTCGTTATATGTTAACGATGAAATCTCATCATTAATCTCATTAAAATCAGCTAACGACATACGATATTGGTGAACACCTGTTAGGGGATAGTTCTTACGACTTTGATCCATTTTCGCCATACTTCTCGCACTTCCACTAATGCCGACAACAGGTACTTTTAAATCGTTCAACCATGTCACTTCTTTGAATTGTTGTTTTGCAAAATGATACACTTCATCATGTTCTCTTTTCGTCATTGTATCGCTTTGCATAAACTGTCTTTTTAACGAAACCGAACCGAATGGTAAACTAATCGCATGTTTTAATTCTTTTTGTTCATAGTACGTAATTTCTGTACTACCCCCACCTATATCAATCGTGACTGCTGAAGGTGTAGAAATCGTATTGGCAACTGCAAAATAGCCATAATACGCTTCATCTCGTTCAGATAGTAACTCGATTTGTATCCCTGTTTCCTCGTACATCTTTTTTATAATTTCTTGATTATTTTTAGACTGACGCAAAGAAGCAGTAGCAACCGCGCGATAATGTTCAATTCCGTAATCTATAAGCATTTCTTTAAAAGAATGTAGTAAATTCAGTAACTTTTGAATTCCTTGTTCATTCAAATAACCTTCTTCTGTAATATCATTTCGTAATCGCGCTACAGATTTGATGTTCATTAATTCTTTTAAACCACTTATTTTGGAATATTGATAAATAACAAGGCGAATGGTGTTCGATCCAATATCAATTACAGCTCTTTTTCGTTTTGTCATATGAAGCACATCCTTTTATTTTTTCGTTTCCTCTATACTTATAGATTAATAGTTGGTATGATAACTTATATTTATTATAAATTTGAATGGTCAGAATATTCCACCAATATCATGATGAATTCATTTTATTTGAAAGAAAGGTGACAATATATGGTTGAAAAATATAATACAATGCAAATTGCTCAGGCCATTTTCACCATTAATAAACATGCTAAAACAGCACCCGATAATCGTTTTTTATATATGCTAAAAAAACAAGCAATTCAAAAACTAATCGAACAAAAACAAGCAAAGAAGATTGGACTTCACTTTGTGGAACGTCCACGCAATAGCCAACAACAATCTTCTGTATTAATTGCATGTGGGGATTACTACTTCCATACTTTACCCGAAAAAGATGACTTTAAAGAACTTCCTCATTTAGGACATTTAGATCGTACATACCGAAATCCACCTTGCCGTATGAGTTTAAAGCAGGCAAAAAGTATATTGATTCTTTTTACGGATATGAAAATAGAAAATCCAAAGCCGACCATACCAGCTAAAAAGAAAAATAATTTACATGTGCATCGTACAAGTTACTTTTATGGTCATTAAAAAAGCAGACTGTTCCTACGTTTATTCATCTACTAAGATGTATGTTTCGTAAGAATTGTCCGCTTTTCTTTAATTAGAGTACAAATTGATCAACAAATTGAATTAGTTCTGCAATTTCAGGTTTACTAATTTGTGCATTCGCACCTACTCGTTCCCCTTTATGCTTCAAGTCGTCTGTAATTAAACTTGAGAAAATAATAACAGGTACATGCGCTAATTTAGCATTTTCTTTGATTTTCTTCGTTAAATGATGACCATCCATTTGAGGCATTTCAATATCTGTTACAACGAGCTGAATTGTATCTTCAATATTTCCTGCTTCAGATGTTGCTTCTAAAAATGCATAGGCATCTTTACCATTTTCAAAGAATTCTAAATTTACGTATCCAGCTTCATGCATCGTATCATTTAATAGTTTACGAAGTAATGGTGAATCTTCAGCAATTAGAATGCGTTTTTCTGAGCGATTGCGCTCACCTAACTTTTTAACCGAATTCACATTAATACCTGTTTCAGGATTAATTTCTAAAATGATTCGTTCAAAGTCGAGTAGTAATAGCATTGCATCATCACGTTTGATCACACCAATGACTTGTGAGGTACCATTTTGATACATATCTGATGGCTTCTCGATATGTTCCCATGAAATACGGTGAATCATTGAAACATTGTCGACATGGAATACTACACGCTGTTTATTAAATTCAGCGACGATATATTTATGCTGATTGCTGCGCTCAGAGTGCGTTAGACCCAGTACACGCTTCATATCAACAACTGGTAGCACTTCCCCACGCAATTGAATAATTCCTTCTACATATTCATGTGCATGTGGAATGAATGTGACAGGTATTGGCTGAATAATCTCTTTTACTTTAATTACATTGATTCCAAATTTATTTGAACCGACCTCAAACTCAACAATTTCCAGTTCATTTGTACCACTTTCTAATAAAATTCCTTTTGAGTTCATGCTTTGTCGTCCTCCATATGCGTTAATATTAAAACCATTGTACCATATCGAACGATAGTCAAATAGACTTGAATTAGACAGTTTTAAGTTTTTTCATATGGATAATTAGACCAATAAGCGTCATAACCACTAATGATAATAAAGCAATCCTACTGGCAACAGCACCTTGAGAACGTAGCATAAAGGTAATGGAACCATAGATGGCTGGTCCAATAATAGAAGAAACTTTTCCTGAGAATGCAAATAAGCCGAAAAATTGACCTTGTTTTTCTTTTGGTGATAGTTCAATAATATACGTTCGTGACGTCACCCAAATCGCACCGAGAGAGATACCAAAAAGACTACCTGCAATCCAAAACATCCATTGTTCTGTTGCGGCGGCTGCGATGATTAATGCAATAACCATTAAGAGAGCAACATACGTCACTGCTCGATTAGCACCTGATTTTTTTGTAATATATCCAAAGGCAAATGAACCGATAATTGCTGCGACTGTGGAAACTAAATAAAGTAGAATAAACTGCCCTGATGTGAATGCTAAAACTGCTGCAGCATATACTGCCATCATTGCAATCGTTGTAGCAAGTGCATCATTAATGAAAAAGTATGCAATCATAAATTTAAAGATTGTACGATGTTGGCGCATTTCTTTAAATGTTTGAATGATTTCTTTATATCCTGTTAAAAAACGAACTTTTTTTCTATTTTCCTTTGGTATCGGTTGATCACGATTAATAAAGAATAGCGGTAATGAAAATAATAAGTATAAAATAGCTGTTGGAATAAAGGCACGTGCATAGTTGCCATCATTCACAAGTAAGTACACGAGTAGACCGAAGATGGTGCCAAGATAACCGACTGCAACACCAAAACCAGAGATAAGCGGCATATCTTCCGATTTTCCTAAGTCGGGCATCATTGCATCATAAAAAACAAGACTCGAATTATAAAAGAATTTTGCAATGACAAAACAGATGACGACAATAAATAGGCTTAGCGGAACGCCACCAATCGTCGATTGTAAGTTCATTTCACCAAAAATCCCCATCATAAATGTAAAGAAGATGGATGTAGAGGCGAACCAGACAATGACTTTTTTCTTATAGCCCGTTTGGTCAATCCATACGCCAAACAGTGGTGAAAAAATAACGAGTAATAAACTCGCTACTGCGTTTGCATATGAGATAAAAGTACTTGCTAGTTGCTGTTTTTCTTCATTCGTTCCTAACACTTCATCCATATAAAAAGGGAAAAATACGGTGTTAATATTCGATGAAAAAATGGTATTTGCAAAGTCATACAGAGCCCATGAAATAATGGGTAATGAAGCATAAATCGCCCATGAAGAGCTTCTTTTACGTTGTTTTGCTTCGATACTCTCCGCCTCCTCTTTCATATTATTTCATATTATTTCATATTTTTGTTTATTTATGTCTATTATTTACAATATATTCACATTTTATTTACAAAAAAATGAACACCTAACAAATGGAGTTCATTTTTTTGATTTTCTTCCTATATAGTATTCTTTAATTATTCATCAGTTTTTTTCTCTTTCGCCATGAATAGACGAACCACCATACAGAACAGGCTATATAGTAACAAAACATGGAGAGCATCGCTGTTTCTACATGAACCCATTGCTCATTAAATTGCGTGTAGATGATGAAACTTCCTACATATAGGAGAGGGATTACAATAAATAACACTGCAAATCCCATAAGAGATGGTGTTGAGTTACTTTTTTTCATTTTCTTCTCCGAAGTTTTTCTACGATTGTAGTATTTGATAATAGCCTGTGTTCCTTTTTCTTGAAGTCCTTGCTCTGCCAATTCATCATACATTTTCTTCGCTAGTTGTAAACCTGGTAGTTGTAAATCCATTTGCTCGGCTTCTTCTAAAGCAATACGCATATCTTTTAAAAAGTGCTTAATATAAAAACCTGGCTCTAGATCACCTTTAATCATGCGCGGTGCCAAGTTACTTAGAGACCATGAACCTGCTGCTCCTGCTGAAATAGATTGAAGCACTGTATCTAAATCTAATCCTGCACGTTTACCATATACAAGCGATTCTGCTACACCAATCATATTTGTCGCAATGGCAATTTGATTACACATCTTCGTATGTTGTCCTGCTCCTGCTAAACCTTGATAGACGACATTTTGACCGAATACTTCGAAAATTGAGAGCGCACGTTCAAATGCTTCTTTTTTTCCACCAACCATAATAGATAATGTACCGTTCTTCGCACCGACGTCTCCACCAGATACGGGCGCATCAAGTGCGTCAATATGACGTTCTGCTGCAAATGTTGCAATCTTTTTAGCAAGTGTTGGTTGAGAAGTAGTTAAGTCAATCACGAGTGTCCCTTCTTTTGCTGTTTTAAAAATTCCTGCATCACCGAAGTAAACTTCTTCTACATCAATCGGATCGCCAACCATCGTGAATACAACTTCTGCATTTTTTGTAGCATCTGCAGCTGTTTTATGCCAAACAGCACCTTCTTCGATTAAAGTTTGTGCTTTTGAAGCTGTTCTTGTAAAGATGTGGACTGCATAACCTGCTTGTAATAAGTGATGTACGATACTTGCGCCCATTACACCCGTACCAATAAAAGCTACATTTTTCTTTGTCATATTTGAACATCCTTTCACCTTTGATTTCTTTAGTATACCGAATCTAAGCAAAAAAAAATAGCAGATAGAGTTATCTGCTAAAGAAAGGGGGAAATGAGATTGTTGCTGTGTTCTTAAATATAGTTCCACCCTTTTGAATATTTTAAACCCACATTTTTAAAATTTCTTCATTAATGGATATCATAATCAATTGATTTAATTTTCATTTCGTACTCTGTGCCTACTTGTTGGAGCTGATAAAGATTAAGTAGATCATCTAGTTTTCGACTTAAACGAATTGTTTCTGCATTCAAAAAACCTTTTTCCAGTCCACATTGAATCATTTTTTCGCGTGTTTGTTCTAACTTTTTTAATACTACTTCCGACATTATCTTCACTCCACCTCTCGTAACCACGTTCATTATTATACTAGTATTCCCAACTTTTCGGAAATGAAATTTTCGACACCATTCGACATTTTAACTTCTTTCTTTTTCTAAATATTCATAGACGACTTTTCCACCTTGTTGCGCTATCCCTCGAAAACGCTTAAAATCTTCTCTTTCTACGATTAATTCTCTAAATTCATAAAAATCATTTTTACTGACTTCTATTTTCTTTATTTCACCATTAACTAATTTATTTATCATTTCTGGTATATTTTCCATTGTAAAAACTTCCTTTTTTAAATTTTTTTTATTTCTTAGTAAATTATTTTACATTTCGAGCCTTTTCATGCAAAATGTAAGTAATTAGAAATTGAAGGGAATGTTGCATAATGAAAATCGCAGATATCGGCAATATCATCGAATTCCACGACGGTTTAAGAGGACGAGTTGAAAAAGTAAACGAGAACTCTGTTATAGTAGATTTAACGATTATGGAAAACTTTCGCCACCTTGATTTAGAAGAAAAAACAGTAATTAATCATAAACGCTACAAAATTGTAAACTCAGGTGTTCCGCTTTAATGAACTACATGATACACTAAAGCCGTTCTTTTTAACATGAAGAATGGTTTTTTTATTTGGAGGTGATTAGATGATACAACGTGCAGACAAAACGACACTTTCGCTTTTTGCCCTTATTGTATTAATCATTATGATTATTTCTTTTCAGTATACACCCATTTTTTGGTTTAGTTATACTAATTTGCTTGGAATTGGAATTATTTTTGCTTTTTTCTTTGGCAATCTGATGAACAAACAATCTTTACTTCGCTCACTATTCATTGGGATTCCGATTGGTGTAATTGGCTATTTTACTGCAATAAGTATTTATAACATACTCTCATACATTTCACCAGTTGCTTTTCAAAATGTGAAGGAGCTACTTGAAATCTATTCTCCTACTGCCATCTGGCAATATGCTGCATTACTTATTGTCATTGTTTTAGGGGAAGAAATGATTTGGCGTGTATATTTACAGCAAGAATTAAAAAAGATGGTCTCAAAAAAATGGGCTGTTCTGATATCAACAATTCATTTTGGATTACCTTTACTCATTTGTGGTTTTTATATAGGAGCCATTGCGGCATTCTTATCGGGTATTATTTTCGGAGGATTATATGAATGGCTGAAAAGTTTACCGATAGTTTTCATTGCACATATAACAATGGTAATCTTCCTTTTCCTTTTATTCCCACTCACTTAATTTCTTTAAACATTATTTAAAATAAAAAGCTGAGAGTCTATTCTTATGACTCATCAGCTTTTTATGATTAATAAGATAAATCTTTAATCGACAATCCTAATTTTTTCAATAGTTGAATCGCTTGTTCTTTTTCCTCGCTTGATAAGCCATTCGTCAACTCATGTAGCTGCTGTTCATGGCGTGGGAATAATTCTGCCATGAATACTTCGCCCTCACTTGTAATGTCTGCATATGTAATGCGACGATCGGATGGACAAGCAGTTCGTGTAATGTAGCCACGCTTCTCTAACTTGTCGACAACATATGTAATTGAGCCACTTGCAAGTAAAATTTTCTGTCCAATCACTTGGAGTGGTTGACGTCCTTTATGATATAACAGCTCTAACACTGCGAATTCTGTCGGATTTAATTTATTCTCTTGAAAAAATTGATTCGTTACTTCGTTAATTGCCTTATGTGCGCGCGATAGCACAATATATAACTTTAAAGACTGCTTTATTTCCTCAGAAGCCATCGTCTCTCATCCTTTTCTTACATTTCATTTCATTCATTATATCTGTTTAGCGATTTGATTGTCAAAATACGATATTTTCACACAATTTATTTCTTAAAAGATTCATTTGTTGTATGACCTTTTCACTGTTACAATTAACATATTCTTTTTAGAAGGGGAGTTCTAATTGAATATTCTATTAGCAACATTGAATGCAAAGTACATTCATACTAACACCGCAATCCGCTATTTAAAAGCGTATGCACAGCCTGAGTTTGATCCTGCTCTTGCTGAATTTACAATTAAAGATCCATCGTTCAATATCGTATCTGATATTTTTCAAAAAAAACCTGACGTTGTCGGCTTCAGTTGTTACATTTGGAACATTGAAGAAACAATACGTGTCATCCGTATGTTGCGTAAAGTGAGTCCACATACAAAAATTATTTTAGGTGGACCTGAAGTATCCTATGATGTTCATGACTGGTTACATCGCTTAGATGGACTTGTGGACTTCATTATTATGGGCGAAGGTGAACATTCCTTTAAACAGTTACTACATTATCTAAACGGTGACATTCCATTAGAAGATGTACCGGGTATTTGTTATTTACAAGATGGCAAAATGAAAATCCACGCACAGCCTCCAAAGATTGATTTACGTGAGCTACCAAGTATTTTCCGCTTTGAAGAAGACCGCGCAGAAATTCCAAAACGAATTGCTTATGTTGAGACATCTCGTGGCTGTCCTTTTAGCTGTCAATTTTGTCTTTCTTCTATTGAAGTAGGCGTTCGTTATTTTAATCGCGAAAAAATCAAAGACGATATTCGCTATTTAATGGACCAAGGCGTTCGTACGATTAAATTCGTTGACCGTACATTTAACATTAGTCGTAGTTATGCAATGGATATTTTCCAGTTCTTAATTGATGAACATCAACCAGGTGTTGTATTCCAGTTTGAGATTACAGCGGACATTATGCGCCCTGAAGTCATTCAATTCTTAAACGAAAATGCACCAGCTGGATTATTCCGTTTTGAGATTGGTGTACAATCGACGAATGATGAAACGAATGATTTAGTAAAACGTCGCCAAAACTTTGAAAAGTTAGCGCGTACTGTCACAATGGTAAAAGAAGGCGGAAAAATCGACCAACATTTAGATTTAATCGCTGGCTTACCTGAAGAAGATTACAATAGTTTCCGTAAAACATTCAATGATGTATTTGCGATGCGTCCTGAAGAATTACAACTTGGCTTCTTAAAGTTACTTCGTGGGACTGGTCTTCGTTTACAGGCTGAACAATACGGCTACGAATATGTCGATATGGCTCCATACGAAATCTTCGCGAATAATGTACTCGACTTCGATGATATTTTACGAATCAAACAGACCGAGGATATTTTAGAGAAGTATTGGAATGATCATCGTATGGATCGTACACTCGAATATTTAGTCACACATGTATTCGAAACACCATTCGACTTCTTCCAACAATTCGGTACGTATTGGGATGAACAGGGCTGGTCGAAAATCGGTCATCAGTTAGAAGATTTATTTAAACGTTTATTACAGTTCTTAGAATCACGTAATGAGCCGAAACTACCGATTGTGAAGCAAATTATGCAATATGATTATTTATCAACACAAAAATTCCAACCTCGTAAACCTTGGTGGGAACAAGCGATTGAAAAAGATGAATTAAAAATGATTTATGCGCAACTAAAAGAACGACCTGAAATTGCAGGAGATGCCTTTGTTGCACTCGGTTTAAATGAAAAGGAATTGTTTAAACATACCTTCATTTTGCCATTTAATATTTCAATCGATTCGCTTGAACAAGCACATGTAACAAAAGAAAAAGGCTACTTAGTAACAACATTCCAAAAAGATGGTACACCACTATTTTCTAAAGTTGTGAAAGATGCTATCCATTCAATGTAACAAAAAAAGACAATCCACAGTTTAATGTGTAGATTGTCTTTTTTATGCTTTTTTCATTAACCGATAATAACGCGTTCTTTTGGATAGTGATATTTCGGTTTTTCACTCTTACCACCTAATGAGTATAGGAATGAAATTAAGCCGACACGTCCAACGAACATGAGAATCATAATAATGACTTTACCTGGTGAAGAGAGGTCGCTCGTAATGCCTAGAGACATACCACACGTACCGAACGCAGATGTAATTTCAAAAATGATTTGCAGTAATGTCGCATTTTTCTCTGTTAATAATAAAATCATCGTAGATACAAGCACCATCGTTGTCGCTAAAATAATAACAACATAGGAGCGAAATACATCAATTGTATAAATCTCACGCCCAAATACTTGAATGTCGTCTTTTCCACGTGCAAAGTTAATGAGGAATAGTACAGCGATAGCAAAAGTCGTTGTTCGAATCCCCCCACCAACAGAGCTTGGGGACGCACCAATGAACATCATCAAACTTAAAAAGATATTCGTTGTATCCGTAAACTGCGCAACATCGAGCGTTGTTAAACCAGCTGAACGCGTGGATACGGAATGGAACATACTTGAGAACAGCATTTTATGCCATGACATATCTTTAAATGAATTAAATGCCTCGACAATTAAAATGACAAATGTACCGACTAAAAATAAAATAGCATACGTTGTTGTTGTAATTTTTGTGAATAAAGAAAAACGGAATTTTTTCGGGTCTTTATTCATTAAGAAATATTTCACTTCGATTAGTACAGGGAAACCAATCGCACCAAGTGTAATTAAAATCATATTAATCGTTTGTACAAAATAGTCATCTGCATACGGTGCTAGTGACTCTCCCGTAATATCAAATCCACCATTTGTTGTAGCTGATACAGCAGCAAAGACCCCGTGTAATAACGCTTTTAAAAAAGTATCATAATACTGTAAAAAATACAGTGTTAAAATAAGTGCTCCTACTAATTCGATGACAAATAAGTTTTTAATAATCTCTTTAATTAAATTAACAACGCCTGATAAATTATATTGGTTGTGGTCAACCATAATTAATTGACGTTCGCGCAGACCAATTTTCTTACCGACAATTAACCAAACGAATGTACCAAGCGACATAATACCGATTGCGCCTAATTGTAGTACGACGAGTAGCATGACGATTCCAAACGTTGTGTAAGTCTCACTAATATTGAATACTGTCAGACCTGTTACACTTACAGCACTCACCGCTGTAAATAAGCTATCTAATAAGGAAACATGTACGCCTTCTTTATGTACGCCAGGCAAAATAAGTAATACGAATGATATTGCAATAGCAATAAAATAATATGACACGATTGCTTGGAACGGTGTTGAGCGTTTACTAATGTCTTTCGCAGTGCCCATTTTCATCGATCCTCTCTATTCATAATCCTCTATATTTTAAATCAATTTTACAACTACCTATTGTAACGCACTTTATTTGGTTAGAAAACTTTTTTATTTATCCTATTTTTCCGTATTTTAACATCTTATACCCTTTTATATATCGTTTATATCCTATCAAAAAGAAAAGAGGCTAGGAATGCACCCAACCTCTTATCCAGTATTTCTGTATTACGATGTGTGGTCTTGCTTTTTCGCACCACGTACACCTGTAATGTAACCAACAACTGCGATTCCGACTAATACTGTCCAGAAAATTAATTTCCAAGCAGTAGAGTGTGGGAAGTGCTCATCTAAAATTTGTACGTTTGGATGTGCAAGTGTCATAACTGTTAATTTTACACCAACCCAACCAACGATAACAAACGCTGCTGTTTCAAGTTGTGGATATTTTTCAAGAATTTTAACGAACCATTGTGCTGCAAATCGCATGATGACAAGACCGATTACACCACCAAGGAACATGACGATGAACTGACCACCGTTGATTCCACCAATTGTGAAATCACCTAAAGCTGGTAATGTAACAGCTAAAGCAACTGCTGCTAACATCGAATCAATTGCGAACGCGATATCTGCTGCTTCAACTTTTACAACGGTCATCCAGAAACCAGATTGTTTTTTCGGCTTCTTAGCCGCTTCATCTTCTGGATCTTTTTTCTTCTTCGAGTCATAAATGTGCTTAATTGAGATAAATAGTAAGTAAGCTGCACCTGCTGCTTGTACGAACCACCAGTCGACAATTAATGTAATCATGAATAACGCTAAGAAACGGAATACGAATGCTCCAAGTAATCCGTAGAATAAAGCTTTCTTTCTCTGAGCTAGCGGTAAGTGTTTTACCATAACTGCCATAACAACCGCGTTATCAGCCGCAAGTAATCCTTCTAAACCGACAAGTACAAGTAATACCCAACCGTACTCTAATAATATTTCCATATAGGTTCCTCCTTTTGCTACAAACAAAAAAGACCCATGCCTAAAAAATAGGCAAAGGTCTCACTTAGCAAATTTAGATGCCCTTGTAACCGATGGCTTTTGACCATGTATTGACGACTACAAGTGTAGAACAAAAATCGTTCTATAGCTACTCCCCTTTGACAACTGTCAAAGTCTTATTCGTTTGTTTATAGGAATAGTATAACGGATTTCAAGTTTGCTGTAAACTCATTTTTCTTTTAACGAATGTTTAACTCTTTTAACAATTGTTCCACACATTCCTCTACACTATACTTCTCAGAATTAAGAACAATCTCAGGATTCAATGGTTCTTCGTATGGAGATGAGATGCCTGTAAATGATGGAATCTCTTTTTTACGTGCCTTCTTATATAGTCCTTTCGGGTCACGTTCTTCACACGCTTCAATTGAACACTTGACATATACTTCGATAAACTCGCCTTCACCTACTAAGTCGCGAACAGTTTGGCGATCTTCTCGAAATGGGGAGATGAATGCAGTTAATACATATTGACCGCTATCAATAAATAATTTTGCCACTTCTCCAATACGACGAATATTCTCTTTTCGCGCTTCATCACCAAAACCTAAATCACTATTTAAACCTTGGCGAATATTATCACCATCAAGTACATACACTTGGCGATTCAAATCAAATAAACGACGAGAAAAAGCATTGGCAATCGTTGATTTACCTGAAGCTGATAAGCCTGTAAACCATACAATTTTCCCTTCGTATCCGTTCTTCTGTTGACGTTCTTCTTTTTGAATGGCTGCTTCATGCCATGTTAAATTTGTGCTCATTCGGCTACCTCCTGCTTCATACCACGAATTAACACTTCGACAACTTCTTTACGACTAAATGTCGGTGGTGGTGTAATGCCATTGCGCAACATCTCACGTACTTTTGTTCCTGATAAAATAATATGGTCTTTTGCATCATGAGGACATGTTTTTGTTGTTGCCATTCCTTCACATGCCGAGCAGTAGAAGCTATGTTCAAATTTCAGCGGTGTAATACCTAATTCATCATTTGTAAATTGTTCAAAGATAATTTGTGCATCATACGTGCCATAATAATCACCTACACCCGCATGATCGCGTCCTACAATGAAATGTGTACAACCATAATTTTTACGTACAAGCGCATGGAAAATTGCTTCACGTGGTCCAGCATAACGCATCGCAGCTGGGAAAATACCTAATTGTACACGATTTGCTGGATAGTATTTCTCTAACAATACTTCATAACTCTCCATACGAATCGTAGCGGAAACATCATCTGATTTTGTTTCACCGACAAGTGGATTTAAAAACAGACCGTCGATTGTTTCAAGTGCTGCTTTTTGAATATATTCATGCGCACGGTGGACAGGATTACGCGTTTGGAATCCAACGACTGTCTTCCAGCCTTTCTCTGCAAAAATTGCACGTGTCTCAGCTGGTGTAAACGTATAATCTGCAAAAGCAGGTTGCTGACGCTTCGTTAAAACGACAGGTCCTCCTACATATACAGCTGGACGTTCAAATAACTTACGAACACCAGGGTGGTTTTGATCATCTGTTCCATATACATGACGCGCTTCTTCTTCTTTATTCGGTACATAAATCGAAGCAATCTCAATCGCGCCATATGTTTCACCTTGATATACCAGTTTCGCCTCATCACCAACTTGTAATGTTTTCGCTTGCTCATCTGAAATTGGTAGTGTAATTGGAATACTCCATACTGTACCATCTGCTAAACGAATATTCTTCACAACCGATTGGTAGTCTTCTTCATTTAAAAAACCTTCAATTGGGCTATAGCCACCAATGCCGATTAATTCTAAATCACTTAACGCGATGGCATCTAATTCAATTGTATGTTGTGTATGTGCTGTTTGATATTTTTCATTATAACGATTTACTAAAGTCATATTTTTTCTCCCCTATCCGTGTAATCCACACTCTGTTTTTCCTTTGCCCTGCCATCTTCCTGAACGTAAATCATCCATTGTAAAGGCTGGAACTGTACACTTTTCACAACCAATTGATGGATAACCTTGGTCATGCAGTATGTTGTATGGTAAATCATATTTGGATACATAGCGCCAAACATCTTTCCATGTCCAATGAATAAGCGGACAAATTTTGGTTGATTTAAAACGAGGATCATCATTTACAAACTCTGTTTTAGCACGCGTTTCAGATTGTTCGCGGCGCAAACCTGAAATCCATGCATCAGAAGCTTGTAATACTTCTTGTAATGGTTCAATTTTACGGATATTGCAGCATTGATTTGGTGCAGTTTTCCATAATTCATCCCCATACTCATTCGCTTGTTGTTCCAATGTCAGTGTTGGTTTTTTCAATTCAATTTGTAATGTTGGATAACGTTCTTTTGTACGTTCAATCGTTTCATATGTTTCTTTGAAATGAAGGTCTGTATCAAGGAAAACAATTTTTGCATCTGGTTTTACTTGTGCAATTAAATGAATGAGGACAATCCCTTCAATACCAAAACTACATGCATAAACTAATTTGTCACCATATGTTTCGTATGCCCACTCTAAAACTTCCAATGCCCCTTTTGTATCTGTATCTTTTGAAAATAGGGGCGGTGTTATTTCGGCTTGTGTCATGTAGAACACTCCTTTCTAGTAAACAAAAAGGCGATTCAACCTACTATGTGCTAGTTAGGTTGAATCGCCTCCAGTTTTCTGGTTAGCTTTTCTTAATTGGAGTATATCATGTAATTCCGATAAATAAAATAGGTTTTTGTAAATTCTTAGTTGACTTATAGGGAATATGTGTTTATCGTATAACTAACAAAGTTAGCTGATCAGACAAACTGAAGGCTGTACACGGTGGTATTCGTGTGCAGTTTTCAGTTTTTTTTTGAAGGAGGGATTTATACATGAAAAGAAAGAGTTTGCTTTTGATTCTTACAATCCTCTTATTAGCAGGTTGTTCTTCAAAAGCTTCGGAAAAAGAAATTCAATTGTTAAACGTTTCCTACGATCCAACACGCGAACTATATCAAGGAATCAATACAGCATTTGCGAAAGAATGGAAAGAAAAAACAGGACAAACTGTAACTATTCAGCAATCGCATGGAGGTTCTGGTAAACAAGGACGGGCAGTTATCGACGGGATTCGAGCAGATGTTGTCACGCTTGCACTTGCTTATGATATTGATGAACTGACAAAACATCGCGAACTCATTTCACCAAATTGGCAAAGTGCGCTCCCTGACCATTCGGCTCCTTACACATCGACGATTGTCTTCTTAGTCCGAAAAGATAATCCAAAAAAAATTCAAGACTGGTCTGATTTAATTCGCCCAGACGTTTCCGTTGTCACACCGAACCCTAAAACATCGGGTGGGGCGCGTTGGAATTACTTAGCAGCTTATGCATACGCAGAAAAACATGAGCAAGAAACAAAATTAACACCATTTGAGTTCATGCAAAAACTGTATGGGAATGTCGACGTACTTGATTCAGGAGCACGCGGGTCCACTACGACTTTTGTAGAGCGTGGCATCGGTGATGTACTCATCACGTGGGAAAATGAAGCCTACTTGTCATTAAAAGAGTTAGGTGCAGATGAATTCGAAATCATTACTCCTTCTCTTAGTATTTTGGCGGAACCACCTGTTACAGTTGTCACAAAAAATGCGAAAAAGCGTGGTACGGAAAAAGTCGCAACTGCTTATTTAAAATTCTTGTATACAAAAGAAGGTCAAGAAATTGCAGCAAAAAATTTCTATCGACCTCGTGACCCAGAAATTTTAAAGCAATATGAAAAACAATTCCCACCACTTCAACTTGTTACGATTGAAGACTTTGGTGGTTGGCAAAAAGCACAAAAAACACATTTCCAAGACGGTGGTTTATTCGACAAAATTTATCAATAAGAAAGTGGTGATTAAATGGCTTCACTTACAGCAAAAAAACAAAAAGCTTTTCGACTTCCGGGTTTTAAACTCTCATTCGGCTTCACAATCTTTTATGTTAGTTTATTAATTTTATTACCGTTATCGATGATTCTTCTGCATTCGCTTCAATTGACATGGGGAGAATTTTGGACGATTATTTCAGATCCGCGTGCCGTCGCCTCCTATAAGTTAACGATTGGTGCATCACTTGTGGCAGCGCTTATCAATGTCGTTTTCGGTACGATTATTGCATGGGTTCTTGTTCGCTATACATTTCCGCTTAAGTCTTTAATGGACGGGCTTGTTGATTTACCTTTCGCATTACCAACAGCTGTTGCGGGGATTGCGCTAACAGCTCTTTATGCACCCAATGGATGGATTGGTCAATTTTTCGATTTCAAAATTGCTTTCACACCACTTGGTATTATGATTGCTCTTACGTTTATTGGACTGCCTTTTGTTGTTCGTACAGTTCAGCCTGTACTTGAAAGCTTTCGTATTGAGGAAGAAGAAGCTTCAGCTAGTCTTGGTGCAAATCGTATGCAGACGATTCGTCACGTCATCTTCCCTACACTTATTCCAGCAATTATGACAGGCTTTACTTTGGCTTTTGCGCGTGCATTAGGTGAATATGGTTCGGTTGTTTTTATCGCTGGTAATATGCCGATGAATACAGAGATTACACCATTATTCATCATGACAAAATTAGAACAATATGATTATGTAGGAGCGACTGCCATTGCTTCGGTTATGCTAATTGGTTCATTCTTCTTTTTACTCACGATGAATATCATTCAATGGCTCATTCAACGTAAATATACAAAGAGAGTAGGTGCATAATATGACAGAGAACGTACTCGAACAACCACATACTTTACCAAAAGTGAAGATAGATTCACCTACGAGTGAACCGAAGTGGATTCGCCGCTCATTAATTACGATTAGTGTACTTTTTTTATCTCTTTTCTTATTATTACCGCTTGTCACGATTTTTATGACAGCTTTTCAAAAAGGTGTAGATGTCTATTTAGCATCCATTACGAATAGCGAGGCGCTTTCTGCTATTCGACTGACATTCCTTGTCGTATTAATTGTTGTACCATTGAATACATTATTCGGTGTACTGAGTGCATGGCTTATTTCAAAATATCATTTTAAAGGTAAAAATATGCTTTTAACGCTCATCGATTTACCCTTTGCTGTGTCACCTGTGATCGCCGGTTTAATTTTCGTCTTATTATTCGGCGCACAAGGATTATTCGGTGAATGGTTGCTTGAGCGAGATATCTTTATTATTTTCGCACTACCTGGCATTATTTTAGCGACATTGTTCGTGACGGTTCCTTTTGTTGCGCGTGAACTCATTCCACTTATGCAGGCACAAGGGCAGTCAGAAGAAGAAGCTTCACATTCACTTGGTGCAAATGGTTTTCAAACCTTTATGCGTATTACACTTCCGAAAATTAAGTGGGGCTTATTATATGGTGTGATTCTATGTAACGCGCGTGTCATTGGTGAATTTGGTGCAGTATCCGTTGTATCTGGTCACATTCGCGGCTTAACGAATACGATGCCCCTACACATCGAAGTTTTATATAACGAATACCAATTTACAGCAGCATTTGCGGTGGCATCACTCATGTCGCTACTCGCACTCGCAACAATCATCGCAAAAAATATCATCGAATGGCGTACGAAGGAGGTTTCTAAATGAGTATTGAGTTAAGAGAAATTGATAAACATTTCGGACAGTACCATGCACTACAAAAAATTTCACTATCGATTCAACCTGGTGAATTAGTCGCTTTATTAGGTCCATCTGGTTCTGGGAAAACAAGCCTTCTTCGAATTATCGCTGGGCTTGAAACGTTAGATGAAGGAACGATTCTATTCGACCAAAAAGAAGTTGTACATCTTAGCGCGAAAGAACGAAATATCGGTTTTGTATTCCAACATTATGCTTTATTTAACCATATGACTGTTTTTGATAATGTCGCATATGGTTTAAAAGTAAGACCGAAAAAACTACGTCCATCTAAAAAAGAAATCGAGGATAAGGTAATCGAGTTACTCTCGCTTGTTAAATTAGAACATTTTGCTAAACGCTACCCCTCACAATTGTCAGGAGGTCAGCGCCAACGTGTCGCTCTTGCACGCGCACTTGCAGTCGAACCAAAAGTGTTACTACTCGATGAACCATTTGGCGCACTCGATGCGAAAGTAAGAAAAGATTTGCGTAGATGGCTACGAAAACTGCACAATGACTATCATATTACCTCTATTTTTGTAACACATGACCAAGAGGAAGCACTTGATGTAGCCGATCGGATTGTTATTATGAATGAAGGTCGTATTGAACAAATCGGTTCCCCTGTTGAAGTATATGAAAATCCTGCTTCACCGTTCGTTTATGATTTCCTGGGAAATGTGAACCTCTTTAAAGGAAGATTACGAAAAGGCGAACTCATTAATGGCGACTTCTCATTCAAAGTTCCAGGGGCTAACCTTGATTCCGAACAAGAAACAGTTGGTTATGTTCGTCCACATGATGTCGCAATTGAAAAAGAAGTAAGACCGAATACAGTAAAAGCAACTGTCCTACATATTCATCCAATTGGTGCGACAATTCATATTGAATTACATCGACCTGATACGAATGACTATTTAGAAGCAGAAATTACAAAAGAATTCTTCAATCAACTTGCCATTGAAAAAGGTGATACAGTCTACATCCATCCAAAACAATTAAAAGTATTTGTGCCTGAAGACTTTTCAATCTAATAAAAAATCCAAATGTTTGAGTAATCGGTAAAATACCGACACATCATCCATTTGGATTTTTTTAATAGACTACTTTATTTTTACCTGTATTTTTACCGATATATAAATTTTGATCGGCTGCGTTAATTAATTCGTTCACAGTTGCATATTGTGTTTTACATTCATGTGTTGCGACCCCAATACTCACTGTAATAAATCCATAGTCACTCGCAGCATGTTGTAAATGCTGATGCTCAATACGAGATTTTAACTTTTCTGCAATCGCTGTAGCTTGTTCGTTTGAATAGTTCGGTAGCACGATGGCGAATTCTTCTCCTCCATAGCGTGCTAGGACGCCTTCTTTGGGTACGACTTTAGACATTTCACTTGCAAGATATTGCAATAATTGATCGCCTTCAATGTGTCCGTAAAAATCATTGTACTTTTTAAAATCATCCACATCCAAAATTAACATGGAGAGCGAAGCATGTTCTTTAATTACTTCCGCAAATGTTTTTTTCATATATTCATTAAAATAATGTCGATTATACACTTGCGTTAGCCCATCACGATTTGCTAGTTCACGTAAACGTTCATTTGCTTCTTCTAACTCTTTTGTACGTTCATAAATCTTTTCGTCTAACAAATGATTCAACTGCTGAAGTTGCTCGTTTAGTTGCAAACGACCTGTGACTTCAACCGAAAATTGTTTACTTAAAAAGAACATTTGAATGATGACATAAAAAGCTGTTGCAGCAAAACTGAGCGGCGGAAGATGCAAAACACCTAATCCATTGAAAAAATCAATTAATACAGCAAGACACACAAGGACAATACCGATTAAGTTATTCATCGCTAAATCATTTTTCATACGTGTAGATTGAATCAAAATCCATCCCATATATGCGAAAAGTGGAATGGTAATTAAAAAAGCATAGAAAAAAGTTTTTTGGAAAATAACAGGAGATAAAAACAATACACATATTAAGACGATTACAACAACGGATTGTGTCATATAAAAAATAAGCGGATTAAATAATTTATTAGAAATATTATAAACTAACCATACAAAGAAGAAAGTAGATAAACAGGTCAATGCATACTCTGCTTTAATCGCCCATAACCAATCAAAATTCGGCCATAAAATAGCATAGATGAATGGTACACCAAATAATGCACGTAATGCGATGGATATGCAAAACACCCCAAATATGTATAAACTATGTGTATAAACATGATATGCTCCGATGAAAATCATAAAAATCCCAACAATTAGAATACAACCAATTAATAATGTATGGATGAATACTTTTGTTGTAATACCTGTCGAAATTGCTTTAGCTGTTCCTAGCGAAAGATTTTCAACAAATCCGCCTCTTATTAAACCATCATTTGAAACTTGCATTGTCACAAAAATGGTTGTACTCTGCGGTGTGAAATAACCGATTGCTGGTACAATTTGACTTTCGTGATAACGTAAATCTGTTGCTACTTTACCTTTTTTAGCGATTTCTTGATTTCCGATGAATAAACGATATGCACTATATTCATAAGGAATTTCGATTGCCATTAGTTGTCCTACAAAACGGCTTGGAATCTTGATATATGTAGAAAATGTTGCAGAAGCATCGTCTCGATTAAATAATCGACTGAATTCAATTGGAATTTTTGTAGTTGGCAATACCATATACGCCTGTTCCATCTCATTTGGCGTACGAATACCTTCTATATACCTCCAATCACCTTCCAAAGATGCCTTATTTTGTTGTGCCAAATATGTATTCAAATTTAAATCGTGTACTTCTTTTTCAGAACTACTGGCAGATGAAGGATCGATTAAGAATATGAAACAGATTAAAAAAATAGCATATAGCCATCTGTAATTCACGCAGTGCCCTCCAGTTCATATCTATTTATTTTTATTAATATGTTAATAATCCCCTACGAAACATACATCGGTTGAAAAGTGTATTTTTTCAGTTCATTTTGAAATTTTTTTTCGTTTATTAAGTATTTTATCACTATTTTCTTCAATTATACGGTAATATTTTTCATTTTTATGTATTAAAAATAAAACAAAAAAACCACCCTTGAAAAGGATGATTTTTAAAATAACTTCATTGTAATATACAGTCCCAGTAATGTTACAAGTAGAATTGGGATTGTACAAATAAACCCAATCTTTATGTAACGAATCCAAGAGATTTGAATCCCTTTAAGTGACAAAACATGAAGCCAAACCAATGTTGCAAGTGAACCGATTGGTGTCATTTTTGGGCCTAAGTCTGAGCCAATTACATTCGCATAAATGAGTGTATCTCGAATAACAGGTGTCGTATTCACTTCTTGAATTGCTAATGACTGAATCATAACAGTTGGTAAATTATTCATAATTGCTGATAAAATAGCCGATAAGAATCCCATACCAATTGTTGCGACGAATAATCCTTGATCTGCTAACCACTGAATCCATGTTGCAACGCCATGTGTCATTCCTGCGCTCCCTAGTCCATACACGACTAAATACATTCCAATCGAAAAGAATACAATATTCCAAGGAGCCATTTTAATTACTTTTGTTGGACTTGAGAATCGATACATCTTCATTTGAACCAACATAATGAATGCAACTGCTAAAACAATAAATGACACAGGAATACCTGTCCATTCACTCGAGAAGTAACCAATTAATAATAATAGTGACATCCACCATGATTGTTTAAAAAGGGATTGATGACGAATCGCATCTTTTGGTTCTGAAATTTGCGTTGCATCATATGTACGCGGAATCGCCTTTTTAAAATACCATAGTAAAATGATGATTGTTGCAAGTAGTGAAAAAAGGTTCGGAATAATCATATGAAGTGCATATTCTGCAAAACCAATTGAAAAATAATCTGCGGCAACAATGTTTACTAAGTTACTAATAACAAAGGGTAATGACGTCATATCTGCAATAAAACCACTTGCGATAATAAACGGGAAAATCATTTTTTCTTTAAAATTCAAATTACGCACCATCGCTAAAACGATTGGTGTCAAAATAAGAGCTGCTCCGTCATTCGCAAAAAATGCGGCAACAACTGCACCAAGTAAACAAATGTAGATATACATGCGAATACCATGACCACGAGCCAGCTTTGCCATATGACGCGCTGACCATTCAAAAACACCGATTTCGTCAAGAATGATTGAAATCATAATAATACCGATAAATGCAAGTGTTGCATTCCACGTAATACCGACAACCGACTTAAAGTCCTCCATATTCACAATGCCTAATAAAAAAGCAATTGCTGCACCGGCACAAGCTGACCAGCCAATCCCTATATTACGTGGTTGAACAATGACAAAAAATAATGTCACGATAAATAATAGTAAAGCAATCCAAAAATCAAACATAATTTCCTCCTACCTATTTTGAACACGATGATGGAATCGTAATAGGTTCTAATTCATCTAGTACAGCTTGTATGACAGGTGATAATGAATCTACTAAACGATAGTAGCGCCATGCTCCTTCTTTTCGCTCTTGAATAATAGATGCGTCTTTTAGTTTTTTCAATTGCTGACTGACAGCAGGTTGTGAAATTTGTAGTAATGGTACAAAATCACAAACACAACATTCTCCATTTTTTAAAGCGGCGAGTAATTTTAAACGATTGGCATCGCTTACTGCCTTTAGCTGTTGAATGAGTTGGTCTTGATTCATCTAACCCCTCCTTATATAAGCATCAACTTATATATTATATGAAAAATCTACTTTTTAAAAGAGATTCAATCAAAAAACAGGTTGGGACATAAGTGCAAAAAAACACATCCCACATGAGCATAAGAAAAACTGGAACCGCGCTATAGCGCGATTCCAGTTTTTCGTTGCGAACGCTAAAAAAGGGAGGTGACTTGTTTTGTCCCAGCCTGTTTCATCTTATAGTAAGCTATATAAACGAATTTCTGGATATTTATCATTGAACCAACGCATTGCAAATTCATTTTCGAATAAGAATACCTTATTACCAAAACGATCATTTACAAGCATACTACGTGGACCTGTCATTGAGTCTTTTACGTCTTCTTCATTTTCAATCCAACGGGCAATTTTCGAACCGATTGGTTGCATAACCACATCTACGTTATACTCATTCTTCATACGATTTTCAAATACTTCAAATTGTAATTGACCAACTGCACCAAGAATTGTATCTTCTGTGTGTAATGTTTTGTAGTATTGAATCGCACCTTCTTGTACTAATTGCTCAATACCTTTATGGAAGTGCTTTTGCTTCATAACGTTTTTCGCCGTTACACGTACGAATAATTCAGGTGTGAATTGTGGTAGTTTTTCAAACTGGAATTTCTTTTTTCCGCCGACAATTGTATCCCCAATTTGGTAGTTACCTGTATCATATAAACCGATAATATCACCCGCTACAGCTTCATCCGCTGTTTCACGGTCGTCTGCTAAGAACGTTGTCGCCTGTGTCACTTTGAATGATTTTGCTGTACGTGTCATCATTACGTTCATACCACGCGTAAATTTACCTGATACGATACGAACGAATGCGATACGGTCGCGGTGAGCTGGGTTCATATTTGCTTGGATTTTGAATACGAATCCTGAGAATTCTTCATCTGTTGGTTCTACAATTGTTTCTTGTTCTGTCAAACGTGGTTGTGGACCTGGCGCAAACTTTAAGTACGTTTCAAGGAATGTTTGCACTCCGAAGTTTGTTAAAGCTGAACCGAAGAATACAGGTGTTAATTGACCTTTTGCAATCGCTTCTTCAGAGAAGTCATTACCAGCTTCATCTAAAAGTAAAATATCGTCTAAAGCTTGTGTGTAGTAAGATGTTTTTGTCATATCGTTCTCAACATCTATTCCACCTTCTGCATTTAAAGGAATGAAGCGATCTTCTTCTTCCGTACGGAATTGTTCAATACGATTATTGTAGCGGTCATAAATCCCTAAGAACTCTTTACCCATACCGATTGGCCAATTCATCGCATATGTTTGAATGCCTAATACTTCTTCTAATTCTTCCATTAATTCTAGTGGTTCTTTACCTTGACGGTCTAATTTATTAATGAATGTGAAGATTGGAATACCACGCATACGACATACTTGGAATAACTTCTTCGTTTGTTCCTCAATCCCTTTTGCAGCATCGACAACCATGACCGCACTATCTACAGCCATTAATGTACGATACGTATCTTCTGAGAAATCTTGGTGTCCAGGTGTATCTAAGATGTTGATACGGCAATCTGCATAATCAAATTGCATAACAGATGATGTAACCGAAATACCACGTTGTTTTTCGATTTCCATCCAGTCAGATGTTGCGAATTTACCTGATTTTTTACCTTTTACTGTACCGGCATCGCGAATCGCACCACCAAAGTATAAAAGTTTTTCTGTAATTGTTGTTTTACCAGCATCGGGGTGGGAGATAATCGCAAAGGTACGACGTGATAAAATTTCTTGTTCTAATGTTGTGCTCATTATTTTGCTCCTTCTACTATCATATATTTTCATAAATGGTTGGTTGAAGGTTTGTCTACATCGGGTATCACCGTTCCTTACCTATGAGTTTGTATATGATTCGTTCATTATTTACGTTTCTAACCTTACAATTATATCAAAATTATCATATGAGAAAAACCCCTAAAGTAAAAGCACATCGAAGTGAACTACTCTCCACTTATAGAAGTGGGAGCTTCTTGGTCAATATACCCAATGGTACAAGTTTACCCAAGCTAATAAGGTAGTCCCTACCTCAAGTTATTACCAAAATTATAGGGCTAATTTCAGTAGATTTATGCTCGCATTTATATCTCTGTCGTGGATTGCGCCACATTCGGGACAAGTCCATTTTCTAAGTGCTAGATTTTTTACATCACTATTTTTATAACCACATTCTGAACAAAGTTGACTACTAGCATAGTTAGATGGAGCAATAACTATTTTTCTACCTTGCCAAGATGCTTTATATTCTAACATTATCCTAAATTCAGCCCAACTAACTTCACTTATTGCCTTAGCTAATTTATGATTTTTTAGCATATTTTTAACTCTCAAATCTTCTAAAACTATTACTTGGTTATCGCTAATAATTTTAGTTGATAATTTGTGTAGAAAGTCTTTACGTTGATTGGCTATTTTTTGATGTAGTTTAGCAACCTTTAATCTTGCTTTATATCTGTTATTACTTCCTTTAGTTTTTCTGCTCAAATCCTTTTGTAATTTAGCTAATTTCTTTTCAGATTTTCTAAGATTTTTAGGGTTGTCATATCTATCGCCATTGGAACATATAGCAAATTCCTTTAACCCAAGGTCAATGCCTATTTTATTATCATTCTTTGGTAGTTGACTATTTTCAGTATCTACTAATATTGAAATATAGTATTGATTGCTTGGTGTTTTAGATATAGTTGCAGATTTAATCAATCCTTTGAATTGCCTATGCAAAACTATTTTTATCTTAGATTTTAACTTAGGTATTTTTACATATCTCCCATCTATCCGAATAGTTCCCTTTTGATTATTAGTTGTATAACTAAATCTATTCGTTTTTTTAGACTTGAATTTAGGAAATCCTATGGACTTATCTCTAAAGAAGTTTTTATATGCTTTATCTAAATTCATTTGTGCATTAGCTAAAGCTAAACTATCTACTTCTTTTAACCACTCATATTCTTTCTTGTATTGAGCAGGTGTAGGGTATTTCATAGCTTTATTATCTAAATCTTTATTTTCTTCATAAGATTTAATTCTATCTGCTAACATTTTATTATAGATAAATCTAGTACAACCAAAGACTTTAGCAAGATATAATCTTTGTTCACTTGTTGGATATATCCTATACTTATAGGCTTTAAGCATTATCTCACCCCCTGTTTTTCAATATATTTTCTTACTACTTCAATAGGTGCTCCACCAGCAGTTAGTAAGCAATAACTTCTACTCCAAAAATATTCTTTCCATAACTGTTTTCTTATAGATGGATATTCCTTTTTTATAAGTCTACTACTTGCAGACTTATAAGCATTAAGGAATTTAGATATTTCTGTATTTGGTGTACCTCTGAATAGTAAGTGAACATGGTCTTTATCGTGATTCCATTCTTCTAAAGTTACATTATACTTAGGTGAAATATACTCAAATATTTCCTTTAATCTATTGGATATATCATCATCAATTACTTTTCTACGATATTTTATAACCAATACTAAGTGATATGATAACTTGAATACTGAATGGTTATTAGTGTCTAAATCCATTGATATTCCTACTTTCTATCCTTTACTACTGATTATACTGTACTTCTATCGTTGACTGTCGTCAAGTGCTATCCATCTCCCACTTTAGAAGTGGGAGAATTTCGCACAATTAGGTTAAAAAAGAAGTTGTGGCTTATTTCAACCACAACTTCTTTTGAATCTTACATACCGAATTTTTCTTTTGCTGCAATCAGCGCAATTTCTGCATCGCTATGTGGATACTTTGTATCTTCAATAATTTGATAATCTTCATGACCTTTACCAGCGAATAAAATTAAATCACCTGGTTCCGCAATTTCTACTGCATGGCGAACTGCTTCTGCGCGGTCACCAATACATGCATAGTTATCATGTGTCATACCTTTTTCTAAATCACCTACAATTGAATCATATGCTTCATAGCGTGGATCATCCGTTGTTAAAATAACGTAATCAGCCATTGAAGCCATGCGTGCCATGTCTGGACGTTTTGATTTATCACGATTACCGCCTGTACCGATGACAAAAATTAATTTTTTCTCTTTGTATGGCATAGCTGCTGTAATCGCTTTTTCAATTGCATCTGGCGTATGTGCATAATCGACAAAAATTGAAATTGGTAGTTTGCCTGTCTCAATTTTTTGCATGCGTCCTTTAATCGGCATCATATGTTCAAATTGTTGAATAATATCATCTAATGCGTAACCTTTACAATAAAGAGCTGCTGTTGCGGCTAACATATTGTAAACATTGAATTCACCAAGTAACTTCAATTCGACGTGTTTTGTACCTTCTGGTGTTTTCATATCGAACTCTGTATGTTCATCATGGTATTTAATATTTAATCCTTGGAATACAGCGTTGTCATCATGAATCGCATATGTCCAGATTGGATAAGGTGTTAACCCAGCATATGTTTTAGACCATGGATCATCTGAATTTAATACGGCATGTTTATCTTTTTCAAGGTCTTGTCCAAGTTGAGAGAATAACATTCCTTTGGCGTTACCGTAGTTTTCCATTGTACCGTGGAAATCTAGATGATCATGCGTTAAATTTGTAAAGATTGCAACGTCGAATTCAACGCCTGCTAAACGACCTAATACAAGTCCATGTGAAGATACTTCCATAATCATGCCACGACAACCTTCTGCTTTAGCACGGAAAATCATTTGTTGTGTTGTCAATGCATCACTTGTTGTATTCGCTGAATCGTACATAACACCATTCAAGTTAAAACCGATTGTGCCAGATAGTGCTGAACGTACACCTAGTCCTTGTAAAACATTTTGAATCATTGTCGCAACAGACGTTTTACCATTTGTACCTGTTACACCAAACATCGTTAAATCTTTTGAAGGATAATCGAAGAATTTTGCTGCGAGTAAACCAAGTGCGCGACTTGTGTCTTCTACAACGACTTGTGCGACATCCCCTGTTAAATCAAGTACATGATCGACTACAACAATTGTTGCACCTTGATCCACTGCTTGTTGTGCAAAATCATGTGCATCGACTGTGTAACCTTTAATACAGATAAAAATGGTTTTATCTTGTACATTGCGTGAATCGATGGCAATATCTTTAATATTTTCTGGTAATGTTCCGATAATTTTTTTAATCGGTAAACATTGTAATAATTGTGTTGCTTGCATATTATGCTTCCTCCTCTTCATCTACCATTGGCGACATCACATATGCATAAAGTAAATCTGCTGTATGACGTAAAGAATCCATATGCGTTCGCTCATAGGCATGAGAAGATTCAATACCTGCACCGAATAAAGCATGACGAACATCTGCCCCTGCTTTAATCGCAGCCGAGGCATCTGATCCATAATAAGGGTAAATGTCTAGCTTATAATCAATTTGATTTGCTTTTGCAAGTCGCACAAGTTGTTGTGTTAATTCATAGTGATAAGGGCCACTCGAGTCTTTTGCGCAGATGGATACTGTGTATTCATCTGTTTGTTGCCCGTCACCAATTGCCCCCATATCAACTGCAATGTACTCGACTGTTTTTTCTGGAATATTTGAATTACCACCATAACCAATTTCTTCATTATTTGAAATATAAATATGTGTTGTATAAGGTAATGTGATTTGTTTTTGATGTACATACTTTACCAGTTCAATTAATAATGTCGTACTCGCTTTATCATCTAAATGACGTGTTTTAATGAAGCCTGTATCTGTTTGTTCAAAACGATTGTCGAATGAGACAAAGTCACCTACTTCAATTCCAAGTGTGCGCGTATCGTCTGCATTTTTCACTCTAGCATCTACACGTACTTCGATATGTTTTTCATCGCGTGGTAAACTACTTGCACCGCGATATACGTGTACAGATGTTTCGTGCATTAAAATCGTTCCACGAATTTCTTCGCCAGACGCTGTATGAATTGTACAATACTCACCTTCTACTGCATTCCAATTAAATCCGCCAATCATCGATAAAGATAAGCGACCTGAAGACTTCACTTCTTTTACCATAGCACCTAGTGTATCTGTATGTGCTGTTAATAAACGATGACGTTCATCGTTCTCACCTTTCAGTGTCACAATTAATGCGCCTTTATTCGTTCGTGTATAAGGAACACCGATTTCGTCGAAAATTGTCGCCATCACTTGCATGATTTTTTTCGTGTACCCAGTAGGGCTCGGTGTGTTCGTTAGTTTTTCTAGTAAAGCAATTGTTTCAGTCTCATTAAAAATACTCAATTTAGAAAGCCCCCTCTTATATTTATTCCATAATATCAGAATATGACATTTTCCGACACCGTCAAATACTGTATGATAGATGTATTAATCGATTCGAGGTGTTTTTTCATATGAAGCACACTACTTCTAGTTTACGTAAACGGAATAAAATTGTGTTATTTATTATTATGACAAGTATTTTTCTATATACGGTTCTAATGGCAACTGGATTTGCTAAGGGGCTTCATAGCTTTCCCTGGCTCTCTCTCATGCTTTGCGCCACAGCGTATTTACTTTATCAACTTCGCGTGAACGATTTAGTCGTTTGCGGCTTTATTGTTATGACAATTAATGTTCTACTCGTACATACAATTTATGAATCTCAAAATATTTACTCATGTATTCTACCAGTTTTAGGACTTTTTATTGTCTCAATTTATCAATCAGCCTACTTGAATGCGGCGATTATGGTCGTCTTTGCAGCTGAAATAGGTTGGTTGATATATGCACAATATCCAACACTAATGGAAACATTCGGACAAACGAATTTAGTTGTATTATTGATTATACTCGCATTTTTATGTGCGACAAGCCTTATTCAAGGGTACTATTTTAGTATTTCTTACCGAAATATCGAAACAAAAAACGATCAAATAGAACAGGAATTCTTATCAAAAGAAGGGTATTTAAAACTATTTTTTGAAAATGCAAAAGATAGTATGGCTGTATTTGATTTGAATAATGACGTTATTGCAGTTAATCCTGCTTTTGAAAAGTTATACGGTTGGGATATGAATGAGTGTATTGGTAAACAACTGCCAATGGTACCAACAGGACAATTTGAAGAATCACGCGATCGAATGGCACGCATGCTGAATGGTGAAAGTTTTGATTTACTCGAAACTGTTGATATGCGTCGAGATGGTACATTATTTGATGCGGAAGTGACATTATCTCCGATTTTCAACCATGATGGTGAAATTATCGCTACATCTGTTATTACGCGTGATATTTCTTATCGTAAAGAAGCTGAGAGATTGCTCGTACAATCTGAAAAGCTCGATTTTGCTCAAGGCATGGCTGCAACTGTAGCACATGAAATCAGAAATCCATTAACGGTTATTTCAGGCTTTACGCAGATGATGCAACAAGATAAAGATTCTCCACATGCCTACTTTTATGGCTTAATTGACGAAGAAATTAAGCGAATTGATTTAATCATTAATGAATTCTTAATTTTAGCTCGTGAAAAAACAGATACTGAAAAAGAAGTTTTTGACGTACAAGAAATTTTAAGAGCTATGCTATTATTCTTTAAACCAAATATGCATGCCAATGAAATTGATTTAGAATCTCACTTGAACGATCAACCTGCTGTTATCCATGGCTATCCAAATAAATTGCGTCAAGTATTTATTAATATTTTTAAAAATGCTTTAGAGGCTATTGGTACAAATGGGAATATAATCGTTTCAAGCAGCATCATTGAAGAACAATCTGTACAACTTGTCATCTCTGATAGCGGTTGTGGTATGTCCAAAGAAACCGTTGAAAAAATGTTCGAACCCTTCTTTACAACAAAAGATCAAGGGAATGGTATTGGCATGATGGTAACTTATGATATTATTCAAGAACATAAGGGAAAGATTCATGTAACCAGTGAACCAGATTTCGGAACGACCATTACGATTACATTACCGCTCGCACAACAAAACGAAGTATAAAAAAGAGCCTGAGACAAAAGTATTTTCAACATAACAAATCCCGTATGATTCGAAAAATCATACGGGATTTGTTCATTCAGATCAATTTTCGCTTCGAAAAATGAATAGAGGTAGGTAAGAAAAGAACGCAACGTCCTGTTGCAAACCCTGCCCCACTACATTACGTAGCGTTCGGGCACGGCTTCAAACTCCTCGTCACTTCATTCCTGTGGGGTTTTTAGCTCACGCTATTCTCGCAGGAGTCGTTTTCTACGCGTTCAATTGATTTGATTATTCGTATTTGAAACATATTATTTTGTTCTGTCCCAGGCTCGATTTTTTATCTTAAAATAGTTTTTACGAGTGTTGCTTTTTGTTTATATGGTGGATACAACAAGTTATTTGCTAATTTAGATGAACGTTTTAGTACTGATTTTTGATGGGTAAATGCTTCAAAACTAGCCTTACCATGATAATTCCCAACACCTGATTCGCCAACACCACCGAACGGAAGGTGCCACGATGCAACGTGCATAATGGTTTCATTAATACAGCCACCACCAAATGCTAATTCATCTAAGAAATATTGAATCGCTTTTTCAGTTTCAGAGAAGAAATAAGCAGCTAATGGTTTAGGTCGACGATTAATTTGATGTATGAGATGTGTTAAATCTGTATAAACAAGAATTGGCAAAATCGGGCCGAAAATTTCGTCTTGCATAATTGGAGAATCCCATGTGATATCTTGTAAAATTGTTGGTGCCATATATAAATCTTCGCGATCTGTTTCACCGCCGAATAAAATGTCACTACGATGTTGTTGTAATAAACCATTTAATCGGTCAAACTGACGTGTATTAATAATACGACCAAAATCTTTACTTTGTTGTGGATTTGAACCATAAAATTTACTTAATACTTTTTTAATTTGACGAATGAAAGGCGCTTTTACGGACTCATGAACAAAAACATAATCTGGTGCGATACATGTCTGACCTGCATTGACGAATTTACCCCATACGACACGTTTTGCTGCCACTTCTAAATTTGCTGTTTGATCAACAATTACAGGGCTCTTACCGCCAAGTTCAAGAACATGTGGTGTTAAACGATTCGCAGCTGCCTTCGCTACAATTTTCCCAACAGCTACACTTCCTGTAAAGAAGATAAAATCAAACGGTGCATGAATCAGTGCATTCGTCTCCTCTTTTTCCCCTTCTACAACCGCGATATATTCTGGTCTAAATGTTTCTTCTAAAATCGTGCGAATAATCTTACATGTCTCTACTGCTGATTCCGATGGCTTCACAACAGCTGTATTCCCACCAATGATTGCACCAATTAGTGGTTCCATTACAAGTTGGAACGGATAGTTGAATGGACCAATAATTAATGTAACACCATATGGATCATGAACAATCATACTTTTACCTGGCTGAAATTGAACAGGTGTTGGAACACTAACTGGATGCATCCATTCTTCTAAATACTTCAAAGCATGACTAATACTCGAATAAATAATGCCAATCTCTGTTGTAAAAGCTTCAAATTCACTCTTACGTAAATCCTTATACAACGCTTGTTTGATTTCTTTTTCGTATTTTGAAATACTCGCTTTTAATGCCTTTAATTGCTGTTTTCGAAAAGCCAGCGTTCTAGTTTCTCCTGAACTATAATAAGTATTTTGCTTTTGAATGATTTGATGGATTTCTTCTGCTGTTACATTGGTCATTCTCATTTCCTCCTTTAATTTCCTAAAATATGTGGTTTTAGTATATCATTGTATAAGTTATTGCTTCAATGTTCACGAATTTGGGTAAATTTTTACAAAGGGGGATTCGTATGAAAAAAATTTGGGGAATCTTTAAAAATGATATGCACCACTTACTAACTAATTGGGTTTCAGCCGCTATTATTGTCGGTTTAATCGTTCTTCCATCGCTATATGCATGGTTAAACATTGCTGCATCCTGGGACCCTTATGGCAATACTAAGAATATCCCTGTAGGTATTGTCAATGAGGATGAAGGAGGCAAGATTGAGAATCAATCTGTCAGAGCAGGGGATGACCTTGTAGCCAACCTAAAGAAAAATAAAGAAATGGATTGGCAATTTTTAAATAAAGATAAGGCTATGGACGAATTAAGAAATGGGGATTTATTTGCTGTTATCGTCGTTCCTAAAGACTTTTCGAAAAAGTTAAGTACCATCACAAATGACTCTCCTCAAAAAGCTCAAATGGAGTACTATGTGAATGAAAAAATTAATTCCATCGCACCTAAAATTACAGATCGTGGAGCTTCTATGCTTGTTACGACCATGAGTAGCAAATTCGTTGGAACAGTTAATGGGACTATTTTCGAACTTTATAACAAATTAGGAATTGACATTCAAAAAAACTTACCTGATATTCAAAACTTTGAAAAATTCATTTTTCAACTTGAAAAAGACTTACCAGGTATTCATAAAGAATTATTAGGTGCTAAAAAGACTGCCAATACTGCTGATCAAATGTTAAAAGAAGCCAAAGCGAAAATACCTGAGGCTGCACAAACAACAACTGAGGGCTTAAATACAGTTACTACGGCCATGACATATGTAACAACTGCTCAAAAAGCGATGGATACTTTAGAGCCTCGTATTGAACAGGATTTAAAAACATTACAAAGCGCCATGCAAGAAATACGTAATATTCGAAAGACGATTGAACAAAGGTCTATTGATACATCTGGACTTGTCCAAAAGCAAAATGCAATTATGGAACAAACAACACAATCCATTAATCGGTTAACTTCAATCGAGAGCGCACTTTTGACCATCAAACGATTCAACCAAGCGAACAAGTTAAACGAAGCAAATGCTACTTTAACACCTGCTATTAAGGACATTCGCGCGACAAAAGCAAGTTTACAAAGTACACAACGTAATATTCGTACACTTGATGCAGATGTAAGCACAGCTAAAAATAACATTCAAACTGCTCAAAAAGAATTAGATGCTTTAGCACAACGTATTACTTCCGAAATGAATCAATTTATTCGTTCTTATCAAAATACGATTTCTCCGGATATCAAAAAAGAACTTGCAAATGCAAAGCAAACATTAACACAAGCACAAAGTATGTTGACAGAATTACAAGTATCATTACCAAAAGCACAATCTGTTTTAGATGAAACAAGTGGTTATGTTAATACTGGACAGACTGCTTTAAACGATGCACTTGGAAAATATCCATTTTTAAAATCGAAAGTGGATGAACTCGCAGGGAAGCTTCGTCAGTTCGATGACAAAGTGGATATAAATAAATTAATTAAACTATTATTAAACAATCCAAATAAAGAAAAATCTTTCTTTGAAGAACCAATTAAATTAAAAGAAAATGCTGTATTCCCTGTTAAGAATTATGGAACTGGTATGACGCCATTCTACGGTGTTCTTTCACTTTGGGTAGGTGGACTCTTACTCATGTCCCTCCTAAGTGTCAATGTAAAAAAACCAGAAAACTATAAATATAGCGAGATTTACTTCGGTAAATTATTAATTTTCTGGGTGATTGGTATTTGTCAAGCGCTCGTTATGTCGAGCGGTACAATTTTAATTATCGGTGTTCAACCTGTTTCACCATTATTCTTTATCTTGTTCTGTGTATTCATTAGTATGGTATTCATGACAATTGTTTATACACTTGTATCACTATTTAATAATGTCGGAAAGGCACTTTCCATTGTATTACTCGTTCTACAATTAGCAGGTGCTGGCGGAACATATCCAGTTGTATTACTACCAAAATTCTTCCAAATCATTAATCCTTTCCTTCCTTTCACCTATGCAATTGAAATGGTACGTGAAGCTGTGGCAGGTATTATTTGGTCAAAGGTCGCATTAGATATGACTGTTCTTATTGGGATTGCAGTTGCATTCTTAATCATTGGTGCTCTGTTCAAAAATCCTGTTAATCGTGGAACTGCACATCTACTCAAAAAGTCAAAAGAATCTGGTTTATTCCATTAGCAAAATGAATGCTAGACAATTTATTAAAAACACGTATAATGAATTACTAGGTGCCAAACCTATCGTTATTCTCTTGTAGAATAACAAAAGTCTTTTTCATAACAGCACGGATTGCTGGAAAAAGACTTCAAGATGAGCGGGGAAAGTTTGATGAGCCCCCGCTCTTTTTATTTTGTCTACATGAAAAAACGAACTGTACAATTGAATGTACAATTCGTTTTTTTATTTAGATTGGGAGAAATCTAAAATGAATTAAAAAAGCGATGTTTGGTTTAGAGCAGCCGACTGAGTGGCTACTGGATTAGACTGTGCAGTATTTTCAACTGCCTCATCTTCTTTGGACGAAGAAGATGAATCTGTTTGCGATGCAAGCGTCTGTATCATCGCAAGTTGTGCTGTAGCTGTCATTAACTGAATCAATTCTTTTGTTGCATTTGTTGTTGTACTTTGTGTTTGTGTTGTTTGACCAAGTTGTTCTTCTAATTGGACAAGTTGTTGTTGGAGGGCACTTGAATCATTAGAAGTTGTCACGCTACTTAATTGCTTTAATAACAACTCAGCAAAGTCTGTAGTTCCTTCTGTTGAAACAGAAAACGATGTTGAATCAGCAGTTGACGTAGATGACGTTTGTAACAACTGACTTAAAAATGCATTCGATTGAATCGAATCAAGTAAAATGGACATAACGAACCCCTTTCTTTATACATTGTACATGACCTGTACAATTCATACTTTATAACGTGAATGTGTCAATCAGATGTCTAAAATAAAAAAGAGGCTTAGGAAAATTCCTAGCCTCATATCATATAAATTTAGAAGAACATGTCTAATATAAAATAAACTACGCCTGCAAATAGTGCTGAAATTGGTAACGTAATAATCCACGTTAAAACAATTTTACGTGCTACACCCCATTTAACACCTTTTACACGTTGCGCTGCACCAACACCCATGATTGCAGAAGAAATAACATGTGTTGTTGATACTGGTAAGTGAATTAATGTCGCACCAAAGATGATTGAAGCAGAAGATAAGTCAGCTGCTACACCATTTACTGGACGAATTTTCATGATCTTACCACCAACTGTTTTAATAATTTTATAACCACCAATTGATGTACCTAGACCCATTGCTAAAGCACAGGCAAAACGAACCCAACCTTGTACTTCATCTGTTGTTTGCCAACCAGCTGCAATTAAAGCCATTGTGATAATACCCATTGCTTTTTGCGCATCATTCGTACCATGTGTGAATGCTTGTAAAGCCGCTGTACCAATTTGAACAGAACGGAAGCCTTTATTTGTTTTATACAGATTAAAGTTTTTAAACAAAATTTTAAATAGACTCATCACAAGGAAACCGACTGTAATTGCAATGAATGGTGATAGAATTAATGCTTGAAGGATTTTAATAAATCCTTCATAGTTTAAAATTGCCCAACCACCAGCTGCAACTGCTGCCCCTGCAATCGAACCGATAATTGCATGTGAAGAACTTGATGGGATACCGAAGTACCATGTAATTAAGTTCCAAGCAATCGCTGAGATAAGCGCTGCTAAAATAACAAGTGTACCATTCCCTAAAGTAAATGGATCGACAATATCTTTGGTAATCGCTTTGGCTACCCCTACGAAAGTAATCGCACCAACAAAGTTCATAATTGCAGCCATTAATACAGCTGTTTTTGGTTTTAAAGCACGCGTCGAGACAGATGTCGCAATCGCATTCGCTGTATCATGGAAACCATTAATAAAATCAAATGCTAATGCAAAGATGACAACGAGTATGGTTAAAATAACAATTGTATCCATAGTTTACCGTCCTACCTATGCATTTCGCATAATGATTGTTTCCATCGTGTTTGCAACGGTTTGGCAATCATCCGCGATATCTTCTAATTGTTCGTAAATATCTTTGAACATAATAATTCGAATTGGATCTTGTTCGTGTAAGAATAGTTGTTTGATTGATACACGTAGTACATCATCACATTTGCTTTCGTAATCTTTAATTAGAATCGCATTTTCACGCATATCTACTAATTTTTTCATTTGTAGTTTTTGCATTGCTTTTACGATTTCATCAGATGATAACATAATATAACTCATGAATGTATTCATTGAATCGTCAATGTCTACTAACGAGAACATATCAAAGTGTGCGATACATTCTTCCATTCCATCTAACACATCATCCATACTATTAGCTAGAGCTAAAATATCTTCACGTTCAATAGGTGTCATGAACGATTTATTTAACATAACGATTAATTCGTGAATTAATTTATCTCCGTCTGTTTCATATTTTTTCATTTGTACGCTGATTTCTGCTAAATCTTCTAACGAGTTGATTCGGAAATCATTTGCATAGTGCATGGCTACTTGCACATTCTCAGCAATCTTTAACAAAATATTGAAAAACGGATCATCTTTTTTACGATTAAACATAAATTCCTCCTGAAAACATATATGTGTTTAGTCTTGCTTGTATTTCTCCATCATATTAACAATTTTTTAGATAAAAAACGCTGAAATTTACATTACTTAATGGAATATTTACATTACTGTAACAAAAGCGTTCACAAAAATGATTTTTTTTTATTAAAATAGCATTTTTTCTTTTTAAGTACATGATTTTATCAATTTTAAAATTTACAAAATATTCATAATTTACATTAAAAATTGGCTTTATATCGTTAAAAAAGAGTTCAAATATTATATTTCAAGAACATTTGAACTCTTTATAACTATATAGTATTTTCAGGTAAATGATGTGTATCATTATAAGCTTCTAACCACCATTCGCCACCTTTTGAATAAATCGTACTTACGCCACCATTCGATAAACGCGCATGTTGTGGAAAGAAATCCGCATTTTGAACAATTTGAAATAATGTATGAATGACTGCACCATGTGCAATTAATGCGACATCTTCATCTGGATAAGCTTCATAAATTTCTTGTAATCCACGTACTAATCTTTTTCGAAACGCTTTAAAACTTTCTTGATTCGGATAATTTTTTCGCGGGTACACTTTAGAGCGTTCTTCATAAGTCATCCCTTCTGCCGCTCCAAATGTTCGCTCACGAAAAGCATCAATTTGGATTAATGGAAGATGTAATTGTTCATTAATGATTTTCGCTGTTTCACTTGCACGTTGTAGTGGGCTTGTAAAAATTGCTTGAATGGCAATGTCTTCAAAAAACTTACCGCATGCTACTGCTTGTTTACGCCCCTCTTCATTTAAAGGTACATCGGTTGCACCTTGTAATTTTCCAGCTCGATTCCAATCTGTCTCACCATGTCTTGCAATATAAATTTTCGTCATTCTTTCACCCCTTTGTCCATTCCCTTGATTAAGGACGAAAAACGCGAATAAACCCTGCCGCCTTCGCCTCTTCTTCAGACATAAATAATTGTTCAGGGTTCACCTGATCATAATTTGGATCGCCTGGCTTATAATATCTCTTTTCGCCCTTCGGATTAATATTTCCTTTAATCTGATGTGCTAATAAATTAGGTTCTGTTACTAATTGAACGGATTCTACCTGTTTCCCAGGTTGCCAATGCGGAATCGCCTCTGCATGAAATCCCTTCTTTGTTACATAACCTGCATATCGCCAAATTCCCCTTTTCGCCTGTTTTGCTTCTTCTTGAAAGGCATAAAATTCATCGACATATTGTGCTTGTTTGGTATAAACATACCCCACTCTAGCATAACCTGAACGAAGTAATAATTCTTGTATGGACTGTCCATCCGCATAGACATATGCAAGTAAACGACCATAGCGATCTTCTCTCTCTTCATTCCGATCAAACATAATAGAGACAACTTGTGCATTTTGTATGAGTATACGACTTAACTGTTGTGCTTCTCTTGCAAAAGGCTGCTCTCCAATACGCTTGTGGTACATTTCTGGTGTATCAATTAATAAAAAACGCACTTTTTTTATTTGTCCGTTATAACGCACTTTCATTGTATCGCCATCCATCACGCTAACGACTTCTACTTTTTCACCAATGATGTATTGTTCTTGCTGTGGTGCTAGCTTACGCATATACACCACAACAATCATGAGTAGAATAATAATACTAATCACAATGAACAACACGAACGTTACTCCATAATAAGAAGAGCGGCTTCTTCTTCATCGCGAATACGATGCGCTAAACGAGATGAAGCAGCTGCTGCAATGGCACCAACTAAATCATCTAAAAATGTATGCACGCCTTCTCCTGCTTTTGTATCTAATTTTTTAATAACACCAATTTTATGTTTATCCAAATGTCCATACGTTGTTACACCAATACTACCATATGTTAAAACAGCGCCAAGTGCGATAGTTTCATCTACACCAAACAACCCTTCGTCTGTTTCAATAATTTGTTGTAGTGGTTGTGATAATTGCTTTTTCTCAGCTAGTTCATCTAATTCAATACCTACTAATAATGCATATTGAATTTCACGTTTTCGAAGTACTTTATCTACTGCCTCTACACAGCGTTCTAATGTTAATCCTTCATTATATGTATATTGCATCTCATATACAATTTCTGCGATATCCATTAGTGTAACACCACGACGTTCTAGTGCTGCACGTGCAGCGATGGATACGTCTGCCGATAAAACAGGTTGTTTTCGGTTCATTTCTATTACCTTCTCTCTTGTTAATCTGAACTTGATGAAAGTCATCTTCTTCTATGATACAATTTCCCTACAAATTATTAAAGGAGTGCTTTTTAGGATATGGGTTCTATTACGACCGAATTATTTTTTAGTGACGCTTTACAAGAGGAATTAAAGTTATTAATTTATACACCAGCTGATTTCACACCAATGTTGTCATATCCTGTAGCTATTGCTTCAGATGGCAATGATTATTTTCAACTAGGTAGTCTTTCGCGTATTTTAGACGAAAAAATTGAAGATGGTGATATTGATGAACATGTCGTTGTGGGTATTCCTTATAAAAGTGTAGAAGACAGACGTGAAAAATATATGCCAAGCGGTAAAAAACATGAAGCTTACCTTACTTTTTTAGCACATGAATTGATACCTTATTTACAAGAACATTACGCTGTATCCGATGTAGCAGATGAACATATTTTAATGGGTGACTCTCAAGCTGCAACTGTATCATTACTTGGTTTAATTCGTTACCCAGAAGTTTTCCAACAAGCCATTTTACATTCACCTCAGATTACAGATGAAGTGCTTCATTATGTTCAAAATATTCCAGAAGGTATTGATTATCATATTTATCATGCAATTGGTACAGGAGAATATGAAGTACATACAAAAGATGGACAGATTAAAGACTTTTTAACTCCAAACCGTACATTAAAAAATGCACTTCATCAACGAAAAATTGATTATAATTATGTCGAATTAGAAGGAAATCATACCTGGAAAACGTGGAAACCAGACCTTCCAAATGCGATTATGCGAATTTTTCATAAATAGTGTGTCGCATTTCAGCTATTTTCCTTCATCATTTGCTATACTAACTATATAAATATGTTAATGGAGGTAGTTATTATGAAATATGGTATTGTTGCTTTTCCTTCTAAGGAAGTTCAAGATTTTGCAAATGGTTATCGCATGCGTTACGATTCACACTACGCTCAAATTCCACCTCACATTACGCTTCGCGGGGAAGTAGAGACGGATGAAGCAGGACTAAAAGAAGTAGCGAATCGTTTATTTGATGTAACAAAAGATGCAAAGGCATTTCATATATCCGTTCCAAAAGTGGGTACGTTTAAACCGATTAATAATGTCATCTATTTAAAAGTAGATGCAGATGAAGCACTTTATGATTTAAACAAAGCACTACATGTTGAAGACTTCGGTGGACCTGCACAGTATCAATATGTACCTCATATTACGTTAGCACAAGGTATTACAGCAGATGAATTAGAAGATATTTATGGACAATTACGTATGACACAAATCAATTTCTCTGAAGAAATTGATCGCATTCACTTACTTTATCAACTTGAAAATGGCTCTTGGACTGTGTACGAAACATTCCGTCTACAAAAGGACTAATTCATGGTAACAAACATTACCGTTACACTGGTTCATACAGATAAAGAATTGGAAGATGCGTTCTTTGTTCGACAAGAAGTATTTGTAAAGGAACAGGGAATTCCTCTTCCTTTAGAACGCGATGAATATGATGATGAATCTCAGCACATTGTTGCCTACCACGAAGGACAACCGATTGCTGCTGGTCGCGTCCGTCTGATTGATTCATCAATCGCAAAAGTCGACCGCATTTGCGTATTACCTGCTTTCAGAAGACAACAAGTGGGTGTACGTATGATGCAAAAATTAGAAGGTTACGTCACACAACTTCCAGAGTCAGTCCATATCCAAACGATTAAAATCTTCGCACAGACACATGCAGTTCCTTTTTATGAGAAAATGGACTATCATGTGACATCACCTGAATTTATTGATGGTGGTATTCCATATCGCGCAATGGAAAAACGTTTATAAAACAAATAAGCATGTCATGTACACTTTTCAGTGTCCACGGCATGCTTATTTTTTCGCATATTCATTTATATTAAGCATAGGTACTCACAATGTATCCCTTCCCTGTAATTTCAGCAATTGTTTTTTCTTCAGGTTTTTTAATAAGCACAGGTTTCATAGGCGGAAACGGTAATACATCCTGTTCACGTTCCGTCTCTCTTTCCGTCTCTTCAAAAATACGATCCATAGTTCGCTCACGACTTTTTTCAGAACGTGTTTGCTTTCGAACTATCTCTACAGCCATAATTTGTCCATAAGGTTCTGACAAACTAGCCCTTTGAATGTTCGCATATTGTATAGACTGATACGGTGTAATTGGTAGAATATAGCCCATACCTATCTCCTCCTTCTTACAAACTAATACCCGATTATTATATTTTTAACACATGAAGAATTAAATTTTCTGTGTTTTCAACCTTTAATATAAAAAAGTGAAGAATCGCAAGCTATTGCGACTCTCCACTTTTTTGATTACATTAATCTATCGATAAATACAGTCGCAATACCTAAATAAATTAAGATGGATGTAATATCATTTAATGTTGTAATGAATGGACCAGAAGCTACTGCTGGGTCAATTTTTAAACGATGCATTAATAATGGAATAATCGAACCTGCTACTGTTGCGACAAAGATTGAACAAGCAATCGCTGTTGCAACTAATAAACCAAGTAGCGCTTCACTTTGCCATAAATAGACGATTAAAAAGGCTACAATCCCACAAACAATTCCCATAATGACACCTGTTAAACCTTCACGCACTAATAACTTCATCTTACTTTCTTCTTCTACATCACCTGTCGCAATACCGCGTACAGCTACCGCTAATGCTTGTGTACCACTATTACCTGAAGTACCGCCAATTAGTGGAATGAAAGCAGCCAGTAAAGCTACTTTTTCTAATGTAACGGTGAATAAATCAATTAAATTCGCTGTTAACATACCTAATAATAGTAAAATTACAAGCCATGGTAAACGCTTTTTAGCCGCTTGGAATGGATTCGTATCGAATGTATCCATATCCGAAACACCGGCCAGTTTTGAGTAGTCTTCACTCGCCTCTTCATCGATAACGTCGATAATATCATCGACTGTAATAATTCCAAGCATTTCACCTTGTGAATTAATAACGGGAACTGCTAAGAAGTTATAGTCTTTCATTACTTGTGCAACATCTTCTTGGTCATCCGTTACATTCACACTTACGACACGCTCATTCATAATATCGTGAATGAGTGTATCTTCTGTTGCAATAATTAAATCTCGTAAAGAAATAACGCCTACTAAATGATTAGCATCATCCACAACGAAAATATAGTAGATGGTTTCGGCATCTGGTGCTGCATTACGCAAAATATTCATCGCAGAGCGAACTGTTGAATTCGCTGGAATACTTACATATTCCGTCGTCATAATCGAACCTGCTGTATGTTCTTCGTAGTATAATAAATCGCGAATGTCTTCCGCTGATTTTTGGTCCATTATTTTTAAGAAATGGCTAACACGATCTTGTCCTAATTCATTTAATACGTCTACCGCGTCATCCGTATACATCTCTGAAATCATCTGAGCTGCATACGTACTTTCCATCTCATCAATGAAAGGTAAGTAGTTTTCATCATCTAACTCTAAAGCCTCGAACACCGTTGACATCTCTTTCGGGGACAAGTATTGATAGATGATCTGTCGTATATCTGGGCCCACCTTCTCATAAAACTGTGCCTGATCATATGGATGCAGCGCTAAATACTCCTCACGAAAAGCATCTGTCTCACCTGTTTGCAACAAGTCACGTAAATGTTCTTCATCGTATTGCACTTCATCTTTTTCCATTTTTTCGTCCATCATGCATGTCCCCTCCTCTCGGGCTCTTGTTATTTGTTTATGAAGATTCATTTAGATTTCGAGGAAGTCTAAATGTATCAGAACCAATCTTCATAAATGTGCCTTTTTTAAAGCACTTACTAATAATAGTGCTTTAAATAGAAAATGTGAACCTTTTTTTCAAACATCCACAACTATCTATACTATCACTGCTCTCTACTACTTCTCAACTGTTAAGCCAATAAAAAAAGAACCTTTACTTTATGTTCACAATAAAATAAGATTTTTTACTCAAATGGTTATCGAATTTTCACATAGTAAGAAGCAGTGATAACATGTGTTTTTTCATAATGATAAAGGAGTGATAAGCCGTACTGCTGGAGTAATGCTACAACTTCTTCATCTGTAATAGGCACTAACTGCTCGCCAATTGACGCACGAAACTTCTCCCACTCTTTCTCCGCTGCGCCTTTTCGTAACATGCCTACACGCCAAACATCGAGTTGTTGTTCAAAATCTGCACGACCAATCTTCCCATTTATACTCGATAAGAATAGTGTACCCCCTACTTTTAAACGCGCGGAAATCGCTTGAATCAATTGGCGTTTTTCATCGTCTGTCTGTAAAAAGTGGAGAACGAGATGACAGGTGATAAGATCGACTGCATCCACCTCTACTTCATGGAAAGGTTTTGCAATGTACTGAATATCTGCTTCTTTCCCTTCTTGTATTAGACGATATTTCGCAAGTTCAAGCATTTTTTCTGATGGATCAATTGCGAAATAACATGCTTTCGGTAAAACATCAATGAGTGTACTCAGTTCCTGTCCTCCACCAGCACCAACAATGGCGACGGAATGAACTTCTCGACAATCGGTTACAACAATATCTTGCATCACTTCAAAAATCGATGCATAGTTTAAAATACGTTTTCGAATTGTTTCGTTGTACTGCATGGCTTTGTCATGCTCCCACTGGAATGGATTCCCCATGTGTGCCAACTCCTTTTCTTATGAAAATCACCGTGAAACCTCTATACTACATGTTATACCCTTTTCATTATTGTAATCATTTCAAAATAGAAGTGCGAATACGAGAGGTGGAACATCATGGAAGAATTTTTTGATATTTATAATCGAGATCGTATAAAGCAACACCGACAAGTAAGGCGCGGTGACCCACTTCCACCGGAAGATTTACACATGGTCATTCATGTCTGTATTTTTAACGAACGTGGTGAATTACTTATTCAACAACGACACAAAACTAAAAATAGTTGGGCTAATCTGTATGATGTAAGTTGCGGTGGCGCAGCACTTGTAGGCGAAACAAGCCAACAAGCAGCGGAGCGTGAATTGTATGAGGAGCTTGGTATTATGTATGATTTTTCAGAGATGCGTCCTCAATTAACGATGAACTTCACACGTGGTTTTGATGATTACTATATTATTGAATCATTTGTAGATGTTCACACATTACAACTACAAGAAGATGAAGTGCAAGAAGCACATTTTGCGACAAAAGAGGAAGTATTACAATTGCTACGAACAGAACAATTTGTACCTTATTTTGAAAGCTTTATTCACTTATTATTCGAAGCCAAAACAGCTTACGGTTCTGTTAAAAATCAATAAAAAAAGAGATGCGGAGGAAATTCCTCTGCTTCTCTTTGGTTACTTCAAAATTGAAAAGATCAAGTCACCTTGGGATTCTGGTTCATAGCCATTCTTTTCAGGTTCAGCAGCTGTCTTGTTTTGTGCGATGAAGAAAGCACCCCCAACAAGACATAAACTAACAATTAGTAAACTTATTTTCTTTTTCATCATTTACTCTCCTTTTAGTTGAGCGATTTCAGCTGGTAATACAGCTTCAAATATAATCGGCTCGTTCGTAATCGGATGCGCAAGTGATACATAGACACAATGCAGCGCCTGACGCGATAAAAAGACTGTGCTTCCACCATATAATTCATCCCCAACAAGTGGATGACCGATCGATGCCATATGGACACGAATTTGATGTGTACGTCCTGTATAAAGCTTTAATCGAACGTGCGTCATCGGCTGTCCCTCTTTTGTAAATCGTTTTAGAACAGTATAAGCCGTATGTGCGTATTGACCATGCTCTGAAACTGTACGTTCCACCATGCTCGCCTCTTTTCGAGCAATTGGTGCAATAATTTCTGCCTGATCTTGCTCGACATGTCCTTCCACAATTGCTTCATATTCACGATGAATCTCATGCTTTTTTTGACGTTCCGATAGAATGTAATGAATGTAGCTGTGCTTTGCAACACACATTAATCCTGAAGTATCACGGTCTAAACGGTTTACAATATGTACCGTTGACGCAATGTTCTTCTTCTGAAAATAATGCACTAAACGACTTGCGACACTATCCTCCTGATGTAAATAAGAAGGGATGGTCGCAAGTCCCTCTGGCTTATTTAAGACGATAATTTCTGCATCTTCATACACAATATCGAGTGACTTTGAACTCGGTTGAATATGTTCACTCGGCTGTTCTAACGGAAAATAAATCGTCACAAGGTCGCCTACCGATAGCATATGTCGCACTGTCTTTTCTTCGTTATTGACAAGTAATTGTCCACCGCGATGTTTAATCGCTGTTAATCCTTTTTTAGAAATTCCAAAAGAAGAAAGAGCCTCGCGTAGAAGCTCTTCTTTTGTTGCTTGAAATTGAATCGAATATCGTTGTTCTGTCATATTAATCCTTTAAATCGCTATCGATGAATGAATCATGTACACGTTGCCAGAATGGGAATGCTTTAAATCGAGCAAAACGTACTTTTTCTTCTGCGACACGATATTGTATTGATTTTACATTTTTGTGTAGTAATTGTACATGGTCTACCGTTACCATAAAGTCTTCCGCCTGAACGGGCTTTAAAACACATGTATGATGTGCCGGCAAAATAAGCGATGAACCAACTGTACGGAATACACGATTGTTAATCGAAGCCATCTCTGTAATTTGGAAACCTTCTAATGATGGGTGCAAAATCGCACCGCCTAGCGCCTTGTTATACGCTGTACTACCCGACGGTGTTGATACACAAAGACCATCTCCGCGGAAACGTTCGAAACGTCGTCCATTTAATTCGACGTCCATCACAAGTGTGACTTCAGGTGATTTAACCGTCGATTCATTCAGCGCAAGGTATGTAAAATTCTCGTCTGAATTTTGATAGTTAATCGTCACTTCAAGAAGCGGATATTCAATCGCACGAAACTCCTTTTTCGAAATCGCAATGACTAGCTTTTCTAATTCTTCTGGTTGCCAATCTGCATAAAAACCTAAATGTCCTGTATGAATGCCTACAAAAGCAACTTCAGATAACATATGTGTGTAACGATGGAATGCATGAAGTAATGTCCCATCTCCACCAATTGATAACACAATATCCGGCTTTTCTTCATTTAATTCTAAACCAAAATCAGTTAAATGCGTAATCGCTCGCTCTGCTAGTTCGTTTGATGTTTGGTCGTTTCTAGATTGAATAGCGAATCTCATCATGACGATTGATCCCCTTTCTCCTCATCAGATTCTACGTTCGGCTTCGTTAACTCTTTATACTCTGTAAAATATTGCTGTGCTTCATGAATTTCATTTCGAATAAGCGACATTTCTTCATCTAAACGAAATGCGGCTTCTGCTGCAAACTGCAAGCGCTTCATAATTTCTTCAGGAAACTCACCTTTATATTTATAATTTAATGAATGCTCAATTGATGCCCAAAAGTTCATCGCCAATGTACGAATTTGAATTTCAGCTAAAATTTTCATTTCGCCTTTAATCGTTGCAACAGGATATTCAATAATTACATGATAAGAACGATATCCACTTGCTTTTACATTAGTAATGTAATCTTTTTCTTCTATAATCTTTAAATCATTTCGCTGACGAAGTAGCTCAATGACCGTATGAATATCATCGACAAATTGGCACATGATGCGAACACCTGCGATATCTTGTAGTTCATGTGCTAATTTTGTAGATGGCTCAAAAACAAGTCCTTTTTCTAACGTTTTATCGTAAATACTTGCGAGCGGCTTCACACGTCCTGTCACAAACTCGATTGGTGACGTTTGATTCGTCTTTTGAAATTGTGTACGAATGCCTTTTAGTTTAATTTTTAATTCGTCTACGGCTTGTTTATAGGGCTGCAAAAATCGATCCCATTGTCCCATGACAAGACCCCCTTAACGTCTTAGGCTTCTGCTAAAATTGCTGAGAATGCTTCTTCAACAGCTGTGACAAAAGCTTCTCCATAATTTGAATTTCCTTCTATATTAAATAACAATGCTTGCAATTCTTCAAACATTCCTGTTAATGTGATTGCTTCTTCTCCAATGACAACAGCTGGATCTTGTTCTTGTTGAATCATTTGGACTAATGCATCCCACGAAGATTGTTGAAATACGAAATAACTAAATGCATCATTTTCATCAATGACATAAATAAAAGCCATCTCATCTGAATCTGTAATGACGCGATTCGCTGGCTGCCACTGTCCTTCTGGTGCAGTTGTTAATGTGAACTGAATAGCTCCTTCATTATTTGAGCCTTCATGAATTAAATACGTTTTTCTCACTGTCATCTTCCCTTCCGATTATCTCTCGTATATTTTATCATAAGACAGTAGTATTATTACAGTAACATTCCATTTTTCGTAGACAACTGATTTGAAAGGATGATTCCACTATGTCGCAAGAATTAGAAATTGAATTTAAAAATTTACTTACACCATCTGAATTTGAACAATTAATCGCACATTTCCATGTAAAACCAGAAGCTTTTCACTTACAACACAATCATTATTTTGATACAAAAGAACAAGCACTTCGCCACTTAAAATCCGGACTTCGCATTCGTCAAACACCGACGAAAAACGAAGTAACATTAAAAGAACCAACGAATGGTATTGCACTAACAGAAACGACTGATTCTCTCACATTAGATGAAGCAGAGGCTATTTTACAAGGAACTCAAGATTTCCCTGAAGGTGACGTAAAAAATAGACTACAATCTCTACACATTGACAGCAAAGAATTACAAAAAATCGGTACACTTTCAACAAATCGTGCCGAAATAAAGTATAAAGGCGGTTTATTGGTGTTTGATCATTCACAATATGCCGACCAAGAAGACTACGAGTTAGAATATGAAGTACAAGACGAAGTAAGTGGTCGATTCATATTCCAAGAACTATTACAATCACTTCACATTCCAATTCGCCCAGCAAAAAAGAAGCTTGCACGATTTATGCAAGCCATTCAAAACAAAAAGGAGTAAGGTCACATGAATGTATCTGCTTTACAGCAAATGGTTCAATTACAAGCACTTTCTCAAATGACATCTGGTACTCAAGCAAATGCAAGTTCTTCACCTGCTACAGGGGATGCTTCTTTCCAAGCATTATTTAGTCAAGCTTTAGGCGGTCAAACACAGAGTGGTTTATCGACACCTAATTTAACGCAATCACTTGGTTTAACAAACGGGCTAAATTCATTAAGTCAAAATAACGCATCTGCTATGACAGCGATGTTAATTAGCTCACTGAGCGCTTCACTTGCATCTAATTTACTTGGTGGTACATCAGGCGTAGCAAATAATGTCGGAACGAATCCTGCTAATATGTATCAACAATATGTGAATACTTATCAAACGAATGCAGCGAAGACTGACACAATCGCACCAACATCAAGCAGCTCACCTAAGACAAAATATGATGACATCATCAAGAAAGCTTCTGAAACTTATGGCATTCCCGAAAAGATGATTAAAGCCGTAATCAAGCAAGAGTCTGACTTTAACCCAACTGTTAAAAGTTATGCAGGTGCAGCAGGTTTGATGCAGTTAATGCCTGCAACCGCAGCTCATGTAGGTGTAACGGACGTTTATAACCCTGAACAAAACATTATGGGCGGTACAAAATATTTACGTATGATGCTCGATAAATTCGGTGGCGATTATAAAATGATGCTTGCCGCATATAATGCAGGACCTGGGAACGTTATGAAGTATAACGGAATACCACCATTTAACGAGACACAGAATTATGTAAAAAAAGTGATGAATAATTACCAAGCATAATCACATATTAAAACAAAAAGAGACATGCCCATTATAAAATGTCTCTTTTTTTGTGCGAATAAACTTCTCTACATACCTTCCTATTTTATTTCTATAAAATCCTATATTTACTTATTCTCTATTTGTTTTATACTATGTAAGTGTTGTTTTTTCAGACACTCTTTTTCTTTTTACATACTTTGTCTTATTTACGGGACAAATATCAAATTAATCTTACACCATTAGTCATAAAAGACTATTCAGTGTTCTTTTAAAAGAGTGCTGACAGTTAAAAAGTATATATTTTTCGTTCTTTTTTCACATAGTTCTAATGAAATCTTTTCCCTTTTTTCGTATTTCAGAAACCATTTGTTTGAGAAATCCGAAGTCAGTTGATATGATAGATATATAGTTCAAGTAAAGGAGTATGATTCATGACTCAAAGACCGATTATTCCTTACGAGGAAATTGGAGCAGAGACTTTAGATAAGATGTTACATATTTTTTATGCTAAAGTAGCGCAAAATCCAATATTAAAACCAATTTTTCCAGATGATTTTACTGAGACTACTCGTAAACAAATACAATTTCAAACACAGTATTTAGGTGGTCCAAATATATATACAGAAGAACATGGACATCCCATGTTAAAAGCACGCCATATGCCATTCAAAATTACACCTACGCGCGCTCAAGCGTGGTTAGAGTGTATGTCTGAGGCTATGGACGAAGTAGGGTTAGAGGGTAAATTTAGAGAAGTTTATTATAAACGCCTTGTTTTAACAGCCCACCATATGATTAATGCACCTGATGAAGATGAGGAGGTAATGGAGGAGTGACTCATTTACAATTAGTGACGGACCCTGTCTCACCACCGGCATCCTACAGTAAGCCAATCGAATTATATGTATTTATTGATTTACTTCAGCCGAAAAGCAGAGACTTACATGCGATTATTCGTAAATTACAAGTAAACTATGGCCATTACTTTTCAATTCGTTTTATTTTAAGTACTGAGCTGTCTTCATTAAATGTTGCTTGTCATCGTATTAACAACTGTACAAGCCATGAAGAACTTGTTGATTTATCACATCCTGTATTACCTTCAATTGCTGTGAAAGCAGCTGAATTGCAAGGTAAAAAAGTAGGGCACCGTTTTTTAATGAAACTCTTTGAATATCAGATTACGGAAGAAAAAAATATTCGTTCATGCAATACCTTAACGGAAATTGCTAAAGCTGTTTCATTAGATGTTGAAGAATTTGAAGCAGACTTCCGCTCGCTAGAAGCAGCGCGTTCATTCCAAAGTGATTTATGTATTACACATGAGATGGATGTACAAGAAGTACCAAGCTTTGTATTTTTCAATGGCAATATTGAAGATGAAGGACTAAAAGTTTCTGGAACCTATTCTTATGAAATTTACGAGCAAATTTTATCAGAATTACTCGAAGAAGAACTAGTGCAAGCACCACCACCACCATTAGAAGAATTATTTAAAAAATTCCACGTATTATCGGCTGAAGAAGTGGCAAGTTTTTATGACATTTCAGAAAATGCAGCTGATCGTGAATTAAAAAAACGATTACTCCAACAAAAGATTGAACGCATTCATTGTAAACATCATTCGCTATTCCGCTTAAAAACTGCATATTAATTATAAAAAGAACTTTGACGTATCAAAACGTCGAAGTTCTTTTTTATTTATCCAAAATACTTCTGTTGATAAAAAGGAACTCTCCTATGAACAATTTTTATTTTCGCTATTATTTTTATAGGATTTAAATAAATATTCTTTCTACCTAATGTGTTTCATAACAGTTTTCACCATTCAAAAGCGAATATACATATTTATAAAACGTTTTCAAATGATTACTGTTAAGATTTGGACACTTTTTCTTTTCATGTTGATATTCATCGTTCGTTTCTATATAAAACTGTATTACTCTACTCATATCTGTACTATTTTACTTTTCTTAAAAAAATAATACAGATCATAAAACATCTAATTAAGTGATTGATTAAATATTTTATGATCTGTATTTGTTATTAATAAATAAATAAAATTTTTGTTAGGGAATTTTTGTCATCTATAAAAATTACAAAAAAATAAAATGAGCGACTCTACGAGAGCGCTCATTTTCACAAAGGGGATGGGAGAAATGTTCACGTTCAAACAAAGGGGTGTATGTTTGTTTGTGATTTATTTCACACTAGTTACTTTATCACTTATATCGCTATATAGCAATGGTTTTATTTTATTTTCACATTTTAGACACATTGAAAGCGATACCAAAATTACACTTATAAAAACCGATAAAATCCGACAAAATAAACTTCCTTTTTATTTCACAAATACCAAAATAAGTATATTTATTTTCTATGAAATTTATCATAACTTCATTTCCTTTTAGATAAAAATTTATCATGATCTATTTAGAGTATCTTTCATTCTACTTTTTTCTTCTGTGTTCATGTAATTTTAAGACTGTATTATTCAAACTTCTTTGTTTTTTGAATACATATCAAAAAAAGTTGGTTCCACTTCTTCGTGAAACCAACTGAGTATACATTATTTTTCTAAAAGTAATGCTTCTAATTTTTCTAAGTTACGTTCAAATTGATTGAAAGCTAATTGAATTGGTTCAGCAGACTCCATATCAACACCTGCTGCGCGTAATACATTAATCGGTGTATCCGAGCAACCTGCTTTTAAGAAGTTGTTTGTATAACGCTCAACTGCTGGTTGACCTTCATTTAAAATTTGTGTGCTTAATGCAATCGCAGCCGATTTACCAGTCGCATATTGATATACATAGTAATTATAGTAGAAGTGAGGAATACGTGCCCACTCTAATGCAATTTCTTCATCACTAATCATATCCTCACCGAAGTAGAATTTATTCAGTTCATGATATTTTTCAGATAGCGCATCTGCTGTTAATGGTTCACCATTACGGTCCATTTCATGAATCAAATGTTCAAACTCCGCAAACATTGTTTGACGAATAATTGTACCGCGGAACGAATCTAGCCAGTGATTTAAAATATAGATTTTTAATTTCTCATCTTCTACATTTTTCAGTAAATAATCTGTTAGTAACTCTTCATTACACGTTGAAGCAACTTCTGCTACGAAAATTGAATAATCCCCATACACAGCCGGTTGGTTGTTACGTGTATAGTAACTATGAACAGAGTGACCAAATTCATGCACCAATGTATATAGATTATCTAAATTATTTTGCCAGTTCATTAAAATATACGGATTCGTTCCATATGAACCTGAAGAATAAGCTCCACTGCGCTTCCCTTTGTTCTCTACAACGTCTACCCAGCGATTCTCAAGTGCCTCTTTAACAATCCCTACATATTTCATCGCCCATCGCTTCAAAGCTGTTTAACATATGCTCTGTTGCTTTTTCGTATGGCATGTCCATCTTTGTCTCTTTTACAAGTGGTGTATAAACATCCCACATGTGCAGTTCATCGACGCCAAGTACTTCTTTACGTAATTTTAAATAACGGTGCATTAAATGAATATTTTTGTGTACTGTCTCGATTAATTGATCATACACTTTTTCTGGAATATGATTATTCGACATAGCTGCTTGGCGAGCTGAATCATATTTACGAATACGAGCAGATACCGTATGTGCTTTAACATTCCCTGCAAGTGTTGAAGCGAATGTATTTTTGAATTTACCGAATGTCTCGTACATCGCCTTAAATCCTGCTTCACGTACAGAACGATCTGCACTCTCTAAAAAGTGTACATAGTTACCATGTGTTAACTGCACATCATGCCCGTTCTCGTCTTTAATGACTGGGAACTCTAAATCAGCATTATTCAACATACCGAATGTATTAGAAGATGATTGTGTCACTTCACCCATTTGCGCTAAAATCGCTTCTTGCTCTGCTGGTAAGACATGAGCACGCTGTTCATTAATTTCATCTAACTCTTGTTTATATAAGCGTAATGCTTCATTATTTGCTAAGTAGTCTGCGATTTGTTCTTCTGATAATGAAAGAATTTCTGGTGTTAAGAATGAAAGTGCTGTTACTGCTTTCGCTACTAATGAGCTACAGCGACTATCTAGCGCTTGGAATTCACTATTTGTTGTATCTTGATCTGCACGCATATGCGAGTACGCATTTAACTTACCTAAACGTGTATATACTTCATCACGATATTGAAGAACAGCTAACATTGCTTCAGCACCGTCTTTTAATGTACCTTGAAATGCAGGTGCTTGTGTTAATAAGTTTTCTACCTCTGCATATTCCGTATTCCAATCTTCTACTGTCGCAAAAATATCCTCTAAACGCCATGTTAATTCTTCTGGTACTTCATGACGTAATGGCATTTTTTTCACTTCTGTCATCTGCGTAACCCCCTACTTTATACTTGGTTTATTTGTTCTTTTCCATTTTCTCAATTATCAAACTTTAATGCAACATATTGGCGATAAATTTCTTCGGAAATCGAACTAATTTCTAAATCTTGCCATGATAAGGTAGGATTTTCACGTTGAACGAAGTCAATATACGTCCTAATTGCTCGTTCAGGAATACGCCATGTACGATTATGATGATACAATTGCGATGATAAATCTTGTGTCACTCCTGAGCGGATGAAGCAAGTCAGTGCTAATTGCCATTCAACAGGATGAACAGATAACTGGACACTACTTGGGATACCAATCCAATTCGGTAGTGCTTGCAACATAATTTTATGCTCGTAACACAACTTAAAAAAGGAATCTTGAATACCACGACGGTTAAAGCGTAAGCGATTTACTAAATAACGCTCACGTTCTTGCAACCACTGTTCTGCTATTTTTTCTTGTTCAAACGGAATCACTAACTCCAGCGGAAAAGGCTGATGATGAATGGGTGTTCTTTTCGCTGTGGTGAGATAGCGACGACCTGCAATATGAATCAGATGGTCATACATTTGAAGCTGCTCTCTTTCTACATCAAATGTAAGAAGTTGTCGGTTTAATATGAACTGTTGATAAAAAGGAGCTAATTGAACACACTGAATCCCTTCATAAAAAGACGGCTTCGCTTTGACAATCCAGAGTGGTTCAATTCCTAGTTGTTGATAACCTTTATTCCTTTTTGTAAGACGTTTGGGTGTTAAAGCACTACATTGAAATTCAACAGCTATGTATTTATCTTGTTGTTGAATTAATAAATCAGGGCGTTGCTGAATCGCTTTTAGATAAGGTTCCACTAATACCGGAATATGTTGAAATTGTAACCAGCGATATAATGCGTACTTCCCCTGTAAATGAAGTGCTGATTCTCCTTCTGAAAAAACCTGACAATGTTCATTTTTTCGATGCGCAAAATGCGGAATCATGACTTGTCCAATTTTTAAAACCAATTGTTCATGACATGCTGGACAATAAAAATGTTGTGTTTGACGTATTTCAAGCAAGCGCTCTTTGGATAATTCATGCGTTAAATAAACCATCTCTTGTTTTTCAGTTAATGCACTCAGCAATACATGACCCCCTTATCGTGATTTTACTCACTATAAAAGAAGTATTCCTCTTACTCAACTGTTAAAAAAGGGTGCTTTTTAAAAAATAACAGACTAAATCTAACGCAAAAAAAGAACTTCACCATATAAAATGATAAAGTTCTCTAATTTTACTTGTTTTTAAAAATGTTCGCGTGTGATGGCGAAACAATCGCCTTCCATAACCGCTTTTCCGTATTCACGTAGTACGTGAATTGTCTGACTTGAAAGTTTTGCATACTCTAAAATCGGACTTAGGAAATCTTGTTGTAATTCAACATCTACCACTCGTGTGAAGTCAATGTACAAGTAATATCGACCTTCATATACATATAACTCATTCACTTCATCAAAACCACTTGGCATTGATTTTGCTAGCGGAATCAAATCATCAAAGCTCTCTAATTCAAAAACAGCGTCCTCTAACAACTGGAAGGTATCTGTTTCAAAATCTTGTGCATTGGTTGTGAATGGATCGGATTCAAACATATTTGCAAACTGACTTCCCTTGTTTTGTACATCTAACATACCTTCATTAAATAATTCATGTGGTGCATTTACAACTGTCACTGTTAATTCAAGACCGACTTCTTTCGCAACTACTTGAATCCAGAGTGGACCGTTCACTTCAAATTGATCATCGTCAATTTCATCCATCATGACCCAGAATAGTTCTTCGCCTTTATCTCGATTAAACCAAATTTCATCTTTTGTAAAGCCACGTTCTTCTATATCTTTATATGAAATCACAAGTTTTAGAGTATTGTCATTAATGCGTTCTATATCCATACTAAACAACTCCCTTCAGTTAGTTATGACTTACTGCAAATTGCTTACGTGAATAACTAACTCTACTACTTCTATTGTAAGTGTTCAACAGAAAAAAAGAAAAGAAAAAGATTCTATTAGCTATTGTATATGAATTGTAGAAAAGTCTCACATGAAATGCAATCGTTTTGACTTGATTTTTATATTTTAGTACGTCTTTTAAAAACGACGCACTTTAACATAAAAAAACTAGCGCACAATGTATTCACTGTACGCTAGTTTGCTAATTTACCATACGCTGTGCTTCTTGAAGTTGATAAGCACGTACTTTACGTGGTAAGAAACGACGAATTTCATCTTCGTTATAACCTACTTGCAAACGCTTTTCATCTAAAATAATCGGACGACGTAATAAACCTGGGTTATCTTGAATTAATTCATATAACTTTTGTAGAGGTAGTGTTTCTACATCCACTTTTAATTTTTGGAAAGTTTTAGAACGTGTCGAGATGATTTCATCTGTCCCATCTTCTGTCATACGTAAAATTTCTTTGATTTCAGAGATTGTTAGTGGTTCCGCAAAAATATTACGTTCTTTATATGCAATATCATGTTCCTCTAACCAAGCCTTTGCCTTACGACAAGAAGTACAGCTCGGAGATGTAAATAATGTTACCATCATATCTAGCACATCCTTTCAAATGTATAGAGCTAAACGATTGTTATTTTTAAATTAGAATAAATCTAATAAAGAATTATAAACTTATTATACAATACAATCATTCGTTTGAATATAGTTTTTTAAAAGTTTTACAATGTGTACATATTGTATCTACTAACACTTCTTCATCTATATCTAGTTTTCGCTACATATATTTATTCCCTTATTCTCATAAACATAAACCTAGTTTTCAAAATATTTTTTCTCATTTAGCATACAACGACTGAAAATAAAAACCGAAAATACGTTCACCCCTTGACACGCTTGCATTTGCAGAATGTTTATCATATAATCAAAACAATGAAATAGTAGGCGAAGATGAAGAGTAGTACATCAAGTTTTGTATATTCAGAGAATCTGTGGTTGGTGAGAACAGATGATACACTTGGTCGAATGGACTTCGGAGCCAGCTTTGTGAACAGACAAAAAGTAACTTAGCTCGCATTACCTCACGTTACGAGGTAGAGTGGTCATATTTTTATGACAAGCTTGGGTGGTACCGCGGATTCAAAACATCATTCGTCCCTTTTTTTAGGGAAGCATGATGTTTTTTATTTGAAGGAGGAAGAAAAAATGAAAAAAAGAATCTTTTCAGGCGTTCAGCCAACAGGCGTCATCACACTCGGAAACTATATCGGTGCATTTCGTCAATTCGTAGAGGTACAAGACGAATATGATAGCATCTTCTGTATTGTTGATCAACATGCGATTACAATGCCACAAGATCCAAAAGAGTTACATGAAAATATCCGTAAACTCGCAGCCACTTACTTAGCAGCTGGGATTGACCCAAACAAATCAACTCTATTCATTCAATCTGAAGTACCAGCACATGCACAAGCTGGATGGATGTTACAATGTATCGCTTCAATTGGTGAATTAGAGCGCATGACACAATTCAAAGATAAATCATCAAAAGAAAATGTATCTGTATCAGCTGGTCTTTTAACATATCCACCGCTAATGGCTGGTGACATTCTTCTATATAATACACACCTTGTTCCTGTAGGTGATGACCAAAAACAACATATCGAATTAACACGCGATTTAGCAGAGCGCTTCAATAAACGTTTTGGTAAAACATTCGTTGTACCAGATATTCAATTACCGAAGAACGGTGCGCGCATTAAATCACTACAAGACCCTACGAAGAAGATGAGTAAATCAGATGCGAATGCAAAAGCAACCATTCGTATTTTAGATGAGCCAAAACAAATCGAGAAGAAAATCAAATCGGCTGTGACGGATTCAGAAGGTGTTGTACGCTTTGATGTTGAAAACAAACCAGGCGTATCAAACTTACTCATTATTGAATCATCACTTACAGGTAAAACAGTTGATGAAGTTGTAGCGAAGTATGAAGGTAAAGGATATGGTGACTTTAAAGCAGGTGTTGCAGAGGCTGTAATCAATCATTTAGCACCAATTCAAGCGCGCTACAAAGAATTAATCGATTCACCTGAATTAGACCACATCTTAGATGAAGGTCGCGATAAAGCGAATGCGATTGCTTCAGCAACAATTGACCGTATGGAAGCAGCGATGGGCTTAGGTCGTAAAGTAAAGAAGAAAAAATAATACGCTATAAAAGCCATCATCTCATATGAGCATAAGAAAAACTGGAATCGCGCTGTGACGCGGTTCCAGTTTTTTGTTGCGAACATCAATAAAAGAAGGAAGGGGTTGTGCTTCTTTTTGTTGCGAACACCAACAAAAAAAGGAAAGGAGGTGTACTTCTTTTTGTTGCGAATGCTATGTTTTATGTAGCCTGTTTTAATATTTTCTTGCGTAGTAAACCATATTTAAAAAGACGATGGATAAATAGAGTGCGATGAATAATGATAATAATTGAAAAGCAGCTAACTCGAACGTAGATAATGGATTGAATACGATTAAAAGAACCAATAAGAAGCCCATACCCCAGAAATAACTCATATATATTGCGCGTTCTCGAATCTTCTGCGCACGTTCATCTTTCTCTACAAAATGCGGTGTTAAATAGGCGAGGCAAAACGCCATAATGACTAGACCAAATGCCATAATTGCATTCGGAAATTCAAAGGCTAAAATCGACGGTAGATTCAGTACAAGTGCATAAATGAATAAAACAGCACCTAATATATAAAATAACAGCTGTTTGTTCTTCAACTATTCTCCTCCTCATAAATAAAAAGATCCTCAATCTGACATCGAAACACACGTGCTAATTTAAAAGCTAATATGATGGATGGATTATATTTTCCTTTTTCAAGTGAAATAATCGTCTGTCGTGATACCCCTACTTTTTCTGCTAATGCATCTTGCGATAAATCATACTGCATTCGCAAATCTCTTACATGATTTTTCATATTTTCCTCCGATGATTGTAAAGCTTACTTTACATTATAACTTCAAATAACAATAAATGGAATAAAAAAAGACACTACATCAAAAAGATGTAATGCCTTTGTATTATTATGCTTCGTATTTTTTGAATACAAGTGTTGCGTTATGTCCACCAAAGCCGAATGAGTTACTTAATGCGTACTCCATTGTTTTCTCTACCGCTGCATTTGGTGTGTAGTTTAGATCACACTCTTCAGCTTGGTTTTGAAGATTCATTGTTGGTGGAACAATTCCTTCTTTCAGTGCTAATACTGAGAAGATAGCTTCTACGCCACCAGCTGCACCTAACATATGACCAGTCATTGATTTTGTTGAGCTGATTGCTACTTTTTGTGCATGGTCGCCTAATACTTTTTTGATTGCTTCTGTTTCAAGCATATCATTGTAGTAAGTTGATGTACCATGTGCATTAATGTAATCAATTTGAGATGGGTCAATTCCTGCATCTTCAATCGCTTGTGTCATCGCACGTGCTGCACCTTCTCCGCCTGGAGCTGGAGCTGTAATATGATATGCATCACCTGAAGCACCGTAACCTACAACTTCACCGTAGATTTTCGCGCCGCGTGCTAAAGCATGTTCTAAACTTTCTAATACGACAATCCCTGCACCTTCACCCATAACGAAACCGTCACGCTCTTTATCGAATGGACGTGAAGCTGTTTTTGGATCTGGATTTAATGATAGTGCCGTATTTGCACAGAAACCAGCTACTGATAACTCAGTGATTGGTGCTTCTGTTCCACCTGTAATCATCACATCTGCATCGCCACGTTCGATTACTTTGAACGCATCACCGATTGAGTTTGTACCTGTAGCACAAGCTGTTACCGTACATGTGTTAATACCTTTTGCACCTAAGTGAATCGAAACTTGACCTGCTGCCATATCTGGAATCATCATTGGTACGAAGAACGGGCTCACACGACGTGGACCTTTTGTAATTAAGTTTGTGTATTGTTGTTCAAATGTTTCCATACCGCCAATACCTGAACCTAACCATACACCCACGCGCGGTGCGTTTGAATCGTCGATTGTTAAGTCTGCATCTTTTACAGCCATTGTTGCTGCCGCAAGTGCATAGTGTGTGAAGCGATCCATCTTACGCGCTTCTTTTTTCACTACGTATTCTTCGATATCGAAATCTTTTACTTCTGCTGCTACACTTACAGGAAATTTTTCTGCATCAATACGTGTAAGTGGCCCAATACCTGATTGACCCTTTTTGATGGCTTCCCATGTTGCATGTGCATCATTTGCTAAAGGTGTAACTGCACCAATACCTGTCACTACTACTCTTTTTTTCGTCATGTCTAAAACCCCTTCTTTCTAGCTCGTTAAATTTTATTTACCGTATCGTAATGCGATTGCGCCCCATGTTAGACCGCCACCGAAACCAACTAATACGATTAAATCATCATCTTTGATTTTACCATTTTCTACACATTCAACCATCGCATTACCGATTGAAGCGGCAGAAGTATTACCGTATTTACTAATCACTGCTGCTACTTTGTCTTCTGGTAAGTCTAAACGTTTACGTGCTGCATCAATGATACGAATATTTGCTTGGTGTGGAATTAAGAAATCAACGTCTTCTTTTTGGTAACCTGCTTTTTCGATTACATTCATCGCAGATTCGCCCATTTGACGTACCGCAAATTTGAATACTTCGCGACCATTCATTGCGATGTGGTCATGTTCATCTTGATATAAGAATTTACCACCAGAACCATCTGCTCCTAGTTCATAAGCTAATATACCACGACCTTCTGATACCTTTCCAACTACAGCTGCACAAGCACCATCACCGAATAATACAGCTGTGTTACGATCTGTCCAATCTGTAATTTTTGATAGCTTTTCTGCACCTACAACTAATACATAATCATATGTACCTGCTTCAACGAAGTGCTTTGCTGTTACTAATCCATACATATAACCTGCACAAGCTGCCGATTGATCCATCGCCGCTGCCTTCGTTGCACCTAAACGTTCTTGAATCATACATGCGACTGTTGGGAATGGTTGATCAGGTGTTACTGTATTCACAAGAATTAAACCGATTTGATCCGCTGTAATTCCTGCGTCTTTAATTGCTGCTTCCGCTGCTTTAAAAGCTAAATCAGATGTATTTTCATCGTCTCCCGCAATACGACGTTCTTCAATTCCCGTACGTGTGCGAATCCATTCATCTGATGTATCCATAATTTTCTCTAAATCTGCATTTGTCACGATATTTTCTGGTACATAACGTCCAATACCAATTAAACCAGCTGCCATCTATAGCGCCCCTTTTCAAATACCAATTATTAATACCTGGTACTAATTATAATCGAACCGTTTTCAGTTTTCAACACTATTGACAAAACTTTGACAAAATCTACTGTGCGAATGAAAAGAGTATTTCAATTTACTTCTTCATTATGCTATTATTAATAGAGTACAAATGTAAAATCAGAGGTGAAAATCAATGAAATACATCGTTTTATTATTCTGGAGTGCTGTATTATTTACACTTTTAAATTATGTAACTTCTGCTATCGGTAACACACCATTCGAAATGGAACAAGTGAAGCAAGGTTTAATCTTCTCAGTTGTATTTGCAGTATTCGTCGTAATCGTGGGCGCAATCCTTCCAAAAGGTGAAGCACAAGATATCGATTCACACAGACAATAAACCAAAAAGAGACACGTACCTACGTACATGTCTTTTTTTTTATTTATTCAGTTGGACCACTATAACGGTTGGATGTGATGGAATAATGATAAATTTCAATATCTTGATCAATAAAACCTCTACGCTTTGCCCCCTTCAACGTTTCATACATATTTTCTCGTCCTACCGGATTATCTGTATGCAAATAAATTTTATTTGCTCGTAAACCATGTTCACAAAAGTACTTGACCAAATCATACCCTGTCGGCAGTAGATTCCCCTCTGCATCCTCACCTAAATCATGATCCAATGACAAAATATCCACCTCATGCTGTTCCAATAAAGTCACCGCTTCTTCAAAGGTTCTAGCAATTGTGAACCCTTCAGGACAATCTCGTAAATCATCTACATATACATTCATTTATCCTCACTTCTCTCTATAATAAAATTACGAACTTTTGTTCTCACCCTATTATATATCATAAGTCATTATTTGGTATATATAATATAAACTTCGCCGTATATTTTGGTATAAAAAAACACCTCAAAATTCAGTTTTACTTTTGAGGTGCGACATCCTGTATTATTTTAAAGATGCACTTTGTAAAAACTAAATATTTACAAAATGATATATGAACCATGCAATCATTATACCTATTAACATGCTCTTTATTGAAAATTTATTCTTAAAAATCTCCGTATATAGTAAATAAAAAACTGATACCATTACTATGAAAATCGGAATAATATGCTCCGTATTATAAGTTATATCACCTGCTAATAATAGAATTAACATTCCGACAAAAAAATAAAATATTTGTTTAAAATTCATTAATGACTATGCCTCTTTCTTTATAGCAAGAAGTTGTACTTTTGTTGTGTACGTCAGTGAACCAAATAAATTATTTAATTAACTACAGAAAAAGCATTATCATGAGTATTCTTTTTAAAGAAATGCCACTGATACGGCAAAGTCTAAAATTTTATTCAGTGATGGGCTAAATATCTTTTTCTATAATTAATCATTCACAAACTATTTGGGGGATTCATATCCTTGAAAAACTCTAACATCAGCCCTGAAAAACCAAAATTCGAGATGTCATGCGCTACTTCTTCTTTTAACTTATTATATTCTGTCTCTGTCTCTATATTCAATAATTTTTTAAAACGATTTAAAAGTCTATTAGATGAAATATTTTCTGGGATATATCGAGTCTCTATAAATAATTTTTTTATAAAAAGGCTATTAGGAGCCATCATAAATGCTTTCTCAATATAATCCAACGCCAGCTTTTCAATAGCGAAATAATCAAAATTCTCATGTTCAAAAAGATACGGGGTAAGGTGCATCATTTGTCCAAATACAACGAGGAAATTAACATCTTCACTAAATTTCTTTTTTCCTTCTACAAAACACGCCAGTAAAGTACTGTCTAATAAACTCTCATTCAAATTTTCTCGATCCCCGTCCGATTCAGAAGTATGATACCAACAAAGAAATGCTAATTTACAAAGATATTTCGGTTCATTTGGATGTTCCTTAACGAGCTGTTGTAACACCTCAAAAGCACGCATCCACTCTTTTTTATTTTCGAAGTAATCACTTTCCGGTACGATTAAATCCATTTTCTCACCTCTTTATTCTGCTTAATTACCGTACGTATAACCATTCTATGATAACAGTCCATCATTATCACCTAGATGTAGGCCTCACAGGATGTGAGATCCATCGACGTTTGCACAGGACGTGCAGCATTTAGTCGATGTTCCTTGAAAATTTTTTGCGGAATTTAGTTGATGTTCCTTAATTAATACGTCACCACGGTGGTTCGTAATGAATTGAAAAGACCACATTTACAGATGAAATGAGGTCTTTTCAAATTTAGGTTTATTTATTTTTCATCCATCTCATTAATGTATGTTTCAAAAAAGAAGTCTCTAACCTATTTATTAGATTTTTTCTTTTGACTATATAAAATCGCTCCACTTATTAAAACAGAAATTAGTAAACTAACTCCAGTTAAAATAACAATCAATTCAAAGACACCTTGATCATTAGTTAGAGCTTTGGGGAATCTGAAAGGCCCTCTCCAATCAAGTTGCGAATCAAAAATACTAAACAAATTTAGTCCAATGTAAGTATGTATTATGATACTAAATATCAGATATTATGGCTTTCCCTTACTTTTTAACAATTTCCCTAAAATTAAAATACTCATTAAAATTATTGGTGAAAATATCAAAATGATAAATGCTGCATCGTACATTTTTCTTGTCGTGAATAAAGCTAAACAGATTAATAAAATAATTTCTATTAATACAAACAAATATTTTTTCATCTTCATTTAATTACCCTCATATTTTTATCTTTTATATTTTGGAGAATCAAAAACATCTTTCAAATAACTCACCCTTTTATTAAATCTCATTTTTTCTATTTTCCTTTAACTCAGATGACGATAATGCATCAATTAAAACACTTATACATAATAAAAATCATGAGCATAGGGTGCAGAGTTATTTACATAATTGATTCTCTTTTAATTATTTCTATTTGAACCTATTTATTTTTCATCCATCTCATTAACACTTCGTTTTTTATTATTTCTCTCGTACATAGCAATTAGCTCATAGATAGCGATAAATGCCACTAATAGACTCACTCCTACTAAAATAATTAACGGAAATAAAACTTCATCAAGCTCTTCATATTCAGGTAACCTGAATAGACCTCTCCAAGTATAACTATCATCAATTATTGCTAATAAATTCATTTGAAGATAAAAGGAAAATACAATAACGAAAAAAGTAATTCTTGAGCCTTTATTCCCTCTTTTATGATCTGAAACAAGTAGCATTATTATTAAAGTAGCTGGTGATAATATAAAAATCAGCAATATTAAAAAATGCATCTCAGTAAATATTGATAATACTAAACAAGCAATTAAAAATAATTCTATTATAAGAAAAACAGCGATTTTTTTATTCATTCTCTTCTCTCACATTTCTATCTTTCGTTAAATGTTTGTTGCGCTTTTGTTGTGTATGTCAATGAACCAAGTAAATTCGTATCATTCATTCTATGTATTACTGTTTTTCTTTTTATAAAGTCGCCACTCATAAAGGACAGCTCCTATGAAACATTGAACAAATACCGCCTTATATAAAAATAATACAAGCGCCGTTGACATATTATCTCTTGATGAATCATAAGGTAAGCCATTTTCAAACTGGACATTACTAAAAAGAAAATGTAAAAACAGGCTTCCTATACTTCCAATTAAAATAAAAATCAAATTGCTTTGTGACTCTGGCTGTAACTTTTCTTTTAATAAATAGTTTCCAATAAACAAAGTGATTGGTGTAATGAGTACTAATAAGTAAGCTATACCTTCATATACACCATCAGTTAAAATACTGAACAAAAAACCACCTAGATGTAATATGCCAATCGCTACAATATTAATTAATGTCAGTCTAATATATTTCATCCATATACCTCCTTTTAATATTTATATTTAGAGTTACCAAATAACTTAGCAATTGGTTTTCGAACATTATGAACTTGTCCTCTTAAATTTAACCGTGTACGTAAAACGCTCATTTACTTACCCGCAATATTTTTAATACAAATAATATATTTTTGTTAAAAATGTAACATGTAAAAGATTAACATAAAATACAAATAGATAAAAGGGTTATTTAAAGAAATGCTTATTTTATTAGTAAAATTTTATTTTTTACTTACATTCATCAAAAATAGGGCAAATAAAAAGGAACCACATCAAATGTGATTCCTCTTCCTAAAATAAATCTTATTTCACTTTAATCTCATTATCTTCTACATAAACTGTTAGTGTGTCGCCAGGTACTTTTTCACCTTTTAATAATTCTTTTGCGACTGGTGTTTCTACATGGCGTTGGATGAAGCGACGAAGTGGTCTTGCGCCGAATGCAGGATCTGCTCCTTCTTTCGCAATCCAATGAATAACATCATCGCCAACTACTAATTTAATCTCTTGTTCTGCTACACGTTGTACGAGATGGTTCACATACTTACGTGTAATTTCGTAGAAGTGTTCATCTGTTAATGCGTGAAACATGATGATATCATCTAGACGGTTTAATAGTTCTGGTTTGAAATGATTTTTCAACTCTGCCATCACTAAATCTTCCACCGCATGTCCTTCCGTATTGTGTAAATCAAGTAGATAGTGTGAACCGATATTCGATGTCATAATGACAACTGTATTCGTAAAGTTCACCATACGTCCTTGACTATCTGTAATACGACCATCATCTAAAATTTGAAGGAGAATGTTTGCGACATCTGGATGTGCTTTTTCAATTTCATCTAATAGAATGACCGAATACGGATTACGACGAACAGCCTCTGTTAATTGACCGCCTTCTTCATAACCGATATAACCTGGAGGTGCACCCACAAGTCGAGATACACTATGTTTTTCCATATATTCCGACATATCAATACGTACAAAATGGTCTTCTGAGTCGAATAGTTGTGCTGCGAGTGCTTTCGCAAGTTCTGTTTTACCTACACCAGTTGGTCCTAAGAATAGGAACGAACCGATTGGTTTATTCGGATCTTGGATACCTGCACGTGCGCGCCATACAGCTTCTGAAACAAGACGAACTGCATCATCTTGTCCGACTACACGCTCATGTAGTGTATCTTTTAAACGAAGTAATTTTTCACGCTCTCCCTCTAACATTTTCGTTACAGGAATACCTGTCCAGCGAGATACAATACTCGCAATTTCTTCCGCTGTTACATCTTCACGTAATAACTTATCTGTACTTTCTACTTCCTCTTCTAAATTCGCTAACTCTTTTTCAAGCTCTGGAATTTTACCATGTCGTAGAATCGCTGCTTTATTCAAATCATATTGATTCTCTGCTTCTTCTAATTCATGGCGATATTGGTCGAGTTTTTCACGTTTTTCTTGCACAATTTGAAGCGCATTTTTTTCACGTTCCCATTGTTCACGCATCGATTGTGATGAATCTTTTAATTCTTGTAATTCTTCACGTAGTGCCTCTAAACGTTTTTTACTCGCATTGTCGTCTTCTTTCATCAATGCTTGTTCTTCAATTTCCAACTGCATTTGTCGACGTGTAACCTCATCTAATTCAGATGGCATCGAGTCGATTTCTGTACGAATCATCGCACACGCCTCATCGACTAAGTCAATCGCTTTATCTGGTAGGAAACGATCTGTAATATAGCGGTTTGATAATTCTGCCGCGGCCACAATCGCACGGTCATGGATACGTACACCATGGTGTAATTCAAAACGTTCACGTAAACCACGTAGAATGGAAATTGTATCCTCTACAGATGGTTCGCGTACAAGCACTTGTTGGAAGCGTCGTTCAAGTGCAGGGTCTTTTTCGATATTTGTACGATATTCATCTAATGTTGTCGCACCGATACAATGTAGTTCACCGCGTGCTAACATTGGTTTTAACATATTCCCTGCATCCATCGAACCTTCTGTTTTACCTGCACCGACAATGGTATGAATTTCGTCGATGAATAAGATAATATTTCCTTCTGCTTCACGTACTTGTTTTAAAACACCTTGTAGACGTTCTTCAAACTGTCCGCGATAACTTGCGCCTGCAATTAATGCGCTCATATCCAGTTCATATATTTGTTTATCTTTTAAACCTTCAGGTACGTCTTTTTTTACAATACGTTGTGCTAGACCTTCAACAATCGCTGTTTTACCTACACCTGGTTCACCGATTAGAACGGGATTATTTTTTGTTTTTCGAGATAAAATACGAATGACATCACGAATTTCTTGGTCACGTCCAATAACAGGGTCCATCTTACCTTCTTTAACAGCCTCTACTAGATTACGTCCGTACTTCTCTAGCGGATTTTCTTCTTCTTGGTTCATTTGATTCATTTGCATTATTTTTCCCTCCTGTTTGACCATCTTTGACTATTGATTAATTTTATTATATCGACTTTATTTCAAAAACTCAAGTAATATGTTTGACCTTTTTTGACTTTCATATTTTTTGTACCATTTACTATTTATGTTAAAATAAAAACCAGTTAATTATGGAGGTGTTTTAATCTTGTTTGATGCAGTCCCCCAAATCGTCCAGCAGATTTTTAAAGCACATGGTACAAAACATCATTTCGTTCGTCATCAACATATTTGTACTACAGGTGAAGCGGCAACACATCTTTATTTTGTGGAAAAAGGTCGTATTGCCATTACAAAAGAGAGCGTTGGTGGTAAAGAATTAACACTTTGCATTGCGACGAAAAATGATTGTATTGGTGAAAGTATTTTATTCACCCCACTTATTACATACCCACTTTCAGCAAAAGTTTTAGACTGTTGTACCGTTTTTGCAATTTCGAAAGAACAATTAGAACATGAATTATCCGAAAACCTTGCAGCACTACGAGAATGTCTCACATGGATTCAAATCCAAAGAATGCGTGAACAAACTAAATTACGCGATTTACTGCTATATGGAAAAAAAGGCGCACTCTCCTCTACACTCATTCGTTTAGCGAATTCATATGGCGAAAAGAAAACAGACAAATCGATTCAAATTAGCGAAAAATTTACACATAGTGAACTAGCAAGTCTTTGTGCAACAAGTCGTGAAGTTGTAAACCGCTTATTACAAGAATTCAAAAAAGAAAAAGTCATATCAGAAGAAAATGGCTACCTTACAATCCATCGTTTAGATTATTTACAGCAGTTTTGTGAATGTGAGCAGTGTGTCGAATTTTTATGTCGTATTAATTAGACATGAAAAGAAGACCACTGCTTTTTTTTGCATGGTCTTCTTTATTTACTATATTTCGATTAGCTATATTCTAATTATATGTTTCATAAATTAACTACTTTTAATCACATGCATTTTCTTAGATTTTAACTCTAGAACCGTATCACATTGTTCTGCAATCTCTTTTTCATGTGTAATGACAATGACACATTTATTTTGTTCATGTGCTAGTTGTTTAAACAGGCGAATGATTTCGAGTGAGTTTTGTTCGTCTAAATTACCTGTCGGTTCATCTGCTACAACAAGTCGCGCATCACAACACATGGCGCGCACAATCGCAACACGCTGTTGCTGTCCACCTGATAAATGTTGGACATTCTTCTTCGCCATTTCAGTGTCAATTCCTACTTTTTGCAACATCTCGAGTGCATATTCTTTACGATTCGCTTTTTTTGAATGCGTAATTTCAAGTGCTGCTGTTATATTATCCAGTGCCGATAAATAAGGTAGTAGATTATACGACTGAAAGACAATCGATACACATGCATTACGATAACATGTTAACCCAATCTTTTTTAATGACTTCCCTTCGTAATAAATATCACCTGATTTTGGTGTATCCAGTCCTGCAATTAGCGATAAAAAAGTCGTTTTACCCGAGCCACTCGATCCTAAAATACCGTATAATTTTCCTTCATCAAATGTCAGATTTAAGTCTTCATAAAGTGGTTCTGACTTCGATTGATACCAATAATTTAAATTTTCTACTTGTAACATCTACTATTCCGTTGCCAAAAACCTATAAAAATCTATAAGCAATGTTTATTTCCTGTTTCTTTGTATCTGCTTTTGCCGAAGCTACTCACATTTGATATGATACTCCACAGGCGTTAATTCGGGTACAACGAACCCTACACATTAGTAGTGTCTTGTAAGTGACTAAGCTACTAATTCTCCAAATTTAGCTAAATTTAACGCAGCATTCATATCTCTGTCTATCTCTAATCCGCAGTCACACTTGTAAACTCTATCAGATAATTTTAAATCTGATTTAATTTGTCCACAGCACGAACATGTTTTAGAAGATGGGAAGAAACGTCCAACTTGTATAAATTCAATTCCGTATTTTTCACATTTGTATTTCATTTGACGGAGAAATTCATACATCTTTTGTTTGGCTACTACTTTAGCTAAATGACGATTTTTCATCATTCCAACTACATTCAAATCTTCCATCACAACTTTACAAGGTTTGGTTTTCACTATTGTATTTGTTGCTTGATGAATGTGGTTGTTTCTAATGTTAGCTAACCGTCTGTGTAGATTTCGTATTTGCTTTTCGATTTTTATAACGTTACATGTTTTGACAAATTGGTTTCCCTCCTTATTCATCTCGTATTTTCGAGAAACACTTCGCTGTAACCTACGTAAACGTTTCTCAATCTTTCTCACTTCTTTTGTTTTGTTAATGTTTTTGAACACCATTTCATTCGAGCAAATTGCTAATTCTTTAACTCCTAAATCTACGCCAATTACTTCATTCGTTAATTCTTGTTTTACTTGTTCTTGCTCTACTCCAACAGAGATATACCAATACTTTCCGTCAAAAGATACTCTAGGATTAGTATATTTCACCCCCATTGGGACTTGCTCAGAAGTTGCAACCCATCCTACTTTCTCAATTAACACCGTGTTCTTTTTTACTTTAAGTTTCACATTATCATTATAGAAAGAAGGTTTAGATTTCTTTTTAGATTTGAATCTTGGACGTTTCGCCAAACCTTTAAAGAATCTCTTATACGCATTACAAGCATCTTTAACAGCTTGTTTAGCCACATTATTTGATACTTCACTCAACCATTGGAAGTCCTCTTGCTTTTTAATTTGTGTGATTTCTTTTCTTAAAACATTGTCAGATAAGAATTTCAACCCTCGTTGATAATTTTCTTGTTGTCTAGCTAATGTCCAATTGTATACCCATCTTGCCACACCAGTAGATTTCCATAATTGAATTTCTTGTTCTTTAGTTGGTTTAATTCGTATCTTCTTTGTTAGTATCATTCTCTTTCAACTCCTTAATTAATTTCTTAGCCTTATTCGCCCGTCTCCCTTGTAATTTGCAACTAAATACAGTAACAATCTGAATTAAATCTTCGACCAACTCTTGATCATCTGTCTTTGGAGTATTGTCGATAACCTCAATCTTTGTTCCGTATTTAGCAAATAAATTTTCCAAGAGTTCAAATCCGAATCGTAATAACCTATCTTTGTATAAAACTACAACTCGATCTACTTTGTAATTTAGGACTAAATCAATAACATCATTTAACCCTTTTTTGTTGTAATTTATACCACTACCTATATCTTTCACAATCTTAAATGGATTACCTTGAGACAGTAAGTATGATTCCATGTTTTCCACTTGTCTCTGCAAATCATCCTTTTGCTTATGAGAAGATACTCGACAGTAGCCGATAGTTATTCTCGATTCTGATTCAGGAGAATGTAAACCAAGAAAATATTCAAGTTGTTGTTGAGAGTAATAACGGTGTCCAGAAGGTGCAGTATATTGGGGATTTAATTTATTTGTCTTATCCCAGTTTCTTAAAGTCTGAACTGTTACTCCGATTTCTTTTGCGAATTGACCAATACTGTATTTTTTCATACATTACATTCTCCTTTGAATTAGTGGATAATTCTATTATATTATGAAATGTATGAAAAACCAATAGTTTTTTATAGATATTTATATATTTATTCTAACTGTTTGTTACCTCCTTATGAAATTAAGATTTTTTTCGGTTGCATGCGCATGATACCAATAGATGCGAGAATAACGGATAAGAAACTAATCGCAAGACCGAAACCACCAAGCTCTACAAGTTCTTGCAATGATAATGTGATGTCTAGTTCTTTAATTTGTTCAGCTTCTGCCACACTGTTTGCTCCGAATCCACCAAATCCACCGCCACCGCGTGGACCACCATTAGCATCTCCTTGTTCTGGACCTCCTTGACCACCAGGGCCTCGTTGTTGTCCTGCATCTTGTGTTGTTGCAGTTTGTGTTGTTGTTTGTTGATCTAACAGTTGTTGTCCGACCATATTTCCGACAAACTGTCCGCTCACACCAGCAATCACCATCGCCATAATTAAGACAATTAACATCTCTGAAAAGAACTGCGCAATGATTTTCACACGACTCTCACCAAGCGATAACAGAACACCAATTTCATATTTACGTTCACGAATCGTTAAAATAACAATTAACGCTAAAATAATCGTTCCTGCAATCGATACTAATAACACAATTTTCTGTGCGAAACTCTCTACATTTTTAAGCGGTTCAATCATTTGTTGGTACACTTGATCGTTCGTCTGTAATGTGTACGTATCTGTATCAACACCAGCTTTTTTAGCTGCTTTTACAAATGCATCCACTTGTTCTGGATTTTCTAATGTATAGACGATTGAATCGGCTGTATTTTTATAGTCAGAACCTTTTAATGTATTCGCAAATGTGTAAGATGTATAAATTTTGTTATACGGATTAAGTGATGCGATTTGCAATGCACGTGCATCTGCTGTTTCTGTTGATTCATAAATCCCGACAACTTCTAATGTATGTGATTTTTCATCTGTATCTTCTACTTTAATTTTGTCACCGACTTTTAAATCATTCGCTTCTGCAAGATTCTTCTCAATGACTGCGTGGTTTGTATTTTCATCTGCTTCTGTAATTCCTACACCTTCTACAATTTTCGATGTACCACTTGTAAATGAAGAAACTGTATCTGTCGTATTCGTACCTGCAATACTTAAATCCCCTGCAGATGCCATGCCACCCATACCACCGCCTGGGCCACCTCGACCTTCTGTTTGCGTATCGGTTTCATCCGTTGAGGTATCGTCTGACGTAATCGCTTCAAAGGATTTTGCGTTAGCAGAAGTTGAACTTGTCACATTGGACGTTGCAATACCATCTAATGCATTCAACTTGTTCATCGTTTTTTCATCAATAGGCGTTAACTTAAATCCACTTGGGTCTGGTTTCTCTCCTTCTTTTTCTGATGAACGCATTTCCTCCATCGCTTTTTGCATATTCGCTGACACCGTAACCGTTGCTCCCATGCTTTTCTTTGCATTCTCTATTGCCTTTAATGAGGCACTCTGTATCGTTAAGCCTGCTAAAATAAAGATTAAGATTGCTGAAAAGACAATCGTTAATAATGCTGTTCTTCCTTTTTTAACTTTCATACTATGAAAGGCTCGTTTTAAAAAATTCATGTTGTACTCCTCCTATTTGAATGTGATAAGCTTGTCTGTCTTACAAATAAGAGTATGCCGCTCGAATGTATCAAGAATGTGTCAAAGAAAATTTTTTATAAAAAAAAGAATCTCATCATGTAATACACACAATGAGATTCTAACTATTTTATTTTTTTAAGATATCATTAAATTGTTTTTCAAAAATCGGTGCAAAAGATTCGGCATACGTATTTGTAATATGATCGTAATCACGATAGACGACCACATTTCCAATAATCGGTCTGAATTCATCACCTATTTTGAAATACTGTGTTAAATCTAATGTATGAAATTCTTGGCTTTGTTCTAGTTTAGTCCAAGCTGCTCCGTCTAATTGATTTTGTTCACGATTCATTTTCTCAATCGTTTTTTGTTCACCATCTTGATCAAGAGACTCTACAACATTGAATTTATAGCGTGGATTATCACGTAATGCTAAAACTTGAACACCCGCTTCCTTTAATTCACGCAGTGGATTTAAAAGATGTTCTTGAATACGTTCTTTATCTGTATTCGAAGCTGTCGCATGCCCTACTACTAAATCGATATCCTGTTCTTTAATATAGGCTAATGTATTTTCCACCCACTTAGACTTGATATCATCTTCATCATAACCTGTAGAAAAACGAGTAGCGGAACGTGTAATATTGAGCACACGATAATCCGTTCCTTCAACTGCTTTTAATACGCCACCTAGCCATTGTTCGGAATGTGAACTTCCGACAACTGCGATGGTAGCTGTGTACCCTTCTTTTTTACCATAGACACCGACTTTTACATCCGCTTTTTTTTGAGTTTGATTACTACCATCTATATGCGATTGTGGTAAATCATTAAATACATTGGCTAAAGTTGGATAGGCAGGTACATCTGGTACTTCAACTTTTCCAAGAGCTGCTACTGCTCCAGGATAATTTTCAACAGTTTTATTTTTAGCTTGTTGATTTTGCGCAAAAAGATTTGTACTCACTAAAACAGCAATTAAAATGAGGTTCACCGTTCCAATCCATGAGATTCTACGGAATGCACGACGCGTCGTAGAAGATTCGCGAATCGGTTTTTCAATGAAGCGCGTCATTAAATAAGATAAGATGAATGAAGCAATAATAATTGTCATACCTTCTAAAAAGTTCGGATTCTCTCGGCTAATATTATAGTGATAGAACGAAAGAATAACCCAGTGCCATAGGTAAACACCGAATGACAAACCACCTAATTTAATCATGACAGGTGAGGCTAAAATACGACGCACACCAAAACGAGTTGTTACTGTTCCAGATACAATAATAAAGACCGCACAAGCCATTGGCCATAGTGCAATATATCCTGGAAACATTTGTGATACATCAAATAACATACCTGTTAAGATTAGGCCAATTAAGCCTAGCCATCCTAATATCATGGCGACTACTTTATTGATGCGAATGTATGCTAGATTTACACAGAGTAATCCACCTAACGAGAATTCCCATACACGTGTAAATGTAATGAAATAAGCAAATGGTTGATTCACTGAAGTTAAATAAATTGAATAAATAAGTGATACGATGAATACACTACCTAAAATAAAATTAATTAATTTTCGGGTATTCGTGATTTGATATTTTTTAATCGCCCATAAAATAAATGCAAATAGCATAAACCAAATTATGTAAAATTGACCTTGAATTGACATCGCCCAAAAGTGTTCTACAGGAGTTTTCATTTGTTGTGAATCGAGATAATCCGTATTTGAAAATGCTAATTGCCAGTTTTCAAAATAGAACATGGAAGCAATAATTTCTTTAATCGTTTTATCTAGAATTGTTTGCGGTAATAAAAAGAAGCTAAGTAAAAGAACGACTGCCAATATAAAAAATACGGATGGCAATAAACGTTTCAATAGCTTAGAGATATAGGGTAGGAACTTAAACGTCCCTGTACGATTAATGGTTGAAATAATAGAGGTTGTAATTAAAAATCCAGAGACTACGAAGAATACATCTACGCCACCTGAAACGCGGTTAAACCAAATATGGTATGTGGCGACTAGAAGTGCTGCAACAACACGTAAACCCTCAATTTCGGGTCGGAATTTACGTTCAATTTGAATCAATTGTTTATCCATTTTAAAAAAATTTAATTCTCCTATCTTTATTTATTCACAAAAAAATGACCTTTACGATTCAAGTATCGAATGTGAAAGGCCATTCTATTATTAACGTACGCCTAGAGCCATTTTTGCATAGCGTGTCATATTATCTTTTGACCATGGTGGATTCCAAACAATATTTACGTCTACATCTTTTACTTCTGGTAATTCAAATAGTGCTGTACGAATTTGGTCGATAATCATTGGTCCCATTGGGCAGCCCATTGATGTTAATGTCATTGTAACCATTGCGACACCTTCATCATTCATATCTACGTCATAAACAAGACCTAAATTAACGATATCAATCCCTAATTCTGGGTCAATAACGTTTTCAAGTGCGCCTAGGATACTGTCTTTCATATCTTGATCGATTGCCATGAAAGTTTACCCCTTTCTACATAGTGTTAAGTTCATCATAACAAAATTTAAGGCTTATGCCAAATACTCTGCAAACCAATCCACGTTTGCAAGCATACCTTTACGATTTACTTTATGACCTGAACTTTTTGATGTCATATGTTGCCACTTCTCAGGAGCATCTGCATACTGTTCTTTCATTGCTTCATAAAAAGCGTGTGCTGGTGCATATGGAACCATTTGATCTTTTTTACCATGCCAGAAGAATACAGGTCGTCCTGCTAATTTTTCAGGATGGCTACTAATTTCGAAGTAAGCTAGCGTGCGGTATAAATGTGCCAATTCTTCTTCAGAAAGCGGTAATGGTAATCCCATCGCTTCCACTTGTTCGATTTGTGCTTTTGCTAAATCAACATAGTTTGGTGTACCCATCATCACTGCTGCTACATCAATCCATGGATAGACAGTTAGACACCCTAATGTCGTAATCGCTCCCATCGATGTTCCACTTAGACCAATTTTTGTACCTTCTTGAATAATCCCTTTTTCTTGTAACGCGTGATAAATCGTCTCAACTTCCTCGATATTCGTTAAGACAATCTCCCAAAATCGTAAGCTTAATTGAACAGGATCGAGATGTTCATCACGATCACCATGTAACATGGCGTCTGGCATGATGACACGCATTCCTTTATTCACATAGTTATAGGCATAGTGTAGATTATGCTCTTTTGCACTTTCAAAACCATGTAAAAATAGAATGGTTGGTGTTGATGCATCCATCGTTTCATCATAGATGTGTAGTAGTGGGATATTACCCCATTGTTCTTTTTTAATCTCCATTTCCTGTTCACTCCTTTACATTCTTATCCTTATCGTAACAGAAATTATTTTATGTGACGAATAAAAATGAACAAAATTGGGAAAAGGTCATTTTATAAAGCATTAGACAATTTGAGTGGTTATTGTATGGGGTTCCAAGCGATTTTTGCTTTAGCCGTTGGTATTTTCTTTTTTATTATGACTTATTCACTCTTTTCGAAAGGAAGTTTTGACGGAATACGGTGTATAAGGGTAAAATTACGGGATAGAGAGGAGTTTTGCGATTCATGAAGCCTCATTTAATTGTGCTTGATTTAGACGGCACATTATTAACGGATGAAAAAGTGATATCACCTACAACAAAAGAAACAATCTTGCAAGCAAAGTCAGTAGGACATCAAGTAATGATTGCAACTGGACGACCTTTTCGCGCCAGCAAACATATTTATGAAGAACTAGGACTACATACACCAATCGTTAATTTCAACGGTGCATACATTCATCAACCTCATCACACACAGTTTAAAACACAACATAATCCGATTCAATTACATACTGCAACGGATATTGTGGAATCTCTTCACGAATACCGTCTTGCCAATGTCATTGCGGAAGTGATGGATGATGTTTATGTTGAACAGCAAGACGACCCACTTCTTGCGATTTTAGGAATGGGTAATCCACGTATGACATATGGCAAAATTAAAGAGCATCTAAAAGATGATCCAACAAGTTTATTACTTCATGCGAGTGACCAAGAAGTTGCGATCATTCGTGAATTTTTAGAACATACAAAAGCAGAAGTAATCGACCATCGTCGTTGGGGAGACCCGTACCATGTAATCGAAATCGTGCGCAGCGGTATTCATAAAGCCATTGGTTTAGAGGTCGTTTCAAAGCATTTACAAATTCCAAAAGAACGTATTATTGCATTTGGTGATGAGGATAATGATTTAGAGATGCTTGAATATGCCGGTCTTGGCGTGGCAATGGGCAATGCGATTGGCGATGTAAAAAATATTGCAAATGAGATTACGGACAGTAACAACGAAGACGGAATCGCGCGTATTTTACGTGAACGTCTAAAACTCTAAATGAATTATAGGAGGTGTAAGCACATGAAACTATTTGCAGATAGCGCATGTGATTTACCACAATCTTTTTATGTAGATAATAATGTACATCTATTTCCACTACGTGTTGAACTAGATGGCAAAGAATTCGACGATGTCATTGGCATTGATGTACAAAAAGTATATGACGAAATTCGAAATGGCAAATCGCCAAAAACCTCTCAAGTATCACCTGAAGTATTTTTGCATGCTTTTGAAGAACTTGCAAAATCAGGCGAGGAAGGTTTATATATCGCATTCTCTTCTGAACTTTCAGGTACATACAACACTGCTCGCATGATGCGTGAACAGGTGCTTGAAAACTATCCTGATTTAAAACTCGAAATTATTGATTCAAAATGTGCATCACTTGGTTATGGTATGGTCGTAAAAGAAGCGGTTCGTGTACGCGATCACGCATACTCATTTGAAGATGTTGTAGCACGTACACGATTCCAAGCAGAACATATGGAACATTTATTTACTGTAGAAGACTTAGATTTTCTTGCTAAAGGCGGACGTGTTTCTAAAACAAGTGCTTTCATCGGTGGATTATTAAGCATTAAACCACTCCTTCACGTAGAAGATGGAAAACTAATTCCAATCGAGAAAATGCGTGGTCGTAAAAAAGTGTTTAAGCGTATTTTAGACGTAATGGAAGAACGTGGTGAAACACTATCTAAACAAGTCATTGCAATTAGTCATGGTGACGACCTAGCAGCTGCACAGGAAATGAAGGAAATGATTATCGAACGCTTCCACCCTGTCGCTGTTGAGTTACATGTGATTGGTTCGACTATCGCATGTCATGCAGGCCCTGGAACAATCGCTGTCTTTTTCTTAAACGAATTATATCCTGAAGCTCTATAAATCAAAAATCGGTTGAGACCTATGTGTTATAAACACATTAGATCTCAACCTTTTTTAAAGAGGTACACTATATTCCTTCCCCCTTCTTTTTTCGCACAACACCAATCACAATCTTAATCATAAGCAATACAAATAGTGTCCCTACAACCGCCAGTGATAGATACGGAAAATCCACACTTTTTCTTGGCTGGATTTCAAAAATTTCTGCCTGTTCACGATCTAATGCGACACGATACTTTTGATTAGGACTCGCATAGACTCTTTCTCCATCTAATAAACTTACCAATTCTCGATTCTTCCCAATCGCCTTTTCAGAAAGGTTCATTTGCTGTGTCTGATCTGTATTATTAACAACTACGAGCCATTTCTTTTTATCATCATATCGTTCGTAAGCGACAAAACCATCTTGATGATTTAATAATTTGAATGAACCATTTCGCAAGGCTGGATTATCTGAACGAATTTTTTGAAGCTTTCTGATGTAATCTGTTAGCTCATTATTTTCTTTAAATTCCATCATACCAAGTGTATCAGGTGGATTTTTTCCACTCATTTCATTTTCAGTACCATACATCATAATGGGCGTCCCTGGTAAAGTAAATAAGGTCGTTAGCGCCAATTTCAACTGTGGACTCGATTCACCTTTCGATATTTTGGTATGTTCTGAAAAACGTGTATTATTCACATCATCAATCATGAGTAGACGTGGATTAACTTCACGATCTTCTCGAATATTTTTCACAACCGATGTAGCAGTTGCATTCGGTTTTTTAAAGACTTCCTGAAAAGCCTTCATCTTTCCTACATCATAATCCACATCAAAATTCGCATCTGAGTCATCATCAGATAGGACGACTAAGTCAGGATTACTTGCTTTTAAAATCAGCATTAAATCATTTAAAAAAGTTGGATCTACACCTTGTATCCCTGTAAGTCGAATACCATCCACTTGATTATGATAAGCATAATCTGCTGCAGCTTTCATCAAAGCTTTTTTCACTTGTTTATTTTCTAAATTCCAATTAACCGTTCCCTTTTCAGTCGCGGGCTTCGCCCAATTCGCTTTTTCACCTTTTGGAATCAATACATTCTTTTCACTCACACCATTAATCGGAAAATCAGCAATCACTTTGATTTGCTCTTTATTTAAGGCTTCACGCATCTTTTGATAATCTGCTTCTGTCCCAAAGTAAGGCTGTAGTTGACCATAATCCACTACCTTTTTTCCGCGATAGTCTTCTGCTTTTGCTAGGCTTCCGAGTGAAATATATGAAAAACGCAATTTTTTAAAATAACTTGCCTTCGTTCGAACTCCTTCAAAATCGCCACCCATAAAAGGCTCTTTTAAGTTTGTCGGTCCATTATTTGCTGGATTTCCATCCACAAAACGATCAACAATAATGTCATAAATACTCTCATCGTGCATGTCCTGCTTAGCTTTTACAAAAAAGGTAGGCGAAATTAAAAAGAGTAAACATAACGACAAGATGAAAGAACTTATTTTTTTCATCTATCCTTTGCCACCTTTCATAGTCTATTCACTCTTATCCTTTACCCCCTTTAACGAAAAAAAGTAGTACAAACCATAAATTCGGTCTGTACTACTTTTTATAGATGGTTTTTTAGAAGAACTGGAAGCCCATTGGCAATTTGAAGCCTAGTACAAGTACAACGATTAAGCAGATAATAAAACCTGCCCACATACCACCAGTCGATTTACCTTTATTGCTGCGAACTAATACTAATTCCATAAAGGCGATTACACCTAAACCGAATAATAGTTTAAATCCGTACAACATACCCTGACCGTAATCAAGCGCTGTAATGAATAAAGCAACACCTGTTGCGATAATCAAAATATAGAATAGACGTAAAATCATATGTGTAATTTTGCGCCCTTTTGAACCTTTTTGCATACTAACTGCAACAAAGAATAAAATTAGTGCTACAACCCATGTCGTAATATGCAAATGAGTTTGTGAACCTAAAAATTCAAGCATGTTTTTCACCTCGTATAATTGTCATATTTCTTTTTCATGTTACCAAAGAGATGCAGACTATACAAACAAAAATACCCACAGAAAACGAATATAGGAAGAAGATACAAAAACATCGTTCTAAATAGCATAGATGCACAAATGCTACTTCTACTGTTCCCTTATTCAGCTAAAAGTTAACTGAGTAAAAAAGGAATTCTTATTGCTTAGGTTAGGACATTCGGGCAGCGAAACGGGCCATTGGTGGAAGTGTTCGGGCCTCTCATTACTTGGTTCGGGGCATTCGCTCGTCCAATCGGGTCACTCGAGGGCGAAAATGGGTCACTCGACCAAACAACCTAAGTTGCTCCCTCTCCGCACTTTCTTCAAGGCTTTTGAGTAATAGAAGAGGACTTGAATTGACTACGCTAGTGTGAATTCGAACATTCGCTTGTCGAAACGGGGCATTGATGGAAGTGTTCGGGCCACTCGTTCCTCGATTCGGGACATTCGCTCGTCCAATCGGGTCACTCGAGGGCGAAAATGGGTCACCCGACCAAATAACAAAAAAATCTCGACAGCCGAGGCATGTCGAGATTGAATAATATCTTATTCGAAACGGTTTACTAATGTACCGATTCCTTCGATTGATACTTTTACTGTATCGCCTGCTTTTAAATACGTTGGTGGAGTCATACCTTTACCAACTCCTGCTGGCGTACCTGTTAAAATCACATCACCTGGTTCCAATGTTACCATGCTTGAGATTTTTACAATCAAATCTTCAACAGTATGCATCATGTCACGTGTTGTACCATTTTGACGTACTTCATCGTTGACTTTTGTAACTACTGTTAGATTTTGTGGATTTGGAATTTCATCTTTCGTTACTAAATAAGGTCCCATTGGGCAAGACTCATCTAGACTTTTTGCTAAGAAGAATTGTTTATGACGTTCTTGTAAATCACGTGCTGTAATATCATTTGCAATCGTATAACCAAATACGTAGTCAAATGCTAAAACTGCTGGAATGTTCTTCCCTTTTTTTCCGATTACAACTGCTAATTCACCTTCGTAATCAAGTGAATCTGTTACATCTGCATGAACAGAAATTGTTTGCTCATCGGCAGCAATAGCTGTTGGTGCTTTTGTGAATACAACTAAATCTTCTGGTGCATGATCAGCGCCCATCTCTTTTGCATGCTCATCATAGTTTTTCCCTACGCAAATAATATTCTTTGTCGTACGTGGAATTGGTGCAAGCCATTCGATGTTTGTAAATGCATGTTTGAAAATAGCTGGATTTGGAGATTGTTCAGCCGCCTCTACTAATTTTCGCATTTGCTCTACAAATTCAAAACCATAAGTCATACCTTCAACAATTGTTTCAGAAAACGAAGGTAAGACATTTAACGATTTTTGAATTGCTAGTACATCCCAAACTGCTTCTTCTCTTTTTACTTTCGGACCAAATCCGATTTCATTGTTGTAACGAAATGATAAAATTTTCATGAATAGTGGCACTCCTTCTTTTTTTACAATAATACCTTATTTTCTATTAAATTTCCTCTATTTTTCAAATCTCTTTCCATACGTGACACTTTTCCAAAGCGCTTCTACAGGACCTTGTTTAAAGTACTTGAACCAAATCATTGAAAAAACGAGCTGAATCGCATAAATTGCGAGTGCAATATAGAATAAGTGTAACAGACTTAACTTGCCATACAAACCAAAACCAAAGCCATAAAATAAAATACTTTGGATAACAGATTGCATTAAGTAAGTTGTTAATGACATACGACCTGCTGCTTGAATCGGTTTTGTAATGATTTGCACCCACGGAATGAGTCCAAGAAGTACAATTAATGATACATAGCCTACCGTTAAAATCGGCGCCCCGATCACTTGACCAATACCTTCATAAAAAATTGAAGTAGGTTCATGGTAAATGAGATTTTTTAAATAGAGTCCGAGTGATAGCCCTATAATACATAAGACGAACCAAAGCTTCTTAAGTTCTCCTGCTCGTTCAATTAAACGCCACTGGCTTGCGGCAGCACCAACAAGCATGAATGGGAGGATTGTAAAGAATGCTGAAATCCACATCATAATTGAATATTGTAAAGATAAATCATTTAGACGTTGGAAAAAGATTTCGATAACTCCACCATAACGATAAGCCTCAATCGACTGTGCCACACCTGCTACATCTGTGTATTCAGATGGGTCTGTAATAAATTGACTTGAAATATAAAATAGAACGGTTACTGTCAAACTGCAAATACCGAATAAAATAGTCGCAATAAGTAGTTGGAAAATCGGTCTTAACTTTAATAAAAATAATAAACCAAAACCAAGTACAGCATAGGTTGTCAAAATATCACCATACCAGATGAAAAAAGCGTGTAATAAACCAATCAATAATAGGAAGCTTAGCCGCTTAGAACCATAACCAATGAATGATTCACCAAGTTCCTTTGATTTGTTCATTTGCATCTGTAAACCATACCCGAATAAACCTGCAAATAAAGGGTAAAAACTTCCTTGTACAAAAATCGTTAAGTATTTTTCTATCTGTAAATCAGTTGGATGTTCTAAAAACTCACGTAGTGATACATAGTTTACAGGGAAATTAAACGCCAATAAATTGACGAGTAAAATCCCAAATAAGCTAAGTCCTCTTAATAAATCTAATGTGCCAATACGCTGTTTCGTTGGTGCAAGTTGCATCAACTTCTATCTCCTCCTATACGTCAAACCCATGATGTGCAGCGAATGCATAAATCATCGCACGCGTAATTTGAATATCTAAAATTTCTTCAACAGCTTGCTTATATGTGTGTAACTGAATCGAATAGCGTCGACGTAATTCAGCTTCTAACCCTTCTGTTGTTTGCATTGTCGCTGTGAGTCGGTCCGTCTTGTAATCGAGCAGTACCCATTCACCAGAAGTCGTTTGATATAAGCAGTCAATAATCCCTTGTACAATCTGTGCATCTCCGTCTTCATCAACAATCGCACGTGTGAATGGTAATTCCCTTTTTAAAATAGGCGCTGACTTAAACTCCTGTCCAGTTGGACTCGCAAAGAACGTCAGCAGGTCTTGTGGTTCAACAACTTGTGCTTCTTCCTTTGTTAAGAGCTGGCGTTTTACAAGTGTCTGCAAAAAGACTTCAATTTCTTCTACTGTTTCAAAACCTTGTTGTGGTACATGTTCCATCACTGCATGGACAGCAGTTCCTTTTTCAGTTCCACTCATATTCGTCTGTTCTTGCATGAATTTTAGTCGTGGACCTTGCGTCACTTCCACCTTCTCTTTCACTGGTTCAAAAATCATCTCTGGTTCTGCCTGATCTTCTAACAACTTCAATCGCTTCATTTCTGAAACAGATGTTTTCGATTTTTTACGCGTCGATGTTTCAAATGGATAGCGATAGTCCAGACGTTGATGAATAAGCGTAGAGAAAAATTGATTTTCTTCCGTTACAGGTTTTGGCAATACTTCATGTTCTTCTACTGCAACCGTCATATCCTGACAATCGACAATCTCTATTTTAAATCGTGAATGGTCGGGTGATGCTGTACGTTCCATTTCTTCGACATCGGCTAAATAATCAGGATGCCTTGCAATCGCTGGACCAATCCAATCAAAATAATTACTCGCTTTTGCACGCTGATGTTCTGGGAGTGGGTCACCAAGTGCTAATAGCTGCGCATCTTGCCACTTCTCTTGCGCACTCGCCCACTCTTTTACTGAACCTACTAAATAGAGTTTTTCTTTTGCACGCGTCATCGCTACATATAGGACACGCATTTCCTCTGCTTTCATTTCTAGCATTTTTTTCTCTTTCATCGCTAAATAAGGTAGTGATGTATATTCAATTCTTTTTTCAGGGTCAATCATTTTAACCGCTAATCCAAACACAGGGTCAAATAGATAGGATTGATTGAAGTCCATACGGTTGAATGGTCGTCCCATTCCTGCAGCGAATACATATGGGAACTCTAAACCTTTTGACGAGTGAATGGTCATAATACGTACGACATTTTCGGATTGTCCAATCGCTTTCGCTGTTCCTAAATCATCGCCTCTCAAGCGCATACGGTCGATAAAACGAAGGAAACGAAATAACCCACGAAATGCCGTTTTTTCATAAGCAATTGCTCGATCATGTAAGGCACGAAGATTCGCTTGACGTTGTTTACCATTCGCCATCGCACCAACCATCTCATAATAATTCGTATCAAGATATACTTTCCAAATTAAGTCCGCTAACGAACCTCGACGTGCTAAATTACGCCAATCTTCAAGTAATAATAAGAAGCGCTGTAGCTTCTCTGCTGCCTCTGTACGCATCGCCTGCCCTTGCCCAACAAAAGACTTCAGTGCATCATAAAACGACGCTTTACGGTCTGCTAGACGGATTTCAGCTAGTTCATTTTCAGTTAGACCGATAAAAGGCGCACGTAATACAGAAGCTAGCGGAATATCTTGGTATGGATTATCAATTACTCTTAAAGTATTCATCATGACCATCACTTCAATTGCATCGAAGTAACCACGTGATAATTCAGCATATAACGGTATTCCTGCTAACTTAAATTCCTCCACAAAATCGGCAGACCATGTCATTGAACGCATTAAAATAACTATGTCACTATATTCAATTGGACGACTGACAGGATTACCATGCTCGTCTTTTTTGAAGGCATCATAAACTAACTGTTCACGATTCATTAATTGTTGAATTTGCGAGATGATATAGCGTGCTTCTCGTTGTGAAGTACGTAATTCCTCAATCTCTTCATCCACTTCTTCCTCTTCTGTCGCATGCAGTACAGCGACCGTAATCGGCGTATCTTGTGCTGGATAAGGAGCTGCAGGTTTTAAACTCGCAGCTTCGTCATAATCAATCTCGCCAACCTTTTCACCCATGATTTGCTTGAAGATATAGTTCGTACCATCTAACACTTCATGCCGGCTTCGGAAGTTCGCATTCAAATCAATTTTCATACCTGTATCCGTCGGTTCGTCTTGATATTGTAGATACTTATTTAAAAATAGCGTTGGTTCAGCGAGTCGGAATCGATAGTAGAGTAGGAACCCAGCGCCTTGCTACATTGCCGTAGTAGGTTTCCAGAGAACCCCTCCCCGAACCGTACGTACTCCTCTCAGAGTATACGGCTCTCCACTTATAACAAACCTATCGTTGTTTATGAATTTCTTTATGACATTTTATACATACAACTAGTGTTTTACGTTGCTTGGCGAGCATTGTCCATTCCCAGTATTCTTTACCTTTTAAGTTCTTAATTTTATTCACATGATGAATTTCGAACTTCGTATCTGGGTGGTTATCTCCACATAATTCGCATTGTTTTGCACTTAGTCGTTTTTCTAAATCATTTCTGCCTTGATATACATACAAATTTGGTAGTTGGTCCATTTCTGATTGAAAGATTTCTTTCTTTTTTTCAAAACCATCTTTATAAAAGTAAGCTATTCTCTCACCTTGCTTTGTTTCATACTTTACGCCCCAGTACTTACCTTGCTTAAACTTAACCTTCATTTTTGATACTGTGGATTTATATTTATTCGCAAGTGTTTTCAGACAGCTATATTCCATTACATAACGCAGTTGCCACATTTTTCGATTTACATTTTCAGCTAAAGCATAATAATTATAAATCCCTCGTAATTCCGCATTATATGTTTCGATGATTTCTAAATCAGATAAACCGACAAGTCTTGGCCGATGCAACATATCCCATTGCTTGGCATCAATATCTTTAACCATTTTATTTTTGACAATTACTTTTTCAATCGTCCCTTTTGGAATACGTAGTTGTACATATCCTCTATATTTACGTTTTTTCACACCGTTTTTATCCTTTGCCACACTTAAATCATGGCTAATTGAGATATCGTAGCTTAAAAATCTTGCAAATTTTGTACTATGTGTAATGAGTGTTTTTTCTTCCGATAGTTCTAATTGCAAACGGTCTTTCAAAAACTCTTTCATTGCTTGTTTTAAACGTTCACAATCCTCTTTACTACCATTTACACCGACTATAAAATCATCTGCATAACGCACGTATTCCATTGCTTTATACGTATCGGTATTTGGTTCATAGTACGGTAAATTAAGCAATATTTTCTTATTCGCCTTATATTCTTCAATCATCTGTTGTCGTAAATTTTCGTCTTCTGTCGTATTAATTTTTTTATGCAAACGCTGATTACGCATATCATATTTTCGATATTCCGTATTTCGTTTACGTCCTATTTTTGGCTCACCTAAATCAAATGAAGGTTTTAATTTATTTTCAACATATTCATCAAATTCATTTAAATAAATATTTGCGAGTAATGGACTAATGATACCGCCCTGTGGTGTCCCGCTATAAGTCTTTTGGAATCGCCAATCTTCCACGAATCCTGCTTTTAAGAATTTCCACATGAGACGAATAAATTTCTCGTCCTTAATATGTTTTCGCAAAATATTGATTAGTACTTGATGATTGATGTTATCGAAAAATCCTTTAATATCTCCTTCAATGAACCAATTGACGCCCGTAAAGGTTTTCTTTATTTCGACTAACGCTGTATGACAACTTCTTTTCGGTCTAAAACCATGAGAATGATTTGAAAATTTCGGCTCATAAATTGCTTCTATAATCATACGACATACTTCTTGTACTAAACGGTCTGTAAATGTAGGGATACCAAGTGGTCTTGTATCACCATTTTTCTTTGGGATATGAATACGACGTACAGGTTTGGGTTGATAACTTTCATCTTTTAAAGATTCTATAATCCCATGAATTTTTTCTTCACCAAATCCATCTGCCGTTTCTTCGTCGATACCTTTTGTTGCACTACCTTTGTTTTTGTATATCTTTGTATAGGCTTTTATATAAAAATCTTCGTTGTATAAATGTCTGTATAGACGGTCAAATTCAAAACCGTCCTTCATTGCTTGTTTCGATAGATTGTATAAGACAATTTCTGAACTTTGCATAGAGCATTTCGCTCCTTTCTTTATTGTTTTATACGTTATAAGCTGCTCCCCTTCGCCGTGTAATAGGTTTTCCCTATCTCGGACTACTACGGGAGCTCCGTTACCATATTGGATATTCAGTACCTTTGTACATAGCCTAATGGCATTCCAACTTAGGTAATCCCCATTTAGTATATTGTATACAGGCTCGATTCATTGTCGGAAGGAACGTTCATCCTTTTCTTCAATCTTGAAGTGTGTCTATTCTTTCATCAATCAGAAACTAGATTTCAGCCTCAATTTATAGCGTTCGTCCATGTTCAGTTGCATCCATTTAGTACACTGAACAGAATAGATTCTAGGTTTCAAACGGTTTCCTAGACGGTTAGACATGACCCCACTCGGACTATTCTTCAAGCAGTTTAGCCTTCTTCCTTATATGAATCTTTTATATCTCGCCATTCAGTCGTAGCCTTTCCGTTTAGGCTAACTTATGACTTGTACCGACATGCTACACTCTCTTTTTGGTTTCCCGCCAAGATAAGTCGGCTGATATATAAACCGTTTCTGTAGTTTATTCACCGCCAAATGGTGAAATATACAATACCCTTATGGGCGCACAATTGACTGTTTTACGTCCCCAACCATGAACAGATTACCGTCTGCTGCTTCGCCACGTTTAACTAATTGTAAGATGGTCTCTTGCAGTCGGTTTGTATCTTGATATTCATCGACTAAGACTTCTTCAAAACGAGCACGATAATCTAACGCAACTTCAGAAGGTTGTAAATCACCATCCGTTAAAATCGCCAATGCGAAATGCTCTAAATCTGAGAAGTCAATCAAACCCTTATCTGCTTTAACAGCCGCATAGCGTGTACTAAATTGCTTCGTTAAATCAACTAATGTCTCAATGAGTGGCTTCATCGCACTCATTTCTTCTAGTAGCTTTTCAGGTGGACGTGTGAAGTAAACCATTACAGAATCGTTGATGATTTTTTTAGCTTGTTCACGTTTCGCTTTTGCACGCTCTTTCATACCTTCATCGCATGTATCTTTCTTTTGTGAAGCAAGTCGTCCCCACTTGAATTGCGAGAAGTAAGCTTGCATCTCTGACCATGTACCTTCTGTTACAAGCGCGCGTGCTATCATTAATTGTTCTAAATCTTTTTCAGCCGTACTACCAAAAGCATCTGGACCATTCGGCTGAATCGCTAATTGACGGACTTCTTGCACTAATTGAATCGCCGCTTCCACTTGTAATAACAGTGATTGCTTAATAATTGCAGCAATCGGTAAGTCATCAATGTGTTGAATTCCTGTCACATCATATTGTTCTGGTAAACGGTCGAGCCAGTTAAACGGTTGCGGATTAACGCGAGACATCTCGTATAACTGCGCAATTAATAATTCCATCGCCTGATCATCGCGGTCAGATGTAAAAGCATCGACAAGACGATATATTTCTTGCTTATCTTCTTTTGCATAGGCTTCTTCTAATACTTCTGCCATGGTATCGTCACGTAGTAGTGCAGCTTCTGTATCATTCGCAATACGGAAACCTGGATCGATATCGAGGAGATAGTTATATTGACGAATAATATTTAAACAGAACGAATGAAGTGTCGAAATTTGTGCCTTATTCATTAAAGAAAGTTGGCGGCGTAAATGTTGAGATGATGGGTCTTCATCAATCGCCTCTTCCAAAGCTTTCGACATACGCTGACGCATTTCAGCGGCAGAAGCATTCGTAAAGGTTACAACGAGTAATTGATCGACGTCGATTGGGTTCGTTGTATCCAATACTTTTTCAATCATACGATTAATTAAGACAGCTGTTTTTCCTGAACCTGCTGCTGCGGATACAAGCGTATCTTGACCTTTTGCCCAAATGGCTTTCCACTGAGCATCTGTCCACGTAACACCCTCTGGTTTAGTTGGAATCATACGTTGTCGACTCCTTTCGAATTTTTTCAATCACGGTATCGTCTGATTCAGCGCGTAATGTGCGATATTGTTGTTGTGTATCTGTTGTATCAAACTGACAAACTGCTTTTTGCGGGCAGTAGTCACATGCTGTTTTTTGTTTTAAGCGATAAGGGCTAATTTTTGTGTCGCCTGCTAAAATTCCTTCGCCTGCTTCTTGGTGTTTCTTACGGACGAATGTGCGTAAATCTTCTAATTCTTCACGCTGAATAACAGAGGACATTCCTTTTGAAACAGAACCATCTTTTTTCAAATAGGCAGGAACGATTTGTGAGCGTCCGCCGACATCTTCTAATGTTTCATCCATTTCCAAAATGACATCTTCTGATTCCAGTAGTAAGCCACTCATTTTAAACTTCTTCAGCATTTCAGCTTCTGTTTCAACTTCATTCAGTACTGCCTCTTGCTTGAGCATCGGGTTGTGCATATGCACGTATAATACGCCACCTGGCTCTGCTTTTTCATCTAACCAATGCGTAGAATTTTCGACTGCAACATCTAAATACGTCAACATTTGAAGCGATAAACCATGATAGACATCATTCAAGTCGAGACGCTGAGATGAAGACTTGTAATCAATAATACGTAGGTAAGATTCGTCCCCTACTTTTGTGGCGTCAATGCGGTCGATTCGTCCGCGCAGCTTCATTTCATGCTGATTTGTTAATTCGATAACCATTGGCGGAATCGCTTCACCCGGTCCAAAAGCAGCCTCTACAGCGATTGGTTTGAATCCTGCATTTTTTGCATGGTGACGCATCGAAATCATCGTGCGTTCTACAATCATTGTGAGTTTACGTAAGATGTATTGATAGCGTGCTGTACTTAGTAAAATTTGATGGTAGAGTAGTGGCACGACGACTTGAACCGCGTCACGTGCGAGTTGTTTACACTGCTCGATGGAGAGTTCACGCCATTGAATATGTTCTTTCGCTGTTTCGTCTGAAATCCATTTGAGTGCCGCGTGGAATAAGTCACCGATTGTTGGTGGTTCTAAACGATATTCCGCACGTTCTTCTAAACGGAGACCGTATGTGGCGAAATGAGAGAAGGGACATTTAAAATATTTTTCAACGCGCGATACACTAGATGTAATCGTACGACCATATAGCTCCTCTGTAATCTGCTGTTCCAACGGTTCCGTTTTATTATGTGTATGTGTCGCATACATAAGACGTTCATAAATCGTTTGCCATGTTGGATCTTGTTCATAATAACTCTGTAATGCTTGCCATTCAGGTGATAATGGAACACCATCATGCTCACTTCGACGAATCTGCGCCATTAAATAAGCAAGTGCAGTTCTTGGATGTGAGATATACGCCCAGTCATCTTCAGATGTCAGTGCTTCATCTGGTGTCATAAAGATGATTTCTTCTGAGACACCTGTTAAATCTTGCAGACGTTTTATATATAAAGAAGGAAGTAATGATTTTCCTTCTTCATCACTCATTGCATAACTCACCACAAGCTTTTCAGAAGCAGCAGTTAGTGTACGATAAATGATTAAATCTTCTTCTAATAAACGCTCTTTAGAAGTAGGTGCAATCTCAGCGCCCAGTCTTGTAAACCATTCACGCTCAGAATCTGCAATCATTCCTTCGAAATCAATACGTGTTGGATAGACACCGTCATTCATACCGACAACATAGGCTACTTTAATATTCGAAAGACGTGCTAAATCTGCATTAACAACAGTTACTTGATCAACAGAAGGCGGAATACGCGCAAACTCTAACGTATCAAAGCCTTCATCTAATAAAGGAATGACTTCTTCAAGTGTCATCTCTTGATCTCCAAACATCGTCACAAACTGGTCGAGTAATTGAATGAAGCCATTCCAAGCTTGTTCATGCTCAGCTGCTTCAAATAATTTACCATGTTCTAGTTCATCTGTTTGAAGCGTCTGTAGCTTCGTATATACATGCAACTCTTCCATGAAGTTGAATAATGCTGCTGCGTAATCTTGTCCTACTTTTGCTTTTGTAAGTGCATCACTTAAACGTTTCATCGGTTCTAATAACAACTGACGCACTGCTTCAATTTCTGCTTGTATCGCTCGTTCTTCATCTGTTTGTGTTTTTTGATAAAATTCAAGGCCGCGATATTTTTTATAAATCCAACGTGCATCGTCAAACCAACGTTCACGATAGATGCCATTTGCGATGACGTAGTTCTCCATACGATCTGCACGCTCGCGCCAAATTGATTTATTTGCACCAACTGGGAAGAATAAATCGGTTTTCACTGCACGAAAGACAGGTTCATACATCCACCCTTTTTCAATTACTTCTAAAACAGAGCGACTTAACTCGATTAATGGATGATGAAGCATCGGTTTCTTTCGGCTGAGGAATACCGGTAAATCATACTCTTTAAAAATTGTTTCGATTAACGGATCATATACATCAGCTTGTCGATATAAGATGGCTACATCACGATAACGATGTGTTTCATCTTGTTGAATAAAATCACGAATATGACGTGCCACAGCATGAATTTCAGCTTTTCTAGTCGTCGCCGCATATACTTCAAGCCCACGATCTGCCTGTTCAGTCATCTGTTCTAATGGATAGTGATGTAGATTTTTCTCAATATAACGAAGCACATTCGATCGGAATCGTTTCGCTTCTTGTAAATAGATGGCTGGATTTATGACAACACCTAATGAAGATGCATCATCACGTAATTTTTGAGCGAGCAACGCTGGGCGGTGGAATAAAGCTTGAGGATCTTGTGTATCCCACTCTGAGTCATAAGGTAAGGCAATCGTTACATCTTTAGCATGAACTATTAACTTTAATACAAGTTCATATTCTCTCTTTGTAAATGTTTCAAAACCATCAATATAAATATGCGATTGCTGAATGAGTTGGCTTTGATCGACCGCTTCAATTAATAGTGGAACATACCCTTCCGAATCAATATACGCCTCTCCTAATTGCTCATCAATTGCCTGCATAATAAGTCGTAAATCATGCATTTTATCTTGTAAGGTTACAGGCGCATTTACTTGTTCAGCTAGTTGCTGCTGCAATCCTAGTAAAGTCGCATGATCTATATGATAATGACTAAATTCTTTTAAAACTGCTTCAATTTCTTCAGTGAATCCTCGTTTACTCGCAGATTTTTTAAATAGTTTTAAATCTGGTTGCAGTGTTTGCAATACATTTCGTACCAACATACGATAACCAAAGCCATTCACTTCTTGTCGGCTAATTCCACCCACTTCTGATAATACGCGCCATGCAAGTCGTTTAAATGTTGTAGCTTGCGCACGAATCATTCCTTTGATTCCACCTGCTGTTGTTAATTGATGTTCAGATGAGAAAGACATTTGGTCAGGCACAAGTAAAAAGAGTGGATTACCTGTCGGATTTTCTTTCAACTGTCGAATAATCTCTTGTTGTAGATACGTGGTTTTCCCACTTCCTGCACGACCATGTACAATCGTTAAAGCCATTTCATTTCCCTCCTTTTCTTCTTCCTTTATTGTACAAAAAATCCACAATGAAAACATAGATTCGCCTTTTTTTTATTTTGAAATAAAAAAGAGGACGAATTTCATCATTTCGCCCTCATAATATTTATAATTTTTCATGATCATCTTTTTGAAGTGAACGTAAATGCTCTTCCATTTTACGATTATTTCGTTTCTCTACATACTTTCCACCAACCCACATTAGCACAATGATAAGAACAACGACGACTGATTTCCAAGGTTTTGTAATTAGCGATTGTAAGTCAGCCCCAATCCAACTAATAACTAAAATCATAATGAATTTTGCACACATAATGGTAATAAGATAACTTTTTTTCTTCAAGTTTGAAAGTCCTGCTACCACATTGACGATGGCAGAAGGTGTAAATGGAAAACAAAGTAAAATGAATAGTGGCATGAATCCTTGAATTTCTACCCACTGAATTAATTTTTTTACACCTGTTCGGTCCGTAACAAAACGAAAATATTGACTGTGACCAAATTTACGAATTAATAAAAAGACGCAGTAAGAGCCAAGTACAGCTCCTCCCCATGAAAATAAAAAGCCTAACCACAAGCCATAAGCAGTAGCATTTGCAACAACGAATGCAGCTAGTGGCAAAAATGGTAAAAATGCTTCTATAAATGGTAATAAAATTGCACCGAATGTTCCAATAACGCGATGTTGTTCAGCTAATTGCTGAAATTGATCAATGCTCAACCAATCTGGCACAGTTGTTACCCCCTCTAAAACATACAACTCATTACTTAGTATACGATGTAACTAAGTAGAAAGTTTCTGACAAGCTATTGTTAATAAAATGAGGTGAAACGCATAAATTAGCGCTTCACCTCATACGTTTACTGTACGAGTAGTAAACCAATACGGAAATGATCGTGATGGAACACGATATGTTGACGTAGTCGAACTTCTCCGTCTGTATCTAATACTTCAATTTTACATTGCGCTGCGTTTTGTTGAAGTGCACGATATAACTCTTCTTCTGAATGCACAGATTCCCCGTTCACTTTACGAATCGTTTCACCAATTTGTAACCCCATCGCCTCAGCAGGTGAATTCGGTAAAATGGCAGCAATGACAACTCCTTCATTTTGTGGTGTCACTGCAAACTTACCTTTTCGTTCACTTAACCCGTAAATAACTGAAATGAGGATACGCCCAATGATTGCTACAAGAACACTTGCTAATCCTAAAATTGGATAGAAATAAGAGATAACCCCTTCAACGAACACTAAAGCTCCTAGTAAAACGATGGTACGCCCCATTTGTGGATAGAAGTACATCGGTAACATCTTACGTGCACGCTGTTGAAAACCAATGACGATGGGAAATAGAATAAACCCATATGTTTCACCGCCTAATGAAAAGACAGGCCAGTAGGACACAAAGCTTGTGATTGTATCTCCTGGAATGACAAGGAAAACTGGAAGAATCCACAATCTTTTTGAAAGGAATGTAACGGCCTTTAAGCCGCGAGCAGTTCGTTGTAATCGTGGTGAAGCCAAGTCTGCCCCGTACTTTTGCACAAGCATACCTTCAGCAATTAGTAGAATCCCTATTAATAAAGGGATACTTGAGAGCATACTTAACTTAAAATCACTTGCATTAATTGTAAAACCAAATAATGTGAAGCCCCAGTTTTGTGTAAATGTTACCCATAGAACTAAGAATGCAATTCCGAATGGATATACGACAGATGCTAGTTGATAATAAAAGCTCACGACGAAAAGAATCGATAACACGGTTACTAGCATGATATATTCCATCGGTAAGACAATCCCAACTAATAAACTAAATAGGGATACACAGAAAGCCGCAAGCCAGCCTTCACGTAATAAACGAATCGTTTCAGATAGTCCCCAATGAATACGAATTTTAAAAGATTGACGTTCACGAATGACACGACGATAACCTAATAAAACGGTGAAGATGATGGTTATATAAAGTAAGGGGTTCATAAATAGACGTAAAACGCCTTTTAATAATTCGACGATAATGTCCCAAAACACAGTTGTTCCCACCTCTAAAAGATTTATTTATACCCCATTATATTAAGAAATGGTAGCTTATCATAATTGTACCAAAAGGCTGTTTTAATGAGTAGCATATTCTATTACATATCGACTATTTTTACCCTTTTCATACAAAGTAAAACAAGAGCTAACATAAAATAAGACTTCAGCAACAGTTTGCTAAAGCCTTAAAAGGTATTGAATTAATCTAATGACTTTACAACATCAGCAAGCTGCTGTTCATTCACTAAATTTAATTTTTGTTGAATAACTCCCTTTGTATTCACAAAGAATGATGTAGGGAAGTTTAATACATCGTATTTTTTAATAATTTCACCGCGTGGGTCAATCACAACAGGATACGTCATATTATATTTGTCAATAAACTTCTCAACATCCGTACTCTTACGTTCAGTACTCATCGCATTGACAGATAAAATGACAAAATTCTCATCTTTCGCATGTTCATTATAGTATGTAACCATGTGGGGCGTTTCAGCTTTACAAGGTGGACACCATGTCGCCCAGAAATTAATCATAACTTTCTTCCCTTTAAAATCCGATAACGAAACTTCTTCACCTTCTAATGTTCGAAGCGTAAAATCAGGTGCTTTTTGCCCGATTGCAATACCAGGAATATCTTCTGGTTTTTTCCCCTCAACGACTGTTTTTTTTTGTTCTTTTGGTTCTGTATTTTTTTGAATAATTGTTGTAACCGCAATGCCAATTAGCGCAATTACTAAAACAAAACTTGCAATTCTTTGCCACTTCACGAAAGTTCGCTCCTTTTCATTTTAAACTGATACCATGCTGTATAGACAATAAATGTTAAGATCATCCATAGTTTAGGTTGTTGAAAACCGAGTGGTTCAACTAATAGTGTAAACAATAAATAAATAAGTGTCATACGTAACGCAAAACGATCCATTTTTTCAAAAGAACGTTGCCACAAGATTAAAATAAGAATAACCAAGTTAAAGAAAACCATCAAAATCGTTAGCCATAACACTCCATCATTTAAAAGTGCGTATAAAAACTGCGAGCTACTATACATACTAAGCCAATAGAAACTCTGTTGTTGAATCGTATCTTTTTCGCTTTTCACCCGTAAAACACTATAGATGAATAAAATGATCGCTGCCAACGCAATACCAAATGTTCCACCATCAAAATAAAGCATCGAAAGTGGGTAATTCATAACTTCTTGCCAATTCGTTAAAACATAACTAAATTTCCAAACTAATATAAAAAGAACGAAATAATTTAAAAATGAATCAATCCATTTTCTACGTTTTAAAATAAAGAGAAAAAGAATCGTTATACTCATTGAGCCTAAAACGGCGAGCGATGTTGCAGGTAATGATAGATTGAATATGGTGTACCACATATTATTTTGCATAGACATCCTCCTATACCCGTTACGGTATAATATTCTTATATGAAATACAACTAAAAAAGCCGAGTCTGAAGTGATTTTCTCTCTCTTCAGACTCAGCTTCAATTCAATTCTCTCCTCTTGAATTGAATTATAGTGAAATATATTGCAGTGGGTTTACAGCACCCGTTGCTTGATTCACCCAAGAACCAATATGAATTTCAAAGTGAACATGAGGTCCTGTTGAACGTCCTGTTGACCCAATGTAACCAATAACTTCACCTTTTTTAACTGTTTTACCAACTGATGTACCAAAACGACTCATATGTGCATAAAGTGATGTGTATGTTTGACCATTAATATTATGTGTAATCATCACGACATTACCATATGTAGATAGTGGACTTGCTCGGAATACAACACCGTCTGCTGCTGCTACAATTGGTGTCCCTTCACTATTCGCAATATCAATACCATAGTGATATTCTGCTCCTGCACCAATGTCACGTCCTGCAAAACCTGAAGTGAATCGACCTTGTGCTGGTTTCATCCAAGTACCCGATGAAGCTGTTGGTACAGATCCTACACTTGCACTTGATGAAGAGCCACTTGAAATTGAATTGGATGTTGTTGAAATCGCTGCACTAGCTTTTTTCGCTGCTGCTGCCTCAGCCATTTTACGTGCTTTTTCAGCTGCTTTACGCTGCTCTGCTTCGATTTTCTTTTGTACTTTCGAGCTGACACTTGCAACTTCTGAATAATGATTTTCTAATCCTTTACGCTCTTTATTCAGTTTTGCTTGTTTGCGTTCCATCTGTGTTAAAGCTGCTTTTTTCTTATCTTGTTGTTTTTTCAAGCTTGCTTTTAAGTCTTCTAATTCTTTTTTACGATCTTCTTGTTCAGCAAGTTTTTCTTTCACTTGATTTTGTTGTTCTTCTACTTTTGCTTGGTCAGCTTTTTGTTCTTCTACAATGCGTTCATCCGCATTGACAATTTCATTCACTGCTGAGACGCGGTCGATAAAATCAGAAAAGCTATTAGAACCTAAAAGAACATCGATATAGCCAACTTGTCCACCTGTTTCTTGCATTGCGCGTGCACGCTCTTTTAAGATTTCATTACGCTCATCAATTTTCTTTTGAAGTGCTTCAATTGATTTTTGTAATTTTTCAATCTCGTACTTTGTCTGTGCAATCTTTTGCTCTACACCTTCGATTTTATTATCTGTCTCTTGAATTTTCACTGTGATTTTCGAAACTTCTTTTGCAGACTTCTCAATTTCAGCTTGGGCTTTTGCAATTTTTTCTTTTTTAGCTTGAAGTTCTTTGCTGATTTTACTTTTCTTTTGATCCAACGCATTTTTCTCTTTTTTCAAATCACTAACAGATTCAGCACTCGCGCTCATAGTAGGTACTAAGAGCGTCGTTGCAAGTGCTGCTGCGATTACTTTATTTTTTTGTAACACAACAAAATCCTCCTATACTTTTAAAAACTTTCGAACAGACATAAAACTGCCGACTACACCGATTAATACACCCATGACAAGTAGAATGATATCAACTTCCAAAATGAACGGCATGACATCTAAAATTTGAACAACACTGCTTTCAAGTTTTGGCGCAAGCGAACTATGCACAATGCTATAAAGCGTTGTGACACCGATAATTGGCAGAATTGAACCGATTGCTCCTAACCACATACCTTCTAAAATAAATGGCACACGAACAAATGAATTCGTTGCTCCAACCAATTTCATAATTTCGATTTCGCGACGACGTGCTGTAATCGTAATTTTAATTGTATTAGAAATTAAGAATGTCGCTGTTAATAACAACGCAATAATTAATACAATGCCTACTTTTTGACTAATATTTAATACATTAAATAATTTTTCAATTTTATCTTTACCATACTTCACTGTGTCGACAGCTGGATTTTTCTCAATCTCTTTTGCGACTTTTTCTGTTTGTTCAGGATCATCTGCCTTCACATACAGTACATTATGAAGTGGATTTTCTTGTTTAAATAGTGAAACATCATTACCAAAATCTTTGACTAATTTATCAAGCTCTTGTTTCTTCGACGAATACTTTACAGATTCTACACCTGGCATTTTTTCTACCTGTTGCTGTAATTCTGCTTCTGATGTTTCGTTTGCACTTAAATCAATTAATACTTTAATTTCAACATCATTCTTAATATCTGTAGACATCTTATTCAAGTTCATCATGATTGTTAAAAATACACCAACTAATAGTAGTGTTACTGTTACAGCACTAATTGATGCAAAACTCATCCAACGATTTCGTGCCATCGAGATGAAACTCTCTTTAAAATGACGCTTCATTGTATTAAAACTCATAACCGTAGTCACCCCCACGTTCATCTCGAACAATTTGTCCGTTTTCAATGGCGATTACTCGTTTACGCATTGTATTTACAATATCTTTGTTATGTGTAGCCATAATAATCGTTGTTCCTCTAGCATTAATCTCATCAAATAAACGCATAATTTCCCATGATGTTTCAGGATCTAAGTTACCTGTCGGCTCATCTGCAATCACGACTTTAGGTGAATTAACGATAGAACGTGCTATTGCCACACGTTGTTGTTCACCACCTGATAATTCATCCGGGAACATTTTTACTTTTTTCGTTAAACCAACTAATTTTAAAACATCCATTACACGTTTTTTTATTTCTTCTGGATCTTTTTCAATTACTTCTAAAGCAAATGCAATATTTTCATATACATTTTTACGAGGTAATAATTTAAAATCTTGGAAAACAACACCCATATTACGACGCAAAAACGGAATTTCTCTATCTTTTAAAGTTGTAAGGTCTGTTCCGTTTACTTTGATTTCACCTGAAGTTGCTTTTTCTTCTCTATACATCATTTTGATGAATGTCGACTTACCAGCACCACTCGGTCCAACAATATAAACAAACTCACCTTGCTTAATTTGTATGTTCAGTCCCTTAACAGCTACTACACTATTCGGGTACTTCTTTACAACATTTTTCATTTCGATCATGTTCGTACCACCTATTATTATAAATTGTAGTTCGTTTCTCTTTGTGACTACTGAATTTGAGCACATAGGTATCTAAGAACTCAACTGCACTTCAATAGTATATCATCTAAAAATCATTTCTCCATTACAGTTCCATTTCAATTTGCTCCTCGCTTGTAACACTTCGTCGAATTTCATCCATTCTACAGAAAAGCAGGCTTTTTTTCACATAACTAATAGTATCTATTTTACTAAAATAACAGGGAATAAGTTACAAAAAAATAGATTTTATACGTTTTTTGCACTCTTTTTTTCAAAGAACAGACACTTTTTATTTTTTTATCATAAATCGATTCAATATATATAATAGGTTAGCACAAAACACTTCTCTTCTATTTTTTAGCGTTCACAATGAAAAACTGGAACCGCACCACGGCGCGATTCCAGTTTTTATGCTCATATGAGAAAGTGTTTTACAGTTATGTCCTAGCTTTTTCGTATATCCGAAACAACACTTTGTTTCAGCATCATCTATTTATACAGTATAACGAACAATGACAGAGCCTGTTTGTGTTTCGCCATCAATTGTTAATTGATGTGCGTCAGGTACAACTTTACGGAAACGAACAGACTTATTGAACATTTGATTATCTTCACGTAAGAATTCAACATCTCCCAAAACAACATCCATCTTACCAAATGTAGAAGATAATTCACCGATTAAAGATACGCTTTCAGGAACATATAGCTCGATTGTCCCTGCTGCTGTATTGGCTTTAATGCGTTCTGTTTGTTGTGATTTCGATGTAACCACAACGTGTCCGTTTAATGATTTCGCTTCAATCGAACGTAATGAACCGTCAATATATACACGTCCATTCATCGTCTCTGCTTCAACTTCACGTCCTGCAACATCGCGAATATCAATGCTTCCATTCGCTGATTCAACATCTACTGAATCAAATGTGACATCCGAAATATGAATCGAACCATTTTTCGTTTCTACATTGACTTGATCCGCATTAATGCTGTGTAATGTAAAACCACCATTGAATAGATTAGCACGAATACGACGATAATCGCCTTTCGGTACGTACATGATGACATCTGTTTTCAGCATTTTCGCTGTGTTATGAATGCGTAATGTTCCTGCATCGTTTCCACAGTTAAACTGCTTTTTAATTTCTTCATTTGATAAATCTTTTTGAGCGCCCACTCGGAATAATGGTGTAGCTGATACTTCTAAATAAGCCGAACCATCTACAGAATCACGAATGGTTAATTGACCGTTTGGCATATCCACACTGATGTTATCAAATAATGTATTTTCAATCGGTTCAATCCAACTAAATTTGTTGTTTCCTGATGTCATCGAAGAGAAGTCAATATCGCGTACTTTATTGACTGCTGCACCAATAAAGTCCATGAATTTTGTACCGAATTCATTAAAATCACGCTTTATATCATTAATAAACTCATCTTCTTTTTTCGATTTTTCATCTTCCTGTGTATGTTTATAGGTTTGTTCTTCTTTTAGTTGCTCTTGTTCATGTGTTGATTGTTTAACTTCTTCTTTTTTTGGTGCGTCTTCTGACTTTACACCTTTTTGATCCAACTTCTCTAGTAATGTAATTGCCTCTTGTGCGCTAATGGTGCCGTTTTCAACTAACTGTAAAATTCGCTTACGTTCATCTTGCATTGTTGTGGCCTCCTTGTGCTTTAATACTTACTAATACGTTTGAACCAGACAGAAGGTTTCATTTTCCGGTTGCTTCTTGTAAATCTTTTTCCAAGCGTTTACGGTCACGCTCTAAGATAGGCAGTAGGTACTTCCCTGTATAGGAACCCTTCACCCTCGCTACTTCTTCCGGTGTACCTGTCGCAATAATTTGACCACCTCGGTCGCCACCTTCTGGACCTAAATCAATAATATGATCCACCGTCTTGATAACATCTAAATTATGTTCAATAACGAGTACTGTATTACCACCGTCTACTAAACGCTGTAAAACTTTTAAAAGGCGTGCGATATCATCGACATGCAGTCCAGTTGTTGGTTCATCTAAAATATAAATTGATTTACCTGTTGAGCGCTTGTGTAGCTCTGAAGCCAACTTCACACGCTGCGCTTCACCGCCAGAAAGAGTTGTTGCAGGTTGCCCCATCTTCACATAGCCTAGACCTACATCGACAAGTGTTTGAAGTTTACGTGCGATTTTCGGAATGTTTTGGAAGAATTCCAGACCATCTTCAACTGTCATCTCCAACACGTCTGAAATCGAGCGGTCTTTATACTTCACTTCTAACGTTTCACGGTTATAACGTTTACCATGACATACTTCGCATGGTACATATACGTCTGGTAAGAAGTGCATCTCGATTTTAATAATCCCATCACCACGACAAGCTTCACAGCGTCCGCCTTTTACGTTAAAACTGAAGCGCCCTTTTTTATAACCACGTACTTTCGCTTCGTTCGTCGCTGCATAAACATCACGAATATCATCAAATACGCCCGTATACGTCGCTGGATTAGAACGTGGTGTTCGTCCAATTGGTGATTGGTCGATGTCGATAATTTTCTCGATTTGTTCCATTCCTTCAACTGCTTTCACTGCACCTGGCTTTGCTTTTGCTCGATTAATTTTTTGTGCTAATGCTTTATACAAAATTTCATTAATCAATGTACTCTTACCCGAACCCGATACACCTGTAACCGCTGTGAAGACGCCGAGTGGAATATCAACTGAAACATTTTTTAAATTATTTTCTGAAGCTTTTTGAATCGTAATCATGCGTCCATCGTTTTGACGTCGTTCTACAGGTACAGGGATATATTTTTTGCCGCTTAAATATTGACCCGTTAATGATTTTTCGTTTTCCATAACTTCTTTTGGCGTACCAGCAGCGATAATTTCGCCACCATGAACACCTGCTCCCGGACCAACATCAATTAAATAATCTGCCGCAAGCATTGTATCTTCATCATGCTCTACAACGATTAATGTATTTCCTAAATCACGCATACTTTGTAATGTTTCAATTAAGCGATCATTATCACGTTGATGTAAACCAATAGATGGCTCATCTAGAATATAAAGGACACCTGTTAAGCGTGAACCGATTTGTGTTGCTAGACGAATACGCTGTGCTTCACCGCCTGAAAGTGAACCAGAAGCACGATTTAGCGTTAAGTAATCCAACCCTACATTATCTAAGAAAGAGAGACGTTCTGAAATTTCTCGAAGAACGAGCTTCGCAATTTTCATATCTTTTTCACTCAATTGTATTTCTTGGAAGAAGGCAAGTGCTTCTTTTATTGAAAATGTCGTAATCTCACCAATATGTTTATGATCGACTTTTACTGCAAGTGATTCGGGTTTTAAACGATAGCCTTTACATGATGGACAGTTCGACTGTGCCATGTATTTTTCCATTTGATCGCGTACATAGTCTGACGAAGTATCTTTAAAACGGCGTTCTACATTGCGTAATACACCTTCAAATTCAATCTCCTGTTCACGCGTTTTTCCAAATTCATTTGTATAACTAAAGAAGATTTTTTCGTCTCCTGAACCTTTTAAAATGATATCTAATTGCTCTTTTGGTAAGTCTTTCATTGGTGTATCCATATCAATATTGAAATGATCACAAACTGTTTTTAATAGTGTTGGATAATACTGTGAACTTGTTGGAATCCACGGCTCAATTGCGCCTTCATTCAATGTTAAATCGCGATTTGGAATAACCGCATCTACATCGACTTCTAACTTTGTTCCTAAACCATCACATGTTGGACAAGCACCGAACGGGTTATTAAACGAGAACATACGTGGTTCTAATTCGTCGACTGAGAAGCCACAGATTGGACATGCGAAATGTTCACTGAATAAAAGCTCTTCATATTCCATTACATCGACCATTGCACGACCTTCAGCAAGGCGTAATGCTGTTTCGAGAGAATCACTTAGACGTGCTTCCACACCTTCTTTTAATACGACGCGGTCAATCACTGCCTCGATTGAATGTTTTTTGTTCTTTTCTAATGTTAAATCATCATCTAAATCACGAATTTCACCGTCAATACGCACACGCACATAACCTTGTTTTTTCAAGTCTTCTAGTAATTTGACATGTGTACCTTTTCGTCCAGAAACGATTGGAGATAGAATTTGCATCTTTGTACGTTCAGGATATTGCTTTAAACGATCGACCATTTGCTCAATGGTTTGTGATGCAATCTCAATGCCATGATTTGGACAGATTGGCTTACCCACGCGTGCATATAAAAGACGCATGTAGTCGTAAATCTCTGTCACAGTCGCGACAGTGGAACGTGGGTTTTTACTTGTTGTTTTTTGGTCGATAGAGATGGCTGGTGATAAACCTTCAATTAAATCCACATCAGGTTTATCCATTTGTCCTAAAAACTGACGTGCATAAGCAGAAAGAGACTCGACATAACGTCGCTGCCCTTCTGCATAGATTGTATCGAATGCGAGTGAAGATTTACCTGAACCTGATAACCCTGTCATGACAACGAGTTGGTCGCGCGGAATTGCCACATCGATATTTTTTAAATTATTTGCGCGTGCGCCCTGTACAATAATTTCAGTATTCTTCAAAATGGTCTCACCCTTCTGCTTTCAGTTCTAAAATCGTATCACGTAGTTCTGCTGCACGTTCAAAGTCGAGTGCTTTCGCCGCTTCTTTCATTTCGACTTCTAGTAATTCAATGAGTGATATACGTTCGTTCTTCGTTAATTTCTTACCTTCTGTCACCTTTGAAATATACGCTTCTGGCTCTTCCGCCGCTGTTGTTGCACGAATCACATCGCGAATTTCTTTACGAATCGTTTGTGGTACAATGCCATGTTTTTCGTTATAGGCAAGCTGAATGGTACGACGACGTTCCGTTTCATCGATGGCTTTTTGCATCGAATCGGTCATATGGTCTGCGTACATGATGACATGCCCGTTCGCATTACGTGCCGCACGTCCAATTGTTTGAACAAGTGAACGTTCTGAACGTAAGAATCCTTCTTTGTCAGCATCTAAAATCGCAACAAGCGAGACTTCTGGGATATCCAAACCTTCTCGTAATAAGTTAATTCCGACAAGAACATCAAATACACCCATACGCAATTCACGAATAATCTCGATTCGCTCCAACGTTTTAATTTCAGAGTGTAGATAGTTTACTTTAATGCCCATCTCTTTTAAATAATCTGTTAAATCTTCGGACATTTTCTTCGTAAGTGTCGTAATTAATACACGCTCATTTTTCGCGATACGCGCTTGAATCTCGTCAATTAAGTCATCAATTTGCCCTTCAATTGGACGCACTTCAATGACTGGGTCAACCAATCCTGTTGGACGAATAATTTGTTCTACCATTTCAGGTGTATGTTCTAATTCATATGGTCCTGGCGTTGCTGAAACGAAAATCGCATTATGAATATGTTTTTCAAACTCCTCAAATGTTAGTGGACGGTTATCAAGTGCTGATGGCAAACGGAAACCATGATCTACTAACACCCCTTTACGCGCTTGGTCACCATTATACATCCCGCGAATTTGCGGCAATGTTACGTGACTCTCATCTACTACAAGTAAGAAATCTTCTGGTAAATAGTCGAGCAACGTATAAGGTGTTGCACCTGCTTCACGAAGCGTTAAATGACGTGAATAGTTTTCGATTCCTGATGTAAAGCCCATCTCACGCATCATCTCTAAATCATAATTAGTACGCTGTTCTAAGCGCTGCGCTTCAAGTAACTTTCCTTCTTCACGAAGCACTTCTAAGCGTTCTTTTAATTCTGCTTCGATATTTTCAATCGCTACTTTCATTTTTTCTTCTCGTGTAACGAAGTGGGATGCTGGGAAGATCGCAACATGTTCACGGTCACCTAATACTTCACCTGTTAATGCATCCACCTCTCGAATACGGTCAATTTCGTCACCGAAAAATTCAACACGAAGACAATGCTCATCACGCGATGCTGGGAAAATTTCGACTACATCGCCGCGCACACGAAAAGTACCGCGAATGAAGTTTAAATCATTGCGATCATATTGAATATCTACTAATTTACGCAGTAATTGATTGCGCTCAATCTCCATGCCTGTACGAAGCGATACGACCATCTCTTCGTATTCTTCCGGATTACCTAAACCATAAATACATGATACAGAAGCGATGATAATTACATCTTGTCTTTCAAAAAGAGCCGAAGTAGCAGAGTGACGTAATTTATCAATTTCATCATTAATACTCGCATCTTTTTCAATGAATGTATCCGTCTGTGGTACATAGGCTTCTGGTTGATAATAGTCGTAGTAACTAACAAAATATTCAACCGCGTTATTTGGGAAAAACTCTTTAAATTCACTATATAATTGTCCTGCTAATGTTTTATTATGTGCAATAACAAGCGTTGGTTTTTTCACTTCTTGAATCACATTTGAAATCGTAAACGTTTTACCTGTACCTGTTGCACCAAGTAATGTTTGATGTTTTTTCCCTGCTTTAACACCCTCTACTAATTCTGCAATCGCTTGTGGCTGGTCACCACCTGGTTGATAGGGCGCTTGTAAATCAAAATCATGTGACATGCGGCTGCCTCCTCATTTTCTCATTCTTCTATTTTAACATATCTCAAACCCTTTTACGAACATACGTTTCTTAATTGGAACAAAAATAAGATTTCTATTAAGTTACCCCTAATAGAAATCCTATGTCATCATTTATTCTTCATCAATCAAAGTGTCTTGTAATTGAATTAATTCTTTTGTAAATCGTTTAAAGGCTTCTTTATCTCTTTCGTCTAACGCGACATCAATTGCTTCACGAAGTAAGCGAATTTGTTGGTCTGCTAAAAGATGTTGTAAAAACATATCCATGTACAAATCGTTCAATAAGTCTTGCCCTTGTAACCCTTGACTAAGTGGCTGTTCATTGTTTGGAGAGTTCTGCTGTGAGTAACGATATTCCATCTTCATCACCTCGAATACCTTTTTGCTATTATATGCGAAAAAGATTCAAGAAAGCAACTAAAAGAAACTATTTATTTCAAAATTATCTGACTTTATAGAAATAGCCCGTTTTCTAAAAACGCCACTTTTGTCTAAATACCATTGCTTATGGCTACAAAATCACATATAATCATTTTAATAAATTCCATTAATTGGTTTTTGTTAAACAAAAGAAAAAGGAGTGTCAAATATGATAAAAGATCGTCTACCTGTTATTAAGTAGTTCAGTTTTGGAGTACAAAATGACAAAATGTACTTCAAAATGGACTACTTTTTTCATTTTAACTTACATACCAAATTACATACAAAATGATTTATAAAATGCAATTGAAAATGATAATTGAATGAAAATTTGTGATTTTGTGGTATTATGATAATATAACTTATAGAAAAAATTGCTTATTCAACTAACGGGCAGGATAATGAGAAAAGGTTTTTTGATAGAAATAAGAAATTAGATGGTAAATTAGTTAAAAAGGCTGTGTTATAAATGAAAGTTTCTTTGATTGCTGCGATGGATAAGAATAGAGTGATTGGCAAAGAGAATGACATTCCTTGGAGGATTCCCAAGGACTGGGAATATGTTAAAAATACTACAAAGGGACATCCGATAATATTAGGTAGGAAGAACCTTGAATCAATCGGAAGAGCCTTACCTGACAGAAGAAATATTATTCTGACGAGAGATAAGGGGTTTACCTTTAATGGTTGTGAAATTGTTCATTCAATAGAAGATGTTTTTGAGTTATGTAAAAACGAAGAAGAAATTTTTATTTTCGGAGGAGAACAGATTTATAATTTGTTTTTCCCTTATGTTGAGAAAATGTACATCACAAAAATACATCATGAATTCGAAGGAGATACTTTTTTTCCAGAAGTGAATTATGAGGAATGGAATGAGGTATTTGCCCAAAAAGGGATAAAGAATGATAAAAATCCGTATAACTACTATTTTCATGTATATGAAAGAAAAAACTTATTGAGTTAACGGGTGCGTTAATTGAAGAAGAACAGTAAAGATAAAGCACAAGAGCTTGGGATTACTCCAAGCTCTTTTTGTCATTTGAAATAAATTATATCTTTCCAATCAAATTGTTTATCTGTAATCCCTAATCTTTGAGCAGGTGTCAAAACCTTTTTATCCGCTGATTTAAAAGGGCGACAAAAGTTGTAGTAAGTTCTTAGAATTGTAATCGCAAATTGAGCATACTTCGGATTGAAGTTAGCGTAAATATAGCTCTTCTTATCACCACGAGCTGTTGTTAATGGTCTTTCAAGAGATGATATATAACGTCTTATCTGTTGAATAAAGCTATTGGTCGAATGGTCATTAACATTTAATAGCATCTTTGCGATTTCGTTTGGTTCCAGAGCAGATAAATCCGTTCTACAATCAACTGAATAAAATCCTTTATCCTTAGTGGCTAATGGATGTTTGATAGGGTTATCGGCATATTTGCGATATCTTTCTCCATCTTTACTAATAGCCTCTTCGTGGAATTGATGACTTGTTAGTAATTCAGTTAGATAATGAGATGCCAAAGTCCGTAGAAACTTTGTTTTGAATCCTCTGATATCTCCCCAATCGAGCAGTTCTGCTTTTGCTTGTCCGAATTCTTTTAAGCATTGTTTTCTGCTTTTCGTCTTGTTAACTTGGCAAATAAAATGATGTGCATCGCTCAACCTTAATTCTTTCGTGAATACTCTATAAAAGGCGTTTCTAATAGAGAAGTCATCATCACTAATCATTCGCCATTCGTCGGCATTAACCATTTGTTTAATTAACCAATAGTGAGCAGTTGTAGTATAAGGAGCATCAACATTTAAACCATCGACAAATCTACTCCTATTAGTAATTTTCCCTAATTCGTGAAGATAAGCATTCCTATTTTCGCTATCGTTAGCGGATGGTTCTTGTGGATAATAAGACCAATCTAACCTATCATTTTTACGACTAAAAGTATTGAGATGGTCTTCTTTGAATTTTCTTGTATCTTCATTTAATTCATCCATTGAAATATTCCAATCATAGGCAACATCAGAACGGAACACATATCTTGATAAGACCTCAGCAGATACAACTATATACGTTTGCATATTAAGGTCTTCAAACCCCGTATATTTCTTTGAACCTTGTCCTTTCTTACGGACGTTATTTAGGTAGTAGTGCATCTTGTCCGTATTAAGCCACATCTCGTTAAATTTCTTTGTTTGAAGGGGTTGTGTCTCATATCGTTCTAAAAACTCCAAACAACGCCTATACAGCCACTCCAGCTTATGATAGTAGGTTCCAACTCCAATTCCTAAAATATCACAAGTACGACTGACTGAAACCCTTCCAACAACCATCTTAGCGAACATTGGAAGAATGGTGTTCTTTTGTTGGTGATAAGTAGTGGTTTCTTCTCTTTTTGGTAGAACATTAGTGAACTTCTTACACGCCTTACATTGATAGCGTTGAGATTTGCCCCTACTTTTCCCCCTTTTGTAAAATTGCTTCGGCTCATTGAATGGGGTTGATTCTTCTTCCGAGCAGCCTTCTTTATGAAATTGATAATCTGGCTCAACATCTTGGATGCTATTGATTTCTATAAGGCGTTTAATTTCTTCAACAACAGACCAATTAGATAAAGGGGTTACTGTACAGTTTTGCGATACACCTCTGCCAATAGGATTGTCATTGCAGTACATACCTTTATGACCTTTATCTTTGGAACTACCAGTCATTTTATATCGACTTGGTTTCCCTTTTACATCTTTGAATTTGTGCTGTTCTTTCCCAAAATTACAACAAAACGGATTGATGCAGTAATTATATTGAATGGGATATTCAGAACCGTTCCATTTAAAAGACGTTGGCAAGAACAACATTTTGTTATACCTTGTTGCAAATCGTTTTGGAGTTAATAAATCATATTGTTTAGCCCTATCTTTTAATTCTTCGTTTGAAATCGGAATTTTAACATCTACAATTTCATCTTCCTTCGTGGCTAATCTTTTAAGCTTGGTCATTGTCTATCAACCCACTCTATCTTTGATACCCATTTTTTCAACAATCCGCTTATTACTTCGCTTGTTGGCAATCCATTCAATAAACTTCTTATCGTCTAAAATGTTCAATAAGAATTCATCCACTGCTTCGCTTTCAGTACGCTCTGCATATTCAGCGTATTGCTTAACTATCACCCTTACTTGCTCTGATATTTCCCAATCCACAGACTTAGCGTTCTTATTTTTTGGCTCAAGAAATTGCATAGGAAAATGCACCCCTTTTTGCTTAGTAAATTGTAACCATTTTAACACACCAATTTGCATTCCTACAATAATTATTTCACGTTCGCATTTTTATATACATTTTAACTTACATTTTGTGGTGTAAATTAACAACAAACGTTGATTTAACAATAAAAAACGAGTATCAAATTCAGTTGCAATTTGATACTCATTTAGGTTTACATTTTCACTTTTTGTACTCCAAAACTGAACTACTTAACCTGTTATTCTTTTAGAAGATTTTCGATTTAATGATGCAATCCAAGTTCTTGAACCAGTCATTTCTAAAAACAATCAACAACGATTTACATATGTACTTGAAAAACAACGTGAATATCTCATTCAATCTTCTATTAAACGCGTCATTCGAAAATGTTGCTTTCTTTTTGGGACATCATTAGATGAAGCATTGCGTTTTTCACGTACGATTACTAAAGCTACAAATAAACTTCCTATCGTACTTGGAACAACTGAACAACCTTATATTTTAATTCCTACCCTTTCTCCTGATCGTCCCTACACCATGTGGCTCGCACATCATGCTATTTTAAATTGCGATGTAAATTCTAAAGTGGACTGCGTTGTTCATTTAGATAATCAAATCCGTCCATTCTTTAAAACAAATGTCTCAACCGCTACATTACAAACACAACTTACACGTGCGATGTTTTTAAAAAGAAATTATCGTTTATTAAAAGATTTAATGCCTGAACCGATTTCTGAAAATCATGTGGTATTCATCGATTCCAATAACTTAAAACGATTAGATTAAAAAATAAAGAATCGCCGATAGACATCAGGATTCTTTATCTCTCATTTATTAAATTAACGAACGTAAATATGCATTGATGAATAAATCTAAATCGCCGTCCATTACTGCTTGTACATTGCCTGTCTCAGCATTTGTACGGTGATCTTTTACCATTGAATACGGGTGGAATACATATGAACGAATTTGGCTACTCCAACCAATTTCCTTTTGCTCACCACGAATTTCATCTACTTCTGCCTGTTGTTCTTCAACTTTTAATTGATACAATTTTGCTTGAAGCATATTCATCGCTTTTTCACGGTTTTTAATCTGTGAACGTTCAGCCTGACATGTTACGACAATTCCCGTTGGTAAATGCGTAATACGAATTGCTGAGTCTGTCGTGTTAATATGCTGACCACCAGCACCTGTTGCGCGGTATGTGTCTACTTTTAAGTCTTCTTGACGTACTTCAACCGCAATTTCATTATTGAATTCTGGAATCACGTCACATGATACGAAAGAAGTATGACGACGACCAGCTGAGTCGAATGGTGAGATTCGCACTAAACGATGCACACCTTTTTCGGCTTTTAAATAACCATATGCATTATGTCCTTGGATTGATAATGTAACGGATTTAATCCCTGCTTCATCGCCCGGTAGATAATCAAGTGTTTTCACTTTGAAGCCATGTTTTTCTGCCCAACGTGTATACATACGTAGCAGCATTTCGCCCCAATCTTGTGATTCCGTACCGCCAGCACCTGGATGTAATTCTAAAATGGCATTATTCGTATCATATGGACCACTTAATAATAATTGCAGTTCATAATCGGCTACGCTCTTTTTAAATGTTGCGAGTTCTTCTTCCAAACCTTCATGCAAATCATCGTCTGGCTCTTCTTTTAAAAGCTCTAACGTCATTTCAAGATTTTCTTGTTCCTCTACAAGACGATGAAATTCATTGACGATTTCTTTTAAACCCTTTGATTCCGCAATAATTTCTTGCGCTGCATTTTGGTCATTCCAAAAATTCGGGTCAAGCATCATTTCATCTGTCTCTTGAATACGTGCCTCTTTGTTCTCTAAGTCAAAGAGACCCCCTAAAATCATTTATTTTCTTCGCTGTGTCATCTAATGCATTTCGTACTTCTGATAATTCAATCATACATATTCCTCCAAATAATTTTGATATTTATAACAGAAAAGAGGTTAGCCACAGAATAGGCCAACCCCTCTTTTTCTGATTTATTCAGTCGCACCGTGGCAGTTTTTATATTTTTTACCGCTGCCGCAAGGACATAAGTCATTACGACCGATTTCTTTTTCTTTACGGATTGGACGTTTTTTCTTCGGTTTTGAACCTTCTTCTTTCGGGTTCACAGCTTGTCCTTTTGCTACTTCTTCACGTTCTAAGTTCGAACGAATTTCCGCTTTCATTGCAAAACGGGCAACTTCAGAACGAATTGCTGCAACCATTTCTTCAAACATACGGAAACCTTCTTGCTCGTACTCACGTAATGGATCGATTTGTGCATAGGCACGTAAATGAATACCTTGACGTAATTGATCCATTGCATCAATATGGTCAATCCATTTTGAATCGATTGCACGAAGTAAGATAACTTTTTCGAACTCACGCATACGTTCTTCAGATAACTCAGCCTCTTTTTCATCGTATGCAGCTTTAATTTTTTCGCGTAGCATCTCAATGATTGCTTCAGGCTCTTTATGCTCAAAGTCTGCAACACGCACTTCACCTTCTGGTAATAGTGTGCTACCAACATACGCTTCTAAACCTTGTAAATTCCATTCAGAAGGTGTATCACCTTGTGTATATGTTGCTACAGCAGCTGTTAATTCTTCATCAATCATTGACTCAACTAATTCACGCATATTATCTGTTTCTAGCACTTCATAACGCTCTTTGTAGATGATTTCACGTTGTTTACGTAATACATCATCATATTGTAGAAGACGTTTACGTGCATCAAAGTTATTACCTTCTACACGTTTTTGCGCTGATTCTACAGCTCTCGATACCATTTTCGATTGGATTGGTTGCGTATCATCCATACCTAAACGTGTCATCATCGCTTTCATACTGTCTGAACCAAAACGCTTCATCAATTCATCTTCTAATGATAGATAGAATTGTGTTACACCCGGGTCACCTTGACGACCAGCACGACCACGTAACTGGTTATCAATACGACGTGATTCATGACGTTCTGTACCGATTACAGCAAGACCGCCTAATTCAAGAACGCCCTCACCTAATTTAATATCCGTACCACGACCAGCCATGTTTGTCGCGATTGTTACAGAACCTTTATGACCTGCTTCTGCAATAATCTCTGCTTCAAATTCATGGTTTTTCGCATTTAAAATCTTATGTGGGATTTTTAATTTTGTTAAAAGTTGTGATAATAATTCAGATGTTTCGATCGCTACTGTACCAATCAATACAGGTTGACCTTTTTTATGACGTTCTGCGATATCTTGTGCAACTGCATTAAACTTCCCTTGCATTGTTGCATAGATTAAATCTGCATGGTCTTCACGTGCGATTGGACGGTTCGTTGGAATCACAATAACATCCATGTTATAAATGTTACGGAATTCCTCTTCCTCAGTTTTTGCTGTACCTGTCATACCTGATAACTTTTGATACATACGGAAGTAGTTTTGGAATGTAATTGTCGCCATCGTCATCGATTCATTTTGAATCTCAACGCCCTCTTTTGCTTCGATTGCTTGGTGAAGCCCTTCAGAATAACGACGACCGTTCATAATACGACCTGTAAAGCCATCAACGATCATCACTTCGCCGTCTTGTACTACATAGTCAACGTCTAAGTGCATCGCAACATGTGCACGTAACGATTGGTTAATTGCATGGTTTAAGCCAACATGTGTTAAATCAAATAGGTTTTCAATATTGAAAGCACGCTCAGCTTTTTCAATCCCTTGTTCTGTTAGCGTTACACCTTTTGATTCAATATCATAGTTATAATCTTCATCTTTTTTCAGCATACGTACAAACGCATTTGATTGTTTGTATAGTGCAGCTGATTGGTTTGCTTGACCTGAGATAATTAATGGTGTTCTCGCTTCATCAATTAAGATGGAATCGACCTCATCAATTACAGCAAAGTGTAATGGACGTTGTACGCGTTCTTCTTTATAAAGCACCATATTATCACGTAAGTAGTCAAACCCAAGTTCGTTATTTGTACTATATGTGATGTCACATGCATAAGCAGCACGTTTTTCTTCTTTTGATAAACTGTTTAAGTTTAAACCTACCGTTAAACCTAAAAATTCATAAAGAGGACGGTTAATCTCAGCGTCACGACTTGATAAATATTCGTTGACTGTTACGACGTGTACACCTTTACCAGTTAGGGCATTCAAATAAACAGGTAATGTACCTGTTAATGTTTTACCTTCACCTGTTTTCATTTCTGCAATGTTACCACCATGTAATGCAGCACCACCCATTACCTGTACGCGGTAAGGGAACATTCCAAGTACACGCTTCGCAGCTTCACGTACAACCGCAAAAGCTTCTGGTTGAATTTGATCAAGTGTTTCACCATTATTTAAGCGCTCACGAAATTCCGTTGTCTTTTGTTGTAATTGTTCATCCGTTAATGCTTCCATCTCTTTTGAATACGAATCAACCGCGTCTGCAATCTTCTCGATTTTTTTCAGTTCACGTTTATTCGGATCAAAAACTTTATTAAATATGCCAAGCATTTCATTTCACATCCTATATAGTCTTATATTTCATTTTATCATTTTTAAAGTTCTTAGTGCAAACGAACGATATATTTATTTCTCTCGTACGAGTTACTCGGTTTATTTTTTTGAGTCAATTATTTCATTCGACTTAGAAATAGCCTAAATTTTTACTTTCACACGACTTTTTGATTATATCATTAAAAAGGTGCGATATGATAGCATTCTTCATATTTTTTACACCAAAAAAGAGAACTAGCTGAACTAGTTCTCCTTCTATTCTAAAATAAATTATTGGTTTGTTTCAATTAAACCGTACTTGCCGTCTTTACGTTTATAAACAATGTTTGTTTCGTTTGTTTCTGCATCTGTGAAGATATAGAAGTCATGACCTAACAAATTCATTTGAAGAATGGCTTCCTCATCATCCATTGGTTTTAAATCGAATTGTTTTGTACGTACGATTTCTAAACTTTCTTCTGCATCATCCGCTACTCTCTCTGGCTCAAGCTGAATTTGTGCAAAATAAGTGCCTACGCCTTCACGCTCACGGAATTTACGATTCACTTTTGTTTTATGCTTACGAATTTGACGCTCTAGTTTTGCAACTACTTGGTCAATCGCTACATACATATCATCATTTCGATCTTCAGCACGAAGCATTAATTTCTTCATTGGAATTGTAACTTCCACTTTAGAGCTACGATCTTGATAAACTTTTAGGTTGATGTGAGCTGTAGCATCAATTTCCTCATTGAAGTATTTTTCAAGTTTTCGGACCTTATTTTCAGCATACTCTCGAATTGCTGGAGTAACTTCAATGTTTTCACCACGAATGTTAAATGTTAGCATATTAACTCCTCCTTCATGAACCTATATCTACTATATTCTACATTTACCCTGTAACTCCTTCTTTAAACGACGAAAAAATTATAGAAATATAAAAGAAATTTTAGAAAGTGCCTTTTTTAGCATCTAATACTTCTTGTCGACGACGTTGTTTCAACTCAGAAACAATTATATTCTCTAACTGTGTACTTTCTACCATCTCAATGCCATATTGATAACCTTCTGGATGAAATCTCTCCCACCTAATCGCTCCTTGCGATTCAATCGTTTGTTTATATAAACAAAAAGATAGCAAGAGTGGATATTCTTTCTCTTCATCTGTTAGCTGTTTTGTCACTAACAAGTTCATACCACTCGGACTAATATCTAATATTTTACCCGTACGTGTTAAGGCTACTTGCTGGTCCACATTACAACTATATTGAACATCGACAGGCTTAATTAAAATATGCCTGAAAGATTCAGAACGTTTGTATTCCATTTTTACTACCTTCCTATCTTTTTAATATTATTTTAATTATACCAAATATAAAATACTTTTATACCACATAGATTATATATAATACGACCATTGTTATAGGATAAACGATGTTTTTGTCGATTTTTTGAATAATTCCTGTTTTTTTAATAAACGAAACACTTTTGTAGCCTATAAAAAAACACCCCATACTTCAACATATGAGGTGTTTTAAAAATTACACTTATTTTTTTAGATTATCCAAATATTCTTGTACTTTATAAACAGCCATAAAGTATTTATAACGCTGTACAGCTACTTTGTCTGCTAATGAAAGTGGGCGAATGACCTGTCCTTCAATATTGAAATCTCGGTTAATGAAGTTATATGCCTCATTCGCTTTAACCATTTTATCTCGAATTGCTGTGTATTTCTCTTGCGGCACAGTGTGTGGTGGTGGTGTTTGATTGATTTCATCATGCAATTCTTGTGTTTCCTGAATTGCTATTTCAAAATCTACAATCACTTTAATCGCTTCTGGAATTGTATCGACTGCGCCTTTAATCGTATCTGCTTTATCATACTTTTTATAAGTCGTATACAGTTTTGTTTGTGTAAAGAATTGCTTTTGTAAATTTGTTAATACATTATACGATTTCATTGCAATAACCACATTCTTCACAAACGACTTATCACCCTTTTTAATTTTCAAGAAGTTCGCATCTGCCGCCTCAGCTACTTTAATATCTTCTTCAATTAGCAATAAATAGCGCTTCTCATTTTCAGGGTTTGGGTTTGGGTTTGGATCTAAACCAAATTCTGCATCTTGCTCTAAAATATTTTTCGGATCTTTCGCTAACTTTTTATACGCTGCAGTCGCTGTTTTAATTGCTTCTTTTTCCGTTACTGTATATTTTGCTGCTTCTGCTTTTGGATAGACTTTTACTTTATCAAGTTGTTCTTTAATTGTGATAAGTCCTTCATACAATTTATATTTGGTCACAATTGGTTTATCAACAAATGTCAGTCCAATAACTTTTTTACTGCTGCCTGTATATTGCTGTGGTACAGATAAGAAATCATAAAATTTAGCTGCTTTAACTACATCTGCATATGTCGAATCTGCATTTAAAGCTGTTACTAAACGTGTGAATTCATCTGCTGTCGCTTTTGCATTATCTTCTTTCTTTCCGAAGCTCAATGAATCACCATATTTCGCATGTAAATCAACTAGTATTTGACCATATACTGAGTAATTATTTTGAGCATTCGTTGTTAACTTTGCATACTCTTTGTATAATTTTAGAGCTTCTACTTCATATGAGTCGCCTTGTGTATCTAATTTTTCATACTTTTTATCAACCGCATGTGCAGCACGTATATCTTTTTCATCCGTTAATAGAAGATTGAAGAAAGTCGGGTCTGCAATCGAATTGCGTACAATTTTTTTAGAACCTGCTGGTAATTTTGTATAGGCTGTTAAAAACAATTCCATATTTTCAATACGACTCATTTTGTTAGCTGTTAGATTAATTTCCTGATACTGACTATATAAATCTTTCAACAGCATGTAATCTTTATATTGTTTTAATAATGATGCACTCACGATACTTAAAGCAGTTGAATCAAGTTTATTATATGCTAAGCGCATCGGTTCTAAACCCGTTACATTGCCTGTATTTGGATCATATGCTTTTACTGCTGCTTCGAATGCATCTGCGTATGCTACAGGAATTGCAAACGTATTTTCTAATTGTTCTAATTCTGGGCGATATAAGAAATACCCGCGTACGCCTAAAGATTCTTTTTCAAAATCACGTACTAATTTTATCGCATCGCGTGCATTGTTTTTACCGCTATTATTTAATGCTTTATAGCGCTCTTCATACTTCATCGCATCTAATAAATTTTGAACTTGCGTATAGTTCAACCAATCAATCGGATTATAGATTACCTCATCTGGTTCAAACTTATCTTTATAATCAAGTTCTGGTTTATAACCAATAATTTGTTTGTCATTATCGTAAATCGGAATGTTATTACCATTCGGATCTTCTGCTAGACCTTCATAGCTTGTATAGTTCGGTGAGTTATTTAAAATCGACATTTGAACTGGATTAAAATCTTTAAAGTATAGTAATGCTTTACGCATATTGAGAACATCTTTTAAATTATCTGCCCTTTGACTAAAAGCATAGAACCATGCGTCATATTTTATCCAGTTACCGTTAATACGTTGATACTCATATAAATTTTGAGCAACATCTTGAATGAATAATAATTGAATATATTCGTCATATTTTTTCACAATTGCTGGATCAACAAATTGAACAAATTCTGGCGCTACTTTTTTATTCTGATCATAAATTGCCTTTAACTGATGTACATTAATAATTTTACTTGTACGATTAATTGATTGTACACTTTCTTCAAATACAATGGCTGCTTTGATTGCTTTATCGTATTTTGCAGGAACCGCAGTAATAATCCCTTTGTTAATAACATAATTTTTTACATCATCTGTTGCTTTTACATATTCTTTGTACACATTATATAACTTACTTTCATATTTTGTGTCATTCACATTTAATAATTTATACATACCATCAATCTTCTTAGCTTCTTGAATTTGTTTTTCGTCATCTAATAAACGTAGTTTAGACTGTACTTTATCTTCAATTTGAATAACTTTCTTACCAAAAGTGTCCAACTTATTAAATGCTTTTTTAGCTGTTAAAATATTTTCACGTTGTAATTCTGTTGTCGGTGTTGGTTTTAAGTTGAAGATTTGATTGTAGACATCGACAATCGGTGTTAGTTTTTTATATTTCTTCATTACATCGCTATCAACCAAATTATTATATTTAGCATATGGCTTAATTGTATTTTCATACCTATTCATTTCATCTTTAATTTTCGCAATTGTCGTTTTATTGACTAAATCATTTGAATATACTTCTTCGTATACAGTGTTTACCTTTTCTTCGAATAAATCGACTTTATCTTGTGGCTCTTTTAAAGTAGAAACCAAGTTTGAAATCTTTGTGCTATTTAAAATATACTTTTTCACCGTATCATTCGCATCTAAATAACTGTTAAAGACTGATTTTGCATCCTTTGTATAAGACTTTTGAGATGGCTTTAATGCCAGATACTTTTTATCAACAGCCATTGCTTGTTTAATTGCTGCTTCATCCTCTACAAAACCCTCTACATTGTGTCCTAGACCGTCCACAATTAATTTTTTCGATGCATCCAATTTACTATATAGTTTTGTAGCAGCTAAAATATTATTCAATTTAGCTGTTGTGTAGCTTGGCTTTGATTTTGCCATCAATGTATCAATCTCTAAAACTGATTTTGCTAACGTATAATCTTTCGCTACTTTTGCATCAATCATTTTCAGACCTGAAGGCTTATCCTTTTCAATTGTTTGATAAAGCGTCACTAACTTTTGAATATCTGCTTTTGTCGCATATTTTCCAGCTTCTTTTTCAAATTCCCCCACATTGTCTAACTGTGTTTTATACGTAACTGGTGCAACACTTAATAAATCCGAAGCAGAAACATATCGAATACTACGGTCATTTTCTTGTGCTGCTTTTTTATATAAGTCGAATTGTTTCATAATGGCAGCTAAATCATTTTTCGCAATACCATCATTGAAACCTTTTGTCATTGCCTGACCTTTTTTTATTGCCGCGCTGTCATTTACATAGTTTTTTTTAGTAGTACCCACTGCCTCATCTACAATCTCTTTTTGGTCTGCGCCTAACTTAGTATAATTTTTAATAGCAGTGTCTAGTGTTGTAATATTTTTCTCATAAGGAATGCGACCTTGTTTACTAATATTAGTAATTGATTGTGGATCGAATCCTGCTGCGGCTAACTTTGCTTGATCAAAGGTATTGTCAGAGTCATAAGGTGGCGCATCATCGAAACCTTTAACAACGGATGGAATCGTTTCATACTTTTTATACTCAGCAAGTACTTTTTTATCAACGATATCAATTGGCTTACCTTTTAGCTTTTCCCCCTTATGAGTTGTTGATGTTATATTTTTATAAAAACCGACAGCTGTTTCAACTAATTCAAGACGTTTGGTCCCAACTGAAGGTGTTTTACCTGGTAAGTCATTAACTGAAGGTGTTTTATCTGGTAAGTCATTAACTGAAGGTGTTTTACCTGGTAAAGCATTAACTGCTTTTTCAAAATCCTCTTTTAATTTTACTTCAGTTAAAATTGTATCTTTTAAATTTATCAATTCATTATTCTTCTTCACAAAATGACTTACTTGACGAGTACCTTGTGATGTTTCAACTTTTTGTTCACAATCTGTTTTATACTTCCCATGCAAATCGTATGCTTGTTTTAAATAGCTACTATTTGTTTGGTCTAATTTTTCGTACTGCGCATCATAATTAATAGCTAATTGAACAATTGGCTTTAACTGTAATAAGTATTCTATTTCTTCTTGAGAACCACCTAAAATACGCTTTTGATTATCACTTAATTTTTCATATGCTACAATGAAACTCAAAATATCGCTACTTTTTTTAGCACCTAATGAATAAATACCTGTTGCTGCAGCAGATTTCATTAACTTGCGCATATTCACATTTGCAGAGTTCAGATTATCGTAATATGTAATCTTATTAACGGTTGATTTTGGAACATATTCCTTTGCGGCTTTTTTTAATTTTCCATATTGAATCGAAACTTTTGCGGCTTGTGTTTTATAGTTTTTAGAAGATAGTTTAGCTGCTTGTTTTTTTAGCGAATTCACTTGATTCACCATTGGTTGAACAGCTTTCATATGCTTTTGAAGTGTTTTATAGTTGGAAACTTTTTTGCGCTCTGTTTTCGATAACTTTTTATAAGCTGTTTGAGCAGCTAATGTATTTTTAACATAATTTGATTTTTTTGAGTTGAGTGCTTTAATTTTTGAGATGACAGCTTTTGTTTTTTTCGATACGGTCACTTTTTTCTTGGCACTTACATCCATTGGTTGTGCTGCTGCAAGCCATGTCGGTACTGTCAGCATGGAAGCTAAACCAAATGCGATTAATTGCTTTTTCATGAAGGACCCTCCCTATAAGTATTTTGTTAAACTAAGTTGTTCATACTATATAATTATTGAATCAATCTATAATTTTTATATCGTCCGTAGGAATACATTATTGAGGAAAAAAGATTTTTGTAACTTTTGTAATAAAAGCAACATTTTAAAAGTCATACCGATATTATAAGAGAATGAGGAGGCGTTTTAACTATGCAAAAAACTGAATTAAAACCAAGCTACTATGATCAATTCGCATGTATTGGTAGTAAATGTGAGGATACATGTTGTGCTGGATGGAGAATTGATATTGATAAAAAATCGTATCAAAAATATAAAAATGAAAAAAATCCTACTATAAGAGAGGAATTAAAAAAGAATACTCAACGGAATCGTCAGAGCCAAAATGACTTACAATATGGAAAATTTAAATTAGATGCTGATGGAAAGTGTACGATGCTTGATGAAGAAAATTTATGTACAATTCAAAAAACATTGGGTGAAAAAGCGCTTTGTCATACTTGTACGATTTATCCAAGACAAAACATCCAAATTAACCAGACAATTGAGAAGAGTTTAGATACTTCTTGTCCAGAAGCAGCGCGACTCATCTTATTAAATAAGGATGGTATTGACTTTATTGAAGATGAAGCAATTATCCCTTCTTTTTCATTCGACTATATTGAGCAACAGGATGAAGTACGTGACTACTTCTGGGTGAATCGTATGTTTATGATTCAAGTGCTACAAAATCGAACGCATCCAATTGAGCTACGTCTTTTATTGATTGGTTTATATATGAAAAAGTTAGAGAGTCTTCCTTTAAAAGCGCGCTATAAACAAGCCGAAAAGTTGGCGGCAACTTACTTACCATTAGCGTCTGATCTAGAATTACCAGAGATGTTTAAAGAATTCAAACCGAATTATGTAAAACACCAGCAATTAGCAACATATTTTTTAAAAAGTTTTGTAGCACATTCTGAACGTTTTCGTTTAGTAGCAGGGCTGGCTTTTGAAGAAAAAGATTTACAAAAAACAGATATCTTTGAGAATACACAAACATTTGAAGATTTTATAAAAAAATATCGTCCGATTTATAATGATAATGAAGCTATTCAAATCGTATTAGAGAACTATTTAGTAAACCTTATCTTTTCGTCTTACCATGAAAAAAAATCACAAGATGTATTAGCGTTTTTCAGCTATCTAACTGTTCAATTTGTATTGATACGCTTACTAATTATAGGAAATGTGAATAAATTACAAATGAATGAACATGATTTAGTTACGACGATTCAAGCATTTTCAAAAGCAGGTATGCATAATAAACATTATATCCCTAAATCTTTAGAGCTGATATCTCTTACAGATTATTCAAAAATTAGTCAAGCCATTCATATTCTTGTATTATAAAAACAACGCTGTGATGTCAAACATCACAGCGTTGTTTTATTTTATTCTCTTTTATCAAAATATGTGCCATCTAAATTTTGAAGATGACTATAAGGATTAACGTAACGTGTTTCTGATTTCATAGAAACTTGAAGTTGTTGCATGTCTTCGCGAATACGTCCTTTATAGTTATGAAGACGTTCGATAATACCATGATGTAGGTCACGTAAGTAAGCTTCTTTTTCATGCCCTTGTAATGGTCGTTCACCTAATTCTTCTAACTTTGTGATGGTTTGTCCACGCGCATCAAGCAATTTATTAATTAGCTCAATTTGCTGATCACGTTTTCCATCTTTATCTTCCTCTACGAACTCTAAAGTTTGATATAACTTTTCAGAGAGAAGAAGTAGTTGTTGAATCAAGTCCATTATATAGAATCTCCGGATACGAATTGCTGTTGTTTACGGTTCAATTGAATGACTTGTTTCCATGTATCACGAAACTCTGTTACTAAACCTTCCACCTCTGTAATCATCTCAATATCCATCTTCATATTGGCTTCTGATAATCTCGTGTACATATACTCATAAAGAGGCATCATATTTTTAGAAACCTCTAAATCCATATTCAATGTGGCCATTAATTCGGCAATAATTGCCTGCGCTTTTTGAATATAGGTATTCTTTGCTTCATATTGTTTTGCTTCAATTGCTTTTTTACTTTGATTTAAAAATTTAAGACAACCGTTGTAAAGCATTAATGTCAGTTCACCCGGGGACGCGGTTGTAACACTATTTTGTTTATATGCATTATATGCAGTTTGTACTGACAAATCAAACAACTCCTTTTTTAAAATCGAATTATCCTAAAACTATTATTGCATGAAAATAGACGACTGTGAATTTGCTTTTTGAATCGCTGCTTCCATCGCTGCAAACTGCTTCCAATAACGTTCTTCAATACCTTTTAGACGATCTTTCCAATCGTCAATTTTCGTATTAACGTCTTTTAAATTTTTACCTAAAGTATAAGAATCCTCTGCTGAAGATGCCTTACCTGCAGTTTTTTCAATATCTTTCACTGCATTTTGTGCAGTTGTACGAAGACTTGCGATAATACCTTCACGATTATTTTCTTTATCACCAACAAAGATACGAGAAACAATATTTGGATCTTCTTCCAAAGCTTTTGTTAGTTTATCTTCATCAAGTTCTAATTTACCATTATCTGTCCATGTTTTAGACGTTGTAATACCAATTTTAGCCAACATATCTTCCGACCCACTACCGTAATTTGATAGTGTTGAACGCATGTCCGAAAGAACTTTGTTCAGTGTGGCATCACTTTTTAGTAAGCCTTCTTTTGCCTTATCTTCCCACTTTTTAATTTCGTCATCTTTTAACTCTGCTTTTTGTGCATCTGTTAAGGGTTGGTATGAAAGATTTTTCTTTTGCGAAACGCGTTTATTTAAGTCTTCAATTAAACCATTATACGTTGTGATAAATTCTTTTACTTTATCGACAATCGTTTTCGTTTCCGTTGTAGAAGATATTTTTGCTGGTGCATCCGTTGCCGCAATATTATTCGTTACATTTACGGTATAACCTGACACATTATATTTATTCGATGTACTCTCCATTTTGACACCGTTCACAACCATCGAACCATTTGTACCTTCTGCTACTTTACCTGTCGCATCTGCTAAACCAAGCTTTTCGAATAATTTATTACCATCTGCACTAATTTTAATCGAACCTTCTGCACCTGTACCTGTAGAGTTGGCAGACAGCGAAAGTTTACCGTTCGCCGCAAGTGCTGTAACACCTACACCCGAACCATTAATACGCGACATGACATCGCTTATTTTATCTGTCGCACTATATTTAATCGTTTTTTCTGTGTATTTGCCTTGGTCATTGATTGCTTTAATGGTGAATTCACCACCATCTGTTAAACCTAGTTCACTCATTGTAGTAGATTCTGTAAAGGCAAGCTTTCCTGAAACTGATGGATTACCAGGACCTGTAGTAGTTTTACCATCTGTCAATCCTAATTTGTTTAGGAATACCAAGTTATTCCCAGTTGCTTCAATATTTTTTACTAGCTTTGTATTAATTGATGCACCGTTACTGCCATTTGTAACAGTTACTTCAAAGTCACCTGTTGCGTTCAGCTTCTTTGCTAAGCTATCAAACGTATCTGTTTTTGAATAGGCAATTGACTTTTCCTGACCATCTATTTTGTATGTGAATGTGCCATTAGTTGCTGAGAAACCAAGATCTGCCAATGTAGCACCTGATGATACTTTCTGTCCTGCTGTTGCGACGGTTGCTTCTGTGATTGTTAAATTACCTGCCGCATTACTATTCGCTGTTGCTGAAATGGCTGTAGACGTACTTGTTACGTTTTTGGCAGCCCAGTTTTTCGATAAGCCATAGTTATCAAAAATACCTTTTTCAAAAGCGGATAATGATGTGTTTACTTCGCGATATGCGTCGCGCTTCCACTCATACTTTTGCTTTTGTTGCTGAAGTTTCTCCATTTGAGCACTTTCAGCTTTCATTAATTTTTCCATTAATGAATCAATATCCATACCAGATGCAAGACCTGTTACTTTGTTTTTATATTGTAAATACGAGTAAGAGGATGTTGATGTGTTACTTGTATTATTCATATTATTCACCATACACTCATCTCCTTTAATCTAAATTGTTTGATCAACGATATTTCCAATCATTTTTTGCATTTCGTAATAGGCATCGAGTAATTCTTTTGGTGGAATTTCTTTGATGACTTCTTCTGTTTTAGCATCGACCACTTCGACATAATATTTACCCAATCCTTCATGAAAAACAAATTTCGAGCTTTTATTTGTATATTCCATGAACTCATTTAATTTATTGACAGCGACTTGGAACGCCTCTTTTGTTGGTTGTCCATTGGCATCTGTCATTTCTGAAACAGTTGAAGGACTGGGTGAAACTGTTGAAGAATTTTGCTCAAGTGACGTGATTGTTTTTGATGTTTGACGATCAAAAGAATGTTGCGTTGAAAGATGATCAATTTTCATATTCGTTTCCCCTTTACGATTTTACTTCTTATCTATAGATATCGTCAAAATTCTACTTTTTTTAATAGAGAATCTAGTTTCTTTTAAGTGGTATGACTACTTCTCTCGATGATTTTTTGATTCTGGTTTCGGCAGTAAAGAGGCGAAACGCGCAAGAGAGAGAATGGTCATAAAAACACCGATGATAGCTTGAATTTGTAGTAAACAAACGGAAAGAAGTGTCGTCTTATTTTCATCGAGTAAAATATTATATGTAATCATTTGTAAAAAACTTTGCGTGAGCGCAAAAGTAGGTGTTTGTTCTTGCAGTAATTGAAAAAATAAATACGATCCCGCAAACCAAAAAAGAATCTCAAAAAAATTATGAATAAGTAAGACTGTCATGCGACGGTAACTTGTGAGTTGATAGACTTGTTCACGATCTTGATAGGGATGCACGAAAATGACATTCAATTGGTAAATAAAAATTTCAAATACGCGTAATGTTCCATAAATAAAGAAGACGTATTTCCAACTATTTGAGATGGAAGAAAGTGCGATAAAGATAAAACTAAAGGAAAGGATACAATTGAAAAGAATCCAAATATCAACAAATAACGCGGTTTGAACAAATTTCTTTGTTTCCTGTGATGTGGTGTCTACTGATTTGGATTCTGGTATTTCTTCTTTAGGGGGATTTTGTTGTTTTTCACCAAATAATAAACGAATAACATAAAAAATCGAGATTTTCTCTAAAAATTTCAAGCTAATTTCCATCAGTGGAATAATAAGCCCTTCTGTATAAATCTTGTTTGAAAAATCCTTCATAAACTACCTCCTATAAAAATAAGCATAAAAAACAGGAATCGCTGTAAAACGATTCCTGCTTAACGATTGTTTGCATCCTACCCATTAAGATACGAATAGAACAAATCGATTGTTGAAAGAGTGCTTCAATCTTATTGTAATAATTGAAGAACGCCTTGTGGTTGTTGGTTTGCTTGTGCAAGCATTGATTGTGCTGCTTGTGATAAGATGTTGTTCTTTGTGAACGCCATCATTTCAGCTGCCATATCTGTATCACGAATACGTGATTCTGCTGCTGTTAAGTTTTCTGTAGACGCACCTAAGTTGTTAATTGTGTGCTCTAAACGGTTTTGCGCAGCACCTAATGATGAACGTTGACTTGAAACAGTTTTAATTGCTGTATCAATTGTTTTGATAGCATCGTTCGCACCTTTTTGTGATGTAATATCAAATCCGCCTACTTCAACTTTATCACCTGCTGTTTTACCTTTTGTAACATCTGTTAGTGAAGCTACTTGTAATTTGTCAGTTGCATTATAGTAACCAGCTGCTTGTTCTTTAAGATCAACATTTACAGTACTTGTTGTTGTTGCAGCATCAATCTTAGCTTTAAAACCAGACTGTGCTTTTAATGCCGCAACATCATTTGTATCATCAATTAACGTACCTTTGTTATTTGTACCTTTATAAAACTTACCATCTGTATCCATATAAATATCATCTGCTGTAGTATATGTTACACTACCTGTTGAATTTGCACCTGCTTTGTTTGTTACTGCTTCATATGTTGTTACATCATTTGGAGTTGCGCCAGCTAAAATAGTAGTAATACGTGTATCTGTTACAGTATTGCCATCAGCATCTTTCCAAGTTGTACCACTATCTGTTGTAGTAAATTTTGCATCTTTTTGTGCTTCGATTTTCTCTTTATAAGTTGCATCTTTACCATCTACCGTAATAGTACCAGGTGCTTTTACATCTGCTTTACCAGAAATCCCTAACGCAGATGCACTTGTATCAATAACTGATAGTTGGATATTTTGACCGCCATTCGCACCGATATGGAATGTTTTATCTGCGAAATCACCATTTAAAAGCTTTTGTGTATTGAACTCTGTATCTGTTGAGATACGTGTTACTTCTGCTTTTAGCTGATCAATTTCTTTTTGTAATGATTCACGATCTTCTGATACGTTTGTATCATTTGAAGATTGTACTGCTAATTCACGCATACGTTGTAAGATTGAGTGTGTTTCGTTAAGAGCACCCTCAGCTGTTTGAATTAAAGAGATTGAATCGCTAGCATTTTTAGAAGCCATGTCTAAACCAGAGATTTGGCCGCGCATTTTTTCTGAAATTGCAAGACCAGCTGCGTCATCACCAGCACGGTTGATTTTGAAACCTGAAGATAATTTTTCTAAGTTTTTGCCTGCTGAAGCTTGGTTAGCACCTAAGTTACGGTGTGTGTTTAAAGCTGCGATATTGTGTTGAATTCTCATTGTGAGATTCCTCCTTGAATTGTATAGTTTTCTTCCACGTCCCTGTGGAGTTGTTCGGTATTTCTACCTTACACTGTATATATCGAAGTGGGTTTTAAAATGTTTAGCATTTCTTTTAAAAATTTTTCAATTGATTGATTAGCTGCTCTGTTACATCAAGCGCAGCCTTATTTTCCTCTTGAATCGCTTTAAATATTTCATGACGATGTACTTTAATATGACGGGGTGCTTCAATTCCTAGCTTCACTTGATCACCGTCAATGCTAATGACTTTTACCTCAATACCTTCTCCAATCATAATCGATTCACCAATTTTACGTGAAAGTACCAGCATTAGCGCACACTTCCTTCCAGTGGTTTTAAAGGATAACGAAGTGGGTGTTCGGCATTTTCGTGTAGAACAACTTGTTTACCAATTTGTTTCTTTACATTAATAGCGACTGGAGCTAATAAATTCATTGTTGAGTTTTCTAACGTATCTTTTAACGTCAAAATGGCATATACCAGTACATCTTCTGATTTCTCAATTTGCAGTTGTTGTAAATCTTCTTGTTCTAAATCAAAAGCATAATTTGGTTTAAAATGGTATGGATAGGCCGCCATGAAGCCAACAGATGGTGTTTGAACCGACTGCAATGTCACAAAAGGTGATTGAGCACCTAACGGAATCACAACAAACTCTTTTTCTTCTTCAAAAGCTGGAATACCTTGTGGAAATTGAATAATTGAAGCTGATTCGATTTGAACTTCACCTAAAAATTTTGTTTGAATTTTCACAGACTATTCTCCTTTAATTACTGTAGTTTCGACTTTTTCGCGTTGAACAAGTGTACCTGTTACATCACCAGGTTGGTAATCATGTACGACTTTTCCTAATTGTACATCAATTTTTGGTTTTTGCGCTTGAATGCGAATATCAAGACTACCTTCTTGGTATTTAATTTTGACGGAACCAATAGATGGCTTCCATGTAATCCCTAGTCGCTGCTGTTCAAATGTATCATGCTGCTTCGCAATATTTGATAATGTCGCTCGTCCATTATCTTTTCGTATCTCCATCATGGCATCGCCCTCTGAAGCACGTCTTGCCATACCTTCCATAACAGCTGACTGACCTTTTGCAGCAAAGTTTTGGATTGATTCTGCATTCGAGATTAAACCTAAATCGCGATAAGCCTGTGAAGAATCGACAAGTAGTTTAGCGTCTGTATGATGAATTTCTAATGTTGCGGCAGGTTGTTCAATATGTTGTTGCGCTCTTGGTTGTTCAATATGTTGCTTTGGTTCTGTAATATTTAAGTCTACTTTTGCATCTTGTATATTCAATTTAATTTGATCGAGTTTCACATTAAAACCTCCTTACGAAAAAAGCGCTCAAACGATACCATTCGCTGAACGCTTTTCATATTTTTATAAGAAATCAACTAATGTTGGTTGAATAATCTTTGCACCCACTGATAACGCTGCACGATGAATTGATTCTTCTGTAATCAACTGTGTAATCGCATCCTCATATTCCACGTCTTCATTATTTGAGATTTGTTTCGTCACATTGATTTTTTGAGAACTTAAACGGTCTGTCATAACATCAATACGATTTTGTTTTGCACCGACACCTGCTTGCATTTCAAGTACTTTATCTGTTTGCGCTGAAACCGTACCAATCAGATTACTTAAATCTGAACCTGTTCTTGTCAGATCTTGTTGTACTTGTTGCATCATTTTGTCGATATCTTCAAATAAACCACGTGCATTTTCATTAATTTGGAATGTGATACCTTCATAGATTTCAATATCAACGGACTTATCATTTCCACCTAAAGTAGGTAAAGAATCATTTGCACCAGCATTTGCAGATGAATCTGCAAAGAGTGGCTGATCTGTTGCAGTACCCGCAAATAAATATTTATTACCTTGTTGTGTATTCGCTAAATCACGAATTTGCATGCGTAATTGGTCGACTTCCTTTTGCATGGCTTCGCGGTCTTCTGGTGTATTCGTATCGTTCGCTGCTTGCGTCACAAGATCTTTCACGCGTTGAAGTGCTTTATTTACTTCTGAAAGTGTTGAGTCTGTTGTATCCAACCAACTGTTCACTTCGTTCATGTTTCGTGTATATTGTTCATTCTTCGCTAAAGTCGTACGATAACTCATACCTTTTACAGCTGCTACTGGATCATCTGAAGGCTTTGTTAATTTAGAACCAGAAGATAGCTGCTCTTGTAATTTCCCCATTTTCAAATAACTATTACTTAAATTACGTAACATATTATTTGAAAGCATTGTTTGTGTAATACGCATTCATAAAACCTCCTTCATTTATAGACCGACACGACCCATGCCGTTAATAATCTTTTCTAATGTTTCATCCATTACTGTCAACATACGTGCTGAAGCATTATAAGCTTGTTGGTACATAATCATGTTCGTCATTTCTTCATCGAGTGATACCGAACTTACAGACGCACGATTATTAGAAATACTTAGTTGTAATGTAGACGAATTTTTAAAAATACGTGTTGCTTGCTCACCTAATACACCAACATCACCAATCATTCCTTGATAGAATGTTTGAGCTGAGGCATTATTTAAGCCTAATAATGATTGTGTTTTTAAATTAGACAGCGCAATGGCAATTTTACCATTCCCGACTTCTCCTTCTGTATCCGATACTGTAAAGCGGTTAAAGTCTTTTAAAATTTCATCTGATACTTTCATACCAGCTGCACCTTGTCCCTTAAAGAATTCGATACCTGTTGCATAATCCATGTTAAAGTCACCATTTGCATCTTTTACTGGATTACCATTTACATCTAATTCAGGAACTTTAACAGATGTATGACCTTTTTTATGAACTTCATTAAATGCTTTTGCAAACTCATCTGCTAATTTATCCAATTCAGCAATTTTATCTTGAATCACACCTGTTGGTTGTGAAAAGTTACCTGCCGCATCTTTTGTCACATAGCCATAGCTCTCTGTTAAACTTTTTAAGATACCTGTTCCTTGAACCATGCTATTAACATCCATTACTTGGTCTGCACCTGTAGCGTCTTTTACTTTAAATTGATGGAATGCCGTAAAGTCTGTGGAAGCATCAAAATCGCTTACAGCTCCTGTAGTCGGATCAACCGTCTGTGGTGTTAAAACAGCTGCTTTGTTTTTATCAACTAAAGAAATCGTTGTGCCACCGACATCCATTGTAATTTTATAAGAACCTTCCGCAATGTCTTTTGCATTACCGCCACTACCAACTTTTTCGATTTTGATTGGGAGGTATTGCGATAATTGATCTACTAAAATATCACGTTCATCATATAAATCATTCGGTAAACTCCCATTTATTTCAACCGTACTAATTTGCTCATTCAATTGGGCAATCTGCTTTAAAATCGAATTGACGTTTTTCGTTTCAACGTTAATTTGATTTTTTAAATTCTCTTGTACTTCTGTTAATTGCTTATTCGTATAGTTAAAACTTTCCGCAAGTGTTTTCGCTTTTTCGATTGCCACTTGACGCGCCGCACTATTTTCAGGTGATGTACTTAAATCTTGTAATGCTTTGAAAAAATCATTGAAGGCTGTATCAATACCATAAGCTTTTGGCTCATTTAAAATACCTTCTAATTGACCAATTGCCTCTGTACGAGAGCCCCAATAACCTAATTTTGTCGTCTCTTGGCGGAATTGATTGTCCACAAATTGATCGCGTACACGTTGGATAGAACCTGCTGTTGCTCCCGTACCCAAGTACCCTGGAATTTGTGGTGCATTCATCCCTGCACCAGGGAATCCGTTCGTTGGTTTTAAATTCACTGTTTGACGCGAATAACCGATTGTGTTGGCATTTGAAATATTATGACCTGTTGTATATAAACCAGACTGTTGAGCACTTAAACCACGTTTACTTGTCTCAAGTCCCATAAATGTTGAACCCATCGAATCGCTCCTTTTAATAAAAATCACGCATATTCATTCTGTTCTTTTCATCGACAAGAATCGTATTTTTTAAAGTATTTCATCTAAAATACATGTCTTTTGAGTATTTTAGCTTTTAAAAAGCAAAAAAAGAAACCATACGATTTGTATGATTTCTTTATGCTTGTGAATCGAATTGTCCTGTTTTTATAGCAGAACGTCCACCAGCTTTCGATTGATAATTAATCTGATCTGGTTGTGGGCGAAGTAAGTCTAATGTAAGATTCACGAATTGAAGTGACTGAAACAACATTTTTTGGTTTAAGTCATTTTGCTTTTGCAATGTATCAATTGTTAAAAGCAATTCTTTTCGCTTCGTATCTAATTGTGCTGCTTCTTCACCTGTTACATATTTTAATAACTCGTTAATTGTCGGTTCTTTGTAGTCAATTTGATTCGCTTGAAAGAATTGTACAACTAATTTTTGACGTTGTTCCTCTAATTGACTAATTGCTGCGATATGTGACTGCTCATTTTTCATCGTTTCGCTTAATTCTTCTACATTCGATGTTTTTAAAATTTCGGTCTTATGATACGCCAATTTTAATAAACTACGATGCATCATGTTCAATTTATCCATAATCGAAATAATTTGCTCAGTTGACATCGTTCTAAAACTCCTTCTTATAGGCGATAGAATGTCGCTACATCGTTCGCTAATCGATTCGCATCTACTTGATACGTACCAGCTTCAATTTGCTGTTTGATTCGTTGAACTTTATCAGCTCGTTCAGTTGAATAATCTTTTATCCCCTGAAGGTCCTTTGCTTGAGAAGAAATTTCGATTTGATCCGCAAATTTCATACTTGCGTTTTTTGTTGCTTCTGTTTTCAACTGCTGATTCTTGTATGGATTGATTGGATTCACGCCGTAATTATTTATCTTCATTTTCATTCGACCTCCTTCATTTATTGTTGATGTACTCCTTATTTCGGCAGTAAACATCATTGTTTTAGTAATAAATGCATAATAGAGTAACTATGACTATTCAAGAAATAACTCATTAGTTCAATATACCCTTATATCGTTTTCTAAACATCTCTTAAACTATTTTTTTACGATTTCTTTTATCTTTTATCAGATAAATATGTTCCTTTTTCTGCTTTCTTCACAGCTTCTCTAAATTCTTGCCCTGCTTCAAACTTACGTAACTCACCTTTTAATTCATCTTGGCATGAACTACACAACTTTCCAGTCGTCGTTAAATGTCCACATTGGTCACACGGATAACCTAAATTCGGGAACAATGCTGGCTGTAAACGTCCTTTACGTACCCATTTGTGTAGCAAGTATTCTTCTACGCCTGTTACTTCCACAATGCGTTCTACTGTTGCTGCACGATTTTCACGTCTTCTTAAAAAACGATATACGATTTCATATTGTTCTTCTTCAGCCATTGCACACTTCCCGCAAATATCGCGTACACCATTATAATTAAAAAATTCTCCACATCTTGGACAATTTCTGATTTCACCCATACTCCATTACCTCCACATTTTCAATCTACTATTAATGTCGACCATTTCTTCATGTAGTTTATCATAATTCACTTCTTCCCTGAGATGAAAATGACTTCTTCAACGGATTTTGCCCCTAATTCGAGTAAAATCGTTTTAGCATGCTTAATCGTCGTTCCAGTTGTGATTAAATCATCAATTAATAGGATTTTTTGCTGTGATACATCTACTTGAGGTAAACTTTTGAAAAAAGAGGAGCTATTAATACGCTGTTCATATGTTTTTTTACTCTGTTGTGACATCGTCGTTTTTTCTAAAACCGATTGAAAAGGTAATTTCGCTTGTTGTAAGACGACTTCTACGGGTGAAAAGGTTCGCTTTTTTTCCATCTCAACATGCATCGGAATCGGAATAATTAAGTCATATTCCATACCCCTTACTTTATTTTTTAAAGCCTTAGCAAAAAAGTCCGCTACACGAATATCTTTTAAAAATTTAAATTGGTGCAGAACATCTTGCATAAATGAATTATAGAAATAGATAGCATGAGACTCGGATGTATATTCAATTTGTTCTTCACACCTTTTGCAACAGTACACAGAAGGTATTCCAAACAAAAATTGCGTGAAAGAACTTGGTTGCTGGATGATTTGATCACAAAATAAACAATGCATTATACACGCACCGTTGCCAAAAACCTATAAAAATCTATAAGCAATGTTTATTTCCTGTTTCTTTGTATCTGCTTTTACCGAAGCTACTCACATTTGATATGATACTCCACAGGCGTTAATTCGGGTACAACGAACCCTACACATTAGTAGTGTCTTGTAAGTGACTAAGCTACTAATTCTCCAAATTTAGCTAAATTTAACGCAGCATTCATATCTCTGTCTATCTCTAATCCGCAGTCACACTTGTAAACTCTATCAGATAATTTTAAATCTGATTTAATTTGTCCACAGCACGAACATGTTTTAGAAGATGGGAAGAAACGTCCAACTTGTATAAATTCAATTCCGTATTTTTCACATTTGTATTTCATTTGACGGAGAAATTCATACATCTTTTGTTTGGCTACTGCTTTAGCTAAATGACGATTTTTCATCATTCCAACTACATTCAAATCTTCCATCACAACTTTACAAGGTTTGGTTTTCACTATTGTATTTGTTGCTTGATGAATGTGGTTGTTTCTAATGTTAGCTAACCGTCTGTGTAGATTTCGTATTTGCTTTTCGATTTTTATAATGTTACATGTTTTGACAAATCAGTTTCCCTCCTTATTCATCTCATATTTTCGAGAAACGCTTCGCTGTAACCTACGTAAACGTTTCTCAATCTTTCTCACTTCTTTTGTTTTGTTAATGTTTTTGAACACCATTTCATTCGAGCAAATTGCTAATTCTTTAACTCCTAAATCTACGCCAATTACTTCATTCGTTAATTCTTGTTTTACTTGTTCTTGCTCTACTCCAACAGAGATATACCAATACTTTCCGTCAAAAGATACTCTAGGATTAGTATATTTCACCCCCATTGGGACTTGCTCAGAAGTTGCAACCCATCCTACTTTCTCAATTAACACCGTGTTCTTTTTTACTTTAAGTTTCACATTATCATTATAGAAAGAAGGTTTAGATTTCTTTTTAGATTTGAATCTTGGACGTTTCGCCAAACCTTTAAAGAATCTCTTATACGCATCACAAGCATCTTTAACAGCTTGTTTAGCCACATTATTTGATACTTCACTCAACCATTGGAAGTCCTCTTGTTTTTTTATTTGTGTGATTTCTTTTCTTAAAACATTGTCAGATAAGAATTTCAACCCTCGTTGATAATTTTCTTGTTGTCTAGCTAATGTCCAATTGTATACCCATCTTGCCACACCAGTAGATTTCCATAATTGAATTTCTTGTTCTTTAGTTGGTTTAATTCGTATCTTCTTTGCTAGTATCATTCTCTTTCAACTCCTTAATTAATTTCTTAGCCTTATTCGCCCGTCTCCCTTGTAATTTGCAACTAAATACAGTAACAATTTGAATTAAATCTTCGACCAACTCTTGATCATCTGTCTTTGGAGTATTGTCGATAACCTCAATCTTTGTTCCGTATTTAGCAAATAAATTTTCCAAGAGTTCAAATCCGAATTGTAATAACCTATCTTTGTATAAAACTACAACTCGATCTACTTTGTAATTTAGGACTAAATCAATAACATCATTTAACCCTTTTTTGTTGTAGTTTATACCACTACCTATATCTTTCACAATCTTAAATGGATTACCTTGAGACAGTAAGTATGATTCCATGTTTTCCACTTGTCTCTGCAAATCATCCTTTTGCTTATGAGAAGATACTCGACAGTAGCCGATAGTTATTCTCGATTCTGATTCAGGAGAATGTAAACCAAGAAAATATTCAAGTTGTTGTTGAGAGTAATAACGGTGTCCAGAAGGTGCAGTATATTGAGGTTTTAATTTATTTGTCTTATCCCAATTTCTTAAAGTCTGAACTGTTACTCCGATTTCTTTAGCGAATTGACCAATACTGTATTTTTTCATACATTACATTCTCCTTTGAATTAGTGGATAATTCTATTACACCATGAAATGTATGAAAAATAAATAGTTTTTTATAGATATTTATAGATTTATTCTAACTGTTTAATTACCTCCTCACGATTCAAACGGATGATTTCGTTTCGAGCTAAATCCATCTGTCGCGTGATACCTGCGTGAAAAAAACAGACATCCCCTGTAGGATACTCTTTCGACCGCCCTGCACGACCGCTAATTTGAATAAGCGCACTCGCATTAAAAATAGTCTCATCTGCTCCTAGCACTGCTACTTGTAAATTCGCAATCGTAATACCTCTCTCTAAAATCGTCGTCGTTAAAAGCCCTGGTACATTACCATCTCTTAGCGCTTGTACACGTTCTTTTCGATGATCATCACTCGCATGAACAGCATGCAGATTCTCATGTAGTTGTTGAAAGAGTGGTGCTGCTCTCTCCATTAATTCGATTGTAGGAAAAAATAGTAGGAATGGTTGCTGTTTAGTAATACACGACTCCACCCAATCGCTCAATCGTTTTGGAATGTGGTTCTTACGAAAAGACTTTTTATACGAGAATAAAGCAACAAAACGTGGTACAGGTAAATCAAAACCATGAAAACGTCGCGATAAAAAAGAATAGGTTTGCTGTTTTTCATATTTTTGTCGTTCATTTTTAGTAGGTGTCGCCGTTACTAAAATCGTTCTTCCCGTATCCTTTAATGCCTTTTTGACAGCGAATTGCAACGCTTCATCATAGGTGTAAGGGAACGCATCTGCTTCATCGACTAAAATTAAATCAAAAGCTTGTTGAAAGCGTAAAAGTTGATGTGTTGTTGCGATGATTAACGGACTATACATGAGTGAAAAGCCACTTCCACCGTAGAAAGCCTGTACAGGAATAGTTAAAAAAGCTTGTTGTATTCGCGGCATAAGTTCCAATACGACATCCGTTCTAGGTGTCGCGATGCAAACTCGCTTCCCCTTCTTTAGTGCATCTTCTATAATCGGGAAAAGCATCTCTGTTTTGCCCGCGCCTGTGACAGCGTGAATTAAATGGTCTTTTTCATGGACTGTACATTCTTTCACAACTCGTTGTTGCGAATCTGTTAGCGTTCCAGTCCACGTCATGCATAGTTCAGCTATATAATTTTTATAAGTTGGACCACACCATCTTATTAAATTTGTACAATTACTTACTCTGCCCATTTTTAAGCAGTTTAAACAATACGCGCAATGCCCTTTACACTGTTTACACCAAAATTCGTGTAGTCTTTTACTATGACAACGCATACACTGTTTTTGTTGAATTCCAGGGGTTTTGATGATCCATCGTTGCGTATTATGGTAGCGAATTATATCTTGTAAAAAAGGTAGTTCTTCTTCAATCCAAATTCTTCCTTGTAAAAATTGTTGTATTTTCAAATCGTAAAGAGGGGTTTTAAGGGGGGTTTTTGTATGTAGGCAGCGACGTAATTTACGCATAGCTAGCCTCCTTATGGCACTAAAAAAACACCTAGAACGAGTTGTCTAGGTGCTTCATGTAGAATATTGTTTAGTAAGTTAATCTTAACACGGATGATTGTCGAATACTATAGTATCATTCGACAAATATATTTGGAAAGCCATATTTATGCCCTCGTTTACCCATTATTTTGGAAAAATGAAGTGATTTTTTACCCATTCATTATTTTTTGAACCAACCGATACCAATCGACCCTTCACCTAAATGGGTCCCAATTACAGGACCGAAATAACTCATCTTAAATGAAGAATCTGGATAACGTGCAGCTAAATCATGCATCCACGCTGTTGCCTCTTCTTCACAATTCCCGTGAATAATCGCTACATCTAAAGCTCCATGTTTTTGAATGGCTTCATCTAGCATCGTTTCTGCACGTTTCACGGCTTTTTTACGCGTACGAATTTTTTCAAATGGCACAATGACTTTATTTTCAAAATGTAATACGGGTTTAATTTGTAGTAAACCGCCGATTAAAGCAGCTCCTGCTGATAAACGACCACCGCGCTGCAAATGCGCTAAATCATCTACAATGAAGTATGCTTGCATAGAAGCACGCATTTTCTCTAATTCAGCAATAATTTCTTTCGCATTTTTACCTTCTGCCGCTAATTTTGCTGCATGAATAACAAAGAATCCTTGCACAGCACAAGCGATTTCGCTATCAAAACCGTAAACATCGATTCCTTCAACCATTTCACCTGCTTGTAACGCGCCTTGATATGTACCACTAATCCCGCTTGATAGATGAATCGTTACGACTTCATCATAGTCTTTTGCAAGCTCTTCAAATTTAGCAACAAATTTCCCGATTGGTGGTTGCGTTGTTTTTGGTAATTTCTTTTCATTACGTACACGATCATAAAACTCGCTCATCGTAATCGTTACTTCTTCTTCATAACTTGTATCATCAATGATGACACTCAGTGGCACCATATGAATGTTGTATGCTTCTTGTTCTTCCTTCGTCAGATAGGCCGTGCTATCTGTTACGATTGCTGTTGTCATAGTTCCGTTCACTCTCCTACTCAATCTATTTTATAAGATTTATGACGTAAATGGAAATAAAAAAAAGAGACCATCATTGAAATAAATGGTCCCAAAGTCCATTATTGCCCTTGGTTTGCTGCACTTCCAATTGCTTGTAATGAAGTGATTTTCCAACCTGAACTCTCTTTTACAAATTGTGTTAGTTGCTTACCTTCATCTCTTACTTCACTATCATTCTGTGTGACTTCGACTAAAATATCTGCATACACATTTGCACGATTCCCAGTGTAATCGGTAATTGTAATATTTGATGCTGTACGCTTCATATCAAAGTTTTCGAAAATATTGTTTGTATTCATTAAGTCTTCTTGAAGGTCAAAGCCTTCAGGATTTCGTGCTAACACCCGTTTATAACGGTTTAAATCTTGATCGTTAAATGCATCAATATATTCATTAAAAGCTGCTAAGATATTCATCTGGTCTTGCTTCGGAATATCTTCTGCTTCGTCTACATCACCTTCTACAACCGAATATCCTACAGGTTCAACATTTTCATCATGCCCTTCAGTGTCATCTTTTTTAGAAGGTTCTTTTTGCTGAACAGGTTGCTTTACTTCTTCTTGTGTTGGTGATGTATTTTCAGGTGTTTCTGTTTTTTCTTTTACAGGCTCTTGTTTTTGACTAGCTTGTTCTTTATGTGAAACAACAGGTGACTGTTGTTCTTCAGACGTTTGATCGTTTTGTGAAACTGTCATATCTTCATTACGATTTTCTTGTGTTGTATCTACTGCTGTTGAAGACGACTCTGTCTGCTTTGAAGATTCGCTACTGCATGCAGAGAGCAATAAGACACAAAATATCGCTAATGTAATATGCTTAAATGACATTTCCTACCCCCCCAGGTTATTGTAGCATGGAACTTATACACAATCTTATATTTTTCACTCCGATTAATGTACTTTATAGAACGATTTCTTGTCAAAAAAGTTGCCCTTTAAACTGCAAATAAAAAAACTCGAAACAGCAAATCACTGCTTCGAGTTTTCATCTAATAATTAACGCACTTCTACCCAACCATTTTTGATTGCTGTTACAACAGCTTGTGTACGGTCATTTACGTTCATTTTTTGTAAGATACTTGATACGTGGTTTTTAACTGTTTTTTCAGAGATGTATAATGATTCTCCGATTGCACGGTTACTTTGACCATCTGTTAATAATTGTAGTACTTCACACTCACGTTTTGTTAGTAAGTGGAATGGACGACGAATTTCTGTTTGATGGAAGTTACCTTTATTTTCACGTTCACTTAAACGACGGTATTCTGCTACTAAGTTACGTGTTACTTTTGGATGTAGATATGAACCACCCTTAGCTACGATTTTAATCGCACCAACAATCTCATCGGCATCCATTTCTTTTAACATATAACCCAATGCACCTGATTTTAATGCGTGTGATACGTATGATTCATCATCATGAATAGACAGCATAATTACTTTTGCTTCTGGATATTTCGCAATTAGTTGCTCTGTTGCTTCAATACCGTTCATTTGAGGCATGTTAATATCCATTAGAATGACATCTGGTGAATATTCTTCGTATAAACGAAGTGCATCGACACCATCGTCACCTTCTGCAATCACATCAAAAGTACTTTCGAAATCAAGTATTCTTTTTACTCCCTCACGGAATAGTTGGTGATCGTCTATAATAACTATTTTTGTCATGTTACTGTTCCTCCTATAGAAACGAAATCATATATTTATATTTACTTCTTTTTGTCAAGTGGAATCGTTACTAATACAACGGTTCCTTGTTGTGGTGCGGAGTTTAATTCCATTTTACCACTTAATAACTCTACACGCTCACGCATACCGATAATTCCAAATGAACCTTCTTTACTTTCTTCTGGATTGAATCCTGTGCCATTATCTTTAATTGACATGACAACATGATCTTTTTTCCAAATAAACGTAACTAAAATTTCTGTAGCCTGACCATGCTTCATTGCATTATTTACACATTCTTGTACAAGACGGAATACAGCCACTTCATAATTGGTTTTTAAACGAATCGCCTCACCAATTGAAGAAAAATGAACTTTAGTGCTTGGATTATATTCTTCTACTGAGTGCAAATATTTTTTTAGTGTTGGCACGATGCCTAAATCATCTAATGCCATTGGGCGTAAGTCGTAAATAATTCGTCTTACTTCGTGTAATGCATCGCGAACCATTCCTTTTAACGAGAGAATCTCTTCTAGCGCTTTTTCTACACCTTTTTCATCATATGTACGGTTGATCAAATCTGTTCGTAAAAGTACATTTGCAAGCATTTGAGCGGGACCATCATGAATTTCACGTGAAATTCGCTTACGTTCTTCTTCTGTTGCTTCAATAATCTTAATGGAAAAGCTTTCTTTCAACTTAGCATTTTCCAAAGCCGGACCTACGTGTTTTAAATCATACGTTAAGTAATTTAACACAACATTCACTTGATTTACTAGATGATCTGCTTTTTCAATTGTGTCAAGAAGACTACGCATACGTCGTTCCAAGTCATCTCGACGTTCACGTAACGTCTTTTCTTCAGCTTGTACCACTGAATGACGAATTTGAATCTTGTTAGCTTCCTCATATGCAACTCGTACTTGTTCTTCCGTATAGGAATTAAAGTTTCTTGATACTTCTGCTAAATATTGACGCGCATGTTTTGATCTTTCTTCTAATAAATCGTTCTCTTCTATGATATTCTTTATTTTATGACGAATATCATCTAGCTCGAGTTTCATTTCTTCAAATGAGCGACGGCTTTGTTCGCTAATTGTGAAAATATCGTGTTTTGATTCATCAATCGTTTTTACCATTCGATTAAATACTAAATCAAGTGACTTTATATCGAATTTGTCTTGTGCCATATCCATACTCCTTATAAATCATGCTACATTACAATTCTTAGTCTTTAGGTTGAATTAGTTAATTATATTTATAATAATTCGCACTGTCTATTCAATTATAACATTTTTGTGTCAAAACTATATATAAAATATTTTTCAAATCAGTGAAATTTTAAAGGGGTCTACTATTTTTTTAACAAGGAGGAAACAAAATGCGAGAAAATTATAGAACACTTAAGTCTTTAGGGACTAAAGAACTTATCATTTCGAAGTCAAGATTTATAGCACATTGTACCAGAGTTGAGACAGAAGAAGAAGCTTTATCGTTCATTCAACACATAAAAAAAGAGCATAGTAGTGCTACACACAACTGTTCTGCTTACTTAATTGGTGAACATGATCAAATTCAAAAAGCAAACGATGATGGTGAGCCGAGTGGTACAGCCGGTGTTCCAATGCTCGATGTTTTAAAAAAACAAGGATTAAAAGATTGTGTTGTTGTAGTGACTAGATACTATGGTGGTATAAAATTAGGTGCTGGTGGATTAGTTCGTGCATATGGTAAAGCGACTTCACAAGGATTAGAAGCAGCTCAAATTGTCGAACGAAAATTACACAAAAAAATGAAGGTATCAGTTGATTACACATTACTAGGTAAAATCGAAAATGAAATTAGACAATCTGATTATATATTAGATGATATTGTCTATATGGAAGGCGTCGATTTCTTTGTATTCGTTGATCGTTTTCAAGAAGATACATTTAGAGAATGGATGACAAATTTAACAAGTGGACAATGTACTATCTCCGTTATAGAAGAGCGCTTTTTAGAATTTTAATTTTCAGCAAAAACATAGTATAATAAAAATCATTGTCTGATTTTATTTGGCAAGCAACCATTTAAAAAACAATAGCGTCTTACAACCTAGAAGACATGAGTACGATGAAGACTATTTTTAAAGGAGAACTTTTATGCCAAGAAAAAGACAGGTTTACAAAAGTCACGTCAAAAAGAAACAAAAAAAGAGTGGCGGTATTTTAAAAGTAACCTTAATTATTTTATTGATTGCCTTACTCGTTGCAGGCTCTTACCTTGCCTATTTATATTATGTAGGTAAAAAAGCGGCAGATAAAGCTTATGATAATAACGGTCGCGTGAAATCTGAATTACGAACAGAACAAGTAAAACCGCTTGAAGATAATATTTCAATTCTATTTGCAGGTGTAGATGATAGTGAAAAACGTGGGCAAGGAAATACCCATTCACGCTCAGACTCATTGATGCTCGCTACACTCAACAATAAGGATCATAGCGTAAAACTATTGAGCATTCCTCGTGATTCTTATGTGTATATTCCTGCGTTTAAATACCAAGATAAAATTACACATGCGCATACAGATTCAACAGGTATCCTTTCAACGATTGATTCTGTCGAGAATTTATTAAATATTCCTGTCGATTATTATTTTGAATTGAATTTTGATGCATTTATTCAAATCGTTGATGCACTAGATGGTATTGAAGTCGATGTACCTTACAAATTAGACGAGTTAGATGAAAATGATAAACGTACAGTTCATTTACAACCAGGTGTTCAAACATTAAATGGTCGTGAAGCACTTGCTTTAGCACGTACACGTCACTATGACGATGATTTTAAGCGTGGTGAACGTCAACAAATGATTTTAGAAGCAATTGCGAAAAAAGCAACTTCTGTTTCATCTTTCACAAAATATGATGCTTTACTAACAGCAATTGGTGACAATATGACAACGAATATGAAATTCGATGAGATGAAGTCATTCTTCTCTTATTTAAAAGATGGGATGCCTAAAATTACATCACTTAAATTAGAAGGAACAAATGATATGTCAACTGGTGTTTACTATTTTAAATTGAATGACGAAAGCGTATTAAATGTACGTCAACAACTTCAAAAACAACTTGGTTTAACACCTGATCAAAGTTTAGATTCTCATAGTAATAAAGGTGGGAATGCAAGCAATTCAACAACAACGAATGCGACTGATGATGAATCTACCACTACGGATAACGGCGTAGCCGGAACGAAAGAACAGAGTGAAAATCCATCAGATGGTAGTTATTCAAACTATAGTGGGAATAGTAATGGTGGACAAGACTATAGCTCAAACTCTTATAGTGATAACAACTAAATGAAATGATTGGCGTGTGTACATTTTGTACACACGCTTTTTTATGGGTTTTAAAGGTCGGGCGAGTGTCCCGTTTTCGCCCTCGAGTGTCCCGAATCCAATAGCGAGTGATCCGTTTTCTCCCTCGAATGTCCCGAATCAAATGACGAGTGACCCAACTCCCTCTACCAGTGACCCGTTTCGCCACACGAATGCTCGTTTTCACACTAGTCGAGTCAATTTAAGCCACCAAAAAAGGCTTTCAACAGAATTATTCTGCTGAAAACCTTTGTTTACTCATTTTTTTATTTTTTTTTAACGAGATTGAGTAGCGGGCGATATTTCGCTCCTGCCAGTCCAATTACTTCTACAAATAATTCAATTACAAGTAATAAAATAATACCGAGTAAAATGGCTCCCCATAATTTAGCCATTGAGAAGATGATTGCAGCTAAACCGAACATCGCAGCAATTCCATAGATAATTAAGACCGTTTGACGATGTGTAAAACCAATGCTTAATAATCGATGATGTAAATGTGATTTATCCGGTTGGAAAGGCGGTTGTTTATTTAATAAACGACGCACAATAGCAAAGAATGTATCAGAAATCGGTACGCCTAACATAATAATAGGAATAATTAATGAAACGAATGTAACATTTTTAAATCCAAGTAAGGCTAATACAGAAATGATAAAACCAAGGAATAATGCACCTGTGTCCCCCATGAAAATCTTCGCTGGATGGAAATTATAAAATAAGAATCCGAATGAACTAGCTGCTAAAATTAGCGCCATCATAAGAACGAATACATCATTCATTATGAATGCCATGGCAGCGAGTGTTAATAATGCAATCGTTGACACACCAGCTGCTAGACCATCTAGCCCATCAATTAAGTTAATCGCATTCGTAATCCCAACAATCCAAATTAATGTTAACGGAATACTTAAATAACCAAAATCTAATTCGCCACCGAATGGCAAGTTAATTGATGCGAGTTGAATATCTCCAAAGAAAATGACAATTGCTGCTGCAATCGTCTGACCTAAGAATTTTGACTTCGCTGAAATCTCGAGCATATCATCTAAAACACCCGTTAAAATGATAATGAAACTTGCAATTAAGATTGCAATCATCGCATCATTTTCAGGTCGATAAATTAATACACCTATTAAAAACGCGAGGAATATTGCAAGACCACCCAATCGTGGCATAATTTTAGCATGCACTTTACGATAGTTTGGTCGATCGACGGCACCAACGCGATATGCAAGCTTTTTAACGAGTGGAGTTAGTAATACAGATGCAACAAAAGCTGCAATCAACGCGAGGTAGCTCATACTCTTCCTCCTTATATAATGAAAAACTGTTCTATACCAACAGTTCATTTTAATGTAATTCTAAATACACTGTATTATAGCATGAAATTTTAAAAAGAGAATAGTGTCTACTATTTATTTCTAACTATAGTATGTCCTATTTAATAAGACGCTTACATTTTTGAAGAGGTTGCAATAAAAGAAGTGCTTCTTCGCATCATTTTATATAAAGCCTAAAAACTACTTAGAAGCACTCATAAATTCCCTTATTTCCTTTCAATACCTACTTTTTTTAAAAATGAAACCTTATATTGAAAAACGTTCAGTTGATTTTTGCATCTCCTGTACCTTTTCATAAACTTGTCCCACTTCATATAGAACGGTTGAATGTTGTTGCTTATTCTCTTGTACGAGCTGATTTGTTTCTTCAATTTGATGCGTACTACGTTTTAACGTATCACCTAATTGCTCAATTAATTCGACTGCCTGTTCTTTTTCTCTCTCAATTGTTTGAACATTTTCTTCTATTGCAGTGAAATGATATTGTGATGTCTCAAGTCCTTCCATAATTTGTTTCATATTATTAGATGTTTTTTCTACAGCTTCTAATGTATCATGCGAACACTCTAAACTTTTTTCGAATGTTTCTGCCATGCGTGCACCTTGCGCATGAATTTCTTGTGATACATTTTGAATATGTTGCGCTGCTACATTCACTTGCTCTGCTAAATTGCGTACTTCAGTTGCCACTACAGCAAAACCTTTCCCACTTTCACCAGCACGTGCTGCTTCAATCTCTGCATTTAATGCCAGTAGATGTGTTTGACGTGAGATCTCTTTTACACTATTTGATACACGCACGATATCTGTCATTCTATCTTCTAACACGCGACGTTCTTCATCTGCCTCACCGACTAAATGTTGTAACTTTAACATCGTCTGAACAGAATGTTGCATCGAATCATTACTTACTTTTGCATGTTTCACAGTTGTAACCGCACTTGTCGTCAATTCATCTAAACGTCCAATCATATCTTCTAAACTCTCTGAAAAATGCGTAACAAAATGAATAATTGCCTCCGAAGTCGCTTGCTGTTCTTGCGATTCCGCAAGTACCTCACTTAAACGAAGTTCCATCTTTTCAGAACCATCATAAGACGCTCGCGTTGTGTCTTTTAACTCTCTTGTATGTTGCGAAATTTCTACAGCACCGAATTGAATCATTCGAAGTGTATCCTTCAATTGTTCTTTCATATGATTCATAGCCGCTGTTACATCACCTAGTTCATCCTGTGTTTCAACAGGTACATCTGCAATACGTAAATTACCTTCTGCTACATTTTTAGCAGAATTTGACAAACTTTTTAATTGCAATTTAATTTGTCGGTTTGTTATAAATAAAAGAAGGAATGATACGCAAATTGCAATCAGAAAGGATCCGATTAATAATACAAGCGTACTTTGTTGGGAAGTTTGCATTTGCTTTACAATGTAAACACGTTCTTTCGATAAAGCTTCTGTTTCCTTCATAATTTTTTCATCAAACTGATTATATGTATAATACACTGAATTTAATTGTCTTCTTTTTGCAATGTTATCTTTTTTCTCAACGGATTTTTTTAAACGATTTTCGTATAAATCATCCATTGTCTGTAACACCGATTGCATCTCCTCTTGTCTTATGGACTGTACATTTTTGATTTTTTGCTGCACTTTTTCTTTTGCTTTCTGATAATCTTCTTCAAAACCTGGTAACGGATCACCCACATAATGATTGATGGCGATGTACAATGTCGCATATCCTTTTGAGAGACTTTCTAAATGATTCACTTCTGTTGATAATTCATTTAACTCATTGGACCATTTTCGATTTTCGATAATTTGACCAACTAACAGAATCGTCATAATCGCGAATAAAAGAATTGTTACACTTACTGCAAATAAATATTTTTTATAAATGGGTAGTTTTTTCCACACGTGCATCTCGCACACCTCCATATTCACTACATTACCATAGGTATTTGGAATTAAGTGGAGAATTACAAGACCTTAACATACCTTTTACATCAACGTTACAAGCCTTTAAAATGCTTCTTTTTTCTATTTAACATACACAATTACTTCTTTAAAACATAAAATATGTTTGTAAGATAAAATTTTCATTTCTTTTAGGTCATTTTCATGTTAGTATATTGAAGTTAGTTTTCCATCTGTAATTTGAATTTTCAGATAAAAACAAATATTTCGTAATTATAAATTATTTAAGTTTTTTTCGGAAAAGGAGTTCTGTATATGCAAAATCAAACATTGTCCCTATGGGGAAAAATCTCAGTAGGTTTCATGTTATTCGCACTATTCTTAGGTGCGGGTAATATCATCTTCCCACCAGAATTAGGTCAAAAATCGGGTGACCACTTTGTCATCGCGATGATTGCCTTTCTAGTAACAGGTGTAGGTCTTCCATTACTTGGTGTAATCACGGTTGCAAAATCAGGCGGTGAGCTGCAAGATATGGCAAGCCGTATCAGTCCAAAATTCGGTATCATCTTTACAGCGATTGTCTATTTAGCAATTGGCCCATTCTTCGCGATGCCGCGTACAGGTACAGTTTCTTACGAATTAGGTGTAAAACCATATTTATCAGAAGCAACAGCAAATGCTTATTGGCCATTACTAATTTTCACAATTGTTTTCTTTACTGTTACAATGTTCTTTGCATTGAAGCCAAGTAAATTAATTGACTCGGTTGGACGTGTATTAACACCTGCTTTATTAATCGTTATTGCGACATTAGCTATTAAAGCAATCGTTACACCAATGGCTGGTCCTGGTAAAGCTGTTGAAGGTTATGTATCAAGTCCTTTCGGTGAAGGCTTTAAACAAGGTTACTTAACAATGGACTTTTTAGCCGCTTTAATTTTCGGTATTGTTATTGTTCAAGCATTAAAGGGTAAGAATATTACACATCGTCCTGCTGTTGTAAAAATCACAATCTTCGCTGCTTTTGTTGCGGCAATTGGTTTAGCACTTGTATATGTATCACTTGGTTTCATCGGTTCTTCTTCTGTTCAAACAATCGGTTTCATCGGTTCAGGTACAGAGATTATTACAAAGTCGGCTTATGAATTATATGGTTCATTCGGGAATGTACTATTAACAATCGTTATCATTTTAGCTTGTTTAACAACTTCAATTGGCTTGATGACAGCTTCATCTGAGTTTTTCTATAAAATCTTCCCACAATTTAGCTATAATACATGGGTGATTATATTTGCTGTTTTCAGTACAGGTATTGCAAACTTTGGATTAGCATCACTAATCAAAATTTCATTGCCCGTTCTATTCGCGATTTACCCATTAGCAATCGTTTTAATGCTATTAGTTCTTGCTTCAAAATGGTTTAATGATGCACGCCCTGTCTATATTACAGCGATGATCTTCACTGCTTTCATCAGTATATATGATGGTTTAGGCGCTGCTGGTATTACATTTAAAGCATACACTGACTTTGTAAATGCAATTCCACTAGCTGAATATGGTCTTGGTTGGTTCATTCCAGCATTAATTGGTGCCATTATCGGTTATATTATTTCTCTTATAATGAAGAAAAAATAATCTATAAATGAAAAGAGCGTGAAATCTACTTTCCGCTCTTTTTCTTTAAACATTAAAGACTTAAATAAACTGACTTTTCTTTTTATATAGTTTTTATGAAAAAGGGGTTGTATCTATCTCGAATTGTGATATATTTAATCCATTATTGATATACATTCACAAAATAGACATAATCAAAACATGAAAAGGACGTGACACAATGGATTCGCAAAATCTGTTGACAACTGTATTATTAGTTATTATTGGCTTGGTAATTTTTATTCCAATCATTTTTGCAATCGCTTTCTATTTATTAGACCGCAAACAAAAACAACACTCTATCTTACGTAACTTCCCTGTATTAGGACGTGTACGTTACTTAACTGAAAAAATCGGACCTGAGCTTCGTCAGTACCTTTTCGATGATGACAATAAAGGGAAACCATTTTCTCGTGAAGAATTCTTACACATCGTATTACCTGGGAAATACTTAGGTAGTGTAATTGGCTTCGGTTCAAAACGTAACTTTGAAGAAGCAGGTTTTTATATTCGTAACGCCACATTTACAAAACAAGTTGAAGAGATGCAAGCAGATCAAAGTAATCCTGTTAAAACGCAAAAATATGTAATCGATCATGACGAGTTATTCTCTCGTAAAGAACATACTGTTCCTGTAGATGCGAAACCTTGGTTATTAACAGATGAAAACGCAGTTGTGTTAGGTCCAAACTGCCGCGAACCATTCCATGTAAAAGGAATGTTCGGCCAATCAGCAATGAGTTACGGTGCATTAGGTCGAAATGCGATCACCGCATTATCAACTGGTATCGGTCAAGTTCCTGGTTCTTGGATGAACACAGGCGAAGGTGGCGTATCACCCCACCATTTAAAAGGTGGCGCAGATTTAATCGTTCAAATTGGTTCAGGTTTATTCGGTTTCCGTACTCCTGAAGGCGAATTTAACATTGAAAAAGTGAAAGAAAAAGCTGCAATTCCACAAGTAAAAGCATTTGAATTAAAATTAGCACAAGGCGCAAAAACACGTGGTGGTCACGTTGAAGGTGAAAAAGTAACACCTGAGATTGCTGAAATTCGTGGTGTAGAAGTTGGTAAAACAATCAACTCACCAAACCGTTTCCGTCAATTTGATGACTTCCCTACACTATTCAACTTTGTTGATGATATTCGTGAAGCTGGTGGTCTTCCAGTTGGTATTAAAATTGTTCTAGGTAGTCCTGAAGATGCCGATTCGTTAGCACGTTATATGGCTGAATCTGGTCAAAGTCCTGACTTCATCACAATTGATGGTGGTGAAGGTGGTACAGGTGCAACATATCAAGAACTAGCTGATAGCGTTGGTTTACCACTTCATACAGCTTTACCATTATTACAAGATGCACTTGTACGTTATGGCGTCCGCGATCGCGTTAAAATTATCGCATCAGGTAAAGTCATTACAGCTGATAAAGCAGCTATTATTCTAGCATTAGGTGCTGATTTAATTAACATTGCGCGTGGCTTTATGATTTCAGTAGGTTGTATCATGGCTCAAAAATGTCATACAAATGAGTGTCCAGCTGGTGTAGCAACAACAAATCCGAAACTACAAAATGGTTTAATTGTAGACGAGAAAAAATATCGCGTATCGAACTACATTCTAAACTTACGTGAAGGTTTATACCGTGTTGCTGCTGCTGCAGGTATTGACTCACCAACTAAATTCTCAAAAGAACATATCGTTTATAAAGATGAACTTGGACGCGTGTACTCAATTGATGAACTACAAAAGAAAGGTGTAGCGCAACACGCACTTGTATAAATAAGAAAATACCCTCTCGGAAAATTTCTGAGAGGGTATTTTTATGTGGAATGATTTTGAGTGAATGAAGCGAGTGTCTAGGCGAGTGACCCACTTTCGCTCTCGAATGACCCGTTTAGACGGGTGAATGTCCCGAATCGAACTTTGAGTGGCCCAAACACTTCAGCGAATGTCCCGTTTTGCCAACCGAATGGTCGAATTCACACATGTATAGGCAACTCAAGTCCTTTTAGATTACTCAAAAGCCTTGAAGAAAGTACGAAGAGGGAGCAATTAAAGTCGTTTGAGCGAGTGACCCACTTTCGCTCTCGAATGTCCCGTTTAGAAGGGTGAATGTCCCGAATCGAACTTCGAGTGGTCCAACCACCAAAGCGCGTGTCCAAATCAATCATTGAATTCGCCCTACTCTTTATAACCTTAATAACATTTAATATAGAAGAAACTCTACAGTCATCTAGTATTTCCCCATCCATTTTATGTGACTTTTATGTGAAATACTGTACGTGACAAATATTTCAAAAGTAGGTTCAAAAGACCTCATTCTTGATATATTTTTATTATAATTATTAATTTTCATCTTCACTATCAAATATGCATACTATCAAACTTGATTTGAGTTAAAATATTTTTGAAAAATTCATTTATCCTAAAAAAAATAGCATTCTCAATACTTTTAGACTATGTTAGAATAAATACAAATATAAGGCTATTGAACCAAACATTTGAATGTTTTAATACTTTATTACATAAAAAACTTGTTTAGTTAATTTTATTAAAAGGTAATTGACTAAAGATGGTATTGATTCGAAGGAGCGTGAAATTAGAATGAAAAAGTCACTCTATGCAACTGTAGCGGTAGGAGCTGCCGTTATGGTCGCAGGTCACACTGATGCAGAAGCCAGTTCAAAAACTTATACAGTTAAAAGTGGAGACAGTTTATATGTCATTGCAATGAAGCATAATACAACGGTAGCAAAGTTAAAACAGCTAAATAATCTAAAGTCTGACTTAATCTTTGTTAATCAAAAATTAAAAGTTTCATCTTCATCAAAAGTAACAACGCCAAAAAAATCAAGTTCAACTACGAATAAAAAATTGAATACATCAAGTACTTCTAGTAGCGTCTATACTGTGAAAAATGGAGATTACTTATACGCCATTGCCATGAAATATAACACAACAGTCGATTCAATTCGTCAACTGAATAATCTAAAGACTAATATCATCTACGTTGGACAAAAACTTAAAGTCAAAGGCAAAGTAACAACTATTTCAAAACCATCAACTACAACACCTAATAAAAAGCCTGTATCGAACTCGAAACCTTCATCTTCTACAAATACATCTGTATATATTGTGAAAAATGGAGATTATCTTGCGAAGATTGCAGCACAATATAACACAACAGTTGAAAATATCCGTCAACTGAATAATCTGAAAACTAATATCATTTATGTTGGACAAAAACTTAAAGTCAAAGGCAAAGTAACTGTAACAAAACCAAGTACGGGGTCTGGTTCGAATAGTAATACAAAACCAGTTAGCAACCCAACGAACAAAAATGGCCTCATCAACATTGCTAAAAGTTTTATTGGAACACCATATGCTTGGGGTGGAACAACTCCAAGAGGCTTCGACTGTTCTGGTTTTATTTATTACACATTCAACCAATCTGGTAAACAAATTGTACGTACCAGTGCAGCAGGATATTATAATATGTCCACTAAAGTAAGTTCTCCAAAGGTTGGAGATATCGTGTACTTTAAAAATACGTACGCAGCAGGTATTACGCATTTAGGCATCTATATGAGTAACGGTCAATTCATTCATTCTGGTGATAACGGCGTAGAAATTTCTAGTATTTATCAAAGTTATTGGAAAGAACATTTTGCAGGTTATGGTCGCTTATAATAAAAGCTGAGGAATCGCTAAAAAGCGGTTTCTCTTTTTTCGTATTAGGCTGTTTTTCTTCGACATATATTACATAGTGTAATATACGTCAGTAGTATTTTGTCTATTTCTATATACATATAATAAAAAAAAGCATAAATTCTCAAAAAAACATGAAAACCACCCTATAAAACTTATATTATCTGAATATTAATATCTTTAAACTAAGTTTTTGTAATATAACTGTAATATAACTGTAACTGAATTAACCTTGTTTGATGTGTTGATTTTTTATAAAGTTAGTGTAGTTAATTTTTACTTACGAATTTAAACAAAACGATTACATAAAAAACGAATTTATTGGAGGACTCACATGTTTAAGAAATTAGTTATCTCAACAATCGCCACGGGCGCAATCGCACTATCATCTTTATTTGGAGCAACTACGGATGCTTCTGCTGCTACTTCTAAAGCAGTTCAATACTCAGCTACAAAATATGTTTACTCAGGTGACGGATCACTAAATATGCGCTCTAATGCTACAGTAAACTCTAAAGTTGTAAAAACACTTAAAAACGGTAACAAAGTTAAATTATCATCTAAAAAAGTTGTAAACGGTACAACTTGGGTTTATGGTACATATACTGGTAAATCTGGTTGGATGAATGCAAAGTATCTTTCATCTAAAAAAGTAAAAAAAGCATCTAACAACGGTTCAGCATTAATTTCTTATGGTTCTCAGTTTTTAGGTACTCCATATGTATGGGGTGGTACAACACCACGCGGTTTCGACTGTTCTGGATTCACTAGCTATGTTTATAAAAATAAAGTTGGCAAATCTATCCCACGTACAAGTGGCGCTCAATACGCAGCTTCTAAGAAGGTATCTCGCAGCCAATTACAAGCTGGCGATTTAGTATTCTTCTCTGTAGGTAGCAGCCGTATTACACACGTAGCAATGTATGCTGGTAATGGTCAATTATTACACGCTGCTGGTAACCGTGTTCAGTACCAATCTCTTTCTGGTTATTGGGATCGTTATGTAGTAGGTTACGGCCGTTTCTAATTCTTAAATTACTTTAAGTTGTCCATTTAAATTCGTGATAAAAGAGTAGCTCATGTAAAGCTACTCTTTTTTTGTATAGAGACAAACAATCTACTTTCCTTTTTAGTGTTTGCAACGAAAAACTGGAACCACGACACAGCGCGATTCCAGTTTTTCTTATGCTTATGTGGGATAGTAGTTTTTACATTTATACCCCAATCTGTTTCACTATTCTTCTGTTGTACTATCTACCGGACTATCTACGCTAGATGTATCTGCTGGCACATCTTCTTTTTCAGTATCTGTTTTTGTATCATCTTTACCATCTGTAGTTGGAGGTTCTTCTGTTTCTGGCTCATCTACTTCTGGTTTTTCAACAGGAGTTGTCGGTTTTTCTACAGGTTTTTCTTCTACTTGTTTACCTGTATCTACAGAACTGTTTACAATAATACTTGAAATCTCATACTCTCCAATATCATTGATAATAATTGTATACGCCACATTTTCTGTAATCGTATGTGTCTTTTTCGTTTTTGGATCTACATACTTCGCTACAGTATTCATTGTTACTGTTGCATAATCTTTGTTAATTGTGACACCTGTTACATTGTAATCAAGTGATTTAAACTGCTTATCTTTTGTATAACGTGATACCATCGCGTCGGCTTCTTTCATTGCTGGACGGTTTCCGATGAACGTATCATAGTATTTGTGCTCTCCATTTTTAATAGATTGAATTAATAATACATAATAACTTTCCATACTTTCTTTTAAGAAGTTCTCATCAAAGTAAGCTTCATCTGCATGGTTATTATCAAACTCTGTATCTTCATTGAAATCAATTTTAATATCTTGCGCTGACCACTTATTCACTAGTCCCATCACAGAGGCTAGAGGAATTGCATAACCAATCTCCGGGTGATCTTCTAAAATAATAGAGTTAATACCGATGACATTACCTGTCTCAGCATTAATTAGTGGCCCACCACTTGAACCTTTATTTAAGCGTGCCGTAATCTCATACAAGTTTTTGTATGTATAATCGTCCACGAATTCAGCACCGATACTTTGGATAACACCTTCTGTAGTAGTACCGTATTGATCTTTTGGACTACCAATTGCAACAACTTTCGTCCCCACTTTTGCAGTAGCTGTATCAAGTACAAGTGGATTTTTTCCTTCTAAATCAGGTACTCGAATTAATGCAACATCTGTTTTATCAGAAATACCAATGACTTTCCCTTGGAATTCTTGACCCAATTCATTTTTCACCACAACAAACCCTGCGTCTTTTGCTACGTGCGCATTTGTTAAAATGTCACCTTTATTATTAATTAAGAAGCCAGAACCTTGTTGTAGATCAGTATAAACTGTATAAATTTGCGTTTTTGCATTAGCAATAATCGCATCTTTATTATAGGTCGGCATGTTGATTGGTGTTTCATCTTGGTTTGTTGTGTTTTTTGAAGAAGTTTCTTCATTCGAGGTTTCTTTCGTTACCGTACCTTTTGCATCTTTTTCGCCCTCATCTTTTGGCTCTTTTTTCGCTTCTTTTTCTTCATTTTGAACACGAATGTTGTTGTCTTTCGCCTGGTCATCTGTCTTAGTTACTAAAGCATAGATGCCAGCTGCAACAACTGCAATGAGGATGAAAGCTACTACTAAACGCTTAAACGCAGCCTTCTTCGGTTTAAAACGTCTGTTTTCACTCATAACATCCACTTCCAATCTTATTATATTGTCTACCATATTAACGGATGAGCATATTAAAAAGTTTCATCGATATATGGCTGTTTTCACAAAGCATATCATATCACATTCTTTTTAGAAAATTAATGTGACAATGTAATGAAATTTTTAACACGGACTATGTCTATAGTGTGAATTTAATAATCATTCCTTAAAATCCATATTATTCCTAATTATTTTATCGGTTTTTACATTCTTTTCTTTACATTTTCTTATATAATGAAATGGACTAAACTCGAAGGAATGAACAACTCGTGAATAAAGTAAACATTTTAAATATACCCATTACGAATACAACAAAAGCACAATTTTCAAAAAAAATGATGATTTTGTTAGAAAAACAAAAACGTCCCATTCAAATTGTCACAGCCAACCCAGAAATTATCATGTTAGCTAAAGAAAATCCTACATATGAAGGCTATTTACGTGCAAGCGATCATGTTGTAGCTGATGGTATTGGCGTTGTTATTGGCTCAAAAATGTTAGGCACACCTCTCCAAGAGCGCATTGCCGGTTACGAATTATTACTTGAATTTTTATCGCTGGCAGATGCTGAAAAACACCGTTTTTATTTTTACGGTGGCAAACCAGGGATTGCTCAAAAAGCAGCTGATGAAGCAAAAAAACGTTTTCCAAATGCCAAAATTGTCGGTGTTTCTGACGGTTATGGCGGCGATGGTGACGGCGTTCAAGTAGCTGAAAAAATTGCTGAATTAAAGCCAACTCACATTTTTGTTGCGCTTGGTGCACCAAAACAAGAAGAATGGATTGCAGAGCATGCTCAACGCTTCCAACACGCCATTATGATGGGTGTAGGCGGTAGCTTTGATGTTCTATCAGGACAAGTCAATCGTGCACCAGAACTCTTTATACGCCTTAATTTAGAGTGGTTTTATCGCCTGATTACACAACCAACTCGTGCTAAACGTATGTTGAAAATCCCACAATTTTTACTCGCCATACAACGTGAAAAAAGAAAGTAAATTGGAACCAGAACAGTGACCGAACTGTTCTGGTTTTTTATTTGAGTTGGGTGTTAGGGACTTGAATTGACTAGATTAGTGTGAATTCGAACATTCGGGTGGCGAAACGGGATATTCGATTTGGTTGTTGGGTCATTCGTTGTTCGATTCGGGTCACTCGATACTCAATTCGGGACATTCACCCGATCAAACGGGCCATTCGAGGGCGAAAATGAGTCACTCGCTCCTCCCATGCTCTGAAGCCATTTTTTCCAATAACCAAAAAGTAGGAATCGCACGTGGCGATTCCTACTGTTGTTATGTGTGAACACATAAAGTTTGGGTTATTAACTTGCGTTTTAATTATTTTGTTGCAGTAATTTTTGTGCCGCCAACAACTTTGTTAGTTGCTGCATCTGCGCCTGTAGTTTCAGCTGCTGTTTCAACTACTACTGAATCTGCTGCTAAGATCATTGCTGCTTCTGCACCTGTAGTTGATGTATTAGTTGCAGTAAATACATATTTACCTGCGTCTGCACCTTTACCTGCAGCTACCGTTCCTGCGATTACTGTTGGAGTACCGCCTTTAGTAGCTGTTACTTTAACATCATCCTCAACTAAAGCTGTTTTTAATTCTTCAGATAATGTCATTGTAATTGTACCGTCTGCATTGATTTTAGCTGCTGTTAATTCAGGAGCTACCGCATCTTTAAATGTTACTTCTGCAGTTGTTACGATTTCTTTTACAGCGTTACCTTTAATATCTTTGATACCTGTAATTGTGAATACACCTGTAGCATCTTTAGCAAATGCTGATTTTGGTAATGTCACTGTTACGTTAGCTGTTTTAGCTGCGCCAGTTGCATCAGTTGTAATTTTTGTACCTGCTGGTAATGCTTTACCTGCAAATGTGTAGTTCGCTACATCTAAAATACTTGCGAAGTCTAAGTTATTTAATGCATCTGTTACTGTGTAAGTTAAAACATAATCGCCTTTATTTTCTGCTTTTACTGATACAGCACCTTCTGCATCAGTAATTTCTGGTGCTACTTTATCTTCTGCTTCAACTACTTCTTCTTTCGGAGTTGTAATTGTTTTTGTGAATGCTGCTACTTCGTTGTTTGATGCATCTTTGAATGTACCTTTTGCTGCATTAAACTCGTATGTTTTCTCTGCACCTAAAGCTGGTACTGTTACTGTTACTGTTTTACCATCGATTACTGTGTTACCAGTTTTTTGTGTAGTATTTAATGTAATGTCTTGTGTAGAACCAATGTAACCAGTTGATGCGTTTTTCTCGAAGTAAGTTACTTTCGCGTCAGCGCCTAATACTACTTCTTCATCATATGAAAGTACTAATTTACCTTCTTTGAATTCAGAAGAAACAAGTGTTGGTGCAGTTGTATCTGCTTCGAATTTCACTGATTGTGTGAATGCTGCAGATTTGTTTTTAGCGTTATCTAAAACTAAACCTTCTTGTGCATATAACACACCTGTGAATGTGTGATCTTTCTCGTATGCTGCTTGAGCTGCTACATCAGTGAAAGTTACTGTATATGTTACAGATTTTTTATCTTCAGAAATTGAAGAGTAAGTTAATGAAGCTACTTTTGTACCATTTGCTGATACATATGTTTTGCTAACATCACCAGCAGTTACTTCTTTATCGTATGCAACTGTTACAGTTAAACCTTTTGTTGTTACGTTTGTAACGACTGGTGCTACTGCATCTGCTGCTACAACTTGAGTTGTTACTGTAGCTGGGTTTGGATCGATTGTGTTACCAGCAATATCTTTTACATTTGTTAATTTAACGTCTACTGCTTCACCAGCTTTTAATGCTTTTGTGAAAGTTAAGATTAACTCATCTTTGTTAGTACCTTGTGATACTGTTGCTGCTTCGTCATTTACGTAAGCGATGCCTGCAGTTTGTACTGCTTCTGAGAATTTAACAGTTACTTTATTAGTAGTTGTTGCATCGATTGTAGCGATTGCTGATGATGCTGAAGCAATTACTGGTGCTACTGTATCTTTGTAGTTTAATACTGTTACATATTTAGGTGTAGATACTTTCTCGTCTGCTTTTGTTACGATTGCAGGTACTTCAACTGTTGCATCTTCAGCTACGATTGCTGCTACTGTTGTGAAAGTTAATGTACGACCATCTTCAGATAATTTACCAGCTGTTAAGCTAGTTGCGCCAACTTTTACTGTTGCTGCTTCTGCAGATTTTTTATCTACTGCTTTGTTGAATTTTACAACAAATGTTGTACCGTTTACTGCTTCAACTGAAGCAACTTTAGCGCCTACTTCGATACCTTTTTCGATTGCTACTTCTTTACCTTCGATAGTGAATGTACCGTTAGCAAGTTCTGCATCGTTGTACCATTTATCTTCGAATTTTTTGATGCCTTCGTTTACTTTAACGCCATCGTATAATTTACCATCAAAGATTACTAATTTATCGTTTTGTTTAGCGCCATCGTATAATTTACCTTCGAATAGTGCTAATTCAGTGTTTAATACTGCATCTTTGTAAAGGTTTTCGTTGTATAATTTGTAACCTTGGTTTAATTTACCATTTACGTATAATTTATCATCAAGAAGTCCTGTAGATACTTTTTTAACACCGTTTACGTAGTAAGCTTTGTTATAAGTACCAGTCGTTACTTTTTTAACGCCTTTTACGTAGTAAGCGCCTTTGTAAGTACCAGTCGCTACTTTACCGTATTTGTAGTATTTTTTGTTATAGATCCCAGTAGTTACTTTTTTAACACCTTTTACGTAGTAAGCTTTGTTATAAGTACCAGTCGTTACTTTTTTAACGCCTTTTACGTAGTAAGCGCCTTTGTAAGTACCAGTCGCTTTTTTACCAGCTTTGTAGTAAGTTTTGCCTTTTAAACCAGTAAGTTTTTTACCGTTTTTGTAAACAGTTGATTTGTAAGTTACATAACCTTTAACTACTTTACCTGATTTAGCGTAGACTAATTTACCAGACTTGATTTTGTATTTGCTTGCTGCAGATGCATCCGTAGTTGCTACTGCTGATGTTACAACTGAAGCACCTAATGCTAGGGCTGCTGCAGTTTTAATTAATTTAAAGTTACCCATAATTGAAAATCTCCTTTTTAGTTACAAATGTTATTTATTCGTAATACACTCGAGTGCATGAGAATAATACTAAACAATATCCTACATAAGTCCTTCATGTATCACTTATTGACTACTATATCATATCATTTCTTATTTTTTTAGCCTTTTTCTAAATTTATTACTAAAATATAGAATAATAATTTATTTTACCTATTATTTTAATGATAAATATCATTAAAATACTATTTTATTTGTTTTTTATAATTTATTTTACTATTTTCTAAAAAATAATCATAAAATTACGATACTTTTCTACTTTTTATCAAAAAAATAACATTCGACATAATTATTACCTATAACAAGTACTTTGGAATCTAATAATTGGTATATTTTATTAAAATTTATGATAAATAAAGCGCTTTATTTACAAAATAATCAAATAAGGACTAACAAACTAGGCAATATTCGACAAACTTCGACTTGAAGTTGTATTTTTTCACTTATGAATCAAACTGTTGTTTTTTAATGATTTCACTATTTATCCATTTAATTACAAATAAATACTTTGTTTCAGAATTTTATTAAAAATGCCATTACATTCTTTTAACAAAAACGCTTAATATTACCTATCGGTTACAGGTTCTTTAAAATTTATTACAATTCACTATTATGTAAAAATGTTACTGGTAATTATGTTTTAATTGTATTGACTGTATTTTGAAAGGAGTGAATCCTTCATGGATTCAAAAGCATTACAAGCAGAATTATGTAGCATGATTCAGCAAGACCCTGTAAAACCATCTGCACATCAATACATAGAATTGGCTAAACAAATAAAAGGAAAAAATTATTCACGCCTTTTAAAGGAAGGTTTACAACATTATCCGTGTAACCATGAAATTCGTTCCTTATTAAAGGCTAAAAATGAAAAGACTTTTGTACTTCGTAAAATGATAAAAAAAATGATTGGTAAAAAAGCTGCGTCTCGTTTTTTCTATGAAAGCTGTATCAATTACTTGTTAAATATAGAAGAAAAGGAATTAGCTAAAAAAATTGCCATGCTTGGAATTGAGCAGAACAAAAAAAATAGCCCTTATCTTCGTTTTGTTACGAAAAAAGCTATGCAAATCTTTGATTGGAAATGGGCTTCACAATTATTCCCCTTGTTACATGATCAAGAAGTAACTACCACATCACTATATGATTATTCCGTTTGTTTACAATTACTTGGACAAAAGGAAGAATCAAAACAACTCGTTGAAACGATAAGAAATGAGAATCCTGAAGAATATAGTAAGTTATTTAAAGACTCCTACCGAAAATATATTATTTTTAATAATGGTAAATCACGTATCGAACTATACAAACACCAAATACCTAATGAACGTGTTGTCGCAACATTTGATACGATTGATAAAACATGGCATGATATACCGTTCTCATTTAACTTAATTAAAAAGAATGACATGGACTTAGTTGCCTTACGCCGCGACCACGTGCGTAACTTTCACCAAGATTTATCTCGAGAAGATTATATCGACTCTACTTCACCTGTTTTCTCTACATATGAAGATAAATTTGCTTATGGAACGAGTTTAGGTGGCTATGCTGCATTATACTTTGGTTCCCTTATATCAGATATTCGTATTTTAGCGATGGCTCCTAGAAACTCCGCAAATCCAGATTATGGTGCGCGTACCATCGTTGTAAAAGAGCCTTTTAAACATATTTCTCCACATCCTGTTTCACATAACCCAAATATTACGATTGTATATGATCCGCAAAATTTAGTAGATGAACCATATATCCAACATGAAATTTTGCCGTCTTATCCAAAAGCACGTATTTTAAAGATTCCGTATGCTGGACATCGCGTACCTCGTTTTTTAGCACAAACGAAACAATTAAAGCCACTTGTTATGAACTTTTTACAAAAGAAACCGTTAAAAGAAATCGAACGTGGCGCATTGCGTAAAAAATCGTCTGAGTACTATTGGGTCGTTTCTGATTATTGCTTACAAAAAAATCATGCCAAATGGGCACTTGATTTTGCGCAACATGCAAAAGAGATGATGCCTGATTTCGACCGTCCTTATGTATCAATCAGTAAAGCTTTAGTAGCTCTTAAAAGATTCAATGAAGCAATTAAATTTTCAAAAGAGGCTTACGATAAATTCCCTAAAGAATATAAATTTGCGATTCTATTAGCAGAAGCTTATATAGCAAATGGGAATCGCGAGGCTGCCATTAGCGTATTAGAAGAATTCAGTTCACGTAAACAAGTTGCAAAAGTTAAAAAAATGTTAAGTAAATTAAAAAAAGATCTTATTCCCGTATAAAAAAGAACCTCAGATTTTAAAATCTGAGGTTCTTTACTGTCTATTCTGCTGCGTATGCAATGATTCCTTGCTCGTCATCCAGTTCAAGTCGAATACTTGTTGAGAATGGATTCATGTTTAAGTAATCTTCTACCCAAACACGAAGCGCTGAAATCATATTACCTTCTTTATACAGTGTTGACATGCCATTTGAGAATGCTTCTGCCTCAAAACCTAATTCGTCGTCATACATTAACTCTACTTCAACATCTTCAGGAATGATATTTTTCTCGCGTGCATGATATAAACAAATTGAGTTAATTACGTCTTGTTCTGGGATTACGATTTCCATGCTTTACGATCCTCTTCTTCTTTATCACGTTTGTTGTTACGGAACATTGATACGATTTTAGCGATTAACATAATCACAACTAAAATCGCGATTACGTTTACTAATAATCCTAAAATATTCCCCATAGCACCCATACCTGATAATAAACCACCGAATAGTAAACCTGCTAAACCACCAAGCATTAAGCCTTTCATTAGGCCGCCTTTGTTACTTTTTTGCGCTGCTGATTGGTTTGTTGTTTTGTTGTTTGTTGTATTTGATTTATTTTGTACGTTTGAGTTTGTGTTGTTATTTGATGGACTTTTGCTGACATTAAAGCCGCTTTTGCCTGATTTATAGCCACGCGCATCTGCTGTTAATGGTTGAGTTGATGATAGAACTGGTCCTACCGCAGCGAATGTTAATGTCGCTACAAAAAGTGCTGCAATTATTTTTTTCAATTGAAAAAAACCTCCTATAATATGTTTAACACTATCATATCATGAAATATATACTTTCCGAAATAATATGTATGGTTCCGTTTTCAATAATTGTCGAAATTTTGTCAAAACACTTTTTATCCCAATTTAATGGAAAAAATCATTTTTATATAGCAATTTTATGCATTGTTTACTATGATTAATAGTAAGCTTATCTATTCAGGAGGAATTCTTTTGACAACGAAACTTTCAATTCAACAACGTTTTGAAGCACTTGATCTTTGGCATAAAGTTGGTTTTCAATTCGTCAAAGCTGAAAACGGTTACGCTGAGATTCATTTACCATTTAAAAAAGAAATTGAAAATACAAGCGGAACATTACATGGTGGTATTATCATGATGGCACTCGATAATGTAATGGGAATGGCAACGATGTCTGTTGGTTTTGATAACGTCCTAACGATTCAGATGGAAACGCGCTTTATTCGACAAGGAGACGAAGGTGTTCAAAAAATTACAGGTCATGTCATTGAAAAAACACGTTCAACAGTTATTGTAGAAGGACGTATTCACAATCCAGCTGGTGAATTGGTAGCACTTTGTACAGCTACATTCAAAGGTATTATCGAAAAATAAATACCATGAAAAAAGGAGAAATCTGAGCGAGATTTCTCCTTTTACTATATAATTATACAAAAATTGGAGGTTTTAAAGATGAATCGACTCGACTTTTTATTAGAACAAGGAATCAAAGCATCACCTTCTGAAAGTTTACTGAACGTCACATTTAAAGAAGCGAATGAAGGACAGTCAATCTGTCATTGGCACATTACACCTGAACAACTGAACGGCAATGGTACAGTGCTTGGCGGCTTTATTACTGCAGCTGCCGATATTGGTATGGCTTATGCTTTACTCAGTGTCGTAAAACCCGATATCGCCTTCACAAGTATATCCATTCAATCAACCTATCATCGCCCTGGAACAGTTGGCGAAGCAGAAATTCGTACAGTCGTTAAGAAGTTAGGCAAGACGATTGCCTACGTGGAATCCGAAGTGTATCAGCGTAATCGTGTCATTGCGACGATTACTTCATCACTGATGCTTATTGAAGCATCTTAACTTCCCACACGCATATAGGTGTACGTCGATTTACCTGTTGTTGGCTTTATTTTCACATAATATGTTGAGCCTTTTTTCAATGTCGTTTTCGGTTGAATAACAAGTTGTTGAGAGGCTTTTTTGATGGTTACTTTTTGTGTCGTGTCACCAATTTGCATGACATAGACTTTGGCGTTTTTCAATTTCGACCATGACAGTGTTTTAGACGGTTTAACAGTCATCGTTTGCTTGTTGTAAGACATGACATAGCTATTCGTTTTTACACTATTTTTCGCGAGAGCCTTTTGAAGTAATGCTTTATGACTCGTCTGTACTTCTGCTCCAACTACTGTTTTAACATTTGGTGTAACACCCACGCGATGAATCTTTGTAAATCCTGTTCCAGTTGTTGGGCCGAAAAATTCTGCCATTGTTAATTTTAAATAGCCTTTATTATTTTTAAGTGGAAATAAGCCTTGTTGCACGCCTTTTCCATAGGTTTTTTGTCCGTAAACTGTCCCTAATTTTTGTCCCTTTACTGCTGCAGCCGTCATTTCTGAAGCACTTGCTGAATGCTGATTTACAAGAACCGCTACAGAACCATTAAATTGCTTTTTTTGTTTAACAGGTGGCTGATAGTAATAGGTTTTGTCCTTTGCGAATTTAATATAGTATGCGCACTTTGCCTTTTTAAACATACCAATTACTTTTTCAGCTGCTTCTACATCGCCTCCAGGATTACCACGTAAATCGAGAATCCAGCTATTCACATCTTTTAATTTCGCCATATGGTTTTGTAAGTCACGCGCACTATTCGATGCAAAACTATTGAGGCGAATGTAACCAACACCTCCTGCCAGTCGCTTCGTTTCAACATTTGGTACATTTAGTTTTTGGCGTTTCATTGTGTACGACTTCGTGTGATTCGTTTTTGGGTTCAAAACTGTTATCGTCACATTCGTGTTCACCTTACCTGTTAATAAGGCAATAGCTTGTTCATACTTCATTCCTTTTAAATTTTTGTTATTTACCTTTGTGATAATATGCCCTTTTTGAAGCCCCTGTTTTTTAGCTGGCGAATTAGCAACGACTTCTGTAATTTTTAATCCTTTTGTATGGGCTAGCACTGTAACGCCTACTCCGACATAATTCATTTCGATACTATTGATGAATTGTTTCATTTGCGCAGATGTTAAATATTCTGAGTATGGATCGAGTTTACTCATTAATTGTTTAATTGTTTTTGCTTGTTGTAGCGTTTTGTCTGATACACCAGGATAGTAGACTTGTTTGACAATATTTTTGACCTCTGTAAGTGGCTCAGCCGCCTGTGCTGTAGGTGTTATGATGAACCCAACCCCCAAGAATACCGTTGTAAAGCTAGTTAAAAATTTCTTTTTCATTCAATCCCTCCGCTCTTTTCATGTAACGATTTTGACAAAAAATTTACTTAGTAATAGCTATTCCTATGCTATGATAGTATAGAATGCTAGTATGAAAGGTTTGAATCGATGAGAAAACTTTCAAATTTAGGGGCTATTTTTGTCCTAACAACCCTACTTGCTGCTTGTGGTTCTATTTCTTTAAATGGAAAGTATACAGCAAGAACTGATGACCACTCAATTGAAATGGACTTCAATGAAGATGCTAATCTTCTTACATTAAAAGATGGACAACATGAAACGATTAGTGAATACACCATTAAAGAAGGACAACTTCTGTTAAATGACAAACCGACTTATACAATTGTTGAAACAAATGCTAATACATATGAACTCTATCGAATTCAAGAGGATGGAACTATTAGCGACGAAGTGTCTTATACATTACAAAAGAAATAAAACATAAAAAACGATCTAAATAGGTTCTTTCATTTTTCTTTACAGCGAACCAATTTAGATTGTTTTCTTTTAAAAAAGTAAATATATTTTTTGAAAAATCATCAGGTGTTCTAATTTATTAAAAGTAGCTTCATCATAATGTTTTTTTAAATAATATTGTTGATTTGCACGATAAATTGGATCTATATCAAATCGCTCCCAATCTATTACATGATTAAGAAAATACCATGCATAAAAAAGACAGGCTAATTCAACTAATTTTTGATATGTATGTGCTTTTAAAGGTGTAATTTGATGTTGCTTTAGACAAAAACCTAGCCACATCTTCCATTCGCCATGTTCAAATGTAGATAGCTGTTTATGCATGTCGAATGCATCTGGTAACATTGTAATCCATTCTTGGACTTGATGTTGAATCAAAAAATTTTTTCGTCTCTCCTTTTCATCTATAATCTTCTGCTCAATGTGAATAATTCCTTGTTTAAATTGTGTATAGAGTTTTAGAAAACATTCTTGTTCTTTTTCATACGTATATAATTGATATTCCTCTGTATAATTTTCACTCATGTATGAAACTTCTAATAAATTACCTAATCTACATAGTATATTCGATAAATCAAGTTCTCTTTTATACAAATCTTTTTGAAATATTACATCATACGATTCAAAACCAATAAACCACGTTTTCTTCATCTAAACACCCCTTCGGAATAGATCTTTTTCCATATTATAGTACTTAATTCATATTAAAACAACTAATTTATGGAATAAAATGAGCGTTAAGGTTCAAAAAAAAGAGGCTGATTAATGGCCTCTTTCTTCACTGATGACGTATAACTAATACGTCACATTCTGCTGTGCGAACAATATTTTCTGAAACGCTTCCTAAAAGAAAACGAGCTGTCTTGCTAAGTCCAGATGCTCCACAAATAATTAAATCTGCGTTTACACGACGAGAAATCTCATGTGTAATCATTGTTCTTGGAGAACCTGCTTCCACAATAATATTTACATCTTCAATGTCTGCTAGTTCTGCTTCATTATAACTATCCATTAAACTTTTTGAGAATACCTCTGCCTCTTGTTGAAGCTTCTCTGCATTATGCGCTTCAATGTTCGCCCATGTACGTGTATCAATTATATTCACGATATACAGTTTTGCTTTATTCATTTTGGCAACTACTACTGCACGATCTAGTGCTTTCTTTGCATTTTCGGAGCCATCCATTGCGATAATAATATTTTTATACATAGTCACACGATCCCCTCCTTAAATTAATGTATTCATTTTAACATTTTTCACCACGAAAAACAGCTATTCTATTGAAAACGAAGTACTAAGCAACCATCTTCTATCCAAAGTTCAGACACATGTTGTAAACCTTTAATTTTTCCTTCTCTTGGATGATGCGGATGGTTGTCCCATGTCAGTAAAGATTTCTGTCCTTCAATCTCAAAAACATAACAGTGATTCGTCTTATGAAACACACGAATTAGATGAACAATATCACGAATACATGTATGATAGTGTGCCTCAGAAAAACCATCTGGTAAGCTCCCCCAGGCTAAAATAATTTCATCGGCGTCTTTAATTGCTAATTTAATCATATGCAAATTTTGTTTAATAATACTAAAATCGCGCATATTCTGCCCCTTCATGTGTTCATCTAGTTGATGAATATGATTTTCTCGAAAAGGGAATAAATTAACAATATTCACTTCACCTACTTTATTAGGAAAATAGTGGATAACTTTTTGTACAACAGGATCTGCTAATGCTTCTTCTGTAGTTGTTGGATTTAACATAATAACTGTAACAGACTTATCCACTTCTGGATCACGAATAGCTTTTAAAAGATATCGTTCTTCTTCATTATCTGAATAATACGTAACCCCTTGATATTCTCCCACATTCAACGCCACTTTCTTCATATAGAGCATTCCCCCTTTATAAAATGAATTATACAATATTCGCCAAAACACTACTTACTTTTTTACTACATCTCTTTCCTATACCCATAAAAAAAGACCTCAATAGTTATTTGAGGACTTAATTTGTTTTTTCTAATGCTAAGCGAAGACCAAATAGTAATAAGACGATGCCTGTACAGCCTTGAATTGACTTTTGTACAGTTGGTCTTTTGAGCCATTTCGAAAACACATCAATTAAATAAACATATAATAAAAACCAAATAATCGTCATCATCGCATAGATGATTCCCATCACTGCAAACTGTAACATATGGTTATAATTTGGCTGCACAAATTGTGGCAAGAACGTTAAAAAGAATACAGCTACTTTCGGGTTAGATGCACATGTAATGAAGCCTTGTAAGAAAAAGGATTTTTCTTTCCCTTTTACGACGATTTCTTCCTCTGTCGGCGGATTTTTTAATGTGCGTAGAGCACTAAAACCGATATAAATTAAATAAGCTGCACCTATGTATTTTAATATAGTAAATAATGTTGCCGACTGCATTAGTAGAGCCGATAATCCAAGAACTGCAGCACTTGTATGAATAAGTAAACCCGAAACTGATCCCATAACGGTCTTAAAACCTGCTTTTTGTCCATACATAATCGAATTTTGAATGACCAAACTAGAGTCTGGTCCCGGCAAAATTATGAGTAAAAAAGACATCAATAAAAATGTCCCAAGGATCGCCATTTCCAACACTCCTTCTATTTTTTTCATCATCATACCATATATTTTTCGAGCAAAACGCTATTTGAGAAAAGTAGTTCACTTGTTAGTTTGATAACGTTTTAGCATGGTAAAACGTGAAATATGCTCCTTTCGGAGAGCGGTGATTCCTTTTCAACGGCAGCGATTCCCTTTCAGCGGTGATGAAATTAGGGCACTCGCTATCTGATTCGGGACACTCACCCGTCCAAACGGGACATTCAAGGGCGAAAATGGGGCACTCGCCCACAAAACCTAAATTGCTCCCTCTCCGCACTTTCTTCAAGGATTTTGAGTAATTCAGAGGGACTTCAGTTGACTATGTCAGTGTGAATTCGAACATTCGGTCCGCAAAACGGGTCATTCGCTAAAGTGTTCGGGGCACTCGCTCCCTGATTCGGGACATTCCCACGTCCAAACGGGACATTCGAGGGCGAAATTGGGGCACTCGCCCACAAAACCTAAATTGCTCCCTCTCCGTACTTTCTTCAAGGCTTTTGAGTAATAAAAGGGGACTTGAATTGACTAGGCTTGTGTGAATTCGAACATTCGACCGTCCAAACGGGTCATTCGAGGAAGCTGTTGGGGCACTCGCCCATCGATTCGGGTCATTCGACCGGCGAAACGGGACATTCGCTGAAGCTGTTGGGACACTCGCTGCTCGATTCGGGGCATTCACTCGTCGAAACGGGACATTCGAGGGCGAAATTGGGGCACTCAACTCGTGAAACGGGTCACTCACGCACTCACTCCACACAAACATAAAAAACATGCTCGTTTCACATCGTTTGTACGATGGATTCGAGCATGCATTTAAATGATTCATTTTGACTACCGGGTTGTAGTGTATGCAATTGAAGCGGGTAACCTTCGATAGTTTCTTGATGAGTTGTTGTATAAGGTGTTACCGCCCATACTTGTTTGACTGGTGCTACATCGAGTAAGGGTTCTGCTACATTGTTTAGTTGCTGACTGTTTGAACGTGCTAATGCATAAGCCGATAATTGCTTAAACATTGAATCTACCGGATCACTATATGCTACTTGTTCTGTCCATCTTTTTTCAAGATGGCGATATTTAAAGTCCATAATATGCGTACCTTTATAGATGCCTTTATGCCAAAAATCAATGCGACAATCCGGTGTATGATTGTGCCATGTGTAAAGAGGTTGCATTGGTGAAACTTTGCGCGCATCTCGTAGCAATGCATCTTCCCAGAATACACGAAGCACTGTATCTTCTTTTACAAGTTCGACATAATTTTGAGTATCATGGTCAAAAGTTACGTCTCCTTTTGAATTATTCTTTAGCGTAAGTTTTGCATTTCGACTTGTATAGCCTAGTTCTTTCAAGTATTCGATTACTTTTAAATAACCCCATACTTCGTAAATTTCAGCGCCACTTTTAGATTTTTGGACGGTTCCTCGAACAATCGGTTGATTTATTCGATTTTGTAAGATTTGACTGATCTCACGATAATGAGGATTGTACATTCCATCATTTGAATGAATATAATGGCTTGGTACGTCTACCGTTTGCATCCAATCTTGTTGTAAAAATTGACGAATACGTGTTGCTTCATATGGTGACACAATGGCTAAACTATTTTGCAATTGAATCTTCAGCATTTGATTAGCTGGTAAATTCCAATTCATCTTCTTTTTTTGTACGAGTTGGCGCTGTTCTTGAGGGTGACGCGTCGCATAAAGCTGACTTCGCTGATTGATGCGCCCTCCTCTCCCCACCTCCTCCAATTCATAAATATGTGCCATTTGCTGAATTGGATGTTGCTGAATCTGATACAAAATATGAAAAAACTGTTCTGGCAGTGCATGTGTAAAAGCTTGTGTGTGCTGTGTAGAATAACCTTTTAAGAAAGCCTCAATTTCTTGCATCATCTGTTCATGTTCTGCGACAGATACACGTGGTTGAATTATAAAGCGAAAATAATACGTCGCACTCGCTATCTTCACACAACCTAGTTGCTCCCCTGGTAAAAAAGGATAAGCTAGATTACGTTCATATTGATACAACACATGGACACCTGATGTAAAAGTATCCTCTAAACAATCAAATTGCACCGTCCCCTCACCAGAAAAAATACAGGTGAGTCTACGATTTTCAAGGAGTTGGATTGGTGCTTCAGTCACGCATTGTTCCATACTCGTATAACAAGGGATTTCGATACGGCGCTGATTCTCTTCAAAATATAACTTAAAGGGCGTATCCATAGTGAAGCAGCTCCTTCTCTTTCTGTTTCATCTTTTGTTTTGTTCGTTCAAAATGTGATAGGTGTCGATAATTTTCAAGTAATTGCATGAATTTTGAAGGTTTCTCAGTTTGTGAAAAACAAGCTTCAAATAATGGCTTAGGTCCACGTAACTTTGGTAAAACACGTGATACAATTTGCATATCAAGTGCATCCTCTCGTGTAAATGTCGCATCAAAATAAGCATTTCGCATATATTGATTCATCTGCTTCACTGTTCTCGGACCGAATAATACCGTATTCATCGCCTCGCCCATCAGTTGCGATAGTTCCCATAAAAACGTTAATTCCTGTTCACTCAATTGCATATCATCTACAGAAGGCTGCAATTTTTGCAATGTATAAGCTGTCGGTTTAGCCACATTATCTACTTCAACCTTCTCCATTAATTTTGTAAAAGGCTCTACATCTAGCTCAATCAAATTCGCACGATCTAACACTTTGTCGCTTAATCGGTGCGTACTTTCATCAAAATTAACCGTTCCAACGAATACAATATTATGACCAATCGGCACTTGTGCAGGGAATTCATGTGCATTATTCACTGTAAATGCTTCTGAGTAAAGTTGAATAACGCGATGTGGATCACCCACTTCAAGTTCTAAAACAGATAAAAATTGTGAGAAATAATGTTCAATTTTTGCTAAATTCATCTCATCTAAACAAATCACATATGTTTTTTCAGGATGATGCGTCGCCTCTACTAATGTTTTGGCAATGCCTGTCATCGCTGGCATATAACGCTGTTGTACTGTATCAACATATCCAAGTACATCTGTTTCATCTAACCAAGAAGGAGATACCGGAATCATACGCATTTGATCTTTTGATAGACCGAGCGTGCGTGTATAAGCATTTACTAACTGTGACTTTCCTGTACCGCTCATACCGCCTAATACGATTAATCCACCAGCTTTCATCGCCGTATGGAAATGATGTAAATCCTCTTTACGGTAGTGCATATTTTCGCTTTTCAACTGATGATAAAAAATATCCATAAACTGTGCTTCCTGATCTGCTTCTTGTACAGGTGCCTGTTGACATAAATGCGCGACTAACTGTTGATCTTTTTCAGCAGAAATAAATGCGACATCATCAATTAAGTAATAGTCGGCTAGTTGCACCGCTGTTAATCGACTTACATGTAAATCACCTGCCAATTCATACATTTTCCCGCCATGCGCATGTCGCTGGTTTTGAATTGGTCCCATCGCATAAATCGAGCCATCAGATTTTTTAAATAAAATATGACTTGGTGTCTCAGCCGCATCATTTGACGTATGAGCATGTTGACCAACCATTTTACGATTTTGTAATTTTTCAATCAAATCTTCTAAAGAGCCATGCAGTGTTTCACTAAATACAGGAATTGCTGTATAAGATGTCGCAAGAATTTGTTCTTTTTGAGGACGCAATGTTAAATTAACCGCTTTATAATAACCTTTCGCTGCTTCTTCTAATTTAAAAATCACAACGCTCCCTTCTAAAAAGTCTTTCGCTTCTTGAATTCGCATGCCATCTACTTCAAAAGGGGCATCAAATAGTCCGACTTCCTCTAAATCAGTACCGTATGTGAAAATTTGCTGCTCAATCGACTTCCCAGACAACCCTTTTACTTCTAATTGCAATATATTCATTTGATTAATAAAAATATTATAATCATTAATTTTTCCTAATACATATACTTGTGCGTCTCTCATCTTATAATGCCTCCAAAGATTGTTTTAATTGTTGGAAATTTTGAATCACTTTCACATTCGGTTGGTTCAACATATCTGTTAACTGCATCACGTCACAACGTTCTTCATATACAAATGCTGCATCAACGAAAGGAATTTGTTTTAAAAATTCATTCGCTTCATGCTGTTCATAAAAATGATATGTTAATGCATAACGACTCAATAGCTTACTACGTGGATTACCTAAAATCGCGACTTCTTTTTGCTTCGTTTCGACTACCGACTTTACAACTTTCTGTTGCATCGTCGCAACACTGCTAGGTTTGTCCGGATCTAAAACAGACCACCCTTCTCCCTGTCCTGCTTGGTTTTCTCGCATTTTTTCACGAATACTTTGAACATCAATTTCTTCATGCATAACAGGTATTGGTGTTGGTTCAGGTTCTGGTGTTGGTACTTCAATTACTATCGGCGGCGTCATCTGTTCAATTTGAAGTTTTTCAATCTGCTTCATAAGCTCCTCTTTTTCTGCCATAACGCGTTCATAGCGTGCATCACTTTGTTGCTGATGTTGCAGCGTCAATTGGTCAAAAGCTTCTTGCAATGTCTGATGTGCTTTTCCCAGTTCAAATTTTTCTTTTTTCAGTGCATCATGTTCTGTCTTCAACTCACGATAATTTTGTTTTAATGTATGCTGCTCGCTTTTCAACTGCTGCATTTGTTTAAGATATTTTTGTTTTTCTTTTTTCCATTGTTTCATTTGTCGATTTTCTTCGACTGGCTTTGCTACTTCTTCTTTTTTCGTTTCAATCACTTCAACCACTTCTTCCGGTCGATTTTCGTATGTCAGATAGGCTGCTTCATGAAACTGACAGAAGTAATATTGCAGTGCTAATTGTCGATGATTTTTTCCCCCGCTTGCTTCAAAAGCTTCTAAAATCTGTTGTTCTGTAATGTCTTCCATTTGGTGCTCTGGTACATCTAACCAATCAAATAATTTTACTTTTTCTTTATTTTGATAAAATGTAAAAAGAAGTTTATTACTCTTTACTAATGTATTAATTTTTCTTTTTCGTACACTTGTATGCAGTGGCTTCACTCTATTTTTCTTTCTCACCATACCAACTTGTTTCTTCAAATCCAATACTGTCAAAAGATGATCCGGCGTCTCCTCATACATCCACTCTGTAAAATTTTTTTCTAACATTTGATTAATATCCATTACCATTTCCCTCACTCCATTTCATTTATTATCCTGAGTATAATAAATAAGGTGTGCATTTTTTTGTACATCATTCTGTTTTTTGGAAAAATTTATTTTTTTGAGATGGGCGTGGATTGGGGGGGTTTGGGACATTCGCTACTCGGTTTGGGACATTCGCTACTCGGTTTGGGACATTCGAGGACGGAAACGGGTCACTCGCGCAAAAAGACTAAATTGCTCCCTCTCCGTACTTTCTTCAAGGCTTTTGAGTAATAAAAGGGGACTTCAATTGACTAGGCTTGTGTGAATTCGAACATTCGACCGGCGAAACGGGACATTCAAGGGCGAAAACGGGGCATTCGACCGGCGAAACGGGTCACTCGAGGGCGAAAATGGGGCACTCGCTGTCTAGTTCGGGGCATTCGCTCGTCCAAACGGGACATTCGAGGGCGAAATTGGGTCACTCGCCCGTCCAAACGGGACATTCGATGAAGCTGTTGGGGCACTCGCTCGTCGGTTCGGGGCATTCGACCGGCGAAACGGGTCATTCAAGGGCGAAAATGGGGCACTCGCGCAAAAAGACTAAATTGCTCCCTCTCCGTACTTTCTTCAAGGCTTTTGAGTAATAAAAGGGGACTTCAATTGACTAGGCTTGTGTGAATTCGAACATTCGACCGGCGAAACGGGACATTCAAGGGCGAAAACGGGGCATTCGACCGGCGAAACGGGTCACTCGAGGGCGAAAATGGGGCACTCGCTGTCTAGTTCGGGGCATTCGCTCGTCCAAACGGGACATTCGAGGGCGAAATTGGGTCACTCGCCCGTCCAAACGGGACATTCGATGAAGCTGTTGGGGCACTCGCTCGTCGGTTCGGGGCATTCGACCGGCGAAACGGGTCATTCAAGGGCGAAAATGGGGCACTCGCGCAAAAAGACTAAATTGCTCCCTCTCCGTACTTTCTTCAAGGCTTTTGAGTAATAAAAGGGGACTTCAATTGACTAGGCTTGTGTGAATTCGAACATTCGACCGGCGAAACGGGACATTCAAGGGCGAAAACGGGGCATTCGACCGGCGAAACGGGTCACTCGAGGGCGAAAATGGGGCACTCGCTGTCTAGTTCGGGTCACTCGCCCGTCCAAACGGGACATTCGAGGACGGAAACGGTACATTCGCCCCCTGATTCGGAACATTCAAGGGCGAAAACGGGGCACTCGCACAAAAAAGCAGCATGCAAAATCGCATACTGCTTCAACTATTAAATATATTGTGGGGCTTCTTTGATTTTGTGATGTGTAAGTAGGCTAACAATCACGAATGTAATCAGACCACATACAATTGGGAATGTAATACTGTGTACACCAAAGATATTTGGTGAGAATTGGGTAATGGCGATGTAGAGGACTACTCCGACAAGCATGGAAGCCATCGCACCAAACTTATTCGCCTTCTTCCAATAGAGACCGAGAACGATTGGCCATACGAATACGGCTTCAAGTCCACCGAATGCGAATAGATTTAACCACACAATAATTTCTGGTGGATTTAGTGACATAATCACGACTAAAATCCCTACAACTGCTGTAATGATGAAACTCGTCTTTTTCACATGTTCATCACTTGAATCGGGCTTAATGTAATGCAAGTAAATATCTTTTACGATTGTCGAACTCACCATCATGAGTAGTGCATTGACCGTCGACATAATCGCTGCCATCGGTGCAGCAAGTACAATTCCTGCGACGAATGGCGGTAAGACATTCATCGTTAAAGCTGGCATCACTTTATCGCCTAGCTCGATTCCTGGTAAAACAGCGCGACCGAAAATCCCAACTAAGTGCATGCCGAACATGATGGTTGCGATTCCAATTGTACCAATTAAGATGGCACGATGCATACCGCGTGAATTTTTATAACTCATCGCACGTACAGCGATTTGCGGTAGACCAATAACACCGACACCGACAAGTATCCAGAAGGACGACACGTAGGCTGGTGAGTAGGCATGACCGACACCGAATGGCGATACGAGTTCCGCATTTTCTTTTACTAAATCACTCATAATATTGTCAATCCCGCCGCCTGCGATGACTACGCCGACTAATAGAATGATTGTACCAATGACCATGATCGTTCCTTGTAATGCATCCGTTAATGCAACTGCTCGGAAACCACCGATGACCACATAGACTAACACGACAACTGCGAAAATGAATAGCGCTGTTGTATATTTCATACCAGTTAGCGACTCAATTAGACGTGCGCCCCCTACCCACTGTGCGACCATCGAAGCGAATAAGAAAATAATAATGCTGATTGCTGATAAAATAACGACGGCGTTACTGTTGTAGCGTGCACGTAAAAAGTCGATGAGTGTAATTGATTTGAATTTGCGTGTAACAATCGCAAATTTTTTCCCTAAAATCATTAAAACAAAATAACCTGCTGGCAGCTGTGCAAGTGCAAGCAAAACCCAACCAAGCCCTGTATTATAGGCAACTCCTGGACCACTAATGAAAGATGAAGCACTTCCGTATGTCGCCATCATCGTCATGGCTAGTAGGAACCCACCCATTTCACGTCCACCTAAGAAATATTCAGATAGGAACGAATCTGATTTTGTAACGAATTTATTTGACCAAAAACCAATTCCAAAAATAATGACAACAAAAATGGCTAATGGCAGAATGACCGACCACTGCATTATTCTTCTTCCTCCTCAAAATCAACCTCTTTAAAGAAGAACTTGATTACAAAATAAATTAGGATAATCATAAACACAGTTCCTGCGATACAACTATAGAAGAACCATGCTGGGAAACCGAGAACATATGTATATTTTTCTGGATCGCCACTACCAAGCCCATACGCAAAACCGTACCAGATGGCGAAGTTGACGATCACAAGCCCAATCCCCATTAATGCTTCTCGATTCGCAATGCGATATCGATTATTTTTCATGTGGAAACACTCCTTTTTTGAAAATGGAAAACGTTTTCTCTCAATTTATTGTAAATAACTTTTTAGTTAATGTAAATTTCATTATAATTAACATTAATTCAGTATTCTTAAACTAAGGGGTGGTTTTCAATGACATTTGAACAATTAAAATACATTGTAACCGTAGAAAAATTCGGAACGTTAAAGGACGCAGCCGAACATCTACATATTACCTTGTCTGCACTCAGTCAAGGTTTGAACAAGATTGAAGCGGAACTTGGACTTACATTATTTCAGCGCAATCGTACAGGTTCGACGATCACAAAAGAAGGGCGCATTATTGTGGCGCAGGCAAAAAAAATCTTATTCGCACTCGACGATTTATATGAATCTGCTGAAGTGTTACAAAATAAATTGACGGGCACATTAAAGGTCGCATCCATTCCAGGACCGTTCTTCCAACTTTTTGCGACAGCGCAGCAGATGAAATCCATCTATCCCGACATCAACATTCAAATTCGTGAACAAAACTCACAGACGATGTTGGAAGAATTGAAAAGCGAAAAAGTCGATATTGCACTCGCTGTTTACAACCATGAAGACTTAGAAAAATACCCTGACCTCGCCTTCACGAAGATTCAAGACTGTGAGGTGTTCATTGTCGCACATAAAGATTCCCCTGTCATTCAAGGAGGCAAGGTTGTGACGGAAGAACTTGGTGAACAGCCTGTCATTCTATTCGACGATAAAATCGTGATTGCGACGATGAATGAGATGAAACGCGTCTTCGGACGAAACGATATCGTTATTAGTGTGAACAATCCGCATATCGTTCAACAATATGTGGAAGAAAATAAAGCATACACGATCGGACTCGACTTAACCTTTAATCATTCACAGCGATTCATGCAAGATATGTCTTCTGTGAAAATCGACTTTTTAACTGAGATTCCAACAACGCATTCATTCGGAATTGTGACAAAATCGAACCGCCATGAAACACAGTTGATGAAAGAATTTGCCTATCGCTTGAAGAAAGATTTCCAAGAACAGCAACCCAACTTAACCGAAACTTCATTGTAGTTAAGTTTCGGTTAAGTAAAAGTTTTCCAAGATGACAGGTGAGATTGGAAGTTGGTACATTCGAGGGCGCCGTTTCCCTTTCAACAGCGAGAATTCCCTTTCGCGCGTGAGTTTGTCCCTTTCAATTGCTGAGATTCCCTTTCGCGCGCAGATTTGTCCCTTTCAACGACCGGAATTCCCTTTCGCGCGACCATTTGTCCCTTTCAATTGCTGAGATTCCCTTTCGCACGACCATTTGTCCCTTTCAATTTCCGGGATTCCCTTTCGCGCGTGAGTTTGTCCCTTTCAATTTCCGGGATTCCCTTTCGCGCGTGAGTTTGTCCCTTTCAATTGCTGAGATTCCCTTTCGCGTGTGAGTTTGTCCCTTTCAACAGCGAGAATTCCCTTTCGCGCGACCATTTGTCCCTTTCAATTGCTGAGATTCCCTTTCGCACGTGGTTTTGTCCCTTTCAACGACTGGAATTCCCTTTCGCGCGACCATTTGTCCCTTTCAACCAGACTAATCAAAAATGAGACCTCGCCTTTTATACGAAGTCTCATTTTAAATTTATATATTTACTTTTTGATTTTTACTCATAATGAAGCGCAATGCTGTCCAAATAATGCCGATGAATAAATACATGAAACCGATTGGAATCAAAAAGAACGGCTCTTGTAATGGTCCATCAGTCGCTACTCGTGATCCGATTAAATTGAAAGTTAAAAAACTTAATGCACCTAAAAGGTAATGCATATTTTTTCATATAGAGATTGCTCCAATGTATTTTGTTATTCCTCTATATAGACTTCTATTTTATAGAAAAGTTTCTTTCTGTTTTACACGGTTGCGGCGTAGCCCATCTTCTAACATTTCTTCGATTTCCACAGCTAACTTTAATGGTTCGATTTGATCGATTGAAGAAATATATTGCATGAGCCAAAACTTAATACTCTCGCATGACGTGTACACTTCGACTTGGAAATATTCTTCATCAATTGGTTTGATTGTGACATCTTCACCGAAGAAGTCGATTACTTGACCGATGCTATACATCTTGCAGCGGAATCGAATATACTCAGGCATTCCACCAAACATATATGCTTGGTTTCGCGTGTAGTCTGATAAATTCGGAATATCTTTCAACTCACCAACTGCTTCATCAATCATCGTCACATCACGCATTTTATCCACGCGCATGAAACGCGGCGATGTACTATCATCATAATAGTACATGAGATAATATTTATTAATTTGCCAGATTAGATAGTATGGACGAATTTTTTTATAGCCATTATTTTCGTCTGGTCGACTTGGTACAAGCTGTTTATTCACGTCATATTTTAAATATTGTAACGTCACTTTTTTTCCTTTTTTAATCGCTTCTGTTAAGACGTCGATATTTTGAAATAATTGTTCATTATACTCTTTTTTATCTGTTGCTTTAAAATGAAGACGCGGTTCAAAAAAGTTCTTCAAATTCTGTCCGACAACGACTCCAAGCTTTTGAATTAAACTTCGACTCTGCTCTAAATCGATAAAGCGTGAAGTCGCAACGGCATCACTCAGTAAATGCGCCTCACCAGATGAAATCGTTGATTCTATATACACTTTTCGATTCGGCGTTCGTACTAAACGAAAAGAGACAGTCTGTTCATATACTTCTGAAATTAACTCTAAATCCTCGAAATGATCGTAAATTGTACGTCGATTTGGTGCTTTTTCAAGTTCGAATACTTCCTGCACTTTTTTAGCTACTTCCGTTGCATTCATAGGATTTTCTTTATTAGAATACTGCTTTAATACATAGTATGTCAGAAATAATTTATTTTTAGTTGGTAACATTTTTCTAAATTCCTTTCAAGTGTGTAAAAAAATGCACATGCTATTTTATATGATGAGTGTAACAAAGCGAATAAGGATGTGGCGAAATGGATACGTATTGGTTTTCTAAAAAAACATTTGAACAACTTCAAGTAAAATATGAAACCCTACAATTTTCTAAAAAAGAGCAATATGATTTGTTAAATCAAGCGATTCAAATGGATCATAGTTCAGATAATTTAACAGAGGAGTTTTTAAAATATAAAGAAATTCAAAAAACGCTTCAACAAATTGAAGAAGTCATACAGCGAGCTAAAATCATCGAAGATTCTCCTGCCTATCAAAAGCGACTACCTAATGAAGTCCACGTGGGCACGATTGTCACACTTCAATTTAACGAAGAAGAATTATATCAATATACAATCGTCGGATATGGTGAAGGTGATTTACAGAAGAATCATCTTTCCTATACGACAGAACTTGCACAGGCGATTTTAAAACGAAAAATAAATGAGCGTTTCATTTTTGTACAGAACGGATTTGAACATCGCGTAAAAATTCTCGATATTAGACCTCAATTAAACTAATAGATTTTTTTATGTATGAATAGGTAATATACCTTCAATTACTTTTTTTTGCGGTGTATCGGGCTGTCCGTTTTTCGTAAATGAAGGTGCATGGCTATAGCGAAAAACATAAACATTCTTTTCTTTTTGCCACATTTGAATGAGATGCATCACATATTGAAAAGCCTCATCAAATTGGCGATTCGGGATGTAATATGGACGATCCCCCCACGCAAGTACAAATACATCGCTATTCATCAATCGCTCATGAATAAAGCGTCGATTTTTCTCCATTACTTCTTCCAATCTCGGATCAACAATTAATTCTCGTAGCTGCGTAGCAGTCGGCACATGATAGGGAAAAAGCGTCACAAACGATATACTTTGAAAGTCCTCTTTACTTAAAAATCGTACCATCTGATTCGTCATCGCATCGGAATATTGCTGCTCCGCTCCCATCGGATGTAAGTGTATAACAGTCACCGTCTTTTCCGACTCACTCTCCATATTATCTAATGTCAAAACATAACGAAGCAGATGCCGTTCTCCATCAATCCGAATGACATCGCGCTCAATTAAATCTACAAACGTATTTTGAGGATACCTCGCCATTATCTACACACTCCTTTTTCATTTATTATATCAAATATATGGAATCCTATGGGTAGACAACTTTCTCTAAATGTTCAATTAGCAGATGACCTGTTTCTTTGGATGAATGAACCGTTTTCGCCCTCGAATGGCCCATTTGATCGGATGAATGGCCCAAAACGAGTAGCGAGTGACCCAACTCCTTCTCCGAGTGACCCATTTTGCCAACCGAATGTTCGAATTCACACCAGCATAGTCAACTCAAGTCCCCTTTTATTACTCTAATGCCTTGAAGAAGGTGCGAAAAGCGAGCAATTTAGGCTTTTGGGCGAATGAACCGTTTTCGTCCTCGAATGGCCCGTTTGATCGGGCGAATGGCCCAAAACGAGTAGCGAGTGACCCAACTCCTTCTCCGAGTGACCCATTTTGCCAACCGAATGTTCGTTTTCACACCAGCATAGTCAACTCAAGTCCCTTTTTATTACTCTAATGCCTTGAAGAAGGTGCGAAAAGCGAGCAATTTAGGCTTTGAGACGAATGTCCCGTTTGATCGGATGAATGGCCCAAAACGAATAGCGAGTGACCCATTTTGCCAACCAAATGTTCGAATTCACACCAGACTAGTCAATTCAAACTCAAAAAACCGAACCCATCAAAATGAGTTCAGTCTAAAATCATCTATGCTTTTAAAGTACGCGTAGAGATAACGATGGGGATGAGTAGTAATGCTAATAATCCACCACTTAATGCTAGGACAGTATAACTTGTACCTGCAACAACCATTCCAGACAACATACCTCCTGCTGCACCAGATAAGGCGATTAAAACATCGACTGATCCCTGTACTTTCGCGCGCGTCATCGGTTCTGTTGAATCAACAATAAGCGCTGTACCACTGATTAGACCAAAGTTCCAACCAATACCGAGTAATGATAGTGCAATAATTAAGATGACGATGGAATCACCTGAAGTCGTGGCGGCGATGATGCCTGCTGCTAATAGCGTGATACCAGATGCTACAGCCATTGCTGGACGCCCGATTTTATCGACTAGTACTCCTGTAAAAAGAGATGGTAAATACATCGAGCCTACATGAAAACCAATCACGAGACCAATCGCACGCAAACTATGTCCATGATGTCCCATATGAACCGGCGTCATCGTCATGATGGCTACCATGATAATTTGGCTAATGACCATAATCGCTGCGCCCGTTCGAATCCCTTTCCGATTATTCTCTGTTCGCTCAGTCGCATCCATCGTCTGTGTTTTTTGTTTGTTCTTATTTAAATGGAGCGCAATAACAAATGGATCTGGACGTAAAAAGATAAATAGGATAATCCCCGCTGTTAAAAATGCTGCTGCCGATAAGATGAATGGACCCGCGAGCGGTGGAATACCGATAGATGTCGCAAAATCCCCCATCACTTCAACAAGGTTTGGTCCTGCTACTGCACCGAGCGTTGTCGATACCATCGCGATACTGACTGCTGTTCCTCGCTGCTTAGGTGTTGCTAAATCTGTTCCCGCATAACGCGCTTGTAAATTCGTCGCTGTTCCTGCACCGTAAATGAATAAAGAGACGAATAAGAGCCAAACATTTGCAAAAACCGCCGCAATGACAACGCCGACTGCCCCAAGTCCGCCGACAGTGAAGCCTGTTGATAGCCCCATGCGACGACCGAAGCGATTTGAAAAACGCCCCACCCATAATGCTGCGAGCGCCGAACCAAGTGTGAATAAAGCAGATGGTAGACCAGCAAAAGCGTTCGTCTGTAGTAAATCTTGCGCGAGCAATGCACCGACTGTAATTCCCGCCGCAAGACCTGCCCCACCGAAAATTTGTGAACATACGACAATCCAAAGTGTCCGTTTATATAACTTCTCTACTTTTTCAGGGTGTTCTATGTATTGTTGACTATTCAAAGCAGCACCTTCTTTTTCTCTAAGTTACATACCCCTATTAGTATATTGAAATCGTTAAAAATTGTCAAAAAGTGTTTGATTTAGAGAGGTTCTAGGGCGAGTGACCCGTTTTCGTCCTCGAATGGACCGTTTGATCGGATGAATGGCCCGAATCAAACAGCGAGTGACCCAACTCCTTCTCCGAATGTCCCGTTTCGCCAACCGAATGTTCGAATTCACCCAAACCTAGTCAATTCAAGTTCCCTTCTATCACTCTAATGACTTGAAGAGGGTGCGAAAAGCGAGCAATTTAGGCTTTGAGGCGAGTGGACCGTTTTCGTCCTCGAATGGACCGTTTGATCGGATGAATGGCCCGAATCACCACTCGAATGGCCCAAAACCACCCCCACAACCTCACTCCTCTTTTCATCCGTCTTTCACATTCTATAGACATCTTATCTAATAAAATATATAATAAATCTATTAATTTACGAACATTAAGGAGTTTTTATAATGAATTATACGCATATTGTACGTGGGACTGCATTTACAAGTCGTTCACTGAAGGAGGTAGCGGTACTAAAAGATCATCTGTTTTGCATTGATGAACAAGGAATGATTGCGAAGGTATTACGTCCTGAAGACGCGCATCTAGTAGACGCAAGTACACCTGTTACGACATTACCAGAAGGACAATTTTTACTTCCTGGCTTTATTGATTTGCATGTGCATGCACCGCAGTGGGCACAGTCGGGTACAGCACTCGATTTGCCGCTTTATGATTGGTTGAATACATATACATTCCCGCTTGAAGCGAAGTTTTCAGATGTTGATTTTGCAGAAAAGGTGTATACACATCTTGTCGATACGCTTTTAGCGAATGGGACAACGACCGTTCTCTATTTTGCGTCAATTCATAAAGAGGCGAGCTATAAATTAGCGGAAATTTGTGCGAAGCGTGGTCAACGTGGATTGGTTGGGAAAGTGGTCATGGATGATGCACAGGAAAATCCTGATTTTTATCGTGACGCTTCCACTGCTGAGGCACTACAAGATACGGAGGAATTCATTGTCGCGGTGAAAGAATTAGCGAAATCAGTCAAACAAGGCGTGTACCCTGTTGTGACACCTCGCTTTATTCCGAGCTGTACAGATGAGGCACTTCAAGGACTTGGTGAACTCGCAAAAAAATACGACACACATGTACAATCGCACTGTAGCGAGAGTGACTGGGCGCATGGTTTTGTAAAAGATCGTTTCCAAAAAAATGATGCATCCGCGCTGCACGACTTCGGTCTACTGCGCGACAAGTCGGTTATGGCACATAGTAACTTTTTAGAGGATGCAGATGCAGACCTATTTGCTGAGACAGGGACGGCGATTGCACACTGTCCGATTTCAAATGCGTACTTTGCGAATTCTGTTCTACCTATTGCACATCTTCATGAAAAGAATGTGGAGATTGGTCTTGGAACAGATGTGTCAGGTGGCTTCTCACCGAGCTTATATGATAATATTCGTCAAGCTGTTATGGCTTCACGTATGCTAGAGGACGGTGTGAACCCTGACCTTGCGCCGCATGTACGCGGACGACAAGATAGCCGCATTACAGTGAATGAAGCGTTCTACCTCGCGACAGCTGGTGGCGGCGAATCATTAAGCCTGCCGATTGGACGCCTAGAAGAAGGCTACTGTTTTGACGCACAGGTGATTGATACAACGTCACTGCCAATTTTCGATGCGACAGAACCACTCGAAGACATCTTCCAAAAGATTCTCTACTTAACACGACCTGAACATATTCAACAAGTATTCGTTCAAGGCGAATGTGTACACAAGAAATAAATTGAACGCTCAATCGATTCAGATTGGGCGTTTTTTCATGCATTTTTTTCCTTCCCCTGAAAATGCCCATGTTATAAAAATGTTATTTTTAATATTTAATTGATTTATTTAATAACTTTTATAACGAAATATACTATATATCTTTTTTTATATTATCTTTTTTCAAAAAAGACCATTTTATAATAAAAAGTCGAAAAAATGTTTCTTTTTTACTAAAATATAAGGTAAAGTATTCAGTAAGCGATTATTTTTACAGGTCAAATAGAACTAATTTACTGTAATATAATTGTCATAAAAAATCATTAGGAGGCGTTTTATTTGGTAAAGTACAAGCTCAAACCACTTGCAACAGCTGCACTTAGTTCAGCACTAATCGTTTCTTCACTTTCAGGGTTCGCGACAACTGCAGACGCTGCAACGAAAGTTCAAAAAGTGAAAAATGTAAAGATTAAAAAAGGTAAACTCGTAAAAAAATCAAATGGTAAAGTCATCAAAGGTTATGTGTCATACAAAGGCGTAATCTATAAAGATGGTAAAGTATTTACGGGTGTTTTAAATAAAGCGTATTACAAAAAAGGTAAGAAAGCGACAGGCCTTTACAAGTCGAAATATTACAAAAATGGTGCTCTTGGTACGGGTATTTATAAAAACCATTACTACAAAGCAGGATCTCTTGGCACTGGTACTTACAAAGGCAAAAAATATGCAAAAGGTAAGCTATTCACAGGTCTTTCTGGCAAAACTTACTACAAAGCAGGTGTACTCGGTACAGGTAATTACAAAAATAAAAAATATGTAAAAGGTAAGTTATTCACAGGTCTTTCTGGCAAAACTTACTACAAAAACGGTGTGCTCGGCACTGGTTCACACGAAGGTCATTACTATGTGAAAGGTAAATTAGCGACAGGCGAATTCGACGGAATTTTATATGAAGCAGGTAAACCATTCACAGGTGAAAAAGACGGGATCTTCTATAAAGACGGGAAAAAAGATGAAGATCAAACAAATGTAGCGAACTTCAAAAAAGCAGAAGCTGAAGTTCAAAAAGCGAACGATGCATTCAAAAAAGCAAAAGAACAAAAAGACGCATTGGATGCTTTAGCGAAAAAAGCAGGTGTTTCAACACAAGCTAATTTACAAACAAAAAATGCAGCTGACATTGATGCATTCTTAGCGAAATATAAAGATGTAGACGTATCTAAATTAGAAGGCGCTGAATTAACAGAATTCAAATCAGCACTTGCGTCAAACTTAACACTGGCAACAGAGAACTTAAAAACAGCAAGTACAAATGTAACAAACGCAGTGAACACATTCGTTGCAGCAGCCTCTGTAATCGCTTCAACAACAGATGATGCCTTACTAGCGCACATCAAAACAGCAGTTGCAACTGCTACAACGGTTGTGGCTTCTCTAAAAGCAGCTGGCTATGACACCGTACAACTTGAAAATGTCCTAAGCAAACTACCTGGTGGTTCAACTGGCGGCGGTAACAATAACGGCGGTGGCTCTAACACTGGCGGTGGAAGTACTGGCGGCGGTAACACTGGTGGTGGTAGCACTGGCGGTGGTAGCACTGGCGGCGGTGGCGGTTCAACTGGCGGTGGCGGTAACAACAACGGTGGCTCAACTGCGCAAGAAACAGAAACTAAAGTAAAAGCTGTTAAAGATGCTCAAGCAGACGTTGCAACGGCACAAGCAGAGTTGGATGAATTATTAGCACAAAAAGCAGCAGCTTCTGGGAAACTAGTGACACGTGATAACACCGAATCAATACTTGACAAAAAAATTACTGCTGCACGTGCTAAATTAGCAGCAGCTACTGAAAAACTATTCGCTGCTATTAAAGCAGTTGAAAATGAAACATTAACAGAAGAACAAGCAACTCAAGTTCAACAAGCAACTGTTGTTGCTGTTGCTGCTGTGACAGCTATTGTTGAATCTTCTTCTGAAGAAGATGATCCGCTTTTAAGCACTTACAAGGAACTAATTACTAAGGTGGCAAAGAATGCTGTTGAGTCTTTATTAAATAAAGAGGACAATGCGCTTGCTAAAGATGTGACTCAAAAACAAATTACTGATGCTAAAGCTTTAGTTGATGCACTTCCTAAAGATACTGGAGAATCTACTACAAAAGCAGACTTACTTGCTAAGGTTCAAAAAGCTCAAAAGTTACTTGACGATGCGATCACTACTGCAACAACTGCTGTTGATGAGTTATTCGCTATAAAAGAGACTACACCTCCAACTGATGGTAATGGTGGCGATGTTACTGACACTGAAGAAGGCAGTAACACTGACAGCGGTAACACTGGCGGCGGCACTGGCTCTGAAGAAAGCGGCACTAGTATTAGTGAACCAAATACAAATACACTTACAACTAAGGGTAATAATTCAACTGGCGAAACTACACCTACAGTTGAAGAACCTACTAAAGTAGAACGCGATTACATGAAACTTGCTGAGGGAGTTACTCAAAAGAAGATTAATGATGCTAAAGCTTTAGTTGACGCCCTTCCTAAGGATGCTAAAGGAAAAGATACTTTAACAAAGCATGTTAAAGAAGCTCAAAGGTTACTTGACGCTGCAATCACTACTGCAACAAATACTGTGCATGAATTATTTACTGATAGTAGTCCAGAAAAAGAAATTGCTACATCAACAACTCAAGAAACAATTCAATCTGCAGAAGCTTTAGTGAATGCACTCCCTACAGATGCAAAAGGTTTTCAAGCTTTAAAAGATGCAATCACTTTAGCTAAAGATAAATTAAAAGCTATTACTGATAAATACGATGCTAATAAAGGTCTTCAAACTGACGGTTCTCTTGCTGTGAAAGGCAACTTTAACACAATCGACGAAGCTGGTTTCACATTCCAAATGGCAGGTATCGCATTAGTTAAGGAAAGTGAAATTGAAAAAGTCACTGCTTTTGATAGAAACGCTATTGGTAATACTCTAAAAGAAGCAAAAACATTAACTACTGCTCAAATGAACGAAGGCATTCGTCTTACTTTAGAAAGAATTAACGCTGCTAAACCAGTGACACTAAACGAGAAAGATCCTTCTTTAAACATTGTACCAAGTCAAAAACATGGTTATACTGTGTTCACTGTAAATGCTAATAACTTTTCAAAAGAAATCTTTGACAAGTTAGATGGCAATAAAAATAATGCTTATTTAATTACTGTAAACGATAAATCAACTTCAACAAAAGCTTATAAAATCTTATTCCAAGTTATTGATAATAAGGTGGAAGCGAAATTTGTTGAGAGTGATATAAAAGATGCAGATTTCACTGTAAAAAATCAAGTTGATGCTTTATTCACTGACGATTCGAAAGCGACTCTTAAAAATGAAGTAACTGAAGCAACAATTAATGAAGCGAAGACACTTGTTGAAAAAATCACAAATGCGCAAATAAAAAATAATTTAACAGCTGATCTTACTAAAGCTTCAGATTTACTGAAGAAAGAAATCACTGAACTTAAAAGAGGTATTCAAGAAGATGGTTCATTAGCGGTTGAAGGTACTTTTGAAGAATTCAAAAAAGCCTATACTTTCCAAATGAAAAGCATCTATTTAAAAGACAATGTTCCAACATATTTCGTTGATGGACATTCACAAGCTAAAGACCTTACAATTGAACACATTAACAAGGGTATTCAAGCTACTCTAAATGCTAAAGATTCTGGAACTTCTCTGCAAGATAAGAATTATGTTCAAATAAATCATAAAGAAAAACATGGTTACACAATTCTAACTGTTGATTCTTCAGGATTAATTGCCGACGATTTCAATAAATTAGATGCTGATAATAATAAAACTTACAACATTACTGTAAATAAAAAAACAGAAGAGTCATTTACTAAAACTTATAAAATCCTATTAGAAAATACTGAATCCGGCACACTTGGTAAATTTATCTTGTACCCTGATCAAAAATAATACTACTTAAAAACCAAAACAATAAAACCCAAAACACCACGGTCGCATAGCGATCGTGGTGTTTCTTTGTTTACATGTGTAAGCGGCATTCTTTACGGAGTCTCGTGATGATGCGGCTTTTTCTTTTTTGTAGGGCCGCTGCGTTCATACCGAATGCGCGGCCTATTTCTTCATGTGAATAGCCATCAATATAGTATGCGATGATGATTGCCAGCTCCTCCTGTGTCAAAAAAGCTCTAATGTCTCAACAATTAATGGCGTTCGATTCGGCTTCACCTCATGTAAGAACTCGTGGATTTCCGTATTCTCCGTTGGCACAAAATGCTCATCATACTTGTAGCTCGCCTTCAATTCATCCAGCAATGCCCCATGAATGGTCTGCGAAGCGTACGGCTCGAAGTCCCCTCTCGTTGGATCAAATCTCTCCCATGCCTTCCAAATCGCTACGCGCGCGGCTTGACGAAACTGCTCATGATCTTTGTAAATCCCTAACTTTCTCATATGTGATGTAATCATTGGCTCCAACTTCTCTAACATTTCCTCAAACTTCATCTGATCCTCTTTACTCAATACCGGTACTGCTTGTATTCCCTGGGTATATTCATCTTACGAAATATGTGGATTTTCGTACAAAGCCCGTTTTACAAAAATAAAAACCGGCTGAATCAAGAGGGAATCTGACTCAAACGATCACTACCATGCACCCTTTCCCCTTCCATATCGGACGATTTTCGACATCGACTTTCAACTATTAAATACATTGCAATTTCGAATAAATTCCACCTTCATTTTATTAATTTAGTAATTATTTTACAGAAAATGGTTTATTCCCTTCTTCACCTTTTAAAATAGACTCATACTACTATTTTGGAAGGATTATATGCATTGTATTTTTAATTTACCAGAGAATGTAAATGTCGAATTTTTCGAAGGCGATTTATTTGTCACACCACCGAAACTACAAAATTGTTACTGTGGGGGCGGCTTCATATTCATGAGAAAAGGATTCAGGCGATCAAACACTCCTATACGTTTGAATCGGGTGTCGTCATGATTCATTTGATGATTCGAACTTATCGCTGTAGCTGTTGTAAACATCAATTCACTTGTGATGGGCAACTTGGCGTTCAAAAAGGTACAACACAAAACTTCCGTCAAATCGCAGTCGATTATGCCGAAGCCACATCCTTACAAAAAGCCGCGCTGAAATTTTCCACACCTAAGTCGACTATTTGGCATTGGAAAAAATAGTGACTTTTCCTTATATTTATCAACAATCTATTATCTTTTTCAATCAATTGATTTCGACAAGAAAAGCGTATATATTAAAAGAAAGTTGAATTTTTCGACAATTTAAAGGAAAAGGAGAAATAGTATGAAGAAAAATCACATAAAACTAATCGCAGCCACTGTATTGACAACGTCTCTCCTCTCTTTCGGACTGACGATGACAGTAGATGCTGCTACGAAAATTCCGAAAGTAGATCAGACGGCCACTTTGAAAAAAGGAAAATTAGTAAAGAAATCTTCTGGAAAAACGATTAAAAACTACGCTTCATTTAAAGGGACGATTTATAAAAATGGGAAGGTCTATTCAGGTATTTTAAATAAAAAGCTGTATGCAAAAGGTTACTTATTCTCTGGTCTTCACAACAAGCTGTATTACAAAAATGGAATGAAGGCAACTGGTACGCATAAAGGTAAGTACTACTCGAAAGGTACAATTGCCAATGGTGTATTTGCAAAAACGTATTACAAAAATGGATTGAAAGCGACTGCCAAGTATAATGGCGTCTACTATCGCAATGGGAAGGCTTATAGCGGAAAATTTAATTCGACAATTTTTAAAGATGGGAAGGTCGATCATGCAAGGACGATCGCATTCCGTACTGAAAAGATGCAAGCGACAGTTGAACAATATAAGCTTCAAGCTGAATATCAGCAATTAGCGTTCCAACTTGCCGAGAAATATGGAATTGCGGATCGTTCGCAAGTGCAGAAATTACAAACGAAGACAGCTTTTTTAGTTACACAGGATCAACTTGGCAAACTTCATATTCTTGTGCAATCAGGAACTGTGGCGCAACAACAGCAATTGGATGAGGTGGCTCAGTCGGGTGCATTATCGCCAAACTTCATCCTTCCAGCTTATCAAATCCTTATAAATAATGAAAGTTCGCTGAATCAATCTCTTGGGGCGCTTCCACCTAGTCTCATCAGTTCACCTTCTGCCAAATTGATTGCTGCTTTATTGGAAGCTCAAAAATTACAATTGGAGAAGGAAAAGATTCATTCTTCATTGATTTTCCCTACTCCTCCTTCACCACAAGCGATTCGAGGCAATCAGCTACTTGCGGAATTCGAGAAGGTGGATGAATTGACCAAATTGAATAATATGGCTTCATTTACTATGCTTCAAGCTACTTTGAAGGCGCAACAATGGACGGATGATCTTACTGCTGAGTCATATGTGGCATTCGTGAGGAAAGCTTTGGATGACATGAAAATACCGTACACTTTATCGTATACGATGGAAAATGGCAAAATCACTTTCGATTTACAAGCTTTAGGTCAAAGTAGCTCAGTGACAACTATGCCAAATGAGATGGCAGCATTTGAGGCAACAGAAGCTTTGCTAAATGCAAATGCACTTTCTCAAAATGCCAATGATTTCACATTAAGTCAGGCGAAATTGCTAGCGGAAAAGCTAAAAAATGAGCAATTGAAAAAGGCTCTTGAAGAAAAGCAGAAAAAGGCGGCAGAGTTATTAGCAGCGAATTCACCGAAATTCAATCAGACTGTGGCATTAATCAATTCTTTCAAATGGCAACCAAATCTGAGTCAGAGCGAATTCCAAGCAGCTTTTGAAAAATTCCTTAGTAGACTTGGTTTAAAAGATGGCATTTCGCTTTCATTCAAAGATAATACGTTCAACTTCACGTATTCTTCTGGTGATGAAAAGCGTGATTTCGCATCGCCTGCTCCTTGGAAGGCGGTTGAAGATCAACTAATGCTCATTTTAAACAATCCGAATGCTACAAAGGATCAACTAAATGAAGCGAAGAAATTACTAGATGCCTTACAAAACCCTGCCAAGAAAGCAGAGCTATTAAATCGGGTTGATACCGTCATTGCGCAACAGAATTCGGGTGGTTCAAATTCAGGTGGTTCAAATCAAACGGCTGATTTTGACCGAATCAAATCTGCGATTGAAAAAATCGAATGGGCGGATCAAGACAGTTCTGTTCAACATTTGGCAATTATAAAAGAAGCCATTCGCGATCTTTCAGGTAGCAATCAAGTGGCGTATGATACGTCTACTCCTTATACGATTCAGATCAAGTTAGAGGGTAAATCGTTCATAGTTGCAGCAGGTTGGTTAGCGGTTGAAAAAGAAGTGGACGAATTCCTTCTAAATGAAAATCCGACTTTTGAGAATGCGATCCAAATTCAACAGCGCATTGCTTCATTACTGCCTAAATATCCAATAGTAAATGAGCGACTTTCGAATTCTATTAAAGAAAAAATAGAAACCGTTGCTCAACAGAAATTTACTGAAATTAATTTAGAAGCAAATTCATTCACTTGGCTTGAAGAAGAATCTGGCGACACTGCTTCTAATCGATTCAGGGAGCAAATGTCAAAATTCCAACAAGCAGGTGTTACGATCTCCCTCAAAGAGATTACTTATGCATCCATCTCCTATTCAATTGAAGTTTTAGGTATTTCACATGATTATTCAATTGATGCACCGTGGAAAGGTGATGTTTAGACTGGTTCTGATTTATTCATACAAAAAGCCCAGCGAATGCTGGGCTTCTCTACTTCACTTTATTTCACGATTACTTTTTTAGATGCACTCGTACCTGCTGGTGTTGTAACGGATACATAAATCGCTTTTTTGGCTTTTTGTGCGAGGATTTTCACTGAGAATTTCCCTTTGCTTGATCTTTTCGTTGTATAAATTTTGCTGCCGATTTTAACTTTTACAGTACTGTTTTTATATGTCGTTCCTTTGACTGCTTTTGATTTAGGCGTAACTTTTGAAACACTCGGTGCTTTTGGTAGCATTTGCGGTACTTTTACTGAGAAGTTATAAGGACCTGTTCGATTATCATTCGATATTCCAATGTAATAAAAACCTGGTTTTACATTTATCTGAGGCAGAACCACATGTATTTCGTGCCACGGCTGCACCGCAAACAATCGCTTGCCCTATTTGTGCAGGCGCTACGGTTTGTCATGATTGTTCGCTGCGCCGCTTTCGCCATGGCTATGCCTGGCATCTTGGCGTACTTTGGATTGAACTATTTGTGCCACGTCAACGCTGTAAAAGTTGCGGCTTTACGTTCACTTTTGACTATGGTTTAGGGCTTGTTCATTCATCAAAGGAATCATTTCGTCATGAAATCGTGAAACATTGTCATGGTCGTTCAATCGCCGAAGTGGCACAGGAATATGAAATGCCCTACACAACGGTTGAACGTTGGTTTTACCTGTATGCCCCTGATCAATTGGTGGAAGAAGAAGCGCAACATATTGGTGTCGATGAGTTCGCGCTGCGCAAAGGGCACAACTATGCGACAAGTGTGCTGAATGCGGTAACGGGGCGTATTTTGGCGATTATGCCTCAACGTGATCAGGACGTGATTGAAGCTGTGTTAGCGAAAGTAACAGGCAAAATTCAAACGGTTATTAGCGATTTCACTCCAGCGATGGTTGGTGCAATTCAAGCCGTCTATCCACATGCCATTCACGTACTCGATCGTTTTCATTTGATTCAATTCTTTACGGATGCCCAGCAACACAGAAGACGCTACTTAGTGGAAGCGAAAAAGCAGCATAAATCACGCTTTATTGACCGTTGCTTAGCTCGGAATCCCGCACAATTAACGACTGAAGAACGCGCTTTTGTGCAAGCATGGCTCCAAGAAGATTTCCATTCAAAGCATATTTATCAGGCGTTGAACCAGATGTGTTACGTATTAAAAGCGGTGATACCAACCCAAGCCAAGCGGCGATTAAAAGACTGGTTAACACGTTATCAATTGCATCCTTGTGGCGTTGTCGCAAAAATCGCCAAGACCATGATTTTACGAGAAAAAGAAATGCTTGAAACGATTCTGTCACCGTTCTCAAACGGCATTATAGAAGGGACAAATAACAAAATTAAACTCATCAAAAGACGAGGATTTGGTTATCGAAACGATGACCATCTGTTCCTTCGTTTACGACTGGAAACAGAGCATTAATTTTGTCATCCCCGGATTTTAGTGATGAACCTAATATGTGGTATAATAAGGGAAATAAGGAGGTTTTTTAAAGTGAAAAAACTTGGTTATGCGTTTATCGTATATCTCATTGCTTGTGGAATTATCATTCTGCTCCCTGCCTCACCTGGTTATGATGTTTGGAGTTGGAAACTACTCGTTGGACAAGTTTATGCGATTCCTGCCTTCATTGCTGCTTGGTTAATTCTTTATTTTTTGGGAAGTAAAAAAACCTTCAACCATTGAGGTCGAAGGTTTTTCTCTATTTATACCAAAACTTCATATTTGACACAATCATTCCCATCGCCCCGTAGACTTTCAATTCATAATAGCCCTCTTCAGTAGCCATTGTCGAGTCGAGTGTAAATTCACCTTTTAGTTCATCCTGTTTCGAGTACAATTCATACTTTTGCACGCCAGATGCGCCCATTACAAAAATATTAGCACCACCATCAGGATTATCAATTAGTTCATCTACATCAACCCATGTTTTATCCGGTACAACGGTAAACGTAATTTTTTGAATCCCACTTTTTACAGGAATACACATGAGAACACGCATTTTTTCAATATGATTGATTTGGTGGACTCCGTTATATTGTCGTCTACCTCGTACGTCACGATCTTCTTCATCTAGACTACGAGCGAAGCGATTCATCAATTGTGGTTGTAATTCGTCATATGTCACATAGGTAAATCGACGTTCCAATGTTTTCATATAGCGTTCAAATGTATCATTTGCTTTATATGCATAGGCTGTCCATTTGTTTTTACGCAGTTTGGCATCAGCTTCTGTCTTTACTTTTACAGCTCGTTTCCAAGTCGTTTTTGCTGATTTCATATTATATTGTTTCATATAGGACTCGGTCTTCACTAAATCTTCCCATGCTTGTACAAAGCCAGCGAATCGCTCCATCTTCACTTTTGAAGCTTTCACATATTGTTTTTGCAACACATTCTTTTGACTTGTGTTGAGACGACTCGCTTTTAGTGCTTTTTCGTATGAAGCAAATTGTGTTTTCGTCGTCTGATAGCGTGCTGCTAGATTGGATACATCACCCTTTTGTTCAAACTTTGCTAATTGTTCCATTTGCTTAGTGAGTGCCTTTCCTTCCGCAACAAACTCTTGATAGGTCAACTCTTTAAACATTAATTGCTTCGTTAAAATATAGCCCGTCTTCCCCTTATATGTAACCTTCGTCCACGTCTTCCCTTTAGAATAAGAAGTAAAGATGGTCTTCTGCTTCACAACAGCTAACTTCGTCTTTTTCGTTGAGTCTGTATATATACTTGCCCACGACACATTCACAATCGCCTTACTGCTGATTGCTTTTGCAGATGTATTAATCGAACATACGATAGGTGCCGCAAGTGATAGTGCCAATGCATACTTTCCAAGTTGCTTCATATAATCGCCTCTTTCAATCTAGGTCTATACAAATATTATCTCACCAAATAATGGTATTTACAATGTGATAAAATTATCCATTTTCATCTTAAAAAGTTATATAATAGAAGAAAAGGAGGGGGGCATACATGAAGAAAAAGTTCCTGCTTAATACAAGTCTCTGTCTGATACTATTTCTTGCAGCGTGTGGCGATGAAAAAGCGCCAGAAAACACCATTCAAGACGGAAAAACAGAAGCACAAGAAATCGAAGTCGAAGCAGCTACACTCGGATTAAGCGATCAATTAGCAGTCGATTTGCCAGAAATAACAGAAAATACACTCAATTTACGATTACGCTCACGCGAATACATCGATCAACAAGAAAAACTCTTTGCAGGCGTTGGCATCAAAGAAAAAGTCGATTCGACCATCACCCCGCAACAACTAACGGACAACGTCGAAGACTACTTTGAAACCGTCGTCTCCTTCAAAGGCGATGTCGTCTCCTTCCATGAAAAAGAAGAAGGTGCGCTACCCTACCGCTTCATTCATCTCTATGCAGAGGACGGACAATCCTACCTCTACATTACATATGAACCTCTCGGCAACATCGCACTGGACGATTCACTCCAAGTCGTTGGCATCCCACTCGGTATCCATGAATTTGCCAATGTCGGCGGCGGCGTTACCAAAGCCATCGTATTATTTGGCGGAGCGATTGAAAAACAAACACCAAACGAAGGCTAACCTCGAAGATTCGAGGTTTTTTTGTGGAGTGAGGGTGGGGGTGCGTTTTGGGACATTCGCCCGTCCAAACGGGACACTCGTTGAAGTGTTTGGGACACTCGCTCCTCGTTTCGGGACATTCGCCCGTCAAAACGGGACATTCGAGTGGCAAAACGAGCCACTCGCACAAAAGACTAAATTGCTCCCTTTCCGTACTTTCTTCAAGGCTTTTGAGTAATTCAGAGGGACTTGAATTGTCTATTCTGGGGTGAATTCGAACATTCGACCGGCAAAACGGGACATTCGCTGTAGTGTTTGGGACACTCGCCCCCTGATTCGGGTCATTCACCCGTCAAAACGGGTCACTCGAGGGCGAAATTGGGCCACTCGCACAAAAGACTAAATTGCTCCCTTTCCGTACTTTCTTCAAGGCTTTGGAGTAATTCAAAAGGACTTCATTTGACTATGAGTGAGTGAATTCGAACATTCGACCGGCAAAACAGGTCACTCGCTGAAGTGTTTGGGTCATTCGCTCCTCGTTTTGGGACATTCTCCCGTCAAAACGGGACATTCGAAGGCGAAAACGGGTCACTCGCACAAAAGACTAAATTGCTCCCTTTCCGCACTTTCTTCAAGGCTTTTGAGTAATTCAGTAGGACTTCTTTTGACTATGAGTGAGTGAATTCGAACATTCCCCCGTCAAAACGGGTCATTCAAGGGCGAAAATGGGGCACTCGCACAAAAGACTAAATTACTCCCTTTCCGCACTTTCTTCAAGGCTTTTGAGTAATTCAGAGGGACTTGAATTGACTAGGTTTGGGTGAATTCGAACATTCGACCGGCGAAACGGGTCACTCGTTGAAGTCTTTGGGACACTCGCTCCTCGTTTCGGGGCATTCACCCGTCAAAATGGGTCATTCGAGGGCGAAATTGGGTCACTCGCACAAAAGACTAAATTACTCCCTTTCCGTACTTTCTTCAAGGCCTTTGAGTAATTCAAAAGGACTTCATTTGACTATGAGTGAGTGAATTCGAACATTCGACCGGCGAAACGGGTCACTCGCTGAAGTGTTTGGGTCATTCGCTCCTCGTTTTGGGACATTCCCCCGTCAAAATGGGTCATTCGAGGGCGAAATTGGGGCACTCGCACAAAAGACTAAATTGCTCACTTTCCGCACTTTCTTCAAGGCTTTTGAGTAATTCAGAGGGACTTCTTTTGACTATGAGTGAGTGAATTCGAACATTCCCCCGTCAAAACGGGTCATTCAAGGGCGAAAATGGGGCACTCGCACAAAAGACTAAATTACTCCCTTTCCGCACTTTCTTCAAGGCTTTTGAGTAATTCAGAGGGACTTGAATTGACTAGGTTTGGGTGAATTCGAACATTCGACCGGCGAAACGGGACACTCGCTGTAGTGTTTGGGACACTCGCTCCTCGTTTCGGGTCACTCACCCATCGATTCGGGTCACTCACCCATCGATTCGGGTCATTCGCCCATCCAAACGGAACATTCGAGGGCGAAATTGGGCCACTCGCACAAACAAACCTCCAAATAAAAAAAGAGCCGCATACACGACTCATTTTACTTGTACTTTTTTATAGTTGCTTGTTCCACTATCTGTTGTGACTGATACATAAATATTCGTTTTGGCTTTTTGCTTCGGCACTTTAATACTAAATGCACCTTTTGTGTTACTCTTGCCTTTGTATTCTTTCTTGCCAATTTTCACAGTCACTTGGCTCTTTTTATACGTTGTTCCTGTAACACGCGTCGCACCTTTTTTCACTGCTTTTACAGTTGGCGCTTTCGGTACAATGGTTGGAATACTCGCATTAATTTGATATGTGCCAAAGTAGCCCATTTCTTTCACACCGATATAATAGATGCCTGTTTTCAATTTATTTTTTAATGTTTTCGATACGAGTAATTGATCGCTCGCACCTGTGAAATAATTATATGTGTCGATTCTTTTAAATGATTGGTTATAAATCGAAACCTCAAGCCACTTCATATGCGACTTTACTTGCACCTTTACTTCCGCTGTCTTTGGTACATTCAATTTATAATAATCGAGTCGATCACCAAAACTAATTAGTCCTGTAATTGGCGCAGCATTCGGCTTGAGTGTTTGCGCTTTTTCTGGGCTATTATTCGGTTCTTTTTCATTATTACTTGCCCCTACAAATTTTGTCTGTATCTCGTATAATCCCATACTATCGAGGACACCTGTATTTGATATTTTAATGAGATACTGTCCTTTTTCCACGTACATAGAGCCGCTTCTTGTTACAGCTTTTGTATTGGTTGCTTGTTGGAAATCATTCACTTTCGTCATTTGAACTTGTGCTAAATTGTATAGTTCAACTTGTAAAAAAGGCATGTATGATTTTGTTTGAACTGTTAATTTCCCCGCTCGGTCTACTTCCACCATATAATAGTCTGCCAAATCGTCGAGTCCGAGTTGTCCTTTAATCTTCGTTTTGTTTACTTCGATTGGTTGCGCTTGGTTCGGCTCATCATTCGGCTCTACCTCATTCGAACCATTCGTTTTCCAAGTCGCTTTCACTTGATATTTCCCCGTCTGACCAGATAACGCTATGCGATTCGTATGAATTGTGTATGTCCCCGCCTGCAAATAAACCGTCTCTTTTTGCGTAATTGGATTCGTTGGATCTGCCGCAAAGAAATGCATCGGCTTCACCATATTTGTCTCTTTCGAATTGTAGACGAATGCCTCCAATTCATTCATATACGACTTCACTTCCACCGTCACCTTACTCGGTTTCGTCAACTTAAATTGATATGTTTGCTTTGTGGTTGTATCGGTAATTTCACCGGTTACCCACTTTCCCGATGTAAGAGTTGTTGCAGCTGAAGCTTGTTGCGGTATAAAAAAGATGGCGGCCAACAAAAGAATTCCTACTATATATAATCGTTTCATGTCAATCCCCTTTAATGTCTAATTATTCCATATTATTATCTCACTAAGCGGTGAAATAAACAATGGTGAGAGACTGATTCGTGTGCGAAAGGGAATCTTGGCATTTGAAAGGGACTAATTCACGCGCGCGAAAGGGAATCTCTCACTCTGAAAGGGACTAATCCACGCGCGAAAGGGAATCTTGGCATTTGAAAGGGACAAAACCGCGCGCCAAAGGGAATCTCGGCTTCTGAAAGGAACAAACACGCGCGCCAAAGGGAATCTTGGCATTTGAAAGGGACTATTCCGCGCGCGAAAGGGAATCTTGGCATTTGAAAGGGACTATTCCGCGCGCCAAAGGGAATTTCTCACTTTGAAAGGGACTATTCCGCGCGCGAAAGGGAATCTCCGCCATTGAAAGGGACTATTCCGCGCGCGAAAGGGAAACTTGGCATTTGAAAGGGACTATTCCGCGCGCGAAAGGGAATTTCTCACTCTGAAAGGGACTAACCCACGCGCCAAAGGGAATTTCGTCTTCCGAAAGGGACAAAACCGCGCGCCAAAGGGAATCGCCGCCTCCGAAAGGGACAAAACCGCGCGCCAAAGGGAATTTCGCCCACTACCATAAAAAAAGAACCGCATACGCGGCTCATTTTACTTGTAGTTTAGTTGTTTTACTCGTTCCTGCACCTGTCGTAACGGATACATAGACTTTTGTTTTTACTTTTTGTGTTGGTATTTTGATGCTGAATGCACCTTTGCTGTTACTTTTGCCTGTATATTTTTTGCTTCCGATTTTCGCTGTGACTTTGCTGTTCGCATACGTTGTACCTGTGACTTTTGTTTTTGTCGCTTTGGCTGTTGGCGCATTTGGTAACATTTCAGGTACGTTTACCGCCAAATTATATAGACCATAGCTATTGTCATAGATGAAAATTTTAACGTAATAGTGCCCTTTCCCAACAGGAATTTTCTTTTTAAATGTATAATCATACGCACCATTTGGTATTGCTATATAGTTTTCATATACAGGTTTTCCCTCATGATCCTGTACTAAAATGTATGCCTCTTTCGATAATGTTACAGCTATTTCCATATTTCCTTTTTTCGTTACATTCACTTTATAAAAGTCTTGTTTATCATTCCAACTTAATAGTCCTGTAATTTTATCTATATTCGGACGAATTAGTTGTGCTTGGGATGTGCCATTGTTTGGTTCAATATCATTATTTTTAGTCGGCTCAAAAGGTGCAGAAATTTCATATAAACCTGTTGCTCTTGTATTATTTATACGAACATAATAAATTCCTTTTTCTAAAAACATATTATTCGATTGTGTGACTCCAGTTAAAATATTACCATAATAATACTGTGGTAATCTGAAAATACGTTGTAAATCTTGATCATACAAATTTACGACCATGTCACGAAGATAGCCTTTCACTTTAATTGATAAATTCCCAGCTTCCTTCAATTCAACTTTGTAAAAATCAGTTGCATCTCCAAAACTCATTTGTCCTTTAATCGCTTTGGCGTTCACAGGTAAAGTCATCGCCGTTTTCGAACCATTATTCGGTTCAATCTCTGTTACAGCACTCGCCTTGACCGTTACAAGCAAGCGATAATCTGCTGCTTCTGTTGATTCATTTTCTCCGCGATGGATTTTAATTGTGTATGTACCCGCTTCAAGATATTCACTCACTTTACCGTTAGCTGGCGTTTGTTCCATTGAATCGCTAAATTCATTGTGTAACTGTTTAATCACATTATTTTTTTGGTCCACTAAATCCATGTATAGCATTGGCGAATAGGCCGTCCCTTGCAACTGGATATAACTTGGTTTTGTCACTTTGATTTGATAGGTTATTTCCTTCTGATTTGTCAGAGTTCCTTCCACAGCTTTCCCAGAAGTAAGCGTCGGATTTTCCGCTGCTTGCGCATTCATCGCTAAACCTGCTAGGGAAATAGTGAAAATCAACATCATCATCATGCATAATTTTTTCATATCTCCACTCCTTTTTACTAATTATACCATTTGTTATATAAAAATCATTGGGAATTTTATGCCTTGAATTGGCTATTCCAGTGTGAATTCGAACATTCGACCGGCGAAACGGGACATTCGAGGAAGCTGTTGGGTCACTCGCCCATCGATTCAGGTCATTCACTCGTCCAAACGGAACATTCGAGGGCGAAAATGGGTCACTCGTCTAAACCACCTAAATTGCTCACTTTCCGCACTTTCTTCAAGGCTTTTGAGTAATTCAAGGGGACTTGAATTGTCTATGCTACTGTGAATTCGAACATTCGACCCTCAAAACGGGACATTCGAGGAAGCTGTTGGGTCACTCGCCCATCGATTCAGGTCATTCACCCGTCCAAACGGAACATTCGAGGGCGAAAATGGGTCACTCGTCTAAACCACCTAAATTGCTCACTTTCCGCACTTTCTTCAAGGCTTTTGAGTAATTCAAGGGGACTTGAATTGTCTATGCTACTGTGAATTCGAACATTCGACCCTCAAATCGGGACATTCGAGGAAGCTGTTGGGTCATTCACCCATCGATTCAGGTCATTCACTCGTCAAAACGGGACATTCGAGGGCGAAAATGGGTCACTCGTCTAAAACACCTAAATTGCTCACTTTCCGCACTTTCTTCAAGGCTTTTGAGTAATTCAAAAGGACTTGAATTGACTATGCTACTGTGAATTCGAACATTCGACCGGCGAAACGGGTCACTCAAGGAAGCTGTTGGGTCACTCACCCATCGATTCAGGTCATTCACTCGTCAAAACGGGACATTCGAGGGCGAAAATGGGTCACTCGTCCAACAATAAAAAAAGAACCGCATACGCGGCTCATTTTACTTGTACTTTAGTTGATTTACTTGTTCCTGCACCTGTCGTAACGGATACATAGACTTTTGTTTTTACTTTTTGTGTTGGTATTTTGATGCTGAATGCACCTTTGCTATTACTTTTGCCTGTATATTTTTTGCTTCCGATTTTCACTGTGACTTTGCTGTTCGCATACGTTGTGCCTGTCACTTTTGTTTTCGTGGCTTTGGCTTTTGGAGATTTTGGTAACATTTCGGGTACTTTTACATTTAATTTATAAAGTCCTGTATTACCATAAATTTGAACATAGTACGTTCCTTTTTTGACATTTAAAGATGTAGACCATTTATCAGAACTTGTATTACTCGATTTAGAAATCCAACGATCCAACAGTTCATAACCATCTCGATCATAAATTTTGATTTCCATACTCTGATAAACTGTCATATGAACATTCAATACACCTGTTTTTGAAACATCTACTTTATAAAAATCAGACGAATCATTCCAACTAATTAAACCCGTCACAGATTGTACATTCGACTTGATTTTCTGAGCTTGTTCAAGCCCATTATTCGGCTCTTTTTCATTATTAGGTGTTTTTGAAAACTTTGTTTCGATTTTATATTTACCAGTACTAGACCGATGAATGACTTGTGAAACCTTTATATAATACGTTCCTTTTTCTAAATAATATTCATCTTGTTTCACCTTACCTGAAAGCTCAGAACCATTATAATCCTCACTCCAATCTGTGACTTCATATAGATTAGAATCAAAAATTTGTACACTCATATATTCCATGTACGCTGTCATTTTAACATTTAGTAAACCAGCTTGGTCTAATTTTACTTTATAATAATCCGTACTGTCATTCCAACTAAGTTGTGCTGTGACGGGTTTTTGTGTTGGTTTAATCGCCATCGCAAGTTCAGAACCATTATTCGGCTCAATTTCTGTAGTCTTACTGTCTACGACTGTCATCGTAAAACGATATGTGAACTACTCGCCACTTAGCTAAACCTTGCGGTTCTTCACGCTTGAAGTGGGAGCTTCTTGGGAATAGAGCGTACTTGCAAGTGTATTTCTTTACTTGCAGCGGTTTCTCTTATTTGACCGAGCGAACCCCGTAGTTCCTACGGTTTGTATAGGCTGTTAGCCCAACGTCTGAAGTCGTAATCCTTCATTAAGAATATTGATACTCGCATTGATGTCACGGTCATGCTGTGTACCACAATTCGTACAACACCATTGTCGAATCGAAAGACCTTTCTTTCCGTCATTCTGCCCACAATGCGAGCAGAGCTGACTAGAAGGGAACCATGTATCAATTTGTACAATGCTCTTGCCGTACCAATCGGCTTTGTATTGTAACTTTTGAACGAAGCTCGACCACGATACATCGGCAATACTTTTCGCTAACTTATGATTCTTCATCATCCCTTTGGTATTCAGCTTTTCAAGACAGATGACATCGTGATTTTTGATGATGTCTGTACTTAATTTATGAAGAAAATCTTCGCGCTGGTTGACGATTTTATCATAGAGCTTCGCTACTTTCCGTTTTTGCTTTTGATAATTCAAGGAATCGATGAGATCGATTCCCTTTTCTTTGGCTACTAATCGTCTTTTCGCCAATTTACGTTGTTCACGTTTCAATTTTTGAGCCATTTTCAACGTAAAGCGGTGATTATCGACTTTTTGACCGTTTGAAAGAATCGCAAAATCAGTAATGCCTAAATCAATGCCGATAGCTGAATTAGTTTTTGGCAATGCCCTAATTTCCTCTTTCACTAACAATGAAATTTTATATATACCGCTTGCATGACGTGTGATGGTCGCGGAACGAATTTCACCTTTCAGTTGGCGATGTAGCTTGATTCGGACCAATGATTTTAGCTTCGGAATTTTGAGGAATTTACCGTCAATCAATGCAACCGTGCCTTTTTGATTGTTCGTTGTATAGCTTTGTATCGGGTTTTTCTTACTTTTGAAACGAGGGAATCCAACCGATTGATCGCGGAAGAAGTTTTTATAGGCTTTTTCTAAGTTACGTTGTGCATTAGCTAAAGCTAAACTATCGACTTCTTTCAAAAAGGGAAATTCCGTCTTGTATTTTGCAGGTGTCGGGAATTTTTGTTTTTTGGATCCATCGCGTTTGGATTCTTCATAATTTTTCATTCGATCATCTAGCATAAGGTTGTACACCTTACGGACACAACCGAACGTCTTCGCAAAGAATAACTCCTGTTCTTCTGTTGGGTAAATTCTGAATTTGTAGGCTTTCAATTGTTCCATAAGGTTTACCTCCTTTTTAAGATGATTTCTTGATTTTATTATACCTTATTTTAACAAAAAGAAACATTTGTTCTCATCTAGGCTAAAAGAAAAAGGCGATAAGACCTTTATATCCGTTTTTCGAGTCACCAACGGTAACCCTCAAACTAAACGGTATTCATCCCCCACTTATAGAAGATGGGGGAATTCTACCGAAACGATGTTAAAAATATATTATTTATATTTGTTATTTAAGTAATTACTTCAAACAGCATCGTATTTTTATGCGATTCCAAACAAAAAAGCCGCAAATCGCGGCTTTTTCTTATGGTCGACTCATCTCTTTTCGAAGGCGTAGTAACAGGCGGCTTTTCTTCTTTTGTAGGGCGGCGCGACTCATGCCAAGCATTGCCGCAATCTCGGTGTGATCGTACCCTTCGATATAATAGGCGTGGAGAATCATACATTCTTCGGGTGTCGTGTGGGGTGCTAGGAATTCCACGAAGTCGCGTGTACGCTGGCACCCTTCTCCTTGAATTTGCTCATGTAGGGCATCATCTTCTGTTGGCACGAATCGTTCCTCGTAACGCGCGCTCATCTTCAATTCATCGAGTAATGCACCGCGAATTGTCTGGAATGCATACGGTTCAAAATCGCCCTTTTCCGCATCGAATCGTTGCCACGCACGCCAGATGGCTACGCGTGCAGACTGACGAAATTGCTCATGCTCCTTATAAATATGCAGTTTGCGCATGTGCGCGGAAATCATCGGCTCCAACTTCTCTAACATCGCTTCAAACGTCATCTCATACTCGCTTCTCACAGTCGACCATGCTTGTATTCCCTTGGGTACACCTAGCTTACTAAAATGTGTGAATGTTGGCGAAACGACGTTTTCCGAATGAATTTTTTCATATGTATATAATGGGGAAATCCTTGAAAAACCTCTATTCCCCCATCATTTCCCCATACTTTTCGTACGCAATTTTTTGAATAGGTCTTTTTCTGAAAATGAAGGAAAATAAAAAGAAAAAAGAGCTTGTTTTCGAAAAAGGGGAGTTTTTTAATGCATACATTTTTTAATATACCACTGACAATTCAATTGGACTTCATCGACGACATACTCTATGCGACACCAAAAAGAGACAAAATATGTCCATGTGGTGGAAAACGACATCTTCATCATAAAAAGGAGCAGGACATTCGCCACTCGTACACATATGAGTATGGAACGATTACAATCAGATTGACCATGTACTACGAGCGCTGCCAGACATGCCACGTAACAACGCGACATGACGGTGGACTCGACGTAATCCATAAGACGACCGCGAACTACCGAAAACTTGTGAAAACCGTGGCGACAGAACACTCGCTTGGACACGCCGCAAACCAGTTTGACGTACCGAAAGCGACGATTCAAGGGTGGGTAGATTCATTTTTCAAACTATAAAACGCTTTACGATGATGATAATGAACTTGTAAATCTAACTTTTGCCAACTTCTTTTAAAGCGACTGCTCGATAAATCGCTCAACCATGCTTTTAAGATTTTTTTATGAGCGGGTTTTGGAAAATATAAAAAATACTCTTTCAAATCAGCAAGCACGTTTTGTCGACTAAATTGCTGGCACGCTGGACATTGCCATGTTCTTGTATTTAATTTTTTCATGAAATTATAGCAATAAGGACATAAAAATCCTGTATGTAAATCAGCGAATTCAAATTTATAATAGGCACTTAAATCATAGGGTTCATACAATTTTTGACCGTTTTTTAATTTTAAAATTAACGAATCCATAGCTAGATGAGGAGAATGTTGTTGCATATTTTTCAGAATATAATTTTCAATTTCGTATAAATCAAGTAAAGTAGCTGTTGTGTTCGAACCATCCACAATACTTGTTAAAGTAGGAAAAACAACTGCTCCATAGATCGGTATTTCATGTCCACGTCGCATACACCATTCACGCAGTTTGTAAATTTGCTTCTCGACTTGTACTTCTGGACTTCTTAATTTTTGTTCCCCTTGCCCATCAATTTTCCGAATTAATTGTTGTGGGTTTTTAGTAAAATAAATAGTACCTGATATATTTTTCACTTCCAAAAGGATGATACAACTTTCTGTTAAAACTAAAAAATCCATTTGAAAAAAGCCATCACAATCTAACATTACATCATGAAAAATATGAATATTTTCCGCATGACGATAGCGATCCAGATGTTTCGCAACCACCCGCTCCCCGAAATCCCCTGCCTCCATTTGCGCCAAATCTTTCTCAACACGTAGACGGACTGATTCATTTTTTAGACGCACATTCAATTTTCGCCAACTAGCAATTCGGATATTTGGCATAAAACTTTTCTGAATCATATCAAATCCCCCTTTTTTCCATCTTAAGACATTCATCTCAAAATACCAAAACCGCTTTTTTAGAAAATGAGCTTCAAATTTAGCCAAAAGCATTCATCTATCTAAAAACATATGTGTATTTCCCCATCGTTTAAGAACTTTGCCTTCTTTTGCAAAAGTTTTGAGGACTTGAGCTGAGTTGTTTTGGTGAATTCGAACATTCAGGTGGCGAAACGGGTCATTCGCTGAGGGAGTTGGGGCACTCGGCGCTTGGTTCGGGTCACTCGCACGTGCAAATGGGACATTCGAGGGCGAAAATGGGCCACTCGCCCAACTGCCTGAACTACTCACTCTCCGTACTTTCTTCAAGGCTTTTGAGTAGCTAGAACTTCAGTTGACTATTCTAATGTGCATTCGAACATTCGAACGACGAAATGGGTCATTCGCTGAGGCGGTTGGGGCACTCGGCGCTCGGTTCGGGTCATTCGCACGTGCAAATGGGACATTCGAGGGCGAAAATGGGGCGCTCGCCCCAACTGCCTGAGCTAGAACTTCAATTGACTATTCTAATGTGCATTCGAACATTCGACCGGCGAAACGGGGCATTCGCTGAGGCAGTTGGGGCACTCGGCGCTCGGTTCGGGTCATTCGCACGTGCAAATGGGACATTCGAGGGCGAAAATGGGTCACTCGCCCCAACTGCCTGAGCTACTCACTCTCCGTACTTTCTTCAAGGCTTTTGAGTAGCTAGAACTTCAGTTGACTATTCTAATGTGCATTCGAACATTCGACCGACGAAACGGGTCATTCGCTGAGGCAGTTGGGTCACTCGGCGCTCGGGGCGGGTCACTCGCACGTGAAAATGGGACATTCGAGGGCGAAAATGGGTCACTCGCCCAACTGCCTGAGCTACTCACTCTCCGTACTTTCTTCAAGGCTTTTGAGTAGCTAGAACTTCAATTGACTATTCTAATGTGCATTCGAACATTCGACCGACGAAATGGGTCATTCGCTGAGGGAGTTGGGGCACTCGGCGCTTGGTTCGGGTCATTCGCACGTGCAAACGGGACATTCGAGGGCGAAAATGGGTCACTCGCCCCAACTGCCTGAGCTAGAACTTCAATTGACTATTCTAATGTGAAATCGAACATTCGAACGGCGAAATGGGGCATTCGCTGAGGCGGTTGGGTCATTCGGCGCTCGGGGCGGGTCACTCGCACGTGAAAATGGGACATTCGAGGGCGAAAATGGGTCACTCGCCCCAACTGCCTGAGCTAGAACTTCAATTGACTATTCTAATGTGCATTCGAACATTCGACCGACGAAACGGGGCATTCGCTGAGGCAGTTGGGGCACTCGGCGCTCGGTTCGGGACATTCGAGCGCAGAAATGGGTCACTCGCACCTCAAAATGGGTCACTCGCCCACAACCACCTCCCCAACCACGAAAAAACCCAAGTCGGGGGGAATCTGCCCGACTTGGGTTTTAGGTGTTACTTCTCTGCTTTATATGTCACTTGGAGCGGTTTGATGTGGTTGCCGCCGTTTGCTGGTGTGCGTAGGATTTCGAGCGTTTTTGATTTGCGGCTCAATTGGTCGATGTAGATGTACATCGTGCTGCCTGGTGATTTGCGGTCGACCACGTAGTTGTGGGCTGGCAGAGTTGTTGAGCGTACTGTAATCATGTCGCCTGTTTGAAGTCCTGTAATTTTGATAACGTCCGCGTAGTTTTTATTATTCGTGATTGTAACTTGGCTTGCTTTAAGTGGTGCGATACCTTCTGGATCAACAGATGTGTAGTCGATAGCACGACTCTCTTTTTTCCCCTTCTCCTGTACCGTCACATAGACCGTTTGCGGCATATGCAGTGAATAGTCTTTTGGGATCTCCACATTCGTTGAGATGGTTGCCGTACTCTTAGCTGTTACTTGTAGAAGACGCTTCTTCTTAGCGGCATCTTCATAGACGCGATATGTGGCGTTCTTAATCGGACGCTTAATTTTGAAGATGTCCTGACCGTCTTTAATATTCACAAGTTCCAATGTCGACGTATTTTGAAGCGGTGCCGTATAGTTCGGGCTTGCCGCATATGTTAGCTTACCAATATCTGCTTTTGATAACCATGAATGCTTGATGCTGACATATAACGTACCACCCGCATCTTTGAGTGACTTCGTTTTGATTTTTAATGTACTGCTTTTCGCAGTCGTACTATAGATTTTCTTCTTCATCGCCGCATCTGTATAGATGGCAACTTGATCCTTCGTAGATAGTTCATTAATCGTAATATAATCCGAAGTCCCCTTATTATTCTGTACAGCGATGACATTCGTATCCAATGTATAATCGCCATCTGCTACCACATGTTCAGGCTGCTTCCAGATGAACACAGAACCTACTAGGATTGGCGCAATGATCCCAACCTTCATCCATTTTGATAACTTCATTTACTCTTCCCCCTACTTCTTCTCTTTCGCATACTTCACAAGCACAGGATCACTCTCTAGCTCACCCGGCTCTTGAATCGTTAAGTAGACTGAACCCGCCGCAGTTCCAAGCTGAGGCACATAGACCGTCGTCTGACCAGCACGTGCCTTACGCTCTGCCACAACTGGCGGCTCAAACGCTTCTGTATCCGGCGTAACGTACGTCGTCTCCTTCTTCGTACGATACACACGTACGATGGACTCTGGCTTGATTGGATTAATATGAATCGTATCCGTATATGTCTTATTATTCTTCACGGTCACCGTCTTTGCATTAATCGGAAGAGATTGCTCAGGCGTTAATAATAAAGACTGTACCGCACTCTCCTCTGCTCCCGGAGCCTGTACCGTCACATAGACAGCCTTTTGCTCAAAAGCATTCTCATACTTCGGTAGTGCGCAATTGATTGACAGATAACCATCTTTTGACGCACGCACAGATGTAATCATACGCGAACGATCCTGTGTTTCGTACACGCGATACGTATAACCCTTATACGCATCATGAATTTTGATCGAATCCGTATAACCCGAACGATTCACAAGATGCATACCACTCTCACCCAACTGCTGCATGGCAGGAGCCTCTGTCGTAATCGCCTCATAGTTCCCAACCTGCTGCCCATTACGCTTTAAAATGAAATACAACGTCTGACGCTCATCCTTCAACTTCTTCGTAGAGAATTGCAATGTCGAACTTGTCGCCGTCTTCACCTCAATTGGTGTATACATGGAAGGATGATCATACATGTATAACACATCACCCTTCTTAATACCTGCGACCGTCACATAATCCAACGCCCCCGGTAAATTTTGAACAACCATGTGCTCTGGCGATAACTCAGACTGTGCCGCACGACCATCGGGAACAGCCGCTACTAAAAACGTCGCACAGAGAGGAACAACCAATAAACGCTTCCATGAAAAACCTGTCTTCACACAAAAGACCTCCTTTAAAATGTACATACACAAATTATACCAAAAAGAACGAAGAATAAACCAAATATTAACAAAAAGGTAGATACTCACCAAAACAATCAAATCTTTACGAAAACAAAAAAAGAACCCCGCACAGGTTACCCTGTACGAAGCCCTTTTTGAATTTTCACTCATGCGTTAGTCAAAAACGAATGTGAGTTGGATTAAGCTGATTCTTCAATAGTAATTTCAGCTGAAGTTTTTGTCGCTGCGCCTACTTTAATAGTTACTGTTACTTTTGATTCTGATTGTGAAATTTCAATATCAGCCACTGTTAATGCATCAATCTGCGCATTGTCTGATACTAAAGCTTTAACTGTTGCAAGTACAGCTGCTATTGTTGTAGCATTTGTAATTGCTGTCTTTTGTGTAGCAATTTCCGTTGTTAAAGCTGATTTATTAACTGTATATTCTGCATCTGCTTTTGCTGCTACTAGTTCTACTTCACTTACATAAGAACCGTTGTACTTGTAGTTTGAAGCTGTTGTAGTTGAACCAGCTTTTGCTTTGTTACCTTCAGCGTCTTTAACAGCCATAGTTTTATCAGCTTGAGCATCTTCATCAACGATTGTTACAGTCGCTGCTTGATCTAAGTTAACTTGTTGGTTAAAAACTAAAACTAATTTATGGTCGCTGTTTTCACCAGAATTAACACGTTTTACTGTAGATACTTTTACTTCAGAACCATTAACTACAACTTTAAAATCATCTTTAGCTTTATTTAAAGTAATACGATGGTGTACACTCACCCGATGGAGGATTGTGATAAACCATGATAGATGCCGCCTTAAAAAGAATGGCTAGTTTAAGCACTTCCCTTAGATGAACAATGGATGCATTAAAAGAACCAATGCGCCAGATATTCCAATGCGTTGGTTCATTCTTTGTATTCAAGCACATCACTAGAAAATGTTTTCAATATACTTTCCCTAAAAATTCCCGAAATAACTCTGCACCATCTTGTGGAGATCTTACTTTGCGATTACTGTATAACAAGCTTTTCTCCTTAACCATTTTTAGACTCACAATATCTACTCTCTTACTAATCATAAAATTACTACTAAAATAAAATAACTCCTAATTTAGTGCTACATTAGGACTCTCATGATAATAATATATATTTGAAATGATGATAGAAACATAATTAGAATCCTATCTTAATAAAGAAAAAGCCTTCAACCTCCGAAGAGATTGAAGACTTACCTTGTTGACTATTGTCAGAATTGTTTTGGTGCCTGGCACCTAGCAATCATTGTGACAAACCATGATTGAGGCTGCATTAGAAAGAATGGCTGGTTTTAGCACTTCCCTTGGATGCACTATTGATGCATTCAAGGAACCTATGTGACATACATTCAAATGCGTTGGTTCATTCTTTGTATTCAAGCACATCACTAGAAAATGTTCACGATCTACTTCTCCTAGAAATTCTCGAAATAACTCTGCACCATCTTGTGGAGATCTTACTCTGCGATTGCAGTACAACAAGCTTTTCTCCTTAACCATTTTTAGACTCACAATATCTACTCTCTTACTAATCATAAAATCACTCCTAAAACAAAATAAGCCCTAATGTATCGCTACATTAGGACTCTCACGGATATAATATATATTTAAAATGCTGATAGAAACAGGATTGAAATTTAATCTTAACAAAGTTAAAGCCTTCAATCCCCGAAGAGATTGAAGACTTAATTTGTACCATATTGTCAGAATTGTTTCGGTGCCTGGCACCTAAAACTAAACTAAGAAATGGCAATTGTTACAGTTGGTGTTGTTGATAAATTCACACCATCAACAGTAATTGTTAAGTTTTCAGTAGCATTAGTTCCTGTTGTTGCAGTTGTAGGAACTGTTACATTGTATTTTCCAGCAGTTGTTGTATCTTCAGCAACTGCAATTGTTCCTAACTTAGAAGAACCTGCTGCTGCATTACTTGCAAATGCAAATTTAGTTGAAGCTAAACCTGTTACTGCTGCACCAGTGCTATCTACTAGAGTAATAGTAAATGTAGTAGTACCACTTGTATTTACAATAGCAGCTGGTGTAGACACTACTGACGCTGCAACAATTGCGGCTTTAGCAACAGTTAGGTTAACAGTTACATCAGCAGTTTTACCATCTTTAGCTACAGTAAATGTTACATTACCAGATTTATCACCTGTATTATAAGATGGAGTTGTTACAGCACCAGTTGAACTATTAATTGCTGTGTTAGTGTTAGTGTTAGCAGATGATTTAATTGTTACATTATAACCAGCCGTTACAAGACTTTGTGCTGCTGTTAAAGCATTAGTTGCAAATGCAGGTTTAGCTTCTACAGCTGCTTTTGTAATTTTAGCAGCTTCTGCATTTACAGCTTGTTGAGCAGCTGCTGCAGCAACATCTAATTCAGTTGTATTTGCAGCGATTGTAGCTGTTGAACCAGATAAAGCATAGTTAACGTTATTTGCTTCAGCATCTTGAATAGCAATATCACCATTGTTATCTGGTACTACAGTAACTTTGGCTTCTTGATTAATAGATACTGCATTAGTAAATGTGATTTTTACTTCATTTGATTTAGAACCTAAAGCAACATTATATGAAGATGGATCTTGTTTAACACCAGCTAACTCAACTTTTAAGTTATCTTTTAATTGTGTAGAAGTTAAAGTAGATTTTAAATCTTCAGAGAATGCAACGACAAGTTCTTTAGTAGTTGTATCACCTTGGTTTGCTAATACATACTTACCTGATTTTAATGTAGGTTGAGTATTATCAGTTAAAGATACTACTTTTTCAAACGCTGTTTTAGATTGTAAATCTTTTACAACTTTTTGACCTGTAGCTGTTTCTACTTTAGGATCAATAGTTAATTTGTAACCAGTAGTTGTTGGAATTGAATTTTTAGGTAAAGTAATAACAACTTGTTGTTTACCACCTACAAAGTCAATTGTTGTACCTGCTGGGAAAGCAACTCCATCATATTTATAGTTAGCTAAATCTTTAGCAGAATCTTTCATATCTTTCTTATAGTCAATTGTAATTTTATTATTAGCTCCTGTAGCAGTAGCAGTTAAATCACTAAATGCAACATAACCGAAGTTTTGATCTTCTGGAGATACAGATGCAACGATTTTATCATTTTTAGCACCTAAAACTGAGTAACCAGCGATTGTAGAATCTTTAGCGTTGCGGATTGTATCAGCTTTAAATTCTACAGTGTATGGTGCTCCTGCAGTTTGAGTTGATAAATTACCTGGTAAAGTAATAGTAACTGTTTTACCAGTTGCAACATCTAGTGCTACATTAGCGATACCAGTAATTACAACACCATCTTTATCACGTACAATGATATCTGAAACTGTTGGTGCGGCATTCAATTTATTGTTGAATACTACGTTTAGTTTATCATCATTTAAAGTAGAAGTGTTATTTGTATCATAAGATGTAGTATATACACTTGGTTTTGTATCAGCTTTATTTAAAGTTACTGAACCAGTATAATCTTTACCTACTAATCCATCAGCTTTAAGATTTTTAACTGAAACATTTAAAGCAGCTGAAGTTTCAGCATCTTTGTATAGTGGGTTAGCATCAGTTGTAGCTTTATCTGTAACTACCACATAAATACCAGGTTTTCCATTTAAATGGCCTACTTCTGCATTCATAGTACTTGATGAATTCGCAACATTGTTACCTGGTGTACTTGCAACTGTACCTTTAGCAAATGTATGCGTACCTTTATTTACTTCGATAACAGCATCTGCTAAAGTGATATCAGAACGGTTTGTTTCTAGGAAGAATTTGTTACTGTTAAGTGCAGTCACGCTTTTAATTTCTGGTTGAGCAGTATTTTGAGCAATTGTGTATGATGTATTTACAGTACCAGTAGTCGGTGCAACATGTGTTGCTAAAGAATTTGCTGTTGCTTTTACATCATAGATAACTACTTTGTGTTCGCCATTAGCAGAAATATCTTTTAATTGAGAAGCTGTTGGAACGCTTACTGCTACAGTATAACGATAATCACCAGCTAATTCAACACCATTAGTTTTTACTGGAGTTAACGATTTCGAAGAGATTTCAATTCCATCAATTTTAATTAAAGTAACTGTTGAAGCAACCGGACGATCAAATGTTAAGTTAAGAGTTGTTACTTCTTTATTACTTAATGTAGCTGTTGGATTCGCAACTAGAGTTGGTGCAACTTCTACATCAAATAAGAATTCATCAGTAGCATGTTTAGCGATAACTTTCTTATCATTTTTAGCTAATTTGATTGCATCGTTTGATTGAAGAACGATTTTATCACCTTTTTTAAATTCTTTACCTGATCCTACACGTAAAGTAGCTGTTTTTCCATCATCTGACAATTGAATATCTTGGAATACAGAAGTACCAGGAGTTTTAAATCCATTAACAGAAAGCTCATAGTTAGCTTTATTTTCAGCAGTTGCTTCAGTTACAGCTTCAGAGAAAGTTACTTGTAATTCTTCAGCGTTAATCGCTTTTACATCAGTAACCTCATACTTCACAGCTACGCCGTCTTTGTACTCAACGCCGTCGAATTCGCCGTTAGCTAATTCACCGTTGTTGTAGAATTTTTCGTCGTGTTTAACGAAGCCAGTTGAAAGAACTGAACCATTGTAAAGTTTACCTTCGAATAGTTCTAAACCTTTGTTAAGAACTGGACCATCGTAAAGTTTACCTTCGAATAGAGCTAAACCTTCGTTTTGGTAAGAATCTTTGTAAAGGATTGATTTGTAAGTAGCGTAACCTTTTGAAAGTTTACCAGCTTGGTATAAACGATCTTGGTAAAGACCTGTAGATACGATTTTAACACCTTTAACATAGTAAGAACCAGCGTAAGTACCAGTAGTTACTTTTTTGATACCTTTTACGTAGTAAGCGCCTTTGTAAGTACCAGTCGCTACTTTACCGTATTTGTAGTATTTTTTGTTATAGATCCCTGTAGATACTTTTTTAACACCTTTTACGTAGTAAGCTTTGTTATAAGTACCAGTAGTTACTTTTTTAACGCCTTTTACGTAGTAAGCGCCTTTGTAAGTACCAGTCGCTTTTTTACCAGCTTTGTAGTAAGTTTTGCCTTTTAAACCAGTAAGTTTTTTACCGTTTTTGTAAACAGTTGATTTGTAAGTTACATAACCTTTAACTACTTTACCTGATTTAGCGTAAACTAATTTACCAGACTTGATTTTGTATTTGCTTGCTGCAGATGCATCCGTAGTTGCTACTGCTGATGTTACAACTGAAGCACCTAGAGCTAGGGCTGCTGCAGTTTTGACTAATTTGAAATTACTCATGAATGAAAATCCTCCCTTATTGGATATGATTAGCATTTGCTGTTTGAAATCGTCAGCTAACCATGCTTAGCCTAATTATCATCTAATAGGATAAGATTTTCCACCTTTTTTTATTCCAAAATATTGCACTTATAAAGGACTATATCATTATAATGTCATTTTTATCATTTAATTATTAGTTACATTTTGACTAAAAGAAATATTCTTATTATAAAGAATAGTTTATTACCACTTTATTCTTTCATTAATACCTTTTGATTCATTTTTGATTTTTAGGATATATTTTCCAATATGTTTTAACCATGTAACAATTGTCATATCACTTTTTATACTTTTCACATGATGTTTCTACCTATTATATAGCGATTGTATTCTATCTTTTTTTACATATTTTTGAATTTACGATTGTAACGGATTTGTTACAAAAAGAAAAGACCGTCCTTTTTTTAGAACGATCTTCTCTGGCATTTATTGAACTTTTAAGATAGTTGAGCTAATCCAGCCTTTTGTTTTAGTTGTTGGTACGTAAACTTGATTCCATACGGTACCTTTTGCATCTTTCTTCGTTACGATTTTGCCCGATGCATCTTGTACGAGTTTGACGAACTTGCCCTTGTCTAATACTTTGATAACTTTTGTGCCTGTCGTACTCGCATCGTTTCGGACATTCGCTTCTGTTGTCGTGCGTGCTAAATTCATAAAGCGTAAATCTGATTTCAGCACCCATGCTTCCTGCCCTTGAATCTTCACGCGCATCCACGTACTTGCGACATCGTCATTCGTTCCGTCAATTGTCACTTTTGTACCGATGTTGTAATTCATTAGTACTTTACCGTATTCCGATGGCAGTAGGCGAACCGTTGTAAATTTCGTCACTGTCGCTGTGATACCTGCATCAAAGAATTGATAAGTTGGCGGTAGTGGCTTACCTGCTGGAATAACATTCGTATAATTGAATACAGGTTGTGTTGGATCGAGTGTTGAGACTTTCGCCTTGTCATAATAAGTGGCGTCATATGGTTTCATATTCCCCATGATGCGTCCGATACTCGTCGCCCATGATTTATCCGAAGCATACTTCACATTCATACCTGCTGCTGATGGTCCGTTATTGTAGATGGCTCCTGCTCGTAAATATTTACGATAGATGGCATCTGCATAATACTGTACGCCGTCATTTCCTGTTGGGAAGTAAAGCGCGCAACTCATCGCACATTTATCATAGGCTTGATAGCCGAAGAAGTTATTTTTGTATTGTGAGATTTTCGAGCTACCCCACCCTGTTTCGACGATCGCATGCGCCAACATGAACTGTGCGTTAATGCCATAGCGTTTTTGCATATCTAAAAATACAGGAATGGCTTTGTATAGATTATTATTTTTGATTGTCGTACCTTTCCATGCTACAAGGAATTGTTCCATCTCTGCTTGCGTGATATTCGATACTTTTCGAAGGTTCATGTATTGGTACGGGTTACCGAAGTAGTCGGCGCGCACCCATGCAAATTTCGAACCGATTTTGCCAAGATAATATGTTGTGTCATTAATGACTTGTTGTTTTGTTGCAGTGAACTTCGTTGCTGGATATGATTTTAAATCTTTAAAGCGAATATTACTCGCATTCGTCGCACCTGCTACGGTCGTCGCATTCCCCAGTCCAGTTAGGTATAGGACTTCTGATAAGGCTGTAGGCGCTTGGACATTTGCTGACTTGAGCTCTGTTGACTTCACCCAGCCTACTACAGTGTCCTTCCCTGTTGTTGAGAGGCGTGATAGCTCATAGTAGGTCGTGTTGCCTAATTTTGCTGAACGATTCATTGTAAATTTCTCTGTTTTCTCTGCAGTCGTCCATGTGCGTGTCGTCTGCTTCACAAGGTTAGTATAGAGTACAGCTGTCGACTTGATTGTCCCTTGTTTTGAAATCTTTTGATAGACAGGTGCTTCCACTGGTGGCGGTGTTGGTTCAGGTGTCGGATTTGTCGTTGTCGTGCGAGACGATAGCACCCACATCAGTTTGTTATCTTCTGTTTTTCCGTAATACCACAGAGCTGTGCCAATCTTCACTTGTTTTGAAATGGTGAACGATTTGCCCTTCGTGAGCGTCTTCGTCACAATATCGTCTGCTGCGCCCCATGGCATCGTATAACCGTATCCACCGCCTGTTAGGTATGCTTTTTGATTGAGTGTGCTTTCTACGCCATAAGAATGCGTTTTAACGGCGTCTTTTTCCACCCAACCGATTGTCCCTAGATTGTAGTAAACTTTTTTCTTGTAGCTTGCTTGCTGTTTTACCACATATGTATGAGGTGCTTTCGCGCCAGCCGTTTGCTTCGTTTTGTCATTCGTTAAGTCCGTTTGTAGTATTGTATTTTTATCGTTTAGTTGCGCAATAAGTGATACTTTCGTCACGACAGGCTTTTCTGTCGCAGTTGTGAGCTTTTGATCGCTTAGTGACGTTGCTGGAAGCCATGTCGTCTGATTATTCACTGTACCACGATACCATGTTGCCGTTCCTACCTTCACCGTTTCGGCATTAAGGAAGGTTTTATGTTTATAGGGAGCCATTGACGGAAAAATAACATTACGTGCTAAACCGCCCGGACGCGTGTAACCAGTTCCTGTTCCTTTAATGTAGCGCGTCTTTTTCGTATTCGTCATCACCTTATAACTTTTACGTGTGATTGACTTCGACTTCACCCAACCGAGTGCTGCTTTTTTCGGATCAGCTTGGCGACTTACTTGGTAATAAGTTTCGTCACCTGTCTTCGTTGCGACTTTTGAAATATAGAAGATTTCGTTCGTGTATTTAGTTGATGCCACTACACTCTTTTTCGAGCCAGGTGCTGTATAAATGCGTGATTTTTGTGATTTGAGTTGTCCCAATTGGCTTGTGTTACTCTGTTTATAGGTAGCTTTTGTCGCAGCTTGTACTGTCGGCGGCTCCAGAAGTTGTGTTGCCGAAGATAGTACAAAAGTAGAAGCTAAAAGTCCTATAACGATTGACTGTTTTTTCATTTGTTCTCCTCCTTTTGTAAGTTATCATATCATATTTTTAGCATGGGGTACGTCCTATTTTTCAAATTGCTATTTACGTTAGTATTGTACTTTTTTTCCTTTTCATGTAAGTTGAAAAGAGGATAGTTGTTAGAAAGGATGTTGGCATGGAGATTTCAAAATATCGTGAATCGGATTTAGAGGAGATTGTCGACTTATTCTTAGATACCGTACATGAAATTAATCGTAAAGACTACAGCCTCGCACAGCTTAATGCATGGGCTCCTTACGAACGACGCCAAGAGATCATCGAATCTTGGCAAAAAACATTGCGTGAACACATCTCCTACGTGGCACGCTGCGAACATAAAATTGTCGGATTTGCTGATTTAACACTTGATGGACAGATCAACCGCATCTATGTTCACAAAGACTACCAAAATCGAGGCATTGCAAAAAAATTACTATTTGAACTCGAAGAAGAAGCTTACCAACTTGGCTTGATTCATCTCGACACAATGGCGAGCACCACAGCAGTCCCCTTCTTCCAACACGAAGGCTACGACATCGTGAGCGAAGAAATCGCGATACGCAACCAGATTGCCCTACAAAACTTTCATATGCGCAAGGAATTATGACGAGTGACTCATTGGAGTGACTCGTTTTTTCATGGGATAGTGTTTCGATAGGGCTGGACTTTCGGTAGAGACTTAAATTTTCTATGACAACTCTATTCTTATGGACATAATATTTGTCGAAAGGGACTGATCAGAGGCTGAAAGGGACTGATCAGAGGCTGAAAGGGACTATTCCGCGCGCCAAAGGGAATCGCCTTCGCCGAAAGGGACCATTTCGCGCGCCAAAGGGAATCCTGTTCCTCGAAAGGGACTATTCCGCGCGCCAAAGGGAATCTCGCTCTCCGAAAGGGACTAATCCACGCGCCAAAGGGAATCCTGTTCCTCGAAAGGGACAAACTCGCGCGCGAAAGGGAATCCTCGCCTCCGAAAGGGACTAATCCGCGCGCGAAAGGGAATCCCCGCCACTGAAAGGGACTAATCCGCGCGCGAAAGGGAATCTCGCTCTCCGAAAGGGACTATTCCGCGCGCCAAAGGGAATCTCGCTCTCCGAAAGGGACTATTCCACACGCGAAAGGGAATCCTCGCCTCCGAAAGGGACTAATCCGCACGCGAAAGGGAATCGCCTCCGCCGAAAGGGACTCCTGTTCCTCGAAAGGGACTATTCCGCGCGCGAAAGGGACTCCTGTTCCTCGAAAGGGACAAATCCACGCGCGAAAGGGAATCGATGCCGTTGAAAGGGACTATTCCGCGCGCGAAAGGGACTCCTGTTCCTCGAAAGGGACTATTCCGCGCGCGAAAGGGACTCCTGTTCCTCGAAAGGGACTATTCCGCGCGCGAAAGGGACTCCTGTTCCTCGAAAGGGACAAATCCGCGCGCGAAAGGGAATCCCCGTCTCCGAAAGGGAAAAACTCACGCGCGAAAGGGAATCCTGTTCCTCGAAAGGGACAAACTCGCGCGCGAAAGGGAATCCCCTAATATTTGTGATAAAAAAGAGGAATCACGTTATCATAACGTAATTCCTACTTTAGTTTAACGATAGATTTTCATTAGGTCTGAACGAATCCAAACTTTTTTCGTTGAGCCTGGTTGGTAGACTTGGTACCAAGTTGCTTTTTTCGAGTCTTTTTTTGTAATGGGTTTGCTTGAAGATGTTACAAGTTTTAGCGCTGTATTTTTCTTTGCTGTTGTTACTTTAGAATAGTTTGTACCTGCATTTGAACGAAGTGTCGCATCGACTGTTGTAAACGCTAAGTTCGTTGTTGTAATCTGATCGCTGCTCACCCATGCTTGTTTATTTTGATAACTAATTCTGTACCAGCGCGACTGAGCACCTTTTGCATTTTTAAAGTCTTTTACGTCTATATGATATGCTTTTAACGTAATTTTTTTGCCTTTTGCATAACTTCCCACGCGTGGTGCATATACATATGGAATTGAATAAACTGATGCACCTGAAGAATTAATTGTTGCCGAAATACTTGAAGGTAAAGCTACAAATGCACTTGGCTGTGGTTTCGTCGATGGAATCTCACTGCCGAAATCTTGTGCAATCGATACTTTTTTCGTCGATGCTTTTGCACCTTTATAATATGAACTATTATACGGTTTAATCTGTTGCATGATATTTGCTATTTTTTCGCCCCATGATGGATCCGTAGCGTATTTTACATTCATCGCTAATACATTTTTACCATAATAATAAGGACCACTAACTGTTAAATAATTATTCACAATGCGTGAAGCATATAATTTCAGACCATCTTCACCTTTAGGGAAATATTTTGAACATGTAATCGGACAAGTATCATATGCTTGGTAGCCGAATAGGTTGTTTTTATACTGCGAAATCGTCGAGCCACCCCAACCAGTTTCGAGTGCCGCATGTGCAAACATAAATTGTGCACTTACACCTGTACTACTTTGAGCTTTAATAAACTCAGGCGCTAACTTGTATAGAATATTATCCGGAGTACGCCCTTTTGATAAAATAAGTGCCTGTAAATCTTTCGCTGTAACATTCGAAGGTTTGCGTAAATCAACACCTACAAAGCCATTCGTTGTTAATAAATCTGAACGAATCCAGCGCAATTTAGTTGTCCCTTCAATCTTCCCTTTATACCAATAAGTTGTACCTACTTTTTCATAACGCTCTGCCGCAAATGATAAACCGCGACGAATTTCTAAATTGTATGATCGATTACTCGATGTTGTCGCAGGCATTGTATAAGCATTATTGCGGCCTAATAAATACATTGTCTGTTTCTTTTTTGAAAGGAGTGTACGATTGTTAATTTTTAATACTTTTCCATCAATCCACCCCATCGATGTTACACCTTTTTCAAGGCGATAATATGTTGTTCCATCTGCTTTTTTCGATTCGCGAACATAGTATGTACGTTTTAAATCCGTACTTTTCACTGCTGTCGCTTTTGCTTTTTTAGAGGGTGTTTTGTAAAATTTCGCTTTCGTCGTTTTGATTTCAGCTACCTTATACTCACTCGCCGCCTGACTTTGTGTACTCGTAAATGCAAACACACATAGTAAACTCAGTACCCCCGCAATCATCCATTTCCACTTCAAATTTAAACACACCTTTCTTTTGTCCTAATTATACCTTCGTCCAATTACCTTATATTTATACAAATAATTGGATTTCTTAATATAATTGAAATATTTATATACTATTTCCTTCCTTTTGAAATAGAAATAAACGTATATGACAAAATTGTTATAGAATTGTGATGTGTGTAATATTTCTATTTTTGTATTTTCTTCCATTCTCGATAAAACGTACTTTTAGAAACATCTTTCATAAATTTTTGTAAGTCTTGTTTTAGCATATCTTGATGAAAATAACTCAAATATTCATCTAATTCTTCTTTAATTATTCGCTGACCTGTATAAGTACAATTGGAACAGTTCCATTTCCTCCGACTTTTTTTCAGCATTTTCGAATGACATTTTGGACAGAGAAAGTCACTATTCAAGTGATACAATTTAAAATTATAATATTCTCCTAAAGTATTTATCCGATAATCAATCGCTTTTTCTTTTATTTTGTTAATAAATTTTTGTACATCCGTATTTTCAGTATTCTCCTGATTTTGCTTATAAATAAACTGCTCAATTTCATCTAAATCTAAAATATGTGTCATGGTATTATCACTATTTACAATACTTGAGAGTGTAGGAAAAACTACTGATCCATATATTGGAATATTATATTGATGACTATAATTCCATATTTCTAATTGTTTAATATATTTTTGAATTTGAGTTTCGGGACTTCTAAATTTCTGATCAGGTTGTCCTTTTATTTTTCGAATCAGTTGTTGTGGATTCTGTGTAAAATAAATATGTCCCGAAATATTTTTCACTTCTAAAATGATGATGCAACTCGATGTCACAACAAGAAAATCCATTTGAAATAGCCCATTTTGATAGAGCGTGATATCGTGAAAAACATGAATATCTATTGTGTTTTTATAAGTATTTAAGCGTTTTGCAACAATTTCTTCTCCAAAGTCTCCAGCTTCAATCTTCGCTATATCTTGTTGAATACGTACTTTTATTTCATCCAAATGTAAACGTGCATAAAGCCTTTTTAAAATGTGCATTTTAGGACTAGAACGAAATTCTTTTTGGATCATTTCAAAATTCTCCTTTTTTATTTACTATACACTATGCATATTTTCGAGATTTTTTGTTTATACTTCTTATTTTAAAAAAGGCGTGTTTTTTTATTCAATTATTGGATTATAGATTAGAAAGCTTGTTCATCATAAAAAGATTCGAGTTTTCCCTTTCAAAAGTCGGGATTCCCTTTCGCGCGACCATTTGTCCCTTTCAACGACACCGTTTCCCTTTCGCGCGACCATTTGTCCCTTTCAAATGCCAGGATTCCCTTTCGCGCGACCATTTGTCCCTTTCAGTGGCGGGGATTCCCTTTCGCGCGCGGATTTGTCCCTTTCAAATGCCAAGATTCCCTTTCGCGCGCGGATTTGTCCCTTTCAAATGCCAAGATTCCCTTTCGCGCGCGGATTTGTCCCTTTCAGAGAGCGGGATTCCCTTTCGCGCGACCATTTGTCTCTTTCAAATGCCGGGATTCCCTTTCGCGCGACCATTTGTCCCTTTCAAATGCCAGGATTCCCTTTCGCGCGACCATTTGTCTCTTTCAAATGCCAGGATTCCCTTTCGGAGAGCGAGATTCCCTTTCGCGCGTGAGTTTTTCCCTTTCAGAGAGCGAGATTCCCTTTCGCGCGCGGTTTTGTCCCTTTCAGAGAGCGGGATTCCCTTTCGCGCGTGAGTTTTTCCCTTTCAAATGCACCGATTCCCTTTCGCGCGCGGATTTGTCCCTTTCAATGGCGGGGATTCCCTTTCGCGCGGGCATTTGTCGGTTGTGTCTAAAAACTATCCCCCCTGATACAATGGTGTAAATCAGGAAATGGGGTGGATGAAATGGCAGAACGACGGGACACTCATTTTGATTTTTCAGGCGCACATTATACGATTCCACCATGTACGAACGCCAAAGAACCGTCGTCTGTCGATTGGTACCTCTACAAAGAACGCCACGTAGTCAATGCAATAAGGTAGAGTTTTTAGACACGTCCTAGTATATTGCATAAAAAATATGCTGTTTCATACAAAAATATTTATCAAATACTACATATTGTACTTAATTTTTCTACAAAATCAGTATTTTCAGAAAAATAAGAATAGAATGAAGATATAAAAAAAATAAAAAAGGAGTGAGTTTATGTCTCAAATGCTAGCTCTTGTCATCATTGTTGCTATTTTATTTGCAGGTGATGTCGTTTCAACGAAAACAAAAGCTTGGATTCCTTCTGTATTCGTTAGTGCAGTATTATTTTTAATTGGTTATTGGACCATATTTCCAAAAAACATTGTCGAAATTGCAGGTATTGGACCGATTATCGCAACGATGTTTATGTATCTATTAATTACAAATATGGGAACGCTTCTTTCACTTAAAGAACTAAAAGCACAATGGAAAACAATCGTTATTGCGTTATCAGGTATTTTAGGAATTATCTTAATTCTATTTACTATTGGTGCTATGATTTTCGATTTACGTACAATGATTGTTGCCATTCCACCACTTGTTGGCGGCTTAGTATCTTCACTTATTATGTCTGAAGGCGCTGCTAACGCAGGATTTGAAGATTTGGCTGTATTCGCAATCGTTATTTATGTCATTCAAGGATTTGCCGGGTACCCATTAACTTCTATTTTCTTAAAACGTGAAGCTAAAAAATTGTTAGCTGACTACCGTAGCGGCACACTTGCGCATGCAGAAATTAAAAAAGAAACAACAACGGATAATGAAAATCCAAAACTTTTTGCAAGAATGCCAAAAAAATACAATACAGATTATTTTAAATTTTTAAGAATCGCGATTGTTGGACTATTAGCTTACGCTGTTTCAACTGCCTTAGAACCGTTCGTTACAGTGAATGCGCTCGTGCTATGTTTAGTATTTGGTGTTATCGCAACATCAATCGGATTTTTAGAACGTGAACCATTAAAAAAAGCAAATGGTTTTGGTATTTCCGTTATGGTATTAATGCTCTTTGTATTTGATGGCTTAAAAAATGCGACTCCTGAAATGATGTTACGAATTATCGCTCCGTTAATCGTGTCAATCGTCTTAGCTGTAATCGGTATGTACATATTCTCATTTGTTGCTGGAAAAATTTTAAAAGTGAGTCCAAATTTAGCTTTCTGTGTATCACTAACAGCTTTATATGGCTTCCCAGCAGATTATATTATTACAAACGAAGTAGTGCGCTCTACAACAGATAATGAAAAAGAACGCGATTTATTATTGAGTCATCTTTTACCACCCATGCTCGTTGGTGGATTTATTACCGTAACAATTGTATCTGTTGTTTTAGCTGGTATTTTCATCTCTTGGATTTAAATAATGGAAGGATGTAGAATTATATGACAACTGTAAAAGAACTTGTTCACACTTATCATGAGGATTTAGTAAATACAAGGAGACATCTCCATGAAAATCCTGAATTATCATGGGAAGAATTTGAAACAACAAATTATGTCTGTGCTTTTTTAGACACTTTAGAAATTCCGTATAAACGAATGAAACCAACAGGTGTTATAGCTGAAATTAAAGGAGCGAACCCTGGTAAAACAGTTGCTTTACGTGCAGATATGGATGCCCTTTCTGTTTATGAAATAAATCAACAGTTACCTTATGCTTCAAAAATAGATGGTAAAATGCATGCTTGTGGTCACGATGCTCATACAGCCATACTACTAACTGCGGCGCGCATTTTAAAACAATTGCAGCACGAAATTAACGGTACAGTACGCCTCATTTTCCAACCTGCAGAGGAAGTAGCGAATGGCGCGAAAAAAATGGTTGCTCAAGGTGCTGTTGACGGTGTAGATAATGTATTTGGCATTCATATTTGGTCGCAAATTGACTCTGGTAAAGTTCAATGTGCAAAAGGTGCTCAATTTGCTTCAGCCGATTTATTCTCTGTACGTTTTAAAGGACGTGGCGGACATGCTGCACAACCACATAATGCAATTGACGCAGTTATGATGGCCTCATCATTTGCATTAAATGCTCAAACAGTTGTAGCAAGAACGATAGATCCCATTCAATCAGCCGTATTGACAATTGGTAAAATGGATGTTGGAACGCGCTTTAATGTTATCGCAGAAAATGCATTAATCGAAGGAACTGTACGTTGTTTTGACGCTAATGTACGCAAACATGTAGAACAATCTATCCGCCACTATGCAGAACAAACAGCTATTTTATATGGTGGAACAGCTGAAGTGACATATAACTATGGAACACAAGCTGTGATTAACGGTAAAGAGAGTGCAGAACTCGTTCAAGAAATTGTTGAAACACATTTTGGAAAAGAAGCTTATTGGGAAGATGATCCAACAATGGGTGGAGAAGATTTTAGCTACTATTTAGATGAAGTACCTGGTTGCTTTGCTTTAGTCGGCTGTGGTAATACTGAAAAAGATACTCGTTGGGCACACCACAACGGGCATTTCAATGTCGACGAAGAGGCAATGGATACAGGTGTAGAATTATACGTTCAATATGCGTTGAATTACTTAAATCGTTAATGACAAAAGGGTTCTGCACCCCAAAAGTTAGAGTTAAAAACTGAACTGCACCCCAATTGTTAGACACATCTAACAATTGGAGGTGCAGTTTTTTATGGCTAAATATACGGCAGCGGAAAAATTACAAGCGGCTTTACGCTACTTAGAAGGCAAAGAAAGTTCACGTGAAATTGCTAAATCGATCGGGACAGATCATAAGGCCATTCTTAATTGGACGAAACAATATAAGTATAACGGTGTAGAAGCGTTTACAAAATCGTATACAAACTATACAGCACAGTTTAAACTAGACGTACTAAACTTCATGATTGAACAAGGTACGTCCTTACTTGAAACAGCGGCTATCTTCGGTATAGCCGCACCATCCACGATTCTTCAATGGAGAAAAATATTCGAAACCAAAGGATTTGATGCCCTTCAATCAAAGAAAAAGGGGCGTCCATCCATGAAAAAAGAAACAAATAAACAACCAAAACAAGCACCAGTAGAAGGCTCACCAGAAGCACTACAAGCAGAAATCGACCGTCTACGTATGGAAAACGAGTATTTAAAAAAGTTGAATGCCTTAGTTCAAGCCAAGGAAAAATCACCAAAGAAGACAAAGTAAAGATCATCTATGAATTAAGGCAAAAATACTCGGTGAAAGCACTTGTAACATTCGCACAAATTCCACGCAGCACGTATTACAATGTAGTAAAAAAGATGAATCGTCCAGACCGCGATGCCGAACTGAAGGCAGAAATCAAAGCGATTTATGAAGAACATGAGGGTCGTTATGGCTATCGCCGTATTCGCGATGAGCTAGCGAATCGTGGGCAAAAGGTGAATCATAAGAAGGTGCAGCGCATCATGAAAGAGCTGGGTTTAAAGTGCTTAGTGCGTATGAAAAAGTATAAATCCTATAAAGGTACCGTCGGTAAAATTGCGCCAAATATTTTAGATCGTAACTTTACAGCAGAGGCACCGAATGAGAAATGGGTAACAGATATTACGGAGTTTAAGCTATTTGGTGAAAAGCTCTATTTATCACCTGTTTTAGACTTATTTAACGGAGAAATCATCACGTATACCATTGGCTCTAGACCAACGTATTCTTTAGTATCTGAGATGTTAGAGAAGGCTTTAGAGAGATTGCCGGAAGAACATCAACTATTGATGCATTCTGATCAAGGCTGGCATTATCAAATGAAGCAATATCGCCATGCCCTTGAATCAAAAGGGATTGTGCAAAGTATGTCCCGTAAAGGGAACTGTTACGACAACTCCGTCATGGAGAATTTCTTCGGCATATTGAAATCGGAATTCCTTTACTTGAAGGAATTTGAAAGTGTGGAGCATTTTAAATTGGAACTTGAAAAGTATATAACGTATTACAACACAAAACGTATGAAGGCAAAATACAAAATGAGTCCGGTAGCGTACCGAACCCATTTCACTCAAGCTGCCTAAATGAAATAACCGTGTCTAACTTTTAGGGGTCACTTCAAACTAACTTTTGGGGTGTTTTTCTATGTCTAAATATAGTGAATAATACTAGGACGTGTCTAAAAACTCTACCTTATTGCGTTGCGTTAATTTGAAAATCGCAGCGATATAAACGAATGCCAAAAAAAGAAGTGGCTAATTTGTCATAACGCGCGGCCACTCGTCGGAAATGTTTGATTTTATTGAAAAAGCATTCGACTACGTGGCGTTCTTTGTAGAGATACCAATCGACAGACCACGGTTCTTTGGCGTTCGTACGTGGTGGAATCGTATAATGTGCGCTTGAAAAATCAAAATGAGTGTCCCGTCGTTCCGCCATTTACAAAAGCGAGCATACACTGCTTTTCAAAAGCCATAGTGTTCTGGCAGATCCACACGCCAATGGGCACCACTACGCGCAATCCACAGCGTCGCATTGAACATCTCGCGGTTACTTCGTTTCGAAGGACGACCGGTTGTGTACGGCGGGAAGAACCCTTCAATTTGTTTCCACTGTTCATCTGATAATTCGTAACGACTTGGCGCCATTTCATCCACCTCAATTTCTTGTTTTTAACATTGTATCATGAAGCGAAAATAGTTTTTAGACACAACCTAGTCAACTTAAGTCCATCCTCCCACCACCCCCCACCACCATCTACTCACAACAAAAAAACTCTCGCCTAAGCGAGAGTTAAGAGTTAGATCATATTGATTTTCGGGCTGTGGTGAACAGCTTGGTGTAAGACGTGTTGCCAGCGTTCTTTGTATGTGGCTTCTGCAAATTGTTCTGTTGCGTGTTGTTTTGCAGCTGCACCGAGTTTTAGCATGTGATCTGGGTTTTGGATTGCTTCAATCATGCTGGTTGCGAGTTGTTCGATATTGTCAGGTTCAACGAGTATGCCATTTTCATTATGCGTAATGTATGTCGTTGGACCGTATGTAATCGCATAAGAGATGGTTGGTGTGCCTTGAATCGCTGCTTCCGCATACGCATAATTAAGTCCTTCTGTTTTCGCTGTAATGATGGAAGCGAGGGCTTGTTGATAGATGTCTGCTACATTCGGATGGTAGCCTTTTAATGTGACAACTTTTTCAAGCTTTTCTTCTGCAATTAATTCTTGTAGATTCGCTTCTTCGTTTCCGACACCATAAATGTCTAAGCGTGCATCAGGTTCTTCTGCAATCACTTGTTTCATCGCTTTTATTGCGTGCTGTACTTGCTTATCTTCAATAAGGCGTGTCACCATGACGAAGCGATTTGGATCACGTAATGCTTCACTTGGCATCGCTTCAACTGTCGGTGGAATGACGTGAATATTGCCACGATTGCCGACATCACTGTGTAAATCAAGTTGCTGTTTTTCTGTTGATACAACCGTTGCATAGCCTTTTGGAATCGCATTAACGACTGACTTCATAAACTTTGGCATCGAACTACCAACTGTATAAGGTTCTTCTAAATGGTTATGTTCGACAACAAAAATTTTATCCGCATACTGATCTTCCACACCGAGTACGCGATCTGCTACACGTTCAGTTTCAGCAACAATAATCGGACGAACCGATTCTAAACGACATAATTCATTCACCCAGAAAGTTTGAAACTCTAAACGATTTTTAAAATCAAAGGCTTTTTGAATTTTCGGGTCAAATAGGAAGACACGTTGTTGTCCGCCTGTTAAATAGTTGAACCAGATTGTTAAGTAACAGAAGCCATCTGGTGTAAAGTAACTCTCTTGATTCTTCTTGTTGTTTGCTGGATGATATAAAATTTCGCGTGCTTTATATCCTGCTGGATGGAACTCCTCACGCGAAATACGTACGCGATTGTCATTGAAGTAGTCGACGAATTGTAAGCGACCATCTTCGTCCCAGCGCTTATATTTTGCATAGCGACCATTTTCAAAATAGCGTGCGTGATTGCCAGCATCTTCTACAAAGAATTCGTCTTCGAATTTATGACGGTTCTTTTCGTAATGTGCTTTTGAAACAGCCGATACTTCCACCACTGCAAAGCGATCACGATAGTAGTCGTATAAATTCACAATATGCACATCATGTGGAAGATGACCTGTGACATGAAGTTCACGTTCGATTTCCGCATAGTTTGGTTTGTAGTCTAATGTTACAAGAACAGGTTGGTAATCTGGCTGATTGAGCAGACGCGCTTGTTTTAATACTGCTTTATGCAAGCCTCTTTGTTCCGTATTGAGGTCATTGCTTACCAGAAATAATGTTTTTCTCACCGCTTGTCACTCCTATTCTTATTTATGCTTACGCTGCTTCGCCAATTGGTCGCGGAATTCTTTTTGCTTGGCTGGTGTCAGCTTATTATAGTCTTTTAGGAACGCCATGTAGTTACGCATGACCACATTTGTTGGGCCGAATTCACGTAAACGCCCACCCTCAATCCATGCAATTTTTGTACAGAAATTACGTACTTGAGAAAGGTTATGGCTGACGAAGAAAATCGTCTTTCCTTGTTTTTTATATTCGAGCATTTTTGCGAGTGACTTATCTGTAAACGTCTGGTCTCCAACAGATAATGCTTCGTCGATTACGAGGATATCAGGATTCGCTGTTACACTAATCGCAAAGCCAAGTTTCGACTTCATACCACTTGAATATTGTTTAACAGGTTGATAAATGAAGTCTCCAAGCTCTGAAAACTCAATGATTTCTGGCATGACTTCTTTAATCTTTTCTTTTGAATAGCCCATAAGTAGACATTTGAATTCGATATTTTCAGCACCTGTTAAGGCATTGTTCAGACCTGACTGAATCGCAATGACATTCACTTCACCATTAACGATTAATTCGCCCGATGTTGGTGGAACGAGTCCGCCAATGATATTGGATAAAGTCGACTTCCCCGAACCATTAATACCGACAAGTCCGACGACATCGCCTTCTTCTACTGAAAAAGTGATATTTTCAATCGCATTAAAAGATGAACCTTTTTTACCTGGAAAGATCAGGTCAGCAATTTGCTGGCCCTTCGTTTCATACATACGATATTTTTTTGTAATATTTTTTAAAATAACTGATTCTGCCATTTGAGCATCCTCCATAAAGTTTAGACAAAGTCTGAGAAGCGCGCACGGAATTTATAATGTGCTTTTGCACCGAAGTACAAGAAGATCAGTATAAGTGCTAAGTTGTATAATGCGAGTTCCCAATGATTGATGATATACCATTCATGTGTTAGTAACCCAGCACGGTAACCTTGCGCTAAGAAATAGAATGGATTCAACATTAAAATATTTTGTAATAATTCGGGCATGTCTTTTGAGCGATCCCACAGAATTGGAGAGATGAAGAACATCCCTTGTAGAACCGATTGAATGACCATTTGTAAATCACGTACAACGACTGTCAGTGTTGATGTAAGTAATGTGATTGAAAAGGCTAACACATATGACCATAATACGAAAATGATGAGTTCGAAATAGTGCCATGTCGGATAGTATCCGCCAATCCAGAAGATGACCATAATGACAGCGAGTAGCGCCAAGTGACCATAATATTTTCCCATAATAATATAACTCGGTATGCTCGAAAGTGGAAAATTCATCTTTGCGACCATGGAGTATTTTTGATAGATTGATTTTGAACCTTGTAAAATAGCTTTATTAATAAAGAACCAGAAAGAAATCCCCGCTAACATCCAGTATACATACGGAATACCGTCGACTTCTGCGTTTCGACGCATCACATAGCCGAAGATGAACCAATACATCGCCATTTGGATGGCAGGATTTAAAATTTCCCATATGAATCCAAGATAGTTCCCCTGATTATCAATGCGCAGTTGGAATTTCGCTAAACGCTGAACCAGATAAAATGAATTCACCTGTTCTTTAATGATATTAATCATTGCTTTCATATTGTATTTTCCTCTATTCCCTGTATTTCAAATAATTAGAACGAAATGCTGCGAAAATTAGTTCCAAAACGCTCCGAATATTCATTGCTTATTATAGCATATTCGCACCCAATTTAAGACACAATGTCCATGCGATTGAAAAAGAGAAATCGCCTTGCGGACGACTCCTCTTTTCGGATTACTTTTATTAATTTAATACGGTTTCACATGGTTCTGTTTCAACAGTTGTTTCATCTTCTACTGGTGGAATGTAGGCCGGTGCGAGTGTTTGTTTATAGAATACGCGCTTCACAACACGCTCCGAAGAACGTCCATCTTCCCATTCACAGAAGCGATTTTTGAAACGTTCGTAACGAGCAGGATCTGCATGACCTTCTGTTAACGCACGATCAATTTCAGCGATGAGCTCATCTTCTGTTTTGACAATCTTACCTGGCGCATCCGCTTCAATATCAATATAAAAACCACGTAGGCGATCACGATAATCTTCTAAGTCATACATATAGAAAATAATCGGGCGATCTAATGTCGCGTAATCGAAGAACACAGATGAATAATCCGTAATCAATAAGTCACTAATTAAATATAAATCGGCAATATCATAATAATCTGACACGTCGATAATAAAATCTTTATATGGCGTAAAGTCAAAGCTCTCTGACACAAGATAGTGCATGCGCGCTAATAAGACAAAATCATCGCCATATTTTTCTTTCATACGATTAATATCAAATTGGAACTCAAAACGATATTTACCTTTTTCGAAAAATTGATCATCACGCCACGTCGGTGCGTATAATACCACTTTTTTCTTCGGATCGATATTCAATGACTGACGAATTTGCTGCATACGTGCTTCAGATGGGTTATGTAAGACATCATTTCTCGGATAGCCTGACTCAATTACAGGTCCTTTAAAATGAAATGCACGTGATAAAATCTCTGTTGAGTATGCGTTTGGCCCTACTAAATAGCTCCAGTTTTTCGATTCTGAGATAATATTTTTACGATATTTCGAAGTGACTGTGCCTGGCATATGTACTTCCTCAATATCTGTCCCTAATCGCTTCAATGGTGTACCGTGCCATGTTTGCAAATAAGTTGTACCTTTAGGTTTTTTCATCCATTTCGCAAGACGCACATTATTCACCCAATACTGTGCTCTCGGGAATGTCAGCAACCATTTTAAAGAAAAACGCTTCATATAAGGAACATTCATTTCTTTAAACATCGGGATACTCTTTTTATTTACAGACCAAATCAAATCAAATTCTGGACAATTTTCTTTCATATATTCATAAATCGCACGTGGATTATCACTATAACGTTTACCATGAAAACTTTCGAAGACAACTAAATTCTCGATGCGTGGCTTTTTTGCCATATAACGATAAGCCTTCTTCAAGACTTTTGTTAATATATTTTTAATAGACAAAGTTGTTCACTCTTTCAATTTTAATAATTTTTCAACATACATCATACCATATTCCTATGATGAATCTTTCCATTTTTTTAAACTTTCAATATTTCGCCTTCAAGAGAATATGCTATAATAAAAAAAGTAGTAAAAAATTAAACTAACTTGGGTGAATCTATGACAAAAGAATTGTTAATTCAACTATTTTTACTTATAAATAAATTTTTCTTCGCACTTTTTTCCATCTTTCCGACACGTAAAAAGATGGTTTTCTTATGCGATTTTGGCGATAACGCTGCTTATACAATACAAGCACTAAACGAGCAAGGCTACTCAGATATTATCGTACTAAAAACGTCTCGTTGCAACGAAAATTTTTCAAATCTTAACGTAAAAAAGATTATTTTATTTGAGATGAAAGACTTACGTCAATATATAGGTGGTTTGTACCATATCTCTACTTGTAAAACGCTATTAATCGACAATTATGTACCGCTTTTACATGTGCTGCCGAAACATATCGAATGTATTCAACTTTGGCATGCAGCAGGTGCAATTAAAAAATTCGCACTTTCTGATCCGAGTATCGCATATCGTACACCAGCAGCAGTTCGTCGCTTTCGAAAAGTTTATAAACGTATGGATAAAGTGGTTGTCGGTTCGGAACAAATGGCGAAGATTTTCCGTCTAGCATTTCATAAGGATCCGGATGCGTTTTTACGCACAGGGATTCCGCGCACAGATTTTTATTTTGACGAGTCGCGTGTTACTGAGGTACGCACACGCTTATTTGAAAAATATCCAATCTTGCGTGAAAAGAAAGTTCTATTATACGCACCAACTTTTCGTGATTTAGAATTAACTACACAGCAAATTCCGATTCACTTTACAAAATTGATGCAAGATGTCGGCGATGAATATGTATTGATTATTAAATTACATCCTGCTGTTCAACATACAGTAGAAAATTTAGTAAACCCTCAAATTATCGTACTCGACAATCAAGTACCAATTCATGAAGTACTAACGGTAACTGACTGTTTAATCAGTGATTATTCGTCAATTCCGTTTGAGTATGCGTTCTTTAAAAAGCCACAAATCTTCTATCCATATGATTTAGATCAATACCGTATGAGTCGTGGATTTTGGAGTGACTATCCAACAATGGTTCCCGGACCTGTTGTGGATAGCGACGAAGAATTAGTACACGCAATTCTTCATCTCGATTTTGATGCAACTGTTATACAAGACTACTCGAGCCACTGGAATACGTATTCTACAGGTCAATCTTCTAAAAACTTAGCAGAATACTTACTAACTCACTTATAACACATCTTTCTTTTTTTAAATGGGTGTACTATAATAACCAAAAGTATGATTTTGGAGGCAAATTATGAAAACCGTTATTACGTATGGCACGTTTGATTTACTACACGCTGGCCACATCAACATTCTTCGCCGTGCTAAAGAAATGGGCGACTACCTAATCGTTGCCATTTCGTCGGATGAATTCAATGCACTAAAAGGCAAAAAAGCTTACTATAGTTTCGAAGATCGCAAAATGATTTTGGAAGCGATTAAATATGTAGACAAAGTCATTCCTGAAAATAACTGGGAACAAAAAGTTGAAGATGTACAAAAATACAATGTAGACTTATTCGTAATGGGACATGATTGGGAAGGCAAATTCGACTTCCTATCTGACTACTGCGAAGTATGCTACTTACCACGTACAGAAGGCATCTCAACAACAAAAATTAAAGAAGACTTAAAACAAGTCCAACGCTGAAACGATTGAAACCGAAAACTCTCTGAGATTGCAGAGCGTTTTCGGTTTTTGGTTTTTGAGTGGTAGGGATTCCCTTTCGGCGAGCAGGATTCCCTTTCGCGCGCGGTTTTGTCCCTTTCGGCGAGCAGGATTCCCTTTCGCGCGCGGGTTTGTCCCTTTCAATGGCGGCGATTCCCTTTCGCGCGCGGATTTGTCCCTTTCAGTGGCGGGGATTCCCTTTCGCGCGCGGTTTTGTCCCTTTCAATGGCGGCGATTCCCTTTCGCGCGCGAGTTTGTCCCTTTCAACGGCGCCGATTCCCTTTCGCGCGCGGTTTTGTCCCTTTCAACGGCGCCGATTCCCTTTCGCGCGCGGATTTGTCCCTTTCGGAGGCGGCGTTTCCCTTTCGCGCGCGGTTTTGTCCCTTTCAGTGGCGGGGATTCCCTTTCGCGCGACCATTTGTCCCTTTCAAATGCCAAGATTCCCTTTCGCGCGTGGATCAGTCCCTTTCAAATGCCAAGATTCCCTTTCGCGCGTGGATCAGTCCCTTTCGGCGAGCAGGATTCCCTTTCGCGCGTGAATCAGTCCCTTTCGGCGAGCAGAATTCCCTTTCGCGCGACCATTTGTCCCTTTCAAATGCCAAGATTCCCTTTCGCGCGCGGATTTGTCCCTTTCGGCGAGCAGGATTCCCTTTCGCGCGCGGTTTTGTCCCTTTCAAATACCAAGATTCCCTTTCGCGCGCGGATTTGTCCCTTTCAATGGCGGCGATTCCCTTTCGCGCGCGGATTTGTCCCTTTCGGAGGCGGCGATTCCCTTTCGCGCGCGGATTTGTCCCTTTCAACGACATCGATTCCCTTTCGCGCGCGGATTTGTCCCTTTCATAATCAAAAATTCATCCCAAACAAAAAGCACTCACATCCATGAGCGCTTTTTCACATATTAGTTTTGTTTAGCGATTTCTTGTTCGAATAGTTCATCCCATTCTTGGTATTGGCGTTCGCGTGTATATTTTTCATTGACGACTTGGTATGCATGTTCGCCTACTTCTAGAGCTTTTTCTGGTGTGTATAACCAGTCTGTCATCGCTTCTGCCAATGCATCGATGTCACCGTTTGGTACAACTTTTCCTGTTGTGCCATCTGTTAATTCACGTACAAGGTAGTTCACTTTGAAGCTGATTGCTGGTACTTTTTGTGTCATCGCTTCTAAAATAACTAAACTTTGTCCTTCGTAAATTGATGTGATGACTGTGAATAAGCCTTCGCTTAATTTTGTGAAAACATCGTTTGTATAAGGTAGTAGTTTTACTGATTTACGTAATTTTAAGTCAGCAATTAATTTTTTCAAAGCATCTTTTTGTGGACCATCACCGTAAATATGTAACTCAGCATCTGGTACTACTTCTACTGTTTTTTTGAATGCTTGGATTAATAAATCAAGACGCTTCTCTGAGTTATAACGACTGATTGTGACAACGCGATTTAGATGTTTTTTCGTCACTTGTAGTTCGCTTTCCGCTACATTCGAAATAACATGGATATTCCATTTTCGATCTGAGAATTGTGTCTCGATATCAATTTTTTGACGATTCGTTAAAACAACGATTGGTGCATCTTCATCTTTATTATTAAGTACATGTTTGATATCCGGTTTTACTTCACTACCGATTGTATATGGTTCTAATAAATGGTTCGTATGGATTGTATAGATACGAATCGCTTTCTCAGCTGGAATGTGTTGTACTTTCGGACTTGTGCCTGGTCCATCACAAATAATGATTGGTTTTACTTCTTCTAAATCACATAATTCCTCTAAAAAACTCGCATGAAATTCTAAGTTAGAAGGGAATACTTTTGCTTCTTGACGATCTGGGCTAAATAATACAATTCGCTGCGGCTTACCTGTATTATGATTAAACCAGCGTGATAAGTAGCAAAAACCTTCTTTTGTATAATAATGAATTTGCGTTACTTTATTGTTAGATGGGTGATATGTTTCTTTTTGTAGTAAATAACCGTCAATATGATAAATTTCGCGTTCAATGCGTACTCGTATTTCTGAGAAATAATCGACAACGCGTAAACGTCCTTCGTCATCCCATCGCTTATACTTTACATAGCGACCATTATCGAAATAGCGTGCTACTTTACCATCTAGTTGGTAATGGTAACCTTCTTCTTCTCGTTGTAAATTACGCTCATACTGTGCACGTATTTCTTCATTCACTTCACCACGGGTAAATTTATTACGATAGTATTCAAAAATATTAATAACTTCCGATGTTTCTGCAATGCGTCCTTCATATTTCAGCTGTTTTTCAATTTCAGGATAGTTTGTTTTGTCATCCAATGTGACAAGTGCTGTACTATATTTATCATTATCGAATAAATGCGTACGTGAAAACATCACGCTATTAATACCGCCTTTATTGATGTTGACATCATTCACAGCCATAAAAATTTTTCTTTTCATTAATTTTGTTCCCGTTGCCAAAAACCTATAAAAATCTATAAGCAATGTTTATTTCCTGTTTCTTTGTATCTGCTTTTACCGAAGCTACTCACATTTGATATGATACTCCACAGGCGTTAATTCGGGTACAACGAACCCTACACATTAGTAGTATCTTGTAAGTGACTAAGCTACTAATTCTCCAAATTTAGCTAAATTTAACGCAGCATTCATATCTCTGTCTATCTCTAATCCACAGTCACACTTGTAAACTCTATCAGATAATTTTAAATCTGATTTAATTTGTCCACAGCACGAACATGTTTTAGAAGATGGGAAGAAACGCCCAACTTGTATAAATTCAATTCCGTATTTTTCACATTTGTATTTCATTTGACGGAGAAATTCATACATCTTTTGTTTAGCTACTGCTTTAGCTAAATGACGATTTTTCATCATTCCAACTACATTCAAATCTTCCATCACAACTTTACAAGGTTTGGTTTTCACTATTGTATTTGTCGCTTGATGAATGTGGTTGTTTCTAATGTTAGCTAACCGTCTGTGTAGATTTCGTATTTGCTTTTCTATTTTTATAATGTTACATGTTTTGACAAATCGGTTTCCCTCCTTATTCATCTCGTATTTTCGAGAAACGCTTCGCTGTAACCTACGTAAACGTTTCTCAATCTTTTTCACTTCTTTTGTTTTGTTAATGTTTTTGAACACCATTTCATTCGAGCAAATTGCTAATTCTTTAACTCCTAAATCTACTCCAATTACTTCATTCGTTAATTCTTGTTTTACTTGTTCTTTCTCTACTCCAACAGAGATATACCAATACTTTCCGTCAAAAGATACTCTAGGATTAGTATATTTCACCCCCATTGGTATTTGTTCAGAAGTTGCAACCCATCCTACTTTCTCAATTAACACCGTGTTCTTTTTTACTTTAAGTTTCACATTATCATTATAGAAAGAAGGTTTAGATTTCTTTTTAGATTTGAATCTTGGGCGTTTCGCCAAACCTTTAAAGAATCTCTTATACGCATTACAAGCATCTTTAACAGCTTGTTTAGCTACATTATTTGACACTTCACTCAACCATTGGAAGTCCTCTTGTTTTTTAATTTGTGTGATTTCTTTTCTTAAAACATTGTCAGATAAGAATTTCAACCCTCGTTGATAATTTTCTTGTTGTCTGGCTAATGTCCAATTGTATACCCATCTTGCCACACCAGTAGATTTCCATAACTGAATTTCTTGTTCTTTAGTTGGTTTAATTCGTATCTTCTTTGCTAGTATCATTCTCTTTCAACTCCTTAATTAATTTCTTAGCCTTATTCGCCCGTCTCCCTTGTAATTTGCAACTAAATACAGTAACAATCTGAATTAAATCTTCGACCAACTCTTGATCATCTGTCTTTGGAGTATTGTCGATAACCTCAATCTTTGTTCCGTATTTAGCAAATAAATTTTCCAAGATTTCAAATCCGAATCGTAATAACCTATCTTTGTATAAAACTACAACTCGATCTACTTTGTAATTTAGGACTAAATCAATAACATCATTTAACCCTTTTTTGTTGTAGTTTATGCCACTACCTATATCTTTCACAATCTTAAATGGATTACCTTGAGACAGTAAGTATGATTCCATGTTTTCCACTTGTCTCTGCAAATCATCCTTTTGCTGATGAGAAGATACTCGACAGTAGCCTATAGTTATTCTCGATTCTGATTCAGGAGAATGTAAACCAAGAAAATATTCAAGTTGTTGTTGAGAGTAATAACGGTGTCCAGAAGGTGCTGTATATTGGGGATTTAATTTATTTGTCTTATCCCAGTTTCTTAAAGTCTGAACTGTTACTCCGATTTCTTTAGCGAATTGACCAATACTATATTTTTTCATACATTACATTCTCCTTTGAATTAGTGGATAATTCTATTGTGTTATGAAATGTATGAAAAATCAATAGTTTTTTATATATATTTATAGTTTTATTCTAACTGTTAATCACCTCCTATTTTCGTTCCATACAAGATATAACTAAATCTGCGACACGTTCTGTTGATTTTCCATCTAAATCATCAAAAAATTTATCTGTGAAATCTTTGTAGTCAACATGTGGATGATTCAATTGATTTTGTAGTACACGCACCATTTGATCGGTATCTCGAACGATCTCTCCAGGTGTAAACTCTTCATATGGGACATAAAAATCACGTGCTGAAATATATTCTTCTAAATCAAAACAATAAAAAATCATCGGTTTATTTAATAAAGCATATTCAAAACAAACAGATGAATAATCTGTAATGAGTACATCTGTAATAAATAATAGATTATTAACACTTGGGTATTTTGTTAAATCAAAAATTTTATCCCGATATGCTTCTGGAATTGAGATTTTCTTTTTAACAAATGGATGCATTTTAATAATAAAGACATCTTCTTCACCCAGTCCTTCATAAATCTGGTCTAAATTAAGTTGTTCTTTTGGAAACTTAGCACTTGATTGACCATTTCCTCTAAAGGTCGGTGCATATAAAGCTACGCGCTTCCCAATAAACTGTGGGTATTTTTCATAAACTTCTTTTGTTTTTTGCTGTTTATAAGATTCGTCAAAAAAGACGTCGGTTCTTGGTACTCCTGTTGCAACAACACAGGATTCATCGATGCCAAAGCCCTCTGCATAGAAAGGAGCTACGTATTTCGAGCTAACAATCGCCTTTGTATAATTGCGATGTGCATTCGAATCAGGTTTTGGGCCACCTGGTTTACCAATTCGACTAAAGCCAAATGTTTTAAAAGCACCTACCGCATGCCAGATTTGAATTAGATCGGCACCTTTTCGAATTTTCAATGGATAAATCATCGGATAAAAATCATCGAGTAAAATAACTTTTGAGCGTGCCAAATTATACGCTAATTGAATAATTTCAATATAGCGTTTGCGTGTTTTAACGGATGGCTTTAATAAAAAGTAGTAACTATAATTTTTCTTTCTTTGCAACTCATCGTAAACGAATTGGAAGTTATCACTCATTGTTTTGCGGCTGTCTGATAAAATCGAAATGCGATTTTTGTTAATTGGTAGTAATGAAAACATTTTATAAAGCATCTGAAAGACTTCTTTTTTAAATCGCCGATCAACTTTTTGCTTGAACGTCAATTTTTTCGCCATGTAACTTCCCTCACTTCGGTTCAAAGATGTGTTGAACAATTTTTTCCGTAACTCCCGATACATCACCAATATTTTCGCGTACCATACGCTCTGTATTTAAGTACTCATGCTGGTGGCGTTGATTAATCCATTCGATTAATTGCTTGCGACTATGCAACAAGTCACCATCTGTAATTTCTTTGATTGGACGATAGAAACCTCTATTTTTTGTATATTCCTCTAGGTCTGGAATATAGTGCGCTAACGGTTTTTCAAATAAAGCAAATTCAAAAATAGCAGAAGAATAATCTGTAATAAAAGCATCCACATGTGGCATCCAAGTATTTGCACTTGATTGTAGATCTACATATATTTGTGGATGATTCATTAAAGGTATCCAATCCTGTGAATTTTCATATGGGTGTAATACGATAATAAATAGTGTATTTTCCGGTAATTGCTTCACTATTTCTTGGACTTCATCTGTCCATCTAAGTAATGATTCTTGGTGAACTTTACTTGCTCGATACGTAGGTGCAATTAAAATTTTCGTCATATTTTTCTTTTGATGCGAAAATTTAACAGGCGGTGGCGCAACATGGCACATTAACTGTTCTGCACGTGGCGAACCCATCGCAAAAATTTGTGTAGGTGACATACCAAAAGCTTCGGAAAAATATTTGGCGGAAATATCAGTTGAGACATATGCAGCGGTATAATGTTGGTGAATTGGTAATATTTCAAGATACTTTTCCGAAGGTCCAAACTGTGTATTACGTGTGCTAAGTCCAAATTTTTTAAACGCGCCTGTAGCATGCCAAAGTTGAATAATGCGTGTACCTTTTCTCGGCGTAACAAGATATCCGGCTAAAAAATAATCATCAATCAATACGGTTTCTGCATCGCGTATTAACCATAAATCTTTTAAAATAGCGAGACCTACTTTTTTAGCAGATGTTTGAATATAGATTTCTTTTGATGGAAATTGTTTTTTTAATTCTTCAAAAACCATTTGTAGATTACCTTCTAATTTTGAACCTCTATAGAGAAAGAACACCACTTTCTCTTTTCGAATAGGCGAAAAGAGCGTGATGAGTTGATAATAACTATTCACTATTTGTTTATACCATTTTAAAATAGTATATTTTATCGACATATTAGATCTTCCATTCCATCACACTTTTGCCCCAAGATCGTGATAAATCTTCTTCAAAAGCGCGTGTAATATCTTGCACAGACTCCACTCTTGTGACATTACCTACAAGTGTTGATAAATATTCAGGAATTTCAGGATACTTTTTATACAGATTTACAGTACGTTGAAAATCGAGTGAGCCACTTCGACTGCTACCAATCAACGTTAAGCCCTTTTCAAGTACCATACGTGTATTAATTTCTACAGGAAATTCACTCACACCAAGTAAGCAAATTGCACCTTCTGGCTTAATAATATCAATCATTTGATCAATCGCATACTGGCTTCCTTTACCACCTGCACATTCAATCGCATGATCGATTTCGTAATTCTCTGGAATTTCATTAATAAAAATAGCCTCATCCACAAATGTAAAATGATCTAGTTTATATTGCGTTTTCCCGAAAATCGTTACATGGCAATCTGGATACATGTACTTTAAAATCAAACAAGTAATATAACCTAAATTACCATCCCCCCAAACACCAAAATGTCCACGACGCTTAATCGCCTTCTGTTCGAAACGACTGAGAGCATGTGTTGTAATCGTAACTAATTCTGTAAAAGATGCGACGTTTGGGCAAACATGTTCAGGTAACGGAACAATGCGGTCACGCTTTAAAAAGACATAATCTTGCATAAAGCCATCATACCCACTTGAACGGAAGCGGCTTGAACGTAAATAGTTTTCAGCGACATAAGGATCATCTTCTGTTGGTGTATTTGGCACCATCACAACACGCGTACCTACTGGAATTTCGTGTTTTGGGTCATATGCTACTTCACCAATTCCTTCATGTATTAGCGCCATTGGTAACTTTTGACGCATCGCTTTTGCGCCACGTCGACCTGTGTAATAACGCTGGTCGGCTGCACAAATGGATAGATGTGTCGGACGCACAATGATTTCCTCGCCTTGTAAGGAACGGTCTTTGTAACTTAACTCAAATTGTCTAGCAGATACGAGTCGATAAATTTGATTAATCATTATTTATCCAAACTCCCTTTCAAAATTGAGTTTGCTACGTTTAAATCGTAAGGTGTCGTTACTTTGATATTAAACGTTTCTCCTTTAACGATTCCCACTTTCTTCCCTTTCATAACGAAAATTTTGGCTGCGTCGGTTAAAATTTCTTTTTCATCATCGCTTAGTGCTTGATATAACTCACGTAACTCGACTATATTAAATGTTTGTGGCGTTTGACCTTGGTACATAAAATCGCGTCTCGGAATATCCGAAATAAATTCACCATCCTCTGATGCAACAATCGTATCAATCGCATTAATCACGGTATCAACTGCGCCTACTTCTAACCCTTTTTCAATATTTTGCTCAATAATACGATGCGTCAAAAATGGACGCACCGCATCATGAGTAATTAAAATATCATCTGTTTGAATTCCTGCATTTTTTTCAATGGCATCAATAACTTTCATAATTGTATCATTTCGATCACATCCACCACTTACTACTTCAATTCGTGGGATTGAAAGTCCATACTTTTTTAGTAAATCTCGCGTATGTTGTACCCAATCACGTGGCACGGCGATAAAAATCTTTTGAATTCGTGGATTTAGAACAAATTTTTCAACTGTATGAATAATAATCGGTTTATTTTGTAACGACAAAAATTGTTTAGGCATCGGAACATTCCCCATTCGTGTCCCTTTACCGCCTGCTAAAATTCCTGCATAAATCACTATAACAACCCCTTATTCATTGTTTTCATATGCTCGGAACATCCAATTATGTATGTAGCACAAGGCTACTTGAGTGTTTGAATGAATTGTTCCATGCGATTCATCGCTTCAACAAGCGTTTCCATCGCATAAGCATACGTAATCCTTACATACCCTTCTCCCAATTTTGAAAACGCAGAACCCGGCACAACGCCCACGCCACCTTCAATCATTAAGCGTGTCGCAAATTCTTCAGATGTCATACCGAACTGCTGAATCGATGGGAAGATATAAAATGCACCTTCTGGCTTTTGTACTTCAATTCCCATTTCGATTAATCGTTCATACACATAGTCGCGACGTTGACGATAGGATACATTCATCACTTCTGGTGCATCTTTAGCTATTGTTAATGCCGCAATAGCTCCATACTGACTTGGAACAGCTGCACATAAGATGTTGAAGGCTGACACTTTTAATGTCTGTTGAATGAGATGTTCATGCCCCATGATGAAGCCAATTCGATATCCAGTCATCGCATGTGATTTTGATAACCCATGAATTAAGAAAAGACGATCTTTTATTTCTGGATATGAACCAAATGAACGATGTGCATGGTCAAATGTATTTTCACTATAAATTTCATCTGAAATAATATAAAGCTGTTGATCTTTTAAATAGTCAACAATCTCATCCATCACATCATGACTTAATGTGGCACCTGTCGGATTTGTCGGATAGTTAAATAAAATCGCTTTTGTTTTTGGTGTCACACATGCTTTTAAACGCTCGAGTGATGGCTGAAAATGCGTATCTGTTGTATCTAAATAGACTACTTTTGCTCCTACACTCTCAATTACAGGAACGTAACCTGCATACATCGGTGCTGGCACAATCAATTCATCACCAGGTAATAAAATCGTACGTAATACGGCATCGAGCGCTTGACTTGCTCCATTCGTCACCATTACTTCCGTTTTTGGATTATATGAACACTGATACTTCTCTTTAAAAAACGCTGCTACTACTTCACGAAGCTCTAGTAACCCTGCATTGCTTGAATAGCCCGTACGATCTTGCAAAATCGCCTGTGCTGCTGCTTCTTTTACTGCCTCTGGAGCATGAAAATCGGGTTGACCAATCGTCAAATTGAGTGCTTCTGGAAAATTTGCTAATTGATTGGCAAAACGACGAATGCCTGAAATTTCTAAGTTGGTAATGCGTGAATTCATATCTAACGCCATGGGTAAAATCCTTCTTTCAAATATACATTTATTAGTAGCCATATTATACGCCTTTTTTCTATAAATATCATACGTTAACATCATGCTTTTTTGTTATTTTTTAGGTGGTTTTTACATAGATTTAATATTAGGGGCGTGGATGAATGAGTGTCGAATTTTGTTGAAAGGGACTGATCCACGCGCGAAAGGGACTCTTGCTCGCCGAAAGGGACTGATCCGCGTGCGAAAGGGAATCTCGTCTTCCGAAAGGGAATCATCCGCGCGCGAAAGGGAATCCACGCCTCCGAAAGGGACTGATCCGCGCGCGAAAGGGAATCCTCGCCTCCGAAAGGGACAAACTCGCGCGCGAAAGGGAATCCTGCTCGCCGAAAGGGACTAACATGCGCGCGAAAGGGAATCCTGCTCGCTGAAAGGGACTGATCCGCGCGCGAAAGGGAATCCACGCCTCCGAAAGGGACTAATCCGCGCGCGAAAGGGAATCCTCGCCTCCGAAAGGGACAAACTCGCGCGCGAAAGGGAATCCACGCCTCCGAAAGGGACTGACCCGCGCGCGAAAGGGAATCCTGCTCGCCGAAAGGGACTGATCCACGCGTGAAAGGGAATCTCACTCTCTGAAAGGGACTGATCCGAGGGCGAAAATAGGCCACACGCTTCAAGACCTAAGTTGCTCCCTCTTTGCACTTTCTTCAAGGCTTTTGAGTAATTCAAAGGGACTTGAATTGTTTATGTTAGTGTGAATTCGAGCATTCGACCCGTATTTTGGGTCACTCGCTGAAGAAATTGGGTCACTCGCACCTCGATTTGGGCCATTCACCCGTCAAACGGGACATTCGAAGGCGAAAATGGGCCACTCGCTCCAGATTCGTTCTCCACAAAAAAAGCACGACGCATCTACGTCGTGCCCTACAAATATTAATGATTTAATACTGCTTTTAAGAAGTTTTGTGCGCGTTCTGTTTTCGGGTTCGAGAAGAATTCGCTCGGTGGTGCGACTTCGACGATTTTTCCTTCTGCCATGAAAACAATCTCGTCACAAATTTCTTTTGCGAAGCCCATTTCATGTGTTACAACGACCATCGTCATACCCTCATGTGCAAGTTTACGAATCGCATCGAGTACCTCTTTTACCATCTCTGGGTCGAGTGCTGATGTTGGTTCGTCAAATAGCATGACTTCTGGATCCATCGCAAGCGCACGCGCAATGGCAACACGCTGCTGTTGTCCACCTGATAAACGCCCAGGGAAAGCATGTACTTTATCTCCTAGCCCAAGTGACGTTAATAATTCGACTGCTCGCTTTTCAGCTTGTTCTTTTGACTGTTTTTTCACCTTAATTGGTGAAATCGTTACATTATCTAAAACACTTAAGAACGGATATAGATTAAAGCTTTGGAATACGAAACCGATATTCGTACGCGCTTTATTAATATTCGTCTTTTTATCGTGAATCGAAATACCATTTACAATAATCTCACCTGAATCAATCGGCTCAAGTGCATTAATTGTACGAATGAGTGTCGACTTACCCGCACCAGAAGGACCAATCAATGCGATGACATTGGATTTTGGTACTTCTAATGAGATGTCCGTTAATACATGATGTGTACCGAAACTTTTATTAACATTTTTAATTGAAATCATCTGCGTTAGCCTCCTCTTACTGCTCGTTCTTTAACATGCGTTTTTCAAAATAGCGAATAAGTAGCGATAATGAGAATGTCATGATGAAGTAAATCACCGCAACGAATGCCCATATCTCCAATGCACGAAACGAACTCGATACAAGGTTTTTCGCTTTTAATGTTAAGTCAACACCTGCAATAACCGACACTAACGACGAATCTTTAATTAACATAATAAATTGAGACGCTGCTGGTGGTAATGTACGACGAATGGCTTGCGGTAAAATAATATAACGCATCGCTTGAAAATTCGACATACCCGATGAACGTGCTGCTTCCATCTGTCCTTTTGGTACAGATTGAATACCTGAACGGAAAATTTCTGCTAAGAATGCCCCTTCAAATACAGCTAAACTGACAATCGCACTCCAATATGAACTAAGACCGAAAATCGCACCCAGTCCGAAGTATACGAACATTAATAGTACAAGTAATGGCACACCACGCATGATTTCAACATACGTGCTTGCAATCAAACGAACACCGATATTACGTGAAATACGACCAAAACCGAAGATGATACCAATTGGTAAACTAAGCAACAGGGAGATTGCTGAAATTTCTAGTGTTAGTAAAGCCCCTTCGAGGAAGACGTCGATATTATCAGGGATGACGCTCCAATCGAACTCGTAGTTATTAAACATATATACTCCTCCTAAATACCGCTTGAAATGACAAAAAAGAGGTTTCCCTCTCTCTGTCTAATAAAATCAGAACGATTCTATTATTGTTTTGGGCTTTCTACTTGGTTTAACCAGTTGCTATCTTCAAACCATTTTTTCTTCGTTTCTTCTTCCTCTTTAGAACCTAAATATTCTTTTAAGAAGTCATTCACGTATTTTACTGTTTTCTCATCGCCTTTTTTAATCGCGATTCCTAATTTATCTGTTGCAAGTAAGCCGTCTAAAGCTTTTACTTTACCTTCGTTTTGTAGTGCATATACTTTAATCGCTGGCTCATCATATACAAGTGCATCAGCTTGACCTTGTTGTACTGCAAGCGCTGCTGATGGGAAATCTTCGTATTCTTTAATTTCCGCATTCTTCAGTTCTTTTTTCGCTACGATTGAACCTGTTGTACCGATTTGAACAACGACTGTTTTACCTTTTTCATCTACTTCTTTTAAATCTTTAATTTTGCTATCATTTCTCACCATAACGCCTTGACCTGTTTCATAATATGCATCCGCAAAGCTTACAGCATTTTCACGTTCTTTTGTAATGGTCATACCTGCAAAAATCATATCAATTTTACCTGTTTGTAAAGCTGGGATCAGTGCGTCAAAGCCGAATTGCTTCACTTCAACTGTTGCACCCATTGATTTTGCTAGTGCTGTTGCTACATCAATATCGTAACCAACCATTTTGCCGTCTTTATCAATCATTTCGAATGGGTAGTAACCTGCATTCGTACCAATGATTAACTTTTTATCTTTTTCTACTTTTGAAATTGTTGAATCATCGTTACTACCACCATCTTTTGATGAATCATCCTTTGCTCCACATCCTGCAAGTACAACCATGACGATTGCCACCATTGCGATTAACCATTTTTTCATATTCAAAACCCCTTTGGTTTGATTTATTTTGTTTATATATGAATTATATTTCATTTTTATGCAACTGTCTAGATGTTAAATTAATATTTATTCATATAAATTCATTAAAATAGCCAATTATACATTTATAATGAATATTTTATGCATACAACTTCATTATTTATTCATTATAGGTACTGGTTTTAATAATTGTAGAATAGATTGTCCTTGTTGCATGTGCATCGCCATCGCATACTGTGCAGCTTGTTGTAAAATCGATGCCTTTGTGAAATTCATCATCTCTTTTGCAATATCCGCATCTCGAATACGTGACTCTGCTGAAACTAAGTTTTCATGCGTATTCATCGTGACATTATAAGCATGTTCTAGGCGATTCATATATGCACCCAACTTAGAGCGCTGTTTCGACACTTGATTAATCGCATCATCTACTTCTGAAATCGCTTTTTCCGCATCTTCCCTTGTGCCAATGGACGACGTATCTGGCAGCCCCATCCCAGATAGACTTGCATCCCCTAAATACAAATCAATCGTCTGTCCTGCATTTGCACCAGCCTGAATTTTAAAAGGCTGATCTTTGTAATCTCCATTAATCAAATTCTTTTGATTAAATTGTGTATCTTTTGAAATACGTTGAATCTCTTTTTTGAGTTCCTCATATTCCGTTTGAATTAATGCGCGGTCGCCATCTGTCAGCGTATCGCTCGCAGACTGAACAGCTAAATCTCGCATCCTTTGAAGAATGGCGTGTGTTTCGTTTAAAGCACCTTCTGCTGTTTGAAGCATAGACATACCATTTTGAATATTTTTCCCTGCTTGATTCAAACCACTAATTTGCGCGCGCATCTTCTCTGAAATTGCAAGTCCTGCTGGATCATCTGCTGCTCGATTGATTCGATACCCCGTCGCAATTCTCTCAAGCGCCTTGTTCGCCGCATTGAATTGCGTATTCATCGAACGCCAAATCGATAGTCCTTGCGCATACCATTTGCCGATTATTTGAAACACCTCCTTCTCACTCTTATAGCAATTATCGGAAAATAAACAGTTTTTGTAAAGTTTAATGCCGATTTATATCGGATAAATACTAAATAGTACGAGATGGGAGTGAATTCATCGTATGACCGAGCGTAAAAAACGGAAATCGGATGTATATGATCGCGTGACCTTAATTTTTAGTCTTGTCGTTCTATGTGTCGCAATTTTTCTATTTTTTATGAAATGGTGGCTCGCCAATTGAGTGCTTGCGCGGCGTACAGCAAGCACTACATAGAATTTTAAATAGTTTTGGGATGAGTGCCTAACTTCGGTGGCGAGTGACCCGTTTGGACGTTCGAGTGACCCATTTGGCGGAGTGAATGGCCCGTTTTTGCGGGCGAATGACCCGAATCAAACAACGAGTGGCCCATCTCCCTCCTTTTCAAGCATAAAAAAAGGAGTATTCTCATATAATTGAGTCACTCCCTTGTCTTCTAAATTGTCGTTTTATCTTGATTATATTAGGTTCCATTGTCATCATCCATTAGCTGTTCAAACATTTCTTGATCTTTATGATCCAAAGCATAATCAATCATCCGTAATCTATTCATATCTTCCATTTCATTTACAAGTTGAGCTGTTTCTTCATTAATATTATTTTGAGCTCTTTTAGTTTCCGTGCTTAGTTCTAAGTCTTCTAGAATCTTTTGCAGATGATCATGAATGTTTGATACAAGTAGTAGTTGATATAGCGGTAAACGAATAAAACGACTGCTTTTTTGGAATACAAAGACATCGGATAAATTTTCGATTTGCAATGTTTGTAGATTGATGATGATTTCTTTTCCTTCAACAGGTATGAAATGGAATAGCTCATCATCTTTTAAAATCGAAAAGTATTGATACGCAAATACGAGTTTTAAATGGTCGCCATCTCTCTTAGTGTAGAAAGGTTCAATTCTTCTTATTTTTAACATATTCACCCCTCCTGTAATAAAATTTAAGATGTCTGAATATTAATGTCTTTGCGTAGAACTTTACCACCATTCTTTTTGAAACAAACCAACCTTATTATGGGAATCAACTGTGACAGTTGTTACAACAACACTTTTAAATACATAAAGTTTTTTTCTTTATTCATTCACGTTCGTCCTTAAAAGCGATATAATAGAAAGAACGATTTTTTTCGGGAGCGGATGATGAATGAACATGAATATTGCAGAAATTGCAAAAGCAGAAGAAGATATAATTCGAAAGTATATGGGGCAAATTTCAAAAATGTTGTCCCCTACAAAACAAGAGTCGGAAGAATTAGTGCGCCGTGCAGCTTTTCTTGTACGTCATAACTACGTCAAAATCATTGATTATGATTACAAATTGCATAAAGCTCTTTTTGTAGTCCAAGATGCAAGTCTCGCTACGGTAACATTAAATTTGAAAGACCATTCACTTAACTGCTCATGCGCTATGAAAGAAAGCCTATGCCGCCATCGTGTTGCGGCGCTTTTTGCCCTCTACCAATACATTGACTCTTTATCAAATTGGTTGGAGCAATTCCGTTCTCGTGCACAACAAGAACAAATGACCTTATTTAAAGAAGAACGAACGCCTGAAAATTGGTTGCGTTTTGTACAAAATGTTTATAAAAGAAACTTATATCATCAACAACAGATGAATCCCTATCTGCTAGATGGTATTTTTAATGATATGATGGAGCAAATTCGCAAACAGCGACCACTAGAACGTGAATGGCAGCCACTTTTTGATGTATTTACACATGTTGCATTACTATCGCATACGTGGAAACATCTATCACTTGCTAATACAGAAGCGGCACAAAGTTTTTATCGTCGCTTTATTCAAGATGAAATTGAACGTCTTGAAGTGAATGTGCTGGCAATGTCGAAAAAGTCACGTCTGTTTGCATTTGATCCTTTCTATAATTCACTAAAAGAGATGAGTCATTACTTCCTATTAAATCAAAGCGGGTATGTCGAAAATCGTATCGAAATCTACCTATTAATATGGAATCATATTTTTACGAATAAAAGAGATCGTGAAGTTGAACTTGAAAAGTTATCAACTGCTCGTCAATATGAAGATGACCTATCTATTCCATATATGAAATCCATCTTTTTAGTAATGCTCGACCAAACAGAAGCACTTCAACCCTATTTAGATGAAATTGAAGCAAAAGATTTACTATCATGGATTGAATTGGCTAGAACAGCTGGTTTGAATCAACAAGAAGCTGTTCGCAAAAAAATTATCGAAACAATCATTCCATTTATGGGTACATTTATTCAGGAATATCTTGCGCCACCTCATCGCATGTCTTTTGTTAAACATTTTGATGAAGAAAGACAGGGTGTAGAGTTATCGGAAGAATTAGAAGAAACATTGTTTGCAGCGTATGGAAAATATGGTTTGCAGCCTTATTCTCAGTTTTTAATTCGAAAGAAGCGCTTCGATGATTGGTCTGCGCTACACCAACTCTACCCAACTTCTCTCGCTTTTTTAGAGATTTGTGGTTTGAAGACGGTTGTAGAAGAACGTCCATCGGTTCTTTTATCACTCTACCACTCATTAATTATGGAAGAAATTAATCAAAAATCACGTCAACACTATAAGTCTGCTGTTCGCCTTATGAAAAAAATGAAGGCAGTCGCGAAGAAAAGTGGAAAGCATGAATTTTGGAATCAATATGTCACAACCGTTCGCCAAAACTATAAGCGTATGCGTGCATTGCAAGAAGAAATTGAGAAAGGAAATCTGATGCTATGACAACAACAGCTTTTACAAAAACAATCGGCCTTTCTATTGATACATTACCGAATGGACAGTTTCATCTTACAGGATATGATGCAAATGTTGGTCGCCCGCTTCGCTTAGAAGAATGGGTGACACAACTTTACTATAAACACGAAAAAAGCTTTTTCGGATTAGCGATTACAACTAAAAATGAACAAGTCTTTTTAACGACACTCGAATTAATTGAATTATTTTCGTCTTATTATCGTCATCCATTTGTTCAGTATAAGGGATTAAATGAACAGGACGAGCAATTTCTCAAAACAGTACAAGAAGCCGCTGATTACTGGTTTAAAAAAGACTTATGGCAACATGTTGAAATAGACGAGCAAGTATCATTCCACCTTCCCATCTCACAAGATGCAAAAGATTTACTTCTGCAAGCACTTCAGATGACACTCACAGAAGCTGCTTTAACAGAAGACGATTTACCTGCACTTGTACCATTTTTCCGTAATGGCGGTTGGCCAATTCGCGAAAAACAAATTGATGATGAAGTCATGATTGGACTTCGATTACGTGAACCAGAGGAAGGCGAACAACTGTGGCAACTTGAAACGGTTCTTCGTCCGACAACAAAAACAACTTATTGGACACCACCTGTACGTAAAAGACACTTGAAGATTGAACATGTCTTACCAGCAAAGTGGGCGGATTATGCTGCTTCGATTCATCAACTACAACAGCAAATGATGCATCTTTTAGGTGACCAACCTTATATGGTAGGAATTCCAGATGAGCCATTCCTATGTGTGAATTTAACGGATACGGATGTGCGCCAATTTTTACGTGGTGACTTCGTTCGTTTACAAGCACTTGGGTTTGAAATTGTCTTACCTGCTTGGTTGAAAGAATTAAAAGAGTCTAAGTTCAAAGTACGTGCCAATGCAAGTACTTCATCGAACTTCAAATCTGCTGCTGGTCTGCAAGAGATTCTAACATTCGATTGGAAGGTCTCATTGAATGGTCACGATATTCCGATGGACGAATTCAAACGTATGGTAGAAGATCAACGTGAATTTATTCGTGCAGGTACAGAATGGGTGCGTGTAGATGCAGCATGGATGCAAGAAATTCAGCGCTTGATGAGTCAAACTGAAACAGAGAACTGGACGGTGAAAGATTTATTATTCCAAGAGTTATCCAGTTCACTCGACATCCCGCTAGAACTAGATGATGATGACGACCGCGATGATCCGATGTTGCAGCTCGAACTTCAAGCATCTTTAAAGGACTACGTGCAGAAAATGATGGAGAAACAAGGACTTCCTGATTTACCGGTATCCCCTTCTCTACAAGCAACATTGCGCCCTTATCAGCAAGAAGGTTACAACTGGTTATCATTCATGCGTGAACAAGGATTTGGGGCTGTACTTGCAGATGACATGGGACTTGGTAAAACGATTCAGTTAATCTCTTATCTACTGCGCGTCTATGAAGAAGAACAACCGACAGAGCCGACGATTATTATTTGTCCGACTTCCGTACTTGGAAACTGGCAAAAAGAGATTGAGCGATTTGCGCCTTCACTGACGACGTATTTACACTACGGTGCGAAACGTTTAAAAGGTGAGCAATTTACAGATTACTTACAAGACAATGGAATCCAAATCATCTTAACAACGTATGGTACGGTAACACAGGATATTGAGGAACTATCACTGCTTCATTTTACGAATATTACGCTGGATGAGGCGCAAAATATTAAAAATATGAATACGAAGCAATCGAAAGCGATTCGTCGTTTGAATGGTTCACATCATATCGCCTTAACAGGTACACCTGTTGAGAATCGTCTATCTGAACTATGGGCGATTTTTGATTTCATTTACCGCGGTTACTTGGGCAGCTTCTCTCGATTCCAAGAGTCGTTTATTGCGCCGATTGAGCGTGATGACTCAAATGATGTCAAAGAGAGGCTTCGCAAAAAGATTCAACCATTCCTACTGCGTCGTACAAAACAAGACCCTGCACTTCAGCTAAATTTACCTGAGAAGCTAGAGCAGCGTGAATACTGTGCTTTGACGGAAGAACAGGCAGTATTATACGAGAGCTTTATTCAAGAGACATTGCATAAAATTGAGACATTGAGTGGTTTTGAACGTAAAGGGTTAATTTTGAAAATGCTGAATAAATTAAAGCAGTTATGTAACCATCCTGCATTATATTTAAAAGAGGCATTCGATGAAGCACCTACGATGATAAAACGCTCTGAAAAGTTGAAACATATCGTGTCAAAAGGTGCTGAAATTATTGATAACGGTGAACAATGTCTGATTTTCACACAGTATATTGGTATGGGCCATTTACTGCAGCATTGCTTCTCGGAATTATACGACGTGGATGTACCATTCTTAACAGGAAGTATGCCAAAACAACAGCGCGATTATTTCGTTGAATCATTCCAAAAAGGTGAATTCCCGATTTTCATTCTGTCATTAAAAGCTGGCGGTACAGGGTTAAACTTAACTGCTGCGAATCATGTATTACATGCAGACCGTTGGTGGAATCCAGCAGTCGAAAATCAAGCAACAGACCGCGCATACCGTATTGGACAGACACAATTTGTCCATGTGCATAAATTTATTACAACAGGTACGATTGAAGAAAAAATTGATGCCTTATTAACAGAAAAACAAGCTTTATCGGAAGAACTCATCCAATCAAGTCAATGGATTACAGAACTTGATGATACGCAAATTAAAGATTTACTGAGTTTTTCATTTTAAATAGAGAGAAGGAATCGCATGAAGATGTGGTTCCTTCTTTTCTTATGTATAAATGGAAAGAAAGAGCCCCCCAGCTCTCTCTTTCGCCTACATACTCCCTCATAGAGCCCTCACTATTGCATTGGTTGTTGCGCTGTAAAAGCAGCTGGTAATTGAAAATCCTCTACTTTTACAGTTGGTTCTGGATTTTTCAATTGTAAAAATCGCACTTCTAAAGCTAGCACATCTGTAATATAAATTCTCTTTCCTTCATCATTCGTGTAGTTACGCGACTGCAATCGTCCGATTACCCCGACTTGTGATCCTTTGCCACAATATTTCACCATGTGTTCAGCTAACTTCCCCCATGCTGTACAAAGAATAAAATCGACGTCGTTCTCTCCTTGCTGATTTTTAAAATTCCGATTGACCGCAAGTGTAAAACGCCCGACACTTTTACCGTCTGCTACTGTCCTTACTTCTGGTGCTTTCGTTAATCTCCCAACAATTGAAACGTTATTCAATGTTTCACCCCCCTTCTATTACCGCTATACTAAAGGATGCCGAGATTTTACGCAAAACGGCGTTTTCGTATTTCCTATATGGTTCAACATAATATTTTCAAAAAATAGACACGAATCGAGCAATTATTACATGCAAGTTATGAATACGGCATGTTTTCATATGTTATACTTATAACATTAAAAAAAGGTAGGTGGTTCATCTGAAAACATTCAAAATGCTGTCAATTGAACGCTTTAAAGAAGACACATTTATTTCCTATCCACTCATTGATGGTATTATCATCAACCAAGAAAATAGCCATCATACTTGGATTCTCGAGATGTACGTTGATCACAAATATGCAGAAGATTTTCTACCACTTATAGATACAGATGAAGTGATTGAGGTACGTGCGGTTATTTCATATCCTGATAATGAACCTGCAGGATTTCGTGTACTCGTTCAAGGTATTAAGTACTTTGAAAATGAAGTATCCATCCTCATGAAAGGAACACTCAAAACACATCGTCGCCAATATGCCGAGCAACTACTCGATAAATTAGTCGAAGAAGGTTTAACAGGTGACGAACTGTTAGCACGATTCCGTTCCGACATGATGACACGTCCACGCCTTCAACCTTAATATAGTAAGAACACTCCTACTCTAAATGAGATAGGGGTGTTTTTTTATAAAATGGACTACTAATTTTATGAAAGGGAATTTCGACTTTGGAAAGGGACTTTTTCATACGCGAAAGGGAATTTCGACTTTGGAAAGGGACTTTTCTGCGCGCGAAAGGGAATCTCGACTTTGGAAAGGGACTACTTCATATGCGAAAGGGAATCTCGACTGTCGAATGGGACTTTTTCACACGCGAAAGGGAATTTCGACTGTCGAATGGGACTACTTCACATACGAAAGGGAATCTCGACTGTCGAATGGGACTTTTTCACACGCGAAAGAGAATCTCGACTGTCGAATGGGACTTTTTCACACGCGAAAGGGAATCTCGACTGTCGAATGGGACTTTTTCACACACGAAAGGGAATTTCGACAATCGAAAGTGGAATACTCTCACGCACAAAAAAAGAACCGCATCTCAGCGGTTCTTACATAGATCATTTATTCAGCTTTTGGTCCAATTGCAAATAGGATGTCTGCTTCACATACTAACTCATCGCCAACAGTCACTCGACCATGACCTTTACCCATTGTGCCACGTAACTTCACAAATTCTACTTCCATTGTTAGTACGTCTCCTGGGATTACTTGGCGTTTAAAGCGTGCGTTATCGACACCTGTTAAGAATACGATACGACCTTTAAAATCATCTGAACTTAATAGTGCTACGCCACCTACTTGTGCCATTGCTTCAATGATTAATACACCTGGCATAACAGAATAGCCAGGGAAATGCCCTTGGAAGAATTCTTCATTCACTGTTACGTTTTTGAAGCCTTTCGCGCGCTTTCCTACTTCTAATTCTGTAATGCGATCCACTAATAAAAATGGATAACGGTGTGGTAAAATTTCTTGAATTTGATTCGCTGTTAACATATAAATCCTCCTATTTCTCTGTACCATCCATAATATCGAATACATGCGTCCATGTCGATGGTTTAAATACATCTAACATATCACCATCGCCAATTACGCCATAACCAATCATTAATCCAACGAAGGTTGCGATGAATAGGAGTACGATGATTACTAATAAGCGTAATAGCATAAATTTAATAGATTTTTTCGCGTAACTTTTACTCGAAAGTTCCTCTACTATCTCTTGTTGCTCTTTACGCGCCTGTCTTGATACCGTAGGCGTTACCTTCTTTTCAGCTCGTCTATCTTCCATCGATTGTTCTCCTTCTAGTGTTTATTAACGCATACCATTAATAAGACCTAACATTTGGTCAGCCATTGTAATAGTACGTGCATTCATTTGATAAGAACGCTGTGTATTAATTAACTCAGACATTTCTTTAGATAAGTCTACATTAGAAGATTCCAATGCGCCACCTTCAACTGAAATTTGCGCACGATCATTACCAACAATCAAGTTTGCAATATCACCTTCATTTGGATATTGTGCTGCGATATCATCTGAATAACGTAAGTATTTATCTTCATCTTGTTTTAACAAGTTGGGTTTACTTACTTGTGCAATCCCAAGCTCTACATTTTCTCGACTACCATCTGCAAATGTTACGTTCATTGTACCATCTGGTGTTACAGTAATGTCTGATACATCTTTATCGAATCGAATTGAACGTCCATTTGAATCTGCTACGTCATAACCATCCGAATTCACTAAACTCGTACTGCCATTCGCATTCGGCGATAAGTAAAAATTCCCTTGACGCGATAATACAAGTCGATCAGAAGAAGGGGATAAAAAAGTGAAATATTGATTCTCTTTCGTTAGAGCAAAGTCTAATTTACGATTCGTCTGTGTAACATTTCCGACTTTCGTATTTAATTTTGTTTGCGCAATTTGAGCACCTACACCGATTCGAATACCAGCTGGTGATTGACGTGGTGCGCGGTCTCCTGTGTCATTATTAAATTGTTGATACAACATTTCACCAAATGTCGCATTACGTGCTTTATAACCTACCGTATTGCTATTCGCAATATTACTCGATACAGTATCGAGTTTTTGTTGTAGTTGCGACATTGTATTTGTTGCTGTTAGCATTGTGCGTAACATCTAAAAACCCTCCTATACCTTACCGATTTCGTTTACTGCTTTATCCATACTACGGTCATACGCTTGTAAAACTTTTTGATTCGCTTCAAAGACACGATACGCTTCCATCATCGATGTCATCGTCTGTGCTGAATCGACATTTGAACTCTCCGTAAATCCTTGCTGCATTGTAAATGTAACACCATTTGCATTATAAGCATTCGGTAAATCTTGATTGTTTGCAGTAAAGTATAAACCGTTCTCTTGTTTTTCAAGTGCATCTGGTTGATTAGAATATGCAACACCTAAACGCCCTACTTGCTGTCCATCTACAGTAATCTCACCAGTTGACTTCAACGTAAATTCGTTATTTTGTAACGCAATACGGTTGTTGTTTTCATCAAGTACATATTCACCGCGTGCAGTTGTTAAAAAGCCCTGCCCATCAATTGTAAAGTTACCGTTACGTGTATAAGCTTGACGATTATCGGCTGTTTGCACTTTAAAGAATACTGCCCCTTGTTTACCCGTCTGTGGATTCACTGGTAAATCTCCATCTAATAGTGCCACATCCGTATTACTCTCTGTTTCCACAATCGAACCCTGCAAAAAGTTCGGCAATGTTTCTTGCATATAAACGCCTGTTCCTAAATCACCGATTTGCTGCATATTACTAGGATTAAAGCCGTTCTGAAGCGAGGCTGCCCCCGTTTTTTGAATACTAGACATCAGCATATTTGGAAATGATCGAATCGTCGATTGGTCCGCTTTATATCCTGGTGTATTCGCATTGGCAATGTTATTTGAAAGCATCTCTGTACGACGTTGCTGCGCAATCATACCTGTAGCTGCTGTATAAAATCCTCTAAACACAAGCATTCATCCCTTCTTAAAAAATTCACTAATCTATTTATCGGCTAAAAGTTACTTTTTTGAAATGTTATTTAGGTTATCTAAAATCATACCTGTTCCAATAACGACACAATCCATTGGGTTTTCAGCTACATATACTGGCACCAATAATTCTTCTGTTAAACGACGGTCTAAACCACTAATTAATGCGCCACCACCCGTCAGCATAATTCCACGATCAATAATATCCGCTGAAAGCTCTGGTGGTGTTTTTTCAAGCACATTCTTTGCAGCTTTAATAATCATCTCAATAGAATCTGAGATTGCTTCTAACAGCTCCTCAGAAGTAAAAGAAATCACTTTTGGTAAACCTGTCACCATATCGCGTCCTCGAATGTCCATTGTATCATTTTTATCTGCTAATATCATGGACCCAATCGACATTTTTAAGGACTCTGCTGTACGTTCTCCTACTAATAATTTATACTTCTTTTTTATGTAAGCCGCAATATCTTGATCAAATTGATCACCTGCTACACGTAGTGACTGTGCTGTGACAACTTCACCCATGGATAGAACTGCTACATCCGTCGTACCGCCACCGATGTCGATGACCATATTACCTGAAGGTTGGAAGATATCCATGCCTGCTCCAATCGCAGCTACTTTCGGTTCTTCTTCTAAATAGACTTCACCACCACCTGCACGAACTACCGCATCACGAACCGCTTTTTGCTCTACTGGTGTAATATTGGAAGGACAACACACAAGCACACGTGGTTTCGACATAAATCCTCGTAATTTTAATTTTTGAATGAAATATTTTAACATGGCTTCCGTAATATCGAAATCATGAATGACACCATCTTTTAATGGTCGAATCGCAACAATATTTTCTGGAGTACGTCCAATCATTTGACGCGCTTCTTCCCCAACAGCTAGTACCTTTTTCGTATTTCGATCAATCGCTACAACAGAAGGTTCGTTTAAAATAACTCCTTTTCCTTTTAAATATATGAGGACGTTCGCCGTACCTAAATCAATGCCTACGTCTTTTGAAAACATCATGAGTGCCCCTCTCAGTTTATCTTATTTTTTCCTATTATTAGGTACTATTTTATCATAGCTGTCTATTAATTACATTAAGGCTCTTATAAATTAATTAAGGCGATCTTTTTATTTAAATATAAAAAGTCCATTTTTCACAGACAATTCATGTCTAGAAAAATGGACTTCTTCGTTTTGAAATTAATTTACTTGGAATTCTCTTTCGACAACTTCTTCTGTGTTTGATACACGCTCGATGTCAGCACCAAGAGAAGCTAGTTTTTTGTGGAAATCAACATAACCACGATCTAAGTGTTTTAATTCAGAAACACGTGTAATACCGTCTGCTACAAGACCTGCTAAAATAAGTGCTGCTGCTGCACGTAAATCTGTTGCTGCTACTTCTGCACCTTGTAAAGATGAAGGACCTTCGATAATTACTGAACGACCATCAATTTTTGCTGTCGCATTCATACGGCGGAATTCTTCAACGTGCATAAAGCGATTTTCGAATACAGTCTCCGTAATGACACTCGTACCTTGTGTCACTAACATTAACGCCATCATTTGCGATTGCATATCTGTTGGGAAGCCAGGGTGAGGAATCGTTTTCACATCTACTGCTTTCAATGGCTGTGTAGCGCGTACACGAAGTCCTGAAGCCTCTTCAGTGATTTCTACGCCCATTTCAACCATTTTCGAAATTAACGCTGTCATATGCTCTGCTTCGGCGTTTTCAATGACAACATCGCCACCAGTAATCGCTGCAGCTACCATAAATGTACCTGCTTCAATACGGTCTGGAATAATATGATGTGTTGTTCCTGTTAGTCGTTCCACACCTTCGATACGAATTTTATCTGTACCTGCACCGACAACACGGCCACCCATTTCGTTAATAAAGTTTGCTAAGTCTACGATTTCAGGTTCTTTTGCTGCATTTTCGATAATTGTTGTACCTTCTGCAAGTGCTGCAGCAGTTAAAATATTTTCTGTTGCGCCCACACTTGGGAAATCTAAATAGATTGTTGCACCTTTTAAACGACCTTCTGTTCTTGCTTCAACATAACCATGTCCATTTGAGATTGTTGCACCCATTAATTCAAAACCTTTTAGATGTTGGTCAATTGGACGTGAACCGATTGCACATCCACCTGGCATTGCAACTCGTGCATAACCGTTACGTGCTAATAATGGCCCCATAACAAGAATTGAGGCGCGCATTTTACGAACGTATTCAAACTGCGCTTCTGATGAAAGTGTTTTAGAAGCATCAATTTCAACTGTATTTGTTTCAGGTGAAAAAGATACGTCAACATTTAAACTTTTTAATACTTCATCAATTGTATATACATCTGCTAAGTTCGGAACGTTTTTAATTGTATTCTTTCCTTCTGATGCTAAAAGCGTAGCGGCTAATACAGGTAAAACGGCATTTTTGGCACCCTCTACACGTACATTTCCTTTTAATACACGACCGCCTTTGACGATAATTTTATCCATTAATCTGTCCCTCCGAACTCATATTCTGTCATCTCAGTATTTATTTTATCTATTATTCGTTCATAAAATTCTAAATGTATGATGTCATTTATTAGTAACAAAACAAGTACAATATTACCTTTTTTCAAGATGTATTTCAAGCACCCTTTAAACTATTTTCAAAATGTATTTTGTATTACTATAGATACTGAGAAGACGCTAGAACACAGACTTTCATCTCTTTATAGGTAAATGAACCACTGTAAGAACAGTACCCTCGAAATCAGGACATAAAACGCAAAACATCTATGTATTACCTGACTATTTCCCAGGCAATTATTTCTCTCTCTCATTTCAATAGCAATATAATATTGGATGCTTTATGTGCAAACCCTTTAAAATTACGCCTTTAACAATTAAAACAAATATTGTAATTGACGCGACCAGTTTAAAAACTGTAAAAAGAAATTCGACACAGCTGTCCCTAGTGCAATACTCACTAAGATCAATAGAAGTTGGATTTGAAATACTCTCCCTTTTTTGAAGATCTGCTCATACATCAAACTCTGCAATGAGTAAAATGCGATACCAATAAAAAAGATATGCGAGATCAACCCTAAAAGTGCACTCGTTCCAATTGTTGCATTAATCGAATCCAAATTCCATTTCCCCTTTCAGTAAAAATACACATAGGTTTATTATCTCAATAAATGAAGCATATTGCTACAAAAAAATGAAGTATAGGTTAAAAATCGTCCCATTTACCAGTCAAATTTTTATCATATTTCCAAAAGAAAAGCGATTGAATACATTTTTTATGCAACCCACTCTCTATTAAAACATACAGATGATTTATTTAAAAGGAAAATAAAGGTTTTTCATGATTTGAAATGGGTATTTTTTATGTATAAACAAAAAAAACTGTCTTAACAAGCCAACAAGAGTTGGTCATTAAGACAGTCTTTCATTAAATTAGATGTTACCCTCTTTAACGTTGATACGATTCATTGCGCGTTTTAGCGCTGCTTCAGCACGCTTGAAATCTGTGTTTTTGTCTTGTTTTGCTGCTAAGTGCTTTTCTGCACGTTGAAGTGCTTCTTTTGCACGAGCAAGATCAATTGAATCAGCTGGTTCAGCAGAAGGAGATAAAATCGAAACTTTATCGCCACGGATTTCAACGAAACCGCCGCTTACTGCTACTAAATCAGTTGTTTTATCTTTTTTCAGACGAACAACCCCAACTTCAAGTGGCGCAACAGTTGGAATGTGACCTGGTAAGATCCCCATTTCCCCGCCTGTTGTACGCACACTTACCATTGAGACTTCAGAATCGTATACTGGGCCGTCGGGAGTGACAATGTTGACTACAGTGGTCTTCATATTTTTTCCTCCTCGTCCCTAATATTAAAGTGTTACGCCTAAACTTTTTGCTTTAGCAATAACATCATCGATGCCGCCCACTAAGTGGAATGCTTCTTCAGGGAATTTATCGTATTTACCTTCAAGGATTTCAGAGAAACCTTTGATTGTATCTTTTACGTGTACGAATGATCCTGGTTGACCAGTGAACTGTTCCGCAACGTGGAAGTTTTGAGATAAGAAGAACTGAATACGACGAGCGCGGTTTACAGTTAATTTATCTTCATCAGATAATTCATCCATACCTAAGATAGCGATGATATCTTGTAATTCGTTGTTACGTTGTAAAGTTGATTGTACACGACGAGCGATATCGTAGTGCTCTTGTCCAACGATTTCAGGTGCTAATGCACGAGAAGTTGAAGCAAGTGGATCAACCGCTGGGTAGATACCCATCTCAGATAATTTACGTTCAAGGTTAGTTGTTGAATCTAAGTGAGCGAATGTTGTAGCTGGAGCCGGGTCAGTATAGTCATCGGCTGGTACATATACCGCTTGGATAGAAGTAACAGAACCTTTTTTAGTAGAAGTGATACGTTCTTGTAATTTACCCATTTCAGTAGCAAGAGTTGGTTGGTAACCTACAGCAGAAGGCATACGACCTAATAATGCAGAAACCTCAGAACCTGCTTGAGTGAAACGGAAGATGTTATCAATGAATAATAGAACGTCTTGTCCCATTTCATCACGGAAGTATTCTGCCATTGTAAGACCAGAAAGTGCTACACGCATACGTGCGCCTGGTGGCTCGTTCATTTGACCGAATACCATCGCAGTTTTAGTGATAACGCCTGCGTCAGTCATTTCGTAGTAAAGGTCATTACCTTCACGAGTACGCTCACCAACACCAGCGAATACTGAGATACCGCCGTGGCCTTTTGCGATGTTGTTGATTAATTCTTGGATTAATACCGTTTTACCTACACCGGCACCACCGAATAAACCAACTTTACCACCTTTGATGTAAGGTGCTAATAAGTCTACTACTTTAATTCCTGTTTCAAGAACTTCAACTGAAGTTGAAAGCTCATCGAATGTTGGAGCTTCACGGTGAATTGGATCACGACGATCAGAAGCTGGAATTTCTGGTTTACCGATTTCTAAGTCGATTGGTTCACCAAGTACGTTGAATACACGACCTAAAGTGTTTTCACCGACTGGTACTGAGATTGCCATACCTTTGTCAGTTACTACTGCTCCACGTTGTAAGCCATCAGTAGATGACATAGCGATTGTACGAACAGTATTGTCGCCTAAATGAAGTGCAACTTCAAGTGTAAGAACTTGAGGCTCTTGATTAGGCTTTTTAATTTCTACAGTTAAAGCGTTATAAATTTCAGGTAATGCGTTGTTTTCGAACTTAACGTCGACAACAGCACCCATTACTTGAAGAACGTGTCCTGTGTTCATATACTTTTTCCCTCCTATCAAACTATTACAGTTTGAGATGAAGCTTAGCCTATTCTAAGGCTGCAGCTCCACCTACGATTTCTGTAATTTCCTGTGTAATAGCCGCTTGACGTGCACGGTTATACAAGACTGTTAAGTCATCAATTAATTCTTTAGCGTTATCTGTAGCGTTTTTCATTGCTGTCATACGTGCAGCATGTTCACTAGCTTTAGCATCTAGTAACGCACCATATACTAAACTTTCTGCGTATTGTGGAAGCAATACTTCTAGAATTTCGTCACCTGATGGTTCGAATTCATAAGATGCAGTAGAAGTAGCTGGCGCGATATCAGTGATTGGAAGTAACTTTTTCTCAACTAATTCGCTAGAAATAGCACTTACAAAATGGCTATAACACATGTAGATTTCATCATATGTGCCATCTGTGAACATACCAACAGCTTTACGAGCAATCGCTTTAATATCTGCAAATGCAGGTTGATCTGGAAGACCAATCTCCGCGTCCACAACTGTGTAGCCTGTTTTCTTAAAGAAATCAGCTACTGTACGACCTATTGCAAAGATGACTACGTCTTCTTTCTTTTGGCCACGTTTTTCCATACCGTTTAATGCAGTACGGATTACATTCGTGTTGTAAGCACCTGCTAAACCACGGTCAGAAGCGATAATTAAATATGCGCTTTTCTTAACTGGGCGTTCAACTAGCATCGGGTGAGAAGCATTCGATGTTCCTTGAGCGATTGCAGCTACTACTTCTTGAATTTTAGCCATATAAGGTACGTACTTTTTCGCATTTCGCTCTGCACGTGACATCTTAGAAGATGATACTAAGTGCATCGCTGATGTGATTTTACTTGTAGATTTTGTAGAGTTAATACGTTGTTTTACCTCACGTAATGTTGCCACTGGTATTTCACCACCTTACCGTTTTTTTAAAAGTTCGTTTTCACTAAATTAAGCTTCTTCTGAGATTGCGAAAGTTTTCTTGAATGCTTCAATAGTTGATTTCATATCTTCATCAGCTGGAAGGCCTTTAGTTTCACGAATTGTACCTAAAACGTTTTTGTGGTTTGCATCGTTAGCATCTAACCATAAGTTAAATTCGTTTTCGAAACGTACGATGTCATGTACAGGGATATCATCTAAGAAACCTTTTGTTAAAGCGTAGATGATTGCAACTTGACGCTCAACTTTTAATGGTTTGTTTAGATCTTGTTTTAGAACTTCTACTGTACGTTTACCACGCTCAAGTTTAGCAGTTGTAGCTGCATCTAGGTCTGAACCGAATTGAGCGAATGACTCAAGTTCACGGAATGTAGCTAAGTCAAGACGTAGCGTACCGGCAACTTTTTTCATTGCTTTAATTTGTGCAGAACCACCAACACGAGATACTGATAAACCTGGGTTGATCGCAGGGCGTACACCAGAGTTGAATAAGTTAGCTTGTAAGAAGATTTGTCCATCCGTAATTGAGATTACGTTTGTTGGGATGTACGCACCGATATCACCAGCTTGAGTTTCAACGAATGGTAATGCAGTGATTGAACCACCACCGTATCTTTCGTTAAGACGAGCTGCACGTTCTAATAAACGACTGTGTAGGTAGAATACATCACCAGGGTAAGCTTCACGACCTGGAGGACGACGTAATAATAATGAAAGCTCACGGTAAGCTGCTGCTTGCTTAGAAAGATCATCATATACGATTAATACGTCTTTACCTTGTAGCATTAATTCTTCAGCCATTGATACACCAGCATAAGGAGCTAGGTATAACATTGGAGATGGAGAAGATGCTGACGCAGTAAGTACGATAGTGTAATCTAATGCACCGTGTGCGCGTAGAGTTTCTACAACGTTACGTACAGTAGATTCTTTTTGACCAATTGCAACGTAGATACAAATCATATCTTGGTCTGCTTGGTTTAAAATTGTATCGATTGCGATTGAAGTTTTACCAACTTGACGGTCACCGATGATTAACTCACGTTGACCACGACCGATTGGAACAAGTGCGTCAATCGCTTTGATTCCTGTTTGTAAAGGTTGGTCTACTGATTTACGAGCCATTACACCGAAAGCTGGGCTTTCGATTGGACGAGTTTTAGTAGTGTTGATTGGACCTAATCCATCAACTGGTAAACCTAATGTATTTACTACACGACCAATTAGTTCTTCACCAACTGGTACTTCCATAATACGACCTGTACGACGAACTTCGTCGCCTTCTGTAATGCCTTGTGTTGGACCTAAAATAACGATACCTACGTTATTTTCTTCTAGGTTTTGAGCCAACCCAAGAACACCATTAGAGAATTCTAATAATTCCCCAGACATGGCATTGTCAAGACCATGAGCACGAGCGATACCATCACCGACACTGATGACTGTACCAACTTCGCTAACTTGCATCTCAGATTGGAAATTTTCCATCTGCTGTTTAATAAGAACACTGATTTCTTCAGCTTTGATGCCCACGTTTGTCACCTCTACCTCTCACAATAATTTTGGATTAACCTAGTAATGCACGACGTAAACCGTTCACTTTGCTTACGATTGTATTATCGTAAATTCGGTTTCCAATGATTAATTTGATTCCACCAATTAATGATGAATCAATTTCGTTTGTAATATTTAATGAATCTTTACCAACTTGCTTAGCAAAAGTTGTTGAGATTCGTTCAAGTTGATCTTCAGTAAGCGCTTCTGTAGAATACACAATTGCATCTTCTACACCTGACTCATCATTCGCAATGCGGATAAACGAATCAATCACACTTACAGTTTCGTCGATTCGGTTATTAACTAAGATAACTTTTAGTGCATCGACAATAATTGGTTGTACAGATGAAAAAATTGAATCAATTAGTTCAAATTTTTTCTCTGTTGTTAGGTTAGGAGCTACTAAAAGATTGAATAAATCTTTAGACTCTGTAAAAACGATTCTTACTTCACGTAAGTCAGCTACTGTTTCAGCAACTACGTTTTTTTCCTTTGCCAATTCATATAAGGCTTTAGCATAGCGATTCGCTGCAATGGATTGACTCATCGAGCTTCCCCTGCCTTCGCAATCGTTTCTTCGATAAGCGTACGATTATCTTCTGTAGAAACTTCTTTGTTAAGAACTTTAGTTGCTGCCAGTACAGATAGTGAAACCACTTCTTCACGAACAGCTGCGATAGCTTTTTCTTTTTCGCTCTCAATATCACGTTTCGCTGATTCTTGTAAACGAACTGCTTCAGCTTTAGCTGATGAAACAATTTCTTCTTTTTGAAGAATTGCTTGTTGTTTAGCGTTCTCCACAATCGCTTGCGCTTCTGTACGAGCTTCTTTAAGAAGGCTACGTTGTTCTTCTAATAATTCATGTGCTTCTTTACGACTTTTTTCAGCTGATTCGATTTCGTATGCAACTAATTCTTCACGTTGTTGCATAATTCCCATAAGTGGACCCCATGCGAATTTTTTAAGAAGAAGCATTAATACTACGAATACTACTAACGTTGCTAAAATTGTACCGTATTGGTTTTGGCCCGCTGCGGAACCTAGCACTAAATAATCTAATAACACGATTGTTTCACTCCCTTCAAGAGCTTAGAGTCAATTGAAATTTTTTTTATAATTGAATCTTGTTTAAGATTTGTAGTCTAAAGGAATTTATATCAGTAATGAAACCGATATAAATGAAAGGCGAAGTGACTCAAGTAATTAAGACTTCGCCAAGAAACATTGAAGACAAATTATTTGTTCATTACGATGAACGCGATAACTACTGCGATGATTGGTAATGCCTCTACTAAAGCGACACCGATGAACATTGTTGTTTGTAATACTCCACGTAATTCTGGTTGACGTGCGATCCCTTCAACTGTACGACCTACGATAAGACCGTTACCAATACCTGCGCCTAGTGCACCTAGACCAACTGCGATTGCTGCTGCGATTAAACCCATTGTAAATTTTCCTCCTTGGAAATGTAATATTTTTTGGTTGTTTAGCTAATCCCTAATGAATACGAATTAACTGGTTTATAATTAATTAATGGTCTTTGCTCACTTTGTGAGACATGTAAACCATTGTTAACATAACGAAAATGAATGATTGGATTGCTCCGATGAATACTGAGAATGCTTGCCATGCCATCATTGGAATGAAAGCTGCTAAGAAACCAGCACCTGACCACGCTGTAGCCAGACCTGCTAATAATCCTAATAATACCTCCCCGGCAAAGATGTTACCGTAAAGTCGTAGACCAAGAGTTAATGTATTTGCAAGTTCTTCAATAATCTTAATTGGTAATAAGAAACTCATTGGAGACACGAATGTCTTCAAGTATCCTTTCATACCTTGTGCTTTTACACCATAGTAGTTTGTTAAGACAAGAATCATAACAGCTAATGTTAGTGTAACAACTGGATCTGCTGTTGGTGATTTCCACCATAAGTAACCATCTACAGAGATTGAGAATGGTAGACCTAGCATATTCGCTACAAAGATAAACATGATTAATGTAATACCTAAGATGTGGAATTGACCACCTGTCTTCCAGTCCATGTTGTTTGAGATGATGCCTTTCACGAAGTCCATAAGCCACTCCATGAAGTTTTGCATACCAGTTGGCTTTAACTGAAGTTTACGTGTTGATACAAATGCAATAATGAATACAATCACAGCTGTGATTAATAACATCATTACGTCTGCTGTATTGAAACCTAAACCAGCTATTTCAAAATAAGGATTTTTATGTTCCACTTGTTCGTTCACCTCTCTTTCACATGCGCTTTGCTTATTTAGTTTTTCAAATGAACTATGATCCTATCTACGAAAAGTAGAATGTACGGAATCATTAATCCAACGACAGTACTAGCTACGTTAAAATACTCAGACCAAGTCAATGCGACAGCTGCCGCAAGTAAAGCTGATCCGTAGCGAATAAGGGTACCTAAGGACTTAACCTTTTGTCCCTGACGTGTCTTACGATCAAAGCTTTCCATTCTTCGGATCAGGTTCCAAAAATTAAATAGACCACAAAGGGCACCTAATGCGAGACCTGCGAATAACGCGTGGTACGATGTAAAGCCCCAGCCGATTGCACAAACGATTAGCAAAATAATAAAACCTATTATCTGCTTTTTAAAAATCCAATGCATTTCTACCATTTGGTCTTTAATCTCCTGAATCTTTTTTTCGAATGATGGATATAAAGCTGACCACCGGATGGAACGTAGCTAATTGTGGAACATATTAAGGGTAACCGTTACCAAAGTAAGCATTGCTTAACTTAATCGGAAACTTATTATGTATTATTAGCTAACATTTAATGAAGTACCATCGCTCCATATAAGAACCTTTACACGTCCGAAAACGTTAAAAGAGTCAAAAGCTAGGGATTTGCCTTATACGTCAATAACCAAACTCCATAAAAAAAAGAGGTACGGCTTGATATTCAGACATAGAAACCCTTATCATTCTTACCCTTTGTTAGCATACAATAGTGAATATTTCATGTCAATTGGTTCTGCATAAAAACTTCACAACCTGTACACTTTTGTCAAATAGTCGACAAATTTAAGAAAAAACTTGGAAATGTTCTTTATTTCTCGATTTAACTTTAAAAACAAAGACTACTCGACTAAGAATATTCGTATTCTAGCGGTTCGAGTAGTTTTTGTTTTTTTATTTTTCTAGAAAAGCAATTAACGCTTCTACAATGCGTTCAGAAGCATGCCCGTCACCATACGGATTCGATGCTTGCGCCATTTGATTGTATAATGCACTATCCGTCAATAATTCTTTTGTTAAATCATAAATGGTCTCTTCTTCCACTCCAGCAAGCTTGAGTGTCCCCGCTTCAATTCCTTCTGGTCGTTCCGTCGTGTCTCGTAATACGAGTACTGGTTTTCCTAGTGACGGCGCTTCCTCTTGAATACCACCTGAATCCGTTAAAATCATGTAAGAACGTGACGCAAAATTATGGAAGTCAAATACTTCAAGCGGTTCAATTAGATGAACGCGTTCATGCGATCCTAAAATTGCACGCGCTGTGTCACGAACTGCTGGATTCAAATGCATCGGATAGACTACTTGTACATCTGGATGTTCTTCTAAAATACGATAAATCGCTCGGAACATATTTTCCATCGGTTCACCTAAGTTTTCACGTCGGTGTGCGGTTAATAGAACCATTCGATTGTCACCAATTGCTTTAAGTACAGGATGTGTATAGTCATCTGCAACAGTTGTCGTTAATGCATCAATCGCTGTATTTCCTGTCACAATAATTGAGTTCGGCTCTTTATTTTCTTTTAGAAGATTTTCTTTCGCTTGTTCAGTTGGTGCAAAGTGAATGTCAGCTAACACACCTGTCAGTTGACGATTCATCTCTTCTGGATATGGTGAATATTTATTCCATGTACGAAGACCTGCTTCTACGTGACCAATCGCTACTTGATTATAGAAGGCAGCTAAACTAGCCACAAATGTAGTTGCTGTATCGCCATGTACAAGTACAACATCGGGTTTCGCCTCTTTCATAATTTGATCGAGACCTTCTAAACCGCGTGTCGCAACATCAAGAAGTGTTTGGCGTTCTTTCATAATATTCAAATCATAATCTGGAACAATCTTAAAAGTTTCTAATACTTGATCAAGCATTTCGCGGTGTTGCGCCGTTACCGTCACAACTGTATCAATCTGCTCTGTATTTTGCTGCAACGCTTTTACAAGAGGCGCCATCTTAATAGCTTCCGGCCTTGTACCAAACACAGTCATTACTTTCCACTTTTTCATGTTTTTTGCACCATCCCTGTACAACGTATTATTTTGTACCGAATAAACGGTCGCCTGCATCACCTAGTCCAGGTACGATATAGCCATGGTCATTTAATTTTTCATCTAATGCCGCAATGTAAATATCGATTTCTGGGTGTGCTTCTTGAATTGCTTTTACGCCTTCTGGAGCCGCAATTAAGCACATGAAGCGAATGTTTTTCGCGCCGCGTTTTTTCAGTGAGTTCATTGCTTCAATTGCAGAACCACCTGTAGCTAACATTGGATCAACGATGATGAATTCACGTTCTTCAATATCAGCTGGGAATTTTGCGTAGTATTCTACCGGTTGTAAAGTTTCTGGATCGCGGTATAAACCAATGTGTGCTACTTTTGCAGCTGGAATTAGTTTTAACATACCATCTACCATGCCTAAACCAGCACGTAGGATTGGCACGATTGCCATCTTTTTACCTGATAATACTTTTGTTTTTGTTTTTGTAACAGGTGTTTGAATTTCGATTTCTTCTGTTTGTAAATCACGTGTGATTTCAAATGCCATTAATGTAGCTACTTCGTCAACTAGTTCACGAAACTCCTTTGTTCCTGTATTGATATCACGGATGTATGATAATTTGTGTTGAATTAATGGATGGTCGAATACATATACTTTTCCCATTTTTAGTTCTCTCCCTACTTTTGTTTATCTTGACTATTATAACAGAAATAAAACGGCATACAAATGTCAATATTTTCATTTCTCATTTTGACACATTTTAAGTTTTCATGTGACGGATTAGAGCGAAATAAGATTTCTGAAAATTCATCTATATATATAGAAGAAACTCCAATAAAAAAGTGAATTTTAGTCAAAAAAGCGTGACTTCCTACATGATTCTATTCCTCATTCTATTTACTTTTATTTAATAGGAGTGAATCTAAAGCGAAAATTTATATCTTTTAGAAGCTTACTATTGAATAACGAAGATTTTTTAAAAGGGACTGGTTCGCGTGCCAAAGGGAATTATTCTTCCGAAAGGGACTATTCTACGCGCGAAAGGGAATCTTCTCATCTGAAAGGGACTATTCTGCGCACCAAAGGGAATCTTCTCATCTGAAAGGGACTATTCTACGCGCGAAAGGGAATTTGACTCTTTGAAAGGGACTATTCTACGCGCCAAAGGGAATTCGACTCTTTGAAAGGGACTATTCTACGCGCGAAAGGGAATCTCGCTCTTTGAAAGGGACTAAATCTCGCGCCAAAGGGAATCTCGCTCTCCGAAAGGGACTATTCTGCGCACCAAAGGGAATCTATTCTTCCGAAAGGGACTTTTTTGCATGCGAAAGGGAATTCGACTCTTTGAAAGGGACTATTCTACGCACCAATGGGAATTCGACTCTTTGAAAGGGACTATTCTACGCGCCAATGGGAATTCGACTCTTTGAAAGGGACTATTCTACGCACCAAAGGGAATTCGACTCTTTGAAAGGGACTATTCTGCGCACCAAAGGGAATCTATTCTTCCGAAAGGGACTTTTTTGCATGCGAAAGGGAATTCGACTCTTTGAAAGGGACTATTCTACGCACCAATGGGAATTCGACTCTTTGAAAGGGACTATTCTACGCGCCAATGGGAATTCGACTCTTTAAAAGGGACTATTCTACGCGCGAAAGGGAATTCGACTCTTTGAAAGGGACTATTCTACGCGCCAAAGGGAATCTCGCTCTTTGAAAGGGGCACTCATTCAAAATCCTAACAAAAAAAGAAACCGCCCTCAGGCGATTTCTCCATTTTATAAATTAGTCTGCGTAGATTGGGTGTGCATCTGTTAATGATTTTACGCGTGTAATTGCTTCTGCTTTGATTGCTGCATCGTTTGGATTTTTCAATACAAGTGCGATGATTGAAGCAACTTCTTTCATATCTTCTTCCTTGAAACCACGAGATGTAATCGCTGGTGTACCGATACGTACGCCTGAAGTTACGAATGGTTTTTCTGGGTCGAATGGAATTGCGTTTTTGTTCGCTGTGATGTGTACCTCATCTAATAAAGCTTCTGCTTCTTTACCAGTTAGGTTTAGTGAGCGTACATCTAATAGTAATAGGTGGTTATCTGTACCGCCTGAAACTGTTTTGATGCCTTCAGCTTCTAGTGCTTCACCTAATACTTTTGCGTTTGTGATGACTTGTTGTGCGTATGCTTTGAATTCTGGTTGTAATGCTTCACCGAATGCTACTGCTTTCGCTGCGATTACGTGCATTAATGGACCACCTTGAATTCCTGGGAAGATTGATTTGTCAATCTTTTTACCCCATTCTTCTTTACAAAGAATCATACCGCCACGTGGACCACGTAATGTTTTGTGTGTTGTTGTTGTTACAAAATCAGCATATGGTACTGGGTTTTGGTGAAGACCAGCTGCTACAAGACCTGCGATATGTGCCATATCCACCATGAATAGCGCGCCTACTTCGTCTGCGATTTCGCGGAATTTAGCGAAGTCGATTTCACGTGGGTAAGCTGAAGCACCTGCTACGATTAATTTTGGTTTGTGCGCTAATGCTTTTTCGCGAACATCGTTATAGTCGATTACGTTTGTATCTTCTGTAACACCATATTCTACGAAATTGTATTGAACGCCAGAGAAGTTCACTGGGCTACCATGTGTTAAGTGACCACCATGTGCTAAGTTCATACCCAGCACTGTATCGCCCTGCTCAAGAATTGTGAAATAAACTGCCATGTTTGCTTGTGCACCCGAGTGAGGCTGTACGTTAACGTATTCTGCACCGAATAATTCTTTTGCACGATCACGCGCGATATCTTCTACGATATCTACGAATTCACAACCACCGTAGTAGCGTTTCCCAGGATAACCTTCTGCATATTTGTTTGTTAATACAGAACCCTGTGCTTCCATTACTGCTTTTGTTACGATATTTTCTGAAGCGATTAACTCGATGTTTTCTTGTTGGCGTGCAAATTCTAATTCAATTGCGTTAAATACCGCCTTATCTTTTGCTGCAAGTTTTTCCATTTCTCTTTGCCCCCTAAATAATTAATTAATCTAATGTATATACTGCTCGTTCTCCACCGACTAGTTTTAAACGAGTTTTTGCAACTGTTACAACAGCTTCACCAATACGTTGGACAGATGTTCTAACAGGAACTGCCACCCTCTTTAAATGCATACCGATTAATGTTTGGCCGATATCAATTCCTGCATGAGCTTGTACAGTCTCTACAACGACGGGATCTTGTAAATGACGATAAGCATATGCTGACATTGATCCTCCTGCTTTGACGACTGGAATAACGGCAACCTCTTCTAATTGATAGCGTTCTGCTGCTTCTCTCTCCATTGTTAAAGCACGATTAATATGTTCACAGCCTTGGAATACTAAATAGAGTCCATGCTGTTTTGCAAATTGTTCAAGTGGTTGATACAGTGCTTCTGCAATTTCCAACCCACCTGCTGTACCGATTTTTGCACCTTTGACTTCAGATGTGGAACATCCGACAACAAATAACTGCCCCTTTTTAAAAGTGGCTTGTTCTGCTAATTCATTTAATAAGATGGTTAGATCTTGCGAGATTGTGTCTAACATGATCATGTCTCCTTACGAATTGCGCTTATTTTTGTTCTTCAAGTGCAGTGATTTTTTCGATGCGGCGTTCATGACGACCACCTTCAAAATCTGTTTGTAACCAAGTTGCGACAATTTCACGTGCAAGGCCAGGGCCGATTACACGTTCACCCATTGCGATAATGTTTGAATCATTATGGCAACGTGTAGCTTTTGCTGAGAATACGTCATGTACTAATGCACAACGAATTCCTTTTACTTTATTTGCAGCGATTGACATACCAATGCCTGTACCACAAATTAAAATACCTTTATCGAAATTACCTGAAGCAACACCTTCTGATACTGGTTTTGCATAATCAGGGTAATCTACAGAGCTGTCGTCTTGAGGTCCAAAATCTTCATAACTGAATCCTAGCTCATCTAGTAAGGCCATAATCTCCTTACGTAAATTGTTTCCGCCATGGTCAGATGAAATTGCGATTTTCAATTTAATCCCTCTTTTCATTATGTTTAAGGTTCACTACAATATTACCATTTTTACATTGAGAAAGACATATATTTTCAAAATTTAAGGTCCTTCCACGCCCATAAGACGAACATTTAAAACTTAAAAAGATTAGATAGTTAAGTTATAGATAGTAATAAGAGCTTTCAAATAAATAAAACATCTCTTTAAATCCATAATACCGAACTTTGTAGATTTATACAATACGTTAATTTTTCTGATAATTCTTACTATATGGACAAAAAATGTTATCTTTTTTCCATTTTTACTTCTTTAGTGAATCAAAACCTATTTCAAACCTGAATTTCTTTCAACAAAAAGAGATGGACTGAATCGCCCATCTCTCATTTTTTTTCGTATTGTTCTACATATTCAATGATTTGTTCCATATAACGAATTAATTGTTCATATCGTTCCGTCGTATAGGCATCCATCATCGTACGTAGATCCGCATAGCGTGTCGTTACATATTTTTCGCTATCAAATGTCGTAATCATCGCCCAATTCTTTTTATACTTGTCGAGCTTTTTCTCAAGTATCGCAAGTACGCGATAACAATCGACATATTCAAGATTGCCCAAACCAACCATCATATCATCAATGCCAATCGCTTGTTCGAACACTTTATAGATTTTTCCAGCGAGCTGTTCACGACCTTTTTCTGTAATCGTGAACATCTGCTTATCTGGACGATGTTCTTCATGCAGTACTTCTTCTACTGCAATCAAACCTTGTTTTTTTAGCGATTCAAAATTATAGTATAGCCGACTTTCTGATAGTGAGTTATTCAAATCGAGAATTTTAAAGTCAGCTAATTTTTTCTTGAGTTGATATGGATAGGCGCTCTGTTCCATTAAGTTACTTAAAATAAATATTTGAATACTCACTTCTTCAGCTCCTATATGTTGCTACATTATTTAGCTGTTGCTTCTGCCTCTGGTTTGTCGAGTGGTAGTGGACGGTGTAATAACCAAGCAATGATGATGTTAATTAACATTGCGACTACGCCTACTGCCACTAGTCCCCAAATAAATGGTGCGGCAGATGTATTACCAAAGATGTTTGCAAAGTACGCTTGAACCGAATAGAACATTGGCGTAATGTGGCTACCCCATTGGAATGGTGCGTACATCATATCGTAAGAGATTGTTGCACCATTTGAAATTGTTTGGTAAAGCAGTACTGGAATATTCACAATCATACCTGCATCGCCTAATAAGAAGATGAACATAGCTGTGAAGTTGAAGCATACCCAGTAGTTTAATGCTTGTTGTCCCCACATTTCGAAGAATGCTTTTGATCCTTCTAAATGGTCGATTAATAAGAATGAAATAATTGTTGAAGCAATACCTGCAATCACACCAATGATGATTGATGCTAATTGCATATACGTGAAGAGACGTGTTTTTGTCGCTTTACCACGATTTAATTTGAATGCACCTACTAACATCATTGAACCAATCATGGCACCAATATATAGTGACATCGTTAAGAACATTGGTAGCATGTTATTTTGCATGCCTGCCGGTACATCGTTGATAATTTTAATGTTACCTTGATAGCTTGTTTGAATTGCTTCAGCCATCTCTTTTGCTTGTTCTTTTGGAACTTGTAACTGCGCTAAAATTCCTTCAGCTGTTTGCGTTGAGAATTGCTTACTTAGTTGTGCATTAATTTGACTTGCTACTTGTGTCATTGTTGAAGATACTGCTGTGGCAGATGCTTCGTTCACACTAAAGTCAATTGATGAACTTGTTTTACCATCTTGTAAATCTTTTGAGAATGTTTTTGGAATACGAACAACCATCGCTACTTCGTTGTCGTTCAATTCTTTCATTGCTTCTTTATTCGTTAAATCTTTTTCAATATGTTTAAATGGTAATTCTTTTTCAAGACTTTTTGCGATTTGTTTACCATATGCACCTTCGTCTTCGTTTACGATGGCTACATGTAAGCGGTCGATGTTTCCCGGAAGTGCCGAGTAACCAGCTAAAAAAATACCAAGCATAACTACGACATAAAAAATCGCCATGAACATAGCTGAACCAATACTTTTACCTTTAATAAAATCTTTGAATTTCATATTCTATGATGTTCCCCTTTTTGTTTTCATTTTGAATTAAAATACTTTAATTAGAGTATTTCAATTGAAGTATTGAATACTATATAATAAAAACATCCATTCGCGCAATGAGAAAATGAAGTCGATTTTAAAAAAATATCAAAATATGACGAAAGCGTGACAAGTATGTTTTAAAAGTCTTGACCAAATAATTCACCTTTTCTATAAACTTCAAAATTGAAGGTGGAGAGAACACTCTTTTTTAAATGTTCTATGGATTAAATCCATCTCTGAAATAAAAAAAGAAACCACTTTCCCCAAGTGATTTCTCTTTTCTACTATTATATTACTTAAATTGCTGAATGGTTTTATGCAGTTCTTCTGATTGTACTTGTAAGTTGCGTGATAGGTCATCCATTTGCGAAATCGAACGAGCTTGTTCTTCTGCTGCACTGCGAACTTCCTGCGCTCCTGCACTTGTCTCCTCAGCAATCGCTGCTACTTCTTGTGACTGTTGTGCTGTTTGTTCAATATTGTGTAACTGTTTTCCAACAAATGTTGAGATCTCATCTACTGAAGATGCCATCTTATTCACAATCTGATTCATACTTGAAACAGCGTCTGTTGTTTCGTTGACACGTGCCATTTCATGTTCTGCAATTTCAACTTGTGACGTCATCTTGCCTACAACTTGTACAACGTCTGCTTGCATCACTTGAATTAATTTCGCAACACCTTTTGCTGCTTCTGCACTGCCATCTGCCAGTTTACGTACTTCTTCTGCTACAACTGCAAATCCTTTACCATGCTCACCAGCACGCGCTGCTTCAATTGACGCATTCAATGCCAGTAAATTCGTTTGCTCTGCAATTGAACCGACTAATAAAATAATCTTTTCAACTTCATTAGCATTCCGTTCTAACTGGTGGATATCTTGTAACGCAAGACGATTCCCCTCAGCCATATCTTGAATACCCTTCACAAGTTGTTCAATGGCTGTTGTTGTGCGATTCAGTTCACCAATCATTTTTCGAGAATACTCTGAAGAAGTTACTGCGTGATTATTCACTTCATCTGCTAGTGAACGTACATCTTCCATCGCTTCAGCTGTATTTTGAATCGAGATGGCTGAATCTACAGCGCCTTCTGAAATCTGTGCGATTGTTTGGGCAATGGCATCCGACTGTTCTAAAGCTTCTTTTGATTCTACTGATAAAGCGCGAACCGTTTGATTCGTTTGTTGAAAATTATCTTCAATACTACTGACCATTTGACGCAAGTTGACAAGCATCGTTTGAAAAGCCTTCGCTAAAGATTCGATTTCATCTTTTGATTTACGAACCTCAATTTCTTGATGAATATTCCCTTTTGCTGCTTCTAGCGCTACTTTTTCAAGTTGTTGTAACGGCTTAATAATAAAGAATGCTAAAATTGCTGCTAAAATACCAGACCACATAACTCCTAAACTAAACGTTACAATCTCAAATACTAATACATTGGAATCGGGAAAGAACGTAGGCTGAATATATTGTATAAATACTAAGCTCGTCCCGTATGTAATGACTGCTAATGCTACTACAAATAAGACTAACTTTTTACGTAAACTAAATGCGTGCTTATTTTCTTTTTCCATGTATTAATCCTCCACTATTTTCGATTGAAGTGCGTCAATCAAACGTTGTAGTTCTTCAAATGTACGACGATAGACATCTACACTTCCACCGTATGGATCCGATACATCTTTTTGCAGATTATATACGTATTCATGTAATGTAAATGCTTTATCCGCAATGTGTGGGTATACTTGCAATAATGCATGTAAATGCGATCCTGTCATCGTCAAAATTAAATCTGACTGATTTAATCGATTTACATCTACTGGTGAAGATTGATGTTGCGCTTCAATTCCATGTTCTTGTAATACAATTTGCGCATTTGTAGACATTGGAACACCTGATTGTGCATAAACACCTGCTGAATATACATCCACATTTTCTAATTTCTTATGTTTCAAAATTGCTTCTGCCATTGGGCTTCGACATGTATTACCTGTACAAATAAAATAAATTTGCATGGCGCACCTCTCTTATAGTTAAATTATACCTTAAATAGAAGGAAAAATGATACATTTTACCAAAAAAATATTATGCCTAAAGTATCAACTATGACTTCGTACATTATTTATTTCCATCTATTTTTATTATATTCATCTTAACACATACCATCTAGAGAAAAGAAAAAAGAGAATCACTTGATTGCGTGATTCTCTTTGAAAACTTTTATTTATACCAATTACCGCCTGCTGATTTTTCAAGTCGGTTCATAATAGCTGAACCCACACCATCTGTCGTTGTCGCAGTTGCGAGTACAATGTCTGCATCCGTTGCGTCACAAGCACGTAATGCATGATACAGATGTAACGCCATCTCTTCTTGTGTATCTTGTCCAAATGAGAAGAAATAATCCGCTTCATCACACGCATAATTTTCTGGCGCGAGTAAAGCCACTTTTTTATTTTCTTTATGCAGCGCTTGAATTGCAGACTGGATTTTCTCTTCATCTTTTTCAATCATATAAACAGGCGCATTCGGTGCATAATGTGTATATTTCATACCGGGCGCTTTTGGGGCACCTTCTTTTTGTTCTAAGTGTGTTGGTTGATGAACTTCTCCAATGACAGCTTCCAACATTTCTTTTGTGACACCACCCGGACGTAGAATGGTGGGTATATCTAATGTGCAATCAATTACTGTTGATTCCACACCGATTCCTGTTGCGCCACCATCTACAATCATCGGAATTCTACCTGCTAAGTCTTCTTCTACGTGAATACCTTCTGTTGGACTTGGCTTACCACTTCGGTTCGCACTTGGCGCAGCAACTGGTTCACCTAGATGTCGTAACAATTGTAGTGATACGGGGTGGCTTGGCATGCGTAAACCAACTGTATCCAAACCAGCTGTTACTTTTTCAGATAGTACATTCGGCTTCACTTTACAAATAACAGTTAGAGGGCCTGGCCAAAATGCATCCATACATTTTTTTGCCTTATCATTTACATCGATTACATAGCGATCAATTTCTTCAATTGTTCCAATGTGAACGATTAATGGATTGTCAGATGGTCGACCTTTTGCTTCATAAATCTTAGCAACTGCCGCATCACTTGTTGCAACGCCACCTAGTCCATAAACTGTTTCGGTAGGAAATGCGACAACCTCACCTGCTTTTAATAATTGAACTGCTTCATCATAGGCAGAAGTAAATGTACCATCTGGATTGACGACTACTCGTTTTGTCTCCATTTTGTTCTTCCTCCCACACAATTTTTCAGAAAGTTATGCACATTTTTGATTTTTCGATTGAAATTGTGGATATTTCGTGAAATTCTGTGCATAACTTTTTCAGAAATATACGAATTTATTTGAAAATAGGTGCTTTAGACTTCTTATAAGTATTGATACTACGCATTTCGCACCATTTTTTAATTATTTTATAAATGTAAAGGTTTTATACTTTACAGCTGTGGATAACTATCCGATTTCACAAAAAACCATACGATCTTGTCCAAATAAATCTTTTAAAACTTCTACTTTTCCCTGTGGAAAACTTTTTTTCAATAAGTTATACACAGCTTCACCTTGTTGATAACCTATTTCAAAGCCAATAATTGCTTGGTTATGCACAATATGCGGTAACTCCTCACAAAGTCGACGATACAACTGAAGACCATTTTCTTCAGCGAATAGAGCTGTATGCGGTTCATGTTCTAATACTACTTCATTCATCACATTCACTTCGTCGAACGCAATGTACGGTGGGTTTGATAGTACAACATCGAACTTTTGATGTTGAACAGGTGCTGTTAAATCACCCTGCAAAAAAGTGACATCTGCTTCTAACAGTTGTGCATTTTGTTTTGCAGTTTGAAGTGCATCTTCACTTAGGTCAGTAGCTGTTACTTGCAGACTCGGGCGCTCTTTTTTTAGCGTAACTGCAATTGCACCACTGCCTGTTCCAATATCCACAAGTGATAATGATGCATCACCGAACTTCGCTGTCATCCGATCTAGTGCTTGCTCTACTAATTCTTCCGTTTCTGGTCTTGGAATTAATACAGCTTCATTCACTTGGAATGTACGACCGTAAAATTGTTCTGTTCCAATTAAATATTGAACTGGTTTACCAGCGATATGAGCGTGGATTAGCTCCTCAAATTGTTGTTGCTGTTCTTCCGTTAAAGGCTCGCGCATGTTCAACATGAGACCTGTATAATCAACAGCTAAAACATGCTGAAGTAGTAAGCGGGCTGCATTCGCCTCACGATTTTTTTCCTCTAAAAAAGAAGAAGCCCATTGAAGGGCCTCGAAAATTTGCTTACATTCTTGGTTCATTTAGTTGGTCCAATTTTTTCGCTTGTTCTTCCATAATTAACGCGTCGAATACCTCATCGAGCTTACCTTCGATGATTTGGTCTAATTTTTGAATTGTTAAACCAATACGGTGATCTGTTACACGGTTTTGTGGATAGTTGTATGTGCGAATACGCTCTGAACGGTCACCTGTACCAACAGCTGATTTACGTTCTGCATCGTATTCACTTTGCGCTTCTTGTTGTAATTTATCATATACACGCGCACGTAAAATTTTCATCGCTTTTTCGCGATTTTTTAATTGTGAACGTTCATCTTGCATCGCTACAACAACACCTGTTGGAATATGCGTCATACGTACAGCTGATGCGGTTTTATTAACGTGCTGACCACCTGCGCCTGATGCGTGATAGATGTCGACACGAATATCTTTTTCTTGTAAGTCTAATTCTACTTCTTCTGCTTCTGGCATAACCACTACTGTTGATGTAGATGTGTGTACACGACCTTGTGATTCTGTTTCTGGAACACGTTGTACACGGTGTGCGCCACTTTCATACTTGAATTTTGAGTAAGCGCCTTGTCCATTAATCATGAAGACAATCTCTTTATACCCACCAAGTTCTGTTGGATTCGCGTTCATAACTTCGATTTTCCAGCCTTGTGTTTCCGCATATTTACTGTACATACGGAATAGAGAGTTTGCGAATAAGGCTGCTTCGTCTCCACCTGCTGCTCCACGAATCTCCATGATTACGTTTTTACTGTCGTTCGGGTCTTTTGGAATTAACAGTACTTTTAGGCGTTCTTCTAAGCCCGGTACTTGTACTTCTAGTTCTTTTAATTCTTCTTTAACCATTTCTTTCATATCTGGATCAAGCTTTTCGTCTAACATCTCTTTTGCGTCAGCGATTTGCTCTTTAATTGATTTATACTCACGATACACTTCAACTGTTTCTTGAATATCTGATTGTTCTTTTGAATATTGTGCTAATTTTTTATTATCCGATACAACGTCCGGGTCACTTAATAACTCATTTAAACGTTCATAACGGTCCTCAACTACTTGAAGGCGATCAAACATATATTTTCACCTTTTCCTTTCTTATTCCTAATCTATATCATGTTTTATCTATTTATTGTCCCTATAATAGTATAAAGAAAAAGAGTAACTCTTGCTACTCTTTTAAAAATCATCCTATATATTTTACCCTAAAAAACGACTTTTTTCATCACTTTTCTACAACAGATGTCTTACCTTCTGGTACAAAGTGATGATGACGACATCTTGGCTCGTATGCTTCAGATGCACCTACTAAAATAACAGGATCGTCCGCTTTTGCAGGTTCTCCGTTAATTAAACGCTGTGTGCGACTAGCTGGTGAGCCACATTCGCTACATACAGCTTGTAATTTCGTGACTTGTTCCGCAATCGCCATTAAAAATGGCATCGGTCCAAATGGAACGCCTTTAAAATCTTGGTCAAGTCCAGCTAAAATCACGCGATAGCCATGATCTGCTAATTTTTGTACCGTTTCGATAATATCGTGACCAAAGAATTGGGCTTCATCAATTGCTATAACATCGTACTCGTCTGAGATATAATCCCACATTTCTGATGGTTCTTGAATCGGATAAGCAATAACGGTTGTGCCATTATGTGATACAACGGCTTCTTCACTATAACGATTATCAATTTGTGGCTTGAATACTGCAATGCGTTGTTTCGCAAATTGTGCACGACGTACACGACGAATTAACTCCTCCGACTTCCCAGAGAACATACTACCGCAAATTACTTCAATCCAGCCATTTTGCTGCGTTACATACATTGGAATACCCCTTTCTTCATTCTATAATTATGGCATTATTTATATGTAAATTCAAAATTTTATATGATGTAAAACGATGATTTTATTTTAAACAACGTGCTTTATACTACAGGAATCTACCCTTTTTATCAAGGTTAAATACATGGTCATTTTCGCACTTTTTTAAAAGGAGTTGGGCGTTGAAAGGGACTGATTCGCTTACGAAAGGGAATCTTCGCCTTTGAAAGGGACAAATCTGCGCGCGAATGGGAAACGCCGCCTGCGAAAGGGATAAATCCACGCGCGAATGGGAATCTTCTTCGACGAAAGGGACAAATCCACGCGCCAAAGGGAATCTCCTTCGACGAAAGGGACAAATCCACGCGCGAAAGGGAATCTCCTTCGACGAAAGGGACAAATCCACGCGCGAATGGGAATCTCCTTCGACGAAAGGGACAAATCCACACGCCAAAGGGAATCTCCTTCGACGAAAGGGACAAATCCACACGCCAAAGGGAATCTTCGCCTTTGAAAGGGACAAATCCACGCACGAAAGGAAATCTTCGCCGTTGAAAGGGACTACTCCACGCGCGAAAGGGAATCTCCTTCGACGAAAGGGACAAATCCACGCGCGAAAGGGAATCTTCGCCGTTGAAAGGGACTACTCCACGCGCGAAAGTGAATCTTCGCCGTTGAAAGGGACAAATCCGCGCGCGAATGGGAATCTCCTTCGACGAAAGGGACAAATCCACGCGCGAATGGGAATCTTCGCCTTTGAAAGGGACTACTCCACCTGCGAAAGGGAATCTTCGCCGTTGAAAGGGACAAATCCGCGCGCGAAAGGGAATCTTCGCCGTTGAAAGGGACTACTCCACCTGCGAAAGGGAATCTTCGCCGTTGAAAGGGACAAATCCGCGCGCGAATGGGAAACACCACCATCGAAAGGGACAAATCTGCGCGCCAAAGGGAATCTTCACCGTTGAAAGGGACTATTCCACGCGCGAAAGGGAATCTCCTTCGACGAAAGGGACAAATCCACGCGCCAAAGGGAATCTTCGCCGTTAAAAGGAACAAATCTGCGCGCGAATGGGAATCATCCCCGTTGAAAGGGACAAATCCACGCGCGAAAGGGAAACACCGCCATCGAAAGGGACTAATCCGCGCACGAAAGAGAATCTCCTCCGCCGAAAGGGACAAATCCGCGCGCGAATGGGAATCCACACTTATGTAAAACGAAAAATACCTACTAAGCGACAGAGCGCCTAGCAGGTATTTTAATAATTCGAGTTGAATTATTTAAGACCGTATTTTTTGTTGAAACGATCAACACGTCCATCAGCAGACGCGAATTTTTGACGGCCAGTGTAGAATGGGTGACATTCGTTGCAGAATTCCACAACGATGTTTTCTTTTACTGAACCAGTTTTGAAAGTGTTACCACAAGAGCAAGTTACTGTTGCTTCTTTGTAATCTGGGTGAATACCTTGTTTCATGTTTGTTTCTCCTCTCGCCCTGAACCATCTGGAACAGAGTAGTTAATATCAAACTGTTGCCTTACACGACCCAGAATCATCTGTCGCATATGCAACACGTAATGATTGCATCATGAATCAAATTATAACAAAGACCTTATTTGAATGCAATTTATTTTTCTCGATATGACATAAATAAAATGTTTTGAGCCTCTATTATGTAAGATTAAATAAGCCCTTTACCATTCGTTGCTTTTTTCATACTTGAATCAAGCTTTTCAAAAAATTCTTCATTCGTTTTACATGTACGTAGTTTTTTCAAGAACTTCTCTGTAAAGTCAGGTGCATCCGCAAATGTTTTACGAATTCCCCACAACTTATTCAATTGTTCTTTTGGAATGAGTAATTCTTCTTTTCGTGTTCCTGAACGACGAATATCAATCGCTGGGAAAATACGACGCTCTGCTAAATTTCGATCTAAGTGCAATTCTAAGTTCCCTGTACCTTTGAACTCTTCATAAATCACTTCATCCATGCGTGAACCCGTATCAACTAGAGCAGTTGCTAAAATTGTTAGACTTCCGCCCTCTTCGATATTACGTGCAGCACCGAAGAATCGTTTTGGACGATGGAAGGCAGCTGGGTCAATACCACCTGAAAGTGTACGTCCACTTGGTGGAATAACCAAGTTATAAGCACGTGCTAAACGTGTAATCGAGTCCATTAAAATAATGACATCACGTTTATGTTCCACAAGGCGCATCGCACGCTCTAATACTAATTCTGCTACCTTTACATGATTTTCAGGTAATTCATCGAATGTCGAGCTGACAACATCTGCTTGAACAGAACGCTCAATATCTGTTACTTCCTCAGGACGTTCATCGATTAATAAAACAATTAATTCAGCTTCAGGATACTTTTCTGTAATGGCATTCGCTATTTCTTTTAATAATAGCGTTTTACCTGCTTTTGGTGGCGCTACAATCAACCCACGTTGTCCAAAACCAACCGGTGCAACTAAATCCATAATTCGTGTTGATAATTTCGTCGGTGTTGTTTCTAGTTTGATTTGTCGATCTGGATATAGTGGTGTTAAAGCCGGAAAATGAACACGTTCTTTTGCAGTCTCAGGATTCTCACCATTTACTGCTTCTACGTGTAGTAAACCATAATAACGTTCGTTTTCTTTTGGTGGACGTACTTTACCCGTTACTTTATCTCCATTACGTAAGCTAAAACGACGAATTTGAGATGCAGAGATATAAATATCTTCAGAACTTGGCGAATAGTTAATTGGACGTAAGAATCCGAAACCTTCTTGTGAGACGATTTCTAAAATTCCTTCCATGAAGAAGTATCCTTCCTGTTCAGCTCTTGATTTTAAAATAGCAAAGATTAATTCTTTTTTCGTTAATTTACTATAATAAGATACTTTATACTCTTTTGCGAGCGCATAAAGATCCTTGAGTTTCATATCCTCAAGTTGTGAAATTGTTAATGCCGGCATATTTATTCAACACCACTCTTATATTATTTTTTTATTTATTTTATATGCAATGCATGGGAATTTAAAAGAGATGTATAGAAAGAAAGGGCTCGACAGCTTGCGCTGCCGAGCAATTATATAAGTAGAATGAGAAAGTTTTGTTTAGTCTTCCATGTATAAGTTTGGTTTTTTCGTTAAACTATGGCGACCTTCTACAAAACGGACAGTACCAGATTTTGCACGCATTACAACTGATTCTGTTGTACAGTGTCCACCTTTGAACTGAACACCTTTTAGTAATTCGCCATCTGTTACACCTGTCGCTGCAAAGATTGCGTCATCACCTTTTACTAAATCATCCATGTATAAAACTGTGTTTACTTCAATTCCCATTTTTTCACAACGAGCGATTTCTTCATCGTTCGATGCAACTAAACGACCTTGGAATTCTCCGCCTAGACATTTTAAAGCTACTGCTGCGATTACGCCTTCTGGTGCACCGCCTGTACCGAATAAAATATCTACACCTGTTTCATCAAATGCTGTATTAATAGCTGCTGCTACGTCGCCGTCATTAATGAATTTAATACGAGCTCCCGCTGCACGGATTTCGTCTACGATTGCTTGGTGTCGATCACGTTTTAACAACGTTGCTACAACATCCTCGATATGCTTGCCTTTTGCTTCTGCTACAGCTTTTAAGTTATCTGTTACAGATGCATTAATGTCGATTTTTCCAGCTGCTTCTGGTCCAACCGCAATTTTGTCCATATACATATCTGGTGCATGAAGTAGATTTCCTCTATCTGCAATTGCAAGTACTGTTAACGCATTACCGCTACCAGCTGCTACGATATTCGTACCTTCAAGTGGGTCTACTGCGATATCTACTTGTGGTCCATTTGGATCTGAACCTAATTTTTCACCGATGTATAGCATTGGCGCTTCGTCCATTTCACCTTCACCGATTACTACTACTGCGTCCATTGGAATTGAGTCGAATACTTGACGCATCGCTGTTGTTGCTGCATCATCTGCTTCGATTTTTAATCCTCGGCCCATCCATCTTGCTGATGCGATTGCCGCTGCTTCTGTTACACGTACTACTTCCATTGATAAACTGCGTTTCATCTTTTACTGTTCCTCCCGTTTGCCACTTTTTCTTAATAGTGGAATGGTTTAAACCAAATCTATTGTAGCACAGTGAGAAAATTATAGTGCTGTTTTCAACAAATTGTTCACTATTTTTCTTCTGTTACAGCGGCACTTGTTAATGTAACTTTGTCAATAACAGCACCTAAACCACGCAATTTTTCAATGAGGCCACTATAGCCTCTCTCAATATGATAAATGTCGTGAATTTCTGTTTCACCTGAAGCCAGTAAACCTGCAATAACAAGCGCTGCGCCTGCTCGTAAATCTGTCGCTGTTACAGATGCCGCAGTCAAAGGTGTTGCTCCTTTAATAATAGATGAACGACCCTCTACTTGACCTGTAGCTCCCATACGCTTCAATTCTGCAATGTGTTTAAAGCGCGCAGAGTACACCGTATCTGTTACAACAGATGTACCATGTGCTTGTGTTTGTAAAACGGAGAATGGTTGTTGTAAGTCTGTTGGGAAGCCTGGGTAAACAAGTGTTTTAATGTCTACTGATTTTAACTTCTCTACTTTTGGAATATGAATTTTTTCTTCATATTCTTGTACCTCTACGCCCATTTCACGTAATTTTGCTGTGATGGGTTCTAAGTGAAGCGGGATAACATTATCGATTGTAATTCCATCACCAATTGCTGCGGCCATAATCATATATGTACCTGCCTCAATACGGTCTGGAATAATCGTATGTTTTGTACCACTTAAACTTTCAACACCGTCAATACGAATCACATTCGTGCCAGCACCTTTAATTTTTGCGCCCATGCTCGTTAAAAGCGTAGCCACATCAATAATCTCTGGTTCTTTTGCAGCATTTTCAATAATTGTTTGTCCTTTTGCAAGCACAGCTGCCAACATAATATTAATTGTTGCACCTACACTGCTTACATCTAGATAAATTTTTGCACCTTTTAATTCATCTGCACGTAGATAAATAGCGCCATGCTCATTTGTCACTTTTGCGCCAAGTGCTTCAAATCCTTTAATATGTTGGTCAATTGGACGTGGTCCTAAGTAACAACCACCTGGAAGTCCAATGACTGCTTGTTTAAAGCGACCTAACATCGCACCCATCAAGTAATATGAAGCGCGTAGCTTTTTCACATTACCGTTTGGTAGCGGCATATCAATCATGGTCTCAGGATTAATTGACATCACGCCATCTTCAAATGTGACTTGTCCACCGATTTCTTCGAGTAAAGATTTCAACGTCCACACATCTAAAATTTCTGGTAATCCTTCAATTGTTACTGGAGAACTAGCCAAAATCGATGCAGGGATTAAAGCGACAGCGCTATTTTTAGCGCCGCTCACTTTAATGGTTCCTTGCAGACGTTTTTGACCTTGAATTTTATAAACGTCCATTTAGAAATCTCCTTGCTTATTGATCTTTATTTGCCCAATCTTTCATGAATCCTTCAATACCTTTGTTTGTTAACGGGTGATTAAATAATTGCGCTAACACATTATATGGTGTTGTAGCGATATGCGCGCCTGCTAATGCAGCTTGTGTTACGTGTTGTGGGTGACGGATTGATGCTGCGATGATTTGAGAAGGAATTTCGTGGATGGCAAAGATTTCTGCGATTTCACGAATTAATTCTACACCGTCTTGACCAATATCATCTAAACGTCCAATGAATGGTGATACATATGTTGCGCCTGCGCGTGCAGCTAATAGAGCTTGGTTTGCAGAGAAAATAAGCGTTACATTTGTTTTAATGCCTTCTTTTGTTAAAGTTGAACAAGCTGTTAAACCAGCTGGTGTCATCGGTAATTTTACTGTGATGTTCGGGTGAATTTTTGAAAGTTCTAGACCTTCTTTAATCATACCTTCTGCATCAAGTGAGATTACTTCACCAGATACTGAACCATCAACTAATTCTGCGATCTCTTTTAAACGATCGTGGAATGAGATGTTTTTTTCTTTTGCTACAAGTGATGGGTTTGTTGTTACACCTGAAATAATCCCCCATGAATGTGCTTCTTTAATCTCATCAAAGTTTGCTGTATCAATAAAAAATTTCATTATGTTTTCCCCCTGAAAATATGACAAATGGAGAAGCATGAATTTTAAAAATCCACACTTCTCCTACATTATACTTCATATTAAATTGAATAGGAATTATGCTTTTTGTGAACTACCAAATTCACGCATTTTACCAATCACTGTTGTTTTGATTGCTTCGCGTGCTGGACCTAAGAATTTACGTGGATCGTAGACAACTTTATCGTTTTCTAAAATTTCACGTACTGCTTTTGTAGCAGCAATTTGGTTTTCTGTATTCACGTTAATTTTAGCTGTTCCTAATGAAATTGAACGTTGGATATCCTTAGTTGGAATTCCAGTACCACCATGTAATACTAGTGGTAAATGCGTTAATTTCGAGATTTCTTCCATTTCTTTGAAACCTAAGTTTGGCTCACCTTTGTATGGTCCGTGTACTGAACCAAGTGCTGGTGCAAGACAGTCGATGTCTGTTGCTTCTACCATCTTACGGCATTCTTCAGGATCAGCATACATGATACCACCGATTACGCCATCTTCGTCACCGCCAACAGTGCCTAATTCTGCTTCTACAGAAACACCTTTTGAATGTGCATATTCCACTACTTTATGTGTAATTTCAATATTTTCTTCAAATGGGTGGTGCGATGCATCGATCATTACAGACGTGAAACCTGCATCTACAGCTTCTTTACATTTTTCGAAGCTTGAGCCGTGGTCTAAATGAATGGCTACAGGCACAGTTGTACCGTAAGACTCCATTAACCCTTTAACCATGTGTACAACTGCTACAAAACCGCCCATGTATTTACCAGCGCCTTCAGATACGCCTAAAATTACAGGTGATTTTTCTTCTTCTGCTGCTTGAAGAATCGCTTGTGTCCACTCTAAGTTGTTGATGTTAAATTGTCCTACTGCATACTTTTCTTCTTTTGCCTTGTTTAACATTTCTGTCATCGATACTAAAGCCATAATATAAAATCCTCCTTCAGGATGCGTGCCATATCAGTCAGCACATTGTATTATTATTTTATCAAAAAAAAATCCCTAATTCTACCTCGTCATCCTAATCTTCCAACAAATTATTGACGGTATTTTGCAATTCTTTAATATCGAATGGTTTTGTAAAGTAATGTGTAGCGCCAAGTTCTTTCGCTTGATCTAATAAATCCTGCTCACCATAAGCTGTCATCATAATGATGGGCATTTTTTGACCTAATTTTTGCAAGTGTTTCAAGATTTGAATGCCATTTGCTCCAGGAATACGCATATCTAATAACATACAATCCATGACGATATTTTCTAAAAAACGAATTGCTTCCAAACCGTTTGCAGCTAGATACGTTTCATAGCCGGCTTTTTTAAATACTTCATTTAATAAAAGGCGAATTCCTGCTTGGTCATCTACAATTAATATTTTCTTCATTTTTTTCTCCTAACAGCTCTACTTGTATATTCCCCAAAATCTATGATTCAGTCCTATTTTTACATTCTATTTCAACCATATTATAATATAACTTATGAGGTGAAAAAAGAATGTTAAAAATGTTAACAACGCAGTTAAATGGTTTATTCCAAAGAATTAGTGGCTCGGAAGAAGAAGCAATTGAAGAGACAGCACGCCTTCTTGCGCAAGCGACGTTTGGACATGGTCGCGTATTCTTTGTTTGTTATGATGAATTACATGCGATTGAGATGAATGCACTACATGCAGAGGAGAAGTTTACGAATTTACATGCATGGAATGATTCCATTACACTTACCGAGCAAGATCGTGTATGTATCTTTACACGTCATGCAGATCACCCTGAAGCACTTGCTTTTGCAAAAAAACTGTATGAACAATTCATTCCTTTCGGTGTCGTGACATCCGAAAAAGCAGAAGACGCTGGTGCAATGGCGGATTATGCCTATACGTATATCTCAATGGGCATTCGAAAAGGTTTACTACCGAATGACTTGGGTGAGCGTATTGTCGTACCGCATACACTTGCTGCCTCATTCATTTATGAAGCGATAAAAATTGCCTATGATGAAATGGTTGACGGGGAATAATTTAAATGAAGAAAGGAGGCTGGGACAGAACAAAATAATATGTCTCAAATGCGAATGATCAAATCAATTGAACGCGTAGAAAACGACTCCTGCGGGAATAGCATGAGCTGAAAACCCCACAGGAACGCAGTGACGAGGAGTTTGAAGCCATGCCCGAACGCTACGTGATGTAGTGGGGCAAGATTTGCAAGAGGACGTTGCGTTCTTTTCTTGCCTACCTCTATTCGTTTTTCGAAGCGGAAATTAATCTGAACGAACAAATCCCGCATGATTTTGAAAAATCATACGGGATTTGCTATGTTGAAAATACTTTTGTCTCAGCCCCTTTTTTATTTACTATACTTCATTTGCTTCTATGAATGGCAAACCTTTTTCTTGCAAGACTTGTTTATAAAAAGGATCTTTTCCTATCGTGATAATGTAATCAGCTACTGCTTCTACTTCGTCTAAATGATGTGTCGTCATGACAATTGTACAAGTCGACTTTAATTGTCGAATGAGTGCTTGAATTTCATAACGTGATTTTAAATCAATTCCTACAGTTGGTTCATCTAAAATGAGAAACTTCGGTTGGTGTAATAAGCCGATTAAAAGATTAGCTTTACGCTTCGTACCGCCCGAGAGTTTTGAAATAGGCTGATGTAAATCAACGAGATGTAATTGCTCACAATAACGCTTAATTTGTTCGTCAGAGATGGCGCCTTTTTTTTGCTTTTTAAAAAATTGAATGTTTTGCTGTACTGTCAGATGGTCCCAAAGCGCAATTTCTTGTGGTACAAAACCGATGATTTCATGTATTTGTTTCGAAGTGATCGGACTATTTTGATATAAAATACGCCCTGTATTCAAGTGTTCAAGTCCCGCAAGAATATGCAGTAATGTTGACTTCCCTGCACCATTTTCTCCGAGCAGAACGGTTACTTTTTGCTCCTCAAACATTAAGTTAAGGTCGTGAAATAATGTCTTTTTACCAAATGCTTTTGTAGCTTGTTCAATTGCAATCATATAATCCCTCCCATCAACTGTGTTCCGATATAAATGACACTATACACAATCGTCCAGAGCGTCGTCATCCAAAGCATATGACTGTTCGTTCTAACAAAAAAGAAAAGCCATGCGAGTACGATTTGGCTCGGTATTAACCAGAGTAGATTTACGATGAGTGGCGATTGTACTTGTAGAATCCATACACTCACACTTCCGAGTATGTACACAAAGAGGAGTGAATATACGCTATATCTACTAATTAATTTCAACCAAGCGAAACGATATAATTTCAGTCGATTGAATACATTAAATTGTCGCATACTTCGTAAAAAGATCACTTGTAAACTCAACAAGAAAATGAGCCCGCACATAAAGAATGTATTGAATAAGCTTCCTGTTGTCGTTCGTGTAGTAGATGTCGCTTTTTGCAGTTGATTCTTTGGTTCGTTCTTTTCATAGGCTTGTTCAATTTTCTCAATCGGTTCTTTGTTCTTCAGTTCATCTTTAATCATATATGGAATTTGCTGTTTATAGAGTGCCTGACTGATTAATTCTGTTGCAATGGACGCGACTAAACCATCTGCTTGCACAAGGCGAACTGTTCCTTTCGTACTTTGCGAAGCTAAATTTGTCGAAAAGCCTTTTGGAATGATGAGTGCCACGCTCGCTTCATTCAAACGAATTTTTTCAGTTGCTTCTTCCGCGTTTGATAAGGATTGAACAGCGATGTAATCCGATTGTTGAATTGACTTGACCCACTCTTTTGACTGTTTAGACTTGTCTTCGTCTTGTATGAGTATCGGAATTTTAAATACTTGCTGTTGGCTTTTTTCAAATAAGACAATAAGGCAAACGACTGCGATACAAGTTAATCCATATAAAATCCATTGTTTTTTCATCGGTATTTCCTCCAAACTAACACAACACACCATATGAGAACAATACTGCTAATCTGTATATAAAAAACAAATGTAAAGTCGGTAATGTAATTTTCATGTAGTAAATCTAATATGCGCTGAAATACTTGGGCAAATAGATTTTCTTTCATATGCCACTGTTGTGTATAAAGTGTTGGAATAACTGCACCTGAGAACACGAGTAGGTAGAGTAAGATAAGCCATTTTCCAATCGAAAAGCGAACCCATTCACATAGCGTAAATAAGAAGAAAATTGATAAAATATAACTAAGTAATGTCGTTATTAAATACAAGCTATTATAGGCTTCGAATGCCGTAAATGGAACAATGCAGATTGTCATAATGATTGAAAAAAGAACTGTCACGGTTGTCGCAAATAATCCTCTTGATAAAATCAAACGTTCTTGAACGAATGGGTAGAGGCGTAGACGCTGTTGTAACGCTTGCGATGTATTCATATGCAGTAATGTCGAAACCGTCCAATAGATAATCAGAATTGATAGAAAGTACGCACTTACGAGTACATATGTCGATAATTGATACGTCTTCACTTCTTCCACTTCAAATGCACCTTGACGGTCTAATCCCGTCACGAGTAAGCGAATCATCATCGAAACGAATTCTTCATCTGTCGCTTTTTTCTGGAATTCTGCGAAAGTTAGAATCCCACTCTCTGCTAACATCAAGCGACTATATACGGAATCTGCCAATTGCTGAATCACAATACTTTGAACAGATGTTTCGTCATATGTATAGACGTGAATTGGTAGTTCTCCATTCTTATAAAAAGCTTTCGTCATTCCTTCTTTTAAAACAATATAACCGTCAATCTTATGATTTTCTAAAGCTTGTTTTGCTTCTTCATTCGTAAAGGGTTTGAGCTTAAATTGATTTGAGAACTCCTCCCCCTTACCGACTGCTTGTAAAATCATATTCGTTTCGGTAGTTTGATCTTGGTCAACAATACCAAGTTGTAGGATTGTCTCCTTTTGTTGATGGGTGTTGAACCATAAAAGTGCAGCTAAAATGAGTCCAATAAGCGCTAAAACATAGAGAAGCACATACCACTTTTTCAATAAAAAAGAGTGGTAAATGCCCATTAAGTTCATGATTGACATTTACACACTCCTCCTATTTTATAGTCCGCCTAAACCCATAAATAACGAAGCAAATACGTTTGTTACTTCTTCACGTAATTTGATTACTTCATCTTCCGTCATGTCGTTCACATTTTTCGCGTTTGGAACGTCTAGTTTAAGTGGTTCTTTTAATTTTGTTTTTGTATCTACAAATAGTTTAATATTTTCACCTTGTACATCAAAAGCAACTGTTCCTTTTGAGTCTTGGCTATTATTCTTCACATCTGTTGTCATCTCTTGATCGTACGTAATTTTGAATGGATCTTCATCTGGAGCTGTAAAGTTCAGAGCCATCGCATTCGTACGCTTCTTACCATCAACTTTTTCATCATTTGTCAGTTGAATTTCAAACATCGGTGTATCTTGGTCTGATAATTTAATTGTGTAGTCATCTTTAAAGTCTTTTGAACCTGTTGATGAACCTTCAATTGTGAATGCCCCTGTTTGTTCTTTGTCTGTTCCAACAACTTTTAATTGTACCTCTTTATCTACTTTTGTATCAGCGACGATGTGTAATTTTTCTTCATCAATACCAATTACGATATCACGTTTTAAAATTGTTTTACCATCGACATAAATTGTTGACTTAATCGTTGGGAAATCTGCTGCTTTTGTTTCTTTTAAACTTTTTAAAGCTGTCTGTAATTCTTTTTTCACATCAATTGTTGCATCTGATTGCTTTAATAGCTTTTGTAAATCTTTATCATTCGATGCTTCTTCCACAACTGCAATTGTTAAATTCTTCACATCTGTATTTTTCATGTCTAATGTAATTGTATCAAGCTTTTGCTTTTTACCGAATACGTCGACCTCTTCGCTACCTTTTTTGAATAAGTCATCATTTAATTGGTCGATTGTGAATTTCATGTAACGATTTACTAAATCATTCAGTTGGTCTTGTGAAATCGGTGTACTCATGATGCTGTTTAGGTTTAATGTATCATTCGTTAACCCATCTTCAGTACTCATTTTTTCCCCTGTTAATTTTTCAAGTCCTTCAATAAATTGATCATTATTGAATTGTAGCGGGTTCTTCAGAATTGGACCTTGTAAATATTGATATTTAGCGTCTGCACTCCAAATGAATGCATCCATCTTGCTATCTCCAATTGTCGGATTAATTGCCAATTGAGATGCACTATTTTTCGGATCATGTGCTGCACTTAATTCAATTTTTGATGATTTAATTAAATCTGCCGGAATACCAAGACCACTTGTAAGTGTTTCAGGTAATTCAGCACCTAATGTAATACTCGATTTGTAAGACTCATTTGGCATTTTATTTGATAACGCCATTTCATCTTTGTATCGTTCAGAAAGATAATTGCTTACATCTTCATAACTTTTCTTTTCACTTAATAAATATTTATTCTTTGGCGTATTTGTAAAATAGTAATATACGCCAAAACCACCAGCTGCAACTAGTACGACTAACGCAACGACGATGGCGATTGCTTTTTTTGTCAAAACTTCCACCTCACATTTTTAATATACTCATCATACCTAATATCCCTTTTTTTAGAAATAGATTTTATCATAAATACAGAATTTTATTACTTAAACGAGCATTTATATACTTAAAATACCTTCTAATGCACAATCTTATTTTCTCTATACCCTTATTTCGAATTCAAATTTTTTAATTTTAATATTTTTTTGACTGAGATATTTCTCCCGCTAAAATAGTGTTCGGAACAAAATATTCATGTTTCTTTTTAGAGTTCGCAACGAAAAAACAGAACCGCGCCACAGCACGATTCCGTTTTTTTCTGATACCTATAGAAAATGATGTTTATACACCGACGTTCCAGCAACTATTTCTTCATTATTATTTCATTGTTGCGCCAATAAAGTCGCGGAATAAAGGTTGTGGACGTTGTGGACGTGAGATAAATTCTGGGTGGAATTGTGCTGCCACAAAGAATTTCTTCTCAGGTAATTCTAAAATTTCTACTAGTCGACCATCTGGTGATAAACCTGAGAATACAAGACCTGCTGCTTCCATCGCCTCACGATACGCATTGTTAAATTCATAGCGGTGACGATGACGTTCATATACTAACGACTCTCCGTAGATTGCTTCTGCTCGTGAACCTTCTTTTAATTTACATGGATATAAACCAAGACGTAATGTACCGCCTAAATCTTCTACATCTTCTTGGTCTGGTAATAAGTCAATAATTGGATGTGCTGTATCTGCATCTAATTCAGCAGAATGCGCATCATCTAATCCTAAAACATTACGTGCAAATTCAACAGCTGCCATTTGCATACCCAAACAAATACCTAAGAATGGTACATCGTTCTCACGTGCATATTTAATCGCTTCAATCTTACCTTCTACGCCGCGATCTCCAAAACCACCCGGTACAAGAATACCATCAACTTTTGATAATAAAGATGCTACATTTTCAGCATTCACATCTTCTGCATTAATCCACTGAATGTTAATGTCAGCATCATGTGCATAACCAGCATGTTTTAATGCCTCTGCTACTGAGATATAAGCGTCTTGTAATTCGACATACTTACCGACTAATGCCACTGTTGTTGTTTTAGATAGATTTTTCACACGATTAACTAAAGCTGTCCACTCCATCATATCTGCTGCTGGCGCTTCCATACCAAAATGGTCTAATACAATGCCATCTAAATTTTGTTCTAATAGTGCTAGTGGAATATCATATAAGCTTTCTGCATCTACACACTCTACTACTTCATGTGCATGTACATCACAGAATAGCGCAATTTTTTCTTTCATACTTTGTGGAACAGAACGATCTGAACGTACAACTAAAATATTTGGTTGAATACCTAATGAACGTAACTCTTTTACAGAGTGCTGTGTTGGTTTTGTTTTTAATTCTCCTGAAGCTGCGATATACGGTACTAATGTACAATGTAAATACAATACATTTTCACTACCTAAATCACGTTTTAACTGACGAATCGCTTCTAGGAACGGTAATGATTCGATATCACCTACTGTGCCGCCAATCTCTGTAATGACAATATCTGCATTCGTTTCGCGCCCTGCACGTTGAATGCGGTCTTTAATTTCATTTGTGATATGTGGAATAACTTGCACTGTTCCACCTTCATAATCACCGCGACGCTCTTTTTTCAACACAGTTGCATAGACACGACCTGACGTAACAGTCGAATGTTTACCAAGGTTAATATCAATAAAACGTTCATAGTGACCTAAGTCTAAATCTGTTTCTGCACCATCATCCGTTACGAATACCTCACCATGTTGATACGGACTCATTGTGCCTGGGTCGATGTTGATGTAAGGATCAAATTTTTGTGTAGTTACTTCTAAACCTCGATTTTTTAATAAACGACCGAGTGATGCTGCTGTGATCCCTTTACCCAAAGATGATACGACGCCACCTGTTACGAAAATATATTTAGTCAAATTGACTACCTCCTTAGTAATGTGATTCCAATCATTTTGTAAAATGAAAAAACGCCCCCATCCTGCAATTTTGCAGGGGGAGCGTCGTATTTACACGGTCAATCTCCTTTTTAAGGGAGCCCAAATAAAAGAGTATTACTTTTGCAGTTGTAAGTCAAGAATTTTGTCGTTATGACGTAAAAGTGCTATTTTAGGAAGGGCTTTCATTCCTTTTGTACCGTATTTCGCTGACAGAAAAAATTTTTAAAGATGATAATTATTTTTTTCGGAAAGTTGCTTTTTTTATCAATTCATATAGAAAAAAAGTACGAATTCCTTATAAGAAATTCGCACTTTTTTAAAACGAGATTATTTAAAACCTTCTTCTTCCTCGTCTTCTTCTAAATCATCTTCATCTTCATCTTCATCTAAATCAATTTCGATGTCGATTTCTAATTCTTCTTCGTCTTCATCTAAATCTTTATCTTCATCAATGACATCTAGAACTGCTAAATCGTCATCATCTTCGTCGTCATCGTCATCATCATATGCGTCGAATTCTTCAACTAAGTCTAAGTCGATTTCGATTTCTTCATCATCTAATAATAAATCGTCATTTAATAATGCCGCTTTTACTTTTTTCTTATGTGTTTTAACAGTTGGTGCAATCTCTTCTTCTACTTGATCAATTGCATACCATTCTCTTAAGCCCCAACGATTTTCAGCTAATACCATGAAGCGTCCATCGATGTTCATGTCTGTGTAGAATTGGTTTAAATACGCATCCATTTGTTCTGGTGTACGTGCATTTAATTTTTCAAGTTCTGCAATGATTTCTGTGAAAGCAAGTGGTTGCTTTTGTTCAGTTAATAAGCCATAAGCTAGGTTGACTAGCGATTCTTCTAATAATTCTTCTTCAGTTAATTCACGAAGGTTCAATTCGTGCACGTCCTTTCCTAAATACATAAAGTATGATGTTACTATTATAAACGCAGTGTACTACATTGTACCACAATCATTTAGTTGTTTTGTTGACTTTTATGCGCGTGTAAACAATATAGAATAAATAAAATGAGAGCAATAAGATTGGAATTGCGCCCAGTTGCTTATTATACATGAAATAAGTCGCAATCAATAGTCCTATTAAAATGATACCTGGAACGAATTTCTTCATCAATTTAACGCTCCTTAAAAAAAAACTCTTTACCTGTCATTATACAAAAAAATAATGATTTTGTCCTTATACAAAAGAAAGCACCTCTTTTGTATCGAAATACGCAAGAGGTGTTGTGTCATTCTACTACATATTACGACGGTATTGTCCGCCCACTTCATATAATGCATTTGTAATCTGTCCTAGACTCGCATAACGAACTGTTTCCATTAACTGTTCGAAAATATTGCCATTTGTTTTCGCAACATGCTTTAATTTTTTAAGTTGTTCTTCTGCTTCATTACGATGTTTTTCTTGGAAAGTGCGTAGATTTTTTAATTGTAACTCTTTTTCTTCTTTCGTTGCACGTGCTACTTCCATTGAATCAATCGATTCGTCTGACTCTTCATTTGGGTTCAAGTACGTATTCACACCGATAATCGGTAATTCACCTGAATGTTTTAGATGTTCATATAACATGGATTCTTCTTGAATTTTACCACGTTGATACTGTGTTTCCATCGCACCAAGTACACCGCCACGGTCGTTAATACGATCGAATTCTTCTAATACAGCTTGTTCGACTAAATCCGTTAATTCTTCAATGATGAATGAACCTTGTAATGGATTTTCATTCTTCGCTAAGCCATACTCTTTTGTAATAATCATCTGAATCGCCATCGCACGACGTACAGAACCTTCTGTTGGTGTTGTAATCGCTTCGTCATATGCATTTGTATGCAGCGAGTTACAGTTATCTTGTAGCGCCATTAATGCTTGTAGTGTTGTACGAATATCGTTAAAGTTAATCTCTTGCGCATGTAAGCTTCGTCCAGACGTTTGAACATGATATTTTAACTTTTGACTACGCTCATTTGCACCGTACTTATTACGCATTGCTGTCGCCCAAATACGACGTGCAACACGACCAATCACCGTATATTCTGGGTCTAAACCATTCGAAAAGAAGAACGATAGGTTCGGTGCAAAATCATCAATATGCATACCTCGACTTAAATAGTACTCAACATATGTGAAACCATTTGCCAGCGTGAATGCTAATTGTGAAATTGGATTTGCGCCCGCTTCTGCAATATGATAGCCAGAAATCGATACAGAATAGTAGTTGCGAACTTTATGGTCGATGAAGTACTGCTGAATGTCACCCATCATACGTAGCGCAAATTCCGTAGAAAAGATACATGTATTTTGCCCTTGATCTTCTTTTAGAATATCTGCTTGAACCGTCCCACGCACAACATTCAACGTATGTTCTTTCGTCTCCATAAATTCTTCGACGGTCAGTGTTCTGCCTAACTCTTCTTCACGTTTTTGCACTTGTTGGTCGATTGCTGCATTCATAAACATCGCTAAAATAATCGGTGCTGGTCCGTTAATCGTCATCGACACCGATGTAGATGGTGCGCATAAATCGAATCCATCATAGAGTTTTTTCATATCATCTAATGTACAAATACTCACGCCAGATTCCCCAACCTTACCATAAATATCAGGACGTTCTGCTGGATCTTCACCGTATAATGTTACGGAGTCAAAAGCTGTTGATAAACGTTTGGCATCATCATCTTTTGATACATAGTGGAAACGACGATTCGTACGTTCTGGTGTTCCTTCTCCAGCAAATTGACGCTTTGGATCTTCACCTTCACGTTTGAACGGGAATACGCCTGCTGTGAATGGGAACTGTCCTGGAACATTTTCACGATAGACAAAGTTTAAAATCTCACCGTAGTCTTTATACTTTGGTAAGGCTACTTTCGGAATTTTTGTACCTGATAAACTTTCTGTGCGTAGAATTGTGCGAATCTCTTTATCACGTACTTTTGTTACATATTCATCCCCTGAATAATCCGTTTTTAACTGCTCCCAGTTTCGTAAAATCGTACGTGATTCAGCTGTTAGTTGTTCTTCTGTTTGGAAAGCTAATTGCTCTAAAACTTGGATTGTCGCCTCATCTCCACCATTTGCTTTCACTGCTTCAATTGAGCCATGTAATGTGAATAGTCGACGTGCGATATCTACTTGTTCTGCTGCTGTTTTATGGTAGTTACGCACCGTATCTGAAATCTCTCGTAAATAATAACGACGGTCATTTGGAATAATGACATTTTGTTTTTGTGTCTTAACGAATTCTTCATAGCTTGTTTGCCAATCTAAATCCATCTTCTCATTAAATGTACGAATAAGTGCCGCAAATAATGCGTTTGTACCTTTATCGTTAAATTGACTCGCAATTGTACCGTAAACAGGCATGTGATCAATTGGCTCATCAAAACGCATATGACTACGCTGATACTGCTTTTGCACTTGACGTAGTGCATCTTCTGAACCTTTACGTTCAAATTTATTAATAACGATTAAGTCGGCATAGTCAATCATATCAATCTTTTCAAGTTGTGTTGGCGCACCAAACTCACTTGTCATGACGTACATTGCGACATCTGAAATCGTCGTAATTTCATTATCACCCTGTCCAATACCAGATGTTTCAATGATGATTAAATCGAACCCAGCGACTTTCACAACATCAAGTACATCACGAATAGCATGCGATAGTTCTGTACGTGAATCACGTGTCGCAAGCGAACGCATATAGATGCGCTGGTCGAAAATCGCATTCATACGAATACGATCACCAAGTAGCGCACCGCCCGTTTTTTGCTTCGTTGGGTCAATTGACAAAATCGCAATTTTTTTATCTGGGAATTCAGAAAGGAAACGACGAATTAATTCATCTGTTAATGAACTTTTCCCTGCACCACCTGTTCCTGTAATCCCTAAAACAGGTGTATGTTTTGAAGCCTTTCTCGCCTGCTCTAAAAAGGCTTCATTTGCGCCATTTTCTGCATACGTGATTAACTTCGCAAGTGTCGGTACATTCTCAGTTGTAACTTCTGGTATTAAATCGATGACATCATCTTCTGGTAATGGCTTGTCAGAATCATTAATCATCTTTGCCACCATGCCATCTAGTCCAAGACGGCGGCCATCTTCTGGCGAGAATAATCCTGCAACACCATATGCATGTAAATCTTTTAATTCGGCTGGGAGAATAACACCTCCACCGCCGCCCCAAATTTTAATATGTGGTGCGCCCTTCTCATTGAGTAAATCGTACATGTATTTAAAGTACTCGACATGTCCACCTTGATAAGAAGATACTGCTACACCATGTGCATCTTCTTGAATCGCTGCATTGACGACTTCTTCTACAGAACGGTTATGCCCAAGATGAATAACCTCTGCACCCTGTGCTTGTAAAATACGACGCATAATATTAACGGACACATCATGTCCATCAAATAAACTTGATGCCGTTACAAAACGAACTGGACTTTTACTTTTCACTTTTCCCATTCTATGACCTCCCCTTATATAAAAGAAGGGCAGTAGAGATTGATGCTTGTTCAATTTCTACCACCCACTATAAATGCCCCAACATCATACAGTTTGCTTCATTATTTTTGTAGCATACGTGAAATAACCATACGCTGAATTTCTTGTGTACCTTCATAAATTTGTGTGATTTTCGCATCGCGCATGAAGCGTTCTACTGGATAGTCTTTCGTATAACCATAACCACCAAATACTTGTACAGCATCTGTTGTTACTTTCATCGCCGTATCACCAGCCATGAGTTTCGCCATTGCAGATGCTTTACCATATGGTAGACCTTCTCCTTCTAACCACGCTGCTTGATATGTTAAAAGACGTGATGCTTCTGTTGCTGTCGCCATATCTGCTAGTGTAAAACCGACACCTTGATTTTCAATGATTGGCTTACCGAATTGAACACGTTCACTTGCATATGCAACTGCCGCATCTAGTGCGCCTTGTGCAATACCAACTGCCTGTGCTGCAATTCCGTTACGACCACCATCTAATGTCTTCATCGCGATTTTAAAACCATCACCAACTTCACCTAAGATATTCTCTTTTGGAACGCGGCAATTTTCAAAAATAATCTCCGTTGTTGGTGAAGAACGAATCCCCATCTTATCTTCTTTCTTCCCAACAGAGAATCCTTCAAAGTCAGATTCTACGATGAATGCTGTCGTACTACGACGGTCATTCGGGTCCGTTAATGCAAATACAACATAAATATCAGCTAAACCACCATTTGTAATGAAAATTTTCGAGCCATTAATGATGTAATGGTCACCGTCTTCTTTCGCAACAGTTTTCATACCCCCTGCATCCGAACCAGAAGCAGGTTCTGTTAAACCATAAGCACCAATCTTCTTACCTTCTGCCATCGGGCGTAAGTATTTTTGCTTTTGTTCTTCTGTACCGAATTTATAAAGCGGCCAACCTGCTAAAGACGTATGAGCGGAAATTGTGACACCCACTGAAGCATCTACACGCGATAATTCTTCTACAACGATACAGTACGCTAAATAATCCATTCCTGCGCCGCCGTATTCTTCTGGCCACGGAACACCTGTTAAACCAAGTTCAGCCATTTGTTCGAAATGCGTACGATCAAATCGTGCTTCTTCATCACGCTCTGCTGCTGAAGGTGCGATTACTTCCTCTGCAAAATCACGAACCATTTTCTTTAACATCTCATGTTCTTCTGATAATTTAAATTGCATATTCATTTCCTCCCGATTTTAAAGTTCTTTTGAAATAACTAAACGTTGAATTTCACTCGTACCTTCATAAATCTCTGTTACTTTGGCGTCGCGGAAATAGCGTTCCACAGGATATTCTTTTGAATAACCATAGCCTCCGTAAACTTGGATAGCTTCAGTTGCTACTTCAACTGCAATTTTCGAAGCAAATAATTTCGCCATTGAAGCTTCTTTTTTACAGTCTTCACCACGTTCGTATAATGCTGCTGCACTATAAACTAGTTGTTTCGCAGCTTCTACAGATGTCGCCATATCAGCTAATTTGAATGCAATTCCTTGATGTTTAATAATCGGCTGATTAAATTGTTGTCGCTCTTTCGCATAACCAATCGCCGCTTCAAGTGCTGCTTCTGCAATCCCTAAAGCCTGTGCTGCAATCCCAATTCGTCCAACATTTAAGTTTGCCATCGCGATTGTAAAGCCTTCGCCTAGTTGACCTAGTATATTTTCTTCTGGAACAAATAAGTTTTCGAATGTCAGTTGTACCGTACTTGAACCATGCAGCCCCATCTTCTCCTCATTTTTACCAATTACAAGTCCTTCCATCGTGCGCTCCACAATAAAGGCTGTAATTCCTTTTGTCTTTTGAGTTGAATCTGTTACTGCAAATACGATATAGACATCTGCATAACCACCATTTGTAATGAATACTTTTGAACCGTTTAGTTCGTAGCCACCCTCTACTTTTTTTGCAGAAGTTTTAATAGAAGCCGCATCTGAACCTGCTGCTGGCTCTGTTAAACAAAACGAACCTAAATATTCACCACTCGCTAATTTTGGAACGTACTTTTCAATTTGTGTGTCTGTACCAAATTTTAAAATTGGATTCGTTGCAACCGATGTATGCACTGATAAAATAACGCCTACTGTTCCACTTACTTTAGATAATTCATGAATTGCCAAAATATAAGAGATAAAGTCCATATCCGAACCACCGTATTTTTCAGGTGTCGTCATCCCCATTAGTCCTAATTTGCCCATCTTCGTTAAAACGGCTGTTGGAAATTCATCTTTTTCCATATTCGGTACGAATGCCGCAACCTCCGTTTGTGCAAAATTGCGGACCATTTTTTGTAGCATTGCTTGTTCTTCTGTTAATTGGATCGCCATAATGGAACTCTCCCTCCATAATTTTTCAAGTCGTGCTGTTCATGGCTTGAATCTGGTTCCCCAAACATCTCTAGATGATGATGGTTTCTTATTCGTACACATAGAAGCCGCGACCGCTCTTCTTACCATACCAACCTGCTGCTACATATTTACGCAGTAGCGGACATGGACGGTATTTACTATCTCCAAACCCTTCATACAATGTTTCCATAATATAAAGACATGTATCTAAACCGATGAAATCAGCAAGTGTTAATGGCCCCATTGGGTGATTCATCCCCATCTTCATCACATCATCAATGGCCTCTACACTAGCAACTCCTTCATACAGTGTGTAAATCGCTTCGTTAATCATCGGCATTAAGATACGATTGGCAACGAAACCAGGATAGTCATTTACTTCTACAGGTGTCTTTTTTAGTGCATGCGTTAATGTTTCAATCGCTTCATACACTTCATCTTTTGTAGCAAGCCCACGAATGATTTCAACTAACTTCATCACTGGAACTGGGTTCATAAAGTGCATGCCAATCACTTGCTCTGGTCGCTTAGTTACAGCTGCAAGCTCTGTAATTGGTAATGACGACGTATTTGTTGCGAGAATCGCATGTTCTGGTGCTAACGCATCTAAGTCTTTGAAAATTAATTGCTTAATCGCCATATTTTCTGTTGCAGCTTCAATGGCTAAATCAATTTCCTTTGCGCGTTCCATTGTTGTTTCAAGTGAAAAACGAGCTAAGATTGCATCTTTTTCTTCAATAGTAATGCGCTCTTTTAATACGTTCTTTTCTAAGTTTTTTGCAATGCGTGCAATACCTGCTTGTAACGATTGTTCTGATGTATCACAAAGAAGAACTTCATACCCTGCTGTTGCACAAACTTCAGCAATCCCTGCACCCATTTGCCCTGCACCAATGACCATAATTTTGTTGATTTCCATCTCTCGCTTCCCCCTTATACTTCAATCATAATCGCGTCGCCTTGACCGCCACCTGAACAAATTGCCGCAATTCCAATGCCACCGCCACGACGTTTTAGCTCATGTGCTAATGTAAGAACAATTCGAGCACCTGATGCACCGATTGGATGTCCAAGAGCTACTGCTCCACCATTTACATTAATTTTTTCTTCATCTAAACCTGCAATTTGCTTACTCGCTAAAGCTACAACTGCAAAAGCTTCATTGATTTCGAATAAATCAATTTCATCTACGGATTCCCCTGTTTTTTCGAGTAATTTTTCAATAACTAACCCTGGTGTTTGCGGGAAATCTGCTGGTTCTACGCCAACTTCAGCGTGACCAATAATTTTCGCAAGTGGTGTTAAACCACGCTTGTTTGCTTCTTCTTCATTCATCACAACGACTGCACATGCACCGTCATTAATACCTGGTGCATTCCCTGCTGTCACCGTTCCGTCTTTACCGAATGCTGGCTTTAAGTTCGCTAATACTTCTACTGTAGTTCCTTTACGCGGCGCTTCGTCCACACGAATGACAAGGTCTTCACCTTTTCGTTGCGGTACAACGACGTCGACAATTTCTTGTTCAAATACACCATTTTCAATTGAAGCCACTGCACGTTCTTGACTGCGTGCCGCAAAGCGATCTTGTTCTTCTCTTGAGATGTTTAATTCTTTCGCTGTCTTATTTCCGTAAGTACCCATGTGAACATGTGCTGGGTCAAATGCGCAAGATAGACCGTCATAAACCATACCATCCACTAATGTTGCATTATTCATACGTAAGCCAAAGCGTGCATTCGGTACATAGTACGGTGCATTCGACATAGATTCCATACCACCTGCTACGATGATGTTCTCATCACCTAAACGAATGAGCTGGTCTGCCAATGTAATACTGCGTAAACCAGAGGCACATACTTTGTTAATTGTTTCTGTTTTTACTGACCAAGGAATACCTGCTTTTGCTGCTGCTTGTCTTGAAGGGATTTGCCCCTGTCCAGCCTGCAAAACATTCCCCATGATGACTTGATCGATTTCTTCGGGAGCTAAGTGAATTTCCTCTAAAGCGCCTTTAATCGCAATACCGCCTAAATCACTTGCGGATAATGAACTTAAAGAGCCTCCAAACTTGCCAAAAGCTGTTCGAGCACCGCTAACAATAACTGATTGATTCATGTTCATAACCTCTCTCTTTGTAAGTATGCGCTTTCAAGTTCTTGTCAAAAGAAAGAGAGTGGGAATTTCCGCACTCTCTTGTAAAACCTACGAATAAAATAGGTTTATTTTTCCTTATTATATAATAAATGTATTTTTAAGGAAAGTTTTTTGTGCGATTTACACAGTTTCTTCTATTTCATCCTCTTTTTCTGTCGGAGGTGGTGTATGTTCACCGAAAACAGAACGCTCAAGAATTTCTGCTACATCATATGTGCCAACTGATTCTTCCACTTCTTTCGCTTTCGTACCATCCGATAACATCGTTAAGCAATATGGACAGCCTGCTGAAATCATCGAAGGTCCAACTGCCAATGCTTGTTCTGTTCTCGCAACATTGATGCGATTTCCTACATGTTCTTCCATCCACATGAGACCGCCACCTGCGCCACAGCACATCGCGTTTTCACGATTACGTTCCATCTCCAGTAATGTCACACCTGGAATGGCTTTTAAAATGTCACGTGGTGCATCGTACACTTCGTTGTAACGCCCTAAATAACATGAATCATGGAAGGTGATTTTTTCATTCACTTCATATTGTGGAACAATTTTCTTCTCTTTCACTAATTTCGCTAGTAGCTCTGTATGGTGATACACTTCACCTGACCAACCGAAATCACTGTATTCATTTTTGAAGATATTATAAGCATGCGGATCAATCGTAATGATTTTTGTAACGCCTGCTTTTTCAAATTCTTTAATATTTGCTTCTGCTAATTCTTGGAATAAGAATTCATTTCCTAGACGACGCGGTGTGTCACCTGAGTTTTTCTCTTTATTACCAAGAATCGCAAATGGAATGCTTGCTTCATTTAATAAGTGAGCAAAAGATAATGCAATTTTTTGTGAGCGACTATCGAATGAACCCATTGAACCAACCCATAATAAATATTCGAATTCTTCGCCTGCTTTTTGTGCTTCTTTTACGGTTGGAATGTGTAATTCTGGGCGTTGGTCGCGCCAGTTTTCTTTCTCTTTACGATTTAGCCCCCATGGATTTCCTTGACGTTCGATATTTGACATCGCGCGTTGTGCATCTGGGTTGACCTTCCCTTCTGTCATCGTTAAATAACGACGAAGGTCGATAATTTTTTCTACGTGTTCATTCATTACAGGGCATTGATCTTCACAGTTACGACATGTTGTACATGCCCAAATTTCTTCTTCTGTGATGACATCCCCAATTAATGATGGGTTATAAATATCTTCTACTACTGCTCCTTCTACTCCACCTGCCATCGCCAATTGATTTCCTTTTGACTGGTTGAATAGGAAGCTTGGAACCCACGGTCTTTGAGATGTTTGAACAGCACCTTTATTCGTTAAGTGGTCACGTAGTTTCAACATTAAGTCCATTGGTGACAGCATTTTTCCTGTACCACTTGCAGGACACATATTTGTACAACGACCACATTCTACACAAGCATATAAATCAACTAATTGTAGTTGTGTAAAATCTTCAATTTTTCCTACACCGAATGTAGGCATCTCTTCTTCATCTTCTGATTCCTCATCCATATTGAAGTCAATTGGTGTTAATTTACCAACAGGACCTAGACGGTTGAGATATACGTTGACTGGACCAACAATTAGATGCGCATGTTTTGATTGTGGAATATACACTAAGAAAATGAGTAAGAATAGTAAGTGAACCCACCACATCGCATAGAAACCAGCTGCTGCTGCAACAGGTGAGAAGAAACTAAAGATTGTAGCGACTCCAGATGCGACTGGCTCTGACCATGTTGTGTCTTCTCCGTTCCAAATTAACCCCATACCATTACCCACTAATACAGAAATCATTAGGCCACCGATGAAGATTAATACTAAGCCTGATTTGAAGTTACGTTTTAAACGGACAAGCTTCTCAACATAACGACGATAGAATGCCCAAACGACTGCAACTAAAATTAAAAGCGCTACAATTTCTTGGAAGAATGTGAAATATGGATAGAGTGGTCCAAGCGGCAAATGTGAGCCTGGTTTTAATCCCTTCCAAATGAAGTCGATTGCGCCAAGTTGTACTAAGATGAAGCCATAGAAGAACATGACGTGCATAATACCGCTTTTCTTATCCTTCAATAACTTTTTTTGACCAAAAACCATCACCCAGATTTTATGTAATCGAGCTTTTACGTTCTGATCAAATTCTGTTTTCTTACCGAGCTTAATGAAATCGTATCTTGTTTTTAAAAGATAGCTAAATAGGTACACTGCATAAAGAACAACTACTAAAAAGAGTACCCAGTTTAAAACGAGTAGACCATTCATTGTACTTCCCCCCCTGTGATAACCTATTATTTCCCCTTTGTTACCACCTTTTTCATATATTTGAAACGATATATATACTTCTATTGTAGGTTATGAATGGATATTCAGTCAACAAATTTCATGCATTATGCTGTTTTTAATCGCAAATATGCTCGTAAATGCTGATTTTATTTAAAAATAAAAATAAGAAAAGACATTAGAATTCTCACTTCTAATACCTTTTCTATACTTATATTATTTCAGTCTATGTAAGTCATGTTGTAAAATTTTTGAAATATTTGCTACTTGTTCGGCTGTTACGCCAATCAAAACCATCGTTGAAGGTCCTGCTGACGCAGTGGAGTCGTAGGGTACATTTTCTACATCTACCACATCGATTAACTCCAGTTGCTCTAGCTCTTTTTGCAAGCCTTTCGAACCAAGAGGAATCACTTGTGTAATGTGCTGATTTTTCAGCGCTTCTACAATAACTTGGAGATTGGCAACTTGATGAACGTTTTGTAATAGCTGTTCGCCAACAAGTGGTCGACCGTATGTAAACCAATGGAGTTCAGATAGATTGGGAAGTGGTCGCTGCTTTTCACCAAGCATCGTAATGCCAAATCCAGACTGTAGAGTTGGCATGTTCGTTTCGGTACTTCCACTAATCGCTGGAACAGGTATTTGCACTTCTTCAAAAACGCGATTGATTCCCGTAATATACTTGCCCCATGCTTCTTCACTCGTAAAGTTTAACAAGATGATTTCTTTTGGAATAGCCTGATTCGCTAATTGTTCAAGTAATGTAACGCGTGTAGAGTAGTAACTCGTAACATCATCTGGCACATGAACGACATCTAATTCTTTTTCGCCGATTGCGCCAGAATTATCACTTGTAATTACTAAATTCCCAATCTGTCTTGCATTCCTCATGAAACTTCCACACCTGTTCGAACGAATGCTTTTTTAAGTAGTGGCAAGAGTATTAAACCAACTACAACATTAATTAATGTCGCGACTAAAATGCCTGGTGCTACTGCAAAATACATCGCTGGTGATAATAAGAAGTAGAATGGGAGTGGTGAGAGTACACCATTTGATAAAATAATCCATGCCCATGCTAACTTCTTCATTCCTTTACGATAAATAATGGCTGCTACACCCACAACAACTGCCATCTCAAGGGCAATGAAGATATGAAATGGTAATGTTAACGGGAAACCTGAAGATAAAGCTGTAGCCATATGTCCAAGTGCTCCCGCTGCTGCTGCAAGTGGTGCTGGAATAAATGCAATACTAATGAACGCTGGAACTGAATCCAATGCTGGTGTCCCCGGCGGTACAGGAATTTTAATAAAAGAACCAATTACGGAAAGTGCGACAAACATTGCAGTTAAAACTAAAAATCTAGTCTTTTTCACGTTTGTCACTTCCCTTCTTGGCGCGACCTCCGTCCTTAAATACTTTCGCACTTCTTGCGTATTCAACATCTGGTACATTTAGACGTGAATTGACAACGCGCGCTACAGCGAATAAGTAATCTGATAAACGATTTAAATAACGCTGTACAACAAGAGGTACATCTCCTTCTTCTGATTGTTTTAATAATGTCACCATTTGACGTTCTGCACGTCGTGTAATCGTACGTGCGATGTGTAAAGTCGCTGCTGCTGGTGCGCCCCCTGGTAAGATGAATTTCTCTAATAATGGAGGTTCGTCCATTAAAATATCAATTCGCTGTTCCATTACTTCGATTGGTTCATCTGTCATTTTGTAATGACGTTCTTTCATTACGTTTGCTAAATCACCACCGCAATCAAATAATTCATTTTGAATATTTTCTAAATCTTGTAATACATCTTCAAATAATGCTGGATCTAATTCTGATACAGCCTTACCAATAAATGAATTTAATTCATCAATCGTTCCATAAACTTCTACGCGCGCATCATCTTTATCAACGCGTCCTCCAATTAAGCTTGTTTTACCTTTATCACCTGTACGTGTATATAAATTCATTGTGCCATCCTTCTTTCTATTTAATCTTTTGTGGAATTCCATACCAAATCCGTGTAATTGTTTGACTTTCTGCAAATAAAAGTTGATACAATCTACCTAAAACATCGCGTAATTTTCTTTTTTCAGAAACAATTGGAACGATACCTCTACCAATGTCTTCTATAATGACATAGATTGATTTGTATTTAAAACCATTTTTTACAATTTTGTTAAAAAAAGTTTCCGCTACTTCTTTTTCAGGTTCATTTAGAAAAGGTTCAATTTGCTTCTCTAAGTCAGTAATAACAAGTATTTCAGCATGTTCATTTTCTATATTACTGTGTTGTAAATCATTACACCATTCAACTGTTTGCGTTTTTAATTGTTCCGTTACATATTTTCTTTTTCCGTTATATGCGCCACCGATAATGATATGCATCGCTTTCCCTCCTTAAAATCTTGAAATGACGTAAAAGTGAGTTCGTACATTTCATCATGTGAAATCGACCAATCCCAAAATACGGTCGGTGTCGGCGCATATTTCATAAGGAGAATACGAATCGTGCCACCATGTAACACCATCGCACATTTCTCTGCTTCAGTTATTTCAGAGATGCCCATTTCTACACGCTGTTGAAATTGCTGAAAGCTCTCTCCATTCGGCGGTGCGACTTGAAGCGGGTCATCAATCCATGCGCGATATACTTCATCTTCTTTTAAATCTTCATACGTTTTCATTTCAAAATCACCGAAATTCGTTTCGCGAAAAGCAGGAATCCTATGAAAAGTGGCATGTGGATAATACTGCTTGGCTGTTTGTTCACAGCGCTTTAAATCACTACCGTAGACGATTTGTACAGTTGAATCAATGATTGGAAGCTCACTCTCTATAATCCCTTCATCCGTCCACCCCACATATTTTCTCTCTACATTCCCCTGTGTTTTCGCATGGCGCACTAATGTAAGAGTAAAAGTAGAATCCATAACATCAACTCCATTCCTTCGATGAAAGCACCGTATAAGTCACCTGAACTACCGCCAAAATGTTTGATTGTCCAACTACGATAGAGACGTGACATGCCTAATACAAAAAGGACAAACACAGCGATAATTAACCATGCCTGTGTAAATATTCCGACAAGAATTGCTACGACTAATAAACTACCAAAAATCGTATAAATAAACGGCTTCATTAAAATATGTGACTTAAAAAAGGCGCCCAGTCCTGTTTCTTTATTTGTCGGTGTTTGAACGAGGTAGTATGCCATTCCTAAGCGTGCTAAAAAGGGAATAAATAAAAACCAATAGATAGAGATGGCATCTGTCGCAACGAGTTGTGCAAAAAATAAAACTTTAGCTGCTAAGAAAATCACGAGTGACATCGCACCAAAAGCACCGATACGTGGATCGTCTAAAATCGCATGACGTTTTTCTCGGTCACGATATGAAAAATACGCATCACTCATATCCACAAAACCATCTAAATGTAGTCCCCCTGTTAAAATCAAACCCGTTAAAATGACTAAAAACGCGATTAATAGAGACGACCAATTCGTATAATGCATCAGCAGTTGATAGACACCGTACATGATTGCACCCATACATGCGCCGACAAAAGGAAGCATACTAAACATCATTGTCACATGACGTTTTGTCATCGGAAGTTCCTTATTGACGGGAATGACCGAAAAGAACTGAACTGCGAGTAAAAAACCTGTCATTTACTTTCCTCCTTTCCAGTAGTGAGGAATACCATAATCCATCTCGATTGCTACGGCACAAAAAGAGACAAGCCATTGATGAAACAGACCGATTTGCTTTCGATAAAATTCCACTTCTTCACTCTCATATTTACTCTCATCAAGCACTTCATTCGATACAATGAAAAATGGAATGTGCTGTTCGTTCAAATGACGACACCATGCTTTCGCTTCTTCTACTCGCTGTTGAAAACGCTCTGCATGTTGCCACTGCATAGATTTGTCGTCCAACTGTACATACATCTCATTCGTCAGCCATGTCGTGACACAATCCCATAGCACAACTGCATCTTTTGGAATTCGATTTACGAGTGTCGCAAAATGCGTCGGCTGTTCAATGGTCGTCCACTTTAGTGATGTTCGGTCTGCTTGATGCCATGCAATGCGCTGCTTCATCTCATCATCGAATGCAACACCCGAAGCAATATAATACATCTTGCGATTCGTCTGTTGTGCAGTTTGTCGAACAAGTTGTTCTGCAAATGCACTTTTACCACTTCGAACGCCACCTGTTATAAAATGGCTGTTTGTTGAAACCACCACGTCATCTCCTGTTCTACGATTTTCATTTCCTCAGCTGTTTTCAAACCCATGCGAAGCCACTCACCTTGTAGTACGCGATAATTTTCAGTATGACGGAATACGATGCCCTTTTCTAAAAAGTAGCGATAAAACTGCTTGGTGTGCTGTGGATTTGGTAATTGAAAACAGAGATAGTTCGTCTGACTATTAGCAACGACACAACCTTGATTTCTTAAGTATTGACGCCAATTTTCACGCTGTTCAATTGTAGTGTCGATTGTCTGCTTACGATATTCTTCCTCTTGCAAACACTGTGTTCCAATCGTTGCGGCTAAGCTATTCACATGCCAATGTGCTGCATAAGAGGCTAATTTTTGAATCAATTGTGGCTGCGCAATCAGATAGCCCAATCGAATACCTGCTAATCCGTACATTTTCGTCATCGAACGCACAATGATGGTATGCAAAAATTGCTCGCTGCATGGAATCATCGTTGGCTCTGGTTCTAACCAATCCATAAATGCTTCGTCTAAAATGACGTAGCAGTTGAATTGTTCTCCCCATTCCATAATCGTCTGAAGCTGTTCTTGTGGTGGTAATACACCTGTTGGATTATTCGGTGTACAGAGATAGATTGCCTTCGCCTGCTTCATCTCTTGTTGAATTTGTTCCATTGGTAAAGACCATGTACATACATCTTCAACCTCTACATGAATCAATTGTGCTTCATGAACGGATAAAGTTGCTTCATACTCTGAAAAGGTTGGATGAACAAGAATGACACGTTGTTTCGCTAAAAACATTGCTAAAAAAGTAAATAGCTCAGCTGCACCATTACCTACAAGTACACATTCTTTTGATATGTGATGCTTGTTCGCTATCGCACTTAAAAAAGGTTCTCCCTGTGGATCCGGATACTTCTCTATTCCTTGGACATATTTAGTCCATGAATTTCGGATAGATTGTGGGATCCCCGCTACATTCACATTTTCACTTAAATCAATCATGTGTTCAGGTTGTGGGATCCCAAGTTGTTGAAATAGTTTATGTGGATTAGCTCCATGACTGGGTAGCATAGTAGATGACACCTCCTAAAATCGAACAAAGTAGCCAAAAGTAGATACTCGCTTGCTGCATTTGTCGAATCGTTTTTTGAATATCTTGTGCTTGTAATGATTTCGTTGGTTGCCCCATCTCTGCACGATGTGAGGCAACACCTTCATAGTAGTTTAGGCCACCTAGTTGAATACCAAATTGATATGCAGTTGCCGCCTCTAAATAACCACTATTCGGACTTGGGTGCTTTTTCGCATCTTGTAGCCATGCTTGTAGTCGCTCGCGATATGTATAACTCGTTTCATTATTTGTACAAGTGACGATGAGAAATCCTGTGATCCGGCTTGGTAGCCAATTGACAATGTCATCTAACTTCGCAGAACAATAGCCAAACTGCGCAAATCGTTCATTTTGATAGCCTACCATTGAGTCGAGTGTATTAATCGCTTTATACACCCACATTCCTGTCGCTCCAAATAAAAATCCATAAAACAGCGGGGCTGTAATCCCGTCACTCGTATTTTCAGATACCGTTTCAATCACACCACGCGTAATATTCGCTTCATCTAAATGTTCTGTATCACGACCAACAATCCACGATAACTTTTTACGTGCTTCTTGTAAATCACCTGAAACAAGTGGGGTATAAACATCGAGTGCTGCTTGTTTTAATGACTTTTGCGCTAATGCAATTGTCATGAATACGGTTTGAACGATTAGATAGACACCCCAGTGAATTTGATACGCTACATAGCTAAGAGCAAATACAATACTTCCGGTTAATAAGAGTGTGGAGAGTGTTAGCATGAAGCCTTCTGCGATGCGCTGTTTCCCATGATTCCACTTTTTCGTCGCAAAGGAAATCCAATTCCCAATCCAGATAATCGGATGGGGAAGTTTAGGTGGGTCGCCAATTAGACGATCCAACCAGAATGCTAGTGTACACGAAATTATATGTAAAACGATTATCATTCCATCATCCCCTTTGCACGCTTGTAATCGTGTAAAGCATCTACAACCGTTTCATATACGCCTCTTCCTAAAATACGACCAACTGGCGTAACGGTCCCTGCATAGTTTTGAGTTGTTCCTTGTTGTGTTGCCCCAATTAGAATGCTATCTGTTGATGTACCTGTTGCAATGGTATTCGATATACGGTCTGCAATTTTTTCATCTGCGAGTGCTTTTACCTTTGCTTCTGTAGCGGTCATCATCGCTTGTACAAAAGCTTCCTCTGTCAATGTCGCATCAATGAACGCCCAAATATTAATCGTCCCTACTTCGTAAAAAGGTTTTCTTAAATAGGATTTTGACACATCTACTGCATTACCGACACCAGCTGTCACCATAATAACCACATGAATACCATCTGCTTCAAATTCTCGAATGATGGCATATCTAGCTGCTACTGCTGTCATCATCGCAACTGTTTGATTGGGTTGAAACCCCTGTTTTTCAATGTATTCTTTCATTTCTGTATGGGCATCTTCACACATATAAGTTGCGTCTACTGCACGATTGATACATGTGTTATACCAACCGAATCCTGCATTATGTAAAGCGGATGAGAGAATTTTCAACGGGCGATTCGATTCGAACACAACATAAGAGGGGCGAATCTGAATCTGTTCTTTTGAAATGGTCATAAAATAAGTCGTTCCTCTCTCAATATATTGCTTGAAAAATCAAATAATTTTAAATCTCTTTTAAATTATATGCTAAAAAAGTGTGCAAAACAAAAGACCTTTTTCACTTTTATATAAAAAGAAGTTTTATATTCGGATTTTCGAATGATGATGTTTCCCTTTCGCGCGTGGATTTGTCCCTTTCGATGGCGGCTTTTCCCTTTCGCGCGCGGATTTGTCCCTTCCGATGGCGGCGTTTCCCTTTCGCGCGCGGATTTGTCCCTTTCGATGGCGATGTTTCCCTTTCGCGCGCGGATTTGTCCCTTTCGATGGCGGCGATTCCCTTTCGCGCGCGAGTTTGTCCCTTTCGATGGCGATGATTCCCTTTCGCGCGGCATTTTGTCCCTTTCGATGGCGGCGATTCCCTTTCGCGTGCGAGTTTGTCCCTTTCAAATACCAAGATTCCCTTTCGCGCGCGGTTTTTTCCCTTTCAACGCCGGCGATTCCCTTTCGCGCGTGGATTTGTCCCTTTCGATGGCGATGATTCCCTTTCGCGCGCGGATTTGTCCCTTCCGATGGCGGCGATTCCCTTTCGCGCGCGGATTTGTCCCTTTCGATGGCAGTGATTCCCTTTCGCGCGTGGATTTGTCCCTTTCGATGGCGGCGATTCCCTTTCGCGCGTGGATTTTTTCCTTTCGATGGCGGCGTTTCCCTTTCGCGCGTGCTTTTTTCCCTTTCAAATACAAAAAAAGAACCGCATCATCGCGGTTCTTTTTAACTTCATATCAAAGATTACATTTTTTCTGGTGCTGCTACGCCTACTAATTTTAATGCGTTTTTCAGTGTTTGTGCAACAGCTGTAATTAATGCAAGACGTGCTGCTGAGCGTTCTGGTTGGTCAGCATCTAATACCTTTTCAGCATTGTAGAAGCTGTGGAATGTTGCTGCTAACTCTTGAATGTAGTTTGTAATACGGTGTGGCGCGCGTGCTTTTGCTGCATCTGCTACTACTTGTGGGAAATCGCCCACTTTTTTCAGTACTTCGATATCTTTTTCAGTTGATAAAGTATCTAAACCATCTGTAGAAGGTTTAAAGCCTTTTTCTTCAGCTTGACGTAAGATTGAGCAAATACGTGCGTGTGCATATTGTGCATAGTACACAGGGTTTTCATTCGATTGTTTAATTGCTAAATCTAAATCGAAGTCTAAGTGTGTATCGCCAGCACGCATCGCAAAGTTGTAACGTACAGCATCTAAGCCTACTTCTTCTACTAATTCGCGTAATGTCACAGCGTTACCTGTACGTTTTGACATTTTTACTTTTTCACCGTTACGTAGTAAGTTGACCATTTGGATGACTTCTACTTCTAATTTATCGCGGTCATATCCAAGCGCTTCGATTGCAGCTTTCATACGTGGAATGTAACCGTGGTGGTCAGCGCCCCAAATATTGATTAACTGATCGAAACCACGTTGTAATTTATCTTCATGGTATGCGATATCTGGTGTTAAATATGTGTAAGAACCGTCTGATTTTACAAGAACGCGGTCTTTATCATCACCGAATGTTGTTGAACGGAACCAAGTTGCACCGTCTTCTTCAAATACGTGACCATTTTCTTTTAATTTATCGATTGCTACTTCTACTTTGCCATCTTGATAAAGTGACGTTTCAGAGAACCATACGTCGAAATCAACGCGGAAATCTTTTAAGTCTTTTTGTAGTTTACCAAACTCATGCTTTAAACCATGTGTACGGAAGAATTCATAGCGTTCTTCTGGTGATTTTTCTAAAATCTCTGGGCCGAATTCTTTTGATAATTCTTCTGCAATGATAATGATGTCTTTACCGTGATAACCATCTGCAGGCATCTCTGCTTCAAGACCTAATGCTTGGCGGTAACGTGCTTCAAGAGATGACGCTAATTTTGTAATTTGATTACCTGCATCGTTGATGTAGTATTCACGTGATACATCATAACCTGCAAAATCAAATACGTTACATAATGCGTCACCAACTGATGCACCGCGTGCGTGACCTAAGTGTAAGTCACCTGTTGGGTTTGCTGATACGAACTCTACTTGTACTTTCTGTGCATTACCAGCGTTTGAGCGACCGTATGCATCTCCTTGCTCTAAAACAGTTGGTACGACTTTTGTTAAGTAGTCTTTTGCTAATGTGATGTTGATGAAACCAGGACCTGCGATTTCAACTTTTTCAATGTTTGCTGATGCTTGATCTAAGTTTTCTACGATAGCTTCAGCGATTGCGCGTGGTGCTTTACGTGCGATTTTTGTTAATTGCATCGCAATGTTTGTTGCGTAGTCACCGTTTTCTTTATTTTTAGGTGTTTCTAAGTGAATATTTAATGCCTCTGGTTCTTCTACTAATTCTGCTTTTTTAATAGCGTTTAAAAAAGCCTCTTTGACCGCTTGTTGTGCTTGTTCTACTGCGTTCATTCTGTTCCCTCCGTATACGTAAGTTCTAATACATAATCACCGACAGATTCATCGCCTGCCAATAGCTCATAATGTACAAAAAATCGTCCACTATTTGAGCCATCTTCCGCTTCGTCGAATGCCATTTTCTTGGTTAAAGTCATGATAGGCATTGTTCCAAATGCTGCTTCATAGTGACCTCGTTGAAATGCGTGTAACGTAAATGGTAAACGCATCTTTATATCGCCATTGCGCATAATAATGGCATCGTTTTCGCCAAAGCGTAATGTCGTTTTCATCTTCTTGTCTTCAAGAATTTCTTCGTATCGTAAATACACCTGGTCACGCTTTCGCATGATTGTACCGGTTGACCACAGTTCAATCTTTTCGGGTTTTTGACCTTTATGCGTGATCGTTGTAATCAGTTTCAGCTTGACTGGTGCAGTTGGTGGTTGTGCCATACATCCACACCTCCGCTTTTTATTCTATAACCTTTTTATTATAGGTTATTTTCTCACTAGATTTCAAGGTATGAATCGTTGATTTCATTATGAATATACGAATTTCCAAATATTTATCAAATCGATTTTATTTTTTGGTTCGAAGTAATGCTATAATGGATACTAATTATTATATAATAGGGGTACGACAATGACTTTAGATATAATTATCAATCTTTCCGTAATGTTTACCTTCATCATTTTCTCGTATTTTGTCTTGGAATATTATCATGAGAAACGACCAGACTTTTCAGATTTACGCCCTTTCATTATCGGCGTTGTCGCGACAGGAATTTCATTAGTATTAATGCAAACAGCCATTAATTTTGAAAAAAATATTTTTGTTGATACACGTAATATTAGTATTTTAATTTCTGGATTATTGGGTGGACCTGCTGCTATTCTGCTATCTTCTATACTCGTTGGCTTCTTTCGTATGTTCTTTTTTGAAGTCAATCCAACAAGCTTTATGGCTGGTGGAACAACGATTGTACTTGGTTTTATTTTCTTCTTTTTATCATTTAAAAAACCAATTAATTATAAAAATAGCCATTTTTATTTAGCGATTCAAACGATTGTCACAGCGATTTTATTGTTTTTCTTAGAAGGTTATAAAAACCCATTATTCATTTCAATTATTTTTGTAATTATGAATGTAACAGGATTTTATTTAATTTACTTTGTTTTAAAATTATTTAAACGCCAATTTGAACGAATTCGTGTCATTGAAAAATTATCTGAAACAGATTACACAACAAATTTACCGAATAATCGTAAGTTTGATAATATGCTTGAACGTGCAATTAAAACTCAACAACCTTTTTCACTATTACTCATTGATATCGATCAATTTAAAATGCTAAACTTACGCTACGGTCATGAAGCAGGGGATGAATTATTACGTGAACTAGCAGAACGACTTAAAAGTTTTTCAAAAACACACCTTGCCTTTCCTGCACGTATTAGTGGAGAAGAATTTTCACTTCTGTGTTACGATGCTGCTCCTGCTGTTGGTGTTCATTACGCTACAGAACTTATGCTTATGATTCGAGATGAGCCTTTTATGATATCAAATGGTGAAAGTGTTCAACTGTCCGTATCTATTGGTGTAGCTTCTTACCCCGATAATGGCGAAACAGTGAAAGAATTAACAAATGCAGTAGATGAGGCGATGAATGCAGCAAGTGTACTCGGCCGCTCGCATGTTGTTCACTTGAATCAAGTTTGTCATGAAAAACAAAGTGCTTTTAAAAAACAAAATCTTTAACGAAACAACCCGTATGATGCTTAACTCATCATACGGGTTGTTTTACTTTTGTTCTTTTTTAGGAAATAGCATCGTTAGCAATACATATACAACCGTTAGCCCAATGATTAATAAAATGCCTTGCCATAGTTCAAGTTCTCCTTGCGTTTTAAATAAAACAACGAGAACCACAATAAAAAAGATGGCTCCTGTAATCGGATTCGGAATTTTCCCTTTTTTAGGTGCTGCCATAAAATCCCCCTCAATAAAAGAAAAGGGCTTCGTTCATACGGAGTCCGTTAGTTCCATAATCACGAAAGCCCTATTCATTTGAAATCGCTTAAGTATGATGAAGCAAATGGCTTGGGTTTTGGGTTCATCTGCCTCATCCTGCTCACTGCAATCTCATTCAATGTCTTAGCTTGCAAAAACAAGCCTTACATCAAGTGTACTTCCTTTCGAATGGATATACAACCATGTTATTTTGCCATATGCGATTATTCACATATTGTTCATTTAATTAGTTTTCAAATGGTAATGCTTCATGTAATGCAGGCTCTGAACGACTCCACATACCTTCATCAAAACCTTTTAAATAATCATGTAAAACACGTTTTGATTCTTCGTCCATATGATCGACAATAATATGACGTTTCATCGACTTATCCATTTTATTTACGTGGTCAGCTAAAATTTTATAACCGCGACGTTTTTCTTTGTTTACAACCATTTCACAAGCTGTTACACCTGCATAGTAGCCACCTTCTGGTTTTTGGTCAATTGTTACCCATACAAGCCAGTATGGTTTACCACCCTCTGAATCTTCACGATTCGTTGTAAATTTCACACCACGCTCTACTGCGCTTCGTGCGTGCATACCACCGATATCCACTTCTGCTGTCTTTTCTTGTACATCAATAAATAGTGGTGATACATTCTCTAATGAAAGCGAACCGATGCCAAATCCTTTATGACCGTCCGTTGGATTATTTTTAATAATCGTAAATTCCATTTTTTTCGTTTCTTTTTTTTCATTTTCCATTCGCTATCTGCCTCCGTTCTGTTATCATTACGAATATACACTATATTATACCGAAGGAGAATGATTTATGCCTATCGTAACAATTAAAATGATTGAAGGTCGCACAGACGAGCAAAAGCGTAACCTAGTAGAACAAGTAACAACAGCTGTTTCAGAAACAGTGAATGCACCAAAAGAGAACGTATCAATCATCATCGAAGAAATGAAGAAAGAACATTATGCAACAGGCGGCGTACGCGCATCTGATAAATAGTGTGAATAATCGGAAAGAGACTTTAGTATCCTTACTAGAGGCTCTTTTTATTTACCTCAATTGTTGCAATCGTTTTGTTATTTCATTAAATTCTTCATCTAACACCTCATATTGTGCATCTTTTGGTGTTAGAAAGCTTAACTTACCAAGCACTTCTTGTAGTCGTGTCTCCAGCTGCATACGTTCTTTTTCTATAGGTGTTTCTATGACAACTGTTGGTGTCACCATCCGTTGATTTTCGATGATTAACTTGCGTGTTGTTATTTTTTCAACAAAATACGAATCATGCGAAACAACGATTAACGTTCCATCGTACTCCTCTAGTACTTTTTCCAGTTGTTCACGCGATTCTAAATCAAGATGGTTCGTCGGTTCATCCAAGATGAGTACATTGTTTTCATCTAGAATGAGTTGCATCAGTTTGCATTTCACTCGTTCGCCCATGCTCATCAACGCAATTGGTTCATTCCATTGTTCATTTGTAAATCCAAGATGAATCATTAATGTTTGGACTAAACCACGTTGTTCAAATGTCGTTTGCTCAAATAGTTCACTTGGCGTACTTTCTTCAGGAAGGTCGAATACTTGTTGTGTGAGATAGCCAATCTTGGCAGCAGGTGAAAGCCAGATTTCACCTTCATAATGCTCTTTTCCAAGTAACATTTGTAAAAATGTTGTTTTTCCAGCACCATTTTTACCACTCAACGCAATACGTTCTCCGTAATTAATCGTTAAATTCACATCCTCTAAAACAACCTTCTTATCAAATGTTTTAGAAACATGTTTTAATTCGATTAAATGTTTACCTGTTGAATGTGTACTTTGAAATTCGAAATGAACTTGATGTTCTTTTTTAGGTTGGTCTAATTGATGTTTACGTAATTCTTTTTCTAATCTTTTTTGTTTGGACTTTACTTGCGCATCCATTCTTTTCGCTTTTACTCGGTAAAATTCTTTAGCGAATTCGTGTTTCGTCGAATCAGCATGTGCCTGTTCACTCCATGATGTAATCTTCGACATCTGTTGTTCGATGCGTACGATTTCTTGTTGCTGTTTTTCGTATTCTCTTTGTTGATGTAGTCGATTCGCTTCATATTGTGTACGATAAGCCTCGTAATTCCCCTTATAAGCTGTTACTTTTTTGTCTTCAATATGCCAAATTTCTGTAGCTACTTCATTTAAAAAAGTACGGTTATGTGATACAAAAATAACCGTTCCTCGATATTTTTTTAATTGTTTCTTTAAAAATTGGAGTGCTTCTTGATCTAAATGATTTGTCGGTTCATCTAGTAGTAATAATTGTGGTTTTTCAGCAAAAGCTTCTGCTAAACGGATTTTTAATTTTTCACCACCACTTAATAATGCGTAGGGACGTTCTGGGACTTGCCATATAGATGTTAACCCTCTTGGAATCTCTCGATTGAAATCTTCCTTTTCTTGCTCTACCAAAAAAGTAGACGCTTTTCGAAACCACTCAATGTGTCCAGTTGTTGGCTGAATTTGGTTGGCTAATAACTTTAACAATGTAGACTTTCCTGCTCCATTAATTCCTGTAATTCCTATACGAGCGCCTACTTTTACAGATACATTCATATCCGTCAAAATTTCTTCATATGAAAGATTGTGACATTTACATAATTCAGTCATGCTAAATTCCTCCTACTACAGAGGGACCTTTTATATTCTTCTATTAAAAAATCCCTCCAAAAATTTTTGGAAGGATTAGTCTAAAAAACATACCGAAAAAACGGGTTATTTTTATAAAATAAATGGAATGTGGACAGACTAATCCTATTTTTTATACAAAGTTTCTTTCACTTCGCGTGTAAAAAATAAGATTACTTCATCGGCCATCCTCATTCCTTTCGTTCAAGAATCTATCTAAAATATAGCATATTCAATTTATTAAAATCAATTATTTATGATTGCAGTTGTTGAATAAACTGGAAGGCAGCCTCAAATTCTTCTGTTGTAAAATGCAACTTTGCTTTAACCACATTCACCTTTTCAATTTGTTCTTCTGGTTGTAAATCATCAAAATAAAGTAGTGTCGCAACCAACTCTAAAAAGCGCGAACTTTTACCATTCATTTGCTGAACGATTTCGCTTAGGCGTGTATCATGTGTTTCTACAATCGTTGCAAACTCACGACCTTTTTCTGTCGGTGCATAACAATACTGCACATATGACCCCTTATCTTCTTTTCTCTCCGTCATAAAACCTAAGTTACATAATTCCTCCATACGCACCGTTAATTCTTCTGAATACGGTCCATAAATATGGAAGTTATACTTTTCTTGAAATGCGAAATCCATCTTCTTCGCAATAAAAATCATCTTTTGTAACTTCTTTCTCCCCGTAACTTCTCCAGCAAGCGACACAAACTGTACGATTTTCGCGTGATCTTGTAGCAATAGGAGTCTCCTTTCTAAGCGTGCATGATTTCAATAATTTTTTCATGTAATGGATGTTCTTCGTGTAGTAAATCTTTTGGATAATATAATTTATGATCTGTTCGACGTTTACCTGAGATTGCATCGACAATATCCGATGAACGTGATAATTCACTTAATTCTTTGTTTGGCATTTGAAGATAAATCGGTAGTCGTTCTCCTTCTTCACCCGGACGATAGAAGTCGTAAGGTAAGTCAGATGACGAGTCCATCACTAAATAATAGTTTGGATCAATTCCTGCTTGGTCAAATAGCTTTTCCAAGCGAATGAGCTTTTCCCAATCTTTTGATGGATCGACTTCTACGAATTTAAATAATTTTCGATTTAAAAAGCGTTGACTTAAGTCGCTTAAAATTGCATCTTCTTCACTCATCCAAAACTGGAAGTAAGCTAAAATAATACTTTCATCCATCGCAATATAGGCATCTAATTGGACATCATTTTCAAAAAAGCTATGGAAGTGCGCGATGTCATGCTTAAATGTATAGCCTGCATGATATAACTCTTTTGCACGTTCCAATGTCTTTCTCAAAATGACTTCTGCACTGCGTGATACTGGATGGAAGTACACTTGCCAATACATCTGATAACGACTCATAATATAGTCTTCAATTGCATGCATACCTGTTGATTTGATCACAATTTGATCGGGTTGAGGTCGCATGACACGTAAAATGCGTTCCATATCAAAATGACCGTAACTCACACCTGTAAAGTACGCATCGCGCTGTAAGTAATCCATTCGATCAGCATCAATTTGACTTGAAATAAGACTTACCACTTGTTTATTGTGATAGGTTTTTTCAATCACTTCAGATACTTTCTTTGGAAAGTCTTTTGAGACGCGACGAAGCACTTCATTAACTTCTGTATTCCCTAAAATGATGGCACGTGTAAAATATTCATGATCTAAATCGAAAACATGTTCAAAAGCATGCGAAAAAGGACCATGGCCTAAATCGTGTAGTAAACCTGCACAAAGAGCTACAAGACGTTCCCGTTTATTCCACTCAGGACGATTAGCAAAAACATCATCGACCATGCGACGAATGATTTCGTAAACACCGAGCGAATGGCTAAAGCGACTATGTTCTGCCCCGTGGAATACTAAATACGTCGTACCGAGTTGTCGAATACGGCGTAAGCGTTGAAATTCTTTCGTTGCGATTAAATCCCAAATCACTTGGTCTTGCACATGTATGTAGCGATGAACAGGGTCTTTAAATACTTTTTCTTCTGCTAACTTTTGTGTTGCGTATGCCATTTTACACCTCCAACATTTCTTTCCTTTATTGTATCGAATTTGAAAACGAACACCAACTATTTCGAGAGAAAAGGAGAAATCACATGAAGCGCGATTTCTCCTTTTTCTATCCTTCGTGCATTAAACACGCAATTTATGATTCTTTCATGTCTTCTGGTTCTACAAAACCTTCTGGTAATCTTTTTTGTGATTTTAACTTTTTGATTACCTTTGGAATTAACTCATCTTCCGTATGCGCAGCGCATGGACGATTATTAACAAAGGTAAAAGTTTTTCGTAAACCAGGACCACAATAAGAATGGCATTTGATATCGATTTCTGCATCAGGATCGATTGCTTTCAACTTCGGAATTAATGTCTTGAGATTCACTGCTTGACATTCGTCACAAACTCGAAATTCGTTTGCCATAGTGCCGACAGTCCCTTCTTATTTCAAAATTTCACTATCGCTAAGTGTATCGACTTTTCACAAAAGAATCAACCGTCATTTCTTGCCAACATCTTCTGATTACGCTCAAATACGCGCTGTAAATAGAATTGATAATGTTCTAATTCTTCGGCTTGTAAGCCACCCATTAACAGTTGTTCCGACTTTTCATAAAGTAGTTGCTGTAGATTTTGAACAGTTTGTGAAACTGTTAATTCTTCCTCTAATAATTCAGATAAGGAAGCCATGACTTCTGGTTTCACTTCTGGATATTGAAATTTTGTTGGTTCATGTTGTAAAGCGACTTCGTAAAATGAACGAATAAGTTTTGCGCGCTCTGAGCCACTTCCTTCAATTGATAAATAAATTTGCACCGCAATTCCTTGACGTAAACGACGTTGTGAAATACCTGCAAACTTTTTACCGTCAATACTCAAATCATATGTACCCGGACAATATGAACCGACAATTTCATATGCTTCGATACGTTCGGCTGCTTGTGGGAATAACGCCCGAATAAGCGACACCATCACTTCGTAAGCTGTATTAATATCGATTTTTTCGTTTTCTTCTGATAGCACAATCGAAATATTAAGAACACCTGGATCAAGTACAACTGCCAGTCCACCAGAATTTCGCACAATCGGTTTATATCCTTTTTCCTCTAACAAATCCATTCCAGCTTGTACAAACGGAAGTCGATGATCTTGAATACCGAGAACAACGGAAGCATCATGTACCCATGTACGAATCGTCGGAGCACTCATTCCTTGCCCAACTAGGTGACAGAGCGTATCATCCGCCGCAAATGATTCAAGTGGTGATTGTGTTAAGCCACTTGTTGATTGATCCCATAAACGCCAAACAGGTTGCGTTAAATAATCTTTCATATACGTAACTCCTACATCTTTTTTTCTTACAGTTTAACATAGATTGAAAAACGACGAAAAAGGAGTGAAAAGTGGTTTTCGCAAAAATCTAGTTTTTCATTTTTCTGCGTGGCGAATTGGTGAACGCAAGTAAAGTAGGACGAATATTCAGTTTAAAAATGGTATAATACGTTTGAATAAGCCTTAGAAGGAGTGTTTTAACATGATTGAAGCAGCACAAACGCTTGATGGTTGGTACGTATTACACGAATTCCGTTCAATGGACTGGGCTTCTTGGAAATTAGTTTCTGAGAAAGAGCGCACAGAAGCAGTTGAAGAATTCATCGCGTATTTAGAAAAATTAAATGAAGCAGATGTCGCAAAAACAGGCGCACATGCTTTCTACTCGATTGTTGGTCAAAAAGCCGACTTCATGATTATGACATTACGTGAAACAATGGAAGAACTAAACGAAATCGAAACAGATTTCAATAAATTAGCGATTGCTGATTTTACAGTTCCTACATATTCATATGTATCGGTTGTGGAATTATCAAATTACCTAGCTGGTAAAAAGAATGCAGATAGCGATGCTCCTGCTGAAGATCCATACCAAAATCCACATGTACGTGCTCGTCTATACCCTGAGCTACCTCGTATGGATCATGTTTGTTTCTATCCAATGGATAAACGTCGTCAAAAAGGCGCAAACTGGTACATGCTTGAAATGAATGAACGTCAAGAAATGATGCGTTCTCATGGTTTAATCGGACGTAGCTATGCTGGAAAAGTAAAACAAATCATCTCAGGTTCAATCGGTTTCGATGATCATGAATGGGGCGTTACACTATTCGCAGATGACGTACTACAATTCAAAAAATTAATTTACGAAATGCGTTTTGATGAAGTATCAGCACGTTACGCTGACTTCGGCTCATTCTTCGTTGGTAATATTTTAGATGCAGATAAATTACGCAAAATGTTAGCAGTTTAGTTCGTAACATAAAAAAATCGCGCCACAGCGCGATTTTTTGTTTACGTTAATTTAAATCGTTCACTCAATCGCTTGCACGATTCGACGATTTTCATTTCAATTCGATCGTCTACAATTAATTGCTCATCTGCAAAAGCTACAAGAGCAGGATTATTTCCGATTAAAATTGTATATTGCGCAAAATCAAAGACGTTCACATCTTCTTCATCTTTTCCAAAAGCAATGTAATTTCGCTTTTGAATTCCTAATGTGCGGAGTGCATTCCATTTGCTCAATCCAAGGGGTGTAATTTCAATCATTTCCCCATCATCAATCAAATGTACTGCCACATTTAATTTGCGCAGTTTTTCAATTATCTCTTTTCGATTTGATGCACTGAGAATCGTAATTTTCCATATAGTTGATAAATCTTCCAAATGATGATTTTCCGCTAATTTATAAGGGTCTACATCGTTCACAACGCGATGATATACGCCACCTGTATATGCATAGTCCCAATCACTCTCAACCAGATAAGTCGCATCAAATAATTGAATTAACTCTTTTAATTTGGAGAACATGGATGTTGAGAATGCAACAATTTGCTCAATGTTTCCACGATAGCATATGACAGCTCCATTGCCACCCACCATTTTACTATTGTGAAATTGTTTGTCGAGTAAGGTCAGCATATGACGAATCGATTTAGATGAAACAAAAATCGGCTCATGCCCTCTTTCACATAAAAAAGCTAGCATATCCGTTAAATAATCACTCACTTTTTCATCATGAAAAGAAATGGTTCCCTCCAAATCAAAAACAAATCGCACAAAATCACTTCTTTCTTCACTCTCAACGAGTTTCTTTTGTTCATTATACCCTTAAATTTCCACTCCTAACACTCTATCTAAGGTCATTTTCAAGTAAAATAGTGGATTTATTTTAGAGTTTATAATTTCCTTTCAAACGCAGCGATTTCCTTTCGACCACTCATTTGTCCCTTTCAATCGCAGCGATTCCCTTTCGCGCGCGAGTTTGTCCCTTTCAATCGCATCGATTCCCTTTCGACCGACCATTTGTCCCTTTCAATCGCATCGATTCCCTTTCGACCGACCATTTGTCCCTTTCAAATGCAGCGATTCCCTTTCGCGCGCGGATTTGTCCCTTTCAATCGCAGCGATTCCCTTTCGCGCGCGGATTTGTCCCTTTCAAATGCAGCGATTCCCTTTCGCGCGCGAATTTGTCCCTTTCAAATGCAGCGATTCCCTTTCGCGCGCGGATTTGTCCCTTTCAAATGCAGCGATTCCCTTTCGCGCGCGGATTTGTCCCTTTCAAATGCAGCGATTCCCTTTCGTGCGCGGATTTGTCCCTTTCAAATGCCAAGATTCCCTTTCGCGCGCGGATTTGTCCCTTTCAAATGCAGCGATTCCCTTTCGCGCGCGGTTTTGTCCCTTTCAACGGCGGGGATTCCCTTTCGCGCGCGGATTTGTCCCTTTCAAATGCAGCGATTCCCTTTCGCGCGCGGGTTTGTCCCTTTCAAATGCCAAGATTCCCTTTCAAATGCCAAGATTCCCTTTCGCGCGCGAGTTTGTCCCTTTCAATCGCAGCGATTCCCTTTCGACCGACCATTTGTCCCTTTCAACAAAAAATCCCACCATCTAATAGATGGCGAGATTTCAAATATTTATTTTGCGAATTTTTTAGCGGCAAGGATTACAAAAATCCAGCCTGCTAAGAAGCTTACGCCACCAATTGGTGTAATTGCACCAATGACTTTAATTCCTGATAGTGCGAGTACATATAAACTACCAGAGAATAGAATAATACCGATTGTTAGTAAGTTACCTGCCCATTTTAGCTCTTTAACAGGTCCTAAAATACTTGGAGCCATTAGAATACCAATGGCAATTAATCCGAGTGCATGCGACATTTGATACGTTATGGCTTTTTCCCATACACTTGTATAGTCTTTTGCTTCTAAGAAATCTTCAAGTGCATGAGCACCGAATGCACCAAGTGCGACTGATAAGAATGCCATAATAGCACCTGTAATAATAAATTTTTTCACAGTTTGTCTCTCCTTTTAAAAATCAAAAAGCGAATCCCCATTGGCATCGGGTTCGTGTAATTTATTCGCTTGTGTCGGAACAGGTGGTGTTGGAACCACTTGTGTTGGTTGTGATGGCGCTGTAAATGACGATGGTTGAACTGACGGTTCATTCGTTTGCAATGCGACATCACATAAAGCACGCATTGCCGAAAAGGCTTCTCTTTTTTCTGCTGTTGAAGCAGCCTGTTGTGCTTGTGCGATTTGCTTTTGTAATTCTTTAATAATGGCATCATATGAAATCATCTGTTTGTTCCTCGCTGTTTCTCTTCAAATTTCAGACAGTCCATGCCTGATGATCTTTTAACGACTGCGATGGGTAGCTCACGTGTCTTAAATCCGTATGCACGACAACCACGTGGATTTGCTGGGTCCCATGTCACGATGAAATGGCGACAAGAAAAGCAGTTAGGTTTCACTCCGTATGACCACCTTTCTCTTTCACTTTATCATATTCATTTTCATGTGTGTTCATTTTCAAGCTCAAATTGTAGTTGTTCATCATTTTGACAATTAAATTGAATTGGAACATGCCCCCACGCAATTAATTGATGGTTAATTTGTGAAAATGGCTTACTACCAAAAAATCCACGATAGGCACTCAATGGGCTTGGATGCGCTCCTTCAATTACAATATGTTTTGTTGTATCAATGAATTTTTTCTTTTGTTGCGCTGGTTTGCCCCAAAGTACAAAAATCATCGGTTCTGCGCGCTCATTTAATCGTTGAATGACTGCATCTGTAAACTGCTCCCACCCTTTATTTTTATGCGAATGTGCCTTATGAGCTTCTACTGTTAATACCGTGTTTAATAATAAAATACCTTGTTCTGCCCAACAATTCAAATTACCTGTTGTTGGCTCTGAAACATCTAAATCGTCTGCTAATTCTTTATACATATTACGTAAACTTGGTGGAATTTTCACACCTGATTTAACTGAAAAACTTAATCCATGTGCCTGTCCATCATCGTGATACGGATCTTGTCCTAAGATGACGACTTTTACATCGTGAAAGGGTGTTTTTTCAAACGCTGTCCAAATCTCATCTTTTGGCGGGAAAACTTGTGTTGTTTCATAAGCTTGTTCTACAAATTGCATTAGATTCGTAAAATACGGTTTTACAATTTCTGCTTGCATAATAGGTTGCCAATCATTTGGTAAGTTCATATATGCTCTACTCCTTAAATTCAACTGTTGTATTATAATTGAGTGCTGAGAAAAGATTACGAATGGCTTGCTCTGCATTTGTTTTTGCATGTTTCAGTAATCCAGCTGTTTCTGCTTCTTTGATCATTAATTTTTGCGCATCATTCGCTAGACTATAACCATCTTTCACCGTTGCTTCATCTCGAAATAGACCATTCGTTGAGAAAACTTGTACTTTTTCTAAATCTAACGTTGCTTTCCCCTGAATCTGCGGTTCTGGCGCCGTAACTTGAATTGTCTTTTTCTCCTCATCTACTTGTACATCTTCTTTTGTTATTTTACTCAAATCAACACCTGCACGTACAGTTCCTGGCATGACCACTAATAATTTTTGCTTTGTTCCGGGGATATCTAAACCAATTTCTTCACCGAATAAGGCATTATTTTCACGTTCTACAATGACTTTTAAATAAGCTTCTGCTGTTGCTAACTCATTCAATTCTGTAATTTTTTCTACTACAGCTTCTTCAGTCTGCTTATTCGTATGATTCGATACATATTTTGTGATGAGAACGGTTGCGATTATGACAATAACGAGTAGTAGTATAACGAAAAGTGACCAATTTAGCTTTTTTTTCATGTATTTTCCTCCTTTTTACAAAACTGACCTTATAAAAAACTTCATTTTTGACTATTTTATTCGAGCCAGTCCCATTTTACAATGAAACTATGACATTTATACAAAGGGAGAGATTTTCATGTCTTTACGCAAAACATTAACAATTGCTGGTTCGGACGCTTCAGGTGGCGCAGGTTTAGAAGCAGATTTAAAAGCTTTTGAAGCACATGGCACATATGGTTTAGCGGCTGTAACAGTCATCGCTACAATGGATCCAGATAATAATTGGTCACATGGGGTGTACACTTTACCAACAGATGTGTTACAAGCACAATTAAAAACAACTTTTTCAACAGGTGTGGATGCATTAAAAACAGGTATGTTATCGACTGAAGAAGTGATTCAAGTTTCAGGTGAAGCGATTAAAGCTTCAGGTGTTGAAAATGTAGTCATCGATCCAGTTATGGTGTGTAAAGGTGAAGATGAAGTATTGAATCCTGGGAACGTAGATGCAATGATTCAATATTTATTACCGTTAGCAAAAGTAACGACACCAAACTTATTTGAAGCCGGTCAATTAGCTGGTGTGAAAACGCCAAAATCAATTGAAGAAATGCAAGTGGCTGCTGAAAAAATTCATGCGCTTGGTGCAAAGAACGTTGTGATTAAAGGTGGTCGCGGTATTGACCATGAACAAGCATTCGACTTATTCTATGATGGTTCAACACACTACCTACTTGAAACAGCGAAAGTAGATACAAACTATAACCACGGTGCTGGTTGTACATTTGCTGCTTCCGTTACAGCGAACCTTGCAAAAGGACTTACTGTAAAAGAAGCTGTTCTTGAAGCGAAAGAATTCGTTGCAGCAGGTATTCAACATGGTTGGAAATTAAACCAATTCGTAGGGCCTGTACTTCACGCAGCGAAAAATATTTACGGTGCGCCAACAGTTACAATTAAAGAGTTAGCACCTATTTCATCAAATTAATAGATTTTAAAACAAAGAGGAATTGCTCTAACATGCAATTCCTTTTTTGCTTGAACTTTTTAACTTGATGTCCTATCAACAAAATAATCCCAAGCCTTCTTATTTTCTGCTAAATAAAGTGATACGCTATTGCCCTCTAAATAAACGCCTAATCTTTTTTTACCTACTTTAAAAACGGGAATTGTTAAATAATCCATAATATACACATCACTTTTGTAATCTCTTGGAAATGTGCGATAAAGTAGTGTCGGATCAATCACGCCTTGATAATGCCACATAATGACCGTTGTCTTTCCTTTTTTATTTTTGGTTGGTGAATAATACGAAATTTCATATTTCTTTTTAATTTTTTCTCTATAATTAAAAGATTCCGATGCTTTTTTCATATTTTTCTTTTTACGCAATACTTCATTTTTCATTCCTATTGATCCTGAAATGTATGCAAACTTCCCTTTCTTCATTGCATTGATGTCTGTCTTTTTAATCGTATACGTGAATGTTTTAGCCGACGTTTGTTGTGGTGAAACTGTTATGAAGCAAAGAATATATATGAAGCACCATATTACTATTTTTTTCAAATCCTCATCTCCTTTCTTTCATTATAACTTCTAATTATTGGAAAAAACAGAGAGTTGTTATGATACTTTGTCATTTTGGGTATGGACTATATAAATTATGGAGGTGTGCTACATGGCGATTTCAATGAAAAATGTATCAAAATCCTTTCAAAAACAATCGGTCATTTCAGATTTACATTTAGAAGTAGAAGATGGCGTGATTTTTGGCTTAATTGGACCTTCTGGTGGCGGGAAGACGACCATTATTAAAATGATGATTGGAATGATTACTGCAGACACAGGAACGATTACCGTTCTTCATAAGAAAGTACCCAATAAGCCCTTACTATTCGATATTGGTTATATGGCTCAGGCAGATGCACTTTATACGGACTTAACAGGTCTTGAGAATTTACGCTTTTTCGGTAGCATGTACAACATGCATAAGAATAAATTACAAGAACGAGTTGAATATGCTTCTAAGCTTGTCGATTTAACAGATGCACTGCATAAACGCGTCGCAAACTATTCAGGTGGAATGCGTCGACGTTTGTCACTTGCGATTGCACTCGTTCAAGACCCTCCACTCATTATTTTAGATGAGCCAACTGTTGGCATTGATCCTGCTTTGAAAAAGCAAATTTGGCAAGAGCTGGTCGTATTAAAAAATGCCGGAAAAACCATACTCGTTACAACACATGCAATGGATGAAGCTGAAAAGTGTGATGAACTTGCCATGTTACGTTCAGGAAAAATCATCGCAACAGGAACGCCAACAGAGTTAAAAGAACGATTCCATACAAACTCTTTAGATGATGTGTTTTTACAAGCTGGAGGTGTTAATACATGAGAGTACGCGCACTGATTCATCGAATTATACAACAATTGCGACGCGATAAGCGTACACTCGCCTTACTATTTTTAGCGCCACTTCTTGTACTAACACTGATGTATTTTATTTTTAATGGCGATGACAAAGATCCGACGCTCGTTGTAACAGATGCACCTACTCAAATGGTAGAACAATTTAAAAAAGCAAAACTTCACGTTGTAGAAAAGAAGCATTACTCTGTTCATAAATTGAAAAAGTCAGGCGATGCAGCTTGGCTAGATATGAAAACAAAAAAACTTCATTTACTCAATGACGACCCAACCATTGCGAAACAGGTTCGTATGATATTAAGCGGTGGAAAGCCGACGAATGAATTTAAAGCAGTCTATGTATATGGTGATTCAAAAACGAGTTTATTTGATACATTCAGTCCGCTGTTAATTGGCTTCTTCGTCTTCTTCTTCGTATTCCTCATCGCTGGAATTGCTTTATTAAAAGAACGTACAACAGGCACGCTTGACCGATTACTTGCAACACCCATTACACATGGAGAAATTATTAGTGGTTACTTAATTGGCTATGGAATTTTCGCGATGATCCAAACGATTTTAATTGTCCTTTTTTCAATTTACGTACTCGGTATCGTATCGAACGGTTCCATCTTACTCGTTGTTCTTACTTGTATGATTGTTGCGCTTGTTGCACTGTCGCTTGGGACATTCTTGTCTAGTTTTGCGAATTCTGAATTTCAGATGGTGCAGTTCATTCCACTTGTCATTGTGCCGCAAATTTTCTTCTCAGGTATCTTCCCACTAGAAACGATGGCGACTTGGTTACAAAACGTCGGGAAAGTGATGCCACTCTACTATGCTGCTGATGCACTGAATAGCATTATGTATAAAGGACTTGGTTTTAAAGCGATTTATATTGATTTACTCGTTTTACTACTCTTTGCATTCATTTTCTATATTTTAAATTTCATCAGCTTACGTCGTTCACGTTCAATTTAAGTAAGCAAACGAATCGCATTTCTCGAAAAACAACATTATAATGGGTAGTAGATGTTTTTTTGAGAGGAAGCGAAAAAATAATGGAAACAGTAAACTTAGAACGCCTGCAGCAACTGATTGATTCATTTGCGCATAAAGACGTTTACATCCACCTAGAAACGACAAATGGCGCTTATGCAAACCATTTTGATGAGAAAGTATTCAATGCAGGTGCATTCATTCGTAATGTACTCGTTCAATATGAACTTGGAAAAATCACACCTGATGTGCCACATCGCGTTGGTTTAAAACTTGCAAACGGCGGTTGGATTTACGCACAAGGGATTACACATTTTGAATTAGATGACAAAGGTCGCTTATTAATGGCTGGTCATGACTATGATGGAAAATTAGCGGTTGCACTTGAAATTAGTGAAACACCGTTTACTTATTAAGGAGGAAGAATACATGTTAGCACAAGAAGAACGTCATATTTTAGTTGTATTCCCACATCCTGATGATGAAGCATTCGGTGTTTCAGGTACATTAGCTCAATATGCTAATGCAGGTGTACCGATTACGTATGCTTGTTTAACATTAGGTGAAATGGGTCGTAATTTAGGGAACCCACCTTTTGCAACACGTGAGAGTCTACCCGAGATTCGTCGTGAAGAATTGAAAAAAGCAGCGGAAGCGATTGGTATTCAAGATTTACGTATGATGGGGTTACGTGATAAAACTGTTGAATTTGAAGATGATGAAAAAATGGTACAAATGATGACTTCTTTAATTAACGAAGTCAATCCATCACTTATCATTACGTTCTATCCGAACTATGCGGTACACCCTGACCACGAAGCTACTGCTCGTGCAGTTGTACGTGCTGTTCGTCGTATAGATGAAGAACAGCGTCCACGATTATATGGTGTAGCATTTGCGAATAATACATTAGATGAATTAGGTGAACCTGATATCGTCAATGATATTCGTGATGTAAAAGAACAAAAAATGAACGCGATGAAAGCACATAATTCGCAAACAGGCTGGATGCTTCAAGAAGAAGCAAAACGCCAAGAAGAAGGCGATACAGAGGAGAGTAATTGGTTCACAGATGAATCATTCTACAATTATCGCTGGAATAAAGATTTTGAAGAAACATTTTAATTGATTTAAAGGAACTTTGACATTTTTTTGTTAGAGTTCTTTTTTATTTGAAGTAACTTCCTCCTACTCTGGGTATATAAGTAAAGGAACTCTCTAAGAAAAGGAGGCGCTTATACAACAAGAAATCCCTGAAAAAACAAAGCGTCTGATTGTGTTCGTGATGATTGTCGGCTGTTTTTTCTCTACACTCAATCAGACGTTATTAAATGTCGCATTGCCTCACTTTTAGATATTGGTCGTATGTTACTCTCAACAACTGGTTTTGCCTTATTACTCTTTGGATTTAGTAGCGCTGGAAGTAAAGGTTGGAGATCCTATTGTCTGGTCAACCACATTAATTGAACTCACCAACGTTAGCATCTTCTTTCGCATCCAAATTCGTTCCAAATCGAAAAAAGAACAAGAATTAGAAAAACATTTACGATGCGATGAACTGAAAAATAAAAAAGCCGAAATTGCGCCAGAGAGCGTAATTTCGGCTTTTTATTTATGTTTGTGATATACCTTCTGCGAAACGTAGCATACCATTCGTTAAACAATAGTCCACCATGAACTTTTTAGAACCATAATGATCGAATACAATCTCGATTTCATCGTCAGTCACTTTTTTTATATAACCTAAATCGTAGACTTGATGCAAAACTTTTAAGCCACGTTGTAAATCTTGCTGTTGTTGAATCGCATCTTTTGGTAGTTCACGTACCACTTTCTTTTGAAACTTTTTATTCGTGATGATTTCTTTTGGACGTTTATTCTCACTTTTCTCCACAACATCACTCAATTGTAATTCGCCTACTTCTTCACCAAGAAGAATTTTTTTAACATCTTCTAAGAAAGCTGAAGGACGTGTTGTTTCTTCGTCTTTCTGATTATACGTAAGTAATTCCAAATGTTTTCTAGCACGTGTCATACCTACATAGAATAATCGAACAGCTTCTTCCATCTTTTCAACGTCGCCTGCTTTATAAGCCTTCACATCATCTTTCGACGGAATGACACCATCTACTAAATCTAGCATGTAGACAGTATCAAATTCGAGTCCTTTTGAGCTATGCATCGTTGATAGCGTAGCGACATTTTCATTTTTATTAAAACGAGATGTTTTCATAATTTCTTCTAACTCTTTTAATCGTTTTGCGAATGCTTCAAGTGTTGGCAGTCCTTCAGCAATATGCTCTAGCTGACTAACGATACTCAATAGATTTTCTTCATTAAAACCTAAATGCTCTGCACGATTTTTCAGCGTTTTATCATATCCTAAATCGCGTCTAATAAGCTGAATCGCTTCATCTGGCGGGAGTGTATTCATCTTCTGAATATTCTTTTTAGCTTTTCTTAAAGCTTGTTCTTGATACGGCGCATGAGTATTTTTTTGTAAGCGGTCAAAACAAGAAGTATCTTCGCCATCTCTTAGTAATACTTGCATCTGTGCTTTTTTAATATATGCATTCATTTTTGTATAAATTTTCTCTAAAATATCTGCGCGACGATCATTATACGAAAGGCGCATAAAGTTTAAAATATCTTCTACAATCCAATGCTTAAAGAATTTTACGTCGACATCTTTCATATAAAATGGAATGTCTTTTTTCTCAAGTAAATCAATGAGACGAATGGCAGATGCATTATTACGGTAGAGGACAACAACTTCTTTTGGATTTGGTGATTTTTGAATTTCCTGTACGACATAGTTGAGTTGTAAATCATAACGTCGCATATTATGAATTGTAATCGGTTCACCTTTTGGATTCTCCGTAAACATCTTCTTATCATAGCGATTGCGATTTCGTTTTATGAATGTATTCGCTGTATCTACAATTTCAGGTGTCGAACGATAATTTTGAGCCATCGTTAAAACTTTCCCGTTCGGATATGTTTGTTGGAAAGATAAGAGCTTCGTTACATCTGCACCACGCCACATGAAAATCGATTGGTCATCATCTGCGACAACACATAAATTATTTTGTGGAGCGGCTAGAATCGTTACAATCTCATGTTGGACGACGGAATTATCTTGTGATTCATCTGTTAGAACATATTCATATAAATGTTGATACTTCGTGCGAATTTCTTCATCTCGCTGTAAAATATCGAGGCAATACGTTAGCATATCATCAAAATCGAGTAAGACATGCTTAGCGTTTTGCTTTTTAAAATCTTCATATGCTCGAAAGATTTTCGCGGCGCTACCGATGGAGCAGTTTACTTTTTTAAGTGCCTCATCTGTCGCCACCATACGATTTTTCACAAAACTAATATATGTCACTAATTCATCCATCTCATCTTCAGTCGGTGCTTGTTTGATCTGTTCTGAAAATAGATTCCGCAAGATGACTTTCTTATGCAAGTTTTCACTCACATTTCCTTCAATTAATGTATAGTCTATTTGATTTTTATAAAAATATTCGCGTACAACCTTATAAGCAAAACTATGAATCGTTGAAAAAGCTACGCGCTCATTCGTCAAACGTCCGAAAAATTGCTCAAAACGTTCTTCCATATCACGTGCTGATGCTTTACTAAACGTAATCGCTAAAATACGCTTGGCTGGCACTTTTTTAACGAGCATTAAATAACCAATTTTCATATTCAAAGTAGTCGTTTTACCGGATCCAGGTGATGCTAATAATAATAGTGGCCCTTCATGAAAGCGCACTGCTTGTTTTTGTACATTATTGAGACTGACGCCTGTCAGCTGCTTCATACGTTCGAAAAAGTTCATTCGTCATTCTCCTTTTTTATTCACTTCTTCTATTGTAACATTTCTTGTTTTTTCTTTGTTTAAAATAAAAACGCTTACATTTTCGGAATAAGCTAAATCTTTTGAATTGACTGATTATTTTAGACTTTCTTATGTTACAATGAAACAATATATTTTAGACATTAGGAGGAAAAATAATATGACTGTATCAGAAGCAAAAACCGTCACAGTGGAAAATGTGTTGATCGCCCATCAATTTTTAAAGGATGTCGTCGCACACACACCACTACAAAAAAATGATTATCTATCCGAAAAATATGGAGCTACCGTCTATTTAAAACGAGAAGACTTACAACATGTTCGCTCGTTCAAATTACGCGGTGCGTACTATAAGATTAAATCCATCGAAGAAGAAGCACGCGAATTCGGTGTGGTCTGTGCGAGTGCAGGGAATCATGCACAAGGTGTTGCTTACGCCTGTGCGCAATTAGGCATCTTCGGGCATATTTTCATGCCGACAACGACTCCAAAACAGAAAATTAACCAGGTGAAAATGTTTGGCCGCGAATTTGTCGAGGTTATTTTATCTGGCGATACATTTGACGACTCTGCGAAAAGCGCACAAGCTTTTTCAGAAACAGAGAACCATATCTTCATTCACCCATTCGATGATGTTGACATTATCGCTGGACAAGGCACCGTTGCCGTTGAGATTATGAATGATATTGAACGTCCAATTGATTATATTTTCGGGAGTATTGGTGGCGGTGGCTTAATGGCTGGCGTATCTACTTACATTAAAAACTTATCGCCGAATACAAAAGTCATCGGTGTTGAACCTGCTGGAGCTGCGAGCATGAAGGCTGCTTTCAAAGAGGCGAATCCTGTTCACTTGCCGAAAATTGATAAGTTTGTAGACGGTGCGGCTGTTCAGTGCGTGGGTCAGTTCACTTATCAAATCTGCCAACAATTCATGGATGATATCGTAGCAGTGCCTGAAGGAAAAGTATGTACACATATTTTAGAACTATATAATAAATTAGCAGTTGTCGCTGAACCTGCTGGCGCATTATCGGTTGCTGCGCTTGATTTCTATAAAGATGAAATCAAAGGAAAATCAGTTGTATGCATTATTAGTGGCGGAAATAATGATATTAGTCGTATGCAAGAAATTAAAGAAAAGTCGTTAATTCATGAAGGATTACTCTACTACTTTATTGTCAGCTTCCCTCAACGAGCAGGGGCATTACGTCAATTCCTAACAGAAGTATTAGGGCCTGAAGATGACATCACGACCTTTGAATATACGAAGAAGAACAATAAAGAGAGTGGGCCTGCACTTGTCGGCATCGAACTAAAACGTCCGAACGATTACGCATCACTCATTGAACGCTTCCAATCGAACGGTTTTGAATATATGGAAGTCAATAACGATAGCACATTATTCTCGTTGTTGGTTTAACGCTAGACAAAAGTACAAGCTGGAATATAAATATAAAAAAACTGGAATCGCGCTATTGTGCGGTTCCAGTTTTTCGTTGTGAACTCTAAAAAAGGAAAATGAGATGTTCTGTCCCATCCTCCTTTTATATATGGATTTAAGTCGCCAACAGTACGCGGTCTGATACCATCTTTTCGCCGCGAATCTTTTGGAATTGTTCCATTAAATCTGGAATCGTTAAATTCACTTTATCTTCTGGACTCACTTCTAAAATAATTTGTCCCTTATCCATCATAATAAGTCGATTCCCTAAATCAATGGCTTGCTGCATATCATGTGTAATCATCAATGTCGTTAAGTTATCTTTATGAACTAGTTCTTTTGTTAAGTTCGTAATAAGTGCCGCACGTGATGGATCAAGTGCCGCTGTATGTTCATCTAACAAGAGAATATCTGGTTTTGTAAAGGTCGCCATTAATAATGACAATGCCTGTCGCTCCCCACCTGATAATAAACCTACTTTTGCAGATAGACGATTTTCTAAATTAAGTCCAAGTGAAGCAAGTGCTTCTTTAAACAGTTGTTTTCTTTTACGATTTACGCCAATGCGTAAACCACGCGATTTATTACGTGAATAGGCAATCGCCAAGTTTTCTTCAATCGTCATATTCGGTGCAGTACCCGCCATTGGATCTTGGAAGACACGTCCAATGTAACGTGAACGCTTATACTCAGGTAAACGCGTCACATCTTGATGATTAATATGAATCGAACCTAAATCGGGTGTTAATGCCCCTGAAATCATGTTCATCATTGTCGACTTACCTGCCCCATTACTCCCTATAATCGTTACGAAATCACCTGGTTCTAAACTTAATTGAATATCTTGTAGTGCTACTTTTTCATCTGGTGTACCTTCATTAAAAATCTTATTAATGTGCTCTAATTTAAGCAATGGTCTCACCTTCCTTTTTTGCCTGCGCTAGCATCGCCAACTTCTCGGCTTTTCGTTTTGCTTTTCGTTTCTGTTCTTTACGCTTATCAATTACGCGTGGTAATACAAGTGCGATAATTACAATGACAGCTGTTAATAATTTTAAATCTCCTGTATCGAAGATTTTGATTTGCATGGCAAGTGCAATCACAATACGGTAAATGACTGCACCACATACAACAGCTAATGTTGTACGCATAACACTCTTTGTACCAAAAATTGCTTCACCGATAATAACAGAAGCGAGACCACTCACAATCATCCCAACACCTGCTTGTACGTCTGCAAAACGACTATACTGTGCAATTAATGCACCTGATAGCGCAACTAAAGCATTTGATAGCCCTAAACCTAAAATAATCAATGTATCTGTATTCGCTGAAAAACTACGAATCATCTTCTTATTATCACCTGTAGCACGTAATGCGAGACCACTTTCAGTTTTCAAGAACCAGTCTGCCGCAAATTTAATCGCAAAGGTCACAATCACCATGAAGAATACTGTCCCCCATGTATTCGGTGTTTGTTCAAATCCAATTCCACGTAACATATTATTAATGGCATCATCAATACCTAAGCTCTTCCAAAATGCACTAATCTCTGTGAAAAGTGTTGTCGCATTTGATAATGGAATATTTGGTCGCCCAATTCCATTTTCAAGTGTCGAACCCATAATACGCAAGTTAATCGAATACAATGCAATCATCATTAAAATCCCTGCTAATAGTGCATTGATTTTTGCTTTTGTATGCAAAATACCTGTAATACTTCCTGCAATAAAACCTGCTAAAATTGCACACAGTGTTGCGATGATTGGATCATATCCAAGTGTAATCATCGTCGCAGCTGTCGCGCCCCCTGTTACAAAGCTACCGTCTATTGTTAAGTCAGGAAAATCTAAAACTCGGAATGTAAGATACACTCCGAGCGCCATAATTGCATAGATGATTCCCTGCTCTACAGAGCCAAATACCGCTACAAACATGTAGAATCATCTCCTCTTATTTTACTTCTTCTGCGTTCCACTCTTTGTTGATTTTAATGCCTAATTTATCAGCAGTTTCTTTATTTACTTCGAATTTTAAGTTAGCTGGGTATGCTGCTGGAATATCAGCTGGCTTCTTACCATCTTTTAAGATTTGAACAGCCATTTGACCTGCTTCATAACCGATATCATAATAGCTGAAACCGTATGCGCCAAAACCGCCACGTTTCACTGAATCAAGTTCCCCAACCATAACTGGAATCTTTTTATCTGTTGCTACATCTAATACAGAATCAAGTGCTGAAACCACTGTGTTATCTGTAATGATGTAATAAGCATCTACTTTACTTACTAATGATTCTGTTGCTTGTTTTACGTCTGCTGATGTATTCGCAGAAGCTTCTACTACTTCTACACCATATTTTTTCGCTTCTTTTTTCACGATATCAACTTGTGCGCGTGAGTTTTGCTCACCTGCGTTATACACCATACCTAATTTTTTTGCTTTTAATTCATTTGCAATGAACTTCACTGTGTTCGGAATCGCTTCAGGATGTGTATCTACTGTTCCTGTTACGTTCGCTCCTGGTTTTTCCATTGATTGAATCAATTCTGCACCCACTGCATCTGTTACAGATGTAAATAGCACAGGAATATCAGCTGTTGCTGTTTGAACTGCTTGTGCTGAAGGTGTCGCATTAGCGAAAATTAGGTCATTTCCTGCACCAACTAAATTATTCGCAGCTGTTGTATTGTTCGCTGGATCACCTTGTGCATTTTGTTCGTCATATTCTACCTTTAACCCTGATTCTTTCAGTGCCGCTTTGAAACCCTTTGTTGCTTCATTCAAAGATGGATGTTCTACATATTGTAAAATACCAACTTTATACGTTTTCTCATCTGCATTTGCCTTTTCGTCTTGCGTTTCGTCCTTTTTACCGCAAGCAGCTAAGACTAGCATGATGGCTGCTGTTACGAGTAACAACAACATACTCTTTTTCTTCATCTATAAACCCTCCTAATATATGTAGCTTTCTACCTTAATTATTGTTATATTACAGTCGTAAAATTGAATAGTCAATAAGATTATGAATGTTTCGAAAATTTTATACACTAAATCGTTGAGGTTTAATGCGTTAAAGCGTTGGTGCATCAATGTTTTAAAGAATTTGTCCAAAATTAATTTTTCTGAATTATTTGCCTATGAAATAATTCTTTACATTGTTTTTTGATGTGTTTATGATGAAGTATGTTCAACGTGGTTCGTAACCATCCCACGAAAAAAAACTAAGGAGAAATGAATATGAAAACGAAATTTTTTGCGACAAGTGGTATTATCGCAGCTGTCTACATTGCGGTATCACTTCTTCTTGCACCACTCTCATTTGGAGCGATTCAATTACGCTTTAGTGAGATTTTAAATCAATTAATTGTGTTTAATAAAAAATATTTTTATGCCATCGTGATTGGTGTGTTTATTACTAACCTCTTTTCACCGAATGGACCGATTGATTTATTATTCGGCGTAGGGCAGACTGCTTTATCATTAGGTATTACAATCCTATCCGCAAAATTCATCAAATCAATTGTGGCACGTATGATTTTTAATACGGTTGTCTTCTCATTCATGATGTGGCTCATCGCATGGGAATTAAACATCATTTTCGATTTACCATTCGGCTATACTTGGTTAACAGTCGCAATTGGTGAAGCTATCGTTATGCTGATCGCGATTCCAATCATGTTACTTATAAACAAACGCGTTTATTTTAAAAAGTTAATGGATGCGTAAATGAAAAAATACCACAGTGTCTATAAGACAGCGTGGTATTTTTTCATGCTTAAATATATTCGTTAATTTCGTCACGTAATTTTGCTTTTAGGAATTTACCTACCGATGTTTTTGGAATTTCATCTAAGAATAAAACATCATCTGGAAGCCACCATTTCGCAAAATCTTGTTCTAAATAAGCCAACAACTGGGCTTTTAAAACTGCTTCATCTGCTGGTTTTTCATGCGTTACAACACAAGCAAGTGGTCGTTCTTGCCATTTCGGATGAGGGACTGCTATCACTGCTGCTTCAAATACGGCATCATGTGTCATGAGCGCATTCTCTAAATCAACAGAAGAAATCCATTCCCCGCCACTCTTAATTAAATCTTTTGTACGATCCGTAATTTTAATATAGCCTTGTGGTGTACGAACTGCGATATCACCTGTGTACAACCAGCCATCTCGAAAGGCATCTGCTGTACGCTCATCTTCGTAATATTCATCTGCCACCCATGGACCACGTATCATAAGTTCACCCATTGTTTTACCGTCCCACGGAACTTCACCATTTTCATTAATAATACGCGTTTCGATTAGAGAGACCGTCATGCCCTGTGTACTACGCGCTTCTAATTTATCTTCGTAATCCCAGTCGTCCATTTCAGAACTATAATTCGAAACGGATACAATCGGACTCGTCTCGGTCATACCATAACCGACTAAGAAATTCACACCATACTTTTGTTCAAACGCCTTAATCAATCCTTTTGGCGATGATGAACCACCGCTTACAAGACGTGTTAGCGACGCAATATCTCTTGGCACTTCTGATTTTTCTAACTCTTGCATCATGCCAAGCCAAATAGTCGGAACACCTGCCGATAATGTAACGCGCTCTGATTCGATTAAATCAAGCAAAATCTTCGGTGTAAAATGTGGTCCCGGTAACACCTGTGTCGCACCAAAGTTCACACCTGCGAACGGTAAGCCCCATGCATTTACGTGGAACATTGGAACAACAGGCATAACGACATCTCTCTCTTGTAATCCAAATGTTTCCACAAGACCAAGCGATAGCGCATGTAAAACAAGACTACGATGCGTATACACGACACCTTTTGGGAATCCCGTTGTCGCACTCGTATAGCACATACCTGCTGGCATCTTTTCGTCTAAATCTTCTGGAAATTCAAAGTCTATACGCGCTTCTTTTAATAAATCTTCATACACAAAAATATTTGGAATCGTAGACTGTGACACATCAACATCATCCCCCATGACGATGACAGCACGAACTGTTTTCAACTCTGTATAGATTTCTTCAATAATCGGTAATAAATCGTCATCCACCAATAGAATCTCGTCTTTTGCATGATTGATAATATAGATGAGATGCTCTGGCGCTAAACGAATATTCACCATATGAAGCACTGCACCTGAACAAGGAACTGCAAAATATGCTTCTAAATGACGATGATGATTCCAAGCGAATGAACCGATTTTCATTCCTCTCTGTAAACCAAAATCTTCGAGTACAGCAGCTAACTTTTTTGTACGAACTGCAAAATCAGCGTACGTTAATCGGTGTATCATTGTATCCGATGTGCGCGAAATAATCGGTTTGTGCTTAAAATACGTTTCTGCCCTTTTGAAAAAACTCGTCAATACTAAAGGTGTATCCATCATACGAATCATTCTCCCCTTCGTCGAATTCCATTTTTTGTATTACTACATGTCATTGTACAAAAAAGGGAAAGAAAAATCTAACAAAAAATAGCTTTTTAAGAGAAAATAATTGATTATTATAGAAAATATTATATTTTAACCTTTTAAAGAATTGAATTGTATTTTTATGAATGGTAATTCAGTTTTAACAACTTTAAAAACGAGGTATGGATTTTCGTCCACCCTCGTTTTTATTTTTATTCATTTAACCCTGTAATATACCAACCATTATCAAATCGTTCTACCGTATAAACATTTGTATATACAGCATCTTTCGAAGAACCATCTTCTTTATAAATTGTGTAATCTTCATCAACACTTACATGATACTTACTGTCATTTATTTTCTCATGATTCACAATTGTTGTATTATTTTCATTTACACCATTACCTTTATCGAAGCTATTTTCAATATATTGTTTTTGGCTTTTATAAAAACTAGAACTTGGTGAAATATAGCTTGATAAACTACTTGTATCACCAGAATTCATTGCATAACTAAATTCTGATAGATAACTTCTAACCGTTTGATCCATCTCATTTGTAATCTCTTCTTCTTCAATTGCTAATTCGTGTTCTTGCTCACGTTTTTCTTGCGCTGTTTGTTCTTGTTGATATTGTTTCATAGCTGCTTTAGCAGAAGCTTCTGCTACACGTTCAAATTTCTGTCCATCTTCTGATGATGAATAATGAATTGTCAATTTATCGTCTTCTAATGTAAAATCTGCAGCCAAATCTTCACCACTTGTCTTACCAACTGCTACAAAGTTCATAAATGAAGCACTATCTTTTTCGATTTTCAAACGAATTGGCTTTTCACTATACATCGTTGAAAAATCACCATTTTCTTTAATGACAACATAACTTGGTTCTTCACTATCTGTTGCTTTCCAATATCCTGCGATGTCTTTAAAAGAAAGTGTATTACGATAGATTTCTTTATTCAAATAACTAACTGTTGAATAATGATTAAGTTCATCTGAGACCAATTTCACTTCGTCAACATTACCCAAGTTCATATAATATAATTTATTCTCATCCGTTGCATACGCAACTGTACCATTCATATTCGCCATACTCTGCACATCTGATTCAATTTTTTGATGGTCTACCATTAAATCATGATCTTTAGTTAAATAAGCAACTTCACCTGTTTTTGAAATATATGATTCTTCTACATTTGAAGCAATTTTTTGCTGTTTTTCATCTTTTAGCACATACAATGTTTCGTCTTCATCTTGCATATATACTTCACCATTGTGTACAGAGAAATTCGAAATATCTGTTGCTAACTTTTTCGATGTGTCACGATCCTTAGCTGTTGTGAATAAATCACCATCACCTGTTAAATAAATTGTCTCGTGGTCTACCACTTGATAATCAATTACATCATCTGCAATTTTTGATGTACGATTTTGATCCTTCATATCGCTTACTTTAAGACTATTATCTTCATTTTCATTTGAAACAAAATAAATATCATTTGCATCCTTTTCAACCATATACAGCCCGACACTGTCACCAGTTATTTTTACGCCCTCTTTATCTTCATTTTCTTTGTAAAATAACATGTTATCTTCATTTGTATAAAATAGTTCTTCTCCATTAAATTTAAAAGCATTCACTTGTTCTGCTATAGTTTTTTCTTCACGTGTTTCTAAATTATAAACAAGAAGGTCCTGATCTTTACTTACATAATAAATTTGTTTGTCTTTTAGTGTATACTGCGACACACCGTTCCCAATTTTTTCAGTAACTACTTCTTTTTGACCTAAATCGATACTATATAGATTCTCGTCTTGATCACGGTAAAAAATAATATCACTATTATTTAGCTGTTCAAATGTCACAACATTTTTTGCTAATTTTTCTTTTGACGTTCCTGAAGCAACCTTATATAAGTCATAATCATCAGATAGGTATAAAACATAGTCTTTTTCTACGTTATAGTGGAAGTTCTGTTCTAATACGTCACTTGCAATTTTTTCATCTTCTTTTTGTCCTATTTTATGTATATATAAATCTCCGCTACCTAAACTATCCTCATTCATATGTTGTTGTTTGTACATCATAAATGTTTGTTCCGCTGTTTCAGATACTTGTGTTTTTTGATTTGTACTTTCTTTACCACAACCAGCTAACAATAAAGCAAATGCGCCACTTGCAATGAAAAATTTCCATTTGTTTTTCATATTTCTCCTCCAAATTTTAGCCATTAAGTTTTATTTTAAGCAATATGTACTAACGAAACAACCTTATGAGCAATATTTATAAAGAAAAATAGTAATTTTTTATAATAAATAAAAAGAGACTGCTTGAGTAGCAATCTCTTTCTCTATTTACGAAGCTTCATTTTGTAATTTTTTCGTTAGTTTTTCCAGCATGTCTTGTGTCATACGGTCTAAATCATATTTTGCTTGGAAACTCCATTCTTCTTTTGCAGCTGAACAATCGAGTGAATCTGGCCAGCTATCTGCAATCGCTTGGCGTGCAGGATCTACATCATAGTCCATTTCAAATGAAGGAATGTACTTTTTAATCGATGCCGCAATCTCGCTTGGTTCAAAACTCATCGCTGTAATATTGAATGCATTACGATGTACTAATTTGTCTGCATCTGCTTCCATCAATTGAACAATGGCATCAAGCGCATCTGGCATATACATCATATCCATGTATGTTCCTTCTGCAATATATGATGTGTACTTGCCTTCTGTAACTGCTTTATAGTAAATATCCACTGCGTAATCTGTCGTACCACCACCAGGAGGCGTCACATTTGAAATTAATCCTGGGAAACGAACACCACGTGTATCAACACCAAACTTTGTATAGTAGTAGTCACATAGTAATTCCCCAGCTACTTTATTTACGCCATACATCGTTGTTGGACGTTGTAATGTATCTTGTGGTGTATTTTCTTTTTGTGTTGTTGGACCAAATGCACCAATTGAACTTGGAGTAAAGAATTGAAGATCTAATTTACGTGCTACTTCAAGTGCATTCATTAGCCCACCCATATTTAAGTTCCATGCAAATACGGGGTTGTTTTCAGCTGTAGCTGATAATAAAGCTGCCATGTGCATCAATGTGTCTGCTTGGAAATCAGTTGCTAATTGTAACATCTTTTCCGCATCCATCACATCTAATATTTCAAAAGGACCTGTCGAGTGTGCAGGTTTACGAATATCTGTCGCTAAAACATTATCACGTCCGTATTCTTTTCGTAATTTCTCCACTAACTCTGAGCCGATTTGACCGCACGCGCCTGTAATCATTATTTTCTTCATCTTTTTTCCTCCTCGTTGCGTTTACATTTGTGTTTTTCCAAAGGACATCTTTTCTGAGCATACATTTGAATTTTCAGAAAGGACATTTAACACGTTCCCAAAACCCTTTAAAATCAATATTTCTTAGTAAAATCATTATAAGCGTTCTATTTCTAAAATTCAACAAATTGTTTTTTTCAAGAGAACAGTTTGCATTCTACATGAAGGGGTATTTTATAGTTACTACATTAAAGGAGGAAAAAGCGATGCAACGTTTACACCTTATTTTTATTTTTTTAGGCGCTTTCTTACTGTGTAGTTTTTTAAATGATTTCGGATTACATCCATTTGTTCTCGTCTTGATTATGATGTTTTATCTTTTTTTATTTACAATGCTACCGCAAATATATACTATTTTCGGTACGCGAAATATACGAAAAATCGATCGTTTTTTATCACAAAAACAAACTTCTTCTCTCTACTCACATTTTTATATCGCTATTCACGATGGCGCTCCTCAACAGAAAAAAATCCTCGAACAATTATTACAAAACCCTGTGTATGAACAAGAATATCCTTATTTCAAATCACTGTTATTACTGTTAGAAAAACGCTATGATGCAGCTTTTTTTGAAGCAGAGAAAATTCAAAAAGCAGAAATTCGTTATTATACTTTGGCACAAATTGAAATCGAACGTGGGAATCACGCGAAAGCGAGTGATTATATCCATCGCCTTCAAAGTAAATGGCGCAGAGATACACTTCTCGCATTGCAAGCATTCTCTAAACAACAACTCGATGAATTTACACGTCGCTCTTCCAATGCACTGAAAAGAACGCGCGGTATTGAATACTATATGCTCTATCATCTCTTTGAAAAATTAAAGCCAAGCAAAACATTTAATTTACCATTTTGTTTGAGTGTATAAAAAAGGAATCTCGCTGAAATTTCAGCGAGATTCCTTTTTATGGTATTTTATAATAGGAGGTGTCAAAATATGAAAAAAATATTTTTCATCCTAATTCTTTTATGTGTTAGCTTAACTGCCTATGTGGTCGTAGCCAAAACACCGAAAGAACAATCTTTACAGCACGATGTTCTAACTAAGATTCAACTCTCTAAAGTAAAAGCAAATACACTCATTTCACCTGAAGATCAAATTTATCAAATTACTTCAAATGATTCTTCCGCGCTACTTTCTTTAGTAGAATCAATGTCTGTAAAAAAAGCAAAAATCAAAGACCCTAAAAACTACACAAGTATTTCATTCTCAGGTGCTAGTGGCTCTTTTCAACTTTTCATTTATGAAAATAACTACATAACAATCCCAACACAAGATACTGATACAGTTTATGAGATTATCGAGCCAAAACTAGCGAAAAGACTACTCGATGTAACGAACAAAATACAAGAAAATAAACAAAATCGAATCTCTAAGTAGCGCGTTATGACCATATGCGATTCAATTGTTGGCTATAAAATCGAATCGCTTTTTCATAACTTTTTATTTCTTCATCATTCGTTGTCTCTACTAAACTTGTTAATAAGCGATTCATTGCTTCTTCATGGCGTTCTAAATTATATAAAGTCATCGCATGGAATACATGAATTGCTTGATTTCGTGGAAATAACTGTAATCCTTTTAAAAAAGTATGATGTGATTTTTCATATTCCCCGAGTGTACGATACGTACTACCTAGACCGATGTAAGCACCTTGTAAATCTTCCTCGGGTAATCCAAGTGCAATCGCTTTTTCATAAAAAGGAACTGCTGCTATTTCTTGTCCCAGAACATCAAAACTCCATGCACACTGGTATTGAATGATTGCATCTGCTGGGTATTCATCAGCTAATTTTTGCAAAATCTGATTTGACTCCTCTTTCTGTCCTAACTTCCTTAGTTCAATCGCCTTTAAAAGCTTTGCTTCTTTCATGTTCATATCTCCCTCTTTCAAAAGAAAAAGCTAGGACGTATCAGCCCTAGCTTCATTTTTTATTTCAATACATCTTGATACAATTCTGGTCTGCGATCATCATAGACTGGAATACGTGTGCGCACTTCATCAACTTTTGAAAAATCAACGTCGACAATCGCTAATTCCTCATCTTCTCCACCAGTCCATAAAATTTCACCCCATGGTTCGATTACCATCGACTGTCCGTTAAAGTTATCTTTATTGCGACTAATGCGATTGACTGCTACCACAAAACATTGATTTTCAATTGCACGTGCTTGTAATAATGTTTTCCAATGATCAATTCGTGCAGTTGGCCACTGCGCTGAAACGAATAATACTTTTGCGCCGTTTAATGCGTGTAGACGTAACCATTCTGGAAAACGAATATCGTAGCAAATCACACCTGCCGCATCTAAATCACCCAGTTTGAAATTATTTTGTGTGTTACCAGAAGATAAATGCAAGTGTTCATCCATCAAGCGGAATAAGTGTGCTTTATCGTATTCGCCTACTAGCTCACCCTCATTATTGTAGACGAGCATCGTATTATAGAATTTGTCGCCCTTTTTCGTTGCGACTGAACCGCCCACAATATGAACATGCAATTCTTTTGCTAATTGTGATAAAAAGGCTTTTGTTCTTTCTCCGTCAACATCCGCAAGACCTTCAAGTTTTTCAAGTGCGTAACTCGTATTCCACATCTCTGGTAGAATGACAATTTCCGCCCCTTTATTTGCAGCTTCTCGAATTAATTCTTCCACACGAGAAAAATTTTTTTCAACATCGCCAAAAGCAACTTGTAGCTGAATACAACCTAATTTCATCTCTCCACCACCTAGACTTTTTTTCTGAAAAGTATTATGATTCACGATAAAACTTCTACTATTCAGAATATTTCTTTCTCTATCATAACAAAAAAGCCAAAGGAGGCAACCAAATGCCTTATTCTGATTTACTCAAAAAATTACCTGAACAATTTTTCGCGAAACTCGCAAAACGTGTAGCCGAAAAAGTTGCAGAAGGTCACGATATTATTAATTTAGGTCAGGGAAATCCAGACCGCCCGACACCTCCTCATATCGTCAAGGCGATGCAAGAGGCAACAGCCGATGTCGCGAATCATAAATATTCACCGTTTCGTGGAATTGATGAATTAAAAGAGGCGATTGTGACATTTTATAAACGTGAATATGATGTAACACTCGATGCTGAAACAGAAGTCGCTGTGCTATTCGGTGCGAAAGCTGGTCTAGTAGAACTGCCGATGACACTCTTAAATGCTGGCGATACCATGTTACTTCCTGACCCTGGCTATCCCGACTATTTATCAGGTGTCGCACTTAGTCATGTAAACTTTGAAACGATGCCACTTCTTGCTGAAAATCAGTTTTTACCTGATTATGCGGAAATTGCACCTGATATTTTAGAACGTGCAAAATTGATGTATTTGAATTACCCGAATAATCCTACAGGTGCTACAGCGACACCTGCATTTTTTGAAGAAACGGTACAGCTTGCAAAACAACATGACTTCGTTGTTATGCATGACTTCGCTTATGGAGCGCTTGGTTTTGATGATGTAAAACCACCTAGCTTTTTACAAACAGAAGGTGCAAAAGAGATCGGTGTTGAATTTTATACCTTATCGAAAACGTATAATATGGCAGGATGGCGTGTTGGCTTTGCTGTTGGCAATAAAGAAGTGATTGCAGGACTTAATTTGCTACAAGATCACCTTTATTGCAGCATTTTCCCAGCGATTCAAGTTGCCGCAGCACATGCATTAACAGGTCCACAAGATTGTGTAGAAGAACAATTAACTGTATATGAAGCTCGTCGTGAAGCATTGATTCAAGCATGTTCAAAGGTTGGATGGTCTGTCACTGCACCTGCGGGTAGCTTTTTTGCTTGGTTAAAAGTGCCTGAGGGTTATACGAGTGAAACTTTTGCAGATCTTCTCTTAGAGAACGCTTCTGTTGCAGTTGCAGCAGGTAATGGATTCGGTCTACATGGTGAGGGTTACGTTCGCGTTGGTTTACTCGTATCGCCTGAACGATTAGTTGAAGCTGTAGAACGTATTGCACATCTACCTGAATTTTCGACTGTTTTTCGCTCGAAAGTGCATTAATTTTGTTTTCTCAAGAAAATAATGTTTGACTTTACTGAAAATTAACTATAGATTGAATATATCAAATAGTTATATAAAAATATAAAATCTCTTATCAAGAGTAGCTGAGGGACTGGCCCTATGAAGCTCGGCAACCTTCCAATACATCGGTATTGTGAAAGGTGCTAATTCCAGCAAGATGACAAAATCTTGATAGATAAGAGAGGTAAAACCAACACTTTCACCTCTCTTTTTGTTAAGAGAGGTTTTTTTATATGCTACATACAAAAAGGAGCGTTTTATTTATGAAAAAAGCAACAGGAATCGTATTATCACTTGTATTATCAGCATCAGTATTAGCAGCATGTGGGAAGAAAACAGAAGATAGCCAAGCAGCAGCCGAAGATAACAAATTAGTATTAGGTGTAACGGGCGGACCACACGAAGAAATCGCAAAAAAAGCAGCGGAAGTAGCGAAAAAAGATGGTTTAGATGTTGAGATTAAAGCATTCTCTGATTATGTATTACCGAATACTTCTCTTGTAGAAGGCGACTTGGATGCAAACAGTTTCCAAACACTAACTTTCTTAGCGAACTTCAATAAAGAGAAAAATGAAAACCTTGTATCAGTTGGTACAACAATTTTAACGCCAATGGGTCTATATTCGAAAAAGGTGAAGAAATTAGAAGATTTAAAAGCGGGTTCAACAATCGCAATTCCAAATGATGCGGCGAATGGTGATCGTGCCTTACAAGTACTAGCAAGCAAAAAAGTTATTTCTCTAAAAGATACTGGCGATAAATTGGCAACACCGAAAGATATTGCAGAAAACAAAAATAAATTTAAATTTGTAGAACTAGAAGCTTCACAATTACCACGTCAATTAGACGAAGTAGATGCAGCAATGATTAATACGAACTTCGTTTTAGAAGCAGGCATTGATCCAAAAACAGCGCTACTACGTGAAAATACAGATTCACCACATATCAACGCAATTGTTGTAGAAGAATCACATAAAAATGACGCAGATGTAAAAAAATTCGTTAAAGCTTATCACTCAGAGACAGTGAAAAAATTCATTGAAGATGAATTTGACGGTGCAGTAATCCCTGTATTCGATAAGTAAACGGTTAGATTGAAAAGGAGGAGTCATCTATGATTGAGCTGAAAAATATTGAGAAAAATTTCGTTTCAAATAAAAAAGTCGTAACTGCTGTAAGAGATGTCAATCTTACAGTACCTGCTGGAGAAATTCATGGTGTTATTGGCTATAGTGGTGCTGGTAAAAGTACATTAATTCGTTGTGTGAATCTACTTGAACAACCATCAAAAGGACAAGTTCTAATCGATGGGAAAGATTTAACGAAGTTATCGGCATCTGGTTTGCGTAAAGTACGCAGTAAAGTCGGTATGATTTTCCAACACTTTAACTTATTAAAAACAGTCACAGTGTATGAAAATATCGCGATTCCATTAAAGCTAGCGGGTGTACCGAAAAAAGAATTAGATGCACGTGTACAAAAATACCTACAAATTGTTGGTTTAGAAGACCGCGCAACGAACTATCCTGCTCAACTTTCTGGCGGGCAGAAACAACGTGTCGCGATTGCACGCGCCCTATCACTTGAACCGACTATTTTATTAAGCGATGAAGCGACTTCAGCACTTGACCCAGAAACGACGGATTCAATTTTAGATTTACTCCTAAAAATCAATCGTGAGCTTGGCATTACGATTTTATTAATTACACATGAAATGAATGTTATTCAAAAAATTTGCGACCATGTCTATGTGATGGAGAACGGTTCAGTTGTGGAACAAGGCTCGACAATTGAATTGTTCACAAATCCACAACATGCGACAACACGTAAATTTTTAAATACAATTTCACAACGTCAATTAAGTGATTCACTTATTGATTCCCTTCATGTAACAGGTGATGTAACACGTCTTACATTCGTTGGTGCAAGCACAGGGCAACCTGCACTTGCTGAGATTAGTAAACGTTTTGCCGTCACACCAAACATTTTAGCTGCAAATATTATCGAACTTAAAAATGGCATTGTCGGTAACATTACAGTGCATTTAGAAGGCGATGATGCAGCACGAGAACAGGCGTTACAATACCTTGAGCAATCAGGAATTCAAGTGGAACAGTTAGGAGGTCTTGTCTATGCGTGAATTTATTGATCAATGGGGCGATATTTTATGGGAAGGTGCGATTCAAACCTTCCAAATGACAAGTATCTCACTCATTATTGCTATCTTAATTGGTATTCCACTCGGTGTAGCAGTTGTGTTAACACGTCCTGGACAACTTCTGGCAAATCGTTTTTTCTATCAAGTTTTAAATATTATCATTAATATTGTACGTTCAATTCCATTTATCATTTTATTATTCTTCATCATTCCATTTACAAAATTCATTGTTGGTACAACGATTGGTGTAGAAGGAATTATCGTACCACTTGTTCTTTATACAGCTCCTTACATTGCACGTCTAATGGAAACAGCTTTATTAGAGGTGGATCATGGTGTCATTGAAGCTTATAAGGCTATGGGTATGAAACGTGGACAAATTATTTGGCACGTATTACTACGTGAAGCACGTCCATCGATTATTTTAGGTTTAACACTTGCGACAGTGAGCTTAATTGGCGCAACAGCTATGGCTGGTCTTGTTGGTGGCGGCGGTTTAGGCGACATCGCTTATCGCTATGGTTTCCAACAATATGAAACACCATTAATGTATGTTGTCGTTATCTTGTTAATCTTACTCGTTCAAGTATTACAAACTATCGGGAATAAATGGTCAGCCCATTTAAAAAGAGATTAGCGCTTCATTTTTACAAAGGGTTCAAAGCCGAAATCAATTGATTTCGGCTTTTTGTATGTTTTGAGACGAAGATAGAAAGTGAAGTTTGGGACATTCGGGTGTCGATTTAGGACATTCGCTGAAGGTGTTGGGTCACTCGCTGCTCGATTTGGGCCATTCAACCGTCCAAACAGGACATTCGAAGGCGAAAATGAGGCACTCGCCCACTCAAACAAAAAAGGCTTCGAAAAATCCGAAGCCTTCATGAATCAATTTATTATTTAATAATGCCTAGCTCTTTTCCTACTTTTTCGTAGATTGCGAGTGCATCATCTAACATTTCTTTTGTATGTGCGGCAGTTGGCATATTACGTACGCGACCTGTACCTTTAGGAACGGTTGGGAAGACGATTGATTTTGCATAGACGCCTTCTTCAATTAAGCGTTTTGAGAATTGTTGTGTTAATGTTTCATCCCCAATAATACATGGTGTAATTGGTGTTTCGGAATGACCGATGTTGAAGCCTAACTTTTGTAATCCTGCTTTTAAGTAGTCCCCGTTTTCCCATAGGCGATCATGTAATTCTGTTGAATCCATAATCATTTGTACTGCTTCCGTAATTGCTGCTACATCTGCTGGTGGTAACGCTGTTGAGAATAAGAATGGACGTGAACGCACTTTTAACCAGTCAATGACATTTTGTTTACCAGCTACATAACCACCGACAACACCGATTGCTTTTGATAATGTACCGATTTGGAAGTCGATTTCATTTTGAAGTCCAAAATGTTTTACCGTTCCCTTCCCTTTACCTGTAACGCCTGAACCATGCGCGTCATCTACATACGTAATTAAATCAAATTCTTTTGCGATTTCCACAATTTCAGGTAATTTTGCAATATCACCATCCATTGAAAATACGCCGTCTGTAATGACCATAATTTTATTATATAAGCCTGATTCTTTTGCGGCTTTTGCTTTTTCACGTAAATCATTCATATCTGAATGGTTGTAAGCGATAATTTTTGCTTTCGATAAGCGACAACCGTCGATAATTGATGCATGATTCAGTTGATCTGAAAGAATCGCATCATTTTTATCCATAACAGCTGAAATCGCCGCCATATTACAGTTAAAGCCAGATTGATATGAAATAGCAGCTTCCGTCCCTTTGAACTCAGCTAATTTCTCTTCTAACTTCACATGCAAATCCAGTGTACCGTTAATTGTACGCACAGCCCCTGCGCCAACACCGTATTTGTCGATTGCTTTTTTGGCTACTTCTTTTAATGTATCGTTCGTTGCTAAACCTAAATAGTTATTTGATGATAAATTAATCAGTTGTTGTCCTCTGATTGTAATGATTGGACCATTAGGACCTTCTACTGAGTCGATTTCATTATATAAACCTTGTGTACGAAGTTGTTGTAAATTCTCATCTACAAATGCATTTAAAACTTTAGACAATTGAATCATCCCCTCTATTGATGTTACTGTCATTGTACCATAAGTCGTTTCATATTGTGCATTGGAAAAGAACGCAAACCGTTGATTTAAAAGGATTTAGAAGTATTTCAAACATACTGTACAACTCAAAAACACATTTGTTTGTATGCAATAAAAAAACAGAATGTGATTTACACATTCTGCTTCACTTCTTCTTCTACAACGACTACTACTTTTTCTTTTGTAAGATATTGATACAAGCGCTCTGTATATTTGAAAGAAATTTGAATAACAGGACCGAGTACAAATACCATGATGACTGTTCCAAGACCAATTGGACCGCCGATTAAATAACCTGTCACTGCCACTAAGAATTCCATCGCTGTTCTTGCGACAGTAATACTTAATTTCAGGCGTTCTACCGCAATGAGCATGAGGCTATCACGAGGACCAGCGCCTAAGTTCGCAGTAATATAAATCGCATCTCCAATCCCTAAAATAATGACACCCGATACGAAGCAGATCAATTGACCAACTGCTGTATGTACATCTGGAATAATCGCATTGAAAAAATCGATGAATAATCCTGTTAATGCCATATTCATAATCGTACCAATCTTCGGTAACTCTTTTAATACGATTGCGCTTAGAATAATAATGAGTAAACCTAAAAGAATTGACCATGTACCAATTGTTAAGCCGAGACTTTGATATAATCCGACATGTAAAACATCCCATGAACCGACACCATAACTCTGTCCTTTAATCGTTAGCGCGACACCACAAGCTAAAATCGCAAGTCCACCGATAAAAAACATCCAGCGTAATGTGTAATGATTTTTCATTGTTGCCTCCGTCTATCAGCACAACGCAAAAAAGAACCCGTCTGTTCAGGTTCTTTTTTCCATATGCTTGAATTTAAAATGATTGCATATTTCCGAGTTCAGACAAAATTCATTGTAACAAACAATTTAAGTTATTAACAAGTGATTGTGCCAAACTTTGCTTGTACGACTTGTGCTAATAATTGTGGTTGAATGCAAATTTGCATACCGCGTTTTCCTGCACTTACGAAAATTTCCGATTGTACTGTTGCGGCTTCATCAATCACTGTTGGATATAGCTTTTTCATGCCGATCGGTGAACAACCACCACGAATATATCCTGTATGTGCTAGTAGTTCTTTGACAGGTAAAAGGTCGATTTTCTTCTCGCCTACGAATTTCGCTGCTGCCTTTAAATCAAGCTCTTCTGCTACAGGAATCACAAACACATAGAGCTGCTTTTTCGCTGTTGTCGCAACTAACGTTTTAAAGACTTTCTCAACAGGCTCGCCAATTTCTTGTGCTGCTGTAACACCATCTAAATGTTCTTCATGTACATCATACTCTTTTAATGTGTACGGAATTTTTTGTTGATCCAACAAACGAACTGCATTCGTCTTTTGAACTTTCTTCGCCATTTCGCCACTTCCTTATGCGGTACAATAAATCATCGGTTCCAATACTTTGAAGCCACCGCGTGCCATCGACATTTGGAACTGATACGTCGCAAGTGCTTTTTCGGTTAAACGCTCTTTCGTCATCTGTCTTGCATCTTTTAACTGGACAGGTAACGGTTTTGGTAATCCTGTTTCAGGAAGAAGGTGAACCGTAACATCATCTTGCAACATCATCTCTGTTGGTGATTGTGTCGTACCTTGATTTTCTTCTATTGTCGCACGTTGTTGAAGATGCTGTAAAGATTCCTGTAAATTCGAATGATCCTCTTTTTCCTTTTTACCTGTTAATAAATTCACCAACTCTTCCAAACTCGGGTTTGCCGTTGGTGTGAAATATTTAGCTTGTTTTTTATACGCATCATCTACATTTTTCAATGTCACTAATTTTTTGCGTGCTTCAAACTCTGTAAAACGATTATTTAATAAGGATGCTAATCTCATATTCCTTCCTCCTCTCCACATGATATTGTTATATTTAGTGTATCATGTATCCAATTCAGTCAAAACCAACTAAATACACATCTTAAAATTCGGATTTCAGCACTTCTTTGTGACTAAAAAACCTATCATATAAACGCTGAATTAACTAGAATCACTGTTCGAAATACTACTTTTTTGACACACTTTCCCTCGAACTATTTACCCTTTATTTCGGTAAATATCTACCTATATTTAGAAAATAGCTCTTATAATCAGAATATTCATACGAAAGAATCAAAAGATGTAAAAGAGTATATTTCTTATAAAGGTCTTTCGATATGGGTGTCTTTCAAAAAAAGATGATAAAAGTAAGACAAAAAGAATAGACTAGAACAAAATCACACTTGTTCTAGTCTATTGGTTCATATCCTATCATTTCACTTTATTCTTCTTTATTCCCAAATAACTTCGCAAGAGCGTCTGCCATCGCTGTGTTTTCAGGTTCTTCTTTTTGTTGTGTTTTCATATATTTTTGAACGTCACGTTTTGAAACTTTTTGATTACCTGATTGTTTTTTACGCTTTTCAAAAGCCGAGAGTTTTTCACGATGCCCACATTTACATGCGAAAATACGTCCTTCTCCTTCGCCGCGTAATTCTAATTTTTTATGGCATACTGGACAGCGCGCATTTGTAATTGTAGATACTTTTTTCTTGTTGCCGCATGTACGATCTGAACATACGAGCATTTTGCCGCGTTTACCATTTACTTCAAGCATTGGCTTGCCACATTCGCTACATACTTTCCCAGAAATATTATCATGTTTGAATTTCTGGTCACTTTTCTTAATATCTGAAATTGATTTTTGTGTAAAATCAATCATTTGATGCATGAAGTCAGCTTTTTTCGCCTGTCCTTTTGCAATCTTTGTCAATTGTGTCTCCCATTCAGCTGTTAGAGCTGGTGACTTTAAATCGGCTGGTGCTAAATCTAATAATTGGCGACCTTTTGACGTTGTATATAAATCATTACCTTTTTTCTCAATTACAAATGACTTGAATAGCTTTTCAATAATATCTGCGCGTGTCGCAACTGTACCGATACCGCCTGTTTCTTTTAATGTTTTAACTAATTCTTTCGACTCGTCACCCATAAATTGCGATGGATTTTCCATTGCTGCAAGTAATGTTCCTTCATTAAAACGAGCTGGTGGTTTTGTTTGACCTTCTGTTAAGGCAATGCCACGTAGACTGACTTGTTCACCTTTTTTAAATACAGGCAGTGTACGCTCATTCGACTGCTCGTCTTCTTGTAAATAAACAGCTTTCCAACCTTCATCGCGTACTGTATTTCCCTTTGCAGTGAATGTTTCATTCCCTACTTTTAATGTGACAACCGTTTGGTCATACTCATATGCACCGTAAAATACAGCTAAAAATCGTTTAACGATTAAATCATACAATTTATATTCTTTATCCGATAATGCACGTAAATTTACAACTTCTTCTGTTGGGATAATCGCATGGTGATCCGATACAAGCGCATCATTGACAACACCTTTTTGAGCTTGCGGTGTTCCCTTACTTAAAATTTTATTAGCAGCTACACGATAATCACCAACAGCCGATGCTTTAATACGGTCTGTGAATGTACTCTTCATATCCGATGTTAAATGTTTTGAATCCGTACGTGGGTACGTCACAATTTTATGGCGTTCATATAGATTTTGCAGCGTAGAAAGTGTTTCTTTCGCTGACCAACCATAGCGTTTATGCGCCTCTTTTTGTAGTTCTGTTAAATCGAATAGATGTGGTGCTGGCGTACGTTTCGGTGTTGTTTTCACGTCTATAACTTCACCTGTTTTCACCGAATCGAGTGATTTTAATAACTGTTCCATCTTCTCTTTTTGGAACGATTGTGTTTGATTCGTTCCTTTTTCATGCCATGTGAAGGTCACTGTATTCGTTAAAGCTTGCAAACCATAATACGTCTTCGGTTTGAAGTTTTTAATTTGTTGTTCACGATTCGCAATCATCGCAAGCGTCGGTGTTTGTACACGACCTGTCGATAACTGCGCATTATATTTAACTGTTAATGCACGCGTCGCATTGATCCCGACAACCCAATCCGCTTCTGCACGTGCAACTGCTGCTTCATATAAATGATCATATTTACGACCGTCTTTTAAATTATTGAATCCCTCACGAATCGCTTGGTCTGTTACAGAAGAAATCCATAAACGTTTGATTGGTTTACGAGACTTCGCTTTCGCTAAAATCCAACGTGCTACAAGTTCTCCCTCACGCCCAGCATCTGTCGCGATAATGACTTCATTCACATCTTGACGATTCAATAATGTTTTGACCGCATTGAATTGTTTCGTCGTTTGACGAATTGGTACTAACTTGAATGGTTCTGGAATAATCGGTAAATCTTCCATCTTCCATTCTTTATATTTCACATCATATTGTTCTGGATCTGCATGTGTGACTAAATGACCTAACGCCCACGTCACGATATATTTGTCGCCTTCCAAAGATCCGTTACCTTTTTTCGTACATTTTAGAACGCGCGCAATATCGCGTGCAACGGATGGTTTTTCAGCAATAACTAATGATTTTGACATAATTCCGCTCCTCTCAATCTCCTTCTATTATAAGGGATAGATGAACAGACATACAAATACGCTATTGTGACAACTCCATCATCATCGCCTGCTTCTCTTTTGCAAAAGCATAATCTCCTTCATGGACAATCGCGCGCTGTTTTTCAATCCATACAATACGGTCAAATAACTTTTGTAAGAAATAACGGTCATGGCTAATCGCAATAATCGTTCCTTCAAACTGTTCTAAGTTTTCTTCTAACACTTCACGTGATTCTATGTCTAAATGGTTCGTCGGTTCATCTAAAATAAGCAGATTAATTTCTTGCTGCATGAGCTGTGCGAGTTTTAATCGCATACGCTCGCCACCACTCATATTTTTAAATTTTTTAAAGACATCTGCACCGTAAAATAAGAATTGCGCTAAAATATGGCGTGCTTCTGGCTCTGTCATCATCAACTCTGAACGAAAGACATCAATTAAACGGACTTCTGGGTCTGCTTCAATTAAATGTTGTGCTAAATAACCGATTTTCACAGAACTCCCTAACTCCACAATGCCTTCGTCTGGCTGTTCCTCACCTAATAACATCTTCAATAATGTTGACTTACCCGCTCCATTTTCGCCAATAATCGCAAGCGTATCTTGCCAATACACATCAAATGTTACTTCTTTAAATAATAAACGGTCATAACTCTTTGCCACATCATAAAATTGTGCGACTTCTTTTCCGCTGCGCTCTGAAGCTGTTAGTTGTAACTTCATTTTCTTTTGAACACGTGGTTTTTTCACTTTCTCCATGCGCTCTAACATACGCTCCATGACTTTTGCTTTTCGGTATAAATCAGGGTTCGGTGGACTTGCCTCATTCGCCCATTGACGTAATCGACGAATCGCATCTCGAATCTTTTTAATTTTCTTTTGTTGTTCTTGATATTGTGAGAACTCGCGTGCATATTTATCTTCTTTTGCTTGTAAGAAAGCATCGTAATTTCCATGCGATACCCAAGCTTGTCCATCCTCAATTTCAATAACTTTCGTTACGACATGATTCATAAACTGACGATCATGTGATACAACAATGACCGTTCCTTTAAACTGCTGTAAATATTTTTCGAGCCACTCAATTGCATGTAAATCGAGGTGGTTCGTTGGTTCATCTAGTAGTAAAATATCAGGATCTTGTAAGAGAATTTTGCACAGTGTGACCTTCGTTTTTTCGCCACCACTCAGTTGTTCAAAATTTTCTTCTACAAGATGGGTAATACCTAGTCCTGTTGATACGTACGAAATTTTCGAATCTAAAATATAGCCATCATTCGCTTCGAATTGTTCTTGTAGCGTGCCGTATTTTTTTAACAGTGACTCCAAATCATCACTTGTCGCCATCTGTTGTTCCAGCTGCTTCATGTTCTTTTGAATGTGATTGAGCTTGTCGAATGCTTCATACATCACATCATATACTGTCATGTCGGGATAATTCGGAATCTGATGAAGAAAACCAACGCGGCTCCCCTTCGCCTTAATAATTCTTCCCGTATCTACTGCTTCTTCTTCCGCCATAATTTTTAATAATGTCGTCTTACCACAACCATTATTTCCAACAATTGCGACATGTTCGCCTGCGTGAATATCGACTGTTAACTCTTGAAATAGTGGATGCCCACCAAAATTTTTCGTGATTTTTTCTGCTTTAATATACATTGTTGTTTCCTCCATTTAAGTAGCTGAGAAAACAAAAAGGACTACTCATTAACGAGCAGTCCCCTACAAATTCTTCTGTGAAGGAATGGTTAATCAGCTACGGTTCATATTTTCGATTGACTTAAAAATAGACAGATCTGTCCCGTTAGCTTGTAAATCGAAAGTAATGACACGTGTTAAATACATCACTGTATCAAGTTGTACACCTGTCGCCGTTACTGATTTTTTCATTTCCTTCACCTCCGTTCAAATTAGTTAATAACTATTATAGCAAATTATCAGTTTTTTCGCAAAAAACATTGATATTCATCCTCGATATATTTCTAAAAAGATTTCATTATATGGGACGTGATTTATTCATTTATTTTAAATCAGCAATAATTTCAGATAATGAAATATCAGGAACAAGACTTGAGATATCTTTATCTTCTTGTTCTATTTTTATTAAAAATTCATTAATGTGTCCTTTAATTACTTCATTCTATAGCTCATAGATAGGTGTCTAGGAATTTTTAAAGGTTCTTCAGGTAAAATCTCTGGCTTTTTTCCAGTTACAACCTCAATATAATTAAATAAATCATTCATATAATCAACTCCAAAAATTGATTTAATAATATTTAATAGTTTTTTATAACATTTGTTTTCAATTATAACATTTCCATTGTTATAATTGAAAACAAAATGTTATTTAAATGACGCACCACTCCTCTCCATCATAGAAGATGAAAACGAGAATGTTATTTTTAAAGCTGGTAAACAGACCATCTATCCTTTATTACAAAAACATGCCCACTGGATTAGTTGGTCAGATTAATTTCTGAAATTCATATACCAAAATAAATAAAAGCAAACGATATTGGATTTTTAAATAAACTCCAAAGTCGTTTGCTTTTTTGTGTTTAATCTAATGGTTGTTTCGGTAAGTTTGCGCTTAACTCGCAATATTTTACGAAGACGCGTGCTAATTCTTGTAAGCGTTCATGCACATTTTCGTCGATAATGTTATTTTGGTCGTCAAAGTGGCTTGTATGTGTATACACATAGTTTGGTGTCACTAATGCACGGAAATAATCTAAAATTGGTTTGAATTGATTTTCTACTACTAAGTGATGTTGATGTGTTCCACCGTTTGCAACAATTGATACGGGTTTATAACGTAATGCTTTCGGATTTAAAAAGTCGAGCGCATTTTTTAAGACGCCTGGAATCGAACCTTGGAAAATAGGTGTTGCAAAAATATAGCCATCTGCAGATTCTAATTTGCGAACTAACTCTTGCATGCCTGTATTATATTGATCGAATGGACGACCATCTACAATTTGATGTTCATAATCTGAAAAACGTACAAGCTCTAAATCAAGCGTACCATCGAACTGCTCAATGTATCCTTGAATTTCTTCTAAAATCGCACCTGTTTTTCGACCTAAAACTGTTCCATCTACTAATAAAATCTTCATCTCACGTGACCTCCATTTATCTACTTCTACAAACTCATTGTAACAAACACCATACCCTTTCAATAGCAACTCTACTTCATTTTTAGACAAATCAGTCTTTCGACGGAAAGCGGAATTTGCTTTCTTTCTAGGAGTGACTTCCTATGTTACAATATTCTCTATGAGTATTAAAATGAAATGCTAATGCATTTTTCAATAAAGGAGCGTATATATAATGGCGACAAAAGCAGAAATTGAGTATCAAATTCTTGAGCTGAAAAGCGACTATATCCGTCAACAAGGTGATATCGAAAAGTTAGAGGCAACTGGCTATCCACAAAAGATTGAACAGGCTGAACAGCGTCTAAAAGATATGGAAACACAACTTGCCCAATTGAACGCAGAATTAGCGAAATTTTAATCATCTGGCAAAAGGTTATTTTGAGAACCTTTTATTTTTAAGCAGGAGGAAACTATTTTTATGGCAATTTTAACAGTCGAAAAGCTCGGTCATTCTTTCGGAGACCGTATACTTTTCAAAGATGTGTCGTTTCGTATTGTAGAGGGAGAACACGTAGGGCTTGTAGGTGCAAATGGTGTTGGTAAATCAACGATGATGAGCATTTTAACAGGTCAACTCATCCATGATGAAGGTCGCGTAGAGTGGTTACCAAACACACATTACGGTTATTTAGATCAACACGCTGTATTGACACCTGGTCGTTCAATGCGTGAAACATTAAGTGATGCGTTCCTTCCACTTTATAAAAAAGAAGAACAATTAAATGAAATTACAGGGAAAATGGCGGAAGCGTCACCTGAAGAATTAGAAGAATTACTTGAGGAAATGGCTGAAATTCAAGATGCGCTTGATGCAGGTGATTTCTATACACTCGATATGAAAATCGATGAAGTAGCACGTGGTCTTGGACTAGATGCAATTGGTTTAGATCGTGATGTAACCGCTCTTTCAGGTGGTCAACGTACGAAGCTTTTACTAGCAAAACTATTACTTGAAAAGCCAAAAGTATTATTACTAGATGAGCCGACTAACTATTTAGATGAAGAACATATCACATGGTTGAAAAACTATTTAAAAGACTACCCGCATGCATTCCTTCTGATCTCACATGATGTAGAGTTTATGAATGATGTAGTCGGCGTTATCTTCCACTTAGAATTCTCAAAACTATCTCGCTATACAGCAACATATGAGAAGTTTTTAGAGTTAGCTGAAATTAATAAGCGCCAACATATTGATGCGTATGAAAAGCAACAAGAGTTCATTAAAAAACAAGAGACATTCATCCAAAAAAATAAGGCGCGTTTCTCGACAACGGGTCGTGCGAAATCACGTCAAAAACAATTGGATCGTATGGAGCGAATTGACCGTCCTGAAACAGCGGCGAAACCACAATTCAGCTTTAAAGAATCACGTAGTTCAAGTCGCTATGTAGTAGAAGCAAAAGATTTATTAATTGGTTATGACAAACCACTTCTACCACCGCTTACTTTCGAAATTGAACGCGGTGAAAAGATTGCTTTAGTTGGAATGAACGGTGTTGGTAAATCAACACTTCTAAAAACCATGCTTGGTAAAATCCCTGCACTTGGCGGCGATGTACAACGTGGTGACTTCCTATTCCCTTCTTACTTCGAACAAGAAGTAAAAGGCGGTAATGAAACACCAATCGATGTCATTTGGAATGCGTTCCCTTCATTAGAACAAGCAACTGTTCGTGCATTACTAGCGAAAACAGGCTTAAAGAATGAACATATTTCACGTCCAATGGCTCATTTATCAGGTGGCGAACAAGCAAAAGTACGTCTATGTCGTCTAATGATGGATGAATCGAACTGGATGCTATTCGATGAACCGACTAACCACTTAGACGTGGATGCAAAAGAAGAATTAAAACGTGCAATGAAAGAATATAAAGGCACAATCGTTCTTGTCAGCCACGAACCTGAATTCTACGAAGGTCTTGTAACAAAAGTTTGGGACGTTGCAGAATGGTTCTCTAAAGGACAACAATAATACAAAAAAGAATCACGCCGGTTGGCGTGATTCTTTTTTCGATTTACTCTACACGACTATTTGATGAACTTGTTTTAGCTTTTGATTTGTTAGACTCAACAAATTCCTCACGTGTGTAAACATCGTCTACATGCATGTTGAATTCTACTACATCAAGTCCTGTCATTTGCGAAATATTCGCTTTTACATTTTGATAAGCAGTGCGATAAATTTCTGGTACGCTCAATCCATATTCAACATAGACTGAAACATCAATTGCAACTTGTTTCTCACCAATATCGGCTTGAATACCTGCTGTTAAATTTTCATTGCCTGTTAATGTTTTTTGTAGACCTTGGAATAGGTTACCACTCATTCCTAAAATCCCTTTTACATCGGTTGTTGCAAGTGCTGCAATTTTTTTAATTACTTCATCATCATATGTTAGATGACTTTTATGTTGTTCTTCCTGTTCTTTTTTTTCTAATTCTACTTCCTCTGGTGTTTTTTCTGTTGAACGTACATTTTGATTTGACATGAAATCACTCCCATTTTTTATGATCTTCTATTAAATAGTGCATCAATGTAAGATGCAATATCCAAGTCATGGTCTGCCCACTTACCAATGAGATACCCAATAAGTAGAAATACTAAAACCATGACTGCATATCCAAAACCAACTGTTAAAAATAACACACTAAAAATGATTGCTGCAATTAAGCCTACTATACGCCCACGATAGCGTATGAATACTTCTTTATTATTCATGACGCTCCTCCTTATACGACGCGTTGTTTTTTGCTTGTTTTGCCTTCTAAATCAATTACATAAATCTGCACTTCACTTACTTGTACTTCTAACATTCTCTCTAAATCATCTTTCAACCTCTGCTGCATCTCTTTCGCTGTTTGTTGTACGGCACTATTTTTAAAAACTGAAAATGTAACAATAAGTTTAATTTTTTCAGCTTTTGAAAAAATATCAGCCTCAACTTCAAGTGAGCGAATGCCATCAAATTTTTTCGCAATATTATACGCCATGGATTCAATTGACTTTTTAGAGATACTGATTTCACCTAAACTTGTATCAATATTTAAATCTTTTCGTGTACTAGGTGACGACTTAAAACTACTAAAGAATAAAATAAGCGACACTAATGCAAGAAATGATACAAGTGAAATGACTACAATGAAGAAAGAGTCATTCTTTGGGAATTCAAGTACATATGCTACTGAATCATATACTTCTGTCAGCATAAGAATGATGCCAAGTGATAGTAAAAATGTTAATAAAGCATAGATACCAAAAATCCATCTCAAGCCCATATTCATTTTTTAACCTCCAGCCTATAACCAAGGTATTTAAAACTTATTCTTTAAAAATTGACTTACCTAAATCATTTACCCAGCTTATTCTCCATACAAACACTTAAATTGTTTTACAAATAGTTCGAATTTATATTTTTCTTGCTTGATTAACGAACTTTCCCGTTACATTCTCGTCATACATTGTAATAGAAATGAAACAGATTGCATTACGCATTAATACAGTTAATGGTTTCGTAAATAAACCTTACAATCGTGTAATATTTCTATTTAATGCTCGTTTTTTCATCTTTTTGTCACGAAAATGTAATTGACTTATAAATATCTTATTGGTAAGATATAAATATATTAACAAGAGAGAAAGAGGTAATGAACATGACTGTTACAATTTATACACAAACTAGCTGTACATCATCTAAGAAGGCTCTACAATGGTTAGAGGAGAACGAAATTCCATATGTAGAAAAACGTATTACATCCGATCCGTTAACACTTGCTGAGTTCAAACAAGTTCTAAGTATGACTGAAGACGGTACAGATGAAATTATTTCAACGAATTCAAAAGACTATAAAAACTTAAATTGCGATATTAATCAGTTATCAATTCAAGAACTTTATAGTATTATTAAAGACCACCCAAAAATGTTGCGTAGCCCGATTTTAATTGACGACAAGCGCCTACAAGTTGGATATAACGAGATGGATATTCGTCGTTTTATTCCGCGCAAAGTACGTGCATATGAATTATTTGAAATGCAACGCTTATCAAATGATTTCTAAATGAATCACGTTGGAGATGAGTTACCCTATGATGAATAATAAAGAAAAAGAGCACAGCATCTCGTCTCTTTTCGAGATTGCTGCAGCTCTTGAAAGAAAATGGGCAAACGAATGGAATAGCCATAATAATATGGGCCTTTCAAAAACCCATATTTTATTACTCGATCTTTTAGAATCGAATGGCCCTGTTCGCCCATCTGATTTAGCTGAAAAGCTACATGTCACGACTGGCGGTGTAACCGTTCTAACTACGAAGCTCATCAACGCAGGTTATATCAAAAAAACAAAGAATGCAGCCGACCGACGCGCTTATCAGATTGAAATTACTGATGAAGGAATCGAGTTGCTCGATAATGCCTATGCGCATATTGAGTTAATGGTTCAGCGTATGTTCGGTATGCTTACAGAAGATGAAGTGGATACACTTCGCAAAATATTCTCTAAACTCTTACTTGGTTAATTGAACACAGTCATGTTCAAAAGCCATCTTTTACATGCCTTCCACATTTTAAGATGTGGGTTTTTACATGTTTAAGATGGCTTTTTTTTTATATGTAGAGGAATCGTATATCTGTTTATATACGATTCCAATCTATATGAACTCACAATGACGATTGTGAGATTAGGGGGACAGTTTTATACAATATTTTATATTAATTATGCTGGTAGGATTGCTGTAGCTGTTGTATCATCTTGTAACATCATTTCTTTTAGACGTTGTTTTGCACGGAAAAGACGTGATTTTACTGTACCGATTGATACTTTCATTAATTCTGCAATCTCAACTAATGAGTATTGTTTTACATAGAAGTAAAGTAGTGTATTGCGGTAAATACCGTCTAGTTGATTGATTTTTGCTTGTACTAATTGCGCTACATCTTCTTGCTCAATTAATTCTTCTGTTGTTGGTTCATTGTTGGGAACCAAATCTAAAACAGGTACGTCTAATGTATCAGGTTGGTTCATCATGTATTTGCTACGACGTACATTTTTGCGATAGCGGTCGCGGAATGTATTCATGCAAATTGTTGTTAGCCATGCTTTTAAGTGGTCGACTTGTGCAACGTATGATTCATAGCGGACAACTTTCACCCATACTTCCTGCATTAAGTCTTCTGCTTCTGCTTTATTACGTGTTAATTTTAAACATAAATGATATATGTAGCGATTATATTCTTCATAAACTTCTTCAAGTTGAATTGTCATTTTTAAAACCTCCAAATATTGCTTTCTTTGTTATACTCTTATTATCTGTGAAAACAACCTTACGCTCTATCGGTTTTGCTTTCACTTTCATTACAAACGTGTAAGGTTTTTGTGCAATTTATGTAAGAATAAGAACTTACTCCTTGTATAACCAAAAAACGAACCCCCGATTTTACATCAGAGGTTCGTTTATTTTTATAGAATCGATTCGATTTTTAAATTGACTTAAATGCTTTCGCTTGTTCACGAATGCCTACTTCAGCAGCAAAGCGTTCGATACTTGATGCTCCGAAGAAGCCACATACGCCTTCTACACGCTCAATAACATACGCTGCGTCTTCAGGTTCTGCAATTGGACCACCATGACAAATAACTAAAATGTCCGGGTTCACACTTCGACCTGCTTGAACAATTTTTTCAATACGCTCAACACAGTCGTCTAATGTTAAAGCTGTCTTTGCGCCAATTGCACCTTTTGTTGTAAGTCCCATATGCGCTACTAATATATCTGCCCCTGCTTTTGCCATCGCAGCCGCTTGTTCTTCATTAAATACATAGGGTGTTGTGAGTAAATCTAATTCGTGTGCTTTTTTAATCATCTCAACTTCTAAATCATACCCCATACCTGTCTCTTCTAAATTTTGACGGAAGACGCCATCAATTAGACCTACTGTTGGGAAGTTTTGCACACCTTTGAAGCCTTGATCTTTTAATTGTTTTAAAAATATATCCATTACGCGGAATGGATCTGTACCGTTCACACCTGCTAATACTGGAATGTCTTTAACGACAGGTAACACTTCTTGCCCCATCTCAACAACGATTTGATTCGCGTCACCGTAAGAAAGTAAGCCTGCTAAAGAACCGCGACCTGCCATGCGGTAACGACCTGAATTGTAGACAATTAGCATATCTGCTCCGCCTGCTTCACTACTTTTCGCTGTAATCCCTGTGCCTGCACCTACCCCCCAGTAACACATTCCCGTTTGCTAGTTCTTGCTTGAATTGTTCCATAATTTCTTGACGTGATTGTTGATTCATTTGAAACACTCCTTTTATTTTTTCATGATTTGAATTAATTGTTCTGCAGCTTTTTCTGCAAATGCTTGTTCATTAATATGAAGATTTTCTTCATAAATGGTCACTCGCTGTGGATTGACTCCCTGCTTTACTGCCTCAAATAATGTGCGGTCTTCACAAGGTCCATGGAAGTCTTGTCCGACTGCGTCGAGTGCCGAAACTCCCTGTAGCGGAATCATTAAAGTTGTTGGACCTGTTGCAAGATTCAATTTTTCTGCGATGATTTTACCTAACTGCTCATTTTCTTCAATTGTTGTACGCATTAATGTCACCGTTGGATTATGGCGATAAAATTTGCGTCCTTCAAATTTCGCTGGCACTTGATCGACTGGTCCAAAGTTCACCATATCAAGCGCACCTAGAGAAACAACTTGTGGAATCCCCTTTCTACCTGCTGCCTCAAGTCGGTTCGGTCCAGCATTCAGTACACCACCAACGAGTTCGTCTGCCCACTCTGTCGTTGTGAAATCCAATACCCCTTCAATGTAACCATCTTCAATTAATTGTTCCATCGTGCGACCACCGACACCTGTTGCGTGGAAAATTAATACTTCATAGCCACGTTCCTCTAAGTAACTTGTTGCAAATTGTACACATGGTGTTGTAACACCGAACATCGTTGTCGCGACTAATGGTTTTTGTTCTAATTCCACTTTATTTTCAAATTGCAACATACCTGCAATCGCAAAAACAGCATTCGTGAAAATTTTTGTTGAGATGGAATTTAATCCAGCTACGTCGACAATAGAAGGTAGCATCATAATATCGCTTGTACCGACATAAGGCTCTGTATTGCCTGATGCAACGGTTGATACCATCACTTTAGGTACACCGATTGGTAGTTGACGCATACCTGGTGTTGCAATCGATGTGCCACCCGATCCACCAAATGATAAAACACCATCGAATTTTCCTTCTTTAAATAATTGTGGTAAGAGCTTTTCCATTCCATTCGCTAAAACCTCTGTTGCAAATGCGCGGTCATTCTTTTGTTGAACCTTTTCCAATTGTTCTCCTGCATATTCCATCACTGTACAATTGGAGCAATCCGGTGTAAATGTAGGTTCAAAAACACCTGTATGAATCGTATATGTGTTAAAACCCAGTGACTCGATTAACTCTTTGACAAATAAAAATTCTTTTCCCTTTGTATCAAATGTTCCAATTAAAGCAATTGTTTTCATTTGGATATCCCCCTTTGAGATGTAAGCACTTTCATTGTTGTTATCTTGATTATATCGAAAGAAAAAAGACAACTACATGTGTTTATCAATCACAAAGTTGTCTTTATATATTCCTTTGGTGCTATTCCTTTTACTTTTTTAAACATTTTACTAAATTGAGCATAATCCGTATAACCAACCATTTCGGCAATTAAGAATAACGGAAGTTGTGGGTCTTTCATTAAATCAACTGCACGATTCATACGGTATTCGATTAAATATCGCTGAAAGGAGATGCCGACCACTTTTTTAAATTGTTTACTTAAATGCGTGCTACTAATGTTCAATTGCTGTGCCATTCTTTCGAGCGTAATGGGTTGTGCATAGTAGAGTGCAATATACTTCTTCGCTGTATTTACATAGTCATGCGCATGATTAATACCATCAATTACTTTCTGTGTGACATCATCATATTGGAAGTCTTGTAACTGTTTAAAAGAAGTTGTAATTTCCTCTACAATGTATTCGGTTGGAATACGTTCAAATGTAGAGCCGCCAATATAGCCTTGAATTAAGTGGTCTGTCATCATAAACTGCGCGTCGATGGGCTTATTAATGATCCCTCCATAAATCATGCGAATCACATGTGGTTTTTGTTCGATTACACGTTCAAAAATACGCTGTGCCATCTGTTTAGCGCTTTGTAAATTTTGAATACGTTTTGCGCCGAGATGTCCACCGACCGTTAAACCAAGATGAACACAAATAATATCTGCACCGACAGCCAACATCTCCATCGCTTGCTGTTCATTAAAAACGAACGCGACTGTGAATAACCCCTTCTCATGTGCGTAACGAATCGCTTCAACTTCTTGTTCATAACTCATACCTGCTTCTTCTAAAGCTTCCGCAAACTGCCCATCAATTAAGCCAACACTTGGAAAGTTATTAATTCCTTGAAAGCCTCGTGCCGCTACTTTATCTATATACGCATGTAAATTAATTGTAGGATCGGTTGCTTGAACACCTAAAACGACCGGAATATTCTGCGCTACTTTTTGTAGCTCACGCGTCGCAAATTCCATGACAAGTTCATTGCTATTATCATAGGCTAAAAAACTGCCAAGAGAACCTACACCCATTTGCCGATACTTCCCTGCACTTAGTGCTAATAAAAAGTCAATGCCACCTTTTACTGCACTTTTAGCAACAAGTCCACCACCAACTGCCGCTGCAATAATCGGTTCATGTTGCGCTACTTTTTGCTTTAAATGTGTGACTAAATCACGCATACAATCGCCCCTTATCTTTTCCTCTCTTTTTAGTTTAGTAGATTGTGACGAACTACACCATGCAAAGCCCCTTATTTTTACAATAAAAAAAGAAATCCCGTATAACGAGATTTCTTCATAACTAATCTGGCTTTAATAATTTTGGCTGTCTTTTACCGAATGTCGGTTTTACTTCTGAGAAAATAATAGCTGCTAAAATAAGCGCAGCGCCGATTACCATACGTCCTGTTAATACTTCATGTAAAAATACGACTGAGAAAACCATACCAAAGAATGATTCCATCGATAAAATGATGGCTCCCTGTGTTGCAGACGTATATTTGAAAGCAATGTTTTGGAATAAGTATGCCACGATTGTAGAGAATACAGCGAGATAAACAATCGAGAATAAACCGCCTGTTCCGATACTTTCTATACTTGTTGGGATATCACCTCTTACTAGAACGAATAAAGCACTAATTACTGCTGCTGAAATAAATTGAATAATCGTTAATAAAATAGCATCTTCATTTTGAACAAATTTATTCGTATAAAAAATATCAAACGCGAAAGCAACCGCACATAATAGCGTTAAAATATCGCCAATATTCATTGTGAATGAACTTTGCAATGAGAGTAGCGCAATCCCGATTAATGCTGTAACTGCCCCAATCACTTCGAAACGATCAACTTTACGCTTGTACACTGCATAGGCAATTAACGGAACAACTAATACGTTCACAGCTGTTAAAAAAGCATTTTTAGATGGTGTTGTATATTCAAGACCCACTGTTTGTAACACGAAACCTGTATAAAGAATAGCGCCTAAAATCGCTCCCTTCCAAATGACACGTTTCGTTATTTTTTTAAATTTATAACCAAATAAAATAATTAGTAGAATAGCGGCTAATATGAATCGCCCAGCCATTAATTGATAGGCGTTGAGGTAATCCAAACCGATATCTGTGACAACAAATCCACTGCCCCAAACAACTGCTGTTACCATCAACATAAGTACACCTATATGTTGTTTCATTCGTTCTCCTCCTTTTAGCTTTTGTAAGCATATCATGTAAAGAGAACAAAATGTTTCATGTATTTTCTAAAAAAATTAAATTATTTTTGTATTTTTTACAAATCTAAATGTTTTTTTAACAGATATAACTTAATTGCAACCGATAATTGCTCAAAAAACTGCATTTCATTTACTTCTGGCGATAAAATCGTCTTCATCTTTGTAATGCGATAACGAATCGTATTCGGGTGGCAATAGTGTAACTCCGCAACAGCTTTAATATTCCCCTCTTGTAAAACATATGAGATAGCTGTTTCTAAAAAGTGATCCCATTCCTCTAACGGTTCAATCCATTCATCTATATATCTTTTGACGAAAGAAGGCTGTTTTTTCATTAATTCAATTAATAATTTCTCTGTTTTCAATGTATCGTATGAAAAAATTGCTTGGTTATAAAGATTCGCAAAAATATTAGCGTAACACGCTTCTTGTAATGCCTTCGCTAAATCTTGCTCTGTTTCATGAACATTACTCATACCAATTTGGATTGGTGCTAATTCCTTTTTACAAATTTGTAAGATCTCCATCATCCGTTCATGAAAAGGCGCTGATGAACTATGATTCGTCATGACCATAATCATTTGCTGTTTATAACGGGTAATTAATCCTGTACGTAAAAAAGGTTCTAAACGAAATAAATTATATGAAGCAATGTGCGGACTTGAAATACTCACTACATATGCATATGTCTCAAAAGGTCGGTTCAATTGGCGCATAAGTGTAGATTGTGTTTCGCGGTCTAAATCATCTTCAATTAAACGAGCAACCGTTGTCTCTAAAAATTCGACTTGTGAAGCACGTGTACGATAATTCATCGCCTGAAAAATAATATCTTCAAAAAACTCATCCCCGCCGAATTTTAAAACAGGAATCTCTTTTTCCATTGCTAATTCTAAAACTTCAGATGGTAAATCTTTATAAATCACTGGCTTATAAGCGAATGCACTAATATGTAGGTCCGCAAATCGTTCTACCATATCCATCAGTAGTTCCGGTTCATGTTGTGCAAATAGCAAACTTGTTAACACAAGACTATTTTCTGTGAACATCTTTTCACGCGTTCCTTCAAAACCCTTAATAAACTCAAAGTCTAAAATTTCAACGTTCTTCATCTTTTTGTGTAGAAAATCTTCCCCTGCTACAACCTCAAAATCCTTTGTAATCGGTAATTCTAAAAAATTCTGAACGGTCATGACCATTTCTTCCACCCCCAACTAACTTTTCCCTTTTTTATTATACTTTTTAACTTAAACAGTATTCCAATTATATCTATGAACGTTCAAAATATTCCGTCTATCGAAACATATGCTATACTAGAGCTAATTACGTTAGAAATGAGGGATTTTAAATGGATCAATTACAACAAGTCGATCAATATTTTACAAATCATCGTGAAAAGCATTTAGAAGAAATGAAAGAATTTTTAGCCATTCCAAGTATTAGTTCACTGTCTGAGCATAAGCCAGATATGCAAACAGCTGCTGATTATTTAGCAAACTTGCTTGAAAAAGCAGGTATGGAAAATGTACAAGTACAACCAACACCAGGACATCCTGTTGTAACTGCTGAATGGTTACACGCTGAAGGTCGTCCAACCGTTCTTGTTTACGGTCACTATGACGTACAACCTGTTGACCCAATTGAACTATGGGATACAGAACCATTTAAGCCTGAAATTCGTGACAACAAGATATATGCACGTGGTTCAAGTGATGATAAAGGTCAAGTATTCATGCATGTCAAAGTACTTGAAGCTTTATTACAAACAGAAGGAAAATTACCTGTTAATGTGAAAGTCATCTTCGAAGGTGAAGAAGAAATCGGTAGCGTTCATTTAGATCAATTCATCGCTGACCATAAAGAAGAATTAGCAACAGATGTTGTATTAATTTCAGATACAGCACTATACGGTCCTGGTAAACCAGCTGTATGTTATGCACTTCGTGGTTTAGCAGGTATCGAAATTACAGTAAAAGGTTCAAAACGCGACTTACACTCTGGTGTTTATGGTGGCGGTGTACAAAACCCAATCCATGCATTAGCTGATTTATTATCTTCATTCCATGATGAGCATGGTACGATTTCTGTAGAAGGTTTCTACGATTCTGTTCGTCCATTAACAGATGAAGAACGCGCAACTTATGCAGAACTAGACTTCTCTGAAGAAGATATTAAAGAAGAAACAGGCGTAAAAGAATTATTCGGTGAGGAAGGCTTCTCCTATTTAGAACAAACTTCTGCACGTCCAACACTTGAAGTAAACGGTGTATTCGGTGGCTTCTCAGGTGAAGGAATTAAGACAGTTCTTCCTGCTCAAGCTGGCGCAAAAATTACATGTCGTCTTGTTCCAGACCAAGATCCAGACGAAATCGTTCGTCTTCTTCGTAAACATATTGAAGCGAACAAACCTGCTGGTGTAGACGTTGAAGTAGCTGAATTTGATAAAGGTAAACCGTTCATCACACCGATGGATCACCCACTCATTCAAGCAGCTGGTCGTTCATATGAAACGCAATATGACGCAAAAACAGCTTATGTACGTGAAGGTGGTTCGATTCCAATCGTCTCAACATTTGATGAAATTTTAGGCGCACCTGTTGTTATGATGGGCTTCGCACTATCAACAGAAAACATTCACGCACCTAACGAACACTTCCACTTAGAAAACTTTGATAAAGGTCTACGTGTCGTAAGTGATTACTTCCACGAAATCAAAGATTACAAAAAATAAATAAAAAAAGAAACAGCTCGATTCTAACGGGCTGTTTCTTTTTTATCATTATAAACATGTATCAATCGCAATATGGATTGTAATCGTACCATCTGCTTCGTATTTTTCAAAGTCGTATGTATAAGCACGATTAATGACGCCATCATCTTCTTCTTGCCAAATCTTTTGCCATGTTTTGAATACACCCATCGGATCATGATGATCCACTACATAGCTTTTATAGGCTGTATTGACATCAATATTCAAGTCACCAATTTGGCTTTCGCGATATACACCTACTGTATAATCACCTTTATAATTACTCTCATATTGACTATATACACCATAAAGAACAGTGCCATCTAGCTTGTAAGGTGTAGCCTCATTCCATAATTGGTCGAACTTCATCGCCATATCCGGATCATGGAAATTATTCGTACGAATCTCGCAAATTGACTTCAATTGAATCATCCTTCTCATCTCCTTATTTTTATACTATACGAACAAATGTTCTTTTACAAGTAGAAAACGAGTATATAGATATAAAAAAAGGAAGCTATTTCCTCCATAGACGTTGTATCTTCCTACTTATACATTCGGAAAATATTCGTTCTACTTTAGAAATAACTTCAAATTCACAAGATTTTTATTAAAAGAATGTCACAAATTCCTCAATAGATTTTTTTGGTTTTTCAGCAGGAATTGTATCAAAGTAACCAAATTGCAACATCGCAATCGGTCTTTCGCCTGCTTCTACACCTAATTTATTCAAGAACTCCGGTTTCTCTAACCAACCTGGTGTTTTCCAGCAACAACCAATTCCTTCATCCCACGCAAGCAATTGAATGTTTTGAATAAAGCTACTTGCTGCCGCAAAATCCTCTAGGCGTTCTTTTTGACGCAAATCTTCTGGCATGATGACAAAAGCGACAGCACCTGGTGTTGTAAACTTCACCATCTTTTTCGCTAATTCTTCTACAGATAGTTCTTCCCAGTTTGGTACAACAACATCACGAATAACCGTATTTAATCGTTGTAATCCATCTTCTGTAGCTAATACAATACGCCACGGTTGACGGTTACCATGGTTTGGAGCCCATTTAGCATCATCAAAAATGGTTAATAGTGCTTCTTTTGAAACAGGTTTACCATTGAATAATTTAATTGAACGACGATTGCGAATAACTTCTTTAACAGTAAGAATAATGTCCAACTCCTTCACTTTCATGTAATTTAACTGTATCATATGCTGAAAAAAATAAGAAGTTGCATATGATAACCATTATGTAAAATCGTTGTAAATTAGAAAAGCAGCTAGGTTCAAATATAATATTTCCCCTAGCTACCCTACTATTTATTGTTTCTTAAATAACTTTCCTGGCCAGTAAGCGTAACGTCCCATAACTGTTGTTAGTGCTGGTACAAGTAACGGACGAATGATGAATGTATCCATTAAAATACCGATAGCTGTTACAATACCAAACTGTACAAGTACTTGAATTGGTAGTGTCCCTAATACCGCAAACGTACCAGCTAAGATTAAACCTGCTGATGTAATAACGCTTCCTGTATGAATAACACCTTCTTGGATGGCCAACTTATGTGGTTTACCCTCTTTACGATTCTTCCAAATTTCAGAAATCATAAAGATATTATAGTCTTCCCCGAGTGCTACTAAGAATACGAATGCATATAACGGAATTGAACCAGAGATTGCATCGAAACCTAAAACATAGTGTAGAACAATCCAACCTGCACCAAGCGCTGCAACGAATGATAATACAACGGTTCCGACAAGGTAGATTGTTGCTGTAATCGAACGAAGATATACAAGTAATAGTAATGCGATTAATGCAATCATCGTTGGTAGAATCACAGATTCATCGCGAGAGATTGTTTCTTTCTCATCATATTGTGAAGCTGTTTCGCCGCCTACCCATACTTTACCGTCTTCTACTTTTGCATCTTTCAAGAAACCTTCTGTTGCTTTTGTAATCTTCGGTACAGTTTCTAGAGCTTCTGCTGAGTAAGGATTATCTTTTAAACTTACCTCATATAATTGAATGTTTTTATCTTTTTCACTTTGTTGTGGTGCTGCTACTTCACCAACGTAACTTAATTTTTCAAGATCCTCTTTTAAGTTAACATCTTTGCCTTTTGTATCGACAACGACTTTCATTGGTGCAAGTTCACCAGCTGAGAAGTTATCCTCAATTAATTTAAAGCCTTCACGTGAGTTTGTATCATCTGGGAATGATGATAGTAAATCAAACGTATAGTTAATCTTTGGTGTGAATGCTGAGAGACCACCTAAGAATACAACTGTGATAATAATGATTGCCCATGGTTTACCTGTTACAAGATGTGCAATCTTCTTACCAATACGGTGTTGTGGTGCATGTTGCTTTGGTGCTTTGCCTTTTTTCGCTGCTACTTCCTGCGCCATTTTCTCTGTACGCGGAATGAATGGGAAGAATGCCACACGACCAATGATTACTAAGATGGCTGGTAGTACAACTAGTGCTGTAATTCCCATGATTAGAACGCCGAAACTAAATGGTACAGCGAATCGATGGAATGAACCATAGTGTGCTAAACCTAATGTTGCAAGACCGATTACAACTGTTAAAGCACTCATCATAATCGCGCCGCCCGATTCCTTCATCGAAATCTTCATCGCTTCAAAACGATTTTCTACTTTTAATAATACTTCACGATATTTTGAAATCAGGAATAAACAGTAATCGGTTCCTGCCCCGAATAATAGAACGGTCATGATGGACACTGCTTGGTCGTCCTTATCAATCCATCCCTGCTCCGCCATCAGTCCAAGTAATGGTGAAATCACACCATATGCTAGACCTACTGCAATTAATGGAATAATCGCTAATAATGGTGAACGATAAATTAAAATTAATAATACTAATACAAGTAATACAGTTGCTGCTAATAATTTAAAGTCTGCATTTTTGAATAGACCTGTTGCGTCAATAGCAATTCCAACAGGACCTGAGTAACGAAGGTTTAGTTCGTCTTTATTGTCATAACTACCTGTTGTTTTAACATCTAAATCTTTTACTTGCTTTTTAATGTCATCTAAGCCAACTTGTAATTGCTCCGTTGTTGATTTTTGATCAAAGAATACAGGTGTAACAAGTGTAGACCCATTCTCTGAAGCTGATTTCATTAAAGCTTGTGGTGGTAATTTACCAAATGGAGGAATTGTTGCCTGATGAGGTACAGGGTTGCTCTCCAAATCTTTATATAATTTTTGAATCTTTGCGTAATCCTCTTGATTTAAACCACCTTCGCGGTGCCAAACAAGTAATAATGGAATACCTGAATCATTTGGAAATTGTTCTTTAATAACTTTTTCCGCTTCTTTTGAAGCTGCGTTTGAAGGTAAATTTTCTGCGTTGTTGCTTTCTACGCTATTAATTTGAGGAAGTGTAAATGATAATACCGCTACGAGTAGAACCCAAAAAGCTAATGTAATCCAGCGTCCTTTTTTACCTGCTACTAACGCGCCCCATTGTTCTAATGGATGCTTTCGCATATTTTCTCACTCCTTTTTTATTCCCTCTCATTATATATACTCTAGAGTTAATTAATCAAATAAAATTTTAAAATATGATATAATAACCTCTAAATTCTATTAGAAAGTGAGGGCTTCACTATGTCAGTTTCACCTAAAAATTTAGGTCGCCCTAAGCAAGAAGATCGTGTAATCCCTACAAAAACGCATATTTTAAATACGGCAATCCAACTTTTTTTACAATATAGTTATAAAAATACAGCTATGGACGAAGTAGCGCTCAAATGTAATGTCACAAAAGCCACTGTTTATTATTATTTCAAAACAAAAGCTGAATTATTTACAGCTTCTGTTGAATCTTTAATGACGACGGTACGTCAAAGTTCAGTAAAGATTCTATCTCAACATATACCCTTTCAAGAGCGACTTGAACAACTAATTATTGTTTTTACACGCGCAACTGTCGATATCGATATTCACACATTTATTCGCGAAGCATCATCTAGCCTATCAGAAGACCAATTAAAAAGAATTCAAGCCTCTGAAGATGCCATGCATGACGCAATTGAAGCTTGTTTTGCAAAAGAAGTAGAAAATGGTGTTCTCCCGAATAAGAGTACGAAATTTATGGCACATTTATTTTTATCACTTCTTAATTTAAGTAAGTTTACCGATTCAAATGGGCAAGGTTTTTTCAACTCTCTTGAAGAAACTGCACATGAAATTACAACATTTTTCTGGAATGGCGTTCATAGTAGCAAATAATTGAAAAAAATTCCTTTATTTTTTTCACGAAATCATTTTTTTTAATTAATTTTTGATACAATACAAGTAACAACTAAATTGTACGGAATAATTTTTTAGGAAAGGATGTTATGAAGTGGTTCAGCATGCAGAGAATGAAATTTTAGACACAATTAAATTATGTGACGCAAAAGGAAATTTAAATCCTGCTGCGATTGGTTATGCACGAAAACCTTTAATTCAAAGTAATTTAAAGGGCCACTTCATGCGTAAGAAAAAGTGGAATTATTGGTGTGTGTATGGGGATGATTTAATGTTCTCAGCAGCTATTAGTCATCTTGATTATGCAACCGTTTGCTTTGTTTATGTATTAGATTATGAAACGCAACGTTTTTTCGAAAAAACAATTACGATGTCACCACTCGGTAAAAAACCAAAGATGTCTGAACACGTACTCGATACAACGATTTGCAATCATAGTGAAATGAAAATTCAGTTTCTCTATGATGGCTATCAAGAAACACAAGTAACCGTTACAATTCCTGATTTTGATGGTGAGCTACTGCATGCTGATTTGACCATTCACCATTTAGAGGAAGATGAATCACTCAATGTTGTCATTCCTTGGAATCGCCAAACATTCCAATTCACCGCAAAACATCATACATTACCAACAGAAGGTTATGTGAAAATTGGTGATCGTCGCTATGCGTTCGATCGTCGCGATTCTTATGCTGTACTCGACTACGGTCGCGGTGTATGGCCGAGAGAATCGACTTGGAACTGGGCGATGGCATCACAGCGCTGTCGTAATCATCGTGTTGGGCTAAACTTTGGTGGACAATGGACAGATGGCACAGGTATGACAGAGAATGCTTTTTTCTTTGACGGAAAAATGACTAAAATACATGAAGATGTCATTTTCAAATATGATGAGCAAGACTTGATGAAGCCGTGGACGATTCAAACCAAGTTTTCAAATGACGTACGCTTAACGTTCAAACCGTTTTTTGAACGTGTTGCAAAATCCGATGCAAAACTTGTCCAATCAACTGTCCACCAACTATTCGGATACTTTGAAGGCTTCGTTAAGTTTGAAAACGGACAAATTCTTCCGATTCGACAAATGCTCGGTGCTTCAGAAGTGCATAAAGCGAAATGGTAATATATATGAAGAGCCACACTGAATTTTAAAAACAGTGTGACTCTTTTATTATGATTTATTTTTCCGATGCTTTAATAACACATCTGGGACATCTGTAAATACAGCCTCCACCCCTAATTTCTCCATTGCATCGTAGTCTTCTATTTTATTCACTGTATATACGCGGAATATACTTCCCTTTTGAATATCTTCACGAATTACACCTCTTTTAGCCGCATTCAATGAAATGTGTAAATGCTTCGTGCCAATTTTTTCACCATATTCATGTAGGTTCACTAAAATTTTTTCAAATAGCGCAGCTGTTGTATTATTCGGTGCCACACGCAATAATTTTTCGACCATCACATGGTCAAATGATGAATAGATGACACGATCTGTCATATCTAAGTAATCGACTTGTTCCATAATCGCTTGTTCAATTTCAGGATAATCCACCACATCTGTTTTAATCTCAATATTTAAGAGATGATGTGTATCTTTGAATACACGTAATACTTCTCCAAGTGTCGGAATTTGTATCCCTTTAAATTTTTTATCTTTCCAACTACCAAAATCAAGCTCACGAAGCTCTGAAAATGTATAGTCTTTCAAATGTCCTTTACCATTCGATGTACGATGAATTTTTTCATCATGATGAACAACAAGTACACCATCTTTTGTACGCTGTACGTCAAATTCGATTCCTTCTACCGGAAGTTTTGATGCTGCTTCAAAAGCAGGTAATGTATTTTCAGGATAGTCACCTGAGAAACCTCGATGGGCAAAAATTTTCATGTCTTTTCTCTCCTATCTTCCATTACATCATGAAAGGTATTCCTCGTTTTTGCAAATCTTTTTTAAAAAACGTATGATAGTATTTGTCACTCTACCAAAGAAAGCCGTTTTTGTCCTTTTATTAAAGGGATTGAAGCAGTATGAAGGGCCGTGTCAAGCATTCCATTACGTTTCAAAAACGATATTTCGATGGGAGGATTTTTTTATGTCTGAACAACATCCTGATTTTCAACAGGAAGCACAACATCTCACCTATGTGAAAAACTTTATGGAAAAATTACTGCATGAATCAGAAGAAGATTTAGCTAATGCACAAGAAATCATTCGAAACTCCATTGCAGACCTCGACTACTTAGATTCCAGCTTAGGATACTTAAATATTTTAACGAATACTCGCTTTTTTGATATGGCGAGTAATCAACAAGAAGGGCTCGAAGCAATTAAATCGAAGCCTTATTTTGCGCGTATTCACTTTGAAAAAGAAGGCGAGCCCGATGAAAAACTCTATATCGGGAAAACCTCACTATTCGATAAAGAAACGCAAGAACCCGTCATTGTCGATTGGCGCTCACCAGTCGCAAATGTTTATTATGATGGGCGTTTAGGCAACTTAACGTATATGGTGAATGATGTCGAAAACAAAGGTCACCTCTATTCTAAACGCCAATATAAAATTGAAGATGGTGAATTACTTGATGTACGAGACATTGACTTAACGACGAATGATGCGCTACTACAAGATGCACTTGCTGGGAAAGCTGACGTTCGATTAACTGAAATTGTTTCAACCATTCAAGCTGAACAAAATGAAATTATTCGTGCGCATTTAAAACAACCGATTATCGTACAAGGAGCGGCTGGATCTGGGAAGACGACGATTGCCCTTCACAGAATCTCCTACTTCCTTTACACAATGGGTGAACATTTCGAAGCAGAAAAATTAATGATTTTAGCACCGAATAAACTTTTTATCGATTATATCTCGGATGTACTTCCAGAACTCGGTGTCGGCGCAATTTGTCAAACAACATATGAAGAATATGTACAAAAAGCAATTGGACTCTCTTTAAAACTAACTGCTCCGAATGAATTACTTGAATCTCTTATCGAACAAAAAGCAAAAGATGATGTACTCTGGATTACCAAGTTAAAAGGTTCACTCGAATATCGTGATTTAATGGACGGATTAATTGCTGAAATGAATGCGCAATATGAACAACACTTTACAGATGTCGTTCTTGAAAAATACCGTCTACTACGTGGTACAAAATTATTAAAACTATTCCGTACGGAGTATGCTTACTTGCCAATTGAAAAACGAATTCAAAAGATTAAAGCTGTTGTACAACGTACCGTACAGATGAAAAAGAAGAAGATTTTGTACGATTTGAATCGTAAATACGATGATATTTTAGGACGTGCGCTAAACATCATTGACCCAGTAAAGCGAAAAGCAGAAGTAACGCGCTGGATTGATGAACGTGATATGCGTATCCCCGCAATTGAAAAAGAAGCAAAAACACTTGTTACACGTTACATGAAGCCTTTCTCAAAACAAAATATTAAAAAAATCTATCGCCAACTTTTAACTGATGACATACTTCTAGCTAAATTAACACCCAATTGGTCAGAAGAAGAACGTCATACATTTTTAACATTCCATCAAAAAGAGCGTTATGCGACAGAAGATTTAGCAGCACTTTATTACTTGCATGCGAAAATTAAAGGAATTTCAGATGAATGGAAAATGCGCGCTATCTTCATTGATGAAGTACAAGATTATAGTCTTTTCCAATTAGCAGCTTTAAGAGATGGACTCGATACAGATTTATTCACGATGGTTGGTGATTTAGCGCAAGGGATTCATAGTTACCGTTCGCTCACAAATTGGGGACCTGTCCGTGAACTATTCCCTCGTGCCTCTTATAAGACACTTCAAAAAAGCTATCGTACAACAATTGAAATTATGGACGTTGCGAATACAATTCTAGAAGGAATGAAGGAAGATTTACCACTTGTCGAACCGGTTGTACGTCATGGACTTATTCCTGAATTCCATGAAATGCATGGAATTGATCCACAGTTGATTCATACAATAAATGAACAAATTCGCGCCAATGGACATCGCTCAATCGCATGTATTTGTAAATCGACAAAAGAAGCAAAAATACTAACACAGAAGTTACAACAAGCTGAGGTTCCTGCATTACTATTAGATGAAACATCGGAAATTGACCAAGATGCTATACTTGTCGTACCAAGTCATCTCGCAAAAGGACTTGAATTCGATGCAGTAATTCTCGTAGCGAGTGAAGAACCTTTTGAAGATACACCACTAGAACGTAAATTACTCTATGTTGCGTTAACACGTGCCATGCACGAATTACATCTTGTAGCACCGACGAAACAATATTTTTTATTGGATTAAATTAAAAGAAGGAATCGCGCTATTTGTGGCACGATTCCTTTTACTTTTAGTAATCTATTTTTACAACTTATCCATCATTTTTCGCCAAAGTGATTTTTCTGCTTCACGTTCACGTTTTCTCAGCTCATCTGCAATTAAGTCACTGAGTTGATCATAGAGTTTTTCACCGAAGTGTAAGCCATCGTCACTTTTTCCAACGAGTAATTTTTCATAATCCGGTTGTGTATAAACATGTTCAAAAAAATCAATACATGTACATTGATACTGTGCGGCTACGCGTTGTACCGCATCTGCATATTCGTGAATGCGTGCATTCGTACGATATTTTTGTTTATGCTCGTCTACAGGAGGTGGCGTAATCAAAATGACTTTTTTAGGACCGATTTTTTTCACAAAAAATGCGAGATTTTCTTCATAAATGGATAAAGGGATTTGTTTCGTTTCAGAACAATCATTCGACCCAAAAAGAATCGTTACGACATCTGGATGCTCTTCCAAAACTTCTGACTTTAAATGCTCTCGCGCAGACACCGTCGTATTCCCAGGAAGTCCGATATTCACATATATATGCCCTTTTACCTTTTCCGATAACATCATCGTCAACATTGGCTTAGGATAACCTTCTTTTCGAGCAGTTAAACTATCGCCAAAACAAACTATTTTCATATGTCACCCTTCTTTGCTGCTTATTTCACAATGTAATAATCGACTTGTTCCACTACTTCAAAACCAGCTTGTTTATAAAAAGTAAGTGCTTCGATATTTTCAGTTTCTACTTCTAATCTAACACTTTCAAGTTGTTGTCTATATGCTTCATTCTTTACCCACTTCACTAAATTTGAAGCGATGCCCTGACGACGTTTGGAAGCTAGTGTTGTAAAAGATGTAATCCATAATTGTCGTTCCAACACTGCTGTTGTAACCATCGCAACGACTTCATCTTGTTGTGTTGCCACAAAAACGTGACTACTCGATTCCTCATCCATGAGCGCAATAAATTCTTCTGTTTCTTCAGGTAAGTCACCAAAACCATCTGACATCATTTGTTGAACAACTTGCAAATCATCTGGTTGATACGGACGTACATTGAATTCCACGTCATTTTCTTGTTGCGCGGTAGTCATCATTTGAAGCTTTGATGAACTATATACATATCCTTGTTGTTCAAGAACTTGTTTCATCTCTTGACGCTGATCGACAACTGCCATTTCACCTGTCGCTTGTCTTTCTTCTAGTCCATGTTTTAATCCATCAATTAATACTTCTTCTAAACCAATTGAACGATATAAAGGTTCAATGACCATCGACCATTCGTATGCATGTAAACCAAATGCATCAAAAGCGCTCAATGCTGCTACTAAGCGGTCATGGTCCTCGTCATAGATAAAAACAAAAAAACCACGTGTATCCCACTCATTCCAATCTTGTTCATGCATCCATTCCAAATAATTTACACCATCAGTTAGCGCTGCATCTTCACATAATTGAGTTAGCTCTTGTTGTGTCAATGTATCGAGTGGATACGTTGCCTTCATCGCAAATACATTCATTTTATCACCGTTACCTTATAGAATATCTCCTATTGTAAGTCCTATTCGCCTTTCGTTCAACTTTCAAGAAAATGGAAAAGGAGAATCGGATAATTTTCGATTCTCCTCATATCTTTTATTCAATTGCTTTCCCTTGTTGTAACATACCGTAATAAATTCCCTGCTTCTCGATTAACTCTTTCGGCGTACCTTGTTCGACTAATTGTCCTTGTTCCATAACAAAAATTCGATCTGCATTTTTCACTGTATTGAGACGATGCGCAATAACAACGCTTGTACGGCCCTTCATTAAATGATTTAATGCACGTTGAATATGCAGTTCCGTTACGGTATCAATACTTGAAGTTGCCTCATCTAATAACAGAATCGCAGGGTCTGCAATAAGCGCTCGCGCAATGGATAATAACTGCTTCTGCCCCTGACTTAAATCACTCGCTTCAGGTTTTAACACATGATGATAACCATCTTCTAATTGTTCGATAAAAGCATGGGCATTCGCCTGTTTACATGCTTCAATGATTTCTTCATCTGTGGCATTTAATCGACCATAACGAATATTTTCTAAAATAGATGCTTCAAACAGGAACGGATCTTGAAGAACAAATGCCATCTGATTGCGTAAATCTTCTCGCGAAATCTGTTCAATCGGTTGGTTATCGATTCGAATTTGTCCTGAAGTTGTTTCATAAAAGCGAGCCATTAATTGCATAATGGTTGTCTTCCCTGCTCCTGTCGCACCGACGAGCGCCACTGTTTCACCTGAGTGAATATTAAAGTTCACATTTTGTAAAATGTACGGTTCTTTTTGTGGATCATATTTAAAATCAACGTGATCAAACGTAATATTCCCCGCCAGTCTTTTCGTTAAAGACTTCGTTCCTTCTTCTACTTCCTCTGGCTCATCCAATATCTCAAAAATACGTTCTGCACCTGCGATGGCAGATAACACGTTATTAAATTGATTCGCTAATTCATTGAGTGGACGTGTAAATTGACGAGCATACTCAACGAAAATCACGACAATCCCAATTGTGACATGCCCTTTGTAAGCTAAGTAACCGCCAAATCCTGCAACAATCGCAAAGCTGACGTTATTTAAGAAGTTCATCACTTTCGGAATACCACCTGAGTAGACATTCGCCCAGTAACCTGTGCGACGTAAACGTTGACCATTCTCCTCGAATTGGCGAATCATGCGTTCTTCTTGCGAATAAGCTTTAACAACATATTGTCCTGAGATTGTTTCTTCTACCATACCGTTCAATGCACCAAGTGTCGCTTGTTGCTTTTTAAATAATGGACCTGTGCGACGTGTAATCCACTTCGTCGCTAAAAACATCATCGGAATAATAATCATCGTCACAATGGTTAAAAGTGGGCTCAAAATCATCATAAAGGTGAATGTTCCTGTTAAAATGAGTGCACTTGAAAATACTTCAATGAATGTACTATTTAATGTAGAACTCACATTATCTAAATCATTCGTCATACGACTCATTAAATCACCATGTTGTTTACGGTCAAAGAATGAAATCGGCAGGCGCTGATACTTTTCAAACAATTGTGTACGTAATCGGTAAACAGTTTGTTGGGCAATGCCAATCATCCAGTAGTTTTGTAAAAATAACGTAATTGACACCATAATATAAATTCCCGCCAATAGTATGAGTGTTGGACCAATACCAATTAAATTCTTCGGTAAAATTTGTTCATCAATCATACGACCAATTAATAAAGGTCCTAGCAACATTCCGACAGAGCTTAAGAAGACCATCGCTAATACAACAAGTAGTAGAATACGCTGTTCGTCTACAAGCTGCCAAATACGACCAATCGTCCCTTTCATATTCGATGTCTTCGCTCGTTTTTTCTTTTGATGTGACTGAATATCTTCTTTTGTTAAAATCGGTTTATATTGAAATGCTTTAAACATTCGTATTCACCTCCTGCTGTGAAGCGACAATCTCTCGGTAAAGTGCACTATTTTCAAGAAGCTCCTCATGCGTTCCTTGTGCAACTACCTCACCTTGATCCATTAATAAAATACATGTGGCACTTTTCGCTGTTGCGATCTTTTGTGTCACTACAAAACGTGTTGCGTCTTCATATTCATTTAATGCCTGCCATAACTTCGCTTCAGTCGTTAAATCGAGCGCACTCATACTATCATCGAAAATAAAGAGTTCTGGTTGACGAATCAAGGCACGCGCAATCGCAATACGTTGTTTCTGCCCGCCCGATAAATTCACACCTTTTTGTCCTACGCGTGTTTCATAACCATCTGGAAAACGCATAATGGTCTCGTGGATTTGTGCAATCTTACATACATGCTCTACTTCTTCTAGCGTCGCATGTTCATTCCCCCATGTAATATTTTCAAAAATCGTTCCTGTAAATAATAGAGAACGTTGTGGTACATAACCGATTTTTTGACGTAAATCATGCGGATCATAACTTTTCACGTCTTTTCCTTCTACAAATATCGTACCTTCCGTTGCATCATACAGACGAGGTAATAATTGGAGTAACGAGGACTTACCTGAACCTGTAGCACCCATAACTGCAATCGTATCACCACGATTCGCTGCGAACGATACATCATGTAAAATAAACTTTCCTTCTTCATCATACTTAAATGTAATATGACGTGCTTCGACATAATATGGACTATGTTCTTTATTTTCTTGAACGGTTTGCACTTCATCCATCGATAAAATTTCATTCATGCGATTGGCTGAAGCAGAAGCGCGAGAGAAGAACGTAATAATCATCGCAAACATGCTAAAGTTTCCTGTGATGCGCATCGTGTAGTTGAAGATTGCGACTAAATCACCGACAGGCATGCGATCTGCTTGAATCTCTTTTGCACCAAGCCATAAAATAACGAGTAAAGCAACATTCATGACAATTAATAAAACAGGTTGGATACGTTCCATTAAACGAAGTGCCTTCATCGTATCTGTTTTTAAAGCGACTGCTAATTGATTAAATTTAGTCGATTCATAAACACCGCGCATATACGCTTTGATTAAACGTGTCGCTTGTAAGTTCTCTTGAATGTTACGGTTCACTTGGTCGACACGTCTTTGAACTTTCCCAAAGTTTCTAGCACCTTTTCGCACCATGAACCATAAGAAAATAAGTAAAAACGGAATCCCTATCACTAAAAAAATTGCCAACTTAGCATTTACTAAAAAGGCCATAACTAGACTACCGATCACAACAAGAGGCGCACGCATCATAAAACGTAATGACATGAAGAAAATATTTTGTACTTGCGTCACGTCATTCGTAATACGCGTGATCATGCTCGATGTAGGAATCTTTAAAAAGCTATGCATTGAATAAGATTGCACTTTTTTAAATAGTGCAACTCGTAAGTCATACGCAAAACTTTGTGCTGCATGTCCTGAGAAGAAACCATTTGAAAGCCCTGCTATAAAAGCAAGTACACCGAGCCCTAGCATGATACTTCCCCATAAAATAACCGTATGTAAATTCCCTGCGACTACACCCTCATCGATAATTTTTGCCATGATGAGTGGTTGTACTAATTCAACTGCTAACTCGACTAACATCAGCATGAAGGCCACTAAGGCTGCCCATTTATAAGGGCCTATATAAGAAAAAACTTTTCGCATAAGACACCTTCCCGACTTCATTGATTTGTTTATTATGACATATTCCCACTTCATTTCTCTAGATAAATGTTTCGCCTTCAAAAATAGCTATAATCATGATTTAAAAATTACTTTAAACTAAACGATTTATGTCTTTATATACAAAAAGAAGGAATGGTTCACCCACTCCCTCTCTATTCTTCCTTCATCTTCACCGATTGTCGATTTCCTTCAATTGATAACCAGACAACACATAAAATCATAAGAATAATTCCGATGATTTGAACGCCCGCAAGTACACTTCCCAACCAAATAACCGATATAAACATTGCAGTTAATGGTTCGAAACTCGATAAGATACTCGTTTCAACAGGTGAAATATATTTCATACTACTTAAAAATAGGATAAAAGCGATTGTACCAAAGAAAATAATCGCTAATAACATAAAATTGGTGCTACTCTCCACGAGTAGCGCATATTGATTAAATTCCCAAAAACCTTTTGAGAAGCCAAGAAGCAAACCACCTATTAACATGCTCCATCCAATGACAACGAGTACACCCCATTCATTCATGACAGAAGTGGGGTATAGTGTATAAAAAGCAAATGTCAAACCTACACCTAATCCCCAAAGAAGCGCTACAGGACTTACTAATAGGTTTGATATAGAACCATTTGTTAGCAATAGGAACAAGCCGATTAATGTCCCTAAGATACCGAATATTTGATATCTCGGTGGAAACATCTTTTGTGAGAATGACACATATAGCACAACAAAAATAGGTGCTAAAAATTGCAATAATGTTGCTAAAACTGCATTACTTGCATGAATCGCAGCAACAAACGTATATTGTACGCCGAGCATCCCAAACACACTAAAAATCACAAGTTTAATCCACCAATAAGGTTGTTTCCAAATAGCATATATATCTCTTTTAGTCACGATTAAAAAGAATAATATGAGAAAACCTGCCAATAAAAGGCGTATTGTTAGCATAAATGATACACTCATATGGCTAGACGATAATACCCATTCCATCATAGGTCCTGTCGCTCCCCAAAGCATTGAACCAATTATAATCATGATGATTCCTTTTAATCTCTTAGTCGTATGATTCATTTGTAGGCCCCCTTCTTTACATCTTTTTGCTTATTTTTTTCGATTTTTTTTGTATTTTTATCCCTTTGAATAATATTTTCTTAAACGCAAATCAAAATTAGGTAAAATAAATTATTTTTATTTCATCATCTGTTACTAATGACTTATATACTTTTTTTCTCTATAATAGGAACTATACCGTAAATTCAAGGAGTCGTTGCATAAAATGAAAGAAAGTGAAATCTTATTACCATCTTCACAAGAATTAATTAACCAGTTACCCCAGCCTTTTCTCCTTGTCAATAAAGACGGAGAAATAATTCTATGGAACCATACAGCGGAGAAATATTTAGGTTACGATACGAATGACATACTTGGTTATCCAGTACCTTTCGCTGAACAAAGTCAACTCGCTACAAACGAACTAATCTTTGAACAACTAATTGAGGAGCCAGAAGTACGTGATATGGGCTACCTTGCATATATAACGAAAGATCAGACGCGCATCCTATGTAAAACATTCTTTACCGTTTGGACAATTCAAGACCAACCTTGTTTAGTCATTAGTTTGACACCTTCCGATCGTAACACTTCTGATACGAATTTTGAAGAACAGTTATCTTATTTACGCTCTGGTTTAGAAGATTCGTTCATGATGTTGTCGGTTGACGAAAATGGTTTAATTGAAGCAGCCAATTCGAACTTTTTAAAATATAGTAAATGGACGCCAAAGCGTATTATCGGAAAGACATTATGGCAAATGTTCCCACAAACAGATGAAGGCTCAAAACAGGCGGATAAAATTTGGTCAACATTGAAAAATAATCGCACATGGCATGGCGAGGTTGAACAAATCACAAAAGATGGACAACCTTATTGGGTAGAATTATCCGCTATTCCAATTGCTAAAAATAAAGAGAATCGACCTTCTTATCTATTTTTAGAAAATGATATTACTGATAAAAAGATGTTACAAAATCGTTTAGAACAAATCGCCTACATCGATCAAGAGACTGGACTGATGAATCGTTACCGTCTAGAACAAATCGTCAATGAGATGATTGAAGAAGGTCACCACTTCACGTTCGTCTTCTTAAGCATCGACAAGTTCTATTCTTTAAAAGAAATCTATGATGAACAAACAGAAGCTGTACTCGTAACAGAGTTCACAAATCGAATGAAAATGTATTTCCAAGATAGTACGATGGCCCGTATTAGTGTCAACGAGTTTGTTGTATTAACGCCACTTGGTGAATGGTTTATCCAAGGGTTCTTATCTTACTTAACACAACACCCGATTTACTTGGATCATACTTCAACTCCTTTAACTGTAAGTGGTGGTATTACAAAATTCCCTGAAGACCAAAGTACATTTAGTAACTTATTCAAAGCTTCCAACTCAGTAATCCAAAAGGTACAAGCTGAGGGCGGAAATCTTATTATGAGCTTATCTAAGGCTGACCATGAATCTTTAAGTACCCGTTCAATTATTGAAAAACGATTATTGATTGCACTAAATCAAAAAGATTTACGCGTGCTTTATCAACCACAACAAGATTTAACAACAGATGAAATCACAACTGTTGAAGCGCTCGTACGTTGGGAAGACTCTGAAATTGGGATTGTACCGCCAGATATTTTAATTCCGATTGCAGAAGAAACTGGTTTAATTAATCAAATCGGCAGCTTCATGCTTGAAAAAGCTTGTGAACAAGCTGTTGAATGGGCGAATGCAGGGACACCAATTCGCATTAGTATTAACACATCGATTCGTGAATTCCGCGATAAAAATATGGTTGATACGATTTTAAAAGTATTAGAACGTACACAATGTCCACCACATTTACTGCAAATTGAGATTACAGAAAAATTTGCGCTTGAAGCAGAAGCAGAAGAATCGATTGTTAGCCAAATGCGTAAATTACAAGCTAAAGGGATTAAATTCTCATTAGATGATTTTGGAACAGGTTATGCTTCATTCCGTTATATGCAACTATTACCTTTAGAAGAGTTTAAAATTGACCGCTCGTTTATAGCTCCAATTGTCTACCAAGAGAAAACGCGTGCTTTAGTTCAAGGTATGATTCAATTTGGACGTTCTTTACACATGCGCGTTGTTGCAGAAGGTGTTGAATCAGAAGAACAAGTTTCAATTTTACGAGAAGCTGGTTGCGATGCAATTCAAGGTTATCAATTAAGTCGCCCTAAAGTTCCACAAGATATCGAAACTTTATTCACTCATAACGAATTATTATAAAATAGCCACCTCAACTTTTCTTCGCAGATTAGTTGAGGTCTTTTTCATAATTTGAGTAAACTTAAAATAAAAATAAGTTGACACAAATTATAAAAAAGTATTAAATTGGATATTGAACAACTTACATGTTCAATTTTTACTCATTTGAGGGGGATTTAGAAATGACAACAAGTCAAACAACGATGACAAAGTCGAAAACAAAATTACGCGTTGTAGATTTAGTCTATTGTGCTATGTTTGCTACATTGATGATGATTGGGGCGAACATCACATCATTTGCACCGTTCATGGTCGTTGGTGGTGTTCCAATTACACTCCAAACATTTTTCGCAATTTTAGCTGGATTAATTTTAGGAAGTAAGCGAGGAGCTATTGCTGTTACAGTCTACATGCTAATCGGTTTAGCCGGCGCACCCGTATTCGCACGATTCAGCGGTGGTTTTAGCCAAGTATTAAGTCCAACATTCGGTTTCATCGTGTCATTCATTTTTGCAGCTTATGTAGCAGGAAAAATGATTGAAATGAAAAATACAAAAATGATGTATGTTGCTGCAGCACTTGTAGCTATGGTCATCAACTATGTATTCGGAACAAATTGGATGTACTTCGCTTATAAACTATGGGCAGCAGCTCCTGAGAACTTTACATATCAAATTGCTTGGTTGTGGATGATGCCTCCGCTACCAAAAGATATCATTCTATCTGTACTATCTGGCTTCTTTGCCTATCGCATGCAATTCGTCTTGAAAGGAGTTCGTAAATCATGAATTATGAACAATTAGCTACACAGATCATTGAGGAAAATTATTTATTATCGGATGCAGAAGCCCTAGCTATTTTAGAAACACCACAACAAGACTTACTTAAATTATTACAAGCGAGTTATCAAATTCGCTATCACTACTACGGTAATAAAGTGAAATTAAATATGATTATTAATACAAAATCAGGTCTGTGCCCAGAAAACTGTGGCTATTGCTCGCAGTCTATTATTTCAAAAGCACCGATTGAAAAGTATGCCATGATGAAACAAGAAGAAATTGTAGAAGGTGCGAGACGAGCAAGTGTTGTTCAAGCCGGAACATACTGTATTGTAGCTAGTGGTCGCGGTCCTGCAAATCGTGAATTGGATATTGTAGTAGATGCTGTAAAAGAAATTAAAGCTGAAAATCCAAACATGACGGTTTGTGCATGTCTTGGTATTCTAAAACCAGAGCAAGCAGAACGATTAAAAGAAGCCGGTGTCGATCGTTACAATCACAACTTAAATACATCAGAAAATCATCATGAACATATTACAACATCGCACACATATGAAGATCGTGTGGGGACTGTTGAAAAAGTGAAAAATGCGGGTATTTCTCCTTGTTCAGGTGTTATTATTGGTATGAAAGAGTCTAAAGAAGATGTCGTACAGATGGCGAAAAGCTTACGTATATTAGATGCTGATTCAATTCCAGTAAACTTTTTAAACGCAGTAGACGGTACACCTTTAGAGGGAACAAAAGAAGTCACACCACTTTATGCTCTACGTGTCCTTGCACTTTTCCGTATGATTAATCCAACAAAAGAAATTCGTGTTTCTGGTGGGCGTGAAGTAAATTTAAGAAGTTTACAACCATTTAGCCTTTACGCAGCAAACTCAATTTTTATCGGGGATTATTTAACAACGAGTGGACAAGAGGAATCATCCGACTTACAAATGCTTGAAGATTTAGGTTTTGAAGTTGATTTAGAACCACTATCAAAAGAGCCTATAACTACTTCATGTAGTTAAAACAAAAGACGAGGATGAGACAAAACATTTCATTTTCCTTTTAGAGTTCGCAACAAAAAACCGGAATCGCGCTGTGGCGCGATTCCGGTTTTTCTTATGCTCATATAAGATGATATTTTCATACTTATGTCTCATCCTCTTTTCTTTTTAATAAACACATACTCAATAGAAGAAAAAAGGGTACGTATAAAAATAGTCACTATGCGTTTTATTTCGTAGGTATTTTTCGACGTCGTAGTGCTGTAAAAATTAATTGCATAAATACTTCCGCAAAAACTAATCCCATCACAATCGCACCTGTTATTAAACTCGTCTTCACTGCAAATTCAATACTCTGTGTATAATCTTTTTCCACTACATGACGCATTGTATTATAAGCCATCCCACCAGGTACAAGTGGGATAATTCCTGCTACACTGAAAATTAACATTGGGGTTTTAAAACGTTTTGCATAAATGTGTGCTACAATGGCAATAACAAATGCTCCTGCAAATGATGCAGGTACAATATCTACACCATGATTGGTGAAGACTAAATAGATCCCCCAGCCAATGGCCCCAACAAGACCGCAGTGAAACAGTGTATTTTTTGGTGCATTAAAAATAATTGCGAATGTTGCAGTTGCAATAAAGCTCAGTATGATATGAATCACATATTCCAATCGATTTGCCTCCTTAAAATGTTAATAGTACAAGTGCTACACCAGCACCAATTGCTGTAGCTGTTAAAAATGCTTCGACACCTTTTGCTACACCTGATACGAAGTGTCCAGCCATTAAATCACGTACTGCATTTGCAATTGGTACACCTGGTACAAGTGGCATAACAGACCCTATAATAATTTTATCGAGTTGCGATCCATATCCGAACTCCACAGCATAGAAAGCAATAACACCTACAAAAAGAGCACCTGTGAACTCTGCAAAAAATTTAACTTTGGTTAAGGAGTGAATCGCCATAAATACGATAAAACCTGCACCGCCAGCAATGAAGGCAATCGGCATATCCGACCATATACCTCTAAATAAGATTAAAAAGCATGCACTAGCAATGGCTGCCGCAAGAATTTGGACCCAGGTAGGAAAAAAGAAATTTGTCTTTTCAATTCGCTGTAATTCTTCATAAGCTTTTTCAATTGAATAATTTCGTGCAGTTAAATTTCGCGAAACATTATTAACTTGTGCAATTTTTTCTAAATCAGTTGTTCTACTAGGAATTTGAGCAATCCTTGTAGGTCGTTCATGTCCTGCAGAAAAAATGATTCCTGTAGGTGTCACAAAACTTTGTGCATCTGGATAACCTTGTGATTGTGCCATGCGCAACATTGTATCCTCTGCACGATAAGTTTCCGCACCACATTGAACTAGCAAACGTCCTGCAAGTAAAAAGCAGTTAATTGCTAATTCTTCCTCTTTATTATGAGGCATATTTTCAAACGTCCTCTCTATTAAATATATTTTTCTATAAGTTATAAAATTTACTCACTTTATATGACCATACACCGTAAAATAATGGTAATATTAACCTAATACTATGAAAAGGAGTATACAAAAAAAATGAAATCTTCACCATTCAAAAACAGATTATTAATTGACTCACTACTTGTTTGTATACTATTATCTCTTATTATTTTCGCTGTAGTATACATGCTAAACTTGAAAAGTCCTTCTGAAAAGGGTTTAGCCGCTTCAACTGAAAACACCTCTACAGCTGAAACAGACAACCCATTTATTAAAACGGTGACGGTCACAAATGAAACAGAACAAGGTAGCTATACAATTCAGTACCCAAAAACAGGATCTTCTGAACTGAATACAGCTATCAGTGATGCCGTTAAAGAGATGAAAACAGACTTTTTCAAAGGGAAATACGCAAAAGATGCACAGATGCATGTGACGTACATGACATTGAAACATAAGGATCTTTATTCATTTGTTTTAACTCAAAGTTTACAAGAGGATAAACAGAAAAAAGATCAAAAATTCATTACGTTTACAGTGGATCAGCCAGCGAATGAGTTAATTGATATTAAGGAAGTTATACCTTCTGGTGAGCAGTTAACACATATTATGAATTTATCACAAAAAGAACTGGCAAAACATAAAGAAGTACAAAATTTCAATAAAAGTCAACAAAAAGACTTAGCAATCAACCAAGAAGCTAGTCATTTTGAAAACTTTGCACTCGATGATCAAAATTTATACTTCTATTTAAATCCCGATAGTTTTACATCTTCATTTAACCAGCCAATAACAATTACTTTACCACTTCAGAATATTAATTCTTCTTTAGCAAAAGAATTCCAAATACCTGTTAAGAAAATTATTCAAAAGAAAAAGAAACCTATTCCGAAAAAAGCGGTTGCTCTTACATTTGATGATGGGCCAAATACGACATCTACAAAGAGTATTTTAGCTACTTTAAAACGCGAAAAGGTTAAAGCAACATTCTTCATGGTAGGTACACAAGCACGCGCAAATCCTAAAATGGTGAAACAAATTGCAGATGAAGGACATGAGCTTGGTAATCACTCCTTAACACATGCAAATCTAGTATTACTATCGAATGCAAACGTGAAAAAAGAAATTGAAACAACCAATCAGGCCATTAAAAAAGCAACAGGTAAAAACCCAACCGTATTCCGTCCACCTTATGGCTCTTACAATGCGAATGTTTCAAAAATCGCAAAAATGCCAGTTGTTTTATGGAATGTCGATACACTTGATTGGAAACATCATAATCCACAACAAACATTAGCGAATGTGAAAAGTCAAAAATCACAATATACAACTGTTTTAATGCATGACATTCATGCAAGTTCAGCTCAAGCATTGCCACAAGTGATTCGTTACTTAAAACAACAAGGTTATACATTTGTAACAGCTTCTGAAATGCTAAGCATTGAAAAAAGAGTTTATAAAAAGTAATAACTGAAAGAGAGAAGTCAGGTCATTCAACCGACTTCTCTCTTTTTTGTTTGTTTACAAATTAAAAAAGGACTACACAATCGTGCAATCCTTTTCTACATTATTCTTTAGTACCTGCCCACTTCGGTAACATATGTGATAATGGATGGTCTTCACGATAACCAAGTACATAGTCTGCCTGCATGAGTGTATGAATTTCGCGTGTTCCTTCATAAATAACAGGCGCTTTTGAATTACGTAAATAGCGTGCAACAGGATATTCATCTGAATAACCATATGCGCCATGAATCTGAACTGCATCATCTGCCGCACGATTCGCAAAGTCACATGCTTGCCACTTCGCAAGAGACGTTTCACGCGTGTTACGTACACCGCTATTTTTCATCTCGCCTACACGATATACAAGTAAACGACTCATTTGATAGCCTGCTTCCATACGTGCAATCATCTGTTTAACTAATTGATGCTCACCAATCTTTTGTCCAAATGTTTCACGTTCATGGCAATAACTTACGCTCGCTTCAATACACGCATCAATTAACCCGACTGCTCCGGCTGCTACTGTAAAACGTCCATTATCAAGTGCTGCCATCGCAATTTTAAAACCTTCTCCTTCTTGGCCAAGAAGATTCTCTTTTGGGATAAGAACATCATCAAAGAATAATTCTCCTGTATTACCAGCACGAATCCCATACTTTCCTTTAATAGCTTTTGAAGAAAAACCAACCATACCACGCTCTACAATAAATGCTGAAATTCCTTTATGTTTTAACGCTGGATTCGTATAGGCAAATACAATAAAGTGATCAGCAATATCACAAAGTGAAATCCATGTTTTTTGACCATTTAAGCGATACACATCTCCTTCTAATGTTGCATGTGATTGCATGCTCGCTACATCTGATCCTGCACCCGGTTCTGTTAAACCAAATGCACCAATCTTTTCACCTTTTGCTTGAGGAACTAAATATTTTTGTTTTTGTTCTTCCGTTCCCCACTGTAATAAAGTCATGCTATTCAATCCTACGTGAACAGATACAGCTGTCCGAAAAGCTGTATCCCCTCTCTCCAGTTCTTCACAGGCAATCGCCAATGCATTATAATCCATGCCACTTCCACCGTATGCTTCGGGTATGCATATACCGAGTAAACCTAGGTCAGCTAGCTTTTTCCAAATAGCTGGATCAAATCCACCTGTCGCATCCCACTCCGCAATATAAGGCATAATCTCTGCATCTACAAATTGACGTACTGTCTGGCGTAACATATTTTGTTCATCCGAGAATTGAAAATTCATGACGATCTCCCCTATCCTTTAATAATATTTGTCGACATGAGCATGGTTTCTGTGATGGTTACGCCATGATGATTCATCTCCGTCATATACTTTTCTCCTGGTACTGCTAATTCTGGTGGAATAACACCGCGTTCTGTAATCGTACCATCCCCAATTAACTTCGCTACAACTGAAATTGTGTTAGCAGTCGTTCGTGCCATCGCTGTTTCACCACTATTTTTATCACGGTAGGTTACCATATCGTATTCGAATGAAACTCTCTCTTCATTTGCTTCACCATGTACTTCTACACGAAGTAATACAACATCCTCTTGGTCGCCTAAACTTAATTTATTCTCTAAATATTGTTTCATCACTTCACGCATATCTACGGTAATACCATTGTCTACTTCCACTTCATTACCTTTTTGTGTAAGTCCTAAATCGACAAGTAATTTAAAGCGTTCGGCATGTCCTGCGTAACGAATCGTTTTATATTCTAATGTGTGTAATTTAGAAAATGTTCGCGCAAGTGTTGAAAGACCGCCACTCGTATGGAACGCCTCTAAACCAATAAAGCCTGGGAAATAGAGATTTTCTACTTCAGATAAAGAAGGTAATTCACGAATCATCCCATCTCGTACAATCAAAGAGGGTTTTGTATAATGATCGAATACACCGTCTAAAGAATACACTACGCTATAATCAAGTGGTGGTTTTGGAGAAGCTGGGATGCCACCTACATAAATTTTAATTGCATTCACACGATCTAGTTTAGAAGCACCATATCCAGCTAAAATATTTGTCATACCAGGTGCTAAACCTAAATCTGGAATAATCGTCACGCCTTTTTTCTTCGCTTCCTCGTCTAGTTTTAAAACTTCATCTGTTATACCGCCAATATGACCACCTAAATCAACTAAATGAACGCCAAGTTCAATCGCTAACTTTGCAACGCGTACATTAAATTTATAGAATAGTGCGTTCACCACAACATCTGCTTTTCCCATCACTTCACATAACTGTTCGTCATCATAAGCATCAACTGTTAAAAGTTCAATTTTATCGCTATTTAATTGTTCCACAAACGTACGGACCTTTTCGATATCAATATCAGTTAAATAAACTTTATCTACATTCGAACTATTCACTAGATCACGTGCGACTTCTTTTCCCATTAAACCTGCGCCTAGAATTGTCACTTTCATTTGAATGCCCCCTTAATTGTCGATTTGAGCACGTTGAAGTGTGCCACTATAATCTACATAAATACTTTTCCATTCCGTATAAACATCTAAGGATTGGATGCCAGAATCACGATGTCCGTTACCTGTTCCTTTTGTTCCGCCAAAGGGTAAATGAATTTCTGCTCCAGTTGTTCCTGCATTCACATAAACAATACCTGTATCTAAATCGCGTTGTGCTTGAAATACCTTTGTTACATCTTGTGTAAAGATTGAACTTGATAAACCATATTTCACTGAATTATTCACTTCAATCGCCTCTTCTAAATTTTGAACTGCAATCATTGAAATGACTGGACCAAAAATTTCTTCTTGTGCGAGACGCGATTGCGGCTTTACATCTGTAAATAAAGTAGGTTCGTAAAAATGACCTGATTCAAAATCAGCTATGCGACCTCCTTTCAATAAAGTTGCACCTTCTTGTAATCCTAATTGGATATAACTATGAATTTTATGAAGGGCTGATTTATGAATAACTGGGCCAATCTGCACACCTTCATCTAATCCATTACCAAGCTTTAATGACTCCATTGCAGTGATTAACCGGTCAGCTAATTCTTCTTTTATAGCTTCATGTACGATGACACGACTACAAGCTGTACAGCGCTGACCTGATGTTCCAAATCCGCTCCAAATGATGCCTTCTACAGCTAAATCTAAATCGGCATCTTCCATCACGATAATGGCATTTTTCCCACCCATTTCGAGTGAGACCCTTTTTAAGTGTTTGCCTCCAAGCTCCGCAATCTTTCGCCCTGTCTCAGTAGAACCCGTAAATGAAATAACATGTACATCTGGGTGTTCTACGAGTAGAGAGCCTACGTCACTACCTCCTCCAAATACAATATTGATGACGCCATCTGGTAATTCCACTTCTTCGATAATTTTTGCTAACTCATATGCCATAAGTGGTGTTTCGGTAGATGGCTTCCAAACAACGGTATTACCTGCGACAATCGCTGGGAATGACTTCCACGTCGCAATCGCAATTGGAAAATTCCATGGTGTAATGAGACCCACTACACCGATTGGAGCACGTACGCTCATTGCAAATTTGTTTGGTAATTCAGAAGGCGTCGTTTGACCAAATAACCGTCTTCCTTCACCTGCCATATAAAATGCCATATCGATGGCTTCTTGTACTTCACCACGTGCTTCTTCAATTACTTTTCCCATTTCCATCGTTAAAATTCTAGCTAGTCGTTCTTTTTCATCTCGCAACCGTTCACCAATTGCATATAAATAGTCGGCTCTTTTGGGTGCTGGTACTTTTGCCCATTCTTTTTGTGCATGTTTTGCATGTTGAATCGCTTCATGAACTAATTCTTTTGAAGCCATCGGTACGTTCGTTATTACTTCTCCATTGGCAGGGTTTGAAACTGGAATACAATGCATTGACTCTTCTTTGATCCATTGACCGTTTACATAGTGTTTAATATCCAACGAAACACCCCCATCTTCTATTTTCGCTCTTAATCAACAAATTCTATAAAAAGCAAAAATATCCTTCTTGAAGAAAGTTTTTTCTACAAAATGTTTTTCCTTTATCAAAATATACTAAACATTTTTAAATCGGGTAATTAGATAAAAGAACCTTATAAATAGAAAGGAGGTACGTTAGTGAATCGGCATATAAAGTTCGGTTTGCCTCTCTTACTGAGCCTCATGCTCATCGTCATTATTTTTAGTTTAATCAATCATCCCACACAAAAAGCTATTCAAACACTCCAAGATACTGCCACACCTCCTATTAAAAAAATTCATCAGAGACAAGTTGATACAAAGCTTGGTGACAAAATCGTTAAAAAACTCGAACAAAAGCATGGCGACTTACTCTATGAAGAGATTGATAGTTTGACTGCACCTTTCTCTCAAAAAGAAGTAGATATTTTAACGTATGAAATTAAAGACGAACAAATTCATATGATAAAGTCTTCAAAAAAAAGAGCGCATCAAAATATTATTGAGAATAAACAAAAACAACATGAGCTTTGGAAACGTTTTGCAAATTTAATTCCATCAGAAAATCGAAAAATGGTCGCCTATTTTAAAATTTTCACAGATGGTGAAGACAATACCCTCGGTTATGTGCAGCAAATGGATTATCCAGACAAATGGACACTGGCTCTTGATTATCGTGATGTTAAAAATTTAAATGGACTTTACGCAACAATTCTTCACGAATATGGTCATCTATTTTCGCTTAATTCTTTTGAATACTCGCATGATAATGTGTGTAAAACCTATGATCCCGGCGAAGGTTGTTTAAAACAAGATGCCTACCTCTATCATTTCTATCAGCAATTTTGGCAATATGATGTCATGCAACATTGGAAGCAATTAAAAAATATCGAAACCGATCCTACCGTTCAAACCCACTTCTACACACTCCACGCTGATGAATTCGTTACAGAATATGCGACAAGTCATCCTACTGAAGATTTTGCAGAATCTTTTATGTATTTTATTCTTTCCACTAAACCCTCTAGCCATACTCGCGCAGATGAAAAAGTATTATTCTTCTATCAATATCCTGAGTTAGCGCAGCTAAGAAACGAAATTCTAATGAACCTAGAAAAATATTATCCATAGAAAAAGGTCCATCCATCTTATTGATGAATCGACCTTTTTTTATGGGCTAATCCCACGCATTAAATATAACTTCACCTAATCGTTCAGGCTTCCAAAATGCGACTTGCTCGCGTTCTACTTCGGATAGTTGCTCCAAGTAATGTTCTTCAATCATTCGTTCCAAATCTTCTACCGTAATACATTGATAGTGCTGTTCAAATAGACAAAACTCCTCTGGTAAATCACAAAATACAAAATGTCCGTCTTCTGCAATGACCGTTGTTGTGAATAAAGGATAATAAGCATTCATTACAACTTGAATGGGTTCATTATAAAAAACAAATTTGGCACACATATAATTGACAGGATATGTTGCTTCTTGAATGGTTAATAATTTAATCGCTGGATGCATCGAAACTTCATAGCAAATCGAACGGAACTTTTTTGAGTCCACCATTTGAAATGATGCACTTCCATCAAAGAATCCTGTAATACCTGGTGGTAACTTCATTATTGACTCCCCCTAAACAACGCGGTGTCGAATCGGATTCCCTTCTAAATAATCGTGCATGGATTCAATATTCATCTCCATCATTTCCTTACGCGTGCGTAGTGTTGCACTACCGATATGCGGAAGTGCAACGAAATTTTTCAGTGTAAGGAGTGGATGTGATGTTGGTACAGGCTCTTGAACGAACACATCTGTTCCTGCTGCCCAGATTTCGCCATTCTTTAATGCATCATATAGTGCATCTTCTTGAACGATTCCACCTCGTGCCACATTAATTAAAATCGACGTATTTTTCATTAACTGTAGTTCACGTTTACCGATTAGTCCCTTTGTTTCAGGTGTCATCGGTGTTAAAACAACTACATAATCTGACTCTTGTAGTAAAGCATCTAATTCACGATAGCTAAAACCATAGGCTTCTTCCGCTTGTGGTTTACGACGACGATTATGATAAAGCACTTCCATGTTAAAGCCCTTTGCGCGTTGTGCTAAGGCTTCACCAATTCGTCCCATTCCAATAATACCGAGCGTAGCACCATGAACATCGCGACCTGCTAGATGATTTACACCCCAATACGTCCAATCACCGTTTCGTACCTCATCCGCTGCTTCGATTATTCTTCTAGCTGTGATTAACATTAGTGTAAATGCTAAATCTGCTGTTGTCTCCGTTAAAACACCTGGTGTATTTGTCACAGCAATCCCCAATTCTTTTGCAGCTTCAACATCGATGTTGTTATAACCGACAGCTAAGTTGCAAATTAATTTTAAATTTTTAGCTGTTTGTAATAACTCGCGTGAAACTCGATTATCCATAATTGTCCATAAAATATCAGCCTCTTGAATAATTTCTTCTAGTTTTTCGTGTGGCATATTGACTTCAACAGTAGGCCACTCACGTACATCTGCCCATGATTTTAATGGCTCAACGATCTCTTCTGGTAATTTACATGTAATCCAAAGAATTGGCTTCAATCTCAAAACCCCTTTATTTCTTTCTTTTTTTAAATTGTATCACAATTCAGATACCTTCCCAAATTTTTAAGTATTTCCCATATTTTATATTGATATAATATAAGGTTTATTTCACAAAAAAAGACCTCAGCACATGAAAATGCTGAGGTTTTTACTTAAATCTTATAAATCATCGAAACCGTTATCTTGTACGTTTACTTTCACGTATTGGCGTGATTTTTGTTCAAAGAAGTCTGTTTTACCTAAGTCAACATCTTCGTACGCTTTGATCCATTTTAATGGGTTTTTACGGTAGCCTTCAAACGGACGCTCATAACCAAGTTGGTTACAACGAACATTCGCATAGAAGTAGATGTAGTCTTCTACATCTTCTACGTCTAAACCATCGATTTTCGTACCAATTACTTCATTCGCCCATTCGATTTCAAGAGCTGCTGCTTCGCGGAAGATGTTTTGTACACGTTCTGCGCGTTCAGGTGTATCGTATTCTGGATACTCTGTTAGTAACTCTTTATAAATTTTAACGAATAAGTCTACGTGTAATTGCTCATCGCGATTAATGTAGTTAATCATTGTACTTGTCGCAACCATCTTTTGATTACGTGCTAAGTGGTAGAAGAAGCTAAATCCTGAGTAGAAGAATAAGCCTTCTAAAATCACATCGTACACGATTGAATCTAACATATTATCAATTGTTGGATTCTCTGCGAAATTTTTATAACCTTTTAATACGAAGTCATTACGCTTCTCAAGAACTGGCTCTGTACGCCAGAAATCAAAGATACGATCTTGCTCATCTTTTGATACAAGACTTGATAAGATGTACGAATACGAGTGATTATGGATTACTTCTTGTTGCGCTAAAATAATCATTAACGCATTCAAACTAGAGTCTGTTAAGTAGTCGGCTACTTTACCAGCATAGTCTGTTTGAATACTATCAAGTAGCGCTAATAAACCAATAATCTTTTTGAATGTATTCTTCTCTTCATCTGTTAAATCTAAAAATTGCTTTACATCTGTACCCATATTAATTTCAAATGGTGTCCAGAAGTTACCAAGCATTTTTTTATATTTTGGGTATGCCCAGCTAAAACGCACGTCATCCCAGTTTAAAATGTTGGAAGATCGACCGTTCACGATTGCTGTAGAACGGTTTGGTGCTTCCTTATCCATTAGTGCTCTTCGTTTAATCTCAGTCATTCAAATCTTCCTCCCTATTTTCGTTACATTAGCTTGCGCATGACTCACATTCAAGTAATTCTACAGAAGTAGAACGTACATAGTAGGTTGTTTTGATGCCGCTATTCCAAGCATTTAAGTGTAATGCTAATAAATCTTTTGCTTTTACTGTGTTTTGAACATAAAGGTTTAGTGAAATACCTTGATCAATGTGGCGCGCACGTGCAGCATTTTGTTTAATCGTCCAGTTTTGGTCGATGAAGTATGCTGATTTGTAGTACCAAGTTGTTTTTTCATCTAAATCCGGAACCGTTACAGGAATCTTATAATCTTTCTTCTCTTCAGAGTATGACTTTTGGAAGATTGGATCGATACTTGCTGTTGAACCTGCAATGATTGATGTTGATGAGTTTGGTGCAACTGCCATCACATAACCATTACGCATACCGAATTCACCGATATTCGTACGTAATTCGTTCCATTGTTCGCTATCATAACCATGCTTATCGAAGTAAGCACCTGTTGCCCAGTCAGAACCTTCAAATAAAGGATATGAACCTTTTTCTTTTGCTAATTCATGTGATGCTTTAATTGTTAAGTAAGCAATTTGCTCATATAGTGAATCCGCATATTCAACTGATTCATCTGACTCCCAAGCGATACCTTTTTTCGCTAATAGGTGATGCCAACCGAATGTTCCTAAGCCAATACCACGGTAGCGAGAGTTTGTACGCTCTGCTTGTGCTACAGGGATTGTATTTAACTCAATTACGTTATCTAGCATACGTACTTGGATTGGAATCAGACGCTCTAAAACATCCTCTGGTACAGCACGACCTAAGTTGATTGAAGATAAGTTACATACAACGAAATCTCCAGGTTTACGACGTGTCACAATCACATCGTCTTCTAATGTTACAGATTCAAATGTTGTTGCACTCATGTTTTGCATGATTTCTGTACATAAGTTAGACGAGTAAATCATACCTTCATGGTTGTTTGCATTTTGACGGTTTACTTCATCACGGTAGAACATGAATGGTACACCTGTCTCTAGTTGTGAACGCATAATACGTTTCATAATATCAATTGCTTGCACTGTATCACGTGAAAGAATTGGGTTGTTTACACATTGTAAGTATTTTTCGCGGAATGAACCTTCGCCACGTTTTTCATCGTATGAATCTTCTAAATCAAAGCCCATTACTGTACGTACTTCATGTGGATCGAATAAGTACCATTCTTCACGCGCTTCTACAGCTTCCATGAAGATATCTGGTAAACATACGCCAGTGAAAATATCGTGTGCACGCATACGCTCGTCACCATTGTTTAGTTTTAAATCTAAGAATGGGAAGATATCTTTATGCCATACATCTAAGTAAACAGCGATTGCACCTTGACGTTGACCTAATTGATCAACTGATACTGCTGTGTTGTTTAATTGTTTGATCCAAGGAATAACACCTGATGATGCCCCTTTGAATCCACGAATTGATGACCCACGGCTACGTACTTTACCCATGTAAATACCAATACCACCACCAAATTTAGAAAGTGTTGCAACATCTGTGTTTGAATCGTAGATACCTTGTAGCGAATCGTCTACTGTATCAATGAAACAAGAAGATAGTTGACCATGTGTTTTACCCGCATTTGATAATGTAGGTGTTGCAGTTGTCATGTATAGGCTACTCATAGCCCAGTAAGCTTCTTCAATCTTCTTTAAACGGTCTACTTTCTCATCTTGCATTAATGTCATTGCAATGACTAACCAACGCTCTTGTGGAAGTTCTAAAGGTGTTTTATCGAAATCACGTGCAACATAACGATCTAATAATGTTTTTAAACCAATATATGTGAATAATTCATCTTTTTCTGGGTTAAGTAAGTTCGCAATTGCTTGGCGCTCTTCTGCTGTGTATTTTTCGATTAGGAACGAATGATATAAACCACGTTCTACTAATTTTTCGATTTGTTCTGGGAATGCTGTATAAACCTCATCAATATTCGCAACACCACGTTTATCCGCCGCTTCTTTATACGTTTCTACTAATAGGAGACGTGCAGCTACAAATGTCCAAAATGACTCGTCTTCATCCAACATACCTAAAGCATCTAAGCTTAACGCTTTTGTCCATTCTGCATCATCTGCATCTGGATGTTTTGACATGAAACGCTCATGCTTGCGTAGTAGTGGACTAATTTCTTCACGACCATATTGTTCTTCTAATTTTTTTAATAAAGCTTCTCTACCTTGTGTCATCATTTGTACCATAAGACCACGACTCCTTCTATTTTTTGACTATTTTCCCATTGAACTCCTCAAAACAGCTGCAAATAAAATAACAGTAAACGACATATCCAGCAGAATATGATTCACTGTTCCATTTTGACATGCATCCATTCTTCATCTGAAAAATCGTCATGTTGTGTTGATTACATGTATGATTAAAATTCTTTTTATCCTGTAATTTACGAAGTTAAACAAAAAAAAATAATATAAATGAGCGATTATTAGTGAATATGTGCCCAAAACGTTGTCAACACAATATATTGTGTTCCCTCAACTTTTTTTTCAAATATCTTGTGTTTTCTTCTTTATCTAATCTAACATAATCGAAAAGGTTGATTCAAGATTAAAGTCGAAATTGAAGAAAATCATAGCAAAAGGCCTACAAAAATTCGTCCCCTCAAAAGAAACAAATTCTTTAGACGGATTTTCATTTTTTTTCATATCGCTTTTTTGATATGTCGAAAATCCACTATAAAAAACACTTGCATTTTGAACTATTTTGTTAAAAAAATAATCTTTTTTTATTTCACCTATATTTTCAATTGTTTAAAGCGTTTTATTGTAAAAAAACACTTTATTTGTTATTTATACTATTTTTTTATATGAAATAAATTTATTTCAAAAAAATAAATTTGATTCAAAGACTAACTTTCTTATTATAGAGTATTTAAGCGTGCTAAACTAGTCTATACATTTAGGAATCGATGAAATTTCATTTTTGTTACGGATTCGACAATGAAAAGTTACTTGACTTTTCTTCTTCTCATATCTTTATCATTCCTTATAAAATATACATTTTACGTCTTTTTTATCTTTTTAAGAAAGCTTCGATAATCGTGAACATTTTTCGATAAATTGGTTCATTCAATTGCACATGAGGAAAAGCTGTACTATTATTAATCCTATATAACTAATTGAGGTGAAAAAGAATGCCATCGTTTTACGGAATACAATTTGTTGCGATTATGATTTTTTTAATCACATTCGTCACATCTTTGATTGTTGGAAAATTATACGTTGTTTTAATTGGTTCATTGATCGCCTTCACACTCATTATTTTATCTTTCGTGCAAAGAAAAAAAGTACTTGAAGCGAAAAAAGCCTCTGAACAAGGCTAATCTTTATTTATAATAAGGCTTGGATACTTTTTGTATTCAAGCCTTTTTCATATAAAAAAGCCTCGACATATAACATATGTCGAAGCCACTTCTCCTAAAAGAAAACAATCCAAGCTAATACTGCTGCTAATACAATACGATAGATTGCAAATGGCATTAACTTGATGCGTGAGATTAGCTTTAAGAAGAATTTAATCGATAGCAATGCAAAGATGAATGCGCTAATAAAACCAACAATATAGAAATTCAAATCATCCGGATTAATATCTTGATAATGTTTAAATAGAGACAGACCACTTGCACCCGCCATAATCGGCACAGCCATAATAAACGTAAAGTCAGCTGCTACACGATAATCTAGCCCTAGAAGTACACCACCTGATATAGTAGCGCCTGAACGAGAAAATCCTGGCCATAGTGAGAGACATTGGACTAAGCCAACTTGGAAAGCTTGTTTATACGTTAAATCATCAAGCGACATGACACGCGGTTTCTTCCATGCAAAACGGTCAGCAATCATCATAAAGATGGCTCCAATGAATAAGCCGATAATAACCGTCTTAATACTAAATAGATGCGCATCTATGTAATCCTCAACAAGCACACCTAGTACACCAGCAGGAATAATCCCTACAATAACATGTAATAAGTTAAAACGATGGTGTTTCGTTTGTCCTTCAATATGATAAAGACCAATCAAACTTAGTAGTCTCTTCCACATGACGACAACAACAGCAAGTATGGATCCTAATTGAATCACAATTTTAAATGTATTCGCTGAAGAACTACCTAAAAAATCTTTTGTTTCGTTACATCTTCTCGTCCTGTTAAAACACAGACATCTTGTATTACAATCGTCTCGTCTAGTAACATTTTCACTTGTGATTCTTCCATTCATGAGAAAATGACATACATTGCACAAAAAAAGCCGCACCTCGTCGGCACAGCTTTTTTGCTTGTTTTTGAAGGTTGCAATTAATCGCGATCGTCACGCTCATAATCTAAAATTTTTCCTGTTTTTGCGCTAATTTCTAGCTCATACTCGTAGTTTCCTTTTACAAGTTCTACTTCATATTTGCCATCATCTAATTCGATTTTTACGACTTTCGCATTTGGTACTTTTTTCAGCGCAATTTTTTTCGCTTCTGCACGTGAAATGTTCGCTTTTTTCACTGGCTCATAGTCTTTATCAGTGATATAGGCTTTGCCGGTACGTTTTTTTACTTCGACCTCATAGACATAATTCCCTTTTCGGATATCAAACTCATATTCACCATCATCTGCGTCACGGTCTGCTTCGATGATTTTACCATTCACTTTTTTTAGTGCAATTTTCTTTGCTTCTGCAAAGCTAACACTTTTCGCTGATGCAGTCGTTGGCGTTGCATCACCTTGTCCTGCTGCGGCATAGCCGACAATACCTGATAATCCAATTGTTGTTGCTAAAACAGTCGTTGTGAATATTTTTTTCATTTTTCATCCTCCTAGTTTGTTGTGCCTCTTGCTACTTTTTACTATAAAGGTTAAAAATGAGAGTGCTTGGTGAGAAACATTAGAATTTGATGAGAAAATCATTCATCCCATGTAATCGATAAAATTTCACCCGATAATGCATGAATTTGGAATACTGCTTCCGCTTCGTCGCCATCAATTTCAATTAAATAATAGCCGCCATCTGATGTGCTACGATACGATAATGCATCTACTTCTCCTTTTAACTCTTTGTTTGCAATCGCAATTGCCTCTTCATCTGTTAGTACTTTTGTTGTCGGTGTCTTCTGTTCTTTTTCAGGGGCGCTATAGCTTCCTGCAATTTTCACTAGCTTATTCACATGTCCATCAAGCTCATCAACGGTCATGTTATAGGTCACGCCATCTTTCTTAAAACGGAAAATAACCTGGTCATCCTCCTGCGCGACATACTTCGGCTTCACATCATATGTTAATTGAATACGCTCAATTAGCTCCTCATGGGATAAAGGCTCTGGCTTAATGGTCTCTGCCCACACGAAATAAGCGCTCCCACTCACCACAACTAACACTAAAATAACTAGCATAAGTGTTTTACGCATTCAATCCCTCCTACTCATATGGCACATAGCAATGTAATGTTGTTCCTTGTCCTACTGTGCTCTCAATTTCAAGCTTCACATGTAATCGCGTTGCTAATTCTTTCGCAATCGCAAGCCCAAGTCCTGTACCACCAGACTTGCGATTACGGTCCTCGCTCACACGATAAAAGCGCTCAAAAACTTGCTTCAATTTATCTTCCGGAATCCCTTCGCCGTAATCACGTACTTGAATATGCACATGCGTAGGCTCACGCGTCGCCGTCAATTCAATCATGCCTTCGCTATAGCGCCTTGCATTATCTAAGAAAATAAATACGAGTTGCTTGAGCTTCGTCTCATCTGTAATGCATGATGCCTCGTCCGCACTTACGCTATAGCGCGCACCATATACCTGCGTCAGCTGATCTGCCATCTCCTCAAGCATTTTCTTTATATCAACGTCTTCAAAGACAATTGATTGCTCATTATTTTTTGCGAGCGCAAGCATTTGTTCCATCATCGCCTTCATGCGTTTTGATTCGCCAGCAATGGCCTCAATGGCTTCCTGTGTAATTTCCTCATTCGCTGTACCACGTCGTTTTAATAGGCTTGCATAGCTTTCTATAATCGTCAGCGGCGTGCGTAGTTCATGCGATGCATTAGATAAAAATTGCTCCTGCTTGCGATAATTCTCTTCAATTTGTGCAATCATGCCATTGAATGTATGACCCATTTCATATAGTTCATCACGCCCTTTAGAAGTGATTGGTAATGTTTCAAACTCACCTGTTTGCTTGTTTCGGCGCATCGTCTGAATCAAACGCTCAATCGGCTGTGTAATAACGCGAGCAAGCGCCATATTCGATAATAAAATTGGCAACATTGCAAGTACGGTCACAATTGTTAACACAAGTCGCAGCATATATAAATTACGCTCCGTCTCCTCTAATGATTGTGACATTTGAAGCTCCGCAATTTCTCCGTTCTCCCAAATAAATGGTGTGCTCGTACTCATAAACGGCGTATCATCCGCCAAATGAATCGCATAGGTAGCACCTTTTTCAAATGTAGGTTTAAAATCTTCTAAATCAGAGGTTGTCTGCACTGTTAAGCTTTTTTTACCTGGCTGTACAATCGATACGACACCATCTGACGGCACATATGCCCGTAGCATTTCCGTCGCCTCATCGCGATTATCCGTTCCTTGTAAAAGCGTAATCAAATCCTCGCCACGCTTAATTACATGTGATGCCTCGCTGTCATAGGTCATCTTTTCATAAACGTAGTAAACAGCTAAATCCGTACAAATGAGCATGAGTAGCATGAGGGCTGTTGTATACGTATGAATTTTTGTTCTTAGCTTCAAGCTACCCCTCCTTCAATACATAGCCGACACCACGTACGGTCTGAATTAGTTGGGATTCTAGTTTCTGGCGTAAATAACGCACATAGACATCGACCACATTCGTATCCCCGTAATAATCATAGCCCCATACCGCATCTAAAATTTGCTCACGCGTTAAAACCTGCTTCGGATGTGCAATAAAATAGGCTAGTAGTTCAAATTCACGCTTTGTCAGCTCAACTGGCTCCCCTTGCCACGTCACCTCACGCATTTGTGTATGTAGACGCAACTGGCCAGCCGTGAATAAATACGGGTCGGCTTCTTCAAGCGCCTCCTTTTTACGAAAACGTAACGTCACACGAATTCTCGCAAGGAGCTCCTCCATTTCAAAGGGCTTTGTAATATAATCGTTAGCACCGAGGTCAAGCCCTGCCACTTTATCGCTCACTGCATCCTTTGCGGTCAATAGTAACACCGGCGTGTCATATTCCGTTGCACGAATACGCTTTAATACATCTAAGCCATTCATCTCTGGCAGCATAATATCTAATAAAATTAAATCCCATGACTGCTCGCGATACAAAATTAAGCCATCCGTTCCTGTATGCGCGACACCCGTTTCATAGCCTTCAAATTGAAGCTCTAGCTCAAGTACACGTGCAATTTTTTGTTCGTCCTCAATAATTAAAATACGCTCACCCATCGACTCACGACCCCTTGTGTTTTTTCTTCATTTTAACAGGTATTTCTTAGAACACGATGAGAAAAAGCATAAAAAAAGAGGTTCGGACATCCGAACCTCTTTATAGTTTCTTCTATTATAAGAAAACAATAATCGCTAAAATAATCGCCACCACAATACGGTAGATGGCAAACGGCACAAGTTTAACGCGGTCAATCAATTTCAGGAAGAATTTGATTGATAATAATGCAAATATGAAGGCACTAATAAAACCGACTGCATAAAAGCCCATATCAGCTGGATTAATTTCGTTCCAGTGCTTGATAAGTGATAGACCACTTGCACCCGCCATGATTGGTACAGCCATAATAAACGTAAAATCAGCTGCTACACGATAATCTAGCCCTAGAAGTACACCACCTGATATGGTAGCGCCTGAACGAGAAAATCCTGGCCATAGTGAGAGACATTGGACTAAGCCAACTTGGAAAGCTTGTTTATACGTTAAATCATCAAGCGACATGACACGCGGTTTCTTCCATGCAAAACGGTCAGCAATCATCATAAAGATGGCTCCAATGAATAAGCCGATAATAACCGTCTTAATACTAAATAGATGCGCATCTATGTAATCCTCAACAAGCACACCTAGTACACCAGCAGGAATAATCCCTACAATAACATGTAATAAGTTAAAACGATGGTGTTTCGTTTGTCCTTCAATATGATAAAGACCAATCAAACTTAGTAGTCTCTTCCACATGACGACAACAACAGCAAGTATGGATCCTAATTGAATCACAATTTTAAATGTATTCGCTGAAGAACTACCTAAAAAATCTTTTGTCTTGAGCCACATATCATCGACAATAATCATATGCCCTGTAGATGATACGGGTGCAAACTCCGTTAGACCTTCTACAAGGCCTAGTATAATGGCTTTTAAAATTTCACTCACATGCGTATGCTCCTTTTACCGCAAAGTTTGGTATCCTTTGCACTATTACCCAAATGATAGCACAGACATACCCTTTATTTTTTTTACGACTTTGTAAATTTTATATCGATTCTCCATAATTCTGCTCGACTATTTGTACGGATAGGTGGTCCCCAAAAGCCAAATCCAGATGTAGTAATTGCGTGCAACTGCTCGACCTTTTTATAGCCATAATCTAACGGAAATGATAAACGCGTAAGTAATTGATTAGGCCACATTTGACCGCGATGTGTATGTCCAGAAACTTGTAAGTCCGCACCTAGCTTTGCGGGTGTTTCGATGTCTTTTGGTGTGTGTTCCATAATGAACCATGGGAGTGGTGAATCCATTTTCAACGATTCAAGTGGTTTACGATTTTTATTCGTTACATCTTCTCGTCCTGTTAAAACACAGACATCTTGTATTTCAATCGTCTCGTCTAGTAACATTTTCACTTGTGATTCTTCCATTAACTGAACGGTTTTTTCAATTTGATTACCATAATACTCATGGTTTCCTAAAATGCCGTACACTCCATGTGTTGCTTCTAATTTCTTCATTTCTTCCATCATATTATTCTTTTCATACCAATACGGTAAATCATCTACTAAATCTCCTGCTAAAAAAACAAGGTCCGGTTCTTCTGCATTTGATAAACGAACAAATTTTTTCAATTGACGTTTTGGCATCACAAGACCTAAATGAAAATCACTTCCTAAAACAATACGAAGTGTTTGATCTGCTAATAAGTCATTCTTAATGATAATTTCTTTAATACGTGTAACAGGCGTATAAGCATAATAACTACCAAATAAGAAAATAAGAATGAATAGCTGACATACAAAAAATTCAATAAGATCTCTCGAGCTATTTGGCGCTAACCAAATAATGAGATTCGTAATTGGGAAAAGCAATATACCATATTGAAAAAATGCTAACCAATAATAGCCAATAATTGTGAAAACATCTAACTTATGTGATAGTCGTCCGATTAACATACTAAATCCAATCACATACCAAATTACATAGAACGGTATTTTCCATGTAACTCCAAACCAATCATATAAGAATGTATAAACATTCCAACCTAAATAAAACACGACAGCACTATATAGTAGAAAAGCTAAAATAGATACACTATATTTTTTCATGTTGTTCCTCCTCAGTGTCTATATTTTGCCATAATTAAACAGCGAAATACAATTCCTATCTATAAGTCGCATAGGTTCTCGGTCTCTAGTCCTAGTCGAAAATCCTTTTGAGGACGGTTAAAAAGCTTTAAAAATCCACGTATCATAAAGGTATCAACAGAAGGGAGGCGCTTTTCACATGAGAAAAGTATGGCTAACACTTTTAGGAATCGTAATCGGTATTACAGTGGTGAGTTTATTCGGACCACTAACAGGTTTATTAATATCTGCTGCTGTTTTATACGCAGGTATTCACTTCTATTTGAAGGCTCGCTCAACATTTGCAAAAGTTGTCTGGGTAATCGTTGGAATCATCGGTTTAACATCAGGTATCTCAAATATTCCTGGTTTAGTGGCACTTGTTGCAGTAGCAGGCGGTTACTTCATCTACAAGAAGTGGAATCAAAAAGAAGCTCAACCTGTATTTACACAAAAATCAGATGATCCATTCACAAACTTTGAAAAACAGTGGAACGAATTACAAAAATAATAATGACAAAAGGAGGTAGTGAACAATGGGTTTACTACAACGTTTAAAATATTCAATCGAGGCAGACTTACATCAATTTTTCGATAAAAAAGAGGAAAAAAATCCAATCGCGATGTTAAATCAATATATTCGCGAAGCTGAAAAGCAAACAGAACAAACAGGTAAGTATTTAGAAAGACAAGGTCAATTAAAAGAAAAGCTTGAGAAAGAACGTGTTCAAGCAATTGAAATGTTCGAAAAACGTCAAGCACAACTAGAATTAGCACAAGCAAGTGGCGAAGTTGATTTAATTGAATTCGCTGAACAAGAAAAAAATGCATACGCAAATCGTATCGCAGCACTTGATCAAAGTATTGAACAAGTAACAAACGAATTATTCGGCTTAGAGCGTAAATTCGAAGAAATGAAACACAAAATCAAAGACATGCGTGTACGTCAATTACAACTAATGGGCAAAGAAAATGTTGTACGTGCGCATCATCAAATGGACCGCGTATTAGACCCTGAATCAACTGGGCAACAAAATCAACGTCTAGATAAATTCGAAACAATGGAACAATATATCGAACGTTTAGGTCAAAAAATTGAACAAGAGCATGAAGTTACTTCAATGGAACAACGTTTACAAGCACTTGAAAAGAAACAAGCTTAAAAAACTTTGTAGCTTATTGTACAATTAAGAAAATAGACTGTCCTTCCTGTATAATAAATGATGTGAAGGACAGTTCTTTTGTATTAAAAAAGAACGACGAGAAATGGAGGTAGCGGCGATGAAACACATTCAAACAAATACGATGACAACTTTGCTATTTGCTGCACTACTTTGCATCGTTGCTGAGGGAATACTTTTTGGAAGTGACATGATGATTTTTGCACTGATTGGTATTGGACTCATTTATGTATCCATGAAAAAACAACGAAAATTATTCTTTTGGCTCGGTTTGGGTTTACTCATTCTTTCCGTTCTCTCCATGTGGAGTTTACGCATTCTATTGTTTGTAACCATTATTTATATACTCCTTAAAATGCGTGAAGACACACCCGCTACTGTTCATGTGAATACTTCTTCTACAGAAGAACGTCCGCTTGAACGAAAAAAGAAAAATAATTTCTTCCAATTTGACGATACACTTAACACTTCTTATGTTTGGGAAGATGTCCACGTTCAAAATTTCGTTGGACAAATTACGATTGATACAACCGATACCATCTTACCGAAAGGGGCTTCTCTTATCTCGATTCGTCAAGGGATTGGTAAAATAACCGTCGTCGTTCCTTATGAAATACCTGTACGTATTTACTACAATGCTTTAATGGGCGAGGCAACTATCATGCAACATAAATACCCACGCCTCTGGAACGAATCACTCGCTGTCAAAGATGGTTATCGTGAACATGAACTCCCTGAACGTGAATTAATTATCGCTGCCTCTTCTTTCTCAGGCGATTTGGAGGTGCTTAGAAAATGACAAAAGTAATTTTACGAACGCTTTTTTTAGCGACCATCTCCTTCGCCTTACTCGCGATGATTTTATATATGTTGTGGGGCGAAAATTCGACACAATGGGAAATGCTCTATGAAAAAAACTATGCAAACTTACCCTATGGCGCTTGGATGTTAATTTTCTTCGGTGGATTTAGTCTATTAATCGCCATGTGGTCAAATTCCCTAACCATTCAAAAAGAGAATCAACTAACCAAACAATTAAATCTTATTTTAGAAGGTCAATTTCAAACAACGAAAAAGCGTCCTGTCTCTAAAAAGAATTTCAAAAAGTTACAGGCGATTGATGACTTAGTTCAAACACAAAAGAAAAGCTTGCAACGTCTAACGAATGACCATGCAAATATTCAAGAAAAAGAAGTACAAGAGCGTCTCATTCAGGAACGCCAACGTCTCGCACGCGAATTACATGATTCCGTATCACAACAATTATTCGCAGCGTCTATGCTTCTATCGGCTACGAATGAAACAATTGGTGAAACACTGCCTGAGGCAAATCAAAAACAACTTCAACAAACTGAAAAAATTGTCCAACAAGCACAATTAGAGATGCGCGCATTACTGCTTCATTTACGACCAATTGCACTGAAAAATAAATCACTAGCACAAGGTTTACAAGATTTACTCGATGAGCTACGTCAAAAAGTTTACTTTAACATTCAAGAGAGACTAGAAGAAGTATCGCTCCCAAAAGGTGCTGAAGATCATGTCTTTAGAATTGCACAGGAAACATTATCGAATACATTGCGCCATGCAAAAGCAACTGAAGTCCAACTACTTCTAGTAGAACGCAATGGTCTTGTCATATTCCGTCTTCAAGATAACGGTGTTGGTTTCTCTATTCAAGATGATGATCATGCTGGCTCTTATGGTTTACGCAATGTAGAAGAACGCGCTGTTGAAATTGGTGGAACATGTAAAGTCGTATCGATTCCAGAGCAAGGAACAATTATCGAAGTACAAATCCCTGTAGAACAGGAGGAAACAAAGTGATTCGTATATTATTAGCAGATGACCATGAGATGGTGCGAATCGGTGTCTCTGCATACTTACAGGCACAACCCGATATGGAAGTCGTAGCTGAAGCTGAGAATGGTCAACAAGCCGTTGAGCGCAGTTTAGAATATCGCCCTGATATTATTTTAATGGACATGGTTATGCCGATTATGACAGGTGCAGAAGCAACAGCAGAAATTATAAAACAATGGCCCGAAGCGAAAATTATGATTGTGACGAGTTTTTTAGAAGATGATAAAGTATATCCTGCGCTAGAGGCTGGTGCGATTAGCTACCTTTTAAAAACGACGAATGCGAAGCAAATTGCCGATGCAATTCGTAAAACATACAGCGGAACATCCGTTTTAGAGCCTGAAGTCACAAACAAAATGATGCAACGCATGCGTTCAAATCAAGATCGTGCCTTACATGAAGATTTAACAGAACGCGAACAAGAAGTATTACTATTAATGGCAAAAGGGATGACCAACCAGCAAATTGCGGACACATTATTCATTGCCTTAAAGACAGTGAAAACACATGTTAGTAATATTCTTTCCAAGTTAGATGTTCAAGACCGTACACAAGCAGTCGTTTATGCCTTTTCACATAATCTTGTACCAAAATAAACAAATGTCGAACAATTGCTCACAATTGTTCGACGTTTTTCATTTATTTTATACTATAATAAATATAAGAATTTTATTTTAGAAAGGTCATCATGCTAAATTATAGTCAAATTATTAAAAATGAACGTATTAAACAGAACATGACGCAACAGGCTTTGGCAAAAGGGATTTGCTCTACTTCTTATTTAAGCAAAATCGAAAAAGAACATGTTATTCCACGCGATCACATTCGTGAAGCACTCTTAAAAAAACTAAATCTAAATACGCATTATTTAAAAATGTCACAAGAAGAAGAATTCCTTCGTGAACTACATCGTGCATTTCAATATGCTATCCATTTAAATAGCGCTGAACACGCACAAATCGTTTGGAACCACTTTAATGAATTCAACATTGAGTTTTCAACACGTGAAAATTTTTATCAATGTAATTTATATTTACAACGCATCGCCATTATTGCGAAACAACCCATTCTCGATTTAGATGAAATTTCAGCAGCATTCGCCTCTGTTTTAAATAATTTAAATCCTGAACAACTTTTTATTTTCTACGTAAATTCATGCCATTATTGCTTAGAGAATCGATTATATAAGGATGCAATGAAGTTTATGAGTAAAGCTGAAAAAGTCATCCAGGATTATGAACCTGAGATTCCAGAGTGGCTCATTGGTAATTTTCATTTTATTTCAAGTCAATTAACGTACACGATTCATCACTATTCAGCTGCCTTCTCTCATGCACATCTCGCGCTCACGATTTTTGAAAAACTAAATTTACAAACACCTATTATTAATTGTTATATCCAAATTGGCATTTGTAATAATCGGAGCGGCTTATTTGAATATGCAAAAAAAGCACTTCAAACAGCTTATCACCTTGCTGTTCAATTAGAAAAGAAAGAATTGTATGGTACCATTCTTCAACAATTAGGTCAGCACGCTGCTCTGACAGGTGAATCAAAAGAAGCCATTCAATATTATCGTGAAAGTTTGGAACATACAGTTTCGGTAGAGCCAAAATTAGCCGCAATTCATAACATGGTGAAAGAGTACTCCAAACTCCAACAACCGACATTCATTCAATATTGGTGTAAAAAAGGCATTCAACTCGTATCTGAACATCTAAACGCACCTTTTTATCGAACCTTCTATTTCCAATTTAGGTTCTATCAAATGTTGCATCATATCGAATCACTAAAGCCTGATGTCATTGAAGAAGCAATTACATACTTTGAAGAATGTGAGGAATTAATTCTCGTCCAAAAATACGCCATTGCTTTCGGTCATATCTTTTATGAACAACAGTCGTTTGAAGACGCTGCTAAACTCTATAAAAAAGCTAATGAAGTTGCTCTCACGATTCAAAGAAGAAACTATTGGCAAGACTTATAATGAAAAAGCCAGTATGACAAGTTGTCATACTGGCTAATTTTTTATACATTCTTCGGTTGCGTAACGGTTACTTTGAATAAGTCGCCGTCAATCGTAATCTCCATACGTCCTTCATGTAAATCAACAATGGATTGTGCAATGGCTAATCCAAGACCTGATCCTTCTGTATGTCGAGAAGCATCTGCTCGTTTGAAGCGTTCATACAGTTCTTCGACATCTTCGCTAATTTCATATTTCGAGATGTTCTTCACAGTTAGTACCGTTTGTTTGTCATTGTCTTCTAATGTCACAAATACACGCGTTCCATCCATTGAGTACTTAATCGCATTCCCGACTAAATTATCAATGACACGCCAGTAACGCTGACCATCAATATGTGTCGTCACTGCATGGTCTGGAATTTGTACTTGGAAACGTAAGCCAGACTGTTCAATGTCCGTTTCATGTTCACCAATCGCTTGTTGGACAAGCTGTGCTAAATCAACGTCTTGTTTATGCAATTCGATATTGCCTGAACTCATCTTCGATACTTCAAATAAGTCATCAATTAATGTTTTTAAACGTTGTGATTTTTTGTCGACGACATCAATATATTGTAGTCGTTCTTCTGTTGAAAGATTTTCTTTTTTCAATAACTCTGTGTACGTAATAATCGATGTTAGTGGTGTTCGTAAATCGTGACTAACATTCGTGATTAACTCCGTTTTTAAGCGTTCACTCTTATATTGTTGTTGCTGTGATGTTTCTACACCTACTTGCATTTGATTAATCAATTCCGCAAGTTCCTTGAAGTCTGAGTAGCGTGTTAGCTCAATTTTTTCATCACTGCCACGCTCTACAATTCGCTCCGTCGTTGTAATGACTTTGTTTAAATCCCCAATCTGCTTATAGAAGTAAATCGTAGTCGGAACAACAAATAAAATATAGAGGAAAACATAAAACAAGACAATAAATCCACTATTAAAGTTTGAAATCATAACCATAAAGCCGAATCCAGCTAAAAAAATGATAATGAGATACAGCGTTACTTTAATAAAGATGGGACTCTTTAATAATCCATTCTTAAAAATATGAATGACCCATTTCGTCGCAGATGTTTCCCATAATTTTTTCTTATCCGCAAAAGCATAGAATACGGATAGAATGAATTTAATCGTTACGTCCATTAACACCCAAATTACTAAACCGATTAAGATACACATCACAAGCATTTCGAATATAGAAGTGTACCCTTGATAATTCAAATAGTTATTAGCGTTATTAGCAATCTCAATGGATAGACCCATCGCAATGATAAAGAAAGCAATCGCTGCAAGCATTTGAATTTCAGCAGGCGCTTGATATACACGATACATATGGCGTTTTTTAATTAATAAAATACACGCAATGATGAAGAAAAGTCCTGAAATACCAAAGAAAATATAAAAGGCATACTGCATGATTTCGTATTTGTCTTTTTCTTTCAGTAATTCTGCAACACCTGTCGCATCTTGATTAATAAAGATTTGCCCTGTATAAACTGGGATATCTGTCATCATGAAACCATTTGTTTCTTGTAGATCTTCAAATCCTGATACATATGATAAATCTTCTAGTGATTTAATATCGTAAAAAGCACCATATTCTGTTGAGCGAAAAGCAATTTTAAATAGTGGATTTTTTTCCTCTGTTGCATTTTTAAATGTTTCACCTGTATCAACATTTTCTAAATCATATGAGAAGTAAGGATATTGTTTTTTAAGTAATTCGCGATATTTGTCACGTTTTTCATAATAAAGCGTAATTTCTTTTTTCTGCTGTTGAATTAATTTTTCTTTTACATAATTACGATCTTCAAATACACGCGTCACTTCTTTGATTTTTGCATCGCGTTCTTTTTTCAACTTATCAGAAAGTGATGTTGCCTCCATATCTTCTGCTTCTTGAATTCGCGCTACATATTCATCACGAATACTCAGAATTTGATCGCTCAATGTTCCGTTCTCTGTACGATAATTTTCAATCTGTTCATTCGTAATATTAATATCTTTAATCGCCTGTTCTTTTGTCATCGAGTCGAGTTCAAAATAAGCCAGACTCGTCTTATAATTCGATAGTTTCTCTTGGAATGTATTCGATTCAAAATAACTTTTAAATAACGTAGACTGCAAGATGACAATTAAGAAAATTGAAACCATCGCAAGTGCCATACTTAATGAAATGAACGGTTTCATCCATTTAGCCATTCACATTCTCTCCCAACATTTTTAATTTCGCGAGTAGTACATTCGGGTTACCCCATTCATGGAAGAAAATTTGAGAACAATAAATCAAACAAATAATCGCTAAACTAAGTGCCGCTAAAGAGGCAATCACTGATTTAAGACTTGTCGATCTTGTATCCAACTCCCCACACCACCTTCACATATTTCGGGTTTTTGGGATTGACTTCTATTTTCTCTCGAATTTTTCGAATATGTACCGCCACAATATTATCTGCATTATAAGCGGCTTCTTTCCAAACTCGCTCATAAATTTCATCAATGGAAAAAACACGCCCTACATGCTCCATTAATAGTTGTGTAATTTTAAATTCGATTGGTGTGAGTTTGACCTCATCCCCATCGACCGTTATCGTTTTAGTGTCATTATTTAATACGAGACCATCCACAACAATTTCGTTTGAACGTTGCTCTTTTTGTTCGTATGACCCAAAACGCATGTAACGACGTAATTGTGACTTCACACGTGCTAATAATTCTAAAGGATGAAAAGGCTTGCCGATATAGTCGTCTGCTCCCATAGATAAACCAAGTATTTTATCTGTTTCCTCTACTTTCGCACTGAGCATAATAATCGGAATATTTTGGTCTTCACGTATTTTAAACGTAGCAGCAATACCATCTAAATTTGGCATCATCACATCCATGATAATCAAATGAATTTCATGTTGTTTTAAAATCTCTAATGCTTCTTGACCATCAGCTGCTTTTTGTACATGATAACCTTCATTTTTTAAGTAAATCTCAATACCATCTCGAATGGCTTGATCATCATCTGCTACTAAAATTGTGTATTCCATCTGTATTCCTCCTGCTCTTTTGCTTACTCTTACTATATCGTTTATTTCTTAACATCTACTTAGGAAATATATGAAGATTTTCTTAAGATTCCACTGGCTGCTTTCCTTTTAACGTCACAACAAGTATACCACCTAATAAAAAGGCTACGCCAACCCATGCGGTAAGACTTAAATTTTCACCTACTAAAAAGACGCCTAATAATGCCGCAGTTAATGGTTCCCCCAGTGATAGTGTAACTGCTGCAGAAGATGAAATCGCATGTAACCCGCGTAAAAATAATAAGTAGGCAATACTTGTGCCTGCTACACCCATCACAAAGAGTGGTAGCCAATTACTCGGAATCCCAATCCACTCGACGCCTAAAAAGAGTGAAAATGGTAACAAGATGACGCCACACATCGTAAATGTCATCGCAACAGAAGGTAATGCTGCTTCTTTTTCTAACAATACTTTACTAAAATTTGTATAGGTAGCAAAGGCAACTCCTGCACAAAGAGCGCATAGAATGCCACTTGGGACAATTGTTGTTTCGCCTTTACTTGTAAATAACAGTACACAACCGATAATCGCAAAGCATGTCGCAAATGCCCATGTTCTAGTTGGTCTTGTTTTTAAAAAGAGCCATTCAATTAAGCCCGCAAAAATCGGTGAACTACCAATTGTCACAACTGTTCCTACTGCGACACCTGTTAAATGTACAGATGTAAAAAAAAGTGGTTGGAACAAAGCCATCGACAATGCAGCGAAAAAAGTTTGTTTCCAAGACCACGTTCGAAATGCTATCTTTTTCAAAAGAATCGCGATGATTAATAAGATTCCTCCACCAATTAATGAACGCATCATCGCAATCGGAACAGGATGAATTCCCTCTGTTAAATAAGTCTGTGTTGTACCAACTGTTCCCCATAAAACAGCTGCACACAACACGAGTATGTATGGTATCGCCTTCATTATGTATTCCTCCAATCCCCTATTCTACTTAAATATACCAATTGAAGTTTTATTGAGGCAAGGTATGTTTTGCATTATACTACAATAGAAGGTAGGTGTTTCAATGTATAAAACAATTGCCGAAACTGCAAAAGAGATTAATATGCCCGAATCACAAGTCATGCGCTATGTGTTAGAAGGACGCATTCACTCGGTTCATGACGGACAGGATTTTTTAATTAATACACAACAATTTGACACATATTTTGAACAACTTGAACAAGTAAAACACGAGATTGAAGTATGGAAAAATACGCCGATTCCTGAAGATATCGATGTAAAAGATGAAGACTAATACAAAAAAGAGAAACCGTCATGCCAAATCACACGACGATTTCTCTTTTTTTATTGTTTAACTATTAAGGAACCATCCAACCTAATACATTACTTTGTAAAAACGTAATGATACAAATACATAGTAATAGAATAATACTATATTTTAATGTGAAACGAAGTAACTCTGATTCACGTCCGACTAATCCAACAGCTGCTGCTGCAACTGCAATGGATTGTGGTGAAATCATCTTACCTGTTACACCACCAGATGAGTTCGCTGCAAGTGCTAATACTGGATCCATTCCTACATGACCTGCTGTTACTTGTTGTAACTTCGCAAACATTACGTTCGCTGATGTATCTGAACCTGTGATAAATACGCCTAACCAACCAAGTACAGGTGAGAAGAATGGGAATAATGCGCCTGTTTTTGCTAACACAAGTGCAAGTGTCGTCATCATACCTGCTGCATTCGTTACATAAGCATAAGCAACTACCGCACAAATTGTAACGATTGGGAACTTGATTTCATTTAATGTTGAAAATAATGTTTGCCCCCATGCTTTAAAGCTCATACCAAAGATGAATTTTGTAATGAAGCACGCAATAAAGATGGCTGTACCTGCTGCTCCTAGTAGCTCTAATTTATAAACAGCTGCAATCGGTAATTCCGTCATCCCATCGATAATTTGATTATTCACAAAAGGTACTTCAGGTGTGAATGTTAGGAATTTACCAAGTGAATTAACAGCGCTTAAAATCGCATTACTTCCTTCATAATGTCCTGTTAAAGCCGTTTTGATTGTTGGAATACCCCATAACGAGATTAAAGCTGTTAATAAGATAAATGGTGACCATGCTTTAAAGATTTTACCTGCTGAATATTTTTCAACTTGTAATGTTGCTGTTTGCTCTTCACTTTTAAAACGATAAATTGTTTTTGGTTGCCAGAACTTCATGAATACTGCTAATGCTACAAGTGACACTAATGCAGAAAGTACGTCTGGTAACTCAGGTCCTAAGAAGTTGGAAGATAAAAATTGCGTTACTGCGAATGTAATACCTGATACAAGAACTGCTGGTAATACTTCGATTGTTTTTTTCCATCCCGTCATAATAAATACAAGGAAGAATGGAATGAAGATTGATAAGATTGGTAACTGTCGTCCAACCATTTTTGAAATTTCTAATGCTGGAATACCTGTTGGTCCTTCCATCGCAATAATTGGAATCCCAATTGCTCCGAATGCTACGGGTGCCGTATTTGCGATTAAACATAAACCTGCTGCATATAATGGATTAAACCCTAAACCGACTAGTAATGCAGCTGATATTGCTACGGGCGCACCAAATCCTGCTGCTCCTTCTAAAAACGCACCAAAAGAAAACGCTACCAATAATGCTTGAATACGACGGTCTTCTGTAATTGAAAGTACAGATGAACGAATAATATCAAATTGTCCTACTCTTACTGTGATGTTATATAAAAATACAGATGTGACAATAATCCAAGCGATTGGCACAAGTCCATAGACTGCACCTTGACTTGCTGACATAACGGCTGTTTTAACAGGCATGTCAAATGCCACAACGGCTAGAATAAGTGCGATTAATAACGTGGTAAGACCTGCGATATGCCCCTTCATCTTTTTAATGGCAAGTGCCCAGAAAAAATAAAGTATTGGAATAATAGCTACAAGCGCCGTCCACCATAAGCTGTCCCCTACAGCGGTGAAATTTTGCGTGAATGTCATTTTTTCTCCCCCTTATGTACATCGTTACGTATTGAATTTTTGATATTTTAAAAAAATTCAATATAACATTAGGTCATCAGATGACCTAATTAAGATTATATATTCAAAATATCAGAAAAAACAATCTTTTTTTCAAAAAATTTTAACTTCTCTTCTTTTCAGAAAAAAACGGTCTACTCTCTTTCATGCTATAATACAAAAAGAACAAACAGAGAAACGGAGTGTTTTACATGGAAATTACACAAATTGAACGCTGTCATAAACAAACAGATGATTTAATTGCTACAGAAGGTGCAGATTTTTTATCTTCACCTATTCACTTTCTAAAAGAACATGATCAAGAGTTTTTATATATGGAATCACCACTTTTTGAAGAATTAAAGATGGATGCTGTTGTATTTGAATATGATGAGATGTTCGATGCATATACTGCTTTATTTGGTTTACGTTTACAGAAAAAATATGCTACTGCGATTAAAGAATATTTACACACTCATTTACGTTCGATTTTCGGTGCTTCTTCAGCTAGCTTTTCAGGTAATGAAGGACTGTGGGAGATTAATATTGCACTTACTGCTATTGAAGGATTTAAAGAAGATGGCACATTATTAGAAGCTCTTACTTTACTTGAAAAATTTGTGAGAGCATTAATAAATGAAGTAACTGCTAACTAAATCAAGTGCACAACAAAAAGCCAGAATCGCGTGATAAAGCGTAATTCTGGCTTTTCTTATATTTTGCTATGACTTTCAAACGGGTACAACAACCGATTGTTTCGAGAGCATACTCGCGTAATCTTCTACCATTACAGAAGCAGTTGGATACATACCTGCACCAGGACCTACTAATGTAATCTTACCGATATAGTTCGTATCAAGTGCGACTGCATTATCGACGCCATCAATTGCATATAACGGATGTGCTGCATCAACAAGTTGCGGTCCAATTTCTGCATGAATTTTACCGTTTTCATCAATAGAAACTTCTGCAATATGGCGATAGCGTTGGCCACTTGCATCTGCTTGTTGTACTTGTTCCAATGTAATTTCAGAAATACCTACCACTTTTACATCTTCCCAGTTCGGTTGTTTACCGAATGCGAGCGCACTTAAAATCATTAGCTTTTTGAAAGCATCTTGTCCTGAAATATCATTATATGGATCTGCTTCTGCATATCCTAAATCTTGTGCATTTTTTAAAGCTGTTTCGAATGAAATACCTTCTGTACGCATTTGCGTTAAGATATAATTCGATGTGCCATTTAAAATACCTTGAATGTGTAATACATCATTCACACGTAAGATTGTCTCCATTGTTTTAATTACCGGTACACCACCTGCAGTAGTTGCTTCAAAACCTACTTGTACACCGTATTTTTTCGCCTTCTCTTGTAGCGCTTGACCAAATTTAGCAAACATGACTTTATTTGCAGTAATAACGTGCGCTCCTTTTTCAATTGCTGCATCTAAATAACCATATGCTGGTTCTTCTCCAACAATTGCTTCAAAGACAACGTCTAATTGTGGCAATGCTAAAATATCTTCAAAACGATTCGTTAATAAAGACGCATCTACACCTTCGCGCTCTTTTGAAACATTATGGACTAAAATTTTTGCTACTTCGATGTCCACACCCAGTGTTTCTTTCAATTGCTTTCGCTTTTCTTTCAAAATGTTAAAAATGCCTTCTCCTACCGTTCCGAACCCTAGGATTGCCACCTTCACTGCTGTCATATTGTTCGCCTCCAATGATTAAATTTAATTTGTTTATTTTGAACGTTCATTTCACAACTTAATGAAAATTCTAACGTATTTAAAGACATATTTCAAGAAAATTCTTTTTCAGAAGGACAATTGTTTTTTCTAAGAGGTCACTAAATACTGAATTTTAGAAAATAAAAGGAACTGCCTACAACGGATTGAGTCAGTTCCTTCTATTATATATAACTGATTTTAGAACCTATTTTGCGACCACTGTTACTTGTTGGAATGCTTGCTCTAACGCATGAGTTAGATCTTCTGCATTTTCAAGGCCGATTGATAAACGAATGAGTTCTTCTGGCACACCTGATTGAATAAGTTCTTCTTCATTTAATTGTTGATGTGTTGTTGAAGCTGGATGAATAATTAATGAACGCGCATCGCCTACATTGGCTACATGTGAGAATAGTTCAATCGCATCAATAAACTTGCGACCTGCTTCACGCCCACCTTTAATGCCAAATGTTAAAACAGAACCTGCACCATTTTTTAAATATTTTTCTATGAGTGGCGCATACTCACTATCTTCAAATCCATTATAGTGTACCCATTCCACTTGTTCATGATTGCGTAAGAATGTCGCTACTTTATGTGCATTTTCATTATGACGTAGCACACGTAAATGAAGTGTCTCTAAACCTTGTAAGAAGTTAAAGGCTGCATCTGCACTCAATGTCGGACCGAAGTCACGTAATAATTGAACGCGTAAACGTGTTGCAAACGCTGCATTCGGTGCATCCACACCATAGCGAATACCATGATAAGAAGCATCTGGTTCTGTATAGTCTGGGAATTTACCCTGCGTCCAGTCGAACTTCCCTGCATCCACTACGATTCCACCTATTGTTGTACCATGTCCACCAATCCACTTTGTTGCCGAGTGAATCACAATATCTGCACCATGTTCAATCGGGTTACATCCAACTGGTGAAGCAAATGTATTATCGACGATGAGTGGAATTTGATGTTCATGTGCAATTTTTGCAAATGCTTCTAAGTCAACTACTGATAAACTTGGATTTCCGATTGTTTCAACATATAGCGCTTTTGTGTTCTCTTGAATCGCTTCTGCAAACTTCTCAGGTTCGCGCTCATCAACGAAAGTTGTTGTAATACCGTAACGTGGAAGTGTATTCGCAAATAAATTGTACGTGCCACCATATAGACTATTCGCAGCTACAATATGATCTCCTGCACGTGCAATATTTAAAATACTAAATGAGATAGCAGCCATACCTGAAGATAGGGCAACTGCTGCTGTTCCACCCTCTAATAAGGCAACACGTTTTTCAAACACATCCACTGTTGGATTCATAATGCGTGAATAAATATTGCCTGCTTCTTCTAGTGCGAATAATTTACGAGCATGTTCTGAATCATTAAATTGATATGCAGTTGTACGGTAAATAGGTACTGCAATCGCTCCTGTTACGGGGTCTGGTGATTGTCCGCCATGTACGGCTAATGTTTCTTTTTTGAATTCTGTCATATATGATTCCTCCTAAAATGAATTATGATGATGGACATCGGAATAAGGAATTATAGGAGAAGGATTTTATAAAAAAGCCCTCTTCTTAGGTAAGAAGAGGGCTGTATCGAACATGGTCCTCCCCTTATCTGTCAGATCCGATAAAAAATCTGTAGGAATTAGCACCTTGGTTTCAAAAAAGAAACTGGTTGCTGGGCATCGCAGGGCCTATCCCTCCGCCACTCTTGATAAAGGTTTTAAACATATAATGTTTCCATCAATTTCTATCTAGTATAGTCATCTATTTTTCATTCGTCAATCTTTTTTCTGAAAATTTTTATTATACTGATTTAATTCTTTTAAAATGCAAAAATTATTTAAAAGTAACATAGAAGAAAAAAATTAAAAAATGAATCAAAGGTTTTCGAATAAGATGAGCATTTATGGTAGCATAGTCTTTGAATACAAATGACAATAGGAGTTGAATGAATCATGAATCAAGTAAAAGAATTATTACGTAGTCATACTTCTGTCCGTAAATATACAGGCGAAGAAATTCCAAAAGAAGTGGTATATGATTTAATCGAAACTGCACAGATGGCTGCAACATCACACTTTGTACAAGCATATAGTGTGATTCATGTGACAGATCCTGAGAAAAAAGCGAAACTTGGCGAATTATCGAATAATGATTTCCAATTCAAAACAGCTGGCGCTTCTTTCCTATTCTGTGTAGACTTCAAGCGCCTTCAAATTGCTGGTCAAAAATACGATATTGATATTACAGCTGATTCAGCTGAAAATGTCTTAGTCGGTGTAGCAGATGTTAGCTTATTTGCTCAAAACTTCGTCATCGCAGCTGAAGCTGAAGGCTACGGTATTTGCTATATTGGCGGCGCACGTAATAATCCAAAAGAAATTAGCGAATTATTCAACCTACCTGAATACGTCTTCCCGATGTTTGCGATGACAATCGGCAAACCAACGAAAACAAATGATACAAAACCACGTTTACCAGTGGAAGCAATTGTACATGAAAATGGTTATGATGTAGAAAAATATGACGCACTATTAACACAATATGATAAAGAACTTGGCGAGTACTACTTAAACCGTAATGCTAATCAAAAAGTAACGAACTGGACGAAACAAATGGCGGATTACTTAGTAAACCAACAACGTCCGTTCATTAAAGATTTCCTTGCTTCACAAGGTTTCACGTGGAAATAGTCTAAATACAAGAAAGAATCACACTTATGATTGTGCGATTCTTTCTTTTTATTTTTTCAATTGAATCGATACTTCAATATGATTTAGCTGTTGTTCTAAATCATATAAAGCTTCATATGCTTCATCAAGTGTCACGCGTTCAAAACGAATTTGGTCACCTGGCTTCATTTGCCCGAAACGATGTAAGTCAGCTGAAATCACCTGCCCAATTCGAGGATAACCACCTGTTGTTTGACGATCTGCTAATAAAATGATGGGTTGTCCATCATTCGCTACTTGAATCGTTCCATTCGTTACTGCTTCTGAAACCATCTCTTGTTGCACATCTTTTTGAAGCTTAAACCCTTTTAAACGATACCCCATACGGTCAGATGACATAGCAACATCAAAATGAACACGTTCAAAATTTTGTTGTGTAGCTGTTGTGAACCATTGATATTCGTTCCCTTCGACGAAACGAATACGATGTCTTTTACGTGCTTTTTTATAAAAATCAGGTCGGACATGCCACGAAACTGTACTAAAATGTTCGTTTTCAATCGGTAATACAGGTGTATCCCAATTTGTATTCATTAATTGTATTTCATCTTGTTCTTGAAGCGCACGTCCATTTAGACCCCCCATATTTGCGCGCAAGTATGTACTTTTACTTCCGAGCTTTTCTTCTATTAAAAAACCATGTTGCACAGCAAGATAACTTCTCAACCCTTTTTTTGCACCTTTAAAGCGGAGTGTCTGATTAGCGCGAACGAGTACAGGTCGCCACTGTGGTACATCCATCCCCTGAATTGTCGGTGTTAAGTCACCACCTGTAATCGCAATATACGTATCTTCTGAAAAATGAAATGCCGTACCGCGCATCGTTACTTCGATACACGCTTCGTGCTGATGATTTCCCAATAAACGATTAGCAATTTTAAGTGCAAAAGAATCCATCGCCCCGCTTACAATAACGCCAATATTTTGATAGCCGATTCGTCCAATATCTTGGATTGTTGCAAGTGTGCCAGCTTTTAAGCAAGTGATTGACATAGACTTTCTCCTTTCAGCGCATGATATTCTTCAATTGAAATAGGATAGAATCGAATCCAGACACCTGCTCGTAATAAGGTAGGATTTTCTGCTTCTGGTGTAAATAAAGCTGTTGGTGTACGTCCGATGATTTGCCAACCACCCGGTGTTTCAATTGAATACACCCCTGTTTGTGAACCTGCAATCCCAACAGATCCTGCTTCAATTTTCAAACGTGGTGTTTGTTTTCTTGGTGTTGCTAATGATTCGTCTAGTCCGCCTAAATACGGGAACCCTGGTGCGAACCCTAACATATAAACAAAATAATCACGTCCTGTATGTTTTTGAATCACTTCTCCTGGCGTGATGCCATGATAGTTTGCGACTTCTTCTAAATCAGGTCCAAATTCACCACCATAGCAAACAGGAATTTCAACTACCTCTTCCATCTGTTCTGTAACAATTATTTCTTGCTGTAGAATAATACAGATTTTTTCTTCTAACCACTGATATGGATTTTGTCGATTGTGTATTTTCTTCTTCACATCTAGTGGGTTAAACAAAATCGTAATCACTTGAAATGATGGTACGATTTCTTCATACGGTAACTCCGCATCCTCTATATGTTGAATCAATAATTGCATCATATGATACTGTTGAACGCTCATCGCTTCGTTAAATTCAATACGAATTGCAGCGTCTCCCATTGGCGATATTGTTGTGTATTCACTAAATCGCATGTCGCCACCCCTTTTCCCGAATTTCGGAATTTTAATTCTGAATATAGGAATAATTATAGAATTATTCAATTATTTTCGCAATTATTTTTTAAAATATCGGACTATTCAAGCTATACACACTTTTTATTTTATGGTATTATTCGAAACATAAGTTTCTTAAAACGGAACTAATAAACTGAATTACGGACTAAAATGGGGATAAAGGAGTTGATTTCATGTTTCAAGTCGACTTGAACTGCGATTTAGGTGAAAGCTTTGGCGCATACAAAATGGGCAATGACGAATTAATCTTAGATTATGTCACGTCAGCCAATATCGCCTGTGGTTTCCACGCTGGTGATCCACATGTCATGCGAAAAACAGTAGAGCTAGCACTTGAAAAGAACGTCAAAATTGGGGCACATCCTGGGTTTCCAGACTTAGTAGGTTTCGGTCGCAATGCGATGCATCTATCACCACACGAAGTTTTCAACATTGTCACGTACCAAATCGGGGCATTACAAGCTTTGACGACTGCTTTCGGTGGAAAATTAGAACATGTCAAACCACATGGCGCACTGTATAATTTAGCAGCAAAAGATGAAAGCCTTTCCACTGCTATTGCAGAAGCGATTTATGCAGTGAATCCTGAGTTTGTCTTATATGGACTGTCAGGTAGTGAACTCATTAAAGCAGGTGAAAAAATCGGTCTCAAAACAGCGAGTGAAGTATTTTCGGACCGTACCTATCAAGCTGATGGCTCGTTAACATCTCGTACATTACCAAATGCACTTATTACAGATGACCATCAAGCTGTTGAACAAGTATTGAACATGATTACAAAAGGAACAGTTCAAACCGTTCAACAAACAAGTTATCCAATTGTCGCAAATACCGTTTGTATCCATGGGGATGGCGTACACGCATTACAATTTGCACAATTCATTCATCAACGATTAACGGATAGTGGGATTCAAGTTACACCGTTCCGTTAGAACAAAGGGGAGTTTCATATGGAAAAAGTCGACTTACATACACAGTCATCGACAAAGAAGAAAGCTGGCGCTAGTGTCCTATTAGGTGCCGCCTTCTTAATGGCCACATCATCAATCGGTCCTGGATTTTTAACACAAACAACGATTTTCACAGATCAACTACGCGCGAGTTTTGGTTTCGTTATTTTAATCTCTCTCTTACTCGATGTTTTTGCACAAATGAACGTTTGGCGTATTATTGTCGTATCGGGTTTACGTGGACAAGAGATTGCGAATAAAGTACTGCCTGGTCTAGGATTCGTTCTAGCCATCTTAATTGTTTTTGGTGGACTTGCTTTTAATATCGGGAACGTCGCCGGTGCTGGTCTTGGTCTGAACGCAATGCTTGGACTTGATGTAACAACTGGCGCTGCACTAAGTGCGATTTTTGCGATTGTTATTTTCTTATTCAAAGAGGCAAGTAAAATTATGGACCGCGCTGCACAAGTAGCTGGTGGTATTATGATTCTTCTGATGATGTACGTAGCGATTTCAACAGCACCGCCTGTTGGTGAGGCTGTGATTCGTACATTCGTACCAACGGAATTAAGTATTTTTGCGATTGTCACATTAGTTGGTGGTACTGTCGGTGGTTATATTACATTCGCAGGTGGGCACCGTTTACTAGATGCTGGATTAAAAGGCACAAGCGCAATTCCAGAAGTGAATAAAAGTTCGATTACAGGGATTGCTGTAACAGGTGTTATGCGTGTTCTTCTATTCCTAGCTGTATTAGGTGTTGTATCACAAGGTGTTAAATTAGCTGCAGATAACCCTGCTGCTTCTGTATTCGAAAGTGCTTTAGGTACTGCTGGTTTCCGTATTTTCGGTGTGATTATGTGGGCTGCAGCTGTTACTTCAGTTGTCGGCGCTGCTTACACATCTGTATCATTCATTAAAACATTCCATAAAAATATTGCTAAGTATGAAAACTGGATTATTATTGCGTTTATTGCGATTTCAGCTCTTGTCTTCATCTCAGTTGGTAAACCTGTCAATGTACTTGTATTAGCTGGTGCATTAAACGGTCTAATCTTACCAATCGCACTTGGCACATTATTAATTGCTGTTCATAAAAAATCAATCGTGGGCAATTATAAACATCCAAAATGGCTAACGATTACAGGAATTCTTGTTGTCGTATCAATGGGGACACTTGGCTACATGACATTGGTTGAACAAATTCAATTACTAATGAAATAAGGAGTGAACGAGAATGGATTACGCAAATTTATCACCTGCTGAAATTCGCAAGTTAATTCGCGAAAAGCAAATTACAGGTCCAACAGCTGGTCATGCACTTGGCTATGCACAGGCAAATTTAGCTATTTTAAAAAAGGAACACGCTTTTGATTTTCTCTTATTTGCACAACGAAATCCAAAAGCCTGTCCAATTTTAGATGTAATCGAACCTGGTGAAGTCGCACCAAAAGGAATCGCTAAAGATGCAGATATTCGTACAGATATTCCAAAATATCGCGTCTATAAACAAGGTGTATTCGTTGAAGAAGTAACGGATTTATATGATTACTGGTCAGATGATTTTGTCTGCTTCTTAATCGGTTGTAGTTTCTCTTTTGAAAATGCACTACTGAATAATGAGATTGATGTACGTCATATTTCAGAGGGCTGTAATGTACCGATGTATAAAACAAATATCGCTACGACACCTGCTGGACTTTTCGAAGGTCCGACCGTTGTCTCGATGCGTCCAATTCCTGAAGCAGACGTAGTACGTGCAGTTCAAGTAACTTCACGCTTCCCTTCTGTTCATGGTGCGCCGCTTCATATTGGTAATCCTGAAACAATCGGTATTCAAGATCTTTCAAAACCCGACTTCGGTGATGCAGTAACCATTAAAGAAGGCGAAGTACCTGTATTTTGGGCTTGTGGTGTTACGCCTCAAGCAATTGCTATGCACGTAAAACCCGATTTAATGATTACACATGCACCTGGACATATGTTTGTAACGGATATTCGTGACGAGCATTTAGGGATTCTATAAAATTCAATTTAAAAGCCAAAGAGCTTCGACATTGTATATGTCGAAGCCCTTTTTTAGAATGAAATTCAATCAAAAACTTTAAGAAAAAACTAAAACCAGTAACGTAATCAAAGCTAAGGTTCCTTGTTTAAAAAATATGCTTATATTTGAACTAGAATATGCACCATATAACGCCACTAAAACAATGTAAATCATATTAATTATAAGTAATTCCTGTCCATTATCTGAGATAAAAGCTGCATATAAAATAACTAAACCAATAAGACCGTTATAAATACCTTGATTTTTCATAAGTAGCTTAATTTTATCGCTGCTTAATTCTTTCTTCGTAAAATTAAATGTTTTAGATGTTCGATCTGAACTAGTTGCTAATGTTTCTAGGTACATAATAAATAGAAACTCAATAGCTACTAATGTACTTAACACTTTAATCACAATATCCATTAGCACACCGTCCTTTCTATATATTTTTATGACTTTATCATCTATATAGTAAATAGATAACATAGCTATAAGTGAATTATTCTTCCTATCCATTCCCTATCATATTATTTCTTGTTCCACTAGAAACTAAACTTTTAAAAAAATTATTCTACCTCAAAATATAATGGAACACTTAATCACCCTTTACTTATTAATTAAAATATATGTTTAATGTATTGAATCAAATACATCATTTTTAGTTTTTGGTTTAATAATGAATTTTGTTATAACGTACAAGAAAATAAATAAAAAGCATGCGATTGATGTCCGTTCACTTGTCACAACTGTCGATTGTATTCCTTGTACGCCAATGAATACGTTACAAGCAAATGATAGTAGGAAACCCACTTGTGCAAAAATTGTCAGATATTTTGCTAACTTTTCTCTAAAATCCACTATTTCCACTCCTTTCCTATTTATTATACTTGATACATATAAAAAGTGCAGAATGAGACATAACACTCCTCTTCCTTCTTTAGGGTTCTAAACAAAAAATCGGAACCGCATTATGGCGCGATTCCGATTTTTCTTATGCTCATATGAGATGGTGTTTCTACACTGATATCTCATCTTCTATTTCAAACTCGTATGTTATTAGTAGCCAAACTTACCAGCAAATTGTTGTGCAATCATTTGAACTTCTTGTAATTTTTCTGGTTTTAATAAAAGGAGCATTTTAGGAACGAATTCTTGAATGTCTTGTTGTGAGAATGTACCTTCATCTTGCTTTTTAAAGTTTTCTAGAAGTATTGCGCGTGCTTCCTCTTCTTTTCCTTCTTGTACTCGTTCTAAAATGAACTGTAAAAACTTTTCTTGTCCTTGTTGATCCATCATCTTATATCTCCTAAATTATTTAAATTTTTCCCTACGTAGGGATTTTCATCGTATCATAAATCATCCAACCAATCAGCACGATTAAAACGAATAGTGTTACATAGATTAATGTTTTTTCATGAACATCACCTACCTTCCTAACGCGTTACACTTCTGGGCGATAACCTAATTTTAAAGAGATGTCGAGTGCGGCTTCCTTTGCTTTTGGAATAAATACTGCAAGATGTTCTTCTGTGTAATTCGTTTCAATTCCTGCAATACTAATCGCTGCAACAACCTCTCCTAAATGATTAAAAATTGGAACGCCAACTGCTGCCGTAAAATCTTCTAGCTCTGAAAAACTCACCGTATATCCTTTATTTCTCGTTTCAGAAATCGAATGACGAAGTGCTTCTTCTGACGTGATGGTTCCCTTTGCATAAGCTGTTAATTCTACTCGCTTCAAATAGTCTTCTCGTTCCGTTGGTGGTAAAAACGACAGAATGGCTCTTGCACACGCTCCTGCATAAAGCGGTGTACGGCGACCAATTGTTGTATATAGGCGTACCGGTTGAATCGACTGTAACTTTTCAATATAAACTGCTTCATCACCGTCACGAATAATGAGGTTAATGGCCTCTCCTAAATCCTGATGTAACTTCTCCATCGCTAGTAATGCCACTTGGCGCAAATCAATTCGTTCAGAAACAAGATGACCGAAGCGTAAAAAAAGAATGCCTAAACTATATTTCCCGTTCGCATCTTTATCTAACAGACCCATCTCCTCTAACGATTGCAGCATACGATAGACAGATGTTTTCGGTATTCCTGATAATTCGATAATTTCATTAAATGTTAATTTCGCATGATTTATAAATAAATTAAGTATTTCCATTGAGCGTACAACTGTTTTATTTTTACTTTGCATACTAAATACTCCTTTTTTAACCTATAGCTTTAGTATAGCATCATTCAGTTAAAAAGAGAGGAACCACATCGTATGCGATTCCTCTGTTCATTTAGTACTTTACGTTACTCTTTCGTTTTCTTTTCTTTTGGCTTTAATGTCGTGATTGTTAATTCTTTTACTTGTTGGAATACTTCCGATGTCGCCAAGTACGTGAATTTCACTTTATCACCTTCTTGTAAATAGACTGCAAGTGGAGCTACTTCCGAACTCACTGTATAGTTCGTCTCATCATCTAAAAGGAATGTAACATTCGTGAAGTCTCCTGCTGTTTCTTTATATACGCGTAGTACAGTTCCTTCACCCTGTTTTTCTTCTTTCGTCGAGTTACCGTTTACTGTACTCGTACCTGATCGACTTAGAACGTTTTTATATTGGCGAAGTGCTTCATTTGGTGTCGTCGCTGTCACAGCAATTTCAGGATTGGCTGCTGAAACGATGTAGTAATTTTGTAAGAAACCATTTGAATCTAATACAGGTACTAGCCAACTTGTTTCACCATAGAAGTTATAAAGTAATGGCATAGAACCCGACCATTTTTTCTCAACGAATTTCTTTTCAACTACTTGCAGTGCCCCTTCTGAATCCATATACGATTCATCACTATTACCTGTGTAATACGTTCCTTGACCTGTACGTGCATTCGTTAATGAATAACCAAGCATGGAGTCCACGCCTTCTTTTGGACTTGTAAAGTCAGTGAAGTAATACATCTCGCCATTCTCATCAAATACAGGGCTAACATTTGCTTCTACACCTTCATCTGAAGGAATTTTAATGTCTTTTTTACCGAAAATCGTGTTCCAATAACCATGTACATAATTACCGAAATAACTATTTTGTAAGCTCACAGCCTCTGGTGAAACTGCTCCATCTACAAAGCTCGGAACATCTTTTAATTTATATTTTTTGATGTCACCATTTTGTGCATTCACCATGACAATCCCTTGTGGTTTAAAACCGTTACGTGCCGAAATGAAGTCACCATACGTACGAATATAATACGGTGTACCATCATTGTCGATTTCAAGTTGAACATCTCCGTTGAAAATAGTTAACGGGTTGTGTAGACGCATATAACGCGCAACATGATTATTTAAATAAGCAGACGGAACATATTTCATCTCTTTTTCAACAAATTTTGGATTCGCTGATGAATCCGTCGCGCTTAATACGAAGTAACCCGGTGTTGTTTTCCCTTTAAACCATTTGAAAGCATCTGAGAATTCAACAGGTGCAACATAAACGTAGTCGTCGTTAATTTTTTGAATTTGTAAATTCCCAAGCTCATAGTAACTTGTATTTGGTACTTGACCAAATGCTTTTTTCATCTTGTTGCGTGCATATTTTGGCGGTACGCTCGCTGGTGTTTTTGTTTCGTCGAATGCTTTTAACTCGACCTCTGTTTTCATCTTAGCTGATTCATATTTTTCATCTGCATTCATCATCGGTGCAGAGAGCATATAAGCTGCGACACCAATACCAGCTAAGCCAATTAACCCTTTAATCTTTCGCTCGAACCCTGTTGATAGGTAAGCACCCGCAAATGCGACAATCGCTACAACAGGCCATACTGCTGTCCAGTTTAAATCCATCATCGTTATGTATAGCGTAATCATGGTCGCAATGGATGCTACAAGTAAAATACCAATGAAAAATAATGCTTTAAATTTAAAATTGAAACTACCGTCCTTCATTCGACTAGAAATCGGAACAATTAATATGCCGATTACAGCGGCTAATGCGACTGCAATGATAAAAGTCATCGTCATTTTGTAAAAAACCTCCCTTTCTTCTTGCATTATTTACGTGAAGCGAAGGAAAAAGTTTCAAAACCTCTTGAATTCACAAATTCGGGGTATATTCAAATATGACTTCATACGAGGAGGTTGATCTATGAAAGAACGTACACTTTGGATTACTGCATTCATATTTAGTATTCTTTATTTATTCTTCTTACCAAAAGAAGTTTCATACTTCTACGATATCCTCATACCAACAATCCCAACAATTTGCCTCTTACTTATTGTCTTCACTTCAAAAACGCTGGAAACAGCTCCCTATGATCGTTTTATCCTATTTGGTTTGCTATTCTTCATTGTCGGTCAACTCACACACCCTTGGTTTATCATCGGTTTATTCTTCTTCTTGATCGGTCACCTTTTTTATATTCGTGCATGCTTAACACTCCGTCAAACAGCACCATCTAAAATTGCGACGCTCTGTTTATTATTTTATGGAATTCTGCTTGCTGCATGGGTGGGTGGGAATATTTTTAAAAGTGGAGCTATTCTTTTAGGTCTTGTTGTCCTTTTCTATATCGCCGTTATGCTCACAATTGGGTGGGCGGCGATTCAAACGCGCAAATGGATTCTATTATTCAGCGCCTTCCTTCTTATTGTGTCGGATTCTATTTTTATGATTAATATGTTTGTGACAACCATTGACGGTGCAACACAGTGGATATTGGGGACTTATTTATTTGCACAATTTTTATTTATTTTTCATTTTCCTGAACATTTCGAAATCCGTAAGAAAGTGTTAGAATAGTAGCAATGCTTCAACAATTAAGGAGGATGCTACAAATGAAAGAAAAATTAATCGAACGCTTAATTCGCTATGCGAAAATTGATACACAATCTTGTGAAACAAGTGAGACAACACCTTCAACATCTAAACAATGGGATTTACTTCATGTATTAGAAGAAGAGCTAAAAGCAATTGGTATGTCAGATGTAATGGTGGATGAGAATGGTTACCTATTCGCTTCACTACCTGCCAACACAGATAAAAAAATTCCAACAATCGGCTTTTTAGCACATGTTGATACAACAACTGATTACACAGGGACAAATGTGAATCCGATCCGTCATGACAACTATGATGGAAAAGCGATTCAATTAAATGAAGAAGTCGTTCTATCACCAGAAAATTCACCTGAACTGGCGAATTATGTAGGTCAAACATTGATTACTACAGATGGTACAACACTTCTAGGTGCAGATGATAAAGCAGGGATTGCCGAAATTATGACTGCAATGGAATACTTAATCGAACATCCAGAGATTAAACATGGTGAATTACGTGTTGCATTCACACCAGACGAAGAAATCGGTCGCGGTCCACACGCATTTGACGTTGAGCGCTTCAATGCAGACTATGCTTATACAATGGATGGTGGTCCACTAGGTGAATTAGAATACGAAAGCTTTAATGCAGCTGGTGTCAAATTAACAACTTTCGGTACAAACGTACACCCAGGTAGCGCCAAAAATAAAATGGTTAACTCAATGACAGCCGCAATTAAATTCCAAGAGATGATGCCAAAAGACGAAGTACCTGAATTAACAGAAGGTCGTGAAGGCTTCATTCATTTAATGGAATTTAACGGTTCAATTGAAAAAACAACATTACACTACATCGTTCGTGACCATGACCGTGCAAAATTTGAAGCGAAAAAAGCACTTGTACAACAAGCTTTTGAAGCACTTCAAAAAGAATATGGTGAAGATGCCGTTCAATTAGAGATGAATGACCAATATTACAATATGGCTGAAAAAATTGAGCCTGTAAAATTCATCGTTGACCTTGCAGAAGAAGCAATGTTAAATTTAGGTATTACACCGATTAAAAAAGCGATTCGCGGCGGTACAGATGGTTCTCAACTATCATTCATGGGCTTACCAACGCCAAATATTTTTGCTGGTGGCGAAAATATGCATGGTAAATATGAATATGTCTCAGCTGAAACAATGGAAAAAGCAACAGAGGTTATTTTAGAAATCGTGAAGTTATACGAACAACGCGGTTAATCGCGTTTGAAAGGGGTTTGGGTATGAAAGAAATTGTAATCGGTATTTTTGCTGCCCTCTTCTTCGCCGTCACATTCATTTTGAATCGTGCGATGGAATTAGAGGGTGGTAGTTGGTTATGGAGTTCGTCTCTGCGTTATTTCTTCATGCTCCCTTTTCTTTTGATCATCGTGGCAGCTCGTCGTGGGCTGCCTAAGATGACAAAAGAAATTAAACAAAATACAGGTGCTTGGCTACTTTGGAGTTTTGTAGGTTTCGTACTATTTTATGCACCACTGACTTATGCTGCTGCATATGGACCAGGTTGGCTTGTATCAGGGACATGGCAATTCACTATTATTGCGGGCGTATTACTCGCTCCACTGTTTTTTATACATATTGAACAGAAAAAAATTCGTCAGAAAATTCCGTTTAAATCACTCCTTATTTCATGCATTATATTAGTTGGGATCATCTTAATTCAAATTCCAAGTGCTGCAACTGTTTCAAAAAAGGCACTCTTACTTAGTACGTTACCTGTCATTATCGCTGCCTTTGCCTATCCACTTGGTAATCGCAAAATGATGGAAGTCTGTGATGGTCGACTCGATACATTTCAACGTGTACTCGGTATGACGATTATGTCGATGCCTGCATGGATTATACTCGCTATCTATGCCAGCTTCACTGTAGGTGCACCAAGTAGCTCACAAGTATTCCAATCATTCATCGTGGGGATTAGTTCGGGTATTATTGCGACTATTCTATTCTTCGTTGCAACAGACCGCGTACGAGATAATCAAGGAAAGCTTGCGGCAGTTGAAGCAACTCAATCTGCTGAAATTATTTTCGTTATTATCGGTGAAATGATTCTACTCGGTATCCCACTTCCTGCTCCACTTGCACTTGTTGGTTTACTCGTTATTATTTTCGGTATGCTACTTCACAGTTATCACACGATGCTCATGAACAAAAATGCTATTTAGCGATACAAAGAGGTTGCTCATCCTAGCGACCTCTTTTTTTATGAGAACAATAAAAAAACCAACAGAGTGGCGAATCCCTGTTGGTTCTATGCTATACCGAGCTATTCCATAACGTTTTGAGGGGGGTTATGAATACTCTGTTATTCTTCATCAGCTCTTTTTGGAGAAAAGTGGCTAATGTCCTCTGTATTTCTGTTTTCGAGGAGAAGTAATTTGTTTATATGATAATGATAATCGTTATCAATTAAATAGTCAATAGATTTATTGAACTTTTTTCGTGTATAGTTGGTATAAGGGGGAGAAATATGACACGTTTATCACAAGATCAATTACAACAGCTACATGCATATAGTAATTATGTAGATGTAGAACAACCTTTTTTATTTAATTTACAACAATTATTAGAGGATGACTTTTTAGAAGATGCTAAAAATATATGGAAAGCAGTTAGTCAAAGTGACCAAGATGCAGTTGCAATTTCGTACTTCACAAGACGCTACGGTATGTTCATCTCCATGCAGTTTTATATGCTCACCGTCTATGACGAAATGTGGATGGGGAAGTTCGAAAACTTACAATTTGGCGTACGAGAAGAATTCGGTCGTCCTTCTATTTGTATGTTCACACGTAGCGAAGATTGGGACATGATTGATGAAGATGAGCGCGAACAAGCTGTACATACCATTCTACTTGAGCAATGTCATCAGATTTTCTCACAACTAAAAAAGCTAGGCGGCGTATCCGTCTTAACGCACTGGGAGAATGTATTTGGTTATCTTTTATGGCATTACCATACACTTCTTTCAAGTCATGCGACAGAAGAAGAGGCCAGAATATATTTAGATTTTCTTGAAGGAGATGTTGTATGGGAAGGAATTAGTGAACATTCACGTTTTCACACTTATACAGGCGGACAACCCCCTTCCACACTCATTCACTTACCTGTTAGAAAGAGTTGCTGTTTTTCAAAAGACGTTCCGGGTTTACTAGCTTGTGGTTTTTGTCCATTAAAATAATACACGAAAGAAGAAATCATTTATTCCATTGATTTCTTTTTTTATTTTAGTTTAAAACGGGAATACTACAGTGAGTTCATACTTTACAAATTATGAGATTCTATTATACACTTGCAACATAAAGTTTCCCTAAAACAACTTTTTGTCGTTCACACAGATTAAGGAGCGCAGACTATGAAAAACAAACAAAAAACACCTTTATCCGCAAATGCTGTCTTACGCGGTGAGATTAAAGGTTTCAGACAGATTCTTCCCTTTTTAGGTCCTGCATTCATTGCAGCAGTTGCCTATATTGACCCTGGTAACTTTGCGACGAATATTACCGCAGGTTCTGAATATGGCTATCTACTCTTATGGGTCATTGTCGTTTCTAACTTAATGGCGGTATTGATTCAATCTTTATCAGCTAAACTTGGCATTGCGACAGGGCGTAACCTACCTGAAGTCGCACGTGATAATTTTTCGAAAAAAACATCGATTATGCTCTGGATTCAAGCAGAAATTGTCATCATCGCAACCGATTTAGCCGAATTTATCGGTGCAGCTCTTGGACTTTACCTAGTATTTAAAATCCCTATGTTACCAGCTGCTCTTATAACCGCGGTGGCTGCTTTTGGTATTTTAGAGCTTCAAAGACGTGGTGTTCGTACATTTGAAGCCATTGTATCCGGTATGGTTATGATGGTTGTGATGGCTTTTGCCTTCCAAACATTTTTAGCTGACCCTAAGCCAACGGAAGTATTATCTGGACTGTTCCCCTCTTTTGATGGTGTTGGTTCCATCTTACTTGCTACAGGGATTTTAGGGGCGACGGTTATGCCACATGCCATCTACCTCCATTCTTCTCTAACGCAAAGTCGAGTAATTGGACGTTCTGAAGCAGAAAAGAAAAAGATTTTCAAATTTGAGTTTTTCGATATTGTCATCGCAATGGTTATTGCAGGTGCAATTAATATATCGATGTTAGTCATTGCGGCTGCTTTATTCCATAAACGTGGAATGGATGTCAGCGATTTAGATGTTGCCTACCATGAACTCGGCTCATTAATCGGTCCTACAGCTGCAGTATCATTCGGTCTAGGATTATTAATTGCTGGTTTAGCAAGTTCAGCTGTTGGTACGATGTCTGGTGATGTCGTTATGCAAGGGTTTATTAATCGACGAATTCCACTCTACTTACGTCGTGCGATTACGATGGCTCCACCTATTCTCATTATCGCACTCGGTTTAAATGCCACTGTTGCTTTAGTATGGAGTCAGGTAATCCTATCATTTGGTATCGCATTCGCTTTAATACCACTCATTATTTTCACGAGTAACCCTAAAATCATGGGTGGTTTAGTGAATCGAAAATGGGTGACCTATACAAGTTGGGTAATTGCGGCTATTACGGTTGCACTTAATCTATTCTTAATTTACAGTTCGATTGTTGAATTAATTCAATCTTAATATGTAAAAAAGATCTTTTTCTCTAATAGAGTGAAAGATCTTTTTCATTTCAAAATTCTAGATTATTCCGTCATTTTATACCTAAAACAGATGATTTGATTATTCTTCATCACTTTAGGGAATCAATATGGGTATAAATCGAAAGAAATCTGAAAATTTATGCTTCATTTTTTTTACTTTATGTTACAATTAATAGTAAGAGGTGATGAGATGATTATATGGATTCTTATTTTAGCAGTCATCGATTTAATTGTATGGGGTTTCGCTTGGAGAGAGCTAGTGCATTATGGTCGTCGTCGTATGGAAAAAGCACCACGTCGTTTAGTCGTATTATTCGTACTTGGTATTGTTGTGACGATTGCTTTAGTTATTACATTAATTCAATTGCTGAGAATATTAAATTAAAATAGGTGGCATTTCAAATGAAAAGAAAAGCACACAAAATAGAATGAGGACAAGGTTTATGAATTACATAACCTGTCCTCATTTTTTATTTTTTATAATTGTTTCACATGGAACAATTTGTTAAAGTGTTTTACCTACTGTTGTGACTGCATTAAAGAATAAATCGATAAAGCCGTCACGATTTACTGTGTGTAATACATGAACATTTGGTTCTTTTCCTGTTTTCTTTGCGAAATCAACCAATGTTGCTCCTTGTGTTAGTGAGCCATTCAACTCAACTTCGACAAAGTAATCATCACCTTTAAATAACTCTGGTTCAACTAGACACGCAACTGCACACACATCATGCACACGAATTTGTTCTTCAAATCCAGGTGGGTTAAATGGTGTTTGAGATTGTGTGAATGTATAGAAGTTCATCATATCTGCTACTTTTTCAGCGAATGGTGTACCTAAATTGCGTAAGCGTGTCATTTCATCGCGTGTAATGTAGGCTTTATGCGTTACATCTAAACCGCTCATAATAATTGGAACACCCGAACGGAATACTAATTCCACTGCGTGCGGATCAACATATGCATTGAATTCAGCTACTGTTGACATGTTACCACCAACTGCTGCTCCGCCCATCCAAGAAATCTGTTTAATGAATGGTTTCACTTCTGGATGTGCAAATAATAAAGCAGCCACATTCGTTAATGGGCCTGTTGCAACAATCGTAATTGGCTCTTCAGCGTTCATTAAAACATCGCACATCGCTTGAATCGCTGTACGGTCACTTGCTTGTAAAACAGGGTCTGCCCATTTTACATTACCAAGTCCACCTTCACCATGGATATCTTCTGCTACCTCTTGTTTACGGAACATTGGTTGCTCGATTCCTTTTGCAACTTCTACTTCTTTTTGAATGTATGTTAGGAAACTTAATGTGTTATAAGTTGTTTTATCAATTGTTAAGTTACCAGCCTCAACTGTTACTAATTTAATATCTAGTTCTGGACGCGCATATGCTAATGTCAGCATCATTGTGTCGTCGATACCTGGGTCACAGTCGATGATTACAGGGATTTTGTTCATGTGTAGATAACACTCCTTATATAATAGTTATCTTATTATATACTTTTTATTTCTCATACACTACATACCATTCATCATTTTCTTCGTACATTTTTGTCCCTACAAAGCCATTTTTCAATAATTTTTGTTGACCTTCTGTATCACGCATGACAATGGTCTCTTTTTTTACATATGTTGGATTTGGAGTGCGTAAATCTTTGAAAAATACATAGCGTAATTTATCTACATATTTAATTTTCAAGGCTTTTACAACTAGACCTTGAGAAAATTTATCTTTTAAACTTGGAATATTGTATGGTTGAACTGTTGAACATACATAGTCATAACGTGTTTGATCGATTCGTTCCATCGACCATTGCGCCATTTTCTTTTGTAGACCATATCCTCTATATTCTGGTGCTACATTTGAAATCTCTTGATAAAGTACGCGATGGAATTGATCTTCTGGAACACCACAATCATATCCTAGATGTTCTTCTTCTATTGGTGGATTTAATAGTGCGCGGAAGCCAATCATTTCCTCCTCTACGAAAACACCAATCATCATCTTTTCATCTTGTAGAATCGCTTCAAATTCTTCTGTCGTTAATGGTTGAAGGACACTTCGAACAGGCAATGCTTCATATACACGTTGCTGAAGTGCTTCGATTGCCTGTAAGTCATCCATTGTTAAATAACGAACAGCAAAAGGTGTTTCTCCTAAGTGACCTGTTAAAAAATATGTCATATCTGTTACCCCTTACCCTGTAATCTTCTCTGAAAATGCTGTTAATTCGTGAAGAACTGCTTCGTCAACATCTACACCAAGTCCAGGTTTTTCATTCAATTGAATGAATGGAATATCATACTTCAAGTTTCCGATATCCTTTGAAAATTTAATTGGTCCTGTTAATTCAACACTACCCATAATTTTTTTCGAGAAAGCTACGTGGAATCCAGCAGCTGAACCAACTGATGATTCAACCATCGAACCGATTTGACATTCGATCCCCGCCATTTCAGCCATTACAGCTAACTTCATGGCTGGGTAAATACCACCACATTTCATTAGTTTAATATTCGCTTTATCTGCTGCACGTTTTGCGATGACTTCACGCATATCACGCTCGCTACGTAAACCTTCATCAATCATCAATGTAATATCTGATTTCGCCTTAATCTCAACTAGACCGTCAATATCATTATCTTCTACAGGCTGTTCTAACCAATCGATATTTAAATCCTTCATACCACGAAGCGCTTTTAAGGTCGTTGCTGCATTACCCCATCCTTGGTTAACGTCAACACGAATTGCGATATCTTGTCCTACGCGTTCACGTACTGCTTTGATACGTGCTACATCTTTTGCTACTTCTGTTCCGACCTTCATTTTAAACGATGTATAACCAAGTTCCATCTTCTGAGCTGCTTCTTCAGCCATTTTTTCTGGTTCTCCGATTGATAATACATGTGTAATCGGGAATTTCTCATGATAACGGCCACCTAATAATTGATACACAGGTACATTCATCGACTTTCCTGCAATATCGAAACAAGCGATATCAATTGCTGCTTTGGCTGCTAGTGCTGGTTTTACAACATGATTCATCACATCATGTAACTTCTCAAATTGACGTGGATCTAAACCAATTACGGCTGGTGCTAAATGATTTTTTAAAACTTGGAATGTACTTTCCCACGTTTCCCCTGTAATATGTTCATCTGGAACTGCTTCACCATATCCAACAATTCCATCATCTGTCGTCATTTTCACGATAATCGATTGGATTGAATCATATGTCGCATAGCTGATGATAAATGGATCGATTAATGGTAAGTTAATAGCAAATAGCTCAATTTCTTTAATTTTCATAGATAAAAAACTCCTTTATAATAGATGTCGTTTAGTTGTCGTTAAATAACGAAAATAAAAAGCAAAGGAAGATGACCATGCACATTCGAATGGCATTAATCAGCTCACAAGCTTATCAAAAATACATTTCTAGTATCGCACAAAAAATAGCGGATATCCAACTAGATTTTTATGTGTATGAAGAACCGGAACAAGCAACACAATTACTACATGAATTACAACCATGTGATGCACTTATTATTGGTGGCTTTTTACCGTATTTAGAAGTGAAACCTTTGTTGCCTTCACTTCGTATTCCTTATACACATTTTATACAAGATGAGGCTACCATCTCTACTACATTATTAGCTGCTATAACCAAATATCATATTCCGCTCAATAAAATCTCCATTGATGTGATTGAACCAACATTCGTTACGTCTATTTTACAAGACATTCATCAGCTTGATACTCCTCCATATATTCATGATGCAACACAAGTAGACGTGGAACAACGTCATCGAACATTATACGATGAAGGGCATATACAACTGATTATTACTAGCGTACACCAATTATATGAAAAGTTAAAAGCAAATGGTTATCCTGTTATGCGTATGCAAGAATCGACTTCTGCAACCATTCAAAAGTTAGAAAAAATGCGTGATTCTGTTCTTTTGCAAAAATCAAATGCCAACCGTATGACAGCAGGTGTCTTAAAAATTCATCCAGAAGATGAGGCTGCTTTCATTCATTTTACGCAAGCCATCCATGCAAATTATACAAGGCAAAATACACATCGTATGGAATTATACACAACAATTGGTCACTTAGAACAACTACTACACAATGAAAAACAGTTAAAAGCCTGTCTCGCCTATTTTAAAAAACCGTATCAAATGGGTTTCGGCTATGGTGAGTCGATTTCAGAAGCACTTCAACATGCACAAGATGCTCTTCAATTTACAAAAACCGACGAAATCTACATTCTTGATGAATATAGTCGTTTATTAGGTCCTTACCCAACTCATCAAACGATTTTGCCACTCAAATTTGATAGTGAGAAGCAAAAAGAAATGGCTGAACGTACAAAATTAAGTGTACTCAGTCTTTCAAAAATGAGTTCATTCATTGAGGAACGCCATACAAAGCACTTTACTGCACAAGATGTTGCAGATCACCTACATGTAACAAGACGCACCGCTGAGCGCATGATTAAAAAACTATTAGAACATGGTTATTTAGCAATTATTTCTTCTGAAATGACATACAAAAAAGGTAGGCCACGTGCAGTTTACACTTGGATTGGCTCTTAATGCTGGAAAAGCAAATCGCCAATAAGAGACGATTTGCTTTTTTACATTTATAATGCACTTGGTTCTAATGCTTTTTCTTCTTCGATTTCTTTTTGTTTTGCTTCTTCTAATTCTTCAGGTGTTAATTTAACAATCGCAAAACCTACATAAGCATAAATAATCGAAATAATTGGTACAACAAAGTTTAAAATAGCATATGGCGCATATTCAAATGCACTTACACCTAACGTTGCAAAAATGAATACACCACATGTATTCCACGGGAAGAATACAGACGTTAAAGTACCACCATCTTCTAACGCGCGTGATAAGTTTTTAGAATGTAATCCTCGATCTCGGTAAGCTTTTACAAACATACGCGATGGTACGACAATTGAGATATATTGTTCAGAACAAGTCGCATTTGTAAAAATACAAGCTGTAATCGTAGATGCTACTAGACTACCTGTTGATTTTGCCCATTTCATAATGACTTGAATTAATGATTTCAACATACCTGAGTACTCTAAAATACCACCAAATGTCATCGCGATAATCGTCATTGATACCGTACCCATCATGCCATCTAATCCGCCTTGATTGAATAGTTTATCAACTAATTCATTACCTGATTCTAAAACAAAACCACTTTGTAATGTTTCAAGTGCAAATTTTGTTGAACCGCCTTGAACCGTAATTTGTAATAAGAAACCCATCACAATCCCTGCAAGTAATGCCGGAATAGCCGGAATTTTCTTGGCTACCATGAAAATAACTGCTACAGGCACAATTAATAACCATGGTGAGATATAAAACGTCTCTTGTAAGACACGTAATGTCGTTAAAATACTTTCAGAGTTCATATTCACATCTGCAAACTTACGACCTAAAATACCGAAAACAATTAATGAAATAATTAATCCTGGAATCGTCGTATAGAGCATGTGACGAATATGATCGAATAATTGTGTACCTGTTAAACCAGAAGCTAAATTTGTTGTATCTGATAATGGTGACATCTTATCACCGAAATAAGCGCCTGAAATAACTGCTCCTGCAATCATTGGTGCAGGAATACCCATACTTAGTCCAATACCCATACCAGCAACCCCCACAGTTGCCATTGTAGACCATGAACTACCGATTGCTAATGCTACAATCGCACATAATAATAGAATTGTTACTAAGAACCATGCAGGTGAGATTAATTTCAAACCGTAAAAAATCATCGTCGCAACGACACCGCCACCAACCCATGCGCCAATTGTAAAACCAACAAGCATGATGATGACAACCGCTGGAAGTGCTAATTTAATCCCCTTATACATCATTTCTTCTACTTCTAACCATTTAAAACCATGAGCAATCGCCACAATCGCTGCTGTTACTGTACCAATAACAAGTGGTACGTGCGGGCTTGTCCCCAAAACAGCAACCGCTACAGCCATCGATGTAATCATGACAAAGAACGTTAAAATCGTCCATCTTGCTTTAATTTCTCTTTTCATCCATCTCATCCCCTTTATCTGTCTGAAAAATGAAAACATTCACTAGAATTAAGAATATCCGTTGAGTGGAAAGAGGTCAATGCAAAATTTTTGCACCAAAGCAGAAAGAAAACGATTACATAGACAGTATTTTTATTTGTAATAGCTAAACAATACAAATACAATAAAACGAATAAAAATTTATTGAAATGTATAAAAAACCACTTAATCAATTTGATTAAGTGGTCGAAATGTATTTTATTTTCGTGGTGTTTTCTTTAATAATGTAGCCAATACTTTTGACGCATCTACTAGAGCCTGTTGGTCAAATGTCATATGTGGGTGATGTAAACCAGGTGCTAAATCCGCTCCTACACCTAACATCGCAGCCTTTAGCTCTGGCTTCTTCACTGTATAAAAATGAAAATCATCCGCTCCCGGTGTATGGATCGCTTCTGTGCAAAATTCTTCACCTAGCGTTTCAACAATTGCTTCTTTTGCCATCTGTGCCGCTTCTTCAGAAACTTCTGCTCCTGGCGTATAATCATAAAAGCGCCACTCTAAATCGATGTCAAACTGTTGTTGAATAGCTTGTAGTCCTTTATGGATAGCTGTTTTCATATCATCTAATAAAGCATTACTTTGCGCACGCAGATCCATCGCAAACGTCGCACTCCCTGGAATGATATTCGTACTTCCACCATCAGCAACTACTTTGGTTAATTTCACTGAATGTGGTTCGAACGGTGAAAAGTGCAAACTATTTAGCATTTGATGAACAGCCATGACAACATCCAGTGCATTTTGGCCTTGATGCGGTCTAGCACCATGTGCATCCACACCTTTGATGCTTCCCTCTAAGAAATACGCTGCTCCATGGTGAATCGCTGGCGCAATTTTACCAAGTGGTAATTCTTCAATTGGACGTAGATGAACACCGAATAAATGAGATACACCGTCAACAGCCCCATGTTCATAAGCTGCAACAGCCCCATTTCCTAGTTCCTCTGCAGGTTGGAAAATGAAACGAACACGATGTGTTAATGGTTCATTTCGCAAACGAATTAATGCTCCTAACACCATTGTGATATTCGCATCGTGCCCACATGAATGATTCGCGCGCCATACACCATCTACTTCTTGCCACAAGGCATCGATATCTGCACGAACAGCGATAATTTCATCTCCTGTACCAATTTCTGCAACTAAACCTGGAATATCACCGAATAAACGATACTCCACTTGTAGTTCTTCCATAATCGAAGCTAATGTTTTTGTTGTTTCATACTCTTTCCAACTTACTTCTGGATGTTCATGAAAATGACGAAACCAATCGTAAATCTGTTGTTCTACTGTCAATTCTGTCATAACCGCACCTCATTAAACTTAATTTCGTTGTTTTTTCTTTAAATTTCGCATTGCGATAAGTTGATTTCGCTTACTCGCAATTTTATTATCACCAATTAACATTAAAATTTGTAGCATCGTAAATGGTAACGAGCGTCGTTTACGATAGGCAATATATTTTGGTCGCCACTCATTCGCATATTGCTCTTTCAAATAACGTAAGTCTTTTTTATTCCCAGATTCTTGTGCATTCACTAAAATCTGAGCTGCAATTTTCTCTGAAATTCCCGCATATTTAGATACACCAACATGTTTTAAATAAACCATTCCAATATTAATATATCGATAACCTTTTTCCTTCGTTGCAATTAACGAGCAGACTAACAAATAATCAAGTGCATGTGCTGGCATGTCTGTTTGTGTCGAACGCAATAAACTAATCGCAATCGTATGCTTTGGACCATCTAATTCTGTTAAATTTGCAAATGCGACAATTTCTTGTTGTTTGTTTCGTAATAAAACGATTGGACCATTATTTAAATAGCTCTCATTAAATACATAATGTTCACCAATTTGTTCTTTATCGCCTTGCCATATAGCTGAAAGTTCTGCTAACTCTCGTATAAATGTTTCAGAAAATTTCGGTTCTAACCATTCAAATGTATAACCAACTTCTTGCATTTCTTTTTGTAACTGTTTATATTGCTCTTTTTCTTCATGCGTTAAAACAACTTCTGAAATCTCTACATTTCCTTCTTCACCTAGTTTAAAAAAGTTATAGCCGTATCCGTATAAATACGGAATGAATGAATCACTGACTTCATAAAATACAGGTGTATAACCATAGTAATCTGCAAAGGCAATAAATTCCTCAATCGATGATTTAAAGTGCTTTTGATCACCAATCAAATCGCCTTGCACAATAAATTTATCTGCAGTAATACGGTAAGAGAACAGAACATTACGCTGTTTATTCCAAAAAATACATTGATGCATATGCTGTTCAAAATGATGCGCTTCTGTCACACCATATTTTGCGATATGCTTTGCTACTTCATCTTGATTTTCAACTAGATAGACACGCTTGAATTGGGTTCGATTGCGCTGCCATCGTTCAAACAGAACTACTGCCCCAATAACAATCAATCCAATTAATGCACTTTTAAATAAGTCATCAGGGTTACGAATAATAATCCCTTGTACATGTTCGGAAAGGTGGTGACGTAAATCCGACTTCACAATAATACCAATCACTAAATAACTTAGTAATACAACCGTAATAACGAATGTATTGAAAATACTGCGTCCCCATGTCTCTACATAACTCGTACGATAGAAACGATTGCGTGCAAAGTACAGTAATAGCGCTACAAAAATCATAAAGAGTGCTTGTCGATATTGAATACCTTTTACAATGAAAAGCGCAGCCGCAAATAATAAGACGAACAGTGTTACTTTAAATGTGCGGCGATCCTTATAAGAGATTCCGTTTGATAAGGCTAATAGTAGAAAGCCTGTCATAACCGATACTTGATGCGATACATTAATAAAAGGTAATGATGTAAGTTCTCTCACATACTTTATTTTTTCGATCGCACCCGGTGCAACACTTGAGATTAATAAACTTAAACCAGCTAAAAATACGAGTGCTGTCGCAATAATATGCATCGTACGTTCTAATAGTAAGTTTGGAATGCTATTATAACCTCTATTGAATGAACGCCAAATATCACGAATAAAGAGAACCAACCCAGCTAAGAACGGAATTGCATAATATCCAACACGATAGAATAGTAATAATACTAATACAGATTCTGAAGGAATATTTAAACTTGTAGCTCCCCAAATGAAAACTAAGTCAAAAGAGCCTAATCCTCCAGGAATCATACTGACAATACCGGCTGCTGAAGCAATAACAAACATCGGCCATAAATCGATTAAAGGCACATCAATATTAAGTAATTTTGTTAAAATAACGAGCATTGTGAAAGCACCTAGCCACTCACAAATAGATACAAATGTTAGTGCAACATCGCCTAGCAATTGATGTCTCGTCATTTTTTTACGCAGTAGCTGAACAATCGCGCGCACAATTAAAAACGGTGTATATAAACCGATAAATGCAGCTACATATAGTAAGAAAGGATGCTCTGTAAAAATTCGAATATCACGGAAGAAAATTAATAATAAATCCGCAAATAGTGAAATCCCTGCTAAATAAAAGAGCGTTACAGAGGCAATCATTTTAAAGAATGTCGTATTATCCATGTCTGGCTTTTTAAAGTAATGTGTACGCAAAAGTACACCTACTAAGCCACCAAATCCGATTAAGTTTGAAAATGAATTAATTATTAAAGATTCTTTCATAAGCCTTTTGATTGGCATTTTTAACTTCAGTTTTTTCATAATAAAAAAATCATAAAAAAACATTGGAAAAGCTAAAAAAAGCGGCACAACTGCGATTAATGCTAGCGTCCGAACATCAATTGAACCAAGTTGCCGCGCAATTTGAGCTCCATTTGCTTCTCTTACAATTTTGGTCAATTCGTGAATCGCAAAAAGCATTAAGAGAATCGGTAAAATAACTTTAATCCATTGAAAGATTTTTGAACGATTTATTTTCACCCGTCTCCCCCATTTACATATTTTTTATCATCCTATTAATTATAACGAATCTTTTAATATAAAGTGCTTTATTTTATAAGTATTTTCAGCCATTTCTTTCGAGGTAACATACATTATGTATATCATACCCTTTATATGTAAGACGTGAAACGAAGAAAAAGAGACATTACGCTTGCTCGTAACCTCTCTTTTTAATCATTCATTATGCACGAATGGCTTCTTCAATTGGCATCTCTTTTTTTACCGTTACTTTCATTTCAGCTAACGTATAAAGTTCTAGTAAATCCTGCTTCGTCAGCTCTGGTAAAATGGAACTCAAATCACGAAGTAACACATTCTTTCTTCTGCTATATTCAATATCATTTTGCGGTGTTGGTACATCACTCATAATATTTAATAATAAATCGTCTGCAGAAATTTTTAAAGCTTGGCTCAATCGAACAATCCATTTCGCTGAAGGAATGCTCTCACCAACCTCCCAACTTTTAATACGACTCGCTGACGTGCCGATTTCTTTTGCCAAAGACAACATTGAGTGATTGCTAAGCTCCCTTAGTAACTTTAGCTGCTCACCAAAAGCATATTGATCAAACATCATTACTCCCCTCTCTTTCCAGAGTTTCTATTTTTAGAAATAGACGTTGCAGAATAGAGGCTACGACTTCAATTATTTGATAATGAATGTCCGCTCTCTTTACTTAAAAAATGATTGCCCTATCTATCCTTAACAGAAATTCTCTTAAACTAAACAATTTTTCTTCCTTAAATAGAATTATAATATATTTTTTGAGAAAATCACGCATTTTTCGATAAATTTTTTTATTTTTTTACAATTTGTTAAAAAACGGTAGTCTTTCTTTTTGCAAACTTTGCATGAATCCTTCATAATAAATAGAAGGAGGCGGGAAAATGAACAAAAAAATAGTAATGATCATCAGCGTACTTGCTGTTATAATTCTTGCAATTGTCGGAATCTATGTTTTCATACAACAAAAAGATCAAAAAGCACAGGAAAAAGCAGCAACACAATGGACTCAAAACTTCGAAAAGAAGAAATATACAGAGCTTGTAAAACAGGTAACAACAGACTCTTTAAAACAACAAGGTTATACAAAAGATGACTTTGTGAAGAAATATACGAATGTTTTTGGAGGAATTGGTGTAAGTAAAATTCAAATTTCAAATATGAAAGTATCTGATCAAAAGTTGAGTTATCAAGCTGTATTTGAAACGGCTATTGGAAAAACAACGTCTTTTTCATATTCAACAAAACTAATCAAACAAGATGGTACATATCAGATTGATTGGAAAACATCTTTAATCTTTCCGAATATGAAGCCAACTGATCGCATCTCATTTCAAACAACTACTGCGATACGTGGTGATTTAGTAGATGTAAATGGTTTTGATTTAGCCACAAATAAAAAAGCATTTCGCGCTGGTATCATTCCAAAAGAATTAGGAAATGATTCGACACGCACAAAAAGAATCGAAAAAATCGCGAAATTTTTAGATGTTTCAACAGAGAGTGTCGAACAAAAATTAGCGCAAGGATGGGTAAAAGATGATTTATTTGTTCCTATTAAAATAGTAGCTGATGAAGATGTTCAAAAGATGGATGGATTACAATATGCCGCAACAACTACACGCTACTACCCTCTTGGTGCAGCGGCAGCTCATTTAATTGGTTACACAGGAACGGTTACAGCAGAGGATATTAAAAAGAATCCAGCTCTTTCTTCTGACGCAATTATTGGAAAAACAGGGCTAGAACGAGCTTATGATAAGGAACTTCGTGGTACAGATGGAGGAAGTATCTCTTTAGTGAATAAAGATGGGAAAGTAAAAGAGGTATTACTTGAGAGTAAGGTAAAGAATGGTGAAAAAATTCGTTTAACAATCGATGCCTTAATGCAAAAACGTGCATACGAAGATTTAGAAAAAGCTACAGGTTCTACTGTCATTATGGAGCCACAAAACGGTGCGTTAATGGCGCTAGTTTCGAAGCCATCATTTGATCCGAATCAGATGGTACGTGGCTTATCGCAAAAAACGTATGACCAATATGCGAATGACCCTGAAAGACCGTTCACAAATCGATTTACACAGCGTTATGCGCCTGGCTCAACAATGAAAGCTATTACAGCAGCAATTGGATTTGATGCGGGAACATTAAAAGCTAATCGCGTACGTACAATTGATGGGCTACAATGGCAAAAAGATGGTTCTTGGGGGAATTATAAAATTACACGCGTTACAGAGAATCAAAAAGTAGATTATAAAAAAGCGCTCATTTATTCCGATAATATTTTCTTTGCTCAAGAATGTCTAGAGCTTGGAGAGGATCGATTACGTGCTGGTTTAAAAAAATTTGGTTTTGGACAAGATTTCAATCTACCTTTTGCTATGACACCTGCCCAAATTTCAACGGATAAACAATTCAAGAGTGATATTTTATTAGCTGATACAGCTTATGGACAAGGACAACTACTCATGTCACCTATCCAACAGGCAGTCGCATACAGTGCTTTTGCAAATGACGGAAAAATTGTACAACCACATATTCGAGTGAATGAAAAATCTAAAACCTCTGAAGCAGTATCCAAAAAAGCAGTCGACCAAGTAAATGCAGCTCTTTTACAAGTAGTGAAAGATCCGAATGGTACAGCTCATAACCTAGCTTCACTAAAATTACCATTAGCAGCTAAAACAGGAACTGCTGAATTAAAGCTTGAACAAGGTACAGAGGGTATAGAGAATAGTTTCGTATTTGTATTCAATGCCGAAAAAAAGAATTATTTAATTGTATCACTCGTAGAAAATCATAAAAAAAGTGGGAAAACTGCGACACAATTGATTAAAGACCTCGTTCCTGAAGTTGAAAAGTCAATTGAAACAAAAAAGTAAGGAGTCGATGAACATGGAACCTAAAATGATAGTACTTGATTTAGATGGCACAACATTGAACAATGCCCGTAAAGTAGATCCTGAACTCTCAGATTACTTACAAGCTCTTCGAAAAAAAGGCATTCTAGTATGTATTGCGACAGGGAGAACGATGTATGAAATGCGCTTAGCAATTCCAATTGATTTTGAAGTTGACGGCATTATTAATTCAAATGGAATGAACGTACACTTTGGTGGAAAAGAAATCTATCGCGAATCCATTGAAGCAAAAGCTGTAGAAACACTCGTTGATTTATCACTCGTACACGAAATCCATCATGAAATTCACCATCACGATGGACGTACAACCGCGAAAATTTCGCCTATGCGTGATCGCGCACATGAATTAACCGTACATGGCTATACATCACCCGAATGGACAAAAGATGTTGATACAAAAGATGTTGAAAAGATTCTATTCTTTAAAGAAAATCATGATATATTAGCTGACTTTTTAGGTGAACTACGTATTTTAGAAAAAATCCTACCTTTTACTGCGGCTTTTTCCGCAATTGATTTAATTGATATTAGTGGTCGCCATATTACAAAAGCTACTGGTGTTGCAAAAATTCTAGAAGAAAATCACCTATCTTTCGCAGATGTAATTGCTTTTGGAGACGGCGGAAATGATTTACCACTATTCCATAAAGCAGGTCGCTCTGTAGCAATGAAAAATGCGCCTCTCTGGGTACAAGAGCAAGCAACAGAAGTAACCGAATATACGAATAACGAACTTGGTCTTTTAAAACATTTGCAAGGCATTTATGGTTTGAACCCATAATAAAAAATCCCTATAAGATGACTTTTTCAACGGTCGATCTTATAGGGATTTTTGTAGTATTATCTAAACAAAACCACTCAATCTAAAATTTTATTTCACGTTTTGTTGCTTTTTTATTTGTATATATAAGAACAGCGCATATGTAAAGGGAATTGCTGCAATGAAATATGTAGCTACTTGTAAATATGAAAAATACTTAGTTGTTGATAAATCCAGTGCCTTCTCTAAGTGGAATACGATCTCACAACACATTACAATTGATACACATACGATACTCATGATTGATAAGCGTTTCATTTTCTTTTTATTTTCCAATTAGATGGCACCCCTTTCCTTTACAGTTCGAAACTATTCTATGTTATGCTATTTCTAACAGTATATTTCGAAAAGTATTATTTGAAAAGTTTTTTCACTTTTTATAAAGGAGGAATTAAAAATGGAAGCAGTCATTTTTGATTTTGATGGAACAATTGTCGATACAGAAGCATTATGGATTGACGTTTACCAAGAACTTATTCAAGAACGATATGAATATGAAGTACCTTTAGAAGTTTTTCAAGCATGTATTGGTACACAAGATACATCACTTTATGATTACTTAACAACACATGTAGATGCTCATATTACACGTGACGAATTATCACCTTTTGCCGAAAAACGTGTAAATGAACGTTTAGTTGATTTACCTGTGAAAGATGGTATTACAGATTTACTTCGCACACTTCACGAACAGGGTGTACGTATGGCAATTGCATCAGGTAGCCAATTAAAGTTTATTGCAGAATTTATTAATAAACATAGCATTGCCCATTATTTTGAAGCGATTCGATGTGCTGATGATGTTGTTCATGTTAAACCACATCCAGAAATTTATGAAGAAGCACTCTTTGCACTCAATTTAGAGCCTGAACAATGCATTGCGATTGAAGACTCTGAGAATGGTGCAAAATCAGCTGTAGCTGCAAAAATTCCTTGTATCGTTGTTCCAAATGACTTAACGTCATCAGGGCATTTTCCAGAAGAAGTAATTATTCTATCAACAATTGAAGAAGCAAAAGAACAGATTTTAGCAATTCACACAAAATAATTATAAAGAGGATGGGACAGAACATCTCATTTTCCTTTTTTAGAGTTCACAACGAAAAACTGGAACCGCACAATAGCGCGATTCCAGTTTTTCTTATGCTCATGTAGGATGGTGTTTTTACACTTATGTCCCATCCTCTTTTTATTACCATAAGATTGGCTTTGTAACCATTAACCACAGCATAATACAGAGTAAGATAGTATAGTTGATCGCGCCTCGTCGTAAATTGCGTACGAACTTTTCTTTTTGAAATTGCGGTGTGTCTAGCGTACGCATCGTTGGCTTAAAAGCACGCGCTAAATAAACAACTGATGCCACTAATAAAATCATCGTTGTTAAAATCCACGGTGTATCCCAATTATAAGGACCTAACCACATCGCAAGTAAGCCAAAAACGATTAGTACGTGACCTGCATGTTTCACAACAGTGATTCCTGATTGAAAAGCGTGTGCATAGGCACGAAACATATCCATATTTGATGTTTTCTCCATCTTTTTTAATACAGGAAATAGCACAAAGAATGGACCAATCGATAAAATAGCGCTTAATACATGTATATAAATAATTGTTAGATAGAGCATTCACTGAAGAATTGCCGAAACAATTCTGCCCTCCTCTTGTCTTCTGTCATTCCACTTTATTTTCTCAATTTCTAAAGCTTGTGTAAAGGTTCTGCAAATCAATATTCTTTTAGAAGAAAATACGGTATAGTGAAATGAAAGGAAGGGAGCGAAGTCACAATGGGTATTCATAAATTTTTTACAAGCTTAAATGATTTAGAACGTATTATTCGCGCGCCTGGACGCTTCAAATTTGAAGAACATAACGTGGCGGCGCACTCTTGGAAAGTATCTCAATATGCGATGTTCTTTGCTACATTAGAAGAAATGCATGGTGCAACGATTGATTGGAAATCACTTTACGAAAAAACGATCAACCATGACTATGGTGAGATTTTCATCGGTGATATTAAAACACCCGTAAAACATTCTTCACCTGAATTAAAAAATATGATTGCACTAGTTGAAGAAAAAATGGTGGAACATTATATAGAGGAAGAAATTCCAGAAGAATTTCAAGCGACATTTAAACATCGCATGAAGGAAGGTAAGGACGAAACCATTGAAGGTCGCTTACTTGAATTAAGCGATAAACTCGATCAATTCTATGAATCTTTTGCGGAATTAAAACGCGGGAATAAAGATATTGAATTTGTGAAGATGTATCAAATTGCACTCAAGAAGATTTTAAATCTTCCATTACCTAATAGTGTAGACTATTTTAAAAATACGATGCTAAAAGATGTCATGAAAGAAGATACAACCATCGATATTATAAAGCTGACAGAACAAGCGATTCAAGAAGCACCTTAACTCGAACAAGATGTTTGCATGAATCGTGATTCTAGCGTATATTATTAATACAAGCTGCATTGTTCGTAATAGTATTAAGTTTTAACCTTTAAGCTGTAATAGGGAGTTTTAGATTGAGTAAGGACTGGCAAGCCTCTTAGCTAGGAGGACATACATGAGCGACTCTGCGAACACCCACTTTTAGGAGTGGTGGTTTAAAACTTTCAATATGATCAACTTACGGCAAAGGCGGCTTCTCTATTTTACATTTCAACGTTTATAATGTTTCAGCATCCACTAAGAGGTGGATGCTTTTTTGTGTATATTTCTCCATCATGCTTCGCAGATTTAATAAACTTACTACTCTTGATCTTTTATCCCTTTTAAGCTATTCTTACTGAATTTTAAACGAATTAATATTATCATACTTATAACGTACTTTTTCAATGCATATATATTCATTATAAAAGGTAATATTTACTATAAATTCATAATATAGTAATATTGAATGTGGAAGTGAAAGGTGATTATAAATATGAAAAAATTTGATTTAAATATCGAAAAGGTATTAGAACACTGGAGTATTCCTCATGCTTTAAGAGAAGTAATTTCAAATGCTCTGGATGAGCACATTCTCACTAATACAGCAGATCCTATTATTTTTAAAGATACAGAAGGTAATTGGCGCATAAAAGACTTCGGGAGAGGTTTAAATTATGAACATTTTACACAAAATGAAAATGTTGAAAAAATTAATAATCCAGATAAAGTAATCGGGAAATTTGGAGTGGGTTTAAAAGATGCTTTAGCTACTTTTTATAGAAACAATGTCGATGTTTTTATAAAATCTAAGTATAGTGATATACGCATAGATAAATTGCCAAAAGATGGATTCGATGATATTTCAACACTTCATGCTATCGTTAATAGTCCTAGTAACCCTAATATGATAGGTACAGAATTTATTTTTAAAAATATTAACGACAATCATATTAAAGAAGCAAAAGATTATTTTTTACTTTATTCTCAAGAAAAAATAATTGAAAAAAATAAATATGGACAATTAATTGAAAACTCAAAAGAACATTCTAGAATTTACGTTAATGGTATTTGTGTAGCAAAAGAAAATAATTTATTATTTTCTTACAATATAACTTCAACAACAAAGAAATTAAGACAATCTTTAAATAGGGAACGTACTAACGTAGGGAGAAGCGCTTATGCTGATCGATTAAAATCTATACTTTTAAACTGTACTAGTAACGTATTTGCTAAAAAATTAGTTAATGACTTACAAAAAATTCAAACAGGTCTTTCTCATGATGAGCTACAATGGATTGATGTTCAATTACATGCTTGTAAAATACCTAATAGTCAGGAAAAAGTGTTATTTTTAACTTCGAACGATTTAATGAATAGTGACAAATACCTTAGTTACGCTAAAGAAGATGATATGCTAATAGTTACTGTACCCGACTCTCTTGCAAATAAATTAGCCGATAATAAAGATTTAGCTGGAGATAATTTTAGAAACCTAGATTGCTATATAGTTGAATGGAATAAAAACTTTAAATTTGAATTTGTAGACATTGAAAGCTTAACAAATAAAGAAAAAAAAATTTTCCAAACTAAAAATCAAATATTAAATTGGTTCCCCAAAAATATTAATGTATTTAATGATATTTTAATTTCAAATACGATGCGTCCCGATATGTTTACACATGGTGATACACTTGGCGTTTGGATTCCATCTAGTAAACAAATTATTATAAGACGTGACCAATTAAAAAACATGGAATCTTTTACTGGTACACTTATTCATGAGTTAATACATGCATATACTAATACAGATGATAAAACAATAGAGTTCGAAATAGAATTAACTAATATTATAGGACAACTAGCCGCATTAATTCTGGAAACTCAAAAACACAATTGAAAAAACTTACAAATAACAATATATGAAATAAAATAATTAAACACATTGAACGCACAGAAAACGACTCCTGCGGGAATAGCATGAGCTGAAAACCCCGCAGGAATGAAGTGACGAGGAGTTTGAAGCCGTGCCCGCGGAAAGCGTTTTTCGAAGCGAAAATGAATGTAAATGAAGAATCCCGTATGATTGAAGTGCACCCTAAAAATCACACGGGATTTGCTCTGCTAAAATACTTTTGTCTCAGTCTGTTTTCTTTAGTTAAATTTTTTATCAGTGTCTTTTTTATGTAACTTTTTGTCATTCAATAGTTTTATAATAAAAAACTATAACTACAAGTTAATTATTTTCACACAAATAACAAATTAAGGGTTAAATGTAATGGTAAATTGTGTATTTTATTAGACTTTATCTATCACCAAGACTTTAATACCAAATTTTTTTCATTTTCCAGTGACTATAAATAGATTTACGTCACAGTATATTGTATGATATTCAAGGTAAAAAAGCATTGCAAAAATAGGATGAATTCCACTTATTGTTTTAGGTATAAAGTTATATACAAGTTTTATAAATATTAATTTTGAACTTACATATAACTTCTATAGCGTTTATTTTAGAAGATGATTTATCTATGCAAGCTTTTATTTACACGATGTGAACCAATATTCGTTTGTTTTCTTTAATAAATTACATCAAGGGAATTTATTAAAACTACTTAAATTTCTATTAAAAAAACATTTTTCTTTTTAGATATTTAAGGATACATAGCAAACAGATGACGAACAATTTTAAAGTTATTCGATGACACTACAACTTACTAGGAGGAACTTCATATGAAGTGGACAATCAATAGGAAGCTTTTTGGTGGCTTTATCGTAGTATTAGCCATCCTTGTCGCTATCACAACGCTTAGCTTTTACGAACTAAATAACATTAATAAACAATACACGGAACTTTTAAGTGATAAAGTTCAAAAAACAATGGACGTTAAAGATTTACAAATCAACGTAAAACAAGAAATAACATCTATGCGTGGCTATCTTTTAACTGGCGATCAACAACAATTAAATACAAATCAAAAAGCACAAGATAGCTTCCAAGCACTTTATAATAATTTAGAAAGCAACTTTAAAAATCCTGAAGGAAGAAAATTATTAACAGACTTAGGTACAACTGAGAAAGAATTTCGTGATTTTACTGCTGATGCATTTGCATTAAAAGCAGAAAACAAAACAAAAGAATATACACAACTTGTCGCAACTACAGGTCGTGATATTGCACTTAAATTTGATGATCAAGTAAGTAAATTAATGGACCATCAAAATAAATTGTTACAAATGGACAATAAAACAACTACATCAAAAGTAAAAACAATCTCAACACAATTAATCATTTTAGGTGTTATTGCGATTCTTTTAGGCATTGGTATTGCGCTATTCATCGGTCGACTAATTGCACGTCCAATTACATATATCGCAAGTGCTTCAAAACGTATTGCTGAAGGTGACTTAAACGGTCAAAATATTGAAATCAAAAATAACGATGAGATTGGTGAGCTAGCTACTTCATTCAATACGATGAAAGGCAACTTACGTCGTTTAATTGAGCAGGTAAACATGAATTCTCAACAAGTAGCTTCTGCTTCTGAACAATTAACTGCAGGTGCAGAACAAACAAAACGTGCGACAGAGCAAATTACAGCATCCATCCAAGATGTTGCAAATGGTGCTGAAGAACAAGGTCAAAGCGCAAACGAAAGCTCACTTGCGATGCGCGAAATGGCAATCGGAATTCAACGTGTGGCGGAAACAACTTCAGCTGTATCCGAATTGGCTGTTGAAACAAGTCATGAAGCGTCACGCGGTAATCAATCGATTCAAAAAGTGAATACGCAAATGAACTCAATTAGTTCGGCTGTAGATAATTCTGCAACAGTCATTAAAGATTTAGGTGAACATTCAAAAGAGATTGGCAAAATTATTGAAGTGATTACATCCATTGCAGATCAAACGAACTTACTTGCATTAAATGCTGCGATTGAAGCAGCTCGTGCAGGTGAGCATGGTAAAGGTTTTGCCGTTGTAGCAGAAGAGGTTCGTAAACTCGCTGAGCAATCAAAAGAGTCCGCAGACCAAATCATAAAACTAATTCAACGTATTCAAAGCTCAACTGATCATGCAGTGAACGTAATGGAAAAAGGGACAGATGAAGTAAAAGAAGGTTTAGCAGTTGTATTAGAAGCAAAAGAAGGCTTCGAAAAAATCCGTCAATTAATTGAAGAAGTAACCGTTCAAACGCAAGAAGCATCAGCAGTATCAGAAGAAATGTCTGCAAGTGTGGAAGAAGTCGATGCTTCAATCGAAGAAATCGCTCATATCGCACAAGCTTCAGCAGCAAATATTCAAAATGTGGCTTCTGCTTCTGAAGAACAACTTGCTTCAATGGAAGAAATCTCATCTTCTGCTTCAAACTTATCACGTATGGCAGAAGAATTACAAAATCACGTACGTCAATTTAAAGTATAGTTATAGAGAAAAAGGAGGAATGCCATTGCATATGGAATTTCTCCTTTTCTCATATTGTTTGATTTCCACACACATAAATTGTTCACAATTAATGTGTGAAAATGACGCAACTTCTACTGCTCAATGTAGTCTTAGTAAATGAAGAGAAAGGAGTCTTCATTATGTCATTTATGATCGCGGTAATCGTTGCGATTTTATTATTTGTGCTCTTTTTCAAGATTTTTTTCAAAGTGATTTTCAAACTATTTCTTTATCTAATTATTGCCATTCCGGTTTATTTATATGTTGTCAAACCATTATGGTATAAATATAGTTACTTATTACAGTAACAGACACACGTTCATATAACGATGTGTCTTTTTTTGTATTATTTTAATGTTGCACTTTGTTCGACCATTTTTTCTACCACAGCTTCTACTGTTTCTTCTACAATAAGCGTTTGATTGGTTTGCTGCTGTAAAAATCCTTCGTCCACCATATGCTTTAGCATTTGAATGAGTCCTTCATAATAACCTGCTACATTCAACAAAGCACATGGCTTATGTAAAATACCAATCATATTCCATGTAAACACTTCGAAAAATTCTTCCATTGTGCCAATCCCACCTGGAAATACAATAAAACCATCTGCTAAATCCATCATCATCTTTTTACGCTCATGCATACTCTCCACAATATGAAGTTCGGTCAATCCTTCATGTGAAATTTCTTTTTCTTCTAATGATTTTGGCATGACCCCAATGACTTCTCCACCAGCTGCTAGTGTGGCATCTGCAATTGTTCCCATAATCCCTACTTTTGCACCACCATACACGAGCTGAATACCTGCATTTGCTAAATAGGTGCCAACCTCTTTCGCATATACTTCATAAACTGGGTTATTACCAAAGCGTGAACCGCAAAAAACAGCAATTGATTTCATATTACTTCCTCCTTTTCTTTTATTATAAAAGAAAATACTTTTGAAGGTTTCAACACCTTCAAAAGTATTTTTAAACTGTCACAGCTCTTTTAAAGATACTTAGACGTTTTTCAGTATAGTGGAAAATTACTTCTAGTAATAAACAAATCACCCAGTAGATTACTGCCGCGACAAGATACATCTCTAAGAAGTTATATCCTTGGTTCGCTAACATTTTCGCAATCGCCATAATCTCAACTACTTTTACCGCGAAGGCTAGCGAAGTCGATTTAATTAAATTTACAAAAATATTCCCCATATTCGGTAATGCCATAATCATCATCTGAGGGAAGACAACGCGTCTTAATCCTTGCCATGTTGTCATACCTACACTATGACACGCTTCTAGTTGCCCTGCTGCAATGGAATTTAATGAAGCTCTAAAAATCTCCGCTGTATAGGCAGCAGCGTTCATTGAATAGACGATGAATGCATACCATAAAGGTGAAATTTTATCTGGATTCACTTGCCATTCCTGTGCTTCTACAAGAGCAGGAATACCATAGAAAAATACATATAATTGCACTAATAATGGTGTTCCACGAATGAACGAGATAAATACTAATGTCATTTGATTTAAAACAGGCACACGGTATACACGTATAAGTGCCATAAACAGACCGACGAATGAACCAATCACAATCGATACTACTGCAATTAATAAAGTGATGGGTACACCCTTTAATACTTCTGGTATGTGATCAATGACAAACTCCCAATCAAAAACTGTCATATGCTCCCCCCTCTACGTTTTCGCTACATTCACGCGCCCTTTTTTAAAGCGCTGTTCAATTTGATGGATGATAATTTCAATAATGATACATACGCCCCAATAAATAAGGGAAATGATAATGTACACTTTAAACATACCTAAACCATAATTATTCCCAATAATAAGACGCGCTTGTCCCATAATATCGACTACGCCAATTGTGAAGGCGAGTGACGTATCTTTGAATAAATCAATAATGGTATTTCCGAGGTTTGGAAGTGCCAATACGAAAGCTTGCGGTAAAATAACGCGACGTAACGCTTGTGTATACGTCATACCGATACTATAACAAGCTTCTAATTGTGCTTCTCCGACAGCTAAATAAGCAGAGCGAATTACTTCGGCTAAATATGCTGAAATATGTAAAGCAAATGTGACTACTGCAAAAATAAATGGCGTAAGGTCATTAATATAAATACCGAAAGCTGACAATAGTTGAGGCACACCAAAATACACTAAAAATAGTTGGACTAATAGTGGTGTACATCTTGAAAATGAGATGAAAAGTGTCATACATTGATGTAAGAAGGGAATACGCTTAATTTGAATAATCGCGATTATTGTTCCAAGTATTAAACCGAGTATTAGTGCGGCAATAAGCATCGCAATTGTAATCGGTAATCGTTCCATAATTTGAGCAAATAGTATTCCCCATTGTTGTGATCCCATTCGATTTCTCCTCCAATCATACGAATAAAAAAACGGAAATGCGCTACACTTCCGTCACGATGTCTCTATTATTTGTTAAACTGGTATTGTTTTTGGTTGATATAATCAACATCTTTGAAGAAATCGACTTCGAACCATTTCTCAGCTAATTTCGATAATGTACCATCTTCTGTTAATTCTTTTGTCGCTTCATTAATATCTTTTTGAATTGCTTCATTTTGTTTGTTATACACGATAAAGACTGGCTCTTTTGATACAATGCCCCCCACTTTTAAATCTTCTAACTTTAATTCTTTTTGTACAGCCTTAAATGTTGAAACATTTAAAAATACTGCATCATATTTGCCATCTGCTAATCCTTTTAAGTTATCCGCATTAGATGGCTGATCGATTGTTTCAATCTCAACTGCTGTTTTTGGATTTTGCTCGTTATAGTTATTTAAAATCGTGCGTAAGCCACCACTTGGAGCCATTGGTGCTAGTTTTTTTCCTTTTAAATCTTCTAACTTCTCAATATTTTTTTCATCTTTTCTTACGATTAATGCTGTCATTGAATAGCCATACTCTGGATTACCATATAAGAACTTCGCTTCACGTTCTGGATTTTTAAAAAACCAGTTAATCGCAAAATCTGATTTCTTTGTACTCAATCCGATTAAGTTACTTTCCTCTGCTCCAAAACGATATTGAAAATCATATTTCCCATCCAACTTCTTCTCTACTGCGTTTAAATAATCAATATCATAACCTACAGGATTGTTTTCTTTGTCTGTATATAGGAATGGTGGGTTTACATCATCACTAAGTGCTACTTTTACAATTTGCGCGCCATTTGCAGACTTTGCTTTTTCATCTGATGTACCACATGCAGCAAGTAATCCACCTGCAATACCAATCGTTGCCACTAGTGCTGTTAATTTTTTAAATTTCATGTTCATTCTCCTCTATTAAATAATGTATTCTGGATTTTTTCGTAATCGTTTTAAAAATTGTTGTGTTCGTTCTTTTTGTGGATGTACGATGACTTCCTCTGGTGTTCCTTCTTCTACAATGTGACCACCATCCATAAATATCACATGATTGGATACTTCATGTGCAAAGTCAATCTCATGTGTCACAACAATCATCGTAATACCTTCTGCCGCAATTTGTTTCATCAATTGAAGCACTTCCCCTACCATTTCGGGGTCGAGTGCTGAAGTAGGTTCATCAAATAAGATGACCTCAGGATTAAGTGCTAGAGCTCGCGCAATACCGACACGTTGTTGCTGCCCTCCAGATAAGCTAGAAGGATAAGCATCTCGCTTTTCTTCAAGACCAATTTTATGTAATAAACGCTCTGCAACTTCACGTGCTTCTTGTTTCGACTTTTTCTGTACGACAGTCAAACCTTCCATTATATTTTCAAGTACTGTTTTATTTTGAAACAGATTATAGTTTTGGAAAACCATCGCTGTTTTTTGTCGTAACGCTAAAATATCTTTCTTACTTGGTTTTATCGCATTCACTTTTAAAGTGGAACCAATCTCAATTGTTCCTTCATCTGGCTTCTCTAAGAAATTGATACAGCGTAAAAAAGTCGTCTTCCCTGATCCCGAAGGCCCGATGATTGTTAAAACATCACCCTTTTTCACTTCTAAATCAATTCCTTTTAACACTTCATGCTGTTGGAACTTTTTATAAATACCACTCAACTTAATCACCAAATCACCTACCTTAAAATAAAACTGCTTTTTTTAGAATATAACGACAATTTAACATAATTAATCCTACCTGTAAAGTATGTTTTTAATTTTCATTTTGTAGTATGATAGTTTTAATAATAAATTTAAAGGAGCGATTGAATTGAATTCATTAACGATGTTTATAAAAAATGATGCACAAAAAGAAGTCATTGAAAAATTACACACATTAAAAGAGGGAATTCAAGCACGCGGTGCAGAGGCTGATCGTGAGAATAGTTTTCCATCCGAAAGTTTTCAAGAACTACTGAAAATTGGTTATAACAAACTTACATTACCGAAAGAGTATGGTGGAGATGGATTCGGTATTTCAGAAATGATTTCTTTTCAAGAAACATTAGCTAGTTTCGATGGTGCAACAGCTCTTGCGATTGGATGGCAACTTGGTGTTGTCGGTGAAATTTATGAAAAGAAGAAATGGTCTGAAGAACAGCTACAACATTTTGCACAAGAAATTACACAACATCGCGCACTTGTAAATCGTATTGCGAGTGAAGCCGTAACAGGAAGTCCTACTCGCGGAGGACGTCCTGGTACAAATGCAGTGTTCATTGATGGAAATTGGCATATTTCAGGAAGAAAAAGTTTTACAACTCTCTCTTATGCCTTAACTCATTTTTTAACATCAGCATGGATTGAAGAAAAACAAGCAATTGGTTTCTTCTTAATTCCAAGTACATTAGACGGATTAACAATTGAAGAAACATGGGATATGGTCGCGATGCGAGGCACTGCAAGTCATGACTTAATTCTAGAAGAGGTAATCGTTCCAGCAGATGCACTTGTAGAAGTGAATAATGGCCCTAGAAGTAATAATATCAATGGTTGGGCGCTTCACATTCCTGCTGTTTATTTAGGAATTGCACAGGCTGCACGTGATTATGCACTACATTTTGCACGCACATATCAACCGAACAGCTTACCAACTGTTATTGGTGAATTACCACATGTACAAGATAAATTAGGTCAAATCGAAGTGAAGTTAAAAACAGCTCGTCACATTCTTTATAGCGTTGCAGACCATTTTGAACAACCTACAACACATGATGCGGCTGCACAAGATTTAGGTCTAGCAAAACATGTTGTCGTAAACAATGCAATTGAGATTGTTGACTTAGCGATGCGTATTGTTGGCGCAAAAAGTTTACAAAGTCAAAACCCATTAAACCGTTATTATCGTGATGTTCGTGCTGGACTACACAATCCACCAATGGATGATATGACGATTACAAAACTCGCACAAAATGCATTAAAAGAAGGACAGGAGGTAAAACATTCATGACACAACCTTATTTTTTAATTGGTCCAGAAGATGCACCAGTTACATTTGAAATTTTCTACAATATGTCTTGCCCTGGAAGCGCGATCTTTTATAAAGGTGCTAAAAAATTATTGCCACCTTTAGTACAAGAGGGAAAAGCAAAAGTCATTTTATACTTTTATGATAAGCCGCGTGAAGAACTATTATTAGGTACCCTCGTACATCTTAGTCTCCAATACGACCAGCCCGAAAAATCACTTAGAATCATTGATGATTTATTTGAAACACAAGAAGAATGGCTACACTTAACACAGCACGAATTAAAAGATTTACTTGTTTCTAAATATGATTTGGAACAAGAAGAAATCGAAGAAAATACAGAAATCAGTTTAGCTGTTACAGCAGAAGCCATTAAGCGTGGTGTAAAGAGTGTACCTACACTATTTATTAATGGTGAAAAATGCACATTTAAAGAGCGCCGTATTTATCGTGAACTACCTAAGTATGTCGAAGAAGCAGTTCATACATTCGCATAAAAAAAGGATTAATCCGTTCTAGTTACGGGTTAATCCTTTTATTTGTATTGGCTTATTCATCTACGATCATTCCTTGTAATGACTGTGTTTTTCAATCAAATTAGACACAGCTCTTTCAAGTGCTTCTTCTGAGTTTTTTGTGCGTGTTATACAGTAATTTTCAACTTTTTCTGCTACATCTTGTATGTCGTTCTTTTGTTTTTCTTCCATTTCTCATTCTGGTTCTTCATCATGCATATTCCATCACCCTTCTTTCAAAAATTTATTAAAATTCTCATAAATTAAAGTGTATTTTTTCATTATTATATCATTATTTCCCAGGTAATAAACTGCTAAAAAATCATAGAAAATAGAAAAAAGAGCGCTTAGACATAGATGCCTAAACGCTCTCTCCTCAAATAATATTTTAAAATTCTCCACTTAATTCTACAAGAATTTTAGCCTGCGTTTTATCATTTGTTAATGCTTCAAATCCAGAAGCAACAATTTCTTCTAAATGAATTTGTGACGTAATAATCCCTTGAGGTTTAATTTGTCCCGTTCCCATTAAATCAATTGTTTGTTGGAACGAAGTTGGTGAATAAGCAATTGTAGAAGTTACTTTTACACCTGTATTTGTCAACATCATTGGGTTCCATTCAATTGGACGAGCAAAAATCGATACAATAACCATCGTACCACGCGCTCTTGTTACTTCAATAGCCGACTGGAATGTTGGTCCTACACCTGCTACTTCAAATGTTACATCAACACCATCTGGCACTTCTTTTCGAACAGCTTCAGCTGGCTTTACTTTACCTGAATTAAAGATATGGGTTGCACCTAATTCTTTTGCTTTATTTAGTCTTTCATCTGATAAATCAAAAGCTAAAATTTTACTTGCGCCAGCTGCTTTTGCTGCAATGATTGTTAATAAACCGATTGGACCTACACCAAATACAGCGACTGTATCACCAAAACGCATATCAGCTTCTTTTACAGCTTGTACAGCAACAGCCATCGGTTCAACCAATGCACCATCTTGTAAAGTTAATGACTCAGGTAAGGCATATACATTTGCTTCTGGTACATTTGCAAAATGTGCAAATCCACCATCACCACTTAATCCAATAAAGCTAAAACCATCATAAATATCTAATTCTTCATGTTTTTTACCATATGTTAAAGTAGGATTCACAACAACACGATCACCGACTTTATACTTCGTTACATGTTTTCCGACTGCTTCTACTACACCTGAAAATTCATGTCCCATCGTAATTGGAGCGACTTCACCAGTTAAATCATTTGGTGCATCAACAGGAACAAAAACAGGGCCTTCTTCATACTCATGTAAATCTGAACCACAAATACCTGCCCATGCAACGCGAACCGTTACTTCATGGTCACGTAATTCTCTTAGTTCTTTTTCTTCTACACGAATATCTTTCACACCATACCATACTGCTGCTTTCATACTATCCTACCTCCTACAAAATGATTGCCTTACATTGTTATTGTAAAGCAACAAGAAGAAAAAAAACAAATATTTAGAATTATGTTTGCTGTTTAAATGTTTTTTTTAAATTAAATTGTGGCACAATAAAAGAAAGAGGTGTTGTATATGGTCATTAAAAAAATCGCACTTACAGGATATAAAGCGCAGGAACTCGGCATTTTTCAAGAAGAGCACCCTGGCGTTCGAGTCATTCAACAGGCCTTGGAGGAAAAGCTACGTTCTTTAATCGAACAAGGTTTAGAATGGGTGTTGTTGAGTGGCCAATTAGGTGTCGAAACATGGGCAGCAGATGTTGTCATTTCGCTACAAAAAGAATTTCCACAACTACATTTCGCCATCGTTACACCATTTTTAGAACAAGAGAAAAATTGGAATGATGCTAAAAAAGAGAAATATCAAGAAATCATGCAACACGCCAACTTTACAAGCAGCATTACAAATAGACCTTATGAAGCACCGTGGCAATTCATTGAAAAAAACAAATGGTTTTTAACACATTCCGACGCACTATTAATTGTGTATGATGATGAAAATGAAGGTTCTCCTAAATATATGTATGAACTCGCACAAAAGTATATGGAAAATCACGCTTATGAATGTATCAAAATTGATGCTTACGACTTGCAAATGATTGCTGAAGAAATTCAAATGAAGGAATGGGACAATCAACGTGATTTTTAAACAGACAAAGAGGCATTTCATCATAGCGAAATGCCTCTTTTGATTAAACCTGTGTTCCTTCTATTGTGTATTGTTCAAACTCTTCTTCTAAACGTTTTAATAAATCATGCGCTTCATATGCTTCTAAAACATAGCGCATCAATACTTGATCTTCTTCATATCCAGGGATATGCAGTAGCTTCTTACACAGTGCGCGTCTTCCAAGATGCAATGCCAACATTGTATAATTCATACGTTTGCGATTTTCAAGACGTTCCTCCACTACTTCAAGCGCTTCTTCATAGCGTTCAGCCTTAATTAATAATAGTGATAAGTTGATATTATAAATATCTTTTAACTGATCTACCTTTTCGTGCTTCTCATAATCTTTTAGCCTTTCAAGTACACGCTGCGAAAACGCAATCGTCGTATCAAGAGGATACATAAAGAGAATCGTATTAATTAAACGAATATCGTATAAATACCATTGATCATACTTTTTTAACCTTCTCCAAATTGGTTCAATGAGTTCGCGCGCACGATCGAAATCTTCTGAATCTGATACGACTAATAAGGCATCACAAAGAAGATGAATCTCACGTAATTCTAAGTCATCACCTTGTTTTAAATAGTCCATTGCTTTTGTTTTAATCTTTTTTAATCTCTCTGGGTCATTATAATTCAGTTGAAAGAACTCATTTAAAATTTGTTGTTTTTCATTATAATTATAGCCATTGCTTATAAATTCAATTTCATCTGGTGTGACATTCAAACGGTTCGCAATTTTCAAAAAACCAACTGCGTCTAAGTCCCTTGTACCTGCTTCTACTTTTGAATAAACCCCCTGTGAAATGATCTTATGCGCGACATTTAACTGGCTATGTCCACGATTCAAGCGAATCTCTTTTAATACTTGCCCCAACTCCACTTTTAAAACACCCCAAATCTCTTTAACCTTCTCTTAATGATAATAAAAAATACCTTAAAATGCGAGTAGCACTTTAAGGTATTTCATCGCTTAAGCATGTTTTTCTGTTGTAGAAACAACTTCTTCTTTCATTTGAACAGGAGCCGACTCTTCGATTGGTGCTTTTTCATCACGTCTCCAAGGAATCATATTGAAGATTATATTTAAAACAATCGCTGTTAATGAACCTGCTACAATCCCATTACTTGTTAAGATGCTTAGTGAACCTGGTAAGAAATTAAAGATGTCTGGTTGAACTGTTACACCTAAACCCATACCAACTGAACAAGCAATAATCATCGCATTACCTTCTGATTCTACTACTGCACGTCCTAACATTTTAATACCTTGAGAGATAACCATACCGAACATCGCAATCATTGCACCGCCAAGAACTGGTGTTGGAATGATTGTTGTTAATGCAGCTACTTTTGGTAAGAAACCAAGAGCGATTAACATAACAGCCATAATTCCGATTACAGCGCGGTTTTTAACGCCTGTTAATTGCATTAAACCAACATTTTGAGAGAATGCAGTATAAGGGAAGGCATTGAAAATACCACCGATAACAGATGCTAAACCTTCTGAACGATAACCACGTGCTAAATTTTTACTATTTACAGGTGTTTTTGTCATCTCACCTAATGCAAAGTAAGAACCTGTTGATTCAACTAACGATACAATCGCAACAATTGTCATTGTCACAATCGGTACAAGATTGAATTCTGGTGTCGCAAAGAAGAATGGTTTAACCATGTGTACCATATCTGCATTACGTACATTATCAAAGCTTACGAATCCCATGAATGATGCAACAACTGTACCAACTAATAAACCGATTAGAATCGCAATTGAGCGCATGAAACCTTTTGAGAAACGATAGAATAAAATAATAATCGCAAGTGTTAAAAATGCTAATAATACATTTTCTGATGATGCGTAGTCTGGACTATTTGCATCGCCACCAGCTGCGTTATTGAATGCTACTGGAATTAGTGTAATACCGATAATTGTTACAACTGAACCTGTAACGATTGGTGGGAATAACTTAACTAATAAACCGAAGATACCACCGATCAATACAACAATTGCACCCGAAGCGATAACTGCTCCGTAAATTGAACCTAAACCGTATTCTTTACCGATTGTAATGATTGGTGTCACAGCTGTGAATGTACAGCCTAATACAAGTGGTAAACCAATACCGAATACTTTACCGCGCATTACTTGAAGTAATGTTGCAATACCACACATTAAAATATCGATTGAAACTAAGTACGTTAATTGTTCAGGTGTCATACCAAGTGAACCACCAATAATTAATGGTACGAGGATTGCACCTGCATACATTGCTAATAGATGTTGAAACGCAAGAGTCGTTAGTTTAAGCTTGTTCATCTGAAAGGTTGCCTCCTAAGCAAATTGTACTTTCCCGTTTTCTAATGAAGAGATGATGGCTAATGAATCTACACGGTGACCTTGATCACGAAGTGCTTGTCCACCTGGTTGGAATCCTTTTTCGATTACAATTCCAATACCGCTTGTTGTTGCGCCTGCTTGTTCTACGATACTTAGTAAACCTTTTGCTGCTTCACCGTTTGCTAAGAAATCGTCGATAATTAATACCACATCATCTTTATTTAAAAAGTCTTTAGAAACTGAAATGTCGCTTGATACTTGCTTCGTGAATGAATACACTTCTGCTGAGTAGAAATTGTCTGTTAATGTGACAGATTTACGTTTGCGTGCAAACACAACAGGGATTCCTAAGATTAAGCCAGCCATAACTGCTGGTGCAATACCTGAAGATTCGATTGTTACGATTTTTGTTAAACCTGCATCTTTATATAAATCAGCAAATTCTTGACCAATTTGTTGCATTAACTCTGGGTCAATTTGGTGGTTTAAAAATGAATCTACTTTTAAAACTTCTGCTGATAATACTTTACCGTCTTTAATGATTTTGTCCTGAAGTGCTTTCACTATGAGGATCTCCCTTCAAATTCAAATTACCTTTTTTAATAGATGCAATCTCCTCATATAAAGAAAAGCTCAAAGTCATTGCCCCAATTCTTCTACGAGTGGAGCAATGACTTTGAGCTTTTTCATATATATACGAAATAGACAATAAATCATGCTTCCTCATAGTCAATTCGTTTACGGCAAATCGGTAGAGACTCGTGGGCCATATTCCCACTATTATATGAGTGAATGCGTGTGTATGTTTTTTAAAGAATGTACAAATTATATCACGGGAAATACTTTTTACAACTAGATTTCTTAAATTAAAAATATTCTGACACGAATCGAGCATATTTAAGCTGAAAATAAGGAAATAGAGCCTTATTATGAACATTTATATTAGTTATTTAATTTTTCGTTCGTGATTAGACGTAAAAATGGATAAAAAAGGAAATAAATAAATATAAATAACGTTTTGATGTTGTTTATATTTTTTGCGTAATTTTCTCTATCATTCATGATTTTCTTTTTAGGAAATAATTCAAAATCCATTATTTCTACATAAAAAAGCACTCGGAAATCCCGAGTGCTTTTTGCTATTCTTCTGTATAAAGATTTTTAGTCGGTTCCACATCTGCCTCTGTTAATTTAACCATTTTCGTTTTGTTTTTGATTTTATAACCGAACCATAGTAAGAAGAAAATTGGTAAACCAATATAAGAAACAAGTAGTTCATACCAACTAAACTGCCCATCTTCAAATGCAAAATAACTTTGTCCGAAGACAACTAATGCACATAGGATGAATGCGAATAATGGACCAAATGGGAAAAATCTCGATTTATATGGTAATACTTCATCTAAGTTCTTCCCTTGCGCAATCAGTGCTTTTCGGAAACGATAGTGACTGGCTGCAATACCTAACCATGCGATAAAACCACACATACCCGAAGCACTTAATAACCAAATATATACTTGTTCACCGAAAATAGATGTTAAGAATGATAAACTTGCGACAATGACCGTTGCGATTAAAGCTGCAAACGGTACACCGCGACGATTTAACTTTTTAAAGATTTTTGGTGCTTTACCTTCCATCGCTAAATCCCAAAGCATACGTGATGAAGCATATAAACCAGAGTTACCAGCAGATAAAATCGCTGTTAAAACAACTGCATTCATAATCGAAGCTGCAAAAGCAATACCTGCATTTTCGAATACAAGCGTAAACGGACTTGTCGTAACCGTCTCTCCATCATTGATTAGACGACTATCTGTATAAGGAATTAATAAGCCAATCGCTAAAATGGCTAAGATATAGAATAATAAAATACGCCAAAAGATTTGCTTCACTGCTTTTGGAATCGATTTACCAGGATCTTTTGTTTCACCAGCTGTAATACCGATTAACTCTGTTCCTTGGAATGAGAATCCTGCTGCTAAGAAAATACCGAGTGTCGCAAAGAATCCACCGTGGAATGGACCATCACCTGCAAAGAAGTTCGTAAAACCTACAGGTGCTTTACCTCCTAAAATACCAAAAATCATTAAAATACTAACGATTAGGAAGATGATAATTGTAGCTACTTTAATGAATGCGAACCAATATTCACTTTCACCAAAACTCTTCACCGATAAGTAGTTTAATAAGAAAATAATAGCTAAGAATGATACACTCCAAATCCATGAAGCTGTATCAGGGAACCAATATTTCATAACAATTGAAACAGCTGCAATTTCAGCTGCAATTGTAATTGCCCAGTTATACCAATAGTTCCATCCTAATGCAAATCCAAGTGCTGGATCGATAAACTTCGTTGCATACGTACTGAATGAACCTGAAACAGGCATATACGCTGCCATCTCTCCTAAACTTGTCATTAAGAAAAATACCATAATACCGATTAAACCATATGCTAATAGCGCTCCACCTGGTCCAGCCTGTGCGATTGAGTTACCACTTGCAAGTAGTAAACCTGTCCCAATCGTACCGCCGAGTGAAATCATCATAATATGACGACTTTTTAGTCCTCTTTTTAGAGTTGTAGGCGCTTCTTGACTTACTTTTGTACGACTCATTTCATTTCCTCTTTCCTTTTATTGCAGGGAATATGTTAGTTGAGGTGTTCGTAAGTGATTATTTCCTGGAAAATAAAAATACCATCTCAAGCAATCTTGGATGGTTGTAATCACACAATGACACTCATCAACCTTGAAAAAGATAGCTCAACACACCCTCACAGATGTGACAGTTCTGCACCTATTAAGCGACAGCCCCAGCAGTTGATTGTAAAAGCAATCCACCACTTCGGCAAAAAATCCTTTCATATAATGTCACCAATGCTTTTACATCTCGACTATATTACTTTTATTTTTTGCGACCTCTACCTCATCGAACGGATGAGGCATTGCAATATTTATATTATTTCTACTATTATCTTAATATATTCTACAGACGAATTCAAGACATAAAAACTCTCAACTATTATACAATTAAGACTTTCGTGAAACGAATTTGTTATTGAATAGGTAGGGGCATAATGTTACGATAAATCAAATATTACATATAGGAGGAAAGTTATGTCGCCTACAGAAAATGTTGCTTCAAAAAAACTTAAATGGACTTCGACAACGTGGCTTCTTGTACTTGGAATCGTCTTCATTGCATTAACTCTTCGTTCCCCCCTAACATCTGTTGGTCCCGTAATCGAGGATATTCGAAACTCATTACATATTTCAAATGTAGTAGCTGGCTTTATTACAACCATTCCTCTACTTGCATTTGCTATCGTGTCACCAATCGTACCGAAAATATCGCGTAGAATTACGGTTGAACGCTCTCTATTCTTATCTATGATTATCTTAGTCGTGGGTATGGCACTTCGTTCAAGTGGCGTGACATCGTTATTATTTATCGGTACTACCTTAATCGGAATCGGAATTGCATTTGGCAATGTACTATTACCTAGTCTAATCAAACTTAAATTTCCATTCCAAGTAGGTTTACTTACAGCAATCTATACAGTCTCAATGAACTCATCAGCCAGTATTGCAGCTGGTGTAAGTTATCCATTATCAACATTGTCATTCGGTTGGCAAGGTTCTTTAGGTGTGTGGATTATTTTAGCGATTGCCGCTGTTTTCATCTGGCTTCCGCAAACACGAAATATCTCTAAAGAAGAAATTGCACCGACTACTGCTCAAAAAGAAAAGAAACAAATGTGGCGCTATCCGCTCGCATGGGTCATTATGATTTCGATGGGTTTCCAATCGATGATTTTCTATACAACTGCAGCATGGGTCCCAGAGATGTTTAAAGAACAAGGTATGACAGCTGCTCAAGCTGGATTAATGTTCTCCATTATGCAAGTATCTCAAATTCCAATGACATTCATTACACCGATTTTAGCGGGCCGTCTAAAAGACCAGCGTCCTGTTGTTGCGATGTTTGCAGTCTTTTACATCGTTGGATTTGCTGGATTAATTATGGGCTGGACAGATTATTCTGTTATCTGGATGATTCTATTAGGTGCTGCAGGCGGTGCTTCATTTAGTATGTGTATGATGTTCTTCTCACTTCGTTCACGCGACTCATTCGAAGCAGCAGACTTATCTGGTTTCGCCCAATCACTTGGTTATCTAATCGCCGCTATTGGGCCTGTACTCTATGGTTTCATTCACGATATTTACCACAGTTACGATGCAGCAAATATTATGTATATTTTCGTTGTTGCAATCTCTTTAACTGCAAGCTTCATTGCAGCGAAAGATCGTTACGTGACAAATGACTAACTAAAAAAAGCTAGGATTTATGTATGAAATATACATGGAACTGACCTAAATTAATTATTTATCTAAAAACGAAAAAAACTAGAAATGATGATATTAAACACCATTTTTAGTTTTTTCATTTTAAATTATTTATAAGCCACTATCAATTATTAATTTATACTGCTCAGAATCAACTTCATGCTGTAAAATGAAAAATTCATTATTTGAATATGTTATATCTTCTTTTTCTGGATTTACATTGTATTTAGATTCTAGAATTTGTTTCTTAAATTGATTATTGTCTAGTGTGAAAATATAGAATTTATTATTTTCCAATGTTATAAATGAATTTTCATCATAATATTTTAGATAACCTATATTTACTTTATTTTTATTTGGAAAAGCATTGATATTTTTTTTATTTTTTAAATCATAAATCATTAATTTATTTAAATCTAAATCTTCGTCATCTAGATATTCTACATAGGCAATAAAATTCTGATTAACTAGAGTTGGCCATCCGGCTGCTGTTGTTGGAATAGGATATGATTTCAGTTTATTTTTCTTAATATCATATGTTTTAAGGACAGCTGTTTTTGATTCTTTTTCAACATATACCATGTTGTCATTTTTAATGAAATAGTCTGAATTTAACCACTCATAATTTTTGATATTTTGAACTTTTATTTCTTTTTGTTGTTCTAAATCATATAAAATCATTGAAGTTTTTTCAGTATCTTTAATATGTTCTGTCCACGTAACATATTTTCCTGAGATTTCAGGGAATTCTTTACTGATTTTATCATCTGTAGAGCCAAATGAAATTGTTTGTTGTGTTAATTCGTTAAAGGCATATAATGTATTGTTTTCTCCAAAGTCATCACCATCTACCCAAATAATCCATTCTTTATCAGCTTTTAGACCTTGTGTAGCTGCAACTGGATATTTCGAGTGAAAGATTGTTTTGTACTTTCCGTTTTCTCGGTTTATTTGAATAACTTGATTAGAAATAGAATCTGAATTTGGATCATCTACAGTAGCGTAAATAAATTCTTCTGTTGTAACATAGCTTGTTGGTTCTGTATAAGGTAATTTGATTGTTTTGTTTTTTTCTTCATCTTGTATAGTTAAATAATTTGTAGGGTTTTTTGTTATATGTTTTGTTTTATTTTTTTCTTCTTTTGAAAGTATTGTTAAAAAGATAACAATAATAATTAGTAATACAATAATACTTAGAAATAATATTTTTTTCTTCAATTAGTCCACTCCAATTACCAAATCATTACGGCATTATTGCCTTCAACATCGGCATTATACACAGCCTTTGTAACACCATTGCTCCTAGCCTTTTTATATTTAAGCTTCTTTTTTAACAAACGTCCAGTAATAGAATGGAATACTACATAGCGTAATCGCCGCAATAATATGAAATACACCCATTTGAAATTGAATTAATAGCCATCCACCGAGAATTGGTCCTACAAAGCCACCAATATTTTTAAGCTGTGACGCACCGAGATACGTCGCTTTCCGGTCCTCTGATGCAATCTCCTCAATGACGGCATTCATCATCGGGAATGCGAAAATCTCACCTATTGTAAAGAGAATCATCGCAATAATAAACATCGTCCAGCTTTCTGAAATATTAAATAGTACAAAACCTATCGCAAAAAATACAATCCCTAAAATTAATGTTCGAATCGTTGAAATTCGCTCGCTAATCATACTCAGTGGTAACTGGAGAATAAGTACAGCAATCGCATTTATTGCAATTAATACCGAATACAATTTTACACCATCATCTAATGTCGCATTGACAAACTGTGGGAGTGTCGAATCAAACTGTGAGTAACCCACCGAAACTAAAATACCTCCTGCAAGTAATAATAGTAATTTTCGATCGGCGAAAACCACTTGAAATACAGCCGTAATACTTTTCATTGTTTTGATTGTCGCTTGTGTCGCATATTTCTTCAAAATAAATACTAGTGCAAAACCATACAACGCGTACATAATCGCTGTAATAATGAATGGAATTTGTGGATTGGATAGCGCTGCTAACCAAACACCTACTAATGGTCCGATTACTGCTGCGATATTAATCGCTGTATAACGAACAGAAAATAAGCGACGGCGTTTTTCGGGTGTCGTATAATCCACCATCAATGCCTGTGTTGCAGGTTCAAAAAATGAACGACAAAGTCCATTCAATGCACTCAAAAATCCAAAAATCACGATAGATGTTGAAAGTGCAAAGCCTAAAAAAATAAGTGTCCAGCAAAAAACAGATAATAAAATAATAAGTTTTCGACCAAATCGATCGGTTAAATAACCTCCCAAAAAACCTCCAACCGTTGCAAGTAATGGCGCAAGACCGATGATTATACCAATTGTCACAGGTTCTGCATGTAACTCACTATGTAAGTAAAGCGCAAGAAATGGAATTGTCATAAAACTTGCGATACGGGTGAAGATTGTTCCTAATAAGATATTCCAAACGACGGGGTGAAAATATTGTATGACTTTCAAAATATCCCCTCCTCTATTATTTCAATAGTATATAAAGGAATAAAATGAAAATCTATCATTATTTCGACTGACAAAATATTTTTACGTGAAAACAATGTAATTTTATAACATTATTTAATAATTTTACATGGTAATATATAGAAGGTATAATTTTAAAATTGGAGTGAAAATAGTGAAACAGCCGAGTATTTTAGATGTAAAAAATTTATGTAAAGATATAAAAGGCAGAAAAATCATAAATAATTTATCTTTTTCAGTAGAAAAAGGTCAAATTTTTGGTTTTCTTGGTCCAAATGGTTCTGGTAAGACTACTACTATACGTATGATGACAGGTATGATTAAACCTACATCTGGCAGTGTCAAAATCATGGGATATGATATTCAAACAGACTTTCATCATGCCATGAAAAATATGGGAGCTATTGTTGAACACCCTGCACTTTTTGATTATTTATCCGGATGGAAAAACTTAATTCAAAGCAGACGATTAACAGGTAAAAAATTGATGAAAATTATCTGAATTGGTGTGTAGAGACTGTTGAACTTTCTGACCGTATTCATGATAAAGTGAAAAGTTATTCACTTGGTATGAAACAACGTTTAGCAATCGCTCAGTCGCTTATTTCTTCACCTCAAATACTCATACTAGATGAACCAACAAATGGCATGGACCCTTCTGGAATTAAAGATATGCGAACTTTAATTAAAAAACTTGCAATAGAACATGATATGACAATTTTTATTTCTTCACATCTTCTTAGCGAAATTGAGAATTTATGTGATCATGTCTTAATTATTAATAAAGGAATGCAAGTCGTAAGTGGCAGTGTTCGTTCTCTACTCGAACAAAATCAACCTGAGTTCAATCTATATCTAGATTCTGAAAAAATAAGTTATGCAGAGAAACTATTAAAAGAAAAAAACATTCATACGATTCAGCACGAAGATCATATCACTCTACATACAACAAAAAATGAGATCCCACACCTTGTTCATTACTTATATGAATATCAAATTTTTGTATATGAAATGACTAAATCAGAAAACTCTCTAGAAGATTACTTCATTTCTGTAACAAAGGAGGTCATCTAAAATGTTGCTTGGTGCAATTAAAAATGAGCTTGAAAAACTCTATTGGAAAAAGAGAATTTATGTATTAATAGGTGTAATTGTATTTTTTACAGTCATGATGATGGCAATTAGTTACTTTGACAAAGAAGATCTAACAAAAGTAGATTGGAAAAAAGAATATGAGCAACAGATTATTCAAATAGATCGTCAAATGGAACTTGTAAAACCTCAGTCTAGTGAATACCAACAACTAAAAGAACAGCGTGACAAAATGCAATATCAACTTAAACATGATATTAATCCGGAACCAAAAGGAGCTGCAAGTCTTGCAACTTCAAGCATATCCGGTATGTTTATTAAAATAATTCTTCCTATTTTAATTGTAATAATTGCAGCAGATATGATTACGGGAGAATCTTCAAATGGGACGATGAAATCGATGTTAGTTAGCCCTGCTGGACGAACGATTATTCTATCTTCAAAAATTCTTGCTGCACTCATCATATCAATTAGTGTGATGATTTTATCGGATTTGCTCACCTATTTATCCGCCATTCCTTTTTATGGTTTAGGAAGTTGGCATGACATGGTTGTGATTGGCACAGAAGATTTCCGAGCGATTCCTATGTGGGAATATATGATATATGGTCTTATATTAAATATTTTAACAATCGCAACATTAGTGAGTGTGTTTATTTTAATATCTGTGCTATTAGAATCTATTTCAAATTCAATTATTTTATCCATTTCTTTAATTGTAATCGGTGGTCTTTTAGCTAACTTACAAGGCAAAGTGGATGCATTGAAGTACTTTTTTATTCTTAATTTAGACTCAGCTGCTCATTTAACAAATGAGTTTGCACTTCAAAATACTTCGTTTTCTCTTTCAATTATCGTCATGATTGTGACTACGGTAATTGCGCTTAGTATTGCATTTACCGTTTTCAATAGAAAAGATATGCTAGTTTAAAAGGCTAACTAAAATAAATAATTTCAAATACAAAAGAGCTTCCACACCTATAATATGTGGAAGCTCTTCATTCTATCTCAATGCTTTTCTAAATATCCATCAATTTGTCGAAAATGTTTTTCATCATGCTCAATTAATTGTTGAAAGTATTGCGCCATCGTTTGTTCTTTTTGACCGATTTTCACAACTCTGCACCAGCTTTTATCAGAAATCTGCATAATCTGTGTAATTAACATTTTTCTTACTTGAATAAAATAACGTAATATTTCATATGTTGGAATTTGACAAATATCCTTCATATACTTTTCAATGTGTACATCAATATTATAAATAGGAGAGACTGGAATACCTTGAATTAAATGAGGTAATCGTTTTTTCAAAATAAACTGGTCCCAAGCAGTTAGATGACCTATTGTTTCAAATATACTCCACTTATCTACTTCCATCGGTATGCGTAGTAGATTATCTGATAAATCAATATAACGAATTACTCTTTGAATACTCCCACGCATCAAAGTAATAATTCGTTCTTTACTGTAAATCATGTTTCTGTTCCTTTCGAAAACTATTTTTCTAGGTGAAATGGCTTCTGTTGATAGATATAGTTTGGTGATTTTTTTGTATTATTATAAGGACGATGAAAGATGTGTGTAGTTGCAGGTGACAAAGGTGGAATTAGCCATGTCCAGTTCCCTGTCACATCACGCCCTTCTTTTTCTTCTTGTTGTTCAAATAATTGAAACTGCTGTGCTGCTGTGTGGTGATCAACAATGCTCACACCCGCTTGTTTATAAGATTCTAGCACTGCATAATTCAACTCAACTAGCGCGCGATCTTTCCATAGCGTATGCGCTCTTTTGGCTTCAATACCAATCGCTTCTGCTACTTGTGGTAAAAAGTTATAACGATCTTCATCTGCTAAATTACGCGCGCCAATCTCTGTTCCCATATACCAACCATTAAATGGCGCCGCTTCATATGTAATACCACCAACTTCATACCCCATATTTGAAATAATCGGAACTGCATACCAGCGCATACCAATTTGTTCTACTTTAGGATACTGACTATGTGTGATTGGAACTTCTAAAATAGCATCTTTCGGAATCGAGAACATTTTAGGAGGTCTATCGTCCACTTGAATAACAAGTGGTAGAATATCATATGGCTGATCTCCCATAGGAAAGCCCAGTTCATGAAATTTTTTAGTTACATCAAGTGATACCGTATCACCAATCACCTGTCCGTCTTTTTCATAACCTGCATATCGAATTAATTGATCGTTCCAAATACGCACACGTCCAGGTGCAAAAATAGAAATCGTTGGACGAATTTTCCCACCATTTGTTGCATAGCGAATATGCTCGACTAGTGCTTCAAAAATCTCTTCTTCATCTTCTAAACGTCTATGATCGAACACATGTAGACTATTCCAAAATAAGCGACCAATACACTTATTGCTGTTGCGCCACGCAACTTTTGCGCCATAAACTAGTTCTTCTTCTGTATGAGTATATGTACCTGTGCTTATAATTTCTTCTTCTATCTCTTTTAAGCGTTGCTCAATTGGTTTCTTCATTTCTTTTCCGAATTGTTTTATAAAAGCACGTGCTTTTTCCAACATATAGAACACCTCATTTCATACTTTACCTATCATAAAATAATCTACTGTGAGATAAAAGACTAATTTAACTAATTCGAAAGATGTACTTTAAATACTTGTAAACATTTGTTCATATTTTCAATTACATCTTTTTTCTCATTTAATTGAGAATGATAAATAAATCATTTACAAAACTACTTATATTATAATTCGCAAAAACACATTTTTCTTTTAAATAAATGTTTATTTATGTTGTAAATAGGGAATACTACTCGAAGTGATGTTTTATTTATAGGAATTCCTTAAATAGAATGATTATTATTTACTTTTAATTATAATGTATGTTACAGTATATTTATAGCTTGTTATTGTCTACAGTTCGCTGTAGAAATCTTATAAATTTTCAGGAGGTATTATTTTATGACAGAAAACAAAAATACAGACCATCAACGCTTAACAACTGCGACAGGTACGCCTGTTGTAAGTCACTCAAACAGTATGACTGCTGGTAAACGCGGTCCCATTCTTTTACAAGATGTATTTTTAATTGAAAAATTAGCAAACTTCAATCGTGAAGTAATTCCTGAGCGCCGAATGCACGCAAAAGGTTCTGGTGCATTCGGTACATTTACTGTTACAAATGATATTACAAAATATACAAAAGCAAAAATCTTCTCTGAAGTAGGTAAACAAACAGAGATGTTCGCGCGTTTCTCTACAGTAGCTGGTGAACGTGGGGCTGCTGATGCTGAACGTGATATCCGCGGTTTCGCATTAAAGTTCTACACTGAAGAAGGTAACTGGGATATGGTTGGTAACAACACGCCTGTATTCTTCTTCCGTGACCCATTACACTTCCCAGACTTAAACCACGTTGTAAAACGTGATCCTAAAACGAATATGCATAATGCAAATTCTAACTGGGATTTCTGGACAATGTTACCTGAAGCTTTACACCAAGTAACAATTGTTATGTCTGACCGTGGTATTCCAAAAGGTTACCGTAACATGCATGGTTTCGGTTCGCACACATATTCAATGATTAATGCAGATAATGAACGTGTGTATGTAAAATTCCATTTCCGCACACAACAAGGAATTGAAAACTACACAAATGCAGAAGCTGCTGAAGTAGTAGGACAAGACCGTGAATCATCTCAACGTGACTTATTTAACGCGATTGAAAAAGGTGATTTCCCGAAATGGAAAATGTACATCCAAGTGATGACTGAAGAACAAGCACGTAATCATCCTGACAATCCATTCGACTTAACAAAAGTTTGGTATAAAGCAGACTATCCATTAATTGAGGTTGGAGAATTCGAATTAAATCGTAACCCTGAAAACTACTTTGCGGATGTAGAACAAGCAGCATTTGCACCATCAAATGTTGTACCAGGTATCTCATTCTCACCTGACCGTATGTTACAAGCTCGTTTATTCGGGTATCAAGATGCAGCACGTTATCGTTTAGGTGTAAACCATCACCAAATCCCTGTTAATACACCAAAATGCCCATTCATGGTGTATCACCGTGATGGTCAAGGTCGTGCAGATGGTAACGGTGGTTCTGCAATCACATACTTCCCTAACAGCTATGGTGCGTTACATCCACAACCAGAATATAAAGACCCTGCACTTGAATTAGATGGACCAGCAGATATTTATGACTTCCGTGAAGATGATGATAACTACTTCGAGCAACCAGGTAAGTTATTCCGTCTGATGAATGACGATCAAAAACAACAATTATTCAATAATACTGCTGAAGATATGGCTCCTGTTGAAGATTTCATCAAAGAACGCCATATTATCCACTGCTACAAAGCAGACCCTGCTTATGGTGAAGGTGTAGCCAAAGCATTGGGTATGGATATTTCAAAAATCGACTTGAATAAAGAGATTAAATACTTCTAATAAAGTTAAAAAGAGAGCTTGGATTAATGTTCAAGCTCTCTTTTTCTATTGGATTATTTATTTTAAATGATAAAATAATGGAAACAAATTTTTACGGGGTGACATGAATTGAGCGAAACACCATATAATCATTTAGAAAACGCCACATTTGAGACACTCATGCAATTGCTTGAAATCGGTCATGAAATTGAATTTACTTATAAGAATAAAGAATAGTTCATTTCAAATTTCCAAGAGGGCCGATCATTAATCGTAGATTCAGAAGCAATATGCGATTATACACATGATAACCATCAATTTGTGCAAATAGCCAAAATTAATGGTATAACCATTGAGGAGTTATTTAGAAAACATAGCGATGAAATCGAGTTCCGTACAATTTATTAATAAATAAAAAGTGCTTTAGCATTTTCCTATGCTAAAGCACTTTTTGCTATTTCACCAAATCTTTAAATTCATTCCACTGATATAAACGTGGATAACGCGTCGCATCTTGATTATATGATTGATCTTTAATTAATAACATTGTATCAATGCCAACTAATGTATCGAGTACAGCTGGTTTATCATCAATATAGTAGTCGAGATGTAGATTACGAATTGTATCAATCTTTTCGTGGTCTTCCATACCACAGAAGAACCTGGTATCTACTACCGGAAATCCTTGCGCCTTCATCCATTCACGTGTTTTTTCACAATAGTGTTTTGGACGTGCTGTCACATAAAATACTTCATGCCCGGCAGCTACTAAACCATTCACTACTTCTTTTGCCATATCAAAAGAGGGACAGTTTGTGAAATAGATGTCTTCCATTGTAGCTTGCCACATCTTCTTACCTTCTTCATTCGTTAAATCAAATAAAGAATGAATCGCTACGGTTTTCAATTGCTCAAACGCTTCAATCGAAGCTTTTCGCCCTAACTTTTCTTCATATAAATAAAAGGCATGTCGACGTAAATCAATTAATGTATCGTCAATATCAAAACCAAATCGCATCGAACTTCCCCCTTTATACATGTACTAAAAACTGCGCTGCAAATTGTTGTTCTTTCTCTCTTTGTAGCGCCTGTAATTTGGTTACTTCATCCTTGCGTTGACGCTCACATGTAAGTAACTCAAGTCGTTGAATTGTTTGTTCATCAATCAACTCAGCTAATGTCACAGCGTCCTTTAATGCTTCATTTAGACCATATGCGCCTGTTGGTGTCATCGTATGTGCAGCATCCCCCATTAGAGCGAGCCCTTCTGCTCCCCAACACTCTGTTTGACTACTAAATACGTCAAGCACGACAAAATCCTGCCAAGACTGTATATGGGACTGTACTGCTTCACGCAAATCTGGAAAAGCCTCTACTAACTTCGTAATAAATGGTTCAAACGGTTGTTTTCTTAGTTCCCCGTAACTACCTTCTTCGATATGCCATCCGATTTGTACATAACCATTCGTTTGTGCAAATAACGCAATTTGCATACCGTCAACAAGAGCCATTTTTATAACGGGTTCATAATTTATTGGTGCTGGAATACGCGCCCACAATAAATCAAAACCATGTTTACGAATTGTCGGATGAATCTGTGCTTTTTTTCGTACAGTTGAATAGCGTCCATCCGCTCCAATTACTAAATGACTCATGACCGTCAGTTCCATATCACCTTGTTTTGCTTTCACACCAATATAACGTCCTTCTTCATTTTGCAGTAATTCTGTTACGCGTGTATTGAGCTGATATTCAAATGTTGGATACGCCTCTGCTTGCTCTAAAATCGCTTCAAGTAGATGTGCTTGTGGCACATGAATACCTAAATGCCCTACAGATGCATCAGGTAAAATCGTTTTAATTTTCTCACCTTTTTGCCAATACTCTACCGCTTCCATCTTTAATAAACCACGTTTTTCAACAGCTTCATAAAGTCCATATGACTTTAAAATTGCTTCACCATCTTCATTAATATGTTCACCACGAAAGGCACGCGCTAATTCATTTGTACGCTCTAATAAGAGTACATGAATCCCTTTTTTCGCAAGTAAGTAGGCGAGTAACATCCCACCAGGGCCACCGCCTACAATACTTATATCTACTTCTTTATACATTCGTTGCTCAATCCTTCTTTGGATACGCAATAATACGTAAATCTTCTCCAATTTGCTCCACTTGGTCAAATGATAATGGCATCGCTTCATCAATTGTCTTAACATCATCACCTGTAAATGGTGTAATCGAATGACGACCACCCAATACTTTCGGTGCAATATAGACAATCATTTGGTCAATCAAGCCTTCACGTAAGAATGACGCATTAATTGTGCCTCCACCTTCAACAAGTAAATCTGTAATTCCTTTTTCATAAAGTGCCGGTAAAACTTCTTGTAAGTTTAGTTTGTCATTCTTTATAGATACATAGATGAACTCTACACCTGGATATTCTTTCGTACGCGCTTCATGTTCTTTAGATGTCACAATAATTGTACGTGCAACAGTAGTATCAACAATTTGTGCATCTGTTGGTGTACGTAATTGACCATCTAATACAACACGTACAGGATTTCGTCCTTCACGTCCGTCTGCTAGACGCGTTGTTAATGCTGGATTATCATTTAAAACTGTCTGACTACCAACAAGAATTCCATCTACTTCATGACGCAATTCGTGCACATTAGCACGTGCTGCTTCACCCGTAATCCACTGTGAATGTCCATTATAAGTCGCGATTTTACCATCTAATGTCATCGCAAATTTTGAGCGCACAAAAGGAAGTCCTGTCAGCATATTATGAATAAAGCGTTCATTTAAACGACGTGATTCTTCTTCTAGTAAACCGACTTCTACTTCGATTCCGGCATCACGAAGTAAGCGAATACCGCGACCAGCTACTTCTGGATTCGGATCTTGCATCGCTACAACAACACGTTTCACGCCTGATTCTTTTACTAAATTTGCACAAGGTGGTGTTTTACCGTAATGCGAACAAGGTTCAAGTGTTACATACAATGTTGCGCCTTTCGCATGATCTCCTGCCATACGAAAAGCATGCACCTCTGCATGTGGTTCTCCTGCTTTTCGATGTAACCCTGTACCAACGATGACACCACCTTTTACAACAACAGCCCCAACAAGTGGGTTCGGGTTTGTGTTACCTTTTGCGCTCGCTGCCAGCTCAATCGCGAGATTCATGTAATACTGATCGTTCTGCATTATCGACACCACCCTCACCTAAGATATGACCTGCTTTTTTCACTTTTGTTTCTAAATAGTAACGGTTGCTATCTGTTACTCCACCCCATAAAGGAATATGCCCTTTCGCAGATAAACCATGTGATTTTAACGCTTCTAATTTTTTCGGATTATTCGTAATCAGTGTTACAGGTTTTTGGCGTAACACTTCAAGTACTTTAATCGCATCCTCATAAGAACGTATATCATCTTCAAAACCTAGTTCATGATTCGCCTCTACCGTATCAAGACCATCATCTTGTAATAAATAAGCAAGGGATTTAGAGAATAGACCGATTCCACGCCCTTCATGGTCAGCTAAATAGAAAATCGCACCACAACCATGTTCGACAATCATTTTCATCGATTCATGTAATTGATAGCCACAGTCACAACGTTGACTACCAAAGATGTCCCCAGTATGACAAATACTATGCATACGAATAATCGCATCTTCAGAGTTCGCAAAATCACCGTACACCAGTACCGATGACTGTTGTCCGAAAGCTAGATTCATAGATGGTAGTAGTTCAATCATTTCTTCTTTTGATACAGATGCTGGAACATCTTTCCAACAATACCACTGAAATGTCGCTTCAAAATCACCCTGTTTGATTGGTAAGCGAATAGGGCCTACAACGCTTAATTTTTCATTTTCATTACGTTCTGTGAATTGGATTTTATTTAAAATTTTATTGTTGATTGTCATATGAATTACCTCATTACAATTTTATTTTTTAATCAGTGTCTGTGATTTAATTTAAATAAGTCGTCATCATTTGTCTAGTAATTTGACCTGAACATATGGATTACCTCATAACAAATATTCTACCCTTTTAGCAATAAAAAAGTTTGAATTTAGAACCATAGTTTTCATATGAAGAAAGTAAACAATTGAGACAGAAGTATTTTCAACAGAGAACATCTCGAGGATAGGACTAAATACTTTATTTTCCTTTTTAAAGTTCACAACAAAAAACCAGAACCACGCTACAGTGCGATTCTGGTTTTTCTTATACTTATGTGTCAAGTCTCTTCATTTTTAATCTTGACGTAAAGCTTGGATAACATCAATTTTTGTTGCTTTTCTTGCAGGTCTCCAACCAGATAGAATGGCTACACCAATACTAATTGCAGCCGCAATCACGACTAACTGCCATGGAATCGCTGAAAATTGAATCTCTGTTGTTAAGAATTCTTTTTCATTTGTTGCCATATACAAGATTTTCGGAATCGCATAGTTCGCCGCAAAACTAACAATATATGAAATAATAACCGCAATGACTGTTCCAATCACACCAATGTAAGCACTCTCCATCACGAACAGACGCTGAATTAGCTTTGGACTAGCACCAATTGCCTTCATAACACCAATCTCACGTGTTCGTTCTGTCACAGCCATCGTCATCGTATTAAAAATCCCAATAGATGCAATCAAAATTGCAATCGTTCCAACAAAGATTAATCCTGCTTTTAGCGCTAAGAATAATAAGTTCATTTCTTCTAATTGTTGTGAAACTGTATAAGTTGCGTAACCTTCGTCTTGCAAGGCTTTATTAATCGCCGTCACCGCTTCAAGATCCGTCGCATAAACAGCCGTTGTACGATAAATCATCTCTTCCGCTTTAAGCTTTTTACCATAAAGTGTTTTTAAATCTTGTACAAGTGCTTCTTCGTTTTCTTTACTAATTCGAATTGTTCCATCTTGTTCCCACTCTTTTTTAGGCTTCGGTCCCACACCTTCAATTGTAAATGTGCGTGTTACTTTTTTCTTCATTTCTTCATTTTTCCAATTAAGTGTGATTTTCTTTCCAATCATACTTTCTTGAATCCCTATATTAATTTTTGATGCATCTTTCTCTTTCTCTAACTTTTTCTCATCTTCTTTTGACAGCAAGATTTGTGCAACATTATAACCAACGACTACACCATTTGCTTTTTCTGGATATGTACCTTTTGATAATTTTAAATTGGCTTTTTCATTTTCTTTAAAATCCGTTAAGATGACTTCCGGACTTCCTTTATACGCATCAATATTTGCTTCTAAATTACCCGTTTGAATGAGCGTGTTCATCGTCACCGCATTCACATTTTTCATCTTTTTAATTTCAGTTGGTTCAATTTCCTTATTGCCATCATTATATACTTCGATGCGTGTTAGTGTATCATCTGATAATACTTCTTTTTTCAATGAATTTTGTAAACCAAATGCGACGGAAGCAAGTACGATTAAGAACGCACAGCCCATTGTAGTCGCTAAAATTGTCGTGAAAATACGCATACGATTCTTTTTTACATGTTGTCTCACAAAATCTAATTGATCTTTAAACTGCACTGTAAATCGCCTCCTGTAATTGCCCGTCATGCATACGGTATTTTTTATGTGCACTATTCGCTACTTCTTCATCATGTGTAATGATGACAAAAGTTAAATCGAGTGATTGATTCAATGATTGAATAAGCTCTAGAATCTCTTTTTCTGTTTCTGAATCTAAACTCCCTGTTGGTTCATCTGCCAAAATAATCGATGGATTCGTTACGAGTGCACGCGCAATACATATACGTTGTTGCTGTCCACCAGATAATTCATTGGGGTAGTGATCAAGTACTTCATTCAAACCCACGCGCTCCATTATTTTTCGTACAGTTTGAAAACGAGCGTTCTTTCCCATTCCTTGAATTTTAAGAGGTAATTCAATATTTTCAAAAGCCGTTAACCCTGGCATCAATTGAAAATTTTGAAAGATGAAACCTACATTTTTCAGGCGAAATTTTGCATGCTCTGCTTCTGATAAATGCGTTGTATCTTTATGATTTAAAACTATCTTGCCTTCATCTGGTTTTAAAAACCCAGCAATCGTATTTAATAAAGTCGACTTCCCTGAACCGCTCTTTCCGACAATTGCGACGATTTCACCCGATTCGACTTGAAGATTTACATCTTTTAAAACAGGTACTTGTCGCTCTTGACCTTTTTTACCAATCGAAAATGTATGGCATATATTCGTTAATGTAATCATGTTCATAGCTCCTTCTTTTCTTTGTTATCTTCAGTATAGGAAATAAATCTTAATAATTAAGGAGGATAAAAATGAAGATTTTCTTAAGAAAAGAAAAAAAGCCTATCTGATAAAAATCACATAGACTTTTAGCTTATTATTTTTTTATGACCTCCATATTCATCTCATGTGAGAACTGAATTGGTTTTTTCTGATTGACCATCGTCATTTCAAAAGTTAAATCGAGCTTTTTTGTATCTTTCGGGGCTGCTTCAAATGACATCACGCCTCTCGTTCCTTTATTTGGTTCTAGTGAACGGGCAAGACGAATAGATTGATCGAGTACTTCATACTTGGATGGTATTTCTTTCCCATCTGCATAGAGTTTAATAGATGAATCATTCAAATAAATACGAGTATTATTTTTATTGTATAAAAATAAATAAATGCGTGTACTTTTTGGATACATGCGCACCTTATCTACTTCAACATGTACATTTCCAAAATTACCTTGTTCGTTTATTTCAACATTGACCATATTCGGACTCTTTTCACTTTCTTCGATAATGACTTCTTTCGTCCGAATCTCTACCAAATCCCCTTGTACACCTAAGTCCAAATTTCCTTTATAGATACCTGTAATTTCTCCTTCAAAACGAATGTAGGACTGTTGCGCTAATGCTTCTTTTTTATCTGTCTCAACAATAACTACACTTGTTGTATATTCACCCTTTTTTAATAAAATGACTGAGTAAACACCTTTTCCATTAATATATTTTGAATCATCTACTAAACCCTCAGCTTCAATTGAATGACCGACATAGTTTTTTGGATTTTTTATCATGTGTTCATAGTCGATTTCTTTTGTTTCCTTTTGAACTGGTTGTTGCTGTTTATTTTTATGTTCTAAAAAGGAGACCAAAAAATAAATTGATACACCCACTATTAATATCACACTAATCGTTATGATGATCCTTTTCTTCATTTTATTTGTCCCCCTTTCAATTCTTTACCCATTAAATAAATAAAAACCTCTCTTTTTCAACGGATGTTTGAAAAAGAAAGGCTTAAATTTAAAAAATATGCTTTTGGAATTCTTCTAATGCAATATCTTTAGAGAATGTATAAAAAATAATACGACCCTCTGGATTTAAAATACGAAAACATGTGTGCACAAGGTTTTGTTGGATGCGCCAATTCGTCTTATTCTCAATTGTACGCCACCATAACTTATCATTCACTTCATTTTTATCTACGTGAATCAATCCTTCATTCGCAATTAATGAAATAAACATAAGTGGGTTGCCACCTAGCGCTGTTTGTAAAATCATGCTGTTTCGAAAAAGTGTACATACAGCGACAGCTACTGTCCAACCACATTCAATGCGTTGTTTTTCAATTTGAACCAGTGTTTTTTTAGAGATTCCTAAAATATCTGCCATCTGCTCTTGGGTGTAATTGTATTCTGTTCGAATTAATTTCATCTTTTGGGAAACAATCGTAATCATTTCTTCACGTTTCATACTCTCACCTTTTCTATAGTGTGTAACTTTACACTGAAACATCATTTTATCGAACTCTTTTTTGAAAGTCCAATCATTCGTATAGGAAAAGCAGAAAAGACATCTATTTTATATACTTCATCTAATTTTTACCCTTTGTTCACTGCTATTGTCTTAGTTCGATTTTCTTACTTGATTACGTCCATTTTGTTTCGCTTCATATAAAAGTTGATCTGCTTTCTTTAAAACACCATTTCCTTCTACTCCATCACTTGGACATTCTGCCACACCTGCTGAAATATGAATTGGTAGTGATGTTGGGCTATTTGTTTGTTCAAAGTATTGTCGCAATTCTTCTGCTCGTTCATAGGCTACATCAACCGAAGCACCCGGTAATAAAATAACAAATTCTTCACCACCGAAACGATAGCATGAATCGGTCGTTCTTACATGTTGTAACATAGCTGCTGCGATAAAACGAAGAACTTCATCACCCACATCATGTCCATATGTGTCATTTACATTTTTAAAATGATCGACATCAAACATAATGACTGCATAACTTTTTTGTTCCTTCGTCCAAGACATTAAACGATCATCCAGTGTTCGTCTATTATATAAACCTGTTAATCCATCGCGTTCTGACTTACCTGTTAACTCCAATACTTGTTCATGTAAATGACTAAAACTTTGAATAAGCGCTTCTTTCAATTGAATCACTTCATAGTACCAAGCCTGAACAGAACGGAAATTATTTTCCTCATCATTCAATTTACTGCTCTCTGTCAACTGAGCTAACCGTTGAAGCGGTTTTGCAATTCGGTATGATAGGAAAATAACAATAATTAAAGAAATAGCTAAGAACGGTAGTGCAATTAAAAACATCTGCTTGAATAATTGTTTAGCCGGCGCTTCAACTGCGGAAGCAGGTCGTTGTGCAATAACCATCCAATCTGCATTTTTAACATGTGCATATCCTGCAAAAGCAATTTGATTCTCTGTATTTTCTCCTTTAACAACACCTGTTGTTTTTTTATGAATCGCCATATTTATAATGTCATTATCAGGTAAATCACGCGCAATATTTTTCTTTCGCTCATCATAAATAATCGTACCATCTCGATCGACAACATAGACAGTTGATTGACCATCATATGGATGTGCACCTAATAATTTATATAAAATATTTTTTTCTTTTAAATAAATCGTGCCACCAATTAAACCAAGATATTCATTTTTCTCTGAAAAGATAGGTGTCGTTACAAAAACGATCAACCGACCACTCACACTCGTATAAGGTTGAGAGATCATGGGCTTTTGTTCTTTAATCGCTTTTTTCGTTGCTTCAGCTGTTAATTTTACACCAACTAAATCTAACGATTGTGGAGACGTTGCGAGAACAACTGCTTTCTTATTAACAATTGCAATCGAGTTGAATGCACTCGTCTGATTTCGTATAAAATCTGCATGTTTTTCTAAATCTGATTGGTCATCTATACGTTCTGCAATATACTTCGCATTAACCTTTAAAATTTTCTGTTGCTCTGCTAAATAATTATTAGCCGTCTCTGCTACTTTTTGAGCATAGACTCGATTTGTAACCATCGCACTTTCACCCAAGTTCGCTTTATTCAATTTATAACCGCTCCAAATTGATACGATACTTGTCAAAATAAATGCTAGTAAAGCCACACCGATGATAAGATACTGTAGTTTTATTTTATTATTTTTCATTTCATCGTCTCACTTCTTTTTTACTATTTCCTTTAATTATAAAATATTCCAATTATAATTGAAAACAATTTAAAACTTATTTATACTATTATATTGTAATTTATGTTCTTTTTTACTATTTTTAGTAAATTTATGTTGAAGAATTTCCTTTTTCATCCTATAATTCAAATGTGGAGTAGAATACTAGGATTTAGTCCCCCTTTTATTCTATTCAACAGACTAGCATTATCTAGTTGCTAGTTTTCAAGTGCATGTTCTACGTATTTAGATCAGAACTATTCCCCAAGTAGTGCTGTAATCCTTCTAAATATCGCACGACTATGTAGAACTCTCCTTAATATATGGAAAAAGACTATCTGCATGAGGTAGTCTTTTTTATTTTTATATTCTTACCGTTTGCATTTTTTTTAATAAGTGGAGTACTCTTTTAGTAAGTTACACATTATCGAATAGAGGAGTTTTGCATATGTTTATCGTAACAAACCGTATTAAAGTAAAAAAAGGCTTTGCTGAAAAAATGGCTCCAAACTTTACAAAAGGTGGCGACACGTTAAAACAATTCCCTGGCTTCATCAAAACAGAAGTGGCGATTGCACGCGACTTTGAAGATTATGATGAAATGAGTGTCAATATGTTTTGGGAATCACTGGATGGATTCCACGAATGGCGTAATAGCGATGCATTTAAAGAATCTCACAAACGCCCTGAACCAAAAGAAGGCGAAGCACCGAAAGAATCACCAATGTTAGGTAGCCAAATTGTCATTTCAGAAATCGTGACATCAACAGAAGCGTAAAATACAAGCTACTTTATCTCTTTTAGCCTTCCTAAATAAAGGCTAAAAAAAATAGTACTATTTAAAGCATAGAAAATCCCGTATGATTCGGAAATCATACGGGATTTTCATATATGTATCCACCTAGATTAGTGAATATTACGTTTCTTAAAGTTTCCGCCTTTTACTTCTGCCATGTCATACACCGTAACAAAAGCTTCAGGGTCAATTTCAAAAATAATTGATTTAATTTTTGTGTCTTCTAATCGGTTAATCACACATGTAACTTCTTTAAATTTTTCATGTGAATAGCCGCCATACACATCTGTTAATGTTGCACTACGGCCTAAACGATCACGAATTGTTTCAACCAATGTATCCGGATCTTTCGTAATAATTTTAAATGTTTTCGCACCACTTAAGCCTTCTTCGACAATATGAATTACTTTTGAAGCGATAAAGTAAGCAAGACCCGATAAAATCGCTCCTTTGAATCCAAACACGAATGATACTAAAATGAAAACGAACATATTCAAGAATAAAATCAAATCACTTGTACCAAATGGTAATTTACGTGATAGTAACACGGCAAACATATCGATTCCATCTAGGGCACCACCATTACGAAGTGCAAGACCCATACCAAAACCGATAATAATCCCACCTACTACGGTAATCAGTAATGTGTCACCTTCAATAATTGTTCGAACATCATGCATTGCGACAGTACCCGCAGCTAATGTCGCAATCCCTAACGTCGAATACATCGCAAAACTTTTACCAATCTGTTTATACCCTAGCCAAACAAATGGAATATTTAAAATCGCAATCCATACCCCTAAAGGTAGGCCAATTAATTCTGATAAGACGATACTAATACCTGTTACGCCTCCATCTGATACACTGTTTGGAATTAAAATTGCTTCTAATCCATATGCCGCAATTAGCGCACCAGACATAACAGCGAATACTCGCCATAAAATTCTTTGTATTTTTCTTTTCTTTGCTTCTCTTTTCATCAAACTCTCCTCTTTTTACTTTATACTCTTATTTTAGAAATAAATACGCAAAATTCCCACTAATAAGGTCGTATTTACAAGGAGTTTTCAAAAAAACATGAAAATCATGTGATTTCATTTGAAATTTTAGAAAATTTTGTATTTTATTAAATAAAAAAAGATATGAACCCACTTACAGAATTCATATCTTTTATATATTTTATTGGAATGTACCATAACCTACTACATAACGATCCCAGTAACCTGCTAATGATTGATATTGAACTTTATTTCCAGCAGCATGTAACAATTTACCATTACCTGCATACATTGCAACATGGGTAATACGGCTACTTCCTACTGAGAAGAATACTAAATCACCTTGTTTTAATTGTGATTTTGATACTTTCTTAGAAGCTGCGTATTGTGCCCCACTTGTACGTGGAATTGACTTACCATTTGCTTTTTTATAAACATATTGTGTAAAACCAGAGCAGTCAAATCCTCTTGGAGAAGTTCCGCCCCAAACATAAGGTACACCTAAGTATTGTGCGCCTGTTGAGATTAATTTACTACCGCTTGTAGAAGTTTTCTTTACATATTTTTTTAGGTTTGAGCCGACAACCCAACCTGCTTTTTTACCATAGCTAATTTTATACCATGTTTTTCCGTTTACTGTACGCTTATACGTTGCTTTTACAACTGTATTTTTCTTCACAGTACCAACTTTTTTATTGTGACCACCTGCTGCTGAGTATACATTTTTTGTTGCAGATGTTTTAAAGCTTTTTGATACTTTTGATGTTTTTGAAAGTGTTAATTTTGATAAGTTTGTTGATAATACCCAACCTGTTTTCTTACCATATTTAATTTTGTACCATGTTTTACCGTTTACTACACGTTTATGTGTTAATGTAACAACTGCATTTTTTGATACAGTACCAATTTTTTTCTTATTCGCTTGATAATATACATTCTTTTTTGTTTTTACAACGTATGTTCCAGATGCTTTTTTAGTAACAGATACACTACTTTTTGCTGATGCTTCTGTCATTGGTGTCGCTGCTAAACCTGCTGATAATGCGATGGCACTTGCTGTTGTTACTGCGATTAATTGCTTCTTCATTGTATATGTTCCCCCGGTTTTTTCATTAAATTGATATATATAAACGTATTTTCTTCACAAATCATATTTTTTTATCATTACCACGTAACCTAGTCTATAGAAATACTTAAACATAAACAACGACATTTCGATTACAAAAACATTAAAGAATATTACGGTATGTAACAAAAGAACGGTTTCGCTTTTCTGAGAGAAAAGTGCGATAATAGAGGAAACTATGAAAATAAAGGATGAACTATACTATTTATGAAAACATTACGCGTAAAACCCGATTTTATCGCTGACTTAAAAAGAGGCTACTCACTTGTCCATCGCGATGCTGTATCGAATAAAGACCTTTTAGAAAATGAAGGCGAACTTTTTGAATTAGTGGATGTCCATAATCGTTTTTTAGGAAAGGCTTATTACGGTATTCAAAATAAAGGTATTGGTTGGGTGTTAACAACGAAGGAACACGAAGAAATCGACCAAGCTTTTTTTACAAAGAAAATCAGTGCCGCACTACAACTACGTGAAAACTTCTTCAATGATGCAGACACAACTGCTTTCCGCGTCTTTAATGGCGAAGGTGACGGTATTGGTGGAATCTCAATTGATTATTATGATGGTTACTTCTTAATCAATTGGTATAGCGATGGTATTTATCGTTATCAAGACTTTGTTATTCAAGCACTTGATGAATTAACAAATTACAAAGCTATTTATGAGAAAAAACGCTTCGATACAAAAGGTATGTATATTGAACAAGAAGATGACTTTGTAAAAGGTACACCGGGTGAGTTCCCGATTATCATTAAAGAGAATGGCATGAACTTTGCGATTGATTTAAATGACGGTGCTATGACAGGTATCTTCCTTGACCAACGTGATGTACGTCGCACAATTCGCGATCAATATGCAGAAGGTACAAATATGTTAAATACCTTCTCTTATACAGGTGCATTTTCTGTAGCTGCTGCTCTTGGTGGCGCTAGAGAAACAACTTCTGTCGATTTAGCAAAACGCTCACTTTCAAAAACAATTGAACAATTCAGTGTGAATGGTATTGATTTTGAGGCACAGGACATCAAAGTAATGGATGTATTCCACTACTTCAAATATGCACAACGCCATCAATTAAAATTTGATTTAGTTGTATTAGACCCGCCAAGTTTTGCACGTACGAAGAAGATGACTTTCTCAACAGCCAAAGATTATCCAAAATTATTAGCTGATGCACTTTCAATTACAGCAAAAAAAGGAATCATCGTTGCTTCAACAAACAATGCCAGCTTCGGTATGAAAAAATTCAAAACATTTATCGACCAAGCATGTAAAGAAACAAATACAAAATATAAAATTGTAGAGCAATTCGGATTACCAAAAGATTTCCGCGCAAACCGCGACTTCCCTGAATTCAACTACTTAAAAGTTTGCTTCATTCAAAAATTAAACTAATAAAAACGCACTGACTTAACGGGTCGGTGCGTTTTTTTATCTAATGTATATTCTCAATAGCTTCTTTTAAATCATTCATAAATAACCCAACAAGGTCTCCATCTATGATTCGATGATCAAATGATAGACTCATACCCATCATCGTACCAATGCCAATCGTGCGGTCTGGTAGAATCACAGGGCGCTCTTTCATTGCATGAACTCCTAAAATTGCAACTTGGGGGAAATTAATAATCGGCGTAGCATATGTGCCACCTTTTACTCCTGTATTTGAAATCGTAAATGTGCCGCCAGCAATATCGGTAATTTTCAGCGTACCTTGTCGCGCACGTTCTGTCACATCTTGCAGTTCTATAGCGATTTCTTCTATTGTTTTCTCTTCCACTTCTTTAATAACAGGAACGATTAACCCTTCAGCTGTTGCAGTTGCTACACCTAAATTAATCGCTTTTTTCAATACAATCTCATTTGCTTTTTCATCAATGGTCGCATTAAAAATTGGATACTTTTGAAGCATTTGTGCCACTATTTTCATGATGATTGGTAAATAGGTGATATGTACATTTGATTGCTCAGCTAGCTGTTTCTTATACGTAATGAGCGCATCTACTTGCACTTCTTCCATACCTGTTGCATGTGGAATCGTAAAAGCAGATTGCACTAAATTTTTATAGATTTTTTTACGCATACCGACAATTGGAATGCGTTCTTCTTTATGTTCCGTCATCTCTGTCTCTCCTTTTGAACTTCTCTTTTGTATGCTATCCCCTTTCTACATAGATTTCAATGTATTTAAAAAGAGAAACCGCCATTTGACGATTTCTCCTTTTGTTACTCTTCTAATGATTCAATTTTTGGTTCAATTAATTTACGATTCTTTTTCACAGGGTCAATCTTTCGTTCAATAAAACTTAAAATTAAGTCTGCTAAAACTGCCATTAGAGCTGTTGGAATCGCACCTGCTAAAATAATCGCTGTACCATCTGTAGCATTCGTACCTCGAATAATAATATCTCCTAAACCGCCTGCTCCGATGAATGCACCAATCGCTGTAATTCCAATTGCGACAACAAGCGCAATGCGAATACCTGCAATAATAACGGATAGCGACAGTGGTAACTCAATCATATACAGGACTTGTAGTTTTGTCATACCCATTCCTTTACCTGAATCGGTAAGATCTTTATTAATATTATTGATTCCTGTATAGGTATTTTTAATAATCGGTAATAGTGAGTATAGGAATACTGCTACAACAACGGTTGTTTGACCTAAACCGATAGCTAACATTAAAATGGCTAACATCGCTAAACCAGGAATCGTTTGAATAATATTTGCAATGGTAATGACATATGTTGAAAGTCGACCATATTTTGAAATCAGGATGCCGATAGGAATACCGACAACGGCTGCAATTAATACACCATAGATTGAGATTAAAAAGTGTTGAACAAATTGCATAAATACATAACTACCATTTTCATCAAAGTAGTAAAAGAATTGCTGGAAGGTATTCATATTTTCCATGCCTATTCTCCCCCTTTATCATCAAAGTAATTATGTTTTTCTAAAAAACGTTGTGCGACAACAGCTGGTTCTAATAAATTATTATCTGATTCATAATTTAATTTCTGCATTTCTTCTGTAGATACTTTGTCGACAAGTTTTTCTAGAATTTTTTTCACTTCTGGATGTGTTTTTAGTAATTCATTCGTTGCAAGTGGACTACAATCATATGGTGGGAAGAATTTTAAATCATCTTCTAATACAACAAGGTCATAACTCGAAATACGTCCATCTGTCGTATAACCTAATACAACGTCCATCTTTCCAGCTTCAACCGCATCATATACAAGACCAATTTGCATTGGGTAGACTTTGTTAAAGTCAAAACCATATTCCTTTACGAATGCTTTATAACCATCTCCTGGACGATTCATCCACGATGTATCCACACCAGCTTGCATTTTGTCTGCAACTTTTCGTAAGTCACTTACTTTTTTCAAATTATATTTTTTCGCTGTTTCCTTACTTACCATGAATGCATAGGTATTTGCGAAGCCATATGAGTCGAAAAACGTTTGATCATAATCTTTTTGGAATAATTCCTGTACTTTTTTCATTGCTTCTTCTGGGTCTTTAATTGCTTCTTGCCCTAAAGCACCTGTTAAATCTGTTCCTGTATAACGTGTCGCTGAAATATTTGCATCACCATTTAACATAGCTTGATGTACGACAACACTCGAACCTAAGTTATTAATCATTTGTACATTTTCATCTGTATAATGCTCAATCATGAGTTTAACCATATTCCCCATAATAGCACTCTCTGTTGTAGTCACTGTAGCAATCTTAATCGTTTCATCTTTTCCAGATGAACAAGCAGATAAGATGAGCATTATGCTACAAATGAAAACAATCCATTTCAGTCTCCGCATAAATTACCCCTCCTATCGTTCTACTCGTAAGCCTTTTGGCGTCGCTATTTTTTCTACTTTCGATAAAATAAAATCAATTAATAATGCTAAAATCGTTACAAATACAGCACCGCCAATAATGAATTCAGGTTGATATAAATTTAATCCGTTAAAGATGAAATCCCCAAGACCTCCAGCTCCTATGTACGAAGCTAAAGTTGCCCATGATACTGCATAAACTGCAGATAGACGAATACCTGCCATAATAACAGGAATTGCAAGAGGGAACTCTACTAAATAAATACTTTGGAACTTGGTCATTCCCATACTCATACCAGCACCACGTAAATCTTTATTGACTGACTGCATGCCAATAAATGTGTTATTTAAAATTGGTAATAATGTATAAATAAATAGCGCAACAATCGCTGGAATTTTCCCAACTCCTAAAATTGGAATCATCAGTGCTAAAATCGCTAGAGATGGTAAAGTTTGAAGCACACTTGTAATTCCCATGACCACTTTTGCGACTTTTTCAGTTTTAGATAATAGAACGCCTACTGGAACAGCGACGATAATACCTAATAATAATGCTGACATAGAGATATAAAATTGTTCCCATGTTTTAACTAAAATTTCTTGCTTATTATTTACTAAAAAATCTCCTGCTGCTGTAAAAAATTCACCCATATCTGTTTCACATCCTTTATTTCATCATTCATTTGATGCTTCATTACGGACTTCTTCAGCGGCCTCATCGCCCCAAATTGTGTCATATACAATATCTACAATATGCGCACGTGTAATTAGACCAACTAATCGATGGTCACTATCTACAACAGGAATATTTTTTAAATTTCGACGTAAAATTCGACGTACAGAATCTTGTAAACGGGAATTGTTATATACAAAAAAGACGTCCTTATCCATTGCATCTGCCACACTCGATGTTCGGTGTCTTTCAGATGTAATATTTTCAACGCTTAAATAGCCTTTTAAAATGTTATTGCCGTCAACGACAAATAGTGTATCTACACGACTTTTCACCATCTTGTGAATCGCGTCGTCTAAGCTTTTTTCTAGTGAGATTGTAATTGGTGTAATCATGACATCATCCACGACTTTTGCACTTGGTTTTTCTTGTACAAGGCGGTGTGAGCCAATGAAATCTTTTACGAATTGATTTGCGGGATTGGATAAAATATTATCTGGGGTATCATATTGAACGACTTTTCCGTCATGCATAATACAGATTCGGTCTGCTAGTTTGATTGCTTCATCCATATCATGTGTTACAAAAACGACGGTTTTGCCTAAACGTTGTTGTAAATCTTTCATTAAATCTTGTAAGGTATCACGCGTAATCGGGTCTAACGCGCCAAATGGTTCATCCATTAAAATTAAATCTTGGTTCGCTGCTAACGCACGTAATACACCGATACGTTGTTGCTGACCTCCAGATAACTGTGTTGGATATAAATCTAAGTAACTTTCAGGCAGATTCACAAGTTTAATCAGTTCTTCTGCTGCTTTTTCCTTTTTTTCTTTATCCCACTTTAGTAATCTAGGTACTAAAGTGATATTTTCTCGAATGGTCATATGTGGCATTAAGCCAATTTGTTGAATTACATAACCAATACTACGTCTTAATGTAACAGGGTTTTTCTTTCGGACATCTTCGTCATTAATAAGAATTTTACCGCTAGTTGGTTCAATCATTCGATTAATCATGCGAAGAGCGGTCGTCTTACCACTACCAGATGTACCGATAAATGCGACAAATTCGCCTTTTTTGATTTCAATATTCAAATCATCTACGGCTTTTTTTCCTCCTCGATAGACTTTCGAAAGGTTTTCTAGTTTTAACATAATACAACTTCTCCTTCCTTCTGTAAGTTCCATTTAGTTACCCGAATACATATATTTTACTCACTTTTTTAATATTTAACCAATAATAAGCTTTTTTTCCAAATTTGCAGTTCAGGTGCATTGTGGGAAAAAGTGCATTATAATGGGACAATACGCACTGTAATATCATTTACAAACCTTTGTGGTAGAGAAGGGATTCTATGTTTAAAAATCGTCAATTTAAAATTAAAGTATCAGGTTGTTCAGGTTTTATTTTTCTTGGTTTATTGCTTTTATGTATCATTGCCTTATTACTAACTGTGCCACTATTCGGATTCTTTGGTTTATCGATTCTACTTGCCAAATACGAACTTGCACATTTAGATTTATATGATCATTGGTATCGCAACGCACTATATTTCGGCTGGTTTTTGTTATTAGTCTTAGCAGTTGTTTTCGTCATCGACTTGCTCGGTTTATTTACGATGGCATCGATGAATATGGATTACAATATGGGCGTTAGTATTATTAGTACATTAATTCAATACGGCATCTGTTTATTTATTTTCCATCAAATTTTGGTTAACTTATTCAATCGAATTGAATTTACTTGGCTCGGTTCAGGTATTACCGTCGCTGTCATTTACTTAATTACATCTGCACTGACGACAACAACGATTATTGAAGAACCTAAAAATGACTAACTAGATTTTGCTCATACTAAAAGGACCTCGACATAAAAGCCGAAGTCCTTTTTGAGCAAATGATGATACAGGAGGAAAAATATGAATACCGTTTCTTATATCGTATTATTCACATTCATTTGGTTCATATTATTTGTCATGAATCAGCTATCCGATGTTATTTTTTTAATCGGCTTTATACCTGCATCTCTTCTCATGCTTTTTTATGGCATTCGTGAACTCAAAGGTGCTTTAAAACGCTAATTCTCTTGCTGAGAAGGTGGCGTTTTTTTCGTTAGTACATACGACGTACAAAAAGCAGTGATTGGAATGACCGCAATTAAACCAATCGCTGAACAAGCAATCGTTACAACTTCCCCACTAAATATTTTTGAATTAATCATCTCACTCCATGAATACGATAAATCACTAAATAGGATAAGTAGTGCTAAGTAGCTCCCAACAAAAGCAAAAAATAATGTATTCATACTTGTTCCAATAATATCTTTACCGATGGATAAACCAAAAATAAAGAGGTTTTTACGATCAATATCAGGCTTAAGTTGATGCATCTCTTTCATTGGTGAAGCAATGGCAATCGAAGCGTCTGTAATCGCTCCAATCGTACTCATCATAATAACTGCGACAGCTACTTTTGAAAAATCAATACCAATTCGTAAAGAAGCCATGCTTAACTCTTCCGTCTCCTCTTTACCAAACCCTTGAATGAATGTTGCATTGGCAAAGTAAAGAATGAGCCCAGATAAAAGGAGTGTCGTGAAAACCGTTGAAGCAAATGCTGTTTTTGTCATTGTATTCGTTCCGTTAATATAAAATAAATTAATAAAACTAATGATGATACAGATAATCATCGTTAAAATGACTGGATTCACTTCTGGAATATTCATAAAGAATAGTAAGACAATGAACAAAGCAAAATTTATAAACAGCGTGATGAATGAGCGCAGTCCTTTTTTACCCCCAAGCCCAATCATTAGAATCGCGAGTAACATCGCGAGGACGACTAAACTGTTCATTGCTTCACCTGCTTTCTCTTAATGAAGAATAGAACGATGAATAAAGAGATGGGAATCGTTAAAACAATCCCGAGGCCGCCCACAAGTGCTCGAACAATCTCCAATGTGAGGTTGGTTGAAAGTGTATAGGTAAATGTTGCATGATTTTTAAAGAACAACATCATCATTGGAATAGAACCGCTCACATAGACAAAGAATAGAATATTCGTCATAGGTCCCATAATATCTTTCCCAATCTCTCTTCCTGATTTTGCTAACTGTTTGATTGAGATATGCGGATTTTTTTCATACAGTCCAAATAAAGAAGACGACATCGTAATCGCAATATCCATGACTGCACCGAGTGATGCGACAAGAAGTCCTGCAAAGAACAATGTTTTATAAGGTCTTGTAATGAATTGTAGTTCCTCATAACGCATGCCATTTTCTTTTGTGAGCCATAATACGAATACGGCAATACCAAAAGATATAAATGTACCGACGAGCGTAGCGAGAATCGCTGTAAATGTCTTCTCATTCCATCCATTGACAAGCGTTAATGAAATCACTGTAAATAGAACACAACCAAGCATGCAAAGTGGGATTAAATAATCGTCCCAATTTGTATAGCTTTGAATAATCCATGCGATGATCCCCATATTAATGACTAAACTAAGCAATGAAAGAACACCCTGTTTTCGTCCAACAAAGATGAGTATCAAGATGAGTAACCAGACCACTCCTAGAAGGAGATGGTCGCGTTTCATACTTGTAATATCAAATTGATTCTCTACATTCTTCTTCACGAAAAGCTTATTTCCTTCATGGTAGGCATCATCGAAGCCACCTGAAGCAGTATATGTATGTTGTAACTGAATGATTCTTCCTTTTTCATTACCATTTAAAATTTTCGCTGTCAGTTCTTGATGATAAATAGTATCGCGATTTTGAAACTCATCCGTTACTTGCTCTTTTTGAAGGAGTTTCGTCTGTGTCACTTCTGCAATTGTTTCGTCATAGAATGAGGCATTATGATTCACAAAAAAGAGCGAACTGATTACTGACAATATAAGTAATACAGCCAAAGCTCCCTTTTGAATTGATTTGGCAGGTTTTTTTTGCTTAACTAAATTCATATTCCCCTCCTTAATTTTAAAGTCTATTTTTAAACGTATGACTTACATAAAAGTTTCTTACTTCGTAGCATAACATATGCGAAATTCATGTCATCTAGTGACAAAGTACGATGTTATTTTTTACCAACACCTGTTATTGTTATACGTAATAAATTTCAGTAAAGGAGTTTTTAGATGAAATTACGATTAGAATTCCATTTATTTAATGATTTACACAATAATTTTGCGATTTCATATCTACAAGATGGTCAACATAAAATTATTTTACATGCAAAAGATGACTATTCTCTTTTACTATCACTGGGTGATGGTTTATTAAATTATTACAAAAATGATGTACACCACTTTGACATATCTACAGAACAAACAGCCTATCATTGTATGATTATACAAAAAACACTCATCATTTTAGATGAGCAAGATTTAATCTTTTCTTGTCCAATAGATGATTTTGCACATAGCTTTTTTCATGCTTATGAACGTTATCTCTATGACTTACTTAGAATGGAGCCTATAAGTTTAGATGATTCTACGCTTCAAAATATGAAACAACAAGTCTATGCACTACATCAAATACTGGTACTACATTTTACAGATATTAATGCAATGATTGTAGAATAGTTACCAAAATACAGGATATCTGCGTGTTCTACGCATGTTATTAATAAGTAAACCCATTACTACTACAAGAGATGAACCAAGTAGAATGGGGGTAAAGAGATATTCAAAGTGATAACCACCAATCATAACAATGAGTGCATTCGCAATCGCTGGTGGATGTGTTACACGTAATGCCATTGTAAAGACAACTGCAACCGCTACTGCTAGTGCAAGCGTCATAGGTGTTGTGCCAACTAATCCTGCTACTGCCCAACCGACAAAACCAGATATGACATGTCCACCGACGATATTTCTTGGTTGTGCAAGTGGTGCATTCCAACTCGCAAATACTAAAATACAGCTTGAACCGAATGATGCCATAAACCACGGTGTATCCGTCATCTCTGTTAATTCTAATAATAAAATAATAGTCAAGAAGCTGCCGACGAATGCTGTAAATAAGTCTTTTCCATTTACTTGTAGTGGGCTTTTTGCGTCGCCCTTCATTTTTTTAAAATAATTCATTTCCTTCCTCCTAAATTTACTATTGAATACTTTAACGCAAAATTTCCTTTGAAACAATTTTATTTTTATACTTTTTTTACTGTTATTATATTGAGTGGAGGTGTCCAAATGGTACACGATAAAATTTTAATTATTGATGATGAAGAAGATTTAGCACAATTAATAGAGCATGTCCTCGTAAAAGAGGGATTTTCAGCGATTCAAAAAGCACATACTTTACAAGATGCTTGGACGGTTTTTCAGGAATTCCAGCCCGATTTAATTTTATTAGATCTCATGTTACCGGACGGTGACGGATATGATTTTTGTAAAAAAATCAGAGAGATTTCAACCATTCCAATTTTATTTATTTCAGCAAAAGATGAAGAAATTGATAAATTACTTGGGCTCGCAATTGGTGGAGATGACTATATTACAAAACCTTTTTCACCAAAAGAAGTCGCTTATCGCGTCAAAGCACAGCTTCGAAGATCAAGTTATGCAGAGCAACAACTTCCTAAAATACAAGTGGGTCCTTTTTCATTTCAATCTGAGGAATCTGAGATTGTTAAAAATGGCGAAGTGCTTCCGCTTACTGCAAAAGAGGTTGGGTTAATGCGTGAATTTATGCATCATCCGAACCAAATCTTAAGTAAAGAGACACTTTTTAAACGTGTTTGGGGTGAAGATTTTTACGGTTCAGACAATACCGTTATGGTTCATATTCGTCGCCTGCGTGAAAAAATTGAAGATACACCTTCCAAGCCAACTTACTTAATAACAGTTAAGGGTTTAGGCTATAAGTTGGTGCAATCATGAAATGGCGCTTAACTAGACGTTTTCTCGTATCCATCGTATTAATTGTCGGTTTGATTGTTGTAATGAACACACTTTTACTAATTGCACTTTTATTTATTCAGTCTTATAAAAAGACTGCGACTTCACCTGAAGCTGTAGAGGTGACTGCAACACGTTTTTCAGATGAAATTATCGTGAAGAACGGGAAACCGACTATTACGAATCGCGGGCAAAAAATATTAGAAGAAAATCATGCATGGGTCCAAATTTTAAATAAGGAAGGAAAAGAGGTCGCTGCCTATCAAACACCTGCTTCTTTACCTACTAGTTATAGTCCTGTGGAAATTGTTCAGATGTATAAGTATAAAGAAGTGAATGGGAAAACAACTGTTTTTGTCGGCGAAGCCGAAAATTTGAGTTATTTTTTTGGGATAGAAGATCCGAAATTAATGCGGGTTGTTTACAACTTTAATTTTGATCAAATCTCGTATATTTTTACCAAACTCTTTTTAGTATTCTTAGTTGCCGATTTATTAATCGCTACACTAGTCGGTTTTTTATTCGGAAGTCGACTAACAAAACCAATGTATAAACTCATCGAAGGAATTCATCGTTTAAAACATCAAGACTATGAAAAAATTTCCGTTAAAGGCGGACCTTATCGAGAAGTTTTTGAGAATATGAATGATTTATCCACAACGCTAAAGAGTGTTGAAACGGAACGAAAAAAGCTCGATCAAATGCGAAATGAATGGATTGGAAATGTATCACATGATTTAAAAACACCGCTCGCTTCGATTCAAGGTTACGCAGAATTATTACAAGAAGATGTAACAGATGAGGAACGCCTGACCTATACACAAATTATTGAGCAAAAATCACTTTACATGCGCGATTTACTAAATGATTTAAACCTCACAACTAAGCTACAGAGCGGTACATTCCCACTTCAGAAAGAAAAAGTCTTACTCTCTTCTTTCGTTCGTGAATGTGTAATTGATGTCTTAAACGATCCGATTTATCAAACACGTTCTATTATATTTGAAGCTGAATCTGAAACATTATCTGCAACCTTGGATTCGAATTTATTTAAACGTGCATTATTAAATTTTATCTATAATGCACTTATCCACAATTCAGAAAATACAGATATTCAAATCAACTTATCCACAGGTTATCCACAAGAACACGAAAACTATTTTTCTGAAAAGTTATCCACAGATTTTGCAACAATTCAGATTATTGATTTTGGAAAAGGTATTCCTGTAGATGAGCAGCCATTTTTATTCAATCGCTATTATCGCGGAACGAACACAAAAGATACACAAGGTTCTGGTCTCGGCATGGCAATTGCTCAAGATATTATTCAAGCACATGATGGTGTCGTCTATATTAAGAGTAAAGAAGGCGAAGGTACGACGATTTCAATTATCCTCCCGCTTCAATAACATAAAAAACACCGAAACTTATGCTTCGGTGTTTTTTAATTCCTCTTTATAATTCTGCAATGCGTTCAATGAATGGTCTTCCATCAATCATTCCTTTTTCATATAGTTCCTCTGCAGTTTTAAAATATTGCGTAAGACCATCTGAAGAACGTGTTAATAGAAAACTTCTTTCATCATCTATTCGACTAATCCACCATTCCTCTCCTCTATAATCAAAACTCAATTCCTGTCCTTCATCAATTGCTTGTTGTACTTCTAGCCATGTTTCTTCATCCATAAAAATACCTCCATATAAAAAAGAGTGAGAATTGGTATCCTCACTCTTCTTCTTATAATTCTGTTGTCATTCCATAAATCATACCTGAAATATAAGGGATTAACCAAATAACCCACACAACGATACTAAATTTATGGAATTTCGCCATCATGTCTTCATTTTTCTTAACAAGAACGACTGTCGCCCAAATCGCATGGAATAACATTAACAAAATCGCAATTGTACCTGTAATACCATGGAAGCTAAAGATGAAGCCACTTGATGCCATACGTCCCATTAACGTAGTACCTACCGTGTCACATACTAAACCAAGCCAAAAAACAATTACATGCCAAGGTTTTAAAGTCTTTTGAATTTTTTCGGACCATACACCTACTGTATAAAAAATTAAGGCGGATGTGATAAAAATTACTGCTGTAATTAACATAGCTATCCCTCATTTCTTATGGAATGATGTTGCTAAAATTAAGAAGCATCTTTTGGCATATCTTTTTTACTCACTTCATCGTAAGAGGTAACTTCACCCTCTTTATTTACATAGAGCATTAAATACGCACCTTTTCGTAGTTGTTTATTTGCTGAAAATTCTAGTTCTTTATGTTTTCCATCTTCATTTATAGCATCTACCTTATAACCATAACGAACCATCGTTTCACCATTATCGAGACGATCTTCTAATTTCTCACCATCTTGCGTAATTTGAATATAGTAACTCTCTTTATTAAATCGATTGAAATCTAGTGTTAACACCGCATAACTAGCACCTGCTAATATAACAATAATTCCTAAAAAGATAAATAAACCTTTTTTCATATCTATCCCTCATTTCTAATTGTTCTTTTTATAATATTTGTATAGGCTCTTACAGTGAATATATAGTAAATCGCATAAATTACACTATAAATCCCCATCCAAATACATACTGGTACAAAAATATTCATATTAAGCACACTTGAAATTGCTTTTAAAGCGACTGCACTATGAATCATACCAACAATTAATGGGACACTGAAAATCACACCAACTTGTGCGGCAATCGAATATTTCATATTCTTCATACTGATACCCATCTTGTGTAGAATCATAAACTGCCCTTTATCTGCTTCTGCTTCTGTTAAAATTTTAAAATAAATAATACTTCCTGTTGCGAGTAAAAATACAAACCCTAAGAAACTACCTACGAATAAAACAATCCCAATATTCTCCATACTTTGTTTTACATCAATTGGATAACTTGAAAAGCGTGCATCTTCTGGCATCTTTTGCTGAATTTTCTTCGCTTCGTTTACAGTTAAACTTGTATTGTTCACTGCATGAACTATCATTTTTTCACTTGTACGTTCTAACTGTTTAAATACATCTGGTGTAACAATTAACGTTGTATAAGCAATGGAACTATTTAATACATTTTCTTTTGTTACATCTTTTAAACGTAGTGATTTCTTCACTTTTACAACATCTAACTCTTTCCCTTTATAGTCAGGTGAATAACGCTCATCATAACTTGGATCAATGATAACTGCTTCTTTTCCTGCCACTTCAATAGTTGGCTTATCTATTAAACGCGCCAATTGATTGTACGTGTTCGTCGTCATCACTGTGTAATTTCTTTTGCCATAAGGACCAAAAGCATCTGATAGCTCTTTTGCATTGAATTCTGTATAGAGAATGTCAAATGACTTACCTTTTTGATTGAGTTTTGGTGTATTTTTTGTTTCAACATACATATACGTGAAGGGATCTGCTTGTTGAACTGTTGATTTTGTATTGTAATATAATCCAAAAACTGCTCCTCCTGCTGTAATCGTTGTAGCACTTAATACCGCAATAATCGTTAATGTTTGGGCATTTCCTCGGATACGATAAAGTAATTGTGAAACTGTTAAAAGCCTTAAATTTTGCCAGATGAGCCCTTCTGATTTTTTAATTAATTTTAAGCAATATCCAATGAATGAATGGAAAATTAAGTATGTTCCGATAATGACACACGCTAAAATAATAAGCGGTGCTGCAGCACTCAGATACTTCCACACTGGTGATGTCATCATATTAGCTAGTGCGATATAATAACCAACACCTACTAAACTAGCTCCAAGTAATGCCAACCAAACATTCGGCTTAGGTACTTTTTCTCCCTGTTTTTCTGCATGAAATAATTCAATCAATTGGAATAGATATACCACACGATAGCCTTGAATAGATGTAATTAAAAATAAGATAAGAAAAACACAAACTGTATTAATCACTGCATCAATAGATAATGTAAAATGCGCTACAGCTTGATAATCCATCATTTTTAATAACACCCATAAAAATAACTTAGAAGCTAAAAATCCAAAGAAAATACCGAAAATAAGGGATATGATTCCTAATAATAAATTTTCGAAGAAGAGTAAAAAGCCAATCTGTCTTTTACGTACACCGAGGAGTGCATATAACCCTACTTCTTTTTTTCTCTTTTTCATAAAAAAAGCATTTGAATAGAATATAAAAATTGTCACAAACACGAGTAGTACGACGGATGAACTCGACATGATGGATGCAATTTTTTTAGAAGCTTCTACTTCCCCCGTAATCGTCTCGTTATACTTCATCGTGACAAATGTAAAATAAATAGCAATACTAAAAACCATTGAAGCAATGTATAAACTATATTGTGATAGATTACGACGAATATTTTTACGTGCGAGACTAAATAATGTCATCCATCTCACCGCCCATACTGCCAACGGATGCTAAAATCTGCTGGAAAAATTGTTTACGTGTTTGTTCATCACGATGTAACTCATGTGATAATCGACCATCTTTAATAAATAGAATACGCTGACAAAAACTAGCTGCGAATGCATCATGCGTTACCATCATAATGGTTGAATTTTTCTCTTGATTAAGGCGACTTAAACTTTCAAGTAAATCGATTGCTGATTTCGAATCAAGCGCACCCGTTGGTTCATCTGCCAAAATCATCGTTGGTTGCGTAATCAATGCACGAGCTGCTGCTGTACGTTGTTTTTGCCCACCTGAGATTTGATATGGGTACTTTTCAAATAGAGTCTCAATACCAAATACACGTGCTATCTCATCCACACGCTTTCGAATCTCAGCGGCTGGTACTTTTGAAATCGCTAAAGGTAATAAAATATTTTCACGAACTGTTAGAGAATCAAGTAAATTATAGTCTTGAAAGATAAAGCCTAAATTTTCGCGACGAAAATCAGCTAACTGCTTCTCTTTTAACTCATGCAGCTTTCGATTATTCATAAATATTTTTCCATTTGTTGGTGTATCAATTGTTGCTAATATATTTAAAAGGGTTGATTTACCAGCACCACTTGGTCCCATAATACCAACCATTTCACCTTGTTGGATTGTAAAATTAATATCCCGTAGTGCTGTAAACTGATTCGCTCCTTTTCCAAATGTCTTTTGTACATCTTGAATTTGCAAGATTGGATTCATGTCTTACACCTCTTTCTTTTTCTTACTTTCACTATACCTTCCCATCCTTACAATAAATGAAGCACAACCTTACGAAATCCTTACAATAAAAAAAACAGTTGGTATAAAACCAACTGCTTCCTCCTTATTTTCTTGTCGTAAATAGATTTGCCGCTTCATCAAAGAAGAAACGACGTTTTCCTTTTCCAAAAATCACAAGCATGATATGAATGAAGATTACAATCGTCAAAATGAAGAAGATTATTGTAGAACCAAGTGCTAAAAACACAGATGCCTCATAGTATGGCGAGTTCATCGTCACATGAATATTATCAAGTGTTCCTGCGATCACGCCTACAAAATAAGCAACATAGATGGCAATAAAACGCTTAATTAAGCGTGAAATCGTCGTCTTTTTCGATAACTTACTTGAATAACGGAAGCGCATAACAGCCGTTCCCAATGTTCGACCATTCCAAATAATTGGAATCAATACGAGGAATACAATGAGTAATAGTGTCGTCACGATAAAGCTCGTTACTTCATTATGCTTTGTGAACACCATAATCCACTGACGTGATAAATCTACTAAGAATAAATCAATCAAGATGGCAAGTAGCACAGACATTGGTTTCACTTCATCTTTTTCAACTAAATAAGCGGCTCTTTCCTCAATTGTTTTCTTCGATGGGAATACAGCAAGAACAGCTGGCGCGATAAAGTAACCAATCACACCACCAAATGTATTCATCATTAAATCATCCACATCAAATAAACGATACGCACAATTATAAATACCATAAATACCTGTTAATTGCGTGATTTCAAAGAATAGTGTTGTACAAAATAAGACGATTGTTGCTTTCCACCAGTATGCTTTTTCAACTAAGTAATAACGCAAATACACACCTAAAGGTAACAACAATAAGAAATTGAAGAAGGTTTGATAAAATGCGGGTTGTTTAAATAATAAGACATACGTTGCTGGATTTTTAATATCTAACCAATTCCCCTTAAGTGTATCCTCTATAAATTTAAAAGGAACCAATGAATAATGTTGTGTATTAGGTGCTTGCATCGCACAAGTATCGCGTGTTGCTGGTAGTGGTAAAATCACTAAAAAAAATGCAGCTAAACTATAAAATATAAATGAGAACGAAATAACTAGAACAGATAGTGGTAAATATCCATATTTTCGATATGTATAGATTAACCACGGAATCCAGATTGCTACTGCTACAATTCCAAAAACAATCGCTGCTGTTAAGATGGGCATAGAATACGCCATCATTTGACATCCCTCCCCTTTCTTTCAAACGCTTTCTTCTTCTCTGAAGTTGCTTTTCCCTTTTTTATTTAGAAAAAATCAAATCTATTCGAATAAAAATAAGAAACAGCTGAATTCTACTGTTTCTTATATAGTCTAATTTATTATTCTCCTGCTAGAATATGCTCTTTACAAAATGCTAAAATTTCTTCTTCTTCATCTTCTTCAAGCGCAAACTCTAAGTAGCTTTGATCACGTTTAGCAATTAAAAAGTACGTCACAATCGCATATGCATCCTCTTTTTTAGAAACGATGACGCGTGCATCAATTCCGCCTTCTTGGAATAATTCATCTTCTTCATCAATATCTAACTCTAATAGAAATTCGTAACGTTCACCTTCAATAATATTGGTTGGGTCTAAAATTTCTTCCATCATATAAGATAAAATATTCAATCTAGTTCGCTCCTTCAATGTTTCATCTATGTTAATGATAGCGCAATTTTTCAATTAGTAAAGTCACGCGCTAAAGAAAAGTAGGAATCGTTCAATGAAACGATTCCTACTAATGCTCAGTTAATATATAGCCAAGCATTTTTTAGGTATGACTCTAACAAACAATATATAGAGTTTGAAAGCACCAATTGGCTGAACAAGACCAATATTATGGGAGGGTGCTCTCAATATAGTCGAGCGATCACCGCACACAGCATTGGAGTTACATAAGCAGTGATTTCCCCATTAACAAATGCATTACTTTTTGACATCTATATCAGTAATAAACTTTTTTACATTTATTAACAGCCATTTATACAATTACCCACATTATAATGTTTTAAACCTCTTTCGACATTATATTTACATATTATTTTAAGTAATACCAATTAGAATCCATATTCATTTTATCCAAACAATAATGCCAGTCATTTAAACGTAATTTATAAGTGAACGCGGCTGATTGTCGGTAGTTTACTTGTTCTGAACCTGCGTAAAAATGATCCCATTCATTATTCTTTTGATAACGTTCTAATTTACTTCCTTGTTGAACTTTCTTTTTAAATTCTTCAAAAGCATATGGAATCACTTCTTCAAAAATAGCTGAAATGCCTTTATGATCGAGCGTTTCACACATCGTACGCGTCCAATAACGCACAACTTCTTCATCTAACGGTGCATACCGTGCCTGTTCACGGTTATATAGATGCTCTTGTGCCTCTTTATGTCGTTGATTTAAATCTTCTATTTTGTACGCATAAAAAGAATCAAAAATTGTTGCGAGCTTTTCTTTAAAATGGAGCGATAAATCTTCTTTTGTCAGTGCCACTTGAAATTTAATCGCAAATAAACCGAGTTCTATTCCTAACTGTTCCTCACTAACAGCTGTTGATTTTTGTGGAATGAGCCATTTTTGAGCAGATTGATAAATCGTCGCTGCTACACGCAAATCTGCTTCACTATATAAATCAGCTGGCATGATTGTACATTGTGTATAGAGCTTAGACACCATTAACCGAAGAACATCCCCCATAAAATAGGAATCGCGTAGTAACCATTCTTCATTCGTACCTTGAATTTCCGCGTAATCTGGTTCCATTTGAATAAACTCATTATATTGATGTACTTTACGTAAAAATAATTCTGCAATCGATTTTTGCATAACTTGTGATTCATTCGGTATATCATTACGCTCAAAAAATTTACCAACTGAGCGCGTATAAACCGCTGCCATACGCTCAAAACAACGTCTAAAAATCGTTTCTAGTTCTTCAATTTGCTGTGTGCGTTCTTCACCTACATAATCACGCTTCACACGTTCATGATACACAACATATTCAGAAGCTAGAAAATCAATATATTCTGAAATTTCATCCAAATTTGATAAAGATAATCCTTCTTTTGCACTCACATTGTATTCAACCATCTTCCAAAATATTTCTTTTGGTAAGCCATTTTGTTGGAGCTGTTCAATCGAACCTTGACTCGTAGACATTCTTTTTTCAGGTGAGAAATACTGTGGTAATCGATTCTTTGCATCTTGTATGTAGTGCGCTTTCATCTGTTCAATCTTTTCACTTTTTATCTGACAAACTTGTGCATGTTGATCTTCCATATCATTGTCCTTCCTCCCATAAAGAAACTAAAGCATCGTACAAGCAAGTTTCTATTTTTCCCTTTATACTAACTATATTACTTTAAAAAGGTGGCTTTTTCTATGAATCTCATCGTTATTGGTGGAGGAATTGGTGGTTTATGTACTGCCTACGCACTTCAACAACAAGGCTTAGATGTTCACGTATATGATGCAGCTTCATCTTTTAAACCGATTGGTGCTGGAATTGGGATTGGTTCAAATGCGATGCAAGCTCTTGTTAAATTAGGTATTGGTGAAGCCATTCAACAAAATGGAACGATTTTAAAAACACAATTATTTTTAAATAAAAAAGGAACCATTTTAAATTCCATCGACTTTAGTTCATTCCAAAAACGTTTTGGACAATCGAATATCACAATCCAACGTGCCGACTTACATCAAGCACTCTATGATCAATTGCTTCCACATACACTTCATCTGCACAAACGTTGCATTCAAGTAGAGCAGTTAGAAGATGGTTGTATCGTTCATTTTGAAGATGGAACAACTGTTACATGCGATTATGTCATTGCAGCAGATGGACTTCATTCGCCCATTCGTCAACAATATGTACCAAATAGTAAACCACGTTATGCCGGTTATATGTGCTGGCGTGGTGTCGCAAAAGCAGGTGATCTTGTACAACCACATACATCTGTGGAGATATGGGATTCAATCGGACGATTTGGCTATGCGCCAATTAAAGATGGACAGGTATATTGGTTTGCGTGCGTCAATGCGCGTGAGCAAGATCCTTTTTTACACCATCTCGAAAAAGAACAGATTGCTTATTTATTCAAAGACTTTCCACAGCCTGTAGCTGAACTCATTCGTCAAACGGACCAAGAGCTCATTCTAACGCATGATTTATATGATTTAAAACCGATTCAGACCTATCACTTTAATCGCTGTATTTTACTTGGAGATGCTGCACATGCGACTACGCCAAATATGGGACAAGGTGCTGGACAGGCGATTGAAGATGCACTCGTATTCTCACAAGCACTACACGACTTTAAAGATTTTCAACAAGCCGCTACGTACTACAATCAAAAACGACACGCTAAAACAAAAAAAGTAACAACTTTATCTCGTAAGATTGGCTGGGCAGCTCAGTGGGAGAATCCATTACTTACGAAAAGTCGTGATTTTGTATTTCCATTCATCCCATCAGCCTTATTATTAAAAAGACTCGATTTTTTATTCAAAGATTAAATCATAAATTACTTTAAGTAGTGGAGCAAGATTTACAATAGGACGTTGCGTTCTTTTCTTGCCTACTTCTATTCGTTTTTCGAAGCGGAAATTGATCTGAATGAACAAATCCCTTATGATTTTGAAAAATCATAAGGGATTTGCCATGTTGAAAATACTTTTGTCTCAGTCTCTTTTCTATTTTATGCTCGTGTTAATCAGATAAACTATAGCTCAATTTCATCTTCTTCGTTCCTGCCAGCACCATATTACCAAGTAATTTATTCGTCTCATCAAAAGCGATTTTTGCATAGCGCTCATTCACTGCTTCTAAATAGCTGTGTAAATCATCTTGTAATTTTACTTCTTCATCTGCATTTTGTTGTAAATTACGACAAGCAGCGACTACTTTTTGTTCATATGCACTGTGCATGTCATGGTACAATCCGAAATTCGTATCACCTAGTAACGCGATTGTATGACTTAACCAGTGCATCTTCGTAATATCAAAATCTTCCTCTGTATCACGATAGCAAGCAGGTGTATCCGTCACATTCGCATAGAATGGCACCATCGCATTGAATGTATTTGGACCAAATGCCAGCCAGTGAATTCCTGCGATATGCGCTGGTACATCATTACGAATTTGCAGAATATGACTCTCTTGATTACGATTCAAACCGATTGTACGGAATAATTCGCGGTCTTTCGCTTCTCCCTCACCATACGGGTCATACGGTGTATTTTCAAAATGCGAACTTAACGCCCACTTCACATCTTCAACTGAAATTTTACGATTTGCATAACAGATAAATGATAAATTTTGTTCCATTGGTTCATATTCTAGTTCAGGATTAAATTGTTTTTGAATATACCAAGCACGCGGATTATTGTAGCGCGTGTCTTTTACAGTCGCACTTCCAAAAATATGACGTAAATTCGTTCCTTCAAAATCAGGATTCAAATGATGTTTTTCAATGAATTCCTTCAATCCTGTTGAACAAAGTGTATCATCTGACGCAAAGTCAAAATGCGTAATATTAAAACGGTTTGGAGCGATAACATAGGCATCATCTGGAATACGAATAGCTGCCCAGTGATGTCCTCCAATTGTCTCCATATACCAAATCTCATCTGCATCTGAAAAAGCAATCCCATTCGATTCATATGTGCCATATTCTTCTAAAATAGCACCTAAACGTTCGACACCTTCTCTTGCAGAATAAATATAAGGCAATACAATTGTCAGCATATCTTCTTCACCAATTCCATCTTCAACAAGTGGGTCGGCTCCTAATACACGTGAATTCGTTGTAATGGTTTCTGTCGCTGTCATCGCAACATTCTCGCTATTAATACCTGACTCTCCCCAAATACCGAACCCTTCCATCGCATCAGGTGTTGCAGTATAACGTAACGGATTTTCTGGTAATTGCATTTCAAATGCACTTTGAACCGATGTATAGTACGTCGGTTGGTCCTCTGGATTCATGACAATAAATCGTTGTGGATTTTTATTAGCTGTCCCACTATCTTCATTACGTGCAATCATCGTAGAACCATCTATACTCGCTTTTTTCCCAACTAGCATCGTTGTGCATGAACCAAATTTTCTTTTTTTCATCGTATCACCCTTCTTTTTCATCTTCGTCTAAAATTATAGCATGACGCAAAAAACACCCTATACAAAAGGTATACCCTTTCCTCTTGTATAGGGTGTTTTTATGCTTCTAACAGTTTTAAAATTTTCGTGTAACCTAATTTTTCAGCATGTTCAATCGGGGTTACACCATCACGATCTGCAATATCCGGACTTGCACCGTAACGTAAAAGTAATTGTACTGTTTTGACATATTTATCTGTGCCATCCCCTAAAATAATTGCTTCTAAAAGAGCTGTCCAACCAAGATTATTCACATGGTTCACATCGCTCGCTGTATTTTTTAATAACCATTCCAATGTTTCCAAGTGTGCTCTCTCACTCGCAGGAATAATCCCAATACCACCATAACGATTCACGACTTTCACATCGCCTTTTGAACCCATCAGCTTTAAAATTTCTAAATAGCCTTCTGCCGCGGCGTAAAGAAAAGGTGAATTTAAACGATCGTCTCGCTTGTTCACATCTGCCCCTTGTTCAATTAAAAAAGCAGCTGTTTTTTCATCTCGATTGTATGTGGCAATCATGAGCGCTGTACGCCCACGTTCATTCACTTGATTAATTGGGAACTCTAATTTCAATAAGTGCTTTAATGCATAGATGTCACTTTCTTGTACTGCACGAAACCAACGTTCTTTTTCTGTTTCTGGCTGCGGTTCTTTTGCACTTGCACTCATAAAAGCACCGCTAATTGACTGTTTAATAAATGATACAAATCCTTGCTTGTCCATTTGCATCACGCCCCCTTACTAATAAGCAATTCCTACTCGTTTATGTGTGAATAAATGTTCACGTAAAGCTTCAAAAGCTAAGTCTGCTGTGTCATAAATAGAAATTCGACGTCCATCAAGCGGCAAATAATCTTTTTCATATCGATATACACCTACACGCGGCTCACTCACTAATGCAGTCGGACAAATAATCGTCCAATCAAGCCCACTTTCTGCCAAAGCACGATACACTTTCTCATGTTCACCTGCAGCGAACTTAACTCGCTGGCGTGATTCACTTGATAAATAGCGTAGTTTCCCTGGTTCCACTCGACTTTCTACAATACCAGCCGTCCCTATAGTGACGATACGATCAATCTTTTTGTTCTCCATTACCTCAATAATATGTGCAATGGATTGTGAAAGCGTTGTTGTACCGTCTGTATTTAAGCCCGAGAATACCGCATCACAACCATCAATTGTTTGATTTACATCCTCTATATTTGTTACATCCCCACGTATAATTGTTAAATTTTCATGAGGTGTTACATCTCGCCCTTTACGAATGAGCGCTTGTATTTCATATCCTTCATCTAAGGCATGTTGCATAAAAATAGAACCTACTCGCCCTGTCGCACCGAATATAGCTATTTTCATTTTTTCTCCTCCTGCTGTTTTGGTATGAATTTTTTTAAAGCATCTTCACCTGACTGTTCTGCAAGCGGTACACCTGAACGATAAGCAGCACGACAAATGAGATGTCCTGCTACAGGCGCTGTTAAAAAGACAAAGACAATTCCAAGTAATAAACGAACGCTCACTTCACCTTCATGTGCAAAAAAGTAAAGGAAGGCTCCTACAAGAGCTAACATAACGGCAAGTGTTGAACTCTTTGTTGCCGCATGTGAACGTGTATAAACATCAGGCATTCGAATTAAACCAAAAGCACTCACCAAGCTCATCATACTAGCAAATAAAAGGACGACAGCAGCAATCCATTCACCGATCTGATTTATGTTCAATGATGACTCCCCTCTCTAAAAACTTACTAAAAGCAATCGTGCCAATGAAAGAAAGGATTCCTAAGATTAAGATTACTTCTAAATAAGCTTTCGTTTCAAATACAATGGAGACGATAGCTACCATTGATAATAAATTAACACCAATAGTATCTAAGGCAACAATGCGGTCTGGCATCGAAGGCCCTTTTACTACACGATAAAACGAAATAACGATAGTTAGCGCAAAAAAGACGAGCGCCACTTTCAAAATGAGTGTAATCACGTACGTGTCACCTCCATAATTGCCTGTTCAAATCGACTCATAGAACGAAGTACATCTACTTTTGATTGTTCTATATCCATCGCATGAATATAAAAAGTATGTCCATCTTCTGTAATTTCCATGACGACAGAGCCAGGTGTTAGTGTTAACAACAAAGCAAGTGCTGTAATCTCTAAATCGCTTTGAAGCGCTGTTTCATAAGTGAAAATCCCCGGTGTAATATTCATTTTAGGACTACAAATTTGCTTTAAAACAACCGCACTTGAAACAATCAGTTCTTTTAAAAATAAGAATAATAATTTTATAATAGACCAGACTTTTTTTATGTAAAAAGGCTGTCCAAAAAATCGATGCATTAAATACATCACGAGTATTCCAATCAAATACCCTGTAAAAAATGTTGTTAAATTCACACGATCCTCATCTTTTAAAAGCATCCATAGGACCGCTATCACCATGTTTAAAAATAATTGAAATAACATGTTAGCCCCCCTCTGGATATAAGACGGCTTGAATATAAACCGATGGATTTGTTAATACATGTGCAGCATCTTTCACAAATGGTGCTGCTACTTCTGCACCTACCCCTAAACCAATGGTGCAAATCATCAGCAACATCATCGCCAACATCATACTAAATGGGATACGCTTTTTCATTTGATGACTTGCCATAGACTCACCAAAAATTGATTTTAAAAAGACGCGTAGTAGTGAGTACAACACCACAATACTTGATAAAAAACCAAGCAACAATGTAATATACATACCTTCATCCACTAATCCAATACCTAGTAACATCTTACCGATAAAACCACTGAATGGAGGAATTCCAGCAAGTGATAACATCATCAGGAAGAAGAGCCAACCAAAGAGTGGAAAGTGATGAATCAATCCTTTAATTTCATCAAAACGAATACGTCCTGTTATATAAATCATCGTCCCAATCATTAAAAATAAGAGAGCTTTCACAATAAAATCATGCATAAAATAATAAATAGCGCCCTCAAGTACCTCTGTCTGATTTGCATACAAACCGAGTAAGACAAAACCTACACCGATGACCACGTTATAGCCAACAATTTGACGTAAATCGCGGTAACCTATCGCACCAAAGCTTCCAAGTATGATGGTTGCACAAGCTAATATACCGATTAATGTGTGCGTAATATTTTCTTGTACAGTAAAAATTAATGTGAATGTGCGGAATAATGCGTAGATGCCTACCTTAGTTAATAAGGCACCGAACAATGCTGCAATGGCTGTTTCAGGAACGCGATACGAACCTGGTAACCAATAAAATAGAAAGAGCCCTGCTTTTAATGCAAATACAATTAAGAAAATAAGTGCAACCGTTGTTAAAACAGGTCCTTGATGGATTTGATGTACACGCTCAGCTAGATGTGCCATATTCAATGTACCAAGCGTACCGTAGATCATCGCAAGTCCTACTAAAAAGAGCCATGAAGCAAAAATATTAATGATGACATACTTTAAGGACTCTCTTAAACGCTCTTTCCCACCACCAAGTGTAATCAATACATATGAAGCTAATAACATTACTTCAAAACAGACAAATAAGTTAAATAAATCCCCTGTTAAAAATGAACCATTCACTCCGGCAATCATGAACAGCATTAATGGATAAGCAAAGTTTTTCGCATAATCCTCTGTTAAAGTTGAAAAAGCGTATAGAAAGCAACATAATGCCACAATACTTGCGGTTAAAACGAGCAACATCGCAAATGAATCCGCCACGAATGTGATACCAAAGGGTGCTTCCCAACCACCAAAGTATAATGTTTGAATACCTTGTTCTTTTACCGTCACGAGAAGAAAAATATTCGTAACAATGAGCAGCAGCATCGCAAATAAGACACCAATTTTTTGTAATTTAATATACGTACGGAAAAAAATTAAAATGACTGCTACACATAACGGAATAAGCATGGGCATGACAACTAAATTATTCATATTCATCGCCCCTTAACTTTTCTACATTATCTGTCTTATTCGTCGCATAAACACGGTAAGCTAGTACTAATAAGAATGCAGTTACAGCAAAGCTAATCACAATTGCGGTTAGAATTAACGCTTGGGGTAGTGCATCTGTATAGGGTCCTGGCTTTTCTTTTAGTAAAGGAACGTCCCCCTTCTTCACTTCTCCAATTGTTAAAATTAATAAATGAACAGCGTGTGATAATAAGGCCGTTCCTAAAATAATACGGATTAGATTTTTTGAAAGGAGAAGATAAGTGGCCACTGCTACAAAAATACCGATTAAACAAACCATGAGTGTCTCCATAAATTAATCATCTCTCCCTTCACTAATACTTAAAATAATTGTCATAACAACACCTACGACTGTTAGTGCAACACCGAGTTCAAACAACATGACTGTCGCAATTTCCTTTTCTCCAATTAAGGGGAAATGTACTGACATCGAACTCATATTCAAAAAGGGTTTCCCAAATAAAGTTGGCACGATCCCAGTTGTTATCGCTAACGCCACACCAATTGCTGCAACGATTTTAAAATCAATCGGCAACCCATTCTTAACTTTTTCAGTATCATACGTGATATACAGTAGTATGGCAGCAGAAGCTAATACTAAACCTGCTACAAAGCCGCCGCCTGGTGTATAGTGACCTGCAAAGAATAGATAGATAGCAATTGTTAAAATAATAAAGACAACAAATTGTACAACCGTTTTTAAAATAACATCATTAATCTTCATATTTCTTCTGCCCCTTTCTTGCTCTAAACTTAATGAGTGTATACACACCTAAGCCTGCAATGAGAAGCACGACAACCTCTAACATCGTATCAAAAGCTCGGAAGTCACCTAAAATTGTATTAACAATATTTGCACCACCAGCTAATTCATAGGCATTTTCAAAAAATCCTGAAATGGTTTTGAACTCACTATAATTCAATACAGTAAATGAGATGGCCATAACAAGCGCACCAGCTGCAAGAGAAATCAGCAAATTCATCGACTTTGTTGCTTTTGGCTTTTGTTCCTTCGACCATTCAGGTAAATAAGCAAAACTTAATAAAAACAATACCGTTGTCACTGATTCAACAACGAGTTGTGTAAGTGCCAAATCAGGTGCTCTAAAGACAACAAATAACATCGCGACACCTAAACCAAGAACACCATTTGATACAACTGCTGTCAGTCTTGATTTCGCGAATAGCAAGAAGATAGCTGCTCCTGCCATAACAATCATCAATAAAATCTCAAACCATTCCACAGGTGCTTGATCTTCTAAATCAATTGCGAAAATATGACTTTGAATAAAGTAACCACCTACAATGAGAATAAAAAATACATAAATATACATTAAATAGTGACGAACTGACCCCGTCATATATAAATCTGTTACGAATTTTCCGACAATCTCAGCTTCTTCAAGCAACTGATTATATAAATAATTAAGTGTCCATTTTTCAGGAAGACGATTATATAGGCGCTTCCATTTTGGCCATGCCAGATACAAGATAATCCCGAATACAATAACACCTATTGTCATAAAAAGCGCTGTATTGAATCCATGCCATGCCGCAATTGTAGGCGTCATCTGCTCAAATGGTTGTACTGTTGGGTAAACACTTTGCATCGCACTACCAATTACGAATTTCCCAAGAATATTTGGGAAGAAGAAGATGAAGATAATCGATACAGCTAAAATAATAGGTGAAATCAGCATGCCAATCGGCGCTTCATGAATTTTACGATCTGTCGGTAGCTTGTCTGCTGAACCGAAGAATGTTTTAAAGACTAAAATAAAGCAATAAACAAATGTGAAAACACTTGCAACCCAAGCGATTACAGGGAATAAAACAATCCAACTATGCACATTCATCTCTTGAATAGCGAGTGTCGCTTCAAAAAACATCTCTTTACTGAGGAAACCATTAAATAATGGTAAACCTGCCATTGAGAACCCACCAATTAAAGCAATTGAAAACGTAATGGGCATAATCGTTATGAGACCACCTAATCGTCTTAAATCACGTGTTCCGACCTCATGATCTAAAATACCAACCATCATAAATAAAGCACCCTTAAATGTGGAATGGTTAACTAGATGAAAGAGTGCAGCAAACGTTGCTTGTGTATAAATAACGTCCGTTATTTCTCCTGTTGTGGCATATACAACGGAACCCATTCCAAGCAAACTCATAATTAACCCAAGTTGGCTAACCGTTGAAAAAGCGAGAAGTGCTTTTAAATCGTTCTGTTTAACCGCATTAAAAGAACCCCAGAATAATGTAATAAGTCCAACAATACTCACAATCCAAAACCATGAAAGATTGTATGCAAAAATTGGTGTAAAGCGCGCCACAATATAAATACCGGCTTTCACCATCGTAGCTGAATGTAGATAAGCACTAACAGGCGTAGGTGCTTCCATCGCATCAGGTAACCAAATGTGGAATGGAAACTGAGCAGATTTTGTAAATGCGCCAAGTAATACAAAAAGCATGGCTAAGTATAGTGATCTATTTAAATTTTCGATTGAAATCGTAGAGATGATTGTGCGGATACTATAGCTGTCCATTTCATGTGCGAGAATTAAAAAACCCATCAGCATGATAATGCCGCCTGTGACTGTAATCAACATGGATTTTTGTGCGCCACGACGTGAAGCTTTTCGATGATGCCAAAAAGCGATTAGTAAGAATGAGGCAATGCTTGTAAGCTCCCAAAAGAAGTACAACATAATAAGATGATCTGAAAAGACAACGCCTAACATGGCGGTCATAAATAATAGTAAGTAGCAATAAAACTTGTGTAATGCTTCTTTTTTTGAAAGATAAAATATGGAGTATAAAATAACGAGTGCACCAATCCCTGTGATGAGTAATGCAAAAAGCATACTCAAACCGTCTAAATATGTAGTAAACGTCAAATTGTAAGACGGAATCCATCGCCATGAATGAGAGATTGTATCGCCTGATGCGATTTGTGGAAGAAAGCGTAGTAACGCAATAAAAAGTATAAAAGGTACTGCTAAAGCAACCCACCCTAAATGAAACTTACGAATTCTTGTGTGGAAAATAGGAATGAGGATTGCCATGAAGAAGGGTAATAAAATAGCCCATTTTGTAATCAAATAAATATCCCTCCATCGCTAATGCTATGCTGTTTTTTTGAATTACTTGATTATTGGTTGCAGATTCACCATAATAAGGAGTTGAATCAGCAAATAAAAACGTTTCGTCTTTTTGGAATTAACTGTATAATGTGTTATACATGAAATAGTAAGGAAAAATTCTATTTTAAACACATTTATATGTAAATTATACATGAAATAAGCATTTCTTTCATGTATGAAGCGTTATCTACTACTGAAAATTTATGACTTAAAAGGACAGGTGATTTTATTTGAAATTCCATGGACGTATGGACGAAAGCATACTAGTATGTGTATATTACGGACCAAATGGCGAACGTTTAATTCGTCGTGGACATAAAATTGCTACAATGCTTGATTGCCCTTTATATGTACTGAACATCAGTCGTCAATCTCGAGAAGAATTTGACTCATCACAAGAAGCTGACCTTTTACATTGGCAAAATCTAGCTGTAGAATTTGAGATTGATGATTTAATTTTAAAAACAAATGAAGATCGCCCCATTCAACAAGTCATTGCAGAAGTTTGTAATGACCTGAATATTACACAAGTAATTATCGGACAAACTGCACAAAGTCGCTGGGAAGAAATTACGAAAGGCTCATTTATTAATCAATTGCTAAAAGCATTACCTTTCGTTGACATCCATGTTGTATCTGTTGATCGACAAATCCACGTAGAAGATCACCTTTATGAGAAAGCGATTCGCGCTTATCTAGTGGATGATGAAGGTGTCTATCGTATTTATTTCGATTTACCTGATAAGTTCATCTGTGAAGGACTTTTTTATAAAGAGCTAAGTACAGATTTTGATAACGGTCGCTTTAAATTTATGTACAAAGGTAAAACGTATGAAATTGAAGTAGATGATGGTTATATACATGATGAACGTATTATTAAAGAATTAAATATGTAAGTAATAAAGGAGGAAGCCCATATTGAGCTCCCTCCTTCATTATTTATGGCTTAATTAATCGATCAATTTCATGTAAGTGCGGAATTGCAGTAATTGCACCTGCTCTTGTAGCAGTTAAAGCACCTAATTGATTTGAAAAGAAAACATAATCATATGCTTCTTTTTCCGTTTTCGGTAAACCGTATAAGTGAATCGAACGTAAAATACCTGACATGAAAGCATCACCTGCACCAGTCGTATCTACACAATTAATTTCAATTGAAGGTACATGTTGTACATTTCCATTGAATACAACATATGTTCCTTTTTCACCAACTGTAATCATTAACATCTTTAAATCATATTTTGCTAATGCTTTAATTCCGTCTTCAATCGTTTTAGTTTGTGTAATGAAAAATAATTCTTCGTCTGCTAATTTCATTACATTTACATACGGTAAAAACTCACTAATCGCTTGTAAACACTTTTCAGGACTTTCCCAACGTAATGGACGAATATTCGCATCCATCGCAATTAAACAATTTTTTTCGATTGCCTTTTTTACTGCTGCACGTGTCGTTTCAAGCGCTGTCTCTTGAAACATCGTATTTGAGCAAAAACTAAAAACTGAAGCACGTTCAAAAGCACGATCATCTAAATGAGTTGAATCGACTTGAATGTCTGGTGTCTCATCTGAATAATTCGTAAAAATACGATCATAATCTTCTGTCAGATGTACTTCTACACCTGTTACACGCTTTTCTGGAATAATTTGCGCATACTCTGTGTTAACCCCTTCATTTTTTAACTCATTGCGTACAAATTGAGAAGTTTCATCGTCCCCTGTTACTGTAATAATTGCAGAAGGTGCACCAATTCGACTAACTCCAGCTGCGACATTAATCGTTGTGCCTCCTAAATATTTTGTAAACGTTGTATTCGTTACATCATCTGCAATGTAATCTACAAAAGCATCCCCGTAAATCAAGACGAAATCTCTAGTTGGTTGTAACATGTATTAAGCTCCTTCATAAAATATCTTCCTTCTATCGTACCATGAAGTCTGACAACACAAAAGTATCTTTTAAGACTTATTTATTTCGAAATACCCTTTTTTTATACTTTATGAAACAAATCTGTTATAATGGCGAGTGTATAAAGGAGTTTGATAACAATGGAGATCAAAGTTAGACAAGCGCAGATAAAAGATGGTTCAAAGGTTGCGCCACTTATTGTAGATGCTATTGGCGAGATTGCTAATCGTATCACAGGAGAGGAGACACCTGAAGCAGTCATTGAAGGGCTGATTGAACTGTTTGAGCGTGAGGATAACCGAAACTCTTACCTCAACACATACGTTGCCGAGTGTAATGGTGAAGTGGCAGGTATGATGGTCGTGTATGGTGGTGATCAAGCCGTATCACTCGATGCGCAACTTGAAAAGTGGTTAGCTGCTAAAAACGCACCTGTTCAGACAATCGAAGTAGAAGCAAACCCAGATGAATTTTATATTGATACTGTTTGTGTCGACCCTCAATTTAGAGGTCAAGGAATTGGCACAATCTTATTAAAATATGCGGAAACGTTATGTAAAGAACAGGGTTACCCAAAATTATCGTTAAGTGTCGAGTTACAGAAAAAACGTGCACGTCACTTATATGAAAAAATAGGTTATGTGTATTCAGAACCTTGGATGATTATTGGTGAAGAGTTCGACCATATGGTAAAAGTAGTTCAATAATTTTAAAAGAGGCGACACTGATATGTGTTTCCTCTTTTTATTTATTCAAATCGAATACCTTGTGATAAATCACTTAATCGACGCTCATCTAAAATAATAAGATGTCGTTTTTCACGTTTAATAACACCTTCTTCAACCAATTTTTTAACAACTCGATTCAAATGTCGGTGTGAAGTACCTAATAAATCTGCAATCTCTGCAATCCGCATGGTCTGTAGTTCCTGTCCGAAGTTATTATCCGGATCTGAGCTAACAGTCGACAATAGAAAGCTTGCAAAACGACTTTCGACAGACTCTAATAAATTCACACGTGTCGCAACTGTATTCGTTTGTAACTTATAACTAATATGCTGCAATAACTGTTGTAAAAATAAAGGATTTTGCATTTCATACTGTTTTATATAGTCAAAAGGCAATGTCATAATAATACTGTCAATAACAGCTGTAACTTGTGACTGTACTGGAACCTGACGAATTAATTCTAAGTCACCTAAAACGGTCAAAGGATGGTTAAAACGAAGTAAAAGGAACTTCCCCGTATGTAAACTAGAAGTGACCTTTACACGTCCTGCTACAAGATAATACAAAGAGGTTAGTTCCTCTCCTTCACTCATTAAATTTTCTCCTTCTGCTACTTCAAATATTTTAAATGGTACATTCTCAATGTTCGTAAATATTTGTTCAAATCGATGTAATCGAATGTATTGTTCTAAAATTTGAGGGTCTTCAATTAATTTCATACAAAACCTCTTTTTCTGGACATATGTCCTATATTATTATTTTTTCTCTTGATACACT
>NZ_CP126689.1:90000-92500 GCF_030219945.1 Kurthia sp. YJT4 | reverse complement strand
TAAGGGTTGCGCTCGTTGCGGGACTTAACCCAACATCTCACGACACGAGCTGACGACAACCATGCACCACCTGTCACCAATGTCCCCGAAGGGAAAATCCTATCTCTAGGACGGTCATTGGGATGTCAAGACCTGGTAAGGTTCTTCGCGTTGCTTCGAATTAAACCACATGCTCCACCGCTTGTGCGGGCCCCCGTCAATTCCTTTGAGTTTCAACCTTGCGGTCGTACTCCCCAGGCGGAGTGCTTAATGCGTTAGCTGCAGCACTAAGGGGCGGAAACCCCTAACACTTAGCACTCATCGTTTACGGCGTGGACTACCAGGGTATCTAATCCTGTTTGCTCCCCACGCTTTCGCGCCTCAGTGTCAGTTACAGACCAGACAGTCGCCTTCGCCACTGGTGTTCCTCCAAATCTCTACGCATTTCACCGCTACACTTGGAATTCCACTATCCTCTTCTGCACTCAAGTTCCCCAGTTTCCAATGACCCTCCACGGTTGAGCCGTGGGCTTTCACATCAGACTTAAGAAACCACCTGCGCGCGCTTTACGCCCAATAAATCCGGACAACGCTTGCCACCTACGTATTACCGCGGCTGCTGGCACGTAGTTAGCCGTGGCTTTCTAATAAGGTACCGTCAAGGTACGTTCATTTCCTAACGTACTTGTTCTTCCCTTACAACAGAGTTTTACGATCCGAAAACCTTCATCACTCACGCGGCGTTGCTCCATCAGACTTTCGTCCATTGTGGAAGATTCCCTACTGCTGCCTCCCGTAGGAGTTTGGGCCGTGTCTCAGTCCCAATGTGGCCGATCACCCTCTCAGGTCGGCTATGCATCGTTGCCTTGGTAGGCCGTTACCCCACCAACTAGCTAATGCACCGCGGGCCCATCCTACAGTGACGCCGAAGCGCCTTTCAACTTCAAAACATGTGATTCGAAGGATTATCCGGTATTAGCCCAGGTTTCCCTGAGTTATCCCGATCTGTAGGGCAGGTTGCCCACGTGTTACTCACCCGTCCGCCGCTAAATCAGAGAAGCAAGCTTCTCGTCATTCGCTCGACTTGCATGTATTAGGCACGCCGCCAGCGTTCGTCCTGAGCCAGGATCAAACTCTCCATAAAAGTAGTTTGAAAGCTCATTTGCTTTGCTAGCGTTATCTTTTGATAACAATTGCTTATTCACTTAATGTGATAAGACTTGTTTGTGATTATCTTCTTGCTTGTTTAGTTTTCAAGGTTCATGTTTGGTGGAGCCTAGCGGGATCGAACCGCTGACCTCCTGCGTGCAAGGCAGGCGCTCTCCCAGCTGAGCTAAGGCCCCAATATAATGGGTATGTTGTTAATGGTCGGAATGACAGGATTCGAACCTGCGACCCCTTGGTCCCAAACCAAGTGCTCTACCAAGCTGAGCTACATTCCGGAAATGGTGCGCCCGGCAGAAGTCGAATCCACAACCTTCTGATCCGTAGTCAGACGCTCTATCCAATTGAGCTACGGGCGCAAAAATAAGTATATACGATTTTTAAAAATGGTGCCGAGGGCCGGAATCGAACCGGCACGGTGATCACTCACCGCAGGATTTTAAGTCCTGTGCGTCTGCCAGTTCCGCCACCCCGGCATATTTGGAGCGGAAGACGAGGTTCGAACTCGCGACCCCCACCTTGGCAAGGTGGTGTTCTACCACTGAACTACTTCCGCAATATGCTTAGATATTTTTTATCTGACAGTTATGAAATTATAAGAAACTATGGTGCGGGTGAAGGGAGTCGAACCCCCACGCCTTGCGGCGCTAGATCCTAAGTCTAGTGCGTCTGCCAATTCCGCCACACCCGCATAGTAAATATTAAAGTGGTGAGTCATGCAGGATTCGAACCTGCGACCCTCTGATTAAAAGTCAGATGCTCTACCAACTGAGCTAATGACTCAAAATGGTGCCGGCGAAAGGAGTCGAACCCTCGACCTACTGATTACAAGTCAGTTGCTCTACCAACTGAGCTACACCGGCATATTTTGATGGTGGAGGATGACGGGATCGAACCGCCGACCCCCTGCTTGTAAGGCAGGTGCTCTCCCAGCTGAGCTAATCCTCCATTATATAACAGCCCGGCAGCGTCCTACTCTCACAGGGGGAAACCCCCAACTACCATCGGCGCTAAAGAGCTTGACTTCCGTGTTCGGCATGGGAACGGGTATGACCTCTTTGCTATCGCCACCAGACTATTTTCTTAAGATTTCTCTTAAGGACAAGAATTATTATATCAGTTTAACGAATGAATGTCAATCGTTTTTCTAAAATAATTTTTATTCTTTCAAAACTGGATAAACGGTTCATTGAAACACACAATTGTTTTGGTTAAGTCCTCGATCGATTAGTATTCGTCAGCTCCATATGTCACCATACTTCCACCTCGAACCTATCTACCTTGTCGTCTTCAAGGGATCTTACTTACTTGCGTAATGGGAAATCTCATCTTGAGGGGGCTTCATGCTTAGATGCTT
>NZ_CP126689.1:35000-87500 GCF_030219945.1 Kurthia sp. YJT4 | reverse complement strand
CTTGGTTTGGGCTCTTCCCGTTTCGCTCGCCGCTACTAAGGGAATCGAATTTTCTTTCTCTTCCTTCAGGTACTTAGATGTTTCAGTTCCCTGAGTCTGCCATCAAAACGCTATGAATTCACGTTAGGATACTGTTCGATTAAAAACAGTGGGTTCCCCCATTCGGAAATCTCCGGATCAAAGCTTACTTACAGCTCCCCGAAGCATATCGGTGTTAGTGCCGTCCTTCATCGGCTTCTAGTGCCAAGGCATCCGCCATGCGCCCTTAATAACTTAACCTAATTGATTCCAATCTGCTGCGTAATACTTTGTCAGCTACACTTGTTCGAATGCTCATGTACGTATGTACACTCCGCTTCTCACTGCGTTTGCTTTCGCGTCTTACTTGCATCTTGAAATAATTTTCACATAAGTTATTAAGCCTAAAAAATTAAAACTTAATAATTCAAAATCTATAAAAGAAATTTGTGTTTGTGTTACTTTCAATGTCGTTTTATCCAGTTTTCAAAGAACAAGGTTTGAAGATCATTTGCATGAGCCTTCAAAACTAAACAGCAAGTAAGATAATCTGTAGAAGACCAAAGGTCTTTTCCGTTATATTCCTTAGAAAGGAGGTGATCCAGCCGCACCTTCCGATACGGCTACCTTGTTACGACTTCACCCCAATCATCTATCCCACCTTAGGCGGCTGGCTCCTTACGGTTACCCCACCGACTTCGGGTGTTACAAACTCTCGTGGTGTGACGGGCGGTGTGTACAAGGCCCGGGAACGTATTCACCGCGGCATGCTGATCCGCGATTACTAGCGATTCCGGCTTCATGCAGGCGAGTTGCAGCCTACAATCCGAACTGAGAACGATTTTATGAGATTAGCTTACCCTCGCGAGTTTGCGACTCTTTGTATCGTCCATTGTAGCACGTGTGTAGCCCAGGTCATAAGGGGCATGATGATTTGACGTCATCCCCACCTTCCTCCGGTTTGTCACCGGCAGTCTCCTTAGAGTGCCCAACTAAATGATGGCAACTAAGAATAAGGGTTGCGCTCGTTGCGGGACTTAACCCAACATCTCACGACACGAGCTGACGACAACCATGCACCACCTGTCACCAATGTCCCCGAAGGGAAAATCCTATCTCTAGGACGGTCATTGGGATGTCAAGACCTGGTAAGGTTCTTCGCGTTGCTTCGAATTAAACCACATGCTCCACCGCTTGTGCGGGCCCCCGTCAATTCCTTTGAGTTTCAACCTTGCGGTCGTACTCCCCAGGCGGAGTGCTTAATGCGTTAGCTGCAGCACTAAGGGGCGGAAACCCCCTAACACTTAGCACTCATCGTTTACGGCGTGGACTACCAGGGTATCTAATCCTGTTTGCTCCCCACGCTTTCGCGCCTCAGTGTCAGTTACAGACCAGACAGTCGCCTTCGCCACTGGTGTTCCTCCAAATCTCTACGCATTTCACCGCTACACTTGGAATTCCACTATCCTCTTCTGCACTCAAGTTCCCCAGTTTCCAATGACCCTCCACGGTTGAGCCGTGGGCTTTCACATCAGACTTAAGAAACCACCTGCGCGCGCTTTACGCCCAATAAATCCGGACAACGCTTGCCACCTACGTATTACCGCGGCTGCTGGCACGTAGTTAGCCGTGGCTTTCTAATAAGGTACCGTCAAGGTACGTTCATTTCCTAACGTACTTGTTCTTCCCTTACAACAGAGTTTTACGATCCGAAAACCTTCATCACTCACGCGGCGTTGCTCCATCAGACTTTCGTCCATTGTGGAAGATTCCCTACTGCTGCCTCCCGTAGGAGTTTGGGCCGTGTCTCAGTCCCAATGTGGCCGATCACCCTCTCAGGTCGGCTATGCATCGTTGCCTTGGTAGGCCGTTACCCCACCAACTAGCTAATGCACCGCGGGCCCATCCTACAGTGACGCCGAAGCGCCTTTCAACTTCAAAACATGTGATTCGAAGGATTATCCGGTATTAGCCCAGGTTTCCCTGAGTTATCCCGATCTGTAGGGCAGGTTGCCCACGTGTTACTCACCCGTCCGCCGCTAAATCAGAGAAGCAAGCTTCTCGTCATTCGCTCGACTTGCATGTATTAGGCACGCCGCCAGCGTTCGTCCTGAGCCAGGATCAAACTCTCCATAAAAGTAGTTTGAAAGCTCATTTGCTTTGCTAGCGTTATCTTTTGATAACAATTGCTTATTCACTTAATGTGATAAGACTTGTTTGTGATTATCTTCTTGCTTGTTTAGTTTTCAAGGTTCATTCACTAAGTTGCCTTAGCGACTTTATTATTATAACACGATATTTTATCTTGTCAAGAACTTTTTAAAATTCTTTTTTTCAAGATATTTTCTCAGTCACTCGTTAGCGACTTAGTTATTATATCAAGTTGTTTATTTATAGTCAAGAACTTTTTTAGAAAAGTTTTATTTGTTTTTCTCGTCAGCTCTTAACGACTTAATTAGTATATCACTATACTTTAAATATTGCAAGCACCTTTTTTAAAAAAGATTATTTACATTATTTGATGTAATTACTTCTTCGTAACAACATGTTTTATATTGTATATCTTCTCTTTTTAAATTACAAGTAGTAAATGTACGGGATATAAAAAAGGTATCGATTCAAGATCGATACCTTTTAATATTATATAGAAATAATTAATCGCGTTGACGCATTAATGGGAATAATAATACATCACGAATTGATTGAGAGTTTGTTAATAACATAATTAGACGGTCAATACCAATACCTAAACCACCTGTTGGAGCCATACCATACTCTAAAGCTTCTAAGAAGTCTTCGTCCATCTCATGTGCTTCATCATTTCCTTGTTCCTTCTCAACCATTTGAGATTCAAAACGCTCGCGTTGATCGATTGGATCATTTAACTCTGTGAACGCATTTGCATGCTCACGACGTACGATGAATAACTCAAAACGATCTGTGAAACGAGGATCTTCTGGATTTTTCTTCGCTAATGGTGAGATTTCAACTGGGTGACCGTATACAAATGTAGGTTGAACTAATGATTCTTCAATTTTTTGTTCGAAGAATTCATTAATGATATGTCCTACTTCCATTGTATCTTTGATTTCTACATGGTGTTCTTTTGCTAGAGCTTGTGCTTCTTCTTTCGTCATTTCTTTCCAGAAGTCTACACCTGTTGCTTCTTTAACAGCATCTACCATGTGCATACGTTTCCAGCCTTTAGATAAATCAATTACATCTTCACCGTACTGAACTTGTGTTGTACCAAGAACTTCTTGTGCTACGTGAACGAATAAGTCTTCAGTTAAATTCATGATATCTTCGTAATCGGCATATGCTTCATATAACTCTAATAATGTAAATTCAGGGTTATGACGAGTTGATACACCTTCATTACGGAATACGCGACCGATTTCATATACTTTCTCTAATCCACCTACGATTAAACGTTTTAAGTAAAGCTCAATCGCAATACGCATATACATTTGTGCATCTAATGCATTATGGTGTGTAACGAATGGGCGTGCTGCTGCTCCACCTGCTACAGAGTTTAGCATTGGTGTTTCTACTTCTAAGTAACCTTTGTTATCTAAGAAGTTACGGATTGAACGAATGATTTGGCTACGTGTAATGAATGCTTTTTTGCTTTCATCATTTGTCATTAGATCTAAGTAACGTTGACGGTAACGTTGTTCAACGTCTTGTAAACCATGGAATTTTTCAGGCATTGGACGTAATGACTTTGTTAAGAAAGTGAACTCTAATGCTTTGATTGTTAATTCACCCACGTTTGTTTTAAAGAGCGTTCCTTTAATCCCAACAATGTCACCTAAGTCTGCACGTTTAAAGATTTCATAAGCTTCTTCACCAATCGCATCTTTACGTACATAAATTTGAATTTGGCCACCTAAATCTTGAATGTTTGCGAAGCCTACTTTACCTTTACTACGCTTCGTCATAATACGACCAGCTACAACTACCTCTACTGCTTCTCTTTCTTCTAACTCTTCTTTTGAAACAGCTTCAAATTGTTCATGTAATTCATTTGTTAAGTGCGTTCTTTCAAAGCGTTGACCGAATGGATCTAAGCCAGCTTCTCTGATTGAATCCATCTTTTGGCGTCTCACCAAAACTTGGTCATTTAATTCTTCTGACACATCTTTCACTCCTTATAATTGTTCCGCTCATAGCAGTCCATAATGTATTTATTGTACACAATTTTAGCATACAATTCATGCCTTTCCTCTCATTTTCTTTTGATTGAAAGTGCCTATGTCCATTTTTCAAACAATCGTACACCATCATGTCCATTCTCAGAAAGGAGTTCTTCTGCACTTTTTCGTTGTACAGGATGTATAACTTCTGCGTTCAGTTCAACCAATGGAACTAATACGAAAGCTCGCTCATGCATTCGTGGGTGCGGCACAGTCAGTATGGGTGTATCGATTACTTCATCACCATATAATATAATATCTAAATCCATCGTACGTGGGCCCCAACGCACTACTCTTACGCGCTTCAATTCTTGTTCAATTGATTGGCAGACAGTTAGTAATTCTTCTCCTGTTAGCTCAGTCTCTACTTCCGCTACAATATTCATAAATACATCCTGATCTTCATATCCAACAGGATCCGTATCATATATAGAAGAAACTCGAATAACTTGGATGTGTTCATGTGCTTGTAAAAGTTCAACTGCTTGCTTTAGAGACGCTACTTTATCCCCCATATTCGAACCTAATGAGATATAAGCGCGCGTCATATTCCCTCACCTCGTGTAATTTCAACAGCCACTTCACGATAATGCCCTGGAATTGGTGGGTCTGGTTTAATCACTTCGACTTGCACGCCTTTTACTTGATTCGTAAATGTACTTAAAATTGTTTGTGCAATTTTCTCTGCTACAGCCTCAATTAGTTTGTATGGTTTGCCTTCTACAATTTCTTTTGTTAACTCATATACTTCTGCATAACTCACTGTTTTGTTTAAATCATCTGTTTGACCTGCTTCTTTTAAATCCACAGCTAATTTTAATGTCACTCGGAAACGTTGTCCTAATGTTGTTTCTGCTTCTAATACACCATGATAGCCATAAAACTCTACATCTCTTAAATGAATATAATCCAATTCTCTCTCTCCTATCGTAAAGCGTCCATTGTTTTCATCATACGGGCAATCGGCTTCACATCATGTACACGTACCATATGACAGCCCTTATCTACACCGTAACAACAGCTTGCACCCGTTCCTTCCATGCGTTCCTCTACCGGTAAATCTAAAATATGACCAATCATGCGCTTTCTTGAAGTCGCAAGTAGTACAGGATAACCATAATCAACAAGTTCAGCTAAATGACGCATCATCTCAATATTTTGCTCATGTGTTTTTCCAAAACCAATACCCGGGTCGAGCCAAATGTTTTCATGTGGAACTCCTGCTTCCAAAGCAACTCGAATACTTTCTTCTAAATCTTCACGTACTGCTTGGAAAAAAGCATCCCCTACATATTCTTCTTGTCGGTTATGCATCAGAATAATCGGCGCATCCCACTTAGCTGCTACCTTCGCAATATTCGGATCATGCTTCGCTCCCCAGATATCATTCACAATATGTGCTCCTGCTTCTAAAGCCGCCTCTGCTACTTCTGATTTGAATGTGTCAATCGAAATCAAGACATCTAATTCTTCTCGAATGGCACGAATAACAGGCACAACACGTTGAATCTCCTCTTCAATTGATACAACAGGTGTATAACCTGGTCGTGTTGATTCACCGCCAATGTCGATAATCTTAGCGCCATCTGCTACCATCTCTTTTGCATGAGCAACTGCACGTTCTACCGAATTAAATTGCCCACCATCTGAAAATGAATCTGGTGTCACATTTAAAATACCCATCACATATGTTTCTTTTCCAAAATATAATGTATGGTTCCCGATTGGCTTTTCTTTATAATGTTCTAACATCATAGACGTAATCCCTCAATTCTCTTTTGATAAGCTTCGTATAATTGTTGATACACTTCACCATCACAACCTTTAAATTCCTTCGCACCCAACTTTCGTATCGCTACAATTTCTTGAATAGAAGTCGTTACAAAACATTCATCTGCTTGTTCTACCTCTTCTTTTTGATAGAGACCTTCAATTAAAGGAATTTCCAAGCTACGCGCTATTTCCATTACAAATTGTCTTGTAATCCCGTTTAAAATACCCGTTTCCAAAGAAGGTGTATAGATTCGACCATTGGTTACCCAAAAGATATTTGATGTAATCCCTTCCGCTACATTGCCCTGTTCTGTCACATAAAAACCTTCTAAATCTTTTAATGAAGGTACTTCTTGGCGCGCTAAAATATTATTGGCGTAGTGATGTGATTTAAAGCGCATTGCCTGTTCTGGTTGACTTCTGATTGTATCAAGCCAAACAGCCGACTTTTCTCGGCAAACAGGTGGTAGTTCCTTACGAAAAATGATAACTGTTGGATTTTCATATGTTCTCGCTTGTAATCCAAGTCCTTCATCTCCAGCAGAGACATTCAAACGAAAATAACCGTCTTCACCGTTCGATTTAGCTGTTAACTCTCGAATGACTTCTTTTAATTCCACATCTGTATAAGGTAATTGAATGCGATACGTAGCAAGTGCTGCTCTCATACGCTGCATATGCTCTGCGAATAGGAATGGTTCTCCATTATATGTACGAAACGTCTCAAAAAAACCAAGCCCGTATAAATAACCATGATCAAAAGGTGAAATACGTAAATCTTCTGCTCGTACAAATTCACCATCTTTAAAGCACCACATACACTTTCCTCCTAGCAATATGTTTTAATGAAGTTTTCTAATAACATAAGCCCTTTTTCAGTCATAATCGATTCAGGATGGAACTGGACACCTTCTACAGCATATTCTTTATGACGTAATCCCATAATTTCGCCTTCCTCTGTCCAAGATGTAACTTCTAAACAGTTAGGTAATGTTTTTGGGTCAACAATTAAAGAATGATAACGTGTAGCGATATATGGGTTCGGCATATTCTGGTTCATCCCTTTGTTCTCATGATAGACAGGTGACGTTTTGCCATGCATAAGACGTTCGGCACGAATGACATCTCCACCGAAGACTTGCGCAATTGATTGGTGTCCTAAACACACACCCAAAATAGGAATTTCCCCTGCAAAATGCTGGATGATTTTTAAACTCATGCCTGCTTCATTCGGTGAACATGGTCCTGGAGAGATGACAATCATTTTGGGATTCCATTCTTCAATTTCAGCAATGCTTACTTCATCATTTCGTTTTACAAACAATTCCTCGCCTAATTCACCAAAATATTGCACGATATTGTAGATAAATGAATCGTAGTTATCAATCATTAAAATCATTTCGTCAACTCCTCCACCATCTGAACTGCTTGCCACATTGATTTTGCTTTATTCAGCGATTCTTCATATTCTTTTTCTGGAATCGAATCAATAACAATCCCTGCTCCTGCTTGAATATGAACACGCTCATCTTGAATGAAAGCTGTTCGAATCACAATATTGAAATCTAAATCGCCATTATATCCCATCCAACCGATTGATCCTGTATAAATACCGCGTCGAACAGGCTCCAGTTCTTCAATAATTTCCATCGTACGAATTTTCGGGGCACCTGTAATTGTACCGCCTGGGAACATCGCACGTACTACATCGGCATTCGATTTAGAAGGATCTAATTCACTTCGAACATTAGATACGATATGCTGCACATGTGAATACTTCTCGATAACCATAAATTCATCGACATGAACAGTACCGTAAGCTGATACTTTTCCTAAATCATTGCGTTCTAAGTCAACTAACATAACATGTTCTGCACGTTCTTTTGGATGTTCTATTAGTTCATTTGCAAGTGCTAAATCTTCCGCATCATTTGCACCACGTGGACGCGTTCCTGCAATCGGACGTGTTGAGAGAGCTGTTCCTTCTTTTTTCACAAGTAATTCTGGTGAGCCTGATACAATCGCAAAATCTGGTGATTGAATGAATGCCATGTATGGTGAAGGATTAAATGTACGAAGCGCCTCATATAAAACAATCGCATCTGTTGTGAATTCTTTCGACTGACGCACAGATAAGTTCACTTGGAATACATCACCTTGTGCAATATATTCTTGAATCTTTCGTACAGCTTGTTCGAACTGTTCCCCTGTCATCGATACATCTCGCGGCTCCATCTGATGTTGCACACTTAATGTATCTGCAGAAAAGATTCGTTCAGAACCTTCTACTTCCCATTCTTCTTGCCACTTTTCTAAATCTACTTTACTTGTTGAAGTCTTCATCAATGTCACATTTTGATTTGCTTCATCATATACTGCCCAAGCATCCACTAAATACATATACTGATCTGGTAATCGTACATCTGCTTCTGCTGTTTCAGCTAATTTTTCAATTTTACGCGTGTAGTCATATGAAACTGTCCCTATTACACCACCTGTAAAAAATTCACTATTCGATGTCACTGCATATTCTTTTGTTAGTTCTTCTATTAAATGAAGTGATTCCCCCACACGTTCTTCTACTGAACCATCTCGCCACTCAATACGAATACCATTATCTTGTGATGAAATAATTGCTAGTGGATTCCAAGCAGCAATCGACTGCTTTCCCCCTCGTCCACTCTCTAATAAAATATGATGTGCTTCTTGCTGTATCTGTCGTTTATAGCGATAAAAAAATGCGTCCTTCGTCATCGGAAACGCATCTGTTTGAAAAAGCTGATTCGTCAAAGTAATTCCCCCACTGTATGTATTTTCACTGTTGTCCCTAGTATATGAAATGTTGGAAGTTTTCGCAAAAGTGACTACATTTTAAACACAAGGCTCTGTTTAATTAAGTTGTTGATATTTGACTATTACGAACATTCATTCTAAAACACTGTTAAGAATATCTGTTCGGAGGGGCGAAGTTATGAAGGTAGTTGAGATTATTAATGCTCCTTCACGGTACTCGACCTGTTTTTCAAGAAGTAAGTGAAACGAAAGCAAAGAATGGGCTGTGTTGTGTTCATAGTACTGCTTCAAATGTTGTTCGTTTTGGGACATTTGAAGTGAAAAATGGGTTAAAAACGGTAAAGCGTCAACGATATCGTTGTAAAAACTGTCAAAAAACATTTACAGAATCAACTGCTACGCCTATTTATCGAACAAGAAAATCAAATCGTTGGTTAGAATTTATCGAATGTATGTTAAGTGGATTAAGCCTTCATGAATCCGCTAAAAAGATGAAGGGAATTTCACATACTACGTTATTTTTTGGCGACATAAAATCCTTTCTGCCTTATCACAAATTAAAATCAATTCATTCGAAGAAATTGTTGAAATGGACGAAACTTACTTCTTATACTCTGAAAAAGGAAAGCGTAAAATCGCAGGAAGAAAACCTCGCAAACGGGGTGGTAAATCTCAATTTAAAGGGATTAGTCACGAACAAGTATGTGTATTAGTGGCTCGTGACCGAACAAAAAATACTTTTGTTGGGTTACTTGGTCGTGGTCGTATAACGAAAAAACAATTAGATAAAGCGATTGGTGATAAATTGAATTCTTCAACCGTACTATGCACCGATGCTTGGCGAGCGTTTAAAACGTATGCAAATGATAAAGGATTTACACACTATCGTTTTAAAACAGGTGCAGAATGAACTAAGGGGATTTTTCATATACAAAATGTAAACAATTTTCATCAACGCTTAAAACAATGGATAATACGTTTTAAAGGAGTTGCTACAAAATATTTGCAACAGTATTTGGCATGGTTTAATTTCTTGGATACACTTTCGTTTGATTCTAATGAACGTAGTATTCGTGCATTTGCGGTGGAAAGTTGCTTATACCCAATAAACAAAACAAACGCAACGATACTATTAAGAAAAATGATAGCATAAAAATGTTTTGGGAATATTTGTAGAACGATACTGTATAATGAATGAAAAACAAGTAGCCTTAGCTATAAAAGAACAGGATTACGAAAAAAGAAGGAGGGATAAATTTGAGAAAAATTTTATTAATAATAAGTTTGTTATTATTAGTTGCGTGTTCAAATGATGAAGTTAAATATGATGGAGTACCTTTAAAAATTGCTGTGGTTGGTGATATTCCTGAATTGAATAACGAAAAAATTCAATTCGAACAAATTCTATTAGATGAATTTAGTGAAGATACATTGCGTATTTCAACAAATTTTGATGCGGTTATGATAACACCAGTGATGTTTGAAGAAGCATCAGATGATAGATTTATTAAAGTTTATGATCATTCTAAAATGCCTATTATTTTTTTCGATTCAACAAAACGTCATTTTCCATTTACAAGAGAAGGGATTACCTTTAAAACGGCTCATTGGGAATCATTAAATAATGGTTCGCATACGACAATTTATTTATCTGATATTGATGCAAATAGAGAAGATGCTTGGTATTTCTATTTGAAAGATGAAAAAGAGTTGGATATCCTTTACAAAGAGATTTTTCAAAAGATTGAAACGTTATAAAGGGTAGATTTTTATGTATTTGCCACTCGCAAACCAGCGTATTCGAAATTTCCCGAATACGCTTTTAATTTGAAGAAAAACAACAATCAAGTTAAACAGAGCCAAACACAAAAAAGGAATTGCGCCAAAGCACAATTCCTCTTATTCAATCATCTATTGATTAGTCATCAAAGTGATAAAGTGGTGTTGATAGGTAACGTTCTCCGTTTGAAGCAAGAACTGCTAGTACGTTTTTGCCTTTTCCAAGACGTTTTGCTGTTTCAAGTGCTGCATAGACAGCTGCTCCAGAAGAAATACCACCTAGAATACCTTCTTCTTTTGCTACTTTACGTGCTGTATCAAATGCTGCTTCATTTTCTACTGGGAAAACAGAGCCATATACTTCTGTGTTTAATACTTTTGGTACGAAACCAGCACCAATACCTTGGATTTTATGTGGACCTGGTTTTCCACCTTCTAATACAGGTGAATCTTTTGGTTCTACAGCGATTACTTCTAGTTCAGGGAATTTTGCTTTTAATACTTCACCTGCACCTGTAATTGTACCGCCTGTACCAACACCTGCGATGAACGCATCCAATGTTAAACCAGCTTGTTCGAATGCATCAACGATTTCTGGACCTGTTGTTTCGCGGTGAACAACAGCATTTACAGGGTTTTCGAATTGTTGCGGTAAGAACCAGCCATTTTCTTTTGCAAGTTCTTCTGCTTTTGCAATAGCGCCTTTCATACCTTCTGCACCTGGTGTTAAGATTAATTCTGCACCATATGCACGTAATAAGTTACGACGTTCCATTGACATTGTATCTGGCATTACGATGACTGATTTATAACCTTTTGCAGCAGCAATCATCGCTAAACCGATTCCTGTATTACCTGAAGTTGGCTCAATTAATGTGCTACCTTCTTTTAAAATACCGTCTTTTTCAGCTTGTTCTACCATACCTAAAGCTAGACGATCTTTTACAGAACTTCCTGGGTTCATATATTCTAATTTCACATATACGTTTGCGTCATTTGGTCCTGTTAAGTTATTTAATTTAACGATTGGTGTATTACCTACTAAATCTGTTACTGATTGTACAATTTGATTTGTCATGCAATCCCACTCCTAATCCCTAGTAAATTTGTATGTTTTATTAATTTAATAATACGCGCGCATTTTATGAATGTCAATCAAAAGATACCCTAAAATGTGACAAAAAATGTATTTTTCTAAATTTTCGTAAAAAAAAGAGCCACTCCTTATTATGAAGCGACTCCCTTTCTTTTATTTAATTCGTTGGGAACCAACCATTTGGCTCTACATTTAAACGAATATTAATCTGTTTTACTTCTTGGAATTCTTCCAAACTGTATTTACCTAAACTACGACCAATACCCGATTGTTTATATCCACCCCATGGCGCTTCCACATATGTTGGGTGATAATCATTCACCCATGTGATACCTGCACGTACCTTTTTAATAAGAAGTCCCTCCTTCATGTTCTTTAATTGATCAAGAATGATTGATTTACTTATGGATATCCATTTTTCAGGTACACTCCATACGTTTTCAGAAAAGTAAGAATATGTTACACTTATTCTGAGAGTTTTCAGCGCGATTAAAATATACATATTTTTACACATATAAATTATTCTCGCTTATTCAATTTTACGCTACAAACATTCTTAATTTTCTAACTTATTAAAAGTATGCCAATTTATAGAAAAAAAGAAAAGAACCACTTTTCAAAAAGGAGTTGTGACATATGATGCTAAAAGATAAAAAATATAAATATCAACTTGTATATGAACGCATCAAAGAACAAATTTTAGCTGGGAATTATCAACCTCATGAGAAATTATTATCTAAAAGAAAAATTTCCGAGCAATTCAACGTGAGTATTAACTCCGTCATTGTCGCACTCGATCAACTTATTGTAGAAGGGTATGTTTATAGTTTAGAAAGAAAAGGATATTTTGTAGAGGACATTACAAGGTATGATTTAGATGATCAAGAATGGAGTGGGCTACCAGCTGAATTAAAAGAGCAGCCGATTGAACGCCCTTACCAGACTTCATTTTCACATATGGCTTCGAATATGAGCCTGTTTCCTTATAACGAATGGTTAAAGTGTGAGCAAAAAGCGATTCAGCAATTCAATAATGAGCTATCTCACTTATCTCACCAGCAAGGACCTTACATTGTGCGTCAGACTTTAGCACAACATTTGAACTTTAAACGAGGTGTACGTTGTGAGCCAGAGCAAGTAGTGCTTCATTCTTCTAGTCAGGCTTTAATGAGCCAACTACTCGAATTATTTGATGATGCACCGCATACCATCGCATTAGAAAATCCAGGTTACGCACGTTATAAAGCGTTAATTGAAGATTATGGATGGGATGTATTAACGGTACCTCTTGATGAAAAGGGGTTTGATGTAGAACGACTTCAAAATCAAGATGTCCAACTCGTATGTGTCACACCTGCACATCAATTTCCTATGGGGATGATTATGCCGATCTCTAGAAGATTTGAATTATTAAACTGGGTCAACGTTCCGCAAGAGCGTTATATTATTGAAGATGATTATGATAGTGAATATAAATATGAAACAGCGCATATTCCCTCGCTACAAAGTTTGGATCGTAGTCAACGTACTATCTACATGGGTACATTCTCCAAAACATTGTTTCCTGGTATTCGTATTAGTTATATGGTACTGCCACCTAACCTTTTAAAAAAGTATAAAGAAAAATTCAATCATTTAATTCCATCTTGTAACACATTAAACTTATATACTTTACATTTTTTTATGAAAGATGGTTATTACCAAAAACACTTATCAACCATGACTGAACACTTTGAAGAAGTACGCAAATGTTTAATTCATACACTAGAAGAGGCTTTTGACGAGGACTTAAATATTATCGATGTGCCAGCTGGACTACATTTTATTATTCATTACAATACAGAAAGATCTTATGCAGAGATTTTAGAATGTGCTAAAAATGAAAGTCTTGAAATTTTTAGTTTAGAACGCTTTTACCTTATACCTGTAGAGGATGAGGATGATGGGCGTTATTTTATTCTAGGGTTTGCTAGCTTACAATTGCATGAAATCCCCTATGCAGTGAAAAAATTAAAAAATATTTTAAATCGTTAAATGACATAAATAAAAAAGCTTTCCACTCCAAACTTGAGCGGAAAGCTTTTTTGTATTATTTTTGAGCGCGTACTTCTTCGATAATATCGCGTAATTCGTCTTCTGAATAACTGTATTTTTCCATACAGAAATGACATTCAGCTTCTGCACCATGATCTTCATCAATCATCGCCTGTAATTCTTCTTCACCTAGTCCAATTAAAGCATTTGAAAAACGATCTTTTGAACAGTTACATGAGAATGTAACATCTTGGCGATCTAAAATTTCGACATGTTCTTTACCTAACACTGCTTCTAAAATTTCTTCTGGTGTGAAGCCTTTTTCAATCATTTTTGAAACAGGTTCAATTTTTGATAGTGCTTCTTCGATTTGTGTAATGGTTTCATCATCTACACCTGGCATAACTTGGACAATGAAGCCCCCTGCTGCTTTAATTGTATAATCTGGATTAACAAGTACGCCTAAACCAACTGCTGACGGTGTTTGTTCCGATTTTGTGAAGTAATATGCGAAATCTTCACCTAATTCACCTGATACTAATTCAACTTGTCCTGTAAAGTAATCACGTAATCCAGCATCTTTTACAACAGATAACGAACCTTGTGTACCTACAGCACGGCGTACATCTAATTTACCGAATTGATTTAATTCAAAATCCACGTGCGGGTTCATTGTATAACCACGTACTTCACCTTTTGCGTTTGCGTCAACGATAATCGCACCAATAGGACCGTCACCTTGAACTTTAATTGTTAATTGGTCGTCACCTTTTTGCATAGCACCCATCATGACACCAGCAGTCATTGTACGTCCAAGTGCTGCTGAAGCTGTTGGCCATGTATCGTGTCGACGTTGTGCTTCACCTACTGTTTCTGTTGAGCTTACAGCAAATGCACGCACACTTCCGTTAAAACCAATTGCTCTTACTAAATAATCTGACATGTATTATATCCTCTTTTCTTTATAAGCATAATTAAAACATCTTTCGACATCATAACACAGGTACTCCTATAAAAAAAAGTTGACCGACTCGGAGAGTCGGTCAAAATTTTTTATTCACGTTCTTCTTGAATACCGTCTTTATTTTTACTTAATGAATCTGGTTTTGGAAGATCCGCTGTCGATGGATCAGGGTCTCCTCCAAATGTTTCATCTAACACAAGTGCTTCTGGATCATCGTCTACTTTTTTCTTTTCATATGAGCGTTCTGGTAACTTACCATACTTCTCTAAGTGTTCGATTTGTTCTGCATCTAGTGTTTCAACTTCTAATAGCGTTTGTGCGATTAGATTTAATAATTCACGACGTTCAGTCAGAATATCTTTTGTACGTTGATATTGTTCTGCAACCATTGATTGCATCTCTTGATCAATTTCATATGCGATTTTATCAGAGTAATTTTGTTCTGAAGACATATCGCGTCCTAAGAATACATTACCACCTTGATTTGCGCCGAATTGTAATTGACCTAACTTATCACTCATACCGTATTCTGTAACCATTGAACGAACAATACTTGTAACACGTTGGAAGTCATTATGCGCACCTGTTGATACTTCACCAAATACGACATCTTCTGCTACACGTCCACCAAGTAAGCCCGCTACTTTATCAAGAAGCTCTGGTTTTGTCATGAAGTAACGATCTTCTTTTGGAAGCATTACTGCATAACCACCTGCTTGTCCACGTGGTACGATGGTTACTTTATGAACCTTTTCAGCTTCATCAAGTGTTAAACCAACAACAACGTGACCTGCTTCATGATAAGCAACGATGTTACGTTCTTTCTCAGAGATTACGCGGCTTGTTTTCGCAACACCCGCGATTACACGGTCTGTTGCTTCATCAATATCACCCATATCGATTTTCTTCTTATTTGAACGAGCAGCAACAAGTGCAGCTTCATTTAATAAGTTTTCTAAATCGGCACCAGAGAATCCTGGTGTACGTTGTGCGATTGCTTTTAAATCTACTGATTCATCTAATGGTTTTTTACGTGCATGAACTTTTAATACAGCTTCACGACCTTTAACATCTGGACGACCTACTGTAATTTGACGGTCAAAACGACCTGGACGTAACAATGCAGGGTCTAAAATATCTGGGCGGTTTGTGGCAGCAATGATAATAATACCTTCATTTGCTCCGAAACCATCCATCTCAACAAGTAATTGGTTTAATGTTTGTTCACGTTCATCGTGACCACCACCAACACCAGCTCCACGTTGACGACCTACTGCATCAATTTCATCGATGAAAATGATACATGGCGCATTTTTCTTCGCATTTTCAAATAAATCACGTACACGTGACGCACCGACACCGACAAACATCTCTACGAAATCAGAACCTGAAATCGAGAAGAATGGTACGCCCGCTTCACCGGCTACCGCACGTGCTAATAATGTTTTACCTGTTCCTGGAGGACCTACTAATAGAATCCCCTTCGGAATGCGTGCACCAATCTCTTCAAATTTCGTATGATCCTTCAAGAAGTCTACTACTTCTACAAGCTCTTGCTTTTCTTCATCAGCACCAGCTACATCTGTGAAGCGTACACGTTTCTTTTGGTCATCATACAATTTTGCTTTACTCTTACCAAAACTCATTACACGGTTTCCACCGCCCTGAGATTGATTTAATAAGAAGAAGAAGAGAATGAAAATAATGATGAATGGGATAATCCCTGTTAATAACGATAACCAACCATTTGATTCTTGTGCAGGTAAGAAATTAATATTGTTCTTATTATCTTGCGCTGCTTTACGAATTAAGTTTAATAATTCCTGATCATCTTGTGGTACATTCGTAATAAACGATTCATCTTGTTTATAACCTTCTAACTTACCTTTTACAACGAATACTAACCGTTCAGGTTGAATATCCGCCTCTGTAATTTGTCCATCTTCTAACGCTGTTACAAACTCGTGATAATTCAATTCTTTTGTCGGTTTATTTTTGCCATTGAATGTGCCAAAAATCCCTACAATCACGAGGAAAATCAATAAATACAATATGGCGTATCGAAATACTCGATTCATCCCCAGCCTCCTCACAAGGTAAACAGAAAAACTATAATAAATCTTATCATATGACTATTTGCGCGTACAATTTAAAAGCTTTGTTTTAAACAAATTTCAAGTGAAATTTGTCACATTATTTTAAAATGAATAAACTGATTTTTTCAGCACGCCAATATATGGTAAGTTACGATATTTTTCTGCGTAGTCTAAACCATAACCAACAACGAACGCATCTGGTACGTCGAAGCCTACATAGTCTGCTTCTAGCTTCACTTTACGTCCTGATGGCTTATCTAATAATGTTACGATTTTAATTGATTTTGCTTTACGATATTTAAATAAATCTACTAGATAGCTTAGTGTTAAACCTGAATCGATGATATCTTCAATGATGATAATATCGCGACCTTCAACACTTGTATTCAAATCTTTTACGATTTTTACTTCACCTGAAGATACCGTTGCGTTACCATAGCTTGTTACATCCATGAAATCAATTTCGATGTATGCATCAATACGCTTCATTAAATCTGCCATAAAAGGCATAGCACCTTTTAAAACACCCACTAATAATGGGAATTTGTCTTGATAATCAGCTGTTAACTGTGCACCAAGTTCTTTCATTTTTTCTTGTAATTGTTCTTCAGAAATTAATACTTCTTCGATGTCCTTTTGAAGCATATTTGTATCCTCCTTAAATATAAATAGATTACTGCTTTGGAGCGGTATCTATCATTAATACTACACCATCATCTATTGAACGCATATCGTCTTGTAAAAGACGACTCACTCGTAAATCTAGAATCGCTAAAATTTGATTCTTTGCATCCACAAGAATAGGCCATGTACTTCTTTTTGACTGCGGTATTTTCGCATCAATTAAAATGCGTGATACCTTTTTAGAACCATTCACACCTGGTAAGTACATACGATCACCAACTTCTTTTGTTCGAATGGTTAAAGGAAGTTGTTGTGTAGACAGTATGTAACTTTTAACGTATTTACTTACTTGTGGCGCTGAACTTTTTTGGAACACTCCTATTTTACAACCATTTATTAAGGTGACCCATTCACCTAATTGCAGCTGAAGTGGTTGGACGACTTGCTGTACTTGTGGACGTTTTGTTAAAACCAAAACATCATATGTGCGAATCGCTCTTCCTCCTAAAGGCAGTGAAATTTCGTTATGTCCATCTGTTTTTTGAATAAGCTCTAAAATAGCTGTCCAAAGTGCATGACTTTGCGCAACGATTGTATCTTTGTAAAGATATTTTAATAGTAGTAGAATGGCTCTTCTTTGTAAAGCAAGTGACTGCTTTTGAAACGGAAGAATACGCAGATAAATCTCATCATCACTTTTTTGTATTTCACACTGTTTTAAAACACTTTCTGCTTGCTCGTTTAAATAAACATCTTCTGCTTGCTCTTTTTCGGTAAAATACTGAAAAGCTGCTGCAACTTGTGGATTCTCTTTCTTCATAAAAGGAACGACATGGTGGCGTATACGATTTCGTAAATAATCGTCTTTTGCATTACTTGCATCTTCTCTATATATTAAAGATTGACTATTTAAATACGCGACGAGTTGTTCTCTTGTTACACTTAGAAAAGGGCGAATAATTTTAAATGAGCGCCAAGATTTCTCAGCAGACATACCTAGAACCCCTTGGATATGAGCTCCTTTTATAAGAGCCATTAATACCGTCTCCATTTGGTCATCAGCATGGTGTGCCACAGCTAATTTATTGTAATGATGTTGCTTCATCACTTGTTCAAAATAGTGATACCGTTCTCTTCTACAAGTGTCTTGTAAATTACCATTCTCTCTTTTCAAAATTTCAGAAATTGGAATATCTGTAGAGAAAACAGGGATTTCTCTTTCCTTACAAAAATCTTCTACAAACTGTCGATCTTCATACGACGCTTCACCGCGTAACATATGGTTTACATGTACAGCTGCTAAATCAATTGCATAATGTTTTTGATAAGTGTGTAGAAAGTGTAAAAGGACAATCGAATCAATTCCACCTGAACATGCAACTAAAATGCGATCTCCAGATTGAATCAACGCATGAGTTTGAATATATTCATTCACTTCCTGCTCAAATTTGACCATCTCTTTCACCTCTTAGCTTTATCATAGCATTTTACAGAGGTAGAAGTAATAGAATAAAGTGTTGAAACCCCCTCCTTATCAAATATTTTATAAATCAATACCAAATAAGATGGTATTATTTTTCATTCCTTATTTAATACCCCAATTTTTTCTAAAAAATGCTATAAATATCGTGGAAAAACAAATACTTTTGCAAAGTATTATTTTTTTTTCAAAAATGGGTTGACGGTATCGCAATCCTCTTGTAATATAATCTATGTTGTCAAAAAGACAGCAACTAACGGCGACCTAGCTCAGCTGGCTAGAGCGTTCGGTTCATACCCGAAAGGTCGGGGGTTCGATCCCCTCGGTCGCCATAATCGGCCCCTTGGTCAAGCGGTTAAGACACCGCCCTTTCACGGCGGTAACACGGGTTCGAATCCCGTAGGGGTCATATTAAAAGAAGCTTTCCAATTAGGAAAGTTTCTTTTTTTGTTTTTTTACGATAATAATAAACTAATTGAATCATGCTATATAAGGAATTTATTACAATTATTATAAACAATCTTTTTAAAAATGGCTATTTTCGATAACTATAAAAAGGTGAGAGAATTCTTAACCAAGAATTCTCTCACCTTTTAAGATCTATTCAAACACTTTTTCTATGACCAAAGAGTTTGCAAATTAACCTCTTTTTGCTCCACGGCCACCGCGTTTTGATTCAGTTGCACGCTTTAATGTTGTTAGACGGTCTTCACTGTCTTTTAAGAAACGTGCCATTTTTTGTTCGAAGTTCTCTTGCGGTTGACGACTCTCGCCACGATTTCCGCCACCACGATTATTGTTATGACGAGGACGTTGCGGGCGTTCTGGACGCTCTGGACATTCTGCTTGAGGTTTTGCTTTACGAATTGAAAGTCCAATTTTACCATCAGCTTCCACATTCATTACCTTAACTTCAACCATTTCTCCAACTTTTAAATGATCGTTAATATCTTTTACATAGTTATCAGCAACTTCACTAATATGCACAAGACCTGTTGAGTTATCTGGTAATTCAACGAATGCTCCAAAATTTGTAATACCTGTTACTTTACCTTGCACTTTGCTGCCTACTTCAATTGCCATAAAAAAAATGCTCCTCCTTAGAATTTAAGCGACTATTTCTAGTCAATAACCATATTGTTTGGTACTTTTCTTCAATACTTCATTGTTCTACCCATATACACTATATGAATATCCACTGCAAGTAATTCAGCCGTAGTCCGACGGGAATGATACGCAATCGCTCATTCATCTGTATTGCTTATTCTTATTTTACAATAAGACGCGTCAGATGAACATATTTAAAGTTCCAATGACTTTAAGCTTGCTTATGACTTACTCTTATTATAACGATGAAAAAACACGTGTCAACAACACTACTTCTTTTCATTTTCCGTAAGATCTATTCCTTCGTCGTCTTCTGAGTCTTCTGGTAAATGGAATATTTTCTCACCTTTTTTAGATAAAAATAAGTCTTTTCGTACAATCTTAGCGATGTAATCATCATCATCTAATTTTACGAGTTGCGCATTTAATTCTTTCTTATATTGCTTTTGTTCTAACTTTTCTTTTTTTAATGCTACTTGTTCTTGTTGTTCTTTTTTCAATACTTGATGCTGATTTATAATTGTAAATACTAATGTACCCATAATTAAGAAGAAAACTGTACCCATAATAGCGAGATTTCGATACAGCGAAACTTTTTTATTATGTAGTCTTTTTTCACGAAGCTCTTCTTGTTTTGCAAATTCTGTATGAATACGACTTACTGTATTACGCTTTCTTTCAGACACAATCTCTCCTCCTTTTTTTGACCAATCTATTTGTTCATTATAAAGGAAAATCGACAAATATTGTATTGTCAAACCACATTTTTGCAATAAATTAACAAAAAATAGTTCTTTTTTCTACCTATTCTTCATCGTCAATGAATTGTGGCTCGATTTTTTCCAGTCTTTCTTCTTTTAAAATTGTGTACATTGTACTTGCTTCTTCTTTACGCACAACATCTTTTAATAACTCTACTCGTACTGTTACAATTTTTTGACCGAAGCGAATCGCTAATTCATCGCCCACTTTTACTTTACTCGCTGCTTTTACCACTTTCCCGTTGATTTCAATACGCCCTTGATCAGCTACCTCTTTTGCTAATGTACGACGTTTGATTAAACGTGAGAGTTTCAAAAATTTATCTAATCTCATAATGATTCTCCTTCTTTTTCTTTGGCTTCTCTCCAAAATTGTAATAATGCTTCTACAGAGTAGTCTTCCCAACTACCTTTTACTTGTTGCTCTACATATCCGAAACGTTTTGCAAATTTCGCATTCGCTAATACCATCGCTTCTTCAGCAGAAATCTTGTAATGACGTGCTACATTCACAAGAGTCGTTAGTACATCGCCGAATTCTTCGATTTGCTCTTCTTTTGTTCCTTTTTCGATTGCTTCTTTTAATTCAGCTAACTCTTCTTCCACTTTACCCCAAAATGCTTCAGTTGTACCCCATTCAAACCCTAATTTCGCTGCTTTTTTTTGATAATTATATGAAGTTTGTAACGATGAAGCTGCACGATACTCACCTTTTAGTACAGGTTCATCTTCATGGTTCTGGTGTTCTTCTTTTTTAATTTTTTCCCAATTCGCATTAATTTCCTCAACACTTTCAACGTGTACATCACCGAAAACATGCGGATGACGACGAATCATTTTTTCGTTAATCGCTTGAATAATATCTTCTAAGTTGAAATAGCCTTCATCTTCTCCAATTTGTGCATTCATTAAAACAAGCATTAACAAATCGCCAAATTCCTCAATCATATGGTCATCATCTTGTTCATTTACTGCCTGGATTGCTTCATGTGCTTCTTCAAGTAAATAACGTGTTAAACTTTCATGTGTTTGCGCACGGTCCCATTCGCAACCTTCTGGACTACGAAGTGTGGCAATGATTTCACGTAATGTTGAAAACTCCTTTAATGCCTCTTTTGCATCTTGAACAGGTGGAACATAGACAGTTGTTAAATTATTAATTTCCGCAACGTGATCTAATTCATATAACGGTACCGTTTTAATGACTTCCTCTTTTGAACCTGCTGCTGTTACGATTGTTACTTCATAATTATCTGGATACTTCTCCATCAATGTTAATTTTACGTGTGAGGCGCTAATTTGGTCATACACTTGTGCAATTAATAAATGATTTTGCATATGCACGTGATGAACGGAAAACGTTGCACCATCTACCATTTGGAAGCCGTCAATCGGATCAATTTTAAGCGTTGTAAACATCGCATCTAAAAAGCTCTGCCCACCTTCAATCGATAACTGAATCTCACCTTTTTTCTCCGCTTCAATTAATAGTTGAATCGTCATCTCTGCAACAAGTGGATGACCTGGAACTGCATAAAGAACAGGTTCCTTTTCAGCTTTTTCAATTAATGTAGAAGCGATTTCTTGATATACGGGTAAAAATTCATCATGTTTTTCATACACTTCATCAAAACTGATAAATGATACACCTTCTTTTTGTAATTCCGCGACAACAGGATGATCTAATGTACGCATATATACTTCTTTTGCATTTTTTAATGTTCGGTAAACACCCATCGGTAACTGTTCAAAGTCACCTGCACCTAAACCTACAACTGTAATTTCTTTCATTTTTAACCCACCTATTTTCGATTTAAAAATAATTGTAATGCCGCCATCTTACTGCCAAGCGGTAATAACAACCATTCTTTTACTGTAAAAATTCGATAACGTGTAATACATAAAATAAAGATACTCCCACCAATGATGACTAAGAAAAGCATCATAATTGCTGCATATAAACGACTATCAATTGCTAAAATCTCATCAAATATGCGAATACCACCTACAACAAATACCATACAAACTGTTGCGTAACCTGTGATTTGATAAAACAGACGACTGGCTAACTGAATATCTTGTTTCTTTTTTAAATAATACACTAAACTACATGCACCTACGATTAGAGCTAGATTACTCGACCATGCTGCACCTACTATTCCAAAATAGTGTACAAATGGTTTTGTAATTAGTATTTTGATCAACAAGCTGATGGCTAAAATGTACGTAGGGCCTTTACGATACCCTAAACCTTGTAAAATCGCTGTAATTGCCATAATCATTGAAAGCATAATAATTTGAATAACATAGACCGACAGTACATCTGATAAATCTGCTGTTTCAAATAAAGCTTTATTCAAATAAGGCATAACGAGCATTAAACCAACTGTTGCTGCTACACCAAAAAGAAGTGTTGCTTGAAAAGTAACACGAATGAGTTGGCGCATTTGCTCGCCTTTTCTTTTTTTCATCGCGCTTGCAATCATCGGTACAATGGCCATAGAGAATGATGTAGCAATCACTAATCCAACTTGTACAAGTGGTTGACCACGGTCATAAATCCCTTTCTCTTTCATCGCATCAATAGGTTGTTCAATATACTGAACGAGCGTATCAAATACGGTAAATGCATCGACAATTTGAAAGAAAATCAACAGTAGACTACTCATACTCGCACTTATACTCACAACGAGCATCTTTTTCAAAAATTCACGCTTTCGAACAACTGTATTTTCTTTGTTAAGTAAATAAATCGACTGGCGCTTTTTTCTCATGTATAACATTAGAAGTAGGACACCAATCCATTCGCCACTAACTGTCCCTAAAACAGCGACTGCTCCAGCTGTATATAATGACTGTGAAGTAGCCATAACATATGCTGTACCGCCTAAAATAACAGTTACCCGTACAACTTGTTCAATCACTTGCATCACAGCAACAGTTTGTAGATTGCCATGTGCTTGTAACTTTCCTTTATACATAGATAATGTCGGTACTGTAAAAATAACAAGTGAACCGATTTTCAATAAAAAGCCTAGCTGTTCATCACCCATTGCACGCGCAAAAAAATCAGAAGCACTATACATGCCAATAAATAAAAGAATTGAAAATACCCATAGCGCGCGATATAACAATTGCGATATTGCTTGTTGCCTTTTCAATGGTTGACCAAGTTCATCTGCAATCATCTTCGAAACAGCAATCGCTAGACCACTCGATGTCCATGTCATGAAAACAGCCACAAATGGATAGACTTGTTGATAAATAAAGAATCCTTGGTCCCCCACTAAGTTTTGAAAGGGGACACGATAGACCATACTTAATACTTTTACAAAAAGTGCTGCCATTGTTAAAAGGGCAACTCCTTTTGCATAGCCTTTTACTTTTGTCATTCGCATCCTCTTTCCATTACTACATTTTTTTGAATACTTATGTAAAAAGGAGAAACTACTTCTTTAGTTCCTCCTTTCACAAAAATTATGCAGGATTTTCTTCTTTTAGTGAAGCTGGCAATAATTGAACAACCGCTTCAACCAAATCAAAGACATCTTGATCTTTTGACATCTTTCGTTCATCAATTGTTAAAACAAGTTTTCCATCTTCCAATGTAAAGCCAACTGCTCGCCCTAAAACCATCGAATCAGAAACCATCTTACTACCATCAATTCGTTGTGTACCATCCATTGATAGCGTAATACGGTACATTTTATTTTTTAGTTTGATGGACTCTAAGCCAACTTCTAATCCCCATGCTTTCATACGTGCAATACGCATTAAGCGATCCACTTCGATTGGCAAGTCACCAAAACGGTCTACTAATTCTTCTGAAATTTCGTGATAAGCTTCTTCTGTTTCAATCGCTTTAATACGCTTATACATTTGAATTTTTTGATAACCGTCTGGAATATACGTATCCGGTAAATATGCATCATACGGAAGAAGAATCTCGATTCCTTTTTCTTCGGTCTTTTTCTCACCTGTTTGTTTTTCAGTTACGGCATCTTCAAGCATTTGTGAATACAAGTCGAAACCAACTGAATCAATAAAGCCATGTTGTTGCGCACCAAGTAAATTCCCTGCGCCGCGAATGGATAAATCGCGCATCGCAATTTTAAAACCAGAACCAAGCTCCGTAAATTCTTTTACCGCTTGTAAACGTTGTTCCGCAACTTCTGTCAGTACTTTATCACGTTGATACATGAAGTATGCATAAGCAACACGATTAGAACGTCCTACACGTCCACGTAATTGGTAAAGTTGTGATAATCCCATACGGTCTGCATTGTTCACAATCAGCGTATTAACATTTGGAATATCAATTCCTGTCTCAATAATCGTTGTTGTAACTAATACATCAAATTCGCCCTCCAAGAAGCCTAAAATGATTGATTCTAACTCATTCTCCGTCATCTTCCCATGCGCATACGCAACACGCGCTTCAGGTACGAGTGATTGAATTTGATCGACTTGTTTTGCCATATCCTCTACACGATTGTGTAAGTAGAAGACTTGTCCACCACGCGACATCTCACGCTCAATCGCTTCTCGTACAAGTGCGCCATTATGTTCCATGACATACGTTTGTACAGGGAAACGGTTTGCAGGAGGTGTTTCAATAACCGATAAATCACGCACACCGACCATCGACATATGAAGCGTACGTGGAATCGGTGTTGCGGTTAACGTTAGCACGTCAATATTTGTTTTCAATGTCTTAATTTTCTCTTTATGTGTGACACCAAAACGCTGCTCTTCATCAACAATTAATAAGCCTAAATCTTTATAAATCACATCTTTTGATAAAATGCGATGTGTCCCGATTAAAATGTCTACTTGTCCATCTTTCAAGGCTTTTAATGTTTCCGTTTGCTGTTTACGCGTACGGAAGCGGCTAAGTAAACCGATATTAACCGGAAGATCTTGGAATCTATCAAGCATTGTTTCATAATGTTGTTGCGCTAAAATCGTTGTTGGCACTAAGAAAGCGACTTGTTTACCATCTAAAATCGCTTTATGCGCTGCACGAATGGCTACTTCTGTTTTACCATAACCTACATCTCCACAAACAAGACGATCCATTGGACGTTCACGCTCCATATCCATTTTCACTTCTTGAATTGTGCGTAGTTGGTCTTCTGTTTCCTCATATGGGAAGGCAGCTTCAAATTGATGCATCTCATCGCCATCAGGAGAGAAGGCAAAACCTTTTGCTGCTTCGCGTTCAGCGTATAGCTTAATTAAATCATCCGCAATATCTTGAACTGCTTTTGATACTTTGGTTTTCGTCTTTTTCCACTCTGCTCCGCCTAATTTGTGAAGCTTTGGCTCTTTGTCTTCTGAACCCACATATTTTTGAACTAAGTCAATTTGATCGACTGGTACATATAACTTATCATCTGCACGATAACGAATATGCAAATAATCTTTATAGTTCCCGTTAATTTCGAGTGTTTCAATGCCAATATATTTACCAATACCATGATGTACATGGACAATATAGTCCCCTGGTTTAATCTCTGTATAGCTTTTAATTCGTTCCGCATTGGTCATCGTTTTAGGACGTGCTTTACGTTTCTTTTGTTGCTTAAATAGCTCATCTTCTGTCACGATTGCTAATTTCGGAATTGGCATCTCAAAACCATTAGTTAAAGCACCAGACATAATGAAAACACCCGGTCCATTCGGTTCACCGAGTTGTACTTCTACACCGTGGTCTGCCAATAGATTTTGTAATACATCGATTCGTTCTTCATTCTCTGTTAAAAAGAGCGTTGTAAAGTCACTTGACACCCAACGTTCAATTTCACTATTCAACAGAGCAATCTGCCCGTGAAAATGTTGCATCGGTTTACATGAAAAATTACGTGTGGTTGTAAACGTCATTCCTTTAAATCCGCGCGCAAATAAAGCAAAGAAGATTTTTTGTTGCTCGATATTCGCAAGTAATTCTTTAAAGCTGAAAGATGGTTTCACACTGTGCAACATCTTACCGAGTTCAATCATCTCAAGCAGCCATTCTTTTTCCTCTGAATCCCACGCTTCCATTGTTTCTTGAATACGTGTTAATTCATCAAAAATTACAATGCCATCTCGTTTGAAATAATCACCTAAAAAAGTTGGATTTTCATATAATAAAGAGCCATAGCGATTTACATACTCAGGTAATTCACCTTGTTGTAATAGCGCAATATCTGCTTGTACATTTTCATAAAGTGCTGTTTTTACTGCATCTGTTTTTACCTTTTTTAAACTTTCACTTAAACCAGCTTCTAAACGTTCTGCAAGGGCGTGTCGTTCATCTGTAGATAATACAAACTCCATCGCTGGTAAGATCACCATCTCTTGTAATTTCGCAATTGAGCGCTGATCATCTGCTGAGAACGTACGAATCGAATCAATCTCAGTATCAAACAGCTCAATTCGAACAGGATGATCATCATATGGCGGATAAATATCGATAATTCCACCTCGAACAGCGAACTCGCCGGGAGTTGTCACCATACCATTTCGCGTATAGCCCATCATGACTAATTGCTTCAATAGTTCCTGTGTATCTAAATCATCGCCGAGTTTTAACGTATAACGAAGTGATGACCACTGCTCTTTCGGTGTCATTACTTTACGCATACCAGCAGCAGGAATAATATAGATGCCTTGTACATCATGAATCATATGATCCAGCGTTGCGATACGCTGTGCACGTAATTCGGGACTTGCTAAAGCCATATCTGCCGCGATAAACTCATCTGCTGGGTAGTAATGTACTTCATCACTACCAATTAATTTTGATAAGTCCTCATACAAAGACTGTGCTTGCAACATATTCGGTGCAATCATGTAGATTGATTTTTTTGTTTCTGCATACATTGTAGCGATGAAAGCCGATCTTGCGCTTCCGGATAATCCTGTTACAAGTTGTGCAGGTTGTTCTCTTCTTATATCTTCAATTAATGCTGCTACTTCCATGTCTTTCATCAATAACCGACGTAAGATTTCCATGTTTTCCTCCTATTCTTCATATAGAAAAAGGCTTTGGTAAGTTGTTTACCAAAGCTACACGCATCTATTCTGTTTACTTTTGATTAAATTTATTCATGACTTCTACGAATGGCTTCTCTAACCAATACATGCTTGCATCGGCTGCTTTTTCAAAGGACTCTTGCATTAATGGCTGATCTTCTTTTGAAAAACGTGCTAGTACATAATCTGACACCTTCATACCTTGTGGTGGGCGATTAATGCCAATGCGGATGCGATTAAATTCCTGTGTTCCTAAATGTTGAATTAACGACTTAATCCCATTATGTCCACCTGCACTACCTTTTTGACGTAAACGTAATTTACCTTTTTCTAAATCAAGGTCATCATATATTACGACAATATCTTCTATATCAATATCAAAATAATCCATCAGTGGTCGTACACATTCTCCTGATAGATTCATATATGTTAATGGTTTTAATAAAATGACTTTACCCTCTGGACGATGTACCGTACCATAGACACCATTAAATTTCGTTTGATTTAATGTAATTCCCATGCGGTCTGCCAATACATCAATTGTGTCAAAACCTACGTTATGATGTGTATGTTCATATGGCTTACCTGGATTCCCTAATCCAATGATTAATTTCATATCTACTACATCCTTTTCTATACTAATCCTTGTTATTTTAACATACCCCATCTTTTTAAACAAAATACGAATACTTCGAACGTTTAAACAGAAACAAAACGCAACGACTCTGTTGAAATCGTTGCGTTTTGTTTTTATTTAATTCATATCTATTTAATTTTCTAGTGGTGATGGATCTTCAGCTTCCTTACCATTATCTGCTTCTACTTCTCCTTCTTCTAATGAAGGTTCTAAGTCTTTGTCAGATACTGGCGGTAAAACTGTAGCAAGTACAAAATCGTCTTCATGTAGGACATCAAAGTCTACTTGTTCACGAATATCTACTACAGCAAGTGAATCACCAATACCAAGCTCTGTAATGTCTACTTCAATTGATTCTGGAATATTTGAAGGTTCAACGAATAAAGTAATTTCGCGATTTGGCTGTTGTAATGAGCCGCCCTCTTTTACACCCACTGATTCACCAACAATCAGAATTGGCACTTCCATCTCAATTTTACGATTCATATTAACTGCTAAAAAGTCTAAATGAATCAATGTGTCTTTTAATGGATCTTTCTGAACTTCTGATAATACAGCATTTACGTGTTTCCCATCTAATTCTAAAGATAAGACTGCATTTCTGCCTTCTTCACGTAATTTCTTCTCAAGATCTCGTTCGTTTACTGCGATTGGAGTGGTATTTACTTGATAGCCGTACACAACTGCTGGCACAAAACCATCCTGTCTTAATTCTCTTAAAACTGAATTCTTATGTGCTTGTCTTTTCTTTACTTGTAAAGTTTCTGGCATGTTTCATTTCCCCTTCCGTCTCATAGTTACACCTAATACACATACCCTGTTTTAAGTGCTATAAACATGGAGCAAATGAATGCGTTTGGCATTCTTACAATACTAGGACGCTTCACATGATAATTTGTTGCATAAAAAAAGAACAGATGAGGATGAACCCCACCTGCTCTCATTCGAATGATTAATCGAATAATTTTGATACTGATTTGTTTTCGTAAATGCGAACGATTGCATCTGCTAACAATTTTGCAACTGATAGTTGTGTAATTTTCGCGATTTTCTTTTCTTCTGGTAATTGGATTGAATCTGTAATTACTAACTCTTTAATTACAGAGTTATCGATACGCTCGATTGCTGGGCCTGATAATACAGGGTGTGTACAAGAAGCATATACTTCTTTTGCACCTGATTTTAATAATGCATCCGCACCGATTGTAATTGTACCAGCTGTATCGATGATATCATCGATTAAGATACAAATTTTACCTTCTACATTACCAACGATGTTCATAACTTCTGCAACGTTTGGTTTTGGACGACGCTTATCGATAATCGCGATTGGTGCTTTTAAGCGTTCTGCCATTTTACGTGCACGTGTTACACCACCGTGATCTGGTGATACTACTACAATATCTTCTGGGTTCCAACCTTTTTGGCTGAAGTAATCAGAGATTAATGGAACACCAACAAGGTGGTCGATTAAGATATCAAAGAAACCTTGAATTTGTGGAGCATGTAAATCAAGAAGTACAACGCGTGTTGCACCTGCTGTTTCTAGTAGGTTAGCCACTAATTTAGCCGTAATTGGTTCACGTGAGCGTGCTTTACGATCTTGACGAGCATAACCATAGTATGGCATTACTACGTTTACTGTACGAGCTGAAGCACGTTTAACAGCATCAATCATAATTAATAACTCCATTAAGTTTTCGTTTACTGGAGCTGAAGTTGACTGCACGATGAATACGTCACAACCACGAATACTTTCCTCAATACTGATTTGAATTTCTCCATCACTGAAGTGTTTTACAGAACTTTTACCAAGTTCTACTCCCATTTCTTTTGCAATCGAAGCTGCAAGTGGTTCGTTAGAATTCAGAGAAAAGATTTTTAATTTTGAGTTAGCATATTGATACGGCATGATGGCCTCCTGTTAAATATTAATTATTTATTAGAATTTAATTTGTTAACGTAATTCTCTTTGTTCTCTTGACGAGAACGTCCAATGGCAAGTGCGAATGGCGGAACTTCTTTTGTAACTGTTGTTCCAGCCGCTACATATGTGTCTGAATGAATTGTTACAGGTGCTACTAAATTTGCGTTACAGCCGATGAATGAACGATCACCGATTGTCGTTTTAAATTTATTAACACCGTCATAATTTACTGTAATCGTCCCGCAGCCAATATTAACGTCTGCACCGATTTCAGCGTCACCTAAGTAAGTTAAATGTGAAGCTTTGCTTCCTTCACCTAAAGTTGTTTTCTTCAACTCAACAAAGTTGCCTACTTTTGCGCGATTTAAAACATTTGAAGCTGGACGAATGTGTGCATAAGGTCCGACTGTGACATCTTCACCAATCATACTTTCTTCCACAACAGATGCATCAATTTTTGTACGATGACCGATTTGGCTATCTACAATATGGCTGTTCGGGCCAATATAGCAATCCTCACCAATCACCGTTTGACCTTCAAGTAAAGTACCTGGGTAAACAATTGTATCGCTACCAATTGTAACATCTGCACCGATATACGTATTTGCTGGATTAATGATTGTTACACCATTTCTCATATGTGTTTCGTTAATACGCGCACGCATAATTTCTTCTGCTTGAGAAAGTGCTACACGATCATTGACTCCTAAATTTTCAGAGAAATCGTCTGAAATATATGCAGATACGATTTCGCCTTGTTGTTTTAAAATTTCAATGACATCTGGTAAATAGTATTCACCCTGTGCATTATCGTTTTTAACAAGTTTTAATGTTTCAAATAGTGCTTTATTATCGAAACAATATGTGCCTGTATTAATTTCGGTTACTTTTTGTTGTTCAACTGTTGCATCTTTTTGCTCTACAATCTGTTCAACATGTCCTTCTTCATTACGAAGAATACGACCATAACCTGTAGGATTTTCAGCGACAGCTGTTAAGATAGTTGCTTTTGCAGCTTGTTGCTGGTGGTGCTCTAGTAATGCCTTCATCGTTTCAGGGCGGATTAATGGTGTATCTCCACAAATAACGATGGTTGTGCCTTCTAGGTCGCCTAGTAAAGTTTCAGCTTGCTGAACTGCATGAGCTGTTCCAAGTTGTTCTTCTTGTAACACATACTCACTTTTGTCACCTAACTGCTCTTTTACTTTCTCAGCGCCGTGACCAACAATTGATACAATCTTTGTTACGTCTAAATCACGAATATGATCGACAACGTGCTCAACCATTGGCTTCCCACAAACCGGATGAAGAACTTTATATAATTTGGACTTCATACGCGTTCCTTGACCAGCAGCCAAAACTACCGCATAAATTTTTGTCATTTCGCAAGTCCTCCATTTAGCTGATTTTCTATTATGACTATATAGTAAATGTAAGCATTTTTCAAGGGTACATGACTTGACAAAAAGAGGTCATACAACTTATGATTAGAAATCTTTGCCTTTTTTATTCGCATAAAAGCTATTGTTTAGACAGTTCCTCTTTATTCTGCTCGAAAAATCACATTTACTTGTTCATAGAAAATTCATGTTTTTTTATAATATTACCCATTTCTTCTACGAATTCTTCTATTTCTTCCAATGTATTTTTAGGATGTAATGATACACGGAAAAACTGACGCGCTTGTGATGGTGTATAACCCATTGCAAGAACTGTTTTTGTACCTTCATCTTGCTCTACATCACACGCACTTCCCGTTGAAATATAAAAGCCTCTCTCACTTAATTCCAACATCATCAATTGACCTTCCATCCCTTTCGCCATCATGCCAATAATTCCAGAATATTGCTCTTTTGACGATTCAACTACTTCAATCGGTAGTGTACGAAGTTCTGCTAACATGTACTGTCGTAATTGCGTTAACTTTACAAGATCTTGCTCTGTAAATAACTGATTCATCGCCGCTGAAAAAGCAGCTACAGATGGAATATCTACTGTACCACCACGCATTCCCTTCTCATGTGTTACACCAGGAAATAAAGGTTCAATGATTCTTTTAGGATGAATATAAATTGCCCCCATTCCTTTCGGGCCACCGATTTTATGCGCCGAAACGGTCAAACTATCAACCATTTTCGCAAGTTCATGTAAAGGTACCTTTCCAAAGGATTGCACGCAATCTGTATGCACAGGGATTTGATATTTTTTCGCGATTTCACATATTTCTTCAATTGGCTGAATGACACCAATTTCTGCATTGATATGTTGCACACTAATAAGTGCAGTATCTTCTGTAATCAGCATTTCTAACTCTTCTAAATTAATTTGTCCACATGGCATTAAAGGTAATTTGATGACTTCATAGCCCCATCTTGTCAATGTATTCATCGCAGCATGAACAGAAGTGTGTTCTGCCATCGTTGTAATAATTTGCCGCTTTTTTTGCCCTAATATAATGGATAGGATTGCGATTAAGTTCCCTTCCGTACCACTACCTGTAAAATAAATACCATCTGAAGAAACTGATAAAATTGAAGCAATTTGCTCTCTAGTTAGTTGTAAAATTTGTGCCGCATACCAACCCGCTTCATGTAAACTAGACGCATTTCCATAATAAGTAGTTGCAACTTCCCCGTACATACGAATGGCTTCATCGCTCATAGGCGCTGTAGCAGCATAATCTAGGTACACCATACGAAAACCTCTTTCTATAAACAAAACTTGTTTTATTTCATATTTTATGTAAATATATGTGACAAGACAACTGTAAAGAAGGTTAAGTAAAATGAAAAATCATATTTTGATTATCGGTAGCGGGATTGCCGCACTTCAATGCGCCCGCCTATTACCCTCTCATAAAACAATTCACCTCATTACAAAAAGAGAAATTTATGAAAGCAGTTCTTATTATGCACAAGGTGGCATTGCAACGGTTTGGCATCATGAAGACTCCTTCTCCTCACATGAACAAGATACACATGAAGCAGGTGTTAATCATACGAACCATGAGATGGTACAACTCCTCGTAAGAGAAGGTCACATCGCTACGAAAGAATTAATTCAAGCTGGTTTACCTGTAGACCGGACAAGCGATGGTGAGGTTTCACTTGGTTTAGAAGGCGCCCATTCACATCACAGAATTATCCATAGTGGCGGTGATGCGACAGGCAAAAATACAATTGAATTTTTATACAAAACACTCCCATCAAACGTCATCGTGCATGAACAAGAATGTGCAATTCAATTAATTAAGAATCCAGAACAACGTGTAATCGGTGTTTATACAAAGAATGTGGAGGGTGCATTATGTCGTTACACAGGTGAAGCTGTCATTCTAGCAACAGGAGGCATTGGATCACTGTACCCGCAAACTTCAAATTGCGAAAATAGCTTTGGCGATGGGATTGCTTTGGCTTACTTGGCTGGTGCAACTGTAGCTGATTTAGAATTTATTCAATTTCATCCTACGCTACTTTTCCAGGAAGGAAAGACGCATGGTCTTGTATCAGAAGCTGTGAGAGGTGCTGGTGCACGTTTCGTTAATGAACAGCAACATTATTTTATGGAAGATTATTCACAACGTGATTTAGCACCGCGACACATTACAGCAAAAGCAGTTTACGATCAAATAAAACAAGGGCATACCGTTTTTTTAGATATTTCATGCGTTGAAAATTTCACAACTCAATTTCCGAGCATCGCTAAAAAATGTAGTGATTTGAGCATTTCTTTAGAAACTCAACGTATTCCGATTACTGTAGGAAGTCATTTTTTAATGGGTGGAATTATGACTAATGTAAATAGTGAAACATCGTTGCCCGGATTGTATGCAATTGGGGAAGTTGCTTGTAATGGCATTCATGGTGCCAATCGATTAGCTAGTAATTCTCTATTAGAAGGGTTAGCTTTTGGAAAACGTTTAGCGAAGCACTTACATACATCATGCGAGATTGACTACACAGAAAATGTAATTACAACACAGAAGAAGCAACTTCCATCACTCATGACACCGAGTGTATTGCAACAACATATGATGCATGCAGTAGGTATCATTCGAAATGAACATGATTTAGATCAATTAAGCACGCAGTTACAACAACCACTTCTACAAGATGTTCGCCACTTGACGCAACTAGATATAGAACACTATTTTATGCACGTAACCGCTCAATTAATTGTACAAGCTGCCCTTGCAAGAAAAGAATCACGTGGGGGGCATATTCGAAGTGACTATCCACAAAGTGATAATTCTTTAACACAAACATTATTTATTCAACAAAAAGACCAGCCAATTTATAGGGGGACATGGTATGAATTTACTCAAACTCAAACAACAACTTACGGAATTTTTCAATGAAGACATCGGTGATACAGATCTATCTTCTGAATTACTATTCGATGAGAAACAAAGAGGTGAATTTTCACTTTACGCAAAGGAGGATGGGATCTTTTGTGGCGAAAAAATTATTCAAATCGGTTTTCAATTACTAACCGATGAATCAATTCAAGTTCATGAATTGATTCAAGATGGTACAGTAATTCAAAAAGGCGATTTAATTGCACGTATTGAAGGACCTATTCGCACACTTCTCAGTGGAGAGCGCGTCATTTTGAATCTAATTCAGCGTATGTCAGCGATTTCCACCAAAACAGCTCTAGCAGTAGCCGCAACTACAAATTCGCGTACACGTATTTGTGATACACGTAAAACAACACCTGGCTTACGTATGTTTGAAAAATATGCTGTACGTGTAGGAGGCGGCTTTAACCATCGCAGTGGACTGTATGACTGTGTCATGTTAAAAGATAACCATATTGAATTTGCCGGAAGTATTTCAAAAGCTGTGAACCATGTAAAACAAAAATTAGGTCACACAACCAAAATTGAAGTCGAAGTCGAAACAAAGGAACAATTAATTGAAGCGATTGAAGCAAGTGTTGACCTTCTACTACTTGATAATCGTACGCCAGCAGAAATTGAGTCGTGGTTAACACTTATTCCACCTCACATCATAACGGAAGCTTCTGGTGGTATTACGCTTGATACCTTACCTGAATATGCAGCTACTGAAGTACATTACATCTCACTCGGTGCTTTAACACATTCGATTCATTCATTAGATATGAGTGCACTCGTTCAATTGAAAGGAGTTTAAACGTGAATTTATTAACACAAATCTCAAAAATACCGGAAACATATTTAACTTTATCAACTGTAGAAATTGAAAATCGTATTCATAAAATTAAAAAAGAACTTGGTACAAAGCTTTTAATTCCAGGGCATCATTATCAAAAAGACGAAGTAATTCAGTTTGCTGATGTGACAGGAGATTCTTTACAACTAGCTCAAATATGTGCAGCAAATACCGAAGCGGAGCATATTGTCTTTTGCGGCGTACATTTTATGGCAGAAACAGCTGACATGTTGACGTCAGCACATCAGCGTGTTTACCTACCGGATTTACGCGCGGGATGTTCAATGGCTGATATGGCAAACATTCATCAAACCGAACAGGCTTGGGATGTTTTACAGGAGATTTTTGATGATACGATTATCCCATTAACATATGTGAACTCAACTGCCGCCATTAAAGAATTTACAGGTCGTCACGGTGGAGCTTGTGTGACTTCTTCAAATGCTAAAAAAATGGTCGAATGGGCATTTACACAAAAACAACGTCTATTCTTTTTACCAGATCAACATCTTGGTCGAAATACTGCGTTCGACTTGGGTATTCCATTAGAACAAATGGCAATTTGGGACCCGATTAAACGTGCGTTAGTTTTTGAAGGCGACAAACAAGATATACGTGTCATCTTATGGAAAGGGCATTGCTCTGTACATGAAGGTTTTACTGTTCAACATATTGAACAAGTACGCGAAAATTATCCTGATATGAAAGTAATTGTTCATCCAGAATGCAGCCATGAAGTCGTACAAGCTTCCGATGATGCCGGTTCGACAAAATACATTATTGATACAATTGCACAGGCTGATCCCCATATAAGTTTCGCAATTGGAACAGAGATGAATTTAGTCAAACGAATCATCAAACAATATCCAGAACGTCACATCATCTCATTGAACGAAAACATGTGTCCTTGTTTAACAATGAACCGAATTGACTTACCGCATCTACTTTGGCAATTAGATCAAGTCGTGGCAGGTGAGACGATGCATCAAATTACAGTAGATGATGAAACAACGAAATATGCCTTACAGTCGCTAGAACGCATGTTACAAAACACATAAATTAAAGAGATTTCGGTCGTTTGACATACCGAAATCTCTTTATTATTTTCCCCATAAAAAAAGAGCCTGCCTATGGTGAATTAGGTGGCTCCGCGCTTACGTCTTATACTTCAACTTCGACTTCATTTAGTACAACAGCTTCTTCCTCGCTTGATTCCTCGTAAGCTTTTAACACTGATTCTTGAATCTTTGTTCTTGTACCAGAGTTAATTGGATGTGCAATATCTCGGAACTCACCATCTGGCGTACGTTTACTTGGCATTGCTACGAATAACCCTGTATTCCCATCGATTACACGAATATCATGTACGACGAATTCGTTGTCCAGTGTGATGGAAGCGATTGCTCTCATACGACCGTCTGTTTGAACACGGCGCAATCTCACGTCTGTAACTTCCATTTTTTCACCACCTCTCATCTTAGTTGCATAACTAATCCTATCCACTTTCTTTATTCTTCAAAAATTACCCAATTCCTTCTTATTTTTTTTAAATTTTTAGAATTTATTTTATGTATAAAAGAAATATATGTCGAAAAGTTCATTTATTTGTTTTTTTAAATCAAAAAACACCTCTTAGTATAAAAGAATACTAAGAAGTGCTTTATTTTATAAGATTATACTAATGCGATTACTTCAATTTCAATGCGCGCATCTTTTGGTAGGCGTGCTACTTCTACTGCGCTACGTGCTGGCTTATGCTCTCCAAAATAGTTTGCATAAATCACGTTCATTTCTGCAAAATCATTCATGTCTGCCATAAAAACAGTTGTTTTCACAACACGATCTAATGATGTACCCGCCTCTGCAAGTACAGCTTTTAAATTTTCAAAAACTTGTTGTGTTTGTGCGACAATGTCACCTTCAACCATAACACCTTCTGCAGTCAATGGAATTTGACCTGAACTGTAAAACATATTGTTTACAATCATACCTTGTACATATGGTCCAATCGCTGCTGGAGCCTTTGCTGTCGAAACTTCTTTCACCCTAATTTCCACCCTTCGTAAAGTAATTTCCCTCTGTTAAAACAATTGTACGGTCTTTTTCGTTCACTTCTTTTAGCTTCACAAGTGAATAGTAATCGTCGACTAGACGCTCATCTGGATGCTCTGCTTCAACTAACACAGCACACCCTGCTAATGTACAGTCGAATTCTTCTAAAAGATTCTTCATACCATTCATCGTACCGCCAACTTTCATGAAGTCGTCTGTAATAAGTACGCGTTGACCGCTTTGCATACTACGTTTTGATAATACCATCGTTTGAATACGACGAGAAGACCCTGACACATAGTTAATACTTACGGTAGAACCTTCTGTTACCTTATTATCGCGTCGTACGACAACAACAGGTACGTTCAAGTGTCGTGCAATTGCATGAGCAATCGAAATACCTTTTGTTGCTACTGTCATAATAACATCGATTTTTTGGTCACAAAATGCAGATGCAAATACTTTTCCTACACGATTCATCAAATCTGGATTGCCCAATAAATCTGTCATAAACAGATAGCCACCCGGTAATAAACGATCCGAATGCCCTAATTCTTGTTTTAATTCTTCAATAATCTTCTTCACTGCAGTATCCGGCACTTTTGGAATATACTTTACGCCACCAGCTGCTCCTGGAACAGTTACCAATAAACCAATTCCTCTTTCTTCAAACGTTTCTTTCACAATCGATAAGTCTTCACTAATTGAAGATTTAGCTGATTGATATGATTCCGCAAAGAAAGTAAGTGGAATTAATTGTTGTGGATGCTCCATTAAATAATGCGTCATATCTACAAGACGCTCACTACGCTTCCATTTCATGTGATTCACTCCTGAACACGAATATTCTATACAAAATTTACCATAAACATACGCCTTTAATCAAGCAACTCGCGTTCGCCTAACATTCGTATCGCATATACTTCGTCACAAAAACCTCTTAAACCATTTACAATGCGTGTTGTACGCGTTTCATTTGATACAAGTCCGAATACTGTCGGGCCACTTCCACTCATCAATACCGCATCTGCACCAAAACGCTTCATTTGTTCCTTAATGCTCGATACTTCTGGATGAAGCTTTAATGTAACGCTCTCTAAAACATTCCCCACACTCGCGCACATTTCCTCATAACTACCATTTGCAATCGCATCCCTCATTCTCTGTGTATCTGGATGCTCAATCGAATCTAATTGTAAACCACCATATACTGAACCTGTTGAAACGCCAATTGATGGCTTCGCTAATACAACCCAACAATTCGGTGGTGCCTCAATATGCTCAATCTTTTCACCACGACCTCTTGCAATAGCTGTCCCCCCATATACACAATATGGAACATCTGAGCCAATTTCTGAACCGATTTCTGCAATTTCATCTAATGTAAGCTGTAAATTCCATAAATCATTTAAACCTTTTAATGTAGCTGCTGCGTCACTACTACCACCAGCTAAACCAGCCGCAATCGGTACTTGTTTATCAATTGTAATATTTACGCCTTCTTGAATATTAAAACGCTCTTTTAAAATAGCTGCTGCTTGATAAGCTAGATTGCGATGGTCATTTGGTACAAAGTTATTTGAAGAATAAATATGAATCCCATCATCTTCACGTAATTCTAGTCCAATACGATCGGCTAAATCTACCGTTGTCATAATCATTTCTACCTCATGATAGCCATCAGGACGCTTATTTAAAACATCTAATGTTAAGTTAATCTTAGCGGGTGCTTTTACATAAAGCATATAAAGATCCTCCACTTCTTTCCTTGTTGCGAATTTCGCTCAATTGATTACTGTTTTATATTTTATCATAACTACCACATAAGTAGGAGAGTTAGAAATTTGTCATAACAAAAACACTTATCTAGTTATAAGATAAGTGTTCAAAAAATCATAAAAATTATAAATACTAATCAATTACTGCAGTTTTAGGTTCTTCATCGAATGTAATTTCTACTGCCTCTGTCAAAATATCTGTATAGCTGTATGAAACGCGTTCAAACGCATTTTCATCTTGATCTAAGTCCACTACAAATACTGCGCGATAAGTCTCACGTAATGTTCCAACGCGCTCAATGGTCTTCTTGCGTCCACCGTTTGCTCTTAATTGCAGACGTTTACCCAAATGACAATCTAACGACTTTTTAATGTCGGCTAATGTTTTTGGCATTTCGCTTACACCTCACTAGATACAAGCATAGCAAAAATACCTACGTTTGTCAATACATAAATAAATATTTTATCAAGCAGCAATTCTTATGTCAATTCTTTTTTATATGATTTTCTATATTTTTTTCTAAGAATGAAAAATTGGTAACAAATGGTCTGACAACTTCCCAAATTCTTCTATTGATAAGGTTTCACCGCGTCTTGTCGGCTCAATACCTGCTTCTTCAAGCGCAACTAAAATTTCTTCTTTGCGTGCTTTTCCATTTGGCAATTGCGATTGTAAATTATTCAATAGCGTTTTACGACGTTGTGCAAATGCAGCTTTCGTAACTGTAAAGAAGAAGTCCTCATCCTTTACTTGTACAGGTGGTGCATCATGACGAATCAGACGCAATACAGCCGAGTCAACATTCGGTTGTGGCATAAATACCGTTTTCGGTACAATCATCGCAATCTCAGCTTGCATATAATACTGTACAGCGATTGAAAGTGAACCATACGCTTTTGTACCTGGTTTTGCAGAAATACGGTCTGCTACTTCTTTTTGCATCATGACAACCATTCCGCGTAACGGTAGACCTTCCATTAATAATTTCATAAGAATTGGTGTTGTTACATAGTATGGTAAGTTCGCTACAACCATAATATCCTCATAACCTGCTAATTGTGTATCAATCACTTCTTTTACATTTGCTTTTAAAATGTCTGAATGAATGATTTCGACATTATCGTATGGAGAAAGTGTATCTTCTAATACAGGTAATAGACGCTGGTCAATCTCAAATGATACCACTTTACCTGCTTGGCGTGCTAAGTGTTCTGTTAAAGCACCGATCCCAGGACCCACCTCAATGGCTGCGCTATCCTTCGTTAAATCTGCATGTCCTACAATGTTTCTTAAAATATTTGGATCGATTAAAAAGTTCTGCCCTAAACTCTTTTTAAATGAAAAGCCATACTTTTTTAAAATCTCCTGTGTGCGAACGGGTGTCGCAATATCTTTATGCATGTTTTTCCTCCTGATTCATTTGTGCAATTGCTGCACCAAACTGTTCTTCTGTGATTTGGAACATTTCTAGTCTTTTTACTAGTTGTTTTCCATTCGTTGGACCAATATTTAAAAGTTCACCTAAACGTTCACGACGCTTTTTGGCAGCTGGATGTGATAATAATTGAGCTGCGATTAAATCCTCTAATGTAATTGTCGAAACAAACTTATCATCTGCAACTGTATAAACGTTTTGCAAAGCTGTTCTAATGTCTTCAGGACTAGCATGTTCAATCCCCAACCCTTTGCCATTCTTCGCAATCGTTTGTTTTTTAGGTAAAAAAGCGTGTTTAACATTTGGAATCTGTTGTTCGATTAAAGCGCGAATACGACGACCTGGATAGTCTGGATCCGTTAAAACAATCACGCCTCTTACTTCATGCGCATGTTGAATCCTTTCTAAACATTCTTTTGAAATAGCTGAACCATTTGTTTCAATCGTATCAGCCTCTACTGCTTTTCGAATCGCTGTTGTATCGTCTTTTCCTTCTACTACAATGACTTCTTTGATTTTCACGTACGTTCAAATCCTCTTTTCATCTCAGTTTGCAATATTCCTATTATACACGAAGTTGAACTATAGTGAAAATATGCGTTTTTCTCGAAAAAAAAGAGGGGGCATATTATATCTATGCTTCCCTCTTTATTATTTATAATACAGTAATTTTCACTGTACGGCGACCCCAGTTACGCATCGCTGTTTTTGATTTTAAGAATACATCAATACGGTTACCGCGAATTGCGCCACCTGTATCTCCTGCAATCGCTACACCATAACCTTGTACATATACTTTAGAACCTAAAGGAATGACACGAGGATCAACTGCGATTACTTTCCTATTCGGATTTTTACGTAAGTTGATACCTGTCGCTGTAATACCTGAACATCCGTAGCAATATGCTGTATAGGCTGTTGCTTCTACATACATTGTACGACCTGAACTATAATTTGAACCTGATGCTTTTTTCGTACGGCTTAAATATTTTGATGATACATAACCTTTTTTACCTTTGTACGAAACTTTATACCAGCCACCTTTTTTACTTACATATGTGACTGTAGCACCTTTTGGTAATACCGCAATGCGCTTATATTTTGTACTTGCACCTTTACGCATATTTAATGCTGCTGTTGTTCTGTATTTCTTAGATGCGACTGTTGCAATTTTTTCACCTGCAAAACGATTTGCATCTACTGATGTATTTGAAGTCGTTGATTTCGCTTCTGTGTTACTTGCCTGTTCGTTAGTTGTAGAGCCAAATACTGCAGCTACTACAAACGCAATCATCAGTGAAAGAGTTGTAAAAACAATTTTCACTTTCGAATTTTTTAATGATTCCGGGAACAGTTTTTTCATGGAATGATTTGACATGAAAATACCTCCTTATTCACTCGTTGGATTATAAAGACTCTTTTTTGGACTGTCAATAGTAGAAAAAATACCTATTTTTAACAAATCCTGTAGAATCAATCATTTGAGTTCATAAGGAAATTAGGGCTTTCTACTTAATTTTATAAAAAAGACGATGTGCATTCTCTGTTGTAATTTTCGCTACTTCTTCCACTGTAATGCCTTTCAATGCTGCGATTTGCTCTGCAATGAGAGGGATGTAAGAAGGCTCATTTCTCTTACCACGATATGGATGTGGTGTAAGATATGGTGCATCTGTTTCTAACATGATGTATTTCAGCGGAATTTCTTCAGCAACTTTTTTCGGTGTTTTCGCATTTTTAAATGTAACAGGACCGCCTAAACTGATAATAAAATTAAGTTTATTAATACAAAATTCGGCTGTTTCCACGCTTCCACTAAAACTATGCATAACACCACCGACTTCTTTCGCATTTTCTTCATCCAAGATTGAAATACAATCTTCTGTTGCATCACGGTTATGGATGACAATCGGTAGTTTTACTCTTTTTGCTAGAGCAATTTGTTTTCGGAAGATCTCTTTTTGAACATCCTTCGGTGATTTATCCCAATGATAATCCAGTCCAGTTTCACCAATGGCAACCACTTTTGGATGCGTGGCAAGTGTTTCAATCCACTGCAAATCTTCGTCTGTGCAATCAATTGCATCGACTGGATGCCAACCAATTGCTGCGTATAAAAATTTGTATTCTTCAACTAACTCCATGGCGCGCGTAATAGTCGGACGATCAAATCCGACTACAATCATTTTTTGAACATTCGCATCCAAAGCTCGTTGAATTACTTCTGTTATGTCTTCGTCATATTGTTCTGCGTTTAGGTGCACATGTGTATCCATTAACATCATGGCTTCCTCCTTCACTGTACTTATTTTATCCGTTTTAATATTTCATATATAACCTGTATATTACAAATTTATTACATAAATTAATTTTTCCAATTTAAAATTTATTAATATAATACTAATTGCATATTAAATTGGAATTAGTCCTCTTTAAATAGTGTTTAAGTAGTAAATTTAACTATCATGAAATTCTAACTTTTTCTATAATTACCAAATAAAAAAGAATGTTTTTTCATAAAAAAACTGGAAATGTTATAAAATCATCTCCAGTTTTTGTATTTTCTTATTTTACTTTTGCACCATTTGCTAATTTTTCATCTACACTAGCTAAAACAAGTACGTCATCTTTACTTCCTGCTAAAATCATTCCTTGTGATAATTCACCACGAAGTTTCACAGGTTTTAAGTTTGCAACAACAATCACTTTTCGTCCAACTAATTCTTCAGCTGTATAGAATTTTGCAATCCCCGATACAACTTGACGTTGTTCATAACCTAAATCTACTTGTAACTTCATTAACTTGTCTGCTTTTGGCATTTTTTCTGCTGCAGTTACTGTTGCTACACGTAAATCTACTTTCATAAAATCATCAATTGAGATTTCAGGTGCTTCTTCATCATAGACATCTGCTTCTTCTGTTACTTCTAATGTTTTAACAGAACCTCTCATTTGTTCACGAATATATTCTACTTCTACCTCTTGTTCAAGACGAGGGAAGATTGGTTCACCTTTTTCAATCACTTTTGTACCTGCTGGAATAACATGCGTTTGTGTTAATGTCTCCCAAGCCAGTACATCTGTTGATAAGCCTAATTGACGAATAATTTCCACAGGTGATTTTGTCATGAATGGTTGTAATAATACTGCCACACGACGTAAATTCTCTGCTAAATTATACATAACCATTGCAAGCTGTGGTTTTAAAGCTTCATCTTTTGCAAGAACCCAAGGTGATGTTTCATCAATATATTTATTTGTACGTGATACAAGTGCCCAAACATCCGATAACACGACGCTAAATTGCATTTGATCCATATTTTTTTCGTACTTCGCAATCGTTTCATCTGCTTGTGCTTGTAATGCAGCATCAAATTCAGTGGCTTGTAAATTTTCTGTTGGAATCACACCATCGAAGTATTTATTCATCATCGAAATTGTACGGTTTAATAAGTTTCCTAAGTCATTGGCTAAATCAAAGTTTGTACGCTCTACGAATGATTCTGGAGAGAATACGCCATCTGAACCGAATGGTAACTCACGCAATAAGAAATAACGTGTTGCATCAAGTCCATAACGTTCAATTAACATTTCAGGATACACAACATTTCCTTTTGATTTAGACATTTTGCCGTCTTTCATCATAATGAAACCATGCGCAAATACTTTTCTCGGTAATGGTAAATCTAGTGCCATTAAGAAGATTGGCCAGTAAATTGTGTGGAATCGCACGATATCCTTACCTACTACATGTACGTCTGCTGGCCAGTATTTACTGAAGTCACCATTCTCATCTGTTGGATATCCTAAAGTTGTAATATAGTTTGTTAGTGCATCTACCCATACGTAAATAACGTGACGTGGGTCTCCAGGAACACGAATACCCCAGTCGAATGAAGCACGTGATACAGATAAATCTTCTAGTCCTGGTTTGATGAAGTTATTTACCATTTCATTTTTGCGTGATTCTGGCTCAATGAATTCTGGATTTGCTTCATAGTATTGTAATAATCGATCCGCATACTTCTTCATATTAAAGAAGTATGATTCTTCTTTTACTTTATTTACTGGGCGACCACAATCTGGACAGTTGCCATCTACTAATTGCATTTCTGTAAAGAATGATTCACAAGGCGTACAGTACCATCCTTCATATTCACCTTTATAAATATCGCCATTATCTAAAAACTTTTGGAAAATTTTCTCAACCGCTTCAGTATGACGTTTTTCTGTTGTTTGAATGAAGTCATCATACGAGATGTCCATCATCTTCCAAAGTTCTTTTGCAGACGCCGCAATCTCGTCTACATAATCTTTAGGTGATTTATTTGCTTCTTGTGCTTTTTCTTGAATCTTTTGACCATGCTCATCCATTCCTGTTTGGAAACGAACATCGAAGCCTCTTAATCTTTTATAGCGAGCCATTGTATCTGCTGCTACTGTTGTATAAGCTGTACCGATATGGAAACGACCACTCGGGTAATAAATAGGTGTAGTTATATAGAACGTTTTCTTTTCATTATTCACGAAAACTTCCTCCATTGTCTAATTTGTTTAAACCTTATTTTATAGGAGTACCCTACTCCTTTCAAGTGAACTCTACAAGACTTATTTTCTAACAGAAAAAGAATCCAGCTTAATTCCCTTGAATTCAGGGTATTTATCTGTAGTTCAACATTTTTGTAAATCTTAGTAAAAGCGAAATTTGTCTTTTTGTCTTATTTTGTCGAAAAAAATACTTTAACTTTAAAACACTATTTCAGACGTGAAAACTGTATTTTTCAACACGTTTTGGCTATTTAAATCAAAAACATATGCTTATTTCACTTGTAAAATGGATTTTTTTTCAAAAAAATATTAAAATAATCAGGTAAAATAATTGACGTATATGTAATTAGTTGGTATGATAAGTCACAGATGAAGAATTAATGTCGAATTTTGACGAAATATATAATATATAAAATTTAAATTAGGAGGTAGATTATTAATGAAATCTACAGGTATTGTACGTAAAGTTGATGAACTAGGCCGCGTGGTTATTCCGATCGAACTTCGCCGCACATTAGGTATTGCAGAGAAGGACGCTTTAGAAATTTATGTTGATGATGATAAAATCATCTTAAAAAAATATATGCCTAACATGACTTGCATGGTAACAGGTGAAGTATCAGATGATAACTTCCGTCTTGCTGGCGGTAACTTAATTCTTAGCCCAGAAGGCGCACAAATTTTAGTAAAAGAAATTCAATCTAAAATTTCAAAATAATCATTTCAGTAGTGTAGAGTAACGATTTATTAAACCATAAACCTAACCTTGTTTTAATATGTGATCTATAATATATAGAAAAGCCCTTATGAAATTTCGCCGTTTCATAGGGCTTTTCTTCTTTATGCTTCTATATGATACTCTTGGTACACTTCACGCTTTGATAACTTGCGTAATTTTGATACTTCTTTAATCGCCTCTTTTGAGCTCATTGCTTGTTCATCTATTAATTGTTGTACATGCTCTTTAATCGATAAAGCTTCCCAAGTTGCAGCTTCTTCTACAATTTCTTCTTGAGTTCCTTCTATTATAACTACAAACTCGCCGCGTACTTCATTCGTATTTGCCCATTCAAGTGCTTCTTCTACTGTTCCACGAATAAATTCTTCAAATTTCTTTGTCAGTTCACGAGCTAATACAATTTGACGATTCCCTAAAACAAGTTGAACATCTTTTAACATCTCTTTTAAACGATGTGGTGCTTCATAAAACAAAATAGTCTCTTGCTTATTACGTAAAGTCTCTAGCCCCTCACGACGTTCTTTTTTATAACGACTTAAAAATCCATGAAAATAAAAAGGTTGTGTTGGTAATCCCGAAGCAATAAGCGCTGTAATTGCTGCATTTGCACCTGGAAGTGGCACAACTGCAAAATCTTCTTGAATTGCTTTCATTGCAATATCTGCTCCTGGATCTGAAATTGCAGGTAAACCAGCATCACTTACAAGTGCAATCGTCTTTCCATCACGTAGTAATTGTAATAACTTTTCACCACCAACTTCTTGATTATGGTCGTGATAACTAATAAGTGGTGTGTCGATTTCAAAGTAATTACATAACTTTTTCGTATTACGTGTATCTTCTGCTGCAATGTAATCTGCTTCTTTTAAAATACGAATTGCGCGCATTGTGATATCTTCTAAATTTCCAATCGGTGTAGCTACTAAATAAAGACATGGACCTTTTTCGTATTGGCTACTCATCTGTGTCTGAATCAAATTCGACACCTCTTTCTCGCATATATTTTATTTTTTCTAATCTACTTTTCTTTTTAAAATAATACTCAGCAGACATCGCTTCTGACTTTGTTTCAAAAACTTCATAATACATACATTCCACAGGCAAGCGACATCGCGTATACTTCGCCCCTTTTCCTGCATTGTGTGTTTTAATTCTCTGCTCTAAACGATTGGTATAACCTGTATAATACGTACCATCTGCACAACGAAGTACATACATACAATGGTTAAGACTCTTTTCCATATAGCATCTCATGTACTTCTTTTGTATATTCCCCATTCTCATCATATACATAAAGAGGAGGTAGAATTTTTAAATCTGGTTTTCCATCTTTGATTCCTTCTATTAAAAGTGTATTGGCTTCTTTCCCTTGTTTTGGATAGACGAACTGAATGCGTTTTGGCTCAATTCGATTTGCACGCATAGCTGTCACAATATCTAATAAACGTCCTGGCCGATGTACAAATGCTGCCTTACCACCTTGCTTTAATAACTTTCCTGTTGTATAAATCATCTCATCTAATTTCAAATGAATTTCATGACGTGCGATTGCGACATGCTCTTTTAAATTTTTATCACTTGCTTCATGCGCTAAAAAATAAGGTGGATTACATGTCACAATATCATGTTTTTCGACTCCTAATACACCACTGATTGTTTTAACATCACCTTGCATGATTTTAATTTGATTTTCTAGTTTGTTATATTGAACACTACGCGTCGCCATATCTACTAGTTTTTCTTGTAATTCTACTGCTGTGATATGCGCTTTTGTTCGTTTACTTAAAAATAAAGGAATCGCTCCATTTCCAGCACATAAATCAATTATACTTCCTTTATGATGTGGAACATTCACAAATTGTGATAGTAAAACTGCATCTAAAGAGAATGAAAAAACAGACGGACTCTGAATAATACGCAATTCCTCTGCTAATAAATAATCTAACCTCTCATCATCTTTTAACCATTCTTCCATACTTTAATATCCCTCCAACATAGCAAAAGACTGAGCCACACATACATGTGGAATCAGTCTTTTAGCCGTTTTGCTTCTCACCTTTTTTATCAAAAAACGTAAGACAGAATAAACATTCTTCGCCTTTTCTTGAGCTTCCAAAATTTAACGAACAAACATGATAACCCTCTTGATACAGACGAGCTAAGTTATCATAACCCTCTCCAATATCAAAAAGTTCTTTCTTTGTACGATCTGGCTTCTCTTGAATCTCAATGGATTCGTTACTCGCTAGAACCTTTTCTAATCTTGTACGTAGGTGATGATTATCCATTTGGAGCGCTTGATGCTCCTCCATCATCGATGCTACTGAATTTTTCAAGACCTCAAATTGCTTTTGCATCAACTCAAGCTGCTGTTCGAACTCCATAACAGTATCTAAAAAATTACGGTCCTTCACTCAAGCCACCTCATTATTGATCTATTGAACGCTCTTACCCATACTTTGTAAAATTTCGTCCAATGTGTAATCTAAAACACGTTTATGCTCAAATAATTCAATTTGTAACATTCTCTCAAGAATATTTAAGCCAACTACTTTCCCTTTTCCATCGGGTGTATTTACTGTATAACCGATATCAGGCATTTTTTCACGAACTTCTTCGTATTCATCGTTTTCATATTTTAAACAACACATCAAACGACCACATAAGCCTGAAATTTTTGTTGGATTTAATGATAAATTTTGATCTTTTGCCATCTTAATTGAAACAGGCTCAAAATCGCCTAAGAATGTTGAACAACATAACATACGACCACAGGGACCGATACCACCCAACATTTTTGCTTCATCACGCACACCAATTTGTCTTAATTCAATTCGTGTACGGAAAACAGCTGCTAAATCTTTTACAAGTTCACGGAAATCAACACGACCTTCCGCTGTAAAATAAAAGATAATTTTATTGCGGTCAAACGTATATTCAACGTCAACAAGCTTCATATCTAATTGATGCTCCACAATTTTTTCAGTGGCTAAATCAAATGCTTTTCTTGAATCCCTTGTGTTCTCCTCTACTTGAAAACGATCTTGTTCATCAGCTGGTCGAACCACTTGTTTTAAAGGAAGTACGACATCATCTTCCCCTACCTCGCGAATTGGCACAACAATCTTACCATACTCAACGCCTCTTGCTGTTTCTACAATTACATAATCATTTTTTTCGATTTGATAAGCACCAGGGTCAAAATAATATATTTTACCCGCTTTCTTAAAGCGGACACCGACAACTTTATACAAAGGATTTCCCCTCCTGAAGGTTCAGCATTAACTGCTCCATCAGCAACGTTCGATTCATATTACTCTGTAGCTGTTGACGTGCACGTAGGACGGCTTCCAACTGTACAGATAAATGCTGATACGATGAACGTAAAGCTAGCGTACTCCACAACTGTTTTTGATCTGGGTAAGTTAGCTCTGCCTCTGGGTTTGCCTTTATTGCTACTATATCACGAATTGCAAATAATAGTAGGTCTAATGCCAATTCCATCTGCTCTTTTTCTTTAAAGGCAGGCAACCATTCTTCATGTACAACTAACAATGACTCATGTACATTTTTTGAAACTGCCTCTACCAATTTTAACACTGTTTTTCTTGCATGTGCAAACGCATCATCATTTGATAAACGAAGTGCCTCATCTAAATTAGCTGTAATCATACTTAACGTCGATGCACTTGAATATGTAACTTGGTGTTCTTGTAGTTGTTTTACTAGAAGTTTTTTAGAGGCTGGCTGGAATTTAATCTGCTGACAGCGCGAACGAATTGTAGGAATAATCGCATTTATATTATTCGTTAAAAAAATTGCTGTGACTGTACCATCCGGCTCTTCTAAATATTTTAAAAGTTTATTAGCTGATTTTACGTTCAAACGTTCTGCATCATGAATTACATAAATTTTTCTGCCTTCTTCGACACCTTTTTTACTTAATTCATCTAGTAAACGTTCAATTGCATCTACCTTAATAAACTGCCCTTCTGGAAAAACTTCATGAAAATTCAGATGGTTTCCTGATTGCAGTCGCACACAACTTCTGCATGTTTCACATGGAACATGACCATTTGGATGTTCACAAAGTAACAATTCCGTAAAATAGAACATCATTTCCTCTACTAAAGAACCTCTAGTTCCTTCAAAAATATAGGCATGCCCTACTTTTTGATGGTCAAAAATTGTTTGAAGTTGTTTTAAAACATATGGTTGAGTCTGTTCCAACATTGTTAAATCGACTTGCATCATTTCACCTCTTTTAAAAAACCCGTGTTCCGGTCCTACCGAAAAACACGGGAGCTACGTGTATAAGTTAATTAATAAACCTTTAATTTCACCAATCTTAGCTAATAAATCAACTGAACTTTTTTCTTCATCTAACATATCTTCTGTTAACTCAACTAATTTTTCATCAATTGTATCAACAATTTTCAAACGTCTTCCTTCTCCGAAGCGATTCCATGTATGAGATTGTTTTAATTCCATACCATAGGATACAGCTTCTTTCAAAAAACGTTTTACAAGCATTTTAAATTTTGCTAAATCTCTTAAATTACGCGACTTTGCTATACGATCTCCTGCTGTTGAAATATCGCCTAATAACCTTGTAATTTGCTCAGTTTGCATTTTTTGACCTTGTGAAACAACCATATCACCAAAACGGGTATTAGGTTGCTGCATAGGCAAAGGTTTTCTTGCTTGGTTATTACCGATTCGAAGATCTTGATTAATCTTCAAAGACGAACGCCTCCACTCTAGAAATGATGGAACTGTTCAATTGGTAGAACGAATACTGTTGCTCCACCAACTTCTACTTCTACTGGGTAAGGAATGTATGAATCTGCATTACCACCCATTGGAGAAATTGGTGCAACCATTTGATCTCTTGCACGACAATTTTCTCGAATGACATCTAAAACTTTTGGAACTAATGAATCTTCTGTACCTATTAAAAATGTTGTATTTCCAGAACGAAGAAATCCACCTGTACTGGCTAACTTCGTTGCACGAAAATCATATTTCGTTAAAGCATTGGAAAGTCGATTGCTATCTTGGTCTTGCACTACTGCTACCACTAATTTCATTCGTATCCACCTCACTAGGTATTGATTCTTTCTTTAAATTATAACATAAGAATTATTTTACGACCTTTACTTTGCTATAGATGTTTGTAAAATACGCCATACATCTTCAACGACCACTTCAATTGGACGATTTGCATCAACAATTTGAATGCGTTCTGAATACTTATTAGCTAGTTGTAAATACGCTTCACGCACACTATGATGGAAGGCTAAACTTTCAACATCTAAACGATTAATTTCACGTTCTGAATGCGCATGAATACGTGCTAAACCAACTTCAGGTTCTAAATCAAATAAAATTGTACAATCTGGCATCTTATTACCAATTGCGAATACGTTAATATCATATACTTCATTAATACCTAAAGAACGACCTACACCTTGATAAGCTAAGGAAGAGTCAATAAAACGATCACATAAAACAATTTTGCCCTCTGCTAAAGCTGGTTCTATCTTTTCAGCAAAATGCTGACTTCGAGCTGCTGCATACAATAAAGCTTCTGTTCTTGCATCCATTTCCGTATGCGCTGGATTTAGAATAACTTGACGAATTTGCTCTGCAATATGACTACCACCTGGTTCACGAGTAGCTAGTATATCTATTCCCTGTTCTTGGAATCTTTCAACAATTTTTTTTAAAATTGTTGTTTTACCAGCACCTTCTGGACCTTCAAATGTAATAAATAATGATTTACTCATATTATGTAAACTCCTCTGTAGCGAATAATATCTATTATACCAAAAAAGAAAAGCTAAATGAGATCATTTAGCTTTTCTAGCACGTTTTAATAAAGTAAAGATGACTGTTACAGCGATTGCAATCCAACGATAATTTTTTCTCATGTACATTCAACTCCTTACTTGGTTCTTTATATAATACCATACTAAACACGAAATAAAACCTTTGTAATGTTTCTGTTAATAAAATGTCATTATAAGGATTTTTAAAATACTATCTATCAACTTGGATAAGCAATTGTTCATTACACTACTATTTCAAAACACAAAAAAACAAACACTCAAATGATTGATTATCTTAGCTTGCATAGCAACGTCCTACTCTCACAGGCGCGTCGCTGGATGCGATGCGGATTGACTTTGCCTTGTACATGGATGTAGATGGATCGCCTTTGCGACAGGACGTCGCGTTTTTGGCGATCTGGATGTCGTGTACTTTGGCAATCCTCCTTAAATCTTTTCAGGGTTTCCCCTTTTTGAAAATAAAAAAATAACCACTCAGACGAGTGATTACTTTAGTTTGCATAGCAACGTCCTACTCTCACAGGGGGAAACCCCCAACTACCATCGGCGCTAAAGAGCTTAACTTCCGTGTTCGGCATGGGAACGGGTGTGA
>NZ_CP126689.1:15000-32500 GCF_030219945.1 Kurthia sp. YJT4 | reverse complement strand
CGGTACTGGTTCACTATCGGTCACTAGAGAGTATTTAGCCTTGGGAGATGGTCCTCCCAGATTCCGACGGAATTTCACGTGTTCCGCCGTACTCAGGATCCACTCTGGAGGGAATGAACTTTCAACTACGGGACTGTTACCCTCTATGGTAGGCCTTTCCAAGCCGCTTCATTTAACTCATTCCTTTGTAACTCCGTGTAGAGTGTCCTACAACCCCAAGAAGCAAGCTTCTTGGTTTGGGCTCTTCCCGTTTCGCTCGCCGCTACTAAGGGAATCGAATTTTCTTTCTCTTCCTTCAGGTACTTAGATGTTTCAGTTCCCTGAGTCTGCCATCAAAACGCTATGAATTCACGTTAGGATACTGTTCGATTAAAAACAGTGGGTTCCCCCATTCGGAAATCTCCGGATCAAAGCTTACTTACAGCTCCCCGAAGCATATCGGTGTTAGTGCCGTCCTTCATCGGCTTCTAGTGCCAAGGCATCCGCCATGCGCCCTTAATAACTTAACCTAATTGATTCCAATCTGCTGCGTAATACTTTGTCAGCTACACTTGTTCGAATGCTCATGTACGTATGTACACTCCGCTTCTCACTGCGTTTGCTTTCGCGTCTTACTTGCATCTTGAAATAATTTTCACATAAGTTATTAAGCCTAAAAAATTAAAACTTAATAATTCAAAATCTATAAAAGAAATTTGTGTTTGTGTTACTTTCAATGTCGTTTTATCCAGTTTTCAAAGAACAATTTGGTGGAGCCTAGCGGGATCGAACCGCTGACCTCCTGCGTGCAAGGCAGGCGCTCTCCCAGCTGAGCTAAGGCCCCATTACGGGTATAAGATTTAAAATGGTGGGCCTAAATGGACTCGAACCATCGACCTCACGCTTATCAGGCGTGCGCTCTAACCAGCTGAGCTATAGGCCCATTTTAAAAGGTTTCATAAACCTTCAAAACTAAACAGCAAGTAAGATAATCTGTGTAAGACCCAAAGGTCTTTTCCGTTATATTCCTTAGAAAGGAGGTGATCCAGCCGCACCTTCCGATACGGCTACCTTGTTACGACTTCACCCCAATCATCTATCCCACCTTAGGCGGCTGGCTCCTTACGGTTACCCCACCGACTTCGGGTGTTACAAACTCTCGTGGTGTGACGGGCGGTGTGTACAAGGCCCGGGAACGTATTCACCGCGGCATGCTGATCCGCGATTACTAGCGATTCCGGCTTCATGCAGGCGAGTTGCAGCCTACAATCCGAACTGAGAACGATTTTATGAGATTAGCTTACCCTCGCGAGTTTGCGACTCTTTGTATCGTCCATTGTAGCACGTGTGTAGCCCAGGTCATAAGGGGCATGATGATTTGACGTCATCCCCACCTTCCTCCGGTTTGTCACCGGCAGTCTCCTTAGAGTGCCCAACTAAATGATGGCAACTAAGAATAAGGGTTGCGCTCGTTGCGGGACTTAACCCAACATCTCACGACACGAGCTGACGACAACCATGCACCACCTGTCACCAATGTCCCCGAAGGGAAAATCCTATCTCTAGGACGGTCATTGGGATGTCAAGACCTGGTAAGGTTCTTCGCGTTGCTTCGAATTAAACCACATGCTCCACCGCTTGTGCGGGCCCCCGTCAATTCCTTTGAGTTTCAACCTTGCGGTCGTACTCCCCAGGCGGAGTGCTTAATGCGTTAGCTGCAGCACTAAGGGGCGGAAACCCCCTAACACTTAGCACTCATCGTTTACGGCGTGGACTACCAGGGTATCTAATCCTGTTTGCTCCCCACGCTTTCGCGCCTCAGTGTCAGTTACAGACCAGACAGTCGCCTTCGCCACTGGTGTTCCTCCAAATCTCTACGCATTTCACCGCTACACTTGGAATTCCACTATCCTCTTCTGCACTCAAGTTCCCCAGTTTCCAATGACCCTCCACGGTTGAGCCGTGGGCTTTCACATCAGACTTAAGAAACCACCTGCGCGCGCTTTACGCCCAATAAATCCGGACAACGCTTGCCACCTACGTATTACCGCGGCTGCTGGCACGTAGTTAGCCGTGGCTTTCTAATAAGGTACCGTCAAGGTACGTTCATTTCCTAACGTACTTGTTCTTCCCTTACAACAGAGTTTTACGATCCGAAAACCTTCATCACTCACGCGGCGTTGCTCCATCAGACTTTCGTCCATTGTGGAAGATTCCCTACTGCTGCCTCCCGTAGGAGTTTGGGCCGTGTCTCAGTCCCAATGTGGCCGATCACCCTCTCAGGTCGGCTATGCATCGTTGCCTTGGTAGGCCGTTACCCCACCAACTAGCTAATGCACCGCGGGCCCATCCTACAGTGACGCCGAAGCGCCTTTCAACTTCAAAACATGTGATTCGAAGGATTATCCGGTATTAGCCCAGGTTTCCCTGAGTTATCCCGATCTGTAGGGCAGGTTGCCCACGTGTTACTCACCCGTCCGCCGCTAAATCAGAGAAGCAAGCTTCTCGTCATTCGCTCGACTTGCATGTATTAGGCACGCCGCCAGCGTTCGTCCTGAGCCAGGATCAAACTCTCCATAAAAGTAGTTTGAAAGCTCATTTGCTTTGCTAGCGTTATCTTTTGATAACAATTGCTTATTCACTTAATGTGATAAGACTTGTTTGTGATTATCTTCTTGCTTGTTTAGTTTTCAAGGTTCATGTTGTTTCGTCGTCATCTTAACGACTTAATCATTATATCATGATAACTTCTTAGAAGTCAACAACTTTTTTAAAATATTTTTTCGTCATATTTATACGACTTAAATATTGTAGCATATTAAAATGAATGAGTCAATTATTTCTTTAATTTCTTCAATGTCATCTTAACGACTTATAAATAATAACATCTATTTTTACATAAAGCAATACTTTTTCAAAAGAAAAAGTAGTTTAATCTTAAAAACTACTAAACTACTTTATTTCTTCCTATATAACTATCGAATTTGAACTCGGCGTATTCTTGCTTCTTTAAATAAATAGAAGTATTTACTTTCTGCTATTTTCTTTTGAACCATAGTATCCAAGTTAAAGTCATCTACAAGATCTTCAATCTGTTGTAAATTCTCTAGTTCTTGTTTTGTCTGCTTAATTAGCTGAACAAGATTTTCATCATATTCTTTACGTAATTTTTGTTTATTAAAGAACAATGGTCGCCGCCTCAATTCTTAGAGTTCTCTTCTACCTTCTATTGCTTTTGATAAAGTAACTTCATCTGCATATTCTAAATCTCCGCCTACTGGTAATCCATGTGCGATTCTCGTTGTTTTAATACCAGAAGGTTTTACTAGGCGAGATATATACATTGCTGTAGCTTCACCTTCAATTGTAGGGTTCGTCGCTAAAATCAATTCTTCAATTTCAGCATTTTGTAATCTTTTAATTAAAGTTGGTACATTGATATCTTCTGGACCTATACCATCCATAGGGGAGATAGCACCATGTAACACATGATATAAACCGTTATAATCACGCATTTTTTCCATTGCAATAACATCTTTGGGATCTTGCACAACGCATACGATTGTACGATCTCGCTGTTGATCTTGGCAGATATGACATGGATCTACATCTGTAATATGGCCACATACTGAACAATATGTTAAATCACGTTTCGCATCTACTAAAGATTTGGCAAACGTTAATACGGTATCCTCTTCCATCGTTAAGACAAAAAAAGCCAGACGAGAGGCTGTTTTCGGGCCAATGCCTGGCAATTTCATGAAACTATCGATTAGTTTGGATATCGGTTCTGGATAATGCATCCGAACGACCTCCTAGAATCCTGGAATATTTAATCCTTGTGTGAATTGTCCCATTGTAGAACTTGTTTTTTCATCTACTTGTTTAATTGCTTCATTTGTCGCAATGATAATCATATCTTGTAATAATTCAACATCTTCTGGATCTACGATTTCTGGATCAATTACAACATCTGTTACTTCTTTTTTACCTGTCATAACGACTTTTACTAGACCGTTACTTGCAGTACCTTCAAATACTTCTGCTTCTAATGCTGCTTGTGCCTCTACCATTTTCTTTTGCATTTTTTGCATTTGTTTCATCATGTTATTCATGTTACCCATTCCGCGCATTTTAAAATGCCTCCTTATAAATTAAAATTTAGTTATTCTTCAATTTCAATAAAATCTTTACCAAACAGTTTTTGAGCTTCTGATACAACTGTATCATCCACTTCTTCTTCATGCTGTTCAATATCTAAGAATGATTGTACAGGCTCTTCCGGCTCATTACCAGCGACATTTACATTTTCAGATACAGATTGTGTACCCTCTTTATGTTTACGAATAAATTCTGCTCGAATTCGATTCCAATCATCCTCTGGTACAAATACAATCTCATAAAACGTATTCGTTAAGCCTGCTAAAACATGTTTGAACTGCTCAGCCAACTCTTTATTTTCAGCAGCCATTCGGCAAAGTATTTCATGTTTGAATTTTAACACAAAAACACCTTCTGATGCCGCTACTGGCTCTGAATCTGCTAATAATGCTTGTTGTGACTTCGTTAATTGGTTGACTGCATCCATCCAAATACTTTTAATCTGTTGAATAGCAGGTTTCGTTGCGATTTTTAGTACCTCGTTTACACGACCTGTTGGTACTTTAAAACCAGCTTGCGGTTTTTGTCGTGGTCGCTGTGAAGTTGTTTGTGATTCTGTAACAGCAACAGGACCACCCATTGACTGCATTTGTTGTACTAAACTTTCTAATTGAGCAACTTTCGCTTCTAATCCTTGTGAATGAACTGTACTTGACTGTTCAGAATGATTATTCATCACTTGCGCTGGTTGACTTGTTTGAACCATCTTTAATAACGCTGTTTCTAAATATACTTTTGAATGTAATGAAAAACGCATTTCTTGTTGTGTTTTCGATAAAATATCAATGTATTGATAGAGGGTATCTAAAGAAAAATCATTCGCTAATTGAACAAACTTTTCTTCATCTGAAGCAAGTTCTAATAAATCACCTAAATCAGGAGCAGTTTGAATAAGAAGTAAATCTCTAAAGAAGGTAATGAGATCTTCTGATAAGCGAACTGCGTCTTTCCCCTCATTCATTAACTCTTCTAATAATCCTAAAACACTCGCTACATTTTTTTGTTGAATGTGTTCAACTAAACGATAAAAAATATCTTGGCTAATTGAACCTGTAACAAACAGTGCATCTTCAAGCTTCACTTCATTTTCACTAAATGATACAACCTGATCTAACATACTTAATGCATCACGCATACCACCCGCAGAAGCTTGTGAAATCACTTTTAAAGCCTTTTCGTCATATGGGCGCTCAATATCTTCTAATACTACTTTCATTCGCTCTACAATATCTATAGAAGAAAGTCTTTTAAAATCGAATCTTTGACAGCGAGAAATGATTGTAGCTGGTATTTTATGTGGTTCAGTTGTAGCTAAAATGAATTTTGCATGTGCAGGAGGTTCTTCTAATGTTTTTAACAATGCATTGAAGGCACTTGTAGATAACATGTGCACCTCATCAATAATATATACTTTAAATCTTGCACTTGCTGGCGCAAAACGTACTTTTTCAATAATCTCACGAATTTCTTCCACACGTGAATTCGATGCTGCATCAAATTCAATTACATCGGGGTGCGCATTTTCTGTGATACTTTTACAAGTAGCACATTCATTACAAGGTTCTGCAATCGGTGCTCGTTCACAATTCAATGCTTTAGCGAAAATTTTCGCTGTACTTGTTTTACCTGTACCTCGTGGCCCAGAGAACAAATAGGCATGTGTTGTGTGATCAGATTGAAGCGCATTTTGTAATGTCTTTTTTACATGGGTTTGTCCAGACATGTCTCGAAATGACTGGGGACGATATACTCGATAAAATGCCTGATATGTCAACGATACCGCTCTCCTTTTTTATAATTCTCGTTACTTATGATTATAACATATACGCGTTTTGACAATGAAAAAACTCACTCGAAATATTTTCGAGTGAGTTTGAAGTGTTATGGTTAATACCATGCACCCTTAATCGACAGTCACACATAAGCGTTACTCTTGTCGCCAGCTCAGATTAGGCTACCCCGCGGCACATAAGTTGATCCACTTAATGCTGCTTCCTCTCGGACCTGACATGGTTCATGGGAACTCATTGCGCAGGACCCAATCGTCAACGCTACGTGCAAGAGGCAGACCAAACATGCGAACAGCCTCCTAAGGGAATTCAGTCTCGCTAAAGCGGATTGCGAGTTACAGGACACCGCTACCTTCCCACCTAGCACGGTAATTCATATTTTACTCATTCTAGAATTAAATTGCAACTAATAGCTATCGAAAATTTTATTCTACAATAAGATTTTTTTCGTAAAAAAGTTTTTTAAGGAAAATGGTTGACCGTAATGTTATTTCGTGTTAAATTAATCTACGTTGATAAAACAACTTTATATCTCGGAGGTATACCCAAGTCTGGCTGAAGGGATCGGTCTTGAAAACCGACAGGCGGGTCAAACCGCGCGGGGGTTCGAATCCCTCTACCTCCTCCATTTAATTTTCGTTACATACAGATGTAACGGATTTTTTTTTGCTTTTTTTAAGTATTTTTTCTTTTCTTTTGTCTTTCAATCCTTTATGATAAATAAAATAATTCTTATCTGAAAGGTTGGTTATATGCAAAAGCCTTTATTTATCCCTAGACCTCTTGTGCGCGTGAATCAATGGACAATCTTATTATTCACAGTCGCTACTTGGATTTTTCAACAGCCATTATTACTACTTATACCACTAGTTGCAAATGTACTTGGACTATTTTTCAATTTAAACCCGATTATGAAGTTCGCTCGTCTTTTCTTAAAGAAAGAACCATCTTCATACATTCCAGAAGATGTGACACAACAAAAATTCAACTCAAGTATTGCCATCTTTTGTTTATTAATAGGTTTCATCGGCTTTATATATAATCTTCCTGTTCTTGGTTATACATTCACAATCATGGTTGCACTTGCATCTTCTATTGCGATTCTTGGATTCTGTATCGGTTGTTTCTTATTCTTCCAACTAAATCAGTTAAAATATCGATTAAAAAAAGCTTCATAGAAAAAGAGAGGAATCACGTCGATGTGATTCCTCTCTTTTATTTACGTAAATGTGATGTCTGCTCTAAAAAATGGGCAATACGAGCCACAATGTGTTCCACAGTATCTGGGTCTTTCATTAAATCATAATCATTAATATTCAATCGAAGTACAGGACAAGCATTAAAACTATCAATCCATCTTTCATAGCGTTCATGCATCTCTAACCAATAAGCACGATCTGTTTGTTGCTCCATCGGACGACCACGCTCTGCGATACGACCGATAATATCCTCTACAGGTCCTTCAATGTAAATCAATAAATCTGGATGTGGAAAGTAAGGTGTCATCACCATCGCATCAAAAAGATTCGTGTATGTTTCATAATCTGTTGGTGTCATCGTTCCCTTATCATAATGCATCTTCGCAAAAATACCTGTATCTTCATAAATGGAACGGTCTTGAATAAAACCACCTCCATATTCAAAAATACGTTTTTGCTCTTTGAAACGCTCTGCTAAGAAATAGATTTGTAAATGGAAGCTCCACTTCTCAAAGTCATCATAAAACTTATCTAAGTATGGGTTTGTATCTACTTTTTCAAAAGATGTACGGAAATTTAATGCTTCAGCTAAAGCATTCGTCATTGTCGACTTCCCTACACCAACTGTTCCTGCAATTGTAATAACAGCATTCGATGGAATATTATATTTTTCTCTTAAATTCATTGCTTTAAGCTCCTCTTACTTAATAATTCTTCTACTTGTTGAAGAATTTTTTGTAAATCATATTCATTGTTCACAAAATCATAGGCGTCACCATTAATACGTAGCACAGGAATCTGTGGATTCTCTTGTTCAAAACGATCAATAAATACATGATAATCTGCTACTAACTGCTCCATATAGTCACGTTTAATCATATGTTCAAATTCTCGCCCACGCATTGCAATACGCTTCATTAATGTATCAACTGTCGCATCTAAATAGATGACGATATTCGGTGTCACCATATCTTCGATTAAAATCTCATAAATTTGTTCGTACTTTTTATATTCAGAAGGTTGTAGCGTTCTTTGTGCAAAAATTAAATTTTTAAATACATGATAGTCTGCTACAACTTCTTTTTTCGCATTAATTGAATTTTTCTTAATGTCTTTTAATTGCTTATAACGATTACATAAGAAAAACATCTCTGTTTGAAAGCTCCACTCATCAATATCTTCATAGAATTTATTTAAAAATGGGTTTTCATCCACAATCTCTTTTAATAAATCATAGCCAAAATGTTCAGCAATTCGATTTGAGAGTGATGTCTTTCCAACACCAATCGGACCTTCTACAGCGATAAACGGTACAGGCATCGGAAGTTCTCCCTTCATTTTTTCATCAGTGCCTTATATTTTATCATACAGATTCATGAAGAAACACCCTTTCGCTTTATTGACACAATCGTGCTAGAATAACGCTACAAGGAGCGTGACATATGGAATTAACAGATCAACAATATATGGAACTGGCTTTAAAAGAAGCTGAAAAAGCACGTAATTTAGGCGAGGTTCCTATTGGTGCAATCATCGTACATGAAGGTGAAGTGATTTCTTCTGCTTATAATCTACGCGAAACCACACAAAATGCTGTCACACATGCAGAACTAATGGCGATTCAACAAGCATGTGCAAAACTAGAGAGTTGGCGATTAGAAAATACAACACTTTATGTAACATTAGAGCCTTGTCCTATGTGCGCTGGAGCAATTCTACAATCGAGAATTCCACGTGTGGTATATGGGGCTCGTGATCTAAAGGCAGGCTGTGTTCATTCATTACATTCATTATTAACAGATTCACGTATGAACCATGTATGTGAAGTTACAGAAGGTGTTTTAGCTGACGAATGCGGTAGTATTTTAACGACCTTCTTTAAAGAATTACGTGCACGCAAAAAAGCAGAGAAAAAAGCAAAAAAAGACAACATCACAAATTAATGCGATGTTGTCTTTTATATTAGTTAGAAATAACTTCTAATCCACCCATGTAAGGACGTAAAACTTCTGGTACTACGACAGAACCATCAGCTTGTTGGTAGTTTTCTAAAATCGCCGCTACTGTACGACCAATTGCAAGACCTGAACCATTTAATGTGTGTACATATTCTGGTTTTGCACCTTTTTCACGACGGAAACGGATATTGGCACGACGCGCTTGGAAATCTTCGAAGTTTGAACAAGAAGAAATTTCACGATAAATATTTTGTGTTGGGATCCATACTTCTAAATCATATTTTTTAGCAGCAGTGAAACCTAAGTCACCTGTGCACATTAATAATTTACGGTATGGTAATTGTAAAGCTTGTAGAATTGCTTCAGCATGACCTGTTAGTAATTCAAGTTGTTCATAAGATTCTTCTGGTTTTACAAAACGTACTAATTCAACTTTGTTGAATTGGTGTTGACGAATTAAGCCACGTGTATCGCGACCAGCTGAACCTGCTTCTGAACGGAAGTTTGCGCTATATGCATTAAAACCTTTTGGTAAGTCTTCAGCAGTTAAAATTTCATCACGGAAGAAGTTTGTTACAGGTACTTCAGCAGTTGGAATTAAGAAGTAATCTTCTTTTTCAATTAAGAAAGCATCTTCTTCAAATTTCGGCAATTGACCTGTACCTGTTAAGCTTGTACGGTTTACCATGTAAGGTGGTAACATTTCTTCATAACCATGTTTGTCTGCATGATAATCCATCATGAAGTTAATTAATGCACGTTCTAAACGAGCACCTGCTCCACGATAAAATACAAAACGACTACCTGTTACTTTACCAGCACGTTCGAAATCAATGATATTTAAGTTTGTACCTAAGTCCCAGTGTGGTTGAGGTTCAAAATCGAATGTTGGTACTTCCCCCCAAGTATATACTTCTTGGTTCGCGTCCTCATCTTCGCCTACAGGCACAGACTCATGTGGGATGTTTGGTAAACGCATCATCATATGATGGAATTTCTCTTCAACCTCATTTAATTGTGCGTCTAATTCTTTAATTTGATCACCAAGTTCACGCATTTGAAGAATTGCATCATCTGCATTTTCTTTATTGCGTTTCTTTTGAGCAATCGCTTCAGAAGCTTTATTACGTTCTGCTTTTAGAACTTCTGTTTTTGCGATTAATTCACGACGTTGTTGATCCCACTCTTCAAAGTGATCGAATGTCCCTAAATCCTCATTACGATGCGCTAACTTTTCTTTAATTTCAGCATAATTTGCACGTACACGTTTAATATCTAACATGTATATTCCTCCATTCCTTATTCGATGTAGATGAAGCCCATAGCACTTGCAATCTTTATAAATTCTAGGAAAAGGCACAAAAAAGCCCTCATCCCCATAGTGAAGGGACGAGAGCATACCCGCGTTGCCACCCTAATTGATTAAGCACAAAATTGCTTAATCCGCTTCAATTTATAACGGCTATGTAAAGCCGGCTACAGCCTACTATGATTTCAGCCGAGCAACTCCAGGACGGATTCACAAGGTTCTTTATCAACTCTCACCAACCGTTGACTCTCTTAAAAAGAATAAACTCGCTACTACTTCCTATCATCGTAATAAATATTAATTTAACCATACTTTACAATACATTTGAAGGTTGTGCAAGTTTACTCTGCTGAATCTGTTCTTTTAATAGTTCCATAATGCGTAAATCGTCTGTTAATTCAGGATGAAATGCGCATCCAATTTTATTTCCTTGTTGTACAAGTACAATCTTATCACCATACGTTGCAAGCACTTCTACACCTTCACCAACACGATCTATATGCGGTGCACGAATGAAAACAGCTTCATATGGTGTGTCTAAACCTTGAACTGTTAATTCTGTAGAGAACGAATCAATTTGTCGCCCAAATGAATTACGACGCACCCAAATATTCATACCACCAATATGTGCTTCAGAACCTTCAACGCAGTCTGCCAAAAGAATTAACCCTGCACATGTTCCAAGAATTGGCTTTTTGAAATCTTTTAAAGCCGGCATCATCTCATGATAGTCAATGAGTTTACGCATAGCTGTACTTTCACCGCCCGGTAAAATTAAGCCGTCTATCTCATTTAATTGTTCTGCGTTTTTAATTGCGATTCCCTCAGCACCAATACCTTCAATCGCATGAATATGCTCTTCGACAGCACCTTGTAAAGCTAGAACACCAATCTTCATATTACCAACCTCGATTCTGCATACGTGCTTCAGGAGCTAAAGAGGCAATTTCAAGACCTTTCATTGGCGTACCAATTTCTTTTGATACACGCGCAATTAATTCATAATCTTGGTAATGTGTTGTTGCTTGAACGATAGCATTTGCGAATTTTTCTGGTGATTCAGATTTGAAGATACCAGAACCTACGAATACACCATCCGCACCTAACTCCATCATTAATGCTGCGTCTGCTGGTGTTGCGATACCACCTGCTGCAAAGTTTACTACTGGTAAACGTTTTAAGCGGTGAATTTCTAATAAAACTTCATACGGTGCGCCAAGTTCTTTAGCTGCCGTCATAATTTCATCTGGACTCATATTTGCGATTTGTTTTACTTGCGCATTCACTTTACGCATATGACGAACTGCTTCTACGATGTTCCCTGTTCCCGGCTCACCTTTTGTACGAAGCATTGAAGCACCTTCACCAATACGACGAGCAGCTTCACCTAAATCACGACAACCACATACGAATGGTACACTGAATTCATTTTTTAATAAATGATATTCTTCATCTGCTGGTGTTAATACTTCACTCTCGTCAATGTAATCCACACCCATTGACTCTAAAATACGTGCTTCTACGATATGACCAATACGACCTTTTGCCATAACTGGAATCGATACTGCATTCATTACTTCTTCAACAACGCGTGGATCTGCCATACGTGCAACGCCACCTGCTTTACGAATATCAGATGGAACCATTTCTAGCGCCATAACTGCTACTGCACCAGAAGCTTCTGCGATTTTTGCTTGCTCAGCGTTAATAACATCCATAATAACGCCGCCTTTTTGCATTTGAGCCATACCTCTTTTAACTAAATCTGTACCTAATTGAACCATGAATAATTCCTCCCTTTATTTTCTATATATCCCATAATAATTTATATTGACCTTTTTAAAAGATTCAGTTTTAATATATTTAATAAGGTCAGTTAGGGTGAAGACAATGGATATGCTCATGTTTCAATTAGATAAGACATCATCAGAACCGCTATATGAACAGCTTTACAGAGGAATTAAAGAGAGTATTGTAAACGGTGAAATTGCAACAAATGAGAAGCTACCTTCGAAAAGAAAATTAGCTGAATTTTTAAATATTAGCCAAACTACAATTGAATTAGCTTATGGTCAATTATTAGCTGAAGGCTATGTTTTATCAAAATCACGCGTTGGTTATTTTGTAGAAGACATTGAAACACTTGCTTATATTGATAAAGAGCAAACTCAAAAATTATTAAATGCACCAGAAATTGAAGTGAAAATTGATTTTAATCCTGGTCAAATTGATTTACAGTCGTTTCCGTTTAAAATTTGGCGTAAATATATGAAAGATGCGATTGATGAGGAACATGCTCACCTATTATTAATGGGGGATGCACAAGGAGAGTACGATTTACGAAAAGAAATTGCGGCATATTTATACCAATCACGTGGCGTACGATGTCAGCCAGAACAAATTGTAATTGGCTCTGGTACAGAACAATTATTACCAATGATTGTTTCTTTACTTGGAAATCAACATCACTATGCAGTTGAAAACCCTGGTTACACGATGACACACCACATTTTCACACAATACAATCAGCCAACAACACCAATTGCTGTTGATGAAGATGGTATGGATGTCCAAGAACTTGAACAATCTGAAGCTACAATTGCTTATGTTACACCTTCTCATCAGTTCCCGACAGGTGCTATTCTATCGGCTAACAGACGTGTTCAATTATTAAATTGGGCAATGAAATCACCTCATCACTATATTATTGAAGATGACTATGATAGTGAATTTCGTTATACTGGTAAACCGATTGCAGCATTACAAGGTCTAGATCATGATGATAAAGTAATTTATATGAGTACATTCTCCAAATCATTAATGCCATCTTTACGGATTGCTTATTTCGTTTTACCGAAAACATTACTAGCTGACTATAAAGCACGAGAAAGCTACTATACGTGCACAGTACCTCGAATTGACCAATATACTTTGGCACAATTTATGCATGAAGGTCATTTCTCAAAACATCTGAATCGAATGCGTAAAATTTATAGAAAAAAACTCGAAAAAATTACGCACACATTAAAAGCTTATGCGCCACAAATTAAAATATCAGGCGAACAAGCAGGCATGCATATTATGGTGCATGTTTCACATGAAAAAGATGCAACTGCTCTTAGCAAAATTGCATTAGAACAAGGTATACGAATTGCTTCTATTCAACAATATTTATTGAAAGAACATCCGACTTACAAAAATCGTTTGTTACTTGGATTTGGTGGGATTCCTGAAGAAGAAATTGAAGAATCTATTCACTTATTAATGCATATTTGGGGTTTCCAAGCATAAACAAAAAAGAATCGTGCCATGGCACGATTCTTTTTTGTTTATTTTATTAGAACACTTTATTCCATAAATTTGAGAAGAAATCACCAATTGCACTAAATACTTTTGTAAACCAGCCTTTTTCTTCTACAGCTTCTGTTGTAACAACCTCTAAAGCTTTAATTTTCGGATCAATAAAGCCATAATCTTTTCCAGCTTTATTTTTCACTTCAATGTGTCCAACCACTTCACCTTTTTTAACAGGTGCATTTAATGATTTTTTATCTAAAACAACATTTGCAGTATATTCTTTTGCATCATTTGTTTTAACCATCATTGATAATTCTTCTTTTGCTGCTACTTTTACTTGTTTTTCTTTACCATTTTCAACTGCTACTGTTTCGTTCCCTTTAAAAGTTTGACCTTTTGAAACGATTTTTTCTGTTGAGAATTGGTTGAATCCATAATCAAATAATGCCTTTGTTGCATCAAAACGTGCTTTTTTATTTTCGTTATTACCATCTGCATCAGTTGCATCCATTACAACTGAAATAAGACGTGTATTACCGCGTTTAGCTGTACCAGTGAAGCATTGTCCAGCATAATCTGTTGTACCTGTTTTCAGACCATCTACGCCTTCATATTCAAATACTAAACCTTTTAACATAAAGTTCCAGTTGTCCATCTTAATCGCATCATCTGTACCTTTACGGAATACTTTTGAAGGAATACTTGATGTTTCTAACACTTCTGGATGGTCTTTTAATAAACGATATGCAAGCAATGCAACTGAACGTGCTGACATTTTATTTTCACCTTTATTTGGTGTACCAGCTGGTTGCATACCTTGTAATTGTGCATTATTTAAACCAGATGAATTAAAGAATTCATAGTTTGTTAATCCTAATTCTTTTGCTTTTTTGTTCATTAATTTTAAGAATTCTGTTTCAGAACCTGCAATTGTTTCTGCAATCGCAATTGTTGCTGCATTTGCTGAATAAATTGCCATTGCATCATATAATTCACGAATTGTATATTCACCATCAGCACGTAATGGAACGTTACTTAGTGCACGATCCTGTGAAATTTTATAGGCATAATCTGAAACTTTGTACTTTTGATCCCATTTAATTTTACCAGCTTTCACTTGGTCTAATAAAATGTACTCTGTCATCATTTTTGACATACTTGCAATACCTAACGATTTTCCTGCATTTTTTTCGTATAGTATTTTACCCGTATCTGCATCAATTAAGATAGCAGCTTTTGCATGGATACCAAGATTTTCTGCTGCTTTTGCTTGGTGTGGGATTGCTAGCAGAATCATGCTTACAAACATTACGACAGATAATGTTAGTTGCATAATCGTATTTTTCTGTAAATTCTTCACCCTTCTACCTCCAAAATATGTATGATGTTTCTCGCTAATTTTAACATATAATATCTCTTTTAAAAGCTTTGTTATCAAAAAGACATATAAAAAACACTAAACAGTGCGAGTGACTGTTTAGTGTTAATTTAGACGTTTTATTGTAATGAATAGTTCGGTGCTTCTTTTGTAATTTGTACATCATGTGGATGACTTTCACGTAAGCCAGCTCCAGTCATACGTACAAATTGTGCGTTTTCACGAAGATCTTGTAAATCTTTTGTTCCACAGTAACCCATACCTGCACGAACACCACCAACTAACTGATGAATTGTATCAGCTAGTGCACCTTTATAAGGAAGACGACCTTCAATACCTTCTGGAACTAATTTTTTCGCATCATCTTGGAAGTAACGATCTTTCGAGCCATTTTCCATTGCTGATACAGAACCCATACCACGATATACTTTAAAGCGACGACCTTGGAAGATTTCAGTATCTCCAGGAGATTCAGAAGTTCCAGCTAATAATGAACCTAACATTACAACATGTCCACCAGCAGCTAAAGCTTTTACGATATCACCAGAATACTTGATACCACCATCTGCGATAATTGTTTTACCCATTTTACGAGCAACAGTAGCACAATCATAAATTGCTGTAATTTGTGGTACACCAACACCTGCTACAACACGTGTTGTACAAATAGAACCAGGTCCAATACCTACTTTTACTACATCTGCGCCAGCTTCGAATAATGCCTCTGCACCTTCACCTGTTGCAACGTTACCAGCTACGATAGCTAGTTCTGGATATTTTGCACGAATGTCTTTTACAGTGTTTAACACGCCTTGCGAATGACCATGTGCTGTATCAATTACAACTACGTCTACCTGTGCATTTACAAGCTTTTCAATACGAACCATTGTATCTTTTGTAATACCAACAGCTGCACCGACTAAAAGACGACCATGCTCATCTTTTGCAGCATTTGGATATTCCATTACTTTTTCAATATCTTTAATTGTAATAAGACCTTTTAAAGCACCTTCGTCATCAACAATCGGTAATTTTTCAATTTTAAATTGTTGTAGCATTTTTTCAGCTTCATCTAAAGTTGTACCAACAGGTGCTGTAATTAAATCTTCTTTTGTCATAACATCATCAATTAGTAATGAGTAATCTTGAACAAAGCGAAGATCTCGGTTTGTAATAATACCAACTAATTTTAATTCTGTTTCATTATTTACGATTGGAACGCCAGAAATGCGGTATTTGCCCATTAAGTGCTCTGCATCAAATACTTGATGTGTTGGTGTTAAAAAGAACGGATTTGTAATAACGCCATTTTCAGAACGCTTTACCTTCTCTACGTTATCCGCTTGTTCTTCAATTGACATATTTTTATGGATAATACCCAGACCACCTTGACGTGCCATTGCAATCGCCATAGACGCCTCAGTTACTGTATCCATCCCAGCACTAATCATTGGAATATTAAGTTTAATTTTCGGTGTTAATTGAACCGATAAATTTACTTCCTTTGGTAATACTTCAGAATGTGCTGGTACTAAAAGTACGTCATCAAATGTTAAACCTTCTTTGGCAAATTTTGTTTCCCACATATGCTGTAATTCCTCCTATTAAAAATTATATTAATAGTAAGATTAACAACGTCCATCATACATGTCAAGAACACAAGAAATAAAAGAGTATTCAAAGTATTCCTATTATTCATATCACAACAATGATAACGCTTTATTTAAGAGAAAATATGTTTATGTCTAAATTGTATAATTATATGTATATATTTAAATCATTAAAATTTTATCGTATTTTATTCTATTTCCGAACATTCTCATAGAAAAAATCATAAAAACACACTTTTTACATCATAAAACATTTCACAAAAAAACGCTAGTAAAAAATTTATAATATAAAATACACTTTATACTACGCTTAATATATCAATTACATGAATATATTGCTGGATGCGATGCGGATTGCCTTTACCTTGTACATGGATGTAGATGAATCGCCTTTGCGACAGGACGTCGCGTTTTTGGCGATCTGGACGTCGCGCTCTTTGGCAATCCTCCTTGAATCTTTTCAAGGGTTTCCTCCTTTTGAAACATAAAAAAAGTAACCACTCAGAAGAGTGATTACCTTAATTTGCATAGCAACGTCCTACTCTCACAGGGGGAAACCCCCAACTACCATCGGCGCTAAAGAGCTTAACTTCCGTGTTCGGCATGGGAACGGGTGTGACCTCTTTGCCATCGTCACTACACGATGAAAGATTGTTCTTTCAAAACTGGATAAACGGTTCATTGAAACACACAATTGTTTTGGTTAAGTCCTCGATCGATTAGTATTCGTCAGCTCCATATGTCACCATACTTCCACCTCGAACCTATCTACCTTGTCGTCTTCAAGGGATCTTACTTACTTGCGTAATGGGAAATCTC
>NZ_CP126689.1:0-12500 GCF_030219945.1 Kurthia sp. YJT4 | reverse complement strand
GAGTGTCCTACAACCCCAAGAAGCAAGCTTCTTGGTTTGGGCTCTTCCCGTTTCGCTCGCCGCTACTAAGGGAATCGAATTTTCTTTCTCTTCCTTCAGGTACTTAGATGTTTCAGTTCCCTGAGTCTGCCATCAAAACGCTATGAATTCACGTTAGGATACTGTTCGATTAAAAACAGTGGGTTCCCCCATTCGGAAATCTCCGGATCAAAGCTTACTTACAGCTCCCCGAAGCATATCGGTGTTAGTGCCGTCCTTCATCGGCTTCTAGTGCCAAGGCATTCGCCATGCGCCCTTAATAACTTAACCTAATTAATTCCAATCTGCTGCGTAATACTTTGTCAGCTACACTTGTTCGAATGCTCATGTACGTATGTACACTCCGCTTCTCACTACGTTTGCTTTCGCGTCTTACTTGCATCTTGAAATAATTTTCACATAAGTTATTAAGCCTAAAAAATTAAAACTTAATAATTCAAAATCTATAAAAGAAATTTGTGTTTGTGTTACTTTCAATGTCGTTTTATCCAGTTTTCAAAGAACAAGTTTGAAGATCATTTGCATGAGCCTTCAAAACTAAACAGCAAGTAAGATAATCTGTAGAAGACCAAAGGTCTTTTCCGTTATATTCCTTAGAAAGGAGGTGATCCAGCCGCACCTTCCGATACGACTACCTTGTTACGACTTCACCCCAATCATCTATCCCACCTTAGGCGGCTGGCTCCTTACGGTTACCCCACCGACTTCGGGTGTTACAAACTCTCGTGGTGTGACGGGCGGTGTGTACAAGGCCCGGGAACGTATTCACCGCGGCATGCTGATCCGCGATTACTAGCGATTCCGGCTTCATGCAGGCGAGTTGCAGCCTACAATCCGAACTGAGAACGATTTTATGAGATTAGCTTACCCTCGCGAGTTTGCAACTCTTTGTATCGTCCATTGTAGCACGTGTGTAGCCCAGGTCATAAGGGGCATGATGATTTGACGTCATCCCCACCTTCCTCCGGTTTGTCACCGGCAGTCTCCTTAGAGTGCCCAACTAAATGATGGCAACTAAGAATAAGGGTTGCGCTCGTTGCGGGACTTAACCCAACATCTCACGACACGAGCTGACGACAACCATGCACCACCTGTCACCAATGTCCCCGAAGGGAAAATCCTATCTCTAGGACGGTCATTGGGATGTCAAGACCTGGTAAGGTTCTTCGCGTTGCTTCGAATTAAACCACATGCTCCACCGCTTGTGCGGGCCCCCGTCAATTCCTTTGAGTTTCAACCTTGCGGTCGTACTCCCCAGGCGGAGTGCTTAATGCGTTAGCTGCAGCACTAAGGGGCGGAAACCCCCTAACACTTAGCACTCATCGTTTACGGCGTGGACTACCAGGGTATCTAATCCTGTTTGCTCCCCACGCTTTCGCGCCTCAGTGTCAGTTACAGACCAGACAGTCGCCTTCGCCACTGGTGTTCCTCCAAATCTCTACGCATTTCACCGCTACACTTGGAATTCCACTATCCTCTTCTGCACTCAAGTTCCCCAGTTTCCAATGACCCTCCACGGTTGAGCCGTGGGCTTTCACATCAGACTTAAGAAACCACCTGCGCGCGCTTTACGCCCAATAAATCCGGACAACGCTTGCCACCTACGTATTACCGCGGCTGCTGGCACGTAGTTAGCCGTGGCTTTCTAATAAGGTACCGTCAAGGTACGTTCATTTCCTAACGTACTTGTTCTTCCCTTACAACAGAGTTTTACGATCCGAAAACCTTCATCACTCACGCGGCGTTGCTCCATCAGACTTTCGTCCATTGTGGAAGATTCCCTACTGCTGCCTCCCGTAGGAGTTTGGGCCGTGTCTCAGTCCCAATGTGGCCGATCACCCTCTCAGGTCGGCTATGCATCGTTGCCTTGGTAGGCCGTTACCCCACCAACTAGCTAATGCACCGCGGGCCCATCCTACAGTGACGCCGAAGCGCCTTTCAACTTCAAAACATGTGATTCGAAGGATTATCCGGTATTAGCCCAGGTTTCCCTGAGTTATCCCGATCTGTAGGGCAGGTTGCCCACGTGTTACTCACCCGTCCGCCGCTAAATCAGAGAAGCAAGCTTCTCGTCATTCGCTCGACTTGCATGTATTAGGCACGCCGCCAGCGTTCGTCCTGAGCCAGGATCAAACTCTCCATAAAAGTAGTTTGAAAGCTCATTTGCTTTGCTAGCGTTATCTTTTGATAACAATTGCTTATTCACTTAATGTGATAAGACTTGTTTGTGATTATCTTCTTGCTTGTTTAGTTTTCAAGGTTCATGTTGTTTCGTCGTCATCTTAACGACTTAATCATTATATCACGATAACTCCTTAGAAGTCAACAACTTTTTAAAAAAGTTTTTTGTGTCAGTTGGCATTTCTTAACTGGACAACTCCTTAATTATATAACAATAATTCATTGAAGTCAATTGCTTTTTTAAAATATTTTTATAACTGTTTTCCAACAGCAACTTTTATATAATATAATACTTTTTTATAAAGTGCAAGTTTTTTTATGAAATTAACTTTAGATTTTAAAAATACACCTTAGACTTACTGTCTGTGGTGTATTTCTAAAGTGTTTCTTCTATATATGAACTCGGTGAATAAATATGTTTCTTTTTAAACTCAAATCAATAATCTCGCCGCTATGTTCAATTTTAACAGTAGGTCGTGTAATTAAATTATTATTTGTATAAACAATCGTTCCGATTAATCCATTAGACAGTTCCACTACTGTACCTAAAGGTAAATCTGCTACTGACGCCAATAAGGCCTGAACGACATCTATACGATACTTACCAAATGCTGATTCTCTAATGACTTCTACTACTTTAAACACAGACTCTTTAGGTTTGTATAAACGTTCGCTAGTCATTGCATGAAATACATCTGCGATTGCAATAATATGAGCTACCTGTGTAATTGAATCATCTTTGACTCGATTAGGATAACCACTTCCGTCTAATTTTTCATGATGTTGAAAAATTGCGAGCTTCATTTCTTGTTTTAAAATCGGTATATCTTTTACCATCTTCAGACTATGAAGTGGATGATTCATGATTTCTTTAAATTCAAATTCATTTAAAGCACCTGGTTTCATTCGAATTCTCTTACTAATCTTCGCCATACCACAATCAGCTAACAAGGCAGCTGTTGCAATTTGTAGAACATCGCCTTTGTTATATTTCATCTTATTCGCAATAACAGCTGCTACTAAAGCTACTGCTACTGAATGATGGTAAATATATTCTCTAGAATCCGCATAATCATTCAATGTGAAGATTTTTGTGCGATCTGTAATCATCTCATCAATTAGCGGCATGACAATATCTCGTGCTTTAACGATATCTACTTTAGAGCCTGCTTCCCAGTTAGAAAATTCAGATTTAAATTTTTGCACACTTGTTTTAAGTTTTTTCTCAAAGTTCTGCTCATCTGTTTTAAAAATTTCTTTTGTATATACTACTTCTTTTTTAGATTCAATTGATTGTTTTGATATTGGAATCATCGATATATTGAACGCTTGAAAGACCATCAACATGTCACGGTCTACTCTTGTATCCTTATATGCGATTGGATACTGTGTGTTCGCTAAAATATCTTCTGCTAATACACTACCTAATTTTATTTCATCTAAATTAATTTTTACTGTATCCAACTCACTGCCTCCTCATTCTATTTTATAAAAAATCAATTCACATATTTCCCACTAAATAGTCTACTTTCATTAAATATACACCTAATTTTTATGTGTTCCAATATAAAAAGAAGAAATCACGCATATTAACGTGATTTCTTCTAAGTCTAACAACTATTCTTCTTCTGTAGATTCTTCTTCAACAATTTCGGATTCTTCTTCAGATGGATCTTCTTTTTCTACTTTCGCAACAGTCGCAACAAATTCTTCATCGGCTAAGCGAATTAAACGAACACCTTGTGTACTACGTCCAATTTGAGAAATATCATTTACATCCATACGAATTAACATACCGTTAATTGTGATCAGCATAATATCTTCTTCACCTGTAACTGCTTTAACTGCCACTACCGGACCATTTTTATCTGTAATTTGACATGTTTTAATTCCAACGCCACCGCGAGTTTGTAAACGATATTCTTCTTCTGAAGTACGTTTTCCATAACCTTTTTCTGTAACAACAAGAATCTCTTGACCTTCTTCTAAGATTTCCATGCCGACTACATAGTCTTCGTCACGTAAACGAATACCACGAACACCAGCTGCATTTCGTCCCATCGCACGAATATCTTGTTCTTTAAAACGAACTAACATCCCTTGATGTGTTCCGATAATAATTTCTTTTGTACCGTCTGTTAAACGCACTGAGATTAATTCATCATCTTCACGTAAAGAAATAGCAATCAAACCGTTAGTACGAATGTTTGCAAAGTTTGATAATGATGTACGCTTCGTTACACCTGTTTTTGTTGTGAAAATAAAGTAAGCATCTTCTTCATATGAAGGAACGCGAATCATCGCTGTTACTTTTTCATCTTTATCCACATTTAACAGATTCACAATCGGTAAACCTTTTGCTGTACGTCCAAACTCAGGGATTTCGTATCCCTTCGCTTTAAACGTTTTACCTTTTGAAGTGAAGAATAGAATTGTATCATGCGTTGAAGCATACATTAAATGTTCTACAAAATCATCTTCATTCGTTCCCATACCTTGAACACCGCGTCCACCGCGTCGTTGGCTGCGGTATGTATTAGCTGGTAAACGTTTAATATAACCGTTGTGTGTAAGTGTTAATACTGAATTTTCTCTTGGAATTAAATCTTCATCTTCAATCATATTCGCGCCACCAGCAATAATTTCTGTACGACGTGCATCATTGAAGCGTTCTTTTACTTCTGTTAATTCTTCATGAATAATCGCAATGATTTTTCCTTCATTTGCTAAAATTTCTTTTAATTCCGCGATTAGAGCTAACAAACCATTGTATTCTTCTTCGATTTTATCGCGTTCTAAACCTGTTAAACGTTGTAAACGCATATCAAGAATTGCTTGTGCTTGTCTTTCACTTAATGAATATTGCTCACCTAGCGCTCGCTTCGCTTCATCTGCTGTTTGTGAACTACGAATTAATTGAATGATTGCATCGATATGGTCTAGCGCAATACGAAGTCCTTCTAGGATATGTGCGCGATCTTCAGCTTTCTTCAATTCAAATTCTGTACGACGACGAATTACCTCTTTTTGATGCTCTAGATAATGATAAAGTGCTTCTTTTAAACTTAATGTTTGAGGCTGTCCATTTACTAAAGCTAGCATATTAATACCAAAGCTCGATTGCATCGCTGTTTGTTTATATAAATTATTCAAAACAACATTTGCATTTGCATCTCTACGTACATCGATCACAATACGCATACCGTTACGATCCGATTCATCTCGAATATTCGTAATGCCATCAATTTTTTTATCACGAACTAATTCAGCAATTTTCTCAATTAATCGCGCTTTATTTACTTGGTAAGGAAGTTCATTCACAATGATTACTTCTTTACCACTTGTTTTTTGTTCAATTTCAACTTTTGAACGGACAACAATTGATCCGCGTCCTGTTTCATAAGCACGACGAATTCCACTACGCCCAAGAATAAGACCACCTGTAGGGAAGTCTGGTCCTGGAATGATCTCCATTAATTCTTCTGTCGTAATTGCAGGATTTTCAGATACTGCTAAAACGCCATCAATCACTTCACCAAGTTGGTGAGGAGGGATATTTGTCGCCATACCTACAGCAATACCTGATGTTCCATTCACAAGTAAATTAGGATAACGCGCTGGTAATACAACCGGTTCACGTTCATTCCCATCGTAGTTATCTTTATAATCAATTGTATTTTTATTAATGTCACGCAACATCTCCATTGCGATTTTTGACATACGCGATTCTGTATAACGCATCGCTGCGGCACCGTCACCATCAATTGAACCAAAGTTACCATGCCCATCTACAAGCATGTAACGGTAACTGAAATCCTGTGCCATACGTACCATTGCTTCATAAATAGATAAGTCACCGTGTGGGTGATACTTACCCATAACATCCCCAACAATACGTGCAGATTTTTTATATGGTTTATCCGATGTACTACCTAGCTCTTGCATTCCATATAAAATACGTCTTTGAACTGGCTTCAATCCATCACGCACATCTGGTAATGCACGTGAAACGATTACGCTCATAGCATAATCTAAAAATGCTGTTTTAACTGTTTTAGTAATATTGACTCCTTTTACGCCGGAGTGATTTTCTTCAGACAAAACGTAAACCTCCTTTCAAAAACCTTACTTAAATATCTAAATCTGCATATACTGCATTCTCATTAATAAATTGACGACGTGGTTCTACATCATCACCCATTAATTGTTCAAATGCTTGATCTGCTTCAATTGTATCATCTAATTCAACTTGTAATAATACACGATGTTCTGGATCCATGGTTGTATCCCACAGTTGCTCTGCATTCATCTCACCAAGACCTTTATAACGTTGTGTCATTGGTTTTGGTTGACTTGGTAAACGATTTAAAATTTCTTGTAATTCAGCATCGCTATAACAGTATTCTAAATGCTTACCTTGTTTCACTTGATAAAGTGGTGGTTGTGCGATATACACATAACCTGCTTCAATCAATGGGCGCATGAAACGGAAGAAGAATGTTAATAGTAATGTACGGATATGCGCACCATCAACATCGGCATCTGTCATAATAACGATTTTATGATAACGCGCTTTTTCTAAATTAAATTCTTCACCAATACCTGTACCGATGGCTGTAATCATCGCACGAATTTCCTCGTTTGATAAGATACGATCTAAACGTGCTTTTTCAACGTTTAAAATTTTACCTTTCAGCGGTAAAATTGCTTGGAAATGACGATCACGTCCAGATTTTGCAGACCCACCTGCAGAGTCACCCTCTACAATATAAATCTCACAGTCAGCTGGATTACGAGATGAACAATCAGCAAGCTTACCAGGAAGGCTTGAAAATTCTAAAGCTGATTTACGACGTGTCATTTCACGTGCTTTTTTAGCAGCTACGCGCGCACGAGAGGCAATTAAACCTTTGTCGATAATTGTACGTGCTACATTTGGATTTTCTAATAAAAAACGTTCGAAGCGTTCTGAGAATAATGAATTCGTAATCGTACTAACTTCCGAGTTACCTAATTTTGTTTTTGTTTGACCTTCAAATTGTGGATCAGGATGTTTAATTGAAACAATCGCAACTAACCCTTCTCGTACATCTTCACCTGTAAGGTTCGCATCATTTTCTTTTATTAGATTATTTTTACGTCCATAATCATTAATCACACGTGTTAAGGCAGTTTTAAAACCTGATTCATGTGTTCCACCCTCATACGTATTGATATTATTAGCAAAAGAGAAAATATTGGATGCAAAGCCATCATTGTATTGCATTGCAATCTCTACAGAAATGCCGTCCTTTTCACCTTTCAAATCAATCGCTGGGTGAAGTGGATCTTTGTTCTCATTGATATGTTCTACATATGATTTGATACCGCCTTCGTAGTGGAACTCATCACGACGTTCGCTATCTGGTCGTTCATCAATAATAATCATCGTAATACCACGATTTAAGTATGCTAATTCTCGAATACGATGCGCTAAAATATCATATTCATATACAGTTGTTTCTTTGAAAATTTCTGGGTCTGCTTTAAAACGCGTTGTTGTACCATTATGATTTGTCTCACCAATCACTTTTAGCTCTTGTACAACTTGACCACGTTCAAAGATGATTTCATGGATTTTTTCATCACGATGAACTTGTACGCTTGTTTCGACAGATAGTGCATTTACTACTGAAGCACCTACACCGTGTAAACCGCCCGAAACTTTATAACCGCCACCGCCAAATTTACCACCTGCATGTAGTACTGTCATAATAACTTCTACAGCTGGCTTACCAACTTTTTCTTGTATATCAACTGGAATACCACGACCATTATCCTCTACGCGTATCCAATTATCTTTTTCAATTGCAACAGTAATCGTGTCACAGTAACCTGCTAAAGCTTCGTCAATACTGTTATCCACAATTTCCCACACTAAATGATGAAGACCTTTAGAACTGGTAGATCCAATGTACATACCTGGTCTTTTACGAACAGCTTCCAATCCTTCTAAAACCTGAATCTGCTCGGCATCATATGAAGCTGGATTTTTCTCTTCTAACGTCATAACTTGTTCCACCTACTCTTTCATATAACATTTAGATGTCTTTTGATTTGATAAGGTTCTGTAAATACTGTTACTCAGAATCTACAGAACCTTGTTTCACGTGAAACAATTTTGCTTCACGTATTGTATTGTGGTCAATGCCATCTACACTCGTTGTTGTAACAAATGTTTGTACATCGCCATGTATTGTGTTTAATAAATGGGATTGGCGATAATCATCTAATTCAGATAAAACATCATCCAATAATAAAATCGGCGCTTCTCCCACTTCTTGTTTAATTAATTCAATCTCAGCTAACTTTAAAGAAAGCGCTGTTGTACGTTGTTGACCTTGTGAACCATATACTTGTACATCATAATCATTTACCGTAAATTGTAAATCATCACGGTGCGGACCAAGTAATGTAACACCACGCTCAAGCTCTCGATTTTTTTGTTCTTTTAATTTAGCGAATAGATGTTCTTCCATAGTTGTCGAATCCCAAGAAGCTTCTAATCCACTTACAGCTTTATAGTGAATTTCTAACTTTTCTTTTTCCCTTGAGATTCCAAAATGAATAGGCGCAGCCCACTCTTGTAATAATTCCATGAATTCAAAACGTTTACGAATAACCTTCACTGCAGCGGCAACATATTGTTCAGTGAAAATATCAAAACTTAAATCATCTAAATTTCGTTTTCCCTGATTTTTTTTCAAAATGTGATTACGTTGTTTTAATATTTTTTGAAAACTAGATAAATCATGTAAGTAAGTCGGCGAAATCTGACCAATCTCCATATCTAAAAAACGCCTGCGCAACTGTGGACTTCCTTTGACGACATTTAAATCTTCAGGAGCAAACATGACTACATTCATTTGTCCAATATATTCGCTTAATTTACTTTGATTGAGGTGATTTGCTTTCGCTTTTTTACCTTTTTTGGAGATTGTAAGTTCTAGAGGAAGTTTTCCATATCGTTTTTGAATGTCTCCCTCTATTTTACCATACTCAGCGCCCCACTGGATTAATTCTTTATCATTCGATGTTCGATGTGATTTTGCCATCGCTAAAACATAGATTGCTTCCATGACATTCGTTTTACCTTGTGCATTTTCACCGATAAAGATATTAATCGTTTTAGAAAAATTTAATTCAAAAGAATTGTAATTTCGGTAATCATGTAATTTTAAGCGTTCAATATACATGCATTATTCCTCAAGAAATGCATCTTTCACAATAAATTTCCCTACCTCAGGTAACTCCACAATATCTTCGTGTCTTAATTTTCTTCCTCGGCGATCTTCTAACTCATCATTCACAAATACATCATTCTCAGCAAGGTACCATTTTGCTTGGCCTCCAGAACTAATAATGTCGACCATTTTTAAAAATTGACCTAATGTTACATATTCAGTGTCTATTACGATTTCGTTCACAGTTTTCATCCTTTTCATAACGATTCTTTATCTTTCTATTATACCGAATTTTGAGCAATAAGTAAAAATAGGTATTAAAAAAGCGAATTTAGCACCTGGTACTAAATTCGCTTGGGAAATAATTCACACTGTTGCTATTTTAAAATATTAATACGTACGCACAGGTAAAATCAGTTGTAGAATCGAGTCGTCATGAATTGAACGAATGATAAACGGACGCATCGCACCAGTGAATTGAATGATTACATCTTGACCATCGATTGATTTTAGAGCATCCATCATATATTTCGCACTAAATGAAATACGCAATTCATCACCCGTTAATTCTTGTACTTGAATTTCTTCTTCAACTTTACCAATCTCAGGTGAATTTGAAGAAATTTCGATTTGGCTTTGATCTAAAGTTGAAAAACGAACAACATTATTGCGTTCTTCACGTGCTAAAAGTGATGCACGATCGATTGCTTGTAATAATTCTTTACCGTTAATTTGTACAGTAGTTTGATATGTTTCTGGGATTAAGCGATTTGTATCAGGATAATTCCCCTCTAATAAACGTGAGAAGAAAAGAACATCTTCAGTTTTGAATAGGACTTGTTGATTTGTCATATAGATATTCACAGGTGTAGATGAATCTGAAAGAATTTTGCTTAATTCAGTTAAACTCTTCCCTGGGATAACAACACTTTCCACATCTTTTGGTAAGTTATCCAGCGTGACAATTCTACGTGCTAAACGATGGCTGTCTGTTGCAACGCAAATAAGCCCTTCTTCTGTAACTTTCCAATTTACTCCTGTTAATACAGGACGCGATTCACTTGTTGAAACTGCAAATACTGTTTCACGAATAATCGATTTTAATAAATCCCCAGGAATTGAAATTTGATTTTCTTCACTTACTTCTGGAAGCATTGGATATTCATTTGGTTCTAATCCGATTAAGTGGAAATCTGATTTACCAGAACGAATACGCGTTTGATAATTTTCAGTTACTTCAATTTCAACTTCATTTGTTGGTAATTTACGAATAATTTCGTTAAACATACGAGCTTGTAAAACAATTGAACCTGTTTCATCAATTTGAATTAATTGTTGACCGTCTTTTTCAGTTGGAATAAATGTTTGAATTGTAATATCTGCATCACTACCTGTTAAACGAATACCTTCTGTAGATACATCGATTTTAATACCTGTTAAAATTGGAATCGTTGTTTTTGAACTTACAGCTTTCATTACATCATTTAGTGCATTTAATAATTGATCTCTTACTATGTTGAATTTCATGTAAATAACCTCTCTTTATATATTATTAATTAATATTATTTTTAATAGTTTAAGTAATAGGGGGTGTGGATTCTGTGGATAACCCACCTCGTACGAATAAAATCAGTCTATCTGCTTGTAGATAGACTGTGTATAAGTGTGTGGTTAAAAATCTAATTTATCCACAAGCTAATTACTTAACTTGGTTTTAATCTGTTTAATATCATCTTGTAAAATTGCGTCTGTTTTTAATAAGGATGTAATTTTTTCATGTGCGTGAATTACAGTTGTATGATCACGCCCACCAAATTCTTCACCTATTTTTGGTAGTGAGGAGTCTGTCATTTCTCGTGATAAATACATAGCTACTTGACGAGGAAAAGCAATTGATTTTGTTCTCTTTTTAGCAGAAAAATCTTCAAGTTTAATACCATAGTGTTCCCCAACAGTCTTTTGAATATCCAAAATGGATAAAATTTTTGGAGTTGTTGAAGGCATGATGCTTTTTAAAGCTTCAGCAGCTAATTCAGCTGTTAAAGGTTGATTTAGTAAGTTTGAATAAGCAACAACTCGTGTTAAAGCACCCTCTAACTCTCGAATGTTCGAATCAATTTGACTTGCAATATAACTCATTACATCATCTGAAATTTGTAAACCATCTGCATCAGCTTTTTTTCTTAATATGGCAATACGTGTTTCTAAATCAGGTGGACCAATATCGATAATCAATCCCCATTCAAAACGAGAACGTAAACGATCTTCTAATGTTGGAATTTCTTTCGGTTGGCGGTCACTTGAAATAATAATTTGTTTAGACTCTTCATGTAGGGTATTAAATGTATGGAAGAACTCTTCTTGAGTAGATTCTTTTCCAGCTAAAAACTGGATATCATCAATTAATAACACATCTACTTTTCGGTATTTATTACGAAAGGCCTCCGTATTATTATCACGAATTGAATTAATAAATTCATTTGTGAATTTCTCCGAAGATAAATAAACTACTTTCGCATTTGGATCATGTTCTAGCACATAATGACCAATTGCATGCATTAAATGCGTTTTTCCTAAACCTACCCCTCCATGTAAAAACAAAGGGTTATAAGCTTTTGCCGGTGCTTCAGCTACAGCTAATGATGCAGCGTGTGCAAAGCGATTTCCTGGTCCGATTACAAATGTATCAAATGTATTTTTTGTATTTAACATTGCTGGAGAGTGATCATTTGCAACGACAGGTAACTCTTTTTTCTTACGTTTAGTTGATGGTTGAAAATCATCATCTGCTACTTCAGTAAAATGAATATCCAATGACGAACCCGTTAATTTTTTAACAATCCCTTGAATTGTAGTTACATAATTTTTAGCTAACCATTCTTTTGAAAATGAGTTTTCAGCTGAAACAACGAGTTGATCATCTTCATATGCAATTAATTCAGTTGATTTAAGCCAAGTATCAAAGCTTGGTTTCGATATGATTTTTTTGGCCTCATGTAACACCTGACTCCAAAAATGTTTTAGTTCTTCTTGGTTCAAAATCGTCTCTCCTTTCAA